>NZ_AP029225.1:0-3400574 GCF_055395455.1 Limnohabitans sp. TEGF003 | reverse complement strand
TAAACCACATCGGCGGTGGCCGGCCTCGGTAAACACCCGATGTACTGAAAACGGCTTGATTTGCCGAGGGCCCGAAAGTTTGCGATAATCTTGGGTTTCGCCCAACGCTGATTCATGGCATTGGGCACAAAGGAAGAGTTATGAAACGCACCTACCAACCATCCAAGACACGTCGCGCCCGTACCCACGGCTTTCTGGTTCGCATGAAGACCCGTGGTGGCCGCGCCGTGATCAATGCACGCCGCGCCAAAGGCCGCAAGCGTCTGGCTGTCTAATGCCTTTTCGACCGTCTGGCTGTGGCCTGACGCCACTGCAGGCGGTTGATTCCAGGGTTTGGCCATCGTGCAGCGTTTGAAAACACGCCCACAATTTCAGGCCGCCCTGGCGGGTGGAACAGTCTCGCGCACAGCGCATTTTGCGTTGCACCGTCTGACCTTGACCCGCCCCACGGACACCCCCTTGGCACCAGCCGACCAGGTCGGGCCTGCACCTTCACAGGAGCAGGCCCTTTTTGGCTTGTTCGACGTTTGGCTGGGCGCCATGGTGCCCAAGCGCTGGGCGCGCCGTGCCGTGACGCGCAACACCATCAAACGCCAGATCTACAACGTGAGCGAACGCTTTTGTGATCGCCTGCCTGTGGCTGCCCATGTGGTGCGCTTGCGCATGGCTTTTGATCGCCAACAATTCATCAGCGCCACCTCCGAACCCCTGAAACTCGCGGTTCGGCAAGAGCTGGAGCAATTGTTTGAGCGCGCCGTTCGACCCGAGGTGCGCGCATGATCATTCAGCGCTTGTTGATGGGTGTGGTGGGTGGCTACCGCTTGCTGCTGAGCCCTTGGCTCGGTTCGTCGTGCCGATTTGAGCCCACTTGCTCGGCCTATGCCTTGCAAGCGCTGGAGCTGCATGGTGCCGCCAAGGGCAGCTACCTGACGGTTCACCGCTTGGTGCGTTGCGGCCCCTGGTGCCAGGGTGGCCACGACCCCGTTCCCCCACAAGCCCCGCGCTTGTTCTCTGATTTGTTTTCCCCTACTTCGTCAAAGAAGACCCCATGAACGATATCCGCCGCACCATCCTTTGGGTGATTTTTGGTTTTTCCATGGTCCTGCTGTGGGACCAATGGCAGCTGTACAACGGCCACAAGGCCACGTTCTTCCCCAAGCCGGAGGCCGCAGCCCAAGCAAGCGCAACGGCGCCCACACCTGCAGCCAGCGGGGTGCCTTCTGCCTCGGCCGCAGCGCCCGCAGCCACGCCCGGACAAGTGCCCACTTCTGCGCCTGCTGCTTCGGCCACACCGCGCGAAAAGATCGAGGTGGAAACCGATGTGCTCAAGCTCAGCTTTGACACCGAAGGCGGCTCGCTGGTGCGCACCGAGTTCACCCGTCACGCCGACTTTGTGGACGCCAGCAAGCCTTTTGTCTTGCTCGACCAAAGCAGCAGCCGTGTTTATGTGGCGCAAACCGGCCTGATCGGCGGTGATTTCCCGACGCACAAGGCCGCCATGAAGTTCAGCGGTGAACGCAGCCTGAAAGACGGCCAGAACGAACTGACCTTGCGCTTCGAATCCGATGCACAAAACGGCGTGAAGCTGGTCAAGACCTACACCTTGCAGCGTGGCAGCTATGTCATCGGCGTCAAGCACGAAGTGGTCAACACAGGCACCACCAACGTGTCGCCCCAGCTGTATCTGCAACTGGTGCGTGACGGCAACAAGCCCGCAGGCGAGTCGTCGTTCTATTCCACCTTCACTGGCCCCGCCATTTACACCGAGGCCAAGAAATACCACAAGGTCGAGTTCAGCGACATCGAAAAGAACAAGGCCGAAATCGACAAGACATCGCCCAATGGCTATGTGGCCATGGTCCAGCACTACTTTGCCAGCGCCTGGTTGTTGGCAGACGGCATTCAGCGCGAAAACTTTGTGCGCAAGGTCGACACCAACCTGTATGCCGTGGGCATGATCACCCCCCTGGCCGAGCTGGCCCCCGGCCAGTCCAAGACCGTGAGCACCCAGCTGTTCAGCGGTCCGCAGGAAGAAAAAGTGCTCGAAGCCCTGGCCCCTGGCCTGGACCTGGTGAAGGACTATGGCTGGCTGGCCATGCTGTCCAAGCCTTTGTACTGGTTGCTCGACAAGCTGTTCAGCTTCATCCAGAACTGGGGCTGGTCCATCGTGGCGCTGGTGCTGTTGCTCAAGATCGCTTTCTATTGGCTCAACGCCAAGGCGTACGCCAGCATGGCCAAGATGAAAGCCATCAACCCCAAGATCATGGAAATGCGCGAGCGCCTGAAAAACGATCCGCAAAAGATGCAGCAGGAAATGATGCGCATCTACCGCGAGGAAAAGGTCAACCCGATGGGCGGCTGCTTCCCGATCATGATCCAGATCCCGGTGTTCATTGCCTTGTACTGGGTGCTGTTGTCCAGCGTCGAGATGCGCAATGCGCCCTGGATCGGCTGGATCAACGACTTGTCGGCACCTGATCCCTACTTCATCCTGCCTTTGGTCATGACATTGACCACCTTGCTGCAGACCGCGCTCAACCCCGCGCCACCAGACCCGATGCAAGCCAAGCTGATGTGGATCATGCCGCTGGTGTTCTCGGTGATGTTCTTCTTCTTCCCGGCCGGCCTGGTGCTGTACTGGATCACGAACAACATTTTGTCGATTGCACAGCAGTGGATGATCAACACCCGCATGGGCGTGCCACCGCAGTTCAACTTGCCCAAGTTCAAGTAACACGCATTGATGTCATGCCGGACTCGATCCGGCATCCATGCCTGTTTCACCATGGACCTCGGGTCAAACCCGGGGTGACAAAGGCTTGCTTGGGGTGACAAATTCAGCGGCCTAGCCACACGCACCACCGAACCATGCTTGCCAGACACCAGGAACCCATCGTCGCCATTGCCACCGCACCCGGTCGCGGTGCGGTGGGCATCGTGCGGGTGTCGGGCCGCCAGCTGGCGCCGCTGATCCAGGCGCTGTGCGGGCGTCAACTCAAGCCGCGTGAGGCCACTTACCTGCCTTTTGCCGATGCCGACGGCAGCCCCATCGACCACGGCCTGGCGTTGCACTTTGTGGCCCCGCATTCGTTCACGGGCGAAGACGTGCTGGAATTGCAAGCGCACGGCGGGCCGGTGGTCTTGCAGTTGCTGGTGGCGCGTTGCCTGCAAGCGGCGGCCGAGGTGGACCCGACCACAGGCCTGCCGCGTTTGGCCGGTTTGCGCGTGGCGCAGCCGGGCGAGTTTTCTGAACGCGCTTTTTTGAACGACAAAATCGATTTGGCGCAAGCCGAAGCGATTGCCGACCTGATCGACGCCAGCACCGAGGCTGCGGCCCGCAGCGCCAGCCGGTCTTTGGCAGGTGATTTTTCCAAAGAAATCCATGGGCTGCGCGATGCGCTGATTCACCTGCGCATGCTGGTGGAGGCGACGCTGGACTTCCCGGAAGAAGAAATCGATTTCTTGCAAAAGGCCGATGCGCAGGGGCAGCTGACGCGGCTGCAAACCGCTCTGCAGACCGTGCTGGGCAAGGCCCGGCAGGGCGCTTTGCTGCGCGAAGGCATCAAGGTGGTGATCGCGGGCCAGCCCAATGCGGGCAAGAGCTCACTGCTCAACGCACTGGCCGGGGCCGAGCTGGCCATCGTCACGCCGATTGCGGGCACCACACGCGATGTGGTGCAGCAAACCATCCAGATCGAGGGCGTACCACTGCATGTGATCGACACCGCCGGGCTGCGCGAAGGCGAGGGCGTGGACGAGGTCGAACAAATCGGCATTGCGCGCGCCTGGGGACAGATCGAGAACGCCGACGCGGTGCTGTTCTTGCACGACCTCACACGCGTGGGCCAGGCCGATTACGACCGAGCCGATGCCGACATTGCGACCGCCCTGCAAAGCCGCCTGCCCGCCAGCGTGTCGGTGATCGACGTGTGGAACAAGGCCGATGCGGCACAGGTGTCCGGGGAGCGCACGGGCTTGACGCTCTCGGCCCGAACCGGCGAAGGCCTGCAGGCCCTGCGCCAGCAACTGCTGCAGCAAGCCGGTTGGCAGCAAGCCAGCGAAGGCCTGTTCATTGCCCGCGAACGCCATGTGCAAGCGCTGCACCGCGTGCGCGAACACCTCGATGTGGCCGACGCGCACCTGGCCGCGCAAGCCCAAAACCTCGACCTGCTGGCCGAAGAGCTGCGCCTGGCCCAAAACGCGCTCAACGAGATCACGGGCGAGTTCAGCGCCGACGATTTGCTGGGCGTGATTTTTTCAAGTTTCTGCATCGGCAAGTGAGCCAGGCCCTGTGCCTTCGCCCGTCATGGATACCCGCATGCGCGGGCATGACAGACAGGGGCACGTCACGCACACATCTGTCACACCCGACTTGATCGGGTGTCCATGCCTTCGGCTGCCGTGGATACCCGCGTGCGCGGGTATGACAGGTAAGGGCATGACGCGCGGGCATGACAGGCAGGGGCACGTCACGCACACATCTGTCACACCCGACTTGATCGGGTGTCCATGCCTTCGGCTGCCGTGGATACCCGCGTGCGCGGGTATGACAGGTAAGGGCATGACGCGCGGGCATGACAGGCAGGGGCATGACAGACACAAGCCACAAGCGCTCAGGGAAAGCCCCAGAATGGTCGCGCCCGTGACTATTTTGGGGCGCCAACCAGCACAAGATAACCCTTTTGCCGAACACACCCGCCATGACCACCGATGCCCAGCCCAGCCTCAGCCCCGAGCAAGACGCCTATTTGCGCGAACGCTCGGATTGGATGGGTGCGTATTTGGTGTTGCACGCTTGGGGGGTGATCGCGCTGGCCATGGCGTTTTTCATCGCGTGGCCCAACCCCTTGAGCTTCATCGTGGCTGTGGTCGTCATTGGCGGACGGCAGCTGGGTTTGGCGATCTTGATGCACGATGCGGCGCACCGTGCCTTGTTCAAAAACACCCGGCTCAATGACACGCTGGGCGCGTTTTTATGCGGTTGGCCTGTGGGGGCGAGCCTCACGCTCTACCGCCCTTACCACCTGAGCCACCACCGCCACACCCAGCAAGCCGAAGACCCCGACCTGATTTTGTCCGCACCTTTTCCGATCACGAAGCAAAGCTTTTGGCGCAAGATGCGGCGCGACATTCTGGGCATCACGGGTTACCAGCGGCGCATGGAGTTTTTCCGCATGGAAATGGGCGACAGTCCCAGCCGCTGGCAGCGGGTGAAAAACCTGATCGCCGCAGAAAAATACTTTTTCCTCACCAATCTGGCGATCTTCGCCGTCACGGCTGCGGCCGGGGTGTGGTGGGCTTACTTTGCGCTGTGGCTTTTGCCCCTGTTGAGCTGGTATCAGGTGATCAGCCGCATCCGCAACATCGCCGAGCACGCGGTGGTGGGGGACAACGACGACCGTTTGCGCAACACCCGCACCACCATGGCGAACTGGGGCATGCGCATGGTGCTGGCACCGTACTGGGTCAACTACCACCTGGAGCACCACCTGTTTGTGTTCACCCCCTGCTGGAAGCTGCCTGCGGCGCACCGCATGCTGATCGCGCAAGGCTTTGGGCCGCGCATGGAGTTGGCGCCCGGCTATCTGGCGGTGCTGCGCAAAGCCACCGCCAAAACCCACGACGACCCGGGCGCTCACCAGCGCAAGGTCGGGGCCATGATCTGAGCAGCAGATGCCCCGACAGCGCCTGCTGTCACTATCACAGTGAAAGCACGGCGCTCAGGCGGGCATGCCACCAATGCGTGACATGAGTTCGGCTGCATTGCGGGCACCGAAATGCGCACGCAAACTGGCCCGCAGTTTTTCCACTGTTCGCGGACTCAGGCCCAGTTCTTTGGCCGAATCCTTGGAGGTTTGCCCCTTGGCCATGCCGGCCAGAACTTCCCGCTCACGCGGGGTCAGACGTTCGGCATCTGCCACAGCCGACAAGGGCTCAAACACCCACGAAGCGGTCTCAAACAGATCGGTCAGGTCTGCCGCACGCCCATGCACACGCACCCAGATCAAGGAGCCATCGCGGCGGCGCATGAGGCGTTCGTCCTGGTATTGCCCCTGAGTGGCCATGACTTGCCAGCCGCGTTGCCCAATGCGCTCGAACTCGTCCTGACTGGGGTACAGCATGGCCAGGCTGGCGCCTTGCATTTCGTGAATTTCGTGGCCAAAAATATGGGCAAATGCGGTGTTGCACAGCACGATCTGGCGACGAGAAGACATCATCAAACCCAAGGGACTGAGCGAGACCAAATCGCCCCAATCGGTGCTCATGTTGGATGAATCAGAAAGAGGGGTATTTTTACGCAAGGGTTAGTCCGGGCGTGTTTTGACGACTGCACAAAGCATGATGAGCCACCTAATATAGCTGCAAGCGTGATCCCTTTTACGCTCCTGAAAACCCTTTGCTCATTGGACACTCACTGATGTTGGTTGACCTGATGGGTTACGCACATGGCTGGCCCGCGTGTAGCTCGGTGCTGGAAAGGTTGAACTGAGATGAACATCGCCCTTTGGTTGGCGCGCAGCGCCGAACGGTATCCACAACAATCGGCCATCGCCCACGGCACCGAGGTCTGGTGCGACTACGCCGAGTTTGCCCGCCGGGCCGCACGCACAGCCCACTGGTTGCGCGCACAAGGCGTGCAGGCCGGTGATCGGGTGGTGCTCTTCATGCACAACGCACCCGAATACCTGCCCCTGATGTGGGGCATTTGGTGGTGTGGCGCAGTGGCCGTACCGGTGAACGCCAAGCTGCACGAACGCGAAGCGGCCTGGATCGCCGGGCACAGCGAGGCGCGTCTGGCTTTTGTGGATGACGAACGTGCCAGCGGCCTGCAGCAGGCCTTGAGGGAATTGAACGCCGCCACGCAAGTACAGGCTGACCACTCTTTCATGCAACAAGCCGATGGCCCGCAGCTGGCTTTGCAGCCTCGCGAAGACGATGCCCCAGCCTGGCTGTTTTACACCAGCGGCACCACGGGCAGGCCCAAGGGCGTGGTGCTGTGCGCCCGCCAATTGCGCGGCTGCGCGCTGGCTTATCTGGCCTCGGTGCAATCGGTGCAGCGCGGCGACACCATGCTCCACCCTGCACCGCTGTCGCACGGCGGCGGCATGTACCACCTGCCTTATGTGCTGAATGCGGGCTTGAACGTGGTGCCCCGCTCGGACGGCTTTGACCCGCACGAAGCCCTGGCGCTGGCCGCGCACTGGCAGCAGGCCTCGTTTTTTGCAGCGCCCACCATGGTGCGGCGGCTGGTCGATGCGGCACGCACTGGGCCGGAGCGCCCGCAGGGCCTGGCCACCATCGTCTATGGCGGTGGCCCCATGTACCTGGCCGACATCGAAGAAGCCCTGCAAGTCATCGGGCCGCACTTCGCGCAGATCTACGGTCAGGGCGAATGCCCCATGACCATCAGCGTCTTGCCCAAGAGCGATGTGCTGGACACCGACCACCCGCGCTGGCGGGAACGCCTGGCCTCGGTGGGTCATGCGCAGGCCATGGTCGAGGTCAGGATTTGTGACGAGGCGGGCACCGAACTGCCTGTGGGCGAGGTGGGTGAAATTTGTGTGCGCAGCGAATTGGTCATGGCCGGGTATTGGCGCGACCCTGAAGCCACCGCCAAAACCATCCGCAACGGCTGGCTGCAAACCGGCGATGTGGGCCGCCTGGACGCCGACGGTTACCTGAGCCTGCTCGACCGATCCAAAGACATGGTGATCAGCGGCGGCACCAACATCTACCCGCGTGAAGTCGAAGAAGCGCTGCTGACGCACCCGCAGGTGGCCGAGGTCTCGGTGATCGGCCGACCCGACCCCGAGTGGGGCGAGGTGGTGGTGGCCTTTGTGGTGTGTCGGCAAGCCCTGAGCGTGGCCGAGCTGGATGCGCACTGCCTGGCCCAGGTCGCGCGTTTCAAACGCCCCAAGCATTACCACTTTGTCGAGGCCTTGCCCAAAAACAACTACGGCAAGGTGCTGAAAACCGAACTGCGCACACTGGATGCGCAAAGCCTGAAAGGAAACACGTGATGAGTACCACACACTGCGCGCTGGTCACCGGTGCCACGCAGGGCATTGGCCTGGCCATCGCCACACGGCTGGCGGAAGCCGGACAGGACGTGGTGCTGCATGGCATCGAGTCCTTGTCCGAAGGTCAGGCGGTGGCACACGCTCTGGCGCAACGCACAGGACAACAAACCGCTTATGTGCCAGCCGACCTGCGCGACCCGCAAGCGGCCAGTGCGCTGTGGGCGCAAGCGGCCAAAGCCCTGCGCACGCCAGATATCCTCGTCAACAATGCGGGCATTCAGCACACCTGCCCGGTGCAAGACTTTCCGACCGAACGCTGGGACGCGATTTTGGCCATCAACCTGAGCGCAGCGTTCATGACCGTGCGCTCGGCAGTGCCCGCCATGCGTGCACAAGGCTGGGGCCGCATCGTCAACATCGCCTCGGTGCACGGGCTGGTGGCCTCGGTCAACAAAACCGCCTATCTGGCGGCCAAGCATGGCCTGGTGGGCCTCTCCAAAGGTGTTGCGCTCGAAACTGCCACCGATGGCATCACCGTCAACTGCATCTGCCCGGGCTGGACCGACACCCCCATCATCGCGCCCCAAATTGAGGCACGGGCGCAGGCGCTGGGTGGCAACCGCGATGCGGCGATCCGTGATTTGCTGCGTGAAAAGCAGCCCAACCAAACACTGCTGCCGCCCGGACGGATTGGAGATGTGGCCGTGTTTTTGTGCAGCGATGCGGCCGCAGGCATCACGGGTGTGTCGCTACCGGTTGATGGTGGCTGGACGGCGCAATGAGACCTGAAGTGTGCAAAAGCGCTTTGGCACCGTGGGACGCAGACACGTGCGAGACAACCCCCCGGGATAACCATGACGCAAAACTGACAAGAGCCCAGCACAATCCAGATGCTAAGAATTTTTAACCGCCGAACAATGAACCAGAGCAGTCCAGATGTCCAGCAATTTCATTCTTGAAACCCGAGAGCTTGTCAAAGAGTTCAAGGGCTTCGTTGCCGTCAACGGCGTGAGCCTGAATGTGCAGCGTGGTCACATCCACGCGCTGATCGGCCCCAACGGCGCAGGCAAGACCACCGTCTTCAACCTGCTGACCAAGTTCCTGATTCCGACCCGTGGACAGATCCTGTTCAACGGGCACGACATCACGCCTGAAAAACCCTCCCAGGTGGCGCGGCGCGGCATCGTGCGGTCTTTCCAGATTTCGGCGACTTTTCCCAACCTCACGGTGATGGAAAACGTTCGTATTGGTTTGCAACGCGCCACCGGGACTTCGCTGCATTTCTGGCGCTCCGAGCGCAGCCTGAGCCAGCTCAATGACAAAGCCATGGCTTTGCTGGACGAGGTGGACCTGGGCAGCATGGCCGACCTCACAGCGGTGGAGCTGCCCTATGGCCGCAAGCGCGCTTTGGAAATTGCCACCACCTTGGCCATGGAGCCCGAGTTGATGCTGCTGGACGAGCCCACCCAGGGCATGGGCCACGAAGACGTGGACCGCGTGACGCAGCTGATCAAGAAGGTGGGCGCCAACCGCACCATCTTGATGGTGGAACACAACATGAGTGTGGTGTCCAAAATTGCAGACACCATCAGTGTCTTGCAACGTGGACAAGTGATCGCAGAAGGACCTTACGCCGTGGTTTCGCAAAATCCCCAAGTGCTGGAAGCCTATATGGGCACCACCGACAACCAGCTGGAGGGGGCCCATGGCTGAATCCAAAGAATTCCTGCGCATCAGCAACCTGCAAGCCTGGTACGGCGAGTCGCACATCCTGCACGGGGTGGACCTCACGGTCAACGAAGGCGAAGTGGTGACGCTGCTGGGGCGCAATGGCGCGGGCCGCACCACCACCGTCAAGTCCATTCTGGGTCTGGTGGGACGCCGCACCGGCTCCATCACCATCAAGGGCCAGGAAACAGTGAACTGGGCACCGCACCAGATCGCCAAACTGGGTCTGGGTTATTGCCCTGAAGAGCGGGGTATTTTTTCGGCCCTGACTTGCGAAGAAAACCTCCTGCTCCCCCCCGTGATTGCCCCCAACGGCATGTCGGTCGATGAGATTTACGAGATGTTCCCCAACCTGAAGGAACGCCGTAACAGCCCAGGCACCCGCCTGTCGGGCGGTGAGCAGCAGATGCTGGCTGTGGGTCGCATTCTGCGCACCGGTGCTCGCTTTTTGTTGCTGGACGAGATTTCCGAAGGCCTGGCGCCCGTCATCGTGCAGGCCCTGGCCCGCATGATCACGGCCCTCAAGGCCAAGGGCTTCACCATCATCATGGTGGAGCAGAACTTCCGGTTTGCCGCGCCCTTGGCCGACCGGTTTTACGTGATGGAACATGGTCAGATGGTGGAGAGCTTTACCTCACAGGAGCTGTCCTCCAAGATGGGCATGTTGAACGAGTACCTGGGCGTCTGATTTTTTTCTAACTGGAGACAACACGATGAAACGCAAACTTCTTTCCCTCGCCGCCATGGCTGCCTGCGCTTTTGCGGGCGGTGCACAAGCCCAGATCTCTGACGGCATCGTCAAGATCGGCGTGCTCAACGACATGTCGGGTCTGTACTCCGACATCACCGGCCCCGGCTCGGTGAGCGCCGCCAAAATGGCGGTGGAGGACTACATCAAGGCCTCCGGCAGCAAGCTCAAGGTCGAGGTGGTCGGTGCCGACCACCAGAACAAGCCCGATGTGGGCTCCAACATTGCCCGCCAGTGGTACGACACCGACAAGGTGGACATGATCGCCGACGTGCCCACCTCCTCGGTCGGTCTGGCGATTGCCAAGATTTCTGCGGACAAGGGCAAATTGCACGTCAACTCCGGTTCGGCCACTGCCGACCTGAGCGGCAAGGCCTGCAACGCCAACACCATCCATTGGGCCTATGACACCTGGATGCTGGCCAACGGCACCGGCAAAGCGATTGTCAAAAGCGGTGGTGACACCTGGTTCTTCCTGACCGCCGACTACGCCTTCGGCCACGCCCTGGAGCGCGACACCGAAGCTGTGGTGGTCAAGAGCGGCGGTAAGGTCGTGGGCAAGGTCCGCACACCTTTCCCATCGCAGGACTTCTCTTCGTTCCTGCTGCAGGCTCAAGCCTCCAAGGCCAAGATCATCGGTTTGGCCAACGCCGGTGGCGACACCACCAACTCGATCAAGCAAGCGGCTGAGTTCGGCATCACCAAAGGCGGCCAGAACCTGGCAGGTCTGCTGGTCTTCCTGCCCGACGTTCACTCGCTGGGCCTGAACACCGCACAGGGCCTGATGCTGACCGAAACCTTCTACTGGGACCTGAACGACCAGACACGTGCCTTCACCAAGCGCTTTGCTGCAGCCAACGGCGGCAAATACCCCTCCATGGTGCAAGCCGGTGTGTACTCCAGCGTGATCCACTACCTCAAGGCCGTGGATGCAGCCAAGACCGACGACGGCACCAAAGTGGCCGCCAAGATGAAAGAGCTGCCCACAGATGACCCCTTGTTCGGCAAAGGCAGCGTGCGCCCCGATGGCCGCAAGTTGCACCCCGCCTACCTGTTCCAGGTCAAGAAGCCTTCCGAGTCCAAGGGCCCTTACGACTACTACAAGCTGGTCGCCACGATCCCTGCCAACGAGGCCTTCCGCCCCTTGGCCGAGAGCGAGTGCCCTCTGGTCAAGAAGTAATCCCTCCCCTTAGTTCAAGCAAGTCGAAACATCACAATGGAAATCTTTGGCATACCCTCGCAAGCCCTGTTCGGGCAATTGCTGATCGGGCTGATCAACGGCTCTTTTTACGCACTGCTCTCACTGGGTCTGGCCGTGATTTTCGGCTTGCTGAACATCATCAACTTCACCCACGGAGCCCAGTACATGCTGGGCGCCTTCGTGGCCTACCTCTCGCTCACCAAACTGGGCATCAATTACTGGGTTTCGCTCATCGTCACGCCGATTCTGGTGGGCGCAACCGGCATGGTCATTGAACGCACCATGCTCAAACGGCTGTACAAGCTCGACCATTTGTATGGCCTGCTGCTGACCTTTGGTCTGGCGCTGATCATTCAGGGTTTGTTCCGACACGAATTCGGCTCATCGGGCATGCCTTATCCGGTGCCCGAGGTGTTCAAGGGCGCCTACAACACCGGCTTCATGTTCCTGCCCAAGTACCGCGCCTGGGTCATCGTGGCTTCGCTGGTGGTGTGTTTGTCCACCTGGTACGTGATCGAGCGCACCAAGCTGGGCGCCTACCTGCGCGCGGCCACCGAAAACCCCAGCCTGGTGCAGGCGTTCGGCATCAACGTGCCGCGCATGATCACCCTGACTTATGGCTTCGGCGTGGCATTGGCCGCCTTTGCTGGCGTCATGGCCGCACCCGTCTACCAGGTCAACCCGACCATGGGCGCTGACATCATCATCGTGGTGTTTGCGGTGGTGGTGATTGGCGGCATGGGCTCCATCATGGGGGCCATCCTGACCGGTTTCGGTCTGGGCCTGATCGAAGGCCTGACCAAGGTCTTCTACCCCGAAGCTTCCAGCACGGTGATTTTCATCATCATGACCATTGTTCTCCTGATCAAGCCTGCCGGGTTGTTCGGCACCCAGAAGTAAGACCATGACCACTGTCTCGACGCCCTCCTTCAAGACCCAGTCTTTCACGCACCAGTGGGTGGCCTTCGCCATCATGGTGGCGGTTCTGGTCATCGCGCCCATTTGGGTCTACCCGATCTTCCTGATGAAGGTCATGTGCTTTGCCTTGTTCGCCTGCGCCTTCAACCTGCTCATCGGCTTTGGCGGCCTGCTGTCGTTCGGCCATGCCATGTTTTTGGGCACCGCCGGTTATGCCGCCGCGCATGCGGCCAAGGTCTGGGGCTGGAACCCCGAGCTGGCCGTGTTGTTTGCCACAGGCTGCTCGGCCTTGCTGGCCCTCGTCACAGGCTCATTGGCCATCCGCAGGCAAGGCATTTACTTTGCGATGATCACCTTGGCGTTCTCGCAAATGGTGTTCTTCTTCTACCTGCAAACGCCTTTCACCGGTGGTGAAGACGGTATCCAGAGCGTGCCTCGCGGCAAACTGTTTGGCGTGTTTGACCTCGAACAAAACACGAACATGTACCTGTTTGTGCTGACCATCTTCTTGGCGGGTTTTGCCTTCATCTGGCGCATCGTGCACTCGCCTTTTGGTCAGATCCTCAAAGCCATCCGCGAAAACCAGGATCGCGCCATCTCGCTGGGCTATGACACCGACCTCTACAAGCTGATCGCCTTTGTCATCTCTGGCGCATTGGCCGGCACGGCGGGTGCCACCAAATCGCTGGTGTTCCAGTTGGCCTCTTTGACAGATGTGCACTGGTCCATGTCGGGCGAAGTGGTGCTGATGACGCTGGTGGGTGGCTTGGGCACCTTGTTCGGCCCGGTGGTCGGCGCGGCTGTGATCGTGAGCATGCAAAACTACCTGGCCCAGCTGGGTGCCTGGGTCACCATCATCCAGGGTGTGATCTTCGTGATCTGCGTGCTGGCCTTCCGCCGCGGCATCGTGGGCGAGATCGCCAACTGGCTCAAGAAACCACTTTGAGTTCGGTCCTCGCCTGACAGTGAGGCCCCCAAGAAAAAACCGCCCTGACAGGCGGTTTTTTCTTGTCCGGAATCAGCGCTTCAACGCATGAAGTTCTTCACGTAATCTGCACCCAGCCCAACGGCTTCGAAGTGGGCACGGTATTTTTCGATGCGGGTGAACACATCGTCATACCCGGTGGCGTTGCCCTGCGTGTCGACATACATCAACGCGCCATGCACGGTGAACAAGGTCACCATGTCCTGACAGTCGTCGGGCACCACCAGGGTGTGCGTTTCGCCCGGCGGTTCGAACACATAGCTGCCCTCTTCGGCCACCCAGTCGTGCTCCAGATACAGCCATTTGCCGCGCAGCACATGCGCATGCACCATGCCCGAATGCCGGTGACGCTGCAGCAGACCCGAGCGCTTGACTTTGAGCAGGTGCACATAAAAGCCGCCGCTCACATTCAGGTGCAGGGGGCGAGACCAGATGCCCGGGGCGACAGGCGCCCACAGGCGTTCGTCTTCGGTCTGCACGTTGTGCACCACCATGTCGGGCGCCATGCCCCAGGGCTGGGGTTTCGCATAGGGAACGCGGTCATCGGCGGCCGCTGGCGGGGTGTGGTTCGAGCTCATGGGTGGACCGGGGCAAGTGGAAAACACCCAGCTTAGAGCGGTCCAGGCGCCTTGTCAGCGCCGTGCGCGACAGCCCGCTGGCCTCAATGTCCCTCGAAAGACACCAGCGTGAACAGCTTCAAACCCGCGGCCCGAATCCGGTCAGACCCACCCAGCTCGGGCAAGTCGACAATGGCCGCACCCTCGATCACGGTGGCGCCGAGTTTTTCGAGCAGCTTCTTGCCCGCCATCATGGTGCCGCCCGTGGCGATCAGGTCGTCGATCAGCAGCACACGCTGGCCAGGTTGGACGGCATCGGTGTGCAGCTCTACCGTGGCGCTGCCGTATTCCAGCTCATAGGTTTCTTCCACCGTGGTGAAGGGCAGCTTGCCTTTTTTGCGGATGGGCACAAAACCCAGCCCCAGCTCATAGGCCACCACCGAGCCCAGAATGAAACCCCGCGCATCCAGCCCTGCCACCACGTCAGGGCGCAAGGCCGGGTGCATGTAACGGTGCACAAAGGCATCGATCAGCACGCGGAACACGCGCGGATCTTGCAGCAGCGGTGTGATGTCGCGAAATTGCACGCCCGGCGCAGGCCAGTCGGGCACGGTACGGATGTGGCTTTTTAAATAGTCGTTGACGTTCAGTTCGTCCATCGGTTCAACCTCGCAAGAGTTTTTCTTCGGCGATTGCCAAGGTTTCGGATTTACCCGACAGCACCAGCGTATCGCCAGAGAACAACTCGGTGTCATCGCTGACTTTTTCTGACTGGCCATTGGCGCGGCGCAGGTTCACCACACGCACACCCATGGCGTGAAAAGCCAGGTCTTTGATCTGCTTGCCCAACCAGGGCGAAGCCAATGGCAAGCCCACCGTGGTCAGGCGCTCGTGGTCAATTTCGTCCAGCGTGTCATCGTCCGCGCCATGGAAGTAACCGCGCAACAGGTTGTAGCGGGCATCACGCTGGTCTTGCACGATGCGAATGACGCGGCGCATGGGAACACCCACCAACGCCAGCGCATGGCTGGCCAGCATGAGCGAGCCCTCCAGCGCTTCGGGCACCACTTCAGTCGCCCCCGCCAGCTGCAGTTTTTCCAAATCCAGGTCGTCTTGCGTGCGCACAATCACCGGCACTTGCGGTGCATGGCTGTGGGTGTGGTCCAGCACCTTCATGGCCGCGGGCACATCCAGGTAGGTGATCACCACCGCACTGGCGCGGGCCAGGCCTGCGGCCATCAGCGATTGCAGACGTCCGGCATCGCCAAACACGACCGAATCTCCGGCCGCGGCCGCCTGGCGCACCCGGTCGGGGTCCAAGTCGAGCGCCATGTAGGGTATGTTTTCCTTTTCGAGCATGCGGGCCAGGTTTTGGCCGCATCGCCCGTAGCCACAAATGATGACGTGCTTGCTGGTGTTGATCGACTTGCGGGCGATGGTGGTCATCTGCAAGGACTGTTGCAACCACTCGCTGGCCACCACCTTGAGCACGATGCGGTCGCTGTGCATGATGATGAAGGGGGTGGCCATCATGGACAGCACCATGCTGGCCAAAACAGGGTTGAGCAAAGCGGGCGGGATGATGTTGCTTTGCGCCCCCAGTGTCAGCAGCACAAAACCGAACTCACCCGCCTGCGCCAGGTACAAGCCGGTGCGCAGGGCCACCCCATTGGGCGCGCCGGTCAGCTTGGCCAACGCCGTCACCAACACCAGCTTGAACAACACAGGCAAGGTGGTGAGCAGCAAGACCAGTGGCCAGCGTTCCACCACAATGAACCAGTCCAGCATCATGCCGATGGTGATGAAAAACAGGCCCAGCAGCACATCATGGAAGGGCCGGATGTCCAGCTCCACCTGATGCTTGTATTCGGTCTCGGAAATCAGCATGCCTGCGATGAACGCACCCAGCGCCAGGCTCAGGCCCGCCATCTCGGTGATCCAGGCCAGCCCCAGGGTGACCAGCAGGAGGTTGAGCACAAACAGCTCTTCGCTTTTGCGCCGCGCCACCAGCGTGAGCCACCAGCGCATGACACGCTGCCCACCGGTCATGAGCAAGGTGATCAAGACCGTGGCCTTAGCCGCCGCCAACAACAGGGCCGAGAACATTTCTTCGGCCGGTGCGCCCAAAGCCGGAATCATCACGATCAGAGGCACCACCGCCAAATCCTGAAACAGCAGCACACCCACCACACGCTTGCCGTGCTCGGACTCCAGCTCCAGCCGGTCGGCCACCAGCTTGATCACGATGGCCGTGCTGCTCATGGCCATGGCGCTCGACAGCGCCAGCGCGGTTTGCCACTCCATCTTCCAAAGCGTGGGGGCCATGGTGGCGACAAACAAGGAAAACACCGTCACGATCACCAGCGTCAGCAACACCTGCAACAGGCCCAGGCCAAACACGTGCTTGCGCATGGAACGCAACTTGGGCAGGTTGAACTCCAGCCCGATCACAAACATCAGGAACACCACGCCGAACTCAGCGAGGTGTTTCACGCCCTCGGAGTTTTGCGCCAGCGCCAATGCGTTGGGGCCTATGACCACGCCCACCGCCAGATAACCGAGCATCGGCGGCAGCTTGAGCATGCGGCAGCCCACCACGCCCAACACCGCGGCCAGCAAATACAACAGGGTCAACTCCAAAGCGCTCATGCTTCAATGGTAACAAGCGCATGTGACCCTCTCGGCGATCCGGGCCATCCGTTCACCACCCGATGTGGGCTTGAGCACTGCTGTTTCGTGACACGGCCCGCCGACCGATAAAATGCCCACCATGCTCGCCCACTCTGCCCACACCCTGCAACTCGCCCGCGAGACGCTCGACATCGAGGCCACAGCCTTGTTGCAACTCAAAGCCCGCCTGGACGAGCGCTTTGTCCAGGCCGTGAACATGGTGCTGGGCGTGCAAGGGCGCGTGGTGGTCACCGGCATGGGCAAAAGCGGGCACATCGGTCGCAAGATTGCCGCCACCCTGGCATCGACCGGCACCCCGGCGATGTTTGTCCACCCCGGCGAAGCCAGCCATGGTGACCTGGGCATGATCCAGGGCATCGACGTGGTCCTGGCCATCTCCAACAGTGGTGAAAGCGATGAACTGGTGGCCATCTTGCCGGTCCTCAAACGCCAGGGCGTGCCCCTGATCGCACTGACCGGCGGCCTGCAGTCCTCGCTGGCCCGCCATGCCGACGTGGTGCTCGACTGCTCGGTCGACAAAGAAGCTTGCCCCCTGAACCTGGCACCCACAGCCAGCACCACCACCCAACTCGCCATGGGCGATGCCTTGGCCGTGGCCCTGCTCGATGCCCGGGGCTTCAAGCCCGAAGACTTTGCCCGCTCGCATCCCGGCGGTTCACTGGGCCGCAGACTGCTGACCCATGTGGACGATGTGATGCGCAAGGGCAGCGATGTGCCGCAGGTCGGACCGGATGCCGAATTCACCGCCCTCATGCGCGAGATGAGCAGCAAGGGCCTGGGCGCGACCGCCGTGACCGACGCCGAAGGCCGCGTGCTGGGGGTGTTCACCGATGGTGACTTGCGCCGCCTGATCGAAAAAGGCGCGGACCTGCGCAGCCTGCGGGCACGCGATGTGATGCACGCCAACCCCCGCACCATCCGGGTTGACGCGTTGGCCGTCGAAGCGGCCGAGATGATGGAGCAATGGCGCATCACCAGCATCCTCGTCGTCGACGAAGCCGGGCACCTGTGTGGCGCCCTGAACACCAACGACCTGATGCGGGCCAAGGTGATCTGACGTGCAAGCCGTCCAAACGCTCACACCGGCTCTGCATTACCCGCCCGAATTGCTGTTGCAAGCGCAAGGCATTCGCGTGGCCTTTTTCGACGTCGACGGCGTGCTGACCGACGGCGGGCTGTATTTTTCGGAAAGCGGCGAAGCCCTCAAGCGCTTCAACACGCTGGACGGGCAAGGTCTGAAATTGCTGCAACAAGCAGACATCACGCCCGTGGTCATCACCGGGCGCGACTCGCCCGCGCTGCGCCTGCGCCTGAAGGCGCTGGGCATCGTGCATGCGCGTTTTGGCACCGAAGACAAACGCCCGGCTGCCGAAGATTTTCTGCACACCCTGGGTTTGAGCTGGGCGCAAGCGGCCGCCATGGGCGACGACTGGCCCGATTTGCCGGTGATGCAGCGCGTGGCCTTTGCCTGCGCCCCTGCCAACGGGCACGCCCAAGCCAAGGCGGTGGCACACCACATCACGGCTGAGCGAGGTGGCGAAGGCGCGGCCCGTGCGTTTTGTGACCTGTTGCTGGTGGCTGGCGGCCATTACGCACGCTTGCTGGCCCAGGTTGGTACCCACGCACACGCAGGCCCCTCGGCATGAACGGGTTGCGCCGCCT
This sequence comes from Limnohabitans sp. TEGF003, assembly GCF_055395455.1. Taxonomy (NCBI): domain Bacteria; kingdom Pseudomonadati; phylum Pseudomonadota; class Betaproteobacteria; order Burkholderiales; family Comamonadaceae; genus Limnohabitans; species Limnohabitans sp. TEGF003. The sequence goes on along the minus strand of NZ_AP029225.1, from coordinate 3,382,063 downwards.
GCTCGACAAGTTGAGCATTTACCTGCCCTTGATCGTGATGGCCTTGCTGGCACTGGCCAGCTGGTGGCTGGTCCGAAGCGTGCCGGTACTGCTCACGCCCGAGGCCAACAAGCCTGTGCGCCAGGACCCCGACTACCGCCTGGCCGATTTCTCGGTCAAATCCTTCAATGCCAGCGGGCGCATGACCCGTGAGGTCATTGGCGACAAGGCCCAGCACTATCCGGCCACCGAGGCCTTGCACATTGACCGGGTTCGCATTTATGCCGAAAGCGACAGCGGTGCCAAGATGAACGCCCGCGCCGAGCAGGGCATCGCCACCGACGATGGCAAGCAAGTCACCCTGATCGGCAACGCCTACGCCATCAAACACCCGCAAGAAACCCGCCCTCAAATTGAACTGCAGGGAGAGCGCCTGGTTGCCCTGCCCGACGAAGACCGCGTGGTGTCTGCCGACCCGGTGCAAATCACCCGTGACCGCGATGTCTTCACGGGCAACACCATGGACTTCAACAGCAACACGGGCGAGCACGTGTTGCAAGGGCGGGTGCGCGGCACCTTGGCGCCCAAGCCACGCAAAACACCGTAACGGACGCCAGAGGCCAAGGGGCGGCGAACCCCACAAACGACAAAGCCCTGCAATGCAGGGCTCTGTGAAGATTCAAGGGCCTGTCAGCTGACAGGCCAGTGCGTGAATCAATAACCGCCGCCGTAGCCGCCGCCACCGCCTTCACGGCGACCGCCACCACCGCGTGGGCCGGCACCGTAGGGGCTGCGGAAACCACCGCCGCCGCCTTCGCCACCACCGTAACCGCCGCCGCCTTCGCGACGACCGCCGCCGTAGCCGCCGCCACCGCCTTCACGGCCGCCACCAAAACCGCCGCCGCCTTCGCGACCGCCGCCGTAGCCGCCACCACCTTCACGGCGACCACCGCCGTAACCGCCACCACCACCGAAGCCACCGCCGCCAGTGCGGGGAGGACGGGCTTCCATGGGACGGGCTTCGTTCACCACCACGTTGCGGCCGCCCAGGGGCTGACCGTTCATGCCGTTGATCGCTGCTTGTGCTTCGTCATCGCTGCCCATTTCCACAAAGCCGAAGCCTTTGGAGCGGCCAGTGTCACGTTCCATCATGACTTTGGCGCTGGTCACAGCACCGAATTCACCGAAGGCTTGTTCCAGATCGCCGTCGCGAACCGAGTAAGGCAGGTTGCCGACGTAAAGTTTGTTGCCCATGAAAGGGACTCCTCAAAACACAGAGATAAAAGCGATGGAGCTCCGAAAACGCATTCAACAAACCTGAAAACATCGGAAGGAAAGCGAAACTGATCTGGTCACCGCAAACATGACTTCGCTGCTTCTGACAGTGAAGTCCGGCAATTATGAGTGATAAAACAAAAAAAAACGCAAGGGGTAATCCCCCGAAGCCGCGCAGAATGTGGTCTGCCGCACCAATCTGTTGTTTTACCAACTCACTTCACGGTCCGGTGTGGCGCTGATTTTGTGGACACTCAAATCAGCACCGTCGTACTCTTCTTCCGGGCTGAGTTTCAGGCCCAACGTCCATTTCAGGACACCATAGACCAGCACCCCGCCCAGCAAAGCCCAAGCCACGCCCAGCGCAGTACCGATCCATTGCGCCATGAGGTTGACGCCGCCCAATCCACCCAGACCGGTGGCACCAAAAATGCCAGCAGCAATCCCGCCCCAGGCACCGCAAATGCCATGCAAGGGCCAGACGCCCAGCACATCGTCGATCTTCCATTTGTTCTGGGTCAGGGTGAACATCACCACAAACAGGGCACCCGCCACCGCGCCAGTGACCAAAGCACCAAACGGGTGCATCAGGTCAGAGCCCGCACACACCGCCACCAAACCCGCCAAAGGGCCGTTGTGCACAAAGCCGGGGTCGTTCTTGCCCAGCAACAAAGCCGCCAAAGTGCCGCCCACCATCGCCATCAGGGAGTTGACCGCCACCAGACCCGAAATCTTGTCCAAGGTCTGGGCACTCATCACATTGAAGCCGAACCAGCCAACGATCAGAATCCACGAGCCCAAAGCCAGAAACGGGATGCTCGACGGCGGGTGAGCCGAGACCTGACCGTCCTTGCGGTAGCGGTTGTAGCGGGCACCGAGCAAGACCACCGCGGGCAAAGCGATCCAGCCGCCCATGGCGTGGACCACCACCGAGCCCGCAAAGTCATGGAACTCATCGCCCGTCAGCGCCTTGATCCAGGCCTGCACGCCAAAGTGCTGGTTCCAGGCGATGCCCTCGAAAAAGGGGTAAACAAAGCCCACGATCACGGCGGTCGCGATCAGCTGGGGCCAGAACTTGGCCCGCTCGGCAATCCCGCCCGAAATGATGGCGGGAATGGCGGCAGCGAAGGTCAGCAGAAAGAAGAACTTGACCAGGTCATAACCGTTCTTGGCGGCCAGCTGCTCGGCTCCGACAAAAAAGGTGGTGCCGTAGGCCACGCTGTAACCCACCACAAAATAAACCACCGTGGAGACCGAAAAATCCACCAGGATCTTCACCAGCGCATTGACCTGGTTCTTTTTGCGGACGGTGCCCAGCTCCAAAAAGGCAAAACCGGCGTGCATGGCCAGCACCATGATGCCGCCCAACAAAATAAATAGCGCATCCGCGCCCTGTTTCAGTGCTTCCATGACCGTCTCTTGAGGATTTTTGAATTGATTTGGTGCATAAAGGGCTCAAAAACCCTCGGCGCACCAAACAAAAGCAAGAAATAGGCCCAAATTGATGCGCATCAAACCAGCACCTTCAGGTCACTCACGTAAGATTCTTCTTTTTTGAATTCCGCGCGGCACATTCACATGGAAGCATTCCTCGTCTCCACCGGCATCGTGGCCCTGGCTGAAATGGGCGACAAAACCCAACTGTTGTCGCTGGTGCTGGCCGCCCGTTTTCGCAAACCTTGGCCCATCGTGCTGGGCATTCTGGTGGCCACGCTGGCCAACCATGGCCTGGCCGGGGCCGTGGGCAGCTGGGTCACCACCATGATGGGCCCCGATGTGCTGCGCTGGGTGCTGGGCGCGTCCTTCATCGCCATGGCGGTGTGGATGCTGATCCCCGACAAGCTGGACGACGAAGAGGGCGACAGCGCCCCGCGCATGGGGGTGTTCGTGACCACGGTGGTGGCGTTCTTTCTGGCCGAGATGGGCGACAAGACGCAGATCGCCACCGTCATGCTGGCCGCCCAATACAACGCCTGGTTCGCCGTGGTGGCCGGCACCACGCTGGGCATGATGCTGGCCAACGCCCCGGTGGTGTGGCTGGGCGACGCCATCACCAAACGCGTGCCGCTGCGCCTGGTGCACCTGATCTCGGCGGGCATTTTTGCCGTGTTGGGCGTGATTGCTTTATCGGGCTGGGGCGCCTGAGCGCAGGTTTCTGCCGGCGCAGGCCTCAAGCCGAAGGCTGGCGCTTGTAAATGACGTGGTAAACCCCAGCCACCAGCACCGCGCCGCCCAGAAGATTGCCCAGAATCACCGGCAGCCAATTGCCCAGCATGCCGCCCCAGGTGACGGCGGGGTAGCCCGTCAGGCCGCTTTGCTGCAACAGCATGGCCAGCGGCATCAGGTACATGTTGGCGATGCTGTGTTCAAAGCCCGCCGCCACAAAGGCCATCACCGGCAGCGCCACGGCCACCGCTTTGTCGGTCACGCTGCGCCCGGCCATGGCCATCCACACGGCCATGCACACCAGCACATTGCACAGCACCCCGCGCAGCAAGGCCGTGACAAAGGGCAACTCCTGCTTGGCCACAGCGATCTGCACCACCTTCTGGCCAATCGCGCCGCCGTTCAGGCTGGCGTGGCCGCTGGCGAACACCAGCAGCGCCAGACCGGCCGCGCCGACAAAATTGGCCAGGCACACAATGACCCAGTTGCGCAGCACCTGTGCCGTGCTGACCCGGCCATCGGCCCAGGCCATGACGATCAGGTTGTTGCCGGTGAACAGCTCGGCCCCGGCCACCACCACCATCAGCAAACCCATGGCAAACACCAGTCCGCCCAGCACGGCACTGGTGGCAAAACCCAGCGTCGGGTCGGACTTGACCAGCACAAACAGCATGGCCCCCAGCCCGATGAAGGCGCCAGCCAGCACCCCGAGCAAAGCCAGCGGGAGCACCGCCATGCGGGCCTTGGCTTCGCCCACCGACTCGATGCGGCGGGCGATTTCGACGGGACTGTAGGCGTCCGAGCCATAAAGTTCTGACATGTGTGCTCCTGATGCATGCTTCTGACGGGGGCTTGATCTTCGCCCTTATACTTGCTTCATACGCCGATTTGAACCCGATTGCGGGCGCCGGAACCCCTGGTTTCGAAATTCAGCTAAATGGCGTGTGTTTCAACCCACTGAAGCCCGGCCCAGCTGACTGCGAAGCCGGGTTTTGTTTTTTGTACACCTGAACACATTCGATGCTGATCGCCGAATCCCAAAGCATGCTGTTTGAAGCCCCTTTGCCTTTGCAAAGCGGTGCGTCCATCCGTGGCTATTCGCTGAGCTACGAAACCTACGGCACGCTCAACGCCGACAAGTCCAACGCGGTGCTGATCTGCCACGCGCTCAACGCCTCGCACCATGTGGCGGGCGTGTACGCCGACCAACCCCACAATGTGGGCTGGTGGGACAACATGATCGGCCCCGGCAAGTCCCTGGACACCGACCGCTTTTTTGTGATCGGCGTGAACAACCTGGGTTCGTGCTTTGGCTCCACCGGCCCCATGCACATCAACCCCGACACCGGGCGCGTGTATGGCGCGGATTTCCCGGTGGTCACCGTCGAAGACTGGGTCAACGCCCAGGCCCGTTTGCTCGACGCCTTGGGCATTGAACAACTGGCCGCCGTGATGGGCGGCAGTCTGGGCGGCATGCAGGCGCTGAGCTGGACGCTGCAATACCCCGAGCGCATGAAGCACGCGGTGGTGGTGGCCAGCGCCCCCAACCTGAACGCCGAAAACATCGCATTCAACGAGGTGGCCCGCCGCGCCATCGTGACCGACCCGGATTTTCATGCCGGGCACTTTTACGAACACGGCGTGGTGCCCAAGCGCGGTCTGCGCATCGCCCGCATGATCGGCCACATCACGTACCTGAGCGACGACGTGATGAACGAAAAGTTTGGCCGCGAGCTGCGTGCGGCGGTGACGCACAACGCCACCGGCTACAAATACTCCACACAGGAAGTGGAGTTCCAAATCGAAAGCTACCTGCGCTACCAGGGCGACAAATTCAGCGAGTACTTTGACGCCAACACCTATTTGCTGATCACCCGGGCGCTCGATTACTTTGACCCGGCCCGCGCCTTTGGCGGCGATTTGTCGCAGGCTTTTGCCCGTGCCCGCTGCAAATTTTTGCTGGTCAGCTTTACCACCGACTGGCGCTTCTCGCCCGCCCGCAGCCGCGAGATGGTCAAGGCCCTGCTCGACAACCGCCGCGACGTGAGCTATGCCGAAATCGACGCACCCCACGGACACGACGCCTTTTTGCTCGACGATGCGCGTTACCTGAATGTGGTGCGCTCTTACTTTGACAACATGGCGAAGACTTTGAACGAAGGAGGTGCAGCATGAGCGACCCCCTGATCATGCAAGCCATTGCGCGGCTGGTACCGCACGGCGCCCGCGTGCTCGATTTGGGCTGCGGCGATGGCGCTTTGCTGGCCCACCTGCAACAACACAATGCTTGCACCGGCTACGGCGTGGAGCTGGACGACGCCAATGTGCACGCCTGCGTACAGCGCGGCGTGAACGTGATCCAGCTCAACCTGGACGAAGGCCTGAGCCTGTTTGCCGACCAATCGTTTGACGTGGTGCTGCAAATCGACACCCTGCAACACCTGCGCAACGCCGAAACCATGTTGCGCGAAACGGTGCGTGTGGGCCGCGTGGGCATCGTGGCCTTCCCCAACTTTGCGCACTGGTTCAACCGCCTGAGCGTGCTGCAAGGCCGCATGCCGGTGACCAAACGCCTGCCTTACCAGTGGTACGACACGCCCAACATCCGCGTGGGCACCTTTGCCGACTTTGGCGATCTGGCCCGTAAAAACCACCTGCAGGTGGTGGATGCCTTCGGTCTGCAACAGGGACAGGAAGTGCGTGTGTTGCCCAACCTGATGGCCGGCACAGCGGTGTACAAACTGCAGCGCAGCTGAGATGACCAGCACACCAGCCAACCAGGGCCCGCGCGCTCACGGCCCCTGGCTGATCGCCAATGTGCTGGCCCAAATCGCCTTTGGCCTGCTGGCCATGACGCTGTGCCTGCCCTCCATGCAGGAGTGGGGCACCCTCTTCAACACCCGCCAGGCCGATGTGCAACTGACCTTCAGTGGCTATGTGGTCGCCTACGGCGTGTTGCAGCTGGTGTACGGCCCGCTGTCTGACCGGCATGGGCGCAAACCCATCTTGATGCTGGGCCTGGTGGTGGCGGGGCTGGCCTCGGTCATGGCCGCACTGGCCACCGACATCGCCACGCTCACCGCTGCCCGTGTGCTGCAAGGCGCAGGCAGCGCGGCCAGCATGGTGGTCAGCCGCTCCATGGTGCAAGACCTGTTCACCGGGCCACAGCGCACCCGCGTCATGGCCTACATCGGCATGGCGCTGGGCATGTGCCCGCCGCTGGCCACGCTGATCGGCGGGCAGATCCATGTGCGCTACGGCTGGCAGACCAACTTCGTGCTGCTGGCGGTGCTGGCGGCGGTGCTGCTGGTGGCCGCGTGGCTGGGTTTGCCGCGTGTGGCCAAACCTGCGCCTGCACCGGGCCACTGGCTGCGGTCCATGCTCAGCGCTTACGCCCGTTTGCTGCGCGAGCCGCGTTTTTTGCTCTATGTCGCCATCCTTGCCGCGACCACCGCCACGTTTTATGCCTTCCTCGCCGGGGCTCCGATCGTGCTCAAGGGTTACGGCATCGGCCCCGACGGCATTGGCTGGTTCATCATGGCCGTACCCGTGTCCTACATTTTGGGCAATTTCATGACGTCGCGGCTGATTGCGCAGGCGGGCGAATCGCGTGTGATGGCCTGGGGCCAGGCCCTCACATTGGGTGGCTTGGTCGTGATGCTGGCATTGGGGCTGTTTGGCGTGCAGACGGCTTTGGCTGTGGCCTTGCCGCTGCTCTTGCTGGGCTTTGGCCATGGCCTGCTCAACCCGCCTGCGCTGGCGGGCACCGTGGGCGTGCTGCCCGCGCTGGCCGGATCGGCCGCGGCGGTGGCTGGCCTGATGCAGCAGCTCACCGGGGCCACCGGGGGTTATCTGGTGGGGCTGGTGCCGCACGAAGGCGCGGTCAACCTGGGCTGGATGATGCTGGCCTTTGCCCTGACCGGCGCGACGGCGCAGTTTTTTCTGCGCAGGCATTGAGCCACTGCAAGGCCTGAAGCTCGGCAGACCTGCCGCAACGGGCGTTTTGGGTGTAGGCTGAAAGCCATGGACACGCCATCCCCCTCCGCTTTGCCACCTGGCCCCGCCGACCGGGCCTCGCCTTTGTCCTTGCGCCGTGTGGCCATCGACACTTACCGTGAAAACGTGGCCTACCTCAACCGCAACTGCGCGGTGTACCGGGCCGAGGGTTTTCAGGCCCTGTCGAAAATCGAAGTGCGCGCCAACGGCCGGCATGTTTTGGCCACCCTCAATGTGGTCGACGACGACAGCATCGTGGCCTGCACCGAAATCGGCCTGTCCGAAGACGCTTTTCGCCACCTGGGTGTGCCCGATGGACACACCGCCTCGGTCTCGCAGGCCGAGCCCCCGGCGTCGATGGAGGCGCTGTTTCGCAAGATCGATGGCGAACGCCTGGACCAGGACGACTTCCACGCCATCGTCCGGGACATTGCGGGACACCACTATTCCAAGATCGAACTCACCGCCTTTGTGGTCGCCACCAACCGGGGCGAGATGGACCGCGAAGAGGTCTACTTCCTGACCGAAGCCATGGTGGCAGCAGGTCGGCGTCTGGACTGGCGCGAGCCGCTGGTGGTCGACAAACACTGCATCGGCGGCATCCCCGGCAACCGCACCTCGATGCTGGTCATGCCCATCCTGGCGGCCTACGGCATCCTGTGCCCCAAGACCTCGTCTCGCGCCATCACTTCGCCCGCAGGCACGGCCGACACCATGGAAGTTCTGGCCGATGTGGAGCTGCCTTTTGAAAAGCTGGCCGAGATCGTGCGCACGCACCGGGGCTGTCTGGCCTGGGGCAGCACGGCCGATCTGTCGCCTGCCGACGATGTGCTGATCGCGGTCGAGCGGCCGCTGTCGCTGGACTCGCCCGCGCAAATGGTGGCCTCCATCCTGTCCAAAAAAATCGCGGCGGGTTCCACCCACCTGGTGCTCGACATCCCGATCGGCCCCACCGCCAAGGTGCGTTCCATGCCCGAGGCGCAGCGCCTGCGCAGGCTGTTTGAATACGTGGCCTCGCGCATGCACCTGTCGCTCGAAGTGGTCATCACCGACGGCCGCCAACCCGTGGGCCAGGGTGTCGGGCCGATGCTCGAAGCGCGCGACGTGATGCGCGTGCTCGAAAACGACCCGCGTGCGCCCAACGACCTGCGGCAAAAATCGCTGCGGCTGGCCGGTCGCCTGATCGAAGCCAGCCCCGATGTGCGCGGCGGCGACGGCTTTGCCATCGCACGCGACATCCTCGACTCCGGCCGGGCGCTCAGCCGCATGCAAGCCATCATCAACGCGCAAGGCGCACGCCCGTTTGACCACAACCACCCGCCGCTGGGCGGGCTCACGCTGGAGGTGTGCGCCCCGGCCGATGGCGTGGTGACTGGCATCGACAACCTACAGATCGCCCGCGTGGCCCGCATGGCCGGTGCCCCCAAAGTGCAAAGCGCCGGGGTGGATCTGCTGCACAAACTGGGCGATAGCGTCACGCAAGGTACGCCGCTGTACCGGGTGCACGCCGCCTACCCGAGCGACCTGGAATTTGCCACGCAGCTGTGCCGCAAAGCCAGCGGCTACACGCTGGGCCAGGCCGATGAAGTGCCGCATGTGTTTGTCGAGTTTTGAAGAAGGACGGCAAATGCCTGAACGCGGTGCATTGCTCTACTTTGAAGACGAAACCCCCGCCGCCCTGCGCCTGGCCGATGCTGCGGGTCTGGTGCCGCACCGGGTAGAGCGTCACCGCTTTCCCGATGGCGAAACCCAGCTCACGCTGCCTGCGCACTTACCCCCGCGTGTGGTGCTGCTGCGCTGCCTGCACCAGCCAAACGACAAACTGACCGAACTGCTGCTGGCCGCACCCACCGCCCGCCAACTGGGTGCCAAGCACCTCAGCCTGGTCGCGCCCTACCTGGCCTACATGCGGCAAGACATGGCATTCGCCCCCGGCCAGGCCATCAGCCAGCGCATCGTGGGTGCCTGGCTGGCCACGCTGTTCGACGCGGTCATCACGGTGGACCCACACCTGCACCGGGTGGCCACCCTGGCCGAAGCGGTGCCCGCCCGCCAGGCCATCACGTTCAGCGCGGCACCGCTGCTGGGCGACTGGATTGCGCAGCACCGACCCGGCGCGTTCTTGCTGGGGCCCGACAGCGAATCAGCGCAATGGGTCACCCAAGCCGCCGCTGCCCACGGCCTGCAACATGCGGTGTGCAGCAAAGTGCGCCACGGCGACCACGCCGTGAGCATCGCGCTGCCCGCGTGCGACCTGCGCGGCCAAGCCGTGGTGCTGCTGGACGACGTGGCCAGCAGCGGCCACACCCTGGCCAACGCCGCTGCCTTGGCATTGGCCGCAGGCGCCGCCAGCGTAGACGTGGCCGTGACCCACGCCCTGCTGGCAGGCGATGCCCTGCAACGCATCCATCAGGCAGGTGTGGGCGAATTCTGGAGCACGGACAGCGTGGCGCATCCGAGCAATGTGGTGGGGTTGGCGGGGTTGCTGGCGAGGGCGATCAAGGAAGATGTTGTCGCGTATTGAGCTGAGCGTTTGATTGGGCTGTTGTCGACAGCCCTTAGGTCGGTGGCAACAGAGCCGACATGCGATTTGAACCGAAGCCCACCATGTCGGACCTGAAGGTACCGATCTACAACTTCATCGTCATGTCTACGGGCGTGGGGTCAGCCGTCTCAAGCAGCCAATAACTCTTCGCGCAACAAGTAGGGTTTCACCAAGACGTCTGCGGGCAAATCAAGCTGAGCGACCAAGCGGCGGATCATTTCGAGCGTCAATGGGCGCGTTCTGTTCAAAATATCAGCCACACGGCCACGGGGGCCAATCATGGGTTCAAGATCTTTGCGGGTCAGCCCACGGCTCTCCATGACGTGCTCAATCAGCTCAATCGGGTCTGGGTCAGCGATCGGAAAGTGCGTTTTCTCGTAATGTTCCACCAGCAGAGTGAGCACATCCAAACGCTCGGCTTCGGCAGACTTGGCTGGAGCATCCCAAAGTTGCTCGATGGCTTCCAGGGCTGCCTTGTATTCTTTTTTGTTGTGAATGGTGCGGATTTCCACAGGGTTCTCCTTCAAACAGTCAACACATCGATCTTGTCGTATTGCGCATGCGTACCCACAAACTTCACAAACAACAAGCCTTTGTCATAGCGAACCAGCACCACCAACCGGTAGTCATTGCCCTTGATGTTGAACACCACCCGATTGTTGGCTGTAAAGCTGGCATTTCTGTAGGCATTTTTGATGTCAGATGGCGACCTCCATTGCGCCCTGCTGGCCAACGCGTACCAAGCCGTTAACGGTGTTTGTGCATCAGGATGCTTTGTCCAAAAGGCACGAAGTGTAGATATCGCAACGATTCGCATGACCCATTATGATACCAAATTGGTATCAACACAACAATCAAAAATGACTGCTTGAGCCAATGACCCAGCACAGCCAGAGGCGTCGAGTCCCAAACGACTGGAAGGATCAACAGCGACCAGTTGCATGATTGCACTCGTTTGCCGGGCAAGCTCGTATCCGTGATCATCGCGCTGATGATGGAGAACTCAAATGCACTGTGGGGCGACGCTGTCTACCCCGTCATCAATCAGAAAACCTCAATCTGAACAAATCAGCCCGCGCAAAAATTTCGCTCAAGCCCCCGCCCGTGCCTTGTCCAGCGCCTCCCGCAACACCCCCAAATCCCCAATGTGATTGGCCAGCAGCAAGATCAGGCGGGCGTTGAGCGCTTCGCTTTGTTCGTCCGTCAGGCCGTTGTGGGCTTCGATCAGGTGTTCATAGAACTCGTCGCCGGGTGAGAAGTCGCGGAAGAAACGGCGGCCCGCTTCGTGGAAGTTGGGGTCTGTTTTCAGGGCGGTGTGCATGTCGGTTTTCATGTCAGTCCTTGGTGCGGTTCAGGCCTGGCCGATGTGGCTTCCGAGGGCGCGGGCCAGTGCGGCCTGCACGGCGTGGGTGTCCAGCGTGCGCCAGCGGGCGACCACATGCTGATCCGGGCGCAGCAGGTAGGTGGTCCCGGGCCGTGCGTCGTAGCGTTTGGCCACCAGACCTTGGGTGTCGACGATCACATTGACGCCGGGGATGTGCAGGGGGCTGGATGCGACGATGAGGGGGGTCACTTGGACGGGCTCGTTCGCTTGCAGGGGCAAGCTCCCACGGGATGGTGAAACGGCATTCGCGCGCAGGGGCGCGCTCCCACAGGATGCGATTTGCGCCAGCACTTCGGGCGAGGGCACGGCGTCGGCAAACAACAAGACCTGAAAGCCCTTGCCCACTTGGTCGAGCAGCCAGGCGTCTTGCCCGTTCACTTGCACGGGTGCATCGTCCATCGGTGCGCCGGGCACCATCTGGCCTTCAAACACGTCTGTGTCGGGCGTGTTGAGGACCGACTCGGTCAGGAAAGACGGCATGGACAATCGGCCCGAGTTCACCAGCTTGCGCGCAAACGCGTAGTGCTTGGCCAGTGCCAGCACCTGGTTGCGGAAGGTTTTGCTGGTGCGGCTCTTGGGCGTGATGAAGTCGGTCGAGCGGGTCGAGTTCATGATGTTCTCGTCGGCGGCAAACTGGCGATCGTGCGCGTAGGTGTCGAGCAGTTTCTCGCTGGCTTGGCCTTTGATGACCAAGCCCAGTTTCCACATCAGATCGTCTGCGTCCTGAAAGCCCGAGTTGGCGCCACGTGCGCCAAAGGGCGAGACCTGGTGTGCCGCATCGCCCACAAACAGCACGCGGCCGTGGCGAAAATCGGTCATGCGGCGGCACTGGAAGGTGTAGATGCTCACCCACTCCAGCTCAAACGGCCGGTCGTCGCCCAGCATGGCCTGCAGGCGCGGGATGACTTTTTCGGGCTTCTTTTCTTCTTCGGGGTCGGCGTCCCAACCGAGCTGGAAGTCGATGCGCCAGACGTTGTTGCTCTGCTTGTGCAGCAACACGCTCTGGTTGGGGTGAAACGGCGGGTCGAACCAGAACCAACGCTCGGCCGGGTAGTCGGCTTTCATGATCACGTCGGCGATCAAAAAGCGGTCCTGGAACACACGGCCTTCGATGTCCAGCCCCAGGTGGCGGCGAATGGGGCTTCGTGCGCCGTCGGCCACCACCAGCCAGTCGGCTTCGATGTCGAAGGTGCCGTCAGGCGTTTCCACCGTGAGGGTGGCGTGATCGTCGTGGCGGGTGACTGCGGTGACCTTGTGCTGCCAACGGATGTCCGCGCCCAGCTCCAAGGCGCGGGCGATCAGCATTTCCTCGACGTGGTACTGCTGCAGGTTGATCATGCCCGGGCGCTTGTGGCCCGCGTCGGGCACCAGGTTGAACTGGTAGACCTCGTCCTCTTCCAAAAAAGTGCGACCGATGTTCCAGCTCACGCCCATGTTGCAGGCCTGCTCGGCAACGCCCAAGCGGTCGAGGATTTCGAGCGAGCGTTTGGCGTAGCAGACGGCGCGCGACCCCACCGAGACGGTTTTGTCGTCGTCCAGCACCAACACATCCAAACCCTGCAATCGGGCATCGATGGCGGCGGCCAGGCCCACTGGCCCTGCGCCAATGACGATCAGCGGTTTGCGCTGCGGCGGTGTGGACATCAAATCGGCAGGCGACTTGTAGGGATAGATCGGGTTGATGTAAGCGCCCATGCGTGGTCTCCGGCCATGAGGTAAACACCTTTCGGTGCGACAAACGGTAATTTACTATAGATAAATTAATTTACCTATCCGTAATTTTAAACTTGCAGGAATTTTTGTTTTTCACGCGACCACGAACCAGATTGACAGCGTGAAAACCGCAGTCAGGCTATGCTCAAGGTCCGTCTTTTGTATGACAACTTCATGATCCAGCATTTCACCCCCGTGTCCAGCGGCGCTCGCCTGTCTGACCAGGTGGCCGAGCAACTGGCCAACGAAATCAAACAAGGCCGCCTTTTGCCCGGCGACAAACTACCCACCGAGGCACGCCTGGTGGAGCAGTTTGAAGTCAGCCGCACCGTGGTGCGCGAGGCCGTGTCCAGGCTCAAGTCTTTGGGCCTGGTCGATTCGCGCCAAGGCAGCGGGGTGTTTGTCAACCCGCAGCTGCCCTTCGCGCCGCTCAACTTCGAGGCGCAGCATGCCGCCTCGCAAGAGGCCGTGATCCAGATGGTGGAGGTGCGCCGCGCTCTCGAAGCCGAAGTGGCCGCACTGGCCGCCGAACGGCGCAGCGCACGCGATCTTCGCAAGATCGAGCAAGCCGTTCAGGCCCTTGATGCCGCCGTCCAGTCGGGCGGCGATGGTGTGGCCGAAGACGTGAACTTTCACCGGGCCATTGCCGACGCCACGAGCAACCCATTCCTGATCCAGACACTGGAGTACCTGGGCCAGTTTTTGCACGGGGCCACACAAGTGACCCGAGCCAACGAAGCGCGGCGCATCGACTTTGCAGCCGAAGTACAAACCGAACACCAAGCCATCTTGCAAGCCGTCAAAGCCGGTGACGCTGCTGCGGCCAGACAAGCTGCTGCCACGCACATGGGCAACGCCATCACCCGCATCCGCAGCGCAGACCCGGCCTTCTGGGTGCAAGAAGGCGAGCGGCTGGCGCAGCCCCTGGTCAAAGGGCTGCGGGGCTGAGTGCCTCAAAAATCCTCACAGAGTCGTCAACCCACTTTTTTGAAAGCCTCCCATGAATCTGCACCTCAGCGACAAGCATGTTTTGATCACCGGCGGCAGCAAAGGCATTGGCCTGGCTTGCGCCCAGGCTTTTTTGGAGGAAGGGGCCAAGGTGACGTTGGTGTCCCGTGACACGGCCAATCTGAACCATGCGTTGCAAAAACTGCAGGCCCGTTTTGCTGCCGATCGCATCCACACCGTGTCCGCCAATTTGCGCGATGCAGGCGAGGCCCTGACGGCGCTGAACTCGGCAGAAGCCGCATTCGGTCCGGTCGATGTTTTGGTCAACTCGGCGGGTGCTGCCAAGCGCACGCCCGCCCCCGAACTGACGCCCGAAGCTTTTGCCGATGCCATGCAAGCCAAATACTTCACCACCATCCACATGCTCACACCCACCATCCAGCGCATGGCACAGCGTGGCCAGGGCACGGTGGTGAACGTGGTGGGCAACGGCGGCAAAGTGGCCAGCCCGATCCACCTGCCTGGCGGCGCGGCGAATGCGGCCTTGATGCTGGTGAGCGCCGGCATGGCGGCCGCTTACGGGCCACAAGGCATCCGCGTGAATGCGGTGAACCCCGGACTGACTTTGACGGACCGCCTGCAAGAGGGCATGGCGGCCGATGCGCGCCTCAAGGGCATCAACACCGAAGAAGCCATGGCACAAGCCGTGGCCAAAATTCCACTGGGCCGCATGGCCGAGCCCGAAGAAATCGCCAACGCCGTGCTGTTTCTGGCCTCGTCCAAAGCCAGCTACATCACCGGCATTTGCATGAGCATGGACGGGGCGCTGAATCCGATCGTGGTGTAAATAACGGATGAGCTTGCGGGCGTGTGCCAAGCTCGGCCAGGCAATCCCTCTTTTTGGAGACCCAGACACCATGACCCTTTTCACGACAAAGTCTCACCGCCTGCTGAACACCGCCAAACAATGCATTGCCACAGGTCTGTTGGTCTGGGCAGCGATGGGGGCGGCGCAGGCCGAACTGGCACCGCTGCAAACCGTGCCCTCGGTCGATGTGCCGCGCTACATGGGCACCTGGCACGAAATCGCCAAGTACCCCAACTGGTTCCAGAAGAAATGCGCCAGCAGCACGCAGGCCACCTACACACTGCAAGCCAATGGGCAAGTGCAGGTGCTCAACCGCTGCAAAACCGACAAGGGCGAATGGAGCGAGGCCTTGGGCGCGGCCCGGCAAATCGGCGGGCCGACCTCACCCCAGCTCAAGGTGCGATTTGCACCCGAGTGGCTGTCCTTCATTCCACTGGTGTGGGGGGATTACTGGATCATCGATCTGGACCCGGACTACCAATGGGTGGTGGTGAGTGAGCCCCAGCGTGAGTACCTGTGGATTTTGTCGCGCACACCGCAAATGCCTGCGGCCACTTACCAGACCTTGCTGGCCAAGCTGGAGAAGTTGGGCTTCAACCTGAAACGGATCGAAGCCAGCAAGCCCTGAGAGCTTTCGCGCACGGGGCTGAGTTGCCACAAGAAAAGAGCTTGAAGGTCAGTGCGCGGCTTCGGCCACGCGCACTTGGCCCGCTTCGCTGGCCTGCAGCCAACCTTGGCCCGCAGCGTCTTGCGCCAGTTGCGCGATCAGGGCGCGGGCATCGGCGTTGACCCAAGCCACAGGTTGCAAGCGCAATGCAGCGTCCGAGAAGTGGTGAACCACCTCGGCCACATCGTCAGCATCCAAGGCGGTGGGTTTGTAGACCGGGCTGCAAGGCGCTTTTTGGCCCAGGGCGCGGTAAAACACCGCCGCCAGATGGCTTGACGCGCCATACACGCTGCGCTGCTGGCCCGCGGCGGTCACGCGCAAGGTGTAGCCGTATTTGCCTTTGACGCACTCGGCCTGGGTGATGTCTTTCAGGGCGAAGTGGTGCACCAGGTTGCCGCTGTCGTTTTCTGAAATCAGCAGGTTCTGATCGGTCAACAACCACAGACCGCGACCGGCCAACACCACGCGGCCCAGCACGTAGCCGAGCACACGCTCGCCGGGCTGGATGTGGTCTCGCATCTGGTCCACATCGGCTTGCTTGAGCAGTTGCGCACCGTAGGGGTTGTGGCCCTCGATCAGCAGTTCGCTCAGTTCGTTGCCGTTTTTCAAAAAGTCCAGCCAGGCCATAGGGGTCTCCAAATAAGCCGTGCATGTTCGGTCATGGCGGGGTGGGCAGACACCCCAGCCTGTGAATAGACCCACAAAGCGCCGGGGTATTGCCAAAAAACCCGTGGCAACTCACGGCCATTACCCCACCCCCTGCGCCCGGGACGGGCCTGACCCAAACTGCGGCCTGTCTTTCATTGCCCACCATGTTCAACCCCGCCCGTTATTTACCGCCCCGCAAGCTTGGGGACTGCCCTGTGCTGAGCCCGCTGACCGAATCGCTTTCGGCAACCGTGAAAGCCCAGCTGGGCCAGCGCGTGCGGGCCATGACCGGGGCCACGGGGGATGCGCGGGACTTTTTGCAGCCTGCGGGCGACCCCGGCCTGTTCGGGCCCGATTCGGCCGCCTGGCAGGTGCATGCGCACTTTGTGGCCATGATGACCGGGGGCTTGTCGTCGCTGATGCTGCAGGCCCTGCACCCCCGGGCGCTGGCCGCCGTTTGGGACCACTCCAGTTTTCGCACCCAGTTGCAGGCGCGGCTGGGGCGCACCGCCTTGTTTGTGGCCACCACCACCTACGGCGGCACGGCCGCCGCCTTGCAGACCATCGAGCGGGTCAACCGCATCCACGCGCAGATTCGCGGCACGCTGCCCGACGGCACGCCCTATGTGGCCAATGACCCGGAGCTGATCCGCTGGGTGCACCTGGGCGAGACGACCAGCTTTTTGCGGGCTTACCAAGACCTGTCTTTGCAGCCTTTGCCCACAGACAGGCAAGACCTGTACTTTGCCGAAATGGCGCAAATCGGCGAGCGCCTGGGCGCCCACGACTTGCCGCTGACGCGCCACCAGGCCCTGACGCAGCTGCAAGCCTTTCGCCCGGAGCTGCGGGTGGACGAGCGCACGCGGGAAACGATTGCACTGATCGAGCACTACCCCTGTGCGCCGCTGGACCGGCCCTTGATCGGTCTGATCGTTCGAGCCGCCTTCCAGATGCTGCCTGACTGGGCGCTGGACATGCTGGGGCGCGAACGCAGCTGCCCGTTGGAGCAAGCCGCGGTGCGCACCGCCTTGCAAGGCATGGGCGCATCGCTGGCCTGGACCTTCGCCGACACGGGTGTGGCGGCACGCGCCCGTCAGCGCATGGCGCCAGGCTTCAAGGCTGCTGAATCGTCTCCAGGTACATGAGCAAGGACACGATGCGGTTGCGCGCCGACCACTCGGCGGTGCGGGGCGAGTCGCTGGGCTGGGTCATGGCGCGGGCCTTGAACTCGTTGCCCCACACCGGCATCTCACGCGAGCCATGCGGGCCGGTGTCGCCTGACCAGCGGCCATCGATCACTTCCCACATCAACTCCTGCGGAAACTTGCCGCCGTTGCGCTGCGCAATCCGCGTCAGATCGGACGGCGGCTTGACCAGAAATGATTGCACCGGGCCATCGCCCTTGCCCGATGCGCCGTGGCAGCTGGCGCAGTTGTCCTTGTAATCCACGCGGCCCAGGCTGACCGAGGTCTGCGCCCACGACGCGGCCGTGACGCTGAGGATGCTGGCGATCACGCAGCGGCAAATGGTTTGTGTGTTCATCTTGGCTCCTGTTGTTTTGCAAGAGCCTCATCATCGGGACCGAGGCCCGCAAGGTCTGTGCGTTGGCACGCCCAAACGGGTACCGTCTATCGGCCAGGGCTTACCGTCTGCCCTGCGGCGCTTACCGGTTAAGCGGTAGTCAGTTCAGCGTGCCGCCGCTGATGGCCGCGTCACCCAGCCCCTGCTGCCGATGCGCCACCAACAAGGCCAGCGCTTGCTGCACGCCCGCCACCTGCACAGCGGCAGGCCAGCTGGGCAAGGTCGGTCCGGGCCACTGGGCGGCTTGCTCGGGCAAGAGCGGCAAGTGCATGAAGCCGCTGTGCACACCCCGCCCGGCCAGCGTGTGCTGCAGGGCATAAAACACCTGGTTGCAGACAAAGGTGCCCGCTGTTTGCGACACCGAGGCCGGAAAACCCGCGGCCTTCAACCCCGCCACCAAAGACTTGATGGGCAAGGTGCTGAAGTAGGCTGCTGGTTCCCCCGCAATCACCGGCACATCGATGGGCTGGGCCCCCGCGTTGTCGGGGATGCGGGCGTCCATGACATTGATGGCCACGCGCTCGACCGAGAAATCGCAACGCCCCTCGGCCTGGCCCAGCGCCAGCACGATGTCGGGGCGGTGCTGCGCCAAGGCCTGCTGCAATGCGGGCAGGGCTTGGGCAAACACACAAGGCAGCTGCACGGCTGTGACCTGCGCCCCGGCGATCACCGCACCCTGCAAGGCACGGGTCACCTCCCAGGACGGGTTGAGGCTTTGCCCGCCAAAGGGCTCGAAACCCGTGACCAGGACACGCATGAACGCCGGGCCTTTCAGGCGTTGAAGATCGACACGGTTTTGGTGTTGAGGTAAGCCTCCAGCGCCTCGGGGCCACCTTCAGAGCCGTAACCGGAATCCTTCATGCCGCCAAAGGGCAGCTCGGGCCAAGGCGCAGCGGGCTGGTTGACCCAAAGCATGCCCACGTCCAGGCGCTGGCTGAGCTGGTGCATGGTTTTCATGGAGTTGGTGAAGGCGTAACCGGCCAGGCCAAAGGGCAGGCGGTTGGCTTCGGCCATCGCGTCTTCGATCTTCTCGAAGCTGCGGATCGCGGCAATCGGACCAAAAGGCT
Source organism: Limnohabitans sp. TEGF003 (assembly GCF_055395455.1). Taxonomy (NCBI): domain Bacteria; kingdom Pseudomonadati; phylum Pseudomonadota; class Betaproteobacteria; order Burkholderiales; family Comamonadaceae; genus Limnohabitans; species Limnohabitans sp. TEGF003. The sequence continues at coordinate 3,363,226 of NZ_AP029225.1, read as the reverse complement.
CGTTGACCACCACATCGGCATCGAGCGGCACATGCGAGAGCACCGTGGGCGCAAAGAAGTTGCCTTGGGTGCCAATGCGCTCACCGCCCGTGAGCACCTTGGCGCCTTTGGCGCGGGCGTCCTGCACGATGGCCTGCATGGCGGCCAGGCGGCGATCGTTGGCCAGCGGCCCCATCTGCGTGCCTGCGGCCAGGCCGTCGCCCACCTGCAGGGCCTGCGCCTGCGCGGCAAATTGTTCGGCAAAGGCGTCGGCAATGCTGTGGTGCACCAAAAAGCGGGTGGGCGAGATGCAGACCTGGCCCGCGTTGCGGAACTTGGCCGCACCGGCCGTCTTCAGGGCCAGCGCGATGTCGGCGTCTTCGGCCAGGATGACCGGGGCGTGGCCGCCCAGCTCCATGGTCACGCGCTTCATGTGCTGACCCGCCAAGGCGGCCAGTTGTTTGCCCACGGGCGTGGAGCCGGTGAAGGTGATCTTGCGGATCAGGGGGTGCGCGATCAGGTAGTTCGAGATTTCGGCGGGGGTGCCGTAGACCAGACCGATGACGCCCGCAGGCACGCCCGCATCATGGAAAGCGCGGATCAGCTCGGCAGGGGCTGCGGGCGTTTCTTCGGGCGCTTTGACGATGATGGAGCAGCCGGTAGCCAAAGCGGCAGACATCTTGCGCACGGCCTGGTTGATCGGGAAGTTCCAGGGCGTAAAGGCGGCAACAGGCCCCACGGGCAACTTGAGGACTTGCTGCTGCACCTGGATGTTGCGTGGCGGCACGATGCGGCCATACACGCGGCGGCCTTCTTCGGCAAACCACTCGATGATGTCGGCGGCCGACATGGCCTCGACTTTGGCTTCGGCCAGGGGCTTGCCTTGTTCTTGGGTGAGCAGTTCGGCAATTTGCGGGGCGCGTTCGCGCATCAGGGCTGCGGCCTTGCGCATGATCGCGCTGCGCTCGTTGGCAGGCACATCGCGCCACAACTCGAAACCCTTTTGCGCGGCTTGCGCAGCCCGCTCCAGGTCGGGGATGCCGGCATGGGCCAGACGGCCGATTTCGGTGCCGGTGGCAGGGTTGAACACGGGCAAGGTGCGGCCGCCTTCGGCATCGCACCATTGGCCGTTGATGAAGAGTTGGGTGTGGGGGTAGGTCATAAGGCGTCCAGTGGGCAAACAAACAAAAAAGCCATTGTGGCGGGAAACCGGGCGCGTGCCGTCAACACTGTGACACGGCACGGGATGACGGGTCACGCCCCTTGCAGGGCAAGCGAGAGGTGCTCGATCAGCACATTCACCCGGTGCGGGATGTAGCGGTTGCTGGGCAAGACGGCGTAAATGCCCAGCGGCGGGGCCTCAAAGTCCTGCAGGATTTCGACCACCTCGCCGCTTTTCAAAAAGGGCTCGGCAATGAAGTCGGGCTGCAAGGTGATGCCCATGCCTTGTGCGGTGGCCTGCACCAGGGCCAGGCCGTTGTTGGCCTGGATGCGGCCGCGCACCGCAAACGACTGCAGCTGGCCTTGCACACGGTAGGGCCAGCTCGCCCCCTTGGGGCTCATGGAATAAACCAGACACTCGTGGTGACGCAACTCCTCGGGGTGGCGCACGCTGCCGTGTTCAGAAAGGTAGGCGGGCGAGGCCAGCGTCAGCAAACGGCAATGCCCCAGGCTGCGCACGATGTCGCCGGGCTGCAGGTCGGCGGTGATGCGGATCGACAGGTCAATGCCCTCTTCGATCAGGTTGGCCCGCTGGTCCGAAAAGTCCATCAGCAGCTCGATGTGCGGTTGCGCTTGGGCAAACTGGAGCAGTGCGGGCATGAGCCGCTGCAGGCCAAAACTCAGGGGCAGGCCCAGGCGGATGCGTCCGCGCGGCACGGCTTTTTCTTCGTCCAGGCTGGACTCTGCGGCGTCCACCATGTTCAGGATGACACGGCATTTTTCGAGGTAGGCCGCGCCTGCGGGCGTGAGGGTCAGGCTGCGGGTGCTGCGCGTGATGAGCTTGACGCGCAGGTGCTTTTCCAGCGCCGCGATCTGGCGCGTGACCACCGAGCGGGCCACCTGCAGCTGGTCGGCCACGGCGGTGAATGTGCCCGCCTCGGCCACACGCACAAAGATTTGCATTGCATCGAGCTTGTCCATTGTTGCTGATTCTGCAACAAGACAGGGTGGTCCCAAAGCAAGCGGTAAACTGAATGAAAAATATCGGAGATCGGCCCCATGAAACTGCACTACATCGCCAACCAGCACATCGCCCCGGCATCGGGCCAGGACATCCCGGTCATCGACCCCTCTACCGGTGAGCAGTTCGACGCCATCGCCCGAGGCAACGCGGCCGACATCGACCGCGCCGTGCACGCCGCCCGCGACGCCTTCCAAGGCGACTGGGGCCGCCTGAGCGCCACCGAGCGCGGGCGCCTGTTGCAACGCCTGGCCCAGCACATGCTGGCCCACATCGACGAGCTGGCCGCCATCGAGTCACGCGACTGCGGCAAACCCACCACCTTGGCGCGCGGCGACGTGACGGCGGTGGCGCGTTATTTCGAGTTCTATGCCGGGGCCGCCGACAAACTCATGGGCGAGACCATCCCCTTCTACAACGGCCATACCGTGTTCACCCTGCGCGAACCGTTTGGTGTGACGGGCCATGTGATCCCCTGGAACTACCCGCTGCAGATTTTTGGCCGCAGCGTGGCGGCCTCGCTGGCGGTGGGCAATGCCTGCGTGGTCAAGCCCGCCGAAGACGCCTGCCTGTCGATCCTGCGTGTGGCCGAGATGGCGGCCGAGGTCGGCTTCCCGGCCGGGGCGCTGAACATCGTCACCGGCTACGGCCACGAGGCGGGCGACCTGCTGGTGCGCCACCCCGGGGTGGACCATGTGTCCTTCACCGGCTCGCCCCGCGTGGGCCAGCTGGTGATCCAGGCCGCGGCCGAACACCATGCGCCTGTGACGCTGGAGCTGGGCGGCAAATCGCCACAGATCATTTTTGGCGACGCCGACATGGACGCCATGACCACGGTGGTGACCAATGCCATCGTGCAAAACGCCGGTCAAACCTGCTCGGCGGGTAGCCGCGCCTTGGTGCACCGCCCGGTGTACGAGGCCGTGGTCGAGCGGCTGGCCAAATCCTTTGCCGCCACCCGCACCGGCCCGGCCAGCATGGACCTCAACTGCGGCCCCTTGATCCGCGAATCGCAAATGCAGCGCGTGCGCAGCTTTGTGGAACTCGCCAAGAGCGATGGCCTGCCGATCGCCGCACAAGGCCAGCTGGTGCACGAAGCGCCAAAAGGTGGCTTTTACCAGGTGCCCACGCTGATCCGCGACGTGCCGATCGAACACCGCATCGCGCAAGAAGAAATCTTCGGCCCGGTGCTGGCCATCAGCCCCTTTGACGACGAAGACCACGCCATCGAACTGGCCAATGGCACCGAATACGGCCTGGCCGCCGCGCTGTGGACGCAGGACGGCGGTCGCCAGTTGCGCATGGCGCGTCGCCTGCAAAGTGGCCAGGTCTTCGTCAACAACTTCGGCGCAGGCGGCGGCATCGAGTTGCCGTTTGGCGGCGTCAAGGCCAGCGGCCATGGCCGCGAAAAAGGCTTCGAAGCGCTCTACAGCTTCACCACGCTCAAGACCGTCACCATCAAGCACGGCTGAACGCCGTTGGAGCCACACATGCAAAACCCCCGCATCGGCATGATCGGCCTGGGCCTGATGGGCCTGGGCATCGCCACCAACATCGTCAAAAAAGGCTTCGCGCTCACCGCCATGGAGCACCCAGGCAACCAGCCTTTGGGCGACCTGATCGCTGCGGGCGCCCAAACCGCAGCGACCGCGCAGGCCGTGGCGCAGGCCAATGACATCGTCATCCTCTGCGTCAACGGCTCGGCGCAGGTCGAGGCCATCCTGGCGGGCGACACCGGCCTGCTGGCGGGCTTGCGCGCAGGCATGACGGTGATCGACTGCTCCACCAGCATCCCCGGCTCCACCCAGCAAGTGGCCGCTACGCTGGCCCAGCGTGGCGTGCGCTTCATGGACGCGGCCATGACCCGCACGCCCAACGAAGCCATGCAAGGCCGCTTGAACCTGCTGATCGGTGGGGACGCGGCGCTGCTTGAAGAAGTGCGCCCCCTGCTGTCCACCTTTGCCGAAAACATCGTGCATGCCGGTGGCGTGAGCGCAGGCCACAGCATGAAGCTGCTGCACAACTTCGTCTCGCTCGGCTCGGTCACGCTGCTGGCCGAGGCGGCGGCGTGCGCACGCCGCTCGGGCATCGACGACGCGGTGTTTGTCGAGGTGCTGGAAAAAGGCGGTGGCTGGGGCGCGGCGCTCGAGCGCCTCAAGCCCTACCTGCTGCGCGGCGAAACCTCGGGCCTGCGTTTTTCGATGGGCAACGCCCTCAAGGACCTGGGCTACTACGCCGACATGGCCCGCGAAACCGGCTCGCACGACGCCGCCGCCCAAGCCATGCAGGCCACGCTGGCTGCGGCCTGCCAGTCGATCGATCCGCAAACCCTGCTGCCCGAGCTGGTGGGCCAGTTGGCCAAGGGCGCACTCAAGGCCTGAGGCCGCCCCCCGCCCACAAGTTCATTGTGGGAGCGAGCCCCCGCTCGCGAATGCGTGCCCTGGCCCCTGCAACCGTTCGGCCGCAGGGGCAGCCTCCTACAAATATTGGCATCCCGCGCAGGGACAGCCCCCTGCTGATTCCCCACCCAAAGCTGTTCTGCCCTTCAATTGTTGCAATCAATGCAACAAGCATTTGTAGATTTGCCACTTTTTCTAATCGATTGAAGCGCCTAAAGTTCGACCCATCGGTGGCACACCAACCTGTTTTAGAGCCGCCCCTCAACCCGGATTTGTTCCGAACTTTGGATTGCCCACCACCATGACCGCCCCACGCTCTGTCCTGTTTGTGCCCCACGGCTCCCCCATGTTTGCCCTGCATCCGGGTGCGGCGGGCGCGGCCATGACGCAGGTGGCGGCGCAGCTGGGCACGCCCCGCGCCATCGTGGTGGTCAGCCCGCACTGGGAAACGGCGGTGCCCACGGTCGGTTTTGCCACCCGGCCCGAGACCATCCACGACTTTGGCGGCTTTGACCCGCGCCTGTACGAGATGCAATACCCTGCCACCGGCTGCCCCGAGGTGGCCGCCCAAGTGGTGACCGCCCTGCAAACGGCGGGCCTGCCCGTGGCGCAAGACGCCCAGCGAGGCCTGGACCACGGCGCCTGGATTCCCCTGCGCCAGATGTTCCCCGACGCCGACGTGCCGGTGGTGCCGCTGTCGGTGCAAAGCCACCTGGGCCCCGAGCACGCCTACCGTGTGGGCCAGGCGCTGGCCGGTCTGGCGCAGCAAGGCATTTTGGTGCTGGCTTCCGGCAACATCACGCACAACCTGCGCGACTTCATGGTGGTGCGCATGCAAGGCGGCGCGACACCCGCTTATGTGCAGACCTTCGCCGACTGGATCCACACCCACATGACCGAGCGCGATGTGCCCGGCCTGCTGGCCTACCGCCAGCAAGCGGCTGGCCAACGCGCACACCCCAGCGACGAACACCTGCTGCCGCTGTTCACCGCCCTGGGCGCGGCAGGAGCCGATGCGCAACCCGAAGCGTTTTTCCGGGGCATCAGTGACCACGTCATCGCCATGGACGGCTACGCCTTCCACTGAGCCGAACTTTTCAAGAGATTGCACCGCATGAACACGCACTACACCCGCACCGCCAAAAGCCTGCACTGGCTGATGGCCCTGATGATTTTCGGCCTGCTGGCCCTGGGCTTTTACATGAGCGACCTGCCCCTGTCGCCCGAAAAACTGCAGTACTACTCCTGGCACAAGTGGGCCGGGGTCACGGTGTTCGCACTGGTCTGGCTGCGCCTGGCCTGGCGCATCACCCACCGCCCACCCGCACTGCCGGACAGCCTGTCCGCGCCCATGCAATGGGCAGCGCACTTCGGACACTTTCTGCTCTATGCACTGATGATCGCCATCCCCTTGAGTGGCTGGCTGATGAGCTCGGCCAAAGGCTTTCAGACCATCTGGTTCGGTGTGCTGCCGATCCCCGACCTGATCGGCAAGGACAAGGCCTTGGGCGAGCAACTTGCCCAGCTGCACTGGGCTTTGAATGTGGGCTTGCTGCTCTTGATCGCAGGGCATGCAGCGGCAGCGCTGTGGCACCACGTCGTGCACAAAGACGACACGCTGCGCCGCATGTTGCCGGCCCGCTGAAAGCCGAACGCCGAACGCTCAACGCCCATAAAAAAGGAACCCCATGAACACCGTTTTGAAATCCCTGCTGGCCCTGTCGGTCGCCGCGCTCGCCTCGCAAGTGCAGGCCGCGCCTTACCAATCCATCGTGCCTGCCAAAAGCAGCATCACCTTTCACTTCAAACAGATGGGCGTGAGCGCCGATGGGCGCTTCAAAAAGTTCGCTGCGCAAGTGAACTTTGACCCGGCCAAGGCCGAGCAAGGCAAAGCCAGCTTTGAAGTCGAGCTGGCCAGCGTGGACACCGGATCGGGCGAAGCCGATCAGGAAGTGGTGACCAAGTCGTGGTTCAACACGGCCGCTTTCCCCAAAGCCCAGTTTGTGAGCAAACAGATCAAACAGACCGCGCCCAACCAATACGAAGTGCTGGGCACGCTGACCATCAAAGGCCAAAGCCGGGAGGTGAAGTTTCCCCTCAAGCACACGCCCCAAGGCAAGGACGGCCTGCTCACAGGCGGCTTCACCTTGAAGCGCGCCGACTACAGCATCGGCGAAGGCATGTGGGCCAAGTTCGATGTGGTGGCCAACGACATCCAGGTCAACTTTTCGATCACCGCGTCACAGGGCAAATGAACAAGTCCAAGACATGGACCCCCGATCGAGTCGGGGGTGACAGCGGGATAAAACCCGATCAAGTCGTGGGTGACGGTGGCTTGTCGTACCCGCCCTCTTGTCATACCCGCGAAGGCGGGTATCCATCGCAACCGGAGGCATGGACCCCCGATCGAGTCGTGACAGCGGGATAAAACCCGATCGAGTCGGGGGTGACGATGGTTTGTCATACCAGCGCATGCGGATATCCATGCCCCCAGAACCATTTCTTTTTTCTCTCCACTCACTTTTTTTCAACAGGAGCTTTCTCATGACATCTTTCAAACAACTCGCCGCCGCTTTGGCCTTTGCATCGGTGGCCGCAGGCTCGGCACTGGCTGCACCCGTGACCTACAACGTGGACAGTTCGCACACTTTCCCGCGCTTCTCGTACTCGCACTTCGGCCTGTCTACACAGCTGAGCAGCTTCAGCAACACCAGCGGCAAAGTGGTGTTTGACGCCGAAGCCAAGACCGGCTCGGTGGACATCACCATCGACATGAAGTCGGTCAACACCGGTTTTGCCGATTTCAACGGCCACATCCAGGGCGAGGACTTTTTGGACACCGCCAAGTTCCCCACCGCGACCTTCAAGTCGACCAAGGTGGTGTTTGAAGGCGACAAACCCAAGGCCATCGAAGGCAACCTGACCATCAAGGGCGTGACCAAGCCCGTGACCCTGCAGGTGACCAACTTCCTGGCCATGCCCCACCCCATGATGAAAAAGCCCGCTTTGGGCGCCAACGCGTTCACCACCATCAAGCGCACCGAGTTCAACGCCGGTAAATTCGCGCCTTATGTGGGTGACGAGGTGCGCATCGACATCGCCATCGAAGCCGTCGCACCCTGAGTCTTTTTGCTCTTTCAGTCCAAGCCACCCCGGACATCCCGGGGTGGCTTTTTTTATTGCAACACCCACACCCACCCATCGGTATAGCACTGGAGGCAGAGGCAAATTGACCGTCCGATGCATGGTCGCAGGAACCTGGCTTTTCTAACATCGAAGCTCCTTTCTTTCAGAAGCCTTGTAACCCCATGCGACCCGACATACGCCCCCTCATGGGATATGGGTTGCGTCCTGCTGTGGAGACCACGATGTCCTTGTTCAAGAAAATTTTGGTGCCTATCGATGGCAGCCAGACCGCCAGCAAAGCGCTGGATTACGCGCTCAAGCTGGCGCAAGCCGACCAGGCGGAGGTGCGTCTGGTGTACTGCATCGACGAGCTCTCATTGCTGAGCAACCATGAATACTCGGGCGAGATCGCGCAGCTGGCGCGGGAAAACGGTCACAAGGTGTTGGAAAGCGGCATGGCGCTGGCCAGCACCGCCAAAGTGAAGGCCGACACACGGCTGATCGACCGCGTGGGGCAACGCCTGGGCGAATCGGTGGCCGACGCCGCAGGCGAATGGGGCGCCGATCTGGTGGTGCTCGGCACCCATGGTCGCCGGGGTATTGGGCGGGTTCTGCTCGGCAGTGGTGCCGAGCAGGTCATGCGCATGTCACCTGTGCCGGTGCTGATGGTGCGGGGTTTTGATTGACCCACGCATTCGGGGTTGAAGGTCAGTCGATCTTCGCGCCCGACGCCTTGACCACCTGCGCCATGCGCACATAGTCGGCCGCCAGCAACTTGGCAAAGTCGGGATTGCTCATGTCGCGTGGCTCGATGCCCTGCTTGTCCAGGCGCTCCAGGATCACCGGGTCCTTGAGCAGCTTGCTCACCGCCGCATGGATGCGGTTGGCCTGCTCTGCGGGCACGCCTGCAGGGCCGAGCAAACCAAACCACGAATCGAACTGGTAACCCGGCAAGCCGCTTTCGGCCAGGGTGGGCAAGTCGGGCAGGTATTTGCTGCGCTTGGGCGAGGTCACACCTAGCAAACGGATGCGGCTGTCCTTGGAGAAGGCCAAAGCGCCGATGCTGGCAGCGATGACCGCTTGGGCACGGCCGGAAATGACTTCGTTGATCGCCTCGCCCGTGGCCTTGAGCGGCACATGCACCACATCGATGCCTGCCAGGCCCGTGAAGTACGCCATGGCCAGGTGCGTGGCACTGCCCACACCAGCGCTGGCGTAGTTCATCTTGCCGGGGTTGGCCTTGGCGTGGCGGATGAATTCGGCCGCCGTCTTGGCGGGCACGTCGGGGTGCACCATGAGCACATAGCTGGCGCTGCCGATGTGGCCCAGTGGCGCAAAGTCTTTTTGCGGGTCGTAGGTCAGTTTGGTGTACAGCGAGCCTGCAATGTTGTGGCTGGCCGCGGCCATGACCATGACCGAACCATCGGCTTCGGCGCGGGCCACATAGGCGTTGCCAATCGTGCCACCTGCGCCCGCGCGGTTTTCCACGATCACCGTTTGACCCAAAGCCGCCCCCATCTCGACCGAGAACGAACGCGCCAGGATGTCCTGCACGCCACCCGGTGCAAAAGGCACCACGATGCGCACCGGTTTGGTGGATTGGGCCTGGGCCATGCCCACCGCCGACAGCAAAGCCGTGCCCAAGCTGGACGCCAAAAGTTCACGCCGTTGAATCATGTGTGTTTCCTTGAAAAGTTTTCTGTTCATTCAAAAATCAGGCCACGCACACCCGGTCGGCCAGGCGGCGCATGAAGCGCTCGCACCAGGCCAGTTGTTCCAGCGTGACCCATTCGTTGGGCTGGTGCGCCTGCGCAATGTGGCCGGGGCCGCAGACGATGGTGGGCACACCCGCCTGGTGAAACAGAGCAGCTTCCGTGCCAAACGAGACCTTGCCAGCACCGCTGGCCGGATCGACCTCGGCGCAGTCAAAACACAGCTGCGCGATCTCGCTGTCGGCCCCCGTGGCAAAGCCGGGCAACACCGATTTGAGTTCGTGCGTGATGCCCGTGTCGGGTGCGACCGCCTGCATGGCGGGCACCAGGCTCTCGCCAAAGGCCTTGGCCCGTGCAAACAGCTCTTCGGGCGTGTTCATGTGGTGGTGGCGAATCTCCCAGGTCACCTCGCACTGGCGCGGGATGATGTTGAGCGCCGTGCCCCCTGCGATCACGCCTGTGTGGATGGTGGTGTGGGGCACGTCGTAGATCGGGTCGAACGGGCCGTTTTGCGCCAGTTCGCGGTGCATGCTTTTCAGGTGAGCAACAAACTCGCAAGCGATCTCGACCGCGTTCACGCCCAACGGCGTGAGGGAAGAATGCGCCTCAAAACCGTGCACCGTGGTTTTGTACGAATGCTTGCCTTTGTGCGCGATCACCACCTGCATGCCCGTGGGCTCGCCCACAATGCAGCCTGCGGGCTTGAAGCCCTGGGCCTGCATGTCGGCGATCATGCGGCGCACGCCAATGCAGCCGACTTCTTCGTCATAGCTGAAAGCCAAATGGATCGGGCGCTTGAGTTTTCTTTTCAACAACTCGGGCACCATCATCAGACAGATCGCGCCAAAACTCTTCATGTCGGTCACGCCGCGGCCGTACATCTTGTCGCCTTGAATCACGACCTTGAACGGGTCGGTGTCCCAGGGCTGGCCGTCGACGGGCACCACGTCGGTGTGGCCCGAGAGCACCAGCCCACCCACCTTGGTTTCGCCGTCGTGCGCAGGCAGCGTGGCCCAGAGGTTGGCTTTTTGGCCGCTGTCGTCGTAGGTGCGGCTGCAGGCAATGCCCAAGTCCTTCAGGTAAGCCTCAGTCCAATCCAGCAAGGCCAGGTTGCTGTCGCGCGAGACGGTGGCAAAGGCGATCCATTTTTCGATCAGGGGCAGGGCGGCCAGGTCGGTGGCCTGGACCGAGGACAGGGCAGCTTGAGGAAGCGGGGCGTTCATGGGGGACTCCGTTCAAAAGGGGTTCCAACTGGGGCGCCTGATCTTACCGGGCCAAGCGCCCGGCCGCGTCACCTTGCCGACATGGGTCGGCTGCGGCTGCCTCTAAAGTGGACATGCATCCCTCCCTCAACCTCTGGAGTCTCCATGGCCATTTACGAGCTGCGCACCTATTCCGTGATCGTCGGAAAAATGTCCGAAGTCATCTCGCACTACAAAAACGAAGGCTGGCCTGCGCTGGCCAAGCACCCGCCAAAACTGGTGGGCTATTTCACGGGCGATGTGGGGGCGATCAATGAGCTGATCCACGTTTGGAAGTTCGACGATGACGCCGACCGCCGCGCCTTTTGGGCCGGGGTGTTTGCCGACCCGGAATTCATGGCCTTTGCCGCCAAGATCCGCCCGCTGATGCGGGAGCAAAACAACAAGCTCATGCTGTCGGCCCCCTGGGGCCCGCAACCCTGAGCCGCTTGGGTGGCCGCATGCGCCGCCCGGGCTCGGTCTTCACTGCACCAGGTAGCCCCCATCCACCGGCAGGATCACGCCCGTCACAAAGCGGGCTGCCGGGCTGGCCAAAAACAGCACCGGATCGGCCACTTCTTCGGGCTGGCCCCAACGGCCCATGGGCGTGCGGCCCACGATCTGGGCGCTGCGCGTCGGGTCGTCTTGCAAGGCCTGCGTCAAAGGCGTGGCGATCCAGCCCGGGGCCACCGCGTTCACCCGGATGCCGTCGACCGCATACGCAATGGCCAGCGACTTGGTCAGCTGCGCCACACCACCCTTGCTCGCGCTGTAGCCCGGCGTCGGGCTGCTGCCAAAAAAGCTCAACATCGAGGCGATGTTGACGATGCAGCCCTGACGGGCTTTCAAGGCGGCACGCGCCGCAGCGCAGGCGCGCATGGTCCCGTTCAGGTTGATGTCCACGGTTTTCGCGAACACCTCCGGGTCATGCTCGACCCCGCGCTGCACGATGCCCGCGCAATTGACCAACACATCCAGCTCGGTGAATTCAGCCAAACTTTTTTGCACCTGTTCGTTGTGCCGCACATCCAGCACCTGGAATGCAATGCGTTGGTTGGCAGGCAAAGCCTGCGCCGCCGCGACCTCGGCGGGCGTGGCCCCTGTGGCCGTCACACGCGCACCCGTGGCGGCGAATGCCCGGGCAATGGCCGCACCAATCCCGCTGGTGCCCCCTGTGATGAAAACTTGTTTGACCGTGTCCATGCCGCGTCTCACTTTCTGGGTTTTGAGAGTCCAGCTTACAAGGGCATGCAGGGTTTGCGCTGTCACCCAAGGGCGTGGGGGGGCAGGTTGGGCGATGGGTTGGGGCGGGTTGATGGTGGGTTGGCGGTGCGGACATGGATTCCCGCATTCGCGGGAATGACAAGAAGGGTAAGGGCGGGATTGACAAGAAGGGTGCGAGCGGGAATGACAACAAGGGTCAACGCGGAATGACAAGAGGAGGCATGACGGCTGCGACGGGGTTCCCCGTGTTCTCCCTGATGCTGGGGTCTTGCAAAATTTGTATGATGACCTGATTAATTTGAATCAGGAGTTCCCCATGCAACGCAGAAACTGGATGGCGGCGGCCGCAGCCGTGGTGGCCATGTCGCCCTTTTTGGCCACCAACGCTTTGGCGCAGGCCTGGCCGGCTCGCCCCATCAAACTGGTGGTGCCCTTTCCGCCCGGCGGCCTGATCGACAACATGGCCCGTTTGGTGGCGCCCAAGTTGTCGCAAGAGTTGGGGCAACCCATCGTGATCGACAACAAACCCGGTGCCGGGGGCAACCTGGGTGCGGCCGAAGCGGCCCGCGCAGCGGCCGACGGCTACACGCTGTTGATGGCGTCGCCACCTCTCACCATCAGCCCGGCGCTCTATGCCAAGCTGCCCTATAAGCCTGAACAGATCGTGCCGGTCGGCTTGCTGGGCCGTGTGCCCAATGTGCTGGTGGTCAACCCGGCTTCGGGCATCCAGAGCGTGGCCGACCTGAGCGCCCGCATCAAGGCCAAGCCCGGCCAACTCAACTACGCGTCCAACGGCCAAGGCACGTCCTTGCACCTGAGCGCCGAGCTCTACAAAAGCATGTCCGGCCTGTTCATCACGCACATCCCCTACCGGGGTGCGGCGGCGGGCTTGACGGCGGTGATGGCCGACGAGGTCAGCATGATGTTTGACAACCTGCCTTCGGCCCTGGGCCTGATCAATGGCGGCAAGCTCAAGGCCCTGGCCGTGACCACACCGCAGCGCAGCAGCGCCTTGCCGGGTGTGCCCACCATGGAGGAAGCTGGCGTCAAGGGTTACCAAGTGTTTGCATGGTTCGGCGTGGCTGCGCCTGCGGGCTTGCCTGCACCGGTCGCGCAAAAACTGGAACAAGCCCTGGAGCGCGTGGCCAAGCAGCCCGAAGTCCAGGCCGCCATCCAGAAAGCCGGTGCCGAGCCCACCTGGGTGAACGCGCAAGGCATGGCCAGCTTCATGCAGGCCGACATGGCGCAATGGAAAAAAGTGGCGGCCTACGCCAAGATCACACTGGATTGAGAGCACGAACATGAGCACAGTCGGATTGATTGGTTTGGGGGCCATGGGCTCGGGCATGGCCGCATCGCTGCGCCGCGCCGGGCACAGCGTGCAGGTGTTTGATGTGCGCCGCGAAGTGGCCGCAGCCTTTGCACAAGACGGCGGCGTGGCGCACGACTCGCTGGCGTCGCTGGGCGCGGCGTGTGATGTGATCGTGTCGGTGGTGGTCAACGCTGCACAGACCGAGAGCGTGCTGTTTGGCGACGGCACCACCCCCGGTTGCGCGGCCAGCATGAAGCCCGGCAGCGTGTTCGTGATGTGCTCCACCGTGGACCCGAATTGGTCGGTCGCGCTCGAAGCCCGGCTGGAGGCCATGGGTCTGCGTTATGTGGACGCACCCATCTCGGGCGGCGCGGCCAAGGCGGCCAGTGGTCAGATGACCATGATGACGGCGGGCAAGCCCGAGGCTTATGCATTGGCCGAGCCCTTTTTGAACGCCATGGCCGCCAAGGTCTACAAGCTGGGCGACAGCGCGGGCGCGGGCAGCAAGGTCAAGATCATCAACCAATTGCTGGCGGGCGTGCACATCGCCGCGGCGGCCGAAGCCATGGCCCTGGGCCTGCGCGAAGGTGTGGACCCTGCGGCTTTGTACGAGGTGATCACGAACAGCGCGGGCAACAGCTGGATGTTTGAAAACCGCATGGCCCATGTGCTGGCGGCGGACTACACGCCACTCTCAGCCGTGGACATTTTTGTGAAGGATCTGGGCATCGTGCTGGACATGGCGCGTGCCAGCAAGTTCCCGCTGCCGCTGTCGAGCACCGCGCACCAGATGTTCATGCAGGCCAGCACCGCGGGTTTTGCCAAGGAAGACGACAGCGCGGTGATCAAAATTTTTCCTGGCATTGAGTTGCCTGGTCCCAAAGGTTCCTGAAGCTTGTGGGTGGCCGCCCCTACGGCCGAAAGCCTTCGCGCGCAGGGGCGCGCTCCCACAACAACACCCCAACACAAGCCAACCATGACCAAAACATTGAAACTGGGCTGTATTGCAGACGACTTCACAGGTGCCACGGACCTGGCCAACAACCTGGTGCGCTCAGGCATGCGGGTGGTGCAGACCATCGGTGTGCCCACAGGGCCCCTGGCCGCCGAGGTGGATGCGGTGGTGGTGGCGCTCAAGTCGCGCACCATTCCAGCGGCCGAGGCGATCGCCCAATCGCTTGACGCCTTGAAGTGGCTGCAGGCGCAAGGCGCAGAGCAAATTTATTTCAAATATTGCTCGACCTTTGACAGCACGCCCGAAGGCAATATCGGCCCGGTGACCGAAGCGCTGATGGACGCGCTGGGCACGGACTTCACCATCGCCACCCCAGCCTTTCCGGACAACGGTCGCACCGTGTTCAAGGGTTACCTGTTTGCAGGCCATGTGCTGCTGAACGAGTCGGGCATGCAAAACCACCCGCTCACACCGATGACCGACGCCAACTTGGTGCGTGTGATGCAGGCGCAAACGAAGCGCAAGGTGGGCTTGATCGACTACAAAACCGTGGCACAGGGCGAAGCGGCGATTCGCGAACACATCGCCGCGCTGCGCGCCGAAGGTGTGGGCGTGGCCGTGGTGGACGCGACCAGCAACGACGACCTGCATCGGCTCGGGCCTGCCTTGAAGGGCATGCCGCTCGTCACCGCGGGTTCGGGCGTGGCGATTGGCCTGCCCGCCAACTTTGGCCTCAAGCCTTCGCTGCAAGCGAGCCAGTTGCCTGCGGCCAGTGGCTTGCAGGCGGTGGTTTCGGGCAGCTGCTCGGTGGCCACCAACGCGCAGGTGGCGCATTTCAAAGCCACTGGTCGGCCCGCTCGGGCCATTGGCCCCGCCAGCTTGATGCATGGCCAAAGTGAGGCCGTGGTGCAGCAGGTGCTGGCCTGGGCCGCACCGCTCTTGAAAGACGGCCCGGTGCTGGTGTACTCCACCGCCGAACCCGATGCCGTGAAAGCCGTGCAGGCGCAGCTGGGCGTGGCCGAAGCGGGTGCTTTGGTCGAACACGCACTGGCCGCTGTGGCGCGTGGATTGGTCGGTCTGGGTGTGAAGCAGCTGGTGGTGGCGGGCGGTGAAACCTCGGGCGCTTGTGTGCAGGCGCTGGGCATCGCGCAGCTGCAAATCGGCCCGCAAATCGACCCGGGTGTGCCCTGGTGCCATGCGCCTTCCGGTGTGCACATCACGCTCAAGTCGGGCAACTTTGGCACCGAGGATTTTTTCACCAAAGCCTTTGCGACCTTGCAATGAGCCATCTCCCTGTAGGAGCGAGCCCCCGCTCGCGAATGTGGGTCTGTGCCACAGCCAGTATTCGGCCGCAGGGGCGACCTCCCACAAAAACGGCCGCTCCTACAATGCCCCCATGCCATCCGGAGACCGCGCATGAATGAATCCCAAGCCCGCGAAGAGATCTGCCGCGTGGGCCGCAGCCTGTTCGAGCGCGGTTATGTGCACGCCACGGCGGGCAACATCAGCGTGCGGCTCCATGACGGCTTCCTGATCACGCCCACCGATGCGTGTCTGGGTTTTCTGGACCCGGCACGCCTGGCCAAGCTGGACCTGCAAGGCCAGCAAATCAGCGGTGACAAAGGCAGCAAAACCATCGCCTTGCACCGTCAGATTTACGCCGCAGCTTGCGAGCACGATGCCGACACGCGCTGCGTGATCCACACGCACAGCACGCACTGCGTGGCCCTCAGCCTGAACGCTCAAGGCCCTGAACTGCTGCCGCCCATCACGCCTTACTTTGTGATGAAGGTCGGCCATGTGCCACTGGTGCCTTACCACCGCCCGGGCAGCCCCAATGCCGCGCAAACTGTGGCCGACCTGATCCGCCAATATGCCGCTGGCGGCACGCCCATCCGTGCGGTGATGCTCGCCCGCCTGGGGCCCAATGTCTGGCACGACACGCCCGCCGCCGCCATGGCCACGCTCGAAGAGCTGGAAGAAACGGCACGGCTGATGCAGCTGCAAGCCCACACGCCCCCCCTGCACGCCAGCGAGCTGGACGAACTGCGCCAAGTCTTTGGAGCGCGGTGGTGATGCGCCAGCCCATGGATATCTTCAGCTTGTCATCCCGGCCTCCGAGCCGGGATCCAGCATGGGTGAGTGCACATGGACCCCGGATCAAGTCCGGGGTGACAGTGGCTTGTTAGGCCTGAGACAGACAAGGGCATGTTGTGTCTGAGTCTGACAATGGCACCTCGCGCCCGAACCCCCGACCTCCATCACGTTTTATCGAAAGAAACCCATGCCACGTTTTGCCGCCAACCTCTCGATGATGTACCCCGATCTGCCGTTTCTGGACCGCTTTGAAGCGGCGGCCAAAGACGGTTTCAAGGCCGTGGAGTATTTGTTTCCTTATGCCTTTCCTGCGCAAGAGCTGGCCGCCCGCCTGAAGGGGAACGGACTGCAACAGGTCCTGTTCAACGCCCCGCCGGGCGGCACCGATACCGACAGCTTTGGCAAGGCTTGGGAGACGGGCCAACGGGGCACGGCCAGTGTGCCCGGGCGCGAAGCCGAGTTTCGCACCGGCTTTGCGCAAGCCCTGGTGTATGCCGAGGCGCTGAACTGCCCGCGCATCCACGCCATGGTGGGCCTGCGGGCCGAGGGAGCCAGCCCTGAAGCGGCTGACGCCACACTCATCGGCAACCTGCAATGGGCCGCCGTTGAAGCCGCCAAGGCCGGGCGCGATGTGCTGGTGGAGCCGATCAACACGCGCAGCGTGCCGGGCTTTCACCTCAACCGCCAGGACCATGCGCACCGCATCGTGCAGGCCGTGGGTGCGACCAATGTGAAAGTGCAGATGGACCTGTTCCACTGCCAGATCGTCGAGGGCGATTTGAGCGCCAAGATCGCCCAGTACCTGCCCACGGGCCGGGTGGGGCATTTCCAGATCGCCGAAGTGCCGCACCGCCACGAGCCGGGCACGGGCGAGGTGAACTGGACCCACATCTTCCAGACCATCGACAAGGTGTCGGCCGAATGCGGCTGGGACGGCTGGATTGGCTGCGAGTACAACCCGGCCGATGCTTCGGCGGGGGGCACCTCACGCGGCTTGGGCTGGGTGCGTCCTTACCTGTGAACCCGAGACCTTGTGACCTGAGCTGTGATGGATGATCTTCATTACCTGATTTGGGCGGGTCTGGCTGCTGCCATGGTGGGTCTGTCCAAAGGGGGCTTGCCCACGGTGGGCATGCTGTCCGTGCCCATTCTTTCGCTGTTCATG
The DNA here is from genome assembly GCF_055395455.1 of Limnohabitans sp. TEGF003. NCBI lineage: Bacteria > Pseudomonadati > Pseudomonadota > Betaproteobacteria > Burkholderiales > Comamonadaceae > Limnohabitans > Limnohabitans sp. TEGF003. The sequence goes on along the minus strand of NZ_AP029225.1, from coordinate 3,345,834 downwards.
TCCCCGGTCAAAGCGGTCGTGATGCTGCTGCCCATCTACATCATCTCTGACATGGTCGGGTTGTGGTTGTACCGCAAAAATTTCAGCGCCATCAACCTGAAAATCCTCGTTCCGGCTGGTGTGGGCGGTGTGTTGGTGGGCTGGCTCACCGCCTCGCTGGTGTCCGACACGGCCGTGAAAATGATGATCGGTCTCATGGGCGTGGGCTTTGTGCTCAACGCCTGGCGCAAGCGCAACACCGCGCAAGCACCAAGGTCAGCCAACTGGCAAAAGGGACTGCTGTGGGGCGGTTTGTCCGGTTTTACCAGCTTCATCTCGCATGCGGGTGGCCCACCGTTTCAGGTTTACCTGCTGCCCCAACAACTGCCCAAGCTGGTGTTTGCCGGTACCTCGACTTTGTTTTTCGCCGTCATCAACCTGGCCAAACTGGGGCCTTATCACCAGCTGCAGCCCTATGGCCCCCATGAACTGACGGGCGCACTGGTGCTGATCCCGTTTGCCCTGGTGGGCACAGTGGTCGGGGCTTATCTGACGCGCAAAATCGCCGACGACTGGTTCTTCAAATGGGTGCAGGTGGGCTTGCTGTTGGTGTCACTGAAATTGATCCTGGACGTTGTCCGGGCTTGAACCCCTTCAACCCGACCTGCACACCGTCTGCGAGCCTTCCCAGTTGCTGAGTGCCTGACCGAGGTCCACGCCGCGACGCATGGCGGTCATTTCGGCCACGATGCTCAGCGCGATTTCGGGCGGGGTCAAAGCACCCATGTTGAGCCCCACCGGACCGTGCAACTGGCGCACCTCGGCTTCGCTCAAATCAAACGCCAACAAGCGCTTGCGGCGTTGCGCATTGTTGTGCAGCGAGCCCAAAGCCCCCACATAAAAAGCGGGCGTGCGCAGCGCCTCCATCAGGGCCAGGTCATCGAGCTTGGGGTCGTGGGTCAGCGCGACCACAGCGCTGTTGTGGTCCAGGCACATGGCCAGCACCAGGTCATCGGGCATCTGGGTGGACAGGGTCACGTCGGCCATGGTGTTCCAGCCTTCGCGGTATTCGGTGCGCGGCTCGCACACGGTGACCTGGTAGTCCAGCATCACGGCCATGCTGGCCAGATAACGCGAGAGTTGCCCGCCGCCAATGATGAGCAAACGCAAACGCGGGCCGTGCACCGTGGTGAGGCTCTGGCCGTCAAACTGCAGCTTGTCGCCTGTGGTGGCGGCCCCCATGCGCACCAGGCCTGTGGCCATGTCCAGACGGCGCTCCACGCGCTGGTGTTGCTCGATCAGCACCAGCAATTCGCGCAGTTGCGATTGAGGCGACAGCGGCTCCAGCACCACCTGTACCGTGCCGCCGCAGGGCAGGCCAAAGCGGCGCGCTTCTTCGGCGGTCTGGCCATAGGTGGTAGTTTCGGGCAGGCGCAGCGCCAGCTCGCCAGCGGCCACGCGGCGGATCAGATCGTCTTCGATGCAGCCGCCCGACACCGAGCCGGCCACCTGGCCATCGCCCCGGATGACCATGAGCGAGCCTGGCGGGCGCGGGGCCGAACCCCAGGTGCGCACCACCGTGCCCATGACCACGCGGTGGCCCCGGCTTTGCCAATCGAGGGCGGTGCGGATCACGTCGATGTCGATGCTGTGCATGTGCGTCTGTTTTTAGAGGTCCAAATCGTGCGGCCAGCGCAGGCTTTGACCTGTCAACTGCTCCACCGCCTGGCGGTCGGCTTCATTGTCCACGTCCAGACGGTAATGGCCATCGCGTGTTTCCCAGCGGTACACGGCTTCGGGGTGCGCCTGCTGCCATTGGCGTGCGCCCATGTCCACATCACCCGCCAGAATTTGCGCCATGACGGTGCAGGTAAAGACCACCGGGTTGCCTGGCAGGCCTTGCACGCTCGGTTGCAGCAGCTGCGTGCCGACAGGGCGTTGCGCAAAAGCTTGCAGCAACGCTTGCACCGCCCGCACATCGATCAAGGGCTGGTCAGCCAAGGCCACCACCACCGCATCGAGCCCGGATGGCAAGGCGCGCAAACCGGCACGCAGTGAGCTGACGTGACCATCATCGGGTTGCGGATTGAGCACCGGTTGTGCTGACCAGCGGGCCAATGCCCCCTCTTGCAGGATCCGCTTGGCGTGGTGCCCCAGTACCACCCGAATGGGTGCCACACCCGCCAATGACAAAGCCTGCAATTGCCGCTCCAGCAAGCTCATGCCGCCTTGCTGCAGCAGGCATTTGGGCCGATGGCCCATGCGGCTGCCCGCACCTGCGGCCAGCACAAGCGCACCGATGCGCGGTACAGACCCCGGTGTGGGTGATGCAAGCGCCAGCATGTTCAATCGGACACCTTTTGGCATGGACAGGGTGCCCATTGTGCCGCCCTCCTGGGTGGGCACCGTCACCCTCCTGTCACCGCAGCGAACAGCTGGCGTGGCCAGCCCCGCGCAAAAGCGCTACAGTGTTTTTCTTTGACGATGACCCGAGGAACTCCGCCCCATGAACGCTCCCCTGCACCGCGAAATGCCCGAAGGCACGCTCGACAGCGCCCGCGCCCTTCAGGATGTCACCCAAGCCTGGGACAGCACCATCCTGCCCGAGTTGAAGAAATACATCGAAATCCCGGCCAAGTCGCCCGCGTTCGATGCCGACTGGGCCGCGCACGGCCACATCGAGTCGGTGCTGCGCCATGCGGCGCAATGGGTGGAGGCGCAGAAAGTCGAAGGCCTGACGCTCGAAATCATCCGCCTGCCCGGGCGCACGCCGGTCATGTTTTTTGAAGTGGCCGCCACCCGCGCCGCCAGCGAGGGCTCGGGCCAGACGGTGCTGATGTACGGCCACCTGGACAAGCAGCCCGAGTTCAACGGCTGGCGCAATGACCTGGGCCCCTGGACCCCGGTTTATGAAGACGGCAAGCTCTATGGCCGGGGCGGCGCGGACGACGGTTATGCGGTGTACGCCAGCATCGCCGCCGTGCAGGCCCTCAAGGCCCAGAAGACACCGCACCCGCGCATCGTCGGCCTGATCGAGACCTGCGAAGAGTCCGGCTCCTACGATCTGCTGCCCTATGTGGACGCGCTGCGCACCCGCCTGGGCGATGTGGGCCTGGTGATTTGCCTGGACAGCGGCGCGGGCAACTACGACCAGCTGTGGCTCACCACCAGCCTGCGTGGCATGGCCAGCGGCACGCTCAAGGTGCAGGTGCTGACCGAGGGCATCCACTCGGGCGACGCCTCGGGCCTGGTGCCGTCAAGCTTTCGCATCATGCGCCAGGTGCTGGACCGCCTCGAAGACAGCACCACGGGCCGATTGCTGCCCGCCAGCTTCCACTGCGAAGTGCCTGCCGAGCGGCTGGCGCAAGCGCAGGCCACCGCCGCCATCTTGGGCGACGAGGTGTACAAGCGCTTCCCGTGGGCGCATTACGACTGCGGCGGCTCGACCACCTTTGCCCTGCCCACCACCACCGACCCGGTGCAGGCCCTGCTGAACCGCACCTGGACGCCCACGCTGAGCGTGACCGGGGCCGAAGGCTTCCCGGCGCTGAAAGACGCGGGCAATGTGCTCAGGCCCTATACCGCCTTCAAGCTCAGCCTGCGCCTGCCCCCGCTGGTGGACGCGGCGCAGGCCGTGGCCGAGATGAAAGCCCTGCTCGAAGACAACGCGCCTTACCAGGCCAAAGTCACCTTTGAAAGCGGCGGCGGCGCCACAGGCTGGAACGCCCCCGACACCTTGCCCTGGTTCGAGCAGGCGCTCAACGCCTCCAGCCAGGCGCACTTTGGTGCAGGTGTGGGCTACATCGGCCAAGGCGGCACCATCCCGCTCATGAACATGCTGAGCGCCGGTTTCCCCCAAGCGCAAATGATGGTCTGCGGCGTGCTAGGCCCCAAAAGCAACGCGCACGGGCCGAATGAGTTTTTGCATGTGCCCTATGCCAAGAAACTCACCGCTGCCGTGGCCGAAGTCATGGCCCGCATGCCGTGATGTTGTCGCAACGGCTGTCGATCTCGCGCCCGACCACGTCAAGCCTGCAGGGCGAAGCGGGCCAGCTGGCGGTGTACGACTGGGTCTTGCCTGCGACCAAGCCCTTGGGCACCGTGCTGTTGGTGCACGGCTTGGGCGAGCACGCCGGGCGCTATGGCGAATTGGCCGCGAATTTGCACCAATGGGGTTTTGCGGTGCGCGGCTACGACCAGCAAGGGCACGGCCAATCCGAAGGCGCACGGGGCGACCTGCTGCGCCCTGGCAGCTTGCAGGCCGATTTGTGCCGGGTGATCGACGATACGCGCCAACGCCCGGCTTTGGCCAACACGCCCCTCATTGTGTTGGGCCACAGCATGGGCGGCCTGGTGGTGGCACGCACCTTGGCCGAACAACTGCGCCCGGTGGATGCGGCGGTCTTGTCGTCTCCGGCACTGGGCGCGTTCCCGACCTTTTTTCAGCGCATGCTGCTGGCCACCCTGCCCCGCGTGGTGCCCCATGTGCGGGTGGACAACGGCCTGAAAACCGAGTTCGTGTCACGCGACCCGGATGTGGTGAAAGCCTACCAAGCCGATCCGCTGGTGCACCGCCGCATCGCCACAGGACTGGCCGCCTGGATTCTGTCGCAAGGCGAGCAAACCCTGCGCGATGCCCCGCAGTGGCAGGTGCCGACCCTGCTGCTTTACGCAGGGCAAGACAAGCTGGTCAATGCGCAGGCCACCGCAGACTTTGCCGATGCGGCACCCCAGGCAGTGGTGCAAGCCCAATGCTTTGAGGCCATGTACCACGAGGTCTTCAACGACCTCTACCGCGCCCAGGTGTTCACCGCGCTCAAGCGCTGGCTGCTGGCGCGGTTTTCTGCGCAGCCTTCTGTTTGAGCACCATCCAGACCAGCGCCACCCCGGTCAGGGCCACCGGGAACAACGAGCCGATGTTCAGCCACATCCAGCCCTGGGTGGTGACCAAAGCACCGGAAGCGAACGAAGTCACCGCCATGGTGGTGAACACAAAGAAGTTGATCGCCGCCTGACCCCGGTCTTTTTCGGCGGGGGTCCAGGCTTTCATCGCCAAGGTGGTGCTGCCGGTGAACAGGAAATTCCAGCCCAGGCCCAGCAGGAACAGCGCAATGAGGAATTGGTGCAGATTCACACCCGTGAGCGCGATGGCGATGCAGGCGAAATTGATCAGCACGCCCGCACCCATGATCTGCAGGGTGCCGAATTTCTTGATCAGGTGCCCCGTGAAAAAGCCCGGCGCGAACATGCCGATGACATGCCACTCCAGCACCAGCGCCGCGTCGTCAAAACTGAACCCGCACACCTGCATGGCCAGCGGTGTGGCGGCCATCAGCAGGTTCATCACACCGTAGCTGAGCGCTGCCGCAGCCGCCGCCACAATGAACACGGGCTGGCGCATGATCTCGGACAGGGGCCTGCCCGCGCTGTCGCCCGGCTTTTTGGCGGGCACCGCCGGGAAGCGGATGAAGGCCATGCACACCATGGCCAAGATGGCCACAATGCCCAGCGCCATGTAAGCGCCCAAAAACGGCACCTCGTACAAAGTACGGGTGCGCGAGGCGAGGTTAGGGCCCACGATGGCGCCGATCAAACCCCCGGCCAACACGAGCGAGACCGCTTTTTCCTTGAAGCCGTCGGCCGCCAACTCGGCCGCCGCGAAACGGTACAACTGGCCGTTGGCGCTGTAATAACCGGCAATTACCGTGGCCGCCACCAGCAACCAGAAGTTGTGGCTCCAGGCGGCGTAAGCGGCCAGCAGTGCCGAAAACAAAGCCACGCCCAGCCCCAGCTGAAACGACACCTTGCGCCCCCAGCGCGACTGACTCTTGGCCACCAGCCCGGTCGACAGCGCACCCCCCACCACATAGCCCATGACGGGCAGGGTCGCCATCCAGCCCAGCGGCGCCATGGACAAACCCACCAGCCCGTTGATGGCGATGAAGGTGACGTTGTTGGTGAAAAACAGGCCCTGGCAGAGCGTGAGGAGGATGAGGTTGGCGTTCATGTGGGCCAGTGTATCGCCTGCGACTTATGAAGGGATGTCGCCCAAAGCGACACCCGGCGCTTGGCCCAGATCAGGCACAAACGGCCAAGACGGCCAAAGGCGCGGTCTCGGCCCGCAGCACGCGGGGGCCCAGGGTCACGGGTGCAAAGCCTGCGGCCAAGGCGGCGGTCTGTTCTGCGGGACTCAGCCCGCCCTCGGGGCCGCTGAGCACCGTCACGGTGTCGGTGCCTGCCATCTCCGACAACGGCCGGGTGCCATCGGACAAAGACAGCACCCAGCGTTCACCAGGCGCGGCATGTGCCAGCCACTCTTTCAGGCTCACGGCCGGATGGATCAGCGGCACGCGGTTGCGCCCGCACTGCTCGGCGGCAGCCACGGCCACGCCTTGCCAGTGCGCCAGTTTTTTCTCGGCGCGCTCGCCCTTGAGCTTGAGCACGCTGCGCTCGGCCACCAGCGGCGTGATGCTGGCCACGCCCAGCTCGGTGGCTTTTTCGACCAGCCAGTCCATGCGCTCGTTGGCGGTGATACCGGCCAGCAGGTGCACGGCACGGCTGGCTTCGCGCTCGACTGCGCGGTGCACACCGACTTCGACCTCGACATCGCTGCGGCCCATGCGGGTCACCGTGGCGTCAAACTCGCCGCCTTCGCCGTTGAACAAGGTGATCACATCGCCCGGCTGCAGGCGCAGCACCTGCACATGGCGGGCCGCGCCCGCAGGCAGGCTCAAGGCCAGGCCAGTGACCAAAGGGGCAGGGCAAAAAAAGCGCGGCATGCTCACATGCGCCCGTAGGCGAAGCCGACTTGAGGTGTGGTGCCTTCGATCTCGTCGATGAGCTTGAGCAAAGGACCCAGCTCGCGGTAACGGTCGCAGGCCTTGCGGATGTAGTCGATGAAACGCGGCGCATCGGCCAGGTACTTGGGCTTGCCGTCGCGCAGGGTCAGGCGGGCAAAGATGCCCGCCACTTTCAGGTGGCGCTGCAGGCCCATCCACTCGACCGCGCGGTAAAACGCACCAAAGTCACTGTGCCAGTCTTCAAAGTCCATCAGCCCCGCCTTGCGGGCTTTTTCCCAATAGCGGATGGTGATGTCGAGCACAAAGTCTTCCTCCCAGGTGAGGAAGGCGTCGCGCATCAGGCTGGCGATGTCGTAGGTGATGGGGCCATAGACCGCGTCCTGGAAGTCCAAAACGCCGAGTTGAGGATTCGCGCCAAACGGCATCATCAAATTGCGTGGCATGAAGTCGCGGTGCACGTACACGCTGGGTGCGGCCAGGTTGCGCTGCACGATCAGGGCAAAAGCCTTGTCGAACACCTCGCGCTGCGCGCCTTGCAATTGCACGCCCCGGTGCTGGGCCAAATACCAATCGGGGAACAGGCTCAGCTCTCTGTTCAACAGCGCGGCGTCATAGGGCGGCAGCAAGCCAGGGCGCGAGGCCAACTGCCACTGCACCAGCGTATCGACCGCCTGCATGTACAGGCCGTGGTTGGCTTGCGGGCGTTCGGGGTCGATGGCCGACATCATGGTGGCATCGCCCAGGTCGCTCAGCAGCATGAAGCCGTGGGCCTCGTGCCAATCCAGCACCTCGGGGGCATTCAGGCCCGCGGCCTTCATCAAGGCGGCAATGCGGACGAAGGGCTCGGAGTTTTCCTTGTCGGGCGGCGCGTCCATGACGATGCGGCTGCCGCCCTGAATCGTGTCCACCCGCAGGTAGCGGCGAAAGCTGGCGTCGGCCGATGCCACCCGCAAGGTATCCGGCAAAAGACCCTGGGTGGGTGCGATGCCTGCCAGCCATTGCTGGAACAGATCCTGACGAAGGGGGTCGGTCCAATGGACCACAGAAACAGGCGCTGGCGAGGGCATGGAAGATAGAGAGGGGTGGCTCATGGATAATCCCATTCTACAAAGCCTGCCTGTGCCCCCAAGGGGCGATGACAGCCTGTCTTTTTCATCACTTTCGCTATTTGTGGCCACCCATTCCGCTTTGCCTTCCTTGCCGCTGACTCCCCCCATGGCCTTGGCCCCCTGCTCGGTGGCTGTGGCGCTGCTGTGGGCCCTGGGGAGCAGCTGGGTGCAGGCCCAACCTGCCGGTTTGCTACTGCGCAGCAGCCCTTTGCTGGAAGAAGCCGTCACGGATCGCCAGAAGTCCGAAGGGGCGGTGTTTGTCAAAGGCGACCAAATCACCGCACGGCCCGACATGGACCTGGTGGTCGAGGGCCAGGCCAGCGTGCGGCGGCCCGGACTGGCCTTGAGCGCTGACCGGGTGGACTACGACCAGACACAGGACGTGGTGGACGCCAAAGGCCAGGTGCGCGTGAGCACCGAGACCAGCGTCTTCACCGGTCCACACCTCAGGCTCAAGGTCGACAGCTTTCAGGGCACCTTTGAAAAGCCCGACTTCGAGTTGTACAGCAGTGGCGGCTATGGCCAAGCCGCCCAAGTCGAGTTTGTGGACAACACGCGGACCCTCCTTCGCCAGGCCAACTACACCACATGCCGCCGCACACCCGGCCCGGAATGGCTGCCCGCCTGGTTGCTGAAAGCCGCCAAACTGACGGTGGACGAAGAGGAATCGACCATCCAGGCCGAAGGCGTGCAGTTCCGATTCCAGGACGTGCCCGTTTTTGCAGCCCCCTCGATCAGCCTGCCGTTGACCAACGAACGCAAGTCCGGCCTGTTGCCGCCCCTGCTGAGCATCGACACGGTCAACGGCGTCGAAGTGGCGCAGCCCTACTACTTCGACATCGCGCCCAACCGCGATGCGACGGTGACCACCCACGTCATGAGCCAACGGGGCGTCGCGGTCGACTCCGAATTCCGTTACCTGGAACGCGACTACAACGGACAGGTTCGCTTGAACCTGATGCCCGGCGACAAACTGCGCTCGCAAACACGCTGGGGCTTGACCAGCCAACACAACGGCGGCATCGACACCGGACTGGACAGCGTGGGCCGCATTGGCCTGGGCCTGACCCTGAACCGCGTGAGCGACAACAACTACTGGCGGGACTTTCCACGCTCAGGTCTGGTGCTGACACAACGCGTGCTGCCTTCCACGGGCGTGCTGTCCTGGGGTCGGGGCGACTTCAGCATGAGCGCACAGGTGCAGCGCTGGCAAAACCTGCAAGAAGCCGCGCCGCCTTACGACAGGGCACCGCAGATCACCATGCGCTATGGTCAATGGAATGCCGAAGGCCTGGACTGGTCGGTGGTGGGCGACACCACGCGTTTTGAGGCCGACTACTCGCGCATCGCCAATGCGGGCCTGCCGCGCAACGGCGAGCGCAGTTTCGTGCAGGCCCAGGTCAGCCGCCCCTGGATTCGCCCTTGGGGCTTCGTGACGCCCAAGCTGCAACTGCATGCCACGCGCTACCAGATGGACCGGGCACTGAACAACGGGGCCACGGCGGTGAACCGGGTGTTGCCGACCTTCAGCCTGGATTCCGGGCTGGTGTTTGAACGCGAAACCCGCTGGTTCGGGCGCGACGTGCTGCAGACCCTGGAGCCCCGGGCCTTTTACGCCCGCACACCTTACAAGGACCAGAGCATGCTGCCGCTTTACGACAGCGGTGCCACCGACTTCAACCTGTCCACGATCTACAGCGAAAACACCTATGTGGGCCATGACCGATTGGCCGACAACGACGCGCTGACCTTGGGTGTGAGCAGCCGCTTTTTTGATGCGAACAACGGTGCAGAAATGCTTCGGGTGGGTGTCGCACAGCGCATCCGGTTTTCAGACCAACTTGTCGGACTTCAAAGCAATCCTCCCCCGGTCAAGGCCGGTTTGAGCGACATTTTGTTCGGTGCCGGTATCCGCTGGGACGACCGCTGGTCCTTTGACGGAACCCTGCAAGCCAACAACCAGACGCACGACATCGCCCGCACCACCTTGCAGGCCCGCTACAGCCACAGCCCCTACCGGGTGATCAACGCAGCTTACCGGGCTAATAACCAGGTCACGCCTGGCACAACAGCATCCGAGTTTGTGGATGTAGGTTGGCAATGGCCTTTGAGCGACCTGGTGGGCAACACCGACCGGCAAGCCGAAACGGCCTGGTCCCGCACACCCGGTCAAGGCCTGGGGCCAGACCGCTGGTACACCGTGGGCCGTCTGAACTACAGCCTGAAAGAGCGCAGCCTGGTCGACACCTTGCTGGGCCTGGAATACGATGCGGGCTGCTGGTTGGGGCGGGTGGCTTTTCAACGGCTGCAGACCAACGTTTCCGCAGCCAGCCCAACGAGCTCGAACAGCCGCATCCTTTTCCAGCTTGAATTCATCGGTTTCGCCCGCGTGGGCATCAGCCCCCTCAAGAGCCTCAGTGACAACATTCCCCGCTACCAATACCTGCGCGACAGCACGGTTCAACCCAGTCGGTTCCAGCACTATGAATAAACTGTTTTCTCCTGCCCGCTCCGCATTTGTGGCGTCTGTTTGGGGCGTCATGGGTTTGCTCGCCAGCACTGGCGCTTGGGCGCAAACGGCAGCGCCGACCACCAGCAACCGTCAGGCCGACTTCATTGTGGCGGTGGTCAATTCCGAGCCCATCACCAACCGGGATGTTCAGGTGCTGCGCCAACGCCTGGCCAACGAAGCCGCCGCACGCGGGGGCAACCGGCCCGATGCCAGCGAGCTCACGCGGCTGGCCCTGGAGCAGTTGATCAATGAAAAAGCGCAGATGCAGCAGGCCCGTGAAGCGGGCATCAAGATCGACAGCGAGGCCATCGACCAGGCCGAGCTCAATGTAGCGGCCAGCAACCAGTTGACACGCGAGGAAATGCACAAACGCCTGGCCCAAGACGGCATCGCGCTGAGCAGCTTTCGCGAGCAATTGCGCACCCAGCTGACGCTCAGCCGCCTGCGCGAGCGGGAGATCGAAGGACGCGTGCGTGTGAGCGACCTGGAAGTCGAGCAATTCCTGCGCGAACAACTGAAGGCGCAAGCCGCCCAAGTGCCCGCCCAATTGAATTTGGGCATGATCTTGATTGCGGTGCCCGAAAACAGCAGCGAGGCTGCCGTGCAGGCTTTGGGTGAACGTGCCGCCGACGTGGCCCGGCGCGCACGGGCGGGTGAAAACTTTGCCGAATTGGCCAAAGCAACTTCTCAAGCCGCCGACCGGGGGGCCAATGGCGGCGAAATGGGTTTGCGCCCCGCTGACCGCTACCCCGAACTCTTCCTGGACGCCACGCGCAATCTGAAGACGGGTGAAGTGTCCGCGCCTGTGCGTTCCGCAGCGGGCTTTCACATCCTGAAGGTGCTGGAGCGCCGCCAGGCCAACACCTTGCTCGTCACGCAAACACGGGCACGCCACATCTTGCTGCGGCCAAGCGCACAAATGTCCCAAGCCCAGGCCGTGGCCAAACTGACTGAAGTGCGTCAGGCCGTGGTCTCCGGCAAGGCCGATTTCGCCGCCGTGGCCCGCCAGATGTCACAAGACGGCAGCGCCCAACAAGGCGGCGATCTGGGCTGGGCCAACCCCGGCATGTTTGTACCCGAGTTTGAACAGGTCATGAACCGCCTGCGTCCAGGCCAGGTGGCAGAGCCTTTGGTCTCCCGGTTTGGTGTTCATCTGATCGAAGTCACCGACCGCCGTAACGCACCCATGAGCGATCAGGAGCAGCGCACCATGGCACGCAATGCCTTGCGTGAAAAGAAGCTTGACGAAGCTTATGCCGCCTGGGTCGAAGACATTCGCGGCCGGGCTTACGTCGAGATGCGCGAGCCGCCGCAATGAAGCACATCGCGCGCAAACGGTTTGGCCAGCATTTCCTGACCGACGGCGGCATCATCGATGCCATCGTCGACGCGATCCACCCCGAGCCTGGCCAGCCCATGGTCGAAATCGGCCCCGGTCTGGCCGCTTTGACCCAACCCCTGGTGGAGCGCTTGGGTCACCTCACGGTGATCGAGCTCGACCGCGATCTGGCCGTGCGCTTGCGCGAGCACCCTCACCTCTCAGTGGTCGAGTCGGACGTGTTGAAGGTCGATTTCAGAGCGCTGGCCTCGCACATGCTGGCCAGCGCCCAAACGCCAGCCACCTCCACCGCCAAAATCCGCGTCGTCGGCAACCTGCCCTACAACATCTCCACCCCCATCCTGTTCCATTTGCTGGACCAGGTCGATGTGATCGAAGACCAGCACTTCATGCTGCAAAAAGAGGTGATCGACCGCATGGTGGCCCAACCCGCCACCTCGGATTACAGCCGCCTGTCGGTGATGCTGCAGTGGCGCTACGACATGGCCAACGTGCTGTTTGTGCCGCCCGAAAGCTTTGACCCACCGCCACGGGTGGACAGCGCGGTGGTGCGCATGGTGCCGCTGGCCGAGCCGCCTCAGGTCAACGTCAAGACCCTGGAGACCTTGGTGCAGGTGGCATTCAGCCAGCGCCGCAAGATTTTGCGCAACACCCTGGGCCAATGGCTCGATGAGAAAGGCTTTGCAGGCCACTTCGACTTGCAGCGCCGCGCCGAAGAGGTGCCCGTGGCCGAGTTTGTGGCTTTGGCTCAAGCTGTCTGACGCGTCAGGGGGCTCCGCGCCAAAGAAAAAGCCCGTCGTTGACGGGCTTTTTCATGGGTGCCGCGTGAGCGACCGGGCGGGTTTCAGGCAGCTGCGAGCCAGTAACCTGCGTTGAATGGACTGCTCATGCGCAGCGCCAGGGGCGAGACGTCCACCAGTTTGTCGGTGGGCATTTTTTCGCCTTCTTCGATCGAATCGGCCATGGCGGCGTCTTCGTTTTGTGCCTCATTCGCCCGTCCTGCTTGGCTGTTTTGTGCAGAACGGGCTACCGAAAAGAATAGAAGCATCGGAAGGGTATCTTCCGGTCTCCCCAGTAATCGGCTGTGTCGCGGAAGATGTCCAGCAACTGCTCGCGGGCTTCCTTGTCGAACTTGGCGTGTGCGGGAATCTGCTCCAGCACCACGATGAAGCCAGGCTGTGGGCCCGACTTGTGCAACGGGTCGGTCATGCAGTCGTACAAGGCATCGAAGTTCTTGCCAAAGTGCGAGGGCAATGTGAATTGCGCACCAATCAGGTCCAGCACGTCTTGCTTGCTCTGGGCTTCGGCCAGGTTGGCATACAAAAAGTGGTGGCCCAGGCCTTGGGCGGCATCTTGCAAGTCGCTCACGCGGTAAGCGCGGATCGACTGCACGATGTTAGACCGCACGCCCTTCAGGGGCGTCTCTTGGTCATGACGAATCGGCGTGTCCATCTCCGTGGTCTTTCTCTAGAGTCAAAAAATCAAGGCTTGTCGACAATCATGCGAAAACTCGCGTAATGGTCTTGTGTGTAGTAACAGGTCTGTGGATCACGGGGAATTTGGCCACCGCAAACGATGCGCCGCGCTCCCCGGTGCTTCACCCCGGGTGTTCTGACGGTGTATTCACGGTAAAACCCCCGCGCTTCGCGGGGCAGAAGTCGCTCGCGATTGCCAAAAACCGTCCCGTCCTTTTCGTAGGGAAAAGGACCGCCCTTGCGGATGAGTTGGTACGTTTCTTGGCCTTCTCGCGGCAAATCTGTCACCCGCACAACGGGTGAAGTTTGGGCATCGGTGGCTGGACGGGCTTGCACCAAAATAGTGCAAATTGATAACATCAACCCCAAAAGCACCGGTAACCAGCGCTGCAGGGAGGCGAATTGTCGCGCCACCTTCATGAAAACACCTTTCAGAAGTCCCCGGGTTAACCCGAACACTCGAAGGCGCTAGTGTGAGGCAAACGACATAAAAAAGCAAGCGAATGCCCAATAAACAGGCAAAACCTGTCCGGACATTCGCGCTTTAAGTGAGCACAGACTCTTGTTTTATGCCTTAACGCGCTGCGTTGGCATCGGCCACCGTCAGGGCGGTCATGTTCACGATCCGCCTGACTGTGGTGCTCGGCGTGAGGATGTGGACCGGTTTGGCCGCACCCAGCAAAACAGGCCCCACAGCGATGTTGCCACCAGCTGCGGTCTTGAGCAGGTTGTAAGCGATATTGGCGGCATCGATGTTTGGCAAAACCAACAAATTCGCGTCGCCGATCAGGCTGCTGTTGGGCATGAGGGCCTGGCGTGCTGCGGCGTCCAGGGCCACGTCGCCGTGCATTTCACCGTCCACTTCCAGCCAGGGCGCGTTTTGACGCAACAAGTCCAAGACCTGCCGCATCTTGACGGCGCTGGGCTGGTTCGACGAGCCAAAGTTGGAGTGCGACAACAAGGCTGCCTTGGGCTGGATGCCGAAACGGCGCATTTCTTCAGCGGCCATGACGGTGAATTCGGCCAACTGCTCGGCCGTGGGGTCGTAGTTCACATGGGTGTCGACCATGAACACCTGACGGCCCGGCAACATCAAACCGTTCATGCAGGCGAAGGTGTTCACGCCTTTGCGCTTGCCCACCACCTGGTCGATGTAGTTCAGGTGCATGGGGTTGGTGCCCCAAGTGCCGCAAATCATGCCGTCCACGTCGCCTTTGTGCAGCAACATGGCGCCAATCAGCGACAAACGGCGTCGCATCTCGATCTTGGCGATCTGCTGGGTGATGCCTTTGCGCTCGGTCATGCGGTGGTAGGTCTGCCAGAAATCGCGGTAGCGGTGGTCCATTTCGACGTTGACCACGTCGTAGTCCAGCTCTTCCTTCAGGCGCAAGCCGAATTTCTCGATGCGCTCGGCGATCACGGCGGGGCGGCCGATCAGCGTGGGGCGGGCAATGCCCTCGTCCACCACGATCTGCGCGGCACGCAGCACGCGTTCTTCTTCCCCCTCGCTGTAGGCGATGCGTTTTTTCAGGGCGCGTTTGGCGGCCGTGAAAATCGGCTTCATCATGGTGCCCGAGGCGTAGACAAAGCCTTGCAGTTTTTCGCGGTAAGCGTCCAGGTCTTTGATCGGGCGCAGGGCCACGCCGCTTTCTGCAGCGGCTTTCGCCACGGCGGGCGCGATCTTCATCATCAGGCGCGGGTCGAACGGCTTGGGGATCAGGTATTCGGGGCCAAAGGCCAGGGGCTCGCCCACATAGGCTGCAGCCACCACTTCGCTTTGTTCGGCCTGCGCCAGCTCGGCAATGGCGTGCACGGCCGCAATTTCCATCTCCAGCGTGATGGTGGTCGCGCCCGAGTCCAGTGCGCCCCGGAAGATGTAGGGGAAGCACAGGACGTTGTTGACCTGATTGGGGTAATCGGTGCGGCCCGTGGCCATGATGGCGTCGTCGCGTACGGCCTTCACATCGGCCGGGTCGATTTCGGGGTTGGGGTTGGCCAGCGCAAAAATCAGCGGCTTGGCGGCCATGGACTGGACCATGTCCTGCTTGAGCACGCCCCCGGCCGACAGGCCCAGGAACACGTCGGCTCCGGCGATCACTTCGCGCAGCGTGCGCAGATCGGTCTTTTGCACGAACTGGATCTTGTCTTCGTCCATCAGCTCGGTGCGGCCTTCGTAGACCACACCCGCCAGGTCGGTGACCCAGATGTTTTCGCGCGGGATGCCCAGCTTGACCAGCAAACCCAAGCAAGCCAGGGCCGCTGCGCCCGCGCCCGAGGTGACCAGTTTGATCTTTTTCGGGTCTTTGCCCACGATCTTCAGGCCGTTCAAGATGGCTGCGCCCACCACGATGGCGGTGCCGTGCTGGTCGTCGTGGAAGACCGGGATCTTCATGCGCTCGCGCAACTTGCGCTCGATGTAGAAGCAGTCCGGGGCCTTGATGTCTTCGAGGTTGATGCCGCCAAAGGTCGGCTCCAAGGAGGCGATGATCTCGACCAGCTTGTCCGGGTCTTTTTCGTTGATCTCGATGTCGAACACGTCGATGCCCGAAAACTTCTTGAACAGCACCCCCTTGCCTTCCATGACCGGCTTGCTGGCCAGCGGGCCGATGTCGCCCAGGCCCAGCACGGCGGTGCCGTTGGTCACCACGCCCACCAGGTTGCCCCGGCTGGTGTACTTGAAGGCGTTGGCCGGGTCCTTGACGATTTCTTCGCAAGGGGCTGCCACGCCGGGCGAATAGGCCAGCGCCAGGTCGTGCTGGTTGACCAGTTGCTTGGTCGGGGCGATAGCGATTTTGCCGGGGGTGGGGAACTCGTGGTATTCGAGTGCGGCTTTGCGCAGCTGGGCGCGTTTTTCTTCGGCTTGGACCTTGTTGGTCATTGTTTTGGCTCCGTTGTAGGGATGTGCTGTCGGGGTTGCCGGGGTTCGACAACGGATCTGGATGGCAAAGAATTTGTCAACATCCAGGGCGACAGTCAGGCGGTATTTTCATTGTAGACCCCGCATTCAACGCTCAAGGCCTGGGTAATGCCCTTCGCCAGTGAGTTGGCTTTTGACTTTTGCGCACAAATGAAGGGCGAAATGGCGGCTGTTCAGCGCAAATGCTTCCAGGCTTTGTGCTGCAAGGCCTGCGCCACGCTGACCGAGCGTTGCCCTGGAATGATCTGAAAAGACGCACCGGCTTGCAAACGACCCGGCTGGTCCACCGCCAAATAAAAGCCGCAGCGCCCGCTTTGCACCATGTCCTTGGCGGCCTGGGCGTAACCCATGACGGCATTGAATTTGCCGCAGGGCTCGCGTGGCTGGGTCACACGCAAGACCACATCACCAAAGTCCAGGCGGTCACCCACAAAAAGGTCTTGTTCGAGCACGCCTTGCAGGCTCAGGTTTTCACCCAAAAAGCCCGGTGCCAAAGCTTCTTCAAACATCGTCACACCCTGGGCCTGCCGCTGCGCCTGCCACCAGGGCAGGTGCTCCGTAGGCAAGGCGTACACCGCTTTGCCGAGGCCCCCATGCACCGACAAATCGGCTTGCTCGTCACCGACCAGGCCCAGGACACCGACCTCGATGGGGCCAGCGACCGTGGTTTTGCCAATGGCCGACACCAGCTTGCGCCCGCCCACCATCAGCGGGCGCACCTGGCCGATCTGGATGGCGAGCAGCGTGCCTGAAAAACCCGGCGGCGAACTCGACTGCATGGGCCGTTCAGCCGCGCATCAAGGCTTCGATCTCGTCGGCCTGGACCGGCACACCGCGCGTGATCAACTCGCAACCCGTGGCGGTCACGATGGCGTCGTCTTCGATGCGGATGCCGATGTTGTGGAACTTTTCGGGCACGCCGGGTGCCGGGCGCACATACAAGCCCGGCTCGATGGTCAGCACCATGCCCGGCTGCAGGATGCGGCTGGGGCGGTCCTTGATGATCTCGCCGCTCAGCGGGTCTTTGCGCTCGCTGATCTGGCCCACCTGCGTAGGCTCGACATAGCTGCCGCAGTCGTGCACGTCCATGCCCAGCCAGTGGCCGGTGCGGTGCATGTAAAACTGGAAATAGCTGCGGTTGGCGATCACGTCTTGCGCGTTGCCGACCTTGTTCTTATCGAGCAAGCCCACATCGAGCAGGCCCTGTGCCAGCACGGCCACGGTGGCCTCGTGCGGGTCGACAAAACGGGCCCCGGCCTTGGTCGCGGCCACGGCCGCGTCTTGCGAAGCCAGCACCAGGTCGTACAAAGTGCGTTGCGGCCCGGTGAATGTGCCGTTGGCCGGGAAGGTGCGGGTGATGTCGCTGGCGTAACCATCCAGCTCGCAACCGGCATCGATCAACACCAGATCGCCGTTTTGGATCAAGGCGGTGTCGGCGCGGTAATGCAGTACGCAGGCATTGGCCCCGCCCGCCACGATGGAGCCGTAGGCCGGGTACTGCGAACCGCTTTGGCGGAACTCGTGCAGCAACTCAGCGTCCAGGTGGTATTCACGCACCTCTTGCCCCGCACGCAGCATGGCGGCGCTGCGCTGCATGGCGCGGATGTGGGCGCGAGCGCTGATGGCGCTGGCGCGGCGCATGATGTCCTGCTCGTGTGGGTCTTTCACCAGACGCATTTCGTCGAGCAGGCTGCACACATCGCGTTGCTGCTCGGGGCACAAAGCGCCGTAACGCACCCGTGCGCGGACCGACTGCAGCCAGCCGTTCACCAAACTCTCCAAGCCAGAGTGGATGGCAAAGGGGTACCAAACGGTGCTGCGGTTTTCCAGCAATTTGGGCATGTGCGCCGCCATCTCGCCGATGGGCAAAGCCCGACTCACGCCCAAAGCGGCGGGCGCGGCGTCTGGCCCCAGGCGGATGCCGTCCCAGATTTCGCGCTCCAGGTCTTTGGGCTGGCAAAACAGCGTGGTCTCGCCCTCGGCCGTGATCACCAGGCTTGCATGGGGCTCGGTGAAACCGGTCAGGTAATAAAAGTAGCTGTCGTGCCGGTACAGGTAATCGCTGTCACGGTTGCGCGGGCGCTCGGGCGCAGTAGGGATGATGGCAATACCTCCTGCGCCCAGTTGGGCAGCGAGGCGGGCACGGCGTTGGGCGTAGATCGTGTTGGAGGTCATCTGAACATTGTAGGAGGCCGCCCCTGCGGCCGAATGTCTGTGGGCCCCTAGACCCATTCGCGAGCAGGGGCTCGCTCCCACGAAAGACGACAGCTTGGAGGAGCTTAGCCTTGGTTGAGCTGCGCCAGCCGCTCGGGCGTCCCCACATCGGTCCAGTCGCCCGCATACACCTCGCCCGTCACCTGCCCCCGGTCCATGGCCGCACGCAGCAAGGGCGCCAGCGCCAGCGCGACGCCTTGGGGGTTGCCCGCAGGCAGGCCGCAATCGGCAAAAAAGACCCGTTTGTAGAGTGCGATGGTGCTGAAGGTTTGGTCACGGCCCGCCGCCCCTTTGGGCAGGTTGAGCACCTGACCCGTGGCCGACAGGCCAAAGTCGCCGCCCGGGTTGTGCGCCGGATTGGGCACCAGCCACAGATGGGCCAGCGCCGGGCTGGCGGCAAAACGCTGCACCGCCTGCGCCGTGAACACAAAGTCGGGTGCGAACACATCCCCCGCCACCACCCAAAACACCTCATCCAGCAGGGGCAGGGCACGCACAATGCCGCCCGCAGTCTCCAGCGCCTGGCCAAAGTCCTGACCTTCATGGGAGTAGCTGATCTGCACCTCGGGCAAGCCGGGCCAGGTGACACGGTCGCCAAAGTACGCCGGGATCTGCTCGCCCAGCCAGGCGGTATTGACCAGCTGGCGGGTGAAGCCGCCACGCGCCAGGCCTTGCATGGGCCACTGCATGAGCGGCTGGCCGCGCACGGGCAGCAAGGGCTTGGGGATTGCGTCGGTCAAAGGGCGCATGCGCTCGCCCCGGCCTGCGGCCAGGACCATGGCCTGGGCAGGCGGTCTGGAGGAAACAGTCATGGGGCGATGTTGCCATGAACCGGGGGCAAGTCCAGGCGCACAGCCAGACATCTCGGCGAGGGCACCGCTCCCACAAAACTCCAGCGGGGGACGGACCGTGGTCACCGTCTGGCCGGTCCAGGGAACAGGAAAAGGGGCAAGCTCGGCCGTTAAAATAAGGGGTTTTCCCGAATTACTACCCGGAGTTGCCCCACATGGCCAATACACAGCAAATGGCGAACGCCATCCGCGCCCTCGCAATGGACGCCGTCCAACAAGCCAACTCCGGTCACCCCGGTGCCCCCATGGGCATGGCCGACATGGCTGTGGCGCTGTGGGGCGATCACCTGCAACACAACCCTGCCAACCCGCATTGGGCCAACCGCGACCGCTTTGTGCTGTCCAACGGCCACGCTTCGATGCTGATCTATTCGGTGCTGCACCTGACGGGCTACAAGCTGCCGATCGAAGAAATCAAGAATTTCCGCCAGCTGCACAGCAAAACCGCAGGCCACCCCGAAGTGGGCGTGACCCCCGGCGTGGAAACCACCACCGGCCCGCTGGGTCAGGGCATCACCAACGCCGTGGGCATGGCGCTGGCCGAAAAAATGCTGGCCGCCGAGTTCAACCAACCCGGTCACGCCATCGTCAACCACCACACCTATGTGTTCCTGGGTGACGGCTGCCTGATGGAAGGCATCAGCCACGAAGCCGTGGCCTTGGCCGGCGCCTGGAAGCTGAACAAGCTGATTGCCCTGTACGACGACAACGGCATCTCGATCGACGGCCAAGTGGCCCCTTGGTTCATCGACAACACGCCCCAGCGCTTTGCCGCCTGCGGCTGGAACGTGATCGACGCCGTGGATGGCCACGACGCTGCCGCCATCTCCAAAGCGATTGCCTCGGCCAAACACAGCGCTGACAAACCCACGCTGATCGTCTGCAAGACCGCCATCGGCAAAGGCTCGCCCAACCGCGCAGGCACTTCCAAAGCCCACGGAGAACCGCTGGGTGCCGAAGAAATCAAGCTCACCCGCGAAGCCTTGGGCTGGGGCCACGAGCCCTTCAAGATTCCCAAAGAGGTTTATGCCGACTGGGATGCCAAGGCTGCTGGCAAAGCCCGCGAAGCCGCCTGGAACACCGCCTTTGCCGCTTACAAAGCCGCCTTCCCGGCGCAAGCCAAAGAGTTCGTGCGCCGCATGAAGGGCGAGCTGCCCAAGAACTTCAACCAGGTGGCGTTCGACGCCGTGGTCGCCGCCCACACCAAGGCCGAGACCGTGGCCAGCCGCAAGGCCAGCCAGATCGCGCTGGAAGCCTTCACCGCCGCCCTGCCCGAAATGCTGGGCGGCTCGGCCGACCTGACCGGCTCCAACCTGACCAACACCAAGAGCACCGCCGCCTTCCGCGTGGACTTGGCTGGTGATGTGGTCAAAACAGCAGAAGGCCAGATTGGTCGCCACATCAACTACGGCGTGCGCGAATTCGGCATGGCCGCCATCATGAACGGCGTGGCCCTGCACGGTGGCTACATCCCTTACGGCGGCACTTTCCTGACCTTCTCAGACTATTCACGCAACGCCATCCGCATGGCCGCGCTGATGAAGCAGCGCGTGATCCATGTCTTCACCCACGACTCCATTGGCCTGGGCGAAGACGGCCCGACCCACCAGTCGATCGAGCACGCCGCCAGCCTGCGCCTGATCCCCGGTCTGGACGTGTGGCGTCCCGCTGACACGGCCGAGACCGCCGTGGCCTGGGCCGTGGCCCTGCAAAACGCCAACCGTCCCTCGGCCCTGCTGCTCAGCCGCCAGAACCTGGCCTACTCGCCCAAGAGCGATCTGGGCGACATCAGCCGCGGCGCTTATGTGCTGTCCGAGCCTGAACACGTCGGCATGAAGAAGACCCACAGCGTGATCATCGCCACCGGCTCTGAAGTGCAACTGGCCCTGGCCGCGCAAAAGCTGCTGGCCGAACGCAAGATCGGTGTGCGCGTGGTCTCCATGCCCAGCACCAATGTGTTTGACCGCCAGGACACCGAATACAAGCAAAGCGTGTTGCCCAAAGGCCTGCCCCGCGTGGCGGTCGAGATGGGCTCCACCGACGGCTGGTGGAAATACGGCTGCGCCGCCGTGGTCGGCATCGACACCTACGGCGAATCGGCCCCGGCCCCCGTG
Organism: Limnohabitans sp. TEGF003; assembly: GCF_055395455.1. Lineage (NCBI taxonomy): Bacteria > Pseudomonadati > Pseudomonadota > Betaproteobacteria > Burkholderiales > Comamonadaceae > Limnohabitans > Limnohabitans sp. TEGF003. The sequence goes on along the minus strand of NZ_AP029225.1, from coordinate 3,324,524 downwards.
CTGTTCAAACACTTCGGCTTCACCGCCGAAAACGTGGCCGACACGGTCCATGCGGCGCTGCTCAAGGCCTGATTCAGGCCCGCCGGATGAACCTCTTCAGCGCCATGGGTTGGGCCCCGCGCTGATGCACGTTCAAGGATCAGGCCCATGCAAGGGTTTTGATTTCCAATCCGGTTACGTAACGGTTTAGTAACTTTATCCCGAGGCTTTCACCATGACCATCAAGTTGGGTATCAACGGATTCGGGCGCATTGGCCGCCTGGCCCTGCGCGCTGCACTCAAACACGGCTTCAACGACATCCAGATCGTCGGCATCAACGACCCCAAGCCGTCGGACTACCTGGCCTACATGCTCAAGTACGACAGCGTGCACGGCCGCTTTGATGGCACGGTGGATTTCACCGAAGACAGCCTGATCGTCAACGGCAAGAAGATCAAACTCTCGCACGAGCGCGACGCGCACAACCTGCGCTGGGGCCAGATGGGTGTGGACATCGTGCTCGAATGCACGGGCCACTACCTGACCGAGCCCACCAGCCAGATGCACATCGCAGCCGGTGCCAAGAAGGTCGTGATCTCGGCCCCGTCCAAAGACAGCATCCCCATGTTCGTTTACGGCGTGAACCACAAAAAATACGCAGGCGAAGCCATCATCTCGAACGCTTCGTGCACCACCAACTGCCTGGCCCCCGTGGTCAAGGTGCTCCACGACAAATGGGGCATCAAGCGCGGTTTGATGACCACGGTGCACGCCGCCACCGCCAGCCAAATGACGGTGGACGGCTCGTCGCGCAAAGACTGGCGCGGCGGACGCGGCATTCTGGAAAACATCATCCCCAGCAGCACAGGCGCGGCCAAGGCCGTAGGCGTGGTGATCCCCGAGATCAAGGGCAAGATCACCGGCATGGCCTTCCGCGTGCCCACCTCCGATGTGTCGGTGGTCGACCTGACCGTGGAGCTGAACAGCGACGCCAGCTACGCCGAGATCTGCGCCGAAATGAAAGCGCAAAGCGAAGGCGCGCTCAAGGGCGTGCTGGGCTACACCGACGAAAAGGTGGTTTCCACCGATTTCCGCGGCGAGCCCTGCGCCAGCGTGTTCGACGCGACCGCCGGTATTGCGCTCGACAAGAGCTTCGTCAAGATCGTCGCTTGGTATGACAACGAATGGGGCTACGCCAAGCAGTGCCTGGAGATGGTGCGGGTGGTGGCCAAGAAGAAGTGAGCTTCTGCTGGGTCGGTCGCAGGGGCAGCCTCCCACAAAATTCAGATGACTTTTAACCCGATCAGCGTGTCGCTTTGATCCAATCCGCCGCCTTCTCGGCGATCATGATGGTCGGTGCATTGGTATTGCCGCTCACGATGCGCGGCATGACGGACGCATCGACCACCCGCAGCCCCGGCACGCCGTGCACACGCAATTGCGCATCTACCACTGCCATGTTGTCTTGCCCCATGCGGCAAGTGCCCACCGGGTGGTAGACCGTGTCGGCGTTTTGACGAATCCAGTGTTCCAGCTGTTCATCGGTGCGGGCATCGGCCGAAGCCGCCCACTCTTTGCCATACGCCGCCAGCGCAGGCTGGGCCAGGATGCGCTGGGCTTGGCGGACGCCATCGCGCAAGCGCTGCAGGTCACGCGGGTCGCTCAAAAACTGCGGGTCAATGAGCGGTACGCTGTGCGGGTTGCGGTCGGCCAATTGCACACGGCCTCGGCTGTCCGGCTGCAGCAAACACACATGCAAAGAGTAACCATGCCCCAGCGTCAACTGGCGGCCATGGTCCACCAGTTTGGCCACCACAAAATGCAGCTGGATGTCGGGGTGTGCCTCATGGGGGCGGCTTTTGTAAAACGCACCGCCCTCTGCAAAGTTGGTGGTGAGCCGCCCAGTGCGGTGTTGACGCCAAGCCCACAAAGCCTGCAAGGTGTGCCAAGCGCCGCGGGGTGACACGCCGATCAAATCGGTTTGCCCCGGCGCATCGGCCACCAGCACCGCGTCCGGGTGGTCGTGCAAGTTTTCGCCCACGCCGGGCAAGTCGCGCAGCACCTCGATGCCCAGGCTTTGCAAATGCGCAGCTGGCCCGATACCCGAGCGCATGAGGATGGCAGGCGACTGGAAAGCGCCTGCGCTCAAAATGATCTCGCGCCGAGCGGTCAAAGTCTGTGCCTTGCCACCCTGCAAGGTGTGCACCTGGCGCGCCACGCCGTCGACCAGGCCAATCCGGTCCACGGTGACACCGGTCATGACATGCAAATTGGGACGCCCCCGATTCGGCGTGAGGTAGGCCTTGGCGGCACTGAAACGCTCGCCCGCACGCTGGGTGACCTGGTACAGGCCCACGCCTTCTTGGGTGGGGCCATTGAAGTCGGTGGTGTGGGGCAAGCCCGCTTGCACACCCGCCTCGACAAAGCGCTTGGCAAACGGGTTGGGGCTTTGCAGATCGGCCACGTTCAAAGGGCCGTTTTGACCATGCCATTCGTTGTGGATGCGCTCGTTGTGCTCGGCCTTGAGAAAGTAGGGCAACACATCAGCCCACGCCCAACCTTCGCAGCCCATGTCGGCCCAGGTGTCGTAGTCGACCTGTTGGCCACGGATGTAGGCCATCGCATTGGTCGAGCTGGAGCCACCCAAAGTGCGGCCACGCGGCTGAAAACCGCTGCGCCCCAGCAAGCCGGGCTGCGGCACGGTGCTCAGGCCTTGCGAGACGATTTCGGTGCGGGCCATGAGCGCAATGCCTGCAGGGCAATGGATCAAGGCACTGGTGTCGGGCGGACCTGCTTCGATCAAGGCGACCTGCACGGCCGGGTCTTCGCTCAAACGGGCAGCCAACACACAACCCGCCGAGCCACCGCCCACGACGATGTAGTCAAAATCCAAAGTGCTCATCTCTCCCTTTCGTTGGCGTTTTCGCCTTGTTGGTCAGTCGATCAGAGCCCCACGTACACCGGTGCAAAGCCGCCGCCAAGTGTCCTGAAGTTGGTGGTCTGACCTTGGTACAAACGGGCGGCCAGCGATTGCACTTGCCCGTTGTAGGTGTAATTGCGCACATCGAACTTGAGCACCTGCGCCGCTTCACCCCCCGAGATGGTGCGCTCGCCCGGGGCCACCAAGGCTTGGGCGATGTAGTTGCCCGCCAGGATTTCCGCCCAGACCCGGTGGGTCAGTTTGTCGCCCCGGTACGTCGCCTTGCCGCCATAGCCCGCAAATGGCTTGAAGAAATGGTGCTTGCGCTGCGCCCACAAATGCTCGGCGTTGGCCGGGGTCACCACCACGGTTTGTGGAATGCCGTCCAGCAACACCGCTTGCGTGGCCATCGGTACACCCATGGCCGTCAAGCTGTCTGCGTTGCACAGCAAAGCCAGGTTGCGCTTGTCGGCCAGCAAGGCGTGGGCTTGCGGGTGGGGCGTCAAGACCACGGCATCCTGCAAATAGGCTTCACGCAGATGAGCATGGGCCGGTTCACTCAATGCGAAGTCGGTCAAGCGGTTGTAGACCAAATCAATCGCGGTGTTGTCGAACCAAAGCCGGTTGTCACGCCAGACGAGTTGCGAAGGGTCGGCAATGACCGCCTGCACGCCATGGCGTTTGAACAAACTCTGGAACAGCAAAAACTCCGGGTACAGGTATTGCTGCTCAGGAGACGCATCGACAATGGCCACGGTTTGCAAGGGGCGGTCGAGCTGGGCCAGTCGCCACTCGTTTTGAAACATCGCCACGAAAGCGGACTCCAGCGCGTCGACCTGCGCCGCCGTGGGCACCATGGCTTCGATCTCCGGGCAGCAAGCACGCTGCGCCCGCGCCAGCAAGGCGTTGAGCAGCGCCCCGCCGGCATTGGTGTTCACCTCGATCAGGCCAAAGCCCTGGCCATGTTCGTTGCCGTGGACATGAAAGTCATAGCCCATGAACACGCTTTTGGCACGCGTTGGATGCCTTGCAATCGGGTCCGAGCGGGACAGCACTTCTTCGCGGTAAGCCGGCAACGCGACCACAGACTCCAGGGCCGAAATCAGACGGGCCATGCGCTGCACTTGCGCCTGCGAAAGCACCACTGGCCGTGCCGAAAACAGCGAAGGCAAGCGGTCGCGCACCAGGTCAAACAGTGCCGGATTGCCAATGTCTGCCGCCATGGTTTGCGCCAAAGCCTGGTCGTCCAGGCTGATGCAAAAACATTCGCGGTTGAAGTTGTCGGTGTTGATGTGTGCGGTGTTCACTGGGCTGCGTCCTGGCTTGGGGTCTGGCTGAATCTTATCGCCAAGCCCATTGCGGACGAATCCGGCAAGCGGTCAAAGACACACAACCCACGCGGTCAGGATGCCAGTGAACACGCCCCCATCAGTGCAGCACCTGCAAAAAGGCCCTCAGGCCAGTTGGGCCACTGCACGCGCTATGCGCTTGCAACCTTCATCAAGTATGTCGATCGATGTGGCAATCGACATCCGGAAATAAGGCGCAAGTCCATACGCCGTGCCTGCCACCACCGCCACGCCCTCGCTTTCCAGCAAGTACATGACGACATCGGTGTCCTCTTTCAGCACTTTGCCGTCAGGGGTCTTGCGGCCCAACAGGCCCGCGCAATTGACATACAAATAAAACGCGCCCTCGGGCAATCGGCAGCTGATGCCCTCAATGGCGTTGAGCGCCTGGACAGTGCGGTCCCGCCGTTGCTTGTAGACGGCCACGCTTTCCGTCACAAAGCTCTGATCACCATTGAATGCCGCCGCGGAAGCCGCCTGGCTGATGGCACAGCAACTGCCCGTGGATTGAGACAACAGGGTGTCCAGTGCTTTGATGTATTCACGTCGACCTGCGATGTAGCCAATGCGCCAGCCGGTCATCGCGTAAGTTTTGGAGACCCCATTGATCACCAGCGTGCGGTCACGCAGCTGTGGCGCTGCTTGCAACAAGTGCGGCGTGCGCTGGCCATCGAAGCGGATGTGCTCGTAAATGTCATCGGTCATGACCATCACGCCGGGATGGCGGTCCAGCACCTGCGCCAGAGCCTGGTATTCCTCCATCGTGTAGCTCGCCCCCGTGGGGTTGCTGGGTGAGTTGATCAAAAGCCAGCGCGTGCGCGGGGTGATGCTGGCTTCAAGCTGTTCCGGGGTCAGCTTGAACCCATTGGCCTCGGGACACACCACCGTCACGGGCGTTCCATCGCAGGCCAGCACCATGTCAGGGTAAGAGACCCAATAGGGGGCAGGAATGATCACCTCATCACCTGCCTCGATGGTGATCGCAAACGCGCTGAAGATGGCACTTTTGGCACCGCTGGTCACGATGATTTCGTCCATCTCGTAGTGCAGGCCGTTCTCACGCTGGAGCTTGGCCACAATCGCCTGGCGCACGTCGACCGTACCCGCCATCAGCGTGTAGCGCGTTTGCCCCTTGTTCATGGCCTCGACTGCGGCCTCACGGATGTGAACGGGTGTGTCGAAGTCAGGCTCACCGACCACCAGATTGACAATGGATTTGCCCTGCCGACGCAGTTCGCTGGCACGGTCAGCGGCAAACGTACTGGGGGAAGGCTTGATGCGTCGAAGCCTGGCTGCAAGTTGGGGCGTACTCATGTAGTGAACTCCTTTGATGGCCGTAAAGGTAGGGCGACACGGCCCGAAATGCCAAGACGGCTTTCCTCTGCCTTAATAGGTAACGCTTATGGATAGATAATGACCGCCATGACGATCAATCTCAGGCGGCTCAAATACTTTGTAAAAATCGTGGATGTCGGCAGCCTGACCCAGGCCGCCGACCTGCTGCACATTGCCCAGCCCGCAATCAGCCAGCAACTGGCCACCCTGGAGGCGGAGGTGCGCCAGCAACTGTTGCTGCGAACCAAAAGAGGGGTCACCCCGACAGAAGCGGGCAAAGTGCTGTATCGGCATGCACAACTGATACTGCGGCAATGTGACCAGGCCGTGGTCGACATGCAAACGGCGAGCAGCGGCATATCAGGCTCTGTGTGCATTGGCCTGGCACCCGGCACCATGGCCGCCACCCTGGCTTTACCCCTGCTTCGCATTTTGCGGGCCAGACACCCGGGCATCGTGCCCTACCTGAATGAAAACTACGGCACCACTTTGTCTGAGCTGGTCATGAGTGGCCGCATGGACCTGGCTGTGCTCTACGGCGGACGGGATGCCATTCATGGCCTGCAATTCCTGCCCTTGTTGCGTGAATCACTGTATCTGGTGGGACCACCATCCACGCCAGCCCCGGCCGAGACCATCACCGTGCGAGAGCTGGCCGAATTTGATCTGTATTTGCCGCGCAGCTACAACTACCTGCGCCGTCTGGTGGATGAGGCATTTGCCAGCCTGGGACTGAAACCCCGTGTGGTCGCGGAGATCGAGTCGGCCAAGACCTTGTCGGCCCTGATCAGCGATGGCTTGGGGGCGGCAGTGGTGCCCACCTCGCTGGCACGGGAACTGGTGGAGGACTGCAATGCCTGGCAGGCCCGCATCATCGAGCCTGAAATCGAAGCGCGGCTTTCCTTGTGTCAGTCGGATCACCTGCCTTTGTCCGAACCGGCCAAAGCCGTCAAGGACATCTTGCTGGAGGTCATTGCCGACATTCCGGGCAGTTTTCTCAGTCCCGGGTCACGCGCCCAGCCTGCCGGGAGCAGCAACTGAGCTGAACGCCAAGCCGAAAATTTCGACCGAATGTCTAGCGTTCCATAAGCGAACCTTATCTGGAAATACACATTTGGTCTTTGCCGGGCACCCCGTCCTTGCATACGCTCTGTGAACTGTCGGCTAACCCGACCGATTTTTCACAAGGATTGCCATGACTGAACTTGGAGCCCGGCGCATGCCCTCTCTGCCACAGGCCGAGAAAACACAGATCGACCAATTGCGCAAATTGGCGGTTGCCCTTTTGTCGGACAACATGCACCGCGGCACGGGCAGCCTGGGCATCTCGCCTTATCACAAGCCCACAAAATGGACGATGGCCGGCACCGCCGTCACGGTGCGCACCCGTGGCGGTGACAACCTGCTGACGCTGCGCGCCCTGGATTACTGCCGTCCGGGTGACGTGCTGGTTATTGACGCTGGTGGCGATGTGAGCAACGCCATTGTCGGCGGCATCATCACGGCCGGCGCGGCCATGCTGGGTTTGGCCGGCATGGTGCTTGACGGGGCCATCCGCGATGTGGCCGAAATCCGTGAGCGCGAGTTTCCGGTCTATGCCCGAGGCGTCAGCCACCGTGGCCCCTACAAAAATGGCCCGGGCGAAATCAACGTGCCTGTGTGCATCGGCGGCATGGTGGTGCAACCTGGCGACATCATCGTGGGCGACCAGGATGGTCTGCTGGCGTTTCCTCCATCCGAAGCGGCCACGCTGATCCAGCAAGCCCTGATTCAACAGGGCAAGGAAGAGCAACAAATGGATGAGATCAACCAGGGCCGCTGGGACCGTTCATTCATTGCGGCGCTTGAAGCACGTGCCGTCAACTGAAAACCGCATGAGCCAGATCGAACGGATGAGCTCGCCCCTGCTGACCACGCCGATGCCCCAGTGCCGAAACTAGGATCGCTATGGATTTACACCACATGAAGGCCGCCATCGACTCGATGGCCGCATCGGACCTGAGCGAAATGGAAGTCAGCCACGAAGGCTGGACCCTGCGGCTTGTCAGGCACGCCACCACGGGGGCTGCACCGGCGAGCGTGAAACCCCTGGCGTCGCCACGACCCCAGGCAACTTCCTCTGCGTCGGTCTGCGACATCCTGGCCCCCGTGTTTGGCGTCGTGCACCTGCAAGCCTCTCCCGGTCAGCCCCCTTTCGTGCAGGTGGGTGAACAGGTTCGGGCAGGGCAAACGGTTTGCACCATCGAAGCCATGAAGGTCTTCAACGAAGTGGCCTGTGAGCATGCGGGCCGGGTTGTAGCGGTTCGCGTGGTCACGGGCACCGAGGTGGAAGCCGGTCAGGTGCTGGTGGTGGTCGAACAAGGCACCCATGTTTGATACGGTTCTGATCGCCAATCGCGGAGAAATTGCGTTGCGCATCCTGCGCGCATGCCGCACGCTCGGTTTGCGCACGGTGCTGGTGTATTCAGAGGCCGACAAACACGCACCGTACCTCGCTCTGGCCGATCAGGCCCTGTGCATCGGGCCGGCTGCTCCCCGTCAGAGTTACCTGAAACAGTCGGCCATTCTGGCGGCGGCCCAGGTCAGCGGCGCACAGGCGATTCACCCCGGCTATGGCTTCTTGTCAGAAAACGCCGAGTTTGTGGCCCAAGTAGAGCAGGCCGGGTTGCGTTTCATTGGCCCCAGCGCAGCGTGCATCCGCCTGATGGGTGACAAAGTGTCTGCCAAGCATGCGATGCGCGCCGCAGGCGTGCCTTGTGTGCCCGGCCCGGACACGTCACTGCCCGATGACCCCCAACAGGTGCGGGCCATCGCCCGCGACATTGGTTATCCGGTCATTGTGAAAGCAGCGGGTGGCGGTGGCGGACGCGGCATGCGCGTGGTGCACGAACCAGCGCAATTGCTGTCCGCGCTGTCGGTGACGCGTGAAGAGGCGGCCCGCGCCTTCGGCAACCCGGAGGTCTACATCGAGAAGTTTTTGCTGCATCCGCGCCATGTCGAAATCCAGATCCTGGCCGATCAGCACGGCCATGCGGTCTGGCTGGGATCGCGGGACTGCTCTTTGCAGCGGCGGCACCAGAAAGTCATCGAAGAAGCCCCGGCCCCGCACATTTCGCCTGCGCTGTTGGCCCAGTTGAGCGAGCGCTGCGTGCAGGCTTGCCTCAGCATCGGGTACAGCGGCGTCGGCACTTTCGAGTTTTTGTACGAAGACGGTGCTTTCTATTTCATCGAGATGAACACCCGTCTGCAGGTGGAACACCCGGTCACCGAATTGACCACGGGCATCGACATCGTCGAGCAACAAATCCGGATGGCCAGGGGCGAGCCACTGACGATCCGACAGGCCGATGTCCCATGCCACGGACATGCGCTGGAATGCCGCATCAATGCCGAAGATCCCAAAAGCTTTCTGCCTTCGCCCGGTGAGATCACGGCGTGGCGTTTGCCAGGTGGCTGGGGGGTGCGCGTGGATACACACGCACAAAAAGGCTACCGTGTGCCGCCTTACTACGATGCCATGGTGGGCAAACTCATCGTGCATGGCGTTGACCGTGAAGACGCTTTGCGGAGGATGCGGGCGGCACTGGATGAAATGCAGGTCGGCGGCATCTCGACCAATCTGCCTTTGCACCGTGAGCTGATGGTAGACGCAGGCTTTGCCGAAGGCGGGGTGGACATCCATTACCTGGAACGCTGGCTCAAGGAAAGCGCGCTTGCATGACCGACGCAAAACCCATCTTCAGTTTGCTCGGCACGACGGCCGCGCTGTTCGAGGCACCCGGCCCTGCCATGGACCTGGCGCGGCAACAGCGCATCTGGGCGCTGGCCAAAGAGACCCAAACCTGGCCCGAAGTCCGGGAAGCCGTGCCGGGCATGAACAACCTGATGCTGGCGTTCTCCACACCACCCCGCGACATTGCCGCACTGCGCGAGCGTCTGACCACGGCCTGGGCCACAGCGTCGCCCATGGTGCTGGACGGGCGCGTCATCGAATTGCCCGTGGTCTACGGCGGCGAGGGCGGCCCGCACATGAGCGATGTGGTGGCGCACACGGGTCTGAGTGTGGATGACATCGTGGCCCTGCACAGCGCACCTGTTTACCCCGTCTATGCCCTAGGCAGTCACCCCGGCTACTGCTATCTGGGCGGCATGGATGAGCGCATTGCCACCCCACGCCGTCAGGTGCCTGTGCTTCGGATTCCCGGCGGGGCGGTCTCGATCGGCGGATTCCAAACCGGCGTGTCGGCTTCGGCAGGCCCCAGTGGCTGGAACACCATCGGTTCGTCCAGCATGTCCTTTTTTGACCCCGAACTGTCCATGCCTGCGTTGCTGCAGCCGGGTGACAGCATCCGTTTTCGCGTGGAAAAGGTGATCCGATGATCGAGGTACTGAGCACCGGTGCACTCAACACCGTCCAGGATCTGGGCCGCGACGGTTGCCTGCGCTGGGGTGTCGGCACGGCGGGTGCCATGGATGGCCTGGCTTTGGCGGCGGGCAATCTCTTGCTGGGCAATGGTGCCAACTGCGCCGCGGTTGAAGTCCAGGTTTTCCCGTTCAAGGTCCGCTTTCTGGCCCACTGCGACTTCGCCCTGACCGGGGCAGACTGCGATGCCCGGCTGGATGACAAACCCTTGATGCCCTGGGCCGCTCATAGCGCCTGCGCAGGCCAGATCCTGACACTGAATTTGCCACGCCTGGGGGCCTTTCGCCGAAGCCGCAGCTACCTGTGCTTGCCGGGTGGCGTGGATGTGCCCATCGTCCTGAATTCGCGCAGCACCCAACTGCGCGGTGCATTTGGCGGTGTCGGTGGACGGGCGCTGCGCACCGGGGATACCTTGCAGGCGACAACGCCCACATGCGTTGAGGGCCGCACCTTGGGACTGGTCCCTCCCGAGGTGGCCATGCCGCTGCACCTGGACGGTTGCCCTGCCGTGCGGGTCTTGCCCGCTGCCGAATATGCGCAATACACCGCTGCGTCGCAAGCCGCCTTTTGGGCTGGCGAATGGAAAATCACACCCCAAAGCGACCGTTACGGCTTCCGTCTAGCGGGTGAGCCATTGCAAGCCATTGCGCCATTGGAAATGCGCTCTCATGGCATCGTGCCCGGCGTGATACAGGTTCCACCCGACGGGCAACCCATTGTTCAAATGCGCGACGCACAACCCACGGGGGGTTATCCCAAAATAGGCACGGTGATCGAGGCCGACCTCTGGCGGCTCGGTCAGATGCCCATTGGCAGCCGCATCCGCTTCATGCAAACCAACTGGGAAGAAGCACTGGCAGCGCTGCAACAGACACAGGCATGGCTGGCCGACATCGAGCGCCAGATTCGACTGCACCATGACACCCGGAGTGCCGCATGAATGCACCCATGACCGACATCGCCCACCAGCTGGAGGCGTGGTTGCGCAAGACCCCGATCCACACGCTGGAATTGCGTGGCCCCGGAACCTTCATTCACCTGACGCAAGCCACGGGCCACAACCCTGACCCGGTGGCAGGGGCAGGCGCTGTCGCTCGACCGGAAGACGCGACCTCCACCATCGTGCGCGCAGGCTCGGTCGGTGTGGTGATGCATGCCCATCCACTCCGGGACGATCCACTGGTCCAAATCGGGCAACAGGTGCGTGCGGGGCAAACAGTGGCCCTGTTGAAAGTCGGCGCTGTGCTGCTGCCCGTGCCCGCCCCACACGATGGTGTGGTGCTCCAGGTGCTGGCCGACAATGGGCACATCGTCGGGTATGGCGAGAGTCTTGTGGAGATCGAAAAAGAGGGCACCCATGCAAATTGACCTGAATGCCGATGTGGGCGAGGGCCTGGGGCCCTGGAAGATGGGCGAAGACGAGGCCCTGTTCGAGGTCATTTCCTCGGCCAACATCGCTTGCGGATTCCATGCGGGTGACCCGCTGATCATGGCGCAGACCTTGCGCATGGCAAAAGCAAAAGGCATTGATGTAGGAGCCCATGTGGGTTTCCCGGACCGCCAGGGGTTTGGTCGGCGCGTGATGCAGATCGACACCGTTGAATTGGCTGCCATGGTGGTCTATCAGCTGGGGGCCTTGAGCGGTCTGGCGCAAGCGGCAGGCTGCCGGATGACGCACATGAGCTTTCATGGTGCACTGGGCAACATGGCGGCCGCAGACCCGGTTTTGGCCAATCCCTTGCTGGAGGCCGTTGCCCGTTTCGACCCCAAGCTGATCATCAGCTCCTCTTCCAGCCGGGCCATCGAAGACGCCGGAGCGCAGCACGGACTGGTGGTGGCCACCTCGTTTCTGGCAGACCGCGCTTATGACGATCAAGGCCTGCTGGTGCCACGCAAGTTGCCCAATTCGGTCATCAAGGACCCACAGGCCGTTCTGGAGCGGGTCCGCCAATTGCTGACCACGGGTACAGTGACCACTTACAGCGGCACCGTGATACCGGCCAAGGCGCGGTCCATTTTGGTGCACGGCGACACCCCGGGGGCCGTGTCACTGGCGCGCACCATCCGCCACGAGATTGAAGCCCATGGGGGCCGCATCGTGCCCATCTCGGTGCAACGGGACTCAGGGTTTAACCGGTGATAAGCCGGGCTTATACCAACACAGCCATTCCGTCTTGGCATTGCGCCCCACTCCCCTATAAATTCACAGTCAACCAAGGATAAGAGATGCCTTTTTCCGATTACAAAACAGCGCTGGTCACAGGTGCATCCTCCGGCATCGGGGCTGCCGTGGTGCGCCGTTTGCGCCGTGAAGGCTTGGAAGTGCATGCACTGGCCCGCTCCCAAGACAGCTTGCAGGCATTGGCCGCAGAAACCGGGTGCATCGCGCACGCGCTGGATGTCACCGACCTTGAAGCCGTGACACGCCTCACACAGCAAGTGCCCTTCGACATTCTGGTCAACAACGCTGGCGTAGACCGTCCCCGCTCTTTCCTCAAATCACAAGCCGATGACATAGATTTGCTGGTCGACGTGAATCTGCGTGCGGTTTTACACCTGTGCCGGCTGGTGGTGCCGGGCATGCATGCGCGTGACCGGGGCCATGTGGTCAACATCAGTTCCATTGCCGGGGCCTACAACTTCAATGGCAACAGCACTTACCACGCCACCAAAGCCGCCGTGAGCATGCTGTCGCGCCAGCTGCGCGTCGATGCCTTTGGCAAACGGGTCCGGGTGACCGAGATTTGCCCTGGCCGCGTCGCCACCGATATTTTTTCGCATGTGCATGGCGATTCGCCCGAGATCCGCGAACGCTTCATCGATGGCTTTGAACTGCCACAGGCCGAAGACATTGCCGACGCCATTGCGTTTGCCATCGCGGCACCCGTGGCCGTGAACATCGGCCACATGGAAATCACCCCCACCCTGCAAGTGCCCGGCGGCTTGTCAACGGCGCGGCCGGAAACCGCACAAGCCTGAACCTGAAGACCGTCCCATGAAAGACTTCAACGTGATGGCCTTGCTGCTGAACCCCGAGTTCAGCAGCATGCTCTTGTCCGGTTTGAAAGTCACCCTGTTCGTGGCGCTCGGCTCCTGGTTGCTGGCCATGAGCCTGGCGGTCGTTTTACTGGCGGTGCGCTTGAGCCCCAGCCGCATGGCACAAAGGGTCGTCGAAGCCTATATTTCGTACCACCGAAACATCCCGACCCTGGTTCAGATGATGCTGTGGTACTTCGGGATCGCCAACTTCTTGCCTGACACCGTGCAAGCCTGGTTGGCAGAAAACCAGGCCGAGGCGGTTTTTGCGGTCATCGCTTTGGGTCTGTGCCAGGCGGCTTATTTTTGCGAAGACCTTCGTTCGGGCTTTCGTGCCGTGCCGATGGGGCAAACCGAAGCCGCACGCGCTTTGGGACACAGCTACACCGGTGCCATGCGGCATGTTCTGATGCCACAGGCTGTGCGCAACGCCGTCCCGGCACTGGTCAACCACAGTGTTTCCTTGTTCAAGAACAGCAGCCTGGCCATGGCCATTGGCGCAGCCGAACTCACGCACGCCGTCAAGGAGATGGAAAGCCGCACCTTCCGGGCCTTTGAGGCTTATCTGATAGCGACCGTGATTTTTCTGATCATTTCCTTGCTGATCATGGCGGTCGGCAGCTGGATCGAGCGGCGCACCGCCTTGACGACGGCGAGGTGATCATGAGCGATCTGATCTCCATCCTCAACGACAACTGGCTGCTGCTGCTGGTGGGGCAATACCCCAACGGCCCCTTGGGGGGACTGGCCTGCACCCTGATGCTGTCCGTACTGGGCATCACCCTGGCTTTTCCTTTGAGTGTGCTGATCGCACTGGCCCGGATTTCGCGCTACACCTTCCTGCGCTGGCCTGCATCGGCGTTGGTCTATGGCGCACGCGGCATCCCTTTGTTGTTGATCATTTTGTGGGTCTATTTTCTGGTGCCCATGCTGATCGGTCGCAACATCTCCGGCTTCACCACCATGGTGGTGACATTGGTGATCTACGAGGCGGCATTCCTGGCAGAGATCGTTCGTGCCGGCATTGAAGCATTGCCCAAAGGCCAGATGGAAGCCGCACGCGCATTGGGGCACAGCTACCTGGGTGCCATGTTCCATGTCATCCTGCCCCAAGCGCTTTACAACATGCTGCCCAGCATGTTGAGTCAGTTCGTGTCCACCATCAAGGAAACCACCCTGGGCTATGTGATCAACGTCCATGAACTCACGTTTGCAGCCAGCCAGGTGAACAACCAGTTGCTCACCAAACCTTTTCACGTCTTCTTCATCCTGGCCGTGATTTATTTCATCGTGTGCTGGAGCCTGACCCAGGCCGCCGAATGGCTGGAGCGCCGGATTGCGACCAAGCGTCAGGGCACCCATACCCCTCAAGTCAAGACTTCTTCGCCGGCATTGCCACCCGGCTCACAGCCCATGAGGCCCTTGCCATGATTTCCTTTTCCAACGTCAACAAATGGTACGGTGACTACCACGCCCTGGTGGACATCTCCGCTGAAGTCAAGCAAGGCGAAGTGGTGGTCGTTTGCGGTCCTTCCGGCTCAGGCAAATCCACCCTGATCCGCACCGTCAACCGACTGGAAGAAATCCAGTCCGGTGAACTCCAGTTCAATGGGCAGCAGGTTCACAGCCCCATGAGCAGCCAGCAGTTGAACAGACTGCGCAGCCAAATCGGTTTCGTCTTCCAGAGCTTCAACCTGTTTCCGCACATGTCGGTGATCGAGAACATCGCCTTCTCGCCCATGCGGGTGTCGGGTTTGAACAAGACACAGGCCCATGAAAAATCCATGGCCTTGCTCGACAGAGTGGGTCTGGCCCACAAAGCCCAAGCCTATCCGGCACAGCTGTCGGGTGGCCAGCAGCAGCGCGTGGCAATTGCCCGGGCGCTGGCCATGGAGCCCCCCGCCATGCTGTTCGATGAACCCACCAGCGCCCTGGACCCCGAGATGGTGGGCGAGGTGCTGGCGGTCATGCGCAGTCTGGCCCATGACGGCATGACCATGATGTGCGTCACCCACGAGATGGGTTTTGCCAGAGAAGTTGCTGACCGCGTCTGGTTCATGGACGACGGTTCCATCCTGGAGAAAGCTGAACCCGAAGCCTTCTTCAAAAATCCGCAACACCCACGCGCACAACGCTTCCTGTCGGATCTGCGTGCACATTGATTTCGTTTCCCAACCCCTTGGAGCTCACCATGCAAGTTCGTCACTCGATTCGATTTACCGCCGGTCTGATTGCGCTGGCGTCTGTTTCTGCGTCTGCATTCGCCGACCAATGGTCAGACATGCAGCAACGCAAAGAGCTGCGCTGCGCCACATTTGCCGACGTTCCCCCATTTGCAGCACCCGATCCCAAGACACGTGAAATGGTCGGTTTTGATGTCGACATGTGCAACGCGCTGGCCAAACATCTGGGCCTGAAAGCTTCGGTCACACCCGTGTCCGTTGAAGCACGTGTGCCTGAAGTCAAGACAGGTCGCGTGGACGTCACGGTGGCCAACCTGGCCTACACCTTGGGTCGTGCTGAGCAAATCCAGTTCAGCCACCCCTACTACCTGGCCAAGGAAATGCTGGCGGTCAAGGCTTCTGATGCCGGCACCAAAAAGGCCGACTTCAAAGGCAAGCGCATCGCCTCCACCAAAGGCTCCACATCCGAGTTGTCCATCAAACTCAATGGCTCCGAACCTGTGACCTTCCAGGACACCGGCTCTGTCTACATGGCGGTTCAGCAAAACAAGGCGCTGGGCATGGTGGCCAACACCATGACCATCACCAAACTGGTGGCCCAATCCAAAACCGGTGGTGCCGTGGAAATGAAGATGATCCAGGAACCCATGGCCTTTCAGCCCATCGGTGTCGGCATGAAAAAAGACGAACCCCAATTGCTCGCCAAGGTGAACGACGCCCTGTTGGCCATGGACAAATCGGGTGAAATCAACCGCATCTGGGACAAATGGCTTGGCCCGAATACCGAGTTCAAAATGACGCGTGACGAGAAAGTGGTGCCGCTGTCTGAATTGAAATTCGACCCGCTGCCGTAATCAAGGCCAAGGGCCTCATCCAGAAACCTGTCAGTCAGGGCTGCCGGGCCTGGAATACGCAAAGGAAACATGTGAAAGCATGTTTCCTTTTTTCATGGGCTGGTCGTCTCGTCATCGGTAACGCAGAGCAAAGACAGTGACGTTCCGCAGCAGCTGCGGAACGTCATTGAAGTTGCTAACCCTAGGTTTCTAAGTTATTGATATTTATAGGCGAACTGAAATTTACGTCACAGTACTTGCTATCAATGCGTCACCGAAGTTGCTACTTTTCCGGTTTTGCGTCACTGAAGTTGCAATTTTTCTGAGGATACCAATTTGGTCTTTCTACGCGCCCAAGGCGACAGTCAAATGGACTGGTTTACACCGTGAATTGTCATTGGCTTTACCCTCAGCATCGACTAGTTGAAACCGTGGCAGGTAGCGGTCATTCGGGGGATGCTAACCATTCGAATGCTATAGATTTGCTCCAACATCAGTCCGGCGTGATCATTCGTTCACCCAAATAGAACAGACCCCAGAATGTCACGCACGTCATCTGAAAAAGTGCAATCAAGAAAAGCCCTGCGCCCACCCAATGCAAAACATAAACGGCATTGGGCAGGGACTGCTTGAGCGCAGGTGCCAGCACTAGGGTAACGATGGCCATCAGACTAAATAAGAAGCTCAAAGAGGTGAGGTAGGCAAACATCGAGGTTAGAAAGCGTCTGCGCGTCAGGGCTACACGCTCCATTCCTTTGTTGTACATGATGTACATAGTGGGCGCCGGCGCAGGCATCTTCTGGTCCAGATACGGGCTATTGAACGAAGACACCGCAGCCAACGCCGCAATGTAGAAGCCCGCTAAGGTTTGGACGAAAGCTAGCACCCTGTCCAGCAGTCCCTGCGTGCCGAACACATTTACATTTACATCTGCGCCCAGCAGGTGCAAAGCAAGCAAAGACACGCTGGTAGCCACCAGCGGCAAAGCCCAGTTCACCCATATCGGCAAACTTGACGAGTGGCGAATGGAAAGAAACGAAAACGGTCTGAGGAGCACCAACATAAGAAGCAAAGTTTATGCTGGAAGCGATTGCAGTAGCAACGTCAAGCCATTCACAATGAATCGCCCCGGTTTTCGTGGAGGCCAGTTGGTTTAAGTTGAGACCTCGGTCTCGTTCTTGCCGGCTAGCTGCCGGTAGTAGTTCTCCTCAGCTTCAGCCGGTGGAATATACCCAATCGAGCTGAGCAGTCGGTGGTGGTTGAACCAAGCCACCCATTCCAGGGTCGCCAGCTCCAGTGCCTCCTTGGTTTTCCAAGGCGCACAGCGGTGGATCAATTCGGCCTTGTACAGCCCATTGATCGTCTCGGCCAAGGCGTTGTCGTAGCTGTCGCCACGGCTGCCCACCGAGGGCTCTATCCCAGCTTGGGCCAGGCGTTCGGTGTAGAGAATGGAAACATATTGTGACCCCCTGTCCGAGTGATGTATCAAGGCATCCGAGCGCTCGGGTTGCCTGTCAAACAGCGCTTGCTCCAGCGCATCGAGCACAAAGTCCGTGCGCATGGAGCTGCTCACCCGCCAGCCCACGATGCGCCGGGCAAACACATCGATCACAAAGGCCACGTATTGCCAGCCCTGCCAGGTGCTGACGTAGGTGAAGTCCGACACCCACAGCTGGTTGGGCCGATCGGCCTTGAATTGACGGTTGACCCGGTCCAACGGGCAGGGAGCTGCTTT
The DNA here is from genome assembly GCF_055395455.1 of Limnohabitans sp. TEGF003. NCBI lineage: Bacteria > Pseudomonadati > Pseudomonadota > Betaproteobacteria > Burkholderiales > Comamonadaceae > Limnohabitans > Limnohabitans sp. TEGF003. The sequence continues at coordinate 3,306,730 of NZ_AP029225.1, read as the reverse complement.
GTCCGGGACTGTCGTGCGCACGACCTTGCCCCTGCGCACACCCTGCAACCCCATGCGTTTCATGAGCCGCTCGACCGTACAACGCGCCACCTCAGTTCCTTCACGATTCATCTGGTGCCAGACCTTGTCGGCCCCATAGACCTGCATATTGGCCTGCCAGACGGCTTGGATCTTTGGCATCAGGGCTTCATCGCGTTTGGCTCGGGCGCAAAGCAGTTCGGGTTTGCGTTGGCGGGCAGCATGGCATCTGTAACCAGAGGGGGCAATTTGCAGCACTTTGCAAATCGGCTCGACCCCGTAGGTGGCACGATGTTTATCTAGTCGCCCCTGCAAAATTCATTTCAAGCCAGCGCCCAGCGTTGATCTGAGTTTTGCAGTCGTTTGAGGCCGAAGATTTCTGCCAATTTCTCAAACAAACCCGCTAAACCACTCACCTGCAACAGGCACAACAAAAGGCCCAGGCCTTTCTTGGCGATCATCCGCAGCAGCCAGCGGATGTTGTAGCCCGCCGCGCACAGCACCGCGTGCAGCGCATCACCCTCTGAGCCCTTGAGGTGGCAGCGATCCATGCGGTGATCCGCTTTGAGGTGCCCGATGATCGGCTCGATGGCTTGGCGGCGTTTGAGCAGCCTGCGCTCTTCATCTGTGAGCCGCTTGTCCTTGCCACGGTGTTTGATCTCGATGTGCGGGTTGTCCTTGTCCACACCCCGGTAGCCCAGGTCGGCGTACACCACCTCGGGCTTGACCCCCAAGCCTTGCATCAGGATGGCGCTTTGCTCGATCTGCTCGTGCATGGTGTGTCCGTCATACGGGTTACCGGGAAAGCTCCTGGCGCCCACGATCAGATTGCCCTTGAGCGTCATGGCCAGACCCACCTTCACACCAAACTCGTAGGGGTTGCGGCTTTTACCTTTAGAGATGCACTCCACCTCGGGTGCATGCCAGCTGTAGAGCTTGGCGCGGTTGTCCACTGCCTTGCGGCTGCCGGTCTGCGTGACCAAGCGTTTGGCCTTGCCCAAGGTCTGGCCCAAGGTGTCTTGTATGGCTTGGCTGAGCGTGGTCATCTTGCGAGCCACCTCGCGCTGCAGCCGTCCAACGATGGTGCGCTGGCGTTTGATCATTTTGCGCATGCGTTTGAACTGACGGGCATGGGCATAGCGCCCAGCCTTGTAGCCCAGCAGTTGCCCTTCTTTGGCGTAGGTTTGCTTGAGCTCGATGCCATTGGCTTTGGCCACCTCGACCACCTTGGACCGGGCCGTCTCCAGCAGCTTGCTGTCGGTGGGGTGCGCCACGGCTTTCTCTTGCACCGTGGAGTCCACGATCACGCGCGTCAACTCTTTCTTGGCGATCAGCTTGAGCGTGACGGCCACCTCCATGGTGCGGGCCAGCAGCTCTTCCACACCTTCTTCGCCAAGGGCTTTACGGAAGCGCCCCAGTTGTGTCGGGTCGCACGGCCATTGGTGCTCGAAATACTCATTGCCAGAAAAGTATTGCCAAGTGGGGGTCTCGCCCCAACGCTGAATCACGTCTTCATCGCTCTCGTTGAACGCATGCTTGAGGTACAGCAGCGCCACCATCAGACGGGTGGGCAAACGAGGACGGCCAGCATTGGAGACGCCGCCACCGGCAACGGCCGAGACCGGGCCAAACAAATCCAAATCTTCGATCTTCTTGCCCGCCTTGACCTGGCGTGCCCAACGATGGGCGAGGGAAGCTTCGATTTCTTGCCAAGGCATGCGGTTGGCCAGTACCGCAAGCGGGTGACGCAAATCGATCATCTGGTCCAGGCGGTTGCGGAAAAAGTCATCGGTCATGGCGCTGCTTTCAAAAACTCCCAGAAAACAGCCTCCATTGAATAACTATTTGAGAGTTCTGACCATCCGGATTCACCCCAGATCACAAGCATTCATGCGGGTTGCAGGGGTTTTGCAGGGGCGACTATCTACAAAGGCTCTCAGGACTTGAGTCGGCGGTCGAGCTCCGCCTGGGCAAAAAAAGCGCTCGCCAGCTTGAGGATCTCGTTGGCTTTGCGCAGTTCTTTGACTTCACGCTCAAGGTCTTTGATGCGGGCTCGCTCGTCAGAGCTGAGGCCATCGCGCATGCCTGCATCAACTTCGTGCTGGCGAACCCAGTCGTTGAGGGTTTGCGGCACACACCCGATCTTGGGGGCAATTGATTCAATGGTGGCCCAAAGAGATGGGTACTCGCCGCGGTGTTCGAGCACCATGCGGACAGCGCGTTCGCGCACTTCGGGTGAAAAACGGTTTGATTTCTTGCTCATGGCTCCATCTTCTCAAAGTGTGGAGCCTCCTCAAAATCCGGGGCGATTCACTGCTTGCCCTTTTTTGAAGTCTTTCCATTTGGCATTTGAATCTCTCGTATTGAAATAATAGCTTTACGGAAGTTGTCATTCAGTCCGAAAACAGCGACAGCTGAACATGCAGCCCACCAATAGTCTTTGGATATTTCCCCGAAGCTCTCAAGATCGTTGATATCAATGACTGCGCCAAACTTCGATCTTCATACGTATATGACTTATGCATGAACAGCGCAAGCTGCGGAATCAGTGTCTGCCTCTTCTTTGAACGAAAAGTCTCAAGATCATTCATTGCCAATTTTTGGCTGAACTCGTTCGCTTTCAAAATGGTCTTACGACAACGCTCCAGCATCTGCCCATCGATGACGGAGTTGTTGTTTATCACCTTGGTCTCTTCCGCCAAACTGAGCACCCAAAGAATGTGCATGCCACCACGAAATGACAAAGGCCTGATTAATCGAAGCAAAGGCAAGTCACCCGTTGAACTCGTTTTCTGAGTTGGCAAACCCTCTATCCATTGGCACATCCACCGTGAAACCTCAAGGTCCAACACATTTGATGGATCTTGCAAACAAAGATCCGGATCATTCAAATAAGTTCCGCAGTTGCAGATATCAACAGCCGGTCGCTGCCAACTGATGGCCTTCAAGCATCCAGGGCACTGATCGATCAACAAGCATTCGTGCTTTGGACAAGCTGTTACAAACGAAAAATCCCAGGTCACTCGGCAGTGATCACCCTCGGCAAGACAGGCAGGACAAACTCTGGGAGCCATTCGATTCAGAAAGTTACGCCTCGGGATGAAGTGACCGGCATAGAAACATGAATTTTTGTCGTTAACAAGACCAACACCATCTATGTTGTCGACCTCCTCAAATGCCCACTTCAGATTTGCCAGATCCGCGCCAAACCATTGAGAGAGATAGGATGCGTCTATCGTGATCAGCGTAGTGGAAAAATGTTTGCCAAGTCGCCTGCGAATTTCAGCCAATCCGGTCAAGAAGTTGGCACGCGCCATTCTCAAGACATAACCTTGGCCAGACTCACCCGTTCGAATGTCATCCTGCACCGGATATGCGTCCTCACTTCCGATGTTTGAAACAACATCGTCACTCGGACCTTCCCAATAAATGGTTTTCAAAGGGGCACTCCCTTGTCAGACATGAACTGCTCCAAAAATAGTTGTGCAGATTTTTGTGTCCGTATCAGTTTCTTTTTTAGAAGGTCAAGCTCTTCAATTGATTGCCATGTTTGAATTTTTTCTAGCGCAAGCTGGGCGCGCAAGATTGATATCTTGGCTTGTATCTTTAGAGATTCCTCATGCAAATAACACCATGAGTCCCCAAAAAATTCCCGTAAAGTTCTTTTAATTTGGCTACCAACACCGACACTTGTATCAGCCATCGGTAACGCACATTTGCCGCAAAACGAGAGGTTGGGTACACCTGCAAATGCTCCACTTGTCGTAAGCAATGCTCGCGTCAATGCCATAGGCGAATCGCACCACGGACACCTCTTCACCAATTCGGTGTAATGAATGCTGCAAGTCCTTACTCTTTCCAATCGCCACGTCCATCGTAAGTACGGCACAGAGTCATCACGCCAGCATTCAGTGCACCACTTGTAACTTGGATACTTTTGCTGACGCAACGGCCAAAGATCATGGCCAACGGCAGAAAACAACGCTTGATATCCCCATATCGCAATACTGCATGCAATACTTTTTTGATCCGCCAACTGGCAAAGTTCTATCCATGCTTCCGCACTACAGGAAGTGTCCCAGTCATGGTTCGGCGGAAGTTTTCGGAGCAATTTTCCCAGAGCGACATAACTGCAGTGGTGCTCACCGCACAGGCGTTGCACCCACGAAATGGGGCTCTCATCATTAAATGGCTGTGGTGCTATTGGGAAGATGACCGTCGAAGCAATTTTTCCTCGACGGCTTATTCCAGTCTTTGAACTGATTTTCATTTGATAAATGGATTAGCTCGTCCGGTGACTTCTCCGTAGGTGAATTCATAAGCGACACTCAAATCAGTCAACGTCAATATCGGCTTGTCGCCATTTTTATGATTTTCAGCGGCATGCATCACACCAAACAGAAGCAGTTTCTTGAGCGCCCGCATGTTGCCTTTTGTCGCAAAGTGAATGGGCTTGAACATTGGTCCGGTCAACACAGACAAATCAACAGCCGTCACCATCTGCGCAAAAGCAGCCAGCACTTGACGCCACTCATCTCCCGCGTCAAAAGCATCCATAACAAAAGTTGTCGAGGCACGGCTGACAAACTGCGGATTGATCATCGATAACCGCTCCAACGTCCTGGTCCCCGTACAGATGACCGGCATGCCAAAAAGATCCATTCGAACTTTGAGCCAATCAGTCAAAGCTCTGGCTGTGATGTCCCTGTTACCCTCGCACATGTGCTGAGCCTCATCGATTAGCAGCGCCAATGGACGCAAGCGTTCCATTCCCTTGCTGATCATCTGATTCATGTTTTCCAAAGACAGCCTTGCGGGCATCATCGGAAATCCAAGTCCATAGACCATAGATGTAGCCAGCTTGTGTGTGTCCACACCACTATCCAGTTGGATATGAAGGCATCGGTTGGCTTCTTTGGCGTTACCCTGATCTGTCAGATGCTTTTTCACCATCTGCAGCATGAGCGTCTTGCCCATACCAGGATCGGCTTGAATCAAAATTCCCCCAGGCGTTCGAATTGACTGCATCAATTCAATCTGCTGAATACAGTTGTTAAAAACTTGGTTGAATTTATTGTGCTGAACAACCACCGCCATGACTTGCTTTCCGGCCTCTATGGCTTTCGGCGAATTGAAGCGATTTACTTCATCAAACATCATTCGTCCTCCGCCATAGAAAATCCCTTGAATGGAATCACTTTGGGCAAATTCTTCTCAAACAATTTACAGACCTCTGGGACGGGTAATGGGGGAGAGGAGGGTTCTTCAACAACCAACTTTGCGGACGTCAACCCCTGGCTTCGAATGAGATCCGTTGCCTTTCTGATTTGTTTGCCGCGCTTGGCGAAAGAACCCCAGATTTCCTCAGTCTGTAGTCGGACTTGCTCAAGCACTTCGTATGCGTTGGACTTGGTCAACTTGGCTTTGGCTTCTCTTCGTATCAACTCGTGCTGCATCAATGAGAACCCCTGACCATAAGCATGTGATGGCCTTTGCATGGGAACCACAATCCACTTATCCACCTTTGGCAGGTGCACATGCATGGAACCGATGTTGTCGGGATTAATACGAAGCTCTGTGCGGAAATTTCCCCGCATGCTGCTGCGATAATCTTGCAGTTCCGGGCTATTGAACCTGAGGTACTTGAAAAAAACACCATCACCATCCACCACTCTGCTGGCCTGTAAACCCATTGCAAGATCTAGTTGCAAAGTTTGAAGTGGCAAACGAGGAGGGGGAACCTCCTGCAATCCCTCTTCCCATAAATCGATAGGACGAACCAGAGTCTTGGGGTGAATATGTCGCGGAAACTCATCTACTGCCCAGACCATGAGGCAACGACACAAGTCATAAAACTCAATCAATGCCGTTTTCCTGGGATCTATGCGATCTGCATTTTTTAACGGCGGATAAACGCGTCCATGCATTGGCAAGACACGGTTGAACTCCATCATGGTTCGCTCAATTGATGACTTCAACCATGGTTGCCTTACTGGATTGAAGATCACATCTGTACGTAGTTCCCACGCAATGCGCCGGAACGCTGCAGAGTGAAACTCCATGCCGTTATCCACAACAATCGACTCAGGAACACCCATTGCAGTCCATGGGTACTTCACATCTGGGATCACCTCAAGTAGCCCTGATTTAGGTGATATGGCCATCTTCACTGAGGCCGCAACAGTTGAAGCTGAGGGTCCATAAAACGAGATATAGACTCCCAGGATGTACCCTGAGTACCGGTCAATCAAAACGGTGATCCAGGGTCTACCAAGCGGCAAGCCCGACTTGGGGTCCAGCACCCAAACATCCAGCAATGTGTGGTCAATCTCCGTGCGCTCAAGAACTCGCTTGCTCTGATCCCCTGCAAGGCTGTAACGCCACTTATTTTTTGCGTAGCCCGGACCCAGTCGTTTGTAATCGACGATGTACCCAGGTATTTGTTCGATACGCCTTTCTAAAGTGCTGAGTGACGGTATCGCAACACTCTCACCTTGCATCAGATTGTGCTGTCGGATTTCTCTGCCGAGAATTTCATGTGTTTTTCGCATGGTCGGCCCGGATAACTGCAGATAGACCTTGGCAATCAATTGCTCCATGAATGACTCTGCCTGAGCACTCAACCGAAGCACAGACTTTTTGACCACACGGCGATCCAGAAGTGCGTAGGAATTTTCACCACTGGATTCGTACAAATTGATCCAGCGACTTATGGACCAAGGACTGGGCTTTTTCATCGACCGGAATATTTCACTCTCCTCTTTGTCGATGCCATCAAGGACCTGAACTTTTTCCACCACTTCCTTGAGTCGAGAGATCGCTCCCTTGGTGATGCCAAGCTTGCGAGCCTTTGCCACGAACTTAAGTCGAAATGCAATCACCGCCTCTTGGGCTGTGGTCAGCTTTGATGGCAGCTCAAATGTTTGCCCATTTTGATTGGCTGGTGCATCACCTGGCAGTGACTTCACAACCGCGTATTCACCGGACTGAATTTGCTTGTACAACTTGGCCAAGTTGTACGTCATCACTTCATGCGTATCTAGAAATTTGAACTGCACTTTTTCGTGCTCGATCTGTCGTTCAAATTCCAGTTCACGCATGCCCTTACGTAATATCAAACCACGAGTGAAAGAGATCACTTGCATCCTCCTTGGTTTGATTGATGGAAACTGTTTCGGCATCGCTCAGATTGATGCCTGGAGGAATTCTCAACTTCTGTCGAGCGACAAGGTTCCAGATCACATAACTTGAAAAACCTTTGGCGACCAATTTTTCGACCTGTGTAGAACCTCCAAAACTTCCTTCGAGTTCCTTCACCAATGCATCTTCTAGATCTTGTGAAATCCACATCCTCGCAAAACTCATCAGATGTATGGCCCGCAAACCCAGTCCATTTCTATCAATTTCTTCGTCAGTGATGACGTGAAATTTCAGGCCTTTTTTGCGGTACAGCTTGTTTGCCGCGTCTAACTTGTCTTGGTGCTTTGCGACGAATTTGCGTGGTTTGACCTCAACGATTTCTTGCTGACCATCGTCGAACGTCACCCTGAAATCTGGTGTGTACTTTGATGTCTGGTCGCCCGGAATCTCAATTTCTTCTGGTTGATGCTCCACATCGCGCACACATGGGCATGCAAGGCAGGTCATGATGAACCTGCGCTCTAAATGTGATTCGTGATGTACTGGGTGACTAAGCAGCCACTGCGCATTGACTGTGCCCACCTCTCGATGAGGCGAGCGGGTGATAACTTTTCTGACCATGATTTTCTCTGGTGGATCAATAAACGACAGCCAATGCCCCTGAAACATCAGGAACGCACTGGCGTGACTTGACGTCGTTGCCAACTACAGAGAAAATTCACCCAAGGGACTCAATCCTAGGTGGCATCACTGCTGCTGGCAACGCCGATCTCTCGCAAGAGGGGTTGGCGTTTGTTTTTATGGGTTCTGTTTTTGTTGAATCCTTAAAGTGTTCAGTTAATCTGGATCAGCCCTAACTTGACAGCGATCTCATAAGACTGTCCCCGGTGGGCTTTTGAACGCCCTGCCAATACCGCATAGACGAGCGATGGCGTGAACTCATGTTGGCGTGCCCATCCCGTTACAGTCTCGCCTCTTCGCCTCATCTCCACTCGAAGTTGAGTCAATTTTTGCGCATCAATTAGTCGCCCCTGCAAAACCCCTGCAACCCGCATGAATGCTTGTGATCTGGGGTGAATCCGGATGGTCAGAACTCTCAAATAGTTATTCAATGGAGGCTGTTTTCTGGGAGTTTTTGAAAGCAGCGCCATGACCGATGACTTTTTCCGCAACCGCCTGGACCAGATGATCGATTTGCGTCACCCGCTTGCGGTACTGGCCAACCGCATGCCTTGGCAAGAAATCGAAGCTTCCCTCGCCCATCGTTGGGCACGCCAGGTCAAGGCGGGCAAGAAGATCGAAGATTTGGATTTGTTTGGCCCGGTCTCGGCCGTTGCCGGTGGCGGCGTCTCCAATGCTGGCCGTCCTCGTTTGCCCACCCGTCTGATGGTGGCGCTGCTGTACCTCAAGCATGCGTTCAACGAGAGCGATGAAGACGTGATTCAGCGTTGGGGCGAGACCCCCACTTGGCAATACTTTTCTGGCAATGAGTATTTCGAGCACCAATGGCCGTGCGACCCGACACAACTGGGGCGCTTCCGTAAAGCCCTTGGCGAAGAAGGTGTGGAAGAGCTGCTGGCCCGCACCATGGAGGTGGCCGTCACGCTCAAGCTGATCGCCAAGAAAGAGTTGACGCGCGTGATCGTGGACTCCACGGTGCAAGAGAAAGCCGTGGCGCACCCCACCGACAGCAAGCTGCTGGAGACGGCCCGGTCCAAGGTGGTCGAGGTGGCCAAAGCCAATGGCATCGAGCTCAAGCAAACCTACGCCAAAGAAGGGCAACTGCTGGGCTACAAGGCTGGGCGCTATGCCCATGCCCGTCAGTTCAAACGCATGCGCAAAATGATCAAACGCCAGCGCACCATCGTTGGACGGCTGCAGCGCGAGGTGGCTCGCAAGATGACCACGCTCAGCCAAGCCATACAAGACACCTTGGGCCAGACCTTGGGCAAGGCCAAACGCTTGGTCACGCAGACCGGCAGCCGCAAGGCAGTGGACAACCGCGCCAAGCTCTACAGCTGGCATGCACCCGAGGTGGAGTGCATCTCTAAAGGTAAAAGCCGCAACCCCTACGAGTTTGGTGTGAAGGTGGGTCTGGCCATGACGCTCAAGGGCAATCTGATCGTGGGCGCCAGGAGCTTTCCCGGTAACCCGTATGACGGACACACCATGCACGAGCAGATCGAGCAAAGCGCCATCCTGATGCAAGGCTTGGGGGTCAAGCCCGAGGTGGTGTACGCCGACCTGGGCTACCGGGGTGTGGACAAGGACAACCCGCACATCGAGATCAAACACCGTGGCAAGGACAAGCGGCTCACAGATGAAGAGCGCAGGCTGCTCAAACGCCGCCAAGCCATCGAGCCGATCATCGGGCACCTCAAAGCGGATCACCGCATGGATCGCTGCCACCTCAAGGGCTCAGAGGGTGATGCGCTGCACGCGGTGCTGTGCGCGGCGGGCTACAACATCCGCTGGCTGCTGCGGATGATCGCCAAGAAAGGCCTGGGCCTTTTGTTGTGCCTGTTGCAGGTGAGTGGTTTAGCGGGTTTGTTTGAGAAATTGGCAGAAATCTTCGGCCTCAAACGACTGCAAAACTCAGATCAACGCTGGGCGCTGGCTTGAAATGAATTTTGCAGGGGCGACCAATTAGATCCAAGGTTGTGGACAAAGTCATCTTTGCAATTGCCAATAAGTTATTTAATTTTTCATTAAATTCTTATTAACTGCAACTGTTAATTTATACAAGTGTCAAATGAAATGATGTGATATCACATCATATTTTTGATTTTCTCTTTTATATTCATGCCAAACATCTCCAATAGCACTAGGTAATGGTGAAGATAAAATACTGTGCTAAATCTCCCCCGTTGTTCACAAAACTCACCGCAGCACTGATGGCGAGAGCGCTGAAGCCGCGTTCAGCGCAGCACTGGCTGCCGTGCAGGTGATGACTGCGGCCGTGGTGTTGCTGCCCTGACCGCTTTGGCGTTTGTTGCGCCTGCTGCGCCGAACGCCTGAGCAACCGTGTCCACCACTGCTGCGAGCGTTCTCACCCACCACCATATGGCAGCCTCGTGACTGATTGAAGGTGACGCGGTGATGCAGGCTGTTCACAGTTTGTCTTTGAACACGCCCCGAACCCTAGCCCAAACCATTTGCAACCACTCTTGTCCGTGGGGGGGATCATTCGGTTCCGTGGGTGGTAACTTGCGACGTGCCGCCATGATAAGCACACTGCCCACGGCAATGAACGCCATGCGCGTGTCGTTGCCCACCTTCCAACCCAACAAAGTGGGCGCGATCACCAACACCAAGCCAATGCCTTGCACCGATTTGGACAACATGCTCAGCGGGGGTTCAGGGGCGATGCTTTGATGAGGCTCCAACGGCTCCGGCTGAGGCAAAGGTTCCAGCTTTTGACGTAACACCTTGATTCGGAACCAGCGCAAAGCTTGCTGTAACAGCTCTTCACCTGGTTCGCCCATGCCCATCAAACTAGCTTGGGCGTTGTACCCAACAATCGCAATCAACAAGAAACCACATATTGAAAGGGCAATCGATCCAATGCCTGGTTCACTTATCAAGTACCAAGGGGCAAAAAGAAGGGCGCAGCCCATCACTAAAGCTAACGTCAGAAGTTTCATTTATTCCTCACTTCAAACCTGCTGCGGTATCAATCGTATCGATCAGATTTTTGAACGATGGCTTGATTTGGTTATTTACTACTTCTTGAACAATAACAAGAGGAATACCCGATCTTTTCGCAACTTCATCTGCAATTTTGTCCAAACTCGGTTCAACCAACACCTTCCCCATACTCGGCTGATAAGCCTGCTCCAGCAAAGCCGTCACACCCGAAGCTATCTCATACGACAACGCCACCTGCGGCAGCCTCATCGTCGCCGCCAAGTTGGCGCTGCGCTGGTACTCCGTGCTCCAACTGCCAAAATACTCTGCTCGGGCTTTCTTTTCTGCTTCAGTCAGCGGTGCATTTTGTTGCTGCCCGATACCCGTGATGCAACCTGCATCACCGTTGGCACATGGGCTGGTGATGGCTGCAACGCTTGTGCCCAGCACCTTGCCGCGCAGCGTACCGGTAGCCAGGCCCGTGCTTGCCGCCACCCAGTCTGTGAACTGTTGGGTGGGCGTATAGATAAACGTTCCTAGGCTCTTTTGTCCTTTCACCCAATCCCATTCGGCTTGCATGCCACCCATCTCAGCAACGCTCACATAATTGGTCTTGTACAGCGCACTGCCTTCGGGGTATTGCGCCCAGCACTTGACCTCAAAGCATGCCGCTTTGGTCAACCTCTCTTGCTTAGCCGCGTCGCCCCCTGCAACCAAGCGGATGCGCTCTTTTTCATCAAAGTGCAACAGGCGGTTGTTCTCCGCCGCATTCACCCCCGTCATCACCGCCGTGTTCACACTTTGCGCACTGCCGTCGCCAGTCATTGCTCCGGCCACCGCACTGACCAAACGCACAAATTCCAGCGTTTCCCCATTCGATTTGAGCCCATCAGGGTTCACCCACTGCGCTGCCAGCTCACCCACTACCGCCCCAATGGCCCCGCTTTGGCACCCTTGGCTGCCCGAGCCCGTAGCCCCGGCCACGCACCCAGCCAACGCGTGCGCCAGCGCTTTGACCGCAGGGCTTTCCTTGGTCATGTCACCGATGCTGCTGGCCGCTTGCCCCGCCCCCGCGCTGATCACCGCGCTCGTCAGAGCAGTCTTGAGACTGTCCTCCAACTTGGCCCCCGTCAGTGCGCTGTTCATCGTCGCACTGGCCATGTTGTTGATCAGGTTCTTGCCCAGGTTCGCTCCAAAGGTGCTGTCCTTGGCGTTGATGGCCGAGAGCTTTTGCCCGTCGATCGTCATCACCTCGCTCAGGTTTTGCAGCGCTCCGGCTGTGGCCATCGAGATCAGGATATTTTTGATGCTGTCTTTGCTGCCCAAGTCCTTGAGCGTTTGGCCCAGATCGCCACCGTTGTTCACAAAACTCACCGCCGCACTGGAGGCCAAGGCGCTGAAGCCCGCGTTCAGCGCTGCGCCTGCTGCCGAGTAAACGGTCACAGCCGCCGTGCTCGCCGTAGCGGCCGTGGTGGTGGCCAGCGTTGTGCCTGCCGCCGTGGTGGTGCTCACCGCCGCTGTGGTCGCCGTGGCCGCTGTCGTGGTGGTCGTGCCCACCAAGGCCGTGCCCATTCCAGCCGTGGCGTACGCCACCACAATGGCCAACAGCGCAGCTCCTGCCCCCGTCAGCCCTTGCTGGCTGTATTGCCACTGGTCGTGCACCAGCTTGATCTGCTCCCAGTTGACTTTGGGGTTGCTGGCCAGCTCGGCCATGTAGCCCTGACCCGGTTGGCTGGCCAGTTGCATGATCTGGTCTTTGAGCGCCCCTTCCGGGATTTGCACCTTGGTCTGGATGCCTTGGCCAATCACCAGCTGGCCGTTGATCTGGGTCTGGTTAGCACTTTGGCTGGTTTGCCCTTGGCCGCTTTGCGCTTGCCACACGCCTGCGGTGGTGGTTTTTTCTGTATGGCTGGTTTGGCTCGTATTGGTGCTCGCGCCCAGAATCAGCTCGCCCGGTTTTGTGGTGTCTGCGTTGGCGCTTCGGTAGAACTCGACTTGAGGTGCCTGCAGCACCGCTCCGCGCACGTCTGTGACGGCCCCCACGCCCACGCGCACGGCTTGGTCTGACTTGAGCTCGGTGGGCAGCGCGTTGCTTTGCAGGCTGCTGTCTTGGCTGCTGGTGGTGCAACGTTTACTGCGGCTAACTCCCCTAACCGCTGAACAACCATATCCACCGCTGCTGCGGGCGTTCTCGCCCACCACCATCAAGCAACCTCTGGATTTGTTGAAGATGATGCGGGGGATATGGCTGTTCATGCATTTCGCTCATTCACACAGAGGTGTCGTTAATGGATGGTGACGACACGGTCATCAGGTTCATGTTCACTGTTTACTTTTTAATCTCCGATATAAATTCCAATACACAGCAACCAACCCTATTACCCAAAGCAGCACCAAAAGCCTCCATGTTTTTTCCGATTCAGCCCAATTTTTGAATGGCGCCCAATAACAAGAATAAAAGCCATTGCAACCATCAACAAAAATACCTAGCGAACCGACCAAAAAACCAATTACTATTGCAAGAACAATGAATCCTGCAGGGGCAATGAGAGTAATCGGGAATAATCGAAACAGCAACAAAATTAGAGCCTTATGCATTTGACGCTCAATTTAAAATTAATTGTTTCAGGTTTCATTCACATCAACATCTGATGCTCATCGAGCACTCCAATCTCTGTAAATTTGAATGATTACAATAAAAACTCCACAAATCCACATGGCAAATATGAATTTCCAAAAATCGCTGCGCTGAAGTTCAGATGAAAGCCTACTCAAGAAACACGTCTCTAAATTCGTACACCGCCCAAGAAAATAACTGAAAGGAGCATTAAAAATCATCGCACCAATTAAAACCAAACCAACACCCGCAGGAAGAATCAAGGTTCCAGCAAGGATTCGTAACGAAATTAATAGAAGTTTATTTATATACATTATTTTTTATCCAATAGAAGAAACTGACTCAAGAAATCCTTCACATCAGCACTGTATGTAGAAACCTTTTCACCGATAACACTGCCTACACCTGAGCCTACAGAACTGGGTAAAATGTTTTTCGAATATGGACCTTCAATCGTCAAAAAGCCTGTTGGCTTTGATACCAAAGTTGCTTTGAATGAATCAGTAAACTGACTGATTTGATTTTTCCCAATATCTCCAAGCTTATATCCAACGCCAGTACCCAACGCACTGAGCAACATCTTGCTCAACGCCTCCGACTGGGATTCATCTTTTGCCCAGCTCACCGCTCCTTCCGCCCCCACGTTGACCGCCGTGGTCGTGGCCAAGCTTGCACCAGCAGTAGCGTAAGCGGTAGCTGCCGCCTTGAGCACATCCACCGAGTCAACCTGACCTGAGCTAAGCGCTTGAGCCAGCACATTCACGCCCCCACCAATAACTGCCGAGCTGGCTCGCTCTCCGTTTTGCGCCAACAACACAGCAGCCACCAGTTGCGGATTGACCGCAATCACTGGCCCCAACACCAGCATGCTCATGCCGGCTGCTTTTTGCAGCTGATCTTGGTTGCATGCACTGGCATTTTTGCCGCACCAGTTCATGTATTCGACCGAATTGGCGACCTGCTTTCTGAATGTGGCATCGGTTGCCAATCTTTGGCCCATGTATTGCATGTCCATGGCACCGGCATAGGCATCCGGCAGCTTGCCGGTGTTGACCAAGGTCAGCATGGCATCCCGTCCTTGCATCACATCATTCTTCAAAGTGGCGCAATCACCGCGTTTGTTACAGGTGGCCAACTCAGCGTCTTGCAATTTACTGAGTTGCACGTAGTCCTGACGAATACGCCCCTCACAACCGCTGTCTCCTTTGCATGCAGTCAATTTATCTGTGAACTCTTTCCACTGCGTGTGGTTCAGGTAGTTGTTTTCTGCTGCGTTAACCCCCGTCATCACCGCCGTGTTCACGCTGGCTGCGCTGGCGTCGCCCGTCAAAGCTCCTGCCGCTGCCGAGACCACTTTCACAAACTCCAGTGTCTCGCCCTTCGGTTTGTTACCTGTTGGGTCGTACCACTGGGCTGCAAGCTCGCCAACTACCGCCCCAATGGCCCCGCTTTGGCAACCTTGGCTTCCCGAGCCCGCAGCCCCAGCCACGCACCCAGCCAACGCGTGCGCCAGCGCTTTGACCGCAGGACTATCCTTGGTCATGTCACCGATGGTGCTGGCCGCTTGCCCCGCCCCCGCGCTGATCACCGCACTCGTCAGAGCAGTCTTGAGGCTGTCCTCCAGCTTGGCCCCCGTCAGTGCGCTGTTCATCGTCGCACTGGCCATGTTGTTGATCAGACTCTTGCCCAGGTTGGCCGTGAAGCCGTCTGCTGCCGTGATCTGACTCAGCGCTTTGTTGCCAATCAAGTTGGCCTTGCCCAGCTCATTAAGCGCTCCCGCCGTGGCCATCGAGATCAGGATATTTTTGATGCTGTCTTTGCTGCCCAAGTCCTTGAGCGTTTGCCCCAAATCCCCCCCGTTGTTCACAAAACTCACCGCCGCACTGGAGGCCAAGGCGCTGAACCCCGCGTTCAGCGCAGCACCGGCTGCCGAGTAAACGGTCACAGCCGCCGTGCTCGCCGTAGCGGCCGTGGTGGTGGCCAGCGTTGTGCCTGCCGCCGTGGTGGTGCTCACCGCCGCTGTGGTCGCCGTGGCCGCTGTCGTGGTGGTCGTGCCCACCAAGGCCGTGCCCATTCCAGCCGTGGCGTACGCCACCACAATGGCCAGCAGCGCAGCTCCTGCCCCCGTCAGCCCTTGCTGGCTGTATTGCCACTGGTCGTGCACCAGCTTGATCTGCTCCCAGTTGACTTTGGGGTTGCTGGCCAGCTCGGCCATGTAGCCCTGCCCCGGTTGGCTGGCCAGTTGCATGATCTGGTCTTTGAGCGCCCCTTCCGGGATTTGCACCTTGGTCTGGATGCCTTGGCCAATCACCAGCTGGCCGTTGATCTGGGTCTGGTTGGCCGTTTGGCTGGTTTGCCCTTGGCCGCTTTGCGCTTGCCACACGCCGGCCGTGGTGGTTTTTTCTGTATGGCTGGTTTGGCTTGTATTGGTGCTCGCGCCCAGAATCAGCTCGCCCGGTTTTGTGGTGTCTGCGTTGGCGCTTCGGTAGAACTCGATTTGCGGGGCAGTGAGCACCGCACCGCGCACGTCTGTCACGGCCCCCACGCCCACGCGCACGGCTTGGTCTGACTTGAGCTCGGTGGGCAGCGCGTTGCTTTGCAGGCTGCTGTCTTGGCTTGAGCTTTTGCTGTAGGTGATGCCCAAGAAACCTTTGCGGGTCTGGCTGTTGGCGCTGTATTGGTGGACCTCCTGCACGTCGTACAGCAGCGTTTGGTCTGCCCCCTCGATTTGCGTGAGGGTTTTGCCAGAAACCTGTGCACCTATGCTGCCCACGTTGGTCCCCAGCACCACGGCATCACTGCCCGCCTGGATGCGGGTGCGCTCGGCCTCTTGGTCCAGCGTTTGGTGTTGGGTGGTGGTGGTTTTGGTTTTGCCGTACCAAGTGCTGCTGGAGCTGCTGGTGGTCCAATTGCGTTGCTCGGTGTCGGTGTTGGACCCCAGGACCACGCTGCCTTGGCTGCTGACGCGGGCGTTGCCGCCTGCGCGCACATCTGCAGCATCGATTTGCACGGCTTGCTGGCCGTACAGCGTGGTGTTGCCTGCGGCCTGGATTTGGGTGCGCTCGGTTTGCAGGCTTTGGCGCACGTCGCTGCCAGTTGTGGTGCGGCTGTAGGCTTGTTCACTGGTCAGCGCCAGGGTGCCTGCGGCTGCCAAGGTGGCGTTGCCGCCCGCTTGCAGTTGCAGGCTTTGGGCGTTGAGGTTTTGCGCGGCCAGCACTTGGGCGTTGCCACCGGCTTGCAGTTGTGGGCCGTGCACCGCTTCGGTGTGGGTCGTGGTGGTGCTGGTGCGGGCAAAGAAGCTGCGGCCGCTGGTGCTGGTGCTGCTGGTGTCACTGCTGCTTTTAAGGGCTTGCAGGTCCACACTGCCGCCAGTCGATTGCAGCTTCAGGTCTTGGCCTGCACTGATGGTGCTGCCTTGCACCGTCAGGTCGCGTTGGCTGGTGAGCGTGGCGTTGCCACCGGCTTGCACGTTGCTGGGGTTGTGGCGGGTGGTGCTGGTGTTGTCAACGGTGGATTTTTGCTCGGTGGCCAACAGTTGCAAGGTGCCTGCGCTGTCCAGCGTGGCGTTGCCTGCGGCTTTGATGTCGCTGGCGCTCAGCGTCAAGTCGCCTTGGGTGGTTTGGATACCGAGGTTGTTGCCACTTTGCAGCAGGCTGTTGGCGATGGTTGCCGCGGCCGCGCTGATGCCCAACGTGCCTTTGGCATCCACCGTGCTACTGTCAAGCGTCAGCTGCCCACCAGCTTGCAGTTGGGCGTTTTGGCTGGCTTGCAGTTGCAGGCTTTGTGCCGCAATGTCTTTGGCCGCCTGTATTTGGGTGCTGCCGCCGCTTTGCAAGCGCACGCCTTGCAGGCTTTGCTCGGCATGGTTGATTTGACTGTTTTGGGTGTCGGGCCCGTCCAGGTTTTGCTGGATCAAACGGCCAAAAAATCCGCGTGTTTGGGTTGTGCTCTTGGTTTGTTCTTGTGTATTTTGAATATCGGTGATGGCCTGCAGTTGCACATTGCCTTGGTCTGATTGGAGTTGGATGTTTTGACCGGCTTGGATTTGTGTGCCTTGCAATGTCACATCTTGGGCGCCTTGCACTTGGGTGCTGCCGCCACTTTTAAGTGTCACGCCCACGCTGTCTTGGGTTTGACTTTGGCTGAGCTTTTGGGTGGTGGTGCTTTGCCTCAACACACTCAGCAGCGAAGATGAGCCCTCTTGTGACTCTGTGTCTTGAATCACAAAACCACTGGTGCGCGCTGTGGACTTGACGGTCACATCTTCGGTGTTGGTCACCGCCTGCAGTTGCACTCGGCCACCGGTCGATTGCAGCTTGAGGTCTTGGCCTGCGGAGATGGTGCTGCCTTGTGCCGTCAAGTCGCCCGCGCTGGTGATCGTGGCGCTGCCACCGGCCTGAATGTTGGTGGTTTCGTATTTGACTTCGTCTTTTGCGCTGCCATCGCCTCGCACCACGTGGGCTTCGTGCTTTTGTGCGGTCAGGTTCAATGCGCCTGCGCTTTGCAGCGTGGCGTCGCCTGCGGCTTTGACTTGGATGGCGGCCAAGTTCAGGTCGCCTTGGGTGGTTTGCAGCTTGAGCCAACCTGCGCTTTGCACGCTGGCGTTGGCCAAGTCGATGTTGCCCGCCACCACAGCCACACTGGTGCCGCCGCTGTAGCTGCCCGAGCCTTGCACAGCGCCTTTGGCGTTGATGTTGAGCGGGCCACCCGCTGCGATGTGGCCGTGGCTTTGGTTCAGTTCGGTGGTCTGAATGTCCACAGTTTGCCCGGCAATGAGCGCACCGACTTGGCGCTGGGCGCTGCCCGGGACGTCTTGCTTCTGGGCCAGATACACCTTGGGCACCAGCACGCGCTGGCCCGCCACGTCTTGCCATTCGGGCCAGACAACGTCTTGCTTGAGCGCTTGTTGCTGCTCGGGGCTCAAGGGGTCTCCAGCCACCAGCCGCAGCTGGGCTTGGGCCAGCAGGCCCGCGTCCATCAGGCTGCGCATGAGGTCGTAGTCACTGGTGGTGCCTGCCACCAAATAGCGTCGTCCGCTCAGGGCGTACAGCTGTTCTTGCACAAGCTGAGTTTCGTACCAGGCGTCTCCCAAGCGTTTGGCACCGCCCGGGATCAGGCCCAGGCGCGTCATGAGGTAGTCAGAACCCAGGAATTGGTTGTATACGGTGTTTTGTGCCCCGGTTTCTCGCGGGATCAGGTCGGTGCGGCCTTGGATGAGGTAGGGCGATGCAGGGTCGGCCAATTCAAACAAGCCAGTTTTGCCATCAGGCAGCACAAAGCGGCTGAAGTCAAAGCGCCCATAGGCGGTGAGCACCAGGTTGTCGCTGAGCAAACGGGGGCCAGGCAGAGGGGCTGGCGCGTTCTCGCCTGCTGTGGTGCTGGGGCCTGTGACGATGCCAAAGCGGTCGACAAAGGCTTTGGTCAAGGGCGATTGGGTGCCCGAGCGTTCGTCCACGATGACCACGCGTGGGTCTGAAGACAAGCCCGCAAAGCCGTCTCGCGTGTCGGTGGTTCTGTTGTTGATGACCAGGGCACGCAAATTGGCAGCGCCGCCGCTTTCGATTCGGCCACCCCAGCTGTCGGCGTAACGCACGGTTTGGTGGCAGTTGTAGCAGGCGGCTTTGACCACCATGTTTTCTGTCTGAATGGCGCCGTAGGCAGTGTTGTTCAGGGTGTCTGCGGTCACGTTCACCTGATGCCAGGCCGAGAGAATGCCGTAGTCGTTGTTCACCGTCTTGGCGGTGATGTTGAGCTTTTTGCCGGCGATGATTTCGGCTTTTTTGCCGTCGGCGTTGAATGTGTCGGTGGCGCGGGTGATGATTTTGCCGTCTTGGCTGATATGTTCCACAAAGCCACGCTGGTTGACGCTGGGCAACACGGCGCGGTTGGTCACCGTGTCGGCGTTGATGTTGACGTCGCCTTGCGCCTCAATGCGTCCGGCGTAGTTAAAGACGCTGCCTGCGGCCTGGCCTGCTTGAGCGCCTTCCACCGTAAGGTCGCCCATGCTGTAAATGCGGGCCTGGTTGTTGACGATGTCTTGCCCTTGCAGACTCATGTTGCCGGTGCTGAAAATAACGCCCCGGTTTTCCAGTTGGTCAGTGCCCCGGATTTGGGCTTGGCCTGCAGACAAGGTGCCGGTGTTGAGCACTTGCACCCCATCGATGTTGAGGTTGACGTAGCCTTGCACCAAGCCGCTGTTGTTGAGCACGAGGTCTGTCGGGCTGCCTGGAGTTTGGCCTTGAAGTTGTGTGTTGGCGCTTTGCAGGGTGCCGCTGTTGTCCAGGCGTTGTGCCTCAATTTGGAGTTCTTGAGTGCCTTCAATGCGGCCTGTGTTGTTGAGGCGCTGTGCGTTGATGTGCACGGTTTTCGCCTGGATGCGTTGTTCGGCTTCGATTTGGTCGGCTTGCAGGCTCAGGCTGTTTTGCGCGTTGATTTGCCCGGCCCAGATGTCGCCCTGCGTTTGCACCTGAATGTCTTGACCTTGCAAACGACCTTGGCGGTTGTCGAGGCCGCCCGCGCCCAACGTGAGGGTGAGCTTGCGTCCTGCTTGAACCAATGAACCGCTGTTGGTCTCGGCAGGTGAGGTGGGCGTGCTCAGTTGCAAATCGGTGGGTTTGGGGACATCAGAGGCCGAGGTGCTGCTGCCACTGGTGCCATCGGTCACGGTTTTGACTTCGGCCTGTGCAGCCAAGTAATCAGCTTGTGCCGTGGCATTGGCGCTGTCAGCGGCTGCCTTGCTGGCTTGTGCCACTTGGGCATCGGCTTGTGCCTGGGTGAGTGATGTTTGAGCTTGTTGGTCTGCGGTTTGAGCTTGGTTGACCGCATTTTGTGCGGTGCTGACTTGGCCTTGTGCGGTTTGCGCGGCTTGGGCCAGCGTGGCGTCCTGCGGTGCTGCCTGTGCTGCAGCTTGCGCCGCTGTCGCCTGGGTTTGCGCAGCGCTAAGATCCGCTTGGGCTTGCGTGAGCGCGCTAGCTGTGGTGGATTTTTGGGTTTGTGCCTGACTCAAGAGTGTGTTGGCCTGGGTCAGTTGCTGGGCGGCGGTTTGGGCTTGCGCCGCTTTTTGGTCTGCCTCGGCTTTGGCTCCGTTGGCTTTTTCATTGGCTGCAATGTCGGCTTGCCAGTCGTAGCCGCTGCCACTGGGTGCCGAGCCGCTTTGGGCTGCTGCTTTGTCCATGAATTGCAAGGTGCTGCTTTGGCTACGCCGTGGGTCGCTGGCGTCGGTGATCAAGGCATGGGCTTGAATGCGCAGTTGACCTGTTGCGCTGAGGGTGCCTTGGATGTTTTGCAGTTGCCCACTGCCATGCGCACTGGGCGTCACCGTCACCGTCATAACCGGTTCGGCTTGTCCGGGTTGCACCGTGGCGGTGTGTTGGATTTGGCCACTGTTGTTGCTCAGTTCTGCGGCCTCCAAATTCAGAGTTTGGCCTTGGCCCTCAATTTGACCGCTGCCATTGTGCAAGGCACCGGTGGCCCGCAAGTGCATGACTTTGGTGGCACCTTGCTGCAAGATTTGGCCGCTTCGGTTGTCTATGGCGTTGCTTTGGATTCGCAGGTCACCGTCGATGGTGGCGATGGTGCCGCTGCGGTTGTCCAGCCGCTCTGTCTGCAGGTCCAGCTGGTTACGGGCGATCAATTGCCCGCCGTTGTTGTTCAGTTGCCCGACCTGAATGCTGAGGTTTTGCAGGTTGTCAGTGGACGCCGTGGCATCGACAGCGGTGCTGATCTTGCCCGTGTTGTTGAGCTGAGCGTGCCCTTGTATCTGGATGTGGGAGCCGGCAATCTGACCGCTGTTGGTCAGTGTGGATTGGGCGTCCTGCGCTTGCAGGGTCAGGCGTTCGCCTTCGATGCGACCGCTGTTGCTCAGGGTCTGGCTGGTCAATGTCACGCCATTGGCCAAGAGTGTGGCGCTGTTCTGAATGCGCTGTGCCTGGGCTGTGAGTTGCCCCACGGCTTGTATGGAGGCGTTGTTTTGCAGGTCTTGTGCCTGCAGCCGCACATCACTTTGGGCCATGATTTGCCCTGCGTTGTTCAGCTGTGCAGCTTGCAAGGTGATCTGGGCCTGCGATTGCATGCGGCCTGTGGTGCGGTTTTCCAACGTGGCTCCCGCTTGCACACTTAAGCCACCAGTGCCTGCAGTCAATGTGCCGCTGTTGTCGATATTGCCCGTGGCGTTGATCTGAATTTGCCTGGCCTGTATGGCACCCGCTTGCACCATGTCGTCGCCAAGCAGTTGTACTTGTTGCACTGCTAGCAGTGTGCCGCTGTTGTTCAGTTTGCCCGCTTGCACTTGAATGGTCTGCTGGCTTTGAAGTTGTCCGCTTTGGACCAGTTCGTTCGCCTCGATGCGGACACCGCTATCGCCTTGCGTGGTGCCTTTGTGTCGGAGTGTGCCGTCTGACTGAATGCTGACCTGGCCAGCCCCCAACAATTGACCATCCAAGTTCACGCCCACGCCTTGGCCTGTGGCCATGAGGGTGATCTGGTTGGCGTACATGCCGCCCAATTGGCCAACATCCAGCCCACGTGGTTTGCCATTGGCAGGCGTTTGCAGGCGGGTGGTTTGTCCGTTGACGTAATCCACGGTGTTGCTGCCCGTGACCACATTGATTTGGTCTGCATGCACTGCACCCTGCACATTGACATAACGGCTCAGAATGTCCAAGCGGCTACCTGTGGCCTGCAAGCCTTCCGTACCAATTTGAATTTGGCCTTGTTCTACACGCAATTGCCCCAAAGATCCGTCGCCGTTGAAAACTGGTTTTCCGGTTGTCAGTGTGGTGCGTTCGGTGTTGATGAAACCACAGCCGTTGCAGGTCACGCCATACTCGTTGGCGATGATGACATCGGCTTTTTTACCCGCGACTTCGACATAGCCTTGCAATTGAGAAGGTTTGCCGCCCACCACTTCATTGAGGATGAGTTTGGCCTCTTGCCCAGGCAACAAGTTGGGGTTGCCTTCAACCCAGCCGGCCAGACGGGTGTTGCTGTTGGTGGCGCCGTTGTTGAGCACCACGCCAGCTTTGGGCACATCAAATTGCTGATAGGTGTTGTGCGAAACGCCTGCCCCGTTGGGGCTGGCGATGTTCACTTTGGTGATGCCATTTTGTGTCTGGTCTACAAAAGCCCGACGGCCGTCATTGGGTGTACTGGCATTGAGGATGACTTGCGCCGTGACCAACAAGGGATTGGCCAAATAAACCGCCATGATGATTTGGGCAATGGCTTTGCGGTGACGGTGGACGAAGCTTGTGGGGTTTGACATAGCGCTTGCTCTCTTAAAAACTCAGGCTCAACTGGGCGTACCAGTGGCTTTTGCTCTCATTTGAAAATTCTGTGGGTCGGCTCATTGCCCGCGCATAAGCCAATTCGGCTTTGGCGCTTTTGTATTCCCCCCTCAAGCCGAGGGTGGCACCGACGAGGTGTTGTTGGCTGGTCTGCCGGTTGGGCATGCGTTGCACCCGTCCTGCATCAAGGCCCACAAACGCGTTGACGCGCCAGGCGCCGTCTTGCCAGCTGGCGCTTTCGTATTCATTGCGAACATGCCAACCTGACGGAGCCAGCAAGCTGTTTTGCTGGAATCCGCGAACGTCGTAACGCCCACCAATTTGTATTTGTGCCAATGTGGGCGTGTTGTGGGGGGCGGCCTGCAAAGTGAGGGCACTGCGCAAGAGCCCTCGATCTTGCGGCATGGGCCATGTGGCACCCATTTTGATTTTGAGCAACCGGTATTGCGGATCTGTGCCGTCCGGAAGGCTGAGTTGTGCATTGACGGCTTTGAGGCCTTGCTCTGCACGCAGACTCCAGTCGTACACCTGGTTTCCGTTGTAATGTTTGCCTTTGAGGCCAACATGGGCCACGGTCAGCCTTCGAGTCTGACTTTTGATCTCAATGTCTTGAACTTGCGTCTTTTGCCGACTGACATCGATGCCAGCGACCAGACTTTGCTTGCTTTGTTGGTCTCGGGCGTACAGGTATTCATACCCCATGCCCATCTTTTGGGCCTGGGTTTGCAACAGATAGGAAGTGTTGATGCCTGGCAAGGTGAATTGGGTGTCAATCCAGGATGCGGATGCGGTCCACAGGTGATAGCCGACGGGCAAAAGGTAATTGAAGGTGACGCCCTGAAAGCGGGCATTCAAATCGCCTCTGTCCAAATTTTGGAGCCAGCCAATGGCCATTTGATCGTTGCGTTGGAATGGGTTGTCCCATGCCAATTCGGTTGTGCTTTTCCAGTAGCCAAGGGATGCACTGCCACTGTTGTCGATCATCTCTGAGACCCGAAATCCAGGGCTGTCCTTGACCTCTACCCGAATTTCCGAAGTGCCCGGTTCTTGACCAGGATAAAGTTTGAATGTGCCTTGCTGTGAGGGAATGCGGTTGATGTTTTCCAGCCCTTGTTCAAGGTCTCGCAAATTCAGCAGCCCTTGCGTCTGAACTGGAAAGGCGCTGGCAATGCGTGTGTCTGAGGGGTTGCCATTCAAAGTAATCCGCTCAATGCGGCCAGGCACGACCCGTATCTGCAAGCGTTCCGTCAATATTTTTTGCGCTTCAATGTAAGCGCGGGTGGTGATCCAGCCTTGGGCTTGAAACCATGCATTCAGTTCACTCAAGAAATCATTGAGTTGCAGTGCGCCAACGCAAGGTCCGGTGTAGCGCTGCAGCAGGTCGTTCGGCGGGGCTGACATTGAGGCTGGAAGGCCTACCAGCTCGTATTGCAGGACAGGCCGACATGTCTCAGCGTCTGCGTCTTTCGATTTGGTTTTTTCTGGTTGTGTGGTTTTGTCTTGCAAAAATACGTCTGCTTCTGGCACCTTGCGCTGCTGCGCATCACGGATGCTTCGCTCATTGGCACGCAAAACATCTTCAAGAGTGACGGGCGTTTGCGCTACAGCGACAGGCACCCAAGCGGCCAATGCGCATCCGCAAGCGACAAACCATGGCGGATAAAACTGAGACGTGGACGTGAAATTTGACCGACCCGCCGTCTTCCGCATGAATATACGCACCATGATTGACCGAACTTAAAATGCGTATTTTTACACCCATTAACAAATAAAAATCTTACAAATAGTTAATAAATATTTACTTTTAGCCGCTGCTTGCGGAGTTCAAGTATTCAAACCAATAGGCTGTTCACACAACGGCAGCAAATTCAAAGCACCTGAACCAGACCACCGTTGATTCGAGCCAGTTCACGAAATTCAGAACTGATGCAACCATCACTGGATGCGCTTTGCCAGAACGGCAAAGCCAGCGCCTTCGCCTGCGGCCAGACGCTCAGGGTGTGGGCGTTGGGGCGAGGCAGCGGACTGGCCCAGTCGCGTTCGACCACTTTGCCCACCACCGGGGCATAAAACATAGGCAACATGTCATAGGCAGGGGCCAGTTGCCAGCGGTACTGGTACAGCAGCAGAGACACATTACCGTGGTGGCGGTCGGTGTTGGCGATCAGGTCGCCAAAGGCGGCGAGCAGGCACAACGTCTGTATGTCGACAGCGCTCAGGCTTTCGGCGCCTGCAGGTGAGAACTTGACCAGCACAGGCATGTCGTGGACGACGGCGCAAAACTTGGACTGTTCGCCCCCGGCGCTGGACCCCGGCACGGCACATCACGCAGCAGCAAATAGCGCGGCGCCCTGGCCGGAAAGGAAATGCCTTTCGACACCACTTGAATTGCCCCCAAACACCTGATTGCGCAATGAAAACTAGCAACTTCAGTGACGCAAACTGGCAACTACAGTGACGTTCCGCAGCAGCGTTGGCAACGAGTTACAAAACCAGAACAAACCTCCGCAAATCGCCCATCATGTAACAAAGTTTCATAAATTCGCATACGATAGTTACATCGGCGACTCTTCAGCATCAGGGCACTGCCGTCACAGACACATCCAACGAAAGTGAGACCCACATGACGACCAAAATCGGTATCAACGGATTTGGCCGCATCGGCCGCATGGTGCTGCGCGCAGCGGTGCAGAACTTCAACGACATCGAGATCGTTGGCATCAACGACCTGCTGGAGCCCGACTACCTGGCTTACATGCTGCAATACGACAGCGTGCACGGCCGATTCAAGGGCAGCATCGCCGTGGAAGGCAACACCTTGGTGGTCAATGGCAAAAAGATTCGCCTCACGCAAGAACGCGATCCGGCCAACCTGAAGTGGAACGAGGTCGGTGCCGACGTGGTGATCGAATCCACCGGTCTGTTTCTGGACAAGGACAGCGCGGGCAAGCACCTGGCCGCAGGTGCCAAAAAGGTGGTGATGTCGGCCCCCTCCAAAGACGACACGCCCATGTTTGTGTATGGCGTGAACCATGCTTCATACGCCGGGCAAGCCATCATCAGCAACGCCAGCTGCACCACCAACTGCCTGGCCCCCATCACCAAGGTGCTGAACGACAAGTGGGGCATCCAACGTGGCCTGATGACCACCGTGCATGCCGCCACTGCCACACAAAAGACGGTGGACAGCCCGAGCAACAAGGACTGGCGCGGTGGCCGTGGCATTCTGGAAAACATCATCCCCAGCAGCACAGGCGCGGCCAAGGCCGTGGGTGTGGTGATCCCCGAAATCAAAGGCCGATTGACGGGTGTGGCGGTACGTGTGCCCACCAGCGATGTGTCGCTGGTGGATTTGACAGTGGAGCTGAGCAGCCCAGCCACCTATGCCGAAATTTGCGCCGAGATGAAAGCGCAAAGTCAAGGGGCGCTCAAGGGCGTGTTGGGCTACACCGAAGCCAAGGTGGTTTCGACCGATTTCAGGGGCGAGGTGTGCACCAGCGTGTTCGACGCCGAAGCGGGCATGGCCCTGGACAGCACCTTCGTCAAGGTGATGGCCTGGTACGACAACGAATGGGGCTACTCCAACAAGTGCCTGGAGATGGCGCGGGTGGTGGGCAAGGCATAAGCCCACGCACGCGTGAGCAAGAGGACCGGTTCTCCGCGCCCTGGATGCCCGACAATCTGCAGACAACGCCCATGCTTTTCATGGGCGTTTTCATTGGCTGATTGAGACCCCCATGCACACCCTTGAACAACTGCGCAGCGGCGCTCTGGCGGGCACGCGCCGCCTGGACCTGGCTTGTGACCTGACCGAGCTACCCGCCGAAATTTTTGCCTTGGCCGACACACTGGAAGTGCTCAACCTCAGTGGCAACCGGCTGCGCCACTTGCCGCACCAACTGAGCCGTTTGTACAAGCTGCAGGTGCTGTTTGCCTCGGACAACGAGTTTGAGGTGCTGCCCGAAGTGCTGGGCGACTGCCCTGCGTTGCAAATGGTCGGCTTCAAAGCCAACCGCATTGCGGATGTGCCCGCCGCCGCGTTGCCGCGCGCTTTGCGCTGGTTGACGCTGACCGACAACGCGATTGGCCATTTGCCTGCCGAACTGGGCCAACGCCCCGCCCTGCAAAAGCTGATGCTGGCGGGCAACCAGTTGCAGGCTTTGCCTGAAAGCCTGCAGGGCGCACACCAACTGGAATTGCTGCGCATCTCGGCCAACCGCCTGCGTGAAGTACCCGCTTGGCTGACCACCTTGCCCCGGCTGAGCTGGCTGGCACTGGCGGGCAATGCCATGGGCTGGACATTTGCCCATGCACCGGCCTTGCCCGAAGTGCCCTGGGCTGCCATCACTTTGGGCCCACTGCTGGGCGAAGGCGCTTCGGGCCACATCCACCGCGTGCAGGCTGCTGGCTGGCCGCAGCCGCTGGCGCTCAAGCTGTTCAAAGGCGAAGTGACCAGCGATGGCTTGCCCGAAGACGAACTGGCCGCGTGCCTGGCGGCGGGTGAACACCCGAGCCTGACCACGCCCGTGGCCCGGCTAACCGACCACCCTGGGCAAGCCCAAGGTTTGTTGATGCCCCTCATTCCGCCAGCACACCTCAACCTGGCGGGGCCACCGAGTTTGCAGACCTGCACACGCGATGTGTACACACCCGGATTCAGTCTGCCTGCACCTCTGGCGCTGGGCATCGCCCGTGATGTGGCCAATGCGGTAGCGCACTTGCACCAGCGTGGCGTGATGCATGGCGATCTGTATGCGCACAACATCCTGATCGACCCGGTGCACGGTCAGGCACGGCTGGGCGACTTGGGCGCGGCCACCCGACTGCCTGACCATCCGCCCGAAATGCGCCGCCGTTTGTTGGCACTCGAAGTGCGGGCCATGGGTTGTTTGCTGGAGGAGCTGGCCTCACACACCTCAGCGCCCGCCAGCCAAGCGCTCCATGCAGTGGCGCAGAACTGCCTGTTGCCCATGCCCAGCGACCGACCTGACATGGCCACCGTGGCCACGCAGTGCCAGTCGCTGGCCGCCGGATTTGCAGCTTGAGTCGCTGCGCTCAATCCAGAAATCGGGCGGCCGCATCGGGCGACGGGACCATGCAACGGTCTGACCACCCAAAAATCCGGTAACGGTGACGGGCCACCCAGCGGTACAGCGCATCTCGCAGTAAGGCGGGCACCAGCCAGCCCAGCCAAGCGGCACGCCAAGGCCAGCCCAGATGGTGCAGGATGCGCAAGATCGCACCGGTGTGCTGCCAGCTGGTGGTGCCGTCCACCAGCAACAGGGTTTGCAAGCCTTCGACCTGCAAGCCCGCTTGCTGCAGCAAGGCCTGACCGGTGCGGCCCTGAATGGCCGCAAAACGGAACACACCGCGCTGGTCGTGCCTGAGCAAAAACCGCACCCAGCCGTTGCACAGCAGGCATTGCCCATCAAAGACCACGATCAGCGGACTGGATGTGGTGGGCATGCTCACAGCGCCAACGCCGTCGTGTTTTTGACCTCTTCCATCACCGCATAAGTGCACGTCTCGCGCACGCCGGGCAGCTGCCACAGCACGGTGCCCGCAAATTCGCGGTAGGCGTTCATGTCGGCGGCCTTGAACTGGTCAAACACATTGGGAGCATCATGCACAGAAAATAACATCTATAGTTCCAATTTTCTTCAACTCAGACAGGTGCTCATTTTGGAACTATCTTCAAGACATTTGATTTTTCACGGCACTTTGGTGTTGTTGATTGCACTGTTGTACGGTGCGCCTTATGCAAAAGCGATCAAATCGGGAGCACCTGCACAAGTGGTGAATTCATGGCGTGTTGCGCATCAAAGCCTTTTCACCATCGCCACCCCACTGGCCGCCATCACCCAGGACAGAGGTTTGATATCAGGCAGTCAAGGATGGGCCCGTCTTGTTTACTGGGGGAATCTCGTTGGCGCATGGACCTCGTTGGTGGCGGCAAGTTCACTCGTCTTCGCTGCCGCCATGTCACTGTGATGCCGTCAAATTGACGTGTAACTTATAATTCACAATGTTTGAAGTTCGCGACTACCTGACAGCGCAAGGCGATGACCCTTATGCCCAATGGTTGATCTCGCTGGCCGACCGACAAGCCAAAGCCCGAATTTTGATTCGTGTGGGTCGCATGGCCAGTGGCAATTTGGGGGATGTAAAACCCGTAGGCGAAGGCGTTTGGGAAGCCCGAATCGATTGGGGACCCGGATACCGTATCTACTACGCGCAGGCAGGCCAGCGCTTGATACTGTTGTTGGTGGGTGGTGACAAACGCAAACAACAAGCCGACATTGAAAAAGCCCATCAATACTGGCTGGATTGGCAACACAGGAGAAAGCTCAAATGACCATCACGACCAGCCGCCCGCATGACGAAGCCGTTGTGGACATGCTCAAGGCTGACCCTGATTTTGCCAATGAATACCTTGCGGTCGCGCTCGACCAAGCCGATCAGCCTGGCGGACAACAGGCTTTGCTGACGGCTTTGCGGCACATCGCTGAAGCGCAAGGCATGTCTGCGGTGGCTGAGAGAGCGGGCATGCCGCGTGAAAGCCTTTACCGGGCGCTCGGTCCACGCGGCAATCCAACGCTCAAGACATGGCTGGCCCTCTTGAACGCGACAGGACTGCATCTGTCGGTAGCGCGGTCGTAACGTGGATGTTTTCCAGTCACTGCAGCTAAAAGTCACAGCGCCAACGCCGTCGTGTTTTTGACCTCTTCCATCACCGCATAAGTGCGCGTCTCGCGCACGCCGGGCAGCTGCCACAGCACCGTGCCCGCAAATTCGCGGTAGGCGTTCATGTCGGCGGCGCGGGTCTTGAGCAAATAGTCAAAGCCCCCGGCCACCATGTGGCACTCCATGATTTCGGGGCGCACTTGCACCGCTGCCTTGAACTGCTCAAACACATTGGGGCTGGTGCGGTCGAGCAAGATTTCCACAAACACCATCATCCCCGCGCCCAGTTTCAGCGGGTTCAAACGTGCTTCGTAGCCTAGGATGAAGCCCTCGCGCGTGAGGCGTTGCACCCGCGCCAGCACCGCCGTGGGCGAGAGCGCCACGGCTTCGGCGAGCTTCAAGTTGCTGATGCGGCCATCGCGTTGCAGCAAATCCAGGATGCGGCGGTCAATGCGGTCAATGTCCGGTGTTTCGGTGGTCATATTGATTTTTATCCGGTCGATTGATTCTATTTTGGCGAAATATTCAGTCTCGTATCCGGATGATAGCGATTCATGCAGTTCCGGAAAGATGTCGGGGCTGAAGCCACCGACCTACAAGAACCTGTCTCCGTAGGTCGGCGGCTTCAGCCCCGACATGACCGCTGCACCACCCCGATTGAATCCGCAAGGCCACCACCATGAACGCACCCATGACCCCAAACACCCCGCCCAAAGGTGCCCACTTCACCCCAGGCGGCCCGCTGCAAGGGCGCAGCGCCCTGCGCGAAGCCATCGCCCGCGCCACCCGCTTGCCCGAAGCGCAGGCCCTGGCCCCCTTGCTGGCCGCCGCCCGCATGCGCCCCGCGCAAGCCGAGCGCACCGACGCGCTGGCCCGCCAGCTGGTGACGGGCATGCGCGAAGGCCCGCAGCAGGGCGGCCGCGCAGGCCGGGTGCAAAGCCTGATGCAGGAATACGCGCTGTCCAGCGAAGAGGGCGTGGCGCTGATGTGTCTGGCCGAAGCGCTGCTGCGCATCCCCGACGAGGCCACCCGCGATGCGCTGATCCGCGACAAGATCGGCCAAGGCGACTGGCACCAGCATGTGGGCCGCAGCCCCTCGCTGTTTGTGAACGCCGCATCGTGGGGCCTGCTGCTCACAGGCAAGCTGGTGGCCACGCACAGCGAGGGCGCGATGCTGGCCTCGCTCACCCGGCTGATCGGCAAGAGCGGTGAGCCGCTGATCCGCCAGGGCGTGCAACTGGCCATGCAGATGCTGGGCGAGCAGTTTGTGACCGGCGAAACCATCGACGAAGCACTGCACCGCGCCCGCGCCATGGAAGCGCAAGGCTTTCGCTACTCGTATGACATGCTGGGTGAAGCGGCGCTGACCGAAGCCGACGCTCAGCGTTACATGCGTGCCTATGAAAACGCGATCCACGCGATTGGCAAGGCCTCCAACGGGCAGGGCGTCATTCAAGGCCCGGGCATCTCGATCAAGCTGTCGGCCCTGCACCCACGCTACAGCCGCGCCCAGCACCAGCGCGTGATGGATGAACTGTTGCCGCGTGTGTTGAAGCTCACCGACTTGGCCCGGCACTATGACATTGGCCTGAACATCGATGCCGAAGAGGTGGACCGCCTGGACATCTCGCTCGACCTGCTCGAAGCGCTGTGCTTTGCCCCCAGCCTGCAGGGCTGGCACGGCATCGGCTTTGTGATCCAGGCCTACCAAAAGCGCTGCCCCTTGGTGATCGATTTTGTGGTGGACTTGGCACGCCGCACAGGCCACCGGCTGATGGTGCGCCTGGTCAAAGGCGCGTATTGGGACAGCGAAATCAAACGCGCCCAGCTCGACGGGCAAAGTGACTACCCGGTCTTCACCCGCAAACACCACACCGACGTGTCTTACCTGGCCTGCGCCCAAAAACTGCTGGCCGCGCCCGAAGCGGTGTACCCGCAATTCGCCACCCACAACGCGCACACGCTGGCGGCCGTCGTGCAACTGGCGCAGGACATGCACGGCGACTACGTGCCGGGCCAGTACGAGTTCCAGTGCCTGCACGGCATGGGCGAGCCGCTGTACCGGCAGGTGGTGGGTCCACTGCAGCGGCCCTGCCGCATCTACGCGCCCGTGGGCACGCACGAAACCCTGCTGGCCTACCTGGTGCGCCGCCTGCTCGAAAACGGGGCCAACAGCTCGTTCGTCAACCGTATGGCCGACGCCAGTGTGTCGGTTGACGATCTGGTGCAGGACCCGGTGGTGCGCACCGAAGAAGATGCCCAGCGTGAAGACAGCCCCCCAGGCCAGCCTCACCCGCAAATCGCGCTGCCCGCGCAGCTGTATGGCGCGGCCCGCCGCAACTCCAGCGGCCCGGATGTGGCGCACGAACCCACACTGCGCCAGCTGGCCGCCGACATGCAAGCGCAGGTGCAAACGGTGGCGGTGACACCTCTGATGGCCACGCCTTTTGTGGGCGCTGAACGCATCACCCTGCGCAACCCCGCCGACCACCGCGATATGCTGGGCACAGTGCAATACGCCAGTGCGGCCGATGTGGAGGCTGCACTGCAAGCGGCCAGCGAAGCCGCACCCGCATGGGCCGCTACGGCACCCGCACAACGCGCTGCGATGCTGGAGCAGGCCGCCGATCTGCTGCAGGCCGACGCCCCCCGCTTGATGGCCCTGCTGGTGCGCGAGGCGGGCAAGACCTGGGCCCATGCCGTGGCCGAGCTGCGCGAGGCGGTGGACTTCTTGCGCTACTACGCCGCGCAGGTGCGCCGCGACTTTGACCCCAGCACCCACACGCCGCTGGGCTCGGTGGTCTGCATCAGCCCGTGGAATTTTCCGCTGGCGATTTTTGTGGGGCAGGTGGCCGCGGCGCTGGCCGCAGGCAACCCGGTGCTGGCCAAGCCTGCCGAGGCCACACCCGCCGTGGCGGCTCTGGCCGTGCAGGCCTTGTGGCAAGCGGGCGTGCCCCGGGCCGCCGTGCAACTGCTGCCGGGTGAGGGCCGCGAGGTGGGCATGCAACTGGTGCGCGACGCCCGCGTGCAGGGCGTGCTGTTCACCGGCTCCACCGAAACCGCCCGCGTGCTGCAAGCCGCGCTGGCCGAGCGTCTGAACGCACATGGCCAGGTGGTGCCTCTGATCGCGGAGACGGGCGGCCAAAACTGCATGGTGGTGGACTCGTCGGCCCTGCTGGAGCAGGTCGTGCAGGACGCCATGGCCTCGGCCTTTGAAGCCGCAGGCCAGCGCTGCTCGGCTCTGCGCGTGCTCTGCGTGCAAGACGATGTGGCGGACCGTTTGGTCGAGATGCTGCAAGGCGCGATGGCCGAAATCACGCTGGGTGCGCCCGCGCATCTGGCGGTGGACGTGGGTCCGGTGATCGACGAACGGGCCCGTGCGGGCATCGAGGCGCATGTGAGCGCCATGGCGCAACGCGGCTGCCAAATTCACCGCGCCAAAGCGCCGGACACCTTGCCCGCAGGCACCTATGTGCAACCCACGCTGATCGAGATCGACAGCATCGCGCAACTGACACGCGAAGTGTTTGGCCCGGTGCTGCACATCGTGCGCTATGCCCGCAGCGAACTGCCTCAGTTGCTGCAAAGCATCCACGACACCGGCTACGCGCTCACGCTGGGTGTGCACTCGCGCATCGAAGAAACCATCGCGCAAGTCGTGGACCACACCCACGCGGGCAATGTCTATGTGAACCGCAACATGGTCGGTGCCGTGGTGGGCGTGCAACCCTTTGGGGGCGAAGGCCTCTCAGGAACCGGCCCCAAGGCAGGTGGCCCGCTTTACCTGTTGCGCCTGCTGGCGCACTGCCCGCCCGATGCGGCTTTACGCAGTGTGCAGACCAGCGGTGCAGCGGCATTGCCGCAGCCCACGCCTGCGCTGCAAGCCCTGCACGACTGGGCGGTGGCGCAAGGCCGTTTACCCCTGGCGCATGCCTGTGCGCAGTTTGCAGCGGCCAGCCCGGCGGGCCTGCAAGCGACCTTGAGCGGCCCCACCGGCGAGCGCAATGTCTACCGCGTGCAAGCCCGCGCGCGGGTGCTGTGTCTCACGGGCAATCAGCCCAGCACCGTTGCCGACCGCCTGACCCAGCTGGCCGCCGTGCTGGCCGTGGGCAGCCACGCGGTATGGCCGCTGTCTGCACAGGCGCTGCACGGGCAGCTGCCTGCTGCGGTGCAAAGCCAGGTGATGCTGCAAGACCTTGCGCAAGCTCAGCCGGTGGACGCGGCACTGCTGCACGGCGACGAGGCCACGGCCCTGCACTGGCAAAAGCAACTGGCGCAGCGCCCCGGGGCCATCGTCACGCTCACGGCCATGCGCCCGGGCGATGCGGCTGTACCGCTGGCCCGCTTGGTGAGCGAGCGCAGCATCAGCACCAACACAGCCGCCGCAGGCGGCAATGCCAGCCTGATGACACTGAGCCTGTGATCAGCCAGCCTTTGGGCTGGCAGGCTCAGCTCAGGTGCTTGCCAATGATGCCGGCCAGCTCAAACATGGTGGCGCTGTCTTTGCCGAACACGGCCTGCAACTTGCCGTCGGCCTTGATCGAGCGCTTGTCAGCCGGGTCTTGCAAGCCCTGGGCCTTGATGTAGTCCCAGATTTTCTTGACCACCTCGGTGCGGGCGTAGGTGCCGTCACCGATCACCGCGGCCAATGCGGCGCTGGGCTTCAAAGTGCCCACAGCGGCTTTGCGAGGCGCTTTGGGGGCGGCGGTCTTGGCGGCTTTTTTGGCCGCAGGGGCTTTGGCCGTTTTGGCGGCCGTCTTTTTGGCGGCCACTTTGCCAAACGGCGTCTTGGTGGCCGCGGTCTTGCGCGGCGGGTATTTCTTGCCGCCTTCGCGCTGCTCGAACTCAAACGTCACTTTGCCCTCTTCGGGGTTCCAGGCCAGCATGGCCTTGAAGCTGCGGCGGGTGCGGTTGCTGACGAACTTGTCGAGCACATCGGTTTTGCCGCTGGCCAGAAGTTTGACGACCTGATCACGCTCGATCGGCTGCTGCAAGATCAGTTTGCCAGTCTTGAAGTCGCAGCTCGGCGTGGGTTGCTCGTGCGTGGGCACGGCTTTGCTGCACACGTAGTTGCTGCCGTGCTCGTGCACCGGGCTGCCGCACTTAGGGCAAGCGCCCAAGGCCTCGTCGCTGAACTCGACGATCTCGCCGCTGTCTTCGTTTTTCTTGTCGTCACCGAACTCGAATTCGAGCTTCCAGTTCTTTTCTTCTTCGTTGTACTTGAGCGCCATCTCGGCCACAAAGGGCCAACCCGCCTTGGAGCGGAAACCGTCGAGCGGACCGATCTTCTTGTCGCGCATGAACTGCTCGACCTCGGCTTGCTCAAAGGTGCGGCCTGCGGGCGACTTGCCAAACGAGAAGCCGCAGCCTTCGCTCGCGCCGTCGGCGCCCGTGCAGGTGTATCTGCGGTAGTTCTCTTTGACCACACCACCGCAGTTGGGGCAAGGCGTACTGAGTGTGGCGTAGTCGCCGGGCACGGTGTCGCGGTCGTATTCTTTGGCTTTCTTGACGATGTGCTCGGTCATGGCCGCAATCTCGGCCATGAAGGTGGCGCGGCTCAATTTGCCTTGCTCCATCTGCGCGAGCTTGTATTCCCACTCGCCCGTGAGTTCGGGGCGCGAGAGTTCTTCCACCTGCAAGCCGCGCAGCAGCGTCATGAGCTGAAAGGCCTTGGCCGTGGGGATCAGCTCGCGGCCTTCGCGCAGCATGTACTTTTCGTTCAGCAGGCCTTCGATGATGGCGGCACGCGTGGCGGGCGTGCCCAGGCCTTTTTCCTGCATGGCTTCGCGCAGTTCGTCGTCGTCCACCAATTTGCCCGCGCCTTCCATGGCGCCCAGCAATGTGGCTTCTGAATAGCGCGCAGGCGGGCGGGTCTTGAGGCCCTTGGCCTCGACCGACTCGACACCCACGCGCTCGCCCGGCTGCACCGGCACCAGGTTCTGGCCCTTGTCGCCGTCTTTGGCGTCTTCCACCTCGTTGGCCGCTTCCTTGCCGTAGATGGCCAGCCAGCCGGGTTTGACCAGCACCTTGCCCACGGTCTTGAAGCTGTGGCCTGCGGCTACGCTGATGCGGGTGGTCACCTGGTACTCGGCGCTGGGGAAAAACACCGCCATGAAGCGGCGCACCACCAGGTCGTACAGCTTTTGCTCGGCCTCGGACAAGCCGCTGGGCGCTTGCAGCGTGGGGATGATGGCGAAGTGGTCCGACACCTTTTTGTTGTCGAACACGCGCGGGATCTTGCGCACATAGTTTTTGTTCAGCGCCGTGAGCGCATGCGGGGCCAGGTGGCGCATGCCGCTGTCGGCCAGCATTTCAAAGGTCTGCTTGGCCACGGGCACATAGTCTTCGGGCAGGTGGCGCGAGTCGGTACGCGGGTAGGTCAGGGCCTTGTGCCGCTCGTACAGGCTTTGCGCCAGGGCCAGCGTGGTCTTGGCCGAGAAACCGAATTTGCCGTTGGCCTCGCGCTGCAGGCTGGTCAGGTCAAACAGGCCGGGGCTCGCTTGCGTGGTGGGTGTGGCCTCTTCGGTCACGCTGGCGGTTTGGCCGCGCACCGCGTCGACAATGGCTTGTGCCTCGGCCGCGGTCCACTTCCGGTCGGCTTTCTTTTCGGCGTCTTCGTCCTTTTTCCATGCGGGGTCAAACCATTTGCCCGGATACGTGCCGGCAGCGGCGGCGAACTCGGCGTGGATTTCCCAATAGTCGCGGCTCACGAACTTGCGGATCTGTTCTTCGCGCTCGACCACCACAGCCAGCGTGGGCGTTTGCACCCGGCCCACGGTGGTCAAAAAGAAGCCGCCATCGCGCGAGTTGAACGCGGTCATGGCGCGGGTGCCGTTGATGCCCACCAGCCAGTCGGCTTCTGAGCGGCTGCGGGCGGCGTCGGCCAGGCCCTGCATCTGGGTGTCGCTGCGCAAGCTGTCAAAACCGTCGCGGATCGCTTGCGGCGTCATGGACTGCAGCCACAGGCGCTTGACAGGTTTGTTCAGCGGCTTGGCGCCGCCTGCGTACTGCTCGATCAGGCGGAAGATCAACTCCCCTTCGCGCCCCGCGTCACAGGCGTTGATGAGGGCGTCCACGTCTTTGCGCTTGGCCTGTTTGACCACAGCGCTCAGGCGGCTCTTGGTTTTGTCCACCGGCTTCAAGTCAAAGTGCGGCGGGATCACGGGCAGGTTGGCAAAGCTCCACTTGCCGCGTTTCACGTCGTACTGCTCGGGGGCCTGGATCTCCACCAGGTGGCCCACCGCGCTGGTGACCACATAGCGGTCGTTCTCGAAATGGTCGTCGTGTTTTTCGAACTTGCCCGACGTAGGCGTCAAGGCTTTGACGATGTCTTGAGCCACCGAAGGCTTCTCTGCAATTACCAATGTCTTCATGTCATTACAATCCCGTTGTCTCGCGTGTGCGCACGCGCCCGGGCACGCGCTCACGCGCACGCCCACATGAATTCACCATAACAAATTTTTAACGCCGTGGCCAAAACCCCTGTTTCTTCACCCAGTCGCACCGCACCGAGCGCTTCCGGCAAACGCATCCAGGTCCGCCGCTCCGGCGTGCATGGCAAGGGCGTCTTTGCCCTGCAAGACCTGGCCGAAGGCGAGACCATCATCGAGTACGTGGGCGAGATCATCAGCTGGGACGAAGCACAGGACCGCCACCCACACGACCCGAACGACCCGAACCACACCTTCTACTTCCATGTGAACGAAGACCGTGTGATCGACGCGCTGCACGGCGGCAACTCTTCGCGCTGGATCAACCACAGCTGCGACCCCAACTGCGAAGCCGACGAAGAAAACGACCGCATTTTCATCAAGGCCATCCGCAACATCTTGGCGGGCGAAGAACTGAGCTACGACTACGGCCTGATCATCGACGAGCCCTACACCAAGAAACTCAAGGCCGAATACCCTTGCTGGTGCGGCAGCGCCAATTGCCGCGGCACCCTGTTGTCGCCCAAAGAGCGCAAGGACACGCCCAAGATTCCAAGCCAGAAAAAAACCAAGGCCAAATCGAAGGACAAGCCCGCCAAAGACAAGGCTAAGGCCGATGCCAAGGTGAAAGCCAAGGGCAAAGCGCCCAAGGCGGCCAAGCCCGCGAAAGCGGAGAAAGCCCAAAAGGCAACCAAGCCCAAGAAAGCGGGCACCCCAAAAGGCTGACGCATGCTGGCCTGCAGCGTTGACCCTGTAGGAGGCCGCCCCTGCGGCCGAATGTGGAAATGGCTCCGGCAGTCATTCGCGAGCAGGGGCTCGCTCCCACGGGGATGCACAGGCCAGCGCACTTTCGCGAGCAGGGGCTCGCCCCCACAACAAGCCCGTTGAGCCACCGCCACCATGATCACGCCCACCGCTTGGCCTGCTGAAGCTGTTTGGGAGCAGGTGTGCCCGCTGCTGCCCGAATTCACAGTCGAGGTGTTGCCCGAGATCGATTCGAGCAACAGCGAGCTCATGCGCCGGGCGCGCGCAGGCCAACACGAAGCCACGCTGCTCGTGGCCGAGCGCCAGACCGCAGGGCGGGGCCGCATGGGGCGCGTCTGGCAAAGCCAGCCTGGCGACTCGCTCACTTTTTCTCTCAGCTTGTCCCTCCAGCCCAAGGATTGGTCCGGCCTGTCGCTGGCCGTGGGCCTGAGCCTGGCCGAAAGCCTGCACCCCGATGTGGGCCTGAAGTGGCCGAATGATTTGTGGTTCCAGGACCGCAAGCTCGGCGGCATCCTGGTTGAGGCGGCCAGCATGGGCGGCCGCAGCCAGGTGGTGGTAGGTGTGGGCCTCAACATCCGGGCACGTCCTGCAGAGGGTCTGAACACAGCGCCAGCAGCCCTGACCGAGCTGTTGCCCGACTTGACCGCCCCGGCAGCCCTGCTTCGCCTGGCCTTGCCACTGGTCCAGACCTTGCTGGCCTTTGAGCGCGAGGGCTTCGCACCGCTGCAAGCCCGCTTTGAAGCACGCGATGTGCTCAAAGGCCGACGCGTGCACACCAGCGACGGCCTACAAGGCATGGCGCTGGGCGTGAGCCCGCAGGGGGCTTTGCGTCTGCAAACCGATGCAGGCGTGCAGGACATCCACAGCGCCGAAATCAGCGTTCGCCCGTTTGGGGCGCAGGAGACGCCCCGATGATGCGTTGGCTGATCGCCTTGCTGCTGGTTCTGAACCTGGCCACACTCGCCTGGCAATGGGATGCCTTTGCCCGCTGGGGTTGGGGCCCGCACACCCAGCAGGAACCTGAACGCCTGCTGAAACAGATACGGCCCGAAGCCCTGAAAATAGAGATCCCTCCGGCACCCTTGCCAGCTGAAGCCTCGTCCGCAGCCAGCCCCTCTGCAACGACGCCGCCTGCAGCGGCCGAGCCGACTGCCCCGGTCACTGGCGCTGCTGTCCCTGACGCAGGCCAAAGCCCGAAAACCGCTCACCCTTGATTTTTTTCTGGAGACCCCACCCATGAGCCTGAAACTTTACTTTGCCCCCGGCGCCTGTTCTTTTGTGCCGCACGTGCTGCTGGAAATGAGCGGTGCCGAATTTGAACCCAGCATGGTCAAGCTGCACAAAGGCGAGCAAAACAGCGACGACTACAAAGCCATCAACCCACGCGGTCAGGTGCCCGTGCTGGTGAACAACGGCCAGCCCATCACACAAATTGTGGCCATCGTCCTGCACCTGGACCAGCTCTTCCCGCAGATGGGCTTTTTGCCCACAGAGGCCTTGGCCCGCGCACAAGCCCTCTCGACGCTGGCCTGGATGAACAACACGGTGCACCCGACGTTCACGCACATCTTCATGCCGCAGAAGTTTTCGGATCAACCCGAAGTGCAAGCGGCGCTCAAGCCCTACAACACCCAATTGTTCCGGGGCATGCTCGGCGAGTTGCAAGCCTTGGTGAAGGCCGCTGCCGCCAAAGGCCAGCCCTGGTTGAGCGGCGAACGCTTCGGCCCTCTGGACGCCTACAGCCTCACGCTCGCCCGCTGGGGCACGATTGCCGGCATCACCCCCGAAGAACACCCCGAGCTGTGGGCCTTTGTGCAAAAAGTGGCCGCTGAACCTGCCGTGGCACGGGTGATGGAGCGCGAGCGTTTGCAGCTGAACATGGGCAAACCTGCTTAAGGCGGACAACGCCCCTTCAGGCATTCGGCCGCAGGGGCAGCCTCCCACAAAATTCGCACCGCTTGCATGTTCAGGTGGGAGCGAGTCCCTGCTCGCGAATGACCGCCAGAGCCATTTCAGGCATTCGGCTACAGGGGCCGCCTCCCACAAAGTCCCGGGCAGCGCGGGTGCTCAAGCAGGTGCGTTGAACCGCAGCGTGAAGCAAGCCCCTGGTGGGGTCTGTCCGGGGTGGGCGGCATCCACTGTGATCGAGGCCCCGTGCTGCTGGGCGATTTCCTTGACGATCGGCAAACCCAGGCCTGAACCGTCCACGTTGGTGCCCAGCGCCCGGTAAAAAGGCTGGAACACCAGATCGCGCTCGGCCGCCGGAATGCCCAGTCCGTTGTCTTCGACCTGGATGACCAGGGCTTTGCTGTACGGGTCCACCAACACGCGCACGGTGACCACGCCTTGGCGCTCTGGCGTGCTGGGGGTGTAATGCACCGCGTTTTCGACCAGGTTGCGCAGCATTTCCTTGAGCAAAGTCGGGTTGCCCTGCACTTGTGCGCCCGTGGTGTCGGGATCGACCCCTTCGTAGCCCATGTCCAGGCCCTTGTCCATGGCGCGGGGCAGGCAGTCTTGCAACACTTCCTGGGCCAGCACCACCATGTCGCAGCTTTGTTGCGTCAAGTGCACCCCGCCACCTTCCGCACGGGCCAGCGACAAGAGTTGGTTCACGGTGTGTGTGGCCTGCACGCTGGCACGGCCAATTTGCTGCAGGGATTTTTTCAGGTCCTCTTCGCTGGAGCCTGAGCGCTGCGCCAGATCGGCCTGCATGCGCAAACCAGCCAAAGGCGTTTTGAGCTGGTGTGCGGCATCGGCCAAAAAGCGTTTTTGCGTGACGATGGAGTCCTTCAAGCGGTCCAGCAAATCGTTCACCGACACCACCAGCGGTGCCACTTCCATGGGCACGGCTTTGTCGTCCAAGGGGCTCAGGTCGTCGGGCTTGCGCGCACGGATGCGCTCTTCCAGTTCAGACAGCGGCTTGATGCCGCGCACCAGCGCCAGCCAGACCAACAGCACCGCCAAGGGCAGAAGGGCAAACTGGGGCAACATCACGCCCTTGATGATCTCGGCGGCCAGCACCGAGCGCTTTTCTCGTGTCTCGGCCACCTGCACCAGGGCCGGGTTTTTGCCCTCGGCATCCAGCCGGATCCAGGTGTAGGCCACGCGCACTTCCAGGCCTCGCATCTCGTCATCGCGGATGTGCACTTCGTAGCTGCTGCCCTTGTCTTCATCGGGCGGGGGCATGGGCAGATCGCGTTCACCGCTGAGGTGTTCGCCACGCCCACCTCGTACCTGGTAGTACACCAGATCGGTCTCGTCGGCGCGCAGCAATTCACTGGCGGGTTGGGGCAGGTTGAACTGCACGCGCTGCTCTGGCCCCAGCTTGACCTGCTGGGCCAAGGCCTGCACGTTGTAGACCAAAGCGCGGTCAAAGGGCTTGTTAGCCAGCCCTTGCGCCACCAGCCAGGTCAGGGCCAGGCTGATGGGCCACAGCAGCAGGAGCGGCGTCAGCATCCAGTCGAGAATTTCCCCGAACAAGGAGCGCTGTTCACGCTTGAAGAGCCGCACACGCCAGCCACGGGATTTCATGGTGGCGTCATCCTGGGTGCGGTGCGGGCGGGGGTCACATCAACCGGTGCTCAGCCCGGAATTTTTTCCAAGCAATAGCCAAGACCGCGCACGGTGGCGATGCGGATCGGGCCTTTTTCGATCTTCTTGCGCAGGCGGTGGATGTACACCTCGATGGCGTTGTTGCTGACCTCTTCGCCCCATTCGCACAGGCGCTCGACCAACTGGTCTTTGCTCACCAAGCGGCCCGCGCGTTGCAGCAGCACCTCGAGCAGCCCCAGCTCCCGCGCCGACAACTCGACCATCTTGCCGTCGATGGTGGCCACGCGGCCGGACTGGTCATAGATCAGTGGGCCGTGCTTGATCTGCGAGGTGGCACCCCCCATGCCCCGGCGGGTGAGGGCGCGCACGCGGGCTTCGAGTTCCTGCAGGCTGAAGGGCTTGGCCATGTAGTCGTCGGCGCCGTAGTCCAGGCCCTTGACGCGTTCTTCCACACTGTCGGCCGCGGTGAGGATGAGCACCGGCAAAGTGGAGCCCCGGGCGCGCAGTCGCTTGAGCACTTCCAGACCGTGCATTTTGGGCAAGCCCAGATCGAGGATCAGCAGATCGAATTCGTTGTTGGTCATCAAGGCGGCATCGGCCTCGCTGCCACTGGCCACATGGTCGACCGCCGCCCCTGCGCTGCGCAAAGTGCGCAACAAACCATCGGCAAGCACCTGGTCGTCTTCGGCTATCAGAATGCGCATGTCTGTCTCCTCTTGTTGTGGCTGCGGCGCTGGGCGGTCTGTCCCGGCTCTGTGATTCTAGTGTCAGGTTTGCGCGTTGCCTGTGGACACACACGGGCACCCGCTCAATGCGCGTAGGCCTCCAGCCCTAGGGCCACTACCGTGGCCACGTCCTTGCCCACTGCCTCGCGAAACTCGGCCTCGGCTTGGGCCACCGCATCTTTGAAGGCCTGCAGCCAAGCCAGCCCCACGGGCGTGAACACCACGCGCCTCGCCCGCGCGTCCAGCGGGTCGGCTTCGCGCTGCACCAAACCCCAGGCGGCGCACTGGTCCACCAGATCGCCCATGGCCTGCTTGCTCATCCCGGCAGCGCGGGCCAGATCGGTCAGGCGAGAGCCTTCCAGCGCCAGGTGCCGCGTGATGTGCACATGCGCGGCGCTGATCTGGTCACGCGAGGCCAGATTGGCCAAGGCCAAGGGCACGCCCTCGTTGCCCGCCATCAGGTGCAACACGCGCTCGTCAAAACGCCGCATCGCATGGCCCAGCAAACGGCCCAGATGCGTCTGGCGCCAGCGGTCATCCTGCAGCGCCGGGCTGCTCAAGGCGGTTGAAAGGGTGTTTTCTGACATGCCCAAATGATAAGGCAAACTGACCAAAAATAGTGTTTACAGCTTTATACAGCTCGTTTACAGTACTGTTCACGCATCCAGTAAACACAGCTTCCCGCTGAAACCGGTGCCCCAACCCATTGATATTCAAGGAGATTCCCATGAGCGACGACAACAGCGAAAAGTCCAAAGCCCTGCAAGCCGCCCTGGCCCAGATTGAAAAACAATTTGGCAAAGGCACCATCATGCGTCTGGGCGAAGGCGAAGCCATCGCCGACATCCAGGTCGTCTCTACCGGCTCTTTGGGCCTGGACATCGCCTTGGGCGTGGGCGGTCTGCCCCGTGGTCGCGTGATCGAAATCTACGGCCCCGAGTCGTCGGGCAAAACCACCCTCACGCTGCAAGTCATCTCTGAAATGCAACGCCTGGGCGGCACCTGCGCCTTTGTGGACGCCGAACACGCGCTGGACGTGCAATACGCCCAAAACCTGGGCGTCAACCTGCAAGACCTGCTGGTCAGCCAGCCCGACACCGGCGAGCAAGCCCTGGAAATCGTGGACAGCCTGGTGCGCTCCGGCGCGGTGGACCTGGTGGTCATCGACTCGGTCGCAGCCCTGACCCCCAAGGCCGAAATCGAAGGCGACATGGGCGACAGCCTGCCCGGCCTGCAAGCGCGATTGATGAGCCAGGCCCTGCGCAAGCTCACCGCCACCATCAAGAAAACCAACTGCACCGTCATCTTCATCAACCAGATCCGGATGAAGATCGGCGTCATGTTTGGCAGCCCCGAAACCACCACAGGCGGCAACGCGCTCAAGTTCTACGCCTCGGTGCGCCTCGACATCCGCCGCACCGGCACCATCAAGAAGGGCGACGACGCGATCGGCAACGAGACCAAAGTCAAAGTGGTCAAGAACAAAGTGGCCCCGCCCTTCAAGACGGCCGAGTTCGACATCCTGTTTGGCGAGGGCATCAGCCGCGAAGGCGAAGTCATCGACATGGGCGTGACCGCCAAGATCGTGGACAAATCGGGGGCTTGGTACGCCTACCAAGGCGAAAAAATCGGCCAAGGCCGTGACAACGCCCGTGAATTCCTGCGCGAAAACCCGGCCCTGGCCCGCGAAATCGAGAACAAGGTGCGCGAATCGCTGGGCATCCGCTTGCTGGAATCGGCGATTGCCGAACCCAAAGGCGAATAAAAGGCCATTGCGCGGAGACAAGCCTTGAACAAGCCCGGCTTTCAGCCCTCGCTCAAAGGCCGCGCCCTGCGGCTTTTGAGCCAGCGTGAACACTCGCGCGCTGAGCTGGAACGCAAGCTGGCGCCACACGAAGAAGTGCCCGGCGAGCTGGCCAAAGCCCTGGACGAGCTGCAAGCACGGGACTTCATCAACGACGGCCGTGCCATCGAGTCGGTGGTGCACCGCCGCTCGGGCAAGCTGGGTGCGGCGCGGGTCAAGCAAGAGCTGGCTGCAAAAGGTTTGTCGGGTGAGGCCGTGAGCGCCGCGATGGAGGGCCTGCGCGCAACCGAGTTCAGCCGCGCCTTGGCCGTTTGGCGCAAAAAGTTTGACCGCCCAGCCGTCGACCCGAACGAGCGGGCCAGACAAATTCGCTTTTTGATGACCCGCGGGTTCAACGCCGAGGTGGTGCGCAAGATCGTGCAAGGCGCCGACGAAGACTGAACTGAAGGCACAGCCCACAAAGCCCTCTGAGGGCTCCCCCCAATGAACCTCCCTGATACCAGGGAAACCACCTTGCTTTCTCTTGCTCCCGAAGGGGCACTTCAAGCTGGAGAGAGCCGCCACAGGGCTCTGTCGATGGCTTCAGTATCTTGAAGAATTCGGGGCGTGACCGTGTGTTGTGTCACACAGCCTGCATCTCACCCGTCACAAGCCCAGCATCAACGCGATGTTTTGCACCGCCGCACCACTGGCACCCTTGCCCAGGTTGTCCAGGCGAGCGATCACCACGGCATGGCGAGCCTCTTCATTCGCAAACACCCGGATCTCCAGCTGGTTGGTGTCATTCAGGGCCGTGGCGTCCAGTTTCAAGTTGTCCGTGGGCGGCAACACGCTCACCCAGCCGCCTGCAGCCTGGCTGGCCGCGTAATGCGCCTGCAAGGCCGCGTGCAGGGCAGCCGCTGTGGGCTTGCCCGGCAAGCTGTCCAAATGCAGGGGCAGTTGCACCAGCATGCCCTGGCGGAAATTGCCCACCGCCGGCACAAACAAGGGGCGGCAAGTCAGCCCGGTGTAGCGCATGATTTCGGGGATGTGCTTGTGCTTGAGGCCCAGGGCATAGGCTTCAAACAGGGGAGCCCGTCCTGCCTCGTAGTCTTCGATCATGCTGCGGCCGC
This sequence comes from Limnohabitans sp. TEGF003, assembly GCF_055395455.1. Taxonomy (NCBI): domain Bacteria; kingdom Pseudomonadati; phylum Pseudomonadota; class Betaproteobacteria; order Burkholderiales; family Comamonadaceae; genus Limnohabitans; species Limnohabitans sp. TEGF003. The sequence goes on along the minus strand of NZ_AP029225.1, from coordinate 3,261,972 downwards.
CACCGGAGTAACCACTCACTGAAGGCAGGCAGACCGGGAAATCACGCGGCAGCAGCCCGGCGTCGACCAAAGGCCGCAAGATGGCGATCGCACCCGTCGCATAGCAACCGGGGTTGGCCACCCGCTCGGCCTTCTGCACGGCGGCCAGTTGGTCGGCGGCCAGTTCAGGAAAGCCAAAGACCCAGTCGGGATGGCAGCGGTGCGCGGTCGAGGCATCCACAATGCGCGGTTTTTTACCCGGCAGGCTGTCGATCATGGCCACCGACTCGATGGCCGCATCGTCGTGCAGGCACAGCACCACCAGATCGGCCGCGGCCATCAACTCGCGTTTGGCCTCGGGGTCCTTGCGACGGGCCGGGTCGATGCTGAGCACCTCGATCTGGGGCATCAATGCCAGCCGCTCGCGGATCTGCAGTCCGGTCGTTCCGGCTTCGCCATCGATGAATATTTTGGCCATGGGTATTACTTTCTGAAGAATTCCGGGCCTGCACGTCAAGTCAATGTAAGACGCAAGGCTCAGGATTGGTGCATTGCAGCATGATACAGTCGCAGGCTGCAGTGTCCAGAGCCTGCTGACGTGCCCGGCTTGATTCAGGCACCCCGGCAGACCGGTCGAATTACCACCCCTCTGAGAGAAGACCTCATGAAGATTCACGAGTACCAAGGCAAGGAAATCTTGCGTCAATTCGGTGTGCCCGTTCCTCGCGGCATCCCGGCATTCACCGTTCAAGAGGCTGTTGAAGCCGCTCAAAAACTGGGCGGCCCAGTGTGGGTGGTCAAGGCCCAGATCCACGCCGGTGGCCGTGGCAAAGGCGGCGGCGTCAAAGTGGCCAAAACCATCGACGACGTCAAGCGTTTGGCTGGCGAGATCCTGGGCATGCAGCTCAAGACCCACCAGACTGGCCCCGAAGGCCAGAAAGTCCGTCGCCTCTATATCGAAGACGGCGCTGACATCAACAAAGAATATTACGTGTCTGTGGTCACCGACCGCGCCACACAAAAGATCGCTTTCATCGCTTCGAGCGAAGGCGGCATGGACATCGAGGAAGTGGCCCACTCCACCCCCGAGAAAATCATCACCGAGTTCATCGATCCCCTGAGCGGTCTGGGCGATGCCCAAGCCAAGAAGATCGCTGACGCGATTGGCATGCCTGCTGACTCCACCGCGCAAGCCGTGGACATCTTCAAGAAGCTGTACCAGTGCTACATGGAAACCGACGCTTCGTTGGTGGAAATCAACCCGCTGAACCGCGACAGCAAAGGCAACGTGATGGCTCTGGACGCGAAGTTCAACTTCGACTCCAACGCCCTGTTCCGTCACCCCGAAATCGTGGCTTACCGCGATCTGGACGAAGAAGATCCCGCGGAAGTGGAAGCTTCCAAGTTCGATCTGGCCTACATCAGCCTGGACGGCAACATCGGCTGCCTGGTCAACGGCGCTGGCTTGGCCATGGCCACCATGGACACCATCAAGTTGTTCGGCGGCGAGCCTGCCAACTTCCTGGACGTGGGCGGCGGCGCAACAGCCGAGAAGGTCACTGAAGCCTTCAAGATCATGTTGGGCAACAAGAATGTCAAAGGCATTCTGGTCAACATCTTCGGCGGCATCATGAAGTGCGACACCATCGCGACCGGCGTGATCACCGCTTGCAAGGCCGTGAACCTGTCCGTGCCACTGGTCGTGCGCATGAAGGGCACCAACGAAGAGCTGGGCAAGAAGCTGTTGGCCGAATCCGGTCTGCCGATCATTGCCGCAGACACCATGGCCGAAGCCGCGACCAAGATTGTTGCTGCCGTCAAATAAATGACTTTGCGGGACAGCACTTCAGCGCTGTCCCCAACTGATTAGGAAAACCCATGTCCATCTACATCAACAAAGACACCAAAGTCATCACCCAAGGCATCACCGGCAAAACCGGTCAGTTCCACACCGAGAAGTGCCAGGAATACGCGAACGGCAAGAACTGCTTCGTGGCCGGCGTGAACCCCAAGAAGGCTGGCGAGTCCATCTTCAACATTCCGATCTATTCCACCGTCAAGGAAGCCGCCCAGCAAACCGGCGCGACCGTGTCCGTGATCTACGTGCCCCCAGCCGGCGCAGCCGCTGCGATCTGGGAAGCTGTGGAAGCCGACCTCGACATGGCCATCTGCATCACCGAAGGCATCCCAGTGCGTGACATGCTCGAAGTGCGCAACAAGATGAAGGCCAAGGAAGCCAAAGGTGGCAAGAAAACCTTGCTGCTGGGCCCCAACTGCCCCGGCTTGATCACGCCCGACGAAATCAAGATCGGCATCATGCCCGGTCACATCCACCGCAAAGGCCGCATTGGCGTGGTGTCCCGTTCGGGCACTTTGACCTATGAAGCCGTGGCGATGTTGACCGAAGTGGGCCTGGGCCAGTCCAGCGCTGTCGGTATCGGTGGCGACCCGATCAACGGTTTGAAGCACATCGACGTGATGAAGGCTTTCAACGACGATCCCGACACCGACGCCGTCATCATGATCGGCGAGATCGGTGGCCCGGACGAAGCCGAAGCCGCCCAGTGGTGCAAGGCCAACATGAAGAAGCCTGTGGTGGGTTTCATCGCTGGTGTGACCGCCCCTCCCGGCAAGCGCATGGGCCACGCCGGTGCCCTGATCTCTGGCGGTGCCGACACGGCCGATGCCAAGCTGGCCATCATGGAAGAGTGCGGTTTCATCGTCACACGCAACCCGTCTGAGCTGGGCAAACTGCTCAAAGCCCAGCTGAAGTAAACTTCAGGCCGCTTACGGGCGGCTGTGGTTAGCCACAATGCCAAAGCCGGATGTCCTGCGGGACAATCCGGCTTTCCGTTTTTTTGAACTCATGCTTCACCGGCTTCGTGCCTGTGACCAAAGGAATACCGTGGAAGAATTTCTGACCCCTGCTTTCTGGTTCGCCGTCGGCCAGATCATCATGATCGACATCTTGCTGGGCGGTGACAACGCCGTGGTGATTGCACTGGCTTGCCGCCAGCTGCCGGACCACCAACGCACCAAAGGCATCATCTGGGGCACCGCTGGTGCCATCGTGTTGCGCGTCATCCTGATCTTTTTTGCGCTCACTTTGCTGGCCATCCCCTTCCTCAAGTTTGTGGGGGCGATCTTGCTCATCTGGATCGGCGTGAAACTGCTGACCCCCGATGAAGAAGACGACCACAGCAACATCCAGGGCAGCGACAAGCTCTGGGGCGCGGTCAAAACCGTCATCATTGCCGACCTGGTCATGAGCGTGGACAACGTGATCGCCATCGCCGGTGCCGCCCAAACTTCGGGCAACGCCGACCACCAGATGCCTTTGGTCATCTTCGGCCTGCTGGTCAGCATCCCGATCATCGTTTGGGGCAGCCAGCTGGTGCTCAAACTCATGGACCGCTTCCCGATCATCATCACCGCTGGTGGCATGCTGCTGGGCTGGATCGCAGGCACCATGATCCAGACCGATCCGGGCCTGGTGGCTTACCTGCCGCAAGACAAGGCCTGGGGCTACGGTCTGGGCATTGCAGGCGCTTTGCTGGTGCTGGCACTGGGCAAATTCATCATGTCCCGCCGTCCTGCACACACCGACAACGCTGCCTCTTGAGCTGAAAACAGGCCTTTGGTGGGTGAATGATTTACCATCGAGGGCCATTCACCAGGGGGAAAACCATGCCAAAAAACCAACAAGGTTTGACATTGATCGAGCTGATGATCGTGATCGCGGTCATCGGCATTTTGGGTGCGCTGGCCTTGCCGGCTTACCAGGACTACACCATCCGGGCCAAGGTGTCCGAAATGCTGCTGGCGGCCAATGGCTGCAAGACCGCAGTCAATGAGGCGCTCAGCTCATCGTCGGACGCCAATGTGTCGGCGGCTTTGCCCAAAGTCTGTGAGAGCCAGACCAGCAAATACGTCGCCAGCGTGGCCGTGGATGGCAATGGCGTGATCACCGTGGTCGGCAAGCATGAAGCACTGCGCGGCAGCACCAGCGCATCGGCCAATGCCCTTGCCCTGACCCCGCTGCAAACCGGCGAGACCCCGGTCAACGGCAGCACCGACGGCGGCAAGACCATCTCCGGCTGGCGCTGTGGTCCGGCCAGCAGCAACGGCTTGCCGGTCAAGTATTTGCCCGCTTCATGCAAAGCGTCCTGAACATCTTTCGCACACCCCAACGCCCTGCTGAACACAGGGCGTTTTTCTTGGTGGCTGACACATGGGTTTGAACACCACCGGACGCCGCCCCGTCAGCACGCCTGCGTGGGCACCCGAGCTCGCGCTGGGTGTCCTGCTGGTGTTGCCTTGGCTTGCACCCTGGTCACCTTCGCCGCAACCCAACACGGTGCCCTTGCTGGTGAGTTGGGCCTGCATCGGCTTGCTGCTGTTGTGGGGTCCGCGCCTGCAGGCCTTGGACGTGGCCCGGGCGTGGGCTGTGGCGGCCTTGGTCAGCAGCGTCATGGGGCTCATCCAATACTTTGGGGCCGCCGAAGCCTTCGGTCCTTGGCTGCATGTGGCGGCTCTGGGCGAAGCGAACGCCAACTTGCGCCAACGCAACCAGCTTGCCACTTTGCTCGCCATCGGCATGCTGGCGGTGCTGTGGTGGCAAGCCCATGGGCTGCGGACCCGGCACGCGCTGTGGATGCTGGCCTTGCTGGCCATCGGCAATGCGGCCACCACATCGCGCACCGGTTTGCTGCACATGCTGCTGGTCTGCGGTCTGGTCATGTTCTGGGCCTGGCGCAGCCGTTCGCCCATGCCAAGGCTGTCCCCGCGTCTGGCATGTTGGACCCTGGCGATGTACCTGTTGGCCAACTGGGGCTTACCCTGGTGCTTGGGCCTGCTGACCGGGCAAGACGTCATCGACGCCCTGACCCGCATGGGCCACAACGAAGGCTGTGGCAGCCGCCGTGTGTTGTGGGCCAACGTGGTCGAGCTGATCGGTCAAAAGCCCTGGACGGGCTGGGGCTGGGGCGAGCTCAAATACGCCCACTACATCACCGCATACGAGGGTGGTCCCGAGAAAAGGTTCTGCGAGATTCTGGGCAATGCCCACAACTTGCCCTTGCACCTGGCCGTGACGCTGGGCCTCCCGGTCACCGCCGCTTTGGGCTTGGCCTTGCTGGCCGCACTGGCTTGGGCGCGGCCGTGGACCAGTGGATCGCCGACCCATCAGCTGGCCTGGTCGGTGCTGGCGGTGATCGGCCTGCACAGCCTGCTGGAGTTTCCGCTTTGGTACGGCCCGTTTCAGATGGCTGTGCTTTTGTGCGGCGTGTTGCTGCGGATGCCGAGCGCAGGCTGGCAAGCCCGTTCATCGCGCAGCTTGCCGCTGATCGGCGGCTTGCTGCTGGCTACCGTCTGCCTGGTGGGCGCGGACTATGCCCGCGTGCGGCAAATTTACATGCCCGCTGCACAACGCTGGCCTGTGTGGCGTGACGACCCACTGGGCGCGGCACGCAGCAGCTGGTTTTTTCAGCGATCGGCCACCTTTGCTGAGTTGACGCTGACCCGCGTGACCCCGGACAACGCCCCATGGGTGTTGGCCACCAGCCAGGCGATGCTGCACTACTCACCCGAGCCCCAAGTGGTCAAGCAGCTGATCTTGAGCGCCCACATGCTGGGCAGGCAGGATTTGGTGGACCTGCACACGGCGCGGTGGCGGGCGGCTTTCCCTTCAGTACCCCTGCCGACCCTTTAAAGCGCTCAGCGGGCGCCTGGCATGAACAAAGGCCCGCAGGCCGACGCGTTCACTGCGTTCCGAAAATACGGTCCCCCGCATCACCCAAGCCGGGTAAGATGTAGCCGTGGTCATTGAGTTCGCGGTCGATGGCGGCGGTGTAAATCGGCACATCGGGGTGCTCGCGGTGCAAAGTCTTGATGCCCTCGGGGCAGGTCAACAGGCACAGGAACTTGATTGAACGCGGCTGACACTGCTTGAGCCGCGCAATCGCGGCAGCTGCCGAATTGCCAGTGGCCAGCATGGGGTCGACCACAACCACATCACGCTCGCTCATGGACTTGGGCATTTTGAAGTAGTACTCCACCGCCTGCAGGGTTTTCGGATCCCGGTACAGGCCGATATGACCGACACGTGCGCCCGGCACCACCGACAACACCCCGTCCAGAATGCCATTGCCAGCGCGCAGGATGCTGGCGAACACCAGCTTCTTGCCGTCGATCACGCGTCCGGTCATGGTCTCCAGTGGGGTCTCGATCTGCACGTCCTGCAAGGGCATGTCGCGGCAAACTTCGTAAATCATCAGACTGGCCAATTCATTGAGCAAGCGTCGAAAGCTGCTGGTGCTGGCGTCCTTCTTGCGCATGAGCGTGAGCTTGTGCTGCACCAGCGGGTGATCAATCAAGTGCACTTGGCCGCGTTCGGCGGGGTTGATGGCGGTCATTCCGGGTTCCTTCTTCGCAATATGGGAAACAGACAGGCACGATTGTGCCTGCAGCACCGGGTCACCAAGGCATCGGAATGAGGCGCCAAACTGCGTTAGCATGGCTCCCACATTTCACTCAGGGAGATTGGTATGTCGATGTTTCAATGGAAAACGCAAAGCCCCGATGTGCTGCTGCAAGGCGGCACCATCGGCCCCGACGAGCGCCTGCCTTGGCCGCACACCGCCGCCATGGGCGTGCAGCACGTCATTGCCATGTTCGGTGCCACCGTGCTGGCCCCCATCCTGATGGGCTTTGACCCCAACATCGCCATTTTGATGAGCGGCGTCGGCACGCTCATCTTCTTTGTCATCACCGGCGGCAAGGTGCCCAGCTACCTGGGTTCGAGCTTTGCCTTCATCGGCGTGGTCATTGCCGCTACAGCTTATGCAGGCAAAGGACCGAACGCGAACATGGGCGTGGCGCTGGGCGGCATCATCGCCTGCGGCGCGCTCTACACACTGATCGGCCTGGTTGTGCAGGCGGTTGGCACCGGCTGGATCGAGCGGATGATGCCCCCGGTGGTCACCGGCGCGGTGGTGGCCGTGATCGGCCTGAATCTGGCAGGCATACCGATCAAAAACATGGCCGCGGGCGACTTCGATGCCTGGATGCAGCTGGTCACCTTTGTCAGCGTCGGCCTGGTCGCGGTGTATTCACGCGGCATGGTGCAGCGCTTGCTGATTCTGGTGGGATTGATTCTTGCCAGCATCATCTACGCCGTGCTGACCAATGGCCTGGGCCTGGGCAAACCACTGGACCTCTCGGGTGTGGCGAACGCCGCCTGGTTCGGCCTGCCCACGTTCGCCGCACCGGTGTTCGACGGCCGCGCCATGCTGCTGATCGCGCCTGTGGCCATCATCTTGGTGGCCGAAAACTTGGGCCACATCAAAGCGGTGACCGCCATGACGGGCAAAAACCTGGACGCTTACATGGGCCGAGCCTTCATCGGTGACGGCGTGGCCACGATGGTCAGCGGCGCTTCCGGTGGCACTGGCGTGACGACCTATGCCGAAAACATCGGCGTGATGGCCGCCACACGCATTTACTCCACCGCGATCTTTCTGGTCGCAGCGCTGATGGCCGTCCTGCTGGGCTTCTCGCCCAAATTCGGTGCACTCATCCAAGCCATTCCGCTGCCCGTGATGGGCGGCGTGTCCATCGTGGTGTTCGGCCTGATCGCTGTGGCCGGTGCCAAGATCTGGGTGGACAACAAGGTGGATTTTTCAGACAACAAAAACCTGCTGGTCGCCGCCATCACACTGGTGCTGGGCACAGGGGACTTCACCCTCAAGTTCGGCCCGTTTGCGCTGGGCGGCATCGGTACCGCCACCTTTGGGGCGATCCTGCTGTACGCCTTGCTCTCTCGCGGCCGCTCTTCACGCTGAAATTCACGCCCTGTGGTCATTCTCGGGCGCTTGTGATTTGTCATCCTCGGGCTTGACCCGAGGATCCATTTCCCCAGACTCGATCCAGTCAGGCCATGACGACACAGGGGGGAACAGCCAAGTAAGGCTTCAGGTTTCGCTGACCCAGCTCCCCGACTTGCCCCCATGCTTTTCCAGCAAAGTCACGCCGTTGATGGTCATGCCGCGGTCGACGGCTTTGCACATGTCGTAGATGGTCAGCAAGGCCACTTGCACTGCCGTGAGGGCTTCCATCTCGACACCGGTCTGGCCGATGGTTTCGGCGGTGGCGGTGCAGACCACGGTCGACTGGGCGCTCAAGACCTCAAACTCGACCGCCACGCGGGTCAGGCCAATCGGGTGGCACAAGGGGATCAAATCCGAAGTTTTCTTGGCCCCCTGAATGCCGGCGATGCGGGCGATGCCCAGCACATCGCCTTTTTTGGCGGTGCCCGACTCGATCAGTGCCAGCGTGGCCGGCAGCATCTCGATGCGGCCAGTAGCCACCGCGATGCGCCGCGTGCTGGATTTGCCCCCCACGTCCACCATGTGGGCTTGGCCTTGGGCGTCAAAATGGGTCAAGACGTCGGTTGACTGGGTCATGGCTGTGCTGGTTAAAACCATTTACAAAAGGTTGACAAGAATGGCGCATCATACGGCCATCAACCGACCCATTCACAGGACATCGATCACCTTGAAACACCTCTTGCGACCTTCCCAACTGATGCTGGTCTTGCTGCTGGGCGCTTTGGGCCTGCAGCCGGCTTGGGCCCAGTCCAAGGCTTTGCCGTCCTTGGGCAACAGCGAGGGCATTTCCCTGGGGGCCGAACGCAAACTGGGCGACCGGATTGCACGGGAGTTGTACCGCGACCCGGATTACCTGGAAGACCCGGTTCTGGACGAATACATCCAGCGCTTGTGGGCCCCGCTGATCAAAGCGGCCGCTGCCCGTGGAGAGCTGTCCACCGATTTGCAAGAGCGGTTTGCCTGGCGCATCTTGCTCGGCCGCGACCGTTCGGTGAACGCTTTTGCCTTGCCCGGTGGTTATCTGGGGGTGCATTTGGGCCTGATCGCGGTGGTCACCTCCCACGACGAACTGGCTTCGGTCTTGGCGCACGAACTGAGCCACGTCACCCAGCGCCACATCGCCCGCTCGATCGACGAACAGGCCAAGATGACGCCCTGGCTGATCGGCTCGATGATTTTGGGCGCCATCGCAGTCAGCAAGAACCCGCAGGCCGCGCAAGGACTGATCGTGGGCGGACAAGCGGCGGCGATCCAATCGCAACTGAGCTATTCACGCGACATGGAGCGTGAGGCCGATCGGGTGGGCTACGGCATCCTGGCCGACGCGGGTTATGACCCACAAGGCTTTGTAGGCATGTTTGCCAAGCTGCAGCAGGCTGCAGGCGTGAACGACAACGGCGCTTTTCCGTACCTGCGCAGCCACCCTTTGACCACCGAACGCATCGCCGACATGCAGGCCCGCTTGCAGCTGAACAGCGCCAGCCCACGTGCAAGCGGTGACATGGTGCAAGCCATGCTGGCCGCTCGCGCCCGGGTGATGTCGCAAAACAGCGTGGAAGCCTTGAAAGCCTGGACCCAGGACGGCAAAGCCACATCGCCACAAGCCCAGGCGGGGGCCCTGTATGCGGCCACGCTGGCGCACCTGCAGCTGCGGGACATGGCAGCGGCTGAGCGCAGCTGGCAGCGGCTGTCGCAGTTGACGTCGACCACACCCGAAGCCAAACGGCTGACGCTTTTGCTGCAGGCCGAGGTGGCCGCCAAGCAAGAGCGTTTTGCCCTGGCACTGCAAGTGCTCGAGGGCTTGAACCAGGCCCAATTGCCACGACCCGAACTGATCGCCACGGCACAAGCCCTGTTGCGCCTGCCACCGCATCCGGCACGCGCCAGCATCACCCAAAAACTGCGTGAACAAGTCACACAAGCCCCACACGATGCGCAGGCCTGGAACACCCTGGCCAGCATGCTGGCCTTGCAGGGGCAGACGCTGGCCTCACTGCGAGCCGAAGGGGAAGCCCAAATGGCCCGGATGGATTGGACCGGGGCGGTCGACCGCTTTCGGGCCGCACAAGACTGGGCCAAAAACAACCGCTTGCAAGCTGGCGACCACATCGAGGCCTCGATTGTGGACACCCGTTTGCGGCTGGCACAAGCGCAAATACGGGACATGCAAGCCGAACGCTGAGCCGCTCGCCCCGAAGGCGCTATGATCGCGCTCCTTCTGCAGACACACCATGGCCGGAATCCACATCACCGACATCGAAGCCGCCATCAACCATTGGCGCCTCAAGAACCCCTCGCCCGACGGGGTCACCTTGCCACGTGAATTGCGTGCACTGGCCGAGGTGTATGGCCTGATGGTCTATTACAAACAAGAGTTGGCCGACGAGTTCACCCTGCCTTTGGCCGCGGCAGAAGCCTGGCAGGACTGGTACGCCAGCACCCCCGATACGCCGTGCATTGCCATTTGCTCGACCAGCCAGGGCGATGAAACCTGCAAAGGTTGCGGCCGCAGCTTTGAGGAAGTGCAGTTGTGGACCGAGATGAGCGCCGGAGAAAAGCGGGCCGTCTGGCGACGCATCACGGTTGACGGCACCTCATGGCGCTTCAACCGGTATGCCGAACGCGCCGCGGAAGATCGCCAATGGGCCAAAGCAGCGGCAGACGCACAAAGCAAGCTGGACCTCAAAGCTGCGGATTGAGCCATGCCCCCGGATCCAGTCCGGGATGAGCTGTAGCGCTTGTGGGTTTGCTTTACTTCCAGCGTTGCAACTCGATGTGCACGCTGCCCTTGTCGCTGCTGAAAGTGACGGCGCCTTCCTGCACCGTGGCTTGCAGCTGCATGCTGCGCTCGGCCAGTTGGGCCAGCTCTTGTGAGCGCTCGGTGGGCACGCGCCAGACTTGCAACTTGTCCAGACGCGTCAGCTTGGTCTCGATGCCTTTCCACCAGACTTCGGCGGCGTGGTTGAAGCAATACAACAGCACCTCGTCGGCCTTCTGGCAGGCTTTCATGATGGGTTTGTCTTCGGGCTGGCCGACTTCGATCCACATGCGGGTCTGGCCCGTGAAGTCGCGCAGGCTGACGTCCGGGTCGTCCGGGTCTGACAAGCCCGCACCAAAAGCCAGCTTGCCGTCGCCGTTGCACACCGCTTGCAGCTTGTAGGCATTGATGGCCAGCGCCAGCAGGCGGATCATCATGCGTTCGTCGGTTTCGCTCGGGTGCCGCGCCAGCGTGAGCTGGTGGTCTTCGTAATAGCTGTGGTCGATGTCGGCGATCGACAGGTTGGCTTTGTAGATGGTGGATTTGAGGGCCATGGTGAGGACGTCCAGAACACGGTGAGAACCTGTTGGATGTCATCCCCGCGAATGCGGGGATCCATCTTGGAAGCAGGCATGAACCCCCGTTTTCACGGGGGTGACAAAAAAATTTGAGACGACGACTTCAAACCCGGCGGGCCAGCTCGGCGGCTTTGCCGATGTAGCTGCCCGGTGTCATGGCCAGCAAGCGGTCCTTGTCAGCCTGCGGGATCTCCAACGCGGCAATCAAGCCATGCAGGTCGGCCGCCGTGACGGTTTTGCCACGGGTGACTTCCTTGAGCTTTTCGTAAGCACCTTGCACGCCATAGCGGCGCATCACCGTCTGGATCGGCTCGGCCAGCACTTCCCAGGCGGCGTCCAAGTCGGCGGCCAGCGCTTCTTCGTTGAGTTCGAGCTTGTTCAAACCGGTCATCAGCGAAGCGTAGGCGAGCGCGGTGTAACCCAGGCCCACGCCCATGTTGCGCAGCACGGTGGAATCGGTCAAATCGCGCTGCCAGCGGCTGATCGGCAGCTTCTCGGAGAGGTGCTTGAGCACGGCGTTGGCCAGCCCCAGATTGCCTTCGGCATTTTCAAAGTCGATGGGGTTGACCTTGTGCGGCATGGTGGACGAGCCGATCTCACCGGCTTTCAAGCGCTGCTTGAAATAACCCAGGCTCACATAACCCCAGATGTCGCGCGAGAGGTCGATCAGGATGGTGTTGCTGCGCGCCACGGCATCAAACAACTCGGCCATGTAGTCGTGCGGCTCGATCTGGATGCTGTAAGGCTGGAACGTGAGGCCCAAGCCCCATTGGCTGGCCTGGGTTTCGCCCAGCTCGGGGGTCTCGACCACTTGGCGTGCAAAGGCTTCCCAATCAAAGTCAGGCCAGGCCGACAGGTGGGCGTTGTAGTTGCCCACGGCACCGTTCATCTTGCCCATGAGTTTGACGGCGGCAATCTTTTCACGGCAACCGTTCAAGCGCATCACCACGTTGGCCATTTCCTTGCCCACGGTGGTGGGGCTGGCGGTTTGGCCATGGGTGCGGCTGAGCATGGGCACCTCGGCAAACGCGTGGGCCATCTCGCGCAGCTTGGCGATCAGGCCGTCCAATCCCGGCAGGATGACCTGGGCGCGTGCGCCCTTGAGTTGCAGGGCATGGCTGGTGTTGTTGATGTCTTCACTGGTGCAGGCGAAGTGCACGAACTCGGCGGCTTTTTCCAGTTCAGGACGGTCCTTGAACTTGGATTTGATCCAGTACTCCACGGCTTTCACGTCGTGGTTGGTGGTCTTTTCAAATTCCTTGATGGCCACCGCGTCCGCTTCACTGAAGTTCTTGACCAAACCCGTCAGGTAGCTGCGTGCACCGGGCGACAGGGGTTTGAATTCGGCAAACCCGGCATCGGACAAGGCGATGAACCAGGCGATTTCGACCTGAACGCGGCGGTGCATGTAACCCTGCTCGCTCATGAGCGGACGCAGGGCATTGAGTTTGCTGGCGTAACGGCCATCCAGCGGCGACAGGGCGGAAATGGGGGTGAAATTCATCCTGCGATTGTAATTGGCAGGGTCAAACCGCCAGGACAAGGGCGATCCGAATGGCTGTCAGCATCGAGCACCCTGTAAGCTCTAGAATCAGCAGCCATTCTGTTCAGACATTCTCCACACCATGAAACTCATCGGCTCCTACACCAGTCCCTATGTCCGTAAAGTGCGCATCGTCATGGCCGAGAAGAAGCTGGACTACCAGCACGTGACGGAAGATGTCTGGTCGGCGCAGACCACCATCCACCAATCCAATCCTCTGGGCAAAGTGCCTTGCCTGATCATGGAAGGTGGAGAAGCGGTGTTCGACTCGCGTGTGATCGTGGAGTACCTGGACACCTTGTCGCCTGTGGGCAAACTCATCCCCTCGGCCGGGCGCGAACGCGCTGAAGTCAAAACCTGGGAAGCCCTGGCCGATGGTCTGCTGGACGCCGCCTTGCTCGCCCGCATGGAAGCGGTATGGACCGAACGCGCAGACAACCAGCGCAGCCAAGCCTGGATCGACCGCCAGCTGGACAAAATCCAGCACGCGCTGCGAGCCATGAGCCACGGTCTCGGTGACAAGGCTTTTTGCTCCGGCATCCACCTGAGCCTGTCCGATATCGCCGTGGGCTGTGCGCTGGGCTATCTGGACTTCCGCTTCCCACAGATCGATTGGCGCACGCCTTATCCCAATCTGCACAAGCTGTACGACAAACTGGCGCAGCGGCCAAGTTTTGTGGACAGTTTGCCGGGTTGAACTCAATTCGTCTGAGTTGGGAAAAGTCCTGAAAACCCAAAGCTCAAGCCTGGATGGCGAGAGCTTTTACCCAAGGTGATAGTGTCCGCGCAGGACACCCAGACTCCTTGAGCAGCCGATCCACGCCAACCTTCACGGCTCTCGGTCAATCCCTGACGGCTGAGGTCACGCAACTTCACTTGCTGCAGCGCTGTGTCCACCGCTTCGATCACCAGATGCTGACGGGAAACCATTTCAAAACGGGCCGGGATGACCCAGTCACAATCTGCCTCGCGTCCAATGGTGAAAGGCAGGGCATGCACGGGCACAATTGCCATGCCCGAAGCCTCCAAGGGCTGTAGCACCAGCTTGGGTGGCATGTTCTCAGACGCTGCCGTGCGCAAAGGCGTTTTGTCCGTTACCCAGGCCACGGCCTGATGACCGACACGCAATTGAACACAAGCGGTGTGACTTCGGGGATCACTTTCAGGCCCACCCAGGAACACCGTCTCCAAATGCTTGACCTCATGCCAGTTGCCGGGATTCAGCCTTTTTCCGTTCACATAGCTGCCGTTGGTAGAGCCAGCGTCCAGGCAATCGACACCGTGTTCATGCAAGCGCAAAACCAGGTGCATGCCTGATACATGCTGCGCAGCAAGGGCCACAAACCAGGCTGTTTCGCCCTGCCATGGCACAGGACTTTGGTCAATCAAACGGATCTTTTGACCATCGGGTGCTTTCAGGGTTTTTTCAGCGCCCAACACCACCAGCGTCTGCATCACATGAATGCGCCGTTCACCCAAAGCATCATGAATCTGCAACTCCAGAGGCGGCAAGGTTTGTGCATTGTCTGCCCCTGCAGGCTTAGGTACCCATCGGGTTTCAGCCACAAACTCGTAACCGCCTGTCTCCGATTTCGATGCCGTAGCCGCAATATCGTAGGGACTGACGGGTTGGCCTTCTGCCTGAGGCAAAGGCAACACGTCCAGACTGCTCAAGGTGTCAAGCACCACCCAGCGCTCAATAGCGGCCGTTTTCAAAGGTCCACGCGCCATCCACTGGATCAAATGAGGCACATCGCTTTCAGCAAACCATTGCTGTAGCTGTGTATCCAGCACATGCGATGTCGCACGGATTTGCAAACGCGTCACGGCCAATCGCTCATCCGAATTGATATCGGCATGGCGCTGACTGCGCACCACCCACTCGCTCTGTGCATGTTCACGCAGGGCTTTGTAAAGATCCGGCCAAGGACTGTGCACAACATCAGCAGCGGACAAACCCATGGGTTCAGCAGGTGTATCAACTACCGACTCGCTGTCGCTGTGTGCTTTTGACATGCCCAACCATTTGGCCAAAGGCGTCCAGTATTGTTTCATCGTCTGCGCTCAGTCATGCCCCTTGCGAAGCGGATAGACCCAGGACCAACCGGTGCCCGGTCGATCCCTCCTGTTTTTTGAATTGCCACTGACAACCATCTGCCAAGCGTTGCTGCAAGGCTTTGTAAAAGGGTGTCGTGGTCGCCTGAAATTCTGCAACATCCACCTCGGCGCTCAGACGCTCCTCATTCCAAACCACCTGAATCCGAGCCCGATCACCGTGCTCTGCGACCCAGAAGGCAATCTCCCACTGCATTTGCACCCAAGCCTGTGCCCAGGGCAATAAAACTTCCATTTGGTGCACGTTGGCAATCATGGTTTCAAAGGCGCTGTCTGAAATTGCCGAATGGCCAGCATGGCCATTTCTACAGCGGCATTCTGATCGTCCGCATAGCGTCCGTCAGATCGACGCCAATTGCTGTGCACCAGCACCGCAATGGCTTTGTCGTAACGGTCCGAGCCCTGAGACTTGAAAACGGCGGCATACCAACGGTAACGCGGTCTGGGCAAAGGGTACTGTCGGGCACAGTCTGTTGATGAACGCGTTGAGCATTGTGCGCGTGAGCGCATGTCTTGTACCACCTGCGACAGACTTCGCTCATCGGCATCGCCAGGGGTGCCTGTCTTTCCTGCTACACCCCGAGGGATCAGGCAACCCGCCGCCCCGAAGGCACGAACACAAGCGGCATGGGCTGTTCCGCCGGGCAGAAGGGTTCTTTCCATGGCGCCCAGCACCCGACGTGCCACCACAGAATCGACACCTTCAGGACCTTGTGATGACGCTGCGCGTCTCATGATCTCGATGCTGGAATCACTCTGACCGTCAGAACGCACCCGATCGACCAAAACATGGGGGTAATGCGTCACCTGGCCCTGCGCTGAATTGGCCAATGTGGCCAGCAAACTGGCCACACCTACAGGCGTGGTCAGAGAATTGCCTTGACCGTAGGCCTCACTGATGATCGCCATCTGTGGACCGCCGCAGCGCACATAACCTTTGACGCCCGACTGGGCGCAGGTTTGGCGTTGTTCAACGCCGGGCAGGCTATCAGGCCAGGGCATGTCCTGGTAACCCGATACGCCCGAGCCAGATCGATAAGGCATGACCAAGGTCTGCCCCATCAAAACGGGCAAGGCGGGTGAATGCCACGCCGCAGTGCCTAGGGCGTTTTGATAGGCAGGTTTTTGCACCAATGGTCGACCTTCGATCAAATCAACCATGCCACATTGGGAGCGAGCGAGATCGGACAGGCCATCGCATCCACTGTTCCAGCCCAATTGATGGGCATTTTTTTGTGTGAGCGCGGGCCGATCACAGCGTGCCGCGAACCCACCTTGTCCCAGTTTTTGACGACACAGAAAAGCATCCAGAAATTGCTGGGAATCAGATCTTTGCAAGGCCTGTTCGAGTCCTGCCAGACTGGTCTGGGGGGACACATACGACACGATGCCCGTCATCAACAAAGGTTTGACCAGAGAACCCGGAGGTGCCTGGGTGAAAAGCGCATGGTTGCTCAACATTTGAGGAATACGAGGTCTGTGCACCGTGTCATCCGGCACCGCCGGACAGTCTGAGGGTCGCACGCCTGCCCGGGTTTTGTCATGGGCATAACACGGACTGTTGGCGCTGGCTGCAGCCACCAAGCGACCGGTCGCGACATCGATCACTGCAATCCCAGCCATGCGCACACGGGCATTTTCAAAACGACCTTCTGCCTGTGTGGCATAAGCCGCGCAAACAGGCGACACTTTGCCACTGAAACACTCGGCCAAGGTTTGCAACCCTGCCTGCCAAGACGGGTCTATGCTGAGCTGGACATGCTGCCCCACTGTCTGTTTTCGACCTGCCACGACGACATGGTTGTCGTCGCCCACTCGGTCGCTGTATTGCACATGCTGAGGCAGCCGCCAGGCCGCCAAGGGCTCCAGCAAAGACGGCAAGCCAGGCACTTGGTCCCACAAAGAAACCGGGGAGCGTAAGGCTTGATCCGCTGCAGGTTGTGTCTGGCAAAACTTCGAAACGACAGAATCTCCGTCGGCCACCACGCGCTTTCCTGTGATCGCATCGGTTCCATAAATACAGCCTGGCAAACCCGACCAGGCTGATCGGGATGTGAGCATCTGCTTGGGCAAGGCGACCCAAGTAGTGGTTTCGAATCGTGCCTGTACAGACGTTCCTGACCTTTCTTTCCAAACAAGGGATTGCAGGAATTGCACACCTTGTTGTCGTACCCGGTCATTGAGCCATTGAACTGGGCGGTGTATTTGCGCACAAGTCTGATCCGGTCGACCCGCATCCAACAGCAGCCCGTCTATATTCAACCGGTAGTGTTGTCGGACAAAGCTGGTACGGTTCAAATGTTCCAGATTCTGGTTGAGCGTCTCGACCGCTTTTCGCAAGCGCTCATGGCCGGGCCGACCAGCAGCGCAGCCTGGGCCCGAAAGTTCTGACATGGTCGTCTCAATCGGCGAAGCAAGCGGCGTAACGTAACGCAAGACCCACTGCACATCCTCCCAGGTACGGGCACTGAAATGCACAGACGCCTTGTTTTTAACACCGTCACGGCTGTTCATGACCCAACCGGCGCCCAAGACGACCAAACCACACAAGCCCACCATGACACCCGCCCTGGCCAAGCTGAAACGGGCTTGTTCAAGCATGGAGCCTCCGCATGCCCCAGGCACCTGCAAAAAAGGTACTGACCCACAAACTGCTTTTGCCATAGCTGAGCAAAGGCCATGTCAAACCTGTGAGGGGCAGCCATCCTAAATTACCGGCCGCGGTGATCCATGTTTGCATGAGCATCAGCACCGCAAACAAAAAGAGCAAGTGCATGGCCAAAGCCTCTTTGACAGAACCCGGTTGCAACAGCATCCCTGGTGTCAGAACCGATGGACTGCGCCTGGCACAGTACATCAAGGCGTGGTAGGCATACGCACTGAACAACAAGAGCCAAGACCAGGCGCCCCATGGTCCCCACCAGCCCATGATCGCGGTGAAGGTGTAATCGCTTTGCAACTGCAAGGGCAGGCCATGACACACATCCAGCCGCGAACCGCCACACCAGGGCACCTGCCCCACCCCAAAGCCCCAGGCGAAACGGGCCGCTTCGGACTGGAACCACATCAAACGGGCCATGTCATCGCGGTCTGCCGTGAAAGGGTCCTGCCAAGCCTGCAAGCGCTCACCCACCACGTCGAGATCAACACCAATGAGAAAGATGGTCCCAAAGCCCAAGACGAGTAGCCCCATACCGCCGGTCCAGCCCAACACCGTCGCCAACAAGACCGCCATCAACAAAGCCATGACCAGCAAAGGGCCCTTGTCCGAGGTGGCAAACGCCGCAACGGCCACCAAGACCATCAAGGTCACGGCCCCCATCAGATAACGCACCGAATTACGGGCATGCCCTGCGTGCCACAACTGCGCTGCCAATGGCATTTTCCAGACACACCAACCGCATAAGGCGACCAAAAAAACCGCCTTCAACAACTCACCCGTCACATGCTGGGGAATATTCAGTCGATGGGCCATATGAAAACCAAGTACCAGCAAAGCGCCCACCAGCCAACGCAACGCAATACCTCCATATGAGCGATGCCCCCACAAGGCATAACCCAGCCAGCGAACGCCCCCCAGCAACCAGGGTGCAGCCCAGGCCGCCAGCGGCAACAACAGCGCACTGACGAACCAAGCCCACCACTGCTCCAATGCCAAAAACCTCAACCGTTCATGAAAATGCAATGACTGGTCCAGCAAAAGCAGACAACCTGTAGCTGTGAACAGCCACCATCCAGGCAGCCAGCTCGAATTGACCGGTTCAGCCGAAATCGGCGCAGGCAGAGCATGCGCATAAAAATGTGCAGTCACCCATGACAGCACCATCCACAGACCCAAGATGATCATAAGAACGGGATACTTGAATGGCGAGGGTGCTACGCCCAAGGCAGATACGCCTAACCAAGAAATCATCGCTATCAAAATCAAACCATTCAATTGCTGCAAAGGTCTCACGCGCGCACGCAACCAGTACGTGACCATTACGGTCAACAACCAATGCCCCGTCAACAACCAAGGCAAATGCGTCATCAAATTTTGCAAATACCCTGCACGTGTCGCATAGTCATTCGCCTTGATTGCCTGGCGTACCGTACGGGCCACTACATCAGACCCTGAGCCTTCGAGCGATTGAGCCACCGCCCACAAAGCTTCGGCTTGAATTTCAGTAATGGGCGATTGAATCAGAGGCTCAATGCTGTCTTTCACCCACTGATCCCATTGCATCAGTCGCTCGTTGGACAAAGCCTGCAATCGCACCACTTCCGCAGGCAACTCCTGCTCCAGCGACACTGTTGCCTGACCGGTCCCCAGAGATGGGGCAGAAGACGTATCGGTCACCGTCTGTGCCTCTGCAACCATGACTGCCTTGATTTGGGCCGCATCCTGAGCAGACCAGCGAAGTCGCCACTGTTGCGTGCGCAGAGCCACCTCTCTTTGCCAAAGTTGCAAAACCCGTCGGGGTTCTGCGACAGCCCCTCCATGAACTTCGGGTGCATTTTTCAACCACGACCAGACAAATTTCCAAACATCTGATCGGCAGCGGGCCTCGCCCACCGAGTTCAAATTTTGGCGGATGAAATCGGTATCACGCTGGCACCACAAAACAGTGAGGGACTCAGGCATTGCCGTGTCCGCCAAGACCATGCCTGCATGGCGATCCCTCTGCCAGCGCAACTCTCCCTGCTGCGCATATTGCTGAACACCTTGCCCCACCCAAAGCACAAACAGCAGTGCCAGTACAAAAAAAATCCGCTCCCATGTCACAGCGCCAAACGCCCCCGCTCTGCCCATGGCGATTTGCGATGTCATCGTCACCAGTCCCACGATCCGAATGCGAGCGTCATGGCCAAAAAGAAGGCTACAGTCCACCACCACATCGATATGACAGCAGGCACGGCGACAGGCTCCACCAGGATCACGGTCACATCATCGAGTGCGCCATTTCTCTGAGCGCATTCACACCACGTTTGTGCGCTGGAAAGGCTCAATGGCTGAGGGGTTTCGTTCAAAATTTTTTGTATATCCTCGACGTTGAACGCGTTGTAGAAACCGTCACTGCACAAGATCAGTCGCTCACCCGCTGCCAATGTAATGTGGCAAAACTGGGCTGGCAAAGGCAAGCCGCAACCAACCATGTTGGCAGGCGCATCAACAGACACGCCAGGAGGTGGCGTGATGCCGCAATGTTCATAACTCTGATTGGTAGATGCCCAGCGAATGCGCCAAGCAGACCCACTCCGATTGGCCACCAAAATCTTGCAATCACCCACTGTCATGGCCAGCCATGTCGAAGATTTGGCATCGGTCAACCAAACCGCGGCACAAACAGCCGCTCCAGGACCTTGACCCTCTTGCGCCAACCGTTGTGCAATCGCCAGATCGGCGTCTCTCAAGGCCTGATTAACCGCTGCAGCTTGTGGCGCTTGCAACTGCCCAAGTTGCCGAACCAGCATGGCGCTGGCCACCTCACCTAAAGCTCCGCCACCGACGCCATCAGCTACTGCGAAAAAATCTGGCGAACGACAAGCGTAACTGTCTTGGTTAGGCAAAACGTGTGGGCCCGGCATTGAGGCTGCACTGAAACGCAAACGGTTTTGTTGCAGGCCCATCGAGAGGTCCTGCAAGGCATGGATTGACCGGTGAGGTGTGCTCAAGAATGCCCCACAGCTTCAGGCCTTGGTCGCCCAATCGTCGTGCAGCAGCCTGGCCGCACTGGTCAAAATGAGCGGTGCCACTTCCGCAGTGAAATCCCTGTTTTCTGGGTCCCACATGTAGGTCATGTCGTACGTTGCCACATCCACTTTCGCATAGTCTTCATGGGCCAGCAGCGATTGCATGGCTTCAGCCTGATTGTCGGCAACATTGACCAACAAGGCCTTGAAGTGTGCGCATTGTGACTTGATGAAACTTTCCCCCCCAAACAGATCATCTACACGCACCACATTGGGCAAGCCCACAATCCGCTCTGCGGCGTTTTGCAATGTCTTGACTTGGCTGGCATTGACGCGGTGGTCCAGAAAGCCGAGCAACAACAATTGCCCCTTGATCTGACTTGGACGCGCCTTGCGGAAGCCAGGGCGCGCACGTGACCAACGATCGTCCATGCTTTGCACCAATTTGATGGCCGCAAACACGCTCAAGCCAAACGACATGCTGTCAGACAGATCAATCAAGTAATGGGTGTAACTGGCCGACAAGAGCGTGATGCTGCCTAGACCAGATTGACCGATCACAAAAGCCTTGTTCATGAAACCACCGGTTTTTTGTTTCAGGCTCATCCAGACCAAAACCCAGATGGTGAGCAAGTTGATCAGGTACGCCGCCGTATTGGGCAACGTACGAAGATGCGTATCGTTCAAAGCGTCGTCCAGCGCCGTTGCCAGAATTTCACCATCGTCTTCCACCGAAGCCACGGATGTCGGTTTGGTCTGCCCCAAACCGGGCGCCGACAAACTCAAAACCACAAAAGCGTCCTTGAAACCCTGTATTTGATCGGGTTTGATCTGATCCAACAAGACATCACTGAACGATATCCGGTTGTAACGCCCTTGCTTATTGCGCCAGTTCAGGGAAATCAGGTTAGGCACCCGAGCGATATCTGCTGTTCCCAGTTCTGCGGTGCGCTGAACCATCGATGGCAATACAAATGTCGCCTCCTCCCAGCGCAAGGGGTATTTGCGCACAATGCCGTCAGCATCAGGTTTTTGATTGGCCACACCGAGACGGTCATGCATGGCGCCAAACATGGGCAAGATGACGGCGATTGTGCTGTCTGCCGAATGCTCTGGCTTGAACTGAACACCGGGAATCTGAGCCACCTTGAGTTGACTCTGTGTGTCATTTTTCGGATTAAGACGAATCAATGGAAATGCCGTTGCGCGATTCATCTGCGCCGTCACATCCATGGCCGCATCTGCATCCGGGTTGTTTTTGTCCGGATCAGAAAACAGCACATTGAACAACACGGCACGGGCACCAAGGTCATTGAACTTCTGCAAGCCATCAGCCAGCACATCGCGCGACCAAGGCCAACGCCCATGTTTCTCGGACAATGCCGCAAGGGTGCGCTCATCGATGTCAACAATCAGGATCTTGTCCGCAGGCTTAGGGCTTGAAAACCGCGTTTTCAGAATCACATCGTGACTGGCTTTGGGTGCACCCGGTGTCAAGGCGTTGACCATGAACAAATAACTGGCATATGCTGTCGCGAGAACCCCCACCGTCAAAATGGCCTTGGCACCAAATCGGCGCGAATAATGCGCCACCATCGACATGGAAAAGGATTTGAGGTCAAGGCCCCGCTTGATCAGGTTATATAACCCTGGCAGATATATTTTGGCAATGTCACGGACGACATCCATCACCGTTTCGAGCATTTTGGACATGTGAATTTTTATGAATATGTCAAACCAGCAACGCCACCACCAGCAACGTCAACAACACAAGAAAAGCCATCAATTGCGACACGGACACACCGACCGGTACGAGTACCACCAGAAAATACGCCGCAATGCCACACAGCACAAGACCCGGATAGCGCACCCAGGAACATGCGCTGCGCGAATGAAAAACCGCGCGCCACAATGCACCCAACACCACAGGGAACGCCAAGGCCATGGCCAACAGGCCCAGACCAAAGCCCAGATCGGTGAGCTTCAACCCTGTTTCTGCGAAACGGTGGTCAAGCCATCCATAAAGAAATGCCAAAGAGGCCACAATCACCCACCATCTCTGGTACTGCCAAATATTTTGCCTAACCCTGCTTGTTGAAGAAGATGGCTGGTCCTTCAGTTTGACCGAGCTAGCTTGCACAGTCATCTGTTGACTCGACGGCTCGCTTGCTCCGGTGGTCACCGCTGACAATCGAATCTCTATCAAAGGTGTCAGCAACTTCGTCGGGTGTGCATTTGCCAACGGCGTTTCTCCAGACTGTATTTCCCAGCTTGGCAATGTGGTCGCCACTTGTGCCCATCGGCTTTGCGGTTCAGCAAGTTGCCCCAGCATCTTTTCTGTCAGAGCCAACATCTGTTTTGTCGGGGCATCGAAAGCGGTCAAAGTGATTAACGGTTCGCGTGCGGCTTTTCTGCAAGCATGCATCCACTCCTGCCAGACCATCCATCGCCCATCCTGCAAGTTGCTGGGCACAACATTCGACAACATGTACCAAAGGCTGTAGAGGTCTACCTGCGCGCATGCTGCCTGCTGGATATGGGCCGGATCGGCTGTGGCCTGGGCCTTTTTGATAGCGGCTCGATAGGTGTCTGGCATGTATGCAAGACGGTCCGGATCTGTTGGCAAAACAAATCTCAAAGGCTGCTCTCTGTAAACAGCGTATGCAAAATCGATCAGTCGAAGACTTTCCAGATCAAGTGCAACGCCCGATTCTGGGTTCATTTTGATGGCTTTGATGCAGAGGTTGTCACTCTTGAAATCACCGTGCATTACCCCCAGTGCATGAATCGCCTCAAGGGCCTTCAAACACGCACGCGCGAATTTGAGCGCACCCTCCGGCTCCAAGAGCAAAGGCCCACCTTGTACAGCAGCACGGTCCAACCAGTCTCTCTGGAAATCCGGCCCCGCATCAAGCGTCACCACCTCGACGCGATCTGAATGAACCTGTAAACCGGCAACCTGAACCACATGCTTCGCATCACGATGGGCCAAAAGTGTGAGCACCAAATGCTCATGGTGCGCCCATGAGAGCCAGGCTTTTGCAGCTGACCCGGTTTGGCATTGCCAAATCTTTCGGTAACAGCTCCCTGCGTCAGAATGGCCGGTCTCTTTCCAGACGCTGACAGATTGACCAGGCGCAGGACTTTGGGTCTGAATCAGTTGAGCAGCAGGCATGACCGTGCAGGTGTTTTAAGCAGATCTATACCTCTGCTGCAAACCACCGCTTCAACTGAGAAAGGGAATCCTCAGGAACAAGAAGAACCCGTCCAGGCTCAAAAAAGTTCCCACTCCCGCAGCAAGCATGCCCGATACATACAAGGTGCGACGCTCGGTAATCAACACGACCGAGATCAAAATGATCGACAACTGCAATAACAAGCCTGCGAAATCGAAATAGGGTCCTTTTTCCATGGCCTGATCACGCGCTTTTTCAGCCTCTTTGGCTTTGGCCAGCAGTTCTTTTTTGCCTTCTCCAGAAACAGGTTCCGACTCATAACTCAAAGCCTTGCTTCGCAGCACCTCAGCTTGTTCTCGCAAGGCTTTTTTAGCCGCTTCATT
The DNA here is from genome assembly GCF_055395455.1 of Limnohabitans sp. TEGF003. Lineage (NCBI taxonomy): Bacteria > Pseudomonadati > Pseudomonadota > Betaproteobacteria > Burkholderiales > Comamonadaceae > Limnohabitans > Limnohabitans sp. TEGF003. The sequence continues at coordinate 3,237,881 of NZ_AP029225.1, read as the reverse complement.
GGCCAGCGGAACCGATGTGTTGGCAATGCCATCTAAGGTTTGGGCCGCCAGGTTCATGTCATTCTGGCGAATATTTTTAGCTTGGTAGAACGCATAGGTGTTGATCGCTGCTGCGTTCAGAAATGAAGCGCTACCTGCTGCATTTTGCGAGCCGAGATTGTTGACCAGCAACATCGAGGCAATCAGCGAAATGATGATGGAACATTTGCGTTGGAACGCTTCTTTTTTGGGGTCTTGAGTCTCTGACATGCTGAATATCCGTCAATAAAATTTCAAATCGCCTGAATGAATTTCTGAAAACGTGCTTGTCGTGCAGCGTTTGGTTTTTCGGTGGGCCGTGGCAACTTGTCGATCCCCGATTGCAACAACATGTCCAAACGCTCGGCAGGCGAAGGGTGTGTCGAAAAAAGGAGTTCGGCGCGTGGGTCATTGCCCTTGAATCGTTGCAGCTTCTCCAGCACATTGATCGCTGCCACTGGGTCATAACCTGCCCGCGTCATGTACTCCACACCTAGACGATCGGACTCAAACTCAGCCCCCTTATCCAGTCCACGAGCGTAAATCTGACCGCTGGCCTGCGCCAATTTGGCTGTGTCTGAATCTTGTGTGACCGCTTGCAGTCCTTTCGCCGCCTGGTCTGCCAAGCGCTGCCTTTGCACCACCTGGTAATGGTGTCTGCGTGAAACATGCGCCACTTCATGGGCCAGGATGAATGCCAGCTCGTCTTCACTCTCAAGCGTCTTGAGCAGGCCCGACGAAAGCAAGATGTACCCTCCGGGCATGGCAAACGCATTGATGGCATCCGATTTGATGACACCGAAATGCCACTTGTAAATCGCCCCCGATTGCGCAGACAGGGCCTGTCCCAGCACATTCACATATTGCTGTGCCGGGTCAGCCACCACCAACGGGGCAGCCCCGAGCACCTGCGCGGCAGCTGCTTTGCCTACTTTTTCTTCATCGGTCTGCGCCCAAGCTGTCAAGCTAATGCATACAGCGACACCGGCCAACCCGTGCTTCATGTACTTACCAATCATCATCACCTTTCTTCTTCGCAGACGAAGAGGGTCCCGACGCCTGTCCTGTGCCGGCTGCTGGCGTTGCCGCAGAAGCTGGGCGAGGTACCGTCAATTGAATTTTCTGATTGATGGCCACAACATTGCCTGCGGTAAGAAACGCCTGGACGGCCGAAGGCTGTGCAGTCAACAATTCCAGCTTGGCTGCTTCATTGAAGTCAGGTTGCCCGCTCACCAGGTCCTTGGCAGACAAGCCGCGAGCAGCTGAAGTGGCCACAATGTTCCCCGTTCCCAGACGGCCTGTATCGATGGCTGTGGCACCACTGGTGGCGCCTGCGAAATTGATCTGCGAAACCTTGAGCCAGCCTGTCTTGCCAGAAGCGTCGACCTCAACCCAGAATCCTTGACGTTTGAGCGTCTTGAGCGAAGTGCCTGCAGCCAGTTTCACATTACCCGGTTTGCCATCGGGCTTGTCCAGAAGGGTGGCTTCTTCACGCACGGTTTGAGCACTCAAAAAACCACACAGCATCAAGCCCGTGACAAAAACCATCTGACGCATTGGAGTCTTGAAATGAATCATGTGAATCAGTGTTCTGTTGAATAAACGCGAACCTTGAAACCTTTATCGGGAGGCTCTGTTGCGGGTATCGTCTGCAATGTCTTTTGCTCTGGTTCCAACCGTGGCATGGCATTCACTGTAGATACGGTGGAAGAAGCTGACGTGGAGGGCATAGGCTCAGGACGCGCCTGAACTGTTTGAACAACGCAATCGGGCTTTTGCTTTTTCAGCTTGATCACGACATCCATGACCCCATCCACTTCACGGGAGTAGATCAAGCTGACTCCTTGCAAATTGACATCCAATCGTTGGTTCGGACTGGGCGTGAAGTGACACAACCAGTGACCAGCGAGCACCGTCGCCCGTCCAATCAACAGTCGCTCCAAAGCCTGTGTACCCCCCCGGCGTTGATCCTGAACGCGTGCGTAAACATGTCCGTCCAACTCCGCAACCTGATTGATGGGTAAACGGGTCAAAACAGCACGTGCATCATCAGTCTGAGCCCAGGCCATATTGACCAGGGGCCATCCTGCCAAAATCAATACGGCATTACGCCAAGAGACATTCACAAATGATCTCTCGTCAGAAATCCCGAGACTTCACACCTTGTCCTGAATTGGCATTGCTGGTGCGTGGCGCAGACTGGGCAGCACCAGAACCACCTCCTGCAGGAGTTGCACCACCAACACTGCCGCCACCAGCATTCATCCTGTTGACGGCTTCAGCTGTTTTGGCACCACTGGCCTGGTTAAGGCCTCGCAGCATCCCTGCAAGTTGTGCAGAGGCCGCCTTCCACTCCATGACCACACCGACCACGGGACCGTTGTTGGCAGGATGCAAGGTCTCCCATTGATGTGCTTCCTGCATCCCTTTGATCGGCAGTTTTTCAGCTATGGCTTGCACCTTGTTGCTGTTGGCGCTGTCAATTTTGACTTCATTTGACTCGTCTTCAAATTCCGTCGATTCCTCACGCTGCAACATGTCGTTGGTTGAAGAAATGGCCTCGCCGAGGAATGACCTGATCATTCCCTGAGCCTGCAATCGTGCCATCTTGTATGCAAGGTCTTTACTTTGCTGAGACTTCGATTGAGGCTGTGCCTGGGCAAATGCCAAGAGCACATATTCCCCTTTTTCGTTGCGGACCATTTGGGTTCCGTATGTTGATACCAACGTACGTTCATCCTGTGGGATATGTTGGGTAATCGCGATCCCGGGTTCACCTCGTGGAATCAGCGTGTAATTGCCGGTGATGACAGCATCTGCAATTTCATGCAGCTTGCGTGTCCAGACAGTCACCACCCCGATTTGCCCTTGGCCACTGGCAGGGTTCTGCTCAAAAGAGGCCATCACCTTGATGCCTGTGCAGCGCGCACGCGCCGTCGCCCGGGTTTTGTTCTTGAAACTGGATGTGTTCAAAATAGCCTTGACTTGCTGCTGGTCCACAGGCTTGTTGGGATCAATGCCTTTTTTGGCCAATTCTTCCTTCATCTTGTTTTCAAGAATTTTTTCACCGTACAGCCCAGCCGTCTGAAGCGTTGCAGGTGCATTGCGTACCTTCACGTCTGAATTGAGCGCCTTCGCGACTTGAACAGCACCCTCTTGTGCCAGCCCCTCTCGTTGCAAGCGCATGGCATCGGCTGCTGCACGCTCTGCTCCTGGTGACGACATGTCCTGCATCATTTCACTCGAAACCCTGGTTTCCATGAATTCAGCGCATTTTTGTTTCACATCAAGCATGGCTTTCTGAAAAGCAATGTTGCGAGCCAAAACAAAGTTTTTATCCGATGGTGGAACCGAGATGGTGCCTTTACCCAGCCATACCAGAATGCTTCGACCACCCTCTTCATTTTCGCCTTGCCGAAGTTGTTGCGTTTTCAAGAAGGCTTGCATACGCTGGTCAACGGTCTCGGTTCCTGAAATGCTTTTGGGCAATTCAGGCAATGGCCTTTGTTCCATCTCGACCTTGGCTTCCTGCGCCAAACCCGAGGTCATCACGGCTGCCGCCAGGGTGCTACCCATTAGCCAACGTACGGTGCAAGGGGAGATTTGTGTTTTCATATCGATTCCTTTATCAAGTTCTTACCAATCTTCATCGTCTTTGGATTTGGATTTACCCGCACCGACTGAATTTCCTGTTCCTGGCAATGTGGGCAAGCTCACTTGCACATTGAGAGCCATATTGGGGTCATCGGGCAAAACCCTCGCCAAGACCGATCCGGGCTTGACCGTCGCTGGCAAACTGCCTGTGACGACCTTGGCCGTGGCGGTGCGGTCGGTGACACTGGTCACCTCCACGCGCGCCACTTCTTTTTCTTCCTGACCCAAAGATTCTTTGGTGTACGGATCGATCAGGTTTTGGCCCAGACTGACCAAGCGGTAGACACGGCCTACCTGCACCGTGTCGCCACCTTGGTTCAATGTCACTTGACCCGCGTTGGCACTGACTACCGCAATCGGATAAATCGCCATGTTGATGACTTGTCCGATGTCGCTGCCAATATCTGCCGCGTATTGACTCAATGACATGTTGCTGTGCAGTCGTCCAGGATTCACATAGGTCTGAGCAAACTTGATCTGCCCTGTCGCAATGTCAAGCACGCGCACATCAATAGAGACCGGTGCGCTCATGCGCGATACGACTCGTCCAGTGACCCGTTGCTGTTGAACCTGTTGTGCCGCAAACTCCTTGAGTGCGGCCAACACAATGTAATCAGCGCCGACGCGCATGCCCACCTTCACCGTCTCTTCGATGGGCGCATTGCGTGAGTTGACCCTGGCCAATTCACGGTTGCTCGAATCCGAATAACGCCGATCAATCATCGCAAACTTACGCGTTTGCGTGAGGTAGGCCTCCAGAGCCGCGGAGACGCTCTCGGCAAAGTTTGCTGCATCAGGCTTGCTGCTTGCGGATCCAACGACGGTCAGCGGCATAACCGCCAGTTTCAGACGCTTGAGTTGTTCGGATGCCTTGTAGGTAGGAATCACCGCCTTGATCTTCACAAACGAACGACCCGAACCGGGGCTGGTGCCAGACTCCAGAACACTGTAAGACTTGACCACGCCTCGGGTAAGGCGCTCAATGTTCTGCTTGAAATCCTGCTCCAGCGTGGTGCTGTTGCCCCGGGTAACCTCACTCATCGACATCGATGTGGCACTTGACATTTTCATGCCGCCCACTTGACCAATGGCGTTTTCAATGGCGTCGATCATTGCGGCAGATGGGTCTCCGCCATTGCCTGTAGCCACCACTTCTCGATAAACGATCTGAGCGTGCGCTGCAGGCAGGCACAAAATCAGGATGCACAATGCCGCGGAAAAACCGCGCATGTGTTTAAGGATTTGGTGCATCACTTGAGATTCAGCTGATTGACCACGACATCAGCAGCCACCTTGGCTGCATTGGCCAGTGCAGCACGACCTGCGTCATTGAGCTTTTCAGCACGACCGCTGAATGTGCGGTTGGCCGAACCAATGCTGCGCGCGAAACGACCTGTCAAATCATAGGCTGTGATGTTCATATTGCCACTGGCGAGCCACAAACCGGTATTGGGATCGTTGCGATAACCATCCACTTCAATGGACGCCAGGATGAATTTGGTCAGCTGACATTCCTTGATCTTCTTGAAGGTGTCATTGCGAACGTTGGCAGGAAGTTGACCCGTTTCGGACTCCGCATACATTTTGGAGAAAGGATCGTTGTCCGTCACGCCACAGTTGCTCACCAACTCTTCCCAGGGCACGGTACTGATCCGGTTGTTTGTCAAAGTCTCGCCTACGCGGTTTTGCAAGTCATCGATGTTGGCCCAGGCCACATACTTGATTCGATCACGCTTGGTTTCCTGAGAGCCACCGGTCACTGTTTTGGCGGTTTGCGTCACCGACACAGCGTCTGCAGAAGCCTCTGCGCTGCCTGTTTTGTTGCTGGCCGAAGCATCTGCGCTGGCGGATGAGCCACTTGTACCTACGGTTGATTCAGCGCGTTTGGTGACCTTGGTATCAAAAGAGGTCTGTGAATCTGCCACCCGTGCCATCACCAGAAACGCAATGTCATCCTGCGCAGACGCCTTGCCGCCACCGGAGGCTTGTGATGTCTGGCGCAATCGGCTGTCAATCATGCTTTCGTTGATGGCCGCCTTGATGCTGACAGTACAGGTACCCGAAAAACCGGATGTGCATTTTTCATCGACCACGTTGACATCAACCACGATGCTGCCAAGGTCGTCGAGAAATACTTTTTCATTGGCCAGGATGTTGTCCAGTTTGGCACCTTGGAGTGAGCCTAAATAGTTTTTCCATGCAGCCACTTTGGCTTTGTTTGTTGCTGTCTCTTTGTTGGAATCTGTGGCTTGGGCACGCACAAATTTTTGCTGTGCCATACCCATGGTTGCCACGCTGGACAGGGCCAGCGCCAACAGAACGGACTTGAATCGGGAAAAGCGATGGAGTTTTTTCATGTTCATTCTTTCAACGTGTTTTGGCACAAAGTTCAAGGAGTCTTGGAATGGCGGGTGCAACTGCATCAAGTCGAACTTCAGCCAGAGCCAATGTCTGTGCATCACGCTTGGCCATGCCACTGAGAAGGTTGGTCAGGGTGCGCGACAGCAGTCGGTCAAAGAAAACCAGATCACGCTCTGGCGTATCGTCTTCAGTTGAGTTGAGCGGTGTGCGATCTTCGTGCGTGCTGGCCGCCAAGACATTCAGAAAGCGTTTGTCTTTCTCGTTGGCATACTCATCAATCGCAAACAAACGAATCACCAGAGTGCGACGAATGATGGTGACGCCGCGTTGGGTGCTGTGGATTATTTTTTTGTCCAGATCACGCAATACCACCTCGAATTTCAGATCAGCGTCTGGAATGGCGATTTCGTTTTGAGCTGCCAGATCGTCATTGAATTTGACGGCATACCGCTTGGCCAGCGCATCGTTTTCCTGAAACGGCAGCAATGGGATGTTCAGGTTGTCGCAAATCGCTGAGCTGGATGAAAAGCCCAGCAACTCTGGATTCAAAATCTGATCGATCTTGTAAGACGCAAGTTTGGCCTGTGCATCGGGATGTATAGAAGCCTTGGTCAAGCGAGCAAAATAATTGCTGCTGAAGCCTTGATCCCACTTATTAAAACGGCCCAGGAAATGTACGAATGCGTTGGCGTAGCCTTTGTAGGCTTCACCCATGAAGCCCACCGCCTTGGCGCGCACATTTTTGAGATCACCACCCAGGCGTTCAAAGCGCAACATGAACGGAAATGAAGACACAATTCGCCAACCGGTACTCTGGCTGAATGACATCACAAGGCCTACGCCTGACATGAAGATGAACAGGGTATTGGCATTTTCCCCGTCTTTTTCCACGCGCGCGCCTACGGTCGTCTCATAGTCGTGGGCAAAACCCACAAGCATGTCTTCGCCGAACTCAATCCCGTTCTTGAATTGGACAAGGGGTGGTTTGAGTTGTGCGAGCAAACTTGCCGTGTGCTTGCTTTCTTCTGTAAAGGCCTTGCTGTCTGAAAGACTCAATTTGCGGGTTTGTCGAACAAACTCGCGTGTCAAGTCGTACCGCGCTTGTGCAGCCCCACCATTGAGGCCGAAGCCCGTCCACACCGGAGGTGTTTTAGGCCGACTTCTGGACGCTGCAGGCTGTGCCTGCGAAAACAAGGGCCAGCTCCATGCAGGCACACTTGCGCATGCCACCATCCAATCACGCCGTGATGGCCCTTGGGTTTTGACGTTGGCCATTTCAGTCTTTGTATTTGCTGCTGAGATCGCTGACCGATGCCTCGGCCTTTTTGATATCGGCCTTGGGCACATCCTTGGCACGCATGGCTTGATCCCACTTGGAGGAAATGATGCAACTCTGGATCAGCGCATTGTTGGCTTGAGTCAAGGCGGGCAAAGGGGCCGCCATCTTCACCATGTCGCCAAAACCGGACATCAGTGTTTGCAGCAACTCGCCATATGACTGCGAAATGATGCCTTGGGCCGCCAATCTTTTCTCTTGCGCCTGGACCAGCATTTGTTTTTGACGCTCATCGAGCGTCGTGGTTTTGGAAATCATCTTGATTTGAGCGGCCTGAATTTCAGGGCTCACATCCTCAAAAACCGGCTTCTCGCCTTTGGTGTTTGATTTCAGGGACTCCAGACTTTCCAGTTGACCCATCAATTGGTTACCGCCTTGCGTGGATTTGATGATGTCGTTACCGATCTTGATGGACTCGGCATTGATTTGACTGGCCTGTGCATACATCTTGCCAATGCGGGTGTTTGGCAATTGCCGCGCATAGGCCTGCTGGGCCTGCTCAATTTGCATGCCGGTTTTGGCAGGGCCTTCCCATTGCTGCCGATAAGGCATGTTGGGCTCATTGAAAAAGATATCTTTGGCAGTGGCCGTGTGGATCAACTGGTAGTTTTGCGAATCGAATTCTTTACGGACGCCATCACCTTGACTGTATTTGCTGCGCAAGTTGCCGGCGCTGACCAGATCACCCAAGGCTTGGCCCAGGTTCTTGGGGCCGTACTCACCGTAAGCGGCCATGCGTGCTCTGAAAACCAGGGCTGTGAAATGTTCTGTGCCGAGTGCCGCTTGGAAGTTGGCCCACCACCGATCTTTGTTGACAGACAACTCGGGGGCCTGCAAATGCAAAAAGGTCAAAGCCATCAACGCATCGGCACGCTCTTGCTGGTCTGATCCTCGCGAAATCTGTATCAGTGCCGCCAATGTTTCTGGCTCTGGGAAAGCCAGGAATGTGTCATAAATGGCTCGGACTTTTTTGGTTTCAAAAGAGGCCTGGAAAAATCTCGCGTTTGGAAAGGTCTTGTTGATCCTGTCATTGCGAAACGCCTTCATGAACTCATCTTGCAGTGCTTCGAGCTCCTGTATCTTGAATTCGCTGGCGATCAACCCTGTATCGATTTTTAAATTGCCCAAAGCGCCGACCTGCTGTCGGCACCATTGGTCACTGGGCATCAAACCGCCACCTTTGGCTGTATTTTTTCCACCACCCATGGTTGGGGCAGCGCCTGTTTGCTGACTGGGCGGCTGCAGCTTTTGAAGCTGTTGCATCAAGTTCCCGAATTGGGCTTGTGCGGCCACCGGCACCAGCGCCAGGGCACAAAGAATGAATCCGAGACGTTGATGTTGACGGGGTTTGTTTTGCATTGTCGTTTTTGATGGTTAATACTATTCATAACAATAATAACCCCAAAAACATTCGGTTTCAAACCGGCCAATACCCGAGTAAATTTTTCGACTATTCAACTGCTCTTAGCTTGGCGTTTTCCGGGTTCAGGGCAACTCCCTGACGAGTCGAATACCCGTGCCGGTGCCGCGGTTGAGCGGAGGTGCCTTTCCTCTATAGGCGCTGCGCAGGTACACCAGCGGCAAATCCCAGCCGCCACCCCGAGTCACCCGTTTAGCGCAATTCAACGGTGCTGAGTCACCTGGACGAGATAACTGCAAGCTCCAGCAAGTTTGCGTCCACTCCATGACATTGCCATGCATGTCGTACAGGCCCCATGGGTTTGGCAAATAACTGCCCACGGGTGAGGTGTAAGCAAACCCGTCATGACAAGTCTGACCTGGCCATTGAGGATGCTTCCGAGTCAAAGCAGCATCCGCAGCATTGGTATGGCGACACTGATCAGATGCCCCTCTTACCCAAGGATACGGTCCCTGTGTCCCGGCTCTGGCGGCATACTCCCACTCAAACTCGTGTGGCAGCCGGTACAGGTGTCCTGTTTGGCGACTGAGCCATTGCGCATAGGCCTGAGCATCATCCCAGCTGACACACACCACAGGGTGCTCATCTGACTGTGAGAAACCAGGGTATCGCCAACCCAAATGTTGGGCTTGAACATAACCGTCTCCATCCCACGTCAAACAACCAGATGCCGCACGATGCCCAGAGTCAAGTTCAAAAGCAGCCCAATGGTGACGGGTCACTTCGGTCTGACTGATCGCAAAAGCGGAAACCACCACGTCTATGCGTGGCGCTTCATCCGCATCCCTGCCTTCTTCACTTGCAGGCGAGCCCATTTGAAACGTTCCAGCAGGCACTTTGACCATGATTGGACAACTGGCGCAATCCTGAAATGTCTGCAATATCTTCGATTCAGCAACGGGAACCGAGACAGTGACCGTCTCCATCGATGGCTTGTCCACTTTGTCTTCTTGATCCTGACTCACCACAGAAAGCACTGTCCCTGACAACCTGTCCATAATTTGCTGGCACCCAGCAAGTCCGCAACAAATCAGCAAAAAAGCCATACACAAGGCAACTCGCCCACTGCTGCAGCGGTTTCGCTGATGACTTTTAAACATGCCCATCCTCAATCACAAGAAGGAGGCATATTACCCAAGCAGCGTTGCACCCATCAGGCTTGATTCGCACGGGCCTTGAGCCAGCGCATCACCGCACCCACCACCGGCAGTTTCTCGTACAGCTCCTCGGCCGCATCCCAATAATCGCGGTGCATCGTCACCAGGCCTTGCTCGTTGAACAGCACATGGCTGGCACCGCGTACGGTTTGCAGGGTGGTGGTGTCAAAACGCTTGAAGCGAAAGCGGAATTCCCAGGTCAGGAAGGCCTGTGACCCGTCCACCACCTGGCCAGTCACCACAAAGTGCGGCTGGTCCAGCGCCACGTACATGTGCCGAAAAATCCGCTCAATCTCAGGCAGGCCCTGCACCTCGTTGAATGGGTCCTTGAAGGTGGCTTGCGCGTCGTAGACCGTGTGCAGCTGCGCCACGCTGTGCGGCGACAAAGTCTCAAAAAACGTGGCCAGATTTTGCGTGGCTTGTCGGGTGTTCATGAGCGGCTTTCCATTCAGACTTACAGCCCCGTGAACTTGCGCACCAGCGGGAAGTACAGGCGATAGGGCAAGAGGCGCAACAACTTCAGCCAAAGGGTGAAACGTTTGGGGAAATGAATGTCGAACTGGCCTTGCGCCCAGCCCCTGAGCATGTGGCGTGCGGCTTGCTCGGGACTGATGAGCGCAGGCATGGTGAATTGGTTTTGCGCCGTGAGCGGTGTGGCCACAAATCCGGGATTGACCACGCTCACGCCGATGCCCTGGTCTTGCAGGTCCATGTAGAGGGTCTCGGCGAGGTGGGTGAGCGCAGCCTTGGTCGGGCCATAGGCCAGGCCATTGGGCAGGCCGCGCCAGCCAGCCACGCTGCTGAGCAGGCTGATGTGCCCGCGGCCTTGCGCGAGCATGCCGGGCAGCACCGCGTGAATCACCTGCAAAGCGCCTTGGTAGTTGACCTTGTCGTGCTGCAGCAGGTCGTCCAGATCCATGGCGGTGGCGCGTTGGGCGCGGTAGTAGCCCGCCGCATACACGACCATGTCAAGCGGGCCTTCGGCCAGCAAGGCGCGGGCAGCGGCCTGTACTTGGGGCCCATCGCTCACGTCGAGCGCAAGCCACTTCACCCCCGCATCCTGCGCGGCCCAGTCTTGCACGCCTTGCGCATTGCGGGCCGACACCACCACTTGCGCACCCGCCTCACGCAGCGCCTGCGCACAAGCCAGGCCAATGCCGGTGGATGCACCCACCAACCAGACCCGGCGGCCCTGCCAGTCGGTGATGGGGGTGTTGAGTTGCAGCCAGCTGCGGGCTTGCGCTTGCGGGGCGGGTGCCGCAGTTTGTGGGCCCAATTTGGGCGTGGCCGTTTCGGCTGTTTCAGTGGGCAAGGCTGCCGCGCCAGAAGAATGGGGGGTCATGCGCATCAACCCGACTTGGCCGCCAAAGGCGTGCGGCGTGTGAACGACAAGGTGACCTCGCCCAGCGTCACGCCCCATTTGCTCATGGTGGCTTTGTTGAGCATGACGCGGTCGTCCATCAGGTACATCCAGTCGTCAAAGTCAACGTGCCAGACCCGGCCATCGACCGGCAGCGCCATGGTGTAGCCCCAGCGAAACGCGTTGCCACTGACCTGGCCCGAAGCCTCGCCCACCACGTCGTCGGCGCGGCCGGTGTACGTGCCGTTGGGCCCGGCCTTGAGTTTCCAGATGCGGCGCTGTGTGGTCCCGTCCGAGTAGACAAAGGCCTCGTCCAGCACGCCTTCGTCGCCATTCCAGCTGCAGTCCATGACCACGGTGAAGCGTTTGACCACTTGGCCGCTGCGGTCGGTGAACACGCCCCAGGCGTCGAGGGTGCCATTGAAATAGGTGCGCAAGTCCAGTTGCGGTTTTTCCTGCGCATACTGTTGCACCTGCGGCCCAGCGCAGCTGGCCAGGAACGGCGTGGTCGCCACCACAGGCAAAGCGGCCAGGCGGGTCAGGGCAGTGCGGCGGTGAATCAAGGCGTTGTTTGGGCGCATGGTGAGCTCCAGTAGTCGAGTGTCAAAGCGGCACACGCCTAAGGGCGGGCCGAAGGGTGAGCCGAAGGATGGGCTGTATCAGACCCCGAGATCAAATCGGGCCGACGCATCAAGCCCGCATACAAAGCCAGTCCGGCCAAAAGCTTGAGCACACAAGGCAGCAGGCCATAAGCCAGGCCCAGCGCCAGCACGGCGTCGGCACCCTGCTGGCCCGGGGCATAACCCCACAGACCCAGCAAGGGCAGCGACAGCCCAGCGGCCAAAGCCAGATTGAGTTTGGTGGCCAGATTCCACCAGCCCATGAAGGCACCGTCTGTGCGGCCCCGCTCGCCGCAGCGGTCAATCAGCTGGTTGAGCAGGGCTCCGGGCACCGTGAGGTCCGCGCCCAGCGCCATGCCCGACAAGGCACACACCACCAAAAACCCGCTCGTGTCACCCGCGCCCAGGGTGACCACGCTGACAAAAGCCAGCACCGACAAGGCCATGCCAGTGGCCCAGGTGCGCAGCAAGCCGATGCGGTCGATCACCTGGAGCCACAGCGGAAACGACAGCGCCCCGGCGGCGAAATACAAACCCAAGAACAACGGCTCCATGGCCTTGGGCGCTTGGAGCAGGTCTTGCACAAAAAACAGCACCAGCGTGGCGGGCACGGCGCTGGCCAGACCATTGAGCATGAACACCATCAACAAGCGGCGAAAACCTGCATGTCGCCACGGCTGCCAGAGGCTGCCCGCCGCATGGCCCTGAGGCGCGGCCCCATCGGGTGCCAAGGCGCTGTGAGCAGTTCGCCGCCAACTGAACAAGCCCAGCGCCAGCATGAGCACCAGCAAAACCGTGGTCGGCCCCCAGCCCCACAATGCGGGCAAAGCTGACGCCAGCAACACGCCCACCAACGCAAAGCCCTCGCGCCAGGCGACCCATCGGCTTTGCGCGATACCGCCGCCGCCCTGTCGCGCCGCCCAGGCCTGGTGCAGGATGCCCAGCCCGCTGTAGGCCAGATGGCTGAGCGTGAGCGCGCAGCCCGCCCACACCAGCAAGCCCGTGGGCGACAAAGCCGCCGCGGGTGGAAAAAACAAGGCCGCAAAACCAAGCGCCACGGCCAGTGCCAGCAACACCGCCGCCACCCACACGGCCCGCCACGAATGGCAGTAGAGCCGATCTCCCCAACGCCCCAGCCACGGGTCCACCACCGCGTCGATGCTGCGGCTGAGCAAGAGCAACGCGCCCAAAGCGGCCAGCGGCACGCCGTATTGCTGGGCATACAGGTTGGGCAAATGCACATACACCGGCAAGGCCACAAAGGCCAAGGGCAAGCCCAGCAAACCGTAAGCCGCTGAGGCCGAACGCGGCACAACAGCCAAAGAGGCGGGCGCGACGTTCATGGCTGCAAACCCTGCAGCAATTGGGCGCGCATCTTGGGCTCGGAGCTGCGTTCATCGAGCCAGATGCCAAAAAACAAACGCGCAAAAGCCAGGTCATTGACCGCCCCCACACGCTGGCCATTGACCCAGAACTCGGCGCCCACGCCCGGCAGGTTCACACCCGTGATGCGTTCGCCAGCACTCACATTGGGAAACAACTCGCGCATGGCCGCCAGCCAGCTTTGTGCCTGGGCGTCAGTGAAGCTGCCCACGCGCCGCATTTCGTCGATCGAGCGGCTGGCAATGGCCGCGCCTTCCAGGCGGCGCAGGTACTGCAGCTCCAGCGCAAACGAATATTGCGCGTACTGGCTGTGCCGAAAACCCACGGGTGTCCACAGCCGCGCGTCATACACCTCGAAGCCCCAGACCCGCAAACGCACAGGCGCGGTCGGCACCACACCGCTCAAGGCGGCCACTTCGGGGCGGCTGTAGCCTGCATTGGGGCTGGACACGCTGCTGGCCTGGGCTTGCGCAGCCCCGTGCAACCCAGCCAAAAGGACAGCAACACCCGCGCCGCGCACCCCCTGTCGGCGCAGCCACAATGCCAACATCGTTTTCAGCGGGGTGTGCATGCGCATCAGCCTGGTTTGGCCAAGGTGAACTGCACCACGTCGATGTTGGCTTCATCGAAAGCGGCTTCGCAGTACGCCAGATAAAAAGTCCACAGGCGAATGAAGCGCTCGTCAAATTTCAGCGTTCTCACCGTCTCAAGTTGGGCTGTGAAACTCTCGCGCCAACGGCGAAGCGTCTCGGCGTAGTCGGGACCAAAGTTCAGCTCGTCCACCACCTGCAGCCCGGCCGCTTGCGCCTGTTTTCGGAACTCACTGGGGCTCGGCAAACAGCCGCCCGGAAAGATGTACTGCTGGATGAAGTCAGTCGAATGCAGGTAGCGCTCAAACAGCGCGTCGTCGATGGTGATGCTCTGGATGCAGGCGCGGCCACCGGGCTTGAGCAAACGGCTCACCGTCTGGAAGTAGGTGGGCCAATATTCTTGCCCCACCGCCTCGATCATCTCGATCGAGCAGATCGCATCGTACGGGCCATCGTTGATGTCACGGTAGTCCTGCAAGCGCAAATCGGCCCGCTGCTGTACGCCGTGCGATTGCATGCGGGCTTGGGCAAACGCCAGCTGCTCGGTGGACAAGGTCACGCCCGTGATGTGCGCACCAAATTCGGTGGTGGCCGATTCGGCCAGAGCGCCCCAGCCGCAACCAATTTCGAGCAAGCGGTCACCCGGCTGAGTGTTGACCATGCGCAAGGCGCGGCGCACCTTGGCTTTTTGGGCATCGGCCATGGGCTGCGTTTTGTCGCCGTCGAACCAGGCCGACGAGTAGTTCATCGTGCCGTCCAGCCACAACTCGTAAAAAGCGTTGCCCAGGTCGTAATGCGCGTGGATGTTCTTGCGGCTGTTGCTGCGGTTGTTGCGATTGAGCAGGTGCTTGACACGGTAGACCAGCCGCCCCAGCCAGTGGCCGTAAATCGCGCCCTCGATTTGCGTGCGGTTGGCGATCAACAGGCGCAGCAAACCTGCCAGATCGGGCGTGTCCCAGTCGCCCGCCATGTAGCCTTCGGCAAAGCCGATATCGCCCGACTTGAGCACCTCGGCGCAGACCGACCAGCGGTGGATGTGCAGGGCCGCAAACGGGGCCTCGTGCGTGCCAAACACCTGAAAATTGCCATCGGGCGCATGCAAGGTGAGCGTGCCGATTTTCAGGCGGGTGAGCAGGCCCAGCAAACGGGTAGCGGCTTTGGGCAAACTGGCGTGCGGAATCTGCGCTGCGGCGCTGGAAGCACCCAAGGCAGTGGCAGGGTTGGCGGTCTTCATCGTGGTGGGCATCCGGTGGGTCCAGGGTTCATCGGGTCACAAAATCGCGGGGCGGCTCGGGCTTGTGCCAGAACGGTACTTTTTTCAGCCACAGCAAGAGTGCGTGCCAGTGGATGCGCGCCACCACACCCAGTGTAAGCAAGGGAAAGCGCCACATCACGCGGCGCAGGGCGGCTGCCGTCGCAGGCTCGAGCACACCGCTCCAGCTGGTGTCGATCAAGGGGCCGTCGTCGTCGGTGTGGTCCACGCGCGCGACGATGCGGTCTTGGCCCTTGTGCTGCGTGCGCATGAAACGGAAACGGTACTCACCCTGCACATCGCAAAAGGGCGAAACGTGGAACACCTTGTGGGCCAAAATCGTTTGGCCGTATTGCGGCTCGGGCAGCAGGTAACAGTGACGCTCACCAAAGGTGTTGTTGACCTCCGCCACGATGGCGGCCAGGCTGCCGTCGGCGCGGTGCGCGTACCAAAAGCTCACGGGCTTGAAGGCATGGCCTAGCACACGCGGGAAAGCCTGCAGCCAGACCTCGCCTGTGGCATCACAAATGCCTTCTTTTTGCAGCAATTCGTCCAGCCAGGCCAGCGCACCGCCGGTCTCAGCAGGGCGGCCATCGCCATGGTCGGCGTCATGGAAGGCGAACCAGGCGCGGCGGTTGATGGCCAATGCGATGGGTTCACTTTCGCGAGCGGGGGCTCGCTCCCACAAAGTCTCACGATCAGTGGAGGACACAGCCTCATTCAAAGGGTCTTGTGTGGGAGCGAGCCCCCGCTCGCGAATGCCGGCAAGCGCCAAGCTGCGCATGGGCAGCATCAAAAACGCCGTGGGGTAAGCGAAGGCGTGGTGTGCGGGACGGTGCCGTGTGTGCCGCACCTGGCCCCAGCCAATGAGCGCAGTAGCAGACTTCATGCGGCCAGTCTGTCCTGAACAGGGTGGGCCTGTTCGTGGATGCGTTTGAGCAGAGCGCGGCCCACTTGCAGGCCGGATTTCAGGCCGTCTTCGTGGAAGCCGTAACCCGTCCAGGCCCCGGCATACCAGGTGTGTTGTTGGCCCTGCAGCAAGGGCAATTTCTTTTGTGCTTCGATGGCAGCCAGGTCAAACACCGGGTGCGCGTAGTCGTATTCGCCCACGATGGTGGCCGGGTCAATGGCCTGCAGCGGGTTGAGCGAGACCACCACGGGCTGCGCAAACGGGATGCGTTGCAAACGGTTGAGCAGGTAATGCAGGCACACCCGCGAAGACTCGCGCTCACTGCTGGCGGCGCGTTCGTAGTTCCATGCGGCCCAGGTCTTGGGGTTCGCGGGCAGCACGCTGGCGTCGGTGTGCAGCACGGCACGGTTGTCCTGGTAGCGGATGGCGCTGAGCAGGCTGCGCTCGTACGTGCTGGGCTCGCGCAGCAGGCTCAGGGCCTGGTCGGTGTGGGTGGCGATGACCACTTGGTCAAAGCGCTCGGCATGGCCGTCGGTGACGATGCGCACACCTTGTGCATCGCGCTCGATCAGGCGCACCGGGGTGTTCAGGCGTTTGTCGTGCACGCCTGCCAGTATTTTTTCGACGTAGTTTCGGGCACCGCCCACCACACTGAACCACTGCGGGCGGTTGGTCACCTGGATCAGGCCGTGGTTGTGGCAAAACCGGATCATGGTCGCCACCGGAAACTGCAGCATCTGGTCGGTCGGGCAACTCCAGATGCAGCCCAGCATGGGCAGGAAATACCAATCGCGAAACGGCTCGCTGAACTTGTGTGTGCGCAAAAAGTCGGAGAGCGGTTGCTGCAGTTCTTTCTCGCGCTGCTCTTTGGCGATGCGGGTGCACAGCGCATTGAAGCGCAACACATCGGCCAGCATGCGCCAAAAGCGTGGGTTGACCAGGTTGCCGCGCTGCGCAAACACGCTGTTCAGGTCGGTGCCACTCCACTCCAGGGTTTTGCCATTCAGCGCCCCCGGCACCTGGACTGAAAACGACATGTCCGACGGCGCGGTCTCCACACTCAGCTCGGCAAACAGGTTGATCAGGTTGGGGTAGGTGCGTTCGTTGAACACCAGAAAGCCGGTGTCCACGCCGTGCGTCACCATGCCCTGCGGCGTGGGCAACGTCACGTCCACCGTGTGGGTGTGGCCGCCGAAATAATCGCCCGCCTCGAACACGGTGATGTCGGCGTGGCCTTTCAGGGTGTGGGCCACGGCCAGGCCGGAAATGCCCGAACCCACAATGGCCAGTTTCAGGCGTCGGCTCATGGTTTGGCTTTCAAGGCTTTGTCGATGGCCGACACCAAGGTTTTGCTCTCGGGGCCAATCATGCTGTTGTATTGGTCAATGACCTGGCCATCACGGCCGATCAGGTATTTGTGAAAGTTCCAGCGCGGCTTCTGGCCGGTTTGCGCGGTGAGCTGTTTGAACAGGGGCGCAGCGCCATCCCCGGTGACCTGGGTTTTGGTGAACATGGGGAACTTCACGCCAAAAGTGCTTTCACAAAATTCGGCAATCTCTTTGTTGCTGCCTTTTTCCTGCGCAAAGTCATTCGACGGAAAGCCCAGCACCACCAGGCCCTGGTCCTTGTATTTCGTGTTCAGCGCCTCCAGCCCTTTGTACTGCGAGGTGAAGCCGCAAAAGCTGGCGGTGTTGACCACCAGCACCACCTTGCCCGCGTACTGGCACAGTGACTGGGGCTTTTCATCCTGCAAACGGTCAAACGTGTGGTTCAGGATGGCGGGGCAGGCCGTGCTGTTGCCGCCTTTTTGCGGGCTGGCCTGCGCAGCTTCCAGCCCCAGGCCCAGCACAGCGGCCAGCAAAGCCATCAACAGGCCCGGACCCCATTGTTTTACCCATGAGTGGTTCATTTGCACTTGAAAATCCATTTTGTGACTGATCAGTTTAAACTTGTTTGCCCAGATTGTCACGCCAGCCCCTTTTCACCGGAGACGCACATGCCCAAACCCTCGGGTTTTAAAGGGAACAAACAGGATTTGCCGCAAAAACCTTGCGCCGTCTGTGGCCGTGCCATGAGCTGGCGCAAAAGCTGGGCCAAGAACTGGGACAGCGTGTTGTATTGCAGCGACCGCTGCCGTGCAGACAAATCCAAAGCCGCCCCATCAGTGCCACCCCAAGCCCGCACCGAACGCTGAGCATGACACACAAAACGGACACCGCAGGCATGCCTGCACCCCAAGCGCTCACGCCCTGCCGCCACCTGGTGCTGGTGCTGGGGGACCAACTGGGCTGGGACAGCCCGGCGCTGGATGGTTTTGACCCTGCGCAAGACCGGCTCTTGATGATCGAGGCCGACAGCGAGGCAGGCGAAGTCTGGAACCACCAGGCCCGCATCGCCATCTTCTTGTCGGGCATGCGGCACTTTGCCAATGAGGCCCACCGCCGCCACTGGCCTTGCTCTTATATGAAGCTGGACGACCCGAGCCTGCCCGGCGACTTTGCCGAACGGCTGGCGCACGCGCTGAACACCCACAGGCCCCGGGCGCTGGTGGTCATGGAAACCGGGGCCTGGCGCATGGAGCGGCTGATCGCAGACGCCGCAGCTCAGGCCCAGTTGCTGCTGCGTTGGGTGAGTGACACGCACTTTTTGTGCAGTCGCGCCGAGTTTGCCAAGTGGGCCGGCGACAAGAAAGAGCTGCGCATGGAGTTCTTTTACCGCGAAATGCGCAAGCGCCACGGCGTGCTGATGGAAGGCCAAGAGCCCATCGGTGGGCAATGGAATTTTGATGCCGAGAACCGCAAAGGCTTTGGCGCCAAAGGCCCCACCGCCGTGCCCCCGCCCGCCCGCTTTGCACCCGACCGCGTGACGCAAGACGTGATCGCGCTGGTGCAAACACGCTTTGCCGGGCACCCCGGCACACTGGACCACTTCGCCTGGCCCGTGACCCGCGAAGACGCACTCGTGGCCTTGCAGCATTTCATCGACCAGCGGCTGGAAAACTTTGGCGCCTGGCAAGACGCCATGTGGACCACGCTGCCTTTTGGCTGGCACGCGCTGGTGGGCAGCAGCCTGAACCTGCATTTGCTGAGTCCGCGCGAAGTCATCCAAGCGGCCGAGCAGGCCTATCACGCGCGGGGCTTGCCCCTGGCGAGTGTGGAGGGCTTCATCCGCCAGGTTCTGGGCTGGCGCGAGTTCATTCGCGGTGTTTACTGGCTGGACATGCCGCACATGGCCGAAGCCAACCACTACGGCCACACCCGCGACCTGCCCCAGTGGTACTGGACGGGCGAGACCCACATGGCCTGCATGCAGTCCACCATCGGCCAAAGCCTGCAGCACGGCTACGCGCACCACATCCAGCGCCTCATGGTCACCGGGCAGTTTGCGGTGCTGGCTGGCCTGTCACCCCAGCAGGTGAGCGCCTGGTACCGCGCCATGTACGTGGACGCGGTCGAGTGGGTGGAAACGCCCAACACCTTGGGCATGGCCCTGCACGCCAACGGCGGGCGCTTCACCAGCAAACCCTATGTGGCCAGCGGCCAGTACATCAGCCGCATGAGCAACTACTGCAAAGGCTGCCGCTACCAACCCGAGCAGCGCACCGGCCCCAGCGCCTGCCCCATGACCACGCTTTACTGGGACTTTTTGATCCGTCACGAGCAGGACTTTGCCGGTAACCCGCGCACCGCGCTCATGGTCAAGCATGTGGGGAAGATGAGCGTGGACGACAAGGCTCAGATCAGCCAGCAAGCAGATGCCACCAGAGCAGGGCTCGATCAGGTTTGAAGAAGGTACAAAACCAAGCCGGGTTTTATAAGCAAATTACAAGTGTTATAAAATTTTAATAACTTTGCTAATATGTGCATCCATGAACCCGATTACCAACCCCTACAACCCCGGCGCAGGCACGCCCCCGCCTGAGCTGGCCGGTCGAGACGAACTGCGCGAAAAGGTCAGAATCTGCATTGAACGACTGCGCATCGGTAATTCGGCCAAAAGCCTGATTTTGGTGGGTTTGCGAGGGGTGGGTAAAACCGTCTTGCTGGACCGCATGCGCTCGGACGCAGAGGGCACAGGCATCCAAACTTTGCGCATCGAAGCACCCGAAAACAAATCCCTTCCTGCCATGCTGGCACCCGAATTACGTAAGTCACTTTTGCGCATAAGCACCATCGCATCGGCCAAAGAGGTTTCACAAAGGGCCCTGCGAGCACTGGCGGGTTTTGCCAAAGGTCTGAAACTCAAATTTGCCGACATCGAAGTCGGCTTTGACTACGAACCTGAGCCCGGTCTGGCCGACAACGGCGAGCTGGAGTCCGACTTGACTGCGCTCTTGGTTCAAACCGGAGAAGCGGCCAAGGCCGCAGGCACCGTGATGGTCATGTTCGTCGACGAACTTCAATATGTCAAAGAGCGTGAGTTTGCGGCCCTGATTTCTGCGCTGCACCGCTGTGCGCACCTGCGTTTGCCCATTACCTTGGTGGGCGCCGGTCTGCCGCAGTTGCTGGCTTTGGCGGGTGAAGCCAAGTCGTATTCAGAACGCCTGTTCGAATACCCACAAGTCGACAAACTCAACACAGCGGCGGCACTGGATGCCTTGCGCAAACCCGCTCAACAACTGGGTGTGGACTACACCGACAAGGCGGCGCTGGCCATTGTGGAAAAAACCCAGGGCTATCCGTATTTTTTACAGGAATGGGGAAAGCACACCTGGGATCTGGCCACCACCAGTCCTATCACTTTGGATGTTGTGGAGGCGGCAACAAAACTGACCATTGCTGGCCTTGATGAAAGCTTCTTCAAGGTGCGTCTGGAACGAACCACACCCAGTGAACGCCGCTATCTGCGTGCCATGGCCGATCTGGGTCCTGGGCCACACCGCTCCGGGGACATCGCCAATCAATTACAAAAAACCGTCAGCACGCAAGCGCCCGTTCGCTCCAGCCTGATTCGCAAAGGCATCGTCTGGAGCCCCACCCACGGCGACACGGCCTTCACGGTACCCCTGTTTCACGAATACCTGTTGCGTACCGTACCCGCCAACTCATAGCGGCACACCCACCAGTCATTTGCGCCGACCGATCTGCTTGAGCACGTGCTGCTTGAAGGCCAGCGCCAGCGGTGAGAGTTTTTTGCCGGCCGGGTAAACGATGTGCCAGGCCGAGGGCAGGGGAAAGCCGGCCACATCGATCACGCTCACGCCGTTTTCTTTCTGGTGGCCATGCAAGGCGTGGCGCGAGACCACACCTACCCCCAGCCCTCCAGCCACCGACTCCTTGATCGCCTCGTTGCTGCCCAGCTCCAGCCGCACATCGGGGCGGAACTTCATGGACCGGAAAAACTGGTCGGCGGCCATGCGTGTGCCCGAGCCTTTTTCGCGCAGGATGAAGCGACGCTGCGCCAACTCGTGCAAAGGCACGGCACTGCGTTTGACCAGCGGGTCGGACGTGGGCGCGATCACCACGATCGGGTTGGGCATGAAGGCCTCGTCGCCCAGGTCCATGTCCTTGGGGGGCATGGACATGATGTACAGGTCGTCGAGGTTGTCACGCAAGCGTTGCACCACACCGTCGCGGTTCAGGATTTCGAGCGACACATCGATGGCCGGGTGCTGCTTGCAAAAGCTGCCAATCAGGTGCGGCATGAAGTACTTGGCCGTGCTCACCACCGCCACCCGCAGCTTGCCGCGCGACAAACCCTTGGCCGCGTCCACGTTCTGCTCGAAGGCGTCCCAGGTTTGCGCCACAGCGCGGGCAGTCTGCGCCAGCTCCTGGCCCACCTCGGTCAGGTAAAGCTTTTTACCCACCAGCTCGTACAGCGGCAAGCCCACCGATTCGCTGATGTCCTTGAGCTGCATCGAGGCTGTGGGCTGGGTCACGTGCATCACCTTGGCCGCAGCGCTCACGCTGCCGGTTTCGGCCAAAGCCAAAAACAATCGCAATTGCCGGAAGCTGACATTCATAGATTTTTATCTATATTCAATGATTGAAGAATCGATTTTACAAGAGCCTCGCCAGTTTCTATGATCGGCGCAAGGAACACAACCATGCACAATCTGATCGACCCGGCCATCCTCTTTTTCATCTTTGGCGTGCTGGCAGGCACCGTCAAATCCAACCTCGAAATCCCGCCCGCCATCTCGCGCTTTTTGTCGCTCTACCTGCTGATGGCCCTGGGTCTGAAGGGCGGCTTTGCGTTGTCGCAATCGGGCCTGACGGCCAACGTGGGCATCAGCCTGGCCGCAGCCGTCGCGCTGGCCATCGTCATCCCGCTCATCGGTTACGCCGTGCTGCGCCGCTTTGTCTCGGGCTTTGACGCAGCGGCCGTGGCCGCCACGTATGGCTCGGTGAGCGCGGTCACCTTTGTCACGGCGGTGCAGACGCTGGAAAACCAGGGCGTGCCCTACGGCGGTCACATGGCTGCGGCCATGGCCCTGATGGAGTCGCCCGCGATCATCCTGGCGGTGGTCTTGGCCAATTCGCTGCGGCAAAAACAGGCCTCGGGCGTGGTGGTGCAGGCAGGCGGCATGGCCGCGCTGGGTGGCCCAGCAGCACATGCTGGCGGATCGGTCGGCAAGATCCTGCACGAGTCCTTCACCGACGGTGCGCAGTTGCTGCTCTTGGGCGCCATGGTGATCGGCCTGGTCACGGGCGAGGCCGGACAAGCGGCGATGGCCCCCTTCTCGGTCGACCTGTTCAAAGGCATGCTGGCCTTCTTCCTGCTCGACATGGGCTTGATGGCGGCGCGCAACCTGCCGCAAGTCAAAGGCCAGTCGCCCGTGCTGATCGCCTATGCAGTGATCGGCCCCCTGGTGCACGCAAGCCTGGCTTTGGCTCTGGCCTATGGCCTGAATCTGAGCGCAGGCGACGGGGCTTTGCTCATGGTGCTGGCGGCCAGTGCCTCCTACATCGCGGTGCCCGCCGTGCTGCGCACCGCTTTGCCTGAGGCCAAACCCGCGCTGTATTTCGGGTTGAGCCTGGGGCTGACCTTTCCCTTGAACATCGTGCTGGGCATCCCGGTTTATCTGGCGGTGGCCCAGACACTGCTGACATGACCCTGGCCATGCCTCGTTTTTATGAGGGTTGTCCCATCGCCTTTCTGACGCAGCATGGCAAACAGGACCTGGTGCGCGAGCCGCTCGAAGCCGCACTGGGCTGCCATCTGGTGCACACCGACGGCTATGACACCGACCAATTGGGCACGTTCACGCGTGAGCTGACACGGGCGGGCTCGCAGCTCGATGCGGCGCGCAAAAAAGCCAACATCGGCATGGCGCTGACGGGTGCATCTGTCGGCTTGGCCAGTGAAGGTTCGTTTGGCCCCGACCCTTTTGGCGCTTTCATGCCCTGGAACACCGAGGTCTTGTTGTGGGTCGATCGTGTGCATGCGATTGAAGTGACCGGCTTTGCACACGGACCTGCCCAAAGCCTGCACCGAATGGTGACCACCCTGCAAGAGCTGGAGCGCTTTGCCACGGATGCCCGGTTTCCAGAACACCATCTTGTGCTGCGCCCGGAACACGCCGAGCACCCCGACATGGACAAAGGCATCCGCGATCGCGAGACCTTGCTCAAGGCCTTTCACCTGGCGCAAGCCAAGTCTGCCCATGGTGTGGTGTTTGTCGAAAACGATCTGCGGGCTTTTTGCAATCCAACGCGGCAGACAACCATCCTCAAAGCGACCGGGGATCTGATTCAAAAATTGCTGTCGGTATGCCCAAGCTGTGACACACCGGGCTACTGGCTCAGCCAGCAGATTCCGGGGCTGCCCTGCCGTGACTGCGGCAGCTTGACCCGATTGCCCAAAGCCGAAATATGGGGCTGCAAAAAATGCGGCCACGAAGAACCGCGCAAAGTCCAAAGCCAGCCATGGGCAGATCCAGCCCGTTGTGATTTCTGCAACCCTTGAAACGCAGGGGGTGGACCTGCGCGTTCACACCGAGCGCATCAAGCCGCCATCCACACGGATGTTCTGGCCTGTGATGTAGGCCGCACCTTCCGAAGCCAAAAAGGCGATGGTCGCGGCCACTTCTTCGCTGGTGCCGTAGCGCTGCATGGGCACGCTTTCGCGGCGCTCTTCTTTGGCGGGCAAGCTGTCGATCCAGCCGGGCAAGACATTGTTCATGCGCACATTGTGCGCGGCGTGCTCATCGGCAAACAGCTTGGTGAAGGCGGCCAGGCCAGCGCGTGCCACCGCCGAGGTCGGAAACATCGCACTGGGCTCGACCACCCAGGCGCTGGAGATGTTGACGATGGCCCCCGCTTTTTGCTGGACCATGATGGGCGCCACCAAACGCACGGCGCGCACCACGTTCAGAAAGTACATGTCCATGCCCAGATGCCACTGTGCATCGGTCAGCTCCAGCACCGGGCCCTTGGGGCCGTGGCCTGCGCTGTTGACCAACACATCGATGCGGCCCCATCGCGCCATGGTTTGATCCACCAGTTTTTGCAGGTCTTCGCTCGACTGGTTGGAGCCAGTCATGCCGATACCGCCCAATTCACGTCCCAGCGCCTCGCCCTTGCCGGACGAGGACAACACCGCCACCTGAAAACCCTCTTGCGCCAGCTTGCGGGCGGCGGCGGCCCCCATGCCACTGCCGCCGCCCACCACCATCGCCACTTTGCTGCTCATGTCGTGCTCCTTTGTCTTGTGTAGAGGTTCAGGGTCGTGGCGCTGCAGCACCTGGCACGGGGCTGAGTCACGACCCTCGATGCACTGTACCCAAAGACCGGGCATGTCACTGTCGCCCGCGATGGCCAGGGTTTCGTGAAGTTCAGGTTTCACCTCAAGGGCGATGAACACACCGCCTCGCGCCTGCGCGGCGCCTGGGTGCCGCAAGCGCATGGCGAAGGCTGGCGCATCCGCTTGCACCATTTTTCCACCGTCCCTGTGCAGCCGCCTTTGGGGTCATCGCCTTGATGCTTGTGGACAAGCTTCGCAAGCCGGGCCTTGTTCAGGGCTTGAGGGACGGGGCTGACACCAGCTCGCTTTGCTGAGTGCCCGCACCAAACGGGCTCTTGGTGGTGCGTCTCAGATCGGTTTTGATGAACACACCCTGGTCAAAATTGATCCAGTAGGTTTCTTCATTGCCAATGTTCGTGCTGCAAACGATCTTGAAGGCGTCGAAGGTGCCCGCACGGACCGTGACCTTTTCATGGCTTTGCACCGTGCAGTTCAGGTCATAAGGCAAGGTTTTACCCTGAGCCCCAAACGTCATGCAGTAAGCCTTGACCCAGGATTTGCCCACTGTGATGGGGTACTCGAATCCCAAGGGCGGGTCCCAGCGCGTGAGGGTTCGGCCATCGCGACCCACGATGGCGATCCAGTGGCCTGTGGGTGTGATGACCGTGTTCATGCCTTGTGAATTGGCGAGCGTCATGACCGGCTGCCCTTGCCAGATCCCGTCGCCCCGGGTGATGCGCAGCACCATGTCCTTGCCATAGCTGCCCGTGTTGCTCTGGGCCACCTCCCAACTCGCACCAGCGGTAGGCGCACGCCAACGCTCTGCACGGGGCCCCCAAACGGCGCAAGCCGTGACGATGGAAGCCGCTGCGGCCATGGCAAGGTTGGCGCGGCGCGTGAACAATTGAACGTGTTTCATGTGACACCTCCGACAATGAAGCGGCGAAGTTGGAGACCCCATGAAGAATGTGATCTGCGAAAACGCATTTGACAAGGCCACGAAGCACGACTTTGTGACCACGATCAATTTTTGTTACGCGTTTTTTTCAGCCAGGCCCATGCCCCAGGCTGCCGTGTGAGGTGGGTCACCCATCGAAGATGGGGTTCTGTGTTAACGAACGAACGCAGCGCACGCTCACCCCGTCGTCACAGAGCATTCACCAACCATACGGCGATCTCAAGCGCTGCGCGTCACCTTTTTGTACAGGCGTGCCGACCACTGCCCCAAATCGTCCAGGTAGGTGAACACCACCGGGATCACCAGCAAGCTGAGCACCGTGCTGGTAAGTAAGCCGCCGATCACGGCAATCGCCATGGGCGAGCGGAAACTCGCATCGGCCGCGCCCCAGCCCACGGCAATCGGCAGCATGCCCGCGCCCATGGCAATGGTGGTCATGACGATGGGACGGGCGCGTTTGTGGCACGCATCGAGCAACGCGTCCCAGCGGCTCATGCCAGGCACGGCCGGGTGATCGCCCTCGGCGGGTTTACCGCGCCGCGCCTCAATGGCGTATTCGACCAGCAAGATGGAGTTCTTGGTCGCGATGCCCATGAGCATGATGAGACCAATGAGCGAAGGCATCGAGAAGCTCTTTTGCGCGATCAGCAGACCCACAAACGCGCCGCCCAGCGACAACGGTAGCGCCGCCAAAATTGTGATGGGGTGCAGGAAGCCTTTGAACAGCAGCACCAGCACGATGTAGATGCACAGCACACCGATCATCATGGCCAAGCCAAAGCTGGCAAAGAGTTCGCCCATCACTTCGGCATCACCCACTTCCACCACCTTCACGCCGGGCGGCAGGCTTTGCAGCGCGGGCAGCTTTTGCACCGCTGCTGTCACGTCGCCCAGCGGCATGCCCGACAGCTCGATCTCGAAATTGATGTTGCGCTGGCGGTCGTAGCGGTCGATCACGGCCGGGCCGCCCGCCACCTCGATGCTGGCCACCTGGCCCAGCATGACCGGGCCACGGCTGCCGGGCACCATCAGGCGCTCCAGCGTGGTCAGGTCGTGCCTCGACTCGTCGCCCAACTTCACGACGATGGGCACCTGGCGCTCCGACAAATTGAGCTTGGGCAGGGCCGCGTCGTAGTCGCCCAAAGTGGCCACGCGCAAGGTGTCGCTGATGGCAGCGCTGGTCACACCCAAATCGGCGGCTTTGGCAAAGTCCGGGCGCACCGCGATTTCGGGCCGCACCAGGCTGGTGGTAGACGCAATGGAACCCAGACCTGAAATGGTGCGCAGGTCGCGCTCCACCGCCATGGCGGCGGTTTGCAGGGCCTGTGGGTCTTCGCCCGTGAGTACCAGCACATATTTCTCGCCCGAACCACCCAGGCCCACCTTGGTGCGCACGCCGGGCAGTTGCTGCAAGGCCGTGCGGATGTCGTTTTCAATCGTCTGCTTGCGCGGGCGTGTGCCGCGCTCGGTCAGCTGGATGGTGAGTGTGGCCTTGCGCACTTCGGCCGCACCGCCACCCGCAAACGGGTCAGAGCCCGCGCTGCCGCCGCCGATGGTGGTGTAGACGCTTTTCACATCGTTCACCGCCATGAGCAGCTTGCGGGCATGCTCGGCGCTGGCTTGGGTTTGCGCCAAGGTGGAGCCCGGAGGCAACTCCACATAGACCTGGGTTTGCGAGTTGTCGTCCGGCGGAATGAAGCCCTTGGGCAACAAAGGCACCAGCATGATGGAGCCGATGAAAAACAGCGTGGCCAAGACCATGGTGGCCAGGCGGTGCCGCATGCACCAGGTGGCCCAGACCATGTAGCGCTTCATCCATCCCGGCTCGTGCGCGGCTGTGACGATGGGCTTCAGAATGTAAGCCGCCATCATGGGCGTGAGCACCCGCGCCACCACCAGCGAGGCAAACACCGCGAGCGACGCGGTCCAGCCAAACTGCTTGAAGAACTTGCCAGGAATGCCGCTCATGAAAGCCGTGGGCAAAAACACCGCGATCAGGGTGAAGGTGGTGGCAATCACGGCCAGCCCGATTTCATCGGCCGCTTCCATGGCCGCCTGGTACGGCGACTTGCCCATCCGCAAATGGCGCACGATGTTTTCCACCTCGACAATCGCGTCGTCCACCAGCACGCCGATCACCAAAGACAGCGCCAGCAAAGTCACCACGTTGATGGAAAAACCCAGATACGCCATGCCAATGAAGGCCGGAATGACCGACAGCGGCAGCGCCACGGCCGACACAAAGGTGGCCCGCCAGTCGCGCAAAAACAGCCACACCACCAGCACCGCCAACATCGCGCCTTCGTACAGCAGCACAAGGGAGCCTTGGTATTCCTCTTCCACCGGGGTCACAAAATCAAAGGCCTCGGTGATCTCGATGTCGGGGTTTTGCAAACGGTAATCGACCAGCGCCTGGCGTACCAGGCGGCCCACGGCCACTTCGCTCTCGCCTTTGCTGCGCACCACCTCAAAACCCACCACGGGCTTGCCATCCAGTGCGGCGGCAGACCGCGCATCGGCCAGGGTGTCGCTCACCGTGGCCACCTGGTCCAGGCGAACACGGCCACCCCGCGATGTGGCCAGCTCAATTTGTCCGACCTCTTGCGCCGTCTTGACCGTGGCGAGGGTGCGCACGGGCTGCTCGCCTGCGCCCACATCCATGCGCCCGCCCGAGCCTTCTTGCTGCACCTGCTTGAGCTGGCGGGACACCTCGGCCGCCGTGATGCCCAGCGCCTGCAAACGGTTCACGTCGAGCGCCACACGCACCTCACGCATGACGCCGCCCACGCGGTTGACCGCGCCCACGCCGCGCAGCGACAAGAGCTTGCGGGTGATGTCCTTGTCCACCAACCACGACAAGGCCTCGTCGTCCATGCGTTCGGAACGCACGGTGTAGGCCAGCACGGGCGTACCGGCCAGGTTGAGCTTTTGCACCACCGGGTCACGCAGGTCGCTGGGCAAGTCGGCCCGCACGCCCTGGATGGCCGAGCGCACATCGTCCACCGCTTCCTGCGTGGGCTTTTCCATGCGGAACTCGGCGGTGATGGACACCACACCGTCTTGCACCTTGGTGGTGATGTGCTTCAGGCCCTGCAGTGGCGCCAGTGCGTTTTCGAGCTTGCGGGCCACATCGGTTTCGAGCTGCGAGGGTGCCACACCGGGCAGGCTGGCCGTCACAGAGATGGTGGGCACATCCAGATCAGGAAAGTTCTGCACTTTCATCGAGCCGAACGCGATCAGACCCGCCACCGTCAGCAGCACAAACAGCATGACCGCCGGGATCGGGTTGCGGATCGACCAGGAAGAGACGTTGAGCATGGCGTCCCTTTATTTGGCAGCGGGTGTGGCTGCCGGGGCATCCACCACACGCACCGTGTCGCCGTGGTTCAGGAATGCACCACCGCTGGCCACCACCCGCGCATCGGCTTTCAGGCCGCTGGTCACCTCCACGCGGTCTGCACTTTGGCGTCCGGTTTGCACCTTGAGCTGACTGACTTTTTGGTCGGCCCCCACGGTGTAGACATAGCTGAAACCGTCGCGCACCACCACCGCGCTTTGTGGCACGGTGAGGGCCTGGCTTTGGCCCAGCGCGATCTCGCCTTGGGCGTACATGCCTGCGCGGGCGCTGCCGGTTTGTGCGGGCAGGTCCACATACACCAAAGCGTTGCGGGTTTGGGCATCGACCGAGGGCGCGACCATGCGCACCTTGCCTTGCATCAGCTGGCCGCTGGCCGCTTTGACTTGCACGGGCGCGCCGACCTGGATGCGGCCGATCTCGGCAGCGGTCACTTCAGCACGCCACTCGATGCGGCCCTGGCGAATCAAGCGGAACAACTCGGTGCCCGCACCCACCACGCTGCCCACCGTGGCCTGCCGAGCCGAGATCACGCCCGCATCGGGCGCGCGCACCTGCGTCTGAGACAAGCGCACGTTTTGCAGCTGCACCATGGCGCGGGCGGACTGCACGCGGGCCCCGGCAGAAGCCTCGGCGGCCAGCGCCTGGCTCAGCTGTGCGTTGCTGAAAAAGCCTTGCTGCTGCAGGCTGCGGGCACGCTCGGCCTGGGCTTTGGCTTCCTGGGCGCTGGCCGTGGCCTCGGCCAGGGCGGCTTCGGCCTGCGCCAGCTCGGCCCGCAAGGTGTCGGCCTGCAAAACCGCCAACACATCGCCGCGCTGCACGCGGTCGCCCACGTTCACGCGCACCTCGGTGATCTTCAGGCCATTGGCCTCGGCCCCGATGACGGCTTCTTGCCAGGCGGCCAGGTTGCCGTTGGCGCTGATTTTTTGGGTCAGGCTGGCTGTTTGGGGGATGGTCACGGTGACCGTGAGGGAGGGTTTGGCGGCAGCAGGAGTTTTGTTGTCTTCCGCGGCAAAGGCCACAGGTACCGCAATGACCCAAACCCAGGCACATGCCCATGCCCATGCCCCAACACCGCTTTTTTTCATGACTCTTCTCTTGGCTGCACGCCCAAACAGCGTGCAGAGAGTTTAGCGGCACGGGTTTTCCGGCAGATACCGAGGGTGATCGCACCCGCGGCTTCAAAAGCTCAGAACTTGTAGTCCAGCTTCAGCTGCAGGTTGCGTCCCATGTAATTGGCGTAACGTGTGTCTACACCCAATAACGCATTGTCTTGGATTCCCATTCGCAGGGCAGGCATGCGGTTGGTGGCGTTGATCAAATGGGCGCTCAGCGTCAGTTTGGGCTGGATTTGCCAGCGGCTTAACAAATCCAGTGTCCAATGTCCAGGAACTCGCGTCGTTTCATTTCGCCAATTGTTATCCTTGTCGTACAACGTCGTCTCGAGGTCGTAACCGGTTTTGTAATGCAACGTGAAGCCCCCCACCCACTGGGGACGTTCGAGCATGGATGTCAAAGACCACTGGTGCCGGGCTGTGGTCAGAAAGTGACTGGTGTGCGTACCGATGTTCGAAACCCAGGTACGGTCCACCGCATCTTCCTTGGCAGACTTCAACATGTACACGCCTTTCAGACTCGTCCGGACACGGCCAAGATCGGTGGGTTGACGCCAATGGATGTCGTAATCCAGACCCCGTTTAACACTGCGACCCAGATTTTGGTTGGTTTGGGTCAACAACTGCTGGTCAAAAAACTTGGCTTTCAAACCAGGGTTGTTCAGAATTTCTTCGATGGTCAAATAACCAAAAGTATCCCGAATATCGAGCTGCCACAGGTCTGCCCCCAAACTCCAGCGTTGATTGGGCTCATAACGGAAGCCCAGATTTCTTTGGAGCGATTTTTCTGGCCGAAGCATGGGGTTTCCCCCGCTTTTGACGCTAATTTCATTGCCAAAACTATCCATGTATCCGGCAATGGTGCTGCTGATGGGGACCATTTGAGCGATGTTGGGGGCACGAAAACCGGTGCCCACCGAAGCCCTGAAAAGCCATGCCCTTTCCGGTTGCCATTTCCACCCCAGTTTCGCTGTCTGCACCCCTCCAAAATCTGAATACTGGTCGTACCGCGCAGCGGCCGTCACTTCGCTGTGCGGGCCAACAGGTGAAGACAGCTCCAGATGAGCGGCCCAGACCAAGCGACTGGCATCAAATCCAGGACGTGTTTCCTTATCGCGTGCTGTGTAATAAACCCGCTCACGCCGCCAATCCAGGCCAGCACCCACACTGGCGGGGCCATAGTCTGTTTCCATCCATTCCCGACTGGCCAGGAAGTTGAAACTGTCAATCTGGCTAAACGCATCGTCCAGCCACTCTTTTTCCGGTCCTTGGTACTGCCGAAGCAACGCCAGCGTGTCTGCTGAATATTGGGAAGGGTGCTGCCCCACAATCTCGGGGGGCAACGTTGCAGCAGCAAATCCATTCGTGACCGCGCCGCCGATGTAATCTCGCCGCACGCGATGTCGGCCAGATGACACAGAGGTCACAAAATCCCAACCATATTGCTCGCCACGTAAACCCAATGCGATATTTCCGATGTGATTGACGTACTGCTGTCGGCTCATTAAGCCCAATGGAACAATATCCAACAAATAGGTGTTGCCATCGGGGCCCAGGACATCCTTGGTGTTGTAGTCACCACCCGCGACCGTGTTGAATTTTTGTTGGCCCAGCAGACCTTCTGCAAAAACAACCCAGCGATTGGCCAGCATCCGATCGCCTTGGAGGTACAGCAACTGTTTGTTGACCTCTGGGTAAAGGGTCATTTCACCCTGGGTGTTGGTGAAGCACTGTCCGCGTCCGAGCTCATACCAGCCTGGCTCACATTGACCGGTTTGAAGGTAGTAGGTGTTTTTCAAGTCCCCATTGGCGTCCAGATAGTTTTTCGCAGGGGCACTGTATGCACTGTAATTTTGCGTCAGCCACCAAGTCTTTCCATCTATTTGCATAGACCTGGCTCCTTGGCTGGACACTTCACGGTGCTTGGCCAACACGGCTTCGGTTTTCTGCGCCGTGAAATGCGCACGCAAGCTGTAGCCGTCGCGCTGCAGTCGACCTTTGCCCCATGACAAATTGACCCCTTTGCTGTGGCCATGTCCGTCTTGCGGCACAGTTGCTTCCACACCAACGCTCAGGCCCTGAATATCGGTTTTGGTGATCACGTTGATGACCCCTGCGACCGCATCCGAACCGTAGCGGCTGGACGCGCCATCGGTCAGGATTTCGATTTTTTCAACCGCCGCCAAGGGCAAGAAGTTCAGGTCGACCACCGAACGATCGATCATGATGGCCTGGCTGCCGTAATAGGGCAGTCGTCGGCCGTTCAGCAAGACCAAAGTGCCGCCCTGGTTACCGTGAATGGCCGCTGCTTCAGGTCCACCAGCCACAGTGCCTGTGACGGTACCGGACTCAAAAAAATTGCTCATCAGCGGCAGCCTCTGAAGCAATTCGGGCAGCGAAGCGGCCCCGCTGCGCTCGATGTCACGGCGGTCGAGAATCTGCAGAGGCAAGGCTTGCTTGGCCTCTTTGGCCAAAATGGCCGAACCGGTGATTTCCACTTTTTCAAATTGGCGGAACTCCAAGCTTTTTTCCGTGATTTCCACATCGGGGAAAGTCAGCTCGACTTTGCTTGCCGTCACACCAGCAGTGGCTGGCACTGTCGTTTGAGCCCATGCAGGACAAGCCACACAAATCGCGAGCGATGCGCCCACAGCCGAGGCTTTTCCCCAATCAGCGCCGGGTTTGATGAAGTGCTGTGGCATGGGCGGCATCCTCTGGCTTGCAGCCCGCAAGACATGTTTGCTCATATCCGGGGCGTTATTGCATCCTGAAAACTGATAAATCAGGCGTTAAAAGCGCTAGATATTAATACTTTTAGGCCCAATCGTCGCCAATGCGTCTTTTTGAGGGGGAAAGACCATGATCGATTTGGGGTTGGTCTCCGGGCCATCGAGGCCATGCTGGGGCTCCATGGCCTGAGGGCATACCAGAGATGGATGCCCGTGTGCGCGGGCATGACGAAGGCCTCCTCAGCCCATCACCCCACGCCACAGCGCCAACACCGCCTCGCGCTCGCTCGCAAGCTGTTCCAGTGGCACATCGGTGGGCTCTTCGTTCAGGCGGGCGCGGTGTTGCACGCGGCGCATTTCGCGGTACGCATTGGCCGCAGCTTGCCCTACGCCTGTGGGCAACAGTCCGGCTTTTTCGGCCCGTTGCAACAGCGCGATATTGCCCACGTTGTCGGCCAGCTCGGGGTGGGCGGCGGTGTGCAGCAGCACCAGGTATTGCACGGCAAACTCGGCGTCCACCATGCCGCCGGGGCTGTGCTTGACATCAAAGCGCTCGGCCTTGACCGGATGGCCCTGGCGCACCTTGTCGCGCATGGCCACGATTTCGGCCTTGAGGCTGACCGCATCGCGCGGGGCGCTGATGACGGCATGGCGCACCGTGTCAAATTGCGGGGCCAAGCCGGGCAAGCCCATGACAAAGCGGGCGCGGGTCATGGCCTGGTGCTCCCAAGTCCAGGCGGTGTTGCTGCCGCGCTGCTGCTGGTAGTCGGCATAAGCCTCAAAGCGCGTGACCAAGAGGCCCGAGTTGCCGTTGGGCCTGAGCGCCGTGTCAATCTCGTACAGGTCACCGTCGGCGGTTTTCACCGTCATCCAGTTGATGAGTTTGCGCACATAGGCGGCGTAGATTTCCTGTGCCCGTTCGTCCTCGTCTTCGTACACGAACACGATGTCCAGGTCGCTGCCGTAACCCAGCTCCTTGCCGCCGAGCTTGCCGTAGCCAATGATGGCAATGGCCGGTTCTTCGCGGTGGCGGGTTTTCAGGCGGCTCCAGCACCAGCGGGCCGTCACGCGCAGCACCGCATCGGCCAGGGCGCTCAGGTCGTCGGCCACTTGCTCCACCGTGAGCACGCCTTCCACATCACGCGCCAGGGTGCGGAACTGCTCCGCGTGGTGGGCACGGCGCAGCAAATTCAGCAGGCTTTCCTCGTCGTCTTCGCCCGTGCGCTGCAGCGCCACCAGGCGGGCTTGCAACTCGCCCTCGAATTCGGCGGCATCAAAACGGGTGCTGAACAAATTACCCCCGGCCAGCTCGTCAATGACGCCCGGGTGTTGCAGCAAATAACGGGCGGGCCACTTGGCCGCACCGAGCAGGCGCAGCAGGCGTTCGTGCACCGAGGGGCGCTCCAGCATCAGGGCCAAATAACTTTCGCGGCGCAGCAGCGGCTCGATCCAGTCGGCCATGCGCAACACGGCTGCTTCGCTCACGCGCCCATCGTCCAGCCACTGGGCGGTGCGTTGCAGCAGGCGCATCAGGCGGCCCCGGGCGTCGTCGCGCAGGGACTGCACGCGCGGGTTGTCGGCCCACTGGGCCAGGCGCTCACGCACCGGGCCACTGAAGTCACCCAGCACAGCATCCAGCTCGGCATGTTCACGGCTGTTTTTGCCGTTCTTGCCATTGCAGCCTTTGCATTCACGGTCACCGCCCAGCAAGGTGTCGAACTCTTGCGCCACCACCTCGCGGTGCCCATTCAGGTCGCTCAAAAACGCAGAGGCATCGGCGTAACCCAAGGTCTGTGCAATCCAGCCCAAATCTTCGTCGCGGGTCGGCAAGACATGGGTTTGCTGGTCGTCCAGGTACTGGATGCGGTGCTCCACCTGACGCAAAAACACATACGCCGCGCCCAGCGCATCGGCCGTGGCCTGCGGCATGAGCCCGGCCTTGGCCACACGCTGCAGGGCGTCCAGCGTGGGGCGTGTGCGCAACTCGGGGAACTGCCCACCGCGCACCACCTGCAAGAGCTGCACTGTGAATTCGATCTCGCGGATGCCGCCGCGCGACAGTTTCACGTCATTCGCACGTTCGGGGTGGCCCGCGCTGCGTTTGGACGCGTGGTCGCGGATTTGCTGGTGCAGCGTGCGCAGCGACTCAAAGACGTTGTAATCCAGGTAACGACGAAAGACGAAAGGCAGCACCACGCCGCGCAACGCCTGCGCCGAGCCGTTGACCACCGCGCTGCGGGGGGCCACCACACGGCTTTTCATCCAGGCAAAGCGTTCCCACTCCCGGCCTTGCACCAGCAAATACTCTTCCAGCGCATCGAGCGAGACCACGCTGGGGCCGGAGTTGCCGTTGGGGCGCAAGGCCAAGTCCACCCGGAACACAAAGCCGTGCTCGGTGGTATCGCCGATCAGGGCGTACATGCGCTTGACCGCGCGGGTGAAGTATTCCTGGCACGAGACCTTGTTGCGGCCTTCGCTGTTGCCCAGGGTTTCGCCGTCTTCGTCGTAGACATAAATCAGGTCGATGTCGCTGGACACATTCAGCTCACGGGCGCCCAGCTTGCCCATGCCGATGATCCACATCTCGGCCCGCTCGCCGTTGACCTTGGTGGGTGCGCCGTGCAGGGCATCCAGATCGGCCATGACTTGGCGCCAGGCGATGTCAAGGGTGACTTCGGCCAACCAGGTCATGCCGTGGGTGACCACCGCCAAATCGCCTTGACGGCTGCAGTCCAAGCAGGCCAGGCGCTCCAGCGTGAGCTGGCGCAGCACCCGCAAGGCGGCGCTGGTGTCCAGGCCTTTGGCCTGCAGGGCGGCGTAGGCCGCGCTCAGGCTGTCTCGGGTCGGGGGGCCAGGTGGCAACAGAGGCAACTCGGCAGGATAGCGGCGGTGCAAACGCTGCAGAAACCGTGAATACAAGGGCAAATCGACCGGACTGACATCATTTGGGGCGGGTGCCTCGTCCATGCGCTGGCTGCGGGTCATAATTCCTGCTGACTTTCTGATTCAAATGTTTGTGCCGTCTTTGCCCCATTTTCCCCGCTTGACCCTCGTGCTGTCCCGCTTGATGCGGGTCGTGGCCTGGGTCCTGTTGGTGCTGGGCGTCTCATTGGGCATGGCCTGGACTGCCTTGCATTTTTGGATTGTGCCGCGAATCGACACACACCGCCCCGCGCTGGAGCGCTTGGCCCAGAAAACCATCGGGGTTCCGGTGCGGATTGGTGAAATCTCGGCCGAATCGACAGGCTGGGTCCCCTCATTTGAGTTGCGCAACATCGAACTGCTCGACCCCGAGGGCCGCACCGCCTTGCGGCTGCCGAAGGTGATGATCGCGATCAGTGTGCGCTCCGTGCTGGGCTTGAAGCTGGAGCAACTGGTGCTGGACGGCCCGGAGCTCGATGTCCGGCAAATGGCCAATGGACGCTGGCGCGTGGCCGGACTCGATTGGACGCCGCCAAAAGGCGGTGACAACGCCGCCGCCGATTGGTTGTTCGCACAGCGCGAGGTCATTGTGCGCGGCGGCACGTTGCACTGGACCCGCGAGAACGCACCGCACAACCCTGTGCAAACAGACCCGGCGTCTGCCAGCGTGTCGCTGCGCGATCTGGACCTGGTGCTGCGCAATTCGGCCCGGCACCACGATGTCCGGCTGGACGCCACCCCCCCCGACAACTGGGGCCAACGCTTTGTCACCATAGGCCGCTTCAAACGCAACCTGTTGTCCATCCACCCGGGCCAATGGGCGGACTGGACGGGTCAGGTCTACACCTACTTGCCACAGATGGATGTGGCGCGGCTCGGGCCGTACCTGCCTGCAGGCGTGAAGATCACCTCGGGTCAAGGCAGTTTGCGTCTGTGGAACGACGTGAACAACGGCCAGTGGGCTGGCGGCGTGGCCGATGTCCATCTGACAGGTCTGCAAACCGCCTGGGCGCAGAACGAAGCACCGCTGACCTTTGAACGTTTCTCGGGGCGTTTGGGCGGCCGGGTCAGCCCGCTGGGCTTCGAGGTCTCGACACAGCACCTGGCCTTTGTCAGCGACCAGGGCCTGGCCTGGCCTGGCGGCAATGCCGCGCTGACCTACACCCACCCACAAGGCAAAAACGCGGCCAGCGGTCAACTGCAAGCCGATCACCTGGACCTGTTGGCGCTGCGCGAAGTGGCCTTGCGCATGCCTTTGCCAGACGTGTGGCGTCAACGCCTGCAACAGCAAACCGTCAGCGGGCAAGTCGAGGCCTTGCAATGGCGTTGGCAGGGCGATTGGCAAACGCCTCAGCGCTATGACGGACAAGTCACCTTGCAGAAGTTGTCACTGCCACCGCCGACCACACGCCAAGGTGAAAAACAAACCCGCTGGCCGGGCGTGCAAGGTGCGCAAGCCCAGCTGAAATTGAACCAGGATGGTGGCCGAATTGAGTTGAACATGGGCGCTGACGGGGCCGTGTTTTTGCCGGGGATTCTGGAAGACCCCGAGGTGCGTGTGCAGTCTTTGCACGCGCAAGCGGTTTTCAAACGCGAGAACTCACAGTGGCACGTGCCCGACTGGAAACTTGAACTGACCAACGCGGACCTGCAAGGCCAATGGCAGGGCCAATGGCATCCCGCCCCCCAAGGCCAAGGCCCCGGCACACTGGACCTGCAAGGCAAGATCAAGCAGGCCAACGCGGCGCAGGCGCACCGCTACCTGCCCCTGACACTGCCCGCAAACGTGCGCCAATATGTGCGGGACGCGGTGGTCAAAGGGGTCTATTCAGACGTGCAGGTCAAGATCAAGGGCGACCTGGCCAAGCTGCCCTTTGCCAACGCCAAAGAGGGCGATTTCCGGTTTGCTGGGCGCATTCAGGACGTGGAACTGGATTACCTGCCTGCAGCTTTGCTGCCCTCCAAAAGCCTGCCCTGGCCGCGGCTGCACAAGCTGACCGGTCAGCTCGTCTTTGACCACCTGGGCATGAAACTCAGCGACGCCAGCGCCCGTGCAGGCGATCCCCGCACGGGCCTTGGCCTGACCGCAGGCCAAGCCGAAATCCCCGACATGTTGCACAGCCCGGTGCTGAATGTCTCTGCCGAAAACAAAGGCCCCGCGGCACAAGTGCTGACGCTGGTTCAGAAATCACCGTTGGACGCGATGTTGTCAGGCGCTTTGCGGCAAACCCAGGCCACGGGCAATGTGCAAACCCGCTTCAAACTGGCCGTGCCCCTGCTCACACCCCAAAACACCAAGCTGCAAGGCGCCGTGGTGTTGGGCGGCAACGATGTGCGCATGACGCCCGACACACCCCTGCTGGAAAAGCTCCAGGGCACGGTGCAGTTCAGCGAAGCCGGTTTCAGCCTGAGCGGCACACAAGCGCGCCTGTTGGGTGGGCCGGTTCGGATCGAGGGCGGCATGCGGCCCAACCCAGGCGCGGCCACCAACGAGAGCGCCTTGCAACTGCGCGCCCAAGGCCAGATCACAGCCGAAGGACTTCGCCAGGCCAAAGAGATCAGCCCGCTCAACGCCTGGGCCCAACACGCCACGGGCGCCACCAGTTACAGCGCGCAACTGGGCTGGCGACAAGGACAACCCGAATTCACACTGCAAAGCCCGCTCGAAGGCCTGGCCCTGAAACTGCCCGCGCCTCTGGGCAAGGCGGCGAATGTCAGCATGCCCGTCACCCTGCGCACACGTGTGCAGGGGTCTGGCGCGACCTTGCGCGACCAACTGCAGCTCGAATGGGGCACCGTGGCATCGGCCCTGTATGTGCGAGATCTGTCAGGTCCGGAAGCCGTGGTCCTGCGGGGCAGCCTCACCCTGGGTCTGCCAGCTTCGCAAGCACCAGCCTTACCTGCCACAGGCGTCAGCGCTTCGGTGGCGCTGGACCGTTTTGCGGTTGACGACTGGCAAAGCCTGCTGCCCGCCGACCTGGGCGCAGCAAGCCAGAAAGCCACGAGCAAAACCGCCTGGACAGCCTACAGCCCCACGCGCATCGGCCTGCAGGCCAACACACTCACCGCCGATGACCGCACTTTGCACCAGGTGGTGGCAGGCGGTGTGCGCGAGGGAAACACATGGCGCGTCAACGTCGATGCCCGCGAGCTCAATGGCCACGTGGTCTACCGCCAACCCGGCAACGACCAGCTGGGCCACTTGTTTGCACGCCTGTCGCGCCTGAATTTGCCACCATCCAGTGTGGCCGAAGTGGAGGGTCTGCTCGAAGCGCCCCCGGTCAATTTGCCCTCTCTGGACATCGTGGTGGAACAGCTGGAGCTGCGCGGCAAAAAGCTCGGGCGCATCGAGATCGAAGCCCTCAACACCGAGCAGCCCAAAACCCGGATCAAAGCCAACCCCGAGTGGCAATTGAACAAATTCAACATCACCGTCCCCGAGGCCAGCTTTCGCAGCACCGGGCGCTGGCTGACCGCTGCCGAAGGCGGCTCGCAGCGCAAAACCGAAATGAATTTCAAGTTGGACATTTCCGACGCGGGCGCCTTGCTCACGCGGCTGGGCACGCCCAACGCCTTGCGTGGCGGCACGGGGCAACTCGAAGGCACCGTGAGCTGGCAAGGCTCTCCCTTGGCCTTGCATTACCCGAGCATGTCGGGCCAGTTTGCCGTCAAGATGGGCCGTGGTCAGTTCCTCAAAGCCGATGCGGGGGCAGCCAAATTGCTGGGGGTCTTGAGCCTGCAAGCCTTGCCGCGGCGACTGCTGCTGGATTTCCGTGATGTTTTTTCCGAAGGCTTTGCTTTTGATTCGGTGCGTGGCGACGTCAGCATCGCTCAAGGCATTGCCTACACGCGCAACATGCAAATCAAGGGCGTGAACGCGCTGGTGCAGCTCGATGGCTCGGCCGACATCGCCCAGGAAACCCAAAAACTGCGCGTGGTGATCTTGCCCGCACTCGACGCGGGCACGGCCTCGCTGGTGGCGGGCATTGCGGTCAACCCCGTGGTCGGCCTCACGGCTTTTCTGGCGCAGCTGTTCTTGCAAAACCCCTTGATCAAAGCCAACACCCAGGAGTTTTTCATCGATGGCAGCTGGGCCGACCCGCGGGTCACCAAAGTCAGCAGCACGGGCGATGGCAAGGCCCCACCTGCAGCCAACACACCGCCCTGAAGCCCGATGACCACACTCGGCACCCCGCGCCTGATGGCCGCATGGCAAAGACAACTGAACCGGATCAGCGCCCAACTCGACAAGGCCTTGCCCTGGGGGTCCGGGCGGCGCTCCTTGTGGGCGGCGCTGATCGCGCTGGTGCTGGCCGTGCTGGCCACGCTGGTGTGGCTGGCCGGGCGCTATGAGGCCAGTCAGGTGCAGGCCGAGCTGGAGCGCGACACCGCAGACGCCGTGAGTGATTTGCGCAGCAGCCTGTCGCGGCAAGTGCAGGCTTTGCAAGCCTTGCAATCGGGGCATTTCGCTTCCGCCACTTGGCAACCCGAAGCCTTGGCGCTGCTGCGTGACAACCGGGACTGGTTGCGCGTGGAGTGGCGCGACAAAACCTGGCAATTGCAAGCGTTTGCCGATTCGCCCTTGCGCGCACCTGCGTTTGAGCGCATTTCGCGCAACGAGGTCCTGAACGAGGCCAGCCAAGCCTGCCAGCGGGCCAGGCGCCTGAACGGCCCCGCTTACTCCAGCACCTACTTCCTGCCCCAAAGCGACGGCTTGGGCATCGAAGTGATGGAGCTGTGCCTGCCCATCTCACAAAACGGGGAGTGGGTGGGCTCTACGGTCGTGACCTACAGCCTGCAGGAGCTGTTGACCGAGCGCCTGGGCCGCACTTTTGGGCGCAAAAACGAATTGTCTTTTGTCGAACCGGACGGCACACGGCTGGCCATTGCGGGTGCACAGCGCCGTGAACGACGGGTCTTCACCAGCCAGCAACTGGTGGATTTGCCGGGGAACACCTTGTTGCTGCGCATGGACGGTCGGCGGGGCGAACCGGACCTGTTTCCCAATGTGCTCACGGCCTTGGTCACGGGCATGTCGATCGCGCTGATCACGGTGATGGTGTTGCTGACCAAGGACGCCCGCAGGCGTCTGAAGGCCGAGCGCGACCTGGCCGATGCGCTGGCCTTCCGCAAAGCCATGGAAGACTCCCTGGTCACGGGCTTGCGTGCACGCGACCTGCAAGGCCGCATCACCTATGTGAACCCGGCCTTTTGCCAGATGGTGGGCTGGGAGGCCGAGGCCCTGATCGGCCAGAACGCCCCCATGCCTTACTGGCCCCCCGAAATGGTGGACGAATACCAGCAGCGTCAGGCCATCCGCATGGCGGGCAATGCATCACCCAGAGAGGGTTTTGAATCGGTCTTCATGCGCCAGGACGGCACCCGCTTTCCAGTGCTGATCATCGAGGCCCCCCTGATCAGCGTGCAGGGCGAGCAGACCGGGTGGATGGGCGCGGTCATCGACATCAGCGAGCAGCGCCGCATCGAAGAGCTCTCGCGGGCCAGCCAGGACCGCCTGCAAGCCACGGCACGTCTGGCCACCGTGGGCGAGATGGCGTCTTTGCTCAGCCACGAGCTGAACCAGCCTTTGGCCGCGATCGCCAGTTATGCCAACGGCTCGCTCAACCTGCTCAAAGACCCGCAAGCCGAGCCCCAGACCCTGGACGATGTGCACATGGCCCTGCGCCGCATTGCCGAACAGGCCGAGCGGGCTGGGCGCGTCATCAACAGCGTGCACGACTTTGTGCGCCGCCGAGACCAGGCCCGCGAAGCCGTGCAGCCGCAGGCCCTGCTGGACGCCATTGCCCCGCTGGTCAACCTGCAAGCGCGCAAACTGCAGGTGCGCGTGCACATGCGGGTGGACGCCCGACTGCCTGACGTGTGGTGTGACCGCACCATGGTCGAGCAGGTTCTGCTGAATCTGGCACGCAACGGCATGCAGGCCATGGATTCGCCACACTGCCGCGACAGGGTGCTGGTGCTGCAGGTGCAACTGGCTGCGCCCGGGCAGGAGCATGCGGGCGTCGCGTTTTCTGTCACCGACCTGGGCGCAGGCATTGCGCCCGATGTGGCGGCCCAGCTGTTCAACCCCTTTTTCACCACCAAACCCGAAGGCATGGGCCTGGGCCTGAGCCTGTGCCGCACCGTGGTCGAACAACATGGGGGCCAACTGGAGTTCGCACCACACCAGCCCGTCGGCACCGTGTTCCGTTTCACGCTGCCCGCAGCAGGCAGTCAAACCACACACACCGCCTAAAATCGCGCCATGCAACCCCCTTTTGACAGCATGGTCTACATCGTGGACGACGACATTGGCGTGCGCGAAGGCATGGCCTGGTTGCTGCGCACACGGCGCCTGCTCAGCGAGTCTTACGACAGCGCCGAAGCTTTTTTGGAGATGCTGGAGACGGCGGCTTCACAGACCCAGCCCCGCCCTTTGCCCCAGCAAGCCGGATGCATCTTGCTGGATGTGCGCATGCCGGGCATGAGCGGCCTGGCCTTGTTTGAACACCTGCAAGCCAGCGGCGTCGCGCAGGCTTGGCCCGTGATTTTTCTCACCGGTCATGCGGATGTGCCCACCGCGGTGGACAGCGTCAAACGCGGTGCGTTTGATTTTTGTGAAAAGCCTTTCTCGGACAACGCCCTGGTCGATCGGGTGGAACAGGCGCTGCGCTTGTCTCAGGATCGCTTGAATGCACGCACCCAGCAGGACTTTTTGCAATCGCGCCTGGGCGAGTTGACCGAGCGCGAGCGCGATGTGATGCGCCTGGTGGTGGAGGGCCTGCCCAACAAGCTGATCGCCGACCAACTCGACATCAGCGTGCGCACGGTGGAGGTGCACCGCTCGCGCGTTTTTGACAAAATGGAAGTCAAATCGGCTGTCGAATTGGCCAACCTGATGCGAACACTGACATGAGCCAGACCCCGGACATGACCCTTCCCATCCCAGCGCGCACCCGTACCGGCCTGATCGCCACCCTCACAGGCCTGGCTCTTTTGATGGCAGGCTGCTCCTCTGCCCCGGTGTTGACAGACCACCGTTCAGAGCCCACCCGTGCGCCAGAGCTGGCATCCGAGCCCACACCCGCCGCCAGCACCGACTACCACCCCAAACGCAACGACCTGGCCTTGTTTGCCATGTCCTTGCTGGACACGCCTTACAGCTGGGGTGGCCGGGGGCCTGCCACAGGGTTTGACTGTTCAGGTCTGGTCTCGCATGTTTATCGGGAGGCTGCCGGTTTGCCCGTCAAGGGCACTTCGGCCGATCTGGGCCAAAAATCGCGACCCGTTGACCGCACCCGCATTCAGCCGGGTGATCTGGTGTTCTTCAACACCTTGGGTGCACGGCATTCGCATGTCGGTATCTATGTGGGCGGCGGCCGCTTTGTGCACGCCAGCAACCCCCGAACCGGTGTGCGCATGGACCAGCTGAGCAACCGCTATTACGCCCAGCGTTTCGAAGGCGCCGGAACGCTGCTGGACTGAGCCCTCGCTCAGCGCCGCGATCAGGCCTTGGGTTCGTCCTGGTCTTTTTTGTCTGCAGGCATGGGATCGGCCTGTGGCAATTCGCCCTTGTTTCGCCCGGAAAACATGGTCCACCACACAATCACGACGAAGAGCACCAGGGCCAACAAGGCTTCCAGCAAAATAAGCGCCATGATCAAGTTCCCATTTCTGAATGTTCGCCGCGCGGGTGCCCGCTGGCTGTTGGCTGCGATTGTAGGCAGCCTGACCGCTTGCTCGGTCGCCCCCGTGCTGGATGAGCCCAGCCCAAGCGGCCCATTGGCCACGCCACCCACTGCGGATGTGACGCCGCTGCCCCCCGTCATCGTGCAAGCCAAAAGCCGCTGGGTTCCGGTGCCTTGGTCCGAACTGCCCGGACTGGAACAAGACGCGGTGCACGAAGCCTGGCCTGCATGGGTGCAAAGCTGCACCCGCCCCAGTCCCGCCTGGGCTGCGCTGTGCCCGGAAGTTCGGCAACTGGCACAGGCGCCTGTGCAAACGCAACGCCAATGGCTGCGCGAGAAATTGCAGCCCTACCGCGTGGAGTCACACACCCAGCAAAGCGAGGGCTTGTTGACCGCCTACTACGAGCCCGTCTTGAACGCCGAACGCCAGGCGCGCCCCGGCTTTCAAGTGCCGCTTTATGGCCCGCCTGCCGACCTGAACAAACGCAAGCCCTGGTACACCCGACAGGAAATGGACACCCTGCCGCAAGCGCGTGCCGCTTTGCGCGGGAAGGCCCTGGTGTACCTGGCCGACCCGGTTGACGCCATGGTGCTGCATATTCAGGGCTCAGGCCTGATCCATGTGCGCGAACCCGATGGCAGGCAACGCATGGTGCGGCTGGCGTTTGC
Organism: Limnohabitans sp. TEGF003; assembly: GCF_055395455.1. Taxonomy (NCBI): domain Bacteria; kingdom Pseudomonadati; phylum Pseudomonadota; class Betaproteobacteria; order Burkholderiales; family Comamonadaceae; genus Limnohabitans; species Limnohabitans sp. TEGF003. Next base: position 3,193,699 of record NZ_AP029225.1, on the reverse strand, counting down.
GGGCACCAACGACCAACCCTACAAAAGCATTGGCCGCTGGCTGCTGGACCAAAACCTGATTCGCGACGCCTCGTGGCCGGGCATCAAAGCATGGATTGACCGCAACCCCTCGCGTGTGAACGAGTTGTTGTGGCAAAACCCCCGTGTGGTTTTTTTCAAGGAAGAAGCCTTGCCTGTTGGCACGGTGCCACCAGGCCCCAAAGGAGCACAAGGCGTGCCCTTGACCGCAGAGCGCTCCATCGCGGTGGACCGCAGCAGCATTCCGTATGGCACCCCTGTGTGGCTCAAATCGAGCGGCCCGCAAACCCGGCTTGACCGCTTGGTATTGGCCCAAGACACTGGGACCGCCATTGTGGGCGCGGTGCGGGCCGACTACTACGCAGGCTCCGGCCCGACAGCGGGTGAGCTGGCAGGGCGCATGAAGCAGCCCCTGCAACTGTGGGCGCTGTGGCCCCGATGAGCCTGAACTGCCGATCCGGTTGCGCGGCCTGTTGCACGGCGCCGTCCATCTCCTCGCCCATCCCGGGCATGCCTAGCGGCAAACCCGCAGGCGTGCCTTGCATCCAGCTCGACGAGCAGCTGCGCTGCAAAATATTTGGCCAGCCCGAACGGCCTGCAGTGTGTGGGCAACTGCAAGCTAATGTGGAGATGTGTGGCCCGCTGGACGATCAGGGCCAGTTTGCGCGAATTTACCTCACCCGGCTTGAACAGCTCACTCGCCCGGATATCTGAAGCGGCGCTGCTGCGCCAGTCACCAAGACGTCATGAGCGCCGACGGTTCATGGGTAAGCTGAAATTTTTGACTTTCGGAGCACGGCCATGGCGTTTGAGATTCCTTCTTTGAAAGACAGCGTTCACCCCGACGAATGGCAGCTGCGGCTGGACTTGGCCGCGTGTTACCGGCTGGTGGCGCTGTACGGCTGGAGCGATCTGGTGTTCACCCACATCAGCGCCAAGCTGCCACACTCGGTGGCAGGTGACGACCACCAGTTTCTGATCAACCCCTATGGCCTGATGTTTGACGAGATCACAGCATCCAGTCTGGTCAAGGTGGACATGGCTTGCAACAAACTGCATGACAGCCCGTTCCCGGTGAACCCGGCGGGTTTTGTGATCCACAGCGCGGTGCACGAAGCACGGCCCGATGCCGGTTGCGTGCTGCACACCCACACCCGGGCGGGCGTGGCCGTCAGCGCCCAGGCCCATGGCGTATTGCCCATCAGCCAGCAAAGCACCTTTGTGTTGGCCTCACTGGCCTACCACGGCTACGAAGGCGTGGCCATCCGCGACGACGAAAAACTGCGCCTGCAAGCCGATCTGGGCTCGGCCAATTACCTGGTGCTGCGCAACCACGGCTTGCTCACCGTGGGCAAAACCATTGCCGATGCATTCCTGTCGATGTACACGTTTGAAAACACCTGCCGGATTCAGGTCGACGCGCTGGCCGGGCAAGCGGGCCCGAAAGACCTCACGGCGGTGAACCCTCAAATTCTGGATGGCGTGGCCAACGCCATGCGCGTGCAAACGGGTGGCTTGGGCGGTGCGTTTGTTTGGCCTTCGCTGCTGCGCAAGCTGGGCCGCGAAAACCCTGGCTATACGGATTGAATGTCTGTTGACTTTTATCGCGGCTGAAGACAGGTGCTCAGCGCGCAAGACGACTTCGAGACTCGGGTTCGGGCCTAACCGCTCAGCTTGCGCATCCTTCAAATGCCTAAAGCACTAAAGCCACCCCGGGCATTTATTGAAAACAATGCAGTAGGTATAGATATGCCTGCTGTAGTCGTGCTCGCGGCATTGCCGCTGTCACTGCCAAAGCCCACTCCGCTCATGCCTGCGCTGATGATCTGTGCACCCGTCAAGGTGGTGTCGCCGCCCGATTCGATGTTCACCGTATTGCCCGCCACTTGCGTGTTGGTGTAGGTCACGCCGTTGCCCGCGCCTTGGCCTGTGGCTTTGCTGGCACTGGCCGTAAAACCCATGCCGCCCCCGCCTGCACCCAACTGGATGGCCACGCCCACGCTGCCGCTCTTGCTTTGGTTGCTGCTGCTCTCGCTGGTGGTGTTTTGTGCGGCCAGCAAGTTCACTTGGTTGTCGGCTTTGAGTGTGGTGGTTTGCCCGGCTTGGATGCTGCTGCCTTGCACCGTGAGGTTGCTGCCCTGTCCATCGCCTGTGGCTTTGATGGTGACGTTGCCGCCTGCCGTCAGTGTGCTGCCACGGGCATTGTCTGCGCTGGAGCTTTGCTTGGACTGGCTGCTGCTGGAGCCCACGCTGATGCTGATGCCAATGCCACCTGCTTTGTCTGCGGCGTTGCCTTGTGCGGTTTCTGGTGTGCCGTCTGGGTTGGTCTTGGGGCTGCCGTCTGGGTTCTGGGCTCCCGTTTTGACCACGCCGTTGGCGTCGCCTTGGCCAGCTTTGATGGCGTCTGCTGCTTGTTTGAGGTTCATCGCCGCGTTGGCCCCGGCCAGGGCTTGCATGCGACCGGAACCGGTGTTGCCTGCGGCTTGCAGTTGGCTTTGCACGGTTTGCAGGGCCGACAGCACCGGGCTGGTGATGGCCACCGTCAGGCCGCTTTGCTTGAACTTTTGTTCTGTGCTTTGGCTGCCGGTTTCTCGGGCTTCGGTGATGTCTACTTTCTTGGCGGTGATGTCGATGTCTCCTTTGGGGGTCATCACGTCACTGCCGGTCTGGGTGTAGGCCCCACCTGCCTTGATGGTCACGTTGCCGTTGATCGCCCCGATGGTCGATTGAGCTGCGTTGGTGCTTTGGCCTTGTTGGTCCAGGCTTTGCATGCGGCTGCCAATGGTGAAGCCAATGCCGCCACCGCTCATGAGGCCGCTTTTGGTTTCTTGTCGGTAGCTGGTTTGGCTTTGCGTGTTTTGCGCCGCTTCAATAGTGACGTTGCGCCCGGCGTTCAGGTTGACGCTCTGGTCGGCCAGGACGTTGGTGCCTTTAACGCTCAGGTCTTGGCCAGCTGTGATGCTCACGCTTTGGCCTTCAAGGTTGCTGCCCACCGCTGTGGTGCTTTGGCTGGTTTCTCGGGTGCTCAAGGTTCGGCTGGACAGCGTGCCTTTGCTGGTGACCCGGTTGGCCGTGTCCAGGCTTTGGCTGGCTTGGCCGGTGGTGATGTTGACGTTGTTGCCCGCGTTCACGTTCAGGGCTTGGCCTGCGTTGATGGTGGCGGCTTTGGCGCTCAGGTCTTGCCCGGCGTTTAAGGTGAGGTTACCTGCTGTGCTGATTTGGCTGCCTGGTCTTGACCCCATAACCCAGTACCGCCGGTATGTTTAATTTACCGCTCGTTTTGCCCTGAACAGCTTGGCGGGCAGATATCCCAGTGCGCTGTGCGGATGGTAAGAATTGTAGTCATCGAACCATTTGGGCAATAGCGCCATCACCGTTTGCGAGTCCGGCCTCTCGGCCAATTTCGCGTAGTCTCGCTTCAATGTTTTCACAAAACTCTCGGCCATGCCGTTGCTTTGTGGGCTGGTCACAGGTGTGGTCACCGGCTTGAGCCCCAATTGCTTGGCAAAGCTCCTGGTCTCGGCCGCCGTGTAGCAGCTGCCGTTGTCCGTGAGCCATTCAATGGGCTTGGGCGGCTTGCCATCTGCACCAAATCTATTTTCCACCGCCTGCATCATCAAATCGCCCACCAAGGCCGCATCGATGCCTTTGGTGGTAGCCACCCAGCTCATGACTTCCCTGTCGCAGCAGTCCAGCGCAAACGCCACCCGCACTTTCTCGCCGTTGTCGCATGACAGCTCCAAGCCATCTGAACACCATCGCACGTCACTGTCCTTGACTGCCACCTTGCCTTCGTGCTTTCTGGTGTCGACGGGCTTTTCTCCATGCCGGTACAGCAGCCAACCTTCATCACGCATCACCCGGTAAACCCGCTTGTGGTTGACACGGTCGTATCCCTCCAATCGCAACCTTGCCCAGACACGGCGGTAGCCGTAAGTGGCGCGGTCCTTGACCACGTTGGCAATGGCTTGTTTGACGGCAGCGTCATCGTTGCGTGGGGGTGACTTTCTCAAGTCTGCCCATTCGCACGGGCGATCTCGTCTGGCCAACACATGGCTGCGCGACACGCTAAGGGCATGGCAGACGGCCCTCACTGCTCGCCCCCGGGCAATACTGGCGAGCGCGCAATCCACTTTTTTGCTTTGGCGAAGTCCACAGCCTCCTTGAGAATCTCGTTCTCCAAAGTCTTGCGGCCCAGTGCGCCTTCGAGTTGTTTGATGCGGCGCATGGCCTCTTGAAGCTCTGACGCTGGCACCACGGTTTCGTTGGCACCCACAGCCATCAGTGAGCCTTGCAGGTAGGCCTTTCGCCATTGAAAGAGTTGCGCTGCTGTGATGCCGAATTGCCGGGCAACCGTCGAGACGGAGTTGCCAGGCTCGTTGGTCTGTTTGACGATTTCAAGCTTTTGCTCGGGGGTCCAGCGCCTGCGGCGCTGAACGCTGGTCACCACTTCAACCCGGGTGGGCGTTGCTGAAGACATAGTCATATCCATGGTCGTATTCCTGTTTCTTAGTTTAAGGAATACCGACGGGACTGTGATTCAGGGGGCTAACTCACTGAGGCCTCATAACGAATAGACAATAGGCAATCAATCCATACCTTGTCACTCTAGACATGGTTTGATCTTTTGCAACCTTCGTCGAAAGTCCCCGTGCGCTCCTTGTTTGAACCCTGCCAAGTCGGCAGCATCGCTTTGGCCTCACGCATCGTGATGGCCCCTTTGACCCGCAACCGCGCACCCGGCGCACTGGCCAACGCACGCATGGCCACTTATTACCGCCAACGCGCCAACCCGGCCACGGGTGCGGGCCTGATCATCACCGAGGCCACCGCCATCAGCCACCAAGGCCAAGGCTATGCCGATGTGCCCGGCATCTGGAGCAAGGAGCAAGTCGCCGCGTGGAAGCAAGTCACAGACGCCGTGCATGCCGAGGGCGGCAAGATCGTGATGCAGCTGTGGCATGTGGGCCGGGTGTCACACACCAGCTTGCAGCCGGGTGGTGCTGCGCCTGTGGCACCTTCGGCCATCACAGCCAAAACCAAAACGGTGCTGCTGGTCAACGGCCAGGCCCAGTTTGTGGACACCTCCACGCCCCGTGCGCTGGACGCCGCAGAATTGCCCGGCATCGTGCAAGACTACCGCCGTGCCGCCGCCAACGCCATCGGGGCCGGATTTGATGGCGTGGAAGTGCACGCAGCCAACGGCTACCTGATCGACCAATTCTTGCGCTCAGGCAGCAACCAGCGCGGCGATGCTTACGGCGGCAGCATTGAAAACCGTGCCCGTTTTCTACACGAAGTGATGAGCGCCGTGGTGGCTGAAATTGGCGGTGATCGCACGGGTATTCGCCTGTCTCCCGTCACACCCGCCAACGATGCCAGCGATGACCATCCCCAGCCCTTGTTTGAACATGTGGCCCGTTTGCTGGGCCCGATGGGGTTGGCCTATGTGCACGTGATCGAAGGCTCGACCGGTGGGTCTCGCGACCACCAACAAGGTGCACAGGCTTTTGATTACGCCGCGCTGCGCCAGGCTTACACCGCGGCCAAGGGGCAGGGCGCCTGGATGCTCAACAATGGCTACGATCTGCCGCTGGCCGAACAAGCGCTGGCCCAAGGTGCCGATCTGGTGGCCTTTGGCCGCCCCTTCATTGCCAACCCGGATCTGGGCGCACGACTCAAGCAAGGGGGCCCGTTCAACACCCCTGACCGCAAGACCTTTTATGGCGGTGACGACACAGGCTATACCGACTATCCTTTTCTTCAACAAGGCAGCACGTCATGAATCGTTTTGGAATGCAACGCAAAGTCGTTTTCCTTTTGTTGGGCCTGGTGTGCACCCTGCAGGCACAAGCGGGTCGACCCTTGACAGTGGACGACGCCAATGTGAACGATGCGGGCGAAGGCCATGTGGAGGGCTGGTGGACGCGCGCACCCAACGGCTCGCGCAGCTGGACTGTCGCGCCAGCCTATGCACCCATTCAAAACGTGGAGCTGGGCGCAGGCATCGCCCGAGAGCAAAAAACAGGGCTTGAGACCTTGAACGTTCAGGCCAAGTTCAGGATCACCGAATCACAGGAAAACGGCTGCTGCGTATTCCAGTGATGTTGACCAATCAGTCCAGCAACGTGACCAGCGCGTCCAGTTGTATTGACCAATTAATGTCCATCTCAGACATTACAAGCTTTTTGAGTGCAATCCACCAATGTGCCCTGAAACGCTTTTTGATTTCAAAGTTGCTTGGCGTGGATGTGCAGATAACTCAGCAAGAATGCCGCATTGGTTTGTTGCCCGCGCTTCCATACAAGTTTCGCGTAATTCTTTGAGTTGGCGCTCAAGTGTTCGCAACTCTTTTATCCTTGACGCAACGTGCGCCATGTGTGTATCGATCAGTTCATTCACACCATCGCAGTCACCTTGCTGTGCGTCCTTGAAAGCCAGTAAGGTTCGAATTTCGTTCAGTGTCATATCCAGACTTCTGCAGTTCCGGATAAAAGACAGACGAGCCGCATGTTCGGGGCCATAAATTCGATAGTTGCCTTCAGATCGCAGCGGTGAAGGTAGCAACCCTTCTCGCTCGTAATACCGAATCGTTTCCACCTGTGTTTGGGTAGATTTAGCTAGTTCACCGATCTTCATGTGGCACCTTTCAGAACTGATTTGAAAATTAAATTCTATGCACTTGACTCTGTAGTGACTATAGGGTTTCTAATTTGCCCAACTAGGAGTAACAGTCATGTCAGTCAAAGCGCCAGTAGAACAAACTAAAACTCAATCAGCCTGCGAATGCGGGACGACTTGCGCTTCAACGCCTGTCACTTTTGAGCACCCCAGTGCAGCTGGTTTAACTAACGATGATCAGCGTTTTCGCATTGCCAATATGGACTGCGCTTCTGAGGAGTCAGAAATTCGTCAAGCGTTGGTAGCGATTCAAGGCATTCGAAGTTTGCGCTTCGATCTGACTGCTCGCGAATTGACGATTGCCGCTGATCCACAAGTTGTTGCCGAATCTATCGATGCCATTCGCAGAGTGGGTTTTAAACCAGAGCCTTTGATCAACGAGCGTGATAAAGCAAATTCAAAAGGCGCTGCCTCTCATAGATTTTGGAACTCATGGGGCAAGTTGATTTGTGCTTTGATATTGTCTTTAGCCGCCGAGGGTTTGGCTTTTGCGTTGCCAGATGACTTGACTTCAAAGGGACTAGGCATGGCACTTGCCGCCTGTGCGATCGCCTTGGCGGGCTTTTCGGTATACGGCAAAGGACTTTCTGCATTGGTTCGAGGGCGCTTGAATATGAACGCACTCATGACCGTCGCTGTCACAGGTGCATTCCTGATCGGACAATGGCCAGAGGCCGCTATGGTGATGGCACTGTATGCCATTGCTGAAGCGATTGAGGCCCGAGCAGTCGACCGTGCTCGCAACGCCATCAAAAGCCTGCTGGCACTTGCACCAGAACACGCCGAAGTTCTGCAAGCTGATGGGCAGTGGGTGCCGTGCCCTGTGAAGACCGTTGAAATAGGCGCAACTGTGCGTGTGCGTCCGGGCGAACGCATCGCCCTAGACGGCGTCGTCATATCAGGTAGCAGTGCTGTCAATCAAGCCCCTGTCACTGGTGAAAGCTTGCCAGTCGATAAAACTGCTGGTGATGAAGTCTATGCAGGCACCATCAATCAATCAGGATCGCTAGAAATTCGGGTCACGGCACTGGCCTCGGACAGCACCTTAACTCGCATCATTCACGCCGTCGAGCAAGCGCAAGCATCACGTGCCCCAACCCAACGGTTTGTGGATAAATTCGCAACTATTTACACCCCAGCCGTCTTTGTTTTAGCTGTTGCTGTGGCTGTACTGATGCCTTGGCTTGCAGACTGGACTTGGATTCAAGCGCTCTACAAAGCCCTCGTGCTTTTGGTCATTGCTTGCCCTTGTGCCTTGGTCATTTCCACCCCAGTCACGGTCGTCAGTGGTTTAGCTGCAGGGGCACGTCGAGGCATTTTGATCAAGGGGGGTGTTTATCTTGAAGAAGCCAGAAGCATCAAGGTGGTAGCCCTAGACAAAACAGGAACCATCACACAAGGTAAACCGAAATTAGTGGCGTTTGAACCCATTGATACAAGCTTAGATTTTGCAAACATTCAAAGCATTGCCAAAAGTCTTGCTGCTCGTTCAGACCATCCCGTGTCCAAAGCCATAGCCGAAGGTCTCACCGCAGACCTAAGAGATGTCACTGAATTTCAAGCAGTTGCAGGTCGTGGCGTACAAGGTGTCATTGAGGCGCATCCCTATGCGTTGGCCAATCATCGTTGGATCGAAGAGCGCCAACAATGCTCTGCCGAACTTGAGAATCGCCTCAAAGTTCATGAAGAAGCGGGAAGAACCGTCACCATTTTGACCAATGCCAATCGTGTGATGGCTTTGTGTGCTGTGGCCGACACCATCAAACCCTCGTCCACACAAGCGGTGGCTGAGTTGAAGTCCATGGGCGTGACACCCGTGATGTTGACGGGTGACAACATTGCCACAGCGCATACCGTAGCAGCGCAAGCAGGGATTGATGAAGTTAGAGGCAACCTGCTGCCAGAAGACAAACTAGATGCGATTGCTGAGCTTCAACAGCGGTTTGGCGTCACGGCCATGACAGGTGACGGCATCAATGATGCACCTGCCTTGGCAAAAGCTAATATTGGTTTTGCCATGGGAGGCGCTGGCACGCACACCGCAATGGAGGCGGCTGATGTGGTGGTGATGAATGATGACCTGCGCCGTCTGCCAGAAACCATTCGATTATCCAAACGAACCCATGCTGTGCTTTGGCAAAACATCAGCTTGGCGCTCGGTATCAAGGCCGTATTTTTAGCGCTGGCGATTTTTGGCGATGCAACTATGTGGATGGCAGTGTTTGCCGACATGGGTGCTAGTCTGATGGTCGTTTTCAATGGCCTGAGGCTTTTGAAAGCCCAGCATTGAAGATGGGGCATTCAACGAAAAACCAACTTTGTCTTCCATCTTTGCTGATAGACTTCCGCCCATGCGTCGCTTGATAGCCATTTTCTTGCTGGTCTTTATGCCATTGCAGCTCTCTTGGGCTGCAGTGAGTGGTTATTGCCAGCATGAAAGCGATGTCAGCTCGCAAGCGCAACACCCCGGTCATCATGAGCACGAGCACAAGTCTGGCGACTCCATGTCCGACACCAAAGCGCCTACCTCAAATGTAAGTAATCTGGACGGTAGTGATACAGATTGCGCCAGTTGCCATGCTGGTTGCTGCGCAGCATTGGTTACTCAGAAGCAAATGCCTTCATCAGAAGGCGCCGAGCACGTGACGGCTACCCAAGCCGAATTCCTTTTCCGTTCTGCCATAGAACGACCAGAACGACCTCAGTGGAACCACCTCGCCTGATCGGTGAGGTTAGTTCAATCCATTCTCCGCTTCAGCCGACTTCTTGAGAACTGAGCTTCAGTTCTCAAGCGGCTGCGCGTGTCGATGCAGCTTCCTTACCGATCTCCATGTCATGGTTATTCACAACCTAGGAGAGTCGGATGTACCGAACCAAAAAATGGAATTTCAAATGGCGCCTGAGTGCAGTAGCTGCCATTTCAGTGTGCAGTGTCTTTCATGTATTTGCGCAAAATACCAACCAGCCACGGCCAGTTCAGAGCGTCAAAGATATCTTTGATGCCACTTGGGCACGTCAACCAGAAGCACAAGCGTTAGAGGCTCGTCAACAAGCATTGCAAGCCCAAAAGCGTGCAGCAGCAGCATGGACGCCAGAGCCAGCAGCCGTAGAGCTGAACTCAAAATCTGATCAGTGGAGCAGAAATTCGGGCGAACGAGAGCAACAAATTGCAATCGCAGTTCCGATGTGGCTGCCCGGACAACGAAGCAAAAGTTCTGCTCTTGCAGAAGCTGAGGCAAACGCTTTAGAGCATCAAATTAAAGCAACTCAACTGCGTGTTGCTGGACAAATCCGTGAGGATTGGTGGAATTTGCACCGTGCTCGGATCGAAAAAGATGTCACCACGGATCAATTAAACAATGCGAAACGCTTAGCTGAAGATGTTTCTAAACGGGTGAAGGCGGGTGATTTAGCTCAATCGGATCAACACCAAGCTGAAGGTGCCGTTGCGGTGGCTGAGTCTGCGTATGCCATGGCGCAAGCAAATTTGGAACTTGCCATTCAGATGATCAAAGCATCGATTGGTGCGACAAGTTTTTCAACGCTGAATTTGTCAGACAGCCCAGAGTTAATCCCTTCAGCTGAATACCCACGCAACCATGCTGCATTGATGGAGCTGCAAGCGCGCTCAGATGTTGCCGATCGCGCGATGGCACTGGCCGCAACCAGAACAAGGGCGAACCCAGAATTCACGATTGCCAAATCCAGAGATCGTGGCAATCTTGCAGATCCCTACAGCTCAAAAATAACGATAGGCATTCGACTTCCGTTTGGCGGTGGCCCTAGGTATGAGGCGGTTGTAGCTCACGCCCAAGCTGAAGCAACACAAGCCCAAGCGCAATTGACCTTGGAGCGCGATCGGACACAGTCCCTGTGGCACTTTGCTCAAGCAAAAGTCAATGCTGCACAGGCTCAACTCAAAGCGGCGGAGCGCAGAGCCAAATTGGCTTTGGAGTCCCGCACCTTCTTTGAGAAATCGTTTCAGCTTGGTGAATCCGATTTGCCAACCCGACTGCGCATCGAGGTAGAAGCCGTTGAGGCACAACGCCAAGCTGCTTTAAGTCGTATCGAGTTCTCTGCGTCTATCTCAGCGCTACGTCAAGCAGCTGGACTATTGCCGCAATAAGGTGTGCTATGAATCAATCAACATTACTGAAAATTTCAATGACTATTTCATCAGGAATCAGAACCATTGGGCTTGCCATCGGCTTGGCTCTTTCCAGTCTGAGTTGGGCAGGGGAAGGGCACGATCATGGCGATGCCAAGGCAGCCACATCAGCCCCCTCCACCCCCCGTTTTACAGCAGTTTCAGATGCACTCGAATTGGTCGGTGTGCTGAACGGAAAGCAAATCACTCTCTATTTAGATCGCCTTGAAACCAATGCGCCTGTCAAAGAGGCACAAATTGAGCTGGACTTATCTGGCGTTAAATTTGTAGCGCAAAAGCACGGTGAAGGTGAGTTTGAAATTGTGCTCCCCGCTGAGCCGAAACCCGGTGTTATCAGCGTGACTGCGACTGTCACGATCGACAAAGAAGTTGATTTGTTGGCTGGGGAGCTGGACATTCACTCAGATTTGAATGGACAAGGTAGCGCTTCAAAAAATGGATGGAAAAAGTGGCTCAGCTGGGCTTTGTTTTCTGCCGCTGCCCTCATGGCGCTGATTTTTATTCGCAAGCGCCTACAGACTCATCAAGCAAATCGCACCGGAGGTGCCGCATGACTTTCAAAACCACTCTTTCAACACTGACTGTCGTGATGGCCGCAGTGACTGCCCTATCTCCGGTGACCAGCACTTGGGCTGGTGAAGGCCATGACCATGGCGGTGCATCTGCTACTCCCAACTTGAACGGGCCTCAGCGCTTGCCCGATGGCAGCGTCTTCTTACCAAAGCCAGCCCAACGTCAATTGGCAATTCGAACTATCAAAGTGGAAGTTACAGACTTGCCGAGGTCAATAGAACTCAACGGCAAGGTCAGCATGGACCCCAATGCTGGTGGCAAAGTTCAAGCCATCAATGCTGGTCGAATCGAAGCCGGTCCTAAAGGTCTGCCAAATCTCGGTACTGCGGTGCGCAAAGGGGAAGTTCTTGCTTATCTGGTGTCTTCACTGGCGCCTATTGAGCAATCCAATCAGTTTGCACAGTTGGCAGAACTCAAAGCAGCTAAATCTCTTGCAGAAAAACGACTGGCACGATTCAAGGAACTTTCCGATACCGTGCCACGCAAAGACATCGAAGCAGCTGAGAGCGAGCTGCAAAGTTTGACGGGCCGCGTCTCGGCAGTTAGCACAGGACTGAACCACCGAGAACCTTTGGTGGCACCCGTTTCTGGCGTGATTGCCTCAGCAAATGTGGTGGCAGGACAAGTGATCGATGCGCGAGAGTTGGTGTTTGAAATTGTGGACCCAGCACGCCTGCGAATTGAAGCCTTGGCCTTTGACACCGCTCTCATCGCCAGCGTGGACAAGGCGTTCATGGCAGTGAATGGCCAACAAATTTCGCTGCAGTTTTTAGGGGCAGCACGCAGCCTACGGGAGCAAGCACTGCCCATGAATTTCAAGGCTCAGGGCGAAGAACTGAGCGCATTGGCTCTCGGTGAGCCAGTAAGAGTGGTGATTCAGACCAAAGACAAGGTGAAAGGCATGGCTGTTCCAGTTTCTGCGCTGATGAAGAACCCAGCCAATCAATCCATTGTTTGGGTCAAAACAGCTGCTGAGCGATTCACACCGCGCACCATCACTTTTGAACCCTTGGACGGTACACGGGTTGCCATCACATCGGGTCTTGAGGTGAGCGATTTGATCGCTACGCAAGGCGCAACATTGATTAACCAAGTGCGTTGATATGTTTAAGTGGTTACTTGAAAACAGTTTAGCCAATCGATTGCTGGTGATCATCGCCAGTGTCGTATTGATGACCTACGGCGCATTCACACTGACAAAAACACCAGTGGATGTTTTTCCTGATTTGAACAAGCCCACGGTCACCATCATGACCGAATCAGGTGGCATGGCGCCAGAAGAGGTTGAGCAACTCATCACCTTCCCCCTAGAGACCGCCATGAACGGTTTGCCTAGCGTTGAATCCGTCCGGTCTATTTCTTCAGCCGGGTTGTCATTTTTATATGTGACTTTTAAATGGGATACAGACATTTTCCGTGCAAGACAGTTGGTATCTGAGCGACTGTCAGCCATGGAAGACGGTATGCCTGCTGGCGTAATGCCGCGCATGGGGCCAATCAGCTCGATCATGGGCGAGATCATGCAAATCGCTATTCCAGTCGATTCACAGAAGATTTCAGCTATGGCTGTCCGTGAGTACGCAGACTGGGTTTTGCGTCCACGCCTTCTGTCGGTTTCTGGGGTTGCCCAAGTTATTCCAATTGGTGGCGAGGTGCGTCAGTTTCAGGTGCAACCCAATACGGCTCGTATGGCTGAGTTGGGCATCTCACACGATCAAATGGAAGCTGCGCTGAAAGGTTTTTCTGCCAATACCTCCGGTGGCTTTTTGGAACTCAATGGAAGGGAATACCTGATCCGCAACCTCGGACGAACTTCCCGTTTGGACGATTTGAAAAATCTGGCACTGACCACAAAAAATGGGCAACCAATCTTGTTGCGCCAAATTGCCGATGTTACTTTTGCTGCAGCGTTGAAGCGTGGTGATGCAGGGTTTGAGGGAAAACCGGCAGTTATTTTGGGTATTCAGAAACAACCCACCGCAGACACGATTGCCCTGACACGTGCAATTGAGGATGCGTTGGTAGGGTTGAAATCATCCTTGCCAGCTGGCATGGATGCCCCTCGCGTCACATTCAGACAGGCCAGCTTCATCGAAGCATCCATCAATACGCTACAAGGCAAATTGATTGGTGCATCCGTATTTGTCGCTGTGATTTTGTTCTTTTTCTTAGGTACGGTTCGACCCACCATCATCGCCTTGACAGCGATTCCCGTATCCATCTTCATCACCTCTTTGGTATTCAAGTACTTTGGCTTGTCTATCAACACCATGACTCTTGGAGGATTGGCCATTGCCATTGGCGGTCTGGTCGACGATGCGGTGGTCGACGTAGAGAACATTCTGCGCCGGTTGAAGGAAGATCGCATAAAACATCCGCAGCACCGTCTTCATCCGTTGGAAGTTGTAGCGAAAGCTTCAATGGAGGTTAGATCTGCCATTTTGTATGCCACGGTGATCATCGTCCTCGTTTTCATTCCGTTGTTCGCATTGCCCGGCTTGGAGGGAAAGCTCTTTGTTCCATTGGGCATTTCCTTCATCGTTTCAACTCTGGCGTCATTGCTTGTTTCGGTCACCATTACCCCCGTGCTGAGTTACTACCTCCTGCCGACCATGAAAAACTTGGATCATGGGGATACCAAGGTTCTGATTTGGCTCAAAACACGCTATGCAAGCAGTCTTCAAAGCGTTTTAAAAAAACCGAAAACTGCATTGGTTGCCTCTGGATTCGCCGTGCTGACGGCAATTGCAGCAGTGCCATTTTTTCCTACGACTTTCTTGCCACCCTTCAGCGAAGGAACACTGCTGATCGGACTGCGCTTGAACCCCGGCGTGACTTTGGCCGAAACCACGGCTTTGGCCAGACAAGCTGAGGTCTTGGTTAAGCAAGTGCCAGAGGTTACACATGTGGGTCGTCGAAGCGGGCGAGCTGAGCTTGATGAGCACGCAGAAGGCGTTCACGTGAGTGAGCTGGACGTGGGCCTTAAGCCTACGGCAGAGCTGACGCGTAGCATGGATGAAATCAAAGCGGACATCCGTGCTCGTCTTGTCAATTTGCCTGCTGCCCTAGAAATCGGTCAACCCATTTCACACCGCATCGATCACATGTTGTCTGGTGTGCGCTCTCAAATCGCCATCAAAATCTTTGGTGACGATTTGGATGGATTGCGTGGGCAAGCTGACTCGTTGAGGGCACGATTAGCGACTATTCCCGGCGTTGCTGATCTGCAAATCGAAAAGCAAGTGCTGGCACCGCAAATCAAGGTTCGTATTGACTATGCCGCAGCAGCTCAATACGGAATTCCTGCGCCACAAGTGCTCTCGACTTTGCAAAGCTTGGTCGAAGGCGAAAAAATCACCCAGATTGTGGAGGGCGGTCGTCGTTTTGCATTGGTCGTGCGCTTGCCTGAATCTGCTCGTTCGGTTGAGGGCTTGAATCAAATCTTGATTGAAACTCCCAACGGTCGAGTGCCATTGTCAAAGTTGGCGACGATTGAAGATGGAGATGGTCCGAACCAAATCAGCCGCGATGACGGCAAACGCCGCATCGTTTTGTCCGCAAACGCGTCTGGTCGAGCTTTGTCAGAAATTGTTGCGGATATTCGCGCTGTGGTGGCCGACACAAAACTCCCCGAGGGGTACTTCATCACGCTAGGCGGTCAGTTTCAAGCTCAAGAGGAAGCTTCACGACTTGTGGGGCTGCTCTCAATCGTATCACTGGTCTTGATGTTTGTCGTTCTGTACAGCCGCTACAAGTCAACGCGACTTTCCGCGTTGATCATGGTGAACATACCGCTGGCCTTGGTTGGTGCAGTTCTCGGGCTGTGGTTGTCAGGACAGCCGTTGTCTGTGGCTGCTTTGGTGGGATTCATCACGCTAGCTGGAATTTCAGTCAGAAACGGCATCTTGAAAGTCAGTCATTACATCAACTTGATGCGATTTGAAGGCGAGAACTTTGATCACAAGATGATTCTTCGCGGTTCACTCGAACGATTAAGCCCTGTGTTGATGACCGCGTTGGTCACCGCATTTGCATTGGCTCCTTTGCTTTTTGAAGCAGAGCGCCCGGGGACTGAGGTTCTACACCCAGTTGCGGTGGTCATTTTTTCAGGGCTGATCAGCTCCACGTTGCTTGATACGTTCCTGACCCCTGTCATGTTTTGGCTCTTTGGTCGTCGAGATGCCGAACGCTTGTTAGAAGACAAAGACGCCGAAGCACTTTAATTTGATACTGAAAGGATTGGAAATGAAAATTCAAAAAATCGCTATTGCATTGAGTCTGCTTGTCAGCACAGCCGGATTTGCAGCTGGGGAAGGCCATAGTCATGGTAATGCCAAGCCAATGCACGGAGGTGTGGTGGCAGAGGTGAAGGACATTGAATATGAATTTGTAGCTAAGGCCGATGTTCTACAACTTTATTTGCGAGATCACGGAAAGCCTGTCAATGTCAGCACGGCTACGGCCAAAGTCACGATGCTTTCAGGCTCTGAAAAACAAGAGGTTGAATTAAAACCGGTAGGTGAGAAGCTTGAAGCCACTGGAAAATTCAAAGCGCTTGCAGGAGCGAAAGTAGTCGCGCAAGTCAGCAACAACGCCAAAGTGGCGACAGTGCGATTTACACTCAAATAATTCGTTAACAAACCATTTGCATTGGCATCTGTTCAATGCAAATTGATGTTTATTCGTGGAGGTCATTTTTTTGAAGTTAAGGAAACTCTCTCGTAAAGATGACCACCTCCATTCGCCACTCTGGTGAAGGATAGATCCAGTGCTTGCAATTCAAATCAATTGCATGAAACAGCTCTTCTGCTATCGGTGCAATTTCCGGCACTTCTCGTAGCCATTGCTGGCAATGGTGATAGGCGTTGAGAACCATTGATCTCAACTCGTGCGATGAAATCAACTCCGATTTCTTGACCAGCAAGATGAGTGCGGTCAACGCTTCAAATGTCCCAATTTCAGCCAGACGATAGGCCGCTTCCTCGTCAAATTTTCGGAACCGCTCAGGGTCAGGATTCTCCTGAAGGAATGGAGGGGCAGATACATTAAGAATTTCTGCAATCTCAGGACTCATAGCTTTGAGCTGATCGTCGATCCACCACTGGTCCATCTGATCACCCCGCAACACGGCCCATATTGGCGAGTCAAAGTAAACCGCTGTGCCAGGGTAATGCGCCTCGGCCATATCCACGGAATAAGGCTTGCCCGTGATTCTTTGCGGCACACGCAAACCCGTTTGGTAGCCATCCCACTTGCGTGGGCGCTTCATGTCATCCCATTTGCTCTTGGGGATGGAAGGATCGATAGCCAACTCGATTGCATAGGCACTTGGCAAACCTGACTTTGCTTTGACGGCATAAAACCAAACCTTGGTGCGCAAAACATCTATTGGATTTCGCTTGGGGCGACCTGATTTGGACGGTTGCAAAAGTGAGTGCATCTTGGTGGTGTACAGAAACTCCGATTATCTGTTCGTGTTGTCAATGTGTGAACTTTCGGAAACACTGCGTGACAACCGTAGAGAGGCCCGAACAAATGACCACGAGTACATGTGAACCAAACACCTTGGCAGAGAAGTTGAAAACTGAAATGGAAAAGACCCACGGCCCACTACTGGGTGGGTTGCGGTTGGCCAATGCGCTGGGACACACGAGCATGGCTGGGCTTAGGCAAGCCAGATACCGTGGTCAAGTCGCTGTAACGCTGTTCACGTTGCCACATCGACGAGGTTTTTATGCGCTAACCAGAGATGTTGCGCACTGGCTTGCGCAGGCTCGAATCACATCCACCACCGAATAAACCAAGGAGCCAAAGACCAGAACAACGCTAAATCAAGCCGCCCAGAAACGCAAAAGCCCGAGGTGTCCGCCTCGGGCCTAGCGTCCGACCGAAGCCGAATCAAGTAGTACCTTGTGGGTTGGAGTATCGGTCGAGCATCCCCTCGTGTCAAGTGGCAGGGGCTGGGTTAACTCATCCTGAGTGCATGCCTCCTGCACTCGCTTGACCAAAGGAAACGCCTATGAGGCTACCCGTTCATTTGCAGCGTGACATTGCACGCCAGCACTTTTATGACCCAACCTTGTCTCACCGTGCAATTTCACGGACAACAGGGCAACACCACGACACGATTAGGAAATTTCGACTGAAAGTTGATGCGACTGACCTGACTTGGCAAGAGTTATCCCAAATGGATGACGATGCCTGGCAGGCGGCGCTTGGTACGCAGAATCGCTCTGTCGCCAAACTCAAGTCACAACCAGATTACGAATGGGTTCATGCAGAAATGCGACGGCCTGATGCAACACTGGAACGTTTATGGCGAGAGTGGCGTGAAACGACTCCAAATGGCATTGGCTACTCACAGTTTGCAACGCTCTACCGAGCGTGGACAAAGAACCAGCATGTGGTGATGCGCCGAGCCCACCGACCCGGTGAAAAGCTGTTCGTGGACTATGCAGGCAGAACGGTTGAAATCCGAGATCAAAACGGTGGCCCTTCAACCTTTGCGCAGATTTTTGTTGCTGTCTTGGGGTATTCAAATTACACGTACATCGAGGCAACGGCAAGTCAGACCACGAAAGACTGGCTGAAATGTCATGCCAATTGCTTTGAAGCACTAGGCGGCGTGCCTGAGTGGGTGATCAGCGACAACCTCAAAGCAGCAGTTTGGCGAAGGGAACGGGATCGCACGGTCATCAATCCTGCTTACAGAGATTGCCTCAGCCATTACGACACAGCACCGCTGCCAACTGGAGCACGAAAGCCCAAACATAAAGCCAAGGCGGAAGTGGGCGTGCAAATAGCTCAGAGATGGGCATTGTTTTCACTTCGCGATCGCGTTTTCTTTAGCCTTGCCGAATTGAATGCAGAGCTTCGTATCAAGACCGAAGAAATGAACCGCCATCCATTCAAGCGATTACCAGGCTGTCGCATGGATCGATTCCTTGAAACAGAAAAATCGAGCCTCAAGCCATTGCCTGGTACGGCATTCGAATTGAGTGATTGGCGCTATGGCGTCAGAGTGCAGGACGACTATCACATCGAACACCAACGGCGGTTCTATTCAGTCCCGCATACGCTGGCACGGGAAAGCGTTGACCTCAGGTTCACCGCTACTGTCATTGAGGTATTCCATCGAGGTCGAAGGATTGCGCTTCATCCATTGATTTCGCTTGAAGGTGACGCCAGCACGATGCCCGAGCATCGCCCTGTCATACATAGTCGCGTACTGGATGCCGAGCCTCGGGCTTTGTTGGCGTGGGCCATGAGTGTTGGCGACAACGTGGAGTTGATGATTCGGCATCAACTTGAAAACCGAAGCGACATCACGAACGGCGTCAAAGCCGCACGGCGAATGCGCGACCTTGCAAGGGACTACGGAGATGCTCGATTTGAAGAGGTCTGTGCCTACGCCATGCCTTTGAACATCACCTCACTCCGCAGCATCACATCTATCCTCAAAGAGGATGCAGACAAACGTTTTTATGTCGCGCAAACACCAAAAGTCAAAGTCATCGGTGAATTGCGCGGTCCTAGTTATTTTGGAGAATCAGTATGAGCAGCACACAGCAAACCATTACCCGCCTTCGTGAACTCAAGCTCGTTCCAATGGCCGATGCTTATGACATGCAGCTTCAGCAACCTAAATTGCATGATGTCAGTTTTGATGATCGCTTTGCCATGCTTGTTGACTATGAGGCGTCCGAGCGTGAGGCCCGAAAGTTGAAACGCCTAATTAGGGGTGCAGGTATGCCCGAAGCAGCGTCTTTTGAGGATGTTGAGTACAAAGTCAACCGTGGCCTAGACAAGGCACAGTTGGCTTCTCTAGCAAGCTGTGACTGGATACGCCGTCAACAGAACTTGATCATTCAAGGGGCAACAGGTGTTGGCAAGACTTGGCTTGCGTGTGCCTTTGGCCAACAGGCATGCAGGTTGAAAATGCCAGTTCTGTTTTACCGAGCCAGCGATCTGTACGGAACCATCAACCAATCACTGTTAGATGGTTCATTGCCTGCACTGAAGTTGTCATTGAGCAAACCAAGTTTGCTGATACTTGATGATCTGGGTTTGGGAGAAATGAACCAACATGCGTCGCAGTTCTTGTTAGATGTGATTGATCGCCGAATGCGAACTGGATCATTGCTCATCACAACGCAGTACCCAACCGACCAATGGCACGGATTCTTCCCTGACCCTACTGTGGCTGATGCCATCTTGGACCGCGTGGTGCATCAATCCCATCGGCTGTCTCCAAAGGGCGAGTCCATGCGCAAAACAATGGCTCGCAAAAAAATGCAATCTAGTTAATTGAAGGATAGACAGACTGGCTTTGTCAGTCTGTCTATCTGGTCAAGACCGCAACACTTTTAAACTTTGGTCACGTGGCTGGACTGAGTGGTCAGTTCCGACTGGAAATGGTGGTCACTAAGAATTGGCGCGGGTGGTCAATTAGGAGTGGAATACGCAGCTGCCATGTCGGTGCTGTGTTGGGCGCTGCCCGCACCACCGGGGAGTCGTCCATGGGCTATGTGAATGCCCTGTTGACCTGCAACCACCCGACCCTGGGCAGCCTGCACACCAATTTGGGGGCGCTGGATTTTGCCAGCAGCCAACGCGTCGGCACTTGGGGGCTGGCTTGGGAGCGTGCTTATGGCAACGTCACCGCCCATGTGGAGGTCTATGGACAACAGCGCGACAAGCCCACTTGGGCCACGGGCTTGCGCACGAACATCCTGTCCAAGTTGCAGCTGGACGCCAGCGTGGGTCGCCAGGCGGGGCAAAACCTGGTGACACTCGGGACCAAATGGATGTTCTGAAAAGGATGTTCTGAAAACCGCGACCCCTCAACCCAGCCCAATGGGCGAAGGTGCCCGGGTCACGATCAGGCTGAACAATTTTTCAAACGCCTGGGTGGGTGGGTAATGGCCTGTGAGCGGGTCCGCGTTTTCGGCAAACGCTGCGTCCAGCACGCGCCAATCGTCCTCTGAAAAACAACGCTGCGCCTCGGGCAAGATCACGGACTCTTCCAGGTTCATGTGCTCCAGATAGAAGCTGACGTATTTTTCAAATGCTTCTTCGAACGCCTGGCGACGGCCCGCGCCCAGCAGCTCCCATGCCAGCAACAAGTGCTGCAGGTCACGGGCTGCTTTTTCGCTGTTCATGTGATCACGCTCCAGCTTGTCGATGGCACCCATCACCTTGGGGGCCAGCTTCACGACTTTAGGGAACAAAAGGTTCGATTCCTTGGGGTGGTGCAAGCGCTCCGGGAATTCGTCGATGTAAAACAGCATGGCACGCAGCACGTCAAAGAAGTTGCGTCGGTCGTCTGCAGGTCCGCGTTGGACCATCATGCGCATGGACTGGAGCATGGCCGCCAAGGAGGCGTGTTCGTCACGGATGATTTGAAGCGCGCTGTGCTGTGTCATGAAAATAGTTTCCGGTTTCTGAAGGCTTTCAGTTTGCCGGTTGGCGCCCAAGCGCACCATGACACATGTCAAGAATGGGTGATTTGGCTTTGCAGACGCTCGGCCGCAGGCGCGACCTCCCAAAATTAAGAAACGGATTTCAAGGTTTCCAGCGTTTGAGCAGCAAGGCGTTGCTCATCACGCTGACCGAGCTGAGCGCCATGGCCCCACCCGCGATCACCGGGTTCAGGTAGCCCAACGCGGCCAGCGGAATGCCCGCCACGTTGTAGGCAAAGGCCCAAAACAGGTTTTGCCGGATCTTGGCCACGGTGCGTGCCGAGATGTCGAGCGCCGCACCCACCAGCGCCACATCACCGCGCATGAGGGTGATGCCTGCCGCGTGCATGGCCACGTCGGTGCCATTGCCCATGGCCATGCCCACATCGGCGGCGGCCAATGCAGGCGCATCGTTCACCCCGTCGCCTACCATCGCCACCACCCGCCCTCCTGCACGCAGCTGTTGAACCTGGGCGGCCTTATCGCCAGGCAGCACGTTGGCCAAAACCTCACCCTCTTCTGGCCGCAGGCCCAGACGGCGCGCCATGACTTCGGCTGCAGCCTGGTTGTCACCTGAAATCATCACCAGTTTCAAGCCCCTTTCGCGCAGCGCGGCCAAAGCTTGCGCTGCGCCTGCTTTGGGTTCGTCACCAAAAGCCATGAGCAAAATGCCTTGCAGACCCGATGGCGTTCGTTCTGCCAAAGCCGACAGCGTTGCACCCTGGCCCAGCAAGGCTTGTATGTCTTGCGCCCAAATGCTGCTGTCCATGCCTTCATCTTGCAACCAGCGCAGACTGCCCAGCATCATCTGGCGTCCGCCCAATGTGGCCTGCACGCCACGGCCAGGCACTGCTGTGAGGTTTTCGGGTTCCAGCAATTTCAGCTTGTGAGTTGTCGCCATGCTCACCACCGCCCTGGCCAAGGGATGCTCGCTGCCGCTTTGCACGCTCGCGGCCCAGGTCAGGGCCAAATCCTGATCTTGCCCTGGCGCCACCACGTGGCGCACCATTCGGGGTTGCCCCACGGTGAGCGTGCCCGTTTTGTCAAAGGCCACTGTTTGCACCTTATGTGCCCATTCCAAAGCCTGGACGTCCTTGATCAAGATGCCGTTTTTGGCAGCCACACCTGTTCCCGCCATGATGGCCACGGGCGTGGCCAAACCCAAGGCACAGGGGCAGGCGATCACCAACACCGCCACCGCATGGATCAATGCCGTTTCGAAGCCTGCGCCTTGAAGCACCCAGACCCCCAGCGTGACCAAGGCCACCACCAGCACGACGGGCACAAAAATTTCGGAGACTTTGTCGACCAGGCGTTGAATGGGGGCTTTGGCGGCCTGTGCGTCTTCAACCAAGCGGATGATGTGCGAGAGTACCGTTTCATGCCCCACGGCGCTCACGCGGATCACCACGCGACCATCGCCGTTGATGGATCCCCCGGTCAACCGCGTACCCACCACCTTGCTCACGGGCAGAGGCTCACCTGTCAGCATGGACTCGTCTACCTGAGTTTGACCTTCGACCAATTCACCGTCCAGCGGAAACCGTTCACCGGGCCGAACCACGATGCGGTCATTCACCAGAATTTCTGCAACGGGCACATCAATTTCGCCTTCATCGCTGAGCCAATGGGCCTTGTCAGGCCGCAGCGCGTGCAGCGCCCGAATGGCCTCGGTCGTTTGGCGTTTGGCACGGGTCTCCAGCCACTTGCCCAACATCACCAAGGTGATGACCACGGCCGAGCCTTCGAAATACAAATGAGGTTCATGGCCCGGGTGTGCTGTCCACCACAACCACACCGACAACAACCAACCCGCGGTGGTGCCCAACGCCACCAGCAAATCCATATTGCCCGTCAAGGCTTTGAGCGCGTGCCAACCTGCTTTGTAAAAGCGTGCCCCCAAAATGAATTGCACCGGGGTGGCCAAAGCAAACTGAACCCAGGCAGGCAACATCCAATGTTGACCCCATAAACTGCCCAGCATCGGCAGCACCAAAGGCGTTGACAACACCAAGCCCCATGCCACAGGTGAAAAACCGGTCCAGGGCGAAGCGTGTTCGCTTTCTTCACGTTCGCTGGGCATCAGGGGCTCATAGCCCGCATCGCGAATAGCCCTGCGCAAAACCGCATCACTCGCTTGCGCTGAATGCACAACAATCCGGGCCGATTCGGTGGCCAGATTCACGGTTGCGGCGTCCACGCCTGGAATTTTCAAAAGTGCTTTTTCAACCCGTGCAACACACGACGCACAGGTCATGCCGCCGATGCCGATGTCGTGAATGGTCTCCCTGTTCTGGGCTTCCGTCTTGATCTGTGTCATGTCAATGCAGTGGTTTGGCGCTATGCTTTGAGCACGCCCATGAGGGTATGCCTGAAAGAGACATCATGAACCAAATTTTCACCGTTGAGGGGTTGACTTGTGGCCATTGCGAAAAAGCTGTGACCAAAGCCTTGTTGTCTTTGGACGCCGAAGCCAAAGTTCTGGTCGACCGCACGCAAAACAAGGTCGAAGTGGATTCAGAAATGCCACGCGATGCCCTGGCCAAAGCCATCGCCGATGAAGGCTACCGCGTTGTGGCGTGATTTTTTATTGCTCCTTGTTCACCGAACTTTACAAATCGCAGCAAGCGCGCCACACCCCAGACACATCAAGCGGCGAGACTGGAGGCGTTCCATCACTGAAAGGATGTTCGCCATGAAATCGATTCGCCACACACTCATCGCCAGCGCTTTGTTGGCCAGCCTCTCTGGCCTGGCTCTGGCACAAACGGTGCCTGAAGCCAAAACCGACAGTCCACGCGCCCAACGCATGGAACAAATGCGCACCCAAATGGGCGAGCGGCATGCAAAATATTGGTCTGACCTCAAAGGCAAACTCAAGCTTGAAGCCGGTCAGGAAAATGCTTGGACCACTTTTGCGCAAAGCATGCAAGCGCCTGCTCAAAGAATGGCGCACCTGGACCGTGCAACGCTGCAAAAGCTGACCACGCCCGAGCGCATCGACCAGATGCAAGCGCACAAAGCGGTACGTGATGCAGACATGCAAAAACGTGCTGAAGCCACCAAAACTTTTTATGCTGCGCTCAATGCAGAACAGAAAAAAGTATTCGATACCGAAACTGCACGGATGATGCAAGGCATGGGCCACAAAATGGGCCGTGATGGTGGCCATCACAACCACCACTGAACGCCTCTGTTTAGAGCATTGACGACAAGGCCACTTTGACCCGTGGCCTTTTTTCTGCCTTTCTGGATTTGACACAGGTCAAGGTTGAAGGGATCGAGGATGGGTAAGCTGTGCCCATGCCTGATTCCATGCCAACCCCAAGCGCCAAGACCCGTTCTGGCCTTTTTTTACCGCCCATTCTGCCCCTGCTGAAAGACCAGCCCATGCAATGGCTGGCTTTGGGCTTCAAGGATCTGGCGCGGGCCCCTTTGCTGAGCACGATGCACGGTCTGATTTTGACCTTTTTGGGCAGCTGCATCGCCTGGATCGCACATGATCGGTTCTGGCTGTTGGTGGGTTCTTTGTCCGGCTTCATGGTAGTGGCTCCGGTATTGGCCACCAGCCTCTACGCCATGAGCCGCGCCCTGGAAAAAGGTGAAACCGTTGATTTTCGGCTGCTGCTGAACACCTGGACGCAATGGCAGCTGCGCTTGCGCCACGAACCTGACAGTTACTGGAGCCTGATTCGCTTTGGCTTGCTGTTGGGTTTGGCAGCGACAGGCTGGGTCATCACCTCGTCTGCCCTCATCACTTTGCTGGCCCCCGCCCCCATTCACACACCCATGGACTTTATGCGCCATGTGGTATTGGCCAAAGAAGGGCATTTGTTTGAGCTGTGGGTCGGACTGGGGGGCATGATGGCCGTCCCGGTGTTCGCCTCCAGTGTGATTTCAATGCCTTTGCTGTTGGACCGGCGTGTCACGGTGTTGCAAGCGGTACTGACCAGCTGGAAAGCGGTGTTGACCCATCCTTTTCAAATGACTTTTTGGGCATTCCTGATCTTGGGTTTCAGTTTGCTGGGCATTTTTTCCCTGTTGCTGGGCCTGATCCTGGTGGTGCCCATGCTGGGCCATGGCAGTTGGCATGCCTACCGCCACATGGTGGATGTGTCGGATTTGCCCGAGCGTCTTTCAGGGCAGGGTGAACCGTGATGTTCGGCTTCAACGAAGAACAATTTGCCTGGTTTGGCCTGACCATCGGTGTTGGTGCCTTCATGCTGTACATGCTGTTCATCATCATCCAGTTGGCTTGGGAATCCAAAGCAGGCAAATTCGGCACTTTTGTGCTTTTTCTCGGACTGGCTTTTGGCATGTTGGGTTTTGTGGCCAAAGGTGTCATCCAATGGGCCATTGGGGGCTGAAAGCGGTTTTGGTACAAGGCTGTGGATAAGAAAAGGGCAACACGGCACTTATCCACAGCGTGATCCGCTTTGCGCAAGTTGTTCATTTTGACAAGACAGCTCAAAAGCAGACCCACACACAGGCTTGAAAAATACGCAAGCCTCTGTTTTTAAAGAGAAAATTTTGCTTATCCACAGAACAGCCCTGTGCTTACCTACTACTGCTATTTAAAGATATAAAACTATAGAGAGATAAGACAGAACAACAGCACTGTTAAGATTTGGCACTTTCCAACCTTCCGGCACCATGGCTATCGTTTCAGAAGAAGCACGTTTATCCTGTTACGACATCAAAAGCGCTGACCTGTCCATGGTGGCTTTGCTGTTGAAGACCACGGACATTCAAGCCGTGTCACGCGCTTTGAGCGAACAATGTGCCGAAAGTCCGGGTTTCTTCGACCATGATCCTGTGATCATTGATTTGACAGCTCTGGACACCCGTGAAGAAGGCTTTTTCATCGATCTTCCTGCCCTCATGCAGGTGCTCACACAACACGCTTTGGTGCCCTTGGCAGTCAAAGGCGCTGAAGGCGCTGTTTGGGATCAGGCCAAGGCAGCGGGTCTGGTGGATGCCTCAGATGCCCGTATTCGGCGCGTTGTGGCTGTTTCGGAGCTTGCACCACCCGACCCCACCCCATCACCGTCTGAGGCGCCTGTAGCAACTCCAGCACCTGTGGTGGTACCCCAAGGTGCCATGGTCGTGGACAAGCCCTTGCGTTCGGGTCAGCAGGTTTACGCCAAAGGCCGTGACTTGGTGGTCATGGCGATGGTGAATCCAGGTGCCGAAGTGATTTCTGATGGCAATATTCACATTTATGCGACTTTGCGTGGCAAGGCCATCGCAGGTGCGCGGGGCAACACCGAGGCCCGTATTTTTGCCTTGGCCATGGAGCCCGAACTGATCTCGATCGCAGGTGTGTACCGCACCAGCGAAAACGCTTTACCTCCAGAGGTATTGGGCAGACCTGCCCAGGTTTGTTTGCAATCAGGCCCTGATGGCGACAAATTGCTGGTGACGCCGCTCAAACCCTGACCTTTGTCATTCACCTCAGTCCAAGAAAGAAAATCCCATGGCAAAAATCGTCGTTGTGACCTCTGGCAAAGGCGGTGTGGGTAAAACCACCACCAGCGCCAGTTTCGCTACGGGTCTGGCGCTCAAAGGCTTCAAGACCGCTGTCATTGACTTTGATGTGGGTCTGCGCAATCTGGACCTGATCATGGGTTGTGAACGCCGCGTGGTGTATGACCTGATCAATGTGATTCAAGGCGAGGCCAACCTGAACCAGGCGCTGATCAAGGACAAGCAATGTCCAAATCTGTTTGTTTTGGCGGCTTCTCAAACCCGTGACAAAGATGCTTTGTCACAAGAAGGCGTGGAGAAAGTTCTCAACGATCTGAACGACATGGGTTTTGAGTACATCGTTTGTGATTCCCCCGCAGGCATTGAAACTGGTGCCTTGATGGCCATGCATTTTGCCGATGAAGCCTTGGTGGTGACCAACCCTGAGGTGTCTTCGGTGCGCGATTCGGACCGCATTCTGGGTATGCTGGGCAGCAAGACCAAGCGTGCCATTGAAGGCCTGGAGCCGATCAAGGAGCATCTGCTCATCACACGTTACAACCCCAACCGGGTGGAAGACGGTCAGATGTTGTCCTTGCAAGACATTCAGGACATCTTGCGCATCAAGCTGCTGGGTGTGATTCCTGAAAGTGACAATGTGTTGCAGGCTTCCAACCAGGGCACGCCTGCCATCCACATGAACGACACCGATGTGTCTGAGGCCTACAAGGATGTGATTGACCGCTTCCTGGGTGAAGACAAGCCCATGCGTTTCACGGAAGCGGTCAAGCCTGGTTTTTTCAAGCGCATGTTTGGAGGCAAGTGAACCATGTCGTTTCTTTCCTTCCTGCTGGGTGAAAAGAAGAAGACCGCAAGCGTCGCCAAGGAACGCCTGCAAATCATCTTGGCCCATGAGCGCAGCGGTCGCAATGCCGCCGAGCCCGACTACCTGCCCGACTTGCAACGCGAGCTGGTGGCTGTGATCAGCAAGTACATCAAGATCAACCCTGAGGACATCAAGGTGAACCTCGAACGCCAGGACAACCTGGAAGTGCTGGAAGTCAAGATCGAGTTGCCTGACGCGCGCTGATCTGATCTCGTCACACCCGACTCGGTCGGGTGTCCATGCCTTCGTTCACCCTGGATACCCGCATGCGCGGGTATGACGCATTTACCAAGATTGGTTTGTTGTGACTCTGTCACACCCGACTTGATCGGGTGTCCATGGTTTTCAACGGGTTCAAAGAGGCATCGTCAATCATTGCGCCCGCAAAGAAGCCCACAAAGCCCGTGCCGCCTTGATGTTGCGTTCCTTCACATGGCCAAACCCTTTGATGTTTTCAGGCACTTGTGCCATGCGCAAAGCCTGAGCATGGTTTTCAAGGTTCAGGCCTTGAATGGCTTGCCCCATGTGCTGCATGTATTCCTGGATCAAGGCGCGCTCGGTTTGTCGTTCTTCAGTGCGTCCAAACACATCAAACCAGGTGCCACGCAAGCCCTTCAATGAGGCCAGCAATTTGAAGCCCGTCAACATGGCGGGTCCGAATTTCTGTTTGATCAACTCACCTTTGTTGTTGCGTTTGGCCAAGAGCGGTGGGGCCAGGTGGTAATGCACTTTGAAGTCACCTTCAAAGCTGTTTTGAATGCGCGCCAGAAAACCTGTTTGGGTGTGCAGGCGGGCGACTTCGTATTCGTCCTTGTAGGCCATCAGCTTGTACAAATGACGTGCCACGGTTTCGGTCAATGTGCTCTTTCCCAACGGGGCTTCTGCTGATTGAACCTGGGCGATGAATGCCTGGTAGCGCTTGGCGTAATCGGCATTTTGGTAATCGGTCAAGCGTGCCATGCGGTCGGCGATCAGGTCTTCCAGCGATTCACGTTTCTTGAACTGGACCACTTGCGCAGGCTGGATGGCTTTCATCAGCACATCCAGTTGGCAAGCGGCGTGGCGGCCCCACTCGAATGCGGCGAGGTTGTTTTTGACCTGCACGTCGTTGAGCTCAATGGCCCGCACCAACGATTCGCGGCGCAAAGGGACCCAGCCTTTTTGCCAGGCGTAGCCCAGGATCATGGGGTTCACATAAATCGTGTCGCCCATGAGTTGCTTGGCCAGGGCATCGGCGTCAAAAGCGCCCACGCCCTCTACACCGACTTGTGCGGTGATTTCGGCCACGCATTGCTCGGCCGGGTTTTGCCAGTTGCCGTTTTTCACAAACGCGGCGGTGGGTGTGCTGTTGCTGTTCAGGGCCACATGGGTGCGGCCTGCACGCATGCGCAAGGTGGTTTCCTTGGAGGCGCTCACGATCGGGTCGCAACCGATGATCAGGTCGGCAGCAGCCATGCTCACGCGGGTGGTGCGGATCTCGTCCTGGCTGTTGGCCACCAGGATGTGGCTCCAGGTCGCGCCGCCTTTTTGCGCCAGACCGGCCGAGTCTTGTGTGACGATGCCCTTGCCTTCGATGTGTGCGGCCATGCCCAGCAGCTGGCCGATGGTGATGACGCCTGTGCCGCCCACGCCTGCGACCACCATGCCCCAGGGTTGGGTGATGAGGGGCAGTTCAGGTTCTGGCAAAGCGCCCAAATTGGCAGGGTTCAGCGTGCTTGTGCTGGACGAGGCTTTCTTTTTGAACGTGCCGCCTTCCACCGTGACAAAGCTGGGGCAGAAGCCTTTGAGGCAGCTGGTGTCCTTGTTGCAGGTGCTTTGGTTGATGGTGCGCTTGCGGCCCAAGGGTGTCTCTAAAGGTTCGACCGACAAGCAGTTCGATTGCACGCCGCAGTCACCACAACCTTCACACACTTCTTCGTTGATCATCACGCGCACCGCAGGGTCGACCATGGTGCCGCGCTTGCGGCGGCGGCGTTTTTCGGTGGCACAGGTCTGGTCGTAAATGATGACGGTGGTGCCTTTGATCTCGCGCATTTCGCGCTGGATGCGGTCGAGTTCGTCGCGGTGGAACACCCGCACGCCTTCGGCCAAAGCCACGCCCTTGTACTTTTCAGGCTCGTCGGTCACAACCACGATGCGCTGAGCCCCTTCGGCCTTCATGCTCATGGCGATTTGCACCACGCTGTGGCCTTCGGGGCGCTCACCGACTTGCTGGCCGCCGGTCATGGCCACGGCATCGTTGTACAAAATTTTGTAGGTGATGTTCACACCCGAGGCCACGCTTTGGCGCACCGCCAAAATTCCGCTGTGGAAATAGGTGCCGTCGCCGATGTTGGCAAAGATGTGCTGGTCGGTGCTGAAGGGTTGTTGGCCCGTCCAGGGCACGCCTTCGCCGCCCATTTGGGTGAAGCCCGTGGTGCTGCGGTCCATCCAGAGGCTCATGAAATGGCAGCCGATGCCCGCCATGGCGCGTGAACCTTCGGGCACCTTGGTGGAGGTGTTGTGCGGGCAGCCTGAGCAGAACCAGGGGGTGCGCTCGGCAGCCGCGCCCAGGGTCAGGGTTTGCAGCGATTTTTCCTTGGCGTCCAGAACGGCCAGGTGTGCGTCGATGCGGGCGGTGGTGTCGGCGTCCACACCCATTTTCTTCAGGCGTTTGGCAATGGCCCGTGCAATCAGGGCCGGGGTCAGATCGGCGTTGGCCCTCAGCAGTGTGCGCTCGGTCGGGTTGGGGATGGACCATTCACCGCCCGACACATCACCATCAGCTTCGTCAAACTTGCCCAGAATATTGGGGCGCACATCGTCGCGCCAGTTGTAGAGTTCTTCTTTCAGCTGGTATTCGATGACTTGGCGCTTTTCTTCGACCACCAAAATCTCGCGCAGCCCGGTGGCGAACTCGCGGGTGGTTTGTGCTTCGAGCGGCCAAACCACGCCCACCTTGTGGACCCGGATGCCCAGGCGCTGGCAGGTGACGTCATCCAGCCCCAGGTCCAGCAGAGCCTGGCGCGTGTCGTTGTAGGCTTTGCCGCTGGCGATCAGGCCAAAGCGGTCATTCGGTCCCTGGATGACGTTGTGGTTGAGTTTGTTGGCGCGGATGTAGGCGAGAGCCGCGTACCACTTGTAGTCGAACAAACGGGCTTCTTGTTCTAGCGCAGTGTCGGGCCAGCGGATGTGCACGCCGCCGGGGGGCATGACGAATTCGGGCAGCACGATTTGCACGCGCTCGGGGTCGATGTGTGCGGTGGCACTCGACTCGACGATTTCCTGAATCGTCTTCATGCCCGACCAGATGCCTGCAAAGCGGCTCAAGGCCAAGGCGTGCAGACCTTGGTCCAGGATGTCCTGCACGCTGGCCGGGAAAAACACGGGCAGGCCGCAGGCCTTGAAGATGTGGTCGCTTTGGTGCGCGGCGGTGGAGCTTTTGGCCACATGGTCATCGCCCGCCACGGCCAGCACGCCGCCCCAGGGCGTGGTGCCCGCCATGTTGGCGTGCTTGAACACGTCCGAGCAGCGGTCCACACCGGGGCCTTTGCCGTACCAGATGCCGAACACGCCATCGAACTTGTTGGTGCCGGGCGGCGCAAAACCCAGTTGCTGCGTGCCCCACAAAGCGGTGGCGGCCAGCTCTTCGTTCACGCCGGGCTGGAACACGATGTGCTGGGCCTTCAGGTGGTCCTTGGCTTTCCACAAGGATTGGTCGTAGCTGCCCAGTGGCGAGCCCCGGTAGCCGCTGATGAAGCCGGCGGTGTTTTTGCCCTGCAGGGCGTCGCGCTGACGTTGCAGCATGGGCAGCTTGACCAGGGCCTGCACGCCGCTCATGAAGGCGCGGCCGACGTCGAGGCTGTATTTGTCGTCCAGCGTCACGGTTTCCAGAGCCTGGCGAATCGATTCGGGCAAAGGGGCGTTCATGGTGTGTCCTGTGGCGATCAATGGAAAACACAGTGTAGGACGGCCAAGCCGACAAGTGCTTGCTTTCTGCGACAGGATTTGCCCTATGATTTGAAAGAATCTTGCTCAAAGAGGCCTATTTTGGAAACACTGGATAAATTCGACTGGGCGATATTGAATGAACTGCAGCGCGATGGGCGCTTGACCAACGCCGAGTTGGCGCAGCGAGTCGGCCTGTCGGCAGCGCCGTGTTGGCGGCGGGTGCGGGCGTTGGAAGAGGCGGGCGTCATCAAAGGCTACCGCGCTGAAATCGACCGTCAAAAAGTGGGGCTGGACGTGTTCGCCTTCGTGCGCCTGGATGCCGAGCGCAATCGGGGCGACATCACACGCCAACTGGAGGAGGCGATCCTCAAGATCCCGGAAGTGATCTCTTGCCACTACATCAGCGGCACCGGCACCTTCGAGCTGCAGGTGGTCAGCAAAGACCTGAACACCTTCAGCCAGTTCGCTCGCGATGTGCTGATCAACCTGCCTAATGTGAAAGACCTGCACACCAGTTTTTCGCTGGGTGAGGTCAAGGCCGCAGGGGCCTTGCCTTTGAAGCCTTGAGCGCCTTGCTTGATGGACAAACGGTCTTTTGGGTCTGTGCGTAAAAACCGGATGTCAGGGGTATAAACCGCGCAATTCGCGCGCTTGCAAAATGCGCGTGCAAGCCACGATGAAGGTGGCGGTGCGCAGACTGACGCGGTGCTCGTCGGCCACTTGCCAGATGGCGGTAAAAGCTTCGCGCATGATCCGCACCAAGCGGGTGTTGATGTCGTCTTCGCTCCAGAAAAAGCTGGAGAAATCCTGCACCCATTCAAAGTAGCTGACCGTCACGCCGCCCGCGTTGGCGATCACATCGGGCACGACCAGAATGCCCCGCTCGTGCAGGATGTCGTCGGCCTCGGGCGTGGTGGGGCCGTTGGCGCCTTCGATCACCATGCGGGCCAGGATCTGGTGGGCATTGGCGGCGGTGATTTGCTGCTCCAGTGCGGCCGGGATCAGGATGTCGCAGTCCACCCCCCAGAACTGCGCATCGGGCAGGGTCTCTGCTGGCGTGAACCCCTTGACGCTGCCGTGCTCCCCAACATGGCGCAACAGAGCGGGCACGTCCAGACCAGACGCCTGATAAACCGTGCCGCCGTGGTCCTGCACCGCGACCACCGTGGCCCCGGCCTGCGCAAACAACTTGGCCGCAGTGCCGCCCACATTGCCAAAGCCTTGCACGGCGATACGGGCCTTGGCGATGTCCAGACCGATGTGTTGCGCGGCTTCCTGACCCACGGTGAAGACGCCACGCCCGGTCGCTTCGCGTCGCCCCAGAGAGCCGCCCAAGGCCAAGGGCTTGCCGGTCACCACGCCCGAGGCGGTGGCGCCTTCGTTCATGGAGTAGGTGTCCATCATCCAGGCCATGATCTGCTCGTTGGTGTTCACGTCCGGGGCCGGAATGTCCTTGGTCGGGCCGATGATGATGCCGATCTCGCTGGTGTAGCGGCGTGTCAGGCGCTCCAGCTCGCCGCGAGACAGGGTTTTGGGGTCGACCCGGATGCCGCCCTTGGCGCCGCCAAAAGGCAGGTTGACGGCCGCGTTTTTCACCGACATCCAGGCCGACAGGGCCATGACTTCGGACAGGGTGACGTCCTGGTGAAAGCGCACGCCGCCTTTGCCCGGGCCTCGGCTGGTGTTGTGCTGCACGCGGTAGCCTTCAAAGTGGGCCATGGTGCCGTTGTCCAGTTCGATGGGCACGTCCACGATCAGGGCGCGTTTGGGGCGTTTGAGCGTTTCGACCCAGCGCGACAAGCTGCCCAGATAGGGCGTGACGCGGTCAACTTGCTGCAGGTAAATGCCCCAGGGGCCCAGGTGCTCGGGGTTCAAATAAGAGGGCAGTGCATGGGCGCTTGTGGCGGGGAAGCCTGCAGGTGAATTGGACATGTTTCGTCGCCTTTCTTGAAACTGACGGTTTGTCGGTGGTGCAAATGGTAGGGCGGGCACGCGCCGCCGTCCAAGGCCGCTTGGCTGTCAGGTCATGCGTTTGGTGCATAACCGCAAGGGCCGCAGGCCTGACCCCCTGCCTGTAAAATCAGCAGCTTCAGCCGACCCCGTGGCAGGGCGGCCCACGGCGCAGGCGGCGCCCATTTTTGGCCTTCATTCAAGGCGGACTTCTCATGCTTTACCCTCAAGAATTCGATGTGATCGTGGTCGGCGGTGGCCATGCCGGAACCGAGGCTGCGCTGGCGGCTGCGCGCATGGGCTGCAAAACGCTCTTGTTGACCCACAACATCGAGACGCTGGGTCAGATGAGCTGCAACCCCAGCATTGGCGGCATTGGCAAGGGGCACCTGGTCAAAGAGGTGGATGCCTTGGGCGGCGCCATGGCGCTGGCCACTGATGAAGGCGGCATCCAGTTCCGCATCCTCAACTCTTCCAAGGGCCCGGCCGTGCGCGCCACACGCGCCCAGGCCGACCGTATCCTCTACAAAGCCGCCATCCGCCGCATGCTGGAGAACCAGCCCAATTTGTGGCTGTTCCAGCAAGCCGTGGACGACCTGATGGTCGAAGGCAACCGGGTGGTGGGCGCTGTGACGCAGGTCGGCATTCGTTTCCGTTCGCGCACCGTGGTGCTGACGGCAGGCACTTTCCTGGACGGCAAGATCCATGTGGGCTTGCAGAACTATTCAGCGGGCCGAGCGGGTGACCCACCGGCTGTCAGCCTGTCGGCGCGCCTGAAGGAATTGAAGCTGCCGCAAGGCCGCCTGAAAACCGGCACACCGCCGCGCCTGGATGGTCGCACCATTGATTTTTCGAAATGCACCGAGCAGCCCGGCGACGGCGTCCCCGGCGGCATGAACTGGGATGAGGAGAAGGGGGGCGGGGTGCCCGTGTTCAGCTTCATGGGCAAGGCGGAGATGCACCCTCAGCAAGTGCCGTGCTGGATCACCCACACCAACGAGCGCACACACGAGATCATCCGCTCCGGCTTTGACCGCAGCCCCATGTTCACCGGCAAGATCGAGGGCGTGGGCCCGCGTTATTGCCCGAGCGTGGAAGACAAGATCAACCGTTTTGCCGACAAGGACAGCCACCAGATTTTTCTGGAACCCGAAGGCCTGACCACGAACGAGTATTACCCCAACGGCATCTCGACCAGCTTGCCGTTTGACATCCAGTACGATCTGGTGCGGTCGATGAAGGGGCTGGAAAATTGCCACATTCTGCGCCCGGGTTATGCCATCGAATACGACTATTTCGACCCGCGCTCACTGAAGAACAGTTTTGAGACGAAGCAGATCAACGGCTTGTTCTTTGCGGGTCAGATCAACGGCACGACCGGTTACGAAGAAGCTGCGGCCCAGGGCCTGTTCGCGGGCATCAACGCTGCGCTGCAATGCCGGGGCGAAGCCGCCTGGACACCTGCACGCGACCAGGCGTATTTGGGTGTGCTGGTGGACGACCTGGTGACCCAGGGCGTGACCGAGCCCTACCGCATGTTCACCAGCCGGGCGGAGTTCCGCCTGCAGCTGCGCGAAGACAACGCCGACGCCCGTCTGACCGAATTGGGCCGCCAAATGGGTTTGGTGGATGACGCCCGTTGGGGCGCGTTCAGCCGCAAACGCGATGCTGTTTCACGTGAAACAGAGCGCCTGAAATCCACTTGGGTGAACCCGCGCAACCTGCCCGCAGCGGAATCCGAGCGGGTTTTGGGCAAGGCCATTGAGCACGAGCACAACCTTTTCGATTTGCTGCGCAGACCGAATGTGAGCTATCCGGCGCTGATGTCTTTGGACGGCGGGCGCATGGCCAGCGCCGATGTTTCACGTGAAACGCTGGGCGACTTGAGCCCCTCGGTGATCGAGCAGGTCGAGATTGCGGCCAAATATTCCGGCTATATAGACCGGCAAAAAGGGGAGGTGGAGCGGGCTGCCTTTTACGAACACCTGCGCTTGCCCGAGAACCTGGACTACATGCAGGTCTCGGCCTTGTCGATCGAAGCCCGCCAGAAGCTGGCCAAGCACCGCCCCGAAACCTTGGGCCAGGCTTCGCGCATCTCGGGCATCACGCCCGCCAGCGTGTCCTTGCTCTTGATCCACTTGAAGAAGGGCGGGTTCAAGGGCTTCATGCAAGCGGCTGAAGAAGGCGTGCAGGCATGAGCGTGAATCTTGAGGCTGGGCTGCGCTCGGGTGCGCAAGCCTTGGGTTTGGCTTTGACGGATGCGCAAATCCAGCATTTGCTGGACTATGCGGCGCTGATTCAGAAATGGAACAAGGTCTACAACCTGACCGCGTTGCGCGACCCGGCGGACATGCTCACGCACCACCTGTTGGACAGCCTGACCGCCATCGCCCCTTTGCGCCGACACACCCAAGGCCAGCCCGTTCGGGTGCTGGATGTCGGTTCGGGTGGCGGCCTGCCTGGCGTTGTGCTGGCCATTTGCATGCCCGAGTTGAACGTGAGCTGTGTGGACACCGTGGCCAAGAAAGCCGCCTTTGTGCAGCAGGTGGCGGTGAGTTTGAAGCTGCCCAATTTGCGCGGTGTGCACGCCCGGGTCGAGTCCCTGACCGATCCGTACCAGATCATTTGCTCCAGGGCCTTTGCCTCTTTGCCTGACTTTGTCACTTGGTCCCGTTCGGCACTGGCCGACGGCGGGGTGTGGATGGCCATGAAGGGCAAACACCCACAGAGTGAAATCGACGCACTGCCGACGGATATTCAGGTGTTTCACGTGGAGCCTTTGAAGGTGCCGGGCCTGGATGTGGAGCGTTGCATGGTCTGGATCAAGCCCCAAACGGCGTGAAGGAAGGCGTGTTTCACGTGAAACACGCTGTTTGAGGGGTTTCCCGAAGGGCATCACGTACACTCGCCACATCCCCCCTGAAAGTGCAGACATGTTTGGTATCTCGGATTACGGCGCATTCGCTGCGGCCTTTGTCCTGCTTTTGTTTTTGCCAGGCCCCGGTAACCTGGCGCTGATCAGCTCGGCCAGCAAAGGCGGAATGCCGGGTGGCCTGGCTTCGGTGATGGGCCTGCTTTTGGGGGACCAGATTTTGCTGTGGCTCACGGTGGCCGGTGTGGCCGCCATGCTCAAGACCTACCCGCCTTTGTTCATGGCCTTGCAGTGGCTGGGGGCGGCTTATTTGTTGTGGCTGGGTGGCAAGATGCTCATGTCCAAGCCGGGCGAGGGGCCCAGCCTGCAGATCACGCCCGGGCATTATTTTCGGGAAACATTGCTCATCACCTTGCTCAACCCCAAGGCGATCATGTTTTATTTGGCGTTTTTCCCGCAGTTCATCGACCCGGTCCAGCACCAGGGTTGGGTGACTTTTGGTGTGATGGCCGGGACCATCGCAGCGTTGGGATTTGTGTACTGTTTGGGGGTGGTCTGGGTCACCCACCACATGGCCGAACGCCTCCGCGCCCATCCCAAGTTGTCATCCTCCTTGCAAAAACTGGCGGGTTTGTGCCTGGTGGGTTTCGGTTTCAGGATGGTGTTGGCCAAATAAGGCGCGCACCAGACGGTCTCATTTTTCGGAAAGCTCTTCATGTTCTTTGGCATCTCGGATTACGGCGCATTTGTGGCGGCCATCGTGGTGTTTCTGGCCATTCCTGGCCCGGGCAATCTGGCCCTCATCACCTCCACCAGCAAGGGCGGCGTGGCCGGTGGCCTCATGGCCACCCTGGGCGTGATCGCCGGGGATCAGGTGCTCATGTGGCTGGCGGTCGCAGGTGTGGCGGCGGTGCTGACCACCTACCCGGCGGCATTTGTGGCCATCCAGTGGTTGGGCGCGGTGTACTTGGCCTGGCTGGGCTGGAAGATGCTGTCTGCCAAACCGGGTGATGCGCCTGTGCTGAACATCCGGCCCCGCCAGTATTTTCAACAGGCCCTGGCCATCACCTTGCTCAACCCCAAGGCCATCGTCTTTTACATGGCCTTCTTTCCATTGTTCGTAGACCCCCAAACCCATCTGGGTTGGGTCAGCTTTGGCGTCATGGCGGCCACCATTGCCGCGTTGACCTTTTTGTATGGCCTGGGCATGACCTTGCTTACGCACCACCTGGCCGAGCGCATGCGCGCCAACCCTTTGGTGGGGCGGGTGCTGGAAAAGGTGGCCGGCATTTTTCTGGTCGGCTTTGGCATCAAGCTGGCCATGTCCAAATAACCCCGAAAGCGCAGCATGGCCAAGATTTTCTGCATTGCCAACCAAAAGGGTGGCGTTGGCAAAACCACCACCACCGTGAACCTGGCCGCAGGCTTGGCCAAAGTCGGGCAGCGGGTGCTGCTGGTGGACCTGGACCCGCAGGGCAATGCCACCATGGGTTCGGGCATCGACAAACGCGCGGTTGAGTTGAGCGTTTACGATGTCTTGCTGCAGTCGGCCTCGATCGCCGAAGCCGTGGTCAAGGCCGACAAATGCGGCTACGACGTGCTGAGCGCCAACCGCGAACTGGCCGGTGCCGAGGTCGAGCTGGTGCAGCTGGAACACCGCGACCAGCGCCTGAAAAATGCCTTGGCCGTGGTCGATGCCGATTACGACTTTGTGCTGATCGACTGCCCACCGTCCTTGTCCATGCTCACGCTCAACGGCCTGTGCTCGGCCCATGGCGTGATCGTGCCCATGCAGTGCGAATACTTTGCGCTCGAAGGCCTGACCGATCTGGTCAACACCATCAAGCAGGTGCACGCCAACTTGAACAAGGACCTGAAAATTATCGGCTTGCTGCGTGTCATGTTCGACCCGCGCATCACCTTGCAGATGCAGGTCAGCGACCAGCTCAAGGCCCACTTTGGCGACAAGGTGTTCGACACCGTGATCCCGCGCAATGTGCGCCTGGCCGAAGCGCCGAGCTACGGCTTGCCGGGCGTGGTGTTTGACCCGCCTGCCAAGGGCAGCCAGGCCTATGTCGACTTTGCGCGTGAACTGGTGTTGCGCGCGCCCACGCTCTGAGCCGTTTGACGATGTCGTTTCAGGCGCAACCCCTGCCGCTCGATGGTGCTCTGGCCCAAGCGGCCACGGTGCTGATCTTGCCGGGCTGGCAAGGCAGTGGTGCCGAGCATTGGCAAATGCGTTGGGCGCGTCTGCATGGCTATGCCGTGGTCGAGCAAAACGATTGGCTGCACCCCTTGCGTGGGGACTGGTTGGCGCGTCTGGACGAGACCGTGATCGATGCGCCAGGACCAGTGGTTTTCGCCGCCCACAGTCTGGGCTGCATTTTGGTGGCCGCCTGGGCCTCTGTGTCCCGGCACACGGCCAGAGTGCGAGGCGCTTTGCTGGTGGCTCCGGGGGACACCGAAGCCCCTGAATTGAACCACCGCCTGCCCGGCTGGTCGCCCATCGTGCGCCAGCCATTGCCGTTCAAAAGCATCCTGGTGGGCAGCCAGAACGACCCCTATTGCGCTGCCCGGCGTGCCCAAGGTTTGGCCCACGATTGGGGGGCCACTTGGGTGGACTTGGGTGAAGCCGGGCACATCAACGCCGATTCATCGCTGGGCGATTGGCCGCAGGGCCATGCGCTGTTGCAAACATTACTGAAGGATTGACCATGGTCACCAAAAAACCCAAAGGCCTGGGCCGCGGACTCGAAGCCCTGCTGGGCCCCAAAGTGCAGGACGCACCCGTTGCCGACATGACGGCCGAAACGGGGGTGCCCACCCAGCTCAAGCTCGATCAGATGGTGGCCGGCATGTACCAGCCGCGCACCCGCATGGACGAGGGCGCTTTGTACGAGTTGGCCGAATCCATCAAGGCGCAAGGCATCATGCAGCCGATCCTGGTGCGCCAGCTGAGCGAGGGCGACAACGCGGGCAAGTACGAGATCATCGCGGGCGAGCGGCGTTTCCGCGCTTCGCGTCTGGCGGGGCTGGAGTCTGTCCCTGTTTTGGTGCGTGACGTGCCCAACGAGGCCGCCGCGGCCATGGCGCTCATCGAGAACATCCAGCGCGAAGACCTCAACCCGCTCGAAGAAGCCCAAGGCCTGCAACGCCTGATCAAAGAGTTTGGGCTCACTCACGAAACGGCGGCGCAAGCGGTCGGCCGCTCACGCAGCGCCGCCAGCAACTTGCTGCGTTTGCTGAATCTGGCCGATCCGGTGCAGACCATGTTGATGGCGGGCGATCTGGACATGGGCCATGCCCGCGCCTTGTTGTCCCTTGACAAGGCCGCCCAAATCACCGCCGCCAACCAGATCGCGGCCAAGAAACTGTCGGTGCGCGAAGCCGAAAGCCTGGCCAAAAAGCTCGGTGCCGAATTCAACCTGGTGCATCAAAAACCCAAAAAGGAAAAGTCCCGCGACATCCGGCGGGTGGAAGAAGAGCTTTCGGATCTGCTCATGGCCGAGGTCGAGGTGCGTGTGAAAAAGCGCGTCAAGCGTTTGGGCAAGATCGAAGAGATGGGCGAGTTGTCGATCCAGTTCGGCTCGCTCGATGAGCTCAATGGCCTGATTGAAAAATTGCGCGGATAAGACGGTGCTGCGCGGTACGCAAAAACTGATCAAGGCTTTGTGGCGAACCTTGTTTCGTCCAAACGGGTTTTTGCGTCAGGAAATGCTCACCATCTATTTGGTCCTGGTGGGCTTGACGACATTCTTTGGCTATTTGTTCACGCCGGTTGAGCGGGTGGCGCAGGCCAATTTGCTCGTGTCGGTGTTGGCCGTCTGTCTGTTGGCGGTGGTCCGTATCCGCGCCATTTTTGACCACCTCGTCCACGCGGTCACTGCACTCACCGTGCTGCTGACGGTGTACACGGCCATGCAAACGGGCGGCATCAATTCCACCGCGGTGGTCTGGCTCAATGTCTTGTCGGTGCCGGTGTTGCTGTTGCTGGGACGCGCCGCCACGCTGGTCTGGATTGGCATCATGCTGCTGTCGATTCTGGTGCTGACGTGGTTCACCTGGATGGGCTGGGTCGGCAGCCATGTGACTGTGTCGTCGTCGGTGGTGACTTGGGCTTATCTGAACCATTTGCTGGCGCTCCTGAACCTGATGATGGGGGTGCGCATTTATGAACACCTGCACAAAGTGCAGTTGCGCAAACTCAACCAGCGCAACGATGAACTCAAGGCCACCCATGAAGCGCTGATCCGGGCACAGGCGCACAAGGACGAATTTGTGGCCGCTGTGGGCCACGAGCTGCGCACCCCGATGAATGTGATTCTGGGGTTCAACGGCGTGTTGCGCCGTGAACTCTCGGACAACCCCGAGCAATTGGCGGTGGTGGGGCACATCCGCCGCTCGACCGAACATTTGTTGCAGGTGGTCAACGACATTCTGGATTTTTCACAGCTGCAAGCGGGCAAGTTGCGCTTGAACCGCGCCGACTTTGCCCCCCAAGCCTTGATGGATGAACTGCAGCAGCGCCATGCCGACAAGGCCTCGAGCAAGGGCTTGGATTTGTGTTTTGAGCTGGATGCCGCGGTGCCTTGCCGCGTCCACGGCGATCGAAACCGCCTGCTCCAGATCCTCAACAACCTGGTCGACAACGCCATCAAGTTCACGACCGAAGGTGCCGTCCATGTCCGTTTGCAGGCCCGTGGGGAGTGCCTGCGATTCGAGGTGCAGGACTCGGGGCGGGGCATTGCGCCGCAGCGGCAGCAGCACATTTTTCGGCGCTTTGAGCACGCCGATGTCCAGACCAACCGCGCGTATGGCGGCACGGGCTTGGGGCTGACATTGTGTGAAAAGCTGGTCATCCTGCACAGCGGCCGCATCGGTGTGGACAGCCAAGAAGGGCATGGGGCATTGTTCTGGTTTGAGATTCCTTTTCAAGCCGCGCAGGACACAGACGTGTCCAACACCCTGGCGGACGATGGTCTGGCCGACGAGGCCCTGAACATCTTGGTGGTGGACGACAACCGGGTGAACCTGATGGTGGCCCAGTTGCAACTGCAGAAATGCTGGCCCAACGCCCACATCACCACCGTGGACAGTGGTGCCAAAGCCTTGGCCCTGCTCGACCAGCAGGTGTTTGACGTGGCCTTGATCGACATGATCATGCCGGACATGGATGGCATGCAGGTGACGCAGCAAATACGCCAGCACTTTCCGGCCAGGGCCGCGCACATGCCCATCTTGGCGTTGACGGCCAACACCAACCCGGTTGACCGCGACCGCTGTTTGGCTGCGGGCATGAATGAGGTTTTGCACAAGCCAATGGACACGGCCACGCTGATGCACACAGTGGGTCGTTGCGTACGCCAAGCCCGGGAGGGCAAGCTGTGAGCCTTCATGGTGTGATCCAGCGATGGAAGCCCCGCATTGCCGCACGCCTGCCCGCACGCTACCGGCAGGGCAAGATGCCCTATGCGTTTTTCTTTGCCGTCATGGTGATCGGCGTGATGTTGACCTACGCGGTGATCAGCCCCTATCCCTACGCCACGGTGATGTTTGGCTCCTTTGCCTTTTGTTTGTTTGTGCTGCTGGTGCTCGTCAATCAGGGCTTTTCGCCCAACTGGGCCATTCACCTCGGTACAGGACTGGGGGCGCTCATTTTGTTCTATGCCGTGTGGGTGAGCGGTGGCGTTCACTCACCCCGACTGGCCTGGCTGTTGAT
Source organism: Limnohabitans sp. TEGF003 (assembly GCF_055395455.1). Classification (NCBI taxonomy): domain Bacteria; kingdom Pseudomonadati; phylum Pseudomonadota; class Betaproteobacteria; order Burkholderiales; family Comamonadaceae; genus Limnohabitans; species Limnohabitans sp. TEGF003. The sequence goes on along the minus strand of NZ_AP029225.1, from coordinate 3,151,975 downwards.
CTTGCCCTTGACACCGTTTTACATGATCAGCCGAAGGGCTGGCTTTTTCTGGCTGTGGGCTGCGTTGGGTTTGCAACTCGTCATGGTGGTGTCCAACCACCTGGGTTGGGTGCATGCCTTCGAAACCGGTATGGCCCACGTGCTGTCGTCCTTCGTGACCTACACGCTGGTCACCTGTGTGCTGATCGTGGTGCCTTTGATGTACGACCACATGTATCGCCAAGCGTTGGAGGAAAGCCGCAGCCATCAGCGTGAGCTGGAGGCGCGGCGGCAAGAACTTGAACACGCGTCGGCCATGCGCGAGCACTTCATTGCGACGGTGAGCCATGAGTTGCGCACCCCGATGAACGCGATCCTGGGCTTCAACGCCTTGTTGTTGGCCAGGGTCGAGGGCAAGCCCGAGGCCCTCAAGGTGCTCAACCACACACGTCAGTCGGCCGATCACCTGATGACGGTGATCAACGACATCCTGGATTATTCGCAGCTGCAAACCGGCCAATTGGTGATCCAGCCCGAGACGTTTGAACTGCGCAGCATCACCGGTTATGCCTTTGAGTTGTTCTGGCCTCGCGTCAAGAGCATGGAGCTGGATTACCGGATCGAGCTGGACGAGGCCTTGCCGACCTGGGTGCACACTGACCGCCACCGGCTCATGCAGGTGCTGGTCAACTTGTTGGGCAACGCGCTGAAATTTACCCACCAGGGCTCGGTGGTGCTGCGCGTGCAATGGGAAAACCCCGGTGTTCTGTTCTCCGTGACGGACACTGGCATTGGGATTGCACCCGAGCGGCAAGCGCAAATTTTCAACCGTTTCAGCCAGGCCGACAGCGACATTCAGGCGCGTTACGGTGGCAATGGTTTGGGGTTGGCGATTTCACAAAAACTGGCACATTTGCTGGGCGGGGACATCGGGTTTGAGAGTGAACTTGGCCGTGGATCGCGGTTTTGGCTGCGCTTGCCGTTGACCGCTGCACAGGCGCCGGCTCACCCGCTCAATGCCATCAAGTCCGAGGTCCATACCCGCGAGATGGCTTGGCGCTTTCTGATTGCCGACGATCACCCTGTCAACCGCTTGCTCGTCAAGCAGGTGCTGCAAAACAGCTGGCCTCAGAGCCAGATTCTGGAGGCCGCAGACGGTGCGCAAGCCCTGCAATGCCTGCGTGACAACACGGTGGATTTGGTGCTGATGGACATGGTCATGCCCGTCATGGACGGTATTGAGGCCACCCGCACATTGCGCGAGGTGTTTGCGCCGCCGGTTCGTCATGTGCCGATTTTGGGCCTGACCGCCAACGTCAATCCGGTTGACCTGGATGCGTTTCGCCAGGCTGGTTTGAGCGGCGTGATGCTCAAACCGTTTGAGCCTGCCCAGCTGTGCGCCAAAGTCGAGCAGCTGTTGTTGACGCGGGCCTGATGCAAGCGGACCGCTGATCCGGCCGGTTCTTCACATCGAGAAAATTTTCCCTGGGTTCATGATGTTGTGCGGGTCCAGCGCCCGCTTGATGGTGCGCATCATGTCCACCGCACCCTCGCCGGTTTCGGTGCGCAAGAAGTCCATTTTGTGCAGGCCGATGCCGTGCTCGCCCGTGCAGGTGCCGCCCAGGCGCAAAGCGCGGCTGACCAGTTGCTGGTTCAGTGCTTCGGCGGTTTCGCATTCTTGTGGGTTGTTCGGGTCGATCAAATAGCCGAAGTGGAAATTGCCGTCGCCCACATGGCCCACCAGAAAGTAAGGGATACCGCTGGCATCGGTCTCGGTGATGGAGTCAAGCAGGCAATCGGCCAGGCGGCTGATCGGCACGCAGGTGTCGGTGCTGATGGCACGGCAGCCGGGCTTGCTCTGGATGGCGGCAAAGTAGGCGTTATGCCGTGCGGTCCACAGGCGGGTGCGTTCTTCGGGCGTGACGGCCCACTCGAACGCGTTGCCGCCAAATTCGCTGGCGATTTCTTGCACGGTTTCGGCCTGCTCCTTCACACCCGCAGGCGAGCCGTGGAACTCCATCAGCAGCATGGGCTCTTCGCGCAGGCCCAGCTTGGCGTAGGCGTTGACCATGCGCACGGTGTTGTGGTCGATCAGCTCCACGCGGGCAATCGGCACGCCCAGCTGGATGGTCTGGATGACGGTGTGGACTGCCGCCTCGATGCTGGGGAAGGAGCAGATCGCGGCCGAGATGGCCTCTGGCAAGGGGTACAGACGTACCGTGACTTCGGTGATCACGCCCAGCGTGCCTTCGCTGCCCACCATCAGGCGCGTGAGGTCGTAACCGGCGCTCGACTTTTTGGCGCGGGTGCCGGTGCGGATGATGTCGCCCGCTGCGGTGACCACCTCCATGGCCAACACGTTCTCGCGCATGGTGCCGTAGCGCACGGCGTTGGTGCCGCTGGCGCGGGTGGCGCTCATGCCGCCAATGGTCGCGTCTGCTCCCGGGTCGATCGGGAAGAACAAACCCGTGGACTTGATTTCTTCATTGAGCTGCTTGCGCGTCACGCCCGGCTGCACCGTCACTGTCAGGTCTTCGGCGTTGATGGACAGCACCTTGTTCATGCGCATCAGGTCGATGCTGATGCCGCCTTGCACCGCCAACAAATGGCCTTCGAGCGAGGAGCCCACACCAAAAGGAATGACCGGCACCTTGTGCTCGGCGCACAGTTTCACCGCGTCGGCCACGTCCTGGGTGTTTTCGGCAAACACCACGGCGGCGGGGGGCGGCACATGGGTGAAGGCCGACTCGTCGCGGCCGTGCTGCTCGCGCACCACCAGCGCGGTGGAGCAGTTGCCGCCAAAGCGGGCTTTCAGGGCGGCCAAAAAGGCTTCAGGCACAGCGCGTTGCGCGATTTCGGGGGCCAGGTGAGCGGCAGCAACAGGGGCGTTCATGGGGTTCTCCAGTGGCGGCGAGCCAGGCCCGCCAAGCGTGTGAAAACGCAGTTTACGCCGCAAACCCCGGTCTTGCTGTCCGCTGTCAGACAAGTTGCAGCCAGTTGGCCGACAATCAAGCACCTTTGCAGGCGTGCGCCTTTGTGGGCTTTTTCCAGACCCTGCAGGCTTGAGCGAACAAAAAAGAGAGCAACACCATGGGCAACCGACTCACACAAATCGCCACCCGCACCGGGGACAACGGCACCACGGGGCTGGGCAACAACCAGCGCGTGTCTAAAAACAGCTTGCGCGTGCACGCCATGGGCGAGGTGGACGAACTGAACTCCCACATCGGTGTGTTGCTGTGCGAGGACATGGCCGCTGACGTGCGCGAGGTGCTGGTAGAGGTGCAGCACCAGCTGTTCAATCTGGGGGGCGAGCTGTCGATTCCCGGCTTTGAGTTGTTGAAAGAAGAGGCCGTGGCGGCACTCGACGCCGCCCTTGAAAAGTACAACGCCCAACTGCCCAAGCTTGAAGAATTCATCTTGCCCGCAGGCACCCGTGGCGCGGCACAAGCCCATGTGTGCCGCACTGTGGCCCGCCGCGCCGAACGCGCTTGTGTGGCACTGGGCAACGAAGAGGCCATCAACGAAACCCCGCGCCAATACCTCAACCGTCTGTCGGACCTGATGTTTGTGCTGGCCCGTGTGCTCAACCGCATGAATGGCGGCGACGATGTGTACTGGAAAAGCCAGCGCATGGCCCAAGACAAGGCCTGACATCGTGCGCAGGCTGGCACGCGTTGTGGGGTGGGCTGCCTTGTGCCTGGCCGCGGCGGGCCCCGCCATCGCCGCGCCGTCGTCGGTGGTGCTCAGTTGCGCTGTGGCCTATTTGCCGCAGCGCAGCACCTGGGTGCGCGAAGTGCGCATCGATTGGGACAAAAAAGCCGTTCGCCGCCTGCGCATCGATGGTGTCGAGCCGTATGGTTTTTCGCTGCTGCCCGGTGGCGTGATGACCGCGATCGACAACGAGCGCATCCAGATCGATCTGGTGGCGCAGCAGTGGCAAAGCGATTTTCGCGGTCAGGCCACGGGTCAGGGCCGCTGCGAAACGGTGCCCGGTTAAACCCGGCCCACGCTGTCACCTAGGTGTACGGTTCAGGGTTGTTGCGCGTGACAGCGCAGCGCAGGCGCTGCTACGCTGCAAGCCATGAAAAATGTGAACCATCTCTCCGCTCCCGCGCCTCATCTGCCTCAAATTCGCTTGTATCAAAACTGGCTGCGCGATGAGCGCGGCCTGAGCTTTGCCACTTACAACGACCTTTGGCGCTGGTCGGTCACCGAGCTGGATGCGTTCTGGCAAAGCATCTGGGATTATTTTGAATTCCAGTCGCCCACGCCACACACCGCGGTGCTGGCCAACAACGTCATGCCGGGCGCCAAGTGGTTTCCCGGAGCCCAGACCAACTACGCGCATCAGGTGCTGAGGCATGTGCAGCCCGCGCACGAGGCCGGGTTTTTGGCGGTCATCAGCCACAACGAAAAAGGCCTGCGCCGTGAGATGAGCTGGCCTGAATTGCGCCGCCAGGTGGCTGCCATGGCGCTGCACCTGCAGGCCCAGGGCGTGCAGCCGGGGGACAGGGTGGCGGCGTATTTGCCCAACATTCCCGAAGCCATGGTGGCGTTTTTGGCCACCGCCAGCGTGGGCGGTGTGTGGAGCATTTGCGCGCCCGACATGGGCACCAACGCCGTGCTCGACCGCTTCAAACAGATCGAGCCCAAGGTGCTGATTGCAGTCGATGGCGTGAGTTACGGCGGGCGCGACTTTGACCGCATGGGTGTGGTGCAGGAGCTGCGCGATGCTTTGCCCAGCGTGCAGCACGTCATCATTCACGACAACCTGGGCACACTGGATCTGACCAACTGCGATGTGGGCAGCAGCGTGCAGATGTCGGCCATCACCGCGCGTGAGGACGCCGAGGTGCAGGCCTTCGAGCCGATGTGGCTGCCGTTTGACCACCCGCTGTGGATCGTCTATTCGAGCGGCACCACCGGTCTGCCCAAGCCCATCGTGCACGGCCACGGCGGCACCGTGATCGTGGCCTTGGCCAACAAGATTTTGCACAACGACATCGGCTGCAGCTACCACGCCAACAGCTGGGGCGAGCGTTTTCATTGGTACAGCTCCACCGGCTGGGTCATGTGGAACGCGCAGGTGGCGGGCTTGCTCAATGGCGTGACCTGCGTGATCTACGACGGCAACCCCGGCGGCAGCAAAGACAAGCCCGACTGGGGCATTTTGTGGCGCATGGCGGCGCAGGAAAAAGTCACGTTTTTTGGGGCAGGCGCGGCCTACTTTGCCAACTGCCACAAAGCCGGTTTGGACATTTCGCGTTGTGGCGATTTGTCGCGGGTGCGTGCGCTGGGCACCACCGGCTCGCCCTTGTCGGCCGACACCCAAACCTGGGGGGTGGAGCAGTTCAAGGCCATTGGCTCCGACATCTGGTGGTGCAACATTTCGGGCGGTACCGACTTTGCGGGCGCCTTTGTGGGTGGCCATCGCGAGCTGCCGCAAGAGCCTGGCGTGATGCAGTGCCGCGAACTCGGCTGCGCGGTCGAGGCCTGGAACGAAGCGGGCGAGCCCGTGCTGGGCGAAGTGGGCGAGCTGGTCTGTACCCAGCCGATTCCGTCCATGCCGCTGTATTTCTGGAACGACAAGGACAACGCCCGCTATCTCGCCAGTTATTTCGAGATGTACCCTGCTGGCCACGGCCGTAAACCCGGCGGTGGCGACGGCCCGGCCAGCATGGGCGGCGTCTGGCGGCACGGTGACTGGTTGCGCATCGGGGATGCACAGGGCCAGGGCGAAGGCTGCGTGATCTTTGGCCGAAGCGACGCCACCATCAACCGCCACGGCCTGCGCATGGGCACCAGCGAGCTGTACAGCGCCGTCGAAGCCCTGCCCGAAGTCATGGACTCGATGGTGGTGGACCTGGAGTACCTGGGCAAGGAAAGCTACATGCCGCTGTTTGTGGTGCTGCGCCCGGGCACCACGCTCGACGACGCGCTCAAGGCCAAGCTCAACAACGCCATCAAAGTGGCACTCAGCCCGCGCTTCATCCCGAACGACATCTTCCAGGTGGCCGAGATCCCGCGCACCCTGTCCGGCAAAAAGCAGGAGTTGCCGATCAAGAAGCTCATGCTGGGCCAGCCGCTGGAAAAGGTGGTCAACAAGGACGCCATGGCCAACCCGGGGTGTCTGGACTGGTATGTGGATCTGGCCAAACGGCATTTGGCCAAGGCGTGAACTGGCCGCGGGATGGAAAACCTGGGATCTCGCATCATCTGTAACCATTCACGGGAAAAGCGTTAGACAAGCGAAAATATTAAAAAATCGTTGAATGACAACAGCTTAGAATGTCTGTACTATCAGCATATCTATTCAGATATCCATTCAATGACCACCGAAGCCCTGATCTCCGCCTTGCGCCGTCACAACGGCCACGCCAGCAGCCCTGAGCTGCAGGCGCAGCTGGGCGTGAGCCAACCCACGGTGTCGCGCCTGTTGGCGCCCTTGCTGGCGTCGGGGCAGGTGGTGAAGGTGGGGGCGGCCAGGGCGCAACGCTATTTGCTGCCGCGTGATGTGCCTGGCGTAGGGCGGCAGGTGCTGATGCATCAGGTGCTGCCCAGTGGTGAGCTGCAACGCTTTGGCACGCTCTACCCACTGGCCGGTGGCGGCTTCTGGATGGACGAAGCCGACAAGGCCCACGGCCAAAGCGCGTATCACCCCAGCCTGCCTTGGTTCTTGATGGACACCCGGCCCCAAGGCTTTCTGGGCCGCGCCTTTGCGCAGGCGCATGCTGAACTGGCCCTGCCCCCGCATCTGGCGCATTGGAGCGACGACCACATCCTGCTCGCGCTGGTGCGTGCAGGCGAAGACCTGCCCGGCAACCTGCTGGTGGGTGCGGCTTCGCTTGACCGCTATCTGGCCCTGCCGCCCAGTCGCAGCGCCGCCCCCGTGGTCAGTTACCCAGAGCAGGACTATCCTCGCTTGGCGCTGCAAGCCCTGGGCAGCGCAGCTCCGGGTTCCAGCGCAGGTGGCGAGCAGCCGAAGTTTTGCGCGGTGACGGATGGCGTGCCCGTGCTGGTCAAGTTCTCGCCCGCAGGTGACGCCCCGGCCGACCAGCGCTGGCGCGACCTGCTGGTTTGCGAGGCATTGGCCCTTCAAACGCTGCAAGCCGCAGGCATTGCCGCTGCGCAGACCGACATCGTGCAGGCCGGTGGCCGCGTCTTTTTGCAGAGTCGTCGTTTTGACCGCACTCCCCAGGGCCGTGTGGGCATGGTGTCGCTGGAGATGTACGACGCGCACTACATCGGCATCGGTTCCCAGTGGGCGGCGACGGCCATGCAGACCGGTCGCGCAGGCACTGAAAGCCTGAGCGCTGCCGACATCCAGACGCTGTGCCTGCTCGACGCCTTTGGCGCCTTGATCGCCAACACCGACCGCCACCACGGCAATGTCTCACTGTTGTTGCACCAGCACCGTTGGCAGTTGGCCCCGGCCTACGACATGTTGCCCATGTTTTATGCCCCTGTGGCGGGCGAGGTGGTGGTGCGCGATTGGACCCGCCAACTGCCACGTCCCAATGCGGACACCCTGAGTGTCTGGCCGCATGCGCGGACGCTGGCGATCCAATTCTGGCAAAGCGCAGCGGGTGATGGCCGCATCAGTGCTGAATTCCGTGAATTGGCCCGAATCAACGGGGCGCTGGTTCAGGGGCTTTGAATTCGTGGTGCAGTGGGGCAAGCTCGGTGCCCGGTATCAAGGGGCTTTGCGTTTCAAAAAACGCCCAAGCGGCGCTTGAACGACCGCTTTGACACGGCGCGGCATGGCTTGTAAATTGGCCATGAGAGCCCCTCTTTTCACAAAGATGCGGCGCTGTGAATGGCCCGACGGGCTGGGCAAATTCCAATGGCTTCCAGGCCCCCAGATGCTGGTCACCACCAAGTGCAGTGCCGCCAGCAACAGCATCACTTGCAAGCCAAACAGCAAGAGAAAGCCCCATGAAATATCTGGCCACAGTTGGCGCAGAAGCACCATTACCACAGGCAGCAAAAAGCTGCCCATAGCGGTCAACTTCCAGTTCAAGGGCAGGCCTCGGCGCATGGCATCAGTTCTTGTGCAACTCGGCGTTCAACTCGCCCCAGCTCTTGTTGCGCGGAATGGCGTGCAAGGCGCCGGACTGTGAATCGCGGCGGAACAGGATGCCGTTTTTGCCGGACAGTTCCTTGGCTTTGATCACGCTGCCGTCGGGCAGCTGCACTCGGCTGCCGCCGGTGATGTAGCAGCCGGCTTCGACCACGCAGTCGTCGCCCAGCGAGATGCCGATGCCGGCGTTCGCGCCCAGCAGGCAGCGCTTGCCGACCTTGATGACTTCCTTGCCGCCGCCCGACAGCGTGCCCATGATGGACGCGCCGCCGCCGATGTCGCTGGCGTCATCGACCACCACGCCCGCGCTGATGCGGCCTTCGACCATGCTGGCGCCCAAGGTGCCCGCGTTGAAGTTGCAAAAGCCTTCGTGCATGACGGTGGTGCCGCTGGCCAGGTGCGCGCCCAGGCGCACGCGGTCGGCGTTGGCAATGCGCACGCCCGAGGGGATCACGTAGTCGGTCATCTGCGGGAATTTGTCCAGCCCCTTGACCTCCAGCACGCGGCCGGTGCCACGGGCTTTCAGGCGGGCGGCAGGCACATCGGCCAGGGCGCAGGGGCCGAAATTGGTCCAGGCCACGTTGGGCAGCAGACCAAAGATGCCGGTCACGTTGGCACCGTGCGGCAAAACCAGGCGGTGGCTCAGCAGGTGCAGGCGCAGGTAAGCGTCGTGGGTGTCGGCGGGTGCGTCGGCCAGGCTTTTGATTTCGGTGCGCACGGCCACCACGGTCACGTTGCGCACGGCGCAAGGGGCCAGGGCCTGGGCCACGTCAGCGCCCAAAGCGGCCACGGCTTCGGCCTGGGTCAGGCGGGTGCTGCCGCTGGCGGCCACATCGCCTGCCAGTTCGGGGGCCGGGAACCAGGTGTCCAGCACGGTGCCGTCGGCGGCGATGGTGGCCAGGCCCGTGGCGCGTGCGCCGGTGGTTTGGAAAGTGCTCATGTTTGCTCCGGGAAGAGGGCCTGCGAAGGTGCAAGCCGTTGGAAATCAGAAGGCGTGATTATCGGTGACATGCTGACAATCCTCAGGGTCTTTCAGCGGTTGACGTTCACCACCACCCGCCCACGCACCTGCCCCGCCAAAATCTCCGCGCCCAAGCCAATCGCGTCGGCCAAACCCACTTCGCGGGTCATGTGCTCCAGCTGCGATGTGTCCAGGTCTTGGGCCAGGCGTGCCCAGGCCGCTTCGCGCACGGCACGCGGGGCCATCACGCTGTCGATGCCGACCAAGGTCACGCCGCGCAGGATGAAGGGCGCCACGCTCGACGGAAAGTCCATGCCTTGGGCCAGGCCGCAGGCGGTGACCACGCCGCCATACTTGGTGCTGGCGCAGGCGTTGGCCAGGGTGTGGCTGCCCACGGTGTCGACCACGCCGGCCCAGCGCTCTTTGGCCAGCGGTTTGCCGGGCGCCGACAGTTCGGCCCGGTCCATCACGTCGGCCGCGCCCAGCTGGCGCAGGTAGTCGGCTTCTTGCAGGCGGCCGGTGCTGGCCACCACGCGGTAACCCAGCTTGGCCAGCAGCGCAATCGCCACGCTGCCCACGCCGCCGCCCGCGCCCGTGACCAACATGTCGCCCTTGTCTGGCGTGACGCCGTGCTTTTGCAGCGCCATCACGCACAGCATGGCGGTGTAGCCGGCCGTGCCAATGGCCATGGCCTGGCGCGGGGTGAAGGCGGCGGGCAGCTTGACCAGCCAGTCGCCTTTCAGGCGTGCCTTTTGCGCCAGACCGCCGCTGTGGCTTTCGCCCACGCCCCAGCCGTTGAGCACGACTGGGTCACCCACTTTGAACAGCGGGTGCTGGCTGTCGGTCACCGTGCCCGCCAGGTCGATGCCGGGCGTGAGCGGGAACTTGCGCACCACGGGCGATTTGCCGGTGATCGCCAAGCCGTCTTTGTAATTGACGGTGGAATAGTCGACCTGTACGGTCACGTCACCTTCGGGCAAGGCGCTGTCATCCAGCGTTTGCAGGGTGCAGCGGTAACCGGCGTCGTCTTTTTCAATTTGGAGGGCTTGGTAGGTCATGCGTGTCTTTCAGAAAGGAGGTTCAAGGGGTGGAATTGGTGTGAGGTTTTTTTACCGATGGGGAAAGGAAGATGGATTCCCGCCTTCGCGGGAATGACAGATCGGGCGGGTACGGCTGACAGAGCGAAAAACCCATGCCGCGCTCAGCCAGGTTTGCGGTTGACCAACACGATGCCGACCGCCACCAGCGCCAAGGACAGCGCCAGCGTCATGGTTACGGCTTCGCCCAGCCAGAGCATGCCGAAAAGCAGCGCGAACAGCGGCGTCAAAAACACAAAGGCGGAAATTTTGGTGGCCGGGTAGTGGCCCAGCATCCACATCCAGGCCAGGTAGCTGGCGAATGCGCCCACCACGGTTTGCAGGGCCACCGAGCCGATGGCAAAGTGGCTCCAGTCACCGCCCCAGGGCTCACCCATCAGGTGTGACAGCAAGACCAGCACCACGGTGCTGACGGCCAGTTGGTAAAACAGCAGTTTTTCGGCGGCCAGACGCGTCAGGTTGGCTGCCCGGATGGCCACGGTGGTCAGGCCCCACAAGGCTCCGGCCGCCAGGCCCATCAGGTCGCCCGTGGCACCGCCGCCGCCAAAACCTTCGCGCAAGGCAAACACCACGGCGGCAAACGCGCAGGCCATGCCCAGCCATTGCACAGGGCGCAGCCGCTCGGTGCGGATGAACAAAGGCACCAGCGCCGCGACCCAAAAGGGCGAGGTGTACAAAAACACCGTCAGCCGCGAGGCCGAGGTGTGCTGCAGGCCGATGTAGATGAAAGCAAACTCCGCAGCAAACAGGCAGCCCACCAGCAAACCGGCCCACAGGCTGCCGTCGCGTGCAAACAGGCGCACCCCGCGCCATTGGCACCACAGCCACAGCAGCAGCGTGGCCCCCACGCCGCGCACTGCGGACTGGAACACGGGCGGCAATTCGGCCACCGTGGCCTTGACCAGGACCTGCTGAAACCCCCAGAACATGCAGCAGACCAGCAGCATGCTCACGGCCAGGGTGTCCAGGTGGTCTTTGCGGATTTTTTCGGGCGGGGTCATGCCGTTCATTGTGCCGCCGTCTGGCGTGCCTGCCTGTCACCGCTTGGCAAGCGGCCACTGGCGCAGGCCAGCCGAAGCGCCCCGGTTAACATGCCTGCTGAATTTTGGTCATCCCGCCCTGAACGCTTTGCAGACATGAACCGCCCCCTTGTTTCCCGCCGTGATGTGCACCGCCGGGCCTTGGCCCTGGCCTTGATGCCCTGGTTGAGCGCCGCCGCCCAAGCGCAGTTGTTGCAGGGCTCGCCTTCGGGCAACGGGCTGCGCTGGCAAGTGGACCCCTTCGGTTTGGGGGTGGCCAGCGGGCAGCCCCAGCCGGGCAGCGTGGTGCTGTGGACGCGCCTTCGCATCAGCGAGGCCGATGCGGCGCTGAAGAGCCAAAGCGTGCCCGTCGTGTGCGAGGTGTTTGCCGATGCGGCATTGCGCCAGCCTGTGCGCCAGTGGCGCGTGCAGACCGATGCCAGCCGTGGCCACAGCGTGCATGTGCTGGCCAGTGGTTTGCAGCCCGGGCGGCCTTATTGGTACCGCTTTGTCTGCGGCAACGCCATCAGCCCGGTGGGCCGTGCACGCACCAGCCCTGCTGCCGAGGAGGCCGTGGCACGCTTGCGCATGGGCCTGGCCTCTTGCCAGCATTACGAGCAGGGGTTTTTTGCCGCCCACCGCGAGATGGCCCAAAGCGATCTGGACTTGGTGCTGTTTGTGGGGGACTACATTTACGAAAGCTCCAACCCCCAGTACATGTTGCGCAAGCACCAAGGGGGGGTGCCCAAGTTGCTGGAGGAATACCGGGAGCGTCACGCGCAATACAAGACCGACGCGGATTTGCAAGCCTGCCACGCCGCGCACACTTGGGTCATGACCTGGGACGACCACGAAGTGGTCAACGATTACGCCAACGACCTCGATCGCCAGTTCACCGATCCGCAGGTGTTTTTGCGCCGCCGCGCGGCGGCTTACCAGGCTTATTTTGAGCACATGCCGCTGCGCCTGGGGCCAGACCCGGTCAACGGCAGCCAAATGCGCATCCATGACCGCATGGCTTGGGGCAAACTGGCCGATCTGTGGACACTCGATTGCCGCCAGTACCGCGACCACCAGGCCTGTCTGGACCCGAACCGGGGCGGTGGTCGGGTGGTGGTGGGTTGTGATGCCCTGAGCGATCCGGCGCGCAGCATGCTGGGCGCGGCGCAAGAGCAATGGTTGACCGAGGGCCTGACGCGTAGCACCCGGCGCTGGAAACTGGTGGCGCAGTCCACACAAATGAGTTCGAGTGGCGTCAACACGCCTTTGGGGCGCAGTGCCTTCACCGATGGCTGGGACGGCTACCCGCAAGCCCGGGCCAGACTGCTCGGCACGGTGGCGCAGGCAGGGGTGTCCAATGTGGTGCTGTTGGGCGGCGATGTGCACATGAACGTGGCAGCCCAATTGCGCGTGCAAGCCAACGACGAGCGCTCGCCTGTGGTGGCCAGCGAGATCGTGACCACATCGGTCACCTCACGCGGTCTAGGTGAGAAGTTGTTGGCCCAAATCCGCGAGAGCAACCCGGACATCTTGCATGCCCGCTCGGACGAACGCGGTTACACCGTGCTGGATGTGCGGCCCGAGGGCGTGGCGGCAGAGTTCAGAACCACCCCCAACCCGGCCCAGGCGGACGGGGTTTTTCGCTCGCAGGGGCAGTGGGTTGTTCGCGCGGGGGTGCCAGGCTTGCAAAAAGCCTGACGCCCACCGGCCCGTGTGGATAAACGGGACTCTCGCGGTTTGAATTGAACAGGCTTAGGGATGACCGCAGGGTCTTTTTTTGGTCTGCCGGGCTAGAATCCGCCGATGAATACAGAAGCCCGTACACCGCCCAAAAAATCCTTCAAGGTCCAGATGCTCGCCGCCCGAGAGACGGCCATCATCCAGTCGGTCAACCGATTGCTGGCCGAAAAAGGCTTTGACGCGATGACGGTGGACGAAGTGGCGGCCGAGGTGGGCATTGCCAAGGCCAGTCTGTACAAGCACTTCACCAGCAAGGAAGAGCTGGCCTGCGCGGCCATGGTGACGGCCATGCGCAAGGCGCAAGAGTTCATCTCGACTTTGCCTGCCGAACAGGCGGCCATCGACAAGCTCAAGGCGGTGACCCGCTGGACGATGACCCTCAAACTGCAAGGCCTGATGCCTTCCTTGCCCAGCCAGAATTCCAGCCTGCGGGCCACCTTGATGGCCAGCAAGGACTACATGGATGGCTTGATGGAAGTCAGCGATGCGCTGGGCGGCTGGATTGAAAAAGCCCAGGCGCAAGGTCAGATCAACCAAGCCTTGCCTGCGGTGGCTGTGCTCTACACCCTGTTTGCACGGGCCTGCGATCCGGTGCTGGAGTTCCTCAAAATGGGCGAGCAGCACACCGACGAACAAATCCTCGACCTGGTGATGAGCACCTGTTTCGACGGCCTGAGCGCCCGCTGAGTTTGAGGTTCGCTTTTCCCGGTGGGAGCGAGCCCCTGCTCGCGAATGCTGGCTAAGGGCCGGGCTGATACCCCAATGCTCAGCGCACCAACAGCACGGGCACTTTGCAATGTGCCAGCACCTGGGTGGCGACCGAGCCCATGACCAGGTTGCCCAGCGTGCCGTGGCCGTGTGAGCCCATCACCACCAGGTCAAACTTGCCGCTGTCGGCGGTCTTGGAAATGGTCTCGCCCGCATGGCCCACCTTGGCCACGGTCTTGGCGTCGATGCCGTGACGCAACAGGAACTTGGTGACCGGGCCGAGCACTTTTTCGGCTTCTTCACGTTGGTAGGCGTCGACCACTTCTTTGCCCACGGCTGCGCGCGCACGGGGGGGCAGTTGTGGATTCACCGTCAGCAGGGTGTAGCTGTTGTTCGCGCTGAACAGTTCGTCATGCGTGGTCAGGTAGGCCAGCATTTTTTTGGTGTATTCGCTGCCATCAACGGCCAATAAGATTTTCATGAAGGTCTCCTGTTGCGGATCAAAGAAGTCTTGACTTTAACCGCAGCCTCAGAGCCCTGTCTTGACTTGGGTCATGAAATTTGACGGGATGCCGGGGCGTGTGTGACCCCATGTGATCTGGCATTCATTCAGAGTGCGAGCAGGCAGCCAGGCTGGAATTGCAGCTGCTCGTTTTTGTGCGCATAACCCAGCGGATTGGCCACCACGCGGCAGCCGTGTTGGGTGTAGTCGCTGGCGCAATGCAAATGGCCGTGCAGCCACAACTGGGCATGTGGCAGCAAGTGGTCCAGTGCATTGCAAAAACCGGCCGTGCCCGGCACGTGGCCGTAACGCGGATCAGCGCTGTGCAGGCTGGGCGCAAAGTGCGTGATGACCACGGTGGGTCCGTCAAACGGCTGGGCCAAGGCCTGGCTCAACCAGACTTGGCATTGCAGGGCCTGCTCGCGCAGGCCCTCGGCCAGCCAGGGCTCGCCACGGCGTGTGGTCAGGGTTTTGCGCAGGTAATAGTTGGCCGCCCGAAAAGCCTTCTCACGTGCCTTGAGCTGGCGTGTGTACTGGCTGTTGGGATGGTGAAAGTGGGCCGGAAATTTGGCAGATGTGGGGTCTGGCAAGGTCTGGCCTGCCAGCGGCCCCAGCGCATCGAAATCGGTCCACAGCGTGGTGCCGACAAAACGCACACCGCCCAGCTCCAGCACCTCGCGCTCCAGCCAGGTGATGCCCAAGCGCTGGCAGGTGCCCTGCAAACGGGCGTGGGCTTGGTCAAAGTCCAGGCCGTCGTATTCGTGGTTGCCGGGCACAAACAGCACGGGCGTCGGCCAGCCGTGCAGCGGCGAAAACCGCGCCAGGCCAAAGTCGCCATCGCCGGACGCGGCCAGTGCCGAGCCGGTTTGGTACGAGCCGATGTCACCGGCCAGCACCAGCACATCGGCACCCGGCGCGGGCGTGGGCATGAAGCCGGGGTTGGACTCCAGATGCAGGTCCGACAGGAGCTGGATGTTCATGCCATTACCCCCGTGGCTTCGGTGTCGAAAGCCGCTTTCGCCACTTGCAGCAGCTGCTCACGCAGCCATTGGTGCGCGCCGTCGTGTTGCAGCCGCCGATGCCACAAAGCCTCGACATGCACGGGGGGCACGTCCAGCGGCAGCTCACGCAGCAGCAACTGATCGCCCATGCCGGTGGTCGGTACAAAGTGTCGCGGCAGCACGGTGAGCAGGTCGGAGTTGACCACCACCTGCCCGGCGGTGAAAAACTGGTTCACCGTCATCACGATGCGGCGCTGTCGACCAATCGTGGCCAGCGCTTCGTCGACAAAGCCATAGGGCCGACCTGAAAAACTCACCAACAGGTGCCGGGCGGCGCAATACCTGTCCAGTGTCATGGGCTGCTTGGCCAGTGGGTGGCCTTGTCGCATCACGCACACATATTCACCGGCATACAGGCGCTGGTGTTCAAAGGACACGGCTTCACCCGCTTGTGCGCGCCCGGTCAAGTCGGTCAGCACAGCGGGAAAGTAGCCCAGTGCCATGTCGGCCGCACCATCGCTGAGCAGACTGCGGGGGTCCCGCGTGGTCAGCGGCACCACCCGCAGCGAGACGCCCGGCGCCTCGGACTGGATTTGACGGGCCAGCCCGCCCATCAGTTCTGCTGCCGTGGCGTCGGCCATGGCCAGGATGAAGGTGCTGCTGGCCTCTTGGGGGACAAACGTTTGGGGCACGATGGCTTCTTGCAGCTGGCGCAGCGCTTCCCGCACGCTGGGCCACAGCACCAAGGCGCGTGGGGTGGGTTCAATGCCGTGCCCGTGGCGGCGTACCAGTTCGTCGCCCAGTGCATCGCGCAAGCGACGCAAGGCGTTGCTCACGGCGGGCTGGGTCAGCGAGAGGTTGCGTGCAGCCCTTGTCAGACTGCGTTCGGCCATGACCTCGTCAAAAATTCGGAGCAAATTCAGGTCGAGCGTGCGAAATGAGGCCGGGATGGGGGAGTTCATGCAAATACCGGTGACATATCACGATTATGAATGATGAACATCATGAATATAAAGTTGAATCGCATGAGTAAAAACCCTATGATTCGGGTCATGGTTTTGCTGGTTTGGATTGCCAAAGCATACAAAATCAAATCAAGGGAACTCAAAATGAACACGACCACTTCTAAATCTGTCTTGGGCCAAATGCCCGCCCCCTCTGCTGCACCGTCAGCACCCACAACCTCGACCAAAACCCTGGCCACCTGGATGCTCGCCGCTGGCGTTGCGGCTTTGGTGGTGGTGACCGACCACCTGATTGACGACTGGGCCGAAACACATGTGATCGCGGCCTGGATGGCGCTTTGGGCCGTGGCGGTGGTCGCCATTGCCGCCTTGCGCGGCGTGAGCCGTCTGTTGGCGCAGGCCGTGATGGCGAATCTGGACACCTGGTCGGCCAACTTGGCGCGCAACCGTGCGGACCAGCGACTGTGGGCCATGGCCCAAACCGACAGCCGCCTGATGACCGAGCTGCAAACGGCCATGGACCGCGCCGAAAACACTTCTGCCCCAGCCGCCGACTTGACCACTTACATGAGCCGCCGCGCTGCCCGCATGGTCAACAGCCGCATGTATTACATCTGAGGCTTCTGCCAGGGGCGATGATGCCCAGAACCCAACAGCCTCCTTCGGGAGGCTTTTTTGTGCCGGCAGTCCGCAAAGACCCGCGCTTGTGGAGCGCCAAGCGGCGTCAGATCTCCGGGCTGGCGGGGGCTTGGCGTGAGGCCAGGTAGATGCCGGGCAAGATCAGGCCCGCGCCCATGACGTGGTGCCATCCCAGAGATTCGCCCAGCACCACCCAGGCGGTCAAGCCGCCATACAGCGGCCCCAGGTACAAGCTGGCTGCCACGCGGCTGGCGCCCAGCACCTTCTGGCAAAACCCATAAGCCCAGTAAGCCCCGACGCCGGGCACCAGCCCGGCACCCACCACCAGCCAGGTGGCTTGCATGCTCCACGGGGGTGTTTCGGCTTGCCGCCATTCCCAGGCTGCAAAAGGCAAAAGCACCAACACGCCGCCCATGCAAATCGTGGCCAGCCGCGCAGTGGCACCCAAAGGCGAGGGCCATTTTTTTTGCAGCAAAGAAAAGCCTGCCCAAGCGATCATGGCGACCACAATCCAGCCGTCACCCGCCACCCATTGCACTTGGCCCAGCGCCGCCCATTGCCCCTTGACCACCACATGGAAAACGCCCGCCATGGCCACCAGCACGCCCAAGCCTTGTCGCCAGGAAAACCGTTCGCCCAGCCACAGCACGGCACCGAGTGCGATCAGTACCGGTGAGGCGGCGTAAATCAACGCGATGTTCATGGCGGTGGTGGTCTGTGCGCCCAGGTAAACCCAGGCCCCGCAAATCAGCATGCCCAAAGCGCCCAGCACCAGGTATTGCCAAGCCACCCGCAGGCTGCTGCGGCGTTCGCGCCAGAGCTCACTGCGTGCAATGAAGCCCAGGATCAAACCCGCCAGCGCCCACCGCCCCAGCGCCAGCATGTGCGGCTCCACCACCCCGGGTGCGGTGCGGGCCACGATGTAATTGACGGACCACAGGGCCGGTGTGATCCAGAGCAGCCAAAGGGCCCGGCGTTCGCGGGATTCAGGGGTGTTGAGCAAAAGCATAAGTGCGTTGATTGTGCCGTCACGTCAAAACGCACCGGTTCGCGGCCGGGGCGTTTGTCAGACCATGTCGCTGTCTTATCTGTCGCCAGACATGGTGGCATGTCTCTGCCTTCGTTCACCATGGATGCCCGCATGCGCGGGTATGACATCTAGGGGGTTGACATTCAAGGGTACGGGCGAGACATCCAAGCATGCGGACCCGGCATTCATGAGATGTCATGCCCGACTCGATCGGGCATCCATGAATTCATGGCGAGCCCCCCGCCTGCGCGGGGATACCGAACTTAAGCCGCCAGGCGCTTTTCCAGATCGGCCTTGGTGTCCAGCAGTGCCTTGGGCAGGCGCTGAGCCAGCTTGGCGAAGTGCTCGTCGTGCAGCTTGAATTCCTCGGACCATGCGGCCTTGTCGATGCTGGTGACCTTGGCGAACTGCTCGGCGCTGAACTCGATGCCGGTCCAGTTGATTTCAGCGTACTGCGGAGCCACGCCGAACATGGTCTGCTGACCCTGAGCCTTGCCTTCGAGGCGGTCGATGATCCATTTGAGCACGCGCATGTTGTCGCCGTAACCTGGCCACACGAAGGAACCGGACTCGTCCTTGCGGAACCAGTTGACGCAGTACATGGCGGGCAGCTTGAAGCCGGCGGCCTGTTGCTTGGCGCCGATGTCCAGCCAGTGCTGGAAGTAGTCGCTCATGTTGTAGCCGCAAAACGGCAGCATGGCGAAGGGGTCGCGGCGCACCACGCCTTGCGCGCCAAAGGCGGCGGCGGTGGTCTCTGACCCCATGGTCGCGGCCATGTACACGCCTTCGGTCCAGCTGCGGGCTTCAGTCACCAGCGGCACGGTGGTGGAGCGGCGGCCGCCGAACATCATGGCGTCGATGGCCACGCCGTTGGCGTCGTCCCACTGCGGGTCCAGGGCCGGGTTGTTGGTGGCGGCAATGGTGAAGCGGGCGTTGGGGTGTGCGGCCTTGGCGCCGGTCTCCTTGGCGATCTGGGGTGTCCAGTCCTTGCCTTGCCAGTCGATCAGGTGATCGGGCAGTTTGCCGGTGTCTTTCTCCATGCCTTCCCACCACACGTCGCCGTCGTCGGTCAGGGCCACGTTGGTGAAGATCACGTCCTTGTGCAGGCTCAGCATGCAGTTCGGGTTGGTCTTCATGTTGGTGCCGGGGGCCACCCCAAAGTACCCGGCTTCGGGGTTGATGGCGTACATCTTGCCGTCGGCGTGCGGCTTGATCCAGGCGATGTCGTCACCGATGGTGGTGACTTTCCAGCCGTCAAAGGCCTTGGGCGGCACCAGCATCGAGAAGTTGGTCTTGCCGCAGGCGCTGGGGAAGGCCGCCGCGACGTGGTATTTCTTGCCCTCGGGGCTGGTCACGCCCAGGATCAGCATGTGCTCGGCCAGCCAGCCGCCGTCCTTGCCCATGGTCGAGGCGATGCGCAGCGCAAAGCACTTCTTGCCCAGCAGCGCGTTGCCGCCGTAGCCCGAACCATAAGACCAGATTTCGCGCGTCTCGGGGTAGTGCACGATGTACTTGGTGGTCGGGTTGCAGGGCCAGGTGGTCTTGTCCTTCTCACCAGCGGCCAGCGGGGCGCCCACGGTGTGCACGCAGGGCACGAACTCGCCATTGCTGCCCAGCACGTCGTACACGGCCTTGCCCATGCGGGTCATCAGCTTCTGGTTGACGACCACGTAAGCGCTGTCGGTCAGCTCGATCCCGATGTGGGCGATGTGCGAACCCAGCGGACCCATGGAGAAGGGCACCACGTACATGGTGCGGCCCTTCATGCAACCGTCAAACAGGGGGTTGAGCGTGGCGCGCATCTCGGCCGGGGCCATCCAGTTGTTGGTCGGGCCGGCGTCTTCTTTCTTGGCCGAGCAGATGTAGGTGCGGTCTTCCACGCGGGCCACGTCCGAGGGGTCGGTGCAGGCCAGGAAAGAGTTGGCGCGTTTGGCGGGGTTGAGCTTCTTGAAGGTGCCAGCGGCCACCAGTTCAGCGCACAGGCGGTCGTATTCTTCCTGCGAGCCGTCGGCCCAGCAGATGCTGTCGGGCTTGCACAGTGCGGCCATTTCGGCGACCCAGGCGATCAGCCGTGCGTTTTTGACGTACGCGGGTGTGTTCAGGTTCAGGCCCTGCATTGCGGGTGAGTTCATGACTGGCTCCAAGTTTAAAAATCGTTTTTTCAAAACCTCTGCGCAGGGGCTTTGAAAAAACGGCTGAGGGGCTGAGATACTGAGGGGGCTGTGACAGATTGAGAAAAGGGCGGCGGTAACCGCTTCGTAACCAGCGGGTCTCGATTTTAGGGAGACTGCCTGTTTCGTGCCTGTCAGATCGGTTCTAAACCCCTTTAAATCTATGCAAAAGATGCATGACGTTATGCAACTCCTTGTGGCGTCTGGACCCCAAGCAGGGCGCCGCGCTTGCTTGATGGCTGCACTGGGCTGGCCATTGAGCACGTCATGGGGGGCACAGACGCGCAGTTCGGGACCCGTCAAAATCGCTGCAGCCAGCAATCTGAAGTTTGTGCTGGCTGACCTGACAGGCCTTTATCTACAACAAACCGGGATTCGGATTGATGTGAATCTGGGCGCATCAGGCAACCTGGCGCGGCAGATTCTGCAGGGCTTGCCGGTGGAGCAGTTCATTTCAGCCGACGAAGACCGGGTGGTCGAACTGGTCAAGGCGGGCCGCACGGTGGACGCCGGATACCGCTACGCCACCGGTCGGTTGGCGCTGATCGTGCCTAAAAATTCTCCACTGCCCTTGAACCAGGGGCTGGCTGCGGTCGTGCGCGCCTTGAAGCCGGGGGACAAGTTCGCCATCGCCAACCCGGCGCTGGCCCCTTATGGCGTGGCGGCCGAGGAGGCTTTACGCCGCTCGGGTGTCGGGCCGTTGCCGACAGCGCAGAAAGTGCTGGGTGACCACATCGGCCAAGCCACCCAGTTTGTGGCCACGGGCGCGGCGCAGGCGGGCATCACCGCGCTGGCGCTGGCGCTGGCTCCCGAAATTGCCCGCAGTTTGCAGGTCTTGCCCTTGCCCGCCGACTTGCACGCGCCTTTGCACCAGCGCATGGTTTTGCTCAAGGGCGCCAGCGAGGCGGCCGTGGCCTGGCAGCGTTTTTTGCTCAGTGCGCAGGCACTGGCTGTGTGGGTGCGCCATGGTTATGCCTTGCCGCAATAATCAGGCGGTGCGCTGTGGCCTTTGAGTTGGCGCGGCGCTTCAAAACCAGACAGCTCCTTCAATTCAACCCTCACACATTCCACCCATGGACTGGTCCGCCCTTCACGTTTCGCTGACCTTGGCGGTTTTGACCACCTTGGCGCTGCTGCCTGTCGGCTTGGCGCTGGCCCGCTGGTTGGCGGTGACGGCCTGGGCCGGGCGGCCTGTGGTCGAGGCTTTGCTGCTGCTGCCCTTGCTGTTGCCACCCACGGTGATTGGCTTTTACTTCTTGGTGGCCTTTGGCCAAGGCAGCGCCTTGGGCGCGTGGTTGGCGGCTTCGGGCATACGGCTGGTGTTCACTCTGGAGGGCCTGCTGCTGGTGAGCGTCTTGGTCAACCTGCCCTTCATGGTGCAACCGATTCAACGCGCCTTTGCCGCGGTGCCGCACAGCCTGCGCGAGGCGGCCTGGGTCTCGGGCCTGTCGACATGGCAGACGTTTTGGCGCATCGAATTGCCGCTGGCCTGGCCCGGTTTGCTGGCCGGCATGGCGCTCACGGTGGCGCACACGCTGGGCGAGTTTGGCGTGGTGCTCATGGTGGGCGGCAACATCGAGGGCGAAACCCGTACCCTGTCGGTGTCGCTCTACGACAAGGTGCAGGGCATGGACCTGCAGTCGGCCCATGTGATGGCGTTGGCCCTGGTGGGCGTGTCGCTGCTGGCGCTGAGCCTGGTGCTGGCGTTTGACCGGGTGGGCCCACTGGGTCGTGCCCTGCAGGAGCGCTGATGACCGGCCTGCAAGTGCAACTGCGCTCGGCCAGCCCGATCCGGCTGGAGGCCGAGTTTGACTGCGGTGCGGGCGAACTGGTGGCGCTGGTCGGGCCGTCGGGCAGCGGCAAGACCAGCATGCTGCGCGCCATCGCGGGCTTGTGGACGCCCGCCGATGTGCAGGGCCACATTCGGGTGGCGGGCCAAGCTTGGCTGGACACAGCGGCGGGCGTGCAGCTGAGCCCGCAAGCGCGCCGGGCAGGTCTGGTGTTCCAGCACTACGCGCTGTTTCCGCACATGACGGCGCAGGCCAATGTGGCGCTGGCGGCTGGGCCGGGCTGGACGCCAGACGACGTGCAGGGTTTGCTCGCACGCCTGGGGCTGGGTGCTTTGAGTGGCCGCAGGCCGTCTCAATTGTCAGGTGGCCAGCAGCAGCGCGTGGCGCTGGCGCGGGCGTTGGTGCGCGTCATGGCCAAGCCCACGGTGGCCCATGCTGTGGTGCCTGAAGCCTTGCCTGGTGTTTTGTTGCTGGACGAGCCTTTTTCTGCGGTGGACGCGCCCACCCGCCAGACGCTCTACCGCGAGCTGGCCGCCTTGCGCCAAAAGGTGTTGGTGCCCATGGTGCTGGTGACGCACGATTTGGCTGAAGCCCGTCGATTGGCCGACCGGGTGGTGATCGTCGACGCGGGTCAAACCCTGCAAACGGGCGAGCCAGCCCGCGTGTTCGCCAGCCCGCGCAACGCCCGGGTGGCCGAACTGGTGGGCATTCAAAACCATTTTGCAGGGCGTTTTTTCAAGGACCGGCCCGGCTGGGGCCGTCTGCGTTGGACCGATGCGGCCAGGCCTGAACAAAGCATCGATCTGGCCGTGATCGACAAAAACAAGATCGGGGACGACACACCCGTGACCTGGGTGCTGAACGGGGAGCAGGTCGATGTGCTGCGCGATGGCGAAGCTTTGGAAACCGTCGCTGGGCAGACCCGCTTGCGTTGCCAGTTGCTGGAGGTTTTGTCGCTGGGCGAAATCAGCCTGTGCACTGTGTCGCCGCAAGACCTGCCCGGTCAGACCCTCACCTTGAACCTGACCACGCGTTTGTTGCGGCGCCTGCAAGTGGAGACCGGTGGTTGGGTTCAGTTGCTGATCGCCCCGCAGGCTTTGCACATCATGCCCGTGCGCGACGCAGCCAATTGACACGCGGGCACGATCTTCGGCCCAAAACAAAACCCGCCAAGCCGAAGCTGTAGCGGGTATTGGGCTGAACGGTGCGGCCCAAAGACCAGCACCGCAAACGGTCAAAGCCTCAGGCCATGAACACGGCGATGAAGGCCAACAAGAAAATCAACACCGCACCAGCGGCCGGAATGACCACGGGAATGTGCTTGACCACGTTTTCCACGGGATCGTCAGATGTGTGTGTGTCGTTGTGAGCAGACATGGTGAACCTCAAACTCTGTAATGCCCGCTATTGTAGCCAATCGGGTGTTTCGCCAGACTGACAGGGGGCAAGCGCTGACTTTTGCAGCTCAATCCCCCACGATCTTGCGCTCACGGATCACCCGACCCCACATCGCGCTTTCGCTGGCCATGTAGCGTCCCAGCTCGTCCCGGGTGCCTGGCATGGGGGTGAGGCCGTGCTTGTTGAGTTGCTCGACCACGTCGGGGGTGGTCAGCACCTTGACCAGTTCGGTGTTCCAGCGGTCCAGCACGGGTTTGGGCACTTTGGACGAGGCCACAAAAGCGTACCAGTTGGTGGCGTTGAAACCAGGAAAGCCCGACTCGGCCACGGTCGGCACCTTGGGCAGCGTCGCCAGCCGTTGCGTACCTGTGCTGGCCAAGGCGATCAGTTTGCCCGCTTCGATGTGGGGCGCGGCCGTGGCCATCGTGGCAAACCAGCCAGTGACGCGGCCGCCCAGCACGTCTTGCAGCGCCGCTGCACCGCCTTTGTAGGGCACGTGCACCGTGTCCAGCTTGGCCATGTCGTTGAGCAGTTCGCCCGACAGGTGTGAGGCTGAGCCCGGCCCGGTCGAGGCAAAAGTCAGCTTGCCGGGGTTCTTGCGGGCGGTGGCGATGAAGTCGGCAAAGGTCTTGATGCCCGCGCCCGGGTCAACCACCAACACGTTCGGAAAATTCATGGCCATCGTCAAGGGCGCCAGATCCTTGACCGGGTCATAGGGCAGTTTCATCATGTGCGGCGCAATCGCCAGCGGTCCGACCGAGCCGAGCAGCAGCACACTGCCGTCGGCAGGGCCGGTGGCGGTGAATTGGTGCGCAATGTTGCCACCGGCCCCTGCCTTGTTTTCGACCGTGACCGACACGCCCAGGTTCTCGCCCAGCCGTTTGGCGATGATGCGCGCACCCGTATCGGCCGCACCCCCCGCCACAAAGCCCACCACCATGGTGATGTTTTTCTTGGGCGGGAACTCCTGCGCCAAAGCCTTGGTAGCTTGCAGGCCAAGGGCTCCCACCAGCATGCCGGAGCAGGCCAGCAAAAGCGCGCGCCGCGCAGTTTGTGGCTTTGCAAAAGAGAGACAACCCATGTGTTTCATGCCGGACCTCCAATCAACAGATGCAACACATTAACAGTGAAGACCCGATCAAGCCGTCGCGTGGGTTGCCGCTGGCAAAACGACCCCTTCACATCAAGGCGTAAGTCGTGCTGGCCCTGAAAACACTTTTACCGTCATCGGCCCCGGCCAGGTCGATTTCGCCAAACGCCATGGCTTTGCCTGCCCGCAAGACGCGTGCTGTGACGAGGGCGTCCTGCCCCGACAACGGTTTCATGAAGGTGCTGGACAGCTGCACCGTACTGCAGGGCCTGAATTGGCCAAAGTGCTGGATCAGCGCAAGCACCATGGCCGTGTCCGCCGCGGCCATCATGGCCTGCCCGCACAGCATGCCGCCCACGCGCGAAAGCTGATCGCTTTGCGGCAGGCGCAAAGTCACGCTGTCCGCTTGCGTGCTTTCGACGGTCAGGTTCAAGGCCTGTACCCAGGGGGCAAACAGCTCGGACAAGGCTTGTTGCAGGTTTTCAGTGGAGGTGCTCATGCGAACAGTTTAAACAGAGCAAAAGGTCTCAGTGCCATCCGCCGCAAACGGGGGGCCGGCGAACGCTTGACCGTCTCTATACTGGACACACCCAAGGTTTGTCTTTTGACAACAGGCCTTGATCCATGGACACCCGCTACACCGTTTGAAACGTCATGACTTCTTCCATCCTTGTTCTGGGCGCTGGCATGGTCGGCACCTGCACCGCCTTGCATTTGCAGCAGCGTGGCTTCGACGTGGTGCTGTTGGACCGCCGTGCACCGGGGCAGGAAACGTCTTTTGGCAATGCCGGCCTGATTCAGCGCGAAGCGGTCGAACCTTATGCTTTTCCGCGTGAGCCAGGTTTCTTGTTGAATGTGGCCATGGGCCGGGGGGCCGAGGTCCATTGGCATGCGCGGGGTTTGTGGCAAATGGCCGGATCGTTGCTCCGCTACTTGCGCCACTCACACCCCAAGCGCCATGCGCAAGCCACCCACGCGTACAGCCGCCTGATCGCCCATGCCACCGACGAACACCGTTTCCTCATGACCGCTGCCGGTGCACAGGATCTGGCGCGCCATGAAGGATTCCGTTTTGTGTTCCGCACCTCCAAGGCGCTGGACGAGGCGGTTGAACGGGCTGCGAACTTGCATGACCGTTTTGGTGTGCGTTATCAGGCCGAAAACACCACCCAGCTGGCGCAGGCCGAACCTGCTTTGCGCTTGCCACTGGCGGGCGCCGTGCATTGGCTGGACCCGTGGGCGGTCAACGACCCCGGCGCCTTGGTGCAACGTTATGCGGATCTGTTTGTGGCGCGGGGCGGGCGCTTGTTGACGGGAGACGCGACCAGCTTGCAGTCGCAAGGCTTGGGCTGGTCGGTGCAAACCACCGAAGGCCGTGTGCATGCCGAGCAAGCCGTGCTGGCGCTGGGCCCCTGGGCCGACGGTTTGATTCGCACGCTGGGTTACCGTTTCCCGCTGTTCATCAAACGCGGTTACCACCAGCACTACACCTCGCCCGCCCAGCTGCTTCAACCGGTGCTCGATGCCGAGCGCGGCTATGTGCTGGCGCCCATGCAGCGCGGCCTGCGTTTGACCACCGGGGCTGAGTTTGCCCCCATCGATGCCCCACCCACGCCCGTGCAACTGGCCAAGGCCGAAGCCTTGGCGCGTGAACTGGTGAATTTGGGTGAGCCTTTGCCCGAGGCCCCTTGGCTGGGCGCGCGCCCCTGCACCGCCGACATGTTGCCTGTGACGGGGCCTGCGCCGCGCCACAAGGGTTTGTGGTTCAACTTTGGCCATGCCCATCAGGGCTTCACCTTGGGGCCTGTGGCCGGACGCTTGCTTGCCGAGATGGTCGAGGGCCGACACACCTGGATTGACCCAGCCCCTTACGCGCCCGCGCGATTCATGTGAGTGCACCTCCAGCGCAATGTCGCAGGCCCTTCAGGCCCGTTCACAGCACCCGGTAAAAACTCAGAAACACGCCGTCGGGTGCCCGTCGCCCACTGCCGATGAATTGGCTCTCGCTCAGCCAGGCCCACTGCGGCGCTGTGGCTTCCAGCTTGGGCTGGCAGCGGAAATAGATCTCGTCGGGGTTGACCGGTTGGCCGTTCATGATGCGCTGTGAATTGTCCAGCGATGCCACGCGCAGGGCGGTGTTTTGCACGAACACGCGTGAGCCGTCGTCGAGTTCGATCACATAGCGCGCATCCAGGTGCGCTTGTGTGCCGCCGCCCAAAATCAGCTGAAAGTCGGCACCGCCTGCCAGCACTTTGCCGTTCAGGCGCGGGCCGGTCACGGTGCCACCGGTGATCGGGATCATGCGGCGCAGGCCTGCGGGCGTGTGGCCGACTTCAACGGGTGGTGCGATGGTCACGGCCAAATCGCAAACATGTTCCAACTGGGGGGCGGGCAGCGTCATCGTGGTTCCCTTTAAACTGGGTCTGAATTATCAGGTGACTTCACACATGCTTTCCACCCAAGACAAAACCCGCATCGACGACACCCGCATTGCTTCGGTGCGCCCCCTCATGACGCCCGCGCTGCTCGAAGAGCGGCTGCCCGCATCGCCCGCGCACCTGGCGCTGGTGGAGCGTTCACGGCAAGACATCTCGAATGTGCTGCAAGGCCAGGACGACCGTTTGGTCGTGGTGGTCGGGCCCTGCTCGATCCATGACCACGACCAGGCCATCGCCTATGCCCGGCTGCTCAAGGCCGAAGCCGACAAGCACGCCAAAGACCTGCAAATCGTCATGCGCGTGTATTTTGAAAAGCCTCGCACCACGGTGGGTTGGAAGGGTTACATCAACGACCCGCACCTGGACGGCAGCTTTGCCATGAACGAAGGCCTGGAGATGGCCCGCAAACTGTTGCTCGACATCATCGACCTGGGCCTGCCCGTGGCCACGGAATTCCTGGACTTGCTCAGCCCGCAATTCATCAGCGATCTGGTCACCTGGGGTGCCATCGGTGCGCGCACCACCGAGAGCCAAAGCCACCGCCAGCTGGCCAGCGGCCTGTCGTGCCCAGTCGGCTTCAAGAACGGGACGGATGGCGGCGTCAAGGTCGCAGCCGATGCGGTGGTGGCCTCCAAGGCCCCGCACGCCTTCATGGGCATGACCAAGATGGGCCAGGCCGCGATCTTCGAGACGCGTGGCAACCAGGACGTGCACATCATCCTGCGCGGTGGCAAGACCCCCAACTATTCGGCAGCCGATGTGGATGCGGCCTGCAAGGCGCTCGAAGCCTCGGGCATCGCCCCGCAAGTGATGGTGGATGTGTCGCACGCCAACAGCAGCAAGCAGCACGCCAAGCAAATCGAGGTGGCGCACGACGTGGCCGCGCAGGTGGCCGCGGGTGACCGCCGCATCATGGGCCTGATGATCGAAAGCCATTTGCAAGAAGGCCGACAAGACCAAAAACCGGGTCAGCCTTTGCAGTACGGCGTGTCCATCACCGACGCCTGCATCAGCTTTGCGCAGACGGTGCCGGTGTTGGAGGCCCTGGCGCAGGCGGTGCAAAAGCGGCGCAGTCGCGGCTGAGTTCCGCAAAACATGTAACAGGGCCTTGACCACGGTTGCCCGGCGGGATTACAGTGAAACCGCTGACATCGGGAAACTGATCGAAGCATCCTCTGGGGCACATGCATGTGCCCCGCCCATCAGAACGATGAATCTTCTTTTGGGCAATCCTTGGGACGATCCTCTCGTGACGACCCATCAGCCCGACCGGTTCGCCGGTCGGGTTTGTCATTTGGGGGCCTGGCTTTTTCCATGTGGCCTGTGTCACACAGCAGGCCCACCCTGTGCCCACATCAAGGCTCGTGTTGTGCCAGGTACATGCCCCCGGTCATTTCAGCCGGGTTGAACATGGGCGAGGTGCGGCTGCTTTCCAGGTCGATGCCAATCCGCAAGGCCTGCGCCAGAGCGCTCAGCTCATCGGCCAGGTGGACCAGCAGGTCGTCCAGCGAGACCAGACCCATCAGCCGCCCGTTGGCCTCGGTGACGAACAGCCGCCGCACCCCGTGTTGGGTCATGGCCTGCACGGCTTCGTGCACGCTGGCCGTGCCGGGCACGCGAATCAAGTGGGGTGTGCTGAAAGCGCCCACATTCTGCTCTTGTGGCAAGCGGTCCTGGGCCAGCAGGTTGATGACCAGATCGCGGTCGGTCACCACGCCTACCACGCGTGTGGCGTCTTCGGGGTCGGTCAGGGCCAGCGCACCCACATGGTGGATGCGCATCATCTCGGCGGCTTTGCGCACCGGGGCTTCGGCGCTCAGGGTGAGGATGTCGCGTTGGCAAAGTTGGGACAGGTTCATGGCAAAACGCTCCTGAAAATGACAACAGCCCACCTTAGTGGGGCGGGCTGTGTTCGTCAGTGCGTTGTGTCACCTGTCAGGCAGTTCAGCCTGCCAAGCCCACAAACACGTTTTGAACGTCGTCGTTGTTGTCGATCGCGCCCAGGAAGGCTTCAACTTCTTCGAGTTGCTCGGCGCTCAAGTTGGCCGGGTCGATCGGGTTTTTGGGTTTGTAGCCCAGTTTGGCCGACACCACGGTGAAGCCGAAATTGGGCAGGGCACGGCTGACCAGGTCCAAGTCGGTCGCTTCGGTGATGAACACCGTCACGCCGTCTTCGTCGGCGGGTTCAAAATCCTGCGCACCGGCTTCGATGGCGGCCAATTCGGCGTCGGCCCCAGGCTGGGCAGGCTCGGCCTCGATGAACCCCACATGGTCAAAGTCCCAGGACACCGAACCCGACGTGCCCTGCTGGCCCTTGCGGAACAACACGCGCATTTCGGACGCGGTGCGGTTCACGTTGTCAGTCAGCACTTCGATCATCACCGGCACCTGGTGGGGCGCGAAACCTTCATAAATGACGCGGTCAAAGCTGACGGCATCGCCCAAGAGGCCCGCGCCTTTTTTGATGGCGCGCTCCAGGGTGTCTTTGGGCATGGACACCTTGCGGGCTTGTTCGACCACCAGGCGCAAACGGGCATTGGCAGCGGGGTCCGCGCCGTTGCGGGCGGCGATCATGATGTCCTTGGCCAGGCGGCCAAACAGTTTGCCCCGGGCGTCTGCTGCCTGTGCCTTGCCTTTTGCTTTCCATTGCGCGCCCATGGCGGTTTTCCTTGGTGGTGGTCTGCCCCCAAAGGCGCAGATGCTGTGAAAAAAGCGCCCACCCGTGGGGCTGACGCATGTTTGAAGGGGTGTCAGTTTAATCGCCCGGCCAGTCTGAGGGCCCCCACCAGGAGACGGCGGCGGGTCCCCAGTAAGCAAAACGGGGGGGTATTTGAGATAAAGTCACGGGCTAAACCGCCTTAAAAGGGCGATTTTTGAATCGGCTCGACATACCGCCGAGCGCCGGATTCTTTTTTCATATCCCTGACAACGAGAGTACCCATGGCTGCAGACAAATCCCGGATCATTTACACCCTGACAGACGAAGCGCCTTTGTTGGCCACGGCATCGTTCCTGCCCATCATCCGCACTTTTGCAGCGCCTGCCGGCATCGACGTGGCCGAAAGCGACATTTCGGTGGCCGCCCGCATTCTGGGTGAATTTTCGGATCTGCTGCCTCCTGAGCAGCGCGTCACCAACAACCTGGCCGAGTTGGGCAAGTTGACCCTCAAGCCCGAAGCCAACATCATCAAGCTGCCCAACATCAGCGCTTCTGTCGGTCAGCTGACGGCTGCCATCAAGGAGCTGCAGGCCAAAGGCTACGCCCTGCCCGACTACCCCGAGAACCCCAAAAACGACGAAGAAAAAGCCATCAAGGCCCGCTATGCCAAGTGCACAGGCTCTGCCGTGAACCCGGTGCTGCGTGAAGGCAACTCGGACCGCCGCGCTCCTCGTGCGGTCAAGGAATTCGCCCGCAAGAACCCTCACAGCATGGCCGAGTGGAGCCAGGCTTCGCGCTCGCACGTCTCGCACATGCACGCGGGCGACTTCTACCACGGCGAAAAGTCCATGACGCTGGACCGCGCGCGTGACGTGAAGATGGAGCTGATCACCAAGAGCGGCAAGACCATCATCCTCAAACCCAAAGTTTCCTTGCTTGACCGCGAAGTCATCGACAGCATGTTCATGAGCAAGAAAGCCTTGCTCGAGTTCTATGAAAAAGAAATCGAAGACGCGCACAAAACCGGTGTGATGTTCTCCTTGCACGTCAAGGCCACCATGATGAAGGTGTCCCACCCCATCGTGTTCGGTCATTGCGTCAAGATTTTCTACAAGGACGCGTTTGCCAAGCACGGTGCCCTGTTCAAAGAGTTGGGTGTGAACGTCAACAACGGCATGGCCGATCTGTACAACAAGATCACCAGCTTGCCCCAGTCCAAGCAAGACGAGATCAAGCGTGACCTGCACGCTTGCCACGAAGGCCGTCCCGAGCTGGCCATGGTGGACTCGGCCAAGGGCATCACCAACTTCCATTCGCCCAATGACGTGATCGTGGACGCCTCCATGCCCGCCATGATCCGCAACGGCGGCAAGATGTGGGACGCCAACGGCCGCCTGAAAGACGTCAAGGCCGTCATGCCCGAGTCGACTTTTGCCCGCATTTATCAGGAGATGATCAACTTCTGCAAATGGCACGGCGCGTTCGATCCCAAGACCATGGGCACGGTGCCCAACGTGGGCCTGATGGCCCAGCAAGCCGAAGAATACGGCTCGCACGACAAGACGTTCGAGATTCCTGAAGACGGCGTGGCCAACATCACCGACCTCAACACCGGCGAAGTGCTGCTGAGCCAAAACGTGGAAGAGGGCGACATCTGGCGCATGTGCCAGGTCAAGGACGCGGCGATCCGCGACTGGGTCAAGCTGGCCGTGACCCGTGCCCGCAACTCCGGCATGCCCGTGGTGTTCTGGCTCGACCAGTACCGCCCCCACGAAGCCCAGCTCATCACCAAGGTCAAGATGTACCTGCACGAGCACAACACGGCCGGTCTGGACATCCAGATCATGAGCCAAGTGCGTGCCATGCGTTACACCCTGGAGCGCGTGATCCGTGGTCTGGACACCATCAGCGCCACCGGCAACATCCTGCGCGACTACCTGACCGACCTGTTCCCCATCATGGAGCTGGGCACCTCGGCCAAGATGCTCTCCATCGTGCCTTTGATGGCCGGTGGCGGCATGTACGAAACCGGTGCGGGCGGCTCGGCCCCCAAGCACGTGCAGCAGCTGGTGGAAGAAAACCACCTGCGCTGGGATTCCTTGGGTGAATTCCTCGCGCTTGCCGTGTCGCTGGAAGATCTGGGCTTGAAGACGGGCAACAAAAAGGCCGTCGTGTTGTCCAAAACGCTGGATGCCGCAACCGGCAAGCTGCTCGACAACAACAAGAACCCTTCGCCCAAAACGGGTCAGCTGGACAACCGTGGCAGCCAGTTCTATCTGGCCATGTACTGGGCGCAGGAGCTGGCAGCGCAAACCGAAGACGCCGAGCTGGCGGCCCAGTTTGCGCCTTTGGCCAAGCAACTGACCGAGAACGAGAAAAAGATCGTGGAAGAACTCAACGCCGTGCAGGGCAAGCCTGTGGACATCGGTGGCTACTACATGCCTGACCAGGCCAAGCTGGCCGCCATCATGTGCCCCAGTGCCACCTTCAATGCCGCTCTGGCTGCCGTGAAGAGCTGATCGGCTCCGCTCGCACCCAAAGCCACTCAGGTCATGCCTGAGTGGCTTTTTTTTCAGCTCAGCGGCTGTAGGCCAAGCCCAGTGCCACGCCGCCAAACAAATCGCCTTCGATGAGCGGCACGCCCGCGAACTCGGCTTTTAAGGCTTGTTGGAAAGTGCTCAAGGCCGATGAGCCGCCTGTCAGGTAAATCGCATCGAGCGAAGCTTGACTCAGCCCTGCGCTTTGTACACATTCGCGGGCGCAGGCCAGGGTGCGCGCCAGCAACTCGTGCAAATGCGCCTGCATGTCGGCCACGCCCAGATGCGCTTGCAAATCACGCTCGATCACCGACAGATCAATGCCTGTATCGGCGCGGCTCACCGAACAGCGGATCTTGGCCTGCTCCACCTCGTGGGCCATGTGGTGGCCGTGCCGCTCGGTCAGCACGCGCATCAGGCGCTCGTGCAGGCGCGGCTCGCTGTAGTTGCTGCGCAGGGTTTGGGCATGTGCGATGGCCTTGGGCTGGTATTGCCAGTGGATCAGGTGCCAGGTGGCCAGGTCAAAAAACACGCGGCTGGGCACTTCGCGCTGTTCGGGGCCGAGGTGTTTGTAACCCAGCAACGGCATGACCTGTGCCAGATTCAATTGCCGGTCGTAGTCGGTGCCGCCGATGTGCACGCCGGTGGTGGCCAAAATATCGGCACTGCGGTCGAGGCTCTGAATGCGCCCAGGCCCCAGGCGCACCACGGTGAAGTCCGAGGTGCCGCCGCCCAGGTCGACCACCAGCACAGTGCTTTCTTTCGTCAGGCGCCGTTCGTAGTCCAGCGCGGCGGCAATGGGTTCGAGTTGAAACGACACCTCATCAAAGCCTACCCCCTCGACCGCTTGGCGCAGTGAGGCCTCGGCCTGCGCATCACGCGCGGGATCGTCGTCCACAAAGTGCACCGGGCGGCCCATCACCACGCGGCGTGGGGCGCTGCCCAAGCTTTGCGTGGCGCGTTCACGCAGGGTGGCCAAAAAGGTGGTGATGATGTCCTGAAAGCTGATCTGCTGGTGGCCAATCTGTGTGGTCTCCAGCAAAAGCGGGCTGCCCAGCAGGCTTTTGAGCGAACGCATCAAGCGGCCTTCGGTGCCTTCCAGGTAATGTTTGAGGGCATCGCGCCCGAAGTGCGTGCTGTGGTCTTCGGCGTTGTAGAAAACGGCCGTGGGCATGGCCAGCGCCTCGCCCTCCAGCGGAATCAGGCGGGCACTGCCCTCTGGGCCGAGCCAGGCTACGGCCGAGTTGGAGGTGCCGAAATCGATGCCGAGCGTGCCGGCGGGGGAAGAGGTCATGAGGACGGGGGTGAAGCTGAAGCGGACGGGACAGACCAAAGCGCTGGCCGTCGAAGGACCCGGGATTCTGCCACCGACGGCCCCGCAAATCGGGGAGAATCGCCGCTGTTCCTTATTTTTTGTGCACTCGCCATCCCATGACCGAATCCTCTACCCCCGAAACGTCTGCCACAGAGCGCCCCCCATTGCCTGACCGTCTGTCCATCGACGCCCGCAGCCCACACCATGTGCGCGCCGTGTTTGAGCACGACATCGGCATCCGCTTCAATGGCAAGGACCGCAACGACGTCGAGGAATACTGCATCAGCGAAGGCTGGGTGCGTGTGCCCGCTGGCAAAACTTTGGACCGCAAAGGCCAGCCGCTGCTCATCAAGCTCAAAGGCAAAGTGGAAGCGTTTTACCGCTGAGTGCGCGCATGACCGAATCGGTTCGGAAACTCCCACTCGAAGGGCTGCGCGTCGTCGAGTTCACCCACATGGTCATGGGCCCCACTTGCGGCATGGTGCTGGCCGACATGGGGGCCGAGGTCATCAAGGTCGAGCCCATCGAGGGCGACCGCACCCGGCACCTGCTGGGTTCGGGTGCGGGCTTTTTCCCGATGTTCAACCGCAACAAAAAGAGCATCCAGATCAACCTGCAAAGCCCTGAGGGGGCTGAGATCGCGCGCCGCCTGTGTGCCACGGCCGATGTGGTGGCCGAGAACTTCAAGCCCGGCACCATGGCCAAGTACGGCCTGGACTACGCCAGCCTCTCGGCCAAGAACCCCAAGCTGATTTACGCCAGCCTCAAGGGCTTTTTGCCTGGCCCGTATGACCACCGCACCGCGCTTGACGAAGTGGTGCAGATGATGGGCGGCTTGGCCTACATGACCGGCCGTCCGGGCGACCCGCTGCGTGCGGGCACCAGCGTGAACGACATCATGGGCGGCATGTTCGGGGCGATTGGCGTGTTGGGTGCACTCATCCAGCGCGGCATCACCGGGCGTGGGCAAGAGATCCAGTCGGCTTTGTTTGAGAACAACGTGTTCCTGGTCGGCCAGCACATGCTGCAGTACGCCATCACCGGCAAAGCGGCCGAGCCCATGCCCAACCGCATCTCGGCCTGGGCGGTGTACGACGTGTTCACCGTCAAAAACGGCGAGCAAATCTTTTTGGCGGCAGTGAGCGACGCGCAGTGGGCCACCTTCTGCGACGTGCTGGGCTTTGCAGACCTGAAAGCCGATGTGCGTTACTTTGACAACAACGCGCGCGTGTCGCTTCGTGCCGAGTTGATACCCGATTTGCGCCGCCGCCTGGCCGCCTTCACGGCGGCCGAGCTGTCGGCCATTTTTGAAAAGGCTGGCTTGCCTTTTGCGCCCATCGTCAAGCCCGAAGAGCTGTTTGATGACCCGCACCTGCAGGCCACTGGCGGCTTGGCCGATGTGCGCCTGACCGATGGTCCCAAGGCAGGGCAAAGCGCACCCGCCGCCTTGTTGCCCTTCACCATGGGCGGCCAGCGTTTGGGGGTGCGTCACCAACCACCCCGCCAAGGTGAGAACACAGACGCGTTGCTGTCCAGCTTGGGCCTGAGCCCCCTTGAGATTGAGCGCTTGCGCGCCAGCCAAGCGGTGGCCTGAAGTGCTCGGCGTCTGCTTGCCTTGACATTTGACGCTCAGGCGACGACCATCACCCCCCATGTCCATCCAGGTTTTGATTTTCGGCATTCACCTCGCGCGCAGCACGCGGGGCAAGCCCTGCGCACCGCCGCAGGTTTGAAGATTTTCTTGTAGGTCGGTACCTTGAGGTCCGACGTGTTTTCGGTCCAACCCCGACCTGCAAATTCCCCTTTTTTGTTTGACCGATTTCAATTCGGGCCGTGCTCTTTCAGCAGCGCGGCCCGGTTCATTGCTGGAGATTTTCATGACCGATCTTTTTGACAACCCCATGGGCCTGTGTGGCTTCGAGTTCGTCGAGTTCGCATCCCCTGTGCCCAACACCCTGGAGCCCCTGTTTGAAAAAATGGGCTTCACGCTGGTGGCGAAACACCGCTCCAAGGACGTGGTGCTCTACCGCCAGGGCGACATCAATTTCATCGTCAACCGCGAGCCCAAAAGCCTGGCCGGTTACTTTGCTGCCGAGCACGGCCCGTGTGCCTGCGCGCTGGCTTTTCGTGTCAAGGATTCGCACAAGGCCTATGCCCGCGCGCTGGACATGGGCGCCCAGCCCGTGGACGTGCCGACCGGCCCGATGGAGCTGCGTCTGCCCGCCATCAAGGGCATTGGCGGCGCGCCTTTGTATTTGATCGACCGCTTTGAAGACGGCAAGAGCATTTACGACATCGACTTTGAATTCATCGAGGGGGTGGACCGCCATCCACCCGGCCATGGCTTCAAGATCATCGACCACCTGACGCACAACGTCTACAAGGGCCGCATGGCTTTTTGGGGCAACTTCTACGAAAAGATTTTCAACTTCCGCGAGATCCGTTACTTCGACATCAAAGGCGAATACACGGGCCTGACCAGCCGCGCCATGACCGCGCCCGATGGCATGATCCGCATCCCGCTCAACGAAGAGTCGGGCAAAACGGGCGGTCAGATCGAAGAGTTCCTGATGCAGTTCAACGGCGAGGGTATTCAGCACATCGCGCTGCTGACGGACGATATTTTGAAGAGTGTGGATGCTTTGCAGATGGCGGGCATTCCACTCATGACAGCGCCCAACGACATCTATTACGAGATGCTGCAAGAGCGCCTGCCGGGCCATGGCGAGCCTGTGCCCGAGTTGCAGGCGCGCGGCATCTTGATGGACGGCTCTACCGCCAATGGCGAGAAGCGGTTGCTGTTGCAGATCTTCAGCCAGACGCTGCTGGGCCCTGTGTTCTTCGAGTTCATCCAGCGCAAGGCCGACGAAGGCTTTGGCGAAGGCAACTTCAAGGCGCTGTTTGAATCGCTTGAGCGCGACCAGATCCGCCGCGGCGCCATCGCGGTGGACCCTTCCTGAGGCAGCGCGGGCCAATCAAGCCGGATATTTGGCCAGCAGCTTCTTCAGTGTGGCGTGCAGGGCCTCATGTTGGCCTGGGCCCATGACCTGGTCTTCGTGCGCATCGAAAGCATGGGCCAGCTGGGTTTGTTGCTCGGGTGACAAAAGGCGCTCGGCCATCGGGAAGAGGACGGTGTTTTCTTTCTCGATGTGGGCCAGCAACAGTTGGGCGTAGGCTCTGGCGGCCTCATGGAAGGCGTTGATTTTCAGCGTGGGCTGCAAAGCCGCTTGCATGTCGGCCAGGAGCTGGCGACCTTGGGCGTGTTCGTCCAGCATGCCCTGAATCGGCCCTTGTGTTTGCTTCGGGTCCAGGTCTTTCAGGGCCGGAAACAAAATGCCTTCTTCCTTGCCATGGTGGCAGGTGTCTGCAAAGGTCTTCAGGAAATCTGTCATGGTGGACAAGTCCTGGATGTCCGTGATCTGCTCGGCGTTCACGCGCTGCTCCATCCGGGCCAGAATTTTCAGGCCCAGTGTGATGGCTTCGTGCTCGTGCCTGAGCGTTTGGGTGGCTTGGTTCATGGGGGTTCTCCTGCTGTGACGGTCATGTCTGCAGGGAACAGCTTAGGCGGTGATCGCACGATGGACCGTGCGCTGGCGCTCTCAATGGGCCGGGCCGGCCCAGCCGCAGGGCATCAGCCCTTGCAGACTTTCAGCACCTGGTCGCCATAGGCTTCGAGCTTTTTCACACCCAAGCCGCTGATGCCCTGCAGGTCCGACAGGCTTTGCGGTGCGGCCTCGGCAATGGCGGCCAGCGTCGCGTCGTGGAAGATCACATACGCGGGCAGGTTGTGTTCCTTGGCCACCTCGGCTCGCCAGGCCTTGAGGTTGATGAAACGCACCATCGCGTCTTGCCCCAAGTTGGCGGCTGCGGGTGCCGGACCGCTGCGGGTGCGGCTTTTTTTGTCGCTGCGCTGGCTGGTGCTCTCGCGCAGCTGCACGGGCACCTCGCCTTTGAGCACGGCGCGTGACGCCTCGGTCAGATGCAGGGTGCTGAAACCGTCTTCGGTGTGCACATGCAAAGCGCCTATCGCAATCAGCTGGCGCATCACGGCGCGCAACTGCTGCTCGCTGTATTCCGCGCCCAGGCCAAAGGTGCTGATGCCTTCGTGGCCACGCTGCACCACCTTCTCGGTTTTTTTGCCCCGCACGATGTCCATGGTGTGGCTGGCCCCAAAGCTGTGGCCACTGCTTTGCTGCGTGCGGTACACCGTGGACAGCAGCTTGCGTGCGGCGTCGGTGCCGTCCCAGACTTCGGGCGGGTTCAGGCAGTTGTCGCAGTTGCCACAAAAGGGCATGTACACGCCCTGCGCGCTGTCCTTTTGGCTGGCGTAGCTCTCGCCAAAGTAGCTCAGCAGGCGTACGCGGCGGCAATCGGTCGCTTCGGCCAGGGCCAGCAGCGCGTCGAGCTTCCCGCGCATGACTTGCTTGAATTCTTCGCCCGCAGGGCTTTCGTCGATCATGCGGCGCTGGTTCACCACGTCTTGCAGGCCGTAGGCCATCCACGCGTCAGACGCCAGGCCGTCGCGTCCGGCGCGGCCTGTCTCCTGGTAGTAGCCTTCGATGTTCTTGGGCATGTCCAGGTGCGCCACAAAGCGCACATCGGGCTTGTCGATGCCCATGCCAAAAGCCACGGTGGCCACCATCACCACGCCTTCTTCGCGCAGAAATTCGTTCTGGTGGCGCTGGCGCACGGCCGCGTCCAGCCCCGCGTGGTAGGGCAGGGCACGGATGCCCGCTTCGCACAGCATGGCCGCGACCTCTTCGACCCGCTTGCGCGACTGGCAATAGACCACGCCCGCTTCTTCCGGGTGTTCGCGCTCGATGAAGCGCAGCAGCTGGGTGCTGGCGTCTTTTTTCTCGACGATGGTGTAGCGGATGTTGGGCCGGTCAAAGCTGCTGATGAACAGCTTGGCGCTTTCCAGCTGCAGCCGCTCGACGATGTCGGCACGCGTGAGCGCATCGGCCGTGGCTGTGAGCGCCACACGCGGCACGCTGGGGTAGCGCTCGTGCAAGACGGTGAGGCCCCGGTATTCGGGCCGGAAGTCGTGGCCCCACTGGCTTACGCAATGGGCTTCGTCGATCGCAAACAGGCTCAGCAACCCCCGCTCGAGCAGCGAATCCATCTGCGCCAAAAATCGCCCGTTGGTCACGCGCTCGGGCGCAGCGTAGAGCAGCGTGATCTCGCCGCGCAGCAAACGCCGTTCGATGTCACTGGCCTCTTCGCTGGTCAAAGTGGAGTTGAGGAAAGCGGCACTCACCCCCGCTTCGTGCAGGGCACCCACCTGGTCGTGCATCAGCGCAATCAGCGGTGACACCACCACCGTGATGCCGTGGCCAGCGCGCTGGCGTGCAATGGCTGGAATTTGGTAACACAGCGATTTGCCCCCGCCCGTGGGCATGAGCACCAGCGCATCACCCCCGGCGGCCACATGGTCGATGATGGCTTGCTGCGGGCCGCGAAAGGCGTCGTAGCCAAATACTTCGCGCAGGATGGGGAGGTGGGGGGACACGTGGGGTTGGACAGCTTTTTGAAGGCTTGATTGTCCGCTATCGTGAAGCGGTATTTTCGGGGATGAGCGGAGACCCTGTCATGCCCGCGAACGCGGGTATCCATGGCCAACGAAGCCCTGGACCCCCGATCAAGTCGGGGGTGACAAATTCAAATCTTTCCGGGGTGATACTTAATTCGTCACACCGTGCCCGCCCCCTCCCACCCACACAACACCATGGGCTGCGCAGTCAGCACCCGCATGGCCAGCAAGGAAAGCGGTCACCACCAGCGTTTGGAAGGGGCCGGCGGCGGGCGACGATTTTGGCGTACCCCCGCCTCATGAGGAGCCCGCCGCCGGCCCCTTCCAAACGCGCCCCTCCGATGAAAGCTTCCGAGCGCAGACCCAAGCGTTACCATCCCAACCCATGCACACCTCCGCCCTCGTCCTGTTTTCCGGTGGTCAGGACTCCACCACCTGCCTGGCCCATGCGCTGTCCAAATACGAACCCGTTGAAACCCTCGCCTTCGACTACGGCCAGCGCCACAAAGTCGAGTTGGAAGCCCGCCTGAACGTGCTGGCCGCGATCAAGGCGAAGTTTCCCCAATGGGCCCCCAAGATGGGCGAAGACCACTTGCTGGACGCGGGCATCCTGGGCCAGATCAGCGAAACCGCCTTGACCCGCGTCACCGCGATTGAAATGGCCAGCTCGGGCCTGCCCAACACCTTTGTCCCGGGGCGCAACCTGCTGTTCCTCACGCTGGCCGCGGCGCTGGCTTACCGCCGGGGCTTGCAGGTCATCGTCACGGGCGTGTGCGAGACCGATTTCTCGGGCTACCCCGACTGCCGCGACGACACCATGAAAGCCATGCAGGTGGCCTTGTCGCTGGGCATGGACCGCAAGTTGTTGATCGAAACCCCGCTCATGTGGATCGACAAGGCCCAGACCTGGCAGCTGGCGCACGAGCTGGGCCAAAAGGCTGTGCCGCAAGGCGGCGGTCAGGCCTTGGTGGACTTGATCGTGGAGCACAGCCACACCTGCTACCTGGGCGAGCGCACGCAACGCCACGACTGGGGCTATGGCTGCGGCCAGTGCCCGGCGTGTCAGCTCAGAGCTTCGGGTTTTGCGCGTTACCGCCAGATTTGAGGCTTTTGAAACGCAAACGGCTTAGCCGCCGTTCAGCACGCCTGTGGGCAGCGCATGGCGCTGGGCAAAGCGCGAACACGCGCCTTGCAGCCAGTCGGCAAAGGCATCGCGGGCCGGGTGCTTGCCGCTGACTTTGGGTAGCAGCAGGTAATAAGCCGACGCGTGCGCACATTCGTGGGCATGGGCCTGCACCAGTTCGCGCCGTTGCAGCAGCTGGTCTGCGATCGAGCGGCGGCTGAGCGCCACGCCCATCCCCAGTCGGGTGGCTTCGAGCAAGTGGGTCGAGTCGGTGAAGCTCATGTGGCTGGCGGGCCGCTGCACGCCGCTGTGGGCTTCGGGCACATCGGCCAGCCAGGTGGCCCAGTTTTCACTGGCGTGCAGTAAGGGCAGTTGCAGCAGCTGTTTCAGGGTTTGCGGGGGCTCGGGCCCCAGCAAAGTGGGTGAGGCCAACAGCAGCAAGCTGTCACCCATCAGGGGGCGCACTTCGGCTTCGGGCCAGCGGCCATGGCCAAAACGGATCGCGCAATCCACCTGACCTTCGCTCAGGTCCACATAGTCCATGGAGCCATGCAGCTGCAGCCGCACCTGTGGGTGCCAGCGGGTGAAGTCGGCCAGCCGGGGCAACAACCAGCCGTTGGCAAACGAGGGCAGCACCGCCACGCGCAGGTCCTGGGTGTGGGCCTGAGCATGCCGCTGGCTGCGCACGCGTTCGGTCACGTCCACGATGTCCTGCAGGGCCTGGCGCACCTGGTAACCGTAAATGCGGCCCGTGTCGGTCAGCGTCCAGCGGCGGCCGTTGCGCTCGATCAGGGGCACGTTCAAAAACTCTTCGAGTGCGCGGATCTGGTGGCTCACTGCGCCCGGCGTGAGCTGGAGTTCTTCGGCAGCGGCATTCACCGAGCCCAGCCGCACCCAGGCGGCAAAGGCGCGCAAAGCTGGCAAGGGCGGGGCGCGGCCGGTCATGTCAATGGAATTCGATGAATGCTCGAAAAAGATGGAGGTCAGCCGCAGCCAGCGCTGCCTAGACTGGCAAGTCTGGTGGCCCACAAGCCACCAGGCTTTCAAAGTTTAACAAGGAACCTCCCATGCTCATCGACGACCTGCGCGCCTTTTTGGCCGACTATTTTGAAGTCCTGCAAACCCAGGACATGGCCCTGTTTGACCGGGTGTTTCACAAAGACTGCGTGCTGTACTCCCAGCAAGATGGCCAGTTGGTCGTGCGCCCCTTTGCGGTGTATCGCGAGATGGTGCAGGGCCGCCAATCACCCGCCTCGGGCGCTTACCCGCGTGACGAGCAGATTCTGCTGGTCGATGTGCTATCGCCCACCATGGCGCTGGTCAAGGTCCGTCTGCGTTTGTTTGACAACATCATGGAAGACCACCTGAACCTGATGCTGCACGAAGGCCGCTGGATGATTTATGCCAAGCACTTTTACCGCGTGGGCAGCGCGGTCTGAGCGGCTCGGGCGTGCGGGGTTCGGGTCTTTAAAATCCCCGGCATGAACCGCCCCTTGCTGACGCCCGACCTGCCCCCTGAAACCTTCAGGGCGTGGTATTGGCTCAAAAAAGAGTTGCAAGACTTCTGCAGCGCGCAAGACTGGCCCACGGGCGGCAGCAAGCAAGACCTGACGGCGCGTGTGATGGCGGGCCTGTTGGCTCAGCCCTTGCCCGCCACGGCTTCAAAGGTCCCAAAGGGGGCCATGCCCGACAACCTCACGCCGCAAACGGTGATTGGCCCCGGCTGGCGGCTCAATGCCGCTTTGCGCGGTTTTTTTGTGGCGCACACCAGTCCCGCGTTTCGTTTCAACCAGGCCCTGCGCGACCTGTTCAAACACCCTGAAGGCCGCACACTGGGGCAGGCTTTGGCTGTCTACCAAGACAGCTGCGCGCAGGGTGTCACGCCGATTCAGCGACAATTCCAGTTCAACCAGCACATCCGCGATCATTTTGCGCAGCACCCGGGCGCCACCCGCGCCCAGGCACTGCAAGCCTGGCAAGCCAAACGCCAGACACCGCAAGCCCTTGTTTTTTCTGCCGACACCGAATGAAACCCCTGACCTATACCCGCGCCCAGGCGCTGCCCGAGATCCTGAAAACCCGCATTGCCATCCTGGATGGCGCCATGGGCACCATGATCCAGCGCTTCAAACTGACCGAGGCCGATTACCGGGGTGAGCGTTTCAAGGACTTCCCCAAAGACGTCAAGGGCAACAACGAGCTGCTGAGCCTGACGCGTCCCGACGTGATCCGCGACATCCACGAAGGCTATCTGGCCGCCGGGGCCGACATGATCGAGACCAACACCTTTGGCGCGACCACGGTGGCCCAGGCCGACTACGACATGCAGCACTTGGCCCGCGAGATGAACCTGCAATCGGCCAAATTGGCCCGCGCCGCCTGCGACAAGTTTTCCACGCCCGACAAGCCGCGTTTTGTGGTCGGCGCTTTGGGCCCTACGCCCAAGACCGCCAGCATCAGCCCTGATGTGAACGACGCCGGTGCCCGCAACGTGACCTTTGAAGAGCTGCGTGCGGCGTATTACGAGCAGGTCGAGGCCTTGGTCGAAGGCGGCTCAGACGTGCTGCTGGTCGAGACGATTTTTGACACGCTCAATGCCAAGGCGGCGCTGTTTGCGATTGAAGAATTTTTTGAAGCCAGCGGCGAGCGCCTGCCCCTCATCATCAGCGGCACGGTGACCGATGCGTCGGGCCGCATTTTGAGCGGCCAGACCGTGACCGCGTTCTGGCACAGCGTGCGCCACGCGCACCCGCTGGCCATTGGCCTCAACTGCGCGCTGGGGGCCACGCTGATGCGCCCCTACATCCAAGAACTCAACAAGGTCGCGGGTGATACCTTCATCAGCTGCTACCCCAACGCTGGCCTGCCCAACCCCATGAGCGACACCGGGTTTGACGAAACGCCCGAAGTGACTAGCCGCCTGCTGCACGAGTTTGCCGCCGAAGGCCTGGTCAACATCGTGGGCGGCTGCTGCGGCACCACGCCCGACCACATCGGCGCGATCGGCAAGGCCGTGGCCCCGCTGGCTCCGCGCAATGTGCATGGCGGGTTCTTTTACAAAGAGGCGGCTTAAGTTCACCGCGCCCGGCGGTCAGTTTCTCCCCGTGGGAGGTCGCCCCTGCGGCCGAATGATTTCAGGGGCTTTGCGGCCATTCGCGAGCGGGGGCTCGCTCCCACAAAAATCCGCCTTCACCCAAAAGCAGCTTCATCTTCCAGCAGCATGCGCTGCAACTCGGCCAGCTCTTGCGGGGTCAGGCCAATGGCCCCGTGCAAATAGTCGGTCATGCCGCCATGCTGCACATCCACCGCTTCAAACGCCGCGTGCAAAAACTCGGGCTGCACTTGCCACAGCACCTTCATCACATGCGGGTGGCCTTGGCCTTCCAGGCGGGCATCTCGTTTGTAGAGCTGGTTGGTCAGCAAATAATCATGTTCGATGGTCGCCCTGTCCACGCCCAGCGCTGACAAAACCAGCGCCGCCGCAAAACCCGTGCGGTCTTTGCCCGCTGTGCAGTGAAACACCTGCGGTGTGGGCTGTTCCAGCAAATGTTTCATGAAGCGTCCATACGTGTCCGCGTTGCGGTTCACGAAATCGCGGTAGGTCTCGCGCATCAACTCCACAGTTTCTTCGGCCGTGGGTACCACGCCCTGCGCCACCAAAGCCTGCATGCGGGCGATCACGGTGGGCTCGATGGTGAGCGCCACACG
Source organism: Limnohabitans sp. TEGF003 (assembly GCF_055395455.1). Classification (NCBI taxonomy): domain Bacteria; kingdom Pseudomonadati; phylum Pseudomonadota; class Betaproteobacteria; order Burkholderiales; family Comamonadaceae; genus Limnohabitans; species Limnohabitans sp. TEGF003. Next base: position 3,108,492 of record NZ_AP029225.1, on the reverse strand, counting down.
CTGCACGCCGGGAATGTCGTAAGGCGTGGCAGCACATTCGGCCGCTCCGCGAAAGTCGAGGCTGTGTCCAATGCCCAGCGAAGCCAGACGCGCCAGGTCTTCGGACGTCAATCCCGCCAGATGGTCGGATCGAAAAATCTGGCCGCACCGCACGCGGCGGCCGTCGGCGCTGCGGTAGCCACCAATATCGCGAAAGTTTGAAGCGCCTTGCAGCAGCGCAATGGGTAGATCGGACATGCAACTCTCAAATCTGGAAATGACTTCATTGTGACCAGTCCTCTCAAAATCTCAGTCACCTGCGGGCAAATGCCCACAAATGACCCTTGTGCAGTTTCTGGGTAGATCTTGAATGTCGAGCTTGATGAAGGCGTACCGATTGAAAGCTGTCTTCCCGGGGCGGGTCACTTAAAGCTCAGGCGTTCCACAAGGTCAGGCGCTTTTGGCAATCATCCATAGGAAGCCAAGCGCCAGAATCCAGCATGCTTTGCAAGCTCGTGGCTGCATTTTTCGGTTCAATGATTTGGTGCATCACCATTTGATCCAGCAACCACAGCGCACCATGCACTTGCAAGCCGTCGGCCTTGGCCTGTTTACGCAAGCGGCCATCGCCTGTGAGCAAGGCGTGGCCCGTTTGTTGTGCCAATTGGTAACACGATAAATCAGCTAACGAGCTGTTGTTGTGGGCTTGCATCAGTGGAAAGAGGGCGGCAGTCGCCAGCTCATCCAGTGTTTCGACCACCAAGCCACGCGCAAGCAAATGCTGGTGGTCAAAGTCTTTCAATTCACTCAGAACAAAGTCTGTGCAGCATAGTGTGAGGGGCAGGTCAAACATCGCATCCAGAAGACCTGCATTGCGCAAGTCAATCCAGATGTTGGTGTCGCTGATGTAGACCTGCGGTGTCATGCGGTGGTGGGCAAGCGGTCCAGTTGGGGGTCCAGCTCATGCAGGCTGCACTGCAAAAACTCTGCGGCTCGGGATGGAGTGAAGAGCTCTTCAGCCAATCCGCGATAGACCAGGGACTCAAATCTGCGCGGCTGTTCAGGCAGCAACGCTTCGGGCTCGCTGGTGCGCCAGCCGTGTTTGCTGAATTCAAAGTAGGCGTTGCGATAGCCCGCATCACTGAGCAGATCCAGGTCTTTCAGCCTGCGCAGTGCCATTTGCATGGACACGCCGTAACGGCGCTTGGCATTCAGCAGTTCTGCCGAATAAACCCGGGAGCGTTGGTGGCTGCCAAAGTCTTGCAGCACACGACTTTGCGGATACAAGAAAGCGCCTGCAAACCGGTGGCAGCAGGTTTCTTTGTCTTTTTCGCTCATGTCTTCGGGCAGGGCCATGACCCAGTGGCCCAGTTCGTGCGCAGCAGTAAAGCGCATGCGCTCGCCAGGGCGTTGGCAGTTCAGCGCAATCAGCACATGCTGGTTGTCGTGGGTGGCAGCGCATGCGCCGTCAAAGTCATCCGGGCCATCCAGCAGGGCCACTTTGATGCCGTTGTCCTCCAGCAGTTCGGTCAGGTGGGCAATGGCATCGTGGCCAATGTGCAGTTGCTCGCGCAGTTGTTGCGCCGCCATTTCCGCTTCTTGAGCGTTGGCCACAGCCAGCGATTGGGCGGGCAAGACTTGGACGGTGGTTTCCGCGTCAAAGCAGCGCTCCAGTGCTTCGTAGCGCTCCAGGTGATCGTGCATTTTTTCGCGCACTGAAGCCTGCCGGGCTTGCGACATTTTGGACAGCTTGCGAAATTCCAGTGGTGCCAGTTGAATGGCGTCGGATCGGAAAAAGTATTCGGGTTTGACGTTGAGCGCTTTGGCCAGCTGCAAGATGCGGGTCGAATTGGGCTTGGAATCGCCTTTCTCGAACTTGTTCAAGGCTTGCTTGCTGATGTCTCCCAGGCTGTGGGCCAAAGCTTCAAGGCTTAAACCTCTGAGCATGCGTGCGCGGTGGATTCGGTGGTGAATCATGGCGGCTCCTTGGTTGACGAATTTGAAAGTATATGTTTTTTGTCAACCAAGCCAACGATTTGTTGTCTGGTTTTGACCCGCGCAGGCTCCAGTGAACTGGTCATGCTCATGTGAACCACCTCCCTGATATTTATTCGAATTTACGAGAACCTTAGTACATAAATATCGGCTTGTGAATCGGGTCGATTACCCAACAAGCCGTAAAATAAGTACCTTCCCAAGGAGCGTTGCAGCCCGCCACCGTCCAGGTGCCGCAGGTCAGGCTTGGGGCCGTTCAATGTCTGAATGATCTTGCACAACGACGCTCACCTGTTATCCCAAGGTGAGCCTGTGTCTGTTGTCGCGTCTGAAATCGTGTCTGTTCCCCCCATGAAGTTGTCCGGTCTGGAGCCTGTCTCCATCGGCGAGGGGTCGCTGTTTGTCAACGTGGGCGAGCGCACCAACGTGACCGGCTCCAAGGCTTTTGCCCGCATGATCCTGAACGGCCAGTACGAAGAGGCGCTGGCCGTCGCGCGCCAGCAAGTTGAAAACGGTGCGCAGGTGATCGACGTGAACATGGACGAAGCCATGCTCGACAGCCAGGCGGCCATGGTGCGGTTTTTGAACCTGATGGCGGGCGAGCCCGACATCGCTCGCGTGCCGGTGATGGTGGATTCGAGCAAATGGACGGTGATCGAAGCCGGTCTGCGCTGCATCCAGGGCAAGGGCATTGTCAACTCGATCAGCATGAAAGAAGGCTTGGACGAATTTAAGCGCCAGGCCAAGCTGGTCAAGCGCTATGGCGCTGCCGCCGTGGTGATGGCGTTCGACGAAAAAGGTCAGGCTGACACCTACGAGCGCAAGATCGAAATTTGCGAACGCGCTTACCGCGTGCTGGTCGATGAGGTGGACTTCCCACCCGAAGACATCATCTTCGATCCCAACATTTTTGCGATCGCCACCGGCATCGAAGAGCACAACAACTACGCGGTGGACTTCATCGAAGCCACGCGCTGGATCAAGCAGAACCTGCCGGGTGCCAAGGTGTCGGGCGGTGTGTCCAACGTGTCCTTCAGCTTCAGAGGCAACGACCCGGTGCGTGAAGCGATCCACACCGTGTTCCTGTACCACGCGATCAAAGCCGGCATGGACATGGGCATCGTCAACGCGGGCATGGTCGGCGTGTACGACGACCTGGAGCCCACGCTGCGCGAGCGCGTGGAAGACGTGGTGCTGAACCGCCGCCCTGACGCAGGCGAGCGCCTGGTGGAGATTGCCGACAGCGCCAAGGGCGCGGCCAAAGACGAGAGCACCAAGCTGGCCTGGCGCGGCACGCCCGATGCGCCTGTGAGCGTGGCGCAGCGCCTCTCGCATGCGCTGGTGCATGGCATCACCGACTTCATCAACGAAGACACCGAAGCGGCTTATCAAGAAGTGTTGGCCCAAGGCGGTCGCCCCTTGCATGTGATCGAAGGCCCGCTGATGGACGGCATGAACGTGGTCGGTGACTTGTTCGGCCAGGGCAAGATGTTCTTGCCGCAAGTGGTCAAGAGCGCCCGCGTGATGAAGCAGGCCGTGGCGCATTTGCTGCCCTACATCGAGGCTGAAAAACTCGCGCAAGAAGCCGCAGGCGAAGACGTGAAAGCCAAGGGCAAGATCGTGATTGCCACCGTCAAGGGCGATGTGCACGACATTGGCAAGAACATCGTCACCGTGGTCTTGCAGTGCAACAACTTCGAAGTGGTCAACATGGGCGTGATGGTGCCCTGCCACGAAATTTTGGCCAAAGCCAAAGAAGAAAATGCCGACATCATCGGCCTGTCCGGCCTGATCACGCCCAGCCTCGAAGAGATGCAGTACGTGGCCAGTGAGATGGAAAAAGACCCGTACTTCCGCGAGCGCCAAATGCCGCTCTTGATTGGTGGCGCCACCTGCAGCCGCGTGCACACCGCCGTCAAGATCGCGCCCAACTACAGTGGCCCCGTGGTCTATGTGCCCGATGCCTCGCGCAGCGTGGGCGTGGCGCAGGGTTTGCTGTCTGAGCAAGCGGCCAAATTCATCGCCGACCTGAACACCGATTACGCCAAGGTGCGCGAGCAGCACGCTAACAAAAAACAAACGCCGATGTGGACGCTGGCGCAGGCCCGCGCCAACAAGACGCCGATCGATTGGGCCCAGGGCGTGCCCGCTGCGCCCAAGTTCATCGGCCGCCGTGTGTTCAAGAACTACGACCTCGCCGAGATCGCGCAGTACATCGACTGGGGCCCGTTCTTCCAGACCTGGGACTTGGCCGGGCCTTTCCCCGCGATCCTCGACGACGAAGTGGTGGGCGAGCAGGCGCGCAAGGTGTATGCCGATGGCCAGGCCATGCTGCAAAAAATCATCGATGGCCGCTGGGTCACGGCCAACGCGGTGCTGGGCCTGTACCCCGCCAACAGCGTGAACGACGACGACATCGCGCTCTATACCGACGAGTCGCGCAGTCAGGTCGCCATGACCTGGCGCGGCTTGCGTCAGCAGACCGAGAAACACATGATCGACGGTGTCATGCGCCCCAGCCGTTGCCTGGCCGACTTCGTGGCACCCGCTGGCACCGCGCCAGACCACGTCGGCGTCTTCGCTGTCACCGCAGGCATTGGCGCCGACAAACGCGCCGCTGCTTTTGAAGCCGCACACGACGACTACAGCGCCATCATGCTCAAGTCTCTGGCCGACCGTTTGGCCGAAGCGCTTGCGGAGTGCCTGCACAAGAAAGTCCGTACCGACCTGTGGGGCTATGCGGCAGCCGAGTCGCTCAGTAACGAAGAGTTGATTGCCGAAAAATACCAAGGCATCCGCCCCGCACCCGGCTACCCCGCCTGCCCTGATCACAGCGCCAAAAAAGCGATGTTCGACTTGCTGCAATGCGACGACATTGGCATGGGCCTGACCGAAAGCCTGGCCATGACGCCTGCGGCCAGCGTGAGTGGTTTTTACATCGCCCACCCCGAAGCGCAGTATTTCAACGTGGGCAAGGTGGGTGAGGACCAGGTGCAAGACCTGGCGCAGCGCAGCGGTGTGGAAGTCAAAGATCTGCAGCGTTTGTTGGCCCCCAACCTGTGACCGCCATGCTCAACTTCTGGACGGCCTGCGGCCACCAACACCTGACGCGCAACGCGCGTGGCTGGATGGCCCCCACGCCCGACTACTGGCGGCTTTGGTTGCAGCGCCCCGAGCTGGCCTTGGTGCCCGAATCGTGCAAAGCCGAAAAGCGTTTGCACCAGGCCCTGTTGGATGATCCTTTGATGCCCGTGTTGCCTGCACAACTTCAGGCCTTCAAGGACGACGATGCGCGGGAGAACTACCAACTGTTCTTGCGCTTTCGCGATGAGGTGCAAGCCGCTGGTTCGCTGGAGTCGGCCTACATGGCTTGGCAGCAAAGCGGCAACATTCAGCTGCCTCCGCTGTTCATCGACATCGTGGTGCAGGCCATCGTGTGCAATGTGCTGACCGATGTGCAGGACGCCTGGGTCTGGCGTGCGGCCGAGCTGCTGTTTCGGCGTCAGCGCATCACCATCGAAGGCGGTCGCGTGCTGTCGGGCGACAGCGACACACTCGATAGCCTCAAATCCACAGGTGGCCTGGGCGAGATGGGGCGCCTCTTGATGGAGGGCGGCGCCACGCTCAAAGCGGTCGATGTGAAGGTGCTGCACCCGGACAACGCCGAGCGCTATTTTGCGCAGCGCGAAGGCCTGGGCCGCTATGCGTTCTTGCTCGACATGACGCACGAGCTGCAAAACGAATTGCCGCACGGTTTGATTTTGAGCATGGTCAACGCCCGCTCTGGGCTCAAGGCCTTGTCGGTGGTGCTGGCTCGTTGGGTGCAGCACTTTTTGGGCGTGGCCGTCAGCATCGAGCCGGTGCAAAAAGTCGACGACCCGGCTTGGCGTTGGCATGTGGGTCTGGACGTGACGGCCACCGCTTTGCTGAATGACCTCTACCAAGGCGTCGAGCTGGACAACAAACGCCAGCAGCAACTCATCAGCCTGTTCAAATTGCGTTTTGACAACCCGCAAGACATGCGTGCCGACGTGCAGGGCAAACTGGTGTATTTGGGTTTGGCCATGAACGAGCAAGGCTTGCTCAAGCTCAAACCGCAAAACCTGTTGCTCAATTTGCCACTGGCTAGCGAGGTCTAAAAACGCTCGCTCAGCTGCCAGGCGTGGCGTAAAGCCGTGCGCTTACCAGCGCAGCCAGCGCCCACCGAGCAGGGCGCCCAAACCCGTGGCCAAGGCCATGCCCGCCACGTACCAGACGGCGAAAAACGTCAGGCTAGTTTCGGGGCAGTGCAGCGAATAAATGCTGGCCGCCAAGCTGCCTGCCAACATGCCCGCCACTGCACCCGTGAGCACCGGGCGAGTTGGGGCCAGCTGGCGCAAGGCCCAAAGCAAAGCGCCCAATATGGGCATAGACAAAGCCACGATGCTCACCGAGCAAACCTGCCAGGAGTCGCCCATCCACTGCGCAGTGCGCAAGCCTGCACCGGTTTGCAGCAGTTGCACCAAACCCAAGCTGAGCATGGCCAGCAGCGTCAGGCCAATGCCCCACACGGTGTGACCGGCCCCGACGCCGGGCCGGGCCAGGCGAAACAAACCATACAAGCTGAAGACCATCAGGGCTGCCAGCCACAGCATCTTGGTGAGAAAAGCAGGGTGCAGTGCCATCTCGTCCATCTGCGGGTTCAGACCCCATACGGCCAACAGGAGCACACCACAGACCAGTGCGCCCAGCAACAGTTTGCGCAGCAATTGCTGACGCACGGGGACTTGCGGCTGCAGTGTGTCGCTGGCCAGCAAGGCAATCAGGTCGTTTGTTTTCATGACTTCGCTCCCCATTTGGCCATCAGGGTTTTCAGGCCTCGGTGGATGTTCACTTTGACCGAGGCTTCACTTTGCCCGGTCCGCTGGGCTGTTTCGGTGATGGACAAACCCAGCAAACGCGTGTGCTCAATGGCTTCACGTTGGCGCACAGGCAAATCGGCCAGCATGACGTCCAGGTCCTTGTGTGTATCGCTGGCGGCTTCATCGCTGTCCACGGCCAGGGTTTCGGACCAGTCGTCGATGTCGTCATGCAGGCCTTCGCGGCGGCCGTGGGCGCGCAAATGGTCCACCCATTTGTAGCGCGCAATCGCATACATCCAGGCCGTCAAGGGTTGGTCACTTTGGTAGGTGTGGCGCTTTTGGTGGATGGCCATCAGGGTTTCTTGCACAAGGTCCTCGACATCGCTGAGTTGGGATGGCATCCGTTTTTGCAGAAAGCGCCGCACGTGGCTGCTCATGAGGCCGAGGGCACGCTGGTAACTGGCGGAGTCCCCTTGCAGGGATTGCATCCATACAGAGTGCAGTTCAGCTTCTTGTTTTTGCAGGCTTTCGCTCAAGTCAGTTCGTCCAAAGGGGTGGAAAAGTTACAGATACAAAATGAAACAAATGGCATGCATTTTTCGTAACTTTTGAATGTTCCGGCGCGGATTACACCACGACAGCGATGAACAAGTGCCACGCGGTACAGCTCAAAGCGGTCAACAACCTCACCTCAAACTTTCAGGAGCATTTCATGAACAAGCAACACCTCATCACCATCGCTTTGGGCTCAGCCTTTGCCGCAGCCACCTTGCTGCCCGCACACGCTGCTGGCAACCCCTTTGCCGCTAAGACCCTGGACGCCGGTTACCAAGTGGCCCAAGCCGACACCAAAGCCAAAGACGGCAAGTGCGGTGAAGGCAAGTGCGGCGGCGACAAGAAAACCACCAAGGCCAAAGATGGCAAGTGTGGCGAGGGCAAGTGTGGTGGCGACAAAGGCAAGGCCAAAGACGGCAAGTGCGGCGAAGGCAAATGCGGCGGCGACAAGAAGAAGTAAGACGCCCCGTTCGCACAAGGGCAGTCAGTGTCCTGGGTTGTGCCCGCCATCGGGTGCGCCCTAGGGGCTGACTGACCTGTCTCAACCCCATCCCTGATTTGAGCGCCCTGCACATGCCCTCCAATACCCACCACAACACGCTGGCCCCACGGGCAGGTTTGGGTTTTCGACGTGAGTTGATCCCGGCTTTGCACCAAGGGGTACCCGAGAGCATCGGCTTTTTTGAAGTGGCCCCGGAAAACTGGGCAGGCATGGGTGGCAGGGCAGGCCGCGATTTTCGTGCCTTCACCGAGCGCTACCCTTTTGTGTGCCACGGCCTGTCTTTGTCTTTGGGAGGCCCCGGCCCCTTGGATGAAATCCTGCTGCGCCGCACACGCGATTTCATGCGCGAACACGGCATGCGCCTGTTCACCGAACACCTGTCCTGGTGCGCTGACGACAGCCACCTGTACGACTTGCTGCCGATACCCCAAACCGAAGAAGCCGTGCGCTACACCGCCGAGCGCATCGCCCGCGCACAAGACATTCTGGGCATGCGCATCGGCGTGGAAAACGCATCCACTTACATCGCGCCCCCGGGGGCTGAAATGACCGAACCCGAATTTGTACGGGCCGTTGTCGAGCGAGCCGATTGCCTGCTGCACTTGGATGTGAACAACATCTATGTCAACAGCCGTAACTTCGGTTTTGACCCACACGCCTATCTGGCGCAGCTGCCGCTGGAGCGCACCTGCTATGTGCATGTGGCCGGGCACTATGTCGAAGAAGACGGCTTGGTCATTGACACCCATGGCAGCGACGTGATCGATCCGGTCTGGCAACTGCTGCAAGCCGCTTACCAACGTATTGGCCACCCGGTGCCCACTTGCCTGGAGCGCGACTTCAACATCCCCGATCTGCCAATCCTGGCTCAAGAGGTGGCGCACATCGCGAACTTGCAGCACCAAGCTTTTGGTGATCCAACTGGTACGCAAGCCCAAGCCACAACAAAGCAGGTGGCGTGATGCTGGCCTTCCAAGAATTCCAGCACCAGATGGCCGCGCACCTGCGCGATCCGCACCACACACGCCGCCCACCGGGCATGCCCAAGCGACGCATGGGCGTGTACAACGATCTGCTGTTCAACAACGTTTGCGGTTTTTTAGACAGCTGCTTTCCTGTCAGCCGACAACTGCTGGGCGATGCTCGCTGGCGCAGGCTGTGCCGCACTTTTTACCGCGATTGGCCTTCGCACACGCCTTGGTTTCGCGAGATCCCGCGCGAGTTTGTGCGCTACCTGAGTGAGCACCACATCGCCCAGCCCTTGCCAGTCTGGCTGGCCGATCTGGCGCGTTACGAATGGGCCGAACTGGCGGTGGATGTGATGGACGTTACGCCTCCCCCGCACGACCCGCAGGGCGACATGATGCGGGCAAGCGTGTGCCTCAACCCCGCACGGGTGGATGTGGTCAGCCCCTGGCCCGTGCACCGCATTGGCCCCGACTGGCAGCCGCGCCAGGCGGAGCCCACATTTTTGGTGGTGTTTCGCGATGCGCAGCTCAATGTGCAATTTACCGAGATCAACGCCGTCACGGCCCATGTGCTGAGCCTGCTGGATCAAGGCCTGAGCGGCCAACAAGCCTTTGCGCAACTGGCCACCGACATGAACCACCCAGATCCGCAAGCCTTGCAAGGCTTCGGACAACAACTCCTCATCAGCCTGCGCGAGCAAGGCGTCTTGTTGGGCACACGCACATGAACAGCACCTTTCAACTCGCCCGTCGCGGTATCCATGCACTCGATTTGCTCGGTCTTTGGATCGGCCTGCTCAGCTTGAGATTGCTGCTGGCTTGGGAGTTTGGCGAAGCTGGTTTTGAAAAGCTGCACGGCAGCAACTGGTTTGCCGACATCCAAGATCAATTTCCTTGGCCTTTCAAGCTGATCCCTGCCGACCTCAACTGGGCCTTGGCCACCGGTTTTGAGATCGTGGGGGCCATCGCCCTGGTCATCGGATTGGGCACGCGCTTTTTCTCGGCTTCATTGATCGTGCTCACCGTGGTGGCCATGCTCAGCGTGCACTGGCCCGAGTCGTGGTCCTGCCTGAGTGAATTGCTCAAGGGCTATGCGTTGACCAACGATGGCTTTGGCAATTTCAAGCTCCCCGTGATCTACATCGCCATGCTGCTGCCGCTGGTGTTCATGGGGCCGGGTCGGTTGTCGATGGATACGTTGTTTTCTCGGCTGCTCCTGCAATCCAAAACCTGAATGGTCTACAGTTCGGGCCGACAGATATCCTCCGTTGATCTTTTTCGATCTCAAGTTATGCATTTCACTCCAGTTGCCATTACCCATCCATCTTTTGTTCTGAACCGCCGCCAAGCCTTCGCTGCAGCAGCTGCCTTGGTCGCCCCCACTTGGGCACAAGCGCAAAAGGCCGATTGGGCTGACACCGAGCGTGCCGCCCGTGGCCAGACGGTGTACTTCAACGCCTGGGCTGGCAGCGAACGCATCAACGCTTACTTGCAATGGGCCGCGGCTGAGTTGCAGCGCGACTTTGGCGTCAAGCTGCAGCACGTCAAGATCAGCGATGCGGCCGATGTGGTCAAACGCATTCGCGCCGAAAAGCAAGCTGGCCGCAAAGACACCGAGGGCACGGTGGACCTGGTCTGGATCAACGGCGAGAACTTTGCCGCCATGAAGCGCGATGGTTTGTTGTCTGCGCCCTTCGCAACAGCTTTGCCCAACTTCCAGTGGGTAGACACCGTGGGCAAGCCCACCACGCTGGTCGATTTTTCGGTGCCCACTGAGGGTCTCGAATCGCCCTGGGGCATGGCTCAGCTCACGTTTTTTGCTGATGCCCAGCGTCTGCCTAAACCACCGCAAAACATGGCCGAGTTGCTGGCCTTGGCCCGCAGCCAACCCGGGCGCATCACCTACCCGCGCCCGCCCAACTTTCATGGCACCACCTTCGTCAAGCAGGCCTTGATCGAACACGCGCCGGACGTGAAAGCGTTGGCCCAGCCCGTGACGCCCGCGGCTTTGGCGGCGCAGGCCGCGCCGCTGTGGCGCTTTTTGGATGCGCTGCACCCGCATTTGTGGCGCGGTGGCAAACAGTTTCCGCAAAACTCGGCAGCCGTGCGCCAGATGATGGCCGATGGTGAATTGGTGATGGCCTTGACGTTCAACCCCAATGAAGCGGCCAATGAGATCGCCGCCAAACGCCTGCCCGCCACGGTGCAGAGTTGGCAGTTCGCCAAGGGCACGATTGGCAACACGCACTTTGTAGCCATCCCCTACAACGCACCCAGCAAAGCGGGCGCACAAGTGGTGGCGAACTTTTTGCTGTCACCCGCCGCGCAAGCGCGCAAGGCCGACATCGACGTGTGGGGCGACCCGACGGTGCTGGACGTGGCCCGCTTGCCTGCCGCCGAGCGTGCGCGTTTTCAATCGGCAACGCGTCCTGGTCAAGTGGCCGTGACGGCACCCGTGTTGCCCGAGCCCCATGCCTCGTGGGTGGACGCGCTCGAAAAAGAGTGGACCCGCCGTTATGGCGTCTGAGACGGCCGCTGCTTGTTTTTGTAGGTCGGCGGCTTCAGCCCCGACATGGGGTCCGATCACCGCCAATGTCGGAGCTGAAGCTCCGACCTTCGGGGCGTGAGCTTCTTCGGCCCCGTGTTGCTGGCTGCACTGGCTGGCCTGCCCATGGGCTGGGCGTTGTGGGCTGCGGCATCGCAAGTGTTCGATGCACCAGCCTGGCAAGCCCTGTGGGCCGATCCGCAAACGCTGCGTGCCTGGGGCATGACGTTGTGGACCGGGCTGGCCTCGACCGTGCTGGTGTGGTGGACGGTGGCGCGTTTGTTGGCCCATGGTTTCATTCGGCAGCAATTGGCCCGCTGGCTCACCCATGTGCCTGCCTTGCTGGCCACGCCACACGCGGCCTTGGCCATTGGCCTGGTGTTGTGGCTCTCGCCCAGCGGCTGGGCTTTGCGCCTTGCGTCGCCGGGCTTCACGGGGTTTGATGCGCCGCCGTCTTGGTTGACCACACAAGACCCGTGGGGCTTGGGCTTGATTTTGGCGCTGTGGCTCAAGGAGGTGCCGTTTTTGCTGTGGGTGGCCGCCACGCAACTTCAACGTGAAGATCTGCGCCGCCGCTGGCAGGCTGAATTTGCCTTGGCCCAAACTCTGGGTCGCACCCCCGGACAATCCTTTGCCCAAGTCGTCTGGCCGCAGCTGGCACCGCGTTTGCGCTGGCCGCTGCTGGCGGTGTTGGCCTATGGCCTCACGGTGGTGGACATGGCGCTCATCATCGGCCCTGCGACGCCACCTACTTTGGCGGTGCTGGCCTGGCAATGGCTGGGTGATGCCGATGCGGCCATGCAGGCGCAAGGCGCAGCGGCGGCGGGGTGGCTGACGGGCACGGTGTTGCTGGCGGGCGTGCTCACTGTGATGGCGTTGCGAGTGGTCGCGGCCATGCACAAATTCGCGAGCAGGGGCTCGCTCCCACAAAAAATGCTGCCTTGGGTTGGGCGTTTTTGTGGGAGGCTGCCCCTGCAGCCGAATGGTCATTCAAGCCAACATGGGCATTCAGCAGCAGGCCTCTCGCGTGGTCGAATGTCCGGCCTGGCGCTCGCCATCGGCGGTGCCTACCTCGCCGTCTGGTTCGCACTCGCAGTGGGCAGCGTCTCGGGTGTCTGGCCTTTTCCGCAGGTCTGGCCATCCTTGTGGACCCTGGATGCCTGGTCGCAGGTGCTGGGCAGTGTCAGCACGGTCGGCACCACCTTGGGTTTGGCGGCGGCCTCTGCCAGTGTGTGCCTGGTTTGGTCGGTGGCCTGGCTGGAGCGGACACCGCGCCGCTGGCAACAAGCTTTGCGACCTTGGTGGTTGCTGCCGCTGGTGTTGCCCTCGGTGCTGTGGGTGGTGGGCCTCTACAGCGTGGCGCTGCAGTGGCGGCTGGAGGGGCAGTGGCTGGGCCTGCTGCTGGCTCATGCGGTCATGGTGTTGCCGTATGTGCTGTTGGCCTTGGAACCCGCTTATTTGGCGGTCGATCCGCGCCAATCGGCCGTGGTGGCCAGCTTGGGTCAGGGCCGCTGGACCGAGTTGGTGCGCATCAAATGGCCGCTGCTCCAGCGCGCCATCGCCTCGGCCTGGGCGGTGGGTTTTGCTGTCAGCGTGGCGCAGTATTTGCCCACCTTGTATGTGGGGGCGGGGCGCTTTGCCACGGTGACCACCGAAGCCGTGACGCTGGCGTCGGGTGCGCAGCGCTCGCTCATGAGCGCTTATGCGGCCTTGCAGATGCTCTTGCCCGTGTTGGCCTTTGCTTTGGCGGGCTGGCTGGGCAGGCCACGCCAATTTGAGAAGATCGGGCGGATGAAAGACAACACATGAACGCGGGACTTCAGATCGACATCGAATGCTTGGGCACGGTGGCGCAGACCTTGGTGCAAGATCTGCACCTGAAAGTGCCCGCTGGCGAGATCCTCACGCTGATGGGGCCGAGCGGTTGCGGCAAAAGCTCGGTGCTGGCGGCCATCGCAGGCACGCTGGCCAGCGTGTCCGAAGGCTTGCAGCCTTTGCAGTTTTCGGGCCGTGTGCGGTTGAATCGCCGCGACCTCACGCTGCTGCCCACGCACCTGCGCGGTGTCGGCTTGGTGTTTCAGGATGCTTTGCTGTTTGCCCACATGACGGTGGCTGAAAACCTGCTTTTTGCGGTGCCCCGCAGCTTGCCGCCAGCACAGCGCCAAGCGCGTGTGCAGCAAGCGCTGCAAGAGGCGGAGTTGTTGGGTTTGGGTGAGCGTGATCCTTCTACCTTGTCGGGTGGGCAACGCGCCCGCGTCGCGCTCATGCGGGCGCTGTTAGCCGAGCCACAAGCCTTGTTACTGGACGAGCCGTTTTCCAAACTCGACGCCGCCTTGCGCGCCCAGCTGCGCCCATGGGTGTTTGCGCATGTGCGCGAGCGGCGCATCCCGGTGGTGCTGGTCACACACGACGAACAAGACGTGGCCGACCCGCAGCGCGTGGTGCACTTGCGCGCCATCGAAGAAAACCCAAGCCATGTTTGACCGCCACGCCCAAACCCTCTTGCGCCCCGCGCTGAACGCCGCTGCACGCGGCTTGGTGCGCGCAGGCATCAGTGCCGACGCGCTGACCTGGCTGGGCTTTGCCATCGGCATGGCCGCCGCCGTGGCCATTGCGCTGCAAGCGTGGTGGTGGGGCTTGGCGCTGCTGCTGGCCTCGCGCTTGCTCGACGGCCTTGACGGCAGCGTGGCCCGCCTGACCCAGCCCACCGACGCGGGCGGCTTCCTGGACATCGCACTCGACTTTGTGTTCTACGCCGCCATCCCCCTGGCCTTTGCGGTGGCCAACCCCAGCGCCAACGCACTGCCCGCCGCCGCCTTGCTCGCCAGCTTCATCGGCACCGGCAGCAGCTTTTTGGCGTTTGCCGCACTGGCCGAAAAACGCGGCCTGACCGACACCGCCTTGCCGGGCAAAAGCTTTTACTTTTTAGGCGGCCTGACCGAAGCCACCGAGACCATCACCGTCTTCGCCGCCATGTGCATCTGGCCTGAACACTTTGCTGTGTTGGCTTATGGGTTTGCTGGGTTGTGTGCCATCACCACGGGGATGCGGGTGGTGTGTGGGTATCGGCGACTTCAAGCTAAGGGAAGTTCCTGACGCGGGCTGTAACCTATCGCCCTGTGGCGTCGAATCAACAATCAGTAGCTGCTCACTGTTCAAATCATGGGGTCATCCCGGAGTTTTCTTCTCATGCGCTTTCGTCAATCCCTTTTGCTGCTCTTGCTGGTCTTGGCCATCGGCGCTTTTGTCGCCCTGGACTTGGGGCGTTATCTGAGCTTTGAGCAGCTCAAGGCCAGCCAAGCCAGTTTTGACCAGCTCTATGCGCAGCAACCGTTCATGGTGGCAGCGGTGTACTTTTTGATTTATGTGGTGGCCACGGCTTTGTCGATTCCGGGCGCAGTCATCATCACCCTGGCGGGCGGTGCGGTCTTTGGCCTGTGGCAAGGCTTGCTGCTGGTGTCGTTTGCCTCCACCCTCGGTGCCACTTTGGCTTTTCTGGCTTCGCGTTTTGTGCTGCGCGAGTGGGTCGAAGCGCGTTTTGGTCAGCGCTTGGCCGACATCAACACGGGTGTGGACAAAGAGGGCGCGTTTTACCTCTTCACTTTGCGCCTGATCCCGGTGGTGCCGTTTTTCCTGATCAACCTGCTCATGGGCCTGACGCGCATGAAGACCTGGACCTATTACTGGGTGAGCCAGCTGGGCATGCTGGCGGGCACGGCGGTGTATGTGAATGCGGGCACGCAACTGGCGCAGCTGGACTCGGTGCGGGGCATTCTGAGCCCGGCGCTTTTGGGCAGCTTTGTGTTGCTGGGCATCTTCCCCTTGTTGGCGCGGCGTGTGGTGGCGGCCATCCAAAAGCGCAAGGTCTATGCCCGCTGGGCCAGCGTGCGCCCCAAGACTTTTGACCGCAACCTGATCGTGATCGGCGGTGGCGCTGCAGGTTTGGTTTCGGCCTACATTGCCGCCGCGGTTAAGGCCAAAGTCACTTTGATTGAAGCCCACAAGATGGGCGGTGACTGCTTGAACTATGGCTGCGTGCCAAGCAAGGCCTTGATCAAGAGCGCCAAGCTGGCCCACCAGATGCGCCACGGCGCGAAGTACGGCCTGAGCGACACCGCGCCCAGCTTCAGTTTCAAGGCGGTGATGCAGCGTGTGCACGATGTGATCAAAGCCATCGAGCCGCACGACAGTGTGGAGCGCTACACCGGCTTGGGTGTGGAGGTGCTGCAGGGTTACGGCAAGTTGGTGAACCCCTGGACAGTGGAAGTGACTTTGAACAACGGCCAGGTGCAGCGCCTGACAGCGCGCAGCATCGTGATTGCGGCGGGTGCACGCCCCATCGTGCCGCCTTTGCCGGGCCTCGATGACGTGGGCTATGTGACCAGCGACACGCTGTGGGACGAGTTTGCCAAGCTGGACGATACTCCGAAGCGCATCGTGGTGCTGGGTGGTGGGCCGATTGGCTGCGAGCTGTCGCAAAGCTTTGCCCGCCTGGGTGCCCAGGTCACGCAGGTCGAGATGGGCGATCGCATCATGGTGCGGGAGGACGAAGAGGTGTCTGCGTTGGCACGCGACGCGCTGCAGGCCGACGGCGTGCGGGTGCTCACCGGGCACAAGGCGCTGCGCTGCGAGCGCCGGGGTGAAGACAAAATTTTGGTGGCCTCCACACAGGGGCAAGAAGTGGAGATTGTTTTTGACGCGCTGGTCTGCGCCGTGGGCCGTGTGGCCCGTCTGCAAGGCTACGGCTTAGAAGACATTGGCGTGCCCACGCACCGCACGGTGGACACCAACGAGTATTTGCAAACGCTCTACCCCAACATCTACGCCGCAGGCGATGTGGCCGGGCCTTACCAGTTCACCCACACGGCCGCGCACCAGGCTTGGTATGCGGCGGTGAATGCGCTGTTTGGTGACTTCAAGTCCTTCAAGGTGGATTACCGCGTGATCCCTTGGGCCACCTTCATCGACCCCGAGGTGGCGCGAGTGGGCCTGAACGAACAAGAGGCGCAAGCCCAAGGCATCGCGTACGAGGTGACGAAGTACGGCATCGACGACCTGGACCGGGCGATTTGCGACGAAGGGCCGTACAGCGAAGCCCACGGCTTTGTGAAAGTGCTCACCGTGCCGGGCAAGGACCGCATTTTGGGCGTGACCATCGTGGGCGCACACGCGGGTGACTTGTTGGCCGAATACGTGCTGGCCATGAAGCATGGCCTGGGCCTCAACAAAATCCTGGGCACCATCCACACCTACCCGACCATGGCCGAGGCCAACAAATACGCGGCCGGTGAATGGAAGCGGGCCCACGCGCCGCAACAGTTGCTGGCTTGGGTGAAGAAGTTCCACGATTGGCGGCGTGGATGAACCGCTTGTTGAAACCCATCCCCGCGCTGCTGGCGCTGAGCATGGCCTGCGCCACACCTTGCTTCAGTGCGCAAAGCCTTTCGCCTCTGGTGCCACCCGATGGCGCTGCGCCAAGCACTTGGCGTTTTGTGGGCTTTCCCAAATCCAAGGTTGACATTCCGCATACGCGCTTTGAACTGGCCGATGTGCAAGGCGAGCGCGCACTCAAGGTCAGCACCCGTGCGTCGTATGGCACCTGGGTCCACGATGCACCCCAAGTTGCGGCAGGTCGCCTGCAATGGCGTTGGCGGCTGGACCAGCCGCTCACCGGTGGCAAAGCGGCGCCCGATATCCTGACCAAAGCGGGTGACGATGCGGCACTCAAGGTGTGCGTGATGTTCGACCACCCGCTGGAGCGCGTGCCTTTTGTGGAGCGCACCTTGTTGCGCATCGCCCGCACCGTCAGTGGCGAAGACTTGCCGGCCGCTACCCTTTGCTATGTGTGGGACAGCACCTACCCAGCAGGCTTGCAAGGTGCCAACCCCTACACCCAGCGCGTGCGCTTCATCACCCTGCAAGGCAAGGACGCGCCCTTGTCTCAGTGGCAGACCGAAACGCGCGACGTGGCCGCTGACTTTGCCAAGCTGTTTGCCGATGAACTGCCCACAGGCGCCACGGTACCCTCAGTGCTTGCGGTGTTGATCGGTGCCGACAGCGACAACACAGGTCGCCAAAGTGTGGGCTGGGTCAAGGGTCTGGACTGGACCCGTTGAACCACGGGCGCAAGCGATCAGCTTTTTGGCGGCTCTTCTTTTTTGTCTGCTTTGACTTGGATACCGCCCAGGTCGAGGACGGCATCTGTCACGATGTTTTGGGGACCCTTCAACATCAGGATGTCGAAGCCGACCCGTTTGAATTGGTGATCAGGCGCGGGTGGGCCGAGCTTGAGCAACAGTGGGGTGGGCAAGTCCTCGGGTTTTTCAGAAGAGGCCAGCGGTTGGCGAAGCTTCCAATCCCGTTCTTTGAGTTTGGACTCACACTTGTCGCCACGTTTCACCATGCCCCTTGGGCATTCGCCTGGACCTCTGTTTTCTTCGTAGTACTCCAGAATCTGGGCTTTTTGCCGACGACCAAAAAACGCGTCAGGCGGTTCGGGTTTGTCTGCCAAAGCCGCCATGGGCGCTTGCACGATGACGGGCTGCACCGTGTTCCCTGCGGCGGCAGGGGCTGGCAGGCCGGCCGCTGCCGGCACCACAGGTGCAGGCGCAGGCGGTGGCTGTGTGACCTCGACAGAGGCGCGGGCTTCTTTGCCTTTGGAGGTGTACATGGCCGCCATCATGTCGGGATCGTTGGCAATTTTGGCTTCGATCAAGCCGTCGACGTGGCCCGCCACTTCAATCGTGTCGGCCGTGCCCAGCCATGTGGCGCGGTTGGAGGCAATGGCGGCCAGCTGCGCTTGCGTGCAGCGCGGGCCTTTTTGTTTCAGCCAGGCGTTCACTTTGGCAATGCGCTCGCCCACATCGTGGGTCAGCAAGGCCAGCGATCTGAATTCGGCGACCAGGCATCCGCCTGCCCGGGCCTGAGCCTGCGCAGGGAAATGAAGGGCCAGCATCGCCATGACAAGGCCGAGCAGGGAAAGACGCCAGTTTTTCATCAACAGTCCAAGGCCAGTGCATCCAAAACAATCAACCACATCCTGATATCGGCAGCAGGTCAGGAATCTTGAGTTTTCAGGCACGCGCTGGCTCTGGCACCAGGTTTGGGCCATTTAAAGCTGCAGCCCCAGTTCCCTCAGGATCGGCTCATTGTGCTCGCCCACCCGGGGGATTGGGTCCATGCGGTAATCGAACGCGCTTTGCCTGCCGGGTGGCAGCAGGGCGGGCAGTTCGCCAGCGGGGGATGGCACGTGTGTCCAACGTGCGCGGGCCTGCAGCTGCGGGTGTGCCCACAAGTCGGCCATGGTGTTCATGCGGGCATTGGCAATGGAGGCCCGGTCCAGCCGCTCGGTGACCTGCGCCAAGGTCAGCCGTGCAAAGGTGTCAAGGATGATCGCTTGCAAAGCCAAACGGTTGTCGTTGCGCAGTGCATTGTGCTCAAACCGCGGATCGCGGGCGAGTGCTGGCTGCAGCAACACATGCTCGCAAAACAGCACCCATTCCCGTTCGTTTTGCAGGCCCAGCATCACGGTGGCGATATGCTCGCCCTGGGTGCCGAGCTCACCACCCACCTGAAAGGGGCCATAAGGGTAAATCGTGGCATGTGCTGCAGCGCTGCGTGGAGGTGGTGTTGCGCCGTCCATCGCGTAATACATCGGAAAGCCCATCCATTCGGTCAGCGATTCCAGCATGGACACGTCGATGTGTGAGCCTTGACCGGTTTTGTCACGTTGCAACAGCGCAGACAAAATGTTGCTGTAGGCGTACATGCCTGCGGCAATGTCGGCAATGGAGTTGCCGCTTTTGCTGGGTTGCTCGGGTGTGCCGGTCACGCTCAAATAACCGGCTTCGCTCTGGATCAGCAAGTCATAAGCTTTTTTGTCTCGGTAGGGGCCATCGTTGCCGTAGCCTGAAATGTCGCACACGATCAGGCGCGGATGCTGTGCAAGCAGCGTTGTGGCGTCCAGTCCCATGCGGGCGGTGGCACCGGGCGCCAGGTTTTGCACCAGCACATCCGCTTTGCAGAGCAAGGCTTTGAGCACTGCAAGGTGTTTAGGCTCTTTGAGGTCCAGCGCCAGACTCTCTTTGGAGCGATTGACCCACACAAAATGCGAGGACAAGCCTCGCGCACGCTGGTCATAGGCGCGGGCAAAGTCGCCCGTGCCGGGCCGCTCGACCTTGATGACACGCGCCCCCAGATCGGCCAGTTGGCGTGTGCAAAAAGGGGCGGCAATGGCATGCTCGAGTGAGACCACCGTGATGTGATCCAGCGGACGTGTTTGGCCTTTGGAGGATGTGGGGCGGGTCATGGTCAGGTGTGCA
Organism: Limnohabitans sp. TEGF003; assembly: GCF_055395455.1. NCBI lineage: Bacteria > Pseudomonadati > Pseudomonadota > Betaproteobacteria > Burkholderiales > Comamonadaceae > Limnohabitans > Limnohabitans sp. TEGF003. Next base: position 3,088,786 of record NZ_AP029225.1, on the reverse strand, counting down.
TGGCGTGGGGTGTTGAGCCAAACAGCGGTAGTCGGGGTAAGGGTGCTGTCAGTGGAACTGCAAGACCTGCAGAACCTCGGTCAGGTCGTGCCCTGTGTGGTGCGGTGCCGGGCCAATGGCCTCGGGTGGCAGGCCCTGGCGGTTGACCCACAGCGTGGTGAAGCCAAACCAGGTGGCACCCAGCGCATCCCAGGCGTTGCTGGACACGAACAACACATCAGCGGGTGCAAAGCCCAAGCGGTCTTGCACCAGCTGGTAGCTCGTGGGGGTGGTCTTGAACTGGCGCACGCTGTCCACCGACAACACGGCGTCGAGCAGGTCGGCCATGCCCGCACTGCGTACAGCCGATTGCAGCATTTCGGGGCTGCCGTTCGACAAAATCGCCGTGGCGATGCCACGTTGGCGCAGGGCCTTCAGCACACCCAGGTTTTCCGGGAAGGCCGTGAGTTCGGCGTATTGCGCCATCAGGGCGTCCTCATGAGCCTGGGTGTGCACCAAGCCCAAACGCGCCAGGGCATAGCGCAGCGACGCGCGTGTGATGTCCCAAAACGATTGGTAATGCCGACTCCCCTGTGAATTGGGGTCGCTCAGCGAAATCAGCCGCGTGTACTCGATCTGCTTGTCGCGCCAGATCACCGACAGGGCTGCGCCCTGGCCGGGGTAAAGCTTTTCGGCCAAAGCGCTGATCGAATACACATCGAACAGCGTGCCATAGGCGTCGAACACCACGGCGCGAATGGGGGACGTGCGTTGGCTCATGTTCACACCAGGTGCCCGGTTTTCACCAGGATCAAGCAGCCTTCGCGGCTGAACGGTTGGTGCTGGCTCATGTGCGGGCTGCGCAGCCAGCTGCCTGCGGGGTAGTCGCCGTGCTCGTCCGAGAATACGCCTTCGATGACAAAAATCTCCTCGCCACCCCAATGACGGTGAGGATTGAAAAACGTCTGCGGTGCCCAGCGCACCAGCGCGGTGTTTTGGGTCTCGAAGGTGTTCAGGGGCAAGACCTTGAGGCCCTCCACCAGGCCCTGACGCCATTCGCTGCTTCGGGTGTCGATGACCACGCGTTTGTCGTCGCGGGGGTCCAGGTGGCGCAGCTTCACAAACAAGGTGCAGCCCCCGGGCGAGGACGGCGCGTGCGAACTGCCCACCGGGTTGTGGATGTAAGTGCCGGGGCCGTACACCCCGTGCTCGTCGTGCAGCGTGCCGTCGAGCACCCAAATTTCTTCACCCCCGCCATGCGTGTGGCTGGCAAAGGCCGAGCCCGGCGCGTAACGCACGATGGACGTAGCCCGGGCCACTTCGCCGCCGTCGCGCTCAAGCATGCGGCGCGACACGCCCGATGAGGGGGAGTCCACCCAGTCGAGCGAGGGGCTGTGCACGACGCAGCGCTGGTTCAGGTCGGCGTTCAGTGTGATGGGGTGGGTGAAGTGTTCTGTGGTCATGTCGTTGGAGCCGCTCAGGTTTTCAGCAACACCGGCTCAATGGCCTCGCCTTGCGCGGTGATGCGGCCGATGATCGCGGTGTGCACGTAGCCTGCCGCTTTGAGCGCCTGCACACAGGCAGCGGCTTGGGCTGCGGGCACGCTGGCCAGCAGGCCACCCGCGGTTTGCGGGTCAAACAGCAGCGGGTAGCGCGGGTCGCTCACAAACTCATCCGCGTTGCGCAGGGCGCGGCGCAGCCGCACATTGGCCGGTTGCAAGGAGCTGACGATGCCCGCCTTGACACAGTCCACCGCACCGTCCAGCAGCGGCAGCGTGCTCATGTTCAGCTCGGCGTCCACGCCAGATGGCCGGGTCATCTCCACCAAGTGGCCGAGCAGACCAAAACCGGTCAGGTCGGTGCAGGCGGTGGCACCATGCGTGCGCAAAATGGCAGCGCCCTGCTGGTTGGATTGCTCCATCGATTGCAAGGCGGCTGCGATCCATCGGCCCTTGGCCGCATGGCGTGCGTGTGCGGCAAACAAGGTGCCGGTGCCCATGGGTTTGGTCAGCAGCAGCACATCACCCGGCTGCATGCCGCCCTTGCGCATCACGCTGCCCATCTTCTCGTCGATCAGGCCGTTGATGGCAAAGCCCAGGGCCAGCTCCGCACCCTCGCCTGTGTGTCCGCCCACCAGGGCGCAACCTGCGGCGTTCAACACCTCGATGGCGCCACCCATCATCTGCGTCAGCAGGTCTTCGACCTTGCTTTCCAGGCCCGGCGGCACGGTGACCACGGCGGTGGCCGTTTGCGGCTCGCCGCCCATGGCAAAAATATCGCCCAGCGCGTGGTTCGCCGCCACTTTGCCAAACAGATACGGGTCGTCGATGAAGGCCCGGAAAAAGTCCACCGTCTGCACCACGGCCATGCCGGGCGGCACGCGCACCACGGCCGCGTCGTCGGGCGAGTGCAAGCCGATCAGCACATCGGGTCGTTCCACCGGTTGCAAGCTGCCCAGTGCGCGAGACAAGATGTTGGCACCGACCTTGGCGCCGCAGCCGCCGCAACGCATGGCGATGGCCGAGATGGCCTGCAAGGACTCCTCGGATGTCAGGCTCAGGCGCGTGGTGGGGGCTTTGCCTTGCGCCTGGATGTCCTTGAGGAGTTGGCCCATCGACCGCATGGCAGTCTGCAAATTGGTGCCAGGCGCTTGGGTTGCCATGTCGGGCAATTCGGTGAAGCGGCGCATGAACTGCCGATCGATCCGGTCCTTCCAGCGCCACACCCAGTCACCGCCAAAGCCCCAAGGCCCACGCGAACCCACCGCATAACGGTTGCCGGTCGAGATCAGGGCCAGCCAGTGGCGTTGTGGGTGGTAAGCCGACAGTTTTTGGCCGCGCAAACTGCGGCGCAAATTCTCGGCCAAAGGCTTGGCCATGCGCACGGCAAACACACCGGCTTTTTCCAGCGGGCGTTCCACCAACGAGGCAATATCGCCCGCTGCGAACACCAGCGGGTCATTCAGGCATTGCAACTGGGGGTGAACGAGGATGAAGCCTTTGTCATCGAGCGCCAGACCCGTGCTTTGCAGCCAGACCGGGCCACCGGCCTGTGTGACCCACATGGTTTCATCCGCATCGAAGGTGCGGCCGTCACGCGTGTGCAAACAGCCCGGCGACACCTGCACCACCTCGGCGTGGGTGTGCACCTCGATGTTGCGCTCCTGCAGCACCTTGGCAAAGCGTGCGCGCACGCCTGGGTTGTGCGTGGGCAAGATCGTGTCGCCTGAAGTCAGCAGCACAAATTTCAAATCTTCGGGGCTGCGCCCCAGGGCCTTGAGTTCGTGGCGCAAACGGTACTGCATGGACAGCAAAAGCTCCACGCCCCCCGCACCACCGCCCACCACCGCAATCGTCATGCGACCCCTGTGCGAAGGCCACTGCCGCGCCTTGTCCAGCAGGGCCAGCCAGCGCTGGTTGAACTGCGCAATCGGTTTGACGGGTACCGCCAGCGTGGGTGCGCCTTCGATGTGTTGCACCTGCGGCGTGGAGCCGATGTTGATGGACAGCAGGTCATAGGCCACGGGTGGGCGGTTTTGGCAAATGACTTTCTGGTTTTTGCGGTCGATGCCGACCACGGCGTCGTGGTACAGGCGTGCACCGGCAAAGGCGCACAGGCGGCCCAGGTCGATGTGCACCTCGTCAAAACTGTAATGGCCTGAGATGTAGCCGGGCAACATGCCCGAGTAAGGCGTGTCGATGTCGGTGCAGATCACGGTGATGCGCACACCGGGCTCGGGCTTCATGGCGAACATGCGCAGCACACCTACATGGCTGTGGCCGCCGCCGACCAGCACCAGGTCGCGCAAAACAGGTTGATGGGATGATTGCATTCAATGGGTCCAGAGGTCTTGCACCCAGCGGTGCAAGGCGGCGCGTTCGGCCTGAGGTTCAAACAAGGGTGCGCGCAAGGCGCACTGATCCCCCAAGTGTGCCACCAGGTTGTGACCGGTCTGCGGCGCTCGGCAAGCCATCAGCAGATCGGCCAGGCCTGCGGCATCACCGGGCTTGAAGTAGCCCGCGTAATCCTCACCCAGCAGGCCCACATTGCCGTCGATGCGCGAGGCCAGCACGGGCGTGCCGCTGCACATCGCCTCCATCAGCACATGTGCCCCGCCTTCCATGCGGCTGCAGTGCACCAGCAGGTGGGCGCGCTGGATACGCCGCAGCGTTTGCGCGTGAGGCACAGCCCCCAGCCAGCGGTAATGGGGGCATTGCGCTTGCGTGGCCTCAGCGGCATGGCCCAGCACGGGGTCAAGCGCTGCGCCAATGTGGTCGATGAACACGCCAGCGTCGGGTGGCAACAGTCGGGCTGCTGCCATGAGGGTGAGCGGGTCTTTTTCTTCGCGCAAATGCCCCACCATCACCACGCGCAGGTGGCGCTTGGTTTTGGGCAAGGTCTGGCGCGTGCCGGTGGACTGAAAAATCACACGGGCCTTGGCCTGGTGCTCGGGCGGCAGGCTTTGCACCCCCAGCCCCTGCAGCACCACCAAGGAATGCGCCAGGGCCAGAGACTTTTGCGCTTGCGGGTCGTGGGCAATGTCGCGGTACAGGTCGGTGCCCGTCAGCACCAGGCCCAGGCCCCGTTGGCCGTGCCTGTCGTGCCAGGCCTGCACCGCGTCCGCCGAGCGGCGGGCGTGCAGTGCCAGCATCACATCGTCCGTGTTGGCCTGGGCATCGGGCCACTGTCGCACGATGCGGGCAGAATGCGCAGACAGCAGCTGTTGCCAGCGGCGCGCCGTTTGCCAATTGCCATTGTTGGCGTCGGCCAAGGCCGGGCTGACAATGACCACACGAAGTTTTTGCATGGGCGGTTTATACATGAATGGCAGTACCACGGCGGGGGCAGGGCAGACAGGGCCAGGCGCATCGTTGGCCGGGTCTTTTTCAGCTTGCCTGGGGCCTGTGCACAGCGCTGTGCGCACCGCCGGGCCTGCGGCGTTGGCCCGCGCCCTGCAAGCCACCCGCACCCGCACGCTGGGGCTGATGCAGGCTTGGCAAAGCGCCCTGCCCGATTTGTCGGTGCCGCCCCTGCCCGGCATGAACCCGCCTTTGTGGGAGTGGGGTCACATCGCCTGGTTTCAGGAATGGTGGACGGTGCGCAACCGTCAGCGCCATCTGGGCACGCGCAGTGCCAGCAGCGGCGCGGACTTTGACGCCTCGCTGCTGCCCCATGCCGATGCGCTCTACAACTCCAGCGAGGTGGCGCACGACAGCCGCTGGGCTTTGTCTTTGCCCGATCTGACCGGGACGCAGACCTATTTGGCGCAGGTGCTGCAGCGCAGTCTGAGCCACTTGCAAGGGGTGCAGGTGCAGCACGACGCAGGCCATGTAGCCAGCGACGATGACCTGTATTTCTGGCGGCTGGCCCTGCAACACGAAGACATGCACAACGAAGCCTCGGTCTACATGGCGCAGGCTTTGGGCCTGACCTTGCCCGAGGCCCTGTGCTGGCGCACGGGGGCTTCCTGGTTGCAAACTGAGTCCCGAGCACTGATCCATGTGCCGGCGCAGGTCTACACACTCGGCCATGCGGGGCCAGGCTTCGCTTGCGACAACGAGCGCCAGGCCCATCCGGTGACACTGGCGGCTTTCAGCATCGACGCAGAGGCCGTCACTTGGGCGCGTTACCTGCCGTTTGTGCAGGCCACAGGTCACCCCATGCCGCCGCACATGCGCTGCGCGCATGGGGCTTGGCAAGCGCAGCGCTTTGGCCGGTGGCATGCATTGGACTTGCAAGCTCCGGCGGTACACCTGAGTGCGCAGGATGCCCAGGCTTGGTGCCAATGGGCGGGCAGGCGCTTGCCCACCGAGGCCGAGTGGGAATGCGCTGCGCAGCAGTCCGGTTTTGCGTGGGGCCAGGTGTGGGAGTGGACGGCCAGCGACTTCGCGCCCTATCCGGGTTTTGAAGTGCATCCCTACCGTGACTATTCAGCGCCCTGGTGGCACACCCACCGCGTGCTGCGTGGGGCATGCGCTGCCACCTCGGCGCATGTGATCGATGTGCGTTACCGCAACTTCTTTCTGCCCGAGCGGCAGGACATCTTTGCAGGCTTCCGGTCTGTGGCCTTGTGAGCAATCAGCTCACAGTGGCGATGAGCCCATGCGCAGCAATTCATCGATCAGGGCGTGGGTGCTCAGCGCATCGGCACCGGTGACCCGGGGTGGGCGGTTTGATGCAATTGCGTCGATGAAATCGGTCAGCAGGTCTTTGTGGGGCTGGTGTGAAAAATCCATCATGTTGGCACCGCTGCCGGTGCCGCCTTCGCTGGTCACCGTCAGGGTCTCTTGCGTCAAAAAGTTAACTTCCAGACTGGCACCACTCAGGCGTGCACTGCCCAGCGTGCCGATGACCTCGATCGTTTCCGGATAACCGGGGTACATCGCCGTGGTGGCCATCAAGTCACCGGGGGCGCCGTTGCCCAGGACCAGCAGGGCGCTCACATGGTCTTCGGTTTCCATCTGGTGCAGGCGGGTTTGTCGCACTGTGGCGGCTTTGACCGATTGCACCCCGACCAAAGCCTGAAACAGGTTCAGGGTGTGGATGGCCTGGGTGAGCAAAACGCCACCCCCGTCACGCGCCAAAGTGCCGCGCCCGAGTTCGTTGTAATAGGCTTGCGAGCGCCACCAGGGCACCCGCACCGAAGCGGCCTGCACTTCGCCCAAGCGCCCTTGCGTGATCAATTGTTGCAACACGACCGAGGCTTCGCGAAAGCGGTGCTGCAGCACCACCCCCAGATGCAGTCCTGATTGTTGGGCCGCTTCGACCAGTTGGGCAGAACGCTGCTGGTCGAGCTCCAGGGGTTTTTCGAGCAGCACATGTTTGCCCGCAGCAAAGCATTGCTGGCAAATGGCCAGGTGCGTGGCCGGGGGTGTGGCCACGATGACGGCCTGGACCTGCGGGTCTCGCAGGGCTTCGTCCAGTTCAGAGACAACACGCACTGGACCGGCGTAGGGTCGAATGCGGTCCGGATGCGGGTGACGCGTCACCGCGTAACGCAGGTCGATCCGCTCCGCCAGGTCTTGCAAACTGCGCAGATGCGGCTGCGAGGCCGCACCCAGACCCACCAGGGCCATGCCCATGCGTTGGCCCATGGGTCAGCTGCCTTTGGCGATGGTGACCTGGTTGATCTGTGCTTGCGCCTTGACCAGCGACGGCACCAGCTCCGCACCATAGCCCAAGGCGCAGGCGGTCACCAGGCTTTGGTGCACGCTGGTGCCCACCAATGAGGGGGCTTTCACACTCTCGGTCAGGTGCACGTAATAGCGCAGGTCTTTCGAGGCGTTGTTCAGCTCGAATTTCAGGCCGGTGTAGTCGCCATCCAGTGTTTTGGCCATGGCCTGGAACAGGCCCGAATTGACCGCGCCAGCCGACACCACCCGCACCAGTTGGGTCACATCGATGCCCGCCTTGGCACCCACGGCAAAAGCCTCTGCGGCCGCTGTGGTGATGGCTTGACCCAGAAAGTTGTTCAGCAATTTGATGACGTGTGCTGCGCCCATTTCGCCGACATGGAAGATGTTTTCGCAATAGGCCTTGAACACCGGCTCCAGACGCGCAAAGACCTCAGGGGATGCGCCCACCATGGTGTTGAGCTTGCCCGCTTCGGCTTCGACCGGTGTGCGGGCCAGGGGCGCATCGACCAGGGTCATGCCCAGGGCTTGACAGCGCGCGGCCAGGCGACGGGTGGAGTCGGGCTCGCTGGTGGACGCATCCACCACCACCAACCCCGGGCGGGCCTGACTGAACAAGCCGCTGGGGCCTTCGAGCGCGGCTTCGACCTGAGGGGAGCCGGTCACACAAATGATGACCGCATCACAGGCCGTCAGATCGGCGTGGCGCTCCACCAGTTTGGCGCCTTGCGCCAGCAGGTCCTGCAGGGGTTCGCGCCGTGAATGGGCGGTCAGGGAAACCTGAAAACCTTTGGCCAACAAATTTTTCGCAATGCCGTGGCCCATCAAGCCTGAAGCGCCGATAAAACCGATGTGTTTCATTGATGTCTCTTTCGTATGATGAATTAAAACCCCGAATGTCCTCATGTGGCAACAGGCGTGGGCTGGCCATTTCAAGGTATCACTTTCCTGAGCCAGGGTGCCAGAGCCTGTGGACACCTACGTGACAGCTGCGCGGTGGACCCATGGTTTACCCCAAGACTGTTCAAGTGGGTTTGTCCTACAGTGAAAAAACAACGGTGCCAATCGCTTGTTGTTGATATCACTACAGGAGACATACACATGAAAGTTTTGAAGCCTTTGCTCGGCGTGGTTCTTTCTTCGGTCATGGCCTTGGGCGTGCATGCACAACAAGCGGCCATCACTTTGCACGGCGCGTCCCAGTTCGGTGACGACCACGCCTTCACCAAATCGATGGTGCGGTTTGAAGAACTGGTCAAAAAATACTATGGCAAGCCCATCAATTTCGTGCTGCACAAAAACAGCGAGCTGGGCCTTGAAAAAGATTACTTCGCGTACATGAACCAAGGCAAGGCGGTCGACTACGCGATCGTCTCGCCCGCCCACATGTCCACCTTCTCCAAAGCGGCACCTTTCATCGACGCGCCCTTTTTGTTCAGTGACCTGAACCACTGGAACAAGGTGCTCGACCAAGACGTGCTCAAGCCCATCGCCGATGAAGTCGAGCAAAAAGCCGAGGTCAAACTGATTGGCTACGCCGGTGGTGGCGTGCGCAACATTTTTGCCAACAAATCCGCTGGCAATTTGGCCGAGCTGAAAAACCTGAAAGTGCGCGTGCAGGGTGCCCCCATCTGGAGCCGCACCTTTGGCGCAGTGGGCATGACCCCGACGGTGATCGCCTACAACGAGGTTTACAACGCCATCCAGAATGGTGTGATCCAGGCTGGTGAAAACGAAGCAGCTGGCGTGGAGGCGATGAAGTTCTACGAAGTGGCGCCCAACATCCTGATGACGCGCCACGCCATCACCATCCGCCCCCTGTGCTTCTCCGTCAAGACGCTGAAAAAACTGCCGCCAGACCTGCAAGCAGCGATCGTGAAGGCCGGCAAGGAAGCGGGTGCCTATGGTCGTCAAATCGAATCGTCTGAAGACCAGGCCAAGCTCGATAAATACGCCAAGGAAGGCAAGCTCAAGCAGGTGCCATTCACACAACGCGCTGAGATGCAAAAGCTGGTGGATCCTGTCATGGCCGCCTATGCCAAAGAGGTCGGTGCTGACGCGATTTACGCCAAGATCAATGCCTTGAAGTGATCTGTAGATCGGGGGCGGTGGCCGCAAGGCCGCCGCCTTGCTTGTTGACCTCAGAAGTTGCTCATGAAAAAGCTGTTGTTCCTCATTGATGCTTTGCTGTCCTTTTTTCTGATCTTCACGGTGCTGCTGTTGCTGGTACCTGTGAGTTTGCAGATTTTTTCCAGGTACACCGACTTCATTCCTCGCTACATGTGGACAGAGGAAATGAGCCGTTTCTTTTTCATCTGGCTGATCATGCTGGGTGCCACTTTGGGGGTGCGCGAAAAGATGCACTTTGATGTGGACTTTTTGCCGCAACTGTCCGCCAAGGCCAATCGGCGCCTGTTGTTCGCGTGCCAGTTTTTCATGTTGATCTTTTCAGGGGTGATTTTCTATTGGGGGATTGAATTCACCCAGTTTGGATGGAATCAGACCTCGGAGTTGGCCGATATGCCCATGTGGTGGATCTTCATCGCCTGGCCCATTTCGGGTTTCCTGTGGATGGTTTTCTTGTTGCACCACATGTTCAGCCCATCTGTCGGCGATGAAAGTGTGAACCAGGAGTCAGTGGTTTGAGCTCAGTCATGTTTTCGCCAGGAATGGCCGCCCTGATCCTTTTCGGGGGTTTCTTCCTTCTTCTGGCCATCCGGGTTCCGGTGGCTTTTGCCCTGGGTCTGGCGTCCTTGCCGGTTTTGTTGCTGGAGCCCAGGCTTTCGCCGATGGTGCTCTTCAACGAGACCTTCAAGACTTACAACTCTTTCATTTTGTTGGCGGTGCCGTTTTTTCTCTTGACCGCCAACTTGATGAATGGCGGCGGCATCACATCCAGAATGATGCGTTTGTCTCGGGCGCTGGTGGGTCATTTCCCGGGCGGGCTGGCCCAAGTCAATGTGTTGTTGTCGGTCTTTTTTGCCGGTATTTCGGGCTCGGCCAGTGCCGATGCTGCGGGCCAGGGCAAGCTGTTCATTGAGGCGCAGGTCAAAGAAGGCTACGACCTGTCCTTTTCGATCGCGGTGACGGCAGTTTCCTCGGTTCTGGCGGTGATCATTCCACCTTCCATCTTGATGGTGGTTTGGGGTGGCGTGATTTCTACATCGATCGGCGCCATGTACTTGGCGGGCATCGTGCCGGGTGTGTTGTTATGTTTGGCGCAAATGGCCACAGTGCATGCCTATTCGATCAAACGCAACTACCCTGTTTACCCCCGTGCGAATATCCTTGAAATAGTCAAATCAGCGGGTGTCGCCATCCCGGCCATGCTGACGCCTGTGATCATTGTGGGTGGCATTTTGCTGGGCTGGTTCACGGCGACTGAATCTGCGGCAGCCGCTGTTTTGTATGCGGCACTTTTGTCTCTTTTCTTTTACCGCGAGATGGGGTTCAAGCAATTCATCGCAGCAGTTCTGGATACGGGCAAGTTGTCTGCCGTGGCTTTGTTTTGTGTCGGAACCGCTTCGGTTTTTGGCTGGCTCTTGGCTTATTACCAAATTCCCAAGGCCTTGCTCTCCAACGTTCAGACCTGGGGCATGGACGTGATCGGTGTGGGCATCTTCATTGCGGTGGCCTTCCTGATTGTGGGCTGCTTCCTGGATGCGATCCCTGCCATCATCATCGTGGGGACCACCCTGCAACCCTTGGCGCAGTCGGTGGGCATGCACCCGGTGCACTTCGCCATCATCGGTATTTTGTCTTTGGCTTTTGGACTGGTCACGCCGCCATATGGCATGTGCCTGATGATTTGTTGTGCGGTGGCCAAGGTGCCGTTGAGGTTCGCGCTCAAGGACACCATGATCATGGTGGTGCCCATGTTGCTGGTGCTTTTTGCGGTCATCGTATTCCCCGAAATCGCCTTGTTCCTGCCTCGCATTTTTTCCCCTGAAATGATCAACTGAGGAAAGCGCATCCCATGCCCGTGTCCACACCTTTGAGTGATGTTCTGGGTGCCCGCATCGAGGGCCTGGACCTTTCGCAGCCTCTGGATGCCGGCCAAAGCCAGTGGCTGGCCGACGCCTTGCACCGGCACGGTTTTGTGGTGCTGAAAAACCAGTCGCTCACAGCCGCGCAAATGGTGGGTTTTGCGCGGCAATGGGGGCGGCCTTCGCCGCACGTCATCGACACCTTCCATCACCCGGAAGATGCCAACATCCTGATGCTGTCCAATGTGTTCAAGGATGGCCAACCCACCGGACTGGTGGACGCTGGCACGTATTTTCACACCGACTATTCCTATCTGGACGATGTGGCGCGTTGCACCATCCTGCATGCTCAGGACGTTCCGCCAGCGCCCAACGGCACTACCTTTGCCAACCAGGCCAAGGCCTATGCCGACTTGCCGTCCGCCATGAAAGAAAGCATCAAGGACCTCGTGGTCAAGCACCACTATGGCAACCGCGACGATCTGGACCAGCAATCGAGAACAGTGGCTTCAGTGCTCAATGCCGAGCAAGCCAAGCGGGTCAACTGGGTGCGGCACCCCTTGGTTAAAAAACACCCCTTCACGGGCCAGCCTGCGCTGTATGCGGTCAGTGGCAGCTCGTTTGGCATCGAGGGCATGCCCGATGACGAGGCCCTGGACCTGTTGCGCGAATTGGCGGCGCACGCCACGCAAGACAAATACTGTTACACCAACCACTACGAAAACGGTGACGTGATCGTCTGGGACAACGCCTTGCTGCTGCACAGCGCACCCCTGATCGATCTGACCCGGCCACGCACCTTGTGGCGCGTGACCGTGCTCTACCCCTCAGTGCATTGACCCTCAGGGCATGTACTGCCCACCGTTGATGTCGATGATCTGTCCAGTCACATAACCCGACATCTGCTCGGAAGCCAGATACAGGAATGCGCCTGCACATTCGTCCGCAGTGCCTAGACGGTTCATCGGGATCGTGGCCTTGAAGCCTTCCAGCATTTGGGGCGTCGAGAAGCGCTCGTGGAAGGGCGTGGTGATCACGCCGGGAGCGATGGCGTTGACACGGATCTTGTCCTTGACCAGTTCCTTGGCCAGACCTTTGGTCATGGTGGACACAAAGCCTTTGGAGCCTGCATAAAGCGACGCGCCAGCTGCACCGCCGTGTCTGGCCGCGACCGAAGTCACGTTGATGATGACGCCGCCCTGGCCTTGCCTGCGCATGGCGGTCACTGCAGCGGCACTGCACATCATGGCCGAGCGCACATTCAGGTGCACCACGTTGTCAAACAGCTCGTCGGTGATTTCTTCAATCGGCACACGCTGGACCAGGGCCCCGGCGTTGTTGATCAGGATGTCGATGCGGCCAAATGCTTTGACGGTTTCTTCGACCAGGCGATGGCATTGGGCGGTTTTGAGCACGTTGCCTTGCAGCAAGATGGCCTGTGCGCCCGTGGCCTTGACGGCTTTGAGCACCTCTTCACCCGGACCTTTGCTGCTGTTGTAATGCACGGCCACCCGTGCCCCCTGTTTGCCAAAGGCCACCGCCGCTGCGGCCCCGATGCCGGTGCTGGAGCCGGTGATCAACACCACTTTGTCTTTCAGATCGTTCAACATGCAAGTCTCCTGGTCATTGAATGGGTACACAGCAAGAGTGCTGGGTCGAATTCATTATGGGCAGGTGGGTCCTGTCGACCAATCAAATGCGCGACAAGCTCAGGCCGTTGCCCAAAACATCGCAAAGCGCTGGGCTGGGTCGGTCCAGACACGGGTCTGGGCAAAGCCTGCGGAGCGGAGCAAGGCCTCGAAGTTCGGCACCGTCCATTTGCAGGCGTTTTCGGTGTGGATGGTTTCCCCCGCCGCAAACAGGCGCTCGCCGCCCGGCCACTGCACGCGCACCGCGTGGCGGGCCTGCAGGTGCATTTCCACGCGCGACTGCTCGGCGTTGAAGCGCGACAGGTGTCGCCAGTCGCGCACCGCAAAGTTGCTGCCCACCAGGCGGTTGATGTGGAGCAGCAAATTCAGGTCAAAGGCTGCAGTCACACCCAGCGCGTCGTCGTAGGCCGCTTCGAGTTCGCCCGGGTCTTTGAGCAAGTCCACCCCGATCAGCAAGCCGCTGCCCATGGCCGTGCCGCAAGCGCGGTGCAGGCTTTGCAAAAAGCCCAGGGCCTGATCGGGTGTGAAGTTGCCGATGCTCGAGCCCGGGTAAAACAAGACGCGTGGCTGCGCCGTGTCTAGGCCCAGCGCGTCTGGCAAATCCAGACCACCCGAAAAGTCGGTGCCCAGACCGGTCATGGGCAGGCCCGGGTGCTGGCGCTGCAGGCTGTCCAGGGCTTGGCGCACAAAGTCCACCGAAATGTCCACCGCCACGTAGCGCCCGGCCTGCAGGGGCCCCAGCAGTCGCCCGGCTTTTTCGCAGTTGCCCGCGCCCAAGTCGATCCAGCAAGCGCCTGTGGGCAGATGCCGGGCCATGTCGGCACTGTGCAGGCGCATGAGTTGCGCTTCGGTGCGCGTCAGGTCGTACTCGGGCAGCTCGGTGATGGCTTCAAACAGGCGCGAGCCCAGCGCGTCGTACAGGTACTTGGGCGAGGTGAAGGCCTGCGGGGCGTTCAGGCCCTGCAGGAGTTCCTGGGCCACGGCGGCGGCGTTGTGCTGGTACAACTGGATGAATTGGGGCGTGGGCATGCGGCATATTAAGTCACCGCAGACTCTACTGGCCTGTGCAGGTTTGGCCCCTGTCCGGTCGGGTGCAAGGATTTCAGGGTGTAATCGCCCTTATTTGTTTTTTTACAAAGCCACCATGACCTACACCTTCTTTTCCAAATTCCTGACTTCGGCCTGCGCCGGCTTGTTGGCTTTGTCGGCCTTCAGCGCTGCCCAGGCGCAGACCACGCTGCGCGTGACCACCATCCCCGAGGAAGCCGCCACCGAGCAGGTGCGCAAATTCACGCCCTTGGCCAACTACCTGGAAAAGCAGTTGGGCATGAAGGTGCAGTTCACACCCGTGACCGATTACCCTGCGGCCGTGGAGTCGCTGGTCAACAAGAAGGTCGATGTGGTCTGGTTTGGCGGCTTCACTTTTGTGCAGGCCAGCATCCGTTCCGGTGGCAAGGTGGTGCCTTTGGCGCAGCGTGAAGAAGACACGCGTTTCCAGTCGGTGTTCATTGCCAAGACCGATTCGGGCATCAAGACGCTGGCCGACATCAAGGGCAAGCAAGTCTCTTTTGGCTCGCAAAGCAGCACTTCGGGCCACCTGATGCCGCGCAGCTTTTTGCTGCAAGCCAAGATCGAACCTGAAAAGGACTTCAAGCGCATTGCCTACAGCGGCGCGCACGACGCCACCATCGCTTCGGTGGTCAGCGGCAAGGTCGATGCCGCTGCGCTCGACATCACCGTCTGGAAAAAGTTTGTGGCCGACAACAAGGTCGACACCCAGGCGGTGAACGTGTTCTACACCACGCCGCCTTACTTCAACTACAACTGGTCGGTGCACGCCGATATGCCTGCCGACCTGCGCGAAAAAATCAAGACCGCCTTGTTGGCCCTGAACCCCGCCAACCCCGAGCACGCCGAGATCCTGAAGCTCAACCGCGCCACCCGCTATGTGCCCACCACGCCCGACAACTACAAAGGCCTGGAGTCGGCTGCACGCAGCGCGGGCTTGCTGTAAAGCCTGGACGCCGTCACAGTGAACATTGACCTCCAGGCCCTTGAAGCGCGGCACCCGGCGGCGAAGCCGGGTGCGCCAGCGGCCTTGCGTGCATTGAATTTGCAGCTGGCTGCGGGTGAGCAGGTGGCCATCATTGGCCCCTCGGGCGCGGGCAAGACGACGCTGTTGCAGGTGCTGGCCTGTGCCCAGCCGCCCACGCAAGGCACGCTGCAATTGGCGGGGGTGAACCCCTGGGCCCAGTCTGCAGGCGCTTTGCGCGCATTGCGTGGTCGGTTGTTTCTGGCCCCGCAGGTGCCGCCTCTGCCGCCGCGCCAACGTGTGGTGACTTCGGTGCTGGCCGGGCGTTTGCCCGCCATGGGTTTGTGGGCCAGTTTGCGTTCGCTGTTTTACCCGGCCGACATCCCGGCCGCTTACGAGGCGCTGGCGCACTTTGACCTGGGCGACAAATTGTTTGAGCGCGTGGACCGCCTGTCGGGCGGTGAGCGCCAGCGTGTGGGCCTGGCCCGCGCCCTGCTGGCCCCGGCCAGCCTGTGGCTGATCGACGAACCGTTGTCGGCGCTGGACCCGGTGCGCGCCCGCATGGCCATGACCGCACTGGTGGGCCTGGCCCGCGAACGCCAGGTCACGCTGGTGGCCACGTTGCACCAGGTGGACATGGCGCTGGCGCACTTTCCGCGCATCATTGGCTTGCGCGATGGCCAGCAGGTGTTCGATCTGCCCCCGGATCAGGTCAGTCCCGAGCGCCTGGCGCATTTGTACGACCAGCACGAGCACGAGTTGCGCGGTGAGGCGTTGCCTGCGGCGCTGCAAGAGCTTGCACCGGCAGCGCCCGCCCCCGTGGTGATGCACTGCCGCTGAGGCGTTCGGGCTCCAGACGTTTCGCTCACCCCCCATGACCGCTTCCGTGTCCCATTTGCCTGTGGCCCAGCCTCCCGGTTCACCACCCGCGCGGCCGTTTGCACCAGCACCCACGCGCGACCCGGCGTTTGCCGCACGCGTGTTCTGGCTGTGCCTGGCGCTGGTGCTGTTGTGGCCGCTGGGTGTGGCCACCGAGTTCCGACCCTGGGTGCTGTGGGAGCCCGAGAACCGCAAGGTCACCGCCGACTTTGTGCGCAGCTTCTGGCCGCTGGTGCACCACCCCGAATTTCTGCAGATGGTGCTGCGCGAGACCTGGCGCACCGTGGCCATGGCCACCGCGGGCGTCACGCTGGCGCTGGTGCTGGCTGTGCCGATGAGTTTGCTGGCCACGCGGGTTCTGTCGCTGTCGGCCTTGTCCGGTCGCATGGACCGCTGGCCGGCCGTGCTGCGCTGGTGCGTGCGTGCGGCCTTGATCGTGCTGCGCAGCATTCCCGAATTGATCTGGGCGCTGGTGTTTGTGCGCGTGGTGGGCCTGGGGCCCACCGCGGGCGTGCTGGCCATTGCGCTGACCTATGGCGGCATGCTGGGCAAGGTGTACGCCGAGATTCTGGAAAGCGGCGAGGCCCACGCCACCCAGACCCTGATGCGCAACGGCAGCGGCCGGCTGCAGGCCTTTGTGTACGCGCTGCTGCCCAGCCATGCTGCTGAGTTGGCGTCTTACACCGTTTACCGCTGGGAATGCGCCATCCGCTCGTCGGTGGTGCTGGGCTTTGTGGGCGCGGGGGGCTTGGGCCAGCAACTGGACAACTCGATGAAGATGTTCAATGGCGGCGAGGTGGCCACCTTGCTGCTGGTGTTCATTGCGCTGGTGGCGCTGGCCGACCGCGTGAGCGCCTGGCTGAGAAAGGCGCTGGCATGAAGTCCTTTTCGCGTGAAGCGGCCAACCCGCCCTACAAATTGCCGCCGCCAATTTTTGACGCCCGCTGCAAGGCGTGTTGGTTCACCGTGGCTTTGGGGGTCTTGGTGGTGGCCAGTTTTGTGTCGCTCGATTTGGATTGGGCGGCTTTTGCATCGATGGAAGCGGCGCGCAGCATGGGCCGCTTTGTGGCGGAGTTTTTTCCGCCCGACTTGTCGCCCGTGTTTGTGAACAAGGTGGCCTGGGCCGCCTGGGAAACCCTGGCCATGTCGGCGCTGGGCACCGCCATGGCGGCGGTTTTGGGGCTGGCGCTGGCGGTGCCGGCCAGCCGCTTGAGCACCCAAGACCCGGCTTGGTTGCGCAGCCCCACACGCTGGTTGCTCAATGCGTTGCGCGCCATTCCCGAACTGGTGTGGGCCGCATTGCTCTTGATCTCGGCGGGTCTCGGGCCCATGGCGGGGACATTGGCGCTGGCCTTGCACACCAGTGGCGTGCTGGGTCGCCTGTTTGCCGAGGCCATGGAAAACGTGCCCACCGGGCCGGGTGATGCCTTGCGCACCCAGGGCGTGGGTCCGCTGCGCGTGTTCTTGTATGCCACTTTGCCGCAGGTGCTGCCGCAGCTCATGAGCTACACGCTGTACCGCTGGGAAAACAACATCCGCGCTGCCGCCGTGCTGGGCGTGGTGGGTGCGGGCGGCTTGGGGCAATTGTTGTCTTTCCACATGGGCCTGTTCCACATGAACAAAACCGCCACCATTTTGGCGGCCATGCTGCTGATGGTGGCTTGCGTGGACGCGCTGAGCTTTGCGGCGCGGCGCTGGCTCACACGCTGAGGCGCGGAGAGGTTCCTTCAGGCCTGTCGCCGCCGCTGTGGCCCTGCGCCAAATGTCGGGCCATGTGAGGCCTTTGCATCTGCCCTATATTCGGGACCATGCCGCACGACATTTCCCTCATCACCACCCTGGCCGCAGGCTTCAGCATCGCACTGGTGCTGGGCTTTGTGGCCGAGCGCATGAAGGTGCCCGCCCTCGTGGGTTACCTGTTGACCGGCATCCTGATCGGCCCCGCCACACCCGGCTTTGTGGCTGATGTGAAACTGGCGGCCCAGTTGTCCGAGATCGGCGTGATGTTGCTCATGTTTGGCGTGGGCTTGCATTTTTCATTCAAGGATTTGCTGGCGGTGCGGCGCATCGCGGTGCCCGGCGCGGTGGTGCAGATGGGTCTGGCCACGCTCTTGGGCATGGGGGCGGCCTGGGCCTGGGGCTGGTCCTGGGGTGCGGGCCTGATTTTTGGTTTGTCCCTGTCGTGCGCGAGCACGGTGGTGCTGCTCAAGGCGCTCGAAGCGCGGGGTGTGCTGGACAGCATGAATGGCCGCATCGCCGTCGGCTGGCTGGTGGTGGAAGACCTTGCCACGGTGCTGGTGCTGGTGCTGATGCCGCCGCTGGCCGGTGTGCTGGGCAGTTCGGTGGTCCCTGCACCCGGTGCCGAGCCGCTGTGGGTCACGATCGGCAAAACCCTGCTGCAGGTGGCGGCCTTCATCGCCATCATGCTGGTGGCCGGGCGTCGCGTTCTGCCCTGGCTCTTGTGGCACATTTCGCGCACCGGCTCGCGCGAGCTGTTCACCCTGTCGGTCATTGCTGCTGCCATTGGCATTGCCTACGGGGCGGCGCAGCTGTTCAGCGTGTCCTTTGCCCTGGGCGCGTTTTTTGCGGGCATGGTCATGCGCGAGTCGGAGTTCAGCCACCGCGCCGCCGAAGAGTCGCTGCCTTTGCGGGATGCGTTCTCGGTGTTGTTTTTTGTGTCGGTGGGCATGCTGTTCGAGCCGGGCATTTTGCTGACGCAACCCCTGCATGTGCTGGCGGTGGTGGCCATCATCATTGTCGGCAAGTCGGTGGCGGCTTTGGCCATCGTGCTGGCTTTCCGGTACCCACTGAACACGGCCCTCACGGTGTCGGCCAGTCTGGCCCAGATTGGCGAGTTTTCTTTCATTCTGGCGGGACTGGGTTTGTCGCTCGGCTTGTTGCCGGCCGAAGGCATGAGCCTGGTGCTTGCTGCAGCGCTCATTTCGATCGCCCTCAACCCGCTCTTGTTTGCAGCCATCGAGCCGATGCGCCGCTGGATTCTGGCCCGCTCGACCTTGGCCCGCAGTCTGGAGCAGCGCGACGACCCCTATGCCGAGCTGCCCATGAGCACCGAACGCAAGTACCTCTCAGGCCAAGTGGTGCTGGTGGGTCATGGTCGGGTGGGTCGGCGCATTGCTGACGCGCTCACGGCGGGCGGCATTCCGTTTGTGGTGGCCGATCAAAACCGCGAACTGGTCGAAGACCTGCGCAGCCAGGGGCTGGTGGCGGTGTCGGGCAACGCGGCCGATCCGGCGGTGCTGATCCAGGCCCATATTGCCGATGCCGCGATGCTGGTGGTGGCCACGCACGACCCGCTGACGGTGCGTCAAATGGCCAGCACTGCACGCACCTTGAACCCGGACATCGAGGTCGTGCTGTGCATGCACAGCGAAGACGAGTCGTCGATGCTGCGCAAGGACGGCGTGGGCACCGTGTTCTTTGGCGAGGAAGAGCTGGCCAAAGGCATGATCGGCCATGTGCTGGCGCGTTTTGCGGCACACCAATCTTCCCCCGGGGCCACTGCAGCATCGGCCTGAACCTTGTGTCACGAGGCCGGTCCTGCCAAGGCTTGGCAGGTCAAAGCGCTCTTGGGGGTGGCTTCGCCGCACACGCGCGGGTTGGGTGCAGGTTCAAGAATGTCGGACCACAGGAGGCCTGGCTTTTGATCCCTGTTGGCCATGGCCGAGCAAATCGGTGGATGGTCCAAAAACCCTGCGTGCATGCCGCCGAAGCCTCAAGCTTCAATACTGCGGGCCTTGTCCGTGAGGAAATCGATGCAGGTGCGTACCGCCCGGGTCTGGTGCCGGTTGGGCAGGTACAGCAGGTACATGTTGGTGCCGAAGATGCTGAGCCGGTAATCGTTGAGTGCGGTGAGCACCTCGCCGTTGGCGATCACGTCTTGCACCACATAGTCGGGCACCAGCCCGATGCCCAGGCCGGCCAGGATGCCTTGGCGCAAAAAGGGGTAGTGGTCGGAGATCAGGGTGGGCGCGAGCATGACCTCTTCGCGTTCGCCTTGTCGATAGCCGCGCAGTGACAGGTGTCGGCCTACCACGTTGGCAGTGATCAGGGCCTGGGTGCGCAACTGCGCCAGTTCGGTAGGCAAGCCGTGCGCCTGCACATAGGCCTTGGAGGCACAAGCCAGATAGCGCACGGTGCCGAACTCGCGCGCGATCATTTGCTGCGGTGGCTCGGGCAGGATGCGGACGGCGATGTCCACCTCGTCGCGCAGGTTGTCGATCCGATTTTCAAACACCACGTCGAGCACGATGCCCGGGTACAGGCGCTTGAACTCGACCAGCCAGTCCGACATCACCATCTGTCCGTAACCGCTGGGCACGCTCAGGCCCACACGCCCTTGCAGGCCCTGACCCAGATTGGCAATGGTTTCCTCGGCCGCCACGATTTCGTTGCGCACGGTACGCCCATGCTCGTACAGACGCCAGCCCACCTCGGTGGGTTCCACCCGTCGTGTGGTGCGCCGCACCAGTTCCACGCCCACTGCTTTTTCCAGTTGGCTCAGGTGGTAGCTGACGTTGGCGCGCGTCATCTTCAGCTTGCGCGCGGCCTGGCTGAGATTGCCCGCATCAATGATGTCGACCAGCAAGGTCAGGGACGAAAGATCCAGGCTCATACGTCAAATTTATTTGACACTCTGTCAATGAAACGTGTAATTGTCAATCCAATCTTTCCAAAAGACAATACCGAGAGTCCACTGCGGTGGTTTTTTGCCTTTTGGAGTTTTGTGTGAGCCTTTCTGCAGCACCCGCCGTCCGCACCGAGCGTGCGGGCGATATCCTGGTTGTCACCCTCGACCACCCGCCGGTCAATGCCCTGAATGTGGAGGTGCGCCGGGGTCTGCTTCAGGCCGTGCAGCAGGCGCAAGCCGACGCGCAGGTACGCGCTGTGCTGATCGTGGGCGCCGGTCGCGCCTTCATCGCTGGCGCGGACATCCGCGAATTTGGCAAACCACCGCTGCCACCCAGCCTGCCCGAGGTGTGCAACGGCATCGAAGCCTGCGACAAGCCTGTCATTGCCGCCATCCACGGCCCGGCGCTGGGCGGGGGGCTGGAAATCGCCATGTCCGCCCACTACCGGCTGGCCCTGGGCGATGCTCGTCTGGG
The DNA here is from genome assembly GCF_055395455.1 of Limnohabitans sp. TEGF003. NCBI lineage: Bacteria > Pseudomonadati > Pseudomonadota > Betaproteobacteria > Burkholderiales > Comamonadaceae > Limnohabitans > Limnohabitans sp. TEGF003. Next base: position 3,068,005 of record NZ_AP029225.1, on the reverse strand, counting down.
TTTGCCCGAAGTTCAGCTTGGCCTGCTGCCAGGTTCGGGTGGCACGCAGCGCGCGCCCCGTTTGATGGGTCTGCGCCCCGCCGTGGAGCTGATGCTCAGCGGCCGCCACATGGGGGCCCAGGAAGCGCTGGACGTGGGCCTGATCGACCGCCTGGCCGAAGGCCGCGATGTGCGCGCTGCCGGTCTGGCTTATGCCGCCGAGTTGCTGTCTGCGGGGGCTGGCGTGCGACGCACGCGCGATGTGGACACGCTGTTCCGTGACAAAGCCGGATCTCTGGCCACGCTGGAGACTTTGCGCAGTGAGACCGCCCAAAAATCACGCGGCCTGTTCTCGCCCCTGAAGGTGATCGAGGCGGTGCAGGCCGGTCTGGACTTGCCGTTCGATGAAGCCCTGAAATTCGAGCGTCAGCTGTTTTTGCAGTGCATTGACAGCCCTCAGCGTGCCGGTCTGATCCATGCGTTCTTTGCCGAGCGTGAAGTCGTCAAGGTCCCCGAAGCCCGGGCGGCCAAGCCACGCGCCATCGCCTCGGTGGGCGTGGTCGGTGGCGGCACCATGGGCGCAGGCATTGCGGTGTCGGTGCTCGACGCCGGCTTGCCCGTGACCATGGTGGAGCGCGACGAGGCGTCGATCGCCCGTGGCCGCGCCCATGTGGAAAAGGTGTATGACGGCCTGGTGGCCAAGGGCCGCATGACGCCCGAGGCCAAGGCCGACGTGATGGCCCGCTTCACCGGCAGCACAAATTACCAAGCGTTGGCCTCGGTGGACCTGGTGATTGAAGCCGTGTTTGAAGACCTGACCGTCAAACAGGCGGTGTTTGCCGAGTTGGACCGGGTCTGCAAGCCCGGCGCGGTGCTGGCCACCAACACGTCTTACCTGGACATCGACGCGATCGCGGCGAGCACTGCGCGCCCGCAGGACGTGATTGGCCTGCACTTTTTCTCGCCGGCCAACATCATGAAGCTGCTGGAAATCGTCGTGCCCGCCCAGGTGGCGGCCGATGTCGTGGCCACGGCCTTCGAGCTGGCGAAAAAGCTCAGGAAAGTGGCTGTGCGCGCCGGGGTGTGCGACGGCTTCATCGGCAACCGCATCCTGGCGGTGTACCGTGCCGCGGCCGACCACATGATGGAAGACGGCGCTTCACCCTACGAAATTGATGCGGCGGTGCGCGACTTTGGCTACCCCATGGGCCCGTTTCAGGTCTCGGACCTGGCCGGCGGCGACATCGGCTGGGCCACGCGCAAACGCCGTGCACCCACCCGCGATCCCCAAGCCCGTTATGTGCAGATTGCCGACCGCATCTGCGAGCGTGGCTGGTTCGGCCAGAAAACCGGCCGTGGCTATTACCTCTACCCGCAAGGGGCCCGCACGGGTCAGCCCGACCCCGAAGTGCTCGCCATCATCGATGCCGAACGCCAGCGCGCCGGCATCACCCCGCGCAGATTCACACCCGAAGAGATCATGCGGCGTTACATGGCGGCCATGGTCAACGAAGGGGCCAACGTGGTGGCGCAAGGCATTGCGCTGCGCCCGCTCGATGTGGATGTGACCTTTTTGTACGGCTACGGTTTTCCGCGTCACCGTGGCGGGCCGATGAAATACGCCGACATGGTGGGCCTGGACAAGGTGCTCGACGACATCCGCGAGTTCGCCAAGGCAGATCCCGTGTTCTGGAAGCCCTCGCCCCTGCTCGAACGCCTGGTGGCCGAAGGCCAGAACTTCGACAGCCTGAACCGCCTTTGAGTCACCTCTGACCCACCCGATTTCAGTTTTCAAGGAAAGGACACGCCATGCGTGAAGCCGTCATCGTCTCGACCGCCCGTACCCCTCTGGCCAAATCCCACCGGGGCGAATTCAACATCACGCCCGGGCCCACGCTGGCCGCGTTCGCCGTCCAGGCGGCAGTGCAGCGCGCTGGCATCGACCCGGCCCTGATCGAGGACGCCATCCTCGGTTGTGGCTACCCCGAAGGCATCACCGGGCGCAACGTGGCGCGCCAGGCCATCATCCGCAGCGAGCTGCCGTTGTCGATCGCCGGCACCACCATCAACCGCTTTTGCGCTTCCGGCCTGCAGGCGATTGCCATGGCCGCAGGCCGCATCGTGGTTGACGGTGCGCCTGCCATGATCGCCGGGGGTGTGGAAAGCATCTCGGGCATCCGCTCGCGCGACGATGGCAACTTGGGCATGGACCCCTGGATTTTGGAGCGCAAGCCCGAGCTCTACATGGCCATGATCGACACCGCCGACATCGTGGCCCGCCGCTACGGCATCAGCCGCGAAGCGCAGGACCGGTTCTCGGTCGAGAGCCAGCGCAAGACGGCCGAAGCCCAGGCCGCAGGCCGCTTTGACGACGAGATCGTGCCTTGCACCACGGTCATGGCCGTGACCGACAAGGCAACCGGTGTGGTGAGCCAGCGCGAAGTGACCGCCACGGTCGACAACTGCAACCGCCCCGGCACCAGCTACGAATCGCTGGCCAAGCTGCAGCCCGTCAAAGGCCCTGAGCAGTTCATCACCGCCGGCAATGCCTCGCAACTGTCTGACGGGGCATCGGCCTGCGTGCTGATGGAAGCGGGCGAGGCTTCGCGTCTGGGCCTGCAGCCTTTGGGTGCCTTCCGCGGCATGGCGGTGGCCGGTTGCGAACCTGACGAAATGGGCATCGGTCCGGTGTTCGCTGTGCCCAAGTTGCTAGCGCGCCATGGCCTCAAAGTCGATGACATCGACCTGTGGGAGCTCAACGAAGCCTTCGCCTCGCAGTCCATCTATTGCCAGCAAAAGCTGGGCATTCCCGACGAGCGCTTGAACGTCAATGGCGGGGCCATTTCCGTGGGTCACCCCTTCGGCATGACCGGCGCGCGCCTGGCCGGACATGTGCTGCTCGAAGGCCGACGCCGCAAAGCCAAGTACGCCGTGGTCACCATGTGCATCGCGGGCGGTATGGGCGCTGCGGGCCTGTTTGAAATTTACTGAGGAACGACATGGATCTGAACTTCACCCCCGAAGAAGAAGCCTTCCGCGCCGAGGTGCAGGCTTTTCTGAAAGAGAAACTGCCCCAGCGCATCGCCAGCAAGGTCAAGGCCGGTCAGCGCCTCTCCAAAGCTGACCAGGATGAGTGGCACGCCATCCTGAACGCGCGTGGCTGGTATGCCAACCACTGGCCCCAGGCCTGGGGTGGCCCCGGCTGGGGCGCGGTGCAGAAATTCATCTTTGACCACGAGTGTGCACTGGCCGGCGGGCCGCGCATCGTGCCTTTTGGTGTCAACATGCTGGGGCCTGTGCTCATCAAATACGGCAACGAAGCGCAAAAGCGTTACTGGCTGCCACGCATCTTGAGCGGCGAGGACTGGTGGTGTCAGGGCTATTCCGAGCCGGGTGCCGGCTCCGATCTGGCCTCGGTCAAAACCACGGCCGTGCGCCAGGGTGAGCACTACATCGTCAATGGCCAGAAAACCTGGACCACCCAGGGCCAGCACGCCAACATGATTTTCTGTCTGGTGCGCACCGACCGCGACGCCAAGCCGCAGGAAGGCATCAGCTTTTTGCTGGTGGACATGAAGAGCCCGGGCGTGGAACTGCGCCCGATCCGCACGCTCGACGGCGACCGCGAAGTCAACGAAGTCTTCTTCACCGATGTGAAAGTACCGGTCGAAAACCTGGTGGGTGAGGAGAACAAGGGCTGGACCTGCGCCAAATACCTGCTGACTTACGAGCGCACGGGCATTGCCGGTGTGGGCTTCTCGATGGCTGCGCTCGAAAAGCTCAAGGTGGTGGCCAGCAAGGTGCACCGCAACGGCAAGCCTCTGAGCCAGGACCCGCTGTTTGCCACCCGCATGGCCAAGGTCGAGATCGATCTGGAGAACATGAAGACCACCAACTTGCGCGTGATCGCTGCGGTGGCCGGTGGTGGCGTGCCGGGAGCCGAGAGTTCCATGCTCAAGATCCGCGGCACCGAGATCCGCCAGGAAATCCTGTCGCTGATCCGCCGTGCCATGGGGCCGTATGCGCTGCCCTACATCGAAGAGGCCCAGTACGAAGGCTACACAGATGAGCCCGTGGGCCCCAAGGAAGCCGCCACGGCCGCTGCCAATTACTTCAACTACCGCAAGCTGTCGATCTTCGGCGGCTCCAATGAAATCCAGAAAAACATCATCTCCAAGATGATCCTGGGACTGTGAGGCCCACGCGATGAATTTCGAACACACCGAAGACCGCCGCATGCTGGCGGACTCTCTCAACCGTTTCGTGGCCGAGCAATACGGCATCGAGTTCCGCAACCACCATGCCTATGGCGAGCAGGGCTTTGCCGCAGAGCGCTGGCAGCAGTTTGCCGAGCTCGGCGCCATCGGCGCGCTGTTTCCCGAAGCCGTGGGCGGCTTTGGCGGTGCCGGCTTTGACATTGCCGTAGTGTTCGAGTGCCTGGGCCGTGGCCTGGTGACCGAACCTTTCCTGGGCGCCTTGATGGTCGGCCGTGCGCTGACTGCCGCAGGCAGCGAGGCCCAGAAGGCACGCATGGCCGAACTGATCGATGGCAGCACCGTGGCCGCGCTGGCTCACGATGAGCCGCAGGGCCACTACGAGCTGGAACGCGTGGCCACCCGTGCCGAGCGTCAGCGCGATGGCTGGGTGATTTCGGGCCGCAAGGCGGTGGTGGTGCACGGCCAACACGCCCAGCTGCTGCTGGTGTCGGCCCGCACTTCGGGCGCGGTGGACAGTGCAGAGGGCATCACGCTCTTCCTGGTGCCGGGCGATGCCGCTGGTGTGCAGCGCCGCAGCTACAACCGCATCGACGGCGGCAGTGCCTGCGAGCTGGTGCTCGACCAGGTGCGTGTGGATGCCAGCGCATTGCTTGGCACCGAAGGCCAGGGCCTGGCCGTGCTGGAGCAAGCGGTGGGCTGCGGTGTGCTGGCGCTGTGTGCCGAGGCCGTGGGGGCCATGGACGTGGCCAAACAAAGCACGCTCGAATACCTGCAAACGCGCAAACAGTTTGGTAAACCGATTGGCAGCTTCCAGGCCCTGCAACACCGCATGGCCGATCTGCTGCTCGAGGTGGAGCAGGCGCGCTCGGCGGTCATCAATGCCGCCGCCGCCCTGGACGCTGACCGCATCACCCGGGAACGCGCGCTGTCGGCGGCCAAGTTCACCATCGGTCGTATTGGCACGCGGGTGGCCGAAGAAAGCATTCAGCTGCACGGCGGCATCGGCATGACCTGGGAGTTGCCGCTGTCGCATTACGCCAAGCGCCTGGTCATGATCGACCACCAGCTCGGCGACGAAGACCACCACCTGGCCCGCTACATGGCCCTGGGTGCAGAGGGCTGAAGCCATGGACATGCCACTTGAAGGCGTGCGGGTCCTGGACCTGTCGCGCGTGTTTGCAGGCCCCTTGTGCGGGCAGGTGCTGGCCGACTTCGGTGCCGAAGTCATCAAGGTGGAGCATCCCGGTCGCGGGGACGATACCCGTGACTGGGGCATGCGCATCGGCAAGACGGAGACGACCTACTACAACAGCATGAACCGCAACAAGCGGTCCATCACCGTGGATCTGCAGACGCCCGAAGGACAAAAGCTGATCCACGACCTGCTGCCGCAGTTCGACGTCGTCATTCAGAACTTCAAGACCGGCGGCGCCGACAAACTGGGTCTGGGCTATGCCCAGCTGAAAGCGATCAGGCCTGACCTGATCTATTGCTCGGTGGCCGGCTACAACAGCGCCGGACCTGAAGCCAAACGCCCGGGCTACGACCTGGTGATCCAGGGCGAGGCCGGCCTCATGGCCATCAACGGCGAAGCCGGGCAGGCCCCGCTCAAGTTTGGCGTGGCCGTGGTGGACATGATGACCGGCATGTACGCCGCCCAGGCGGTGCTGGCGGCACTGTTCCGTCGTGAGCGCACGGGCCAGGGTCGGCACATCGAGATGTCGCTGTACGACTGTGGCCTGATGGTCACAGGCTATTACGGCCTGGACGCCATGCTGCTGGGTCGCGATCCCCAGCGTTACGGCAACGCCCACCCGTCCATCGTGCCTTACGGCATGTTCGAGGCGGCGGACGGTCCGCTCATCATCGCGGTGGGCAACAACAGCCAGTTTGACAAGTTCTGCCGTGAGGTGGTGCAGCGCCCCGACATCGTGGAGGACCCGCGTTATGCCACCAACGTGGAGCGTGCCAAAAACCGGCTCACGCTGCTGCCCATGATGATGGCACTGATTCGCAGCTTCCCCCGCGACGTGCTGCTGCAGCGCCTGAGCGCGGCAGGCATTCCCTGCGGCAAGGTGGCGGGTCTGCACGAAGCGCTGACCAGCGAGCGCACCCGCCAAGGCGGTCTGCTCCAGGAAATGCCACACCCGGTGGCCGGCAGCACCCATGTGTTCGCGCCACCCTACCGGCTTGACGGCGAACGCCTGCCGATCCGCAACGCGCCACCCACGCTGGGCGAAGGCACCCGCGAGGTGCTGCAGAAATTACTGCAGATGTCCGAGCAGGCGCTGCAGGATTTGCAAACCAGGGGGGTGCTGACGCTGCCCCCCTCACAACCGAACTGACGCTTTTTTTTCAGAGGAAGTACCTTCATGAACATCATCCGATGCACTCGCCGCGCCCTGTTGGCTGCACTGCTGCCGCTGGTGGCGACCACCGCTCTGGCCGATGCCTGGCCGAGCCGCCCCATCAAGCTCGTTGTGCCATTTCCGGCGGGCGGCCCGACCGACACCGCTTCGCGCATCCTCGGCCAGAAACTGGCCGAGCGGCTCAAGCAGCCTGTGGTGGTGGAAAACCGTGCCGGGGCTTCCGGCTCGATTGCTGCCAAGCAGGTCATGGACAGCCCGGCCGATGGCTACACCCTGATGATGCTGGCCACGCCCACGCTGCTGGCCCCCCACATCTACAAGAAAACCGGCTACGACACGGTGAAAAATTTCACGCCCGTGGCCACCATTTATGACCTGCCGATTGTGGTGGTGGTCAACCCTGCCCAGATGCCCAGCGTGACCGATGTGCAGCGGCTCATCACGCATGCCAAGGCGCGACCTGGTCAGATCAACTACACCAGCTCCGGCCCCGGCAGCTTTGGACATCTGAGCATGGAACTGCTCAAGGAGCTGGGTCAGTTTGACATGCAACATGTACCCTATAAGGGCGGTGTGCCGGCCATCACCGACACCATCGGCGGCCAGGTGCCTGTGATGTATGCCGACCTGGTGGCAGCCCTGCCGCATATCCAGTCGGGCAAGCTGCGTGCGATTGCGGTCGGCTCGCCGCAACGCGTGGCCATGCTGCCGCAAGTCAAGACCATTGCCGAGCAAGGTTTCAAGGGCTTTGATGCCGTCTCCTGGGGTGGCCTGCTGGCCCCCTTGGGCACCCCCAAGGAAGTGGTGGCGCGCATCAACAAAGAGGTGACAGAAATTCTGGCTGACAAAGCGGTGCAAGAAAAGATGCTGACCGCTGGCGCCATCGCCAATTATCAGAGCGCTGAGCGCATGGCTGCCCGCATCCAGGGCGACTACGACAAATGGGGCCGAGTGATTCGCAACAAGTCCATTGGTGTGGACTGAACAGGAGCACAGAGATGAACGTTTTCAAAACATCGATTTTCAACCGCCGCACCCTGCTGGTCGCCGCAATGGCACTGAGCACTGTCAGCGCCTGGGCCCAGGCTTACCCCAGCAAGCCCATCAAGCTGATCGTGCCTTACGCCGCTGGCGGTGCAACCGACATCACAGCCCGCACTCTGGGCGAGAAGCTCGCTACTCGCCTGGGTCAGCCCGTGCTGGTGGACAACCGCGGTGGCGCCGGTGGCGTCACCGGTACCGACCAGGCCTTGAAGTCGCCGGCGGACGGCTACACCTTCCTGGTTTCGTTGGGCACGACCATGCTCATCAACCAGTACCTGTACGAGAAGCTGCCCTACAACCCGCAAAAAGACCAGGCCTTGATCACGCAGATCGCGCTGGCACCAGTGGTGCTTTTGGTCAACCCGCAACTGCCGGTGAACAACGCGCCCGAACTGATGCAGTACATCGAGCGCAACAAAAGCAAGCTGGCCTACGGGTCCTGGGGTATGGGCTCGTATGCCCACTTGGCCGGTGCCTGGCTGTCGGACAACTTCAAGGCCGACATGAACCACGCCGCTTACAAGGGTGAAGCCCTGATGCTGCAGGACCTGGTCGGTGGCCAGATCCAGATGACTTTCGCCAGCCTGCAGTCAGCACGTCCCTACATCGAATCGGGCCGACTGAAGGTGCTGGCGGTCACTGGCATGCAACGCATGCCTGCGCTGCCCAAGGTGCCCACCATGATCGAGCAGGGCATCAAGGACGAGGTGTTTCGCGTCACGGGTTGGGTGGGCATGAGTGCACCTGCCAAGGTCCCGGCCGATGTGCTCAACCGCGTGGCCACCGAAGTGCGCGCCATCATCGCGCAGCCCGATATGCGCGAGCGCATCCAGCAAATGGGCTTCATTCCCGTGGGCAGCACGCCCGAGGAATTCGCAGTCCAGTTCAAGAAAGACGCCCCGGTCTGGGAACGTCTGGTCAAACTCTCTGGCGCCAAGCTCGATTGAGCGGTGCTGTATACCCAAGGAGACACCATGAAAATTCTCGTTCCCGTCAAGCGGGTGGTGGACTACAACGTCAAGGTCCGCGTGAAGTCCGATGGTTCGGGCGTGGACATTGCCAACGTCAAGATGAGCATGAACCCCTTTGACGAGATTGCCGTTGAAGAAGCCGTGCGCCTGAAAGAAAAAGGGCTGGCCACCGAAGTGATCGCCGTCTCTTGCGGCGTGACCCAGTGCCAGGAAACCCTGCGCACCGCCATGGCCATCGGTGCCGACCGCGGCATTTTGGTCGAGACCCCCGCTGACTTGGACCTGCAGCCCCTGGCCGTGGCCAAGCTGCTCAAGGCCCTGGTGGACAAAGAGCAACCCGGCCTGATCATCCTAGGCAAGCAAGCCATTGACGACGACTGCAACCAGACCGGTCAGATGCTGGCCGCATTGGCCGACCTGCCCCAAGCCACCTTCGCCTCCAAGGTCGAGATCGTGGACGGCAAAGCGCAAGTGACCCGCGAGATCGACGGCGGCCTGGAAGTGCTCAGCATCAGCCTGCCTGCGGTGGTCACCACCGACCTGCGCCTGAACGAGCCGCGCTACGTGACCTTGCCCAACATCATGAAGGCCAAGAAAAAGCAGCTCGACACCTTCAAGCCGGAAGACCTGGGCGTCGATGTGGCCCCCCGCATCAAGACCCTGAAGGTGGCAGAACCCGCCAAGCGCAGCGCCGGCATCAAGGTGCCCGACGTCGCCACGCTGGTGGATAAGCTGAAAAACGTGGCCAAAGTGATCTGAGGCTCTTTGTGGGAGGCCGCCCCCGCGGCCGAATGGCGATGAACAGCCATTCGCGAGCAGGGGCTCGCTCCCACAGAACAACGAATCAAGGAAAAAACATGACTTCTCTGGTTATTGCAGAACACGACAACGCCTCCATCAAAGGCGCGACCCTGAACACCATCACCGCCGCTGCCGCTTGCGGTGGTGATGTGCATGTGCTCGTCGCTGGCCACAACGCCGCTGCTGCCGCGCAAGCCGCTTCCAAAATAGCGGGCGTGGCCAAAGTCATCCACGCCGACAGCGAAGCCCTGGCCCATGGCCTGGCCGAGAACGTCGCCGCCCAAGTGCTGGCCATCGCGGGCAACTACAGCCACATCCTGTTCCCCGCGACGGCCGCAGGCAAGAACGTGGCCCCCCGCGTGGCGGCCAAGCTTGATGTGGCGCAAATCAGCGATGTGACACAAGTCATCTCGGCCGACACCTTCGAGCGCCCGATCTACGCGGGCAACGCCATGGCCACCGTGCAGTCCACCGACGCGACCAAAGTGATCACCGTGCGCACCACCGGCTTTGACGCCGCAGCCGCCACAGGTGGCTCGGCTGCCGTCGAATCCGCAGCCGCACAAGCAGACAGCGGCAAGAGCAGCTTCAAGGGCAGCGAGATCGCCAAGAACGACCGCCCTGAACTCACCGCCGCCAAGATCATCGTCTCGGGTGGCCGGGCATTGGGCAGCGCCGAGAAGTTCAACGAAGTGATGACGCCGTTGGCCGACAAGCTGGGCGCGGCCATTGGCGCGAGCCGTGCAGCGGTCGATGCCGGTTACGCCGCCAACGACCTGCAGGTTGGCCAGACCGGCAAAATCGTCGCGCCGCAGCTGTACATCGCAGCGGGCATCTCGGGTGCGATACAGCACCTGGCGGGCATGAAGGATTCGAAGGTGATCGTGGCGATCAACAAAGACCCCGAAGCGCCGATCTTCAGCGTGGCCGACTTCGGCCTCGAGGCCGATCTGTTTGCGGCTGTGCCGGAGATGGTCCAGACAATTTGATGTCTGTCATGCCGTTGCTGGCGGCAATCTGGCCAGGGGCTGTATGGGGTGGAATGCCCAAGCGTTTCAACGGTCTTCGGCCCTTTGACCGTCTTGAGCGAAAGGGCTGGCGCGCATTCGGGTCAGAAAACGACCGCCCCCATGGCAGAGCCATTTCTGCAGCAGGGATGTGGGCGGCGGGATTGTGGACAGTCTCACGAGAAATTCAAACCTCGGGAGATTGAACCCAAACAGTCGCTTCACTTGGCCATCGAACAATGCCCCCCACTCGTGGCCTGGCCCGAGCCGGCCGCAATCAGCGGCGGTTCGTTGCGCAGATCTACGGGATTGGATGTCTTGAAGTCCCAGGCCAGAAAGGCGGCCAGGCTGAGCCAGAAGACCGCTTGCAGTTGCTGTGTTTTGTTCATGCAGCCTCCTTCAAAACTGGTAGTGGCGGCGCACGCGCACACCGATCAGCGTGCCCGCAAAGGCCATGGGTACCCAGATCCAACCGTGCAGACTGCCAGTGGAGATGCCGCTGAGCATGGCGCCGATGTTGCAGCCAAAGGCCAGGCGCGAGCTGTAGCCCATCACAAAACCGGCCACCAGGCCGATCACCCATTGCTGCGTTGTGAGGGGTTTGCTGTCGCCAGGCGCCTTGGCCGAGACCCACAGCGCGCCGCCCAGGATGCCGATGTTGGTGATGGTGGTCACGTCCATCAGCACGGTTTGCGTCAGGCGCTGCGCGTTGCCAGCTTGGCCCCAGAAGGCGTTGCCCGCAGGGTCGAACAGGCCCAGCGCCACCACGCCTTTGGCGGCCCACAGGCCAAAGCCATAGACCACGCCCCAGGGTTGGCCGGCCAGCAGCAGGTTGATGGTGGCCAGAATGGCCAGCGCCACGGCACCCCAGAGCCAGCGTTTGTTGAACCAGGTCTGACCCGCGCCCACCCACAGGCGGGTGACCACCAGCACGGCGGCCAGCAGCGCCAGGGTCAGGCCCAAGGCCCCGGAAGTGCCCAGTTGCTCACTCAGGCTCACGGGTTCCATCTGGCCCAGTGACAACCAGCTGTCCAGGTGCACCGAGCCCAAAAAACTGCCCAAAGCAAACAAGGGCAGGATGCCCATGTTGAGCGGCACACCCAGGCCCGCTTTGTAGAGCGTGCCAGAGCCGCAGCCGTCGGCAATTTGCATGGTCAATCCGAACACGAAAGCGCCCACCAGCAGGCTCACGCTGGGTGGCCCCAAGGCGGCGTGCAGTTCAGAAAACTGGCCCAGCAGCGGCAGCGCCGCCAAACTGGCCAGTGCCAGCAGCAGCACCTGGCCGGTCACGCCTTGCGGGTTGCGTTGTTCGATGAGCTGACGCCAGCCGGTGGTGAACCCAAAGCGTGCCCCGGCCAAAGCCGCGCCCATGCCCACGCCCACCAGGAGCAAGACCGACTGGCGCACCGAGACTTCGAGGATCAGGAAGATGAAAAAAGCGGCCAGGATGGCCGCTAAAGGGAGTCGTTTCATAAGTCTTATTGGACCATCATTTGCTGAAGGTTTTGGCGCCCCAGGCCTTGGCATCCTGCAGCAGCTGGGTGGTGCGGCTGGGCACGTTGGCCATGGGCAGACCGTTCGGGTCTTGCGACCACTCGACCATGGAGCCCGCGTAGAGTTTCACGTTTTTCTGGCCCAGCACTTCGGACATGGCAAACCAGTTGGTCGCTGCCCAGTGGCCGGTGTTGCAGAAAGACACGGTTTCTTTGGCGGGGTCGATCGGGCTGGCGGCGGCGATTTTCTTGGCCTGGTCAGCGGGCACAAAGGTCGAGCTGCCGGGGGCGAACCACTTGTCGTGTTGCAGGTTCACAGCGCCGTCCAGGGTGCCAGCCACTTTGGCAGCGGGGGCTTTGGTTTCGCCGTTGAAGAAGGCGGCAGGGCGGGCGTCGATCAGGGTGGCGTCACCGGCCTTCACGCGCTGGATCAGCTCTTCTTTGGTGGCGATCTGGCTGTGGTCCAGCTTGGGCTGGAAGTTGCTGGCGGCGACTTTGACGGCGTCGGTGTTTTGCGTCAGACCGGCTTCGCTCCAGGCTTTCAGGCCGCCGTTGAGCACGGACAGTTCCTTGAGGCCCAGCACTTTCAGCGTCCAGTACACGCGGGCGGAGGCACCGAAGTCGGTGGCGTCAGCGCCGCTCGACACCACCACTGCGTGGGTGGCGGGCGTCAGGCCCAGGCTTTGCACCAGCGCCGTCAGCTTGGGCAACTCGGGCAGTTCGCCCGGGTTGTGCGCGGGGCCGCGCCAGCTGCCGTAAGGTGCGTTGACCGCGCCGGCGATGTGCCCGGCGGCATAAGACTTGGCGTCGCGGATGTCGATCACGCGCACTTGGGGGTTGTTCAGTTTGGCCTGCAGCTCGGCGGGGCTGAGCAGGGGTTGGGCGGCCGAGGCGGCGGCCGACAGGGCCAGGCCCAGAACCAGGGTGGTGAGGTGTTTCATTTGGACAATCCCTTTAGGGTGGTTGAAAACAATGGTGCGATTGTGGCCAGCCACCAAAGACATGGGAACGATTTTTTAGTTGGTTATATATGCCGTTGTGGATATAAGCAGGGGCGCAGCTTCGGGTGTGGCGGTTTGCACACCCCTCAAGGCTGGGTATTCAGGGCATGTCTTTGCGCCACCCACAAGGCGGCGGTGGCCAACAGGCTGGCCACCAGCAGCCACAGCAGGGCCAACTGGTAACCGCTTGCGGGTGACCACAGCAGGCCCACCGTCAAAGGGGCAGCGGCTCTGGCCACCGCGATCGGCAGACCCAGCAAGCCATTGAGTTGGCCTACGTGGTCGCGGCTCACGTATTGGGCCAGCGCCGTCCCCTTGACGATGGTGATCATGCCGTTGCCCAGGCCGAACAACAGCACAAACAGCAGTGCCCCTGCCGGGTGAAAACCCCCGAGCAACAGCGCCAGCACCCCCATGGGAATGAAGCCAGGGATCCAGCGGTTGGCGGTGTGCACGTCCCAGCGGCGTTCAAAGAGAAACAGCACCACGCGCCCCACCACCTGGATCACGCCAATGGCTGCCGGCACGGCAATCACCCATGTGGGGGACAAACCCGCCTCTTGCAGCAAAGCGATCATGTGGGCGGGCAGGGCAGAGGTGACCGACATCATGAGCACCATGAACAGGGCCAGCAGCCAAAAGGGGGCGTGCCGCAGGTGTTCACGCACCGAGACCGTGGACTGCAGCGTCGTTGGCCTGTTGTTTCCATTTTTTGACGGTGCATGGCAGGAGGAGCGCGGTGCGCCTTGCAGCAGCCAGCCGTGCAAAGGCATGCACACCAAAAATTGCAGCGCCGCCAGCGCCCACAGGGCTTGTCGCCAACCCCACAGGTCCATCCACCAGGAAAACAAAGGGATGAACACGGTGCTGGCCAAGCCGCCGAGAAACGTGAGGGCGATGATGGCGCGGCGAAAGTCCTGCCCATAGCGCCGTGTGACCACTGCAAATGCCGGGGTGTAGAGCGTGGCGGCCATGCCCAGGCCCAGCCAGATCCAGGCGGCATAAAACCCGGCCACCGATGTCACTGCGCTGTGCCCCAGCAAACCCAGCCCCACCCAAACCGACCCCAGCGTCATCACCACACGCTCGTGTCCGGCGTCGATCCAGCGGCCGACCGCATAAGCCATCAAGCCCTCGGCCAGCAACGCCAGGCTGAAGGCCAGCGAAGACTCGGCCCGGCCCATGCCCAGCTCGGCCTCCAGGGGCGTCATGAGCAAGGAAAAGGTGTAGAAAACACTGCCCCAGGTGATGAGCTGGGGCAAAGACAGCCAGAAGCTGAAGGGAATCAGGCGCGGTGGGTGCACGGCAGAAAGTGCTTCAGGCCGCCACGCTGCGGTACAGAGGATGCATGGGTCAGAGCATACCCTTGACAAACACGCGGCCCGTCATGACCGCTGCCAGTGCAGTCTGTCTCAGCGCACGGGGTAAACCAGCTGCCAGCCCTCCGGGCAATAAGCGGTGTTCGGGTAAAACTGCCCCACCGAGCTGCAAAAGTAGCTGGCACTCGCGGGCGGAGGCGGTGGCACGTAGGTGACCGGGGGTGTCACATAAGTCACCTGGGGCGGCGGTGCGGTGCTTGGTTGACTGGCCGCTGCGCTGATGGCGGCGCCGGCAATGCCCAACACGATCAGTGGCCCCAACCAGTCGGATGAACGTTGGTGGTAGCCGGAAGAGGCGCGTGGGTGGTGCCCATGGCCATGACCGTGGGGGCCCCCAGCCAAGGCCTGTGTGCTCACGGCCCCCAGGGACAGCGCCATCACCAAAGTACCCAAAGTCTTTTTCATCGTTTGCCTCTCCAGGAGTGTGTCCAACCTTAACGCGCCCGTCAGGCCGGTGCCGACAAAGCCCCTGTGGAGGTGTTTTCAGTTGTAACCGGCGCTGCGCGTCAGGATTCCTTGAGCACCCGCCGGTACTGCACCGCTTCGGCCACGTGTGCGGCGGCAATGGTGTCGCTGCCGGCCAGATCAGCGATGGTGCGGGCGACTTTCAGGCTGCGGTGGGTGCTGCGTCCGCTCCAGCCGAGCTTGGCGGCAGCCTTTTGCAGCAAGCTGGTGGCGCTGTCGTCCAGACGTGAATGGGTGTCGATGGCCTGGCCTTGCAACGCCGCGTTGGCGCAGCCTTGCCGGGCCAGCGCCCGTTCACGGGCGGCCAGGCTGCGGGCCGCAATGGCCTTGGTGCTTTCGCCGGGCGGGGCGTTCAGCAGGTCTTGTGCACTCAGGCTGGGCACTTCGATGTGCAAATCGATCCGGTCGAGCAGTGGCCCGCTGAGCTTGCCCTGGTAGCGGCTGACCTGGTCGGGCGAGCAGCGGCAGGCCCGCGTGCTGCTGCCCAGGTAGCCGCAGGGGCAGGGGTTCATGGCGGCGACCAGCTGAAAACGCGCTGGAAACTCGGCCCGCCGCGCTGCCCGGGCGATGGTGATCGTGCCGCTCTCCAGCGGTTCGCGCAGGGCTTCCAAAGCGGCTCTTGGAAACTCCGGGAGTTCGTCCAGGAACAGCACCCCATGGTGCGCCAGTGAAATTTCTCCAGGTCGGGGCGGCGAGCCCCCACCGACCAAAGCCACGGCACTGGCCGAATGGTGCGGCTGGCCGGTGGGGCGTTGCGCCCAGCGGGCCAAATCGAAGCGCCCGGCCAGGCTGGCCACCGCCGCCGACTCCAGCGCGTCTTCGATCGACATGGGCGGCAGCAAACCCGCAAAGCGCTGGGCCAGCATGGATTTGCCCGAGCCCGGTGGGCCGACCATGAGCAGCGAGTGGCCTCCTGCGGCGGCGATTTCCAGCACCCGTTTCACGCCGGCTTGGCCTTTCACATCGGCCAGGTCGGCGTAGCGTGGTGGTGCATGGGGCACAGAGGTCGCCATGCGCACCCAGCCCTCGCCCGGCTCCGGCGGGGGCTCGTTGGAGGGTGGCAGGAACTGTTGCACCACGTCGAGCAAATGCCGGGCCCGGAAGACTTCGGCGTCTGGTGCGAGGGCGGCCTCTTCGGCGCTGCCTGGGGGCAACACCAGCCGGGTGCGCACGTGTTGCTGGCGCAGCACCAGGCTCATGGCCAGGGCGCCACGCACCGGGCGCAGTTCGCCCGACAGCGACAACTCGCCCGCGAATTCGTAGCCTTCCAGCTTGCTGGCGTCGATCTGCCCGCTGGCGGCCAATATGCCCAGCGCAATCGGCAAGTCCAGCCGCCCGGAGTCTTTGGGCAAGTCCGCCGGGGCCAGGTTGACGGTGATGCGTTTGTTGTGCGGAAAGTCCAGCCCGCTGTTTTGCAAGGCTGAACGCACCCTTTCGCGGGCTTCCTTGACCTCGACATCGGCCAAGCCCACCAAGGTGAAGCTGGGCAGACCATTGGCCAGATGCACCTCGACGGTGACGGCGGGCGCTTGCAGGCCGACCAATGCGCGGCTGTGCACCAAACTGAGACTCATATCCTCTCCCTGCCCCATGCTGGTGCATGGTGTGTGTCCGTGCACGCAGATCATGCGCACGGATCTTGTTGGAATGCCATTCAAGCACGCACAGAGCGGGCATGCACTGGTAAATGCCCTTGGTGATGGGGTCTGAAGTGAGTTGGCACGCTATCTGCATGAGGTGCTTGTCCTTTCTTCACTTTTTTGGAGTTCACCATGAAAAAAATCCTCGTTCCTTCCCTGATGGCTCTGGCTTTGGGTTCTGTGAGCGGTTTGGCACAAGCCCAGACGGCGACTCCCGAGAGCAGCCTGTCCTTCAATGTGGGCGTGACCAGCGACTACCGTTACCGTGGCATTTCCCAGTCCCGTCTGCAGCCCGCTTTGCAAGGTGGTGTGGATTACGCCGACAAGAGTGGTTTTTATGTGGGCGCTTGGGGTTCCACGATCAAGTTCATCAAAGACTCTGGCGCTTCCAAAGGCAATGTCGAACTTGACTTGTATGGTGGCTACAAAGGTACTGTGGGGGCTGTTGCGTACGACGTTGGTTTCTTGCGCTATGAATACGTGGGCAACAAGCTTGGTGAAGTTCCGCTTTACGCAAATGCCAACACCAGCGAGGTTTACGGTGCGGCAACGTTTGGCGTTGTGACTGCTAAGTACTCTCATTCGTTGACCAACGTGTTTGGTACCCCTAACAGCAAAAACAGCTATTACCTTGACTTGAGCGCTGCTTTTGATCTGGGCAATGGTTTTACTTTGGTGCCGCATGTGGGTCATCAAATGGTCAAAAACAATGACGCCGGGACATACACCGATTACGCCCTGACACTCTCCAAAGATTTGGGTAATGGCTTGACAGCCAGCGCTGCTTTGGTGGGCACTGACGCAGACAAGGTGTTCTACACACTCAAAGATAAATTCAACGGCAAGTCTGGAGTGACAGTCGGCCTGAAGTACGCCTTCTAAGCCCCACAAAAACACACAAGGAGCCAACATGAAACTGGTGACCGCCATCATCAAACCCTTCAAGCTGGACGAGGTGCGTGAAGCACTTTCGGGCATCGGAGTGCAGGGCATCACCGTGACCGAAGTCAAAGGCTTCGGTCGTCAAAAAGGCCACACCGAGCTGTACCGCGGCGCGGAATACGTGGTCGACTTTTTGCCCAAAGTGAAGATCGAAGCCGCTGTCTCGGACGAACTGGTCGAGCGTGTGATCGAAGCCATCGAGTCCGGTGCCCGCACCGGCAAGATCGGCGACGGCAAGATCTTCGTGTACGACCTCGAGCAAGTGGTTCGCATCCGCACCGGTGAAACCGGCGCAGAAGCCCTTTGATGGACAAGAAAGAGAGTCGATAAATGAAAAAACTACTCGCTACCCTGGCCTTGGGCCTGAGTCTGGGTCTTGGTGTGTTCGGCACGGCGTCTGTCGCCACCGCACAAACCACTGCCCCTGCTGCCGTGACGGCACCAGCGGCTGAAGCCAAACCGGACGCAGCACCCGCCCCTGCAGCACCTGCTGCTGCGGCCCCCGCTGCAGCCGAAACCGCACCCGCACCCGTGCCCAACAAGGGCGACATCGCCTGGATGATGGTGTCCACCATCCTCGTGATCCTGATGGTCATTCCGGGCCTGGCCCTGTTCTACGGTGGCTTGGTGCGCAGCAAGAACATGCTGTCGGTGTTGATGCAGGTCGTGGTCACTTTCTCGATGATCACCGTGCTGTGGTTCATCTACGGCTACAGCCTGGCCTTCACCGAGGGCAACGCCTTCATTGGGGGCTTTGACCGCCTGTTCATGAAAGGCATCTGGGACAACGTGGGCGGCACCTTTGCCAACGCGGCCACCTTCAGCAAGGGCGTGGTCATTCCCGAGATCTCGTTTGCCGCTTTCCAGGCCACCTTCGCAGGCATCACCTGTGCGCTGATCGTCGGCGCATTCGCCGAGCGCATCAAGTTCTCTGCCGTGCTCGCTTTCATGGTGCTGTGGTTCACCTTCAGCTACCTGCCTGTGGCGCACATGGTCTGGTTCTGGATGGGCCCTGACGCCTACACCGCCAAGGAAGTGGCCGACGAAATGACCAGCAAGGCCGGCCTGATCTGGCAGTGGGGTGCACTGGACTTCGCAGGCGGCACGGTGGTGCACATCAACGCCGCTGTGGCGGGTCTGGTGGGTGCCTTCATGGTGGGCAAGCGCATCGGTTATGGCCGTGAAGCCATGGCGCCGCACAGCCTGACTTTGACCATGGTGGGCGCGTCCTTGCTGTGGGTGGGCTGGTTTGGTTTCAACGCCGGCTCGGCGCTGGAAGCCAACGGTTTCGCAGCCCTGGCCTTCATCAACACCTTGGTCGCCACAGCCGGTGCGGTGCTGGCCTGGTGCGTGGGTGAAGCCCTGATGCGCGGCAAAGCCTCCATGCTGGGTGCCGCTTCGGGTGCAGTGGCCGGCCTGGTCGCCATCACGCCCGCCGCAGGCAACGTCGGCCTCGGCGGTGGTCTGGTGATCGGCATCGTGGCAGGTTTTGCTTGCCTGTGGGGTGTGAACGGCCTGAAGAAGATGCTGGGTGCAGACGACTCGCTGGACGTGTTCGGTGTGCACGGTGTGGGCGGTATCGTCGGTGCCTTGCTGACCGGCGTGTTCAACTCGCCCGCCTTGGGTGGCCCGAGCGCCGTGGGTGACTGGGTCACCGTGGCCATGGTCACGCCAGACGCTTACTCCATCGCCGCTCAGGTCTGGACACAGGCCAAGGCTGTGCTGCTGACCATCGTCTGGTCGGGTGTGGTCTCGGTGGTCGCCTTCAAGATCGTGGACTTGACCATCGGTCTGCGTGTCACGGAAGAAGAAGAGCGCGAAGGTCTGGACATCTCTTCGCACGGTGAGTCGGCCTACCACGGCTAAAGCCGGTCAAGGCAAACCTCATGGCAAAGGGTGGCGCAAGCCACCCTTTGTTCATCGTGTCTTCAGCCCGCAACGCTTCGGCCCTGCGGGCTGTTTTTTGGGCGGGCCCTATTTGACCTTGGGCAGCATCTGCCGGAAGGCTTGCAAAACGGGGGACTGGTCGGATGACCGCCAGACGGCTTCGGTGGCCACCAGGGGTTTGTCGCCGCGCAGGGGTCGGTAGACCACACCTTGGCGTTGCAGCGCCTGCACACAGGCTGGCACCAGCGCCACGCCCAAGCCGCCGCTGACCATGCTGACGATGGTGTGCATCTGGCGGGCGCTGAAAATTTGCGGGCTGAAACCGTGCTTCATGCAAGTGGCCACGATGGCGTCGAACATCATCGGGCCGTTGTGCCGCTCAAAGCCCAGAAATTGCTCTTGCGCCAGTTTGCCCAAGGACACCGTGGTCTGTGCGGCGGCCGGGTGGTGTTCGGGCAAAGCCACCACCAGGGGCTCGTGCAGCACCAGTTGCGCATCCAGCGTGGGCGGCAGGTCCGAGGTCTGGAACACCAGGCCCAGGTCGATGCGCCCACTTTCCACGTCGTGGATCAGCTGGTCGGTGGTGCCTTCGAGCAAAGACACCTTGACCCGGGGGTAGTCCTGCGTGAAGCGCCGCAGCAGCGGCGGCAAAAACGAATAAGCGGGCAGGCTGATGAAGCCGATGGTCAGCGAGCCCATCAGGCCTTGGGCCGCTTCCTGGGCGCGGCGGCGCATCAGATCGGCCGAGGCCAGCACCGCATAGGCGTCTTGCAGGGCCTCTGCTCCGGCCGGGGTCAGGGCGATGCGGCGCGAGGTGCGTTCGAGCAGGCGCACGCCCAATTCGTCTTCGAGCTCCTTGATGGCGAGGCTGACCGGGGGCTGGGTGAGGTGCAGGCGTTGGGCGGCACGGCCGAAGTGGAGTTCTTCGGCCACAGCGACAAAACACCGCAGGTGGCGCATGTCCATTGATATTTTTTGCAAATAGATTGATCTGTAAAGTAAATTTAACAGAAACAAAGCGAGGCCCTGAATTGGTCTCAAAATACAAACCCAAAGCGACCCCACGAGGTCGAGCCAAGAACAGATGGCCAACACAGGCCAGGAGACATGACATGGCAGCTCCCGCACCGGGACACCTCCCGGAGCCCGCCTCCGGGCGGCCACGCACATTGGTCCATCCCGGGCCACGCGCAGACCTGCGCCTGTCACACGTGGCGGCCCATGGCGGGCGGCAAATCCGCTTGTCCTTGACGGCGGGCAATTGTTTGCACGAGGGCTTGACGCGTGCGCTGGGCGCTGCAGGTGTCCAGGCCGCCGCCATGGCGCTCATGGGCGGTGACCTGGCCGAGGTGGCGTATTGCCTGCCTGTCCCTGATCCTGCAGGCCAGCTCATGGCCACCTATGGCGAACCCATCGTCTTGCAGGGCGCCAGCTTGCTGCGCGGCAGCGCCACCCTGGGTCAGGACGAGCAGGGCGCTCCCGTGATCCATTGCCACGCCAGTTTCGCCGATGCCCAAGGCCGTGTGCGCGGCGGGCATGTGCTGACCCCCCGCACCGTGGTGGGCCAGCGGCCCGTCACGGTGTTGGTGTCGGTGTTGGATGGCGTGGCGCTGCGCCTGGGTTTTGACGACGAAACCCGCCTGCACATGCTCAAACCCCATGCCATCCAGCCCCCGGCTGTGGCCACCGTGGCAGGCACACACCATGGTTGAAGCTGTGCACACCATGCAAACCGAAGAGGGCCGTCTGGGCCGCATGGTGTATGGCCGCATGGCCCCCAACGAAGACCTGGTCCAGGGCCTGCAGGCCATTTGCCGCGCTCAGGGCCTGCGTCATGCGCTGGTGCGTGTGGGCTTGGGCAGCCTGGTCGATGCGTGTCTGCAGGTCCCTTCGGGTCAGCAAATCTTTGTCGAAGGCCCCGCCGTGGAGGTGCTCAGCCTGTTTGGCGAGCTGCGCACCGACGCCCACGGCCAGACCACGGCCGACCTGAACGGTGTGGTCGTCGATGCCGCAGGCCAGGTGGTCAGCGGTCGTTTTGTGCCCGGCCACAACCTGGTGTTTGCCACTTTGGAAGTCACTCTGGAAGAGTGGCTGCCCTCAGCCGAGTCCGGCGCTGTTTGATTTTTTTCACCCACCCAACCATTGACCCATCCACATGACCACTTCCTCAAATTCCATTCCTGTCACCACGCCTGTTGCTGTGGTGACCGGCGGTGCCCGCGGCATTGGCCTGGCCATCGGCCAGTGGTTCCTGAACCACGGCTACAAGGTCGCCTTGCTCGACGTTGACCAGGCCACGCTGGCCGCCACCGAGCGCACACTGGCCCGCCCGGGTGATGTGCTGGCGCTGCACTGCGATGTGTCGCAACCCGATCAGGTCGATGCCGCAGCGGCCGCCGTGGTGGCCCGCTTTGGCCGGGTCGATGCGCTGGTGAACAACGCGGGTGTGGCGGTGTTCAAGCCGGTGCTGGAGACCACGTTTGCCGAATGGCGGCAGGTGCTCAGCACCAACCTGGACGGCGCGTTTTTGTGCTCGCATGCCTTTGGCGCGATCATGGCCGCCCAGCGCAGCGGCGCGATCGTCAACATCGCCTCGATCTCGGGCCTGCGTGCCAGCACGCTGCGCGTGGCCTACGGCACCAGCAAGGCCGCGCTGATCCACCTGACCAAGCAATTCGCGGTGGAGCTGGGCAACTATGGTGTGCGCACCAACGTGATTTGCCCCGGCCCGGTCGAGACCGAGATGGCCAAGCTGGTGCACAGCGTGGCGATCCGCTCGGACTATTACGACACCATCCCGCTGGGCCGCTACGGCAGCACCGAAGAGATGGCCAACACCGTGGGCTTTTTGTGCAGCAAAGAGGCCAGCTTCATCAATGGCCAGTTTCTGGCGGTGGATGGCGGTTTTGACGCCTCGGGTGTGGGTTTGCCCACCTTGCGCCGCACCACCCCCGAGCTGCAGAACGTGGGAGCCGCATCATGAGCAGCAGCTGCATCATTGGCTGGGGCCACACCCCGTTTGGCAAGCTCGACGCGGTCGATGCCGAGCAACTGATCCGCGATGCGGTGCAACCCGCGCTGGACAGCGCCGGCTTGCAGGCGCAAGACATCGATGGCGTGTTTGTGGGCCACTACAACGGCGGCTTCATGCCGCAGGACTTCACCGGGGCGCTGGTGGCCATGGCGGTGCCGGGCCTGCGCCATGTGCCCGCGGTGCGTCTTGAGAACGCCTGTGCCACCGGTTCGGCGGCCATCTGGGCCGCCATGGACGCGGTCGAATCCGGCCGTGTGCGCCACGCGCTGGTGGTGGGCTTCGAGATCATGAACGCCGTGCCCGGTGCCAAGATCGCCGAAACCTTGCTGCGCTGCTCTTATGTGAAAGAAGAAGCGGCCAACCCGGCCGGTTTTGCGGGCGTGTTTGGCACCATCGCGGCCACGTATTTCGAGCGCTTTGGCGACCAGAGCGACGCACTGGCCGCCATCGCCGCCAAGAACCACGCCAACGGGCTGAAGAACCCGTTCGCCCACATGCGCCGCGATCTGGGTTTTGACTTTTGCCGCCACCCGTCCGACAAAAACCCATTTGTGGCGGGTCCGCTCAAGCGTTCGGACTGCTCTTTGGTGTCCGACGGCGCCGCTGCGCTCGTGATCTCCAAAGCGCCCGTGGCCGGTGCCCGCGTGCCCGCCGTGCGCTGGAAGTCGCGCACGCAGGTGAATGAATATTTGCCCCTGTCGCGCCGCGACCCGACCCGTTTTGAAGGGGCGGCCATGGCCTGGCACAAGGGGCTCGATGCCGCCGGGGTGTCGCTCAAGGATCTGTCGTTTGTGGAAACGCACGACTGCTTCACAGTGGCCGAGTTGCTCGAATACGAAGCCATGGGCCTGGCCCCGCACGGACAGGGCGCACGCGTCATTCTGGATGGCGTGACCCGCATCGATGGGGCACTGCCGGTCAACCCCTCGGGCGGTCTCAAGTCACGCGGGCACCCGATCGGGGCCACCGGGGTGTCGCAGCACGTCATGGCCGCCATGCAACTGACGGGCGAGGCGGGCGATATGCAGCTGCCCAATGCCCGGCTGGGTGCGGTGTTCAACATGGGCGGCGCGGCGGTGGCCAATTATCTGAGCGTGCTGGAGCGTGCGGCATGAGCGACGCACAGGTCATGAACCTGTCGGCCCTGCTGGCGCAGACAGCCGCGCTGTTCCCGGACCGGCCGGGGCTGATTCAGGGTGAGCGCCAGTGGACCTGGCGCGAGATCAACGCGCGGGTGGACGCTTTGGTGCAGGGCCTGCGCGAGATGGGCATGCAGCCGGGCGACAAGCTGCTGGTGCAGTCGCGCAACAGCCTGGCCATGTTCGAGAGTTGCTGGGCCGCTTTTCGGTTGGGCGCGGTTTGGGTGCCGACCAATTTCCGGTTGACGCCGCCCGAAGTGGCCTACCTGGGCAGCTCCAGCGAGGCCACCTTCATGCTGGCCGAGGATGTGTTTGCCGGGCATGTGGACGCCGTGCGCGAAGCCAGCCCCCGCCTGCAACACGTCATCACCATCGGCAAGCCGCGTGCGGGCGAAACGGCTTACGAAGACCTGCTGGCACGCCATGCGGGTGCGCCCACCGCCATGGCAACCGTCACGCCCGACCAGGTGCTGTGGTACTTCTACACCTCGGGCACCACCGGCCGCCCCAAGGCCGGCATGCTGACGCATGGGCAGCTGGCGTTTGTGGTGACCAACCACCTGGCCGATCTGATCCCCGGGACGTGTGAGACCGACTGCTCGATCGCGGTGGCGCCTTTGTCGCATGGCGCGGGCATCCATGCCCTGCTGAATGTGGCGCGGGGCGCGGCCACGGTGCTGCTGCCGTCCGAGCGCATGGAACCGGCCGAAGTCTGGCGTCTGGTCGAAAAGCACCGCGTGACCAACCTGTTCACCGTGCCCACCATCGTCAAGCTGTTGGTCGAAGACCCGGCGGTGGACCAGTTCGACCACAGCAGCCTGCGCTATGTGATCTACGCGGGTGCCCCGATGTACCGGGCCGACCAGAAATTGGCCTTGCAAAAACTCGGCCCGGTGCTGGTGCAGTACTTCGGTCTGGGTGAGGTGACGGGCTGCATCACCGTGCTGCCGCCTTCCATGCACGCCATCGATGATGCCGACCCGAATGCGAACATCGGCTCTTGCGGGCGGCCACGCACCGGCATGGAGGTGGCGATTCTGGACGCGCAGATGAACCCGGTGCCCACGGGCACGGTGGGCGAAATCTGCTGCCGGGGCCCGGCCGTGTTCGCGGGTTACTTCAACAACGAAGACGCCACGACCAAGGCGCTGCGCGGGGGCTGGTTCCACACCGGCGACCTGGGGCGGCTCGACGCGCGGGGTTTGCTCTACATTACAGGGCGAGAATCCGACATGTACATTTCGGGGGGCTCCAACGTCTACCCGCGTGAAGTGGAAGAAATTTTGCTGACGCACCCTGCCGTGGCCGAAGTGGCCGTGCTGGGTGTGCCCGATGCCAAATGGGGCGAGGTGGGCGTGGCCGTGGTGGTCAGCCGTGACCCGGCCCTGACGGCGCAAGCACTGTTGGCGCATCTGGAGGGGCGTTGTGCCAAGTACCGCTGGCCGCGTCATGTCTTTTTCTGGGATGCCTTGCCCAAGTCGGGTTACGGGAAAATCACCAAGAAAGACATCCGCCAGATGCTGGAAGAACGAGGCGACCTGCAGTTGCAGGCCGTGACTTGAGAAGAGAGAGAAGTGAAGTGGGGCCACCCGGCCCCGAGTTTGATCGATGACCCACCTTTAGGAGACTGAGATGACCCTTTCCCGCCGTTCCGTTTTGCGCACTGCTGCCGCCGCGTCCGTGGCCGCCTTGCCCATGAGCCAGGTGCTGGCCCAGCCCAAGGCCGAGTTCACCTACAAATACGCCAACAACTTGCCGGTGACCCACCCGATGAACCTGCGCGCCAAGGAAATGGCCGCTGCCATCCTGGCCGAGACCAAGGGCCGCGTGGACATCCAGATTTTCCCGGCCAGCCAGCTGGGCAACGACACCGACATGCTTAGCCAGCTGCGCGCTGGTGGCATCGAGTTCTTCACCCTGTCGGGCCTGATCCTGTCCACCCTGGTGCCGGGTGCGGCCATCACCGGCCTGGGTTTTGCCTTCCCTGACTACGACACCGTCTGGAAAGCGCTCGACGGCGATCTGGGCGCGCATGTGCGCAAGGAAATCAGCAAGGCCAACCTGGTGGCCATGGACAACATCTGGGACAACGGTTTCCGCCAGATCACCTCGTCCACCAAGCCGATCCAGACGGCCGACGACCTCAAGGGCTTCAAGATCCGCGTGCCCGTGTCGCCCATGTGGACGTCCATGTTCAAGGCCTTTGACTCGGCCCCGGCCTCGATCAACTTTGCCGAGGTGTATTCGGCTCTGCAAACCAAGGTGGTGGACGGTCAGGAAAACCCGCTGGCCATCATCGACACCGCCAAGCTCAACGAAGTGCAGAAATACTGCTCGGTGACCAACCACATGTGGGACGGCTTCTGGTTCCTGGCCAACCGCCGCGCTTGGGACCGTCTGCCTGCCGACCTGCGCACCATCGTGGCCAAGCACATCAACGCTGCTGGCCTCAAGCAACGCGCCGATGTGGCCGCCATGAACGCCACGCTGCAAAAGTCGCTGACCGAGAAAGGCATGGTGTTCAACAACGCCAAGGCCGACACCTTCCGTAACCGCCTGCGCCAAGCCGGTTTCTACACCGAGTGGAAAGCCAAGTTCGGTGACGAGGCCTGGGCCTTGCTGGAACGCTACAGCGGCAAACTGGGCTGATCGGCCACGGCGCAGACAAGATAAAAACGAGAAACAGCACACTTATGACGGACGTTCAGACCCAGCCGCTTTTGGGCGGCGAGCACTATTCCGCACCAGAGGCTGCCGGCCCGGGCGGTGGTCGAAAAGCGTCACGCTGGATGTTCCCCCTGGAGGCGGTTTCGGCCGCCCTGATGGTGGGCATTGTGGTGTTGCTTCTGGCGGCTGTCTTGTCGCGTTACGTGTTTGCCAATTCGATTGTCTGGATTGACGAGGTCGTGTCGACCTCGTTCATCTGGCTGACCATGATCGGTGCCGGACTGGCGATGCACCGCAACGAGCATTTGCGCTTGTCGCTGGTGGTCGACAAGCTGCCAACGCGCGTGCAGCCGTATGTGCATGCCTTTGCACTCACGGTGGTGGTCGCGTTTCTGGTGGGTTTGCTGCCTTCGGCGGTGGAGTACGCCCAGGAAGAATGGTTCATCAAATCGCCCGCGCTGGACTTGCCCAACACCTACCGCGTGGCGTCCATCCCATTTGGCTTGGGCGTGATGCTGCTGATTGTGCTGGCCTACGCTGCGCGCACCGTGCCTGTGCGGGCGCTGCTCAGCGCGGCTGTGGCGGTTGGGGCTGTGGCCGCTGTTTGCCATGCATACAGCGCCACGCTGCCCAACTTGGGCAGCTGGAACATGCTCATCTTTTTGGTGGGCGTGGTGGCGGTGTGCCTGATGGCGGGCGTGCCGATCGCGTTTTGTTTTGGTTTGGGGGCGCTCAGCTATCTGGCGTTCACCACCCAGGTGCCGCTCTTGATCGTGGTGGGGCGCATGGACGAGGGCATGTCCAGCCTGATTCTGGTGTCGGTGCCGATTTTTGTGCTGCTCGGCTGCGTGCTCGACGCCACCGGCATGGGCAAGGCGATTGTGGATTTTCTGGCCTCGCTGATCGGCCACGTCAAGGCCGGCATGTCCTATGTGCTGCTGGGCTCGCTGTTCATTGTTTCGGGCATCTCGGGCT
Organism: Limnohabitans sp. TEGF003; assembly: GCF_055395455.1. Taxonomy (NCBI): domain Bacteria; kingdom Pseudomonadati; phylum Pseudomonadota; class Betaproteobacteria; order Burkholderiales; family Comamonadaceae; genus Limnohabitans; species Limnohabitans sp. TEGF003. The sequence continues at coordinate 3,040,995 of NZ_AP029225.1, read as the reverse complement.
CCAAGGTGTCGGACATGGCCACCGTGGCCCCGGCGCTGTTTCCTGAGATGAAGCGACGCGGCAACAAGCCCAAGGAAATGGTGGCCTTGCTGGCCACGGGCGCGGCGATGGCCGACACGGTGCCGCCCAGCATTGTGCTGATCGTGCTGGGTTCGGTGGCGGGTGTGTCGATTGCCGGGCTGTTCCAGAGCGGCTTTGTGGTGGCGATGGTGCTGCTGCTGTCCTTGTTGGTGCTGGCCCGCTGGAAGGCGCGGCATGAGCAGGTCGAGGGTGTCAAGCGTCCACCGATTTCGGTCATCGGCCGCTTTTTGCTGGTGGCGGCCCCCGCGCTGGTGCTGCCCTTTTTGATCCGCAGCGCGGTGGGTGGCGGCGTGGCCACGGCCACCGAGGTGTCCACCATCGCGGTGTTGTATGCGCTGGTGATTGGCCAGGTGATGTACGGCGGCATTGGCCTGCGCAAGTTCTACGACATGCTGGTTGAGACGGCCGCCTTGTCGGGTGCGATCTTGTTGATCTTGGGCGCGGCCTCGGCCATGGCCTGGACCATCACCCAAAGCGGCGTGGTGCAGCAATTGTCGAGTTTTCTGACCACTTTGCCGGGCGGCCCGATCGCTTTTCTGGCCGTCACCATCGTGGTGTTTCTGGTGCTGGGGTGCTTGCTGGAAGGTTTGCCTGCCGTGCTGCTGCTGGCCCCCATCATGTTCCCGATTGCCAAGAAGCTGGGCATCCACGACATCCACTACGCCATGGTGGTGGTGTGTGCCATGAACGTGGGCCTGATGATGCCGCCCATTGGGGTGGGCTTTTATGTGGCCTGCCGCATTGGTGACGCCAAGCCCGACGAGGTGATGGGCGCCATCTGGCCCTATTTGGTGGCTTTGTTGCTGGGGGTGGTGGTGGTGGCTGCTGTGCCCGCGATTTCCACCTTCGCCTTGTAGCGCCATGACCTTGGGGGATGCAAGCCCTTGGCGAGCCCTGACCGCCGAACCCGGTGGCTTGAGCGAGTCGCCTTTCTGGCACCCGACTGAACAACGCCTGTACTGGGTGGACATTCCAGACCGTCGCATTGCACGCGTGGCGGTGCAGGGTCTACAGGCCCAGGGCCCAGTCGACTACTGGCCCCTGCCGCAAGAGCCCGGCTGCATCGCACCAGTGCAGGGCGGTGGCTTGGTCATGGCCCTGCGCGATGGCATTTACCTGGCGCGCGAATGGGGGGGTGACTTGCAGCTTTTGGCGGCTGCGCCTTACGACACCACGCGCCTGCGTTTCAACGACGGCAAGTGTGATGCGCAAGGGCGCTTTTGGGCGGGCAGCCTGTACGAGCCCAAAGACCAGGCGCTCGGCGTGCTTTACATGTTGGACGGCCAAGGCCTGCACGCCATGATGGACGGTGTGGTGACGGCCAACGGCCTGGCCTGGTCACCCGATGGCCGCACCACGTATTGGGCCGACACGGCCGCGCACCAGGTGCGCGCCTTTGACTTTGAGGCGACGACGGGCCAACTGTCAGCCCCTCGCGTGTTCCATCAAATGGCCCCCAAACCCGCAGGCTGGAGCTGGGGAGATGGCAGCCCCTATGGCGGCCGCCCCGATGGCGCGGCGGTGGACAGCGAAGGCTGTTACTGGTCCGCCCAATACGAAGGCCAGCGCTTGCTGCGCCTGTCGCCTGCAGGTGAGGTGCTGGCCGAAGTGAAAACCCCTGTGCCTTGCCCCACCATGCCCTGCTTTGGCGGGCCAGACCTGAAAACCCTGTTCATCACCACTTCGCGCCAGGGCCGCAGCCCGCAAGAGCTGGCGCAGTATCCCGATGCCGGGTGTGTGTTTGCGATGCGGGTGGCGGTGGCGGGCTTGCCGGTCAATGGGTTCGAGGCGTTTTGAAGCCCATGGAGGATGCCCCTGTTGAAACAGGTGCACCAGATATGATGGACGTTTGATGTGATAACATCAAACATCAAGACATCAGGAGCTGAGATGCGAACCACCCTGGACATTGCGGACGACGTGCTGTTTGCAGCCAAAGAAATTGCCCAAAGAGAGAAAAAGTCGATTGGACAAGTCATGAGTGATTTGGCGCGAAAGGCATTTGCAGTGGGGGCCTATCAGCCGCAAACAGCTCAAGCCGTGCCCCAGGTGTCAGAACGCCTGGCCCAATACGGCATTCAGCCCTTGCCTTCACGGGGTGCGGTCATCAGCAATGAGCTGATCGAACGATTGCGCGATGCCGAGGGTGTTTGATGCGTGCGCTGTTCGATGTCAATGTGCTGATTGCCTTGCACGATCGCGATCATGTCCACCATGTCCGTGCCGCGCAATGGTTTGAAAACCACATTCAACATGGCTGGGCCACCTGTGCATTGACCCAAAATGGGTGCCTTCGCATCATGGGGCAGCCTGGTTACAGCAGCCCTCAACCCATCCCCATGCTGGTCAGCATGTTGCAAAACTCCACAAGAACGGCGCATCATGCTTTTTGGTCCGATGAGATCAGCCTCTTGGATCCGCAGCAGTTTCAACATGGGCACATTCACAGCGCGAGGCAGTTGACGGATTTGTACCTCTTGGCCTTGGCCGTCAAGAACCAAGGCAGACTGGTGACGCTGGATCAACGAATTCCGATCAGTGCAGTGCGCGGCGCAACCCCAGCGCACTTGGTGGTACTTTGATACGCCCAATTTCCCACAACCCATTCGTTCAAAAAATTCACGCGGTTCCCTGAGGCCGAGGGTTACCATCTTGGCCCATGGAAGCTCAACTCAATTCCCTCATCGACGCCGTGCGCCAGGCGGGTGCGGACGGCCGCGTGCTGCGTTTGCGCGGCAGCGGCAGCAAAGACTTTTGGGGCCAGAGCCTCACGGGCGATGTGCTCGACACCCGGGGCTACCGGGGCATTGTGAGTTACGAGCCCAGCGAGCTGGTGGTCACGGTGCGCTGCGGCACGCCCTTGGCCGAGCTGGAAGCGGCATTGGCCGAAAAGGGCCAGTGCCTCGCGTTTGAGCCGCCGCATTTTGGCCAAGGCTCGGAAAATGGTGCAACGGTGGGCGGCATGGTGGCCGCAGGGCTGAGCGGCCCGGCCCGCGCCACCGCTGGGGCTGTGCGCGACTACGTGCTGGGCGCGCGTTTCATCAACGGTCTGGGCGAGCACCTGACCTTTGGCGGTCAGGTCATGAAAAACGTGGCCGGCTACGACGTGAGCCGCCTGATGGCGGGCAGTTGGGGCACGCTGGGCCTGATCACCGAGGTCAGCCTGAAGGTCTTGCCCGTGGCCCCGGCCGAGGCCACCTTGATGATGGCGGGTTTGGCGCAAGGCCCGGCGCTGGATTTGCTGCACCGCTGGGGCGGTCAGCCCTTGCCCCTGAACGCCAGCGCCTGGGTGCGCGACCCCACGGCCCAACCCGTGGCCGACTATTTGTTTGTGCGTCTGCGGGGTGCGGTGGCGGCCGTGCAGTCGGCCATGGCCAAAATGAGTGCCGATGCCGTCGCCCTGGGTGCGCAGGTGCAGGCCATGGACAACGCCGAAGCCGCGCAGGACTGGCGCGCCAGTGGTGAGCAGACCCTGCCGTTTTTTGACCCACCCAGCCCCGATGCCTGCCTGTGGCGTCTGTCGGTGCCGCAAACGGCGCCTTTGCTGGATTTGCCTTATGCCCAGTACATCGAATGGCAAGGTGCACAGCGCTGGCTGTGGGCACCCGCCTCGGCGGCGGTGGCTTTGCGTGAACTGGCGCAATCGGTCGGTGGCCACGCCACCTTGTTCCGCGCCAGCGTCGCCCACGCCGAAGTGGACAAGGTCGCCGGGGTGAACACCCCGCTGGACGCCGTGCAAGCGCGCATTCAACAGCAATTGCAAAAGCAGTTCGATCCGAAAGGCGTGTTCGCCACCGGTCGCTTGCACCCCCTCTGAGGCGAATCGCCATGCAAACCCACCTCGCCCCCGAATACCAAAACACCCCCGAAGGCCTGGAGGCCGAAGCCATTTTGCGCAAGTGCGTGCACTGCGGTTTTTGCACCGCCACTTGCCCCACCTACCAGTTGCTGGGTGACGAGCTCGACGGCCCGCGTGGCCGCATCTACCTGATGAAGCAGGTGCTGGAGGGCGAAACGCCCACCCGCAAAACCCAGATGCACCTGGACCGGTGCCTGACTTGCCGCAACTGCGAAAGCACTTGCCCGAGCGGCGTGCAATACGGCCACTTGGTGGACATCGGCCGCAAGCTGGTGGACGCCAAAGTCGAGCGCCCCGCCAGCGAAAAGCTGGTGCGCTGGGCGCTGAAAGAAGGCCTGCCTTCACCCCTGTTTGCCCCAGCCATGAAGATGGGCCAGATGGTGCGCGGCCTGCTGCCTGAGAGTCTAAAAGCCAAAGTGCCTGCGCCGCAAGACGCCGGTGCCTGGCCCACCCGCCAGCACGCCCGCAAGGTGCTGATGCTGGCCGGTTGTGTGCAGCCGAGCATGAGCCCCAACATCAACAGCGCCACCGCCCGCGTGCTGGACGCTGCCGGTGTTCAGGCGGTGACCGCGCCCAAGGCCGGTTGCTGCGGCGCGGTCAAGTTCCACCTGAACGACCACGATGGCGGCAAAGACCACATGCGCGCCAACATCGACGCCTGGTGGCCACTGGTGGAGAGCGGCGAGGTCGAAGCCATCGTGATGAACGCCTCGGGCTGCGGCGTCATGGTCAAGGACTACGGCCATGTACTCAAAGACGACCCGGTGTACGCCGACAAAGCCGCCCGCATCGGCGCCCTGACCCGCGATCTGAGCGAGCTGCTGCCCGAGCTGGTGCCGCTGCTCAAACCCAAGCTGAAGCCCGAAGCGCTGCAAGCCGCAGGCCTGCAGGCCTACCACCCGCCCTGCACGCTGCAACACGGCCAACAACTCAAAGGCGGCGTGGAAAAGCATTTGGGCGATCTGGGTTTCCAGATCAAGGTCACGGCCAACGAGTCGCACCTGTGCTGCGGCTCGGCAGGCACCTACAGCGTGCTCAACCCCGAGCTGTCCAAGCAGCTGCGCGACCGCAAGCTGGGCCACCTGAATGCGCTGGAGCCGCAAGGCGTGCTGAGCGCCAACATCGGCTGCATCACCCACCTGCAAAGCGGCAGCGGCCTGCCCGTGCGGCATTGGGTGGAATTGTTGGACGAGGCGATCAGCGGCTGAGCATCAAAGAACACAAAGAAGCACAAAATTTAATTTCTGTTAAAGTTTGTGTTATGCCAAAGCCCTCTCTTGCTGCCGACCACCTGCCCGCTTCAGCCGCCAAAGCGCTGCGGGATTTGGGTGAAAACTTGGCGCTGGCCCGTCAGCGCCGCAAGGAAAGCCTGCGCGCTTGGGCCAGCCGCATGGCCGTGTCGGTGCCCACGCTCATCCGCATGGAAAAGGGCGATCCTTCGGTGGGTATGGGTGTCTATGCCACTGCGCTATGGCTCATGGGGCGTCATGCTGCATTGCCCGAAGTGGCGGCACCTGCACAAGACCTGAATGCGCTGGAGCAAGACATTGAAGCCGTGCGCCAGCGTGCGCGGCGTCTCTCGCGAAAGTCAGTGGACGTGACTTGAGTTAAGGGGGCGACACTTTGATTAGCTGTTCATGGATGGCGTGTTGATCGACACCCACCGCTGCCACACCCTTCTGAAATCTCGCGCCGAGCCAAAGCCGCAGGCCTCGGCCAATTGTTCCTGGGTCAGCGCCGGTTGTTGTGTCAGCAGTTCGCGTGCCCGCGTCATACGCAGTAGCTGTTGGTAGTCCACTACGCTGATGCCGGTGTGCAGCATGAACAAGCGCGACAGATGCCGTGGGCTCACGCAGGCCATATCTGCCAGCTCGGGCAGCGTCCAGCGGTGGGCGGGGTCTTGGCTCAGGCTTTGCGCGATGGCATCTTGCGCCCTGTGTACCGCCGGGTGCATGTGATTGCGGTGCGCCAGCCAGGGCGACAGCTGCGGGTCATTCGGGCCACGGCGGGTGTACATGACCAAGCGTCGCGCCACTTGCGCCGCCAACGCGGCACCGGCCACTTGTTCAACGATATAAAGCGCCAGATCGATGCCGGTGGTGATGCCTGCGCTGGTCAGCACTCGCCCGGCGTCCACAAAAATCCGGTCGGCTTGCACTTGTGCCGTGGGGGCCAAGGCTTGCAAATCATCAAGGAGCGTGTGGTGTGTGGTGCAGCGCAGGCCGTTGAGTTGGCCCGCCATAGCCAGCAGCAACGCGCCCGAGCAGATGCTGCCCAATCGCGTGTCCGGCCGCATGGCGGTTTGCAGCCAGCGCACCACTTGCTGGGCTGCGGGCGTTGCATAGTCTTCGCGCTCGTGGCTGTTGCCGGTGATCAGCACCAGGCTGTTGGGCGGCAGCGGCTGGGGCAAGGGGTCAAGACCGGTCAGCTGAGTGCCCAGCGAAGTGTTCACGTCAGGGCGTGGCCCACAGGTGTGCAGCACCAACGGGGCACCCATGTCACGCGCCATGCGCAGTGCCTCTGCGGGTCCGGCGTAGTCGAGCAGCAGCACGCCCGGGGTCACGATCAGGTAAACGATCAGGGCTTGCATGCCCAGCGCTTCAACAAAGGTTGACCAAACACGTTCATGAGCAGGCCCAACATCAGAAGTGCCCCGCCGGCCCAGTGCAGCGGCCCCAGTGTTTCGCCAAAGACCAGCCAGCCGGTGCTCAGGCCCACCAGCGGCACCAGCAGCGTGAAGGGGGCCACGCGGTTGGTGGGGTAGCGGCTCATCAAATAGGTCCACAACCCATAGCCCAGCAGAGTCGCCATCCAGGCCAGGTAGGCCACCGCCGCGAGCGTGCCTGGCGTCAAATGCGTGAGTGCCTGGACGATGGCCTCAGGTCCCTCCAGCCACAGTGACAAGCCTAAAAACGGCAGCGGTGGCACCAGGCTGGCCCAGACCACAAAGGCCAGTTGGTTCATGGGGCCATATTGGCTCACCAGCCGTGTGACGATGTTGCCGCACGCCCATGACAGCGCCGCCAGCAGCGTGAGCCCAAAGCCCAGCAGGGGCAAACTGGCCCCGGACGCCACTGCGCCATGCGCCACACCGATCAGCACCAGTCCGGCCAACGCCAGCAAGAGGCCCGCCAACTGATGCGCATGCCAGCGCTCATGCAGCCACCAGCTGGCCAGCAGCAGCGTAAAAAACGACTGCGACTGCAGCACCAGCGAAGCGAGGCCAGAGGGCATGCCCACATGGATGGCGCTGAACAAAAACGCAAATTGACCGACCGAGATCGTCAACCCATAAGCCAGATACCAGCGCAGCGGCACGCGGGGTGCCTTGAACAAGAGCAAAGCCGGAAATGCCGCCAGCATGAAGCGCAATGCCCCCAGCAGCAGGGGCGGGACGCCGACGATGCCGATTTTGATGACGGCAAAGTTGACGCCCCACACCCCGATGACGAGTAATGCCAGTGCCAGGTCTTTGGGTCGCATGGGCAGTGTGCTCATGCTTTACCTTCGGCTGTTACGGGCTTGCATCCTTGTGGTTTAAACACCCGCTCCGTCGATGCCGGGTTGTTCAGCAGCTTGGCCGCCGGGCGTACCGGGCGGCGCACCAGTTCACCGCCGCAATTGGGGCAGATGCCTTGCAAGCGCGTGTCGGCGCACTCGGCGCAAAAGGTGCATTCAAACGAGCAAATCCGCGCATCCAGTGCCGCAGGCGGCAGGTCGCGGTTGCAGCATTCACAGTTGGGGCGTAGCTGGAGCATGGGGTTTCCTGGCGGGCGGTTCAAAGGCTGGACAGGCAAGTATCCACGGTCACGATGCGCGCAAAGCGATCGGCCAAGACCAGCTCGGTGCGCGTGGTGATGGCTTGGGCGCTGAAGGTCTGGCTGCTGCCTTTGTGCGTCATCGGGAAAGTCAACGTCGCTTCGGACACAAAGTCCACCGCATAGCCCAGGTCCGAGCCGACCCGTGCCGTCGTTTCGCAACACTGCTCGGTGCGGATGCCGCTGATGATGAGGCGCTGCACGCCGCGCCTGCGCAGCCACACATCGAGACCGGTGTCGGTGAAGGCGTTGTGCACATGCTTGTCAAAGCGTGCGGCGGGCTGGCCCGGCAGCCAGTTCATGGGGCGGATCAGGCCGGAGTCGGCGCGAAAAGGGCCATCGTTGTCGATGTGAAAAATATGCACCACCGGTACATCGGCCTGACGGCAACCCGCCTCCAGCTTCAGGAGCGCTTGCTGAAATGGCGAGGCATGACCCGAAGGCCAATACGGCATGTGCTCAAAGGATTGCTGCACATCGATGATGAGCAGGGCGGATTTTTGGGATGTGGCTTGGCTGGTCATGGTGTGCGGGTGCAGGTGTTGAACATGTGGCCATTGTGCGAATCACACTTGGCGCTGCACAGGGCTGGGCGAGACCAGAAGGGGACGAAAAAGGACAGATTGAAATAACCCCACTCCGATCGGATCTGGCGCCCAAGTGGGCAGCAATTTCGTTAGAGCAAGGCTTGATGAAGCCTGTAAGCAATGGGAATCCCCATGAAATCCCGCGCAGAAGCGATACCGCACGCTAGGGCCAATGGTGTGGGTGGGAACAAGGTCTCTGCCAGTGCCTGGCATTGGCGTTCAGACCATCAGGAATGCTGTTGCTGATCCACCATCCTTGAAAATTTAACGTGTGACGTTCAGATTTCAAGGATGAATTCAAAAATCCAGGCCCCTTGAGCGCATTCAACCGAAGTTCAAAGTCCTTGTCCCCCATCCGGCAAGGCCCGCGCCCGAGCACGCCAAAATGTCCACCCGGGTAGGATGGAACGCTGAGATGGCAGACCGCGCTTGCAAAGCGCAAACAAAGGACAAGACGATGGCGATACCTTGGTTGATGGCGCTCAAAGTGATTCCCTGGGGCGATGTGATCGAACACGCGCCTTCGGTGCTCAAAGCAGCACGCAAGCTGATGGATCGCCAACCCCCTCAGCCGCCCGGTCAAGCAGGCACCCCCGCCACAACGACACCAGTCAGTGCGGTGCCCAGCTTGGGAGAACTCAAAAACGCCCTGATCGCCGCGCAAGGCGAGATCGACCGTCAGGCCCAGGCCCAACGCGAGCTGACCGAAACCCTGGCCGAGTTGGCCGAGCAGAATGCACGCTTGGTCAGCGCCGTGGAAGTGCTGCGTCTGCGCACGCGGGTGTTGGTGTGGGGTGGCGCAGCCATGTTGGTGTGGTTGGCCGTGCTGACCTGGCAGGCCTGAACAGGTTCAGACCAGGGATGGCGCAGGCTCGACTCGCGCTGCCGGTCAAGCTGTCAGCGCCGCCTCAATGTCCTTGGCGATCTTCTCCGGCGAGTCCTGGGGCGCATAGCGCTTGATCACCCGCCCATCGCGCCCCACCAAAAACTTGGTGAAGTTCCATTTGATGGCCTTGCTGCCCAGAATGCCGGGCGCTTCGGCGGTGAGCCATTGGTACAGCGGGTGCGCCTCGTCGCCGTTCACCTTGACCTTGCTCATCATCTGAAAGCTCACGCCGTAATTCTTTTGGCAAAAGTTGGCAATTTGCGCGTCGTCGCCCGGGTCTTGGCTGGCGAATTGGTTGCAGGGAAAGCCGAGCACGGCAAGGCCTTGTGCGCTGTACTTCTGGTGCAGCTTTTCCAGCCCGGTGAACTGGGGCGTGAAGCCGCAGGCGCTGGCGGTGTTGACGATCAGCATCACCTGACCCTTGTAGCGCGACAGGGGCACGGTTTGGTGGTCGATGCTTTGGGCTTCGAAGTCGTACAGGCTCATGGGTGCTTTCCGGTGGAAGTGGGCAAAAGGACATCATGCCAGCGACAGCCCCTGGCTGTGTCAGCCGATTCACTTGGCCTTGTGGCCCGGACCGACGATGGACAGCAAGGCCGCCAGCAAGATCAAGGCACCGCCGATCAGGGTGCGGCTGTCCCAGCTGGACGCCCCCAGCAAGACCGAGGACACGCTGGCAAACAGCACCTCGGACAGCATGACCAGCGCGGTGGTGTGGGCGGCCAGGCGGGCGGCGCCGTATTGCAGCGCGAGGTTGCCCAACAAAAACGAGATGCTCAGCAGGGCCACCAGCGGCAACCAACTCCAGGCAGGGGCCGCGCCCACGGCCACCACGCCCGTGGCCAGGCCCGCCAAGGCGGCCAGCGTGGCCATGACTGCACCGCCGCCAAACATGGCCAGGGTGCGCGAGGCGCTGGGGGTGTCTTTGAGCTTGAGCAGCAAGGCGTTGGTGATGGCAAACGTCAGGCCGCCCATCAGGGCCAGGCCATCGGCCAGGCTCTCGGGCACGGGCCAAGGGGTCTCGGGGGTTTTGAGCACGATGAACAAACCGGCCAGCGCCAGCAGCAAGCGCAGCAAGGCCATGGGGGTGGGCTTTTCATCCAGCAGCCACCAGGCCACCAGCACCGACCAGGCGGGCATCAAATAAAACAGCAGTACCACGCGTACCACGTCGCCCACCGTCACGGCCCAGTTGAAGCCCACATTGGTCAGGCCCGAGGCCAGCAACAAAAGCCACAGCCCGGGGTGCTTTCGCCAGCTCAGCAGCTGCCCGCTGCGCCACAACCACAGAGCGATGGACACGAACACAAAGGCGTAGACCAGCGCGGTGGCCCACAGCGGGTGCAGGCCCTGGGCTTCGAGTTGTTTGAAGGGCCACCAGCACACGCCCCAGACAAAGGCGTTGAGCAGGAGCCCGGCCACGGCCAGGCTTTTGGGAGCGGCTGGGCCCATGTCCGGGCTTGTCAAGACGGGTCGTTGGGGGTGTCGGCGGCTGCAGTGGTCTGGCGTTTGCGCCACCAGCGCCAACCCAACCAGACCACACCGATGCCCAGCAGGGCAAAAATGCCATGCTGGAACTGGCGCAGCACGCCAAACATCCAATCCCAGTTCTGTGCGCCAAAGTAGCCCAGATAAACCCAGATTGGCACGCTGATCAGAGCGGCAAAGCCGTCCATCAGGAACCAGGTGGCGAAGCTCACACGGTGGCTCATGCCTGCCGAGAAGAACACCGGGGTGCGCAGACCGGGCAGAAAGCGGGCCACGAACATGACCCATTTGCCGTATTTGTGGAAAGCGTCTTGCGCGCTGGCAAAGCGCTCGGGGGTCAGGATCTTGCGAAACCCGGGCAAACGGGAAATGCGCTGGCCATAAAGACGTCCCAGCGTGAACATCAGCCCGTCGCCAATCATCACGCCCGCCATGCCCACAACAAACATGGTGTGCACGTCGGCATGGCCCAGACCGGCAATCACACCACCCGTCACCAAGGTCACGTCTTCAGGAACGGGAACGCCGAAACCGCAGATCAACAGCATCACAAACACAGCCAAATAGCCGTATTCGGTGAAGATGGGCATCAGAAACTGAAAAACTTCCATGGATTACAAGGGTCAGCCAGCGCCTGAACAGCTCAGGCGGAATGCGCGGGGTTAACAGGCAGCGGGCCAGTGTAAATCATTTGTAAGCCCCTTCCCGCGCGGGGAAAGGGTGTGTTTACCCGATGGTTTGGGGCCGATTGGGCGCTCGCTCAAGCTGGCATACTTGACCCGCACTTTTTGCCCTCAGACCCCATGCCCCGCCCGATACAAGCCACCATCCACACCGCCGCGCTGCGCCACAACCTGGGCGTGGCCCGCCAGGCCGCGCCCGACGCCCAGGCCTGGGCCGTGGTCAAGGCCAATGCCTACGGGCATGGCATCGAGCGGGTGTTTGAGGGTCTGCGTGGGGCCGATGGTTTTGCGCTTTTGGACCTGGCCGAGGCCGAACGGGTGCGGGCTTTGGGCTGGCGCGGCCCGATTTTGCTGCTCGAAGGTGCTTTCGAGGCGCGAGACCTGGAGCTGTGCTCTCGCCTGCACCTGTGGCACACGGTGCATTGCGACGAGCAGATCGACATGCTGGCGCTGCACAAGACCCACGAGCCGCACCGGGTCTTCCTGAAGATGAACTCGGGCATGAACCGCTTGGGTTTTAGCCCACAGCGCTTTCGCTCGGCCTGGACACGGCTGAACGCCCTGCCGCAGGTGGACGAAATCTCGCTCATGACCCATTTCAGCGACGCCGACGGCCCCAAAGGCATTGCCGAACAAATGGCCCGCTTTGAAGAGGCCACCCGCGACCTGCCGGGCGAGCGCAGTGTCAGCAACAGCGCCGCCACCTTGCGCCATGCGAAAGATGCCGCTGTCAAGGCCGACTGGATTCGCCCGGGCATCGCGGTGTATGGCAGCGCGCCGGATTTCCCGGAACACAGCGCCGCGCATTGGGGTTTGCGGCCCGCCATGAGTCTGAATGCCCGGATCATCGCCGTGCAGGATTTGCAGGCGGGCGACAGCGTGGGTTATGGCTCCAGCTTTGTGGCCGATGGCCCCATGCGCATCGGCGTGGTGGCCTGCGGTTATGCCGATGGTTACCCGCGCGTCTGCCCCACGGGTACACCTGTGCTGGTGGACGGCGCACGCGGCCGCACCGTGGGCCGCGTGAGCATGGACATGCTGACGGTGGACCTGAGCAGTTTCCCCCAAGCCGGGGTGGGCAGCACCGTCACGCTGTGGGGGCAGTCGGCCCAGGGCGCGGTGCTCGGCATCGACGAGGTGGCCCAAGCGGCTGGTACGGTGGGTTATGAATTGATGTGCGCCCTGGCGCCGCGCGTGCCGGTGGTGCTGGAGGATTGACAGCTTGGCGGTCTGCCAGAGGTGCGGCGGCAGCTTGCTGCCAGCGTGACAAGCCGGGCTGATCGTTGGCCCCACAATCGCGGCATGCCCCACCGCACCCCTGTCCACCGACACGACCAACGCGCCTTGCTCGTGGCCTTGGTGCTGATCGTCATCTGGGGCGGTAATTTCACACTCCAGAAATACCTGTTTGGGCTGATTTCTCCGGGTGGTTTCCTGTGGGCGCGTTACCTGATCATGCCGCTGTGTGCCCTGGTCCTGATGCGCTGGCGTTTTGGGGTCTGGCTGCCGCCTTTGCCCCGCAAGGACTGGCAACACATGGCCTGGCTGGGCTTCATTGGGCACTCCCTGCATGTGGGCCTGGTGACTTATGGCATCCACTGGTCCACGGCGTTTTCCAGCTCGGTCATTCTGGCCTGTGGGCCGATTTTCACCCTGTTGATCCTGCGCATGCAGGGCCTGGAGCGCTTGAGCCTGCCCCAGATGGCCGGGGTGTCCTTGGCTTTTGGCGGGGTCTTGATGTTCCTGTCCGACAAACTGTTGGGTGGCAACTGGCGCGCTGGAGGGGGTGATCTGGTGCTGCTGGTGGCCGCGGGCCTCTTTTCTTATTACACCGTGGCGGTCAAGCCCGTGATGCAACGCCACGGCCCGGTGCTGACCATGGGCTACGCCACCTTGCTCGGCGGTCTGCCGGTGATGCTGCTGTCGGTTCCGGCAGGCGTGGATGCGCCTTGGTCCGTGCTGGATTTTTGGGCTTGGGTGGGCCTGCTCTGGTCGATCATGGTGTCGGCCTTTGCCGGTTGGCTGGCCTGGGGCTGGATCAACAATGTGCGCGGCGTGGCGCGCACGGCCCCTCTGATGTACCTGATGCCCCCGATGGCGGGCCTGTTTGCCTGGGCGTTGTCGGGTGAGCACTACACCTGGATCAAGATCGCCGGGGCGGGCGTGACCTTGCTGGGTGTGGCGCTGGCGCAGTACGCCGGACAGATCAAGTGGCGTTTGCGCTGACGCCGTCGATTCAGGCTTTGAGCCAGGTGTCGTAGGCGGTTTTGCAGATCAGGGCCAGCACCACAAAAATGAACACATGGCGCACAAAGCCCGCGCCGTGCTTGAGGGCCAGCCGGGTGCCAATGAGGCTGCCCACAATGTTGGCCGCACCCATGGCCAGGGCCAGATGCCACCACACATGGCCTTTGAGGGTGAACAATGTGAGTGCCGACAAATTGGTCGCCACGTTGATCATCTTGGCTGCAGCCGAGGCGTTCAGAAAATCGTAGCCCAGCACCCGCACATAGGCAAACACCAGAAAGCTGCCAGTGCCCGGCCCAAAAAAACCGTCATAAAACCCGATCACCAGGCCAATGCCTGCTGCGATCCAGGCCTCTTGTGCCCCGGCAAAGCGTGGCGCATGGCTGCGGCCCAGGTCTTTCTTGACCAGGGTGTACAGCAACAGCGCCGCCAGCAGCACGGGCAATATTTTGCGAAACAGGCTCGGGTCCACCTGGGTGACCACCCAGGCCCCGGCCAAAGAGCCCAGCAGACCCGCACCCGCAGCAGGCAGCAGGGACCGCCACGGCATGACCACCTTGCGGCTGTATTGCACGGTGGCAAAGGCAGTGCCCCAAATGGAGGCGCTTTTGTTGGTCCCAAACAAGGTGGCGGGCGCTGCCCCGGGGAAGGTGGCAAACAGGGCGGGCAGCAAGATCAGCCCGCCGCCGCCCACAATGGCGTCGACCAGGCCAGCCAGCAGCGAGGCCAGCGAAACAATCAGTAATTCCATGGCCTTGATTGTGGCATTGCGTTGCCAGTGGGCATGGTCAGGCTAGGTGGGGTGTTTTGTTGTGGGCCTCCCACAAAGGGGAAGATGAGCAGTCCAATGAACAGGCAAAAAAAAGCGCCGCTTGCGCGACGCTTGGAAAGTACACCTCGTTGGGATGTTGGTTCATGTTCGAGTTCTTGGGCTTGTTTGTCTCCTCGGCCCTCGGGATGCAAGTACTGCTTTGCATCGAGTGAGTGAAATGTAAGTGACCCAGAGCGCCTCTGAACTCAGGGATTTCCCCATTTTGGGGAAATCCCTGCCCAGAACTGACCTTGAACTGACGAAAAAGAGTCGTTTGGCATGCTTTTCAGGCTCAGGCAATGGCCTGGCGGGCGGCGTCTTCGGCGATCCATTGCGCCGCTTTCTCGGCAATCATGAGCGTTGGGCTGTTGGTGTTGCCGCTGGTGATGGTGGGCATCACGCCCGCATCGACCACGCGCAAGCCCGCCACACCGCGCACTTGCAGGCGTGGGTTGACCACCGCCATCGGGTCGTCTTCGCGGCCCATGCGGGTGGTGCCCACCGGGTGGAAGATGGTGCTGGCGATGTCCCCGGCCAGCTTGGCCAGTTCTTCGTCGGTTTGGTACTGCACGCCGGGTTTGAACTCTTCGGGTGCGAAAGGTGCCATGGCGGGCTGGGCCATGATGCGCCGCGTCACCCGCAGGCTGTCAGCGGCCACCTTGCGGTCCTCCTCGGTGGCCAGGTAATTGGGTGCGATGGCGGGTGCGTCGTCAAATTGGTTGGTCTTGATCTGCACTGTGCCCCGGCTGGTCGGGTTGAGGTTGCACACGCTGGCAGTGATCGCCGGGAAGCTGTGCAGGGGCTCGCCAAACGCGTCCAGACTCAGCGGCTGCACGTGGTACTGGATGTTGGCGTGCGGCTGCGACGGGTCGCTTTTGGTGAACGCGCCCAGCTGGCTGGGCGCCATGCTCATGGGGCCGGTCCGTTTGAAGGCGTATTCCAGCCCGATCATGGCCTTGCCCACCAGGCTGCCCGCCAGGGTGTTGAGGGTTTTGGCGTTCTTGACCTTGTACACCGAGCGGATCTGCAAATGGTCTTGCAGGTTGGCGCCCACGCCGGGCAGCTCGTGCTTGACCTCGACGCCTTTGTCCTGCAGCAAAGCGCCAGGGCCGATGCCCGACAGCTGCAGGATCTGCGCCGAGCCGATGCTGCCCGCGCTCAGGATCACCTCGCGGGTGGCTTTGACTTCGACCATCTCCACACCCGACCACACTTGCACCCCGGTGCAACGCTGGCTGCCGTCGGGCTGGGTTTCCAGGATCAGCTTGGCCACTTGGGCCTTGTTCCACAACTCGAAGTTAGAACGTGCATAGCAAGTGGGGCGCAGAAAAGCCTTGGCCGTGTTCCAGCGCCAGCCGGATTTCTGGTTCACCTCGAAATAGCTCACGCCCTCGTTGTTGCCCCGGTTGAAGTCGTCCGTGGCGGGAATGCCCGCTTGTTGCGCCGCTTGCGCGAACGCGTCCAGCACATCCCAGCGCAGGCGCTGCTTTTCAATGCGCCATTCGCCGCCGGTGTTGCGTCCGCGCAGGGTGTGTAAATAACTGCCCTTGGGCAAATCGGCAGGGGCCAGCAACTCGGACTTGGCCCCTTTAGCCCCGTGAAATTCGTTGGCCCCGTTGTAGTGGTCTTCGTGCAGCTTGAAGTAGGGCAGGGTCTGGTCCCAGCGCCACGCGTCATTGCCGGTGATCTGCGCCCATTGGTCGTAATCACGCGACTGGCCGCGCATGTAGATCATGCCGTTGATGCTCGAGCACCCGCCCAGCACCTTGCCACGCGGGTAACGCAGGCTGCGGCCATTGAGCCCATCGGCCGGTTCGGTTTGGTACAGCCAGTCGGTGCGGGGGTTGCCGATGCAATACAGGTAGCCGACCGGGATGTGAATCCAGTGGTAATCGTCTTTCTTGCCCGCCTCGATCAGCAGCACGCGCTTGCTGGCGTCGGCAGACAAGCGGTTGGCCAGCAGGCAGCCTGCCGTGCCGCCGCCCACGATGATGTAGTCGAAGGTGTTGTCGTTCATGTTGTACCTGGTCTCCTCAGCAGGCGATTGTGCCTTTGCTATGGCCGTTTTTCCCGATCGGACGTAGCGTCCGAGACTCGGGCTGGGGCGCGTGCCGCCCATCCATCATCAGCCTTGCGCCGGTTTTTCGACAAAAGAGCAGGCACATCAGGGTGTAAAAACGGCGTAAAACAGGTCTTTACGACACTTCATGTGTCGCATAAAATGGTTTGCGACACTTATTTGTCGCTAAGCATCTGCCACTTCAAAGCCCACCGCATGTCACGCCTGACTCCCACCCACGAGCTGGACAGCTTGGTCGAACTCATTGGCACCTCACCTGACGGCGTGGGCATTGACACCATCGCGCAGCAGCTGGGCATCCCGATCCACCGCCGCACTCTGCAACGGCGCCTGGCCTTGCTGGTGGCGCAGCAACGCATCGAGATGCTGGGCGATCGCCGCACGGCGCGCTACCGCCGCATGCCATCCGCCGCCATCCGCGCACAAGAGCCCGAAGCCGCTTGGCGCACAGCCCCGCCGCCCGATGACATGCCCGTGTCCGCGGCTGGGGCTGAGGTTCGCGCCTACGTCACCCAGCCGCGCCACCAGCGCCGCCCAGTGGCTTACCAGCCATCGTTCCTGGAGCAATACCAGCCTAACCACACGGCGTACCTTCCGCAGGACTTGCGCGAGCAGCTGCACACCATGGGCCGCTCGCCCGCCGCGCAAACCCCCGCCGGCACCTTTGCGCGGGACATGCTCAACCGCTTGTTGATCGACCTGTCTTGGGCCTCGTCGCAGCTCGAGGGCAACACCTACAGCCGCTTGGACACCGAGCGGCTGATCGCCTTTGGCCAGGCCGCCGAAGGCAAGGACGCGCTGGAAACGCAGATGATCCTGAACCACAAACAGGCCATCGAATACCTGGTGCTCAGCCCCGACAACGCGCTTGTGCAGACCGACACCGTGATCGCGCTGCACGCTTTTTTGTCAGACGGCCTGATGGCCGACCCCACCGCCGTGGGCCGCGTGCGCCGCCGCCCGGTGGAGATCGGCGGCAGCGTTTACCTGCCGCTGGCGCTGCCCCAGCGGCTGGAAGAGTTGCTGGGCATCGTGGTGCAAATGGCGGCCGAGATTGCCGACCCGTTTGAGCAGGCTTTCTTTTTGATGGTGCACCTGCCTTACCTGCAGCCATTTGAAGACGTGAACAAACGCGTCTCGCGCCTGGCCGCCAACATCCCGTTCATCCGCCACAACCTCTGCCCGTTGTCCTTCATCGACGTGCCGCAGCAAGCCTATGTGAACGCGATGCTGGGCGTGTACGAACTCAACCGCGTGGAGCTGTTGCGCGACGTGTTTGTGTGGGCCTATGAACGCTCATGCCAGCAATACGTGGCGATCCAGCAGACCCTGGTGCCGCCGGACACCTTTAGGCTGCGCCACCGGCAAGCCCTGGCCGAAGTGGTCGCGGCCATCGTGCGCCAAGGCGAAGCCGCCACCGAGCAGGCGGTGAAAAGCAAGATGCCCGACTCGGTGCCGCCAGATGAGCACGCGCATTTCACCGCGCTGGTGCTGGCCGAGTTTGCGGCGCTGCATGCGGGCAATGCGGTGCGGTTTGGGATTCGGCCGTTGGAGTATTCGGCTTGGGTGGAGCGGTAAGCAGGCGCTCGTGGCGCTGCGCTCATTCAACTTCGAGGTGCCCTTTTCGGCCAAAAGCGGACGATGCTGTTGTTGTATCAATCTGTGATTTAGGCTGGTTGTAGTCACTCGCGGTAAGTGGACGTCATAGTTGCGGCGATTACTACCGGTCATTTAAGCGGGAGGAGCTACGAGGACCGTTGTAATTGAAATACCGGTCACTCGACATGCCGCGTATGCGATCCGTGCTTATGCGAACATGATCGGGCGGTCTGGTGCTGGCTGTACAGACACCCCGCTGTCATGGAGTCAGTCGCCATCACTATCTTTTACAGTCCCGTATCACCAAATCCGTAACCGCTGCTCCTCCCACAGCGCAGGCGGGTCCACCGCAAGATCAAACAGCGTCAGGTGATCCGGCAGCGTATCCTCCAAAATCGCCTCGACGATGTCCGGTGCCAGCGTAGTCAAATTCACCATCCGGCTGACGTAGCTGTTGTCGACTCCCTCCAGCGCTACATTTTCAGTCAGGTTTTTCAACTTGCCGTACTCCAGCATTGCCAACCACCGGTGGCCCCTGGCCAGCGCCAGTTCCAGCGGTGTGGCCGCCACGTCCCACGGCCGCAGCAGTTTCCCCGGTCGCCTTGATTGCTCATTGGGCAGTCTCATTTGTTTGCGCCCGCTGCGGCGGTTGTTATGAATCGGTACAGCGCGATCCGGCCCTCTCTTGTTCACGCAAAAGGCGTTATTCAGGGCCGACTAAGTAGTTCAGTCGCTTGCCTCATCCTTGCTTGAAGCCCTGGAAAAACAAGCCTGAATCGAGTCCACTCCTGGTCTGAAGTAACCGAGATCGCCCCGCCATGGGCCTCGACGATGGCTTTGGTAATCGACAGCCCCAAGCCTGCCCCGTCAGAAGCTGGGTGCCTGCGTGCTGAGTCTGCGCGATAGAAGCGCTCGAAGACTCTCTGCTGGACATCCAATGGAATCTCCTTGCCCGTGTTTTTGACAGTGACTTCAATTCCACGCGACGAACTTTCGATTCTGACGCCCACGACACCGCCGACTGGTGCATGCCTGAGCGCATTGGATAGGAGGTTGCTCAAGGCACGTCTGAACATCAAACGATCGCCATAGATTCGCCCATCACCTTCCACGCTCATCAAGATGCGTTTTTCGTCCGCAACGGCTTCATAAAATTCAACGAGTTCGCGAGCTCCTTGTGCTGCCGAGAAGGACTCCTTATGGGGCAGGTCTACCCCCCGCTCTGTCTTGGCGAGGAATAGCATGTCTGATACCACCCGAGCCAAACGCTGCAATTCCTCTGCGTTGGACGCCAGCGTATCTTGGTATGTCTTAAGGTCGCGTTGGGTGGACAGCGTCACCTGTGTTTGGGTGAGGAGATTGCTGATGGGTGTGCGAAGTTCATGTGCCAAATCCGCCGCAAAATCAGCAAGCTGTTTGAAGTCGTTCTGCAGGCGACCCAACATCTCATTGAGTTCCCTTGCCAAATCTGCCATTTCAATCGGGACGGCATCCTCGGGCATGCGCTCTTGCAACTGTTGGCCTGTCACTGCAGCGGCGCGACGTTTCATTGCGCGCAGCGGAGACATGCCTTGATGAGCCGCGAACCAAGCCAAGAATCCGCTTAGAAGAATGGCCAGCACAGCATAGATCGCAATGCTGCGCCAGAGCTCCCTCATGAATTCTTGGTGGTGCTGCGTATCGACGGCGAGTGATATTTGGAGCGGCCCGGCCATTCCCTGAACCATGCCAGCAGTAAAGCTCATCTCATGGAACTCGCGACCGCCACTCCTCCAAGACTGAAGCCCGTGGCCGTCGTCATTCGTGCTGAATGATGCTTGCGTAGTCTGGCCGCTGTATCCGTTGGTCTGGTACAACTTTTCACCCTGCGGTCCTTTGACCAGAGCGTAAAGGCCGTGGTGATGGCTCAATGCTTCGTTCAGGCGACTGCGAGCTTCTTCATGGGATCGAGAACTGGCCAGAATGCCCTCGATCAGGTGCTTTTTATCATCCAAGGCGGCGCTATCGAGGTCGACGAAGTGCCTATCAGCCTCTACCATGAAAAGAAGCGCCAAGCCCAGGATGACCGAACTGGCCAGCGCTATAAAAAAGATGGTGAGGCGGGATGTCAGTGACAGCCTGCGAAACATCTAGCGACCCTCCGGCGCTTCGAGCACGTAGCCCATGCCGCGTACAGTTTGGATCAGCTTGAACTGGTGATCATCATCGATCTTGACGCGCAGACGCCTCATGGCCACCTCGATGACGTTAGTGTCGCTGTCGAAGTTCATGTCCCAAACCTGAGAGGCGATCAGCGACCTGGGCAGGACTTCTCCCTGCCTACGCATCAGCAGTTCTAGCAATCCAAACTCCTTGGCGGTGAGATTAAGGCGCTTGCCGTCTCGGGTGACGCGGCGGCGTAGCAGATCAAGTTGGAGGTCTGCCACCTGCAAGATCGTGGATTCGGTGCCACTACGACCGCGGCGCACAATGGTGCGAACTCGGGCCAAGAGCTCGGCAAAGGAAAACGGCTTGACGAGGTAATCGTCGGCGCCTAATTCAAGCCCCTTCACGCGATCTTCCACCTGATCGCGGGCGGTGAGAAACATGGCTGGCACTTGTAGGCCTTCATGACGTATCGCCTGCAGGACCTCCCAACCGTTCATGCCCGGCATCATCACATCCAGGATCGCGAGATCGTAGTTACCGCCAAGAGCTAGGTGAAGGCCGTCGGGCCCATTTCTGGCCAAGTCCACAACGAAACCGGCCTCGATCAGTCCCTGGCGCAGATATGCCCCGGTCTTGGGCTCATCTTCCACAATCAAAATTTTCATTGGCAACTGACCCTCTATGGCAGACCTGAGTATGACGACTTCCATTTGTTGCGATGGCAAGATGACAAATATGTAATCTTTTCGACATCGTGCTGACGACTTGGTATTTTAATAATTCCCCCTATCTATGTTACCGATCACATTGAGGAAACCATGCTCGTCAGACGTTCACTATTATTCGCACAGACATGTCTCGCCCTGAGTTGTGCCATGTTAGCTGGTGTAGCCGCGGCCCAAGCCACCAGCGAGCCCGTGAAAAATCTTTCGGTGGTGGAAGTTGAGTACAAGTCTGCACTTAGTGACTTCCGCCCCTATAACGACCAGGCCATTCAGTCATGGGTCAAAGCCAACGACTTGGTAGGTCGTATTGGAGGCTGGCGCAGCTATGCCAAGGAGGTCGCGACAGGTGAGGCCCTGAAGGACGCCTCTGACGTGCCTGATACGCAATCTGGTCATCATGGGGGAGTCAAGCCATGAAGCGCATCCCAAGCACCTCGCTAGGGAAACTGGCGCTATCCGCGATCGCCTTGGCCACGCTTGCCGGTTGCGCCACTGTTAGCCTCGAACAAAACGTTGCCCGGGTGAACGAGGAGGCCAAGAGTTTTGCCGAAGGGCAGATTTCTCTCGCGCGGACTGCCGATGAGCGCGAACAGCGTGCGCAGGCGGCCCAGAAGCTGCTTCAAAACATTCTGGGTCAGCGCGAGGCGGTCCAGCTGGCGCTCGTCAACAGCCCATCGCTCCAGGCGTTGCTGGCTCAAGGTTGGGCGGAGTCCGCAGATGCGGCACAAGTGGGCAGGATTGCAAACCCGGTCTTCTCCCTGGAACGCATGGTGGCCGGTGATGCGCTGGAGTTAAACCGTGCGCTTTCCTTTGGTCTGCTCGATATTCTGACCCTCCCTAGTCGCCAGGGAATCGCCAACCGTCGCATCGAAGTGGCCCATCTGCGACTGTCGAGTGATGTGGTCGACCAGGTCACCCGCGTGCGCCAGGCATGGGTCCGCGCCGTGGCTGCCCAACAGACGCTTCAGTATGCCAAGCAGGTGTATGAAAGCGCTGCAGCGAGTGCCGAACTGGCTCGCAGGATGCAGGCCATAGGCAACTTCAATCGCCTCACACGGGCTCGTGAGCAGGCCTTCTATGCGGACGCAGGGACCCGATTGGCAACAGCAACTCACCAAGTAACTGCTGCCCGCGAAGAGTTCGTACGCGTACTCGGTCTGGATGCCCAACAGGCCCAGATGCTCAAACTGCCGGACCGCTTGCCTGAACTACCCAAACAGGCGCTCGATCCGCAGGGCGTTGCGACGTTTGCTACGCGTAACCGCCTCGACATCCGTCTTGCCCAAAGCACACTGGATGCTTCCGCCAGAGCCCAGGGTTTGAACATGGTCACCAGCGTCACCGACATTGAACTGAGGGCCATGCGCAACACCAGCACGAACAGCGTGGCGGGTGAGCGCAGCGTAGCGCGAGGGTATGAAATCGCGGTACGCCTGCCCATCTTTGATTGGGGGGGCATGCAGCGCGATGCCATGAACGCACGCACCTTGGCCGCAGCCAATCAGCTTGAGGCGACCGTCCGCTCGGCGGGTTCAAGCTTGCGAGAAAGCTACTCCTCCTATCGCACGGCTTATGACATTGCACGGCACAACCGGGACGAGGTGATACCGCTTCGTAAGGTGATCTCAGAAGAGAACCAACTGCGCTACAACGGAATGATCATCGGCATCTTCGAGTTGCTGGCGGACTCACGTGATCAGGTCTCTACGGTCATGGCTGCGATCGGAGCCGAGCAGCAGTTTTGGCTAGCGGATGCCGCGCTACAAGCCTCACTGGTCGGGCGACCGATGAACACTCCGCTGGCAGCCATGCCCAGTGCGCCAGCCGGTGGCGCTGCGCCTCATTGAATGAAAGATACAACGATGACTTCCAGAAGAGACTTTTTCAAGTACGCCGGGATTGCTGGTGGTGCCGTGGCCGCCAGCGCGGTCAGCCGCGTGGCGATGGCCGCTCTGCCTGAGCCTGTAATACAGACCAGCCCTAACACCATGGCGCCGCTTGTCCCCAACAGCGGACGCGCCTACAACCCGGTGGTGACGCTGAATGGATGGACTTTGCCATGGCGCATGAATCAAGGCGTCAAGGAATTTCACCTGGTCGCCGAACCAGTAGTGCGGGAAATGGCCCCTGGCTTTAAAGCCCATCTCTGGGGCTACAACGGCCAGAGCCCGGGGCCCACGATTGAAGTGGTCGAGGGCGATCGCGTGCGGATCTTCGTGACCAACAAGCTGCCAGAGCATACCTCCATTCACTGGCACGGGCAGCGCCTGCCCAACGGCATGGACGGTGTGGCCGGACTGAACCAGCCGGCTATTCCCTCCGGCAAGACGTTTGTTTACGAGTTCGTCGCGCGCCGGCCTGGCACCTTCATGTACCACCCGCATGCTGATGAGATGACACAGATGGCCATGGGCATGATGGGCTTTTGGGTGACCCATCCTAAGGTCAAGAATGATCTGATTGATGAGGTCCAGCGAGACTTCTGCTTCCTACTCAACGCCTATGACATCGATCCGGGCAGCTACACCCCCAAGATCATGACAATGCTGGACTTCAACCTGTGGAGCTGGAATAGCCGGATATTTCCAGGCATTGACAGCCTCAATGTTCGCCTGAACGACAAGGTGCGTATTCGCATTGGCAATCTGACGATGACGAACCACCCCATACATTTGCACGGCCATGAGTTCCTCGTCACTGGTACGGACGGTGGCCCGACACCCAAGAGCACCCGCTGGCATGAAGTGACGACCGATGTGGCCGTCGGTCAGATGCGACAGATCGAGTTTCTGGCAGATGAGGAAGGGGACTGGGCCTTCCACTGTCACAAAAGCCATCACACCATGAACGCCATGGGCCATAACGTTCCGACATTGATTGGTGTGGATCACCGTGGCATCGCCAAGAAGATCAATAACCTGATTCCAGACTACATGGTCATGGGTGAGCGTGGTATGGCCGACATGACTGAGATGGAAATGCCCATCCCTGACAACACCGCTGCGATGATGACTGGCCAAGGCCCCTTCGGATCGGTCGAAATGGGTGGCATGTTCAGCGTTCTGAAGGTCCGCCGTAATCAAAAGCCGGGGGACTACAAGGACCCGGGTTGGTACAAGCATCCCGAAGGCACGGTAGCCCATGAGTACACCGGGCCGTTGACTGAACCAGCGCGCTTCAAGGCGGAGGGTGGGCAGTCCATGCCTCGCGCCCAGATGCCCGCCAAGACGACCGAAGTCAAGGTGCGCAAGCCCTCATCACATAGCAATCACTGAATTTTTTTCCGGAGTTAACGAATGAAACCCAAGTACATCACTTCTCGCCAAATCTTTGTTTTGGTTGCTCTGACCCTGTCAGCGTCGGCTTTTGCGGCTGGAAAGCACGCCGGTGGGCATGGCCATGCTGACGAGGAAACCGCAATTGGCAAACCAGGTGTTGCCTCCAAGGTAACGCAGACCATCAATGTCGATATGACGGATAACATGCGTTACACACCCTCATCTATTCAGGTCAAGCAAGGAGAGACGGTCCGCTTTGTTGTCAAGAATCAAGGAAAGGTCAAGCACGAATTGAGTCTGGGCACCCAGAAGGAATTGCTCGAGCATCTGGAGCAGATGAAAAAATTCCCAGATATGGAACATGACGAACCTGGCAAAGTGACACTATCTCCAGGACAGCAAGGCGAAATTGTTTGGCAATTCACGAAGACTGGAACCGTAAATTTTGCCTGCTTGATGCCAGGCCACTACGAAGCTGGGATGAAGGGCGCGATCAAGGTTGGCAAGAAGTAATTTCATTACAGGATAGGGCTGCTGAAATGACTGACAAAAACAGTTCAAAAAATTCAACGAGGCGGTTGCTATTGTTGGGAATAGCTTCAATGTGCTCGTCCTCAATTGCTATTGCAGCCAGCCCAAACGCTATAGCTATACAAGTCTGGAAAGACCCTAACTGTGGCTGTTGCAAAGACTGGATTATTCATTTAGAAAAGAATAATTTTTCTTTGAAAGTAAACGGTCAAGGTAATAACGCAGCGCGGGCTCGACTGGGTATGCCTCAAAAGTTCGCTTCATGTCATACAGCTCTGGTCGGTGGATATGTGATTGAGGGGCATGTGCCAGCCGAAGACATTCAACGTTTACTCAAAGAAAAACCACAAGCGTTAGGTCTTGCCGTTCCGGGGATGCCTATCGGATCTCCTGGAATGGACGGTCCTGTCTACGGCGCAAGGCGTGACGCGTATCAAGTCTTGCTAATCCAAAAAGACGGATCATCAAAAGTTTTTAACTCTTACTCATGAGGAAAATATGAAAAATATTCAAACGAAAATTGCAATTGCACTATTGACCATTGGTGCGGCTCTTCCCTTAAGCAGTTTTTCCCAAGCTGTCATGGATCACAGCAAGATGAACATGTCTCAAATGACGCCGTCTTTAACCGACGGAGAGGTCAAGAAAATTGATCTCGAAACTGGCAAGGTCACGATCAAACACGGCGAAATCAAACATATGGATATGCCGGGAATGACAATGGTATTTACTGCTAAAGATAAGAGTTTATTGACCAACATCAAGCCAGGCGAAAAAATTAAGTTTATGGTGATCAATGAAGGTGGCAAGATGATCGTCACTGACATCCAGCTAGTTCAGTAAGAAAACGTCGCTGCATCGAAAATGTGCAGGGCTCCCTGTTCATTGGGCGTCATAGCCTGTTGTGCAAATTGGCCCATGCATCAATGGATCCTATCCGTCAGCACTGGATAGGATGTGTGGTAGCGGTCATTGGCCTATGACCGAACTGACCGGCTGCCGAGCCTGATGGTTAAAGATCGACCGACCGCTACTGGCAGAAAGCCCACAAATGACTGCGGGACACGACCGGCAGCAACCGCTACAAACAAGTCAACGTCTTAAAAGATGTGACCGGCTGCAATGGGTCGAAACGAGTCCCTCGAGCAGCTCACCACCGCAACAGCTCGGCACGCACGCTCACTTTCGTGAGCGCTGAACACTTCTCTAGACCCGCTAGGCAAGAAGCCAAAGAAATGGCCTCGCCACGCAGAAGCGCAACGAGGCCATTCACACTTGCAAGAGGTGATGATTACTTGGCAGTAGGCATCACAAATTCCGCACCCTTGCCAATCGACTCAGGCCAGCGCTGCATGATGGACTTTTGCTTGGTGTAAAAACGCACACCCTCTTCGCCATAGGCGTGCATGTCGCCAAACAGCGAACGCTTCCAGCCGCCAAAGCCGTGCCAGGCCATGGGCACCGGGATTGGCACGTTGATGCCGACCATGCCCACCTGGATGCGACGCGAAAACTCGCGGGCCACGTTGCCGTCGCGGGTGAAGCAGCTCACGCCGTTGCCGAATTCGTGGTCGTTGATGATCTGCACCGCGGTGGCGAAGTCGGGCACGCGCACGCAGCTCAAGACCGGGCCAAAGATTTCTTCTTTGTAGATCTTCATGTCGGTGGTCACGTGGTCGAACAGCGTGCCGCCCATCCAGAAACCTTGCTCGCAACCGGCACCGGCCTTTGCGCCGTCAAATTCGCGGCCGTCGACCAAGAGCTTGGCGCCTTCGGCCACGCCTGCGTCGATGTAACCCTTGATGCGCTGACGGGCCGCGTCGGTCACGATGGGGCCCATTTCGGCGGCCAGATTTTCGCCGTTGAGCACTTGCAGCGCTTTGGTGCGCTCGACCAGCTTGGGGATGATTTTGTCGGCCACATCGCCCACCAGCACGGCCACCGAAATCGCCATGCAGCGCTCGCCTGCCGAGCCGTAGCCTGCGCCGATCAGCGCGTCCACGGTCTGGTCGATGTCGGCGTCGGGCATGACGACCAAGTGGTTCTTTGCGCCGCCCAGGGCCTGCACGCGCTTGCCGTGGCGGGCGCCGGTCTCGTAGATGTAGTTGGCGATCGGTGTGGAGCCGACGAAGCTGATGGCTTTCACGTCGGGGTGCTCCAGCAGCGCGTCCACGGCTTCCTTGTCACCTTGCACCACGTTGAACACGCCGTCGGGAAGACCGGCTTTTTTCAGCAGGTCGGCGATGAAGAGCGACGGGGTCGGGTCGGTCGGGCTGGGCTTCAAGATGAAAGTGTTGCCCGCTGCAATGGCGACCGGGAACATCCACATGGGCACCATGACGGGGAAGTTGAAGGGCGTGATGCCCGCGACCACGCCCAGGGGCTGGCGCATCGTCCAGTTGTCGATGCCGGTGGAGACTTGCTCGGTGTAGTCACCCTTGAGCAGCTGCGGGATGCCGGTGGCGAATTCGACGATGTCGATGCCGCGACTCACTTCGCCTTGGGCGTCGGTGAACACCTTGCCGTGCTCGGCGGTGATCATGTGGGCCAACTCGTCTTTGTGGGTGTTCAGCAGTTCGAGGAACTTGAACATCACGCGGGCGCGGCGCAGGGGCGGCGTGTCGGCCCAGGCCGGGAAAGCGGCT
The DNA here is from genome assembly GCF_055395455.1 of Limnohabitans sp. TEGF003. Taxonomy (NCBI): domain Bacteria; kingdom Pseudomonadati; phylum Pseudomonadota; class Betaproteobacteria; order Burkholderiales; family Comamonadaceae; genus Limnohabitans; species Limnohabitans sp. TEGF003. The sequence goes on along the minus strand of NZ_AP029225.1, from coordinate 3,013,529 downwards.
TGTGCTGCGGCCACCGCCTTGGCGACTTCAGCGCTGTTGGCCAAGGCCACGTTGCCGGTCACGGCACCTGTAGCGGGGTTGGTCACAGGTTGGCTGCGGCCCGAAGTGCCTGCGGCGACCTGACCGTTGATGTAATGGCCGATGGGGGAAATGCTCATGTGGGGCTTTCGTGTGGGATGTGGGAGCGCACCTGGGTGCGAGTGATTGCCTGCAACGGACTCAGTTTAGGCACCCCCGCCACCCGCCGCAATGCCTGAAAGTTGAATTGATTGTTCAAAATAGTGAACAATACAACGATGGAAGACCAAAAAATCACCACCCTCTGGACGCACTTGCACTGGCTGAGCGTGCTGGCCCAGCAAGGCAGTTATACCGCCGCTGCGGCTCGGTTGGGGGTCAGCAAGGCGGCCATGAGCCAGCGCATCGCCGAATTGGAGCGCGCCGCCAAAGTCACCCTGGTGCAGCGCACCACCCGCAGCTTGCGCCTGACCGAGGCGGGCCAAAGGCTGGTGGATGACACCCGCGCCGCGTTCGAGCAGATCGAGCAAAGCTTTGCCCAGGTGCGTGACCTGGCCGAGCAGCCTGGCGGCCTGGTTCGGGTCACCGCCCCCGTGGCGCTGGCGCGCCAACAGCTGGTGCCGCTGCTGGCCGAATTTCTGAAAGACTTCCCGGATGTGCGGATCGAGCTGGACCTGTCCGACCGCCTGAGCACCTTGGCCACCGAAGGCTACGACCTGGCCATCCGCCACACCGCCCGCCCGCCCGACACCCATGTGGCCTGGGCGCTGTGCGCCACCGAATCGGTGCTGGTGGCCACCCGCGCCTACTTGCGCAAACACGGCGAGCCGCAGACCCCTGCCGAGCTGCAGGCCCACAACTGCCTGCACTACCCCCGCTCGCAAGACACCCCGGCCTGGACGTTTGAGCCACGCCAGCTGTCTATCGCTGGCGAGCGCATCACCGTGCCCGTGTCGGGCAACTTTGCCGCCAACAACAGCGAAGCCCTGCGCGAAGCCGCCCTGACCGGCGCAGGCATCGCCCTCATGCCCGATTTCAGCGCGCAGACTGCCCTGCGCCAGGGCAAGCTGGTGCGGGTGCTGGCCGACTGGAAACCCGTGGGGGCCTTTGCTGAAACCATTTACGCCATCCGACCCTATGCACCACATGTACCTCGGGCGGTGGCGGCGCTGGTGGCGCATTTGCGCCAAGGGCTGGCGCAGGGCTTTGCAGAGGTTTGACATGCCATCGCTGAAAAACACCTTGTCTGCTGTCCGGACCTGGGCGCGCCGCATCCAGCGCGATGGCCTGATGTTGTGGTTTGCCTGCCGTGACCCGCGCACGCCGTGGTGGCTCAAAGGTCTGGCTTTTTTCGTGGTGGCTTATGCGCTCAGCCCGATTGATCTGGTGCCCGATTTCATTCCGGTGCTGGGCTATCTGGACGATGTGATTTTGTTGCCCGTGTTGATCTGGCTGGTGGTGCGGTATTTGCCGGAGCACATCGCGCTGGACTGTCGCCAGCAGGCCGACGGCTGGATGGCCGAGCGCCAAGCCAAGCCCGTCAGCTGGGCAGGCATGGTGCTGGTCTTGTCGGTGTGGTCCGCGGTGGCTTGGGCTGTGTGGCGCTATGTCACCGCGCCTTGACCGGTCAAAGGCCGCGTGCCAGCACCGGAAACAGCTTGTGCAGCCCGTCGGCCATCACCTCGACCGCCAGCGCGGCCAGGATCAGACCCATGAGGCGGGTCATGACGTTGATGCCGGTTTTGCCCAGGATGCGGGCAATCGGGGTGGCCAGTGAAAAGCACAGCGCCGTGGCCAGAGCAATGACCACGCCATAGCCGACCAGGGTGCCCAGTTGGGCGAAGTTTTTGGCTTTTTCGGCATAAATCACCACGGTGGACATGGTCGCCGGACCCGTCAGCAGCGGGATGGTCAGGGGCACCACGGCAATGCTGGCGCCCACGGCGGCTTTGGCTTCGGCGTCGTGCACTTCGTCGGCATTGGCGCGCGATTCGGCCGGTTGCGCGTTCAGCATCGACAAGGCCGCAGTTAGCAGCAACATGCCACCGCCGACCTGGAAGCTGGCCAGCGAAATGCCGAAGAACTCCAAAATCTGCAGACCCAGCAAAGCGCTGGCTGCGATCACCACAAAGGCAGAAAAGGACGACACCCAAATCGTTCTTTTGCGTTGGGCGCGGCTGAAGCCCTGGGTGTAGTGGATGAAAAACGGGACGATGGCCAGCGGGTTGACGATGGCCAGCAGGGTGATGAGCGGTTTGAAGTCCATCGCCCCATTGTGCCTTGGCGCAACTGGCTAAACCATGGAGGTCGCGGTGGCACGTTTCAGTGGGAGTTCGCCCCTGCGGCCGAATGCGCGTCGTGCCATTGCACACATTCGCGAGCAGGGGCTCGCTCCCACAGGGGTCGTGACCGCTTCAGTCGGCAGCAGCTGGCGAGCGGCGGCGGAACATGCCCCAGCCTTCCATGTGCAGCACCTTGTCGCCGTTCTGGTTGAACATTTCCCACAGGTTGCGCGTCATGCCCACGTCCGGGCGTTTGCCCATGGGCTTGGTCTCCAGCACGGTGCTTTGCAGGCGCAGGGTGTCGCCCGGGTAGACCGGTTTGAGCCACTTGATGCCTTCGAGACCTGGCGAGCCGAGGCTGGAGGTTTCGTGCAAAAAGTTGGTCACCATGAGCCGCATGGCCATGGCGCAGGTGTGCCAGCCGCTGGCCGACAGGGCACCAAACACCGAGGCCTTGGCCGCTTCGTCGTTCAGGTGAAAGGGCTGCGGGTCAAACTGGGTGGCGAAGGCGATGATCTCTTCGCGGGTGGGCGTGATGGTGCCCAGATCGCGCACCTGGCCCACAGCCATGTCTTCCCAGAAGTATTTGATCTCTGCCATCAACGGCCTCCCGAGATGTCCATAAAGCTCATGGTGGTGTAACTGGCCTTGTCCGACAGCAGCCAGACAATGCCTTCGGCCACTTCTTCGGCAGTGCCGCCGCGCTGGGCGGGCACCAGGTGCTGCAGGTCTTTCACGCGGTTGGGCAGACCGCCCGAGGCGTGGATCTCGGTTTCGATCAGGCCTGGGCGCACCGCGTTGACGCGGATGCCCTCGGCGGCCACTTCTTTGGACAGCCCGATGGTGAAAGCGTCGATCGCACCTTTGGCGGCGGCGTAGTCCACGTACTGGCCGGGCGCGCCCAGGCGGGCGGCGGCGCTCGACACGTTGACGATGCTGCCGCCTTCGCCGCCGTGCTTGGTGCTCATGCGGCGCACGGCTTCGCGGGCGCAGATCAGGCTGCCGATCACGTTGATGTCGAACATGCGCTTCCAACGGGCCACGCTCATCTGGTCCACACGGGCGGCCACATCGACCACACCTGCGTTGTTGACCAGGCCGTGCAGGCGGCCGAGTTTGGCGTCAATGTGCTCGAACATGCGCAGCACTTGCGCTTCGTCGGCCACGTCGGCCTGTACCGCCATGGCTTGCCCCCCCGAGGCGCGGATTTGGCGCACCACTTCGTCCGCCGCCAGCGAGTTGGCGGTGTAGTTCACAGCCACCGACCAGCCGTTTTGGGCCGCCAACAGGGCCGTGGCCGCCCCGATACCCCGGCTGCCGCCCGTCACCAACAAGACCTTGTTCATCGCGTATCTCCTGCAAAAATTCATGGATGCGGTTAAAACCGCTGCTTCGCTTGACGATTACACAACACACAAGGAGACCACATGGGTCGCACAGTGGACTATTACTTCGCCCCGCAAAGCCCCTGGGCTTATTTGGGCCACCAGCGCCTGGCCGACATCGTGCAGCGCACCGGGGCCTCCGTGCGGGTGATGCCGATCGACCTGGGCGGCAAGGTTTTCCCGATCTCGGGCGGTTTGCCGCTGGGCCAGCGTGCGCCACAGCGGCAGGCTTACCGCCTGGTGGAGTTGCAGCGTTTCAGCCAGCACCTGAATCTGCCTCTCAATCTGAAGCCCCGGTATTTCCCGGTCGGTGGGGACGATGCTGCGCGCCTGATCATTGCGGCCGATTTGGCTCAAGGTCCGCAAGCCGCCATGAAGATCGCGGGCGCGATTTTGGCCGCTTGCTGGGCGCAGGAGCGCAACATGGCCGACGACAAGGTGCTGGCCGAGCTGCTGGCTGAGCAGGGCTTGCCAGACCAGCTGATGGACACCTCCCGCAGCCAGGCGGTGCAGGAGCGCTACGAAAGCTACACCCAGGCGGCCATCGATGCGGGGGTGTTTGGTGCGCCCAGTTATGTGGTGGATGGCGAGATTTTCTGGGGCCAGGACCGGCTCGATTTTGTCGAGCGTGCGCTGGCCCGTTGAACTGACCTCTGTCTTGAAAGGAAAACACATGGGATCGATGATCGAACTGAAGTCGGCTGACGGCAAAGCCGTGCCCGCTTATGAGGCCCGCCCTGCAGGTGCACCCCAGGGTGCCGTGGTCGTGATTCAGGAAATTTTTGGCGTCAACAGCCACATCCGCGCTGTGGCCGATGGCTATGCCGCCGAGGGTTATCTGGCGGTGGCTCCGGCAGCCTTTCACCGCGTCAAGCCGGGTGTGGAATTGGGTTACACCGAAGCCGATATGGGCGAAGGCTTCGGCTACAAAACAGCGGCCGAGGCCTTGCCTGCGCCCGGCGTGATGCAGGACATCCAGGCGGCCATCGACCATGCCGCGCAGGCGTCGGGTGGCAAGGTGGGCATCGTGGGTTACTGCTGGGGCGGCTTGTTGACCTGGCGTGCGGCCTGCACCTTGAAAGGCCTGAGCGCAGCGGTGCCCTATTACGGCGGTGGCGTGACCACTGAAGCCGAAACCGCCCGCCAACCCAAGGTGCCGGTGCTGGCGCATTTTGCCGAAGAAGACCATTGGATTCCGATGGACACCGTGGCGGCTTTCCGCAAGGCGCACCCCGAAGTGACGGTCCACACCTATGCCGCTCACCACGGCTTCAACTGCGACCAGCGCGCTTCCTGGCATGCCCCTTCGGCCCAATTGGCCCGGGAACGCACGCTGGCCTTTTTTAAGCAGCATCTGAGCTGATGGGTTGTGGGCGGTCATATCCGCGCACGCGGGTATCCAGGGTAGGCGAAGTCATGGACCCCCGATCAAGTCGGGGGTGACGAACTTGGGATGTCATACCCGCGAATGCGGGTATCCAGAGTGGGCGAAGGCATGGGCCACCGATCGAGTCGGGGGTGACGAACTTGGGATGTCATACCCGCGCATGCGGGTATCCAGGGTGGGCGAAGGCATGGACTCCCGATCAAGTCGAGGGTGACGAGAAGGGTTGGTGGTGTTTGGCGCTTACTCGCCCGTGCGCGCCAGATACCGTTTGCGCCAGAACACCAAGCCCATGGTGGTGGCAATCGCCCCCATGCCGCCCAGCGTCCACCAAAAAGCGCTGGCGGTGTGCAGCCAGGGCATGAACTCGAAGTTCATGCCGAACACCGCTGCGATCAGGTTCAGTGGCAAGAAGATCGCGGTCAGTGCCGTCAAGGTCCGCATGATGTCGTTGGTGCGGTTGCCTTGGGCATTGAAGTGCATTTGCACCGCGGTTTCGGTGTTGTGCTCCAGGCGGCGCACATGGTGGACCACCCGGTCAATGTGCTCCAGCACATCCCGGCAGCGCACCTTCAGCAATTCGTGTTCGCGCAGGGCGGCCGGGTCTTCGTTGACCACCCAGTCGTCCAGGGTTTCGTTCCAATTGAGCATGGCCGTGTGCTGGTCATCGCACAGGTCTTCGAGTTGGTGCAACGCCAGTCGTGCTTGCAGCAAGGCGTCCCAGCGGCGAAAGCGTGCACCGGGGTGGAGCAGTTCGGCCTGCCAGTGGTCCAGCTGGCGGCTCAGTTCCCGTCTTAAATCCAGGTACGCGTCCACCATCTGGCTGACGATGCGCAGCATCATGTCGGCTGGGCTCATTGGGATGCCTCGAGCGCCTGCAGACCGGGGGTCGTGCGCCAGGGCCTTGTCGCCTGTCGCATTCAAAAGACGGCTGGCGTAGGCTTCTCGCACGGCGCAGTCGTCGGGGTGCACGCTCAGCAGCACCTTGTCGAACACCGCAAAGCCCACTGGGCTGGTGTCGATGCGCTGCAGGATGGGTGGACCGGGCCGCTTGATTGGTGAATGTTTGGCCTGGGCTTCCCTGTGCCGGGGCGCGGTGCCCGATTGCTGTGCCAGTCGGCGAAACACCAGCAGGTCGTAATGCGAAGTGAAGTCGTAGCGCGAGGGCAGTTGGCCGTTGAGCAAGTCCGACACATGCAGGTCCACCAGGCTTTGCCCCGTCAACTGCTGCAGGCAGGTCTGGATGGCAGGCACATGGCGCTCGAAGTGTTCGCGTGAAAAGGCCAGCCAGAGAAAGCCTTGTTCGGGCAAAGCCTCGGGCAGCGGGCTGTCAGGGCTGTGTGAAGGCCAGGCTTGCACCCGATTGCCCGCGATGCTGAACACCCGCAAACCGGGTGCGCCAGCGTGGAGGGGGGTCTCTTTCAATGGGCGGCGATCCAGCGTGCGGCGTCGCGGGCAAAGTAGGTCAGCACGCCGTCCGCGCCCGCGCGTTTGAAGGCCAGCAGGCTTTCCATCATGACCAGGTCGTGGTCCAGCCAGCCGTTTTGCGCAGCGGCCTTGAGCATGGCGTATTCACCCGACACCTGGTAGGCGAAGGTGGGCACCTTGAACTCGTCTTTGACGCGGCGCACGATGTCCAGGTACGGCATGCCGGGCTTGACCATCACCATGTCCGCGCCTTCGGCCAGGTCCATGGCGACTTCGCGCAGGGCTTCGTCGGTGTTGCCGGGGTCCATCTGGTAGACCTTTTTGTTGCTTTTGCCCAGGTTGCCGGCCGAACCCACCGCGTCGCGGAAGGGGCCATAGAAGGCGCTGGCGTATTTGGCGCTGTAGGCCATGATGCGGGTGTGGATCAGGCCGCGGGCTTCGAGCGCCTGGCGGATCGCGCCGATGCGTCCGTCCATCATGTCGCTGGGCGCGACCATGTCCACCCCGGCTTCTGCTTGCGTCAGGGCCTGCTGCACCAGCACCGCTGTGGTTTCGTCGTTCAGGATGTAGCCGGTCTCGTCGAGCAAGCCGTCCTGGCCATGGCTGGTGAAGGGGTCGAGCGCCACATCGGTCATCACGCCCAGCTCGGGGAAGCGTTTTTTGAGTTCGCGCACCACGCGGGGCACCAGACCGTCTGGATTCTTGGCTTCGCTGCCCGTGGGGTCCTTCAGGCTGGCGTCGATGACCGGGAACAGCGCCATGACCGGGATGCCGAGCTTGACGCAGTCTTCGGCCACGGGCAGCAGCAGGTCGAGCGACAAGCGCTCAACGCCGGGCATGGAGCCCACGGCCTGGCGCTGGTTTTGGCCGTCCAGCACAAACACCGGGTAGATCAGGTCGTGCGCTGTGACCCGGTGCTCACGCACCAGATTGCGGGTGAATTCATCACGGCGCAAGCGGCGTGGGCGGTTGGCGGGGAAGGGAGCGACAGGGTTCATGTTGAAAATTGTGCCTGAAGTCGCGCTCAAGCCAAAGCGGCCTTGGCCACCAGGGGTCTGGTCATGGCGCGCAGGCGACAACCAGCAAAATCAACATAAAAACCGAAATTCAACTTGTTAATGGTTTTGTTATTTGATAAATTCGCCTTGGGCAGCTTGCTGCCTCCCGCTTTTCCTCCCTGAGCGGGGCCCTGACGCGGTAACGCCAAAGGGCTTCCCACCCTCGGCCCCTGGCCGGGGGTTTTTTTTTGCCTGCGCGAGCCCCCAGGTCGTGATGGGCCATCACTGACTACACTTGAGCCATGCTCTGGATCAAAGCCCTTCACATCGTTTTCATCGCCAGCTGGTTTGCCGGCCTGTTCTACCTGCCGAGGATTTTTGTCAATCTGGCCATGGTGGAGCCAGGCTCCGTGGCAGAGCGCGCGCGTTTGCTGTTGATGTCGCGCAAGCTCTACCGCTTCATGACCATTTTGGCCATCCCCGCCTTGGCGCTGGGCTTGTGGCTTTGGCTGTATTACGGCATTGGCATGGGTTCGGGGCAGGGCTGGATGCATGCCAAGCTGCTGATCGTGTTGGCCTTGCTCGGTTACCACCACAGTTGCGGTGTCTTGCTGCGCAAGTTCGAGAGCGGCCAGATGCAGCGCAGCCATGTCTGGTTTCGCTGGTTCAATGAGGCGCCAGTTCTGATGATGCTGGCGGCCGTCATTTTGGTGGTGGTCAAGCCGTTTTAAGAGCCGGGCATGCGCACCACGCCTTCGCGCAGAACGGCCGCCTGGCCCCTGGTCTGGATCTATGCGGTCCTGATCGTTTATGCCAGTCTTTATCCTTTTGACGGCTGGCGCATCCAGGGCATCGCCCCCTGGGCCTTTTTGACGGCCCCTTTGCCGCGCTATTGGACAGGCTTTGATGTCTTGTCCAATGTGGCCGGCTATGCGCCTTTCGGGTTTTTGATGGCGCTGGCGGTGCACCGAACCCGCGACCGCTGGCCCGCCATTGCCATGAGCACGCTCGCGGCAGCGCTGCTGTCCTTGACGATGGAGTCCATGCAGATGTTTTTGCCTGTGCGGGTCCCGTCCAATGTGGACGCCGCCTTGAACATCTCCGGTGCATTTCTGGGGGCCGCCATGGCCAGTGCTTTGGAGCGGGTGGGCTTGCTGGACCGCTGGAGCCGCTTTCGTGACCGTTGGTTTGTCTCCGACGCCAGTGGTGCCATGGCTTTGTTGGCCGTGTGGCCTGTGGCCTTGTTATTCCCGGCACCTGTGACCTTTGGTTTGGGGCAGGTGCTTGAGCGTGTGGAGACCGCACTGGCCCATGTGCTGCAAGACACCCCTTGGCTGGAGTGGCTGCCCCTGCGCGAGGTGGAGCTGCAGCCCTTGTTGCCCGTGAGCGAAATCCTGTGTGTGGCGATTGGCTTGCTGCTGCCCTGCCTGTTGGCTTTCGGGGTGTTGCGCCTGTGGGGGCAGCGCATGGTGGTGGCAGCGTTGTTGGTGGGTGTGGGTTTTGGGGCCAGTGCTTTGTCAGCGGCGCTCACCTATGGCCCTGCCCACGCGTGGGGCTGGGTCAGCACCGAGGTGCTGGCAGGCCTGGTGCTGGCGATTGTCGCCATGGTGGCGCTGTCGTTTTGTGCGGTGCGGGTGTGTTGGGTGCTGGCGCTGGCGGCCTTGGTGTGGCAGTTGAGCCTGCTCAACAACGCCTCGGCCGACGCCTACTTTGCCTTGACCTTGCAAACCTGGGAGCAGGGCCAGTTCATCCGTTTTCATGGCCTGAGCCAGTGGCTGGGTTGGTTGTGGCCTTATGCCCTGCTGGCGTACCTGATTCAGCGCTTGTCGTCGCCCGGCCTTACGAGAGATACGTGATCAGGTCCGGACCTAGAATTCGGACATGACCATTGAAAATTCCAGTCCTTATTTCAAGCGCCACATCTTTTTTTGCCTCAACGAGCGCAAAAACAACGAGGCTTGCTGTGCCCAGCAGGGCGCGCAAGCCGCTTTTGACCATTGCAAACAACGCGTCAAGGCACTGGGCTTGGCGGGGCCCGGGCAGGTGCGGGTCAACAAGGCCGGTTGCATGGACCGCTGCGCTGGCGGCCCGGTCGCTGTGGTCTATCCCGAAGGCGTCTGGTACACCTATGTGGACCAGGCCGACATCGACGAAATCGTCGAGTCGCATCTGCAGAACGGCCAGGTCGTGACGCGGTTGGTCACGCCTGAGCACCTGGGGCGCTGATGAATTCGGCCACCCAATCCCTGACGCTGCAAGGGCCTGCCGGTGCCATCGAGGCTTTGCGTGACGCCCCTGCGCCAGACGCGATCCGGGGGACTGCCGTCATCGCACACCCGCACCCCTTGTTTGGCGGCACCATGCAAAACAAGGTGGTGCAGACGCTGGCCCGTGCGTTTGTGCAGTGTGGCTGGCAGGCGGTGCGCTTCAACTTCCGGGGGGTGGGGGCCAGTGCGGGCACGTACGACGAGGGGCGCGGCGAAGCCGCAGACATGCTCGCGGTGATCGAACAGGTGGCACCCTCGGGGCCTTTGGCGCTGGCGGGTTTTTCCTTTGGGGCCTTTGTGACCAGCCATGTGGCCCGGACACTGAGCCCCGAACGCACCCCGGACAAGCTGGTGCTGGTGGGCACAGCCGCTTCGCGCTTTGAGGTGGCACCGGTCGCGCCCGAGCTGCACGAGGCGACCCTGTTGCTCCATGGGGAACAAGACGATACGGTGCCTCTGGCCAGTGTGATGGACTGGGCTAGGCCGCAGTCCTTGCCGGTCACGGTCATTCCCGGGGTGGCGCATTTCTTTCACGGACAGCTGCCCCTGCTCAAAAATTTGGTGGCCAGGCACCTTCGCGCCTGATGCCCGGTGCACCGCAGCAGGGTGCGCCCAGACGATCAAGATCCGCATGACAACTTCATTGAAAACCCTGGCCCTGGCTTTCCTGGCAGCCTTGACTTGGAGCGTTCAGGCGCAAATGCCCCAGCCTCCCGAGGTGGCGGCCAAAGCTTATTTGTTGATCGATGTCACCGCCAACCAGGTGCTGGCGGCCAAAGACCCGGACATGGCGGTGGAGCCCGCCTCGCTGACCAAATTGATGACGGCTTACCTGGTGTTCGATGCCCTGAAGTCACGCAAGATCGACCTCAAGCAAACCCTGCCCGTGTCGGAGCGGGCCTGGAAGATGCCGGGTTCGCGCATGTTCATTGACCCCAAGATGCGGGTGCCCGTCGAAGACCTGATCAAGGGCATGGTGGTCCAGTCGGGCAACGATGCCACCGTGGCCCTGGCCGAAGGGGTGGGCGGCAGCGTGGAGCGCTTTGTGCAACTGATGAACGACCAGGCCAAAGTCCTGGGGATGAAGAACACCACTTATCGCAACCCGGAGGGTCTGACGGAGGCGGGCCACACCACCACGGCGCGTGACTTGGGCCTTCTGGCCAGCCGCTTGATGCGGGATTTCCCCGAATTCGTGCCCTATTACGCCATCAAGAAGTACCGCTACGAAGGCACCCCCGCAGCCAACGACAGCAACCGCAATTTGCTGCTGTTCCGTGACCCCACCGTGGACGGCCTGAAAACAGGGCATACCAACGCAGCCGGTTATGGCTTGGTGGCCACGGCCAAGCGGGAATTCGCCAACATTGGCCAACGGCGTCTGTTGTCGGTCGTTTTGGGGGCTGACAGTGAAAACGCACGGGCCAACGAAAGCCAGAAGCTCCTCAACTGGGGTTACACCGCCTTCGATGCGGTCAAACTCTTCGAGGCCGGTCAGGCCATCGTCAGCCCGACTTTGTGGAAAGGCAAGTCGCCGGTCTTGAAACTGGGGTCTTTGCAGCCGCTGGTGGTGGCCGTGCCCGCAGGTTCTGCCGCCCAGATCAAAACCCAGGTGTCCCGCCCGGACCCGCTGGTGGCACCTTTCAGCAAGGGCCAGACCGTGGGCGCATTGAAGGTGTTGCGCGGGGACCAGGCCTTGTTGGAGGTTCCCTTGGTGGCGCTGGAGGCGGTCGAGGAAGCCGGCGTTCTGGGCCGCGCCTGGGACGCGGTGCGTCTGTGGATCAAGTGAGCGCTGGCCGTCTCTTTGGGCCAAATTGTGGATAACTTGCCACCCGAGCGCCAGGCGGTTATACTGGCGGGCTTTTCCGCTTTTGGGGCGGAGAAGTTTCTTTTGTCCAATTCCAACGTTTAGGGACGTTACAAACAATGCCAACCATCAATCAATTGGTGCGTCAGGGGCGCGAGGTCGAAACGATCAAGTCCAAAAGCCCTGCGATGCAAAACTCTCCACAGCGTCGTGGTGTCTGCACCCGTGTGTACACCACAACGCCTAAAAAGCCTAACTCCGCTCTGCGTAAAGTGGCCAAAGTGCGCTTGACCAACGGTTTTGAGGTCATCTCCTACATCGGCGGTGAAGGCCACAACCTGCAGGAACACTCTGTTGTTCTGGTGCGCGGTGGTCGTGTCAAGGACTTGCCAGGTGTGCGTTACCACATCGTGCGCGGTTCGCTCGACTTGCAAGGCGTGAAAGACCGCAAGCAGTCGCGCTCCAAGTACGGTGCGAAGAAGCCAAAGGCCAAGTAAGCCCTTTGGGGTTGAAATTTTTCGGTGCTGTTTCCCGCGTGGCGCGGTGATCCAGCGAAGTGACCCGAAGCCCGGAATCGTCCAGGTGGGTCGAGTAAGTGAGCTGTTTTGAATAACGCTCGCGGTGTCTGAAAAGATGCCAACTGAAGCAATATGAGGTGAAATATGCCACGTCGTCGCGAAGTCCCTAAACGTGAAATCCTGCCGGATCCCAAGTTCGGCAATGTCGAGCTCTCCAAGTTCATGAACGTGATCATGGAAGGCGGCAAGAAAGCTGTCGCAGAACGCATCATTTATGGTGCTCTGGACACCATGGAAAAGAAAACAGGAAAAGACCCTGTGGAACTCTTCTCCATCGCCATCAACAACGTCAAGCCCATGGTGGAAGTGAAATCCCGCCGCGTGGGTGGTGCGAACTATCAGGTGCCTGTTGAAGTGCGCCCTGTTCGTCGCCTGGCCCTGTCGATGCGCTGGATCAAGGAAGCCGCTCGCAAGCGCGGTGAAAAGTCGATGGCCCTGCGTTTGGCCAACGAATTGCTCGAGGCCAACGAAGGCCGTGGTGGCGCCATGAAAAAGCGTGACGAAGTTCACCGCATGGCCGAAGCCAACAAGGCGTTCTCGCACTTCCGCTTCTGATGCACAAGGGCTTCACACAGAAGCCCGACACGTTCAGAAGCCAGCCCGCTGGCCCCATTTGGGGTGGCGGGCTTTGGTACTTAATCTTTGGAGAAATAAATGGCTCGCACTACCCCCATCGAGCGCTATCGCAACATTGGTATTTCGGCTCACATTGACGCCGGCAAGACCACGACGACTGAGCGTATCCTTTTTTATACCGGCGTGAACCACAAGATTGGTGAAGTGCACGACGGCGCTGCCACCATGGACTGGATGGAGCAAGAGCAAGAGCGTGGCATCACGATCACCTCGGCGGCCACCACCTGCTTCTGGAAGGGCATGGACAACTCCTTCCCCGAGCACCGCTTCAACATCATCGACACCCCCGGCCACGTGGACTTCACCATCGAGGTGGAGCGTTCCATGCGCGTGCTGGACGGTGCCTGCATGGTCTACTGCGCTGTGGGCGGCGTGCAGCCCCAGTCCGAAACCGTGTGGCGTCAGGCCAACAAATACAGGGTGCCACGTCTGGCCTTTGTGAACAAAATGGACCGCACGGGTGCCAACTTCTTCAAAGTCGTTGAGCAGATGAAGCTGCGCCTCAAAGCCAGCCCTGTGCCGATCGTGATCCCGATTGGTGCGGAAGACAACTTCACCGGCGTGGTCGACCTGATCAAGATGAAGGCCATCATCTGGGACGAAGCTTCCCAGGGCATGAAGTTCACCTTCGAAGACATCCCTGCCAACTTGCTCGAGACCGCCAAAGAGTGGCGCGAGAAGATGGTCGAAGCGGCTGCTGAAGCCTCTGAAGACATGATGAACAAGTACCTGGAAGAAGGCGACTTGTCGGAAGAAGAAATCAAGCGCGGCATCCGTATCCGCACTTTGGCTTCCGAAATCCAGCCCATGTTCTGCGGCACCGCTTTCAAGAACAAAGGCGTGCAGCGCATGTTGGACGGCGTGATCGACTTCCTGCCATCGCCTCTGGACGTGAAAGCCATCAAGGGTTTTGACGAAGAAGAAAAAGAAGTCACCCGCAAGGCCGACGACGAAGAGAAGTTCTCTGCGTTGGCGTTCAAGCTGATGACCGACCCGTTTGTGGGTCAACTGACTTTCGTGCGCGTGTATTCCGGCGTCCTGAAAAAGGGCGACACCGTGTACAACGCGGTGCGCGGCAAGAAAGAGCGTATCGGCCGTATCGTGCAAATGCACGCCAACAACCGTGAAGAAGTCGACGAGATCCGTGCGGGCGACATCGCCGCTTGCGTGGGCTTGAAAGACGTCACCACCGGCGAAACCTTGTGCGATCCCAACTCTGTGATCACGCTCGAGCGCATGGTGTTCCCCGACTCCGTGATTCGCCAGGCGGTGGAGCCCAAGTCCAAAGCCGACCAGGAAAAGATGGGCATCGCCCTGTCGCGTCTGGCCGCTGAAGATCCATCTTTCCGCGTGCAAACCGACGAAGAATCCGGCCAGACCATCATTGGTGGTCAGGGCGAATTGCACCTGGAAATCATCGTGGACCGCATGAAGCGCGAATTCGGTGTGGAAGCCAACGTGGGCAAGCCGCAAGTGGCTTACCGCGAAACTATCCGCAAGACCGTCGAAGAAGCCGAAGGCAAGTTCGTGCGTCAGTCCGGTGGTAAGGGCCAATACGGCCACGTGGTTCTGAAGGTCGAACCTCAGGAGCCAGGCAAGGGCTTTGAGTTCGTTGACGCCATCAAGGGCGGTGTGGTTCCTCGCGAATACATCCCTGCGGTGGAAAAAGGCGTGATCGAAGCTTTGGGTCAAGGCGTTTTGGCGGGCTACCCTGTGGTGGACGTCAAGGTCACCCTGCACTTCGGTTCGTACCACGACGTGGACTCGAACGAAATGGCCTTCAAGATGGCCGCCATCTTTGGTTTCAAAGAAGGTTGCCGCAAAGCCAACCCCGTGATTCTGGAGCCCATGATGGCTGTGGAAGTCGAGACCCCAGAAGACTACGCCGGTAACGTGATGGGCGACTTGTCCTCACGCCGTGGCATGGTCCAGGGCATGGACGACATGGTCGGTGGCGGCAAGGCCATCAAGGCCGAGGTGCCACTGTCCGAGATGTTCGGTTACTCGACCACCCTGCGCTCCATGTCGCAAGGTCGCGCCACCTACACGATGGAATTCAAGCACTACGCTGAAGCTCCGAAGAACGTGGCTGACGCCATCGTTGCCGCTCGTGCCAAGTGATGAAGCGGGCACCCGGTGACGGGTGCCCTTTTTCGCTTTTCAAGAACTGTCTGCGATCAAGTGCCACTCTGTGCCCGTGCGGAGTGATCCAGCAACCTGATGCAAACATTAAACCAACACACGGGCATTGCTCTTTTTAAGGATTGAAAAATGGCTAAGGAAAAATTCGAACGGACCAAACCCCACGTGAACGTGGGCACCATCGGTCACGTTGACCACGGCAAAACCACACTGACTGCCGCCATCACCACCGTGCTGGCTGCCAAGTTCGGCGGTGCTGCCAAAGCGTACGACCAGATCGACGCGGCTCCCGAAGAAAAAGCCCGTGGTATCACGATCAACACCGCTCACGTCGAGTACGAGACCGAGAACCGTCACTACGCGCACGTGGACTGCCCAGGCCACGCTGACTATGTGAAGAACATGATCACCGGTGCTGCCCAGATGGACGGCGCTATTTTGGTTTGCTCCGCTGCTGACGGCCCCATGCCCCAGACCCGTGAGCACATCCTGTTGGCCCGCCAGGTGGGCGTGCCTTACATCATCGTGTTCCTGAACAAGTGCGACATGGTGGATGACGCCGAGCTGTTGGAGCTGGTCGAGATGGAAGTTCGCGAACTCCTGTCCAAGTACGACTTCCCAGGCGACGACACACCGATCGTTCAAGGTTCCGCCAAGCTGGCGCTGGAAGGCGACAAGGGCCCGCTGGGCGAGCAGGCCATCATGAAGCTGGCCGAGGCTCTGGACACTTACATCCCGACACCTGACCGTGCCGTAGACGGCGCATTCCTGATGCCCGTGGAAGACGTGTTCTCCATCTCCGGTCGCGGCACCGTGGTGACTGGCCGTATCGAGCGCGGCATCATCAAGGTCGGCGAAGAAATCGAAATCGTCGGTATCAAGGACACCGTCAAGACCACTTGCACAGGCGTGGAGATGTTCCGCAAGCTGCTGGACCAAGGTCAAGCTGGCGACAACGTCGGTATCTTGCTGCGCGGCACCAAGCGCGAAGACGTCGAGCGCGGCCAAGTGTTGTGCAAGCCCGGCTCGATCAAGCCGCACACCCACTTCACGGGCGAGATCTATGTCTTGTCCAAAGACGAAGGTGGCCGTCACACGCCTTTCTTCAACAACTACCGTCCCCAGTTCTACTTCCGTACAACGGACGTGACCGGTGCGATCGAGTTGCCAGAAGGCAAAGAGATGGTGATGCCAGGTGACAACGTGTCGATCACTGTGAAGCTGATCAACCCCATCGCGATGGAAGAAGGTCTGCGTTTCGCTATCCGCGAAGGTGGCCGTACCGTCGGCGCTGGCGTGGTTGCCAAGATCATCGCTTAATTCTTTTGTGGATCGGTGGCGCGGGGGCTGTGCCCTTGCGCTGCGACAAGCAAACACTCACCACAAGGAATTGACATGTCATCCAAGCAAAAAATCCGCATCCGCCTGAAGGCGTTTGATTACAAACTGATCGACCAGTCCGCTGCCGAGATCGTTGACACCGCCAAGCGCACCGGCGCGATTGTCAAGGGCCCCGTGCCTTTGCCAACACGCATGAAGCGTTTTGACATCCTGCGCTCGCCGCACGTCAACAAGACCAGCCGTGACCAGTTGGAAATCCGCACCCACCAGCGTTTGATGGACATCGTGGACCCCACAGACAAAACTGTGGACGCCCTGATGAAGCTCGACCTGCCTGCTGGCGTGGACGTCGAAATCAAGCTGCAGTAATGCGGTTTGGGGTGGCCGACAGGCCATCCAAAAACTTGAAACAAGGCCCGATTTGCCAGAAATGGCGAGTCGGGCTATAATTTCAGGCTCACCTCTTTTGGGGTGAGATTTATTAACAGTCTTTCACACACCAAACGGGGCTGCCAATTGAAGTGGCCTCGGTGAAAGTTTTGGAGAAAACAATGAGTCTGAGCAACTCCCTCGGGTTGCTGGGCCGCAAGGTGGGCATGATGCGTCTGTTCACTGATGATGGGGATTCCGTTCCTGTCACAGTGCTGGATGTGTCCAACAACCGTGTATCCCAGGTCAAAACCCAAGAGAACGATGGCTATGTCGCTTTGCAAGTGACATTTGGTGCCCGCAAGGCATCGCGCGTGACCAAGCCCATCGCTGGTCACCTGGCCAAAGCCGGTGTTGAAGCCGGTGAAATCATTCAAGAATTCCGCGTGACCGCCGACACGGCTGCCCAGTACGCCGCTGGCGCGACTGTGCCCGTGGCTGCCGTGTTTGCTGTGGGCCAGAAAGTGGACGTGCAAGGCACTTCCATCGGTAAAGGCTTCACCGGCACGATCAAGCGTCACAACTTCAAATCGCAGCGCGCATCGCACGGTAACAGCCGTTCGCACAATGTGCCTGGTTCGATTTCGATGGCGCAGGATCCTGGCCGTGTGTTCCCTGGCAAGAAAATGTCGGGTCACCTCGGTGATGTGACTTGCACCACCCAGAACCTGGCCGTCATCCGCGTTGACGAAGCCCGTGGTCTGTTGATGATCAAGGGTGCCATTCCCGGTTCCAAAGGTGGTTTCGTGACCGTGCGTCCCGCCATCAAAGCTAAAGGAGCGAACTGATGCAGCTCGAACTCCTGAACGACCAAGGTCAAGCCGCTTCCAAAGTGGATGCGCCCGAGACTGTGTTCGGTCGTGAATACAACGAAGCCCTGATTCACCAGATCGTGGTGGCTTATCAGGCCAATGCCCGTCAAGGCACCCGCGCCCAAAAGGACCGTGAACAAGTTCACCACTCCACCAAAAAGCCTTTCAAACAAAAAGGCACTGGTCGCGCTCGTGCTGGTATGACTTCCTCGCCTCTGTGGCGTGGCGGTGGTCGGATTTTCCCGAACATGCCCGACGAAAACTTCACCCAGAAGATCAACAAGAAGATGTACCGTGCCGGTATGGCTTCGATCTTCTCGCAGCTGGCCCGCGAAGGCCGCCTGGCTGTGGTGGATTCCTTCAAGGTTGAGACACCTAAAACCAAGCAGCTCGCTGCCAAGTTCAAGGCCATGAGTCTCGACAACGTGCTGGTGATCGCCGACGAAGTCGACGAAAACCTGTACCTGGCATCGCGCAACCTGATCAACATCCTGATTGTTGAGCCCCGTTACGCCGATCCCGTGTCTTTGGTGAACTTCAAGAAAGTCCTCGTGACCAAAGGTGCCATGGACAAACTCAAGGAGATGTTTGCATGAGCGCCGTGAAGTTTGACGAAGGTCGTCTGATGTCCGTGCTGGTTGCGCCCATTGTGTCCGAAAAGGCCACCATGGTTGCAGAAAAATCCAACGCTGTGACATTCAAAGTGCTGCAGGACGCTACCAAGCCTGAAATCAAAGCCGCTGTGGAATTGATGTTCAAGGTCGAGGTCAAAGGCGTCTCTGTGGTGAATACCAAGGGCAAGACCAAGCGTTTTGGCAAGACCATTGGCCGCCGCGATAACGTTCGCAAGGCTTATGTCACGCTGCAACCAGGTCAAGAGCTGAACCTGTCCGGGGAGGCCGCGTAATCATGGCTGTCATCAAGATCAAACCGACATCCCCAGGCCGTCGTGGCGTGGTGAAAGTCACGCGTGACCACCTGCACAAAGGTGAAGGCTACGCGCCATTGCTGGAACCCCAGCACCAGAAGTCTGGCCGTAACAACAACGGTCACATCACCACACGCCACAAAGGCGGTGGTCACAAGCACCACTACCGCGTGGTGGATTTCAAGCGCAACAAAGATGCGATCCCGGCCAAGGTCGAGCGCATCGAGTACGACCCCAACCGTACTGCGCACATTGCTTTGCTGTGCTACGCCGATGGCGAGCGCCGTTACATCATTGCCCCCCGTGGCATTGAGGCCGGTGCGACCCTGATGTCGGGCGCTGAAGCCCCGATCCGCGCTGGCAACACTTTGCCTATCCGCAACATCCCCGTGGGTTCGACCATCCACTGCATCGAGCTCAAGCCCGGTGCTGGTGCTCAGATCGCCCGCTCGGCTGGTGCTTCGGCCACTTTGCTGGCTCGCGAAGGCATTTACGCTCAAGTGCGCATGCGCTCCGGTGAGGTTCGCAAGATCCACATCGAATGCCGTGCAACCATTGGTGAAGTCGCCAACGAAGAGCACAGCCT
Organism: Limnohabitans sp. TEGF003; assembly: GCF_055395455.1. NCBI lineage: Bacteria > Pseudomonadati > Pseudomonadota > Betaproteobacteria > Burkholderiales > Comamonadaceae > Limnohabitans > Limnohabitans sp. TEGF003. Next base: position 2,994,508 of record NZ_AP029225.1, on the reverse strand, counting down.
GCGCCAATTGGGCAAGGCCGGTGTCAAACGCTGGATGGGTATCCGCCCAACCGTTCGTGGCGTGGCCATGAACCCAGTGGATCACCCGCACGGTGGTGGCGAAGGCCGTACCGGCGAAGGCCGTCATGCAGTAGACCCGTGGGGCAACCTCACCAAGGGCTACCGTACCCGTAACAACAAGCGCACACAGGTCATGATCGTGTCGCGTCGCAAGAAGTAAGGGTTAGACAATGACACGCTCTCTCAAAAAGGGTCCATTCGTTGACCACCACTTGTTGGCCAAGGTTGAAAAAGCCGTTGCCACCAAAGACAAAAAGCCCGTCAAGACATGGTCGCGTCGCTCCATGGTCCTGCCCGATTTCATCGGTCTGACCATCGCCGTTCACAACGGCAAGCAACACGTTCCTGTGTATGTGACCGACCAGATGGTTGGCCACAAATTGGGCGAATTCGCACTGACCCGCACCTTCAAGGGTCACCCTGCGGACAAAAAAGTCCAGAAGAAATAAGGAAAGACCATGGAAACACGTGCAGTCCTCCGGGGCGTCCGTTTGTCGGTCGATAAAGGCCGCCTGGTCGCCGATTTGATTCGCGGTAAAAAAGTGGATCAAGCTCTGAACATCCTGACTTTCACGCAGAAAAAAGCTGCGGGCATCGTCAAGAAGGTTCTGGAGTCCGCCATCGCCAACGCTGAACACAACGACGGCGCCGACATCGACGAGTTGAAGGTGAAAACCATCTACGTCGAACAAGGCACTACGCTCAAGCGTTTCACCGCCCGCGCCAAAGGCCGTGGCAACCGCATCAGCAAGCCCACATGCCATGTGTATGTGACGGTCGGCAATTAATCAGGAAGAACTATGGGACAGAAAATCCATCCTACCGGTTTCCGCCTGGCTGTCAGCCGTAACTGGGCAAGCCGCTGGTACGCGAGCAACAAAGACTTCGCCGGCATGCTGGCCGAAGACATCAAGGTGCGTGAGTACCTCAAGGCCAAGCTCAAGAACGCCGCGGTTTCCCGCGTGCTGATCGAGCGTCCTGCCAAGAGCGCCCGCATCACCATCTTCTCGGCTCGTCCAGGCGTGGTGATCGGCAAGAAAGGCGAAGACATCGAGTTGCTCAAAAAGGAACTCGCTGCCCGTCTGGGCGTGCCTGTCGCAGTCAACATCGAAGAAGTGCGCAAGCCTGAAATCGATGCCCAACTGATCGCAGACAGCATTACCCAACAGCTCGAAAAGCGGATCATGTTCCGCCGTGCCATGAAGCGTGCCATGCAAAACGCCATGCGTCTGGGTGCCCAAGGCATCAAGATCATGTCGGCTGGCCGTTTGAACGGTATCGAAATTGCGCGTACCGAGTGGTATCGCGAAGGCCGTGTGCCATTGCACACCCTGCGCGCTGACATCGATTACGCCACGTCCGAAGCCAAGACCACCTACGGCATCATCGGTGTCAAGGTCTGGGTCTACAAGGGCGACACACTGGGCCGCAATGACGCACCTGCACTGGCCGAGCCACGTGCCGAAGAAGAGCGTCGTCCACGTGGTCCACGTCGTGATGCCCGTCCTGGTGAGCGCCCAAGTGGCGACCGCCGTGGTGGCCCACGTCGTCCCGCAGGCACCAACACAGCACCCACCGACGGCAGCGACAAGCCTGCCGGCGCGGGTGGTGATGCCAAACCCGCCGTTAAGCGCGTACGCACAGTCGCCGCGCCAGCTGCAGCAGCTGACGGTCAATAAGGAGTAACAACATGCTGCAACCTGCTCGCAGAAAGTTCCGCAAGGAACAGAAAGGCCGCAACACCGGCATCGCTACCCGTGGCAACACGGTGGCGTTCGGTGACTTCGGCCTGAAGTCCACAGACCGTGGCCGTCTGACGGCCCGCCAGATCGAAGCCGCACGCCGTGCGATTTCCCGTCACGTCAAGCGTGGCGGCCGTATCTGGATTCGTGTGTTCCCCGACAAGCCGATTTCCACCAAGCCTGCTGAAGTGCGTATGGGTAACGGTAAAGGTAACCCCGAGTACTATGTGGCCGAAATCCAACCCGGTAAGGTGCTCTACGAAATCGTGGGCGTGCCTGAAGAGTTGGCCCGTGAAGCCTTCAAATTGGCCGCTGCCAAGTTGCCCCTGCGCACCACGTTTGTGGCGCGCATGATTGGCCAATAATTCAGGAGAAACAAGAAATGAACGCTGCTGAATTGCGCCAAAAAGACGTTGCTGGTATCAAGGACGAGATCAAAGCGCTGCAAAAAGCCCACTTTGGCCTTCGTATGCAAAAAGCCACGCAACAACTCGGCAACACCGGTACGCTGAGCCAGACTCGCCGTGCCATCGCCCGTGCCAAAACCATCCTTGCCCAAAAGCAAGCCGCCAAGTAAGGAGTGACCATGACGGAAGCTAAAACATCCCTCAAGCGCACCTTGATTGGCAAGGTGGTCAGCGACAAGCGCGCCAAGACCGTGACCGTGCTGGTCGAGCGTCGTGTGAAACACGCCCTCTACGGCAAGATCGTGGCCAAGTCGAGCAAGTACCACGCGCACGACGAGACAGGTCAATACCACCTGGGCGACACCATCGAAATCACGGAAAGCCGTCCGATTTCGAAGACCAAAAACTGGGTGGCTACGCGCCTGGTTCAGAAAGCTGCATCGGTCTGAGCCCAAAAGCCCGACTTCTGCAAACTTTCAAAAAACGACCCACAATGGTGGGTCGTTTTTTTTTACCCCGGCAATATCGCCACATCAAAAATAAGGAGCACAACATGATCAAAGTCGGAGACACCTTGCCAGCGGCCACGCTGATGGAATACGTCGAAGTGGAAGGCAATGGTTGCAGCATTGGCCCCAACCCTGTGGATGTGGCCAAAGCCACTGCGGGCAAAACCATCGCCTTGTTTGCATTGCCAGGCGCTTTCACGCCCACCTGCTCGGCCAAACATGTGCCGGGTTATGTGGAAAACCACGATGCCCTGAAGGCCGCTGGCGTGGACGAAATCTGGTGCGTGAGCGTCAATGACGCATTCGTCATGGGCGCCTGGGCGCGCGATCAGAAAACCGGCAACAAAGTGCGCATGCTGGGCGACGGCAGTGCAGAGTTCAGCAAGGCCACGGGTCTGACCCTTGACCTGACAGCGCGTGGCATGGGTTTGCGCAGCAACCGCTACTCGATGCTCGTGAAAGACGGCAAAGTCGTCACCTTGAACGTGGAAGGTCCTGGCAAATTTGAAGTCAGTGACGCGGCCACCTTGCTGGCCCAAGCCAAAGCTTGAACCACCGCAGCATGACAAAAAAGGGACCGCAGGTCCCTTTTTTGTGGCGAGTCGCTGGGCTCAGTCGATGTCGACCTTGAGGTAGTGCGCGCCAGCGTATGGGTTGTGATAGTAGGGCGGAATTTCGACAAAGCCCAGGTCTTCGTACAAGGCCCGCGCCGACTCCATGTCATCGAGGGTGTCAAGCAAGACGCAGCTGTAACCCGATTTGCGCGCCGCATCGAGGATACCCTCCGTCAATTGCCGACCGAGTCCCAAACCCCTGAAGGGGGGGCGCACATACAGGCGTTTCATTTCTGCCGCATTGCTGTAATCGGAGCCATCCAGCGGACGCAAGGCACAACACCCGGCCAAAGCACCGTCAACCCAGGCCAATAAGAGCGCACCGCGAGGCTCGGCATAGTCGCCGGGCAAAGCTTTCAGCTCGTCCTCAAAGCCCTGGAAACACAGGTCCACTTTCAGGCTCGCTGCATATTCCTGAAAGATGACACGGGTCGCTTCCCAGTCAGCGACGCTGGCCGGTTGCAACAATTGAATGGTCGACATGAACAAGGCAGACCAGAAAAAAAGAAGACAACAGTGTAGCCGCAGCGCAAAAGGGCGAAGTCAAGCGCCTAAAGAGACCAGCCCGAAAACCGCCAAGACCGATATGGCCAACAGCAGCAAGGCCATGGCTCGGGACGGACCGTTGTCGCGAGTGGCGGTTGTCTCATGAGGCAAGGCTTTGTCGCCATGCCACATCGCCGAGACCAATGCTTGCCGCTTGCGCCATGTGTACCAAGCCAGGGCCAGTAAATGCAGAACCACAAGAAAGATCAAAATGGTTTTGCCCCAGCCTTTGTGCCAACTCGTGGCCCAACTGACCCAGGATGCAGTCACCAGCGAGGACAAGGGCCCCATGTTGGCGATTTCATCATCACTGATGAGACCGGTGCTCCCCTGCAGGGCCAGCACCAGGAGCAAAGCCAACACCGACCACGAACCCAAAGGGTTGTGGCCTGCAAAGTGGCGGCTCGGATGACGTCCTTGGACATAAGCCCAAACGCCTGCAGGTTGCAGGGGAAATTGTGTCCAGCGCGACCAATGCCCCCCCAAGAAGCCCCAGAGGATTCGGAACAACAAAAGACCGAGCACGGCATAACCCAACCGAAAATGCCAAATCATGGCCTGACCACCCACATTGCCCGTGATGACCAAGCCCAACACACAGGCGGTGAGGCCCCAGTGAAAAAGACGGGTGGGCAAATCCCAAATGCGGATGCGGACCATAAGGACTTTCATGGATGCTGGTGAAACAAAAACGTGCGAGACTGCCATGCATCCGGGACAACAGCCTGGAGTTGTCCATCACCCCTTTTGGAGTCGAGCATGAAAACAATGTCCAGTCTGTTCGGTGTCGCCATGGCCGTGGCCGCGACCTTACCTGCCCACGCGCAGTTTGCCAAGCCGGAGGATGCGGTCAAGTATCGCAAAGCCAGCTTCACGGTGATGGCTGCCCACTTTGGCCGTTTGGGTGCAATGGCCAACGGACGCGCGCCCTATGACGCCAAAATGGCCGCTGAAAATGCGGATGTGGTGCTGACGCTGTCCAAATTGCCATGGGCCGCGTTTGGCGAAGGCACGGACAAAGGCGATACGCGCGCCAAACCGGAAATCTGGAAAGAGGCCGCGAAGTACAAAGACGCGGCAGACAAGATGCAGGCCGAAATCGGCAAATTGAATGTGGCAGCCAAGTCAGGCAACATCGATGCCCTCAAAGCGGCTTTTGGCCCTGCGGCTGCATCGTGCAAAGCCTGTCACGACAACTTCCGAAAAGACTGAAGAAGCGCTCAGCAGCGGGCCAGCGGTCCTGCTTGTTCAGGATTCGGCCAGTAACTTGTCGATCAGCTTGTGCAGTTCGGCAAAGTCGGGGGTGCCCACAAACCGTTTGACGATCTCCCCCCGCTTGTTGACGAGGAAAGTGGTGGGCGTGAGCTTGACGTCGCCCCATTCGCGGGCCACCGCACCGGTGTTGTCAATGGCGACCTGGAAGGGCAGCTGACGCGATTGGGCGAAATTGACCACGTAGCTGGGCGGGTCGTAGCTCATGGCCACGGCCAAAGTGACGTAGCCCCGGTCCTTGTACTTGTTGTAAGTGGCTACAAGTTCTGGCATCTCGGCCACACAGGTGGTGCAGCTGGTGGCCCAGAAATTGACCAGAGATACTTTTCCTTGCAATTGTTGGGTGCTGAGGGTGCTGCCATCGAGCAAAACAAAGGAAGATTGGGGTGCGCGTTCACCTGCACACCCCCACAGGGACAACAAAAGTCCAAGTGTGGCAAGCGCATTCAATACACGACGGCTCACAGGCTGCAGATTCCAGGGAGTTTTCATATGCATCTTCATCGAAGAAAGTTTAATACGTTTGCCATGTCCGCAGGCGCCTTGGTCATTGTGCCCGTACAGGCGCAGGGTTTGGCTGCGCTCACATCGGCCGATGCGTCCAGAGGGCTGAAACAGGCGTTGCAAAAAGGTGGCGAAGTGGCTGTACAGCTGCTGGGTGCACATGATGGCTTTTGGGGCAACGACAAAGTGCGCATCGCATTGCCAGATGCGGTTAACAAAGCGGGCAAGCTGCTCAAGTCTTTGGGCATGGGCCAGCAGCTGGATGAGCTGAATTTGCAAATGAACCGCGCCGCAGAAGCCGCTGTGCCTAAAGCCCAAAAATGGCTGACGCAAGCCATCGAGACCATGAGTGTGCAAGACGCCAAAAGCATCTTGCAAGGTGGAGACGATTCGGTGACGCAGTTTTTTGCCAGCAAGACGCGTGAACCATTGACCGTGGAGTTCATGCCCACGGTCAAGCAATCGTTGGAAAAACTCGGGGTGGTGAATCAGTTCAATGCGGTGGCCGTCAAACTCACCGGCATGGGGCTGTTGGACAAGGACAAAGCCAAATTGGAGACGCACGTCACGGCCAAAACCCTCGATGGTCTGTACTTCATGATCGGCGAAGAGGAAAAGAAAATCCGACAAAACCCTGCGCAGGCCGGCAGCGCCATCTTGACCAAAGTCTTCGGTGCCCTGCGCTGATCGGTCACATCAGGACCGGCCTTCAGGGCTTGCGAGCTTGTCAAACGAGGGTCTGCAAGAGCTTGAGCAAACCTTGGGGGTCACTGACCATGGGGTCATGACCGGTGTGCATCTCCAGCACTTGTGAGCCCGGCAACCAGGCGCCGTCCCAGAATTTGGGGTCCACCATGCGCAGGCGGCTGACATCGATGGTGCCCAAAGGCGGGGCGGTGCAGTTGATGAAGGTGCGCGGCACTTGAGCCACACGCTGTGGGTCAAAGTCGAGCACCTGGGTGTAAGGGCCACCCGGGTGCGGGGTTTGACGCCTTTGCACCCAGGCGTGGTCGGCATCGCTCAAGCCAAAAACCGAAGGGTCTGGCGCAGGAAATGCGTGCAAGGGGTCGGCTTGTGATGCGGCGATGCGGGCATTGCGGGTGGCGCTGGCGTGCGTGCTGCTCCAGCTTTCGCCCGGTTTGGGCAGCACGGCGTCCAGATACACGAGGTGGCGCAGGCGCTCGGGCCTGCGGTCGGCCACCGCCGTGCCCAGCATGCCTGCGTACGAGTGCACCACCAACACCACCTCGTTCATTTCTTCGGCGTCCATGGCGGCCATCACGTCGGTGATGTGGGTTTCCAGATCGATGCCTGGGTGGAGCAGGTGAGCGCGCTCGCCCACCCCGGTCAGGGTGACGGCATGGGCACGGTGGCCGGCTTGGTACAGACCTGGCAAGACACGTTGCCAGCACCAAGCCCCGTGCCAAGCGCCGTGCACCAGCAAAAAGTTGGCCATCAGATCACCCCTTTGCCGCGCAGCGGACCCAGTTGTTCGGCGGACCAGCCCAGCACTTCGGTCAGGACTTCGGCCGTGTGCTGGCCCAGCATGGGCGGTGGCAAGTCCCGGCGCACGGGGGTGCGGCTCATCTTGATCGGGCTGGCCACCAGCTTCAGGTCGGGTTTGACCGGGTGTTGCCATGACTGCACCATGCCGCGAGCCGCGACTTGCGGGTCCACAAAGACCTCGCTCAGGGTGTTGATCGCCCCGCAAGGCACTTTGGCGGCTTCGAGTGCCGCCAGCCAGTCGGCCTTGGTTCGGGTTTTGAGGATGCCCTCCAAGAGGGGCACCAAGGTGGCGCGGTGGCGAACCCTATCGGCGTTCAGGGCATAGCGCGGGTCCTGCGCCAGCTCGGGGCAGCCAGCCACGGCGCAGAACTTGGCAAACTGCCCATCGTTGCCCACCGCCAGGATCAGGTGGTCGCGGCTGCCAGGCGCTGCACCGGGTGGGGCCATGACTTCAAACACCTGGTAGGGCACGATGTTCTGGTGCGCGTTGCCGGCGCGTCCCGGCGTTTTGCCGCTGACCAGGTAATTGGAGCCCAAATTGGCCAGCATGGCGACCTGCGTGTCGAGCAAGGCCATGTCGACATGCTGGCCTTCACCCGTGCGCTCGGCGTGGCGCAATGCCGCCAGGATCGCCACCGTGGCGTACATGCCGGTGAACAGATCGGCCACGGCCACGCCCACTTTTTGCGGGCCACCGCCCAGGTCGTCACGCTCGCCGGTCACACTCATCAAGCCGCCGATGCCTTGCACCGCATAGTCGTAGCCTGCTCGCTCGCGGTAAGGCCCGGTCTGTCCAAAGCCCGTCACGCTGCAATAGACCAGCTTGGGGTTCAGCGCACTCAGGCTGGCATAGTCCAGCCCGTAGCGGGCCATGTCGCCGACCTTGAAATTCTCTACAAACACGTCGCAGTGCCGAACCAGTTCGCGGATCAGCGCCTGGCCTTCGGGTTGAGCGATGTCACACGTCACCGATCGCTTGTTGCGGTTGGCGCCAAGATAGTAGGCGGCCTCAGCGGTGTCCTGGCCCTGGGCATCTTTCAAAAAGGGAGGCCCCCAGGTACGGGTGTCGTCGCCCGTACCGGGGCGCTCGATCTTGATCACATCGGCCCCCAGATCGGCCAAGGTCTGGGTACACCAGGGGCCCGCCAGTACGCGGGAGAGGTCGAGAACGCGGATGCCGTCGAGTGAATTCATGCGGCACATTGTCGCCAAAACCCAATGCGGCCGCTGATCAGGATAATCACCCCATGCGAATCTTTTCTCCGGCCTTGACAGCCAGCCTGGTGTGTGCCCTGACTTTGAGTGCTTGCAGCCCCGACCAGAACTGGCGTGACATCACTTTGGAGGGCACCAGCCTGAAGGCCCAGCTGCCCTGTAAACCCGACCGCACCACCCGCAGCGTGCCCCTGGGCGGTGTGCCTGTGGACTTGCACGTGGTGGGCTGCGAAAGCGGCAGTGCCATGGTCGCCGTCATGACGGCTTCCTTGCCGGCCGGCACCGATGCCAGCGCGGTGATGGCCGCCTGGCAAAAAGCCACCCTGGACAATGCCCGCGTGTCCCAGCCCTTGGCGGCCGGGCAGCAGCAGGCCTGGTTGCGGCCCGGCCAGTTGCCCTTGGCGACCTCTGTGCGTGTCCAAGCGACGGGTCAGCGGGCCAATGGCGAGCCGGTGAAGATGGACGCCGTGTGGGGTGCCGTGGCCGAAGGTGATCGGGTGCGATTGCTTCATGCCGTGGTGTATGACCGCAACATCGCAGCAGAGCTGGCCAACACCTTGTTTGATGGAGTCAAGCCATGAGCGCTGCCACCATGACCACCAACACGTTGGCGCACCCCGACCACTTGCCACGCCGCATGGCGGTGGTGGTGTTTCTGGCCTTTGCGCTGGCCTATTTTTTCTCTGCCCTGGTGCGGGCCATCACGGCCACTTTGTCGCCCACCTTGACCAGCGAATTCAACCTGAGTGCGCAGGACCTGGGCTTGCTGGCGGGGGGGTACTTTTTGGGCTTTTCGCTGACGCAGCTGCCCTTGGGGCGCTGGCTGGACCAACACGGCCCCAAAAAAGTCATCCTGGCCTTTTTGATGTTCGCGGTGCTGGGTTGCCTGGCTTTTGCCTGGGCGGGCAGCTTTCATGGCCTGCTGGCTGCGCGGGTGTTGTGTGGCATGGGCGTGAGCGCTTGCCTGATGGCGCCCCTGACCGGCTACCGGCGCTGGTTTGATGCCAGCACCCAACTGCGCACCAACTCCTGGATGCTGATGACCGGCTCTTTGGGCATGCTGGCCGCCACCTTGCCAGTGCAGTGGCTCATGCCCATTTGGGGCTGGCGTGCCCTGTTTGTCATGCTGGGCGTGATGATCGCCATCGCCATGCTCTTGATTGCCTTGGTGGTGCCGGTTTGGCAAAAGGCGACTCCCAAGGCCAGCACGCCACAGTCGACATCTGAGGACGATGGCAGTTACCGCGAAATCTGGCGCAGTGCTTATTTTTGGCGCATGACGCCGATCGGCTTTTTCACCTACGGCGGCATGGTGGCCATCCAAACCTTGTGGGCGGGCCCCTGGATGACCCAAGTGGCCGGATGGACTGCTGGCGAAGCGGCTCAGGGTTTGTTCCTCATCAACCTGGCCATGCTCGTGAGTTTTTGGCTGTGGGGCTTGATCACACCGGGGCTGGCGCGCAAGGGCATCCCGGTCGAGCGCCTGATTGCCTGGGGCGTTCCCTTGAGCTTTTTGGTGATTGGTGCCTTGGTCTGGATGGGACCCGCCGTGGGCGACGGTGCTGCCGTGGGGGTGGCCTTGCTGTGCGTGACCAGCACTTTTGTGGCACTGGCCCAGCCAGCCGTGGGCATGGCCTTTCCGTCACATCTGGCCGGTCGCGCGCTGTCGGCCTACAACCTGGTGGTGTTTGCCGGGATCTTCGTGGTCCAGTGGGGCATCGGCTTGCTGGTCGACGCAGGCCTGGGCATCGGCTTGACCAAGCCTGCCGCCTACCAGGCCGCGCTGGCCAGCTTTGGCATTTGCTCCGTGCTTTCCTGGTTGTACTTCTTGCTGAAAAAGCCGGTTCAGCCCTGATAATCAAAACCTCATGATCGGCATCCTCATCATTGCTCACGCCCCATTGGCCAGCGCCTTGCGCGACTGTGCCTTGCACGTTTTTCCGGACTGTGCCGCCGGGGTTCTGGCGATCGATGTGTTGCCCAATGATGCGCCAGAAGCCAGTCTGGTCAAGGCACGTGAGGCCATTGGCGCCCTGAACACGTCCGAAGTGCTTTTACTCAGCGATGTTTTTGGCGCGACCCCTTGCAACGTGGCCCAACAACTCAACGACGGCCTGCACACGCGGCTGGTGGCGGGTGCCAATTTGCCCATGCTGCTGCGCAGCGTCTGCTACCGCCACGAAAGCCTGGAGGCCTTGGCCACCCGCGCACAGGCTGGCGGCACGCAAGGCGTGATGCCCGTGGGCAGCACCGCTCCCCAAAATCAAACAGGAAAGAGACATGCCCCAAGCCACCACGACCATCAGCAATAAACTGGGTTTGCACGCCCGGGCCTCGGCCAAGCTGACCAAGTTGGCTGGCAGCTTTCCATGCGATGTCTGGATGAGCAAGGGCGAGCGCCGCATCAATGCCAAAAGCATCATGGGCGTGATGATGCTGGCCGCCGGGCTGGGCAGCGAAGTGCTGCTGGAAACCTCGGGTGAGCGCGAGCAGGAGGCGCTCGATGCGTTGCTGGCGCTGATCGCCGATAAATTCGGCGAAGGCGAGTGAAGGTGTTGTTGCTGCCCCAAAAGCCCATGGAGCGCCTGCGATGACTTTCAGCATTCATGGTTTGGCAGTGGCCCGGGGCATTGCCATTGGCCGTGCTGTGCTGGTGGCCTCCAGCCGCGTCGATGTGGCGCACTACTTCATTCAGGCCGAACAGGTGCCAGCCGAGATCGAGCGCATGCGTTCTGCACGCGATGCCGTGATCGACGAGCTGCAGCGCTTGCAACGCGACATGCCCAAGGACGCGCCACACGAGTTGGCCGCCTTGCTTGACGTGCACCTGATGCTGCTGATGGACGACGAGCTCAATGCCAGCGTGGCGCACTGGATCAAGGACCGCCTGTACAACGCGGAATGGGCGCTGACCAGCCAGCTCGAAATCATTGCGCGCCAGTTTGACGAGATGGACGACCCGTATCTGCGCGAGCGAAAGGCCGATGTGGAGCAGGTCGCGGAGCGTTTGCTGCAAAGCCTCAAAGGGACGGGCTCACTGGTGGCCAAGGTCGCCCGCCCGGCCAGACCTCAGCAAGAGCTGCAGCTGGGTGACACCGATGTGCCTTTGGTGTTGGTGGCCCACGATTTGTCGCCTGCCGACATGCTGCAGTTCAAGCAAAGCATCTTCACCGGCTTTGTGACCGATGTGGGCGGCAAAACCTCGCACACGGCCATCGTGGCGCGCAGTCTGGACATTCCGGCTGTGGTGGGTGCCCGCACCGCCAGCCAGCTGATCAAACAAGACGACTGGGTCATCATCGACGGCGATGCGGGTGTGGTCATCGTCGATCCGTCGCCCATCATCCTGGCCGACTATGGGTTCAAGCAACGCCAAGGTGATCTGGAGCGGGAACGTTTGGCCCGTTTGCGCCACACCCCGGCGATCACGCTGGACGGCCAGAAAATCGAATTGCTGGCCAACATCGAGATGCCGGAGGACACGGGCGCGGCCATCACGGCCGGGGCGGTGGGCGTCGGTTTGTTCCGCAGCGAATTTTTGTTCATGGGTCGCCAGGGCGATTTGCCGGGTGAGGACGAGCAATACGAGGCTTACCGTCGTGCGGTGGATGGCATGAATGGCTTGCCGGTCACCATCCGCTCGGTCGATGTCGGGGCGGACAAACCCCTGGATGAAGCGCGCCACGATGCGGCGCACCTGAACCCTGCCTTGGGCTTGCGGGCCATCCGGTGGAGTCTGGCCGACCCCGCCATGTTTTTGACACAGCTGCGGGCCATTTTGCGTGCGGCCGCCCATGGCAAAGTCAATCTGCTCATCCCCATGCTGGCCCACGGCAGCGAGATTCGCCAAACCATGGCCTTGATCGACCAGGCCCGCCAGGAGCTGGATCGCCGTGGCGTGGCCTATGGTCCGGTGCGCCTGGGGGCCATGATCGAGATCCCGGCGGCTGCCTTGTCTGTGCGCCTGTTCCTCAAGTACTTTGACTTCTTGTCGATCGGCACCAACGACCTGATCCAGTACACCTTGGCGATTGACCGTGCCGATGAGTCGGTGGCGCATTTGTACGACCCGCTGCACCCCGCCGTGCTGGGCCTGATTGCCGACACCATTGCCGAGTGCGATCGGCAGGGCAAGGGCGTGTCGGTGTGTGGCGAAATGGCGGGCGATGTGGCCATGACCCGCTTGCTGCTGGGTCTGGGTTTGCGCAGTTTTTCGATGCACCCGTCGCAAATCCTCTCGGTCAAGCACCAAGTGCTGCGCTCAGACACCGCCAAGCTGGCGCTGTGGGCTGCGCAAGTATTGGCTTCGGACGATCCCGCCAGCCTGATGCCGCGCTGAGGACGCGCGTCAGGCCACCCCAGGCCTTGTTCATTGCGAGGGTCCGGCAGAGCGAGTTGTGAGAACTAAAATAAACGCTCCTCAAATACACCCCTGCCGGCATCTGGCCTTGTGACCCCATGAAAAAACCACCGGCCAAAGGCCGAACTGCACAGCCCTCGGGGATGCTGGCCAAAATGCTGGGGCAAGCTGTACCCCAGCCAGTTCGTGCCGCCCCCACTGTGGCGCAAGCGCAGGCCTTGTATGACGCCGCCGTGAATTTTTACCACCGGGCTGAATGGGATCAGGCCGAGGCGCAGACCGATGCTTTGTTGGCCATGCCGGGCTTGCATGCTGTGCATGAAGTGGCGGCGCTCAACCTCAAGGCCACGCTGGCCGCCCGCACGCACCGGCTGGAGCTGGCGGTATCGCTGTACCAAGCCATCCTGAAGCGCCAGCCCGCGCATGTGGAGGCCTTGTCCAATTTGGGACTGGCGCTGCAAAAACTCAATCGCCACGAACAAGCGCTGGGCTTTTTGAAACAAGCGGTTCAGCACCGCCCCGGCCATGCCAATTCACAGCTCAATTTGGGCCTGACTTACCAGTCATTGGGCCAATTGGCAGAAGCCCGCGCCGCCTACCAGCGCACCTTGGCCATCGAACCCGACAACGTGCAGGCTCGGTTCAACATCGCCAAGATGCTGCAAGACACGTTCGATTTTGAAGCTGCCAGTCAGGCATATCAGGCCGCACTCGATGTGGATCCCCGCCATGCCGACTCGCTGGCCAATCTGATTTTTGTGCAGCATTACCGTTACCCACCCGATGAAGCAGCCCAGCAAGCCCTGATCTGGCGTGTGGGCGAATTGAACCCGGCGCGCCCCGCGTGGCCGCGCCGGGCGGCAGACAAAAAACCTTTGCGCGTGGGCCTCGTGTCGGCCGACTTGCGCAAGCACCCGGTGGGCTACTTCTTGCGCGATGTGCTGCTGGCGCTGGCATCCACCGCCGTGGCGTCTGGTGAACTGACGCTGCTGGCCTATGCCAACCAAGCGCTGGCCGACGAACTCACGCAGGACATTCGGCCCGTCTTCGCTGCCTGGCACACCGTTGATTTGTGGAATGACGCCCGGCTGGACGCCCAGATCCGCAGCGACGAGATCGATATTTTGGTGGATCTGTCAGGCCGGACGGCGGGCAACCGCCTGCCGGTGTTTGCGGCCAAACCCGCTCCGGTGCAGGTCAGCTGGCTGGGTTATTTCGCCACCACCGGTTTGCAGCAAATGGACGCCATCCTGGCCGATCCAGTCTGTGTGCCCATGGGCGAGGAGTCGCTCTATGTGGAGAAGGTGCTGCGCCTGCCCCACACGCGTTTGTGCATGAGCCCGCCCGTGGTGACCGAGCCGCCCGAAGTGCCGCCCGTGCTGCAAAACGGCTTCATCACCTTCGGCTGTTTTCAGACCCTGCCCAAGATCAATGCGGGCGTGCTGGCCGCGTGGGCGCAGATTCTGAATGCTTGCCCGCAGTCTCGCCTGCGGCTGCAAGCGCCGCAGTTGAATGACGAAGGGCAACGCGCACGTTTCGCGGGGCGCTTGCAGGCGGCGGGCATCGACGCGGGCCGCGTGGAGCTGCTGGGCTCGGTCAGCCGTGAGCTGTATTTCGCGGCTTACAGCACGGTCGACATCTTGCTCGACACTTTCCCTTACCCCGGTGGCACCACCACCGCCGAAGCGCTGTGGATGGGCGTGCCGACCCTCACGCTGGCGCTGCCCGGCATGCTGGGGCGGCAAGGCCAGGCCATGCTGGAAAACGTGGGGTTGGCCGACTGGGTGACGCACAGCGAAGCCGACTATGTGCAGCAGGCCGTGGCTTGGGGGCAGGGTGGGAAAGACGTGTGCGAAAAGCTGCAGCGTTTGCGCGGCACGCTGCGTTCACAGGCGGCGCAATCGCCCTTGTTTGACAGCGCTCGATTCGCCCGAGACTGGTGGGCTGCTTTGCAGGGCCTTTGGCGCGAAAAAATGACCGGATGAGAGACCGGGCCGCCAGGCCCGGTGAATTCAGGCTCCGGCTGGGGCGATCTTGTCCTGGGTGCGTGTGTCGAAATCGCTGGCGTCATGGCGTTCGTGCAACTGGCTCTCAGGAGCCCCGATGACCCGGTTGACCATGCGCCCACGTTGCACCGCAGGGCGTTGCGCCAACTCGTCAGCCCAGCGGATGACGTGTTCGTACTCGTGCACCTGCAGGAACTCGCCCGCCTCGTACATGGTGCCCTTGGCCATGCCGCCATACCAGGGCCAGATGGCGATGTCGGCGATGGTGTAGTCGTCGCCTGCGATGAAGCGGCTCTCGGCCAAACGCCGGTTCAACACATCCATTTCTCGCTTGACCTCCATCGCAAAGCGGTCGATGGCGTATTCGATTTTCACGGGCGCATAGGCATAAAAGTGGCCAAATCCTCCACCCAGATAGGGGGCGCTGCCCATTTGCCAGAACAGCCAGGACAGGCATTCGGCACGTTGGGCCGGATCGGTGGGCACCAAGGCGCCAAATTTCTCCGCCAGGTACAACAGGATGGACCCTGACTCGAACACCCGGATCGGTTTTTCACCGCTGCAATCGAGCAGAGCCGGGATCTTGGAGTTCGGGTTCACGCCCACGAAGCCGCTGCTGAATTGCTGGCCTTCCTGAATGCGGATCAACCAGGCATCGTATTCGGCGCCCGCATGCCCCAGGGCCAACAACTCTTCGAGCATGACCGTGACCTTGACGCCGTTGGGCGTGCCCAGCGAGTACAGCTGCAGGGGGTGCTTGCCGCGTGGCAGTTCCTGCTCGTGCGTGGGGCCTGCAATGGGGCGGTTGATGTTCGCAAAACGCCCACCGTTGGCCTTGTTCCAGGTCCAGATTTTGGGCGGGGTGTAGGGGGTGTTTTCTGGGGTGGAATCGGTCATGACGGCCTTGAATGAAAACCTGGGGGTGATGGCTTGGATCAGGATTTCTCGGACAGACTCAGGTGCGCCGAATGGGCCTGCTGATCGGCGTGGTAACTGGATCTGACCATGGCACCCACCGCCGCGTGCGAGAAACCCATTTCGTAGGCCTTGGCCTCGAACATCTTGAAGGTGTCGGGGTGCACGTAGCGGCGCACCGGCAGGTGGCTGTTGCTGGGGGCCAGGTATTGGCCAATGGTGAGCATCTCGATGTTGTGGGCGCGCATGTCGCGCATGACGTCCAGAATCTCTTCGTCGGTTTCACCCAGGCCCACCATCAGGCCGCTCTTGGTGGGGACATGAGGGAACAGTGCCTTGAACTTTTTCAGCAGGTTCAGCGAGAACTGGTAATCCGAGCCGGGCCGTGCTTCCTTGTACAGGCGCGGCACGGTTTCCAGGTTGTGGTTCATCACATCGGGTGGCGCGGCTTTCAGGATCTCCAGGGCGCGGTCGTCGCGGCCCCGGAAGTCGGGTACCAGCACTTCGATCTGGGTGGTGGGTGAGAGTTCGCGGGTCTTGCGAATGCATTCCACAAAGTGGCCGGCACCGCCGTCGCGCAGGTCGTCGCGGTCCACGCTGGTGATGACCACGTATTGGAGCTTGAGCTGCGCGATGGTCTTGGCCAGGTTGTCGGGCTCGTTCACATCCAGCGGGTCGGGGCGGCCATGGCCGACGTCGCAAAATGGGCAGCGGCGTGTGCACTTGTCGCCCATGATCATGAAGGTGGCCGTGCCCTTGCCAAAACATTCGCCGATGTTGGGGCAGCTGGCTTCTTCGCACACAGTCACCAGCTTGTTGGCACGCAGCACGTCCTTGATTTCGTAAAAACGGGTGGTGGGTGAGCCCGCTTTCACGCGGATCCATTCGGGTTTTTTCAGCACTTCGCCCGCTTCCACCTTGACCGGTATGCGTGAGAGTTTGGCCGCGGCTTTTTGCTTGGCCATCGGGTCGTAGTTTTCAACGCTTTGGGCTTCGCGGACCACTTGGCGTTCGGTGGGGGTGTTGCTCATGGTGTTCTTTCGGTCGCTGCCGTCCAAGGGGGCGGTAGCCGGGGGTTCATAAACGGGCGGCCAGTTGCTGGGCCAGCACTTGGGCGGCTTCGTTCCAGGTGGTTTCTACACCGATTGTAGAAAGGTCCACGGTTTTCAATCCGGCATAACCACAGGGGTTGATGCGGTCAAAGGGCTCCAGGTCCATCGCCACATTGAGTGCGGCACCGTGGTAGGTGCAATGGCGGCTCACCTTGATGCCCAAGGCGCTGATCTTGCCCAGGCCTTTGAAGGGGTTATCGGCGGGTGCCGGCCCCACCAGCGCCGCATGGCTGAAGGGGTCGTCCAGACGCACATAAATGCCAGGTGCACCCGCCACCCGGTGGCCTGTGACGCCGAAGTGGGCCAGGGTTCGGATGACGGCTTCTTCGAGCTTGAAAACGTATTCCTTGACGTAGTAACCGGCGCGCTGCAGGTTGACCAAGGGGTAGGCCATGACCTGACCGGGCCCGTGGTAGGTGACCTGTCCGCCCCGGTTGGTCTGGACCACCGGAATGTCGCCCGGCATCAAGAGGTGCGAGGCCTGGCCCGCCAGCCCTTGAGTGAACACGGGCGGGTGTTCGCACAGCCACAGCGCGTCGGGTGTCTCGGGCGTTCGAGCAGCCGTGAAGGCCTGCATGGCCCCGTAGGTGGGCAGGTAGTCCACCCGTCCGAGCAACCGGATGTCCATGCTCAAAGCACGATTTTGACCATCGGGTGCGAGGTCAGGGCCCGGTACAGGTCGTCGAGTTGCTCGCGGCTGGTGGCCGTGATGCTGAGCGTCACGCCCAGGTAGTTGCCGCCTTTGCTGGGCCGCAGCTCGATGGTGCTGGCGTCAAAGCCGGGGTCGAATTGCAGGGCGACCTGGCACATGGCCTCGGCAAAGCCGTCGACCATGGCGCCCATGACCTTGATCGGAAAAACCGAGGGGTATTCGATCAAGGTGTCTTTGCGTGGGTCAATGCCCTTGGGTGGGGTGATGGAGGCGCTCATGAGATGTTCCGTTGGGCTTGCAAGCTTAACGCCAGACGACGACGGCCAACACCGCCAGCCAGCCCAATGCGAAATTGGTCATGACCAAGGGGTGAATTTGGCCCAGGGCATGGCCTGCCGCAGGCCAGTCGGATGCGGCCACGGCCGCTTTCAGGCGGCGAAATGGGGCGAACCAGATGTGCGCAAAAATCAGGCACATCAGGAGGCCCAAGCCTGACATGGCATGCCAGCCCTTGGGGGCGAGGGCCATGTCGGCCGTCGACAGCATCCAGAAACCGGTGGCCAGAATCAGGGCTACCGAGCCCCAGACCATGGCAAAAAACCGCTTCAACACGCTGGACATCAAAGTCAGGCGCTCAGGCGGGGCCATTTGGGCGATCACCACGGGGCGCATCGCCAGAATGACCAGGGCCATCCCGCCAAGCCAAACGATGGCGGCGGCCAGATGAAAAAATTTAAACCATTCGTACATACATCCACCGATCTACAGCGTGAAAAGCGCAGGCCCCGTGGGCTTGCCGGACGATTGTCGCTGTTGGTCTTGGCCGTGTTGGGCGTGGGGCAATTGGATCTGGATCAAAAAAAGTGGGCGCGCACGGGTTTCTACGTATAATCAGAGGCTTTGCGGTGTTCGCCGTGTACGTAACCCCGGTGTAATTTGAGATGACCAAAATCGCCTCATCCCTGAAAACGGGTATGCCCAGTGACACGACAGATGCTGCAGATGAAGGTTCCGAACCCGATTTCAAGCCCCTGAGCGCCGAAGAGGCGCAGGCCTGGCGGCAAAACAACCCACAGGCATCGCCTTGGCGTGTGTTGCTGTTACAGGTGGGGGTTGGTGCCGTGCTGGCGCTGCTCACGGGGCTGGTCAGCGGCCAGTGGCATCTGGCAGCTTCGGCGGCTTGGGGTTCGGTGGCGGTGGTGATTCCCGCCGTGGTGTTTGTCAGGGCTTTGAGCCGGCAAATGCGGCGAACCCAACCGGGCTCTGCCTTGGTGGGTTTGTTTGTTTGGGAGTTGGTCAAGATTGTCTTGACCGTGGCGCTGCTTCTGGTGGCGCCCAAAGTGATTTCAGACCTGAGCTGGTTTGCCTTGGTGGCCGGCTTTGTGGTGACGATGAAGGTGTATTGGCTGGCCATGGCGCTGGGCTGGATGCAACGCAAATCGAAACCGACTATTTTTTGAACTGATTGGTGATTTATGGCTGCTGAAAACGCTGGCGCACACGCCCCAACGGCTGGAGAGTACATCCAGCATCACTTGCAACACCTGCAAATGAATTTCTCATTTGAAGGCGTCAAGCAAACCAACATCGTTGACTTCAGTCTGTTCAACCTCGATTCGGTTTTCTTTTCCCTGATTCTGGGCGTGATCGGTTGCATCGTGTTGTGGGCTGCTGCCCGCAAAGCGACCTCGGGCGTCCCCGGCCGCTTTCAGGCTGCCGTTGAGATCCTGTCTGAAATGGTCGAGAACCAGGCCAAGGGCGTGATCCACAACGCCAAGAGCCGCAAACTCATCTCTCCTTTGGCATTGACTGTGTTCGTCTGGATCTTCCTGATGAACGCGATGGACATGTTGCCTGTGGATCTGATTCCTGCTGCATGGCACGCTGCTGGCCCGGCCATGGGTTTCAAGGACTACATGCGCGTAGTGCCCACGGCCGACTTGTCCACCACACTGGGCTTGTCTTGCTCGGTGCTGTTCATCTGCCTGGTCTACAACATCAAGATCAAAGGTCTGGGCGGCTGGGCGCATGAACTGATTGCTGCCCCCTTCGGCGACCATTGGGCTCTGTATCCGATTAACTTCCTGATGCAGATGATTGAATATTTGGCCAAGACGGTTTCGCACGGCATGCGACTGTTTGGCAACATGTTTGCGGGTGAGTTGGTGTTCATGTTGATTGCCCTCATGGGTGGCGGCTGGGCATTGTCGGCAACAGGTGTTGGTTTGGCCATTGGCCATGTCATCGCCGGTACCGTGTGGACTTTGTTCCACATCCTGGTCATCACCTTGCAAGCCTTCATCTTTATGATGTTGACGCTGATCTACACGGGTCAAGCGCACGACGCACATTGATGACACTTTTTCTCTCGTTTCCTGTTTCTTTTTTCCACTAACTTTTAGGAGCTTCTCATGGAAAACATTCTCGGCCTGGTGGCATTGGCATGTGGTTTGATCGTTGGTCTGGGTGCTATCGGCGCTTCCATCGGTATCGCTTTGATGGGCGGCAAATTCCTCGAGTCTTCGGCTCGTCAACCTGAACTGATGAACGAACTCCAAACCAAGATGTTCATCTTGGCGGGTCTGATCGACGCTGCGTTCCTGATCGGTGTGGCCATCGCTTTGCTGTTCGCCTTCGCCAACCCCTTCGTTCTGAAGTAATCCACGTACCTCTTCCAACAGAAGAAGGACTGAACCGTGAACATTAACGCTACTCTGTTCATTCAGATGATCGTTTTTGCGATTCTGGTGTGGTTCACGATGAAATTCGTGTGGCCCCCGATCACAAAAGCGCTCGATGAACGGGCACAGAAAATCGCTGACGGCCTCGCTGCTGCAGACAAAGCCAAGTCCGAACTCGCCAACGCCAATGCGCGTGTCGAGTCCGAGTTGGCCAAATCGCGCAACGAGACGGCTTCGCGCCTGGCTGACGCCGAGCGCCGCGCCAATGGCATCATTGATGAAGCCAAGGCACGAGCCACCGAAGAAGGCAACAAGATCATCGCCGCTGCCAAGGCCGAAGCCGAGCAGCAGTCAGTCAAGGCCCGCGAAGCTCTGCGTGAGCAAGTCGCTGCCCTGGCCGTCAAAGGCGCCGAGCAGATTCTCCGCAAGGAAGTCAACGCCGGTGTCCACGCTGATCTGCTGAGCCGCCTCAAGACCGAGCTGTAAAAAGCTCCAGCCAGAGAAGACCATGGCAGAACTTGCTACCATCGCCCGCCCTTATGCCGAAGCGCTGTTCAAGGCGCAGGCATCCGATCTTGCTGGCACGGCCGCTTGGCTGGATGAACTCGCTGCTGTTGCCGACAACGCGCAGCTGCAGCAGTTCATCGACAGCCCCAAAGTGTCCGATGAGCAGGCGTTTGACCTGATCTCCGGTGTGGTGCGCACAGCACTGCCCGAGGCTGGCAAGAACTTCCTGCGCCTGGTGATCGAAAACCGCCGTCTCAGTGCGTTGCCTGTGGTTGCACAGCAGTACCGCGCCCTCATGAATGCGCAAGGTGGCACCGCTGATGCGGTGGTTTACAGCGCATTCCCCATCGACGCTTCGGCTTTGGCTGATTTGTCGTCCACGCTCGAAAAACGCTTTGCGCGCAAGCTCAACGTGAGTGTCGAGCTCGATGCCTCCCTGATCGGTGGCATTCGTGTGGTGGTGGGCGACGAGGTGCTCGATACCTCCGTCAAGGCCCGACTGGAACAAATGAAATCGGCCCTCACCGCTTGATGCGGATTGAGACCGGACATATTTAAAGAAAGAAGGAAAGAGTCATGCAACTCAATCCCGCAGAAATTTCTGAACTGATCAAGAGCCGCATTGAAGGGCTGTCCGCCAGCGCCGATATCCGCAACCAGGGCACCGTGGTGTCCGTGACCGACGGTATCGTTCGTGTGCACGGCCTGTCCGATGTGATGCAGGGCGAGATGCTCGAATTCCCGGCCACTGCAGAAGGTGCCGCCACTTACGGTCTGG
This sequence comes from Limnohabitans sp. TEGF003, assembly GCF_055395455.1. Taxonomy (NCBI): domain Bacteria; kingdom Pseudomonadati; phylum Pseudomonadota; class Betaproteobacteria; order Burkholderiales; family Comamonadaceae; genus Limnohabitans; species Limnohabitans sp. TEGF003. The sequence continues at coordinate 2,973,122 of NZ_AP029225.1, read as the reverse complement.
CCCTGAACCTCGAGCGTGACTCGGTCGGTGCCGTGATCTTGGGCGAGTACGAGCACATCTCCGAAGGCGATACGGTCAAGTGCACCGGCCGCATTCTGGAAGTGCCCGTCGGCCCTGAGCTGATTGGCCGCGTGGTGAACGCCCTGGGTCAGCCGATTGACGGCAAAGGCCCGATCAACGCCAAGATGACCGACGTGATCGAAAAAGTCGCCCCTGGCGTGATCGCACGTAAATCGGTGGACCAGCCGATGCAAACCGGCCTGAAGTCGATTGACTCCATGGTGCCCGTGGGCCGTGGCCAGCGCGAATTGATCATTGGCGACCGCCAGACCGGCAAGACCGCCGTCGCGATCGACGCCATCATCAACCAAAAAGGTCAGAACATGACCTGCGTTTACGTCGCGATTGGCCAAAAAGCCTCGTCGATCAAGAACGTGGTGCGCGCTCTGGAACAAGCTGGCGCGATGGAGTACACCATCGTTGTGGCCGCTTCCGCCTCTGAATCTGCTGCCATGCAGTACGTGTCGGCCTACTCTGGCTGCACCATGGGCGAATACTTCCGTGACCGTGGCGAAGACGCGCTGATCGTTTATGACGATCTGTCCAAGCAAGCCGTGGCTTACCGTCAAGTGTCGCTGCTGCTGCGCCGCCCACCAGGCCGCGAAGCCTACCCTGGCGACGTGTTCTATTTGCACAGCCGTCTGCTCGAGCGCGCAGCCCGCGTGAACGCCGACTACGTCGAAGCCTTCACCAAAGGCGCTGTCAAAGGCAAAACAGGTTCCTTGACGGCTCTGCCCATCATCGAAACTCAAGCCGGTGACGTGTCCGCTTTCGTGCCCACCAACGTGATTTCGATCACCGACGGTCAGATCTTCCTGGAAACCAGCCTGTTCAACGCCGGTATCCGCCCTGCGATCAACGCCGGTATCTCGGTGTCCCGCGTGGGTAGCTCGGCTCAGACCAAGGTCATCAAAGGCCAGTCTGGCGGTATCCGTACCGACTTGGCCCAGTACCGTGAATTGGCTGCTTTCGCGCAGTTCGCTTCCGATCTGGACGAGTCCACACGCAAGCAGCTCGACCGTGGTGCCCGCGTGACCGAGTTGCTCAAGCAAGCCCAGTACAGCCCCTTGTCGATCAGCCTGATGGGCGCCAGCTTGTTTGCGGTGAACAAAGGTTACATGGACGACATCGATGTCAAGAAAGTCCTGGCCTTCGAGCACGGTTTGCACGCTTACCTGAAGGACTCGTGCGCTGCATTGCTGGCCAAGATCGAAAGCTCCAAAGCACTGGACAAAGAGGCAGAAGCCGAATTGAACACCGCCGTGGCCGCTTTCAAGAAAAGCTTTGCTTAATTTCCACCTGATCAAAAGGAGCCGCTGATGGCATCGGGCAAGGAACTACGCACCAAGATCAAATCGGTGGAAAACACCAAGAAGATCACCAAGGCCATGGAGATGATTTCCGTCTCCAAAATGCGCAAGGCGCAGGAGCGTATGCGCACGGCCCGTCCTTACAGCGAGAAGATTCGCACGATTGCGACTCATCTCGGGCAGGCCAACCCTGAGTACGTACACGCCTTCATGAAGCAAAACGACGGTAAGTCGGTGGGCTTCATTGTGGTGACCACAGACAAAGGGTTGTGCGGTGGCTTGAACACCAACCTGTTGCGCGCTGTGACCGCTCAATTGCGTGAAACACAAGCCCAAGGCAAGACGCCATTGGCGGTGGCCATTGGCGGCAAGGGTTTGGGTTTTCTGAACCGCGTCAATGCCAAAGTGGTGGCGCATGTGACCCATCTGGGCGACAAACCGCACCTGGACAAGCTGATTGGCCCCGTCAAGGTGCTGCTCGACGCTTATGCCGCAGGCGAGGTGAGCGCTGTGTACCTGTGCTACAACAAGTTTGTCAGCACCATGGCGCAAGTGCCCACCATCGACCAGTTGCTGCCTTTGTCTTCCACCCAGATGGAAGCAGACACCAAGGCGGCAGGTTCCGTGGCCCACGGGTGGGATTACATCTACGAGCCCGATGCGCAGTCGGTCATTGACGAGTTGTTGGTCCGTTACGCAGAAGCACTGGCTTACCAGGCCGTGGCCGAAAACATGGCTTCTGAGCATGCGGCGCGCATGGTGGCCATGAAGGCCGCCACGGACAACGCAGGCAATGTGATTGGCGAACTCAAACTCGTCTACAACAAGACCCGCCAAGCCGCCATCACCAAAGAACTGTCGGAAATCGTCTCTGGCGCAGCCGCGATCAGCGGTTGATTCCCAGTTCTGCAAATTCAAATTATTTGGAGCGAAAAATGCAAGCCCAAGGAAAAATTGTTCAGTGTATTGGCGCTGTGGTCGACGTGGAGTTTCCACGCAACCAGATGCCCAAGGTTTATGACGCACTCAAAATGGAAGGCTCTGCGCTGACCCTGGAAGTGCAGCAGCAGCTCGGCGACGGCATCGTGCGCACCATTGCGCTCGGTTCCTCTGACGGCTTGCGTCGTGGTCTGATGGTGTCCAACACCGGCAACCCCATCACCGTGCCTGTGGGCAAGGCCACACTGGGCCGTATCATGGACGTGTTGGGTGCGCCCATCGACGAGCGTGGTCCTGTCAGCCAGGAACTCACTTCCTCCATTCACCGCAAAGCCCCTGCTTACGACGAACTGAGCCCATCCCAAGAGCTGCTGGAAACCGGCATCAAGGTGATTGACTTGGTGTGCCCGTTCGCCAAAGGCGGTAAGGTCGGTTTGTTCGGTGGTGCCGGTGTGGGCAAGACCGTGAACATGATGGAACTCATCAACAACATCGCCAAGGCGCACTCGGGTCTGTCCGTGTTCGCCGGTGTGGGTGAGCGTACCCGTGAGGGCAACGACTTCTACCACGAGATGGCCGACTCCGGCGTGGTGAACCTCGAGAACCTGTCGGAATCCAAAGTGGCCATGGTCTACGGCCAGATGAACGAGCCACCAGGCAACCGTCTGCGCGTGGCCTTGACCGGTCTGACCATTGCTGAGTCCTTCCGTGACGAAGGCAAAGACGTGCTCTTCTTCGTGGACAACATTTACCGCTACACCTTGGCCGGTACCGAAGTGTCCGCTTTGTTGGGCCGTATGCCTTCCGCTGTGGGTTACCAGCCAACCCTGGCCGAAGAAATGGGCCGTTTGCAAGAACGTATCACGTCGACCAAAGTCGGTTCGATCACCTCGATCCAGGCCGTTTACGTGCCAGCGGACGACTTGACCGACCCCTCGCCAGCGACCACCTTCGCTCACTTGGACTCCACCGTCGTGTTGTCCCGTGACATCGCCTCGCTGGGTATCTACCCTGCCGTGGACCCTCTGGACTCCACCAGCCGCCAGCTGGACCCCTTGGTTGTGGGTCAGGACCACTACGAAACCGCCCGTGCCGTGCAAGGTACTCTGCAGCGCTACCGCGAACTGCGCGACATCATCGCGATCATGGGCATGGACGATCTGGCCCCTGAAGACAAGCTGGCCGTGGCCCGTGCCCGCAAGATCCAGCGTTTCCTGTCGCAGCCTTTCCACGTGGCGGAAGTGTTCACCGGCTCGCCCGGCAAGTACGTCACCTTGGCCGAAACCATCCGTGGTTTCAAGATGATTGTGGCTGGCGAGTGCGATCACCTGCCAGAGCAAGCTTTCTACATGGTCGGCACCATCGACGAAGCTTTCGAAAAGGCCAAAAAGGCAGCTTAAAGCAGCGCCACGGGGTGGCTGATCCAGCCCTCCCGTAGCCCGCTTGAACGCACCTTTTTAAGGAGTAAACATGAACACCATCCACGTTGATGTGGTCAGTGCCGAAGAGTCCATCTACTCGGGCGAAGCCCGGTTTGTGGCCTTGCCCGGCGAGTCTGGCGAACTGGGCATCTACCCACGCCACACCCCGCTGATCACCCGCATCAAGGCCGGGTCGGTTCGCATCGAGAAGGCTGACGGCGGCGAGGAATTCGTTTTCGTGGCCGGTGGCATTCTGGAAGTGCAGCCCGACTGCGTGACCGTGCTGTCAGACACCGCGATCCGCGGCAAAGACCTCGACGAAGAAAAGGCCAACGCCGCCAAGCAATTGGCGGAAGAGGCCTTGCGCAATGCCAAGAGCGAAATCGATCTGGCGCGTGCCCAGTCCGAGTTGGCTGTTTTGGCGGCTCAACTTTCTGCGCTGCGCAAGTACCGCAAGAAATAAGACGCTCTTCCAGCGGGGTGTCTGCAGCCTTGCAGACATCTTCAAAAACCCGGCACACATTGTGACCGGGTTTTTTTGTGTCCCGCCGCACCGTGCAGGCGTGTAGACTTCACCCATCATGAAACGAGCCAAACTGCACGCCGCCATCGTGGGTGGGTCACCCGACGACATCGAACAAAGCTTTTACGAAGCGCTGCACAACGCCGACATCGAACAGCTCATGGCGTGCTGGGCAGAAGAAGATGACATCGTGTGTGTGCACCCCGGTGGCCCGCGTTTGATCGGACAGGGTGCCATCCGTGCCACATTCGAGGGCATGTTTGCCAACGGCAGTGTGCAGGCGCATCCAGAAAGAGTGCGCAAGATCGTCTCGTTGGCGAGTGCCGTTCACCACCTGGTGGAGCGGGTGGAGGTGATCACCCCGCAAGGCGCAAAACAGGCGTTTGTCTTGGCCACCAACGTTTATCACAAAACACCGCAAGGCTGGCGCATGGTGGCCCACCATGCCAGTCCCGGCACGGCCCATGACCCGGCGGATGTGGGCGTCAAACCCACGGTTTTGCACTGAACCCATGCAGTACAGAGCGCCAGCGTGGTTGCCGGGCGGGCATGCGCAAACCATTTGGCCTGCTTTGTATGCACGAAGGCGCTGGGGGCCTCCTTTACCCAAAGTGCGCGAACGTTGGGTGACACCGGACGACGATTTCATCGACGTGGATCGGCAGCCAGCAAGCCGTCTGGACAGGCCGATGGTGGTGCTGTTTCACGGACTGGAAGGCTCATCCGACAGCCACTACGCACAGGCCTTTGCCGATTGGGCGGCGTCACACGACCTCAACTTTGCCTTGCCGCATTTCAGGGGCTGCAGTGGCGAACTCAACCACGGACCGCGTGCCTACCATTCAGGCGATCATCAGGAGATCGATTGGGTGTTGCGGCGATTGCGACAGCAACACCGGACGCAGGGCGGCCAAACCATGGTCGCGGCTGGCGTGTCGCTTGGGGGAAATGCCTTGATGCGCTGGGCTGCCGAACACGGGGCATCTGCCTCGCAAAGCGCAGACGCTATCGCATCGATTTGCTCGCCTCTTGATTTGATGCAAAGCGGTCAAGCCATTGGCCAAGGTTTGAACCGACAGATTTACACCCGCATGTTTTTGCGCAGCATGAAGCCCAAGGCATTGGCCAAGCTGGCACAACATCCGGGTTTGTTCGACCGACAGCAACTCATGGCTGCGCGCGATTTGTACGAATTTGACAATGTGTTCACCGCACCCTTGCATGGCTTCAAGAACACCGACGATTACTGGTCAAGAGCATCGGCCAAACCGTTGATGAAAGACATCCGCATTCCGGCGTTGGCATTGAACGCACGCAACGACCCTTTTGTGCCTGCAAGCAGCTTGCCGCAGCGCACGGATGTGTCAGCTGCGGTCACGCTCTGGCAACCGGAGCAGGGTGGCCACGTGGGTTTTGCCCAAGGGCCTTGGCCCAGCCATGTGCGTGGTTTGCCGGATGCGGTTGGCCCTTGGTTGATGACCGCCTCGGGACAAGCCCTCAAGCAGGAGCGATCACATGGATGACATCGTTCGCCAGGCCATGGCCAAATGGCCGAACGTGCCCGATTGTTATGGCTGGTTGGGGCTGGACAGTCGCGGCCAATGGCTCATGCGGGATGACCGTGTCCAACAGTTGGGCAGGTTCCAGAGCGGGGTGAACGGTGCCAAGGGCTCGGTGCTGCGGCACGAAAAACTCATCGACTTCATCCATCGCAATTACGAGCTCGATGCCCGTGGGTGTTGGTATTTTCAAAATGGGCCACAAAGGGTCTATGTGGAGCTGGAAACCACGCCCTATGTGTGGCGCTTGAACGAGCGCTTTGAGCCGACAGCCCACACCGGTCAGGCAACGCAGGCGCTGGCCTGTCTGGTCGATGAACTTGGGCGCGTCTATTTGCACACGCCACTGGGCTTGGGGCTGGTGCATACCTGGGACGTCGGCTTGGTGGCCGAGGCGATCGAGCAAGGCCTTTGGGCGCCTGAAGAATGCCAGGCCAGTACCTTGCCCTCGCGTTTTGGTTTCGTGATCAGTCCACAAAGTGGGTAAAACGACAAACCATCCAGCCGGACATAAAAAAACCGACCCTCAGGTCGGTTCTTTGGGAGGCCTCAGGCCATCACTTCTTTTCAGCTTCGGCAGCGGGTGCTTTGGGCTCTTCGAACTTGCCACCCGCACCATTGGCCAAGTACACCACAGCGCGTGCAATTTCGGTGTCGTTGAAATCGCCACCACCTTGTGCACCCATGGCCCCTTTGCCTTTGAGGGCAGAAGTCACCAAAGTATCGAGGCCTTGTTTGATGCGAGCGCCCCAGGCGGCGGCATCGCCGAACTTGGGAGCACCGGCTGCACCCACTGCGTGGCAGGCAGCGCACTGCGCTTTGTAGACTTCTTCACCGGCCTTGAGGGGACGGTTGGCGTCACGAATCTCGACCATGCCGATTTTCTGGATGCGCTGAGCGGTGGCTTTTTCGGTGTCAACAGCGCCGGCAGCGGGCTTGTTGGCCGATGTGACGTAGAACACCAAGCCGATGATGATGAACACCGGAATGATGAAAGATGCAAGGCTCAGCAAAAGCATTTGCTTGGGCGTTTTCACCGGGCCGGTGTGTGCTTCGTGCTGATCGTGGCTGTTGTCGCTCATGAAATCCTCTTGTAGGGCTTGGCCGATGGGCCTTGGGATTGACCGGAATCAACCCAATATTATAGCCGCCCACCCTTCGCCGAGCTTGCAAGCGCGAGGAAGAAAGACAAGCCGTGAGATAATCCATGCGCAATGCAGCGTGCGGCTGTAGCTCAGTGGATAGAGTATTGGCCTCCGAAGCCAAGGGTCGTGGGTTCGATCCCCGCCAGCCGCACCAAACTCAAGTACGCCACCCTTTGCGGTGGCGTTTTTGTGTGCGCTCGCGTGCCGATCAGCGGCTGACGTTGTCGGTGGTTGCGGTTTCCTGGACACGCCGTGCGCCGGTGAAGCGCTTGGTCCAGTAAGCCGCTCTCAAGTCGTCCACGCGCACCGCTTTGCCTGCGCTGGGTGCGTGGATGAATTTGCCATCACCGATGTAAATGCCAACATGGCTGAAGGTGCGGCGCATGGTGTTGAAAAAAACCAGATCACCAGGATGGAGTTCGCTGCGATCGATTTTTTCAGTAGCCACGGCCTGTTCTTCGGCACGCCGAGGCAGCAAACGTCCGATCGAGGTTTCATAGATGTGACGCACGAAGCCGCTGCAGTCAAAGCCCGTGTCGGCCGAGCTGCCTCCCCGTTTGTAGGGAACACCCAGCAAGGTCATGGCTTGGCCCAACATCTGATTGGTCTTTTCGCCCACGCTGGTTTTGACCTGGTCACCCAGCTGAATCAAATTGATTTTTTCAGGCATGCGTTTGGGCCCGGTCGACGCCTCGTCGTCAGGGGCTGCAAACAACATGGAAGAGACCAGCAGCAAACAGGCTGCCATGGCAAAGGGCTTAAATTTCACTTTATGAAAACTTAATCGGTAGTCTCACATGATAACCCGTGCAGGCGCAGCCAGGTGCCATCGGGTTTGGTGACCAGGGTCACACCCCGTAGCGGTCACGGTAAGCCTGAACCTTGGGCAGGTGCAGACCCAGCTCGTTGCCGCTTTGCGCCGACAGATAAGCCAACAGGTCAGACAGCTGGGCGATGCAGCACACGCCCATGCCCAATGTGCCCCGCACGTACTGCACAGCGCTGTGGGCCACGTCTTTGACCGAGCCATCGGCCTGCTTTTCGGTGGCCATTTCCTGTCGGTCCAGCGCAATCGCAATCGCGTGAGGCGTGGCCCCGGCGGCTTTGATCAGTTCGATGGATTCGCGGGCAGCGGTGCCGGCGCTCATCACGTCGTCCACGATCAGCACCCGGCCTTTGAGCGGCGCGCCCACCAGTGAGCCGCCTTCGCCGTGGTCCTTGGCTTCCTTGCGGTTGTAGGCAAAGGGCACGTTCTTGCCCAGACGGGCCAGCTCGATGGCCACGGCCGCGCCCAGCGGAATGCCCTTGTAAGCAGGGCCAAAGATCATGTCGAATTCGATGCCGCTGGCCAGCAGGGCTTTTGCATAGAATTGCGCGAGTCGGCCGAGCTTGGCGCCATCGTCAAACAGGCCAGCGTTGAAGAAGTAGGGGCTCATGCGCCCGGCTTTGGTCTTGAATTCGCCAAAGCGCAGCACGCCCGAATCGACCGCAAACTGCACAAATTCCTGAGCCAGCGCCTGTGTGTCGGCGCTGCTTGCCTGTCCTGTCACCATGGGGAAATCCTTGTTCAAAATCACCAGCCTCAACCTCAACGGCATCCGTTCGGCCACGACCAAAGGGGTCGAAGCCTGGCTGGCGCAAGAGAAACCCGATTGTATTTGTGTGCAAGAGGTCAAAGCCCAGGAGTCTGACGTGGCGGGCAAGTTTGAAGAGCTCGCGGGCCTGAGGGGCCACTTCCACTTTGCCGAGAAAAAGGGTTACTCGGGCGTGGGCGTCTACACCCGCCACGAGCCCAGCGATGTGGTCATCGGATTTGACGGCGGCGAGTTCGACGCCGAAGGCCGTTATGTGGAAACGCGCTTTGATAAGCCTGGCCGCAAGCTGTCCATCATCAGCGTGTACTTCCCCAGCGGTTCGTCCGGCCCCGAGCGGCAGGAGGCCAAGTTCCGCTTTCTGGACAAGATGTACCCGCACCTGATGACCCTCAAGGCCGAGCGCGATTTCATTGTGTGCAGTGACGTGAACATTGCGCACAAGGAGGCCGACCTCAAGAACTGGAAAGGCAACCTCAAGAACAGCGGCTTCCTGCCCGAAGAGCGTGCCTGGATGACCCAGCTGACCACCGAAGGCGGCGTGGTGGACGTGTACCGCCGACTGCAGCCCGACACCACCGACGCTTGTTACACCTGGTGGAGCAACCGCGGTCAGGCTTATGCGAAAAACGTGGGGTGGCGACTGGACTACCACTTGGCCACGCCCGCCTTGGCCGAGAAGGCCCGCACCGAACACATCTACAAAGGCGAAAAGTTTTCAGACCACGCACCGATCACCATCGGTTACGACTTGAGTTTGTGATTCAAGGAACGGCCAGCATGGACCCTTCGATTTAGTCCGGTGTGACAGGATCGTGTTGTGAGCGTGTCATCCTGGACTTGATATGGGATCTGTTTCTTAGCGCGTGTAGGTCAGCATGCGCCCTTTGTATGCAGGTTGATCCAGCGTGGCGGCTTGCTCCAGCAGGTGCTCATGCATGGCAAAGCCGGCACGCGCCATGTGTTTGTGAAAGGCAGCCCGGTTGCCCCGGTTGGGGTCCACCACCCATATCTCCGAGTGCTGCGCTGCATGGCTGTTGATGAAGCTGGCCAATGTCCCCTCATCGTCGCGTTCGTAGAGGATGTCGCTGCCCACAATCAAATCAAACACGCCACTGACATTCGCATCCTGCGCCAAGGTCAGCACGGGCAGGCCGTCTTCACGCAGCGCAGCCGTGCCCCATAAACCGTGACGGTAAGCCATCCGTGGCAAGCCGTTGAGGCGGGTGTTTTCGTCCAGAAAAGCATGGGTCAAGGGGTGGCAGTCGCTGGCCGTGACATTGGCACCGCGCCGATGCGCCACCAGACTCGACAACCCCAGGCCGCAACCAATTTCCAGAATCCGTTCATCCGTCACGGGCCTTTGCGCCATGCGTTCGGCCATGCGCTGCCCTGAAGGCCAAAGCAAGCCAAACAAGGGCCACGTGGCCGAAGAAATCCCCAGATTGAGGGCTTCCTCCAGAGGGTCGTGGAACTGGTTTTTGTCGAGCAGCGAACGGATCTGCAAATCGTCCACGCCAAGGACAGCGATGGTTTCTTGCTTGGTCAGGTAGCCGGGAGGAGAAGCTTGCAAAAAGTCAATCGTTGCAGCGCAAATGCACAAGACGGGAAGGCGCTGGCTGGTGCGACTGTACACCGGTCGAGTCCATGCGCTGTCCCCCTTTTATGCAAAAAGCGTGAACCAGCGCACGGACACGGTCAAAAACCGCCACTGTCCTCATGGACGGATGGCGATCTCGTTCTTGACCGACTTGACGCCCTTGACACCACGGGCGATGGTTTCGGCCTTGTTGCGCTCCAGGCTGTTTTTGGCAAAGCCTGACAACATGACAGTGCCGTTGAGGGTTTCCACGCTGATCGAGGTGCCTGCAACGTCTTTGTCTTCAAAGAAACGGGATTTCACCAAGGTCGTGATGCCCGCATCGTCGATGTAAGCCCCAACCGTCTCTTGTCCACGCGTCACCGCGCAACCCGATGCAGCCAAAATAACCAGGGAAGCGGCCATGGCGGCCAGCGATGTTTGACGGATCATGATGAAGTCCTATCGTGCTTGAAGTTGTGCGTGAAGGTGAACCAGCCAAACCGCGGCTTGGCTGATGGCTTGGTGCCTCACCTGTTCGGGTGCCGGCCTCAAGTCAACTTGATGCTAGGTGTCTGCGGCGCATGCGTCCGTGCGCTGCATCACACGTCAAGCCAATGCGTCTGGTGCATCGACCCATGACATCAGCACGCCCGGAGACAAAGGGTTGGCGCATGCCGCAGCCCATACAGCACGAGCTGTTGCCCCTCCCGCCTGAAGCGAAAAGCCCAGGGATATGGGTTGAGAGCGCTGCTCGGCGTTCTTTCGCCATGCTTGAACTCGCGGCCTGTCCATGGGGCAGATCCAGGTATTCAGCGGTTTGCCCAGCAGCTGGGGCCAGCTTTGGGCGAGGCATCGCAAGGCTTGCACGTTGCATGCCGCCAAGCAGCCCGAGCCATCCAGAATCAGCTGTGCACTGGGCGAGGCGTCCATCAACTGGGTTTGCCGCGTCCAGGAGGCTTCCAGCTCGGCGCGGGAGGATTGCAGCTCTTCGTTTTGCAAATCCAGTTCGACCTGGTGCACCTGCAGCTCGTGCAGCAAAGCCAAGGCGTCGTGGGCGGTGGCGGGAGATGAGGCCAGATCGAACAACACCCGCAAGGCTTTGCTGGCGTCCTTGGCCACGTCAGTCTGGGTGTGTTTGGTATGCAGCCGGGACTGTGCTCGCTCGCGCAAATTGGGCGAAGGTGGCGCACTGCTGTTGGGTGGGGCATTCATCATGGACTCTCGGGTGGGGGTGGTGTCGCATGGCTTTCACGCAAGCGAAATTCGAGCGCTTTGGCTGTGCTGATGTCGACAAAAGTCAACACGGCACCATTGACCGTGTTGGCCAAGGTCCGGTAGGGCATGATGCGCACCGAAAACCAGCGACCGTCGGTGGCAGCCACAGACTTGGTGCAGGGCGTCAAGGTGCGCAAGGTTTCCTTCACGTCGTCCTGCAAAAGCGGATACACCAGCGTGTTGGCCAGATCGCTCAGTGGGCGGCCCACATCGGCCTCGCGCAAATGAAAAATGCCAACCGCTTTTTCCGTGAAACGGCGCACGTTCAAGTCGTTGTCCAAGAAGAGCGTGGCAATGTCGGTGCTGTTGAGCAGGTTTTGCATGTCACTTTGCGCCAGCGCCAGATCGTCAAGGCGTGTTTGCAGTTCGCTGTTGATGGTTTGCAGCTCTTCGTTCATGGACTGCGCTTCCTCTTTGGAGGTGCTCAGTTCTTCGTTGGCCGATTGCAGCTCTTCGTTGGTGAGTTTCAAGGCTTCATTGATGGCCGACAGCTGGTCTTTGGACACATGCATTTCATGGCGCAAGGCTTGCAACTGTGCTTGCGCAGCTTGCAACTCGGCGTTGACGGCCGAAGCCGAGGAGGTTGATGGGTTCGCAGCGACAGCGATGACCTCCTGCTCTTTGAAAACCACCATGGCCGAGCCTGCCAGAGACTTGGGTTCGTGCAATGGGTGAATGGTGACTTGCAACTGCCGATGTCCTTGTCCCTCCAGGGGCAAGCCATGCACCACCACGGGGCGGCCTTCTTGCAAGGCTTGACGCAAAGCGGTGGCGATCTGGGCACGCAGCCCGGATCTGGCCATCACATGGATGTTCCAGTTCGCCTTGCCCGCAGCAGGCTCCAGGTAGTGTCCTGTTCGGCCGCTGATGTACAAAATATCGCCCGATGAATTGACAAGAACCGCAGCCGGTGCAAACGTTTGCAGCAAGACCTGATCGGCCAAGGCTTGCAGGTTATCGCTGGGCGGTGGGGGCAATGTGGACACGGACATCTCCTTGGAGGGTGAGGCGGGCCGGCGATGGATGGGAAAAGCCACCGAGCCAGGGGCGGGCCGTTGCTCGCTTCGAGCGTAAATTCGGGATGAAGGAAGCAAAGCCTTGAAAAGATTTTGCGAACGCCCCACGGTTTCAGCGCTGCCGAGCACCAGGCAGCCCCCAGCACGCAGGCAAAAGTGAAACAAGGGTATCAGGCGGCGCTGCAGTGTGGCATTGAAGTAAATCATGACGTTGCGACACAGCAGCAGGTCCAGCCGCGTGAACGGCGGGTCGGTGATCACATCGTGCCTGGCAAACATGACCATGGCGCGAATGTCAGGCTGCACCTGGTGACCACCCTGGCTGGGCATGAAAAAACGGGTGAGGCGTTCCTGGGAAATACCGACCACCGCCTGCTGGCTGTACCAGCCTTTTCGGGCGACAGCGATGGCAGCGGCATTGAGGTCGGTGGCATAGATCTGCACAGCCCGGGGTGCTTGGCCGGACAGGTCTTGCGCCTCTCGCAGCAGCATGGCCAGGCTGTAAGCCTCTTCTCCCGTGGAGCATCCCAGCACCCAAGCCCTGATGGGGGAGGGGTCATCTGTGCTGAACAGGGTGGGCAACACATGCGCCGACAGATCCTGCCAAACCTGTGCGTCCCTGAAAAAAGAGGTCACGCCGATCAGCATTTCAGAGAACAGCAATGCCAGTTCGGGTGGATTGGATTGCAGGTAGTTCAGATAGGCGACCATCGATGGCAGTTGGTGAACATGCATGCGCCGCTCGACCCGCCGGAGCAAAGTACTGGTTTTGTACAGCGAAAAATCGTGGTGGAGGTGTTGTTGGAGCCGGTCCACAATGGCTTGCAGGCCATCGGTAGAGGGGGGGTGCTCGGTAGCTGTGTCAGTGGCGGTGACAGCAGGCACTTCTTTGCAGAGTGCATCGCTTGACAAAGGCCATTGCGCAATCTGTGCGGGCATGTCCTCAGGCGCGGCCACCACATCCACACACCCTGCATCGATGGCGCTTTGGGGCATGGAGGCAAACGCGGCCGTGTCCGGTTGTTGCGCCAGGCACAAACCTTTTGCCTGGTGAATGGCTTGCAGACCTTGCACGCCATCGCGCCCCATGCCCGACAAAACCACGCCCACTGCACGGCAACCTTGGTCTTGCGCCAGAGAGGTCAAAAAGGCATCGATCACAAGCGGTGCGCTGGCCGCTTGGGGCGTGGCCATGAAATGCAAACAGCCACGCACCACAGTGAGTGTGCCGCTGGTGGGCATGACGTAAATGGTGTTGGCTTCCACCACCCTGCCGCTGTCCGCAGTGTGAACGGGCAAGGCCGTGACCCGTTGCAACAAGGTGCCTAAAAGAGTTTTGTGCTTGGGGCTCGTGTGCTGAACCACCACGTAAGCCATACCTGTTTCGCTCGGCAGGTGTGCGAAGAATTTTTCCAGTGCTGCCAGGCCACCCGCAGATGCGCCGATGCCGACAATGCGTGGGCCTTCAGGGTTTGGCTTGGCGGGCAGGGAATCAGACAAGGGCGTCAATCATGGCAAGGCACTTTGGGCGTGGCAACTTAAACAGCCAACTGCATCGGCAGCAGGCGATCGTATTCGGTTTTGATGACTTTGTAGCACTCGCAAGAGCAAGCCTCCATGCCCACGCGATCCAAAACCCTGATGCGGCCCCGTGAATAACTGATCAAGCCTTGGCGCTGCAAGCGCATGGCCGCTTCGCTGACACCTTCGCGGCGCACGCCCAGCAAATGGGCGACTTTTTCATGGGTTAACAGCAATTCATGGCCAACCGTCCGGTCCAGGCCCAGCAACAAAAATCGGCTGAACGCGTTGTCCACCGAGTGGTGGCGGTTACACGCCGAAGTCTGTGCCATTTGCGTGATGAGCGCCTGTGTGTAGCGCAACAACAAGTGCAACAGGGGCACCGATTGTTCAAATGCCTGGCGCAGATCGGCACTGCGCATGCGCATGAAGGTGCCGCCTGAAAAAACAGTCGCGTCGCTGGTGGTGGACAGGCCGCCCATGAAGCTCGACACACCCACAAAGCCTTCACGCCCGACCAGCGAGAGCACCGAGGAGTCGCCATTTTGGACCTGGCTGTGCAAGACCACCAAGCCACTCAATGGGAAATAAACATTCTCAAAGTGCGAACCTGAGGCATACAGCGATTTACCTGCCTGCAGCTCCACCTTGTCCAGCAGGGGGGTCAAAAGCGCCAGCTCGGCGCGGGGCAAACAGGCCAGCAGTTGATTTGGTGCAAGACCAGATGACGTCGTCATCGGGGCATGGCCGATGCGCGTGAGCACGACCCGATGAGCTGGGATGGCCTGAGGTCGAGGTAATGCATGTCATCCATTTCAAAGTACCGATGCAGGCTGAAACTAAAGATCAATGGCGGCATCGGCTGGACCATGATCGCGCAAAAAGAGTGCAATGACTTGATCCAGCGCAGGAAATGCTTGCAAAGACTGTGGATATTTTTCCATGGTTTGCGCGTGTTCTTTGTCCGAAGTCTCTGTGCTCGGTGCATTTGCTGGCCGTTGGTGTGCCAAACCACAGACGCCTGTTTGCTTGAACTTCTAAAGTGGGTCTCTCCATGGGTTCACTTCATTCAAAAGGCTTTTATGTCAGATCAAAAAACGGCACCAGAAAAAATTTCGTCTTTCGGCACGACCATGGCCAGCAATGTGAATGAGGCCTTGCAAGACGCTCAGCCCGCCATGAACCGTATGGGCCATCGGGTCAAAGACGAACTGCGCAACCTGAGCGAGTCAGGCAAAGACGTGTATGCAGACGCCATGCGCAAGCTCGAAAAAGAGGCCCACCATGTGCGGGTCAGCACGGAGCACCTGATTCAGCAATCGCCGCTCAACGCGGTCCTGATCGCGGCTGGCACAGGTGCCCTGGCTGCCCTGGCGGTTTCCTGGTTCATGCGCTCACGCCAGCCCTGATGTCCACGCTGCTGAAACTGCTGTTGCTGCCGCCTGACTTGCTCAAGTCGCATGCGCAAGCGTATGCAGACTTGGCCAGTGAGTTGAGCGCCCGCTATCTGTGCACACTCAAAAACCGATGGGTGATGTACAGCCTCAGTGCACTGGCGCTGTTGTTGGCGGTGGTGTTTGGCGGCGTGGCTTTGCTGCTGTGGGGTGTTTTGCCGCTGCAGGATGCGCCTCACCCGTGGGTCTTGCTGGCATTGCCCGCCAGCAGCTTGGGTGTCAGCGTCATTTGCTGGTGGTGGGCCCGCAGCTTGCATTTGCAGCCCGTCCTGAGCGAAATCCGGACGCAAATCCAGCTGGACCTTCAGGCCATACAACAAGCGCAAACGGCATGAACAGCACCTTGACGCCTGTCCAGCGTTTGGCGGTATCGAGAGCCACGCTCGCAGAGGCCCTGCGCGATCCAGTGTGGTTGATTCTGATACGCCGCTTGCTCAACGACAAAACCAAGGCGAAGGCTTCACCCCCGTCAGGCCCGCATTGACACCAGTTTCTGGTGAGGCTGTTCTCGCAGTTTGACCGGATTTCCGTTCTCTTTTCACACAGGCATCTCGCCATTTTTTGGAGTATTTGACATGAAACGATTTGACATCCAAGCCCATGCAGTTTTGTTGGCCTTGCTGGCTGTGGCCAGCCCAGCGCTGTTTGCACAAGAGGTGGTGCCCAATACGGGTCTTTACATGGGCATCAGTGCGGGCGAGTCCAAGGCGCACATTGACAACGCACGCATCACGCAAGGCTTGTTGGGTGCTGGCTTCACCACCGATGCCTTGTCCGTCGACCAAAAGGGGACCGGTTACAAAGCTTTTGTGGGCTTCCCCATGAGCCCCAACTGGGCCGTGGAAACGGGTTATTTCGACTTGGGCCGATTTGGTTTTGATGCCAGCACCACACCTGCCGGTACGTTGTCTGGTTCTGCGCGGGTCAGGGGCCTGAACCTGGACCTGGTGGGCACATTGCCCATCACGGACCGTTGGTCCTTGCTGGGTCGCGTGGGGGCTGCTTACGCACAAACTAAGGGCACATTCAGTGGCACGGGTGCTGTGTCGGTGACAGAACCTTCAACCAGCAAGCGCGAGACCAATTACAAATATGGTCTGGGCACCCAGTATGCATTCACGCCAGCGCTGACTTTGCGTCTGGAGGGTGAGCGCTACCGTGTCAACGATTCCGTGGGTCAACGCGCCAACGTCGATCTGATTTCTTTGGGTTTGGTCTACCGTTTTGGCGGCACAACGCCCGTGACCAAAACGGCCTACACCCCCTATGTACCACCCGTCGTCGAGCCGGTTTACAAGGAGCCAGCGGTGGTTGCACAGGCCCCGGCTGCGCCTGCCGAGCCTGCACCCAAACCATGGGTCAAGGTGAAGCTGGAGGCCGACTCCCTGTTTGGTTTTGACCAGGACAGTTTGCAAGCGGACGGTAAACAGGCGCTGGACATACTGCTCCTGGAGCTCAAAGACGTGAACGTCGACAGCATCCAGGTCACGGGTCACACGGACCGCTTGGGGTCCAAGGCCTACAACGACAAGCTGTCACTGCGACGTGCCGAGGCGGTCCGCAATTACCTGGTGCAAGTGGGGGGCATTTCGGCTGCCAAAGTCACCGCCGTCGGTGTGGGCTCTTCGCAACCCGAAACCCAGATGGGCGATTGCAAAGGCATGACAGCGAGCCCGGCCTTGATCACCTGCTTGCGTGTGGACCGTCGTGTGGAAGTGCAGGTGACTGGTTCGCAGCAGCAACGCTGAGCCATTCGCCAACAAAAATCCTGCACCCTTTTCAAGGTGCAGGATTTTTCATGGATGGACAGTGGCGTGTGAGCGGCTGTGTCAGATTCAGAGTCTTCGCCCCTGGATCACGCGCACCAGGATCACCACGATCGCGATGACCAGCAGAATGTGGATCAGGCCTCCCATGGTGTACGAAGACACGAGACCCACCAGCCACAAGATGACCAGAATGATGGCAATGGTTTCAAGCATGGTCGTTTCTCACTTGGCGGGTTTGTTGACTTCGTGACCGATCACACCACCTACCGCAGCACCACCCAATGTGCCGGTTGTGCTGCCACCAGTCAATATGGAGCCACCAATGGCCCCGACACCAGCGCCAATGGCGGTGTTCATTTCTTGCTGCGTCATGCCCGAGCAGGCGGACAAGATCAGGGATGCGGCAGCCAGCCAGGCGGTGCCTGTGATGCGGATCAAGGGGGGAGGGGTGTGCATGGCTGAACTCCTTGTCTCATGGACAGATGACTGGCCGATCCTCACGCCACCATGGCGTAACCACAACCAGAATGTTCAAGATAGAAGAAGCGGGTGCACAGGTCTGTCTGTCACAGCACAAAGGCGGCTGGTTGTTGTCGTCACCCCATTCGTTCCTGCACAGCTTATTCCCCAGCAGTGATTGGGGACAAGCATTCCTGAAATGACGCCCGCCAGATAGCTTGCAATATCCTCAGATCTCAACAACTGGAGTTCATCTGTGAAACATCTTGTTTTGGGTTCAATGTTTGTGTTCTTTGCAGCCACCGCTTCAGCGCATGGTTGCCCTGGTGAGATGCGGGCCATCGACGCCAAGATGCCTTCGGCGACATTGCCGGCTGCGGACATGTCCAAAGTCAAAGCTTTGCGTGAAGAGGGTGAAAAGTTGCACAAAGAAGGCAAGCACACCGAATCCATGAAGGCGCTGGCCGAAGCCAAGAAACTGCTGGGTGTCTGAATCACCGCTGTGGATGAGGACAGGCCTGTCTCACCATCTTGTGCAAGAACTGCGTTCTGACCATGCGGGTGAGACGGGTGCTGTCTACATTTACAAAGGCATTCAAGCCGTAGCGCAGTGGCGTGGTGACCTTGAACTCTTGGCTTTTGCCAAGGCACATGGGGTCACCGAAGCCGACCATTTGGCTGAAATGGAAAATTGGTTGCCCGCCTCACAGCGAAGTTGCCTTCTGGGGCCATGGCGTTTGGCCGGATGGCTGACTGGCGCATTGCCAGCCCTGATCGGTCGCCCTGCTGTTTACGCCACGATTGCAGCGGTCGAGACCTTTGTCGATCACCATTACCAGCAGCAGATTGATCACATCCATGTGCACGGCGGCCCTGAAGGCTTGCTGCCGCTGTTGATTCGTTGCATGCCGATGAGCAGCATCACCGGGATGAATCTGCGGCCTTGGCAGGCAGCCATCCCGGCTTGTTGTTGCGGATCTGGTGCTGGACGGTCGGCTGGGGCTCGTCTGCGGCTGTGGTTTTGGCCCGACGCCTCTGATCTGAAGCGAACGGCTTAGCGCTCTCCTGTGCACCCGAAACAAAGCATGAAATGAACCTCGCTGATTTCAAAATTCTGTTTGTTTGCATGGGCAACATTTGTCGAAGTCCTACGGCGCAAGCGGTCTTTTCTCAAAAGCTGGCCGAGCACCATCTTCTGCACAAAGTCAAAATCGATTCGGCAGGAACGCACAACTTCCACCCGGACGCGCCCCCCGATGAACGCAGCCAGGCGCATGCGCGTCAACGCGGTTATGACCTGTCGCATTTGAGGGCCCGATCCGTTGTCGAGCGTGACTTTGAGGAATTCGATTTGTTGCTGACCATGGATTGGGACAACCGCGCCTTGCTGGAAGAAAGGTGCCCTGCGCAGCATCTTCACAAGATCCGGGGATTCGCTGAGTTTTTGCAAACAACGCAGGCGCCCGTGATACCTGACCCCTACTACGGTGGCAGCCAAGGGTTTGAACACGTATTGGACTTGATCGAAGAGGCCAGCGAGGGTCTGGTGAAATTCGTCAGTCAAAAGACACAGGCATGAAACCCATGAATTCAGCGCTCATCGAATTGCGAGATCTAGAACTGAAGACGGACATCGGAACTTATGGTCCTGACGACACCAAGCCCGATAGGCACATCCTGGATTTGACACTGGGCATTGCCGTCGATCACGTCTTCATCGCACGCGACGGCATGGCGCATGTGTTTGACTATGACCCATTGATTCAGGAAATTGACCGACTCGCGGCAGATGGTCACTATGAGACGCAGGAAAGACTCATGACGCGCATTGCAGGCGCATGCGCAGCACACCCGGCCATCCTGCACATGGACATCAGCCTGAAGAAGTTTCCTGTGCGCTTGGGCAGTGGCTCACTGGGCGTTCGCCTCTCGCTCGATGAGATGTCCACCGCGGCACTTCGGGCGGATCAACTCAAGTCGGTGGTTCAGACACACCTCGTCGTGCCATGACGCCTTGGTGTATTTGAAGGATTTCGACATGCCGGAAAGTTATTTACCTGCAATCAGCAGCGCAACGGGCATGGGTGACAGAACGCGTTTTGTGTGGTTGCATGGATATTCTGTTGTTCTGACTTTGGCGCATATGGCTGTGGCGGGGATCGTTTGGGTCCACATGAGTCGCAGTGGTGGAGGAAGTCGAAGCTGGCGATAAACTTTCCCTGTGTGCACCAACTTCACTCCAACCCAACGCGCCCCATGGGTCAAGGAAAAGTTCGGCGTTGACTTGCCAGCTGGCTACCCCGAGGAGTCTTACCCTGGGTTTGCTGCACCTGTCGTGGTCAAAAGCCACCAAACCGGTCGGGTTGCGTGCGGCTTGGCTCGGTTTGGCTTGATCCCCGCATGGGCCAAGGACGACAAGATCAGTCGCCACACCTACAACGCCCGCAGCGAAACCGCTGCAGAAAAGCCCAGTTACCGCACCGCATGGCGTCAGCGCCAATACGGCTTGGTGTTGGTCGATCACTTCTATGAGCCCAGCTACGAGTCCGGTAGGGCCTTGCGCTGGAAGATTGCGCTGGCCAGTGGTGACCCGTTTGGCATCGCCTGCCTGTGGGACCGCTGGACCGACCCCGCCTCGGGCGAGCGGGTGGTGAGTTTTTCTATGCTCACGGTCAATGCCGATGAGCATCCGGTCATGAACCAGTTTCACAAGAGCGGTGATGAAAAGCGAACCCCCGTCATCATCGCCCCTGCGCTGCACGGTGCTTGGCTCAGTGCCGATGTTTCGCAGGCCACGGCACTGATGAACTGGCAGCACATGCCGGAGTTGGTGGCGTCCCCAGCGCCCAGGACCTGATTCCAAAGTTCTCTTGCCGGGGTGGATATGGGCACTTGAAAAACTGTATATTCGTACAGTATATTCAAGGCATGCCCACTCTCCCTGAACCGTCGCTTTCTCCTGTATTCGTGCCTGACACCAAAGTCTGGCTGGATGTTTGCGCCTGGAAGGTCGCAGCTGGTTTTCCATCGCCAGCGGCAGACCACACGCGCAAGCGCATTGACCTGAACGAGCACCTGATTCGCAACAAGGAAGCCACCTTCATTTTTCGTGTCAAGGGCGACTCGATGAGTGGCATCGGTATCTATGAAGGCGATGAACTCTTGGTGGATCGCTCCATCGAGGCCAAGCACGGCAACATCGTCTTGGCAGTGCTGAACAACGACTACACCGTCAAACGCTTGTACCGCCGGGGCGGCGTGGTCAAGCTCATTGCAGAAAACCCGCTGTACCCACCCATCGTGGTCAAAGACGGCGAGGAGCTGGTCATCTGGGGTGTGGTAACCCGCAACCTGCACAAGTTGTACTGAGGTCGCCCCGTGAAAAGGCCTGTGCAGCAGTTGGCCCTGGTCGACTGCAACAATTTCTATGTGAGCTGCGAACGGGTCTTCCGGCCGGACCTGGCCAAGGTTCCGATCGTGGTGCTCTCCAACAACGATCTTATTGATCAAGTTTGTTAGTAGGATGCTTCATGTCTTTCGGACTTTGGATATTTGGATTCATCGTCTCTTTGAGACGAGTAGCAGGTGGGGGTCTGGGGGAGGAAACGGAGCGTAATGAGATCTGTGGATAACTTTGACCTGGCGCGGTGGCGGGAGATGGATTCCCTCTATGTCCTGCGCCTGCTGGCTGAACACATCAAAGAAGATCCCTCGTTTCATCCACGATCGAGTCATCTGACCACCCGTTGGCACGCCCATGCTGCCGGCCATGATTGGGAGCTCTTGTGCACCGGACCGAAGTTTTGGGATGTGCGCATGGACCGTGGGGGTGGCGGCGCCATTGATTTGGTCATGCACATTCACGGCATCAACTTCAAGGCGGCCGCCAAGCTACTGAAAGAGAGGGGGGTGTGAGGCTTGTGCTGGCTACAACGGACCTCACGGTTGAAGGTCGTTCGTTTGCGGGTTTCCCGTTGCTTATCGACGATGACGGATGGCCCCTGGAACCTGCGCAATCGTTCCTGTGGCACACCTTGGTCACCCATGGAAGCATTGAGAGCAAGCTCACTTGGGAAGCGTATGGCCGCAGGCTATACGACTACTTTGCATTCTTGTCTGCCAACGACTTGACCTGGGATGAGGACCAAAAGCCGCATGGGCTGAGCGTTGTGGCCAAGTATCGTGATTGGTCGCTTGGCGAGCTAGGTCTGAATCCGAATACCGTGAATAAGCGGTTGAACCTGGTCGTGCGGTTTTACGATTGGTGCAAACGCCAGGGCTACGTCTCCCATCTGCCATTCGGCATGCGCGACGTTCGGACTCCATCCCATCAGGGGTTTCTTGCCCATGTGGATTGCACGGGTGGCATGGTCTCAAAGCCGGTGGTAATGGCCCGCGAGCGTAAGGCAACGATCAAATTCTTGATTAAAGAGCAGGTCAGGCAGTGCCTTGGCGCAAGGCTTGACCCAAGCCATGCTCTTTTGTTCAACCTGATGGTGCGCACCGGGATGCGCTCCTGTGAGGCGCGCTCCTTTCCATTGACGTATGTCTTCAACCCGAGAACCCGAACGGGGCTTACTCCTGGGCAGATGATCCGCGTCAATCTGGAGCCTGCTGACATGCACCTCAAGTATGGCAAGCCCAGAAGCGTGGATGTGCCGTGGTCGCTGATGGAAGACATGTGGACCTATTCGCTGCACCAGCGAGAGGTCCGGCGGCAAAGGGCTGGGCAGGTCCCGACGGCGCTTGTGCTGACAGAGCTTGGAACAGAATTCTCGAAAGGCGCGGTCGTCGACGCCATGAAAGCCATTGAGAAAAAAGTTGGCTTCCCGGTGAGGGCGCACATGCTTCGGCACACCTATGGAACCTACACGCTGTCGGCTCTGCGCAAAAGCACGGTCTTCCAGGGTGAGCCGTTGCTTTATGTCCGCGACCGCATGGGGCACTCGGATGTGCAAACCACTGCGATCTACCTGCATCTGATCAATCAGTTGGACGCCCAGATCGTTTTGGCCCATGAAGACGAAATGGACATGCTGTTCGCCAACGGTGGCGAGGCACAGATCGCGATGGGGAATCGTTGATGGCCCGCACAAAGAACTACAAGGCTAAGGCATCTGGAACCGCCACCGACCTGGCCGCTGGCTTGGGAGCAACTGATGCGCTGGTCGAGCTGCCTCCCAATCCGCGACATCAGAACCTGATTGACCTGCGCCCATGGTTGGGGCGTGGCATTGACGACTGGATTTCGGCAGTGACCACGGTATTGAAGGCCCGGCTCCACAGTGGGAACTATTCGGTGGCAACCATCGCGAGTTTTGCATCCAACGGGATCAAAGTGTTTCTCCCATACCTTACGGGAAGCCATGTGGACACCATGCCCTCTAGGCCGGCTGATATGCGGCATGGAGATGTCGCACGATACATCGCGTGGCTCAGGCTCAAATACCCCAAGGGCTCCACTGCCAAGAACTACTACAGCGCCTTCAAGTCGGTGGTGGTTGGCCTGATGGACTATGGCTTTATCGACCAAACTCCTGAGGCTTTACTGCCCGCCAATCCATTCCCCATGAACGCTAAGGTGACGCGAGGCGAAACATCTTTAAGTCAGGCGGAAATGCAGAAGTTGGCCACGGCCCTCAAAGCCGACCTTATTGCCATCCATCATGGACGATTTGTGGGATTGGAGTCGGAAGCCATTGCGGCCCTCATGCTCATCATTGGCATGCGCTCGGGCATCAACACAACCCCACTTCTGGAAATGAAGCGGGATTGTTTAGACCCACATCCTTTCATGCCCAATCTCATGCTAGTTAAAACCTTCAAACGCAGGGGCAAGGGCGCGCAATCTACGTCGTTGCGGCAGACCCAGGTCCACGATCGCGCCGCGATCATTCCTATGGATGGAGTTGCGGTGCTCAAGAAGGTATTGGCTTTAACGGAGTTACTGGTGCCCGATGCACCTGAGGCGATCAAGGATCGTGTTTGGCTCTACCGATCGGCGCAGCGTGGAAAAGGCAAAGGGAAAGTGCTTTGTCTGAATGTGGGAAACGTGTCCGAACTTACGCGGGCAATCGTTCAACGACACAGGTTAGTGGCAGATGACGACTCACCGTTGCGGGTGACACTTGGACGCCTGCGAAAAACCATGGAAAACCGGCTCTGGCAGCTCAGTGATGGCGATCTGCTTGCCGTGTCCGCTGTGATGGGACATTCCCCTCAGGTAGCAGACAACCACTACTTGCGCCTTGACGAGCGCACCAAGGCGGAAGGTGCGAAATTCATTGGCGAAGCGCTGCCAGCCAAACTCAGGGGGCAAGACCTCGTGCCAACCCCCACAGGTAGTTGCAAAGACAGCTTGCAAGGCGCGCACGCTCCGAAAGACGGCTCCACACATTGCGCGGAATTCACGCATTGCCTGGGGTGTCCAAGCTACGCCATTGTGGGGACGGTCAAAGACCTGCACCGGCTCTTCAGCTTCCAACGCTTCCTGATGTCGGAGATGCGCTACTACGCCAAAGAAGAGTGGCATGAGTGGCAAGGTCACCATCGAGACCTCATCGCGCAAATCGACCGAATTACAGTCGACAACTTCTTCCCAGAAATGGTGGAGCAAGCTAGGGCGCTGGCCGAAAAAGACCCACATCCCTTCTGGGCGATACGCATGCACCAGTCTCAATTGAATCGAGAGGCCCGCTATGGCCGGTAACGCCCTTGCATTGCTACCGCCTAAGGCATACGACCTATTGGCTGACCAGCCCGTTTCATCCAAAGGGCTATCGGAATCCGAGAAATCCAATATCGTGGTCAGCGCGGTGGCTGACACGGATGGCAGCAATCACGTTCTCTCCAGATTTGGTGATCCCATTTGGGACTTCAGGCCCTACTTTGAGCAATCCAACGTGGCCGATGGTCAGAAATACATTCCTTGGCCAGGGGATTGCTCACAGGAGTTGGTCGATGACTGCAAGGCTGTCCTGTATGCATGGTTCAAGCGAGGACTGCCAGGCTCGAAGCCTCCGGTGGCAATGGGTATCTGCCAGGCTGCCATTGCAGCAGCAATTCCGATGATGCGTTGGCTGACTGCACTGAACATCAAGGGATTCGACCAAGTGAAACCCATTCACGTCGCCAACTATGTTCATTACACGAAATCTCGACTTACACGCAATGCAAGTAGCGTCTACGACAGCTTGCGCATCCTGGACTTCTTATGGGTGTTTCGCAACGATACGTCATCCCCGCTTGCTGCATGCCCTTGGGGCGACAGCTCGCTGTGGCGGGTCAGTGGTTTGGCAAAACAAATTGGGCGAACTGAAACCGGGAAAACGCCCATCATCCCTCCTGATGTGCAAGCCAAGGTATTCAACTATTGTGAAGAGATTCTTGCAGCGGCACCGGGAATTCTGAACGAACGCGATACCGGGAGGTTGGGGTTTAGAAATCCTGCGCTGGTCCGCATTCGAGATGCTGCGCTTTATGTCCTGTCGATAACCAGTGGCATGCGCAATGAGGAGGCGATCGGGGTCGAGGCCGGATCATGGCGCAGCGAAGTGAGAGACGGCGTTGAATTCCACTGGGTCGCCACCACCGAGCACAAGACGGGAAAAGGCAAGGTGGAGTTCTTGATACCCGAGCTCACGGTTAAAGTCTTGGATCTGATGTGGCGCTATGCAAAGCCACTTCAAGAAAAGCTAACTCTTGAAATTGCGGAGCTGGAGTGCAACCCCACACATCAGGACATGACGGACCGGATGGTGCGGTTGGCAAAAGCGAAGAGAGACGCCCAAAAGTTATTTCTTTGCACAAGCATGTCTGGGCAGAGCGCATCGACTGGCTATCACGTTGACGCGCTGTCCAATGCTGGATCGAAGGTCTCATTCCGGCGATTGGCAAAGGCTGCTGGCACGGACTGGCAGTTGGCACCCCACCAGTGCCGCAGAACTTACGCGCGCAACATTGTGGAGTCGCGCATGGGTCGCTCCTCGCTTGTCTTCCTCAAATGGCAGTTCAAGCATTCCAGTATGAGCATGACCCAGTTGTATGCATCCAACCCGATGCAAGACGCATCGCTGTTCGATGAGGTTCTGGAAGAAATGACCGACTTCAAGGTGGACTTGATCGAGTCTTGGCTTGGTGAACAGTCCTTGAGCGGCGGTGCTGGACGAGAAATCAAAAAAGCGCGTGCGATTACCCTGAAAAGTCGAACCGCATTGTTGGCTGAAACAGCAGCCCAGGTTCACATCCGAGCAACGGGCCACGGATGGTGCCTGGCGCAAGAAAAGGGGTGTGGCGGCGCGGGTCTGTATGAAGCGACCCGGTGTGTTGGCTGCAAGAACGGCGTCATTGATGAGTCGTTCACCGACATCTGGAAAGGCATCTATGAGCAACAAATTGAATTGTTGAGCATTGACGATGCTGGACCGGCGGTTAAGCAACGTGCTGAGCGCGACGTTCAATGGGCGCGCCAAGTGATGGTAGACCTTGGTGTTCTGCTGACACCGGACACGTCAAATCTTAATGGAGCTTCAAATGAGTGACTCGAAGGCTCGTAGCCGAAAAAAGACCGTTGATGAGATCCAGCTGGCGATTGCGCAGGTGCAGGCTGACCAGGGCAAGGTTTCCATTTCTGCGGTAGCCAAGTTGGCAGGTGTGACCCCCGCACTGATTCACAACACCTATCCCGACCTTGCCGAAAAAATCAGAGGGCTAGTGGGCAAGGCGACGCGAACCCAACGCGATGCCAAGCATGATGCGCTGGTTCGTGAGCGCGAGGTCAACCGTGCTCTGAGGCAGGAACTGGCAGAGTCGCGCGTGGACTTGGCCAAACTTGCATCTGTCAACCAAGTCCTTCTGAACGAATTAGCCTTACTCAAAGGCATGGCTACTGGCAAAGTTGTTTCGATTCTTCAACCAAAAGGCACAGGAGTTTAGTCCTGTTCAGAGGCGCTGTTCATGTTCGCTCTGGTTGATGGCAATAACTTTTACGTCAGTTGATCTGACTGTATGAAGTTGTTAGTAATATTCAGCCTTGTATTCCTGCCTTCCTGACTTCGGGTTCATCGTCTCTTTGAGACGAGTAGCGGGTGGGGATCTGGGGGAGGACGATGCCTGTTGATAACTCTGAATTGGCCCGTTGGCAGTCTCTTGATGCAGCCATGTTCACTTGAGCGGCAGCCTCCAATCCATCGCGATGATGTAACTGCTCAACGGTCAAAGTGGCTGCAGGCTACAACCTCCAAATGCCGAAAGCTAATCGTCTCGGCACTCTTGCTCCAGCCAGCCACGAAAAGCTTTCATCCCATCGGTCTCTTTGCGAGGCTTGAGCTTGGTCAACCAGTAGCTTCCCGTCTCAATTCGAGTGTCAAATAAGGTCACCAGCCGACCGCCGAGTAGGTCCCGCCCAAAGAGGCGAATCGGCAACAACGCCACACCAGCTCCTTGTGCGGCTGCATCAGCAAGTACAAGGGACGAGTCAAATACAGGGCCTGTCAAATGTGGAGGGCTTAACCCAACCGCCTGAAACCATGCAGTCCATTCGTCTGCCCGATACGAGCGCAATAGCGTTGCCCGTACCAAATCACTGGGGGTGTGGATGCGACTTGCGATGAAAGGGGCGCAGACAGGCGTGAGTGGCGCAGAAAAAAGCTTCGACGCTTCTGTGCCGTGCCAGTGGCCATCCCCAAAGCGAATTGCGAAGTCCAGACCATCCCCTGCCAAGTCGACTCGGTTGTTGTTGGAGAACAGTCGAAGATCTATGAAGGGGTGCTTGACTTGAAAGTCGCGTAGGCGTGGCAGCAACCAGCCCACTGCAAACGTGCCCACGACGCCGACAGACAAAACTTCTTTCTTATGAGGCGTCTTGAAGTTCTCAAGCGTTGAACCGATCCGTTCAAAAGCATCGGTCAACACTGGTAACAGGGCGGCCCCTTCATCTGTCAAAGCAAGCCCTCGCGGGATACGCCGGAATAGTTTCTTGCCGAGGCGGTCTTCTAAGTTCTTGACGTGCTGACTGACGGCGGTCTGCGTCAGGTGCAGTTCAAGGCCCGCACGGGTGAAGCTCAAATGGCGTGCAGACACCTCAAATGCGCGCAGCGCGTTAAGCGGTAGGTCCATGATGATCTCAGTTTTTCTTGGGTCTGGGCTGCAGATTTCCCGTTTGAAGAGGCTACCGACGAACCATATGATCCCTCATTTTCAAACAGTGGGAACTATGAAAAGACGCAACTTCTCCGTCGGGATGGCATTTTCTGCCTTTGGCTTCAGTGCGATTTTGCCCAAGAAAAGCTTTGCCATCGGTGAGCAAAGACAGATGACTGCTGTGTTTCAGCAACTCGAGGCAAAAGCCCAAGGCCGGTTGGGCGTACATGTCATAGACACAGCGACCGGTCACGAATTTGGCTACCGCTCTGACGAACTTTTCATGATGCTCAGTTCGTTCAAGCTGCTGGCGAGTGCCTTGGTGCTGGCGCGCGTGGATCGTGGTGAAGAGTCGCTCACTCGACGTATTCGTTACCGTAAGCAGGACTTGGTGCCTTGGTCGCCAGTGACCGAGGCAAATGCGGATGGAGAGGGGCTGACTTTGGCCCAACTCTGTCACGCGACGATAACCACCAGCGACAACACAGCGGGCAATCTCATACTAGCCAGCTACGGTGGCCCTCAAGCTCTCACCCAGTATGCCCGTCAACTCGGTGACAAGGTCACGAGGCTCGATCGCAACGAACCCGACCTCAACACCCGAGTCGAGGGAGGAACCTTGGATACGACCTCACCGCGAGCCATGGCCATGACCATGAACAAGCTCCTCTTGGGCGATGCACTCTCACCCTCATCGCGGAATTTGCTTCGCCAGTGGCTGCTCGAAAATACGACTGGAGGAAAGCGCCTCAAGGCCGGAGCCCCTGCTGATTGGACCGTTGGCGACAAGACCGGAACCAACAAGACAGATGCGAACGACATCGGAATATTGCTGCCACCGCAAGGCGCACCGGTCCTTGTGACTGCTTACCTCGCTGACAGCACGGCAAGCAGCCAAATCAAAGATGCAACGCTTGCAGAGGTAGGTAGGCTCACCTCTATGGGCATACGATGAAGTCGGAGCGGGGATAAGGATTCGTTCCAGCAACCGCGTTGGCCGAAAGCAGTCAGACAAAGCGTTGTCCTCGACTTGCAGCATTCGCTGCTTTGCTGTAGCACCGTGATGAGGGAGGTGGGGCTGCGCAAGGCATGGCACCCCTCTCTTGTGCAGTCTCCGAATCGTCTGAAAACCGTTAGTTACGCTTCAATAAGCAAAACCTGTCACTTTATCCCGACTAACTGTTAGGGTCATTCAGAAACAACGACGGCTGCGTGGTGGCCCGAAGCAAAGAAGCCAAAGCCATCGGCGTGCCGATGGGCTCGCCTTGGTTCAAGCTGCGGGACCTGGCCAAACAGCACCGCATCATCGCCCTGTCCTCCAACTACGAGCTCTATGCCGACATGAGCAACCGGGTGGTCGAGGTCTTACGGGACTTCTCCCCCGATATCGAGGTCTACAGCATTGATGAGTCCTTCCTCAGCCTGGATGGCATGACGGGCATCAGCAAAGGCAGTTTCACTGCCTACGGGCAGAAAATCCGCCAGCGTGTGGCCCGCTGGGTTGGCTTGCCGGTGTGCGTTGGCGTGGGCAGCACAAAGACACGGGCAAAGTTCGCCAATCACCTGGCCAAGAAGAACCCCTGCTTTGACGGTGTGTGTGACTTTGAATCCCTGAGCCTGTCCGAGCAGGCCGACTGGATGGCTCGCAACGAGGTGGGTGAGGTCTGGGGCGTGGGTCGCCGCATCACTCAAAAGCTGGGCACCATGGGCATCCACATGGTGCTGGACCTGCAGCGTGCTGACCTGGAGCTTATGCGCCGGGCGTTTTCTGTGGTGATGCAAAGAACCGTCCGAGAGCTTCAAGGCTGCAGCTGCCTGCCCTTGGAGATGATGATGCCGACTAAGCAGCAAATCATGTCCAGCCGCTCGTTCGGCAAGCCGGTCTACGAGCTAGAAGAGCTCAAGGAAGCGGTTGCGACCTACATCTGCCGCGCCGCAGAAAAACTCCGCGCCCAGAACTCGGTGGCCGGCGCAGTCACCGTGGCGGTCATGACCAACCGGTTCAAGCCTGACGAGCCACAATACAGCCGCAGCGTCATCGTGCCGATTCCGGACCCGACGGCGGACAGCCGCATCCTGGTGGCTTACGCCATACGGGTGCTGGAGCAGATTTACCGGCCCGGCTTCGCTTACAAAAAAGCGGCCGTCATGCTCAGCGAGCTGACCCCGAAATCCCAGCGGCAGGCATCCCTTTGGGACATGGACGCGGATGAACTGCCACGACAGCGCTCTGAACGTCTGGTCGGGGTGCTCGATGAAATCAACCGCCGGTTCGGACGTGGGACCCTCAAAATCGGTTCCATGGGCACGGCTGCCGCATGGACGATGAAACGCGAGCGAGTATCACCGCGCTACACCACACGCTGGAGTGATATCCCCAAAGTGCTGGCCCGCTGATTTTTCGCTTGGCGCGAATATCTGCCCATTGCACGCCCATCCCACAGCACTCCCGGCTGGACGCTCCATGGCCAGTAGTAGGCCATCTGAACCCTCACCCCCTTAACGCGCATGGGGTACGTGCAAGCCATTGCTTGCATATATGCCTTTATCGCGAAACTTCGCAAGTCATGGCTTGCATTTTCGGTTTTACACAAAGCCCAAGCGCATACGCACTCCCCAGTGCAACCCAGTCAAAGAGAACATCAACGCCTGCGCCGAACCAAGAAGGATGACCATCACTTGATTTCCGGTTTCCCATCTTCTTTGCTAGACTTTTCCTCGTCTGCAAAGCAGATGTTTGAACTGATGTCTATTTGATGCCACGCCCCGAGAGGGTGTGAGCCCCCCTTTTTATGAAAGGGGTGCGCGATGGACGCGGTATTCAATCACCCATGTTTTTCGCAGTTTGCGAAGAACCATGGACTCGGCAGTCAACGCCAGCAAGGGCGCGTTGAGCCTGCTTTATTGGGGCATCCAGCTCTGGCGCTTCACATCCTGCGCAGGGGTGTAGACGAGCTTGCCAGCCCGCTTGGGTGCACCCGCCATGTCAATGCGGCTCACGCCCAGTGCGGACATGACGGTAAAGAAGAACCCCGCATCGAAGCTTCCACGGCCGATTTTTCGGGCCAGCGTCTTGGGGGTCACCTTCATCCCGTGAGTCTCATCAAGCAGCTCGGCGAGCCTCCTGTACGTGAGCTTGTGCGCCAGGATGGCGTCTTGCACCATCCCTTGGGCATACCCCTGCCACGTCTGCTTGAGCTTGGCTGTTGTCGTCACGCTTTTCTCCCTCTTTGGACGGCTGGCCCCCACGAGCCAGCACCTTTCCACAACCCTCTGGCGGCCATTCCTGCCCGCCGCTCCACTGCTCAGCTGACAGGTTGGCTTGGCGCAAAGGCGTCAATTTTGTCACCCTATTGTAGGTACTCCATATACCGACAAGCCTGCCCTTCAAGCAGGTACTCGCCATCGGCATGGGGCCGTTCGAGTTCGCCAAAACACAAGCGTTGTAAGGGGCATAGATGAGCAAGGTGTACGGAAAACGCCCAGGGATGTCTGGGGTCGATACAGGGGCACGCCGCGTGGCGTCAACCTATGGGAAGGAGTCGTTCCTGACCCATGGCAAGAAATCAGGGGGGTTGATGGTGGTCGAGCAAGAGGCCGAGCGCCTGGCTGCGCACATGCTGAGCCTGGACCCCGAGGTGGTGGAGGTGTGGACCCAGCCATTCATGGTTGACCTGGTCAACGGCACGGTGCTGCGCTCGGCCGATGAACGGCAGGAGGCATGGGCACAGCAGCGTGGCAAGAAGGGCGCTCGGTTTTACACGCCCGACTTCCTGGTCAGGCTCAGCGGCGGCATCGAGCGGGCCGTTGAAGTCAAGCTCGAAGGCTACTTGGGCGATGAACGCTATCAGCAAAAGCTCGAGCACGCCGAACGCGTCTTGTGGGCAAACGGCTATGAGTTCGCACGGCCTGTGGTGCCCAGGTCATCCAAGCATCCCTTGCGAACCAACGTGCCGCTGCTGCACCAGGCCAGCCTGCACGATGACCTGATGCCAGGACCAGAGGTTTGCGAGGAAGTCGCACGTCTGGCCAATCAAGGTGCAATCACGCTGGCCGACTACTGCGCAGGGCTGGGCATGAGTGCGAGCATGACTCCGGTGCTGCTGGCCTTTGGCGCTTTGCGCATGGACTTGCACGCCCACCCGATTCGTGGGAGTGCTCCAGCCGAGCCGGCCTTTGGGAGCCTGGACCACCTGCAGTTGCTGTGGAGCCTGAGCGTATGAATCAGCATTTGCTCAAAGGGGACGAGCTGTTCGACAACCGCTTGGGGGTTGTAACGCATGTCGTGCTCGATACGCAGCTCATCAAGGGTTGCATCAAAGCGCTCGACTGCGAGAAGAAGTCTGACGTCTATCTCGACTACGAAGACCTCCGCAACAGCATCGCCGCAGGCGCCATCACGCCCAAGCGCAAGGGGGCCCCGAAAGTCACGACCTATCAGAACCTGAGCGACAAAGAGCTCGAGGACTTGGCGTTTGCAACGAACATCACCAGGCGAATACTGGAGTACGTCAAAACCATGGGCGTGAGCCGTCACATGGCTTACCAAGCCATCAAGCGCGAGTACGAAGCCAACCCTGATTCAGATAAGCCGTTCCCGTCAGATGTCCGAATCTACCGCTATCTCGGTCGTCACGACAACGGTCTGCCCCTCCTGTTTGACAACAGCAACCGCGGCAATTTCGTGCCCAGACGCTCAGAAAGCGTGCGGGCATTCATCGAAGACGCTGCTGAGCGTTTCCTGTTGCAACCGCAATCGCGGTGGACCAGGACCAACTTTGGTAAGTGGGTCAACCAGGCACTGCGTGACGAACAGCTCATCGACAGGAGTGACACGGTCAGCCAGGATTACATACGCAAGGTGGTACGCAGCATCACCACTGACCCTGAAACCGAGCGCATGGACCCCAGATTGGTGGCCGCAGCCAAATCCACGGCAAGTGAGGTGATTCGGGTGGAAACGCCACTGATGCGCGTTGAGCAAGACGCCTTGCACCTGCCATGGCGTATCAACACGCCTGACGGCCTCTCCAACTCCATTTACCTGGTACACGCCATCGACTGCTGCACGGGCATGCCCGTGGGCTGGCATCTGGTAGTTGGCTCGCCCTCCGTATCCGACAGCCTCAAGTGCGTCGAGAGCGTGCTGTTTTCCAAGAAAGAACGGTTCAAAGCCCTGGACCTTGACTATGACCTGGATTGCTTCGGCACGCCCTCGCTGCTGGTCTTCGACAACGGTCCGGAAACCAAGGGCGAGCGCATGCAAAAGCTCACTGCACTGGGCATTGACCCCAAACATTGCAAATCCCGTCATGCCCACGGCAAGCCCTTCATTGAGCGGCTCAACCGGTCATTGAAGTCAGCCCTGGAAACTTTGCCAGGCTGCACACGGTTTGACGGCGTGGACGGGCAGCGCAAGCCTGAAGAGCTCAAAGAGTTGCCGATGGAGCTGCACGAACTGGAGCGCTGGATTGTGCGTTGGTACCACGAGGAGTGGGCCAACACCGAGCTCAAGCGGCATTTGCAAAGCGTATTCATCGACCCTGTGCACTTGGGCAACACACCGGCGCAGCGCTGGAAGACCATCACCCAGGACCAAGGCCACCCCTTGCCATTGCCACCGAGCATCAGCCGCTGGCGCATGGCCATCTACGAGCATGACCGTCGAACCTTGTCTCGCAAGACGGGCATCACCTACGAAGGGTTCAACTTCCGTGGTCCGAACATGTCATACCTCATCACCAAGTACGGTGAGACAACCCTGGACATTCTGGCCGACCCGGATGACTTCCGTCACGTCTATGTCTCCGATGGTCCGGATGGTCAATTGCTGGAGCTCGTCAACACCAGCGTCGACGCAGCCACCCCGGCTTACTCCTTCACCCAAGCCAAGGAAATGATGCGCGGTGCAGCGGGTCGGACACCCGATGCCGTTGAACAGTCTGAGGGATTCCGGCGCGACCTCTACAAGCGTTCAACGGATACCGCCAAATCCGGCAAGCACGGCAAGAAGTGGCCAGAGCAATCACGCGCCACCACTCAGCGCAGCAAGGAAACGAGCGCTGTCATGCGTGCCATCGAAAAGCCCATGGCCTCACCGCCGGCCACCATGGACATGTCTGCTACCGACGCGACTGACATCAACGCAGCCGACGTGCCGATGCTGCCCGTCCTCGACCGCAACACCCGTCAATCCATCCTATGACAACAACAGCCCTTGAACTGCGGCGCAGCATTGAGAACTGCGAGCTGCCCCATGAATTCTTCAACGAACACCACACGGTGCTCAAGCGCCGCATTGATGACACCCTTGACGGCCTGGCCCCAAGGGTCGAGTGGGTCATTGGCCCTTCGCGGGTTGGCAAGTCCATGCTGCTCAACGCACTGGCCAGCCATTACCCCGCGCAACGTGTAGGCAACGTGCGCGAGGTGCCTGTGCTGACCGTTCCGGTTCTGTCTTCGATTTCATCGAAGCTGTTGCCCATCAGCGTGCTCACGGCGCTTGGCGTACCCCTGCCCCAGCGTGGCTTGACGTCCGGGGTGATGTTCAACCGCATGCTCGAGCAGTTGCGCTTGGCCAAGACCAAGGTCCTGCTGTGGGAAGAAGCCAGCCACCTGGTCGAACCTGGTTCACGCGTTCCTCCGCGTGCGGCGGGTGACTGGTTCAAGGACTTGCACGAGCAGCTGGGGGTCACGCTCATCCTCTTTGGCGTTCCGCGGCTTCAAAAGCTTTTTGAGAGCAACGAGCAGCTGCGGTGCAGGGCGTCAGCCAGGCGTGAGTTCCGGCCCTACAGCTATATGTCTGTACCAGAGCGACAGAGCTTTACAGCGTGTGTGCACACCTATGCCGAAATCTTCAAGAAAGCAGGGTGGCCTATCGACGTTGACCTTCAGAGTCTGGTCAACAACTGCTACTTGCTGTGTGGCGGTCTGGTGGGAGTCCTCAGTCGATTCATGCAGGAGCTGGCCTGCCTCATGAGCCATCAATCCCCCCGCGCGGTGACTTATGACGATTGCGCCCTGGCCGCTCAGGCCATTGAGACGCCAAGCACGACCACCTACCCCCCGTTCAGTGGCCGCCCCGTGACAGCCGTTGAACTCAACAAAGCACACGAAGAGGTGCTCAGGCTCAACGGCATGACTCTCCGTTCATTGGCCACCACCCCCACAACCATCACATCAGGGATTTGAAATGCAGCTTGCCATCATCTTCGCGCCGATTGAGCACGAGTCATCACTGGGTTACTACCGCCGCCTTGCCGCCCACAACGCACTGTGGCACTGGAAGGAGTTGGCCAAAATGGCCGAGGTCTCCCCCTCTCGCTCGGGTCTGCTGGGCCAGCCCCACTACATGGCCAGCGCCTTGGGTCTGGATTTGCAGTGGACCGTGACCGCGGCGCAACAAGAGCAAGCGGCCAGGGCCTGGCGCTCACTGCACCGCAATCAGCATGACGCTGTCTGCCCCAGGTGCCTGGAGGAATCGGCGCATCTGCACGCCTACTGGGAGCATGGCTACGCAGTGGCCTGCAACAAGCATGGTGTTGAGCTGATTGACCGCTGCGAAGCGTGTGGTGAACTGCTCTCGACGACCCGAGAAAAACTGGAACTGTGCCAGTGTGGCCATGACCTGCGCACGCACACCTGCAAGAGCGCAACACCTGCGCAGCGGTGGCTGGCGCAACAGCTGGCCCATGCTGAGGGTTCTGGCTCCTTCGATACAGCTCCCGAGATTTCCGGCGTGGAGGTCACGACACTGAGCAAGCTTGTGCGAACCCTGTGCCTGTTGCACGACCCTAAAGCAGCGCACCCGCCACGCAATGCCGCCACCCCCAACACCGTCAGCGAAGCCATCGAGTTTCTGCGTCCGCTTGACCTGTTGCTGCAGGACTGGCCGCGCGGCTTTGAGGCGCATGTGAAAAACCGCATCGCCGCAGGCACGCCTCAGGCCCGCACCCTCAACAGCTTGCTTGGACGCTGGTACCTGCAGCTCAAGGCCCTGACGGCCACCGGCCCACTTCGTCCTTTCCTGGACGCTGTGCTTCGTGTGGCGGCCGTCGAGTTTGATGGCGTCGTGGGGCTTGACACTTCGGATGCCAGCGCGTCGCAGGGCATCACCCATGTCTTGCTCAAGGACGTGACCCAGCGCACCGGGGTCAGCCGCGATGGGCTCATGAAGCTGATTCACCAGAACCTGCTGACCTACCGGACCAAACGCTTTGGCACCCGCGGGTTGGTTTACGAGGTGCCCGTGTCGGAAGTCGAGCGACTGCAGACCTCTCGTGGCCAATGGATGGGGCAATCGGAAGCTTGCCAGCTGCTCGGCGTGCACACCAGTGTCTTCGAGCACATGGCAGCAGCCCAGTTGCTGCTAACCGACAAGCACTGGCGCGATGACCCCTTCAAGTCCGGCCCAGTCCATCGTGCGTCGCTGCAGGGCTTGGTGGACAAGCTGCTGGGGCTAGAGGTTCAGGCAGCGAAGGGCGAAGAGCTGATTGCCCTGAGCGAGCTCACCACCCGCCGCATGGGTGACAAGGCGGCCATCCAATCGGCCATGAAAGCCATCCACTCTGGCGATGTTCGGCCTGTCGCACCCGCCAAGCAGGTGGGCAAGCTGCAGTTCAGGCTCGCAGACGTCAAGCAGTACTTTGGCACCCCGATGCTTGAGCACGGTCTGGCGGTCAACCAGCTGAGCAAGAAAACCGGCTGGAAGTGGGAAAGCATCAGCCACTGGATTGAGCAAGGCCTGCTGGAGTCCGAGACCATCTCACTTCGAGGCCAACCTTGCCGGGTCGTCACCCCCGACCATCTGCTGCGATTCACTCAGCAGTTCATCCCCCTGGCTGACCTGGCCAGGATTGTCGGCAGCAAGTCTTCGGTTCTGATGGACCAACTGGACGTCGAACTGTTGGGGGGCAAACCTTTGCCCAACGGAATGCAGCGAGGAGCACTGGTGCGGGTGTCGGACTTGACGCGGCTGGCATTGCGTGGCTCGACTACCCAGACGCCAGCCCTCACACCCACTTGAGTCTCTTGAACAGGCCAACACGCAAGGTGTTGGCAACCTGACCTGACTGGACAGCCCGCGCCAGCCAGGAGTTGCAGGCAGCCCTTTTGCTGGTAGCTGTCCGATGGCTAAAGCGGGCAAAGTTTAGAACGACCGGCCGCTGTCGTTTTCCTTCAACGACCACCCAACCACTTCCCACGACTGGCCGATTCGCTCGCCCTCGGCCACTGCACGAAAGTGCCAAACCACCCACACCTGAAAAGTGTGGCTTGCAGGAAATCGTTGGGGTATATTCAATCCACCTCAACGAACCCAACCCCTTAGCGACGCTGCCTGTTTTTGATGGGTGACGACCAGTTCGCACACTTGGCCTCCCTGGCTGGTCAAAAGTGTGCGGTGGGATTTTTACGGCTTGTAACTAGCAGTTCTATGTCACTTGCTCGGACAACACAGCCAAGTCCTTGTCAAGCCTAGAGAGGAATTTACGGCTTGTGTCCCTTGCTACAGGGTGAACTGCTGAAGTCACGTTATCAACGGCCACAGAGCCGGGCGGGCTTCAGCCTTTTGGCCACGCCGCATGTGCACTGAACGCAGCGGCCGTTAGTTCGATATCTGCCCGAGAAATGCGGACTTGGCTGGCGACATCGCGCCAAGTGTCCACGACACCCATCACCTCGTCCATGATGTGCCGCCCTTGCGCTGCCGTCAGGCCGTAAAACGCGGCCGTGTTCAACGCGGTGCGCAAGTCAGGACGGTTGTCCATATCGTCAATGTTCAGCACATGCTCGGCTTTGTCGATGTTCGGGTTCACATCAAACGCGGGTGCCAAACGCCAGCCCGTTGAGCTCAACACAAAGCCGTGATTGCGCAAATGGTCGTCCCGATTGCCTATCGCCACATTGAACACCACGCGCCTGAACAGCTGAGACAGATCAGATTGAACAGTCTCAGCATCGCCACTGGCCCGCAGAAATTGCGCCAATTCCAGATAACTACAGCCCTCGCTTTGCTCCTTGTGCAGCAGCGTCATTGCCGATGCATAAAACCGCCGCTGACCACCGACACGGTCGAAGCGCTGAACACAAAAAGTATGAAACTCACCACCCAGACGCAACAGCTTTGCAGCAGGGACATCGATGCCTGCACGTTGGGCCATTTGATGTGTGGCGAACTCCCAAGCCCCGACATCACGGTCATCATCACACGCCGGAAATTTGCCAATCCAAAGAGAGCCGTCCAGCTCTGTGAAGTTGGCCTTGGGACGGGCACCCCCCAGCGAAGAACCCGGTGCCACAAGCACTGTTAACCATTTCCGCAAAGCATCGAGATCGTCAATGCGCTTGTGAGTGAGTTGCCAAGCCACCTGCTCCAGTTCGCGCAGCGTGGTCACGGGTGGCGCTGCAAAAGCATCGTTGCTCAAAAACGCTTGCGTGCCAGATGGGCGAAACCGCAACGCCCCCTGCCGGGTCATGTCCTGCACGCCGATCAGGAAATCCCACGCATAAAGTGTTCTGGCCTGACGCTTTTGGTCCTTGGCCAGCAAGGCCTCGCGCCGTTTCATCAGCGTTTGACCCCAGCGGTCGGGTGATGAGTCGAGAAAGACGCCAAAGTTACCCAGCTCCGGCTTGGGGAAAAACGGGTGCGCGTCCAAAGACAAATCAGGGTCCAGCGCAAAAGCCCTCGGGTCGTTCAGCCAAGCCTTGTCGTAATGAAAGCGAATCTGCCCACGGTCATGTGCCAAGTTGCCAACCAGACAAGCTGGCCCCAAATCGCAATCCAACCAGACCTCCAGCCCATCGAATGGCCCCGTCATGGCTGCCCCTCAGAAGTGCTGTTGGCAGCGTCGGTGGATTGCATGCTGGCAGGGCGCTTGCGTCGCGCTGCGGGCGATGGGGCCAAAGCCAAATCCTGCAGCTTGCGCCCCACTTTGTCGTCGGCGGCCAAGGCGTTGAAATCTGCCTGCAGCCCAAGCACCACCAGCACGCGCAGATAAGTGCCCAAAGTGGCACCCGCATCGCCCGCCTCGACCTTGTAGACCGAAGTGCGCGACATGCCTGCCCGCTGCGCCACCACAGCCGTGCTCAGTTTGCGGCGCAAACGCGCCAGCCGCAGGCGCTCGCCCAAGGCCGTGAGCAGTGTTTGCTCTTGAGGGAAAACAATAGGGGGCTTGCTGGACATTTCGCCATTATGGACAAAAAATAAAATAATTGTCTATTTTGAAGAAATTTTAAAAGACCATTGAGACGATTGGGCTGCAGACTTGGCAAATCCAGCCCTGCAAATGACCCCACCACCGCATCAAGCCCAAACACAATGCTCATGGGCCTGCTGCCCTGGTGCGACTGGTAGCGCACCCGGCCGTGGTACGTGAACGGTGCGGCCTTGCCCACGGCCAGCTTGGTGTCGCGCACAAAGAGGTGGATGTCGATGCCCAAAGCGGCGTGGCGGATGATTTCGTCGCCGCGTTTGCTGGTCGGGTCTGTGGCGTTCTGGCTTTGCCAGTGAAAGTGCGTGTCATCGATCCAGTGGTCCATGTACTTGTGCTCGTCAGCCCGGCCTTGTTTGTTGAGCGTGACCAGCAGGATGTGCGCCTTTTTGTGGGCCAGCACCACATGGCCGACTGAGAACATTGCATTGCTAAATCAGGTGGTTGAGTATCAAGCTGGCATCGTTGAATCATCATCAATCCGTTTAAGATCATCTCAATTCAAAAAGTAAGTACTTTGGGTAACCCGTGCAATATTCCAATCGTTCCTTCTATTCGGCACACATCAAGGAATTTGTGACATCAGACCCCAGCTTGGTGCTGGGTGTCCTGGCGGACAACAGCGGTTTTTCCATCGACACGACCCAGCGGGATGCTTGGCGTTCACAGATCCAAATACTCCAGCCCGCGTTAAAGGCCTTTGAAGGCCGCGGAACGGTTTTCTTTGAATTCATCGTGCCCCGTTTGGGCAAACGCATCGATGTATTGACGTTGATTGATCACGCCATTTTTGTCATCGAGTTCAAGGTCGGAGAATCTTTATTCAACCGTGCTGCGGTGGATCAGGTTTGGGACTACGCGCTCGACCTGAAAAACTTCCACGAGACAAGCCACCACTGCGTGATCGCCCCCATCTTGATCGCCACGCAAACACAAGGCACACGCGGTCAGATCGTCACCAGCCACCACAACGACGGTGTGCTATTCCCCATCAACACATCACCCGCCTTCTTGGCCACCACCATCGAGGATGTGTTGGCCTTTTCGTCGGGCGCCCAACTGGACGCCTCTGCTTGGGCCAACGGACGTTACCGTCCCACCCCCACCATCATCGAAGCCGCGTCCGCCCTTTACGGCAACCACTCGGTGGCCGAACTCTCACGCAACGATGCGGGTGAAAAGAACTTGGCGCAAACCTCGGTTGCCATTGCGCAGCTGATCCAAGCTTCAAAGCAACGGAAGCAAAAGGCCATTTGTTTTGTGACGGGTGTTCCCGGCGCGGGCAAAACCTTGGTTGGCTTGGACATCGCCACCAAACACATGGATGCCGAGAGCGATTTGCACAGCGTGTACCTGTCGGGCAATGGCCCATTGGTGGCCATCCTGCGTGAAGCTTTGGTGCGCGACGAAGTGGCCCGAAAGAAAGCTGTGGGTCAAAAGTTGCGCAAGGGTGAAGCCAGAAAAGCCGTTGAAGCCTTCATTCAAAACGTCCACCATTTCCGCGATGCGTATTTGTCGGACGAGCGGCCACCTGTGGATCACGTGGTGATCTTTGACGAAGCACAACGCGCATGGACGTTGGAACAAACCACCCAGTTCATGGCTCGCAAAAAGGGTTACCCAGACTTCAACCGATCAGAGCCAGACTTCTTGATCTCCTGCCTTGACCGTCACCCCGACTGGGCGGTGGTCGTTTGTTTGGTCGGCGGTGGACAAGAGATCAACACGGGTGAGGCTGGCATTGGCGAGTGGCTCAAGGCCATTCACGAGCACTACCCCGATTGGGCGGTTCACATTTCGCCGCACCTGCAAGACTCGGAATACGGTGCAGCCGAAGCGCTGACGCAACTGAAGTCACGGGACAACGTTCACCACAACGACGATCTGCATTTGTCGGTGTCCATGCGCTCCTTCCGCGCAGAGCATGTGTCCACCTTTGTGAAGCATTTGTTGGACCGTCGTACCGATTTGGCCCAAGCCATGTTCCAAGATGTGCAGGCGCGCTACCCGATCGTGGTGACCCGCGATTTGGACAAGGCCAAGCGCTGGCTGCGCGACAAAGCCCGTGGCAGCGAGCGCTTCGGCATGGTAGTTTCTTCGCAAGCCGTTCGCCTGCGCCCCCACGCCATCGACGTTCGTTCACCCATGGACCCCATCCATTGGTTTTTGGACGACCGCGATGACGTTCGGTCGTCTTTTTATCTGGAAGACGTGGCTACTGAGTTTCACGTTCAAGGTTTAGAACTCGACTGGGCTTGTGTGGTTTGGGATGCCGACTTGCGCTTCGGCGAAGCTGGCTGGGAATACCGTTCGTTTGTGGGTAACAAATGGCAAAAAATACACTTGGCGCATCGCCAGATGTATTTGAAGAATGCCTATCGGGTCTTGCTCACCCGCGCTAGGCAGGGCATGGTGATCGTGATCCCGCCCGGTGATCCCGAGGACCCCACCAGAGACCCGTCTTTTTACGATCCTATCTTTGGTTATTTGACCTCTCTGGGTATTCCCGCTGTGTGATTGAACTTATTCAATGCAATCACCGCTTAAGGGTTCCTTGAGTTTGGCTTGTCTGCGCAAATCGTTGGGGCGGGTGTTTTGCCGGAAGGTGTCCGGTGGCCTGAAGCATGAACGGCCCCGGGTTTCAAGGAGGCTGGTTGGCTTAAGTTGATACCTCTGTCGAGGTGCTGGCAGCAGCAAGCTGGCGCCAGTAGTTTGCCTCAGCTTCTGCCGGAGGGATGCCCCCAATCGGCTTGAGCAGTCGGATGTGATTGAACCAGTGCACCCACTGCAGGGTAGCCAGTTCCACGGATTCCCTGTTTTTCCAGGGTCCCCGGCGGTGAATCAACTCGGCCTTGTACAGCCCGTTGATGGTTTCGGCCAGCGCGTTGTCGTAGGAATCGCCCTTGCTGCCGACCGATGGTTTGATACCGGCCTGGTCCAGTCGCTCGGTGTAGCGGATGCTCACGTATTGCGAGCCTCTGTCCGAATGGTGGATCAAATCGTTGGCTGCCGGCTGGCGTTCGTACAAAGCCTGCTCCAGCGCATCCAGGACAAAGTCAGTCTGCATGGTGCGGCTGACTCGCCAGCCCACGATGCGGCGGGCGAACACATCGATGACGAAGGCCACGTACAACCAGCCCTGCCATGTGTTCACGTAGGTGAAGTCCGATACCCACAGCTGATTGGGTCTGTCGGCCTTGAAGACCCGGTTGACCCGATCGAGCGGGCACGGCACCGAAGCATCCGGTGTTGTGGTCCTCACCGATTTGCCCCTGCGCACGCCTTGCAACCCCGCCTTGCGCATTAGCCTCTCGACGGTGCAGCGCGCCACCCGAATGCCTTCACGGTTCATTTGCAGCCAGACCTTGTCGGCACCATAGACCTGCCAGTTGGCATGCCAGACACGCTGTACATCGGCCATGAGCTGCTCGTCGCGCTTGGCTCTGGCACTGCGCAACTCAGGATTGCACTTGCGTGCGGCGTGGCGCCAGTAACACGATGGGGCCATCTGCAGCACCTTGCAGATGGACTCGACCCCGTAGGTGTCACGGTGCAGGTCCACGAATCGTTTCAGTTCTTCAAACGGCGGTCGAGCTCCGCCTGGGCAAAAAACGCGCTGGCCAGCTTGAGGATTTCATTGGCCTTGCGCAGCTCGCGGTTCTCACGTTCGAGTTCCTTGAGCCGATCTTTGTCCGCCGTGCTCGTGCCCTGGCGCACGCCGCTGTCGACCTCATGCTTGCGCATCCATTCGTACAGCGTATGGGGCACACACCGGATCTTGGGTGCCAGCGACTCCACCGCAGCCCACAGCGATGGGTATTCCTCTCGGTGCTCCCGCACCATGCGAACGGCCCGCTCGCGGACTTCAGGGGAAAACTTGGGTGACTTTTTCATGGCTCCATTCTCTTAAAGGTTGGAGCCTCCTCGATTCCCGGGGCCGTTCAGCATTCTTCGGGCGTCACCACATAGACCGTCCAATCGCCGTACAGCTTGCCGTCAAAGCACAGCAGGTCGCCGTCAAGTTGCAGTTCCAAATAGGTGTCGTTTTTACCGGTGAGCAAGTGGGCATCGCTTTCGCTGGTGAACTGGAGATGCACGGCGCTGGCGTAGGTGGTGTGAACGTGTTGGAGCGGGCCAAGGGCGGGGCCGTCAAAACCCCAGTCGTTCATGACTTGATTAGGCGTGTCGCGGCCATGGAACAAGCCCAAATACATGCCGGGTTTTTGGGGCCGAATGCCGTAAACGGGGGCATCGGCTGCTTGTGCGTGCTTGGGCATACCGCCTCCTTGTTGCAAAGGCGCTCAGCTTACGAACGGGGCGGGGTTTTGTGTACCAGGGCTTTGCCTGGGTTAACCAACAGTCCGGATTGAGTCAGCGGATGGAGCCACGGACACGAGGCCCTGGGAATCAAGCCCCTCCAAACAAGCTCACGAGCTTGGCCACCTCTGGCGTCATGCCCATGGTTTTAAGCCGCACATGGGGGTGTGCGGTGGCAAAGACGCGAAAAACTTCATCCACAAAGGCTTGGCCGACGTGGGCCACGCCTTCAAAGTCAAGCACCACGGTCTTGAACTGTGTGGCGCGGTTCATGACCCATTTGGCTTGCGAGCGAGAAACCAGCTCGCTGCTCAGTTGGGCCAGACGCACCGGGATTTCTGTGGTGTGAAAGGCTTCACCCGGCTCTGCATCGCCCACGTTGCTGGCTTCAAAGTATTTGAAATACACATCGTTGCTGGTGCGGGTGCTGTCCACCGCCAGCGACATGCGCACCACGGTCTGCACCTGTGACGGCTTCAGAGCGGCGTTTACGTCGATCCAGTCAAAACGGGCCAAGGGGGTGCTGGCCTCGTTGGGGTCAAAACGCAGGCCACACGATTCGATGGCGAAGCCGTCCATCATGCGGGACGACACAAAAATGCCCATGCCCGAATGGCCTTGGGCCGCGGTGGTGAACTTGCCTTTGGCCAACTCCAAAATGGCCAAGCGTTCATCAAACAGGTGTGCCGATTCGGCGATTTTGCAAAAGATCCCCTCGCCGTCATCGGCCACCACCATTTGCAACTGTC
The DNA here is from genome assembly GCF_055395455.1 of Limnohabitans sp. TEGF003. Classification (NCBI taxonomy): domain Bacteria; kingdom Pseudomonadati; phylum Pseudomonadota; class Betaproteobacteria; order Burkholderiales; family Comamonadaceae; genus Limnohabitans; species Limnohabitans sp. TEGF003. The sequence continues at coordinate 2,929,081 of NZ_AP029225.1, read as the reverse complement.
CGCCCTCCAGGTGCATGCCCATGAGCACCTGCAAACCGTTGGAGTGGTCGAGCGCGTTGTTGAGCATTTCGGTGAATGCGGTGTTCACCAGGCTTTTGACGTTGGGCTTGAGGTCGGTCAGCAGGGGCGCAAGGCGCTGCTCCCAAACGGCCATTTCACCGCCGCGCTGCAAAATGCTTTCGCGCTGCTGCAGGCCCAGCCAAAAGCGCTTGTCGCCCAGGCTGTAGGTTTGCCGGGTGCCTGTGCCGTGCCGCTGCAAATAGCCACTGTCAGCCAGCTTCTTGATGCGCCGCGACACGGCCACCCGCGTCAGGCCGGTTTGCTCGGTCGCCACACTGGCCATGGCTCCACCTTGGGCGGCACAAGCGAGGATGATTGCATCGTTAAGGTCAAGCATTTGTATCTCTTAATGTAAGTTTTGATTTTCTAATTGTATAGATTCAATCAGTTTATTGTGTTGTTTAGCACCAAAAATGGCCAGGCCGTTACGTTTGGCGTGATCAACATGGGACCTTGTTGGCATAATCTGCCATACCTGTTTCCAAGTGGAGCCCTCCCATGCCCACCCGAAATGTTGTGCTGACTGATCACCAAGCAGCGTTGGTCGAGCAGCTGGTCCAAAGTGGCCGTTATCAAAATGCCAGCGAAGTTCTGCGTGAGGGGCTGCGCATGGTGGAGCAGCGAGACGCCGAGGACGCTTATCGACTGGCGGCTTTGCGAAAAGCAGCTCAAGAGGGCATTGCAGATATTGACGCGGGGCGTTTCAAGACTTTTGAATCCAAGCAAGGCTTGCGCGATCACCTGCGGGGCATTGCAGCCAAAGTGCGCACTGTCCAATGAGTCCGGTATGGGCAGTTCGGTTGGCAGAAAAGGCCGAGCGCGACTTGCTTGACGCGCTTGTTTGGACGACCGATCAGTTCGGTGCACTTCAGGCGGATGACTACCTTGAGACGCTGACGCTTGCATTGGAGGCGCTGACCGATGGCCCCAACATGGTGGGCAGCAAAGTGCGCGACGACATCGGGCTGGGTATTCGGACACTGCATGTCGCACGACTGGGCAGAAAAGGCCGCCATTTGGTGGTTTTCAGGATGGCGGACGGTCAAGCCATCGATGTCATCGGTTTGCTTCATGACTGCATGGATTTGGCCAAGCATTTGCCGGATTGAATGGCGGCTGGTGATATCGGGTGACGATCAATCCAGCCCATCCACCGCCATCACCCCCCGCAGCCCCACCCCAAAGCTCTGAAAACCTTGCGCGTCCCATTGGGCGCTGCTGTCAATGTTGTCGTGTTGGTGGCCGTGCGCCGTCATGCGCACGCCCATGCGTCGGGCCAGGGTGTCCAGCGCTTTGAAGCCGTGGTCGGTGTCGTGGTGGCCGTGGATGAACCAGACGCGCTCCCAAATGGCTTCTCGCTCGATGTTTAGCAGCCGTGCTGGCTCCAAGTGGCCCAGCAAAATCACCGCGCAGGCGTGGGTTTTCAAGGCCGTATCAATGATGTGCTGCCATTGGCCGTGCGGGTCGCCGCAAAAGAGGATGGGCGGTCAGTGCTGGACCGTCCAAGGGTTGATCACGGTCAGTCCCGCTGCTTCAAACGGGCTGGCATCGCGTGTGGCGACCATGAAGCCATGGCGCTTTGCTGTGGCGGCGATGTAGCCGTCGGCTGTTGCGATGGCCCTGCCTTGCGTGCGCGTCATCGACAGAATGTCCGCATAGGCTTGAGAGGCTGCAGTATCAAACGGCAGTATTCGGTCAGCAAACAAAGGCAGGATGCGTTGCTCCAAACCCAGGTGCAGGGTTTCTTTGCGTTTGCCCGCTGGCAGGGCGGCGATGCCAAAGCGCAATTCGGCCAGGCTGATGGCGGACAGATAAAGGGTGTCGATGGATTGCGCATCGATCCACGACAAAACGCCCGCGTCCGCCGACAGCTTCAGTGGCTCCGAGATGACGTTGGTGTCGAGCAAGATCATTCAAACACCATGGGTTTTGCGGGTGTTTTGTCGCGCTCAATATTCAAGTCAAAGCCGCCAGCTTGTTGGCCAATTTCGGCCAGCAGCGATCCCAGTTGGATGCGCCCTTGCGGGCGTGCGGCTTGCTCCAGAATGGCGCGCACTTCGGCTTCGGTGCTGCGGCCCGCCAATGCGGCACGCTGTCGCAGAGCTCTGTGGGTTTCTTCGGGCAAATTGCGGATGGTGATGGATGACATGGCTGGGTCTCCTGAAGCAAGGCGAGAATGATATCAAAATTCTGTTGTTGATATCAATTGTCCAATTTGACGGCAAAAAGCTCAATTGAACCGGGCATCCCTTCGAAAGGGTCTCGCTCGTGCGTTGGCGTATGGCCATGTGAGCTGCGTTCGACGCTGCCCAAAAAATTATCGAACCCATCCACTGCCATCACCCCCCGCAGCCCCACCCCAAAGCTCTGAAAGCCTTGCGCTTCCCAGTGGGCGCTGCTGTCGATGCAGTCGTGTTGGTGGCCGTGCACCGTCATGCGCACGCCCATGCGTCGGGCCAGGGCGTCCAGTTCTTTGAAGCCGTGCTCGTGGTAGCCGGGCGCTTCGTGGGTGATGAGGATGTCGGCTTGTAGCGTGGCCAGTTGTTCCAACTCGTCAGGGTAGATGCTGGACCAGTGCTTGAGGTGCACGCTGCCTTGCCAGCGGTCTTGGCGCGGGGTGACGCGGGGTGACGCGGGCGTGCGCTTCGCGGTTGCGAAACTTGGGCGCTTGCTGGTCTTTGGGGTACCACACCGCACCGCGAAACACACCGCCCAGCCCGGCGATGCGCGTGCCGCAGGGCAGCGTGACCACACGGCAGTGCAGGCTGCGCTCACTCACCTCGTCGTGCCAGACGTTGCCAAAGTTGTCCGCATGGTCGGTGTCGTGGTTGCCGTGGATGAACCAGACCCGCTCCCAAATCGCTTCCAGCTCGATGTGCAGCGGCCGGGCCGGCTCCAGGTCGCCGAGCAGGATGACGGCGCGGGCGTGGGTTTGCAAGGCGGCATCGATGATGTGCTGCCATTGGCCGTGCGGGTCGCCGCAGAAGAGGAGGGGGCCGGGGTGCATGGGGTGTTTATAAGGTAACACCATTCAGTATACTTGGCGCAACAGGAGACCCACATGCCGACCTTCTCTGTCAAATTGGACGAACAATCACGCGCCAAGGTGCAAGCTGCGGCCAGCCAACGTGGTGTGACGCCACACGCCTTCATGGTGCAGGCCATTGAGTCGGCTGTGGCCCGCTCTGAAGAAGAGGACGCTTTGGTTCAGCGTGCTTTGCAGGCGCGGCAAAACCTGCTGCAAACAGGCATGGTTGTGGATGGGCGGGCCATGGCCGAATACCTGAAAGACAAGGTGCGAGGCGGCACGGGCAAGCGGCCTGCGGCACAAGGGCTTGAGCAGTTGCTGGCCCCGCGGTCATGACGCGGTTGGTGCATTCCCCGGAGGCGGCTAACGACCTCGAGGAGTTGGTGGATTTTTTGTTGCTAAGTCGACCTGAACACGCCGTCGAAACGGTGGACTTGGTGCTGGATGCTTTGTCGGTGTTGGAGCGCCATCCATTGATGGGACGCCCCGTGGCACAGGGTATGCGCGAGCTCGTTATCTCACGCGGAAGATCGGGTTATCTGGCGCTGTATGCTTTCGACGCCGCTGCCGATGTGGTGTTCGTGTTGGTCATTAAGCACCAGCGTGAACAAGACTATCACTGAACCCCATGAACCCCATCGCCATCATCGACTTCGAAACCACCGGCATCTCCCCCAACATGGGCGACCGCGCCACCGAGGTGGCCATCGTCATGCTCGAAGGCGGGCAGGTGGTGGACCGCTACCAAAGCCTGATGAACGCCGGGGTGCGGGTGAACCCTTTCATCACTCAACTGACGGGCATCACCAACGAGATGGTGCAGGCCGCGCCCCCGGCCGAGCAGGTGATGCGCGAGGCGGCCCGCTTTGTGGGCGGGCGGCCCATGGTGGCGCACAACGCGGCCTTTGACAAAAAGTTCTGGCAGGCCGAACTGGCCCGTTGCGGGCAAGATGGCTCGCATGCCTTTGCCTGCACTTTGCTGCTGTCGCGCCGCCTGTACCCGCAAGCGCCCAACCACAAGCTGGGCACGCTGGCGGCGCTGCACCATTTGCCCTCGTCAGGCCGCGCCCACCGGGCCTTGGCCGATGCCGAGATGGCCGCGCATTTGCTGGCGCAGATGCAGCACGACCTGAAAACCCGCTACGGCTGCACCCAGGCCGACCACGCTTTGCTGATGGGCCTGCAACGCACCAGCCGCCACATGGTGGGGCCGTATTTGAAGGCGCGCACGGGTGGCCCTGGATCTTTGTAGGTCGGCACCTTCAGGTCCGACATGGTGTGTGTTGGTGCAGAGCTTGGCGGGGGTCGAATGGCGCAAACTAAGTCGCATTCAAAGTCGCAAAATTTCCCGCATGATTTGGTAAATATCCTTACATGACATAGACTTGCGTCTTATGTCAAAGTCGCAAAAATTTCAGCTGTACGACCATCCGGCCCAGATGGAGCCCTTGCTGCCCGCTGATCACCGCATGGGCCCCCTGCTGGAGCGTTCGCATGATCTGATCCGCAAGGCAGACCGTTTGTCGGGTTGGTGCCCGAGCGGGGCGCTGCCGGGGCTGCGCTCATCGTTGCGGGCCATGAACTCGTATTACTCCAACAAGATCGAGGGGCAGCACACCTTGCCGCTGGAGATCGAGCAAGCCCTGCGCAACGATTACGCCCAGGACGCCGACAAGGCCCGCCGTCAACGCATGGCGCTGGCCCACATGGCGACCGAGTCGCAATTGGAGGCGCGGTGGCCTGCGTGGGACAGTGCCCAAGTCTGGTCGGTGCAGACCGTGTGCGACATCCACCAGGATTTGTTTGCCCGCCTACCCGAAGCCGATCGCCAGCTTGAATCACCGTCTGGCCCGCAAACCTTGCGGCCCGGTGCTCTGCGTGAACGCGAGGTGAGTGTGGGGCGGCATGCCGCGCCCGCTGCGGCGGCTTTGCCTGCTTTTTTAGCCCGTTGGTCTTCTGTGTATTCGGGCTTGCGCCGAGGCGAGCTACAGCTGGTGGCCATGGCGGCGGCGCACCAGCGGCTGGCCTGGATTCACCCTTTTGCAGACGGCAACGGGCGTGTGGTGCGGCTGCACAGCCATTTGGTGTTGGGCCATATGGGTTTGACCAACGGTTTGTGGTCGCCTTTGCGGGGATTTGCTCGTACGCACGAAGCTTATTACGCCAACTTGTCAGCAGCCGATGAACCCCGGGCGGGAGATCTGGATGGCCGGGGCAATCTGACCGAGTCGGGTTTGATTCGCTGGATCGACTACGTGTTGGGCGTGTGCATCGACCAAGTTGACTTCATGTCCGGCTTGCTGTCGCTTGATGGCATGAAGGACCGCATGGCGGCGTGTTTGGCCTACGAAGAAAACGTGGTCAAGCAAGGCGTGCGCGCCGAAGCTTTGCGGGCGCTGCATTACCTGTTTGCGTCGCAGGCCGAGCTGGACCGGGCCGACTTCAAAGCCATGCTGGGTTTGGGCGAACGCTTGGCCACGGCGCAGGTGTCGGCATTGCTCAAAAGGGGTTTGCTGGAAAGCGATTCGCCTCACGGCAAGCTGCGCCTGGGCGTGCCACAGCACGCGTTGCGCTTTTACTTTCCGAGTTTGTGGCCGGAGGCCGAGGCGCAGGGCTGAACGCCCCTCACCCCAAACCCAGCGGCAGCGCCGTTTTGTAGCGCACCTGTTTGAGCGCAAAACTGGAGCGGATTTTTTCCACCCCCGGAATCGGTGAGAGCTGCTCCAGGATGAAGCGCTCCAACGCCGCCATGTCGCGCACGGCCACGCGCAGCAGGTAGTCGCTGTCGCCGGTCATCAAATAGCACTCCATCACTTCGTCGTGCCGCGCGATGTGCGCTTCAAAGTCGGCCAGGGTTTCCTTGCTTTGGGTCTTGAGGCTGATGGAGATGAACACCGTCAGGCCCAGCCCCAGCGCCGCCGCGCTGGCCAGTGCCACATAGCGCTGGATGACGCCGCCCGACTCCAGCGCCTTGACGCGTGCCAGGCACGGCGAGGGCGACAGGCCAATGCGTTTGGCCAGCGCCACATTGGACAGCGAGCCGTCGCGCTGCAGTTCGTCCAGTATCTTCAAATCCACGTTGTCCAGAACCATGTGCTGAATCCTTTGTATTTTCAGCATATTGTGCTTCAAATCGGCTTTTTCGTAATCCAAATACGCAGCACATGCGCCGCGCTGCCCGGTACAGTCCCATGCATGAACGCACCTTTTGAACCCCTCTTGCACGCGCTGACACAGGCCCACGACATCGACCCCGAAGAAACCGCCGAGTGGCGCGAGGCCTTGCTGGCCCTCATCGGCACCCAAGGCCCTGAGCGTGCCCGGCAGATTCTGGATGAGCTGGCCACCGTGGCGCGCCAGCAGCGCACGGGCTGGCAGCCCGATCTGAACACGCCCTACATGAACACCATCGCGGTGGAAGACCAGCCCGACTTCCCCGGCGACTTGGCCACCGAAGAGCGGCTGGTGGCCATCATGCGCTGGAACGCGCTGGCCATGGTGGTGCGTGCCAACCAGGCCTATGGCGAGCTGGGCGGGCACATCGCCAGTTACGCCAGCGTGGCCGATTTGTTCGAGACCGGGTTTCACCACTTCTTCCACGCCCGCACCGAGCAGCACAAGGGCGACCTGGTGTTCTTCCAGCCGCACAGCGCACCCGGCGTGTACGCCCGCGCTTTTCTGGAAGGGCGCCTCACCGAGGCGGACCTGATGCACTACCGCCAGGAGATCACCGCACCGGACAGCGGCGCTCGCGGTTTGTCGAGCTACCCGCACCCGTGGCTGATGCCCGACTTTTGGCAGTTCCCCACCGGCTCCATGGGCTTGGGGCCGATCAGCTCGATCTACCACGCCCGCTTCATGCGCTACCTGACGCACCGCCAGCTGCAAGACTGCAGCGGCCGCAAGGTGTGGGGCGTGTTTGGCGACGGCGAGATGGACGAGCCCGAGAGCATGAGCGCCCTGACCTTGGCCGCACGCGAAAAACTCGACAACCTGGTGTGGGTGGTCAACTGCAATTTGCAGCGCCTGGACGGCCCGGTGCGTGGAAACGGCCGCATCATCGACGAGCTGGAAAAGCTGTTTGCGGGTGCGGGCTGGAACGTGATCAAGCTGGTCTGGGGCAGCGACTGGGACGGCCTGCTGGCGCGTGACACCTCGGGCGCTTTGCTGCGCGCTTTTGCCAACACGGTGGACGGGCAAATGCAGACCTTTGCCGCCAAGGACGGGCGCTACAACCGCGAGAACTTCTTTGGACAGAACGAAGAACTGGCGCGGCTGGCGCAGGGCATGACGGACGAGCAGATCGACCAGCTCAAGCGCGGTGGCCACGACATCGTGAAAATCCACGCGGCGTATGCCGCAGCGGCTGCGCACCGTGGCCAGCCCACGGTGATCCTGGCGCACACCAAAAAAGGCTTTGGCATGGGCAGCGCGGGCCAGGGCAAGATGACCACGCACAGCCAAAAGAAGTTCGACGAGCAAGACCTCATCGACTACCGCAACCGCTTTGACCTGCCGCTGAGCGACGAGCAGGCCAAGGGCTTGGCCTTTTACAAACCCGCCGACGACAGCGCCGAGATGCGCTACCTGCGCGAACACCGCGCCCGCTTGGGCGGCAGCTTGCCCAAGCGCGAGACGGTGTGTGACCGCTTGCCTGTGCCCGCCTTGGCCAACTACGGGCAATTTGCGCTGCAGGCCGATGGCAAGGAGATGAGCACCACCATGGCCTTTGTGCGCATGCTGGGCAACCTGCTCAAAGACCAGCAACTCGGACCGCGCATCGTGCCCATCGTGGCCGACGAGGCGCGCACCTTTGGCATGGCCAACCTGTTCAAGCAGGTGGGCATTTACAGCAGCGTGGGCCAGCGCTACGCGCCCGAAGACATCGGCTCGGTGCTGAGCTACCGCGAAGCCACCGACGGCCAGATCCTGGAAGAAGGCATCAGCGAAGCGGGTGCGATCGCCAGCTGGACGGCCGCAGCCACCAGCTACAGCGTGCACGGACTGGCCATGCTGCCCTTTTATATTTACTACTCGATGTTCGGCTTTCAGCGCGTGGGCGACGCCATCTGGGCGGCGGCCGATCAGCGTGCCCGCGGCTTTTTGCTCGGTGCCACCTCAGGCCGCACCACCTTGGGCGGCGAGGGCCTGCAACACCAGGACGGCAGCAGCCACTTGGTGGCGGCCACCATCCCCAACTGCAAGGCCTACGACCCGGCCTTCGCGGGTGAGCTGGCGGTGATTCTGGACGCGGGCATGCGCGAGATGGTCGAGCAGCAAGCCGACGTGTTTTATTACGTGACCCTGATGAATGAAAACTACGCGCAGCCCAATTTGCCCGAGGGTGCCGAGCGTTGCGTGTTGCGTGGGGGCTACCACTTTGGCGCTTATGGTCCCACGAATGGTCCCAGCGATGCCTCGGCGAAAGGTCAGCGCGTGACGCTGCTGGGCTCCGGGGCCATCCTCACCGAGGTCATCCGCGCTGCCGAGCAACTGGCCGCGCAGGGCGTGGGGGTGGACGTGTACAGCATCACCAGCTGGAGCGAGCTGGCCCGCGACGGCATGGCGAATGAGGCCAGCGGCGATGCACCCTACCTGAGCCGCCTGCTGGCCCCCAGTGCCGGCCCCATCGTGGCCGCCAGCGACTATGTGCGGGCCGTGCCCGAGAGCGTGCGCGCCTACCTGCCCCAAGGCCGCCGCTACCGCACCCTCGGCACCGACGGCTTTGGCCGCAGCGACACCCGCGCCGCACTGCGCCGCTTCTTTGCGGTGGACGCGGGCAGCATCGCGCAGGCAGCGCTGCAGGCCCTGGCGGGCTGACGAAGGACATGACCTTATGTCATCTGGACCTGACCTGGAGGGCCCGTCCCCTCTCGCCATCCCGGACTTGATCTGGGATCCATCCCTTCGATGACCACGGATACCCGCCTTCGCGGGTATGACATTCAGGGGGGCCATCCCCCTTGTCTGTCATCCCGGACTTGATCCGGGATCATGGTTGCAGGGGAGATGGACCCCGGGTCTTCGCCCGGGGTGACACAAACTCAAAGCCTGATCAGCCCTGCACCACCGCCAGATAGGCCTGGCGGGTTTCCGGGCTGACCGCGTCGAGCGCTTGTTCGTAGCGGGTCTGGTGCTGGGTCACCATGCGGGCCGAGGCGATGGTTTTGGAGCGGCAAAACCAGTGGCAGCTGTGCTGCATCAGAAACATCTCGCCCATCATGCGAAAGGACCGCTCCTTGGGGGTCAGGCCTTGCTGGTTGCGCACAGTGCGCTCGATGCCTTGGGCGTGCACTTCCAGCATGCGGCGCATGTCAAACGTGGCTTTGGGCGAGAGCTGGTCGATGTAGGGCAGCGCCACCTTGAAAGCCCGGGTCACGGGGGCAGGCAGTTTGGCAAAGTCGCGGGCCAGGCTCTGGAACTCTTGGGCCAGTTGCGCTTCGGCCGGGGCTTGCAACTGCAAAATTTGTTGCTGCCGTTCTGCATCGCTTTCGTCCAGTGCCCGCATGTAGGCCCCGGTGAGCTGCTCCATGTGCTTTTCGATTTGGTAGGGCCGCAATTGCTCGGCCAGCAAGGCGGTGCGTTGGCGCTGGCCTTGGGTGTTGAGCCAGTGGATGGCCGTAGCCAGGACGAACAGCAGACTGAGAAATTCCATACAAAGCGGGGATTGGTGCCGAATCGGCGTTGCGCCAAGTGTAGTGAGTTGGGTGGGCCCGGCAGGCAAAGGCCTTGCGCTGTGTATGACACAGGCGGTATCCGGGCTTCAGTGGGCTTGCGCACACAAGCCGCCAATTGGAGAGCGGACTCTAAAGTGCGGGTTTTCCCTTGCCTTGGGCGCTGGGGGCTGTTCAAATTGCTGCATTGCAACAAAAACCCTCCAAGGAACACACCATGAACTTCAACACCGAACAATTCACCGCCACCCAACAAGCCAACCTGAACGTGGCCGCTGGCCTGTCGCAAACCGCTTTCGCCGGTTTTGAGCGCCTGGTCGAGCTGAACATGGCTGCTGGCAAAGCCGCTGTGGGCGAGTCTTTCGCCAACATGCAAGCCCTGATGGCTGCCAAGTCGCCTCAAGACCTGATGGCCGTGCAAGCCGCTTTGGTGCAGCCCGCCTTCGAAAAGTCGGTGTCTTATGGCCGTCACCTGGCTGACATCGCCAACAGCACTGGCGCCGAGTTCACCAAAGCGGTCGAAAGCAAAATGGCCGAATCCGAAAAAGCTGTCAAAAGCCTGGTCGAAAACAGCCTGAAGAACGCCCCTGCCGGTTCCGACGCCGCTGTGGCCGTGTTCAAGACCGCTTTCGAAGCCAGCCAAACCGCTGCCGAGACCCTGAAAAAAGTGGCCAAGCAAGCCGCTGACACCGCCGAGTCCAACCTGAAGGCCGCCACAGCCCAAGCCGAAGCTTCGGTCAAGGCCGCCATGAGCAAGGCCAAAACCAAGGCCTGAGCCTGGACCGCATGAGCTGGCTGCCACAGCCGGCTTTCTACAATCAGGGTGCCTCAAGGCACCCTTTTTGTTTTGGACCTCAGCCATGTCATCCCTCTTTGCGCAAGCCTGCGCCCCCGTTTTGCAGATCGAAGGCGGCGTGGCCACCATCACTTTGAACCGCCCAGCCCAGCGCAACCGCCTGGAAAACGGCGACCTCAAGGCTTTGCTGGCCCACTTTGATGCCATTGAGCGCAACCCCGATGTGCGTGTGCTGGTGTTGACCGCCAACACGGCGGGTCAGCCCAAACCGGTGTTTTGTGCCGGGTATGACATTGGCGGTTTTGACGAGCCGGGTCACGGCGCCACCTTCTTTGAGGAGATTCCGGACACGCTGGCGCGGCTGCGGCCCGTCACCATTTGCGCCCTCAACGGCAGCGTGTACGGCGGCGCGACCGATGTGGTGCTGGCGTGTGACCTGCGCATCGGCCTGCAAGGCATCGAGTGGCGCATGCCCGCTACGGCGCTGGGCCTGCATTACTACCCCAGTGGCTTGCAGCGTTATGTCAGCCGTTTCGGGGTGGCGGGTGCCAAACGGGCTTTTTTGACAGCGCGACCTTTCACGGCCGAGCAGCTCCATGCGATGGGGCTCTTTGAAGCGCTGGTGGATTCAACAGCGTGGGACGCTGTGCTGGCGCAATTGGTGGGCGATGTCCTGAAGTTGGCGCCTTTGGCCGTGCAGGAAACCAAAAAGTCCCTGAACGAAATAGCCGCCGGGCAGATGGACGAGCACCGCCTGCGTGAGCGCGAGCACATGACCAGCCGCAGCGCGGACTTTGCCGAAGGACGGGCGGCCTTTGCCGAACGGCGCCCAGCCGTGTTCACAGGCCAGTGAGCCGGGCTCAAGAATCGCCGCCTGGGGTCGATTCATTTCAGTCATGCAATCCCATTCCATCCGCGCACTCGCCCTGAACACGGGCCGTCTGATCACCCGTTGGTGCGGGGGGCTGGCGCTGGCTGTTTCGGCACAGGCCGGGCAATACCAGCTGTTGGCGGAGCAGCCCAACACGGTGGTGGTGGCCGCACGTGTGCAAAACGCCGAACAGGTTTGCAACCTCGAAATTTCGGTCCAAGGCCAGGCGACGCTGGAGCGGGAGGTGCGTGCACCCTACTTCGAGACCCGCATCGACATCACGCCGCAGGATGTCGAGTCGGTCGTGGTCAGCTGGCGCGGCAAGTTCAAGCGCGGCAACGCCGAGGCCGTGAACGCCTGCCCCACCCAGGGCAGCACCCGCTTTGTGGTGGTGTCAGACCATGCGGCGCTGCAATCCGCCTGGCGCAATGCTTTCGCGGCCATGGGCCCCGCCAAGGCGCAATGCGTGCGCACCGCTTTGCAGCTGGACCGGGTGCGTTACGAGTGGTTTGACACGACGGCCAAGGAGAGCAGCCCCGAGGACTGGAAGATCCAGCGGGCCTTGACCCGTTGTGATGAGTTCGTGGCCCAGAAAAAAGCCTGGGGCGATCAAAACCCCCAAGGCTTTGCCTGCACCTTGCCCGGCGGCTTGAAGACACGCTGTGAGGGCTATTTCTCGGTCACTGAAAAAGGCAAGGCCGTGCCGATTTCTACAGAGGCCGCGATCCGGCGACAGCTGGATGAGCAGCCTTGGGGCACGGGCGTGCGCGAAACCGCTGCGGCCAAAGCGGCCCGCCAAAAGCAGGAACAAGCCCGGCAGGCCCGATTGCAGGCCGAAGAAGAGGCGAAAGCCAAAGCACAAGAAGAGGCGCGTTTGCGCGAGGAGCAGTTGGCGCAAGAGGCCCTCGCCGCCCAGGCCCGCGAGCGCAAGGAAAAGGCCGAGGCCGAACGCGCTAGGCGTCTGCAGGAAATCGAGCGCCTGGAGCAAGAGCGCCTCGAAAAACGCAGCTGGTTGCTCAAGCAGCTGGAAAAGCTCAAACGTGATCCCCAGGCCGAGACCAAGTCAGAGGGCAAGTCTGAAGCCAAGCCCGATGCCAAGTCGGAAACCAAGCCTGAACCCAAGGCAGAAGAGTCCAAGCCCCAATAAACCCTCCATCCCTGTGGGAGCGAGCCCCTGCTCGCGAATGGCTGTTTATTTTGTGGGAGCGAGCCCCTGCTCGCGAAGGTCTGCCGAAGCGCGACCCGCCGACCAAGCGGTGCCCATGGAAGCGGCCATCACCATGGCAATGGCCAGCCCCTGAAACAGGGTCAAGTGCTCAGCCAGCACCAGCCACCCTGCCAAGGCACCCACTGCCGGCTCCAGGCTCAGCAAGATGCTGAAGGTGTTTTTGGGCAGGTGGTTCAGCGCAAACATTTCCAGTGCATAAGGGATGGCACTCGACAGCAGTGCCACGGCCAAACCGGCCAGCAGCCACTGCGGGTTGAGCAAGGCGCTGCCGGCATGCGCCACACCAATCGGGGCCACCACCAAAGCGGCAGCGAGCATGCCCATGGGCGTGGCCATGCCGCCGTAACGCAGCGCCACGCGTTGACCGAACACGATGTACAGCGCCCAGCAAACGCCCGCGGTGAATGCGAAGAACACGCCCATCGGGTCCAGTGCTGTGGCCGCGTCGCCCCCCGGCAGCGGCAGCAACAAAGCCAGGCCCACCACTGCCAGCGTCACCCACAGCCAGTCGCTGGCTTTTTTGGAGGTCCAGACGGCCACCGCCAACGGCCCGGTGAATTCGATGGCGATCGCCACGCCAAAGGGGATGGTCTTGATGGCGCTGTAGAACAGCAGGTTCATCACGCCGAGCGTGACGCCGTACAGGCCCAGAGGCAGCGCATCGGCCCAGACCCATCGGCGACGCCACGGTCTGAACACCGCCATCAGCATCAGCATGGCAAAGACCAGCCGGTAAGCGGTGGTGCCTTCGGCGCCCAAGGCCGGGAACAGGCTTTTGGCAAACGAGGTGCCGACTGCCAACGACACCAGGCTGCCCATCAAGGCCAGCATGGCCCACAAACGCAGGTTCAAACGGAGCCTCTTTCTTCGGCGTTCAGCACGATGGGCTGGCCGTGCGGGGTGCGCTCGGCGGCCGCCTCCCACGCGTGTTCCAGTTCATGGATTTCATCGGGCGTGCCCAGTTGGCGCTCGATCACCAGCTGCTCCAGCGCATTGAGCCAGTGGGTGTAATAAAGGCTGCCGTCGTCGGCTTCGCCGCGCATTTGGCCTGCGCGGATTTCGCGCGTCAGGGCATCGGCCCACTGCGGCCAGGTGAAGACGCCTTTTTCGTGCAGCTGCAAGGTCATGGCAAAAGCGTGGGCCTGCCAGGGTGCTTCAAACACCGCGCCGTTGTTGGCCGTGGGGGGCATGGGAAAGCCGTCGCCGCAGGCTTGGGCCAGATCGTTCAAGGTGGTCATTCGGACACCGCTTCCAGATAAGACTCCCAGGCGTCCACGCTCACCTGGTGCCCTGCCTCGGCTTGCGGACCCCACAGCTCGGTGCCGTCAAAGACCACGGTGTAAAGGTGCTCGGCCGTGCCGTCAAAGGGCGGCAGCATCCGGCTCACATGCCGGTCGGGCAAGACATGGCTGCCGTGGTGCAGCACCACGGTGCCCACATGGCCGCGCACGTAGCGGGGCAGCCGGGTGTGGCCTTGGGGGTGGAGGTTGAGAGCGCGCACGCGCTGGCCCACCGCAAAGCGCGGCGCTTGCGTGCTGGGCCGGTCGGCCGGGCTGCCTTTGGCCAGCGCCGCGTCCACGTCTGCGGCTTTGAGCACCCGCACGCCCGGCACGGGGGGCGTGAGGGGCTGGCCTTGGGCCAGTTCTTCGGCGGTGATCAGGCCGCGCTCGATCAGCATGTTTTGCAGGGCCTTGGTCCAGATGGCGTAGTAAGGGCCTTGCACGTAGTCGAGCGGGGGCAGGGATTCGCGGGCCGAGCGGGCCAGGTCGATGTTCCACAGGCCGCTGGCCCCCATGGCCACCGTCACGCCCAATGCGCGGCGCTCCCATTCGCCATGAAACAGCGGCTCGTTGGCTTCGATGCGAACCGGGCCGTAGCCTTGTTGGCCACCCATGTCGTGCACGCCGTTCATGCGGCCTCCTTGGGTGTCGACTCAGGGTTCAGGGGCAGTCCGGTGCCGATCATCGAATCGCGGGTGACCAGTTGCGCCAGTTGCGCCTGGCTCCAGCCCTCGGTGCCTGCGGGGCGCTCGGGCAGCACCAGGTAGCGCACTTCGGCGGTGGAGTCCCAGACGCGGATGTTTTTGTTCTGGGGCAGCGAGAGCCCGAAGTCGGCCAGCACGGCCCTCGGCTCGATCACGGCGCGCGAGCGGTAAGCCGCGCTTTTGTACCAGACCGGGGGCAGGCCCAGCACGGGCCAGGGGTAGCAGCTGCACAGGGTGCAGACCACCATGTTGTGGGTGTCGGGGGTGTTGGGCACGGCCACCATGTGCTCGCCCTGGCGGCCGGTGTAGTCCATCGAGGCGATGGCGGCGGTGGCGTCTTGCAGCAGCCAGTCCCGAAAAGCCGGGTCGGCCCAGGCGCGGGCCACCACTTTGGCGCCGTTGTGCGGGCCCACATGCACCTCGTAGGTTTCGATGATGCGGTCGACGGCGGCGGGGTCGAGGTAGCCTTTTTGCGTCAGCAGGGTTTCCAGGGCACGCACGCGCACATCCATTTCGCCCAGGGTGCTGTGTTCATGATCGTGGTGGTGGTCATGTCCGCTGGCAGGGTGCATGGTCGCTCCTCGGGGCTGTTTCGGGCCTTTCGGCTCAGGGTTTGCACGGTGCAGCAGCACGGGTTTGGGGCACTGACCGTGGGGGAAAAAGGCTTTCAGTGGGCATCATAGCGCCGCATACAATGGCGGCTTCGTTCGCGGGCCGCCCGATCGGCCCCGATAAAACCCGAATTTGCTTTTTTGGAGTTTCCATGTTCATTTCTTCCGCTTTTGCCCAAACTGCTCCAGCCGCTGCCGCAGGGGGCGACATGCAGTCCACCTTGATGAGCATGCTGCCTTTGCTGCTGATGTTCGCGGTCCTGTATTTCGTCATGATCCGTCCCCAGATGAAAAAGCAGAAAGAGCACCGCGCCATGATCGACGCGTTGGCCAAAGGCGACGAAGTGGTCACGGCAGGTGGTTTGTTGGGCAAGGTCAGCAAGATCGGTGACGCCTACATTGGCGTGGAGCTGGCCACAGGTGTGGAAGTCCAGTTGCAGCGCAGCGCCGTGGTCCAGGTGCTGCCCAAAGGCACCCTGAAGTAATTCACACGCGTTTTCTCCATGGGGCGCGGCCTTGGTCGGCCCCGGTTTTTCATCCTGCACGCGAGTCACTATGAACCGTTACCCGGTCTGGAAATACGCGATCATCGTGATCGCCATGTTGCTGGGCGTGGTCTACACCCTGCCCAACTTTTATGGCGAGGCCCCTGCTGTGCAGGTGTCTTCGGCCAAGGCCACCATCAAGGTGGACACTTCGACGCTGCAAAAGGTTGAAGACGCGCTCAAGGCCGCAGCCATCACGCCCCAAACCGTGGCCTTGGACGGGACCTCGATCCGAGCCCGTTTCCAGAGCACTGACGAGCAGCTGAAGGCCAAGGACGCCATTCAAAAATCGCTGATTGTCGACGCGGCTGACCCGCAATTTGTGGTCGCGCTGAATCTGGTTTCCCGCTCCCCGGCTTGGCTGACTGCCCTGCACGCCTCGCCCATGTACTTGGGTCTGGACCTGCGCGGCGGCGTGCACTTCATGCTGCAAGTGGACATGCAGGCGGCGTTGACGCAAAAAGTCGAGTCCATCACGGGCGACCTGCGCAGCTTGCTGCGCGAGAAAGACGTGCGCCATGGCGGCATCAGCCGCAATGGCCAGATCATTGAAATCCGCCTGCGCGATGCGCAGCAACTGCAAGCGGCCAAGCGTGTCTTGTCTGAGCAGTTTGCCGATTTGCAAAACCAGGAAGCGGCTGATGGCAGCGAGTTCCGCCTGACCGCCAGCATCAAGCCCGAAGCCGCCCGCAAAGTGCAAGAGCAGGCTCTGAAACAAAACATCACCACGCTGCACAACCGGATCAATGAGCTGGGCGTGGCCGAGCCGGTGATCCAGCAGCAGGGTCTGGACCGCATCGTGGTGCAGTTGCCCGGCGTGCAGGACACAGCCAAGGCCAAGGATATTCTGGGCCGCACCGCTACGCTGGAAGTGCGCATGGTCGACGAGAGCACCGAAGCGCGAGCCGCCGAGCAAGCGGGTGGCATTGTCCCGTTTGGTGCTGAGCGTTATCTGGAGCGCGATGGCCGCCCCTTGATCGTCAAGAAGCAAGTGGTGCTCACGGGCGACAACCTGACCGACGCCCAGCCGGGCTTTGACGGTCAGACGCAGGAACCCGTGGTCAACCTGACGCTGGACGCCAAGGGCGCCCGCATCTTCAAGGACGTGACGCGCGACAACGTGGGCAAGCGCATGGCCATCATCTTGTTCGAAAAGGGCAAGGGCGAAGTGGTGACTGCGCCTGTGATCCGCGCCGAAATCGGCGGCGGGCGGGTGCAGATTTCCGGTCGCATGACCACCGCAGAGGCCAACGACACCGCGCTGCTGCTGCGTGCGGGCTCGCTGGCCGCGCCGATGGAGATCATTGAAGAGCGCACCATCGGCCCGAGCCTGGGTGCCGAGAACATCGCCAAGGGCTTCAACAGCGTGACCTGGGGTTTCCTGGTGATCGTGGCCTTCATGGTGGTTTACTACGCCATGTTCGGTTTGTTCTCGGGCATCGCGCTGGGCGTGAACCTGCTGTTCCTGGTGGCCATCCTGTCGATGTTGCAGGCGACCTTGACCCTGCCCGGCATGGCCGCGATGGCGCTGGCGCTGGGTATGGCGATTGACTCGAACGTGCTGATCAACGAGCGGGTGCGTGAAGAGCTGCGCAACGGCGTCAGCCCGCAAGCGGCCATTCACGCGGGCTATGACCGCGCCTGGGCCACGATTTTTGACTCCAACATCACCACCTTGATCGCGGGCGTGGCCCTGCTGGCCTTCGGTTCCGGCCCGGTGCGTGGTTTTGCGGTGGTGCACTGCATCGGCATCTTGACGAGCATGTTCTCGGCGGTGTTCTTCTCGCGTGGCCTGGTCAACCTCTGGTACGGTGGCAAAAAGAAGCTCAAATCGGTGTCGATCGGTACGGTGTGGCGGCCTGAAGGCGGCTCTGCGGTGAAAGCCGACTAAGGGGATAAGACCATGGAATTGTTCAAAATCAGAAAAGACATTCCGTTCATGAAGCACGCGTTGGTTTTCAACGCGATTTCCTTCGTGACGTTTGCCTTGGCGGTCTTCTTCCTGTTCAGCCGTGGCCTGCACCTGTCGGTGGAGTTCACGGGCGGCACCTTGATGGAAGTGAGCTACAGCCAGCCCGCTGACCTGCAAAAAGTGCGCGGCACGGTGGCCACCCTCGGTTTTGCCGAGGTGCAGGTGCAGAACTTCGGTTCGGCACGTGATGTGATGATCCGCCTGCCCGCGCAAAAAGGCGTGAGCTCGGCCCAGCAAAGCGAAAAAGTGTTGACGGCCCTCAAAGCCAATGACCCTGATGTGACCTTGCGCCGCACCGAGTTTGTGGGCCCGCAAGTGGGCGACGAGCTGGCCGAAGACGGCCTCAAAGCTTTGGCCTTTGTGGTGATTGGCATCATGATTTATCTGGCGATCCGCTTTGAGTGGAAGTTCGCCGTGTCGGCCATCATCGCCAACTTGCACGACGTGATCATCATCCTGGGCTTTTTCGCCTTCTTCCAGTGGGAGTTTTCCTTGGCGGTGTTGGCAGCTGTGCTGGCGGTGCTGGGTTACTCGGTGAACGAATCGGTGGTGATTTTTGACCGGATTCGCGAGAACTTCCGCCGCTACCGCAAGATGAACACGGTGGAGATCATCGACAACGCGATCACCTCCACCATCAGCCGCACCATCATCACCCACGGCTCGACCCAGATCATGGTGCTGTCCATGTTGCTTTTTGGTGGCGAGACCTTGCACTACTTCGCCATGGCGCTGACGATTGGCATCTGCTTTGGCATTTACTCGTCGGTGTTCGTGGCCGCCGCCATCGCGATGTGGCTGGGCATCCAGCGCGAAGACCTGATCAAGCCGATCAAGAAAGACAACGACCCCAGCGACGAGAACTCTGGCGCGGTGGTCTGAGCCTGTCAGGCCGGGCAGGATTTTTCATCCTCGCGCTGCTGTCCGTCATGCCCGCTCAGGCGGGTATCCATGGCCGCCGGAGGCGCGAGACATGGACCCCCGATCAAGTCGGGGGTGACAAAAGTGGGTTGTCAGCCTAGCCCGCTGGTCTGTCATACCCGCGCAGGCGGGTATCCATGGCAGCCGGAGGCGCGAGACATGGACCCCCGATCAAGTCGGGGGTGACAAAAGTGGACTATCAACCTCGCCCGTTTGTCTGTCATACCCGCGAATGCGGGTATCCATCGCAGACGGAGGCACAAGGCATGGCCCCGCATGAAGTGCTGGGTCACGCACCGCTCACCCTGTCCCAATCCGCTGAAACAAGCCCCCCGGCAAGCGTCCGACCTGCCCCATCAGCTCCAGTTCCAGCAGTTGCGCCTGGAGTTGTGCGGTGCTCCAGCCGCAGCGCGCTTGCAGCGCGTCCAGGCTCACTGGGTCGTGGCCCATGGCGTGCAGCAAGGCATCCTCGGGTGGTTCGTTGCTGACCGCGTCATCGTGGCTGGGTGAATCCTCCAGCGCGAGTGAACGTTGCGCAAACGGATCGGGCAGGCGCAGTTCTTCCAGCACGTCTTGGGCGGACTCCACCAGTTTGGCCCCTTGTTTGATCAGCAAATGGCAGCCCTTGGATTGGGCCGAGTGGATCGAGCCGGGGATGGCCATCACGTCACGGCCTTGCTCCAGCGCTTGTTTGGCGGTGATGAGTGAGCCCGATTGCAAGGCGGCTTCGACCACCAGCGTGGCTTGCGACAAGCCCGAGATCAGCCGGTTGCGGCGCGGAAAGTTGGGTGCCAGCGGTGGCGTGCCCAGCGGGTATTCGCTGAGGATCAGGCCGCGCAGGGCGATCTGGTGCGCCAGCTCGCGGTGCTGGCGCGGGTAGACCCGGTCCAGGCCCGTGCCCACGATGGCGATGGTGGCCAGCTTGTCTGATGCGGCGCCGAGCAAGGCGCCTTCGTGGGCCGCACCGTCCACGCCCAGCGCCAGTCCTGACACGATGGCCAGGCCACTGGCGGCCAGGCTCCGCGAAAAATCGCGGGCGTTGGCCGCACCTTGGGGTGTGGGGTTGCGGCTGCCCACCATGGCCAGCGCTTGTTCGGCCTGCAGTCTCTGCAGTTGTGCGGTCTGGCCCAGGGCATACAGCATCAGGGGCGGGTCGGGGATGTCGAGCAAGGTGACGGGGTAGTCGGTATCGCCCAGGGTGACGATGGCCCGCGAGACTGCGGGGTCTGGCGAGTCGTGTAGCCACTGCCAGGTTGCATCGGTCAGTTCGTGCCAACCCGGCGGCGCGTCGCACAAGGCCTTGGCTTGCAGGGCGGATACGACTTGGCGAAAAGCCGATTCGCCTTGTTCAAAAATGGCATCTGGCGGCCCCAAAGCGGCCAGCAGTCGCCTGGCGGCATCGGACCCAACGCCGGGTGTGAGCGCCAGACGCAGCCAGCCGGCCAACTCTTCGCGGGTGTTCACCATTTTGTCTCCCTGAGCAGCCTGCAGGCTGTCTGTGGAGGCATTGTGGTTCAAACCACTCGCATCAGCAAATGATGCGAATCCTCGTCAGCGCCCTTGGGCGGCTCTTTTGCGGGCCAGCCAGCTGAACGCCATGTGGTTGGCCAAGGCGATGCCCCAGCACAGCAGGCCGGTCCACAAGGTGTGGCTGGGGTAGTGGGCGCCCCGTAAGGTTTGCACGCCACCCAGCACCACACCCAGCGCGAAAATGCCGATCAGCAAGCGCAAGCCTTGGCGTCGTTGATCTGACAAGCCAGAAGACAGCCAAGGCAGGCACAAGGCCAAAAACGCCATGGCCGCAGAGGCGTGCCCGCCTGGGAAGCATTGGCCAGCCCCCCCATCGCCCAGTCCCCATTGCCAGTGCGAGACGTAGCGTGCCACACCGCCAAAGTCGGCTAAATCCCAAGGGCAGCTGGTCAGGCTGTAGCGCTTGATCACGTTGATGAGCAACAGGCCCAGCGTGATGCCAACAAAAATTTCCACCCGCTGCATTCGGCGCAACGCCCGGAAGCGGCCAAATGGTAGCCAGATCATGGCCAGCATGCCCAGGTAAATCAGCACCGCAAGCTGGCGGGCCCAGTCGTGCAAGACCTTTTCCATCCACCAGTTGCTGCGCAGACCAAATCCCCGGTGATCGGCGATGGTTTGCATCACGCGCATGTCCAGCCCCGAAAAGTCCCAGGCGAGCAAGCAAAGCAGGCTCAGTGCAGTCAAGAGCCACAACTGGCGTAAGGGGGTGCGTGCACGCATGGCGGGCGTGGGAGGTGTCATGGACATGCGGCAGTGTTGTGGTGTCTTGCAGAAGGCCTGAATTAAACACGATGCGGCTGAAAGCAGGCTGAAGTGAGGAGTCGGACTGGCGTCAGGGCATTGCGTGCGCCTTCAGCCGAGGCTCAGGGGGGAACTCTAGAATGGCGGCCACTGACGTCACATTGAGCACCTTATTTCATGAAGATATCCCCTGAGCGCACCGCCTGGCACCCCACCCGTTTGCTGGCGGTTTTGGCCCTCTGGCTGGCGACCATCGGCAATTTGCCGTTCTGGATGGCCATCTGGAAATTGCCGGAAACCCATGGCTGGGGTGCGCTGGCCACCATGGGCAGCCTGTGGCTGATTTTGTTGGCGTTGCTGGTCTGGTTTTTGTGCCTGTGGGTTTGGCCTCGCTGGCTCAAGCCTGCGGGCCTGGCCCTGCTGCTGACGGTCACGTCCAGCAGTTACTTCATGTTGACCTATGGCGTGGTCATCGATTCGAGCATGTTGGCCAACGTGGCGCAGACCGATGTGCGTGAGGTGCGCGATCTGCTGTCCTGGCCCATGCTCGCGGCGGTCCTCATCGGCGTGGTGCTGCCGGGGGTGTGGCTCTGGCGTCAGCCTGTTCGCGCGGTGTCGGCCAAGCAGCTGCTGCTGCGTCAGCTGGGCGTGGCCTTGCTGGCTTTTTTGGTGGCGCTGGGGCTCTTCTGGATGTCGTTTCAGGACATCGCTTCGCTCACGCGCAACCACAAGCAGTTGCGCTACATGATCAACCCGTTCAACAGTGTTTACGGCATGACCCGCCTGGCCGTCGGGCAGGCGACCGTGGCGGCGCAGCCGCTGCAGGTCATCGGCGAAGACGCGAGCTTGCGCGTGGCCCCGGCCAGCGAGGCCTCGGCACCGCTGGTGGTGGTGATTTTGGGCGAGACGGCCCGGGCCGCCAATTTTGGTTTGGGCGGTTATGCCCGCGACACCACCCCGCAGTTGCGCCAAATTCAGGCGCAAGGCGACTTGGTCTATTTTTCGGACGTGAAATCCTGTGGCACCAGCACCCAGGCGTCGGTGCCGTGCATGTTTTCCCATCTGGGCAAAGCGGCCTACGAAGACACCCAAGCCCGTTATGAGAGCGTGCTGGATGTGCTGCAGCGTGCCGGTTTGGCGGTGTTGTGGCTGGACAACCAGTCGGGCTGCAAAGGCGTGTGCGACCGGGTGCCGAATGTGGCGACCACGGCACTGAAAGTGCCCGAGTTTTGCAAAGACGGTGAGTGTCTGGACGAGGTGATGCTGCACGAACTGCCCCAGCAGCTGGCGGCCTTGGACCCGGTCAAACGGGCCAAAGGCACCGTGGTGGTGATGCACCAGATGGGCAGCCACGGGCCGGCTTATTACAAGCGTTCGCCCGCAGCGATGAAGTCCTTCCAGCCCGAGTGCAACAGCCATGCGCTGCAAAACTGCCCGCCTGAGCACATCGTCAACGCCTACGACAACTCCATTCTTTACACCGACCATTTCATTGCCAAAACGGTGAAGTGGCTGCAGGCCCAGTCGCGCCCCACTGCGCTGATCTATGTGTCGGACCACGGCGAGTCCTTGGGCGAAAAAGGCCTGTACCTGCATGGCATGCCTTACAGCCTGGCACCCAAAGAACAGATCCATGTGCCGATGCTGGTGTGGCTGTCCAAACCGCTGCAGCGTGAGCGCAATTGGCGCATGGATTGCCTGCAAGCGCAGAGCGCCAAGGCCTTGTCGCACGACCACCTGTTCCACTCGATGTTGAGTCTGAGCCAGGTCAGCACCCGTTTGGCCAAACCCGAGTTGGACCTGTTTGCTGCGTGTTCACTGGGCCGCTGAAGACGCCCGTCCCCCCAAGATGCGCCCTGCCCCCGGCAGGCGCTTCGGAAATTGGGGACAATAGACCCCTGATTTCCTTTCCGTGTTGATGCCATGGCCCTGCTCCCCATCCTTTGCTACCCCGACCCCCGCCTGCACAAGGTGGCCAAGCCCGTGCAGGCGGTGGACGCCCGCGTGCACGCCCTGATCGACGACATGCTGGAGACCATGTACGAAGCGGGCGGCATTGGCCTGGCGGCCACACAGATCGATGTGCACGAGCGTCTGGTGGTGATCGACACGTCTGAAGAGCGCAACCAGCCCATGGTGCTGATCAACCCCGAGATCACTTGGATGAACGACGAGCGCGTCAAGGGCGAAGAGGGGTGCCTGTCGGTGCCCGGTATCTACGACGGCGTGGAGCGCGCCACGAAAGTCAAAGTGACGGCCTTGGACCGCGATGGCCAAAGCCGCACCATCGAGGCCGAGGGCATGCTGGCCATTTGCATCCAGCACGAACTCGACCACCTCATGGGCAAGGTGTTTGTGGAATACCTCTCGCCGCTCAAGCAAGGCCGCATCAAGACCAAGATGGTCAAAGCCCAAAAAGCCGGGCGCTGATCTCTTTGAAGAACCGTTCATGCGTTTGATTTTTGCGGGCACGCCCGAATTTGCCCAGGTGGCCCTGGCCGCCCTGCACGCGGCAGGCCATGAGATCGTGCTGGTGTTGACCCAGCCCGACCGCCCGGCCGGGCGCGGCATGAAACTGCAGCCTTCGCCCGTCAAGCAATGGGCTTTGGACCACCATGTGCCCGTCGCCCAGCCGCGCAGCCTGCGCCTGGACGGCAAATACCCCGAAGACGCCGCCGCAGCCCGCCAGACCCTGCTGGACGCCAAGGCCGACGCCATGATCGTGGCGGCTTACGGCCTGATCCTGCCCCAATGGGTGCTGGATTTGCCCCCCAAGGGTTGCCTGAACATCCATGCCTCCTTGTTGCCGCGCTGGCGGGGTGCGGCCCCGATCCACCGCGCCATCGAGGCGGGCGACGCGCAAACCGGCATCACCATCATGCAGATGGATGCGGGCCTGGACACGGGCGACATGCTGCTGGTCTTGCCTTGCGCCATAGCGCCCACCGACACCACTGCCGTGCTGCACGACCGCCTGGCCACTTTGGGCGGACAGGCCATCGTGCAGGCGCTGGCCAGTTTGGACAGCTTGCCCCGTCAGCCGCAGCCCCTGGAAGGTGTGAACTACGCGCACAAGATCGACAAAGCCGAAGCCGCGCTCGACTGGGCTTTGAGCGCCGAAGTGCTGGCGCGGCGCATCCGGGCCTTTGACCCGTTTCCGGGCATGACCGTGCCGCTGGCGACCGCCTCCGGTGTGGAAACCTTGAAAATCTGGCAAGCCGTGGCCGAGGCGGCCCCAAAGACGGCCCAGCCGGGCACCGTGCTCAGCGCCGATGCGTCGGGCGTGCGTGTGGCCTGCGGCGAAGGCCAGCTGTGCCTGACGCAACTGCAGCGCCCTGGCGGCAAACGCCTGAGCGCGGCCGACTTTTTGCGCGGTTGCCCCTTGCAGCCGGGTCAGCGATTGGTGGCCTGATGTTTTTCCAGCCCACGCTTTACCGCCGCACCGAGTACTGGCAAGGCCTGCGTGACCTGGCGCCGCAAGCGCCCGGCATCGCCGCTTGGGGCTTGATGACCGGGGTGGCCATGGTCAAGTCGGGCATGAGCGTGTTCGAGGCCGTGGCCATGACGATGCTGGTGTTCGCAGGCAGCTCGCAGCTGGCAGCGATTCCGTTGTTGGTGGCCGGGGCCCCGGCCTGGGTGATTTTGGCGACCGGCTTTTGTGTGAACTTGCGCTTTGTGGTGTTCAGCCTGCACCTGCGCCCGTATCTGATGCACCTGCCGCGCTGGCAGCGCATGTGCCACGGCTATTTCACCGCCGACATCACCTATGTGCTGTTCACCCGGCATTACCCGCACCCTGCCAACACCGACGACGAGCGCACGGGGCAAGAGGCCTATCTGGCGGGCAATTATTTCCTCAACTGGACCAGCTGGATCGTGGCCAGTTTGCTGGGCGTGGGCCTGGCCAACCTGATCCCGCCCGAATGGGGCTTGGGCTTTGCGGGCATTTTGTGCCTGCTGGGCATCCAGTGCTCGCTGGCCAGTTCGCGCATGCGCATGCTGTCGGCCGCTGTCGCAGGCGTGGCCGCTGTGGTGGCTTATCACTTGCCGCTCAAACTCAACATCGTGGTCGCGATTGCCGTGGCGGTGATTCTGTGCCTCACGGTCGAAAAATTCCGACCCGCACCCAAGGTGGCCGCATGAACGCTACCGATCTGTGGTCTTTGGCTGTGATCGTCGGCTTGGCGTTCGTCACAGTGCTGACGCGCAGTTTCTTTTTCATCTCCAGCAAGTCCTGGCACTTGCCCCATTGGGCGCAGCGCGGCTTGCAATACGCACCGATCGCGGCCCTGTCGGCGGTGGTCATTCCCGAAATCATCACCGTGCAGGGAGAGCTGGTCAGCACCTGGCAAGACGCCCGCCTGTACGCCGCCGTGGCGGGGGCCGCCGCTTACTTTTGGCGTCGCGATGTGCTGATCACCATTTTGGGGGGCATGGCGGTGTATCTGCCTTTGCACCTCGGCTTGGGCTGGTAAGCAGGACCTTGTCCCGCAGGAGCGAGCCCCCGCTCGCGAATGGGTGCAAAGGCTCAGCAGGCATTCGGCCGCAGGGGCAGCCTCCCACAAAGTCATGGCCACGCCTGGTTTGGGTGGGAGCGAGCCCCCGCTCGCGAATGTGTGCCTTGCCAGTGCTTTTAAAATCAAGCCCAATTTCCCGATACAGGACAAGTCTTTCCATGAACGTCATCCGTTTTTCTGATCTGTGCGCCAGCGGCAAGGCTGCCGGCCAACGTGTTTTCATCCGCGCCGACCTGAACGTGCCGCAAGCCGATGACGGCAGCATCACCGAAGACACCCGCATCCGCGCCAGCGTGCCCTGCATCCAGATGGCGCTGGACGCCGGAGCGGCTGTGATGGTGACCAGCCACCTTGGCCGCCCCACTGAAGGCGAGTTCAAGCCCGAAGACTCGCTCGCACCCGTGGCCAAGCGCCTGGGCGAGTTGCTGGGTCGCGATGTCCCTCTGGTCGCCAACTGGGTGGACGGTGTGACCGTGGCCCCCGGCCAGGTCGTGCTGCTCGAAAACTGCCGCGTCAACAAAGGCGAGAAAAAGAACAACGAAGAGCTGGCCCGCAAGATGGCCCGGCTCTGTGACATCTATGTGAACGACGCCTTTGGCACCGCCCACCGTGCCGAGGGCACGACCTACGGCATCGCCCAATTCGCGCCCATCGCTTGCGCAGGCCCCTTGCTGGCGGCCGAGATCGACGCGATTGGCAAGGCTCTGGCCAACCCGAAGCGACCGCTGGCGGCCATCGTGGCGGGCTCCAAGGTGTCCACCAAACTGACCATCCTCAAAAGCCTGTCCCAAAATGTGGACCAGCTGATCGTGGGTGGCGGCATCGCCAACACCTTCATGCTGGCGGCTGGCCTGAAGATCGGCAAGAGTCTGGCCGAGGCGGACCTGGTGGGCGAAGCCAAAGCGGTGATCGAGGCCATGAAGGCCCGTGGCGCTGAAGTGCCGATCCCGACCGATGTGGTGGTGGCCAAGACCTTTGCCGCCGATGCGGTGGCCACCGTGAAGAAAGCTACCGATGTGGCCGACGACGACATGATTTTGGACATTGGCCCCGAGACGGCGGCCAAGCTGGCGGCGCAGCTCAAGGCGGCGGGCACCATTGTCTGGAACGGTCCGGTGGGGGTGTTCGAGTTTGATCAGTTTGCCCATGGCACCCAGGTCATTGCCCAGGCGATTGCCGCGTCCAGCGCCTTCAGCATCGCAGGCGGCGGTGACACGCTGGCGGCGATTGCCAAATACGGCATTGAAAAACAGGTGGGCTACATCTCCACAGGCGGTGGCGCGTTCCTGGAGATTCTGGAGGGCAAGACCTTGCCTGCTTTCGAAATTCTGGCCAAACGCGCCGCAGGCTGATCGGCTTTTCCCCTTGTGGGCGCGAGCCCCTGCTCGCGAATGCTGGCCGGAGCCACAGCATTCATTCGGCCGCAGGGGCGACCTCCCACATGGAGGTCAGCTGATCTCCCACAACAAAAAACCCCGCCATGCGGGGTTTTTTGTTGGTTCGGGCCAAGGCCCGATCAGGCCTGCGCAGCAGGGGGCAGGTTGCCGCGCACCGGGCTGGTCATCGTGCCTTTGAAATCGGTCCAGCATTCGCGGCTGAAGTCGTACAGCTTGCAGTTTTTGGCGGTTTCAAAGTACCACTTCCAGGAGAAGGGCTGGACGATGATGCGGCCGGGCAGCATTTCTTCGAGCTTGGCCTGGGCTTGCTTCAGGCGGTAGAGCGGGATGCTCATGTCCACGTGGTGGGCGGTGTGCTCCATGATGTGGTGCATCAGTGCGCCGATCCTGAAGGGGAAGGTCAGGTGCACGGTGGTCGAGACGAAAGGCGCGGCCTTGGTCCAGGCAGCCTTGTTGTCGTGCCAGGACACTTTCACATGGGTGTGGTGCACATAGACCACAAAGCCGATCATGCTGTTCCAGAAGAAGAAGGGCACCACAAAACCCAGCAACAGCGAGAGCCAGACCGACTGTCCGGTGTAGACGGCCGCAGCGGCGATGGTGGCGATCCAGAACGCACCAAACAAGGTCACCAGCAGACTGTCCTTGAAGAAGATGGGGCGGCGGGTGGGCATGTGGGTCTTGTTGGGGAAGAACTCGCGCTTCCACCAGATCTCGATCATGTAATACAGGCCAGGCGCCCAGCCGCTGCGGTAGGCACGCTCCAGCAGTTTTTGCATGGGGCTCAGGGCTTCAAATTCAGCCGCCGTCAGCGGGGTCCAGACGAAGTCCACGCCTTTGAGGTTGGTGTAGCCGTGGTGCACCACGTTGTGGCCGGTGTCCCAGAGGCTGTAGGGGGTCAGCGAGGGTAAAAACGCGATGCGGCCCAGCACCTTGTTGAGTTCGCGGTGGGGGGTCAGGCTCTGGTGGCAGGCGTCATGGCCGATGATGAACAGGCGGCCGATCACGAAACCGGCGGCCAGGGCACACACCACTTTGAGCCAAATGGATTCGAGGGCGATGGTGCCGGCAATCAGGGCAAAGAACAGGGCGTAGTCCAGGATCAGGAGCACAAAGGCGCGCAGGGTGCTGCGTTCGGACAGGGGGATCAGCCACTCGCGCAGGGTCTTGCGGTGCGGCAGAGGCTGGTCCGGTGAGATGGGGGCCGTGGTCGGAGTGTGTAATGCGGTCATGACGCTTCAAGTTAAATCGCTCAGGCTGAAGTTTAGTCGCCTGAACGTTTCCATGGGCTGACAAGGATCAATTCAGAGCCATCGCAGGGAGAAATCGGTGTATACCTTCGGCCTTGTTGGGCTGAACCCGATGCCCCGGGTCGCGCGTCTTGTCTTGTGGGGCCCATCGGAAAGAACCGGGGATGTAACCCGTTTCGTGTGAGAATTGAAATCAAATTACATGGAGATGTCCGAATGCCCCGTCGCGCCACCAAGATTGTTGCCACCTTAGGCCCTGCTTCCAGCGATCCCGCCCTGCTCGAAGCCATGATCCGCGCCGGGGTGAACGTGGTCCGGCTCAATTTCAGCCACGGCAAGGCGCAGGACCATGTGGACCGCGCCCGACTGGTGCGCGAAGCCTCGCAACGCGCAGGCCGCGAAGTGGCCATCATGGCCGACCTGCAGGGCCCCAAGATCCGCGTGGGCAAGTTCGCCGAGGGCAAAGTCATGCTCGAGCCCGGTCAGGCTTTTGTGCTGGACGCCTCGCGCACCGAGCCGGGCGACATCCACGGCGTGGGCCTCGATTACAAAGAGCTGCCGCGTGACGTGAAAGCGGGCGATGTGCTGTTGCTCAACGACGGCCTGATCGTTTTGAACGTGGTGGCCGTCAAAGG
Source organism: Limnohabitans sp. TEGF003 (assembly GCF_055395455.1). Classification (NCBI taxonomy): domain Bacteria; kingdom Pseudomonadati; phylum Pseudomonadota; class Betaproteobacteria; order Burkholderiales; family Comamonadaceae; genus Limnohabitans; species Limnohabitans sp. TEGF003. The sequence continues at coordinate 2,900,318 of NZ_AP029225.1, read as the reverse complement.
CGAGCAGGTTCACACCACCGTCAAGCTGGGCGGTGAGCTGTCCAACAACAAGGGCATCAACAAACAAGGCGGTGGCCTCACCGCCCCGGCCCTGACGGCCAAGGACATGGACGACATCAAAACCGCCATGAGCCTGAAAGCCGACTACGTGGCCGTGAGCTTCCCGAAAAACGCCACCGACATGGAAATGGCCCGCCAGCTGTGCAATGTGGCCGGTGCCGAATACGGCCACAAGCCCGGGCTGATTGCCAAGATCGAACGCGCCGAGGCCATCCCGCACCTGGAAAGCATCCTGATCGCCAGCGACGGCATCATGGTCGCGCGGGGTGACCTGGCGGTGGAGGTGGGCAACGCGGCGGTGCCCGCTCTGCAAAAACGCATGATCAAGCTGGCCAAGGTGCACGACAAAGTCGTCATCACCGCCACCCAGATGATGGAAAGCATGATCACCAACCCGGTGCCCACCCGCGCCGAGGTGTCGGACGTGGCCAACGCGGTACTGGACGGCACCGATGCCGTCATGCTGAGTGCCGAAACCGCAGCAGGCAAATACCCGCTTGAGACGGTGGAAGAGATGGCCAAGATCTGTGAGGCCGCCGAAAACGCCGAAGACCCTGCACTGGATGCCGACTTCAAAGGCCAGACCTTCAGCCGCATCGACCAGTCCATCGCCATGGGCGCGCTGTTCACGGCCCACCACCTGGGTGCCAAAGCCATCGTGGCCATGACCGAATCGGGCTCCACGGCCCTGTGGATGAGCCGTCACCGGGTGCACATCCCCATCTATGCCCTGACCACCAAGCTCACGTCGCAGCGCAAGATGGCGCTGTACCGCAACGTGCGCCCCCTCTTGATGGACACCAGCGCCGACCGTGACACGGCCCTGGCCGAAGCGGAAGCACATCTGAAAAGCCGCAACATTGTGGGCACGGGCGATGTCTACGCCATCACCTGTGGCGAGCCCATGGGCTCGCCCGGCGGCACCAATATGCTGAAGATTTGCAAAGTGGCTTGACCCTGGCCTTGCAGGAGGCCGCCTCTGCGGCCGAATCCTTTCGCGCGCAGGGGCGCGCTCCCACAAAGTATCTGTACCCAACACCAGTGGCCTTTAAAATCCAGAACAGTTACAGGCCGGGTACAGACACGGGCTGCATGCATTTTTAACTTTTGGGGAATTTCACATGGCACTCGTTTCAATGCGCGAGCTGCTGGACCATGCGGCCGTCAACGGCTACGGCATTCCAGCTTTCAACGTCAACAACCTGGAGCAGGTCCAGGCCGTCATGATGGCCGCTGACGAAGTTGGCGCTCCGGTCATCCTGCAGGCCAGCGCAGGTGCGCGCAAATACGCGGGTGAGCCCTTCATCAAGCACCTGATCCAGGCGGCCACCGAGCAGTGGCCTCACATTCCGCTGGTCATGCACCAGGACCATGGCCAAAGCCCGGCGGTTTGCCAAGGCGCGATCAACCTCGGTTTTTCGTCGGTGATGATGGACGGCTCTTTGCTCGAAGACGGCAAGACCCCGGCCGACTTTGCCTACAACGTGGATGTGACCCGCCGCGTGGTGGACATGGCCCACCAGCTGGGCGTGTCGGTCGAGGGTGAATTGGGTTGCCTGGGCAACCTCGAAACGGGCGAAGCCGGAGAAGAAGACGGCATTGGTGCCGAGGGCAAACTGGACCACAGCCAGATGCTGACCGACCCCGAAGAAGCCGCCCAGTTCGTGAAAGCCACAGGCCTGGACGCGTTGGCCATTGCGATTGGCACCAGCCACGGCGCGTACAAATTCAGCCGCAAGCCCACGGGCGACATTTTGGCCATCAGCCGCGTCAAGGAAATCCACCAGCGCATTCCCAACACCCACCTGGTGATGCACGGCTCGTCCAGCGTGCCGCAAGAGCTGTTGGCCCTGATCAACCAGTACGGCGGCAAGATGAAGGAAACCTACGGCGTGCCCGTCGAGGAAATCCAGGAAGCCATCAAGCACGGCGTGCGCAAGATCAACATCGACACCGACATCCGCCTGGCGATGACGGCCGCTTGCCGCAAGTTCTTGTTCGAGAACCCCGACAAATTCGACGCCCGCGAATGGCTCAAGCCCGCCCGCGAAGCCGCCAAACAAATCTGCAAGCAGCGTTATCTGGAGTTCGGCTGCGAAGGCCAGGCCCCCAAGATCAAGGGCGACAGCCTGCAGGTGGTGGCCGCTCGCTACGCCCGGGGTGAGCTGGCGCAAGTGGTCCACTGATCGCACCCACAGCCTGCGATAATCACGCCGAATGGCCCGTTGACTGTTCAACGGGCCTTTTTCTTTTTTGCTGTTGCCTGACTGTTTTGCCATGACCTCTGCACTCCACACTTCGGCCCTGACTTCCTTGCCCCTGCTGGCGCGTGGCAAGGTGCGTGACAACTACGCGGTGGGCGACGACCGCATCCTGATGGTGGCGTCTGACCGCATCAGCGCGTTTGACGTGATCATGGGCGAGCCGATTCCTGGCAAAGGGGTGTTGCTCACGCAAATGGCGCTGTTCTGGTTTGACAAATTGGGCCCCAAGGGCCTGAACATCTGCCCGATCCACCTGACGGGCGAAGCCCCCGAGAGCGTGGTGAGCACCGAAGAAGTGCCGCAGGTCAAAGGCCGTTCCATGCTGGTCAAGCGCCTCAAACCCATTCCGGTCGAGGCCGTGGTGCGCGGTTATCTGGCGGGCAGCGGCTGGAAGGAATACCAGGACAACCAGGCCGTGTGCGGCGTGAAGCTGCCCGCAGGCCTGAAAAACGCCAGCCGCCTGCCCGAGCCCATCTACACGCCCGCGGCCAAAGCGGCGGTGGGCGAGCACGACGAGAACATCACTTTCGAGCAAACCGTGGCCATGATCGGGGCCGACCTGGCCACCCGCATCCGCGACATCAGCATCCAGCTCTACAAAGCCGCGCGAGACATCGCCGCCGCCAAGGGCATCATCATTGCCGACACCAAGTTCGAGTTTGGCCTGGACACCGACGGCACCCTGGTGCTGATGGACGAGGTGCTCACGCCCGATTCCTCGCGTTACTGGCCCGCCGACAGTTATGCCGAGGGTGCCAACCCGCCCAGCTACGACAAGCAGTTTTTGCGAGACTGGCTGGAAAGTGCACAGATCAACGGCAAGCCCTGGGACAAGACCCCACCGGCACCGCGCCTGCCGCGTGAGGTGATCGAGAAAACAGCGGCCAAATACGAAGAGGCCATGAAAAAGCTGATGGCCTGAAACCCCAGCATTTCGGGCACAAAAAAGGCGCTGCTGGGCAGCGCCTTTTGCTTGGGGATTGGGATTTCAGCCGCTGAACGCCAGCAGTGTCATGGCGTCGAGCAGCAAGGTGGTGCTGGCCACGAGCATGCTGGCGCAGGCGACCGTGCGGCCGTGTGGGTGCAAAGACGCGCTCCAGAAAGCGCCCAGGCAAAGCAACTCCAGGCTGCCGCGCATCCACAGGTAGCGGCTGCTGTCCACCAGCTTGGCGGCTTCGGGGCTCATGAGCACGGCATACAGGAAAATGCCCTTGACCAGCCAGAGTACAGCGCCAAAATGCAGGGAAGGCAGTTGTGCCAGCAGGCTAGGGGCGGACACGTCCGAGCGCGCAGGCGCACCACCGAGCAGGCATTGCAGCTCTTCAGGGGTGATCAGGGGCTCGGCGCGTGGCATGGTGCAAAAATGAATTCGAAAGTGATGGTTAAATTCTAGGTCGCATCGGCCCGCCAAAGCACAGACACCGACCGTCTGTCGGCCTGAAACCGGTAAATGTCTGTAACGACAAGTATTACATTTGGCGTTTTGTTCGCCAGAGCAAGGAAGTTGGATGACACTTTTTCGCCCCGCAACCGCCCTCATGGTGCAGTACGCCCACTACCACCGCGATCGCCGCAACATCGCCACCCATTTGGTGGGCATTCCCTTGATTTTTCTGTCGATCGGCGTTTTGCTGCTGGGCCCGGCTTGGGTGGTGGCCGGTCAGACGCTGACGCTGGCCTGGGCCATGTGGGCCCTCACCAGCCTGTGGTACCTGAGCCGGGGCGATCTGTTGCTGGGCGTGGCCACATCGGTGGTCAACGGCGTGCTGATCGCGGTCGCCCATGAGGTGCCGCCCCTGGCGCAAGCCCTGGGGCTGGCAGTCTGGCAGGCGGGCTTGGGCCTGTTTGCCATCGGCTGGGTCATCCAGTTCATCGGCCACTATTTCGAGGGCCGCAAACCGGCTTTTGTGGACGACCTGGTGGGCTTGTTGGTGGGGCCGATGTTTGTGGTGGGCGAGGTGCTCATGTGGGCCGGGCTGCTGCAGCGCATGCACATGGACATCGAGCGTCAGGCCGGGGCGACGCGCTGAGACGCTTGGCGGCGCGGTCGTCAAAAAGCCCGGTTGGCTTGCATCGCTGCTGCTGGACCGGGCCTTGGATGGGGGGCTGAGCTGTGCTCAGTTGAGCGCCATGCTCAGCTTGCGCCGGTAGCTGGAGATCATGGCCAGCAGCGGGTCTTCCTGCACAGCCGCTTTGCCCATCAGCTCAATGCCGCCCGCCGATTTGCCGGTGGCGTCTTGCGTTTTGGGTTTGGGTGGCGTCATCAGCTCCAGCAGGGCGACAAAGGTTTTGCGCGGGGCTTCGTCGTCCCATTTCTTGTCGCGCATGATGATTTCCAGCAGTTCGTCCATGGCCGCTTCCCACTGGCCCACGGCGATCAAGAGGCGGCTTTTGGCAAAACGGGTTTCAAAGTCGCGCTTGTTCTGGCCAATCAGTTCGTCAAATTGGGCCAGCTCCCATTGGCCGCGCGGGTCGTTGGTCACGAATTCCAGGGCGTTGAGCCACTGGGTTTGGGCCTCAAAGCGCAGCGGCACCGGAATGCGGGCCATGGCCGGGGCCAGCAAGGCGGCGGCTTCGGCCAATTCACCGTGGCCGATCAGCAGTTTGACCAGGTCGAAACGGGCATCGTCGTTGCCCGGGTCGGTGGCCAGGGCCTGCTCCAGCGCGGCGCGGGCGCTTTGGGCGTCACCGGCTTGCAAATGCTCTTGGGCTTCTTGGGCGGCGGCTTGGGCCTGCAGTTCTTCGGCAGCGGGCAGGTGTTTGTCCAGGAACTGCTTGACCTGGCCTTCGGGCAAGGCACCCATGAAACCATCGACCGGCTGACCGTTTTTGAGGAGCACGCAAGTCGGGATGCTTTTGATGCCAAAGGCCTGGGCCAGTTGCTGCTCTTCATCGGAGTTGATCTTGACCAGCTTGAAGCGGCCTTCGTAGGCGGTCTCGACCCGCTCCAGGATGGGGCCCAGCGACTTGCAGGGGCCGCACCAGGGCGCCCAAAAATCCACCAGCACAGGCGTGGTCATGGAGGCTTCGATGACCTCGGCTTCAAAGTTTTGTATCGTGACGTCCATCATGGCGGGCAGTGTTCCGGGTTGTGTTCCAGACCCCAAGCGGGTGAAACCTTAAAATTCGACATTGATCACGAAAAGCACCCAATGACTCAAGCGCTCATCGGCGTCGTCATGGGTTCCAGCTCCGACTGGGACACCATGCAGCACGCAGTCCAGATTCTCCAACAGTTTGGCATCCCCCACGACGCCCGCGTGGTTTCGGCCCACAGAATGCCCGACGATATGTTTGCCTATGCACAGAGCGCGGCCGAGCGCGGCCTGCAGGCCATCATCGCAGGTGCGGGCGGCGCGGCCCATTTGCCCGGCATGATCGCGGCCAAAACCGTGGTGCCGGTGCTGGGTGTGCCGGTGCAGACCAAGGCGCTGTCAGGTGTGGATTCGCTGCACAGCATTGTTCAAATGCCCAAGGGCGTCCCGGTGGCCACCTTTGCCATTGGCGCAGCCGGTGCGGCCAATGCAGCCCTGTTTGCGGTGGCCATGCTGGCCAATCACGATGCGACGCTGCGCCAAAAGCTCGAAGCCTTCCGCGCCGAGCAAACTGCGGCTGCGCGTGCCATGACCTTGCCACCCGTGGGTGCCGCATGAGCCGCGCGATTCTGCCGGGCTCCATGGTCAATGGCCAACCTGCCACCTTGGGCGTGATGGGTGGCGGTCAGCTGGGCCGCATGTTCGTCCACGCCGCGCAGGCCATGGGCTACTTCACCGCTGTGCTCGACCCCGATGCGGCCAGCCCGGCCGGGCGGGTGAGCCACCACCACATCCAGACCGATTATCTGGACGAGCAGGGCCTGGCCCAGCTGATGCAGCGCTGCGCGGCCATCACCACCGAATTTGAAAACGTGCCTGCCCCCGCTTTGATGACCCTGGGTGCACACCGCCCGGTGGCCCCGGCCTCCGAGTCGGTCGCGATTGCACAAGACCGCGCCGCCGAGAAGGCCCACTTTGTGCGCTGCGGCGTGCCGGTCGCGCCGCATGCCGTGATCGAAACGGCCGAGCAGTTGGCGGCTGTGGGCGACGATTTGCTGCCGGGCATTTTGAAAACCTCGCGCATGGGTTACGACGGCAAAGGCCAGATCCGCGTGAAGACCCGCGAAGCATTGGCGGCGGCTTGGGGGCAACTCAAAAACGTGCCCTGCGTGCTCGAAAAAATGCTGCCCCTGCAGGCCGAGTGCTCGGTCATCGTGGCGCGTGGGGCCGATGGGCAGATGGTGAACTTCCCGGTGCAACTGAACCTGCACCGCGACGGCATTTTGGCCGTGACCAGCGTGTACGAAGGCGCGGTGCCTGCCGACCTGGCCGCCCAAGCTGTGGCCGCGACCCGCGCCATTGCCGAAGGTCTGAACTACGTGGGCGTGCTGTGCGTGGAGTTTTTCATCCTGGAAGGCGGCGAGCTGGTTGTGAACGAGATGGCACCCCGCCCGCACAACAGCGGCCACTACACGATGAACGCCTGCGACCAGTCGCAGTTTGAGCTGCAGGTGCGAACGCTGGCGGGTTTGCCGCTCACCCAGCCGCGCCAGCATTCGCCAGCGATCATGCTCAACCTGCTGGGCGATTTGTGGCCCGAAGACACGCCTGTCATGTCCACAAGCAAAGGTCCGACCAGCCCCGCCTGGGGCCAGGTGCTGGCGTTGCCCGGCACGCACTTGCACCTGTACGGCAAGTTGTCGGCCCGTCCCGGCCGCAAGATGGGCCACCTGAACATCACGGCTGCCACCCCGGAGGCCGTGCGGGCCACCGCCTTGCAAGCGGCCGCTTTGCTCGGCATCGAAGCGTTTTAAAGACCACCATGATCCTGAGTCCCTCGGATGCTGCCATCGCGCAGGCTGCACAGGCTTTGCGTGACGGCCAGTTGGTCGGCTTGCCCACCGAAACCGTGTACGGACTGGCCGCCAACGCGGGCGATGACGCGGCGGTGGCCAAAATCTTTGTGGCCAAGGGTCGCCCGGCCGACCACCCGCTGATCGTGCATGTGGCCAGCCGGGACCAAGTGGCGCTGTTTGCGGCGCAGGTGCCCGAGTTCGCGCAAGCCTTGATGGCCGCTTTTTGGCCCGGACCGTTGACCTTGATCCTGCCGCGCCAAAGTGGCGTGGCCACGGCTTCGGCGGCAGGGCAAAACTCGATCGGGCTGCGCTGCCCCTCGCACCCGGTGGCGCAAGCTTTGTTGCAGGCCTGCCTGCCGTTGGGCGTGCTGGGTGTGTCGGCCCCCAGCGCCAACCGCTTTGGCCGCGTGAGCCCCACCAGCGCTGCACATGTGCAGTCCGAGCTGGGCCCCGATTTGTTGATTCTGGACGGCGGCGATTGCGACGTGGGCATCGAGTCCACCATCATCGACTGCACCCGTGGTGAGCCGGTGTTGCTGCGGCCCGGGCACATCACGCGGGTGCAGATTGAAGCCGCTTGCGGCCGCGCCGTGCTGGACAAGGACACGCCGCAAGCGGTACTGGGCCAGCCCGCGCCCCGAGCCTCAGGCACGCTCGAATCGCATTACGCACCCCGCGCCAAGGTGCGCCTGATGTCGGCCCAAGAGATCGCCCAGAAGCTGCAAGCCCTGGGGCCACACGCCAACAACCTGGGGCTGTGGTCAGCCGAGCGTCCTGCGAGCGAGCAGGGCATGGGCGCGGGGGTGTTGTGGCGCCAGCAAGCCACCACGGCCGAGCAAGCCGCCCACGACCTGTTCGGTGTGTTGCGCGATCTGGATGCCCGGGGCGTCTCGCAAATCTGGGTGCAACTGCCGCCCGACACGCCCGAGTGGGAAGGCGTGCGGGACAGACTGCAGCGGGCAGCGGCCTGAAGCGGCTTCAGCGGTAGCGCAGCTTCATCACCAAAATCATCAACGCCAGGCTGGTGGTGATGGCGTTGGCGATGATGATGGGCCAGGCCACCAGCAAGATGCCGTAGACCAGCCACAGGGCCACGCCCATGGTGAACAGGCTGTACATGCCCAGCGAGATGCCGCTCACGTCGCGGGTGCGGAAGGTTTGCCAGGCTTGCGGAATGAAGCTGGCGGTGGTCAGGAAGGCGGCCAAGGAGCCGACCCAGTCAATGAGGTTCATGTGGGGTAGTCCCTGCGTGTGCGGGTGTCGTGTGTTCAACGTGCTGCACTGCGTTGTGCGGTCTTGCGTTCCGGGGTGTGGGGTGGCCGACGGCTGGCGGTGCTCGCGTCCAAGTCGCGCACGGTCCATTCGAGCAGCTGGTCCAGCGCGGCCCGGGCCTGGTGCGCGTTGGGGTGGTGCAGCACGGCCACCACGGTATAGCGCTGGCCGCTTTGCCCCTGCACATAACCGGCCACCGAGGCCACATCGCGCAATGAGCCGGTTTTGAGCCACGCGTTGCCGATCACGGGCGACTGTGGGCTGCGGTCTTTGAGGCGGGCAGCGGTGCCGTCGACCCCGGCGATGGCCAGTGAGTCGACAAAATGCCGGGCGTGAGGGCTGGCGTGCGCAGCCTGCAGCAAGGCTGTCAGGGCATGCGCGGTGCTGCGCTCGGTGCGTGACAGGCCTGAGCCGTTGTCCAGCACCGGCTCGTCAACTCCAGCAAAACCTTGACGCCACCATTGCGACAGGCGCAGGCGCGAGGCCTCCAAACGCCCGGGTGCGCCCAACTCGCTCGACAGCGTCAGGTACAGCTGCTGCGCCATCACGTTGTTCGAGAATTTGTTGATGTCCTTGATGATCTCGGACAAGGGCAAGGACGGCGCTTCCAGCAGCAGCTTGGCCGAGGCTGGGCGCGAGCCGTAACGCACCTGTCCTGACAGTTGCCCGCCCGCTTGCTGCCACAAGGCCTGCATGACGCGCGGCGCATAGGCTTCGGGTTCCGGGTAGGCCACAGGCCATTCGCGTTCGCCGCAGCTGGCGGGGTAGCGGCCTGCAAAGCGCACTTGCTGGGGCTGGCTGAAGTCGGCCTGCAGCTGGCGCCGCCAGTCGCTGCAAGGAGCCTGGGTCAGTGGCAGTTGCGTGGGCGCGGAAAATCCGGCCAGTGGCGGCTCAAAGCGCACCTGCACTTGGCCGCTGGCGGCATCGGGCGTGAAGGTGTAGACCACGGCCTTGAAGTTGAGCAGCAGGCCATCCGGCCCCACGTTGTAAGGACGCAGGGGCTCGTCGTCAAAAGGCTCGCTGCGTTCGCGCACATCGAACACGCTGCGGTCGAGCACGATATCCCCACGCACCTCGCGCACACCTGCTGCGCGCACCTGGGCCATCAATGCTTGCAGGCGCTCGACCACCAGCTTGGGGTCACCGCTGCCGCGCACGATCAGATTGCCCTGCAGCACGCCATCGCGCACCGGGCCGTCGGTGTAGATGCGGTTGCGCCAGACGTGTTCGGGCCCGAGCAGGCTCAAGCCCGCATAAGTGGTAAACAGCTTCATGACCGAGGCCGGGTTGACGCTGGCTTGTGCGTGGTGCGACAACTGCCGTGGCATTGCCCCATTGGCAGCAGGTCCATCGGGCAAGGGGGCGATGCGCACGCTCAGGGCCGAAGGGGGAACTTGGGCCTTGTGCAGCGTTTGCAGGACATGCCGGGGCAGCGCGGGGTCACCCGCAGGGGTCTGGCGGGTCCTGTCGTCGCTGCTTGGGGCGCTGCTTTGGGCCTTGGCAGGCCAGGCCACCGCACTGCTCAGGGCCAGCACCGCGCAAGTGGCGTGGACGAGTGCGGATAAAAAGGGTCGCTTGACGCGTGAGACAGTCATCGGGCAAGTCTAACGGGCATGGGCCGTGTTCGGGCCGCCAAGGGCAAGCGTGGGCGGCGGCCCCGTATGATTCGGGCCATGCGATTTTCTTCAAAAACCGTGGGCCTGGCTTCGGCGGTCATCACGGTGCTCATCTGGACGGGTTTCATTGTCATTGCGCGGGCTTCGGCGTCTCGGGGCTTGCTGCCCCTGGACATCGCGCTGGCCCGCATCCTCGGGGCCAGCAGCATCTTGCTGCCTTGGGCCTGGTGGTTGATGCGCTCCGCTCGACAGGCCGGTCAAAAAGTGGGCTCTTTGGGCGGCCTGTCGCCTTTGCCCCTGGCCCCAACCGTGCAGGCTGGCTTGTTGGGTGGTTTGCTCTATGCCGTGTTGGCCTACACGGGCTTCTTTTTTGCGCCGGCCTCCCACGCTTCGGTGTTGTTGCCCGGCAGCTTGCCCTTGTGGACCACCTTGCTGGCCTGGCTGGTGCTGCGTGAGCAAGTGTCCTCGGCCCGCGCACTGGGGCTGGGCTTCATTGTGCTGGGCGATGTGCTGGTGGGGGGTGTCAGCTTGCTCAAGGCGTTTGACGGCGGCGAGGTCTGGAAGGGCGATGTGTTGTTCATGGCGGCTGCTTGCTGCTGGGCGGGTTACAGCGTCATGGTGCGTCGACACGGTCTGGATGCGGTGCGAGCGACCATGGCCATCACCGCGTTTGCGTTTGTCAGCTTTGTGCCTGTGTACCTGACCTTGATCGGCTTGGGGGTGTTGCCCACCCATTTGCTGCAGGTGCCTTGGACCGAGGTCCTGTTCCAGGCGGTCTTTCAGGGCATGGGATCGGTGGTCATTTCGGGCATCACCTTCACGCAGATGGTGCGCCACTATGGGCCGGTGCGCTCGACCATGATCACGGCCCTGGTGCCGGGTCTGTCGGCCCTCGGTGCCGTGTGGTTTTTGGGCGAACCGATGCACTGGAATTTGCTGGCCGGGCTGGCGCTGGTGACCAGTGGCATCTTGTTTGGTGTGCGGCAGGCCAAAAAAGCTGTGGCCGTTACCGTCCCCGCCGCCGCCTCTTCGCCAGCCGGAGGCCAGCCATGAGCACCAGCCCCGAGCGCCGCTGGCTGGCCTTTGACACCAGCACCGATGTCTTGTCGTTGGCCGTGGCACGCGGCGAGCAGGTCTGGACCCAAACCTTGCCCGGTGGCGCACAAGCTTCCAGCGGTTTGATTCCGGCCGTGCTGGCCTTGCTGGCCGAAGCCGACATGCCGCTGGCCTCGCTCGACGCCATCGTGTTCGGCCGGGGTCCTGGGTCTTTTACAGGCCTGCGCACCGCCTGCGCGGTGGCCCAAGGTCTGGCCTTTGGGGTCGATGTGCCGGTGTTGCCCGTTGACACTTTGTTGGCCGTGGCCGAGGAGGCGCGTTGGGCGCAAAGCCAAGCGGGCGCTATTGCGCCCGATGCCGCGCTCAACGTGCTGGCCCTTTTGGATGCCCGCATGGACGAGGTCTACAGCGCTGTTTACTGCTGGCAGCCCGCGGCGGGGACAAACCCCGGGCTTTGGCAGGAAGCCACGCCCCTGCGGGTCGGCGCGCCCGAAAGTGTTGCGATGCCTGAAGGCCAGCCCGTGTTGCAGGCTGGCAATGCCTTTGCCGCGTATGGCCATCGCTTGCCCCAAGCGGCGTCCGATGGTGGGCGCTGCGAGGCCCTGCCCACCGCTGCCGCTTTGCTGCGTCTGGCCCCGGCCTTGTGGGCGCAGGGTCTGACCGTACCTGCCGAGCAGGCCATGCCGCTCTATATCCGCGACAAAGTGGCCAACACCACCGCCGAGCGTGAAGCCATGAAGGCGCAGGCCCAGTCGGCTTTGGCCAAGGCCACGGCGCAGCCATGAGTGCGGTCATGAGCGCTGACAAGTTGTCCCGCCCGCAGCCATCCGAGGCCACGCGCAACCGCGTCACGCTGGCTGCCATGACACAGGACGATCTGGACACGGTCATGGCCATCGAGCAAACCGCCTACAGCCACCCTTGGACACGCGGCAATTTCCGGGACTCGCTCAACCCGCTGTTTGAGGCCCAGTGCCTGTGGCTGGACGGCGAGTTGCTCGGCTACTTTCTGGCCATGCGTGGCTTCGAAGAAATGCACCTGCTCAACATCACCGTGGCGCCTGCGCACCAAGGCCAAGGGTGGGGCCACATGATGCTGGACGCCTTGACGCTGTTGTCGCGCCAGTCAGGTGCGCAATGGTTGTGGCTGGAGGTGCGCCAAAGCAACCTGCGTGCGCTGCAGGTGTACGAGCGTTATGGCTTCAAGCAGGTCAGCATCCGCAAGGATTACTATCCTGCAGGCCGCCAGCAGCGTGAGCATGCGGTGGTGATGAGTTTGAAACTGTGAGCCCCAACATGAGCGACCCCACCCGATTCGACCTGGACGACCGCCAACGCGCCATGCTGGCCGAAATGGGCGTGCGCGTGTGGTGGCCCAAGCGCACCGTCGAAGCACAAGCCCAGGTTCAGGCAGAGACCCCAGTTCAGGCGCTTGCCGCTGCGCCTGATGTGGCCCTGCCCGCATCTGCCCCTGTGGCGTCGCCCGTGCCGCGACCTGCGGCCCCGGCCCCCACACCGGTTGCGGCGCCCATGCCTGTGACCGAAGTGCTGGTGGGACAGCCCTTGGCCGAAGGCGTGGACCAGATGGATTGGGCGGCCTTGCAAGCCACCGTGGCCAGTTGCCGGGCCTGTGATTTGTGCGCGAATCGCCAGCAAGCGGTGTTCGGCGTGGGCGATGTGCAAGCCGACTGGCTGGTCATTGGCGACCCGCAAGTCGAAACTGAAGGCCAGCATGGCGAGCCCTTTGTGGGCCAGGCCAGGCAGTTGCTGGACAACATGCTCAAAGCGGTCGGTTTGAGCCGGGACACAAAAGGCGAAGGCGGTGTCTACATCACCAGCAGCTTGAAGTGCCGCCTGCCCGGCAGTCGCAACCCCAGCCCGCAAGAGCTGGCCACATGCGCGCCGTATTTGGCGCGGCAGGTGGCCCTGGTCAAACCCAAAGTCATTCTGGTGATGGGACGGTTTTCCATTCAGACGGTGCTGCAATCGACCGAGCCGCTGGGCAAGCTGCGGGGCCAGGTCCACAGCTACCAAGGCGTGCCCGTGGTGGCGACCTACCACCCCGATTCGCTGCTGCGCAATTTGCCCGATAAGGCCAAGGCCTGGGCCGATCTGGTGTTGGCGCTGAACGTGGTGCGCGGTTGATGTCCACGTGGGAGGCCGCCCCCGCGGCCGAAGGGCTCAAGCCGCGCTGCGCTTGGGCCACAGCACGGCCGCGATCGACATTACCATCAAGCCCACGGCTGCCCAGTCTTGCCAGTGCAGCACTTCGCCCAGCCACACCGCCCCACTGAACACGCCCAAAACCGGGATCAGCATCACGCTCAGCGTTGAAGCCACAGGCGGTAAGCTGCGCGCCAGATAAAACCAAGCGGCATGCGCAAAGCCAAACACCAGAGCCGCGTTGAAGCCAATCGCCAACCAGTTGGACGGGCTTGGGGCCACCCAGCGACCGCTCTCCAACACCAAGGCCAACACGCTGAGGACCCCGGTGGTCATCAAGGTCATCCAAAACGAGATGGCCAAAGTGGGCACAGGCATGGCGGTGCGGCGCAGCATTTGTGTGCCCAGCGCCCAAGTGCTGGCTGCAGCCAAGGCCAGCAAGACCCCGGTGGGCCTGCCGCTCAGGTTGGACAACTCGTGCCACAACAGCAGCACCACGCCAAGACTGGCCGCCGCCACCCCGGCCCACGAGCGCTTGGCCAGTTGGTCGCCAAACACCCACGCGCCCAGCAGCGCCGAAAACATGGGCATGGTGTAGCCCAAAATCGCCGCCCGCCCACTCGACAGCGACTGCACCGCGATGATGATCAGCGCCTGCCAGATGAACATGTTGAACACTGCCAACACCAACAACTCGCGCCAATGCGCACGCGGAATGCGAAACGGCACCTTCATGACCACCAAGGCCATTCCCAAAATCGGTGTGCCCAGCCACAGGCACAGGGCTCGAAAGGTGAGCGGCGGAAACCCGGTGACACCGATTTTCATGACGGGCCAGTTGATGCCCCAGACCAAGGTGAGCAAAACCAGCATGGTCCATTGGCGGGGAGAGAGTTTGTGCATGGGGTGTGATTCAAAGATGGCGAAGGTGACTGTGGGCCAGCGCCTTGGGCGTGGTGTTCATTTGTCCCATGGCCGTTTGCGTTGGGCAGTGGGCATCGACCGGGTGACGGCATAGAGCCTGCAATGCTTCCAGTCGACTCTTGAGTTCTTGCAGTTCCTCGATCCTTTGCGCCACATGGTCCAAGTGCTGCAGCAGCACCTGTGAAGTGACTTCGCAAGCGCTGGCGGTGTCTCCGGGCACATTCAAAAGGACCTGAATTTCCTGGATCGACATGTCCAGACTCCGGCAAGTGCGTATGCGCCGCAAGCGTTCGATGTCTTGAGCGCTGTAAGCGCGGTAGCCGTTGCTGGCCCGCATTGCCGGGCTCAACAGGCCTTGCTGTTCGTAAAAACGGATGCTGGCCGTGCTCATGCCGCTGGCCTGGGCCACTTGGCCTATGCGCAGGGTGGGTGTTGCAGTTTTGCTCATGGAGGGTATTGACCTTGTAGCAGCTTGAAGGTTTCCAATCATCGCATCTTCAATCAAATAACTTCAGGGGCTGTGCATGAACCATTTCGCAGGATTTTTATGGATTTACTTCGTCGTTTACGCCGGTGTTGCCATGTTGTGGCGCTCCGTCAGCGTTTACCGGGCCACGGGGCTGAACCCCTTGCGACTGCCCGCCACGGACGATGCGCCGGGGTATGTCGGTCGCATGTTCAAGGTGGTGTTGGCCTTGTGCTTTGTCTATTTGACGGCCTTGACCCTGGGATGGCAGTCGGACAACATCGCGCCGCCCATGGCTTGGCTAGACAACGCCTATGGGCGCGCATTTGGGTGGGGCGTTTTGGTGGTCAGTGGCTTGGGGGTGGTCTTGGCACAGAAGCAAATGGGCTTGTCCTGGCGCATTGGGCTGGATGCGGATACCCCTGGACCTCTGGTGACGTACGGCTTGTTTGCGCGTTCCCGCAATCCGATATTTTTGTCAATGCGCCTGAACTTATGGGCGCTCATGTGCCTGCTGCCCAATGCCGTGTCGATGTTGTTGCTGGTGTCTGGTGAGTTGTTGATCCAGATTCAGGTGCGGCTGGAGGAGGCGCATTTGCCACTGGTTTACGGCCAAGCGTACGACAGCTACCGTGCGAAGGTGCCGCGCTGGTGGTGACCAAGCCAAAGATGGGCACGGGGTGGAAAAGTACAATCCACCCCCATGACCTTCCTCGACATGCTGCGCGCCGCCGAGCGCCAAAACGGCTCCATGCTTTGTGTGGGCCTGGACCCGGAACCCACCAAATTCCCTGCGGGCATGAAGGGCGACGCCAACAAGATCTACGACTTCTGCGCCCGCATCGTCGACGCCACGGCCGACCTGGTCAGCAGCTTCAAACCCCAAATTGCCTACTTTGCCGCGCACCGCGCCGAAGGCCAGTTGGAGCGCCTGATGGAACACATGCGCCGCGTGGCCCCGCATGTGCCCATCATTCTGGACGCCAAGCGCGGCGACATCGGCAGCACCGCTGAGCAATACGCCAAAGAAGCCTTTGAGCGTTACGGCGCCGACGCTGTGACCCTCTCGCCCTTCATGGGCTGGGACTCGGTGGTCCCCTACCTCAAGTACGAAGGCAAAGGTGCATTCCTGCTGTGTCGCACCTCCAACCCCGGTGGCGATGATTTGCAAAACCAGCGCCTGTCTTCGGTGGAAGGCCAGCCGCGCCTGTATGAACACGTGGCCCGTTTGGCTCAAGGCCCCTGGAACCTGAACGGTCAGCTCGGCCTGGTGGTGGGCGCCACCTACCCGGCCGAGATCGAGCGTGTGCGCGAACTCGCCCCCACCGTTCCCCTTTTGATCCCCGGCGTGGGTACACAAGGCGGTGATGCGGTCGCCACTGTGAAAGCTGGCTGGCGGGCCCATGCCGATGGCAGCAGCGCTGGGTCCATCATCGTCAATTCGTCACGCGCGGTGCTCTACGCATCGAGCGGTGACGACTTCGAGCAGGCTGCGCGGAAAGTCGCGATGCAGACGCGGGACACGCTGGAAGCGGCCAAGGCCTGAAACGCCTCAGGCCTTGGCCGCCTGCTGGGCTTTGTACACCAGCTTGCGCGCCATGCTCCAGCGGTGCACTTCGCTCGGGCCGTCATAGACCCGGAAGGCGCGCATGTCCATGAAGATGCGCATGACCGGCGTTTCGGCGGTCACGCCCTGGCCGCCCAGAATTTGCACGCAGCGGTCCACCACGCGCCACTCGGCTTCGGAGCAGGCCACTTTGGCGCGGCTCGATTCAAAGCCGCCTTTTTGGCCTTGGTCGAGCAGCCAGGCCGTGTGCCAGATGTGCAGGCGGGCGGTGTGCAGGTCAATGTCGTTGTCGGCCAGCATGAAGCCCACGCCCTCGTGTTCGGCCAGCGGTTTGCCAAAGGCGTGGCGGCGGCTGGCGTAATCGAGCGCGATGTCGTGCGCACGGCGGGCCTGCCCCAGCCAGCGCATGCAGTGCGTCAGGCGAGCGGGTGCCAGGCGCACTTGGGCGTAGCGAAAGCCCTGGCCCACTTCGCCCAGCACATCGCTGGCGGGCACGCGCAAGTTGTCAAAGCGCAGCACACCGTGGCCACCCGTGAAGCAGTTGTCCATCGCGTCCATGCTGCGTTCCAGCTGGATTTCGGCTTTGTCCATGTCGGTCAAAAACATGGTGGCCGAGCCGTCTTCCATGCGGGCCATGATGATGGCGTAATCCGCGCCGTCGGCCCCGGTGATGAACCATTTGCGGCCGTTGATCAGGTAGTCCTTGCCATCGCGCACGGCGGTGGTCTTGAGCATCGACGGGTCAGCGCCTGCGCCGGGTTCGGGTTCGGTCATGGCAAAGCACGAGCGCGTGAGGCCCGCCACCTGCGGGCGCAGCCAGCGCTCTTTTTGCGCGGGCGTGGCCACTTCTTCCATCAGGTGGATGTTGCCTTCGTCGGGCGCGTGGATGTTGAGCGCGGTGGGCCCCAGGTTGGAATAACCGGCTTCTTCAAACACCACCGCTTTGGCGATGTGGCTCAGCCCCATTCCACCCATCTCCACAGAGGCGTGGGGCGTGAGCAAACCCGCAGCGCGTGCGCGGGCCACCAGCTCGCGGCGCAGGTCTTCGGACGGGCCGTGCAGGCCGTGGCGCGGGTCGCCTTCGAGCGGGATCACCTGTTCGGCGATGAACTGCCGCGTGCGTTCGCGCAGGGCCTGCAGGTCGGGGGAGATGTCAAAGTTCATGAGTCCATTCCATGTGGTGTGTGCGGCTTCAAGCGTCTTGCAGTCTGCAAAGGCGAGGTGCTTGCCCGCAGTGTGAAAGCGCTTGCCTGCTTGCGCCTGTCAGGCGGGCGACTCCGTGTCACGCAGGGGGCACAGCGCCACATGGGCAAGTCTGCAGCCTTGTCGCGCAGTCGACAGTTGTTGCGCTGCAGCTCAGGGATTGCCCTAGATTCGAATGCGTGGGATTGCTCTACATTGATTTTCAAGTCAATTAAGTTACTGGCTAGTAACTGTTGTTTTCAAAAGAGATTTAATGGTTTCCACGTCGACAAAAACCGCTGTAAAGACGCTCGGTAAAAAGATGACCGACGCGCTCGAATCGCCTTGGGTGGTGCGGTTAGAGCGTGAACAACAGCATCAGACCAAAAAAGAAGCGGTGCTCTTGTCGGCTGCACGCCTGTTCACACGCAAGGGCTTTCAGGGCACATCGCTGGACGACATTGCACAAAGTCTGGGTGTGACCAAGCCAACGCTGTACTACTACATCGACAACAAGGAGCAAATCCTTTTTGAATGTGTGGAGCGTGAACTGGCCATGTTCCGAAACGGTTTGCAGGTGCTTGAAGCACAAGGGCACAGCGGGCGCGAACGCCTGCGTCTGGCCATGCAGCTCTACGCCACGGTGGTCACTGGTGACTTTGGCCTTTGCGTGAGCCGGGTCGGTGAAGACCCTTTGCCCGAGGTCAGGCGTCACGAGTTGCGCAACCTCAAGGCCCAAGTGGATGCGGATTTCCGCGCACTGATCGCGCAAGGCATGTCCGAGGGCTGGATCATGGCGGGCGACCCGGGGGTCGGGGCTTTTTCTGTCGTCGGGGCTATTGGCGGCATTGGCCGCTGGTACCGACCCGAAGTGCATTCTGAAAAAAGTTTGCAAGACGCGGTGACCCATTGCATTGAGATGCTCATGCGGGGTGTGCTGAGCGCACCACACGATACACACACGATCGCCAACCTGGCAGGAGATGCCTTGAAAACCGACATCCGCCGCGAAAGCCATTTCGACCACCGCATCGTGCGGTGCTATGCCGACCGACCCACCACGCTGGCGCAGATGCTGAGCACGGCGGCGCGGCAGTTCCCGCAGGGCGCGGCCATGGTGTGTGGTGATCTGCGGCTGAGCTGGCATGAGCTCCACCACGCGGCCTGCAAATGTGCAGGCGGTTTGGCCCAGCGTGGCGTGGTGGCGGGTGATCGTGTGGCTCTGCATCTGGGCAATGGCAGCGAGTTTGTGATTGCAGCCCTGGCCTGTGCCTGGCTGGGGGCTGTGCTGGTGCCCGTGAGTTCCAGGGCGCGTGGTGTGGAGCTGGAGTTTGCGTTGAACAACTCTGAAGCCAAGGCGCTCATTTGCAGTGCCGAGCTGGCCGACCTGCAACCGGCGTCTGAGCAACTGCCGCATTTGGTGTGTCGCATTGTGACGGGCACGGCCGCACGTCAGGGTTTTGAAACATTTGCCACGCTGATGATGGCGCCTCCCCTGGCCACTGCACACGGTGGCACAGAGGACGATCTGGCCGTGCTGCTCTACACCTCGGGCACCACGGGCCGCCCCAAGGGGGCCATGCTCAGCCACCTGAACATCGTGCATTCGGTCATGCACTACGCACAGCTGATGGGCCTGAGCGCGCAAGACCGCACAGCCGTGGCCGTGCCACTGAGCCATGTGACCGGCTTGGTGGCGCAGCTGTATGCCATGTTGTATTGCGGCGGCTGCATGGTGGTGATGCCTCAGTTCAAGGCGGCCGATTTCATCCGGCTGGCAGCGGTCGAAAAAATCACGCACACCATCATGGTCCCGGCCATGTACAACCTGTGTCTGCTTTTGCCCGACCTGTCCAGCCATGATCTGAGCCACTGGCGCATCGGGGCCTATGGCGGGGCGTCCATGCCCACGGCCACGATCGATGGCCTGGCCGTCAAGTTGCCTGGTCTGGTGCTGATGAACGCCTATGGCGCGACCGAAACCTGTTCACCCGCCACCATCATGCCGCCCGGGCAGACCGCCGCACACCGCGACAGCGTGGGGCAGGTCGTGCCCTGCGGCGAGATTTGTGTGGTAGACGAGCAGGGCAACGAATTGCCGCGTGGCGGCGTGGGCGAGATCTGGATCGCAGGCCCCATGGTGGTCAACGGCTACTGGAATAACCCGCAGGCCACGGCCACCGAATTCACCGGGGGCTTTTGGCATTCGGGCGACATCGGCAGCATGGACGCCGAGGGCTTTGTGCGCATTCTGGACCGCAAGAAGGACGTGATCATCCGGGGCGGCTACAAGGTGTATTGCGCCTCGGTAGAAAACGTGTTGTGCGAACACCCGCAGGTGATTGAAGCCGCGCTGGTGGGGGTGCCTTGCGCCGTGCTGGGCGAGCGTGTGCATGCCTTTGTGTGTGTGCGTGAACTCAACGAACAGACGCAGGCCAGCGCCTTGCAAGTTTATTGCGCCCCGCTGCTGGCCGACTACGCCGTACCCGAGACCTGGACCATCGGCACCGAGCCACTGCCGCGCAACCTCAACGGCAAGATCGTCAAACGCGAACTGCGCCAGTCCCTGCATGCAGCCCTTATTTGAGTGAGATGTTCATGATCAAGTTACGCGCCACACAGCAGACCATTGTTTTTTCCATCTTCGTGGTGATGTTCATCGCCTTGGCGGCTTTCTTGCCGGGCTTTGCGCAGGTGGACAACCTGCTGACCTTGCTGCAAAACGTCGCCATCCTGGGCATTCTGGGGTTGGGCATGGCGGTCGTGGTGATCGGGCGGGGCATCGATATTTCGATGATCGCGGCCATGGCGGTGCCTTCGGGCTTCTTGCTGCAACTGGTGCAAAACGGCTACGGCATCGGCCCCGCCTTCGGTGTGGCGCTGTGTTTGTCGCTGGCTTTTGGGTTGCTTAACGGCTGGTTGATTGCGTATGCCGAAGTGCCTTCGCTGTTCACCACGTTGGCCTCGGGCCTGTTTTTGGCAGGCTTGGGCCAAGCCTTCATCTTTCAGCTTGAAGTGGTGCAGTGGCCCGAGACGCTGGATGCACTGGTCTGGGTGGGGCGAGGCTCGCTGTTGGGCATTCCCACACCGGTGATCATGTTCGGTCTGGCGGCCATGTTGCTGTCCTTGTTTCTGGGGCGCATGCGGGCAGGCACATTCATTTACGCCATGGGCGACAACCCGTTGACCGCACGCACCACCGGTCTGCCCACGCGCCCCATCATGGTGTTGCAATTTGTGCTGGCCGCACTGGTCGGCTTGTTTGCCGGCCTGGTCATGTCCGCATCGGTCAACAGCATGCCCACCCGAATTTTCAATTCGACCATGGTCTACGACGTGGTGCTGGTGGTGGTGCTGGGCGGCATTGGCTTGTCGGGCGGGCGGGGTGGGGTGGTCAACGTCATCATCGGCACGCTGTTGATTGGCACCATGCTCAACGGCATGACCATCATGGACATCTCGTATTCCGTGCAGAACATTGTCAAAGGGGTGGTGCTGCTGGCGGCCATCCTGATCGATTCGATTTTGAACCCCCGCAACGAAGAAACAGCACAGCAAGGGGACATCTGAGCACAGCCAGACGCCCGGCTTGTTGGGGCGTCAATCACTTTCAACCACCAGGAGACAGGCAATGAGAATTTTTCAAAAACTGACCACCGCCGCAGCCGTTTTGACGCTGGGCCTTTGCGCGGCCACATCCGCCATGGCACAGGGAAAAGGACTGGATGAGCCCTTTCGCGACGGCTACAAAAAAGCCCTTGCAGGCAAAACCGTGGGTTTCATTCCCGTGGCCTTTGGCTTTGACCTGGCCATTGGCTGGCATGCGGGTCTGAAAAAGGAACTCGAAGCCGCTGGCATGAAAGTGGTGGTGCGTGACCCCAACTGGAACACCAACGCGGGCGCCCAGGCCTTCACCGCGCTGATCGCTGAAAAGCCCGCCGTCATCGTGATCCACAACCCCGATGTACAGACCTACGCCAAGCTGATCAAGAAGGCCGAAGACGAAGGCATTTACGTGGTGCAGATCAACATGCGCTCGGCCCAGCCGTCTACCGCCTTTGTGGGTGCTGACTGGGTGGACATTGGCGAGCGCAATGCCGACGCCGTGGTGCAAGCCTGCAAAGGCAAGAGCAACAAGATCGCCATCGTGCAGGGCGCGCCCACTGCGGCCACCAGCGCTTACACCCTCAAGGGCGTGGAAAACGTGCTGGCCAAGCACCCCGAAATCAAGGTGGTGTCCAACCAGGCCGCGGACTGGGACGCTGCCAAAGCCAAGGCGCTGACCCAGACCGTGCTCAAGCAAAACCCGGATCTGTGCGGCATCATCGGCTTTTGGGACGGCATGGACATCGGCACCGCAGCGGCGGTCAAGGAAGCGGGCCTGACCGGCAAGGTCTACCTGGCCACCTCGGGCGGCGGTGAGCAAAAAGGCGCTTGCGACATGGTGAAGTCGGGTGCGTTTGACCTGGACATCAGCTACGACGTGCCCACCCAGGCCAGCAACATGGCGGCCATGATCAAGTGGCTGGTGCAAGGCGGTGTCAAGCCCGGTGCGGCCAAGCAAAACATCTACACCACGCTGATCCCGATCACCAAGCAAAACGCCTCGGCTGACGGCACTTGCTGGAAGCTGGCCGCTTCCAAGTAAGCGGGTCTTGGACGCGTCATGGCGGCAAGGTGGGCGGCCC
Organism: Limnohabitans sp. TEGF003; assembly: GCF_055395455.1. Classification (NCBI taxonomy): domain Bacteria; kingdom Pseudomonadati; phylum Pseudomonadota; class Betaproteobacteria; order Burkholderiales; family Comamonadaceae; genus Limnohabitans; species Limnohabitans sp. TEGF003. Next base: position 2,878,169 of record NZ_AP029225.1, on the reverse strand, counting down.
GGCCCGCCTGCCTTGCCGCCTTGAGCGCCTGTTTTTGTACACCTCCCAACCCATGGTCTGCACATGACTGAAACCCTGACGCGACTGCGCTACAAATATTGGCCCGATCACTGGGTGGGCGAGATCCTGTCCAAGCGCTGGACGGAGACCGCCGTGCCGGTGTTGCTGCTGGCCATGGTGGTCTTTTTTTCGGGCCAGCTGGTGCCCAACTTCTACAGCGCCACCATGCTGGCCGACACCTTGCGGCAAGCCGGAGAAATCGGCTTCATCGTGCTGGGCATGGCGCTGGTGATGATCGTGGGCGGCATCGACCTGTCGGTGGGCTCCATGTTTGCGCTGACCAATTTTTGCGCCCTGATGCTGATGCATGTGCTCAAGTGGCCCGTGGGGCTGGCCGTGTTGGGCACGCTGCTGTGTGGCGCGCTGCTGGGCGCTGTCAATGGGGTCTTGATCGGCTACTTGAGGTTGCGGGCCTTTTTGACCACGCTGATTACCCTGATCATTTTTCGCTCGGTGTATGAAATCCTGAGCTTGCAGTATTCCACCGCCATTGCGGGCAGCATTCCTGACTCCGAGGTCTGGGACTTTTTGGGCAATGGCACGTTTTTGGGCCTGCCCACCGTGGCCTGGACCTATGCGCTGGCGGCCATTGGCGGCCATGTGATGCTCACACGCCTGCGCGTGGGCTGGCACATCATGGCCATCGGCGGCTCGCGCCGCTCGGCCTACAACAGCGGCATTGCGGTGCGCCGAACGGTGGCCCTGAGCTATGTCGCCAGCGGCATGCTGACGGCCGTGGGCGGCTGCTTTTTTGCCTCGCGCCTGGCCACCGCGGGCGCCGACATTGGCGTGGGCATGGAGGTGCTGGTGCTCACCGCTGCCGTGCTGGGTGGCATCAGCCTGGGTGGTGGGCGAGGCTCGGTGACCAAGGCCATGGTGGGTACCTTGGTGGTACTGCTCATCACCAACGGCCTGACCTCCATGTCGGTCTCGGGGGGGCTGACGCGCATGGTGCTGGCGGGCATCCTGATTGCGGCGGCTGTCATCGATGTGCGCTGGCTCAAGAACCGCCACCGCATCATCAGCAAGGTCTATGTGAGCCCGGCTTACCAGGCCCTGGCACCGGCACCGGTGTGCACGGCCGAAGGCGAGGGCCAAGCCAGTGGCAGCAACAGTGGCCCCTGGACCCTGAACAACAAACTGCGTGCGGTCGAGACGATTGGCCTGGGCCGCATCGAAGCGCCAGAAGACGTGATCCTGGACCGCGAGAACAACCTGTACGCGGGCTCGCGCCATGGCGATGTGATGCGCTTTTTTGCCCCCGATTACCAGCGCATGGAAGTCTTTGCGCACATTGGCGGCCAGCCCTTGGGCATGGCCTTTGACCGGCAGGACAACCTGGTCGTCTGCGTGGGCGGCATGGGCCTGTACCGCATCACGCCCGAGCGCGAGGTGCAGCGCGTGACCGACGAGACCAACCGCAGCTGGAGTTCGATCAACGACGACAGCCGACTGCGCCTGGCCGACGACCTGGACATTGCCGACGATGGCCGCATCTTTTTCAGTGAAGCCACCGTGCGCTACGAAATGCACGAATGGGCCGTGGACGGCCTGGAAGCACGCGGCAATGGCCGCATCGTCTGCTACGACCCGCGCGACAACAGCACCCAAACTGTGTTGCGCGGGCTGCGTTTCCCGAACGGCATCTGCATCGCCAGCGATGGCCAGTCGATCCTGTTTGCCGAGACCTGGGGTTGCTGCATCAAGCGCTTCTGGTTTGACGGCCCCAAAAAGGACCAGGTCGAGATGGTGGTCGACAACCTGCCGGGTTACCCCGACAACATCAACCTGGCCTCGGACGGCAATTACTGGCTGGCTCTGGTGGGCATGCGCGGCCCGGCTTACGACCTGGCGCTGCGCATGCCGGGTTTCCGCCAGCGCATGGCCAAGCGTGTGCCGTTTGACGAGTGGCTGTTCCCCAACATCAACACCGGCTGCGTGCTCAAGTTTTCTGAAAAAGGCGAGATCCTGGAGACCCTGTGGGACCTGGGCGGCGAGAACCACCCCATGATCACCTCGATGCGCGAGCACCAGGGCCACCTGTACCTGGGCGGCATCTCCAACAACCGCATTGGCCGCTACAAGCTCGAAAACGCCGATCCGAATTTTTCTCAATACGGCCAACGCTGGGGGGCACGCTGATGCTGACAAGTTTGCGCAATTGGAGTGACCGGCTGCTGGGGCGCGGCAGCGCCGCCATCACGGTGCCGGTCATGGACGGGGCACTCAAGCCCAACCGCCAGCTCGACGAGGCCAGCGTGGCCGCCGAGATCGCGGGCATTGACGACCTGGCCTGTGACGGCCAGCAGCTGTGGATCAGCGCAGGCAAGCGCCTGCTGCGCCTGTACGATGGCCAGCCGCTGCTGGTGCGCGAGTTCTCCAGCCCTATAACCGCCCTGGCTGCACAAACCCATGGCACCCTGGCTGTGGCACTGGGCGGCACGCAGGTGCAAGTGCTGCACACGCAAGCCGACGGCAGCCTGAGCGACGGACCGGTGCTCCATAGTCTGCAGGGCCAGCCCCTGCACAGCGTCAACGCGCTGGCCTTTGAGGCCGATGGGGCGCTCTTGTTCAGCGACGGCTCGCAGCGGCGCAGCACCGACGACTGGTGCCACGACCTGATGGAACTGGGCCATACCGGCCGCGTGGCCCGCTGGCAGCCCGCCACCGGCGCGGTGCAGAGCCTGGCCACGGGCTTGCACCACGCTTTTGGCGTGCTGTCTCTGGACGGTCAAGCCCTGTTCAGCGAGAGCTGGAAGCACCGCGTCCGTCCGGTATTGGGGCAGGGCTCGGATACAGGTGCCTTGGTGGCGGAATTGCCCGCTTACCCCTCGCGCATGAGCGCAGCGGCGGGCGGCGGTTTTTGGCTGAGCTGCTTTGTCTGCCGCTCACAGCTGGTGGAGTTTGTGCTGCGTGAGCCAGCTTACCGCCAGCGCATGATCCAAGAGATTGACCCACGCTACTGGATTGCCCCGGCCCTGTCGTCGGGGCACAGCTTTCTGGAGCCTTTGCAAGGCGCGGGCGTCAAGCAAATGGGCATGCTCAAACCCTGGGCACCCCCGCGCTCGTATGGGCTGGTGCTGCGCGTGTCGGCAGACGGGCGCATCCTGTCATCGCTGCACAGCCAGGTGGACGGGCGCCACCATGGCGTCACGGCCGTGGTCGAATGTGCAGGCGCACTCTGGGCGGCCTCCAAAGGTTCGGGGCGGCTTTTGCGGATCGATCTGAACAAGGCGGAGGCCCGGACATGACACACGAGCAACACAAGCATCAAGACGTCAGCGCCAGCACCACCGACGTGGTACTGGAACTGCGCGAGGCCACCAAGCGCTACAGCGGCGTGCCTGCCATTGAAAATGTGAGTTTTTCGCTGCGCCGGGGTGAGATCCATGCCTTGCTGGGTGAAAACGGCGCGGGCAAGTCCACGCTGACCAAGGTCATGGCCGGGGTCGTGCCGCTGAGTTCGGGCCAGATGCTGGTGCACGGCCAAGAGGTGCAGCTGTCCACCCCGCTGCAAGCTCTGCAGCACGGCATTGCCATGGTGTTTCAGGAAACCAGCCTGGTGCCCACCATGACGGTGGCGCAAAACCTGTTTTTGGGGCAGGAGCAGTTTTTCAACCGTTTGCGCGGGGTCTACATTTCGGCGCAGCAGTTTTTGCAGTCGCTCAATTTTGATGTGGACCCGACCGCCACCGTGAGCTTGCTGGGCGCGGCCAAAAAACAGATGGTAGAGATCGCCCGTGCGGTGCTGCACCAGGCCAGTGTCATCATTTTTGACGAACCCACGGCCAGCCTGACGCCCGAGGAAAAGAAGTACTTTTTTGACCTGGTGTTCAAGCTCAAGGCGCGAGGGGTGTCCATCATCTTCATCTCTCACGCTTTGGAGGAAGCCCTGCAGCTGGCCGACCGCATCACCGTACTGCGCGATGGTCAGCACATCGTGACCGACGACAAAAGCAACTTTGACCGCAACCGCATCGTGCAGGCCATGGTAGGCCGTGATTTGTCGCAAACCCTTTACGGCCAGAAGAAAACCACCGTTCGCCCACAGGGCGAGTGCATGCTGTCGGTTCGCAACTTGCGCATGGCCTCCATGGTGAAAAACAACTCGCTGTCGGTCTTCGCCGGGCAGATCACGGGTGTTTTCGGATTGGTGGGGGCAGGACGCACCGAAACCTTCAAGGTGGTGGCCGGGCTCATCAAGCGTGACTTCTTTCATGGCGGTGAAGTGCTTTTGCATGGCAAGCCCGTGCGTTATCGCGTGCCGCGTGAGGCGGTGCGTGATGGCATCGCTTACATCACAGAAGACCGCAAGGTCGAAGGTTTCTTTGAAACCATGTCGATTGCGAAGAACATTTACATGGGCCTGCTGGGCAAATCGAAAAATGCGTTCGGCGCGACATCCAACTCCAAAGCCAATGCGATCGGTGAGCATTGGAGCCGTCTGCTGAATGTGCGTGCCATCAGCAAGGATGTGAAGGTGATCGAACTCTCCGGCGGTAACCAGCAAAAGGTGGTGATTGCCAAATCTCTGGTGCAAGACCCGGATGTGATCATTTTTGACGAACCAACCCGTGGGGTGGATGTGGGGGCCATTGCAGAAATCCATGCGGAAATCAACCGCTTGGCCGATGCAGGGAAAGCGGTGGTTGTCATTTCTTCGTACTTGCCGGAAGTGATGGCGTTGTCCGACCGGATACTGGTGGCCAAGCAGGGCAAGGTCGTTGTTGAATTCTCGGCAACCGATGCAACGCAGGAAGGCATCATGTACGCGGCGATCCATTGAGGTGATCCTGTGATGCTGTCGTGTTGGGGGCAGTCAGAGGTGGTGTTGTGGCGTTGGACCTGCTAGCCTGCGCCCATGATCGACCTCTACACCGCCGCCACGCCCAACGGGCACAAAGTCTCCATCGCGCTCGAAGAGCTGGTGCTGCCCTACACGCTCAAGGTGCTCGACTTGTCCAAGGGCGAGCAGAAGTTGCCTGACTTTTTGGCCATCTGCCCCAATGGCCGCATCCCCGCCATCGTGGACCGCGAGGCCGATGATTTTGCGGTGTTCGAGTCGGGCGCTTGCCTGATTTATCTGGCCGAGAAAACTGGGCAGCTCATGCCCACCGATGCCAAGGGCCGCTCGCGTGTGCTGCAGTGGCTGATGTTCCAGATGGGCGGCATCGGGCCGATGATGGGGCAGGCCAATGTGTTTTTTCGCTACTTTCCGGAAAAAATCCAGCCCGCGATTGACCGCTACCAAGGCGAGAGCAAGCGTTTGTTCACGGTGCTCGACAGCCACCTCAAGGACCACGAATACCTGGCCGGTGATTACTCGATTGCCGACATTGCCAATTGGGCCTGGGTGCGCACGCACCGCTGGTCGGGTGTGGAGGTGGATGACTTGCCGCATCTGCAGCGCTGGCTCGATGCGATCCGCCAGCGCCCTGCGGTGCAGCGCGGCATCGAAGCGCCGCCGTCCAAAATCAACCTCACCAAAGACGGCGACGAAGCCGCCAAGCGCTTTTCTGAAGAAGCCCGCAAGATGGTCGAGATGGGTCAAAACAAAAAGGATGCGTCATGAAGCTCTACATCGCCCACCGCGCCCCCAGCCCCCGCCGGGTGCTGATGTTTTTGGTCGAGAAAAACATCACTGGCATCGAGATGGTCAACCTGGACCTGAACGGCGGCGAGCACCGCCAGCCTGACTATTTGGCCAAAAGCCCGCTGGCCAAAGTGCCTGCGCTGGAGCTGGACGATGGCCGCGTGATCACCGAGACGCGGGCCATTTGCACCTTGCTGGAGGGCCGTTACCCCGAGCCCAACCTGATGGGCGTGGACGGTGACGAACGCGGCTTCATCGAGATGGCCGATCGGCAGGTGGAGCTGTATTTGTTGGGCGGCATTGCCAACGCGATCCGCCACAGCCACCCGGGCTTGGCGGCTTTGGAGAAGCCGCAGTTCCCCGAGTTCGGCCGTTCACAGGCCGAGAAGGTGCGGGAGGTGGCGCGGGGTTTTGACCAGCGCCTGCAAAGTCAGCCGTGGATGGCGGGTGAGCGCTTCACCATCGCCGACATCACCGCGTTTTGTGCGCTGGAGTTTGCGCGGGGCCTGATGAAGTTCGTGCCCGGTGACGAAGGCATGAGCGCCTTGCAGGCCTGGCGTGACCGCATGAACGAGCGGCCGAGCGCCAAGGCCTGAGGGCAGACGGACGCAGACGCTTTAGACCACGCCTTGGGCCAACATCGCATCGGCCACTTTCACGAAACCGGCGATGTTCGCGCCGTCGATGTAGCTCACGCTGCCGTCGCTGCGCTTGCCGTACTTCAGGCAGGCGGCATGGATGTTTTGCATGATGCCCAGCAGGCGGGCGTCCACTTCTTCGCGGCTCCAGGACAGGCGAAGGGCGTTCTGGCTCATTTCCAGACCGGAGGTGGCCACGCCACCGGCGTTGCTGGCCTTGCCGGGGGCGTACAGCACGCCAGCGGCTTCGAAGGCCTTGGCCGCTTCGATGGTCGAGGGCATGTTGGCGCCTTCGGCCACGCAGACCACGCCGTTGGCGATCAGGGTCTTGGCGTCGTTCTCATGCAGTTCGTTTTGGGTGGCGCAGGGCAGGGCCACGTCCACCGGGATGTGCCAAGGCGTTTTGCCGGCTTCGAAGCGGGCACCGACCTGTTTGGCGTAGTCGTCGACGCGGCCATAGTCGTGGTTTTTGACCTTCATCAGGATGGCGAGTTTTTCAGGGGTGAAGCCGTCTTCATCGACCACGGTGCCACTCGAATCGGACACGGTCACGACCTTGGCACCCAGGGCCATGGCTTTTTCGACCGCGTATTGCGCGACGTTGCCCGAGCCGGAAACCGACACGCGCAGGCCTTTGAAACTCTTGCCGCGGGTCTTGAGCATTTCGTCGGCAAAGTAGACGGTGCCGTAGCCGGTGGCTTCGGGGCGGATGAGCGAGCCGCCAAAGCTCAGGCCCTTGCCAGTGAACACGCTGGCGGCGCTGTTCGAGAGTTTTTTGTACATGCCGGCGATGAAGCCGACTTCGCGGCCACCCACACCGATGTCACCCGCTGGCACATCGGTGTCGGGGCCGACATGGCGGAACAACTCGGAGGCGAAGGCTTGGCAAAAGCGCATGACTTCGCCTTTGCTCTTGCCTTTGGGGTCGAAGTCGGAGCCGCCCTTGCCGCCGCCCATGGGCAGGGTGGTCAGCGCGTTCTTGAAGGTTTGCTCGAAAGCCAAAAACTTGAGCACCGACAGGTTGACCGAGGGGTGAAAACGCAGGCCGCCTTTGTAGGGGCCAATGGCCATGCTGTGCTGGATGCGGTAGCCTTTGTTGACTTGCACGCGACCTTTGTCGTCCACCCAGCACACGCGGAACATGACCACGCGCTCGGGTTCGACCAGGCGCTCCAGCAAAGCTTGTTCGGCATATTGGGGGTGCTGCTCGATGAAGGGCCAGAGGCTTTCCATGACCTCGGTGACCGCCTGCATGAATTCGGGTTGGCCGGGGTTGCGGTCGTTGACCGTGGCGAGAAACTGGGCCAGGCTGCCTGTTGTCATGGATGCTCCGTTTGAGTGCGTTTTGTGAAGGGAATATGAATTTTCCCACACTGAAATCCCTGTTTTTGAGCATCAATCACCTTTTTAGGGCAAATTTGGACAAGCTCAGGGATTGATTTGCATTAATTCGGTGCGATTTGGGCTTGCCTGGCGGCCCATCTGCGGCCCGCCAAGCCGGGGCCGGATCAACTGAACACGCCGCCGTAGTCCTTGCGCAGGTCGTTTTTTTGCACCTTGCCGGTGCCGCCCACGGGCAGGGATTCGAGGAACACCACATCGTCGGGCACCCACCATTTGGCGACTTTGGTGGACAGGAAGTCGAGGATTTCCTGCTTCTCCAGCGACTGCCCGGGCTTGCGTACGATGAACAGCAGTGGGCGCTCGTCCCACTTGGGGTGCTTGACGCCGATGACCGCCGCCATGGCCACCGCCGGGTGGCCGATGGCGGCGTTTTCCAGGTCGATCGAGCTGATCCACTCGCCCCCGGTCTTGATCACGTCCTTGGTGCGGTCGCGGATTTGCATGGTGCCGCTCGCGTCGATGGTGGCGATGTCACCCGTGGGGAACCAGCCGTCCACCAGCGCGGTTTTGTCGGCCTTGTAGTAGCGCTCCACGATCCATTGGCCGCGCACCATCAGCTCGCCCTGCGATGTGCCGTCGCGGGGCAAGGTGACACCGTTTTCATCGACGATCTTGATTTCGATGCCCGAGACGGTTTTGCCTTGTTTGGCCACAATGGCGTGCTGCTCGGCCGCTGGCTTTTGGCGGTCGGCGCGGCTGAGGTTGCTCATGGTGGCCACGGCGGTCGTTTCGGTCATGCCCCAGCCGTGGCGCACTTCCACGCCATAGTTGTCCATGAACTTGGCGATCAGCGCCATCGGCATGGCCGAGCCGCCTACGCAGGTGCGCCGCATGCTGGTGAAGCGCAAATTGTTTTGTTCTGCATGCTGAATCAGGCCCATCCAGATGGTGGGCACGCCCGCACTGATGGTGACCTGCTCGGCCTCCATCAACTCAAACAGGCTGGGGCCGTCGAGCTTGGGGCCGGGCAGGACCAACTTGGTGCCTGACACCAGCGCGGCATAGGGGATGCACCAGGCGTTGATGTGGAACATGGGCACCACAGGCAAGATGGTCTCTTGCGTGGACAAGCCCAGCACATCGGGCAGGCAGGCGGTGGTGGCGTTCATCACGATGGCGCGGTGTGTGTACAGCACGCCCTTGGGGTTGCCGGTCGTGCCCGAGGTGTAGCAAAGCGCCGCACCGGTGTTTTCATCCAGCTCGGGCCAGTTGAAGGTGTCCGGCTGGCCGGTGATCAGGTCTTCATAGTTCATCACGCTCACGCCCTCGATGACGGGCGTGTTGGTGGCATCGGTCAGGCAAACCCAGGCGCGCACTTTGGGGCAATGCGCGGCAATGCCTTTGACCAGCGGTGCGAAAGTGGCGTCGAACAGCACCACCTCGTCTTCGGCATGGTTGATCACATAGATCAGCTGCTGCGGGTGCAGGCGGGGGTTGCAGGTGTGCATGACCATGCCGCTGCCCGAGACGGCGTAGTACGCCTCCAGGTGGCGGTGGTTGTTCCAGGCGATGGAGCCCACCGCGCTGCCTGCTTTGAGGCCCATTTGCGCCAAGGCGTTGGCCAGCTGGCGCGAGCGTTTGGCCGCGTCGGCATAGGTGTAGCGGTGCAAGGGGCCGTGCGTCTCGCGCGAGACGATGTCCTGGTCGCCGAACTGGGCAGCGCCGTGTTCGAGGATGCCCGAAATGAGCAGGGGGCGGTTCATCATGAGGCCGGGTTGGGGCATGGTTTTTGTCTCCAGAAAGTCAATGATTTTTGTAGGTCGGTGGCTTTAGCCCCGACATGGCTGGTTTGGCGACAGGTCCATGTCGGGGCTGAAGCCGCCGACCTGCCTGATTTAGACCAGCGCCGCGTACACCAGATCGCGGAACAGAGGTCGATAGTAATCCCGCTGGTTGGGCGCCTGAATCATCAGCATCGCATACATGTCCAGCGCCGGGTCCACAAAGAAGGTGGTGCCCGCGATGCCGCCCCAGTAATACAGGCCCACCGAACCGGGCACGGGCGACAGGCCCAAATGGGTGCGCACCGCAAAGCCGAGGCCAAAGCCGTGGCCCGGGGGCAGCAGCGTGCCATCGGTCGGGATGTCGCCCAGGTGGTCGGCGGTCATGAAGTCCACCGTGTGCGGGCCCAGCAGGCGTACGCCGTTCAACTCGCCCCGGTTGCGCAGGCACTGCAAGAAGCGGGTGTAGTCCATCGCCGTGGACATGAGGCCACCACCGCCGCCTTCCATGGCAGGCATTTGCCGGGGTTCGAGCACTTTCATGGGCACGCCGCCGTCAGGGTCGTGCGCAAAGGGCTCGGCAATGCGGTGCTGCTGATCGGGTGGAACGGTAAAGCCGGTGTCCACCATGCCCAGCGGTCCAAAGATTTCGGCTTGCAAAAATGTGCCCAGGCTTTGCCCGCTGACCACCTCGACCAGCCTGCCCAACACATCGGTGGCGCGGCTGTAGGCCCATACCGTGCCGGGCTGAAACTGCAGCGGTATGGCGGCCAGTGTTTGCGAAAACTCGGCATTGGTCCGTTCGCGCGAGGCGATTTTCACTTGCGCATATTGCCGCTGCACGGTGGAGTCGCCCAGAAATTCATAAGTCAGCCCGGCCGTGTGGCGCAGCAGGTCCTGAACCGTGGCTTCTTGCTTGACTGACTCCAGCCCATTGGCGGTCGCTACCTGCTGCTTGGCGTATTCGGGCAACCACCGGCTGACCGGATCGGAGAGCAGCAACTGCCCGCGTTCGACCAGCATCATCACCGCCACCGATACGACCGGCTTGGTCATCGAATAGATGCGGAAGATGCTGTCGGTCTGCATGGGCGTGCCCGTGGTCGGGTCTTGCTGGCCCACGGCCTCGAACAAGGCGATTTGCCCGCGTCGCGCCACCATGGCCACGGCACCGGGCAACCTGCCGCTGGCCACTTCGCGGCGCAGCACGTCCATCAGCCGCTGCGTGCGGTCGGGGCACAGGCCGACATCGGCAGGCTTTGCAAAATCCAGGTGTTTGACAGTGTGCATGGGGACTCCAATTCTTGGAGTCATTTGTACATCACAGGCTGGCACCAGGGTATCGCCTGGGTAACAGCAGCTTGTGGGCTGATCCCAGTGCTGATCGGTTGTCTGTCAAGCAGGGTGCGCCCAATGCTGAAGTTTTTGTGCAACCAGGCCATCGGGCGCTGTGACGTATTCCAGCACCGAAAAATGGTCGGCCTGGGCGACAGCCGAGCATTGCGCCACATTGCCTTGAAGCTGCCACAAACGCGCCATGTCCTGGCTTTGGGCGTGAAACGCCGGGGTTTCGGTATCGCCCCACACGAACAAGGCCGGGGCGGCACCCGGCCGCACACGGTGCGTGGGTGAGCAGGCCTGTGCCGATTCGGCATCGAGTTGCAGCCGGGCGTTGAGCGTGGTGTCCAGCAGGGGCTGTAGGTCGTACACGCCGCTGATGGCCACGACACCTGCAATCGGGAGCGGGGCTGCGGCAGTGGCTTGTTGCAAAGCCAGCTCAATCGCTAGATGGGCACCTGCAGAGTGGCCGCAGAGCACAATCGGGCTGGGGCGCACTCGTTCGCTTTGGTGGGCGGCCACTTGTTGCAAAGCCTGTGCAACCGAGGCCACGATGTCTGTCACGCCCACGTCGGGGCACAAGGGGTAGTTGACCAAGGCCATGTCCCAGCCCATGGCGTTGAAGGCAGGCGCCAGAAATCGAAACTGCGATTTGTCGCGTGATTGCCAGTAGCCTGCATGAAAGTAGACCACCGTGCCCAGTGCCTTGGCCTCGCTGGGGCGCACATCCATCACTTCCCGTGCATGCGGACCATAAGCCACGTCCAACTCCCAATGGGGGAGTGACAAGGCTTGTGCATTGCGAGCTTCAAATCGGGCCAACAGATCGCCAAAACTGGGCCGCATCTGGCCTGTGACGTATTGAAATTCGGCGGTGTGGTGGGGCATGGTGTGGGGCTGGGTCCGGGTCGGGTGTGGCCTTCAGTTTATTCAGTTCAGCGGGCTGGGTGTGCATGTCTGGCCTCTGTCAAGGCGGATTGAAATTCAAGCCGATAACTCTGGGTAATCGGCTTCAAAAAATGCGATTGGATGGTGGGGGCGTTTGTACTTAGCATGGGTCATCGATCATTTGCGCCTGCGCACCAGGCTCCGCCTTCATGAAACGCGTCAAGAACATCCTCTTCATCATGTGTGATCAGCTGCGTGCCGATCACCTGTCCTGCTATGGGCACCCGAAGCTGCAGACACCCCATCTGGATGGGCTGGCCCGGCGGGGCGTGATTTTTGACAACGCCTATGTGCAGTCGCCCGTGTGCGGGCCTTCGCGCATGAGCTACTACACCGGTCGCTACATGCAGTCGCATGGCGTGAGCTGGAACTTCGTGCCGCTCAAGGCAGGCGAGATGACACTGGGCGATCATCTGCGGCCGCTGGGTGTGCGTTCGGTGTTGATTGGCAAGACGCACATGCGTGGTGATTCGTCTGGCATGTCGCGTCTGGGCATCGACCCCGAGTCCCAGATCGGTGTCCGCATCGCCGAGTGCGGTTTTGACCCTTACGAGCGCGACGATGGGATTCACCCGTTTTCTGGCCATGACCCGGACCCCAACTACAACCTCTACCTGCGCAAGCAAGGCTTCGGGGGCGACAACCCCTGGGAGGAATGGGCCAACACGGTGGTGGACGAGCAAGGTCAGTTCCGCTCGGGCTGGTACCTCAAGTACAGCCACCTGCCTGCCCGCATCCCGAATGAACATTCCGAGACGCCCTACACCACACGCCGGGCCATGGACTTCATGCGCGAAGCGGGGGACCAGCCTTGGGTGGCGCACCTGTCTTTCATCAAACCCCACTGGCCGTATGTGGTGCCCAAGCCCTATGCCGGCATGTACAAACCCGAGGACGCCCTGCCCATGGTGCGGTCCGAAGAAGAGCTCAAGGACCCGCATCCGGTCTATGCCGCCATGACGCATCACAGGGTTTCGCGCACCTTTGCCAAGCCCGGCGTGCGCGATGCGGTCATGGTGGGTTACATGGGCCTGGTCAAGCAGATCGACGACGAGATGGGCAAGCTCTTCGCCTTCATGGAAGAGCGCGGCCTGATGGACAACACCATGATCGTGTTCTGCGCGGACCATGGCGACTTTCTGGGTGACCACTGGCTGGGCGACAAGGAACTGTTCCATCAGCCAGTGGTGCGCACACCGCTCATCATTTACGACCCCGATACCCGTGCAGACGCCACCCGGGGCACGCGCTGCCAGGCCCTGGTGGAGGCGGTGGACATCGCGCCCACATTCCTCGATGTGTACGGTGGCAACCCCGTGCCCCACATCATGGATGGCCGCTCTCTGCGCCCCTGGCTGTTTGGCCAGACGCCGTCTGATTGGCGCGAGATCGCGGTCTGCGAATGCGACTACGCGTTCCAGGATGCCCGCATCGAATTACAGCAGCCGCCGATTGATTCCTGGATGCGGATGGCTTTTGATGGCCGCTGGAAATATGTGCTGTGCGAAGGCTACCGTTCAATGCTGTTTGATCTGCAGTCCGACCCCCATGAGCTGAACGATTTGGGTGCCTCGGCCGATCCAGAGCATGTGCGCCAACGGGCGCGGTTGCACGAAGCTTTGTTCGAGTGGGCCCGACGTCCTCGCCAGCGTGTCACGGTGTCGGACGAAATGATCGAGAACACCGAAATCCAGGCCCGCATTGCCGAAAACGGTATCCTGATCGGGTATGCCGACGAAGACGATTTGCGGGCGCAGCGGCAGACCTTCAAGCCCCGCTATGCGAGCCACAACCCGTTGGTCAAGGAGGCGCTCGACCGCCTGACGGGCCAGCACGTCACCACCGAAAAAGTCTGAAACCGGAGACCCTCATGAGCCCCACTGCCCAACTGCCCGATTGCGACCATTCCCCGACCGGCATCGATGGGGTGACCTGGAACATCATGGGCCAGGTCTACACGCCCAAACAGTACGACGAGCAGCAGTTTGTCTGGCACGCCACCTTCCCGGAAGAAAGCTTTGTGCCGCCGCACACGCACCCTGAGCAGGACGAGTACCTCAGTCCGCTCAACGGGTCGGTGGATGTGGTGATCAACGGTGTGCGCAGCACGGTGCAAGCGGGTGAAGTCGGTCACCTGCCCAAGGGCATTCCACATGCGTTTTACAACAACAGCGGCAAGGTGGTGCAAGCCATTTTCTGGGCTGAACCTGCAGGCGAGTTGCCCGCTTTGTACCGGCGCATTCACAACATCGCCAACCCGCGCAAGGTGACAGAAATTGCACCTGAATTTGGGGTGGTGTTCGAGCCGCCGATTTCATCGGCACGGTGACACGGTGGCCCGGTCAAGCCGGGCCAACCCCCATCAGCTGGGCCGAATGCCTGAGGTGCGCACAAACTTGCCCCAGTGATCGAGCTCCTTGCGGATCAAGTCCGCAAAGTCGCCGCTCGGGTGCGAGGGCACCACCGACATACCCAGATCGGCCAGCTTGGCCCGCAGCTCGCTCGATGCCAGCACCTGGAACAACTCCTGGTTCCATTTGTCGATGATGGCTTTGGGGGTGCCCGCCGGGGCGACCAGGCCTTCCCATTCCTTGAGTTCCACCCCTGACACGCCCGCTTCGGCGAGTGTGGGCACATTGGGCAGGGCGCTCAGGCGTTGTGGGCTGGTCACGGCGATCGCACGCAATTTGCCTGAGCGCACCAGTGAGGCGGCTGTCGGCACTGTGGCAAACATGGCGCTGATCTGGTTGCCCATCAGGGCCGACACCGCTTCGGCAGGGCCTTTGAAAGGCACATGGGTCATCTTCACCTGGCTGGCTTGACAGAAGGACTCGGCTACCAGATGGGCGGGGGAGCCGTTGCCGCCTGACCCGTAGTTCAGCGCATTGGGTTCGGCCCGTGCGCGGTTGACCAGGTCTTGCAAGGTCTGGATATTCGACGATGCGGGCACGACCAACACGTTGTAGAGCCAGACCAAATTCGCGATGGGCGCAAAGTCGGTGGCCGTGTTGTAGGGCAAGGGTCCGATGAGTTCGGGCAGCACGGTGTGCGTCAGGAACATCACGCCCACCGTGTAGCCATCGGGCGTTGAACGGGCCAGCGCTTGCAGGCCGATCATGCCGGTGGCACCGGGCCGGTTTTCCACAATCACGGGCTGCTTCCAGTTGCGGCCCACGGCATCGGCCAAGTGACGCGCCAGCACATCCGGCGGGCTGCCCGGGGGCAGGGGGACGATAATCCGAATGGGTTTGTCAGGGTAAGTTTGTGCCCGTACAGGCAGGCTGGCCAGCAGCGGTGCAGCGGCCAAGTGTCCGATCAGTTGTCTGCGTTGAATCATGTCTCCATCCTTGTGTTTTTTGTGGCTCTGGGCCGGTTGGGTGTTGCTGGGACTCTGCGCGAACACAGCTGCAAGCCAACCCAAACCATGCTATCGGCGTGCTCAGCGGACCGCCAATCGCATTTGGTGAAGACGATTACCATGGGTTATCAGAAAAAGAGGTTTTTCGATGCGATTGCAACAACTTCAGCTGCTGTTGACGCTGGCCCAGACCGGCAGCATGCGGGCATCGGCGGCCAGCATGAACGTGACGCAGCCCGCCTTGACCAAGGCCCTCAAGCAACTCGAAGACGAATTCGGGGCCGCCTTGGTGGTGCGCTCGCCCAAGGGCGTCCGGCTGGCCCCTGCAGGTGAAATGCTGGCCGCGCGTGCGGCCACCGTGGTGCGCGAGATTGAACGTGCTCGTCAGGAGGTGGCGGCCTTGACCAGCGACAGCCAGACCACGCTCAGCGTGGGCATGTCACCCGCAGCGGCCTTGATGCTGGCGGCGAACGCGGTGTCGGCCTTCCAGTCCCGCTGGCCCCATGTGCGTGTGCACCTGGTCGATGCTTTGTATCCCAAAGCCTTGCAGCAACTGCGCTCTGGCGAGCTGGACATGGCGCTCGGCCCCCTGCCGCCCGCAGGCATCGGGCGGGATCTGCAAGCGGCCCCACTGATCGACAGCCCATCGGTCATCGTCGCCAAGCAGGGGCATCCCTTGGCTCAAGCGCGACGGCTGGATGATTTGAGCGGTGCTTCGTGGTTGCTTTCGGGGCCGAGGCTGGGGCCAGGTGACCCCGTGCATCTCGGCTTTGAGCAGCGCGGGCTGGCAGCGCCCAAGGTCACGGTGGATTGCGAGTCGTTCTCGACCTTGCTGGCCGTGCTGCCCAGCATGGACACCCTGGCCATCGTGCCAGAGCGGTTTTACGCCACACACGGCCCCCGCATGGGTTTGGTGGCGCTGAGTTTGCAAGAGACCTTGCCGGCCACCACCATCCACATTTTTTCGCGCACGGACGCGCCCCTGTCCTTGCCCGCCCAGCGCCTGCTCGACACCTTTTTGCAGGAGTCCACGTTGCTGCGCGAGGCCAGCGCTTGATCAGGGTGCTTGCCGCGTGCGGTCAGGCGTGGCGTCACATCAGCCCAAACGCCGCCAAAGTGCCATGCCCCTTTGCGCCTTGCTCGCGTCGCTGGGTGTGAGCGTCACGGGGCCTTGGGGTGTCTGGCGCAGCACATTGGCCAGGGCCATCAAGACTTGTTCAGGTCCGCTCAACAATTCAAGCTCCAGCTCCAGCAGTGGCTCGCTCAGCGGGGAGCCGGGTACATGGATTTGACCTTGGTCCAGTGCCACTTCGATTTGTGCACCCTCGTGGACCAGGACCCAGCGTTGGCGTTGAAAGTCGGTGCAAAACAGCGTTCGCAAAGTGGGGCGCAGAGCCATCAGCTCGGCAGCCAAGGCGGCATCGCCTACCAGTGTGTCGAACTGCAGGGCCCCCGGCGTGGTTGGCCCTTCCCACTCCTGTCTGCGCGACAGACCGTTTTGGCTTTGCCCTGCCGTCTTGACGGTCAGCAGCCATTGCTCGCCCGCCAGCCTCTCGCGCACCGCCATGCGGCGCTGTTGCAGGGCCAGGTCGGGTGTGTCGAAATAGGTGTTGAGCAGGCGTTGCGCACTGCCCGCACCCGCCAGCAGCGGGTGGGTCAGCAGGCGCGGCAGGTCTTGCGCGCTCAGGCTGAGTTTGAGTTCGGTTTCCATGCGGGTCTCATGGCTTTGGCAGCAGCCGCTGCAAATAGTGCCCGGTGAAGCTCGCCGGGTTTTTGGCCAGTTGCTCGGGCGTGCCTTCGCCCAGCACCGTGCCACCGCCTGCGCCGCCTTCAGGGCCCATATCGATCAGCCAGTCGGCGGTTTTGATCACGTCGAGGTTGTGCTCGATGATGACGATGGTGTTGCCCGCATCGCGCAGCTGGTGCAGCACCTTGAGCAGCAGGTCGATGTCGGCAAAGTGCAGGCCGGTGGTGGGTTCGTCCAGGATGTAGAGCGTGCGGCCCGTGTCGCGTTTGGACAGTTCCAGGGCGAGCTTGACGCGCTGCGCTTCACCGCCCGAGAGTGTGGTGGCGCTTTGGCCCAGACGGATGTAGGTCAGGCCCACATCCAGCAGGGTTTGCAATTTGCGGGCGATGTTGGGCACGGCGCTGAAGAACTGGTGCGCGGCTTCCACCGTCATGTTCAGGATCTGCGCGATGTTCTGGCCCTTGTATTGAATTTCCAGCGTTTCGCGGTTGTAGCGCATGCCGTGGCACACGTCGCAGGGCACGTACACGTCGGGCAAAAAGTGCATCTCCACTTTCACCATGCCGTCGCCCTGGCAGGCTTCGCAGCGGCCTCCGGCCACGTTGAAGCTGAAACGCCCCGGGCCGTAGCCGCGCTCGCGTGCGGCGGGCACTTCGGCCATCAGCTCGCGGATGTGGGTGAACAGGCCCGTGTAGGTGGCGGGGTTGCTGCGCGGGGTGCGGCCAATCGGCGACTGGTCGACGTTGATGACTTTGTCGAAATGCTCCAGCCCTTTGATCTCTTCGTGGGCTGCTGCTTCGTCATGGGCGCGGTGGATCTGGTGCGCGGCGGCGGTGTAGAGCGTGTCGTTCACCAGGGTCGACTTGCCCGAGCCCGAGACGCCGGTTACGCAGGTGAGCAGCCCGACGGGGAATTTCACGTTCACGTTTTTCAGGTTGTTGCCGCTGGCCCCGATGATCTCGATGAAGTCTTTGCCTACCTTGTGGCGTTTGGGGACCTCGATCTTTTTGCGGCCCGACATGTACTGACCGGTCACCGAATCGGGTGCGGCCAGGATGTCGGCGCAGGTGCCTTGCGCCATCACGCGCCCGCCGTGCACGCCCGCGCCGGGCCCCATGTCGATGACGTGGTCGGCCACACGGATCATGTCTTCGTCGTGCTCGACCACCAGCACGCTGTTGCCGATGTCGCGCAGGTGCTGCAGCGTGCCAATCAGGCGGTCGTTGTCGCGCTGGTGCAGGCCAATGCTGGGCTCGTCGAGCACATACATCACGCCCGTCAGGCCCGAGCCGATCTGGCTGGCGAGGCGGATGCGTTGCGATTCGCCGCCCGACAAGGTGTCGGCGCTGCGGTCCAGGCTCAAGTAGTTCAAACCCACGTCGTTCAAGAACTTCAAACGCAGCGCGATCTCGCGTACCACCTTGTCGGCAATCTCGGCCTTGGCGCCGTGCATTTTCAGGCCCTGAAAATACTGCTGCGACTCGCCCAGGGTGATGTGGCTGATCTCGTAAATGGCGCGGGCCTGATCGCCTTCACCAATGCGCACATGGCGGGCTTCGCGCCGCAAGCGCGTGCCTTGGCAATCGGTGCAGGCCTGCATGTTGCGGTAACGCGCCAGGTCTTCGCGCACCACGGCCGAGTCGGTCTCGCGGTAGCGCCGCGTCATGTTGGGGATGATGCCTTCAAACGGGTGCTTTTTGCTGACCTTCTTGCCTTGCGAGGCACCGGACTCCATCACATAGCTGAACTTGATTTCTTCGTCGCCCGAGCCGTGTAGCAAGACCTGCTGGTGAATGGGCGCGAGTTTTTCGAACGGCGTTTCGATGTCGAACTGGTAATGCTTGGCCAGGCTTTCGAGCATGCTGAAGTAAAAGCCGTTGCGCCGGTCCCAGCCCTTGATGGCGCCACTGGCCAGGCTGAGTGAAGGAAAGGCCACAACCCTCTCGGGATCGAAAAACGCCATGGTGCCGATGCCGTCGCAAGTGGGGCACGCACCCATGGGCGAGTTGAACGAGAACAAGCGCGGCTCCAGTTCGCTGATGGAATAGCTGCACACCGGGCAGGAGAATTTGGCGTTGAACAGGTGTTCTTTCCCGGTGTCCATCTCCAGCGCCACGGCGCGGTGCTCGGCCAGGTGCAGTGCGGCCTCAAAGCTTTCGGCCAAGCGCTGGCGCAGGGCGTCCCTCGCCTTGGCGTCCTCTTCCGCCCGAACCTTGATGCGGTCCACCACCACGTCGATGTTGTGCTTTTCGGTTTTCTTGAGGGTGGGCAGGTCTTCTACCTCAAAGGTCTGGCCATTGATGCGAAAGCGCACATAGCCCAGCGCCTGCATCTGCTCAAACACCTTCTCGAACTCGCCTTTTTTCTCACGCGCAATCGGCGCGAGGATCATCAGCTTGGTGTCTTCGGGCAGGGCCAGCACGGCGTCCACCATCTGGCTCACGGTCTGCGCCTGCAGGGGCAAGTTGTGGTCGGGGCAATACGGCGTGCCTGCACGGGCATACAGCAGGCGCAGGTAGTCGTGGATCTCGGTGACCGTGCCCACGGTGGAGCGAGGGTTGTGGCTGGTGGCTTTTTGCTCGATGCTGATCGCGGGCGAGAGGCCTTCGATCAGGTCCACATCGGGCTTGTCCATCAGCTGCAAAAACTGCCGCGCATAGGCCGACAGGCTTTCCACATAGCGGCGCTGGCCTTCGGCGTACAGCGTGTCAAAGGCCAGACTCGACTTGCCCGAGCCCGACAGCCCGGTGATCACCACCAGCTGGTTGCGCGGGATGTCGAGGTCGATGTTTTTCAGGTTGTGGGTGCGCGCCCCCCGCACACTGATGTGGCTTTGCCGCAGCGCCGTGGCCAGATACTTCGCTTCTGGCGGTTCGTCAGGCAAGAGAGGAGGGTCAACAAGGTTCACGGTGGGCGGTCAAATCAGCAAAACCTTTGATTATCCCCGCCCGCATGGTTTTGGGCACCGGAGGCCGTCAATCAGGGACAATCGGGCTTTTGGTTTTGCCCATGGGCGGGATTTTTTGTGGCCGACGCTTCGCATTCAATGGCTTTGGATTCTTTGGACATGACCCCCACCGAGCGCCGCGCCAGCGCCTCGCTGGCCAGCATTTTTGCGCTGCGCATGCTGGGTTTGTTTCTGGTGTTGCCGGTTTTTGCGCTGGAGGCCCGCCGCTACCCCGGCGGCGAAGACCCAGTGTGGCTGGGCCTGGCCATGGGCATTTATGGGCTGACACAAGGTCTTTTGCAGCTGCCCTTTGGCATGGCCTCGGACCGCTTTGGCCGCAAGCGTGTCATCGTGCTGGGCTTGCTGGTCTTCGCCTTGGGCAGCTTTTGGGCGGCTGCGGCCACCGACCTGACCGGTTTGCTGGTCGGGCGCAGTTTGCAGGGCGCAGGGGCGGTGTCGGCCGCGGTCACGGCCTTGCTGGCCGACCTGACGCGCGACGAGGTGCGCACCAAGGCCATGGCTTTGGTGGGCGGCAGCATTGGGTTGATGTTCGCCCTGTCCTTGGTGGTGTCGCCCCTGCTCACGGCCTGGATCGGTTTGCCCGGCCTGTTTGGGCTGACGGGTGTGCTGGCTTTGGTGGGGGTGGGCGTGGTCATCTGGGGTGCGCCCCCTGCGCCCGCGCCTGTGACCGGGCAGGGCCGGGGGCGCTTGCGCGAGGTGCTGGCCCATGCCGACCTGATGCGCCTGAATGTGGGTGTGTTTGTGTTGCATGCGGTGCAGCTGGCGATGTGGGTCGCCGTGCCGGCCTTGCTGGTCCAGGCCGGGCTGCCAACGGCACAGCACTGGCAGGTGTATTTGCCAGCCGTGCTCCTGTCCTTCTTGTTTTTGGGCGTGGTGTTTGCCATGGAGCGCCGTGGGCACCTGAAAAAGGTGTTCCTGCTCTCGATCAGCCTGATTGTGCTGGTGCAAGCCGGTTTGTTCTTTCAGTCGATGGGCAGCACCAGTTTGGGGACTTTGGCGGCCTTGCTGCTGGTGTTCTTCTGTGGCTTCAATGCGCTGGAGGCCACCCAACCCAGTTTGGCCTCGCGCATTGCCCCCCGTGCCATGCGCGGCACCGCCATGGGGGTTTACAACACCTTGCAGTCGCTGGGCTTTTTTGTTGGCGGGCTCATGGGCGGCTGGCTGGTCAAGTCCTGGGGCAGCCCGGCGCTGTTTTTGTGTTGCGGGGTGGCCATGCTGGCCTGGTTGCTGGTGGCCTGGCCGATGCAAACCCCGGGCCGAAGTGCACCGCTCGGGCAAGCGGCCTGAGGGCGGCCCCCTGCAGCTGCAAGGCCGGGGAATGGCCTCATAATTCAGACATCATCGAGGAGTTTTCATGGCATCCGTCAACAAAGTCATCATCGTCGGCAACCTGGGCCGCGATCCTGAAACCCGTTATTTGCCTTCGGGTGATGCGGTCAGCAACATCAATGTGGCCACCACCGACCGCTACAAGGACAAGGCCACGGGCGAGATGAAAGAAGCCACCGAGTGGCACCGCATCAGCTTTTTTGGCAAATTGGCCGAAATCGCAGGCCAGTACCTGAAAAAAGGCTCGCAGGTCTATGTGGAAGGCAGCCTGCGCACCCGCAAGTACACCGACAAAGACGGCATCGAGAAATTTGCCACCGAGATCCGGGGTGAAACCATGCAGATGCTGGGCGGTCGCCAGGGCATGGGCGGCCCGTCCGATGACGGCGGTGGCGGCTACGCACCGCGCCAGTCGGCACCCGCCGCACGTCCTGCTGCAGCGCCTGCGCAGCGCCCTGCGGCGGCAGCACCCAAGCCTGCCGCCAGCAGTTTTGATGACATGGACGACGACATCCCGTTCTGAAGACCGGCTCGTCTGCGAGCTCCCCAACCCGTGGTTTGCACCACGGGTTTTTTTACAGAAAAAATCGCCACATGACAGAGCGTGTGTCTTTTGCATCCGTGCAGCATTTGGGTTTTGCGTGGTTTGCCATGGTCATGGGTCTGTGCGGCTTGTCACTGGCATGGTTGCGCGCTGTGCCGCACTGGGGGCCTGTGGCCTTGCAGGTGTCGCTGGTTGTGGGCGTGTTGGCAGGTCTGGTCTTTGTGGCGCTGATCGGGCTCAAGCTGTGGCGCTGGCTGCACTTTCCTGAAGCCTTGCTGGAAGATGCGCGCCACCCCTTGCGCCATGTGTTTGTGGCCACGCTGCCCTCTTCCGTGGTCTTGTTGCCCACGGTCTGGGTGGCGCACCACGGTTACAGCCTTTGGGCTGACGGGGTGTGGATGCTGGGGGCTGTCGGCTTGTTGCTGGGCACCGTCGGGGTAATTTGGCGCTGGTTGCAGCCGGGCATGACGGCAGACCATTTTTGGCGTGGCATGACCCCTGCGCTGTTCATTCCGGTGGTGGGCAATGTGCTGCCCGCCTTGGCTGGCGTGACGCTGGGCCATCCGGTGTGGGCCGCTGCGCAGTATGGCGTGGCCATTTTTCTGTGGCCAATCGCCTTGGTGCTTGTTTTGGCGCGCATCGGCATGGTGGGCTTGTGGCCCCAGCGCATGCTGCCCACCACCTTCATCACCATGGCCCCGCCTTCGGTGCTTGCTCTGTCCGGGCACCAGTTGGGCGCACCTGACACGCTGGTGCACATGCTTTGGGGTGTGTCCGTGTTTTTCACGCTGGTCTCGCTGACCGTGCTCAAACGCTGCCTTCAGCAGCCCTTTGGCATGCCTTTTTGGGGCATGTCTTTCCCCTTGGCGGCCTCGGCTGCTTTGTCCTTGCACCTTGCCCCCACCCAGGGCTGGGTCCATGTTTTGGCCATGGCCTGGCTGGTGATGGCCTCGGGCGTGATCGGTGCCCTGTTGCTGGCCACGGTTCACGGCTTGTGGCACGGACGCTTGCTGGTGGCCGAAACCCCCGCACCGGCCCAGGCCTGAGCCATCGCACCCGACAGGGGGCGGTGCATATTTCTGTACGCAGGGGGTGTTCTGTTTTCCATAAGGTCGTCAGAATGCAGGGATGAACGAAATCACCTCCCGGTTTTTGCCCCAAGAAGACGCCCTGCGGCGTGAATTGCACAACGAGGTACACGCCCGCCCATCGGCCCGGGTGCGCTTGCCGGCCTTGATTGTGTATGTGGCGGTGCTCAATGCCGGGGTCTCCCGCGAGCAGGAATGGGCGCATTTGCGCCTTTTGCCGGGCCACGCGGATTTGAGTCTGGAGAGCCTGCAAGGCAATTTTCTGCGCTTGCGATGCGACCATTTCACTGTGAAATGGGAGCGACACACCGAATTCACACGCTACTCCATCGTGCAGGCTTTGCCCGCGCATGCCGGGTGGGGTGCCGAGCAGCCCGAGTTGGCCGCGCATGTGGTGGCCGGGACCGAGTGGCTCCGTGGCATACCCGGGCAAACCATGGCGGCCATCCATCTGGGCATGTTGCAAGCCGATATGGACCAGCCCGACCTGATCGCCACCGCCCAATCCTGGCTTGGGCCAGGGGCCGTGCTGGCCTCGCGCATGGGCAACACCACAGAAGGTTTGCCGCACTCGTGCATCCTGACCCATTTCCGCATTGGCGCTGATGGCTTTGAGCGCATGCTGGTTCTGGCCCCCGATGGCACCACCGAAGCGCGTGCCGGCCGCATTTCGCAACGCCTGCTGGAGATGGAAACCTACCGCTTGATGGCCTTGCGTGGCTTGCCTGTGGCCAAGAATTTGTCGGCCATGTTGTCAGCTGCCGAGGCGCAGTTGGCCGACATCACCGGTTTGCTCGAAAGCAAGGGCGAAAGCGATCAAGCCTTGCTCGACTTGCTGGTGTCCCTGGCCGCGCGCATCGAGCGGGCCACGGCCGAGCATGGCTTCCGGTTTTCGGCCACGCGGGCTTACGACACGCTCGTCAGCCAACGTTTGGCCGAGTTGCGCGAGCGGCCGATCTCGGGCACCCAAACCCTGGGCGAATTCATGCAACGCCGTTTGTCTCCGGCCATGGCCACGGTGCAGGCCACAGAAAAACGCCTGGCCTCATTGGCCGAGCGTGTCTCACGCACTAGCGCCTTGCTGCGCACGCGTGTGGACATTGCCACCGAAGCCCAAAACCAAGTGTTGCTGGAAAAGCTCACCAAAGGCCAAGCCTTGCAACTGCGATTGCAAAGCACGGTGGAAGGCCTGTCGATCGCAGCGATCTCTTATTACGTGGTCAGTCTTTTGCTCTATGTGGTCAAAGCTTTGAAAGTTGCGGGCATGCCATTTCAGCCGGAAACGGTGGTGGGGTTCTTGGTTCCGGTGGTCTTTTGGGGCGTCTGGAAGGCCGTGCAGCGCATTCACAAAAAGTTGCACCAACTGGAGCCTTGAATCATGGAGTTGCGGCAGCTGCGCTATTTCGTGAAGGTGGTTGAAGTCGGCAGCATCAGCCGTGCGGCGCTCGACCTGGATTTGGTGCAATCGGCGCTGAGCCAGCAGATCACGCGCTTGGAAGGGGAGTTAAGCACCCGCCTGTTGCAGCGCACCCCCCAAGGTGTGACTCCCACTGAAGCGGGTGTGGCTTTTTTTCGGGAGGCTCAGCTGACTTTGCGGCACGCAGAGCAAGCGGTGCGCTCTGCCCAGCAGGCCCGACTGACGGGCACGGTGAGCGTGGGTCTGGCCCCCACCACGGCGGCGGTTCTAGGGTTGCCCTTGATGCGCGCCATGCGCGAGCGCTACCCTGATGTTCGCCTTCACATGGTAGAGAGCCTGTCGGGTCATTTGTCGGCCATGCTCAATGCGCGGCAGCTCGACTTGGCGGTGTTGTTTGACTCACCTATCCGCGCCAGTCAGCATCTGCAAACCGCCCGCCGCTGGAGCGTGTGTCCTTTGATCGAGGAAGACATTTTTTTGATCGCAGCGCTGTCTACGCGCTCGGCCAAAGCTCCGCAAAGCTTGTGCATGGCCGATCTGGCGCAAGAATCCTTGATTTTGCCTACCGGGCCCCATGGTTTGCGCAGCACCCTCAATGCTGCTTTTGCCCGTGCCAACGTCACCCCGCAGGTCACGCTGGAGGTCGATTCATTGGCCATGCTCATGGACGCGGTCAAGTCGGGCTTGGGTGTCACGTTGCAGCCGTGGGCAGCGGTTTCGCGCATGGGCTCGGAGCGTGATCACCTCTACATGGCCCGCATCAACGATCACCAAGTGCAACGGGTGAATTTGCTGTGTGGCTTGTCCGACGACGAGCTGTCACCCGCTGCACTGGCCACCCGAGTGGTCTTGGCCGATTGCGCCCGCGCCTTGGTGCAAGGCGGTGCTTGGCTGGGCGCGGCCATCAGCCCCGTCGCCTGATTGTTTTTAAGGGCATCACGAAAAGTGATGGCCCCATGCCCCAAAAGGCCTGCACGGCCTGCGCGCCGGTCTCTAAATTAAAGCTTTTAAGCACACAAAAGGAGACACGTCATGGACTTGCAACTCAACAACAAAACCGCCTTGGTCACCGGTGCCAGCGTGGGCATTGGCCGCGGCATTGCCAAAGCTTTGGCTGCCGAAGGCGTGCGCGTGGCGGTGTCGGCGCGACGCGTGGACAAGCTCCAGGAGTTGGCCGCGGAGATTGTGGCCGCTGGTGGTCATGCGCCCGTGATCATCGAGTCGGACCTGTACGCCGAAGACGCGGCCAAACGCCTCGCCGATGCCGCTTTGGCGGGTTTGGGCAGTGTGGATATTTTGGTGAACAACGCTGGCGGTTCACGCAGCTTCAAGGACTTGCATGTGAGCGAAGAAGCCTGGCAAGAGGCCATCACCTTGAACTTTCACCGCCCACGCCAAGTGGCCGACGCTTTGATCGACCAGATGATCGCACGCAACTGGGGCCGCATCATCAACATCACCGGCAAGAGCGAGCCCGAGCACACCAACGGCGCGTTTTGTGCCAAGGCGGGCATTCACAGCTGGGCCAAAGGCTTGTCGCGCATGGTCGGCAAGCATGGCGTGACGGTGAACTGCGTGCCTCCCGGACGCATCCATTCCGAGCAGATTTTTCGTAACTACACGCCCGAATACCGCCAGTGGCAGTGCGAGAACGAGATCCCGATGGGCCGTTACGGCGAGCCCGAAGACATGGCCAATTTGGTGACTTTTTTGGCCTCGCCTTTGGCCAGCTACATCACGGGCGCGGTCATTCCGGTCGATGGCGGGCTGCGTAAATACCAGTTTTAAGGGCCTTCGTTGTTTGGCGTATTCTGGTTTTTCAACAACAAAAGGAGACATTCATGAACAAAAATTCCCGCCGCTTTGCGCTCAGCGCCAGCTTGTCGGCCCTTGCCCTGTGTGCCTGGCCTGCTTGGGCTCAGTCTCAAAGCGCACCGTGGCCCAGCAAGGCCATCCGTTTTGTGGTGCCGTTTGCACCGGGTGGTACCAGTGAAATCGTGGCCCGCTCGGTGGCGGCCGAGCTGACCAAGCAGCTCGGGCAAAGCGTGTACGTGGAAAACAAACCCGGCGGTGCGGGCGTGACCGCCATGCAAGATGTGGCCAAAGCTGCGCCTGATGGGCACACCATGATCCTCACGCATGTGGGCACTTTGGCGGTGAACCCTTACATGCTGAAAAATCAGCCCTACGATGTGAACAAGGATTTTGTACCGGTCACTTTGCTGGCCAAGGTACCTAACGTTTTTGTGATTCATCCCGACGTGCCGGCCAAAAACTTCAAGGAGTTTGTGGACTACGCCAAGGCCAATCCGGGCAAGCTCAACTATGGCTCTGCGGGCAATGCCAGTGCGGGCCATCTGGCCATGGAGTACCTCAAGCTGGTCACGGGCATGTACATCACGCACATCCCATACCGTGGCACCGGGCCACAGTTGACCGACTTGCTGGCCGGACGCACGCACGCGTCTTCTGCAGGCATGCCCGCCTTGGGGGCGCACATCCGCAGCGGCAAGCTGCGCGCCATTGCTGTGGGCACGCAACAGCGCATCGCGGCCATGCCCGATGTGCCGACTGTGGCCGAGCTGGGTTTCAAAGACTTTGAAACCTCGCAGTGGTATGGCATCCATGTGCCCGCAGGTACACCGCCTGAGATCGTCAAGCGCTTGCAGGAAGAGTCGCTCAAAGCCCTTAAATCCAGTGCGGTGACAGAGCGCTTTGCCACCGACAACGCGGTAGGCGGTGGCGGACCCTCCAGTGAGTACGCGGCGTTCATCAAGAACGAGCAGCGCATCTGGAGCGACATTGTCAAACGTGCAGGTATCAAGCCTGATTGAGCATTGTCTTTTTTCGGAGCAGGCATGGACTTGGATGTATTGGTGATCGGTGGCGGCAACGCCGCCTTGTGCGCAGCCTTGACGGCGCGCGAAGCCGGGGCCAGCGTGATGCTGCTGGAGTCGGCTCCGCGTGAGTGGCGCGGCGGCAATTCGGGGCACACGCGCAATTTGCGCTGCATGCACGATGCCCCCCAAGACGTGCTGGTCGATGCCTACCCGGAAGAAGAGTTTTGGCAAGACCTGCTCAAAGTCACGGGCGGCTTGACCGACGAACACCTGGCCCGTTTGGCCATTCGCCATTCGGCCACCTGCAGGCCCTGGATGGTCAAGCACGGCGTGCGCTTTCAGCCTTCGTTGTCGGGCGCTTTGCACACGGCCCGCACCAACGCGTTTTTTATGGGTGGGGGCAAGGCGTTGGTCAATGCCTATTACCGCAGCGCTGAAAAACTGGGCGTACAGATCCACTACAACGCCGAAGTGGACAGCGTCGAATTGGACAAAGGCCGTTTTGTGGCTGCATCGGTCAAGCACAAACAGGCCGACGGCAGCGTGCGGCGTGAGCGCATTGAGGCCCGCACCTGTGTGTTGGCCGCTGGTGGTTTTGAGTCCAACCGCGAGTGGCTGCGCGAAGCTTGGGGCCAAAACGAGCGCGGTGAATACCCGGCGGATCAGTTTTTGATTCGCGGCACGCGCTTCAACCAAGGCGTGCTGCTCAAGCACATGCTCGAGCAAGGCGCCGACCGAATTGGTGACCCCACCCAGGCGCACATGGTGGCCATTGACGCCCGTGCACCGTTGTATGACGGCGGCATTTGCACCCGCATAGACTGCGTGTCATTGGGCGTGGTGGTGAACCGCGAGGCGCGTCGTTTCTACGACGAAGGCGAAGACTTCTGGCCCAAGCGCTACGCGATCTGGGGCCGCTTGGTGGCGCAGCAGCCGGGGCAGGTGGCGTACTCCATCATCGATGCCAAGGCCGTGGGCCGCTTCATGCCACCTGTGTTTGAAGGCACGCAAGCAGACAGCTTGCCCGAGCTGGCCCGCAAACTGGGCCTGGATGAGGCGACCTTCATGCAAACGCTCAATGACTACAACGCGGCTTGCCGAGAAGGCACTTTTGACCACACGGCGCTCGACGACTGCCACACCGAGGGCGTGAGCCCGGCCAAAACCCATTGGGCGCGGCCGCTGGACACCGCGCCCTATTACGCCTACGCCGTGCGGCCTGGCGTCACTTTCACCTATCTGGGACTCAAAACCGATGAAACCACCGCTGTGCGATTCAACGACCGGCCCAGCCCCAACTTGTTTGTGGCAGGCGAGATGATGGCCGGTAACGTGCTGGGCAAGGGCTACACCGCTGGGGTGGGCATGACGATTGGCACGGCCTTTGGCCGCATCGCGGGCGAGCAGGCGGCCAAAGCAGTCAAAGCGCAAAAGCAAGGGGCTTTTCATGCAAACGCTTGAAGCCCTGACGCGTGATGCCCGTGCGCTGGCATGCGGCGAGTTGACCGCACCCGAGGCCGAAGTGGCCCGGCAAATGCAAATTTGCAATGGCTGCCGCTACTGTGAGGGGTTTTGTGCGGTGTTCCCGGCCATGACGCGGCGGCTGGAGTTTGGCAAGGCCGACATCCACTACATGGCCAACCTGTGCCACAACTGTGGTGCGTGTTTGCACGCTTGCCAGTACGCGCCGCCGCACGACTTTGCCATCAACGTGCCCAAGGCCATGGCCCAGGTGCGTGGCCAGACCTATGCCGACTACGCTTGGCCGCCCGCCTTGGGCAGTTTGTACCAACGCAACGGCCTGACCTTGTCGGTCGCGCTTGCATTTGGCTTGGCGCTGTTTTTGGCGCTGACCATGTTGCGCCAGGGCACGTTGTGGTCAACGCCTGTGGCTGGGGGCTTTTACGCGGTGTTTCCACACAACCTGATGGTGAGTTTGTTCGCCCCCATTTTTGTTTTTGCGGTGCTGGCGCTGGCGCTGGGCGTGCGGCGCTTTTGGCGAGATGTGACGCCGGCCACCAGCGGTGCCGACCTGACGCCGCCCGCCGCGGCCGAGGCTGCGCATGCGGCTTTGCGCCTGAAGTACCTCGACGGTGGCCATGGCGAAGGCTGTCACAACGAAGACGACGCTTGGACGCATGCCCGCAGGCGCTACCACCACCTGACGTTTTACGGTTTCATGCTGTGCTTTGCCGCCACCAGCGTGGCCACGCTGTACCACTATGTGTTGGATTGGCCCGCACCTTACGATTTGACGACCTTGCCCAAGCTGCTCGGCGTCATCGGTGGGGTGAGCTTGGCAGTGGGTACGGCTGGCTTGTGGCGCTTGAATTTGCGCCGCCACCCGGACCACGGTGATGCGGCTCAAAAGCCCATGGATCGGGGTTTCATTGCCTTGTTGTTCCTGGTCAGCGTGACGGGTTTGCTCTTGTGGCTGTTGGGTGCCACGGCGGCCATGCCTTTGATGTTGGCGGTGCATTTGGGCGCAGTCATGGCTTTGTTCCTGACCTTGCCTTACAGCAAGTTTGCGCACGGGGTTTTCCGCACGGCGGCCTTGCTGCGCTTTGCCGTCGAAAAGCGCGAGCCTAACCGTTTGGGGCTGGGCGGGGAATAAATCAGTCGGTCTTGGGGGGGCAGGCGCTGGCCGAGTGGATCACGCCACCCCCCAGGCACACTTCACCGTCGTACAGCACAGCGCTTTGGCCGGGGGTGACGGCCCATTGGGGCTCGCTGAACGACAACTCAAAGCCCGTGGAGCCATCGGGCATGCTGAGCGCTTGCAGGTGGCAAGGCGCATCGGTTTGTCGGTAGCGCGTCTTGGCGGCGTAGGTCCCGGACGCAGGCGCTTGGCCCGCGCACCAGCTTACATCGGTGGCTTGCAGCTGGGGCGACAGCAACCAGGGGTGGTCGTGCCCTTGAACCACCCACAGGGTGTTTTTCTCCACGTCTTTGCGGGCCACAAACCAGGGCGTGTGCTCGCTGCCACCTTTTTGTGCGCCTTGGGTTTTGATGCCGCCAATGCCCAAGCCCTGGCGCTGGCCCAAAGTGTAAAAGCTCAGCCCCACATGTTTTCCAATGGTGCGCCCTGACGGGTCCTTGATCGGACCGGGTTCCTTGCTGATGTAGCGGTTCAAAAACTCACGGAAAGGCCGCTCGCCAATGAAGCAGATGCCGGTGGAGTCTTTCTTTTTGGCGTTGGGCAGGCCGATCTCTTCGGCGATGCGGCGCACTTCGGATTTGTGCAGCTCGCCCACCGGGAACAGGGTCTTGGACAACTGAGCCTGGTTCAGGCGATGGAGAAAATAGCTTTGGTCCTTGCTGGGGTCGAGGCCCTTGAGCAGCTCGTGCCGACCTGTTGCAGTGTTCAAACGCACCCTGGCGTAATGGCCGGTGGCGATTTTTTCGGCGCCCAGCCGCATGGCATGGTCCAAAAAGGACTTGAACTTGATTTCAGCGTTGCACAGGATGTCGGGGTTGGGCGTGCGCCCGGCCTGGTATTCGCGCAGAAACTCCGAAAAAACACGGTTTTTGTAATCGGCCGCAAAATTGACGTGCTCGATCTCGATGCCCAGCACATCCGCCACGGCAGCGGCATCCACGAAGTCGATGTTGGAAGAGCAGTATTCGCTGTCGTCGTCGTCTTCCCAGTTTTTCATGAAGATGCCAATGACCTCATGGCCCTGTTGCTTGAGCAAATGGGCGGTGACAGCAGAATCGACGCCGCCGGACAAGCCGACGACCACACGGTGGAGTTGGGACATGCCGCAATTATCCCGCGACCACCTGACTGGCCCGACAAGGTCGAAAATTTATAATGCCCGATGGGCCCGAATTCATGACCAAGCACTGCACCTGGTGCCAACACGGCAGAACATTCTTGCGCGATGTCGCGCATGGCATGTTCATCATCACCCACAGTGGTTTGGCCATGGTGGGCTTGACTGCGCTCAGCCTGGTTCTGGCCTTGTGGCTCAACCCGCAATGGCTGCACTCGGCCGAAGGCGCGGTGTTCAACTGGTTGCGGGAGCGGCAGGTTTTGTTGCCGTGGTTGCCCGAGAACACCGCAGAACGCGCCACGGCCGTGAGTTTGCAGGATCTGCCGCCCGCCCAGGCGGCTGTGGCCGAATGGTTAGGGCGCAAGTACAAAGTCGCACCGGAGCCCTTGGCCGCTTTGGTGGCCGAAGCGCATGTCTTGTCCAAAAAAACCAAACTGGCACCGCACTTCATTTTGGCGGTGATGGCCATCGAGTCCAACTTTCACCCGTATGTCCAGAGCCAGGCCGGCGCACAGGGCTTGATGCAGGTGATGACCGACATCCACGCCAAGCGCTACGAAGCCTATGGCGGGCGTTTGGCCGCTTTTGACCCGATTACGAACATGCGCGTGGGGGCAGCGGTGCTGTCGGATGCGGTCAAGATGCGTGACGGCTCCCTGGAAGAGGGCCTCAAGTTTTACCTGGGGGGTTACGCCTTGACAGAAGATGGCGGCTATGTGGCCAAAGTCTTTGCCGAACAAGCCCAGCTGGACCAAGTGGCGGCAGGTCAAAAGCCTTCTTTGCCCTGAGCGTCTTGGGGCCTTGGCCGCAGCCATTGCTCCAACAGGTTTCCGACACCATCAGCTGCGCACGAAAAAGACCCCGCTCATCACCAGCCCAGTGAGCATGACCAGCCAGCGCACCCAGCGCACGGGCAGGCGTTTGGCCAAGCGTGCACCCGCCCAGCCTCCGGCTGTGGCCAGGGCCATCATCCACAGCGCCTGCGGCCAGACAATGGCGCCCGCCACCGCAAAAGCGGCCACCGACAGCAGCGACAGCACAAAGGAGTTGAGGTTTTTCAGCGCATTGACCGTGTTCAGCCGGCTCTCGCCCGTCAGGGTGTACAGCGCCATCAGCAAAATGCCCAGTCCGCCGTTGAAGTAACCGCCATAAATGGCCACGCCCATCAGGCCCGGCAGTCGCCATGCGGGGTGGCCCTGGCCTGCGTTGCGCCGGGCCAGCCAGGGGCCAGCGGCAAACAACGCCGTGGCCAGCAGCAGCAACCAGGGCACCAGACCTGAAAACACCCGCGCCGGGGTGAGCAGCAGCAAACCCGCACCGATCAGGCCACCGACCGCAGCAATGGCCACTTCGCGTTGCAGCAGGGCTCTGGGCAGGGTTTGCAACTCCGCCCTAAAACCCAGCACGCTGCCCAAGTAGCCCGGGCTGACGGCCATGGCGCTGGTGGCATTGGCCGCCAGGGGCGGCACACCGGCAAACACCAGGGCGGGAAAGGTCAGGAAGCTGCCGCCGCCCGCAATGGCGTTGAGCACGCCCGCCGCGAAAGCGGCCGCACCCGTGAGCAGCCACAGCGCTTCGGTGGGCAGGTCGGGGCTCATGTCGACAGGGGGGGCAAGTTGGCCACCGCTGCGTCGGTGTGGATCACGCTCAAGGGGAAACGTTGCCCTGCCAGGTGGTCTTCGATGCAGCGCAAGACCAGGGGGCTGCGGTGGCGCTCGGCACTGGCGCGGATTTCTTCGGGCGTCATCCACAGGGTGCGCACGATGCCCTCGTCCAGGCTCAGGTGGGGCTGCAGCTCGCCGATGTCGCCGCAAAAAGCCATGCGCACATAGGTGATGTCTTCGCCCGTGGCCGGCCGTTGAAAACGCGACAAATAGATGCCCACCAGGGCGGTCGGGGTGAAGGGGTGGGCCGTTTCTTCCAAGGCTTCTCGGGCGCAGGCTTGTGCGGGCGATTCACCGGGGTCCAGGTGGCCTGCCGGGTTGTTCAGGCGCAAACCCTCTTGGGTGTGTTCTTCGATCAGGAGGTAGCGGCCATCGCGCTCGATGATGGCGGCCACGGTGACATTGGGTTTCCAGCGAGTGTCCATCTGGGGATTATCCGTTTGGATGGATCAGGGTATGCCCGGGGTGGGTCTGGGAGGGGTGTTGTAAGTTTCGGTATATATTGGACGATTGACTTGGCCTTTAACATGGACGAGTCCACCGATTTCATCATTTCCAGGAGATAAACCATGCGCATAGGCGTGCCCAAAGAGATATACCCCGGTGAAAAACGGGTGGCCACTGTGCCCGATGTGGTGACCAAACTGGTCAAACTCGGTTTTGAGGTGGTGGTGGAACAGGGGGCGGGTGCGCTGGCCGACCTGTCTGACGAGGCCTATGTCGAAGCCGGTGCCACAGTCGCGCCCAACGCCGCGGCCTTGTGGAGCGGCAGCGACATCGTCTTCAAGGTGCGTGCCCCCACGGCCGACGAAGTCGCGTTGATGCACGAAGGCCAGACCCTGATCGGCTTTTTGTGGCCCGCGCAAAACCCCGACTTGATGCAGCAGCTCGCGGCCAAAAAGGTCACGGCGCTGTCGATCGACGCATTGCCGCGCACCTTGAGCCGTGCCCAGAAGATGGACGCGCTGACCTCGATGGCAGGTGTGAGCGGCTACCGCGCCGTGGTCGAGGCAGCCAACGCCTTTGGCCGATTCTTCAACGGCCAGATCACCGCCGCGGGCAAGGTGCCCCCGGCCAAAGTCTTCATCGCCGGTGCGGGTGTGGCCGGTTTGGCCGCCATCGGCGCGGCCGCCAGCCTGGGTGCCATCGTGCGCGCCAACGACACCCGTGCCGAAGTGGCCGACCAGGTCGTGTCGCTGGGCGGTGAATTCGTCAAGGTGGATTACGAAGAAGAAGGCTCGGGCGGTGGCGGTTACGCCAAGGTCATGAGCGAGGGCTTCCAGGTCGCGCAGCGCGAGATGTACGCGCAGCAGGCCCGCGAGGTGGACATCATCATCACCACCGCGCTGATTCCCGGCAAGCCCGCGCCCAAGCTGATCACCGCCGAGATGGTGCAAAGCATGAAGCCCGGCAGCGTCATCGTGGACATGGCCGCCGAGCAAGGCGGCAACTGCGAACTGACCGAGCCCGGCAAGGCCGTGGTCAAGCACGGCGTGACCATCGTGGGTTACACCGACCTGGCTTCGCGCATGGCGCGCCAGTCGTCCACCTTGTACGGCACCAACCTGTTCCGCCTGACGGAAGAGCTGTGCAAGACCAAGGACGGCGTCATCAACGTCAACATGCAGGACGACGCGATCCGGGGCCTGACGGTCATCAAGGACGGTGAAATCACCTGGCCCGCGCCGCCGCTGCCCGCGGCCGCACCCAAGCCCGCCGCCAAGCCGGTGGCCGCTGCTGAAAAGAAAAGCGCTCACGGCCACGGCAGCAGCGGCCCGATGCCGGTCAAAACGCTGGCCATGGTGTTCGGTCTGGGGGCCTTGGCTTTTTGGGCCATTGGCGCGTATGCCCCGGCGGCTTTCCTCGGCCACTTCACCGTGTTTGTGCTGGCCTGCTTCATCGGCTACATGGTGGTCTGGAACGTGACGCCTGCGCTGCACACGCCGCTCATGAGCGTGACCAATGCGATCTCCAGCATCATCGTGATCGGTGCGCTGGTGCAGATCCTGCCGCCCGAGGCGGGCACCAACGGACGACCTGACCAGCTGATCCAGTGGCTGGCTTTTGCCGGCATTGTGCTGACGGCCGTGAACATGTTTGGTGGCTTTGCCGTGACCCGCCGCATGCTCGACATGTTCCGCAAGTAACGACCTGATCGAATAAAGAAAAGAGACCTTCATGACCTCTAGCTTGGCAACGGTCGCCTACATTGGCGCGGCCATCCTCTTCATCCTCAGCCTGGGTGGCCTGTCCAACCCGGAAACCTCGCGCCGAGGCAACCTCTACGGCGTCGTTGGCATGGCGCTGGCCGTGCTCGCCACCATCGTGGGCCCTCGTGTGGCCGCCGCAGGCGTGCCCTGGATCGTGGCGGCCTTGGTGATCGGTGGTGGCATTGGCCTTTATGCGGCCAAAACCGTCAAGATGACCCAGATGCCCGAACTCGTGGCGCTCATGCACAGCCTGGTGGGCCTGGCCGCTTGCTTGGTGGGCTTTGCCAGCTACGTGGACACCTCGATCCAGTACACCGGGGTGGAGAAGACCATCCACGAAGTGGAGATTTACATCGGCATCCTGATCGGCGCGGTCACGTTCTCGGGCTCGCTCATCGCTTTTGGCAAGCTCAACGGCAAGATCGGTGGCAAGCCGCTTTTGCTGCCTGCGCGCCACTGGCTCAACCTGGCGGGTCTCTTGGTCGTGGTCTGGTTTGGCCGTGAATTTGTCAACGCGCACGACGTGCAAAGCGGCATGACCCCGCTGATCGTCATGACCGTGATCGCGCTGCTGTTCGGTGTTCACATGGTCATGGCCATTGGCGGCGCCGACATGCCGGTGGTGGTCTCCATGCTCAACAGCTATTCGGGCTGGGCCGCGGCGGCCACCGGTTTCATGCTCGGCAACGACTTGCTGATCGTGACCGGCGCTCTGGTGGGCTCTTCGGGTGCCATCCTGTCCTACATCATGTGCAACGCGATGAACCGCAACTTCATCAGCGTGATCGCGGGTGGCTTTGGTGGCGGTACACCCGCTGCACCCAAGGCCGACGGTGCCGCAGCCGAGCCGCAAGGCGAGGTGGTGCCCGTCAGCGCCAGCGACACCGCTGAGCTGCTGCGTGACGCCAAGAGCGTGATCATCGTGCCCGGCTACGGCATGGCCGTGGCCCAGGCCCAGCACACCGTCAACGAGATCACCCGGACCCTGCGCGACAAGGGCGTGACCGTGCGCTTTGGCATCCACCCGGTGGCGGGCCGCATGCCCGGCCACATGAACGTGCTGCTGGCCGAGGCCAAGGTGCCCTACGACATCGTGCTGGAAATGGACGAGATCAATGACGACTTCCCGGACACCGACGTGGTCATGGTCATCGGTGCCAACGACATCGTGAACCCTGCTGCGCAGGATGACCCGACCAGTCCGATCGCCGGTATGCCTGTGCTCGAAGTCTGGAAGGCGCGCACCAGCATCGTGATGAAGCGCTCCATGGCCAGCGGTTATGCGGGCGTGGACAACCCCCTGTTCTACAAGGACAACAACCGCATGTTGTTTGGCGACGCCAAAAAGATGCTCGACGAGGTGCTGGTGGCCCTCAAAGGCTGACCGGCTGCTTGTCGCAGCATGCACAAGGGGCCCTCGGGCCCCTTGTTTTTTGGGTGCCCACGTATTACCAACCGGTGTCTTCAGGCCCGAGCTGGGCACGGCGTCATGGGCGCGCTGCAAGCGGCCTGCAACCTCGGGAAATCCAGTACCCCTGCGAGTCAGTTAGCCGTCAGTTGTGAGGTAGACTGGCCCGCAGGAGAACCCCACATGAACCTGAACCCCGTTTGGCTCAAGAGTTACCCCGAAGGCGTTCCAGCCGACATCGATCCCACCCAGTACAGCTCTTTGGTGGGCTTGCTTGAAGAGAGTTTTTCCAAATACGCAGACCGTCCGGCCTACAGTTTCATGGGCAAGGATTTCAGCTTTGCCCAGACCGACCGTGACAGTCTGGCCATGGCGGCTTACCTGCAGTCGCTGGGTCTGAGCCAAGGCGACCGTGTCGCCATCATGATGCCCAATGTGCCGCAATACCCGGTGGCCGTAGCGGCCATTTTGCGTGCGGGTCTGGTGGTGGTCAACGTGAACCCCCTCTACACCGCCCGTGAGCTGGAGCACCAGCTCAAGGACTCGGGGGCCAAGGCCATCGTGATCATCGAGAACTTTGCCGCCACGCTGGAAAAGTGCATCGCCCAAACTCCGGTACAGCATGTGGTGCTGGCCGCCATGGGTGACCGGCTGGGCCTGCTCAAGGGGGCCTTGGTCAACTACGTGGTGCGCAACGTCAAGAAAATGGTGCCGGCTTTTCAGCTACCGCAGGCGGTGCGTTTCAACGACGCTTTGTCCAAAGGCCGTCAACAAGCCTTCCGCAAACCCGAGCTGTCGGCCGACGACATCGCGGTGCTGCAGTACACCGGGGGCACCACGGGTGTGTCCAAGGGGGCGGTGCTGTTGCACCGCAATGTGATCGCCAACGTGCTGCAGTCCGAGGCCTGGAACGAGCCCGTCATGAAGCGCATTCCCGCCGGGGAGCAACCCACGGCGGTGTGCGCATTGCCGCTGTACCACATCTTCGCCTTCACGGTGAACATGATGCTGAGCCTGCGCATGGGCGGCAAGACCATCCTGATTCCCAACCCGCGTGACTTGCCCGCCGTGCTCAAGGAATTGTCCAAGCACACCTTCCACAGCTTCCCGGCGGTGAACACTTTGTTCAACGGCCTGGCCAACCACCCGGATTTCGGCACCGTCAACTGGTCCAACCTGAAGGTGTCCTTGGGCGGGGGCACGGCCGTGACGCCCAATGTGGCCAAGCTCTGGCTGGAGAAAACCGGCTGCCCGATTTGCGAAGGTTACGGTTTGTCAGAGACCAGCCCCTCGGCCAGCTGCAACCCGACCACCAGCACCGAGTTCACCGGCACCATCGGGGTGCCCTTGCCCGGCACCTTCATGAAGCTGCTCGACGACGATGGCCACGAAATCACCACGCTTGGCACGCCGGGCGAGATCGCCATCAAGGGCCCGCAGGTGATGGCGGGTTACTGGCAACGCCCTGACGAAACCGCCAAGGTCATGACTGCCGACGGTTATTTCAAGTCGGGTGACATCGGCACCATGGACGAGCGTGGCTACTTCAAGATCGTGGACCGCAAGAAGGACATGATTTTGGTCAGCGGTTTCAACGTCTATCCCAACGAGGTGGAGGAAGTCGCCTCGGCTTGTCCGGGCGTGCTCGAATGCGCGGCCATTGGCGTGCCGGACGAGAAAACCGGCGAAGCGGTCAAGCTGGTGGTGGTGCGCAAAGATCCGGCGCTGACCGAGGCGCAGATCATCGCTTACTGCCGCGAAAACATGACGGCGTACAAGGTGCCGCGTGTGATCGAGTTCCGCGACGAATTGCCCAAGACGCCGGTGGGCAAAATCCTGCGCCGCGAGTTGCGGGCCAAGGCCTGACCGGAGCACTGTGGGGCCAAGGCCCCTGTACAGGGCGCAGCGGCCACCCGTTCACGGGTGGCCGTTTGACTTGGAGTCATTGAACAAGGGGTGATCCATGGCGGTGATCGGCATCATGAGTGCCATGCACGAAGAACTGGCGGCGGTGTTGGCGGCCATGCCCGATGAGCAGCGCGTTCAGGTGGCTGGGCGGGACTTTTGGGTCGGCCATTGGCAAGGCCACTCGGTGGTGGCGGTGCTTTCGCGCATCGGCAAGGTGGCTGCAGCCACCACCGCCACAGTGCTGCTGGAACGCTTTGCCGCCGACACCCTGGTGTTCACCGGCGTGGCGGGTGGCCTGGGTGCCGATGTGCGGGTGGGCGATGTGGTGGTGGCCCAGGGTTTGCTGCAGCACGACATGGACGCTTCGCCGCTCTTCCCGCGCCATGAGGTGCCACTGTACGGCCGTGCCTATTTTGAGGCCGATGCGGGCCTGTCGGCCCAATTGGCCGCGGCCAGCCAGCAGGTGTTGGCCCATGCAGGGCAACATCTGGGCGCAGGAACATTGGCCGAATTTGCGCTGAACGCGCCGCGTGTGCACCAGGGTCTGGTCATCAGTGGTGACCGCTTTGTCTCGACCTCGGCCGAAAGTCAGGCCTTGCGGCAGGCTTTGCCCGAGGCTTTGGCGGTGGAGATGGAGGGCGCAGCGGTGGCGCAGGTCTGCCACGATTACGGCGTGCCCTTTGCGGCGGTGCGCACCATCTCGGACCGGGCGGACGACGCAGCGCACACCGACTTTCAGCGCTTCATCCGCGAAGTGGCCAGCCGTTACAGTCTGGCGATTTTGTCGCAGTGGCTGAGCCGTCGCCAGCCCGCTTGAGCCGGTCTTATTTGAGCCAGCCCCGGCGGCGGAAGTACCACATGGGCACCACGGCGCTGGCGGCCATCAAGGCGAGCGCATAGGGGTAGCCCCATTTTTGCGACAACTCGGGCATGTACTGGAAGTTCATGCCGTACAGGCTGGCGATCAAGGTGGGCGGCAGCAAGGCCACGCTGGCCACCGAGAAGATCTTGATGATCTTGTTCTGGTTGATGTTGATGAAACCAACCGTGGCGTCCATCAGGAAGTTGATCTTGTCGAACAGGAACGCCGTGTGCGAGTCGAGCGAGTCGATGTCGCGCAGAATCTGGCGGGCTTCCTCAAACTGCTCGGCGTTGAGCATCTTCGAGCGCATCATGAAGCTCACCGCGCGGCGGGTGTCCATGACGTTGCGGCGGATGCGACCGTTCAGGTCTTCCTGTCGGGCGATGGCGCCCAGCACTTCACCGGCCATGGCGTCGGTCACGTCGCCCGACAGCACTTTTTTACCGGCGGTTTCGAGTTGGTCGTAAATGCCTTCGAGCGTGTCGGCCGAGTATTCGGCATCGGCATCGAACAGCTTGAGCAGGACTTCCTTGGCGTCTTCGATCAGGCCGGGGGCGCGGCGCGCCCGCATCCGCAGCAGGCGAAACACCGGCACGTCTTCGTCGTGGATGGAAAACAGCACGCCCTGGCTTTTCAGGTCGGCGTTGTGCTGGTTCAGGATGAAGGCGCAGCGTACCGTGCGCGGCTCGTCTTCGTCAGCGATCAAAAAGTCGGAGCGGATGTGCAGCTCGCCGTTGTCTTCTTCGTAGAAGCGGGCCGATTCCTCGATGTCCTCGTCCATCGCGTCTTCCGGGATGGACAGGCCGAAGTACTGTTTGATCCAGCGTTTTTCTTCCAGCGTGGGCGACTCCAGGTCGACCCAGATGGGTTGGAAGCGGGAGAGTTCTTCCAGCGACTCGATCTCTTCCTGGAAGAGGCGGCCATTGGCGAGGGTGAAGATGTTGAGCATGGCGAATCCGAAAAATGGCCAGGTGCCAAAAGTTCAAAGGGGCGGCGAAGGGGGTTTTCTGCAGCTTTCGAACGATGGGCAGGGTGCTCAGCGCGTTCGAAAGCTACCGACTCGGGGTAGTTTCCACGGCAATGTGTCTCCAGAATGAATCGGCGGATTATCGCACCGGATGTGCCCCTGCGGGGGCCAGAAAAGCCAGGATGTCATCGGCGCGGGCCTGCACATCCGCCTGGCCCAAGGCCATCAGCGCGGCGATGAACGCCGGCTCGAACAACAAATAGCTGGCCAGGGCCGCGCCACTGCCGCGCAATGCACCCAGACCCTCCAGTACCCGCAGAATGGGTCGGGGCAGGGTGTGGGCGTGCGCTTGCGCCAAGGCGTCGAGCGAGGCACTGGGCTGCAGCGTCAGCACCTGCACCGGGCGCAGGGGCAGGCTTGCACGTACCGCCTCGGGCAAGCTGTCCAGGGCCTGGTTGATCCGGCTGATCTGCTCGACATCGGCCTCCAGCGTGTCGTGGAACACGCTGGCCATGGCGTGGCCAGCGATCGTGCCCAGCGAGGGGCGTCCTGTGGCGCGGGCGGGTGCCACCAGGCTGGCCCGTTGGGGTTGGCTCACGCCAATCGCCAAGATCCGGTCGGCCCCGAGGTGCACGGCCGAGGACAAGGGTGAGATTTGCCGCATCGAGCCATCCCCGAAATACTCCATGCCACCGTCTACCCACAGCGGGGTGGACGGGAAAATGAAGGGGATGGCGCTGGACGCCATCAGGTGCTCGATGGTGATGGGTTGCTGCTCGGCACGGCGGCCTGGACGGCTCCATGGAATGGGCTGGCCATCCCGGGTCTGGCAAAACGTCCAGTGCACACCGCTCGAATAGCTCGACGCGGTGACCGCCAGGGCCTGCAGCACGCCGCTGTGCAAGGCGGTGTCGATCCGCTCCAGGGCGATCGCCTGGTGCAAGGTGTTGACCAGGGCCAGGCTGTCCATGGCGGCGGCATGGGCGCGGACAGAGCGCAGCAAACCCACCGCGGTGGCCCAACGGCTGAATTTGTCCAGCGGGGTTTGGGGCAGGCGGTAGACCGCCTCCGTGCGGATCCGGGTCCAGAAATGGGCCAGATCGTCCAGGCCGGCCAGACCGTCCAGCGCCTTGCTGGCCAGAAAAGTCGCGTTCAAGGCCCCGGCCGAGGTGCCCGCCAGCACCTGGAATGGAAAAGCGGGGGATGGCCCCGCTGTGCGGCGCAGCAGTTGGCCGATGGCCTGCAGCGCCCCGGCTTGGTAAGCGGTGCGCGCTCCGCCACCCATCAGCACCAGCCCCATCACGGGCTGCGGGGGGGGCGAGAGGGCTTGTTCAAGGGCTGATTTTGGCGGGGTGGGCGTCACGGGGTCCATGGGCATGTGAAGTTGGACAGAGGCTCTGGGGGCTGCGGGTGTTAGATTCAGACCATTCAACGGCATTGTTCCATGACCCCATATTTGACCCCACGGCGTGAGCGCTGGCTGCTCTTCACGCTGGCTGGCATCCAGTTCACCCACATCCTCGATTTCATGATCATGATGCCGCTGGGGCCGCAGTTCACGGCCTTGTTCGGCATCAGCAACGCCCAGTTCGGTCTGCTGGTCTCGGCCTACACCTTGTCGGCGGGCCTGTCCGGCCTGATGGCGGCCACCTACATCGACCGCTTCAGCCGCAAGCGCCTGTTGCTGGTCATGTACGCCTTGTTTGGTCTGGCCACCCTGGCGTGTGGTCTGGCGCCCGACTATGTCTGGCTGATGGTGGCCCGCGTGGCCGCTGGTTTGTTTGGCGGGGTGTTGTCGGCTTTGTCGCAGACCATCGTGGCCGATGTGATCCCCTTTGAGCGGCGTGGCCGCGCCATGAGCGTGGTGATGACCTCGTTTTCCGTGTCCACCGTGGCGGGGGTGCCGCTGGGGCTGTTTTTGGCGGCGCACCTGAGCTGGCATGCGCCGTTTTTTGGCATCGCCGCGCTGGTGGGGCTGCTGTCCTTGGGGGCCTGGCAAACCTTGCCCCGGCTGGATGCGCATTTGCACCACCCTGAGCGGGTGAGTGTCTGGCGCGGCATTGGCCAGGTACTGGCCGAGGTCAACCACCTCAAGGCCTTCGGGGTGTCGGCCCTGATGATGTTTGCGGCGTTCACCGTCATCCCCTACATCACCATTTACCTGCAGTCCAACGCCGGGATGCAGACCGCCGAAGTGCCCTGGATTTATCTGTGCGGTGGGGTGGCCACTTTGCTCAGTGCCCGTTATTTCGGGCGGCTGACCGACCGGGTGGGCAAGGTCCGGGTGTTCCAGCGACTGGCTTTGGCAGTGACGGTGCCGCTGATGGCCACCACGCTCACGCAAGGCTTGCCCTTGTGGGGTTTGCTGACCGTGTCGACTTTGTTTTTCACGGTCATGAGCGGGCGCATGATTCCGGGCATGGCGATGATTTCATCGGCCGTGGAGCCGCGTTTGCGCGGCACCTTCATGACCCTGAATTCGGCGGTTCAGTCGGCCGCCATGGGTTTCGCGGCGCTGGTGGCCGGGCTCATCATTGGGCGAGATGCGCAAGGACAGCTCACTGGGTATTGGGTGGCGGGTTTGTTGGGGGTGTTGGCCAGCATCATCAGCGCCTGGCTGGCTGGGCGTTTGCGTCTGCATGGGGCGCCGACCGCTGCGATTTGAACTGTCAGGCCTGAAATGCCCGCTTGTTCTTGGGCTTCAAATCGAACAATAGCACTGAAAACGGGTTTTGGGTGCAAAGCCAGCCGACGTTACAGGTTTAGTTGTTGGCGTCTTGCATTTCGCTGGGGTGCGGCGCATAGTGGGGTCGAACCACCCCCACAGGTGGTTTCGGAGCCCCGCTTCAGCGGGGCTTTTCATACCCTGAATCATGGAGGCGACGACTATGAATTTAACCATCAGCGGGCACCATCTGGAAGTGACCCCGGCATTGCGTCAGTACGTCACGGGGAAGCTCGACCGGATCACCCGGCACTTTGACCAAGTGGTCGATGTCAAAGTGCTGCTGACCGTCGAAAAGCAGAAGGAAAAAGAAAAACGCCAACGCGCCGAATGCAACATCCACGTCAAGGGCAACGACTTGTTTGCAGAAAGCGCTCACGAAGATTTGTATGCCGCTGTGGATGAACTGGTGGACAAGCTGGACCGTCAGGTCGTCAAGCACAAGGACCGCATCACAGACCATCACCACAGCGCGCCCAAGCGCATGATGTGATCGGGTGAATGTTTCGCTCACAACAGGGCCACAAGCTTGTGGCCCTTTTTCATGCAGGCGCCCAGCCTGTTCAGAGGCGCAAACACCGCCCATGTCGCCCGGCTTTCAGGCCCCATGACCGGGGTGCCCGCGCAAGGTGCATAATCCGGCCTCGACCATGAATCGCCTCTCATCCATATTGCCCGTTGCCCAGGTTCTTGTTGGGGTGGAAGCCACCAGCAAGAAACGCGCATTCGAAGAAGCCGGACTTCTCTTTGAGAACCTCCACGGCTTGTCCCGTGCTTTGGTGACCGACAGCCTGTTTGCCCGTGAACGGTTGGGCTCTACGGGGCTGGGTCATGGTGTGGCCATTCCGCACGGCCGCATCAAGGGCCTGAAAGCGCCCATGGCCGCCGTGTTCCAGCTGGCGCAGCCGATTGGCTTTGACGCCCCTGACGAACAGCCGGTCAACCTGTTGATCTTTTTGCTGGTGCCCGAAGCCGCCACCCAAAAGCACCTGGAAATCCTGTCCGAAATCGCTGAATTGCTCAGCGACACCGCTTTGCGTGAAAACATCAAGAACAGCACCGTCCAGCAGGACCTGCACCAGCTGATCGCCCAGTGGCAGTCTACCCAGACGGTCTGACCCTCCTTTTTTCGAGGTTTTTGCGATGAAGCCCAGCGTCATCAGTGCCGATGTCCTGTTCGAGGACCATCGCGGCAAGCTCAAATGGCAATGGGTGGCCGGTCTGGGCGCTTCGGAGCGACGCTTTGATGAAGTCGCTGTGCGCGAAGCCCGATCGGGCGCCGACCTGGTTGGTTACCTGAACTACATCCACCCCTACCGTGTGCAGATTCTGGGGCCCCGCGAGGTGGCTTACCTGACCAACTCCACGCCCGATGACTGTGCGCGCCGGATTGCCCGCATCGTGACGCTGGAGCCCCCGGTGCTGGTCTTGGCCGATGGCCAGACGGCTCCCGAAGCCCTGCTGTCCATGTGCGAGCGGGCCCAGATCCCGATGTTCTCGACCGAGCACTCGTCGGCCTTTGTCATCGATGTGCTGCGGGCCTACCTGTCCAAGCATTTTGCCGACCGCACCACCATGCACGGCGTGTTCATGGACATTTTGGGCATGGGCGTGTTGATCACGGGTGAGTCCGGTTTGGGCAAGAGCGAGTTGGGGCTGGAGCTGATTTCGCGCGGCAACGGTCTGGTGGCCGATGACGCGGTGGACCT
Organism: Limnohabitans sp. TEGF003; assembly: GCF_055395455.1. NCBI lineage: Bacteria > Pseudomonadati > Pseudomonadota > Betaproteobacteria > Burkholderiales > Comamonadaceae > Limnohabitans > Limnohabitans sp. TEGF003. The sequence continues at coordinate 2,833,947 of NZ_AP029225.1, read as the reverse complement.
GTACCGCATCAACCAGACCACCATCGAGGCGCGCTGCCCCGACCTGCTGCAAAACCTGCTGGAGGTGCGCGGCATTGGTCTGCTGGACATCCGTGCCATCTTTGGTGAGACCGCGGTGCGCCGCAAGATGCGGCTCAAGCTCATTGTTCACCTGGTGCGCCGTGAAACGCTGGAGCGGGATTACGAGCGCCTGCCTTCCGAACCGCTGGTGCAGGATGTGCTGGGCATTCCGGTGCGCAAAGTGGTCATCCAGGTGGTGGCGGGGCGCAACATCGCGGTGTTGGTCGAGGCCGCTGTGCGCAACACCATCTTGCAGATGCGCGGCATCGACACCTACCAGGAATTCATCGAGCGCCAGCGCCGGGCGATGGATTGAGGACGCCCGGCCTGCTCAACCCTGGCGGTGCGGGCAAGGCTTTTGGGTGCAGTGGGCGTACAGGCTCAGGGCGTGGTCGGCGATCACAAAACCTTTGGCTTCGGCCACCGCTTGTTGCCTGGACTCGATTTCCGGGTCATAAAACTCCTCCACCCGACCGCAGTCCAGACACACCATATGGTCGTGGTGCTGACCTTCGTTGAGTTCGTAAACGGCTTTGCCGCTCTCAAAGTGGTTGCGGCTCAGGATGCCCGCCTGCTCAAACTGCATCAGCACCCGGTACACCGTGGCCAGACCGATGTCGGTGTTCTCGCTCAACAGGAGGCGAAACACGTCCTCGGCCGTCATGTGCCGTTGCTGCCCGCGCTGAAAGACCTCCAGGATCTTCAGGCGTGGCAGCGTGGCCTTCAGACCATTGTTTTTCAGTTCGTCGATTTGGGTCATGTGAAGGGGTGTCGGGATAGGCAAAGCCGGTGTGGGCGCGTAGCTGCCGCTACAATGACCCGATCATATCGGCCAGCCCTCAACCATGACAGCATCCCTGACTTTTTCCGTGACAGGCACACGCCTGGCCATGCTTTTCATGTGCGCCAGTTTGGCCGGTTGCGCCAACATGGCCAGCTTCACCAGCGACACCTTCAAACCCTATGTCCCCGAGGTGGTGCAGGGCAACTTTGTCTCCAAAGAGCAGCGCCAGGCGATCACCACGGGCATGCCACGGGCGCAGGTCCGCGACATTTTGGGCACCCCCCTCGTCACCAGCCTGTTCCATGCCGACCGTTGGGATTACGCCTTCAGCATCCGCCGCCAGGGTGTGCCACCCCAAAGTTTCCAGCTCACCGTCTACTTCAAAGACGATGTGGTCTCGTCGGTGGAAGGCGGTGACCTGCCCAGCGAGTCCGAATTTGTCGAGCGCCTGGTGGTCCAGCGCAAAGCCGCCAGCGTGCCCAACTTGCAGGCCAGCGAAGAAGACCTGAAAAAGTTCCCCGCACCGAAGGCGGCTGACGATGCGCCGCGCACTGCGCCGCTGCCTGCGACTTACCCTCCTCTGGAGCCCACACCCCGTTGATGGGCCCTTGTTCGGGCAGCACGCCCGATGGCGCGTACCTTTCATTCCATCCATCACATGACCCCATCGACCCCCTTGCCCATCACCGTTGCCGGCGCGTCTGGCCGCATGGGCCACATGCTCATCGAAGCCATCCTGGCCTCCGGCGATTGCCGTCTGGCAGGCGCGCTCGACATGGCCGCCAGTCCTGCCTTGGGCCAAGATGCCGCCGCGCCGCTGGGCCAGTCCAGTGGCGTGCGCGTCACCTCCGACCTGCGGGCGGGCCTGAAGGATGCCGCTTGCCTGATTGACTTCACCCGCCCCGAGGGCACGCTGGCCCATTTGCAGGTGTGCCGTGAACTGGGCGTCAAGGCAGTGATCGGCACCACCGGCTTCACCGACGCGCAAAAAGCCGAAATCGCTGAAATCGCCAAAGACATTGCCATCGTGATGGCCCCCAACATGAGCGTGGGCGTCAACGTCACGCTCAAGTTGCTGCAAATGGCCGCGCAAGCCATGTCCACGGGCTACGACATCGAAATCATCGAAGCCCACCACCGCCACAAGGTGGACGCGCCTTCGGGCACGGCCCTCAAGATGGGTGAAGTCATTGCCGAGGCCATTGGCCGCGACCTGAAAGACTGCGCCGTCTACGAGCGCTATGGCCACACGGGCGAGCGCGACCCCTCCACCATCGGTTTTTCCACCATCCGGGGTGGCGACATCGTGGGCGACCACACGGTGCTGTTTGCCGGTATTGGCGAGCGCATCGAAGTCACGCACAAATCCTCCAGCCGATCCACTTACGCCCAAGGCAGCCTGCGTGCAGTGCGTTATCTGGCGACCCAGCAGCGCGGCCTGTTTGACATGTTTGACGTGTTGAATTTGCGCTGACCAGCCTGGCACCCATGAGCCTCCACGACTTTCTGTTGCACAGCGATGGGGTCAGCCGTGTGCTGGCGCTGGTTTTGCTGGCGCTTTCGGTGGGCAGTTGGGTGGTCATGGTCTGGAAATGGCGCTTGCTCGCGCGCGTGGGCCTGGATGTGCGCCGCAGCGTGGCCGCGTTCTGGCAGGCCCCGGGCCTGGACCAGGCCCAGCAGCGCGTGGCCCAGTTTGACCGCGACGCCTGCATCACCCCCCTGCTGGAAGCCACCTTGCTCCCGGTGGGCGGCACCCTGGCTTCAGCAGGTGCCCGCCGCCAACAACTGACCCGTGCCTTGCGCGATGCCCTGCAGGGCGTGGTGCGCCGTTTGCAATGGGGCCAGGTCTGGTTGGCCACAGCGGGCTCCATTTCGCCATTTGTGGGTCTTTTGGGCACCGTTTGGGGCATCTTCAATGCCTTGACCGGCATGGCCGAAGCCGGACAGCTCACCATCGACAAGGTGGCCGGACCCGTGGGCGAAGCCCTGATCATGACCGCTGCCGGGCTGGCCGTGGCCATTCCGGCGGTGTTGGGCTACAACCTGTTGGGCCGAAAAGTGAACCAGATCGAGGCCGAACTCGAAGGCTTTGCCCACGATTTGCGTGGCTTGCTGGCCGACCCGCAGGACTGAGCCATGGCCTTCGGTCGCCTGGAAACCCGCAAGCCGGACGCCCCCATGAGCGAGATCAACGTCACCCCCATGGTGGACGTGATGCTGGTTTTGCTGGTCATTTTCATCCTGACCGCCCCCTTGATGACCAGCGCCATTCGCCTGGACCTGCCCCAAAGCGAGGGCGGACAGTCGGGCGCAGCCCCGCAGGCGGTGTCTTTGGTGGTGGACGCCCAGGGGGCCTTGTTCTTGAACGACCAGCCCATCACCCCTGAAGCCTTGCGCCAGCGCCTGTCGGAAGCTGCCCGGCGTAACCCCGATACCGAGCTGGAGCTTCGCGCCGACCAGTCGGTGCCTTACGGCCGGGTGGTGGAGGCCATGGGCCTGGCCCAAAAAGCCGGTCTGTCGCGCATCGGTTTTGTGGCGCAAACAACCCCGGCGCTCACGCGCTGAGTTTTCACACCCTTGGCCTGACTTTGTGGGAGGCCGTCCCTGCGGCCGAATGTTTGCAGTGGCAGGGCTGCCATTCGCGAGCAGGGGCTCGCTCCCACAAGAGAGGGGGTTGCCTGGTTTTTGTGGGAGGCCGCCCCTGCGGCCGAATGCCTGCCAAGGGCTTGTCGCCATGTGCCGAGCCCACACCCCGCCCCTCTACAATCGCAGGCTATGCAAGACAAGTACAACCACCTCGAAGTCGAACCTGCTGCGCAGTCCCGCTGGACCGCCCGCGATGCCTACCGCGTGACCGAAGACGCCAGCAAAAAGAAGTTTTACGCCTGCTCCATGCTGCCTTACCCCAGCGGCAAGCTGCACATGGGCCATGTGCGCAACTACACCATCAACGACATGCTCACGCGCAGCCTGCGCATGAAGGGCTACAACGTCCTGATGCCCATGGGCTGGGACGCGTTTGGTTTGCCCGCCGAAAACGCCGCCTTGAAGAACGGCGTGCCCCCGGCCAAGTGGACGTACGAGAACATCGCGTACATGAAAAAGCAGATGCAGGCCATGGGCTTGGCCATCGACTGGTCACGCGAAGTCGCCACCTGCGACCCGACCTATTACAAGTGGAACCAGTGGCTGTTCTTGAAGATGCTGGAAAAAGGCATCGCCTACCGCAAGACCCAGGTGGTGAACTGGGACCCGGTGGACCAGACCGTGCTGGCCAACGAGCAGGTGATCGACGGCAAAGGCTGGCGCACGGGTGCCCCCGTTGAAAAGCGCGAGATCCCGGGGTACTACCTGAACATCACCGCCTATGCGCAAGAGCTTTTGGACCATGTGCAGATCGGCAACGACAAGGCCACCCTCAACGGCTGGCCTGACAAAGTGCGGCTGATGCAGGAAAACTGGATCGGCAAGTCTGAGGGGGTGCGCTTTGCGTTCCCACACGACATCAAAGATGCCACCGGTGCCTTGATTGGCGACGGCAAGATGTACGTGTTCACCACCCGCGCCGACACCATCATGGGCGTGACGTTCTGCGCCGTGGCGGCCGAGCACCCGCTGGCGCTGCACGCTGCGGCGAGCAAGCCCGCGTTGGCGGCGTTTTTGGAAGAGTGCAAAACCGGCGGCACCACCGAAGCCGAGCTGGCCACACAAGAGAAAAAAGGCATGCCCACGGGCTTGTTCGTCACGCACCCCCTGACCGGAGCGAAGGTCGAGGTCTGGGTGGGCAACTATGTGCTGATGTCTTACGGCGACGGCGCGGTGATGGGCGTGCCCGCGCACGACGAGCGCGACTTTGCGTTTGCCCTCAAGTACCAGTTGCCGATCAAGCCAGTTGTTGCAAGAAACGACGAAGTGGTTGTTCATGAGTACAAAGACAACGTCAGCGGCCATGCTCACCGCGAGTTGCGTGATGCTCATACTGGCGAATTATTGGTAGAGGTCGGCGGGCGCTTCTTTGATGCAGGCCAGTGGCATGAGCGCTATGGATTGAAAGACGGCATTTGCATCAATTCCGGCGAACTCGACGGTTTGACGCAAAAAGCTGCCGTCAGCAAAGTCGCCGAGCTGCTCGCCGCCAAAGGCTTGGGCGAGAAGAAGACCACTTGGCGTTTGCGCGACTGGGGCGTGAGCCGACAGCGCTACTGGGGCACACCGATCCCGATCATCCATTGTGACGAGCACGGCGCGGTGCCCGTGCCCGAAAAAGACCTGCCCGTGGTGCTGCCGCAAGATTGCATCCCCGACGGCTCGGGCAACCCGCTGCACAAGCACGAAGGCTTCCACGCGGGCGTGACTTGCCCGGTGTGCGGCAAGCCCGCCCGCCGCGAGACCGACACCATGGACACCTTTGTGGATTCGTCTTGGTACTTCATGCGCTATTGCGACCCTCAGAATGACCAAGCCATGGTCGCTGAGGGTGCCGATTACTGGATGCCGATGGATCAATACATCGGCGGCATCGAGCACGCCATCCTGCACCTGCTCTACGCCCGCTTTTGGACCAAGGTCATGCGAGACCTGGGCTTGGTCAAGGTGGACGAGCCCTTCAGCAAGCTGCTCACGCAGGGCATGGTGCTCAACCACATCTACTCGCGCCGCACTGCCAAGGGCGGCAAGGACTACTTCTGGCCGCACGACGTGGAGCATGTGCTCGACGAGTCGGGCAAGATCGTGGGTGCCAAGCTCAAGAACGAAGCCGACAGCGGCGATGGCCGTTTGCCCGTGGGCACGCCCATCGACTACGAGGGCGTGGGCACCATGTCCAAGTCCAAGAACAACGGCGTGGACCCGCAGGACCTGATCGAAAAGTACGGTGCCGACACGGCGCGCCTGTACACCATGTTCACCGCGCCACCTGAGGTGACGTTGGAGTGGAACGACTCGGCCGTGGAGGGCAGCTACCGCTTTTTGCGCCGGGTCTGGAACTTCGCGTTCAAGCACCACGAGCTGCTGCGCTCGGCCACGGCTCAGGACCTGAGCCAAGCCGCTTTGGGCGATTCGGCCAAGGCCTTGCGCCGCGAGATGCACCTGGTGCTCAAGCAAGTGGGTTACGACTACGAGCGCATGCAATACAACACCGTGGTGTCTGGTTGCATGAAGCTGCTCAACGCGCTGGAAGACTTCAAGCCCGATGGCAGCCAAGGCGACACCGCCGCCTTGTGCGAAGGCGTCTCGCTCTTGATGCGCATGCTCTACCCCGCCTGCCCGCACATCACCGACGAAATCTGGCAGCAACTGGGTTTTGCCCAAGCTGCAGGCGAATTGCTGGACGCCCCTTGGCCTACGGTGGACGAGTCGGCTCTGGCGCGCGACCAGATCGAGCTGATGCTGCAAATCAACGGCAAGTTGCGTGGGTCGATTTTGGTGCCCGCCAGCGCCGACAAGGCCCAGATCGAAGCCGCTGCCTTGGCCAGCGAAGCTTTCGTCAAGCAGGCCGCAGGTGCCGCACCGAAGAAGGTCATCGTGGTGCCGGGTCGTCTGGTCAATGTGGTGATTTGAGAGCGCACACCCCATGAAACCCTCACGCCGATTCTTTTTGACCGCTGCGAGCTTGGGCACCTTGCCCGTTTGGCTCGCGGGCTGCGGGTTTCAGCTGCGCCAAACCAACGATTTCGCGTTCAAGACCCTCTATGCGAATTTCTCGACCACCTCGCCCTTGGGGGTGGAGTTGCGGCGCAACTTGCTCGGCACGGGGCGCATTGAGCTCTTGACCGAGCCCAAGCAAATGCTCCAGGCCGATGCGATCCTCGACATCCTGAGCGAAGACCGCCAGCAGGTGGCGGTGGGCGTGAGTGCGACGGGTCAGGTGCGTGAGTTGCAGCTGCGGATGCGCGTGCGTTTTCGCCTGCGCACACCACAGGGCGTGGAGTTGATCGAGCCGGTCGAGCTGTTCCAGCAACGCGATTTGAGTTTCAACGAAACGGCGGCGCTGTCCAAAGAAATCGAGATGGGCATTCTGTACCGCGACATGCAAACCGACATCGTGCAGCAGATCATGCGCCGTTTGTCGGCGGTCAAGCCGCGCAGCCTGCCCAAGCCGACGGGTGCGGCAGCGCCCGCAGCAGCGCCTGCGCCAGAGGCCTCGTCCAATCCGGCAACCCGGCCTTGATGCGCCGGGATTGAGCGCATCCATGCAGTTGGCCCTTCCTCAGTTGTCTGCGCACCTGCAAAAAGGCTTGCGCAGCCTGTATGTGCTGCACGGCGATGAGGCCTTGTTGATCCAGGAAGCCGCCGATGCCATACGGGCAACGGCCCGATCTCAGGGCTACACCGAGCGCAGCGTGCACACCGTCTCGGGCGCCCACTTTGACTGGAGCGAAGTGCTGGCCGCAGGCGGCTCGCTCAGCCTGTTTGCCGACAAACAAATCGTGGAAGTGCGCGTGCCTTCGGGCAAGCCTGGCAAAGAGGGCAGTACCGCCATTCAGCAACTGGCCGCGTCAGCCCAAGGCAACGACAGTACCTTGACCCTGTTTTTGTTGCCGCGCCTCGATGCCGCCACCCGTAAAGGGGCCTGGTTCGGCGCTCTGGAAAATTCGGGTGTGTCGATCCAGATCGATCCGGTGGACCGCAACGCCTTGCCCCAGTGGATTGCCCAGCGCCTGCAGCAGCAAGGCCAGCGCGTGGTGGCGGGCGAAGAAGGCCAGCGCACCCTGCAGTTTTTTGCCGACCGCGTGGAAGGCAACCTCTTGGCTGCGCACCAGGAAATCCAAAAACTCGGTTTGTTGCATCCACCCGGTGAGCTCAGCCAAGAACAAGTCGAGTCGGCTGTGGTCAATGTGGCCCGCTACGACGTCTTCAAACTGTCCGAGTCGGTGCTGTCGGGCCAGGTGGCCCGCGTGCAGCGCATGCTCGACGGCCTGCAGGCCGAGGGCGAAGCCGCCGTGCTGGTGCACTACACCTTGGCCGAAGACATCCGTGCCCTCAAACGCGTGAAAGACGCCATCGCCAGTGGCAAACCCATGCCCCTGGCTCTGCGCGAACAGCGCGTGTGGGGTCCGCGCGAGCGCTTGTTTGAACGCGTGCTGCCCCGCATGACCGAAGCCCGTCTGAACGGTTTGCTGCAAGCGGCGCATCAGGTGGATGGCATCGTCAAAGGCCTGAAAGTGCCCGACTGGCCGACCGACCCTTGGCAAGCCTTGCAACGTCTCGCGGTGCGCTTTTCGCGCTTTTGCATCGTCCGTTGATGCGGCCGGTCGCGGCCATGGCGGGTTCATTGTTGCCGCACCTGGCCCGCGCTATGGTCATGTCCAGCCCTCTATCGTCATACCCGGCTTGACCGGGTATCCAGGGTCAACGAAGGCATGGACCCCCGATCGAGTCGGGGGTGACGGCTCCTCTGTGTGACGGCTCCTCTGGGTGCCTGATTCCTGTGGGCGCGCGCCCCTGCCCCGAAGGTTGTGCCTGGCGCAGTCGTGTCAATGTGCTCATGCAGACATTCGGCCGCAGGGGCAGCCTCCTACAAAAAACCGGCTTGCATCTGCGAAAATGTCCCGATGACTGAATTGAACACCGCCGAACACGTCCAGGCCTTGGGCCAGCAGGCCAAAAAAGCCTCGGCGCTGATGGCCAAAGCCTCGGCCGCCACCAAAAACAAGGCTTTGCGCCATCTGGCGGCCTTGTTGCGCGCCAACACCGACGCCTTGCAACGGGACAATGCCAAAGACCTCGAGCGCGCACGCGCAGCCGGGCTCGCCGAGCCGATGGTGGACCGTCTGAAACTCACCCCCCAAGTGCTGGAGACTTGCGCCCAAGGGTGCGAACAGTTGGCGGCCATGCCCGATGTGATTGGCGAGATCATTGGCATGAAACAGGTGCCCAGCGGCATCCGCGTGGGCCAGATGCGCGTGCCGATTGGCGTGTTTGGCATGATTTTCGAGAGCCGCCCGAACGTGACCATCGAGGCGGCCAGTTTGTCGATCAAGAGCGGCAACGCCTGCATTTTGCGCGGTGGCTCCGAGGCGATTGAATCGAACAAGGCCTTGGCCCAACTGGTGCAGCAGGCGCTGACGGACAGCGGTTTGCCAGTCGATGCGGTGCAACTGGTGCAAACCACCGACCGCGCCGCCGTGGGCCAGCTCATCACCATGCCGCAGTTTGTGGACGTCATCATTCCGCGCGGCGGCAAGGGCCTGATCGAGCGCATCAGTGCCGAGGCCAAAGTGCCGGTCATCAAACACCTGGACGGCAACTGCCACACCTATGTGGACGATCCGTGCGACATCGACATGGCTGTGAAAGTGGCCGACAACGCCAAAACCCAAAAATACAGCCCTTGCAACGCCAGTGAAAGTTTGCTGGTGGCACGTGGCGTGGCCGCCGAATTCCTGCCCAGAATCGGCGCGATCTATGCGGCCAAAGGTGTCGAGATGCGTTGCTGCCCCAAGGCCAAAGCCATTTTGAGTCAGGTGCCGGCTGCGAACCTGAAAGACGCCACCGAACAGGACTGGTTTGAGGAATACCTCGCCCCCATCATCAGCATCAAGTTGGTCGACGGTGTGGATGAGGCGATTGCCCACATCAACCACTACAGCAGCCACCACACCGACGCCATCCTGACCCGCGACCACATGCACGCCCAGCGCTTTTTGCGCGAGGTGGACTCGGCCAGCGTCATGGTCAACGCCAGCACCCGCTTTGCCGACGGCTTTGAATACGGTTTGGGCGCCGAGATCGGCATCAGCACCGACAAATTCCACGCCCGGGGCCCGGTGGGCATCGAGGGGCTGACCTCACTCAAGTACGTGGTGCTGGGCGAGGGCGAGGTCCGCGGCTGAGCCCGGTCTTTTTGTGGCGTGGTGCACAAGCCCCTCGCTTTTTGTCCGGTCAGTGCTTGCAAAGGCGTTCTCCGGCCCCATATGATTCTTTTGTTTTTGTCATTTCAGCCCCATAAAGGTCGCCCATGGTTCCCCATCTTGTCACTGCCCTGACCGGCCCCATCAATGAGCTGGAGCAGCGCATCCTCGACTCCATGCCCGCGATCGAACGCTGGTTCCGGCTGGAGTGGATGGAGCACACCCCACCGTTCTACACCTCGGTCGACATCCGCAATGCCGGCTTCAAGCTGGCCCCGGTGGACACCAACCTCTACCCCGGTGGCTGGAACAACCTGACCCCCGAAATGCTGCCTTTGGCGGTGCAGGCGGCCCAGGCGGCCGTGGAGAAGATCTGCCCCGAGGCCAAAAACCTGCTGATCATTCCGGAAAACCACACCCGCAACACCTTTTACCTGACCAATGTGGCGCAGCTGCAGCGCATCTTCCACATGGCGGGTTTGAATGTGCGCCTGGGCTCGATCAACCCCGAGATCAAGGAAACCACCACCATCGAGTTGCCCAACGGCGAAAGCGTGACGCTCGAACCTGTGGTGCGCAGCAAGCATCGACTGGGCCTGAAAGATTTCGACCCCTGCACCATTTTGCTCAACAACGACCTGTCGGCAGGCGCTCCGGGCATTCTGGAAGACCTGCACGAGCAATACCTGCTGCCGCCCTTGCACGCGGGCTGGAGCGTGCGCCGCAAGACCAAGCATTTCCAGAGCTACGAAGAGGTGGCCAAGCGCTTTGGCAAGCTGCTGGGCATCGACCCGTGGCTGATCAACCCCATGTTCAGCCAGTGCGGCGATGTCAACTTTGCCGAAGGCACGGGCATGGACTGCTTGCGCAGCAATGTGGACGCGCTGCTGACCAAGATCAAGCGCAAGTACAAGGAATACGGCATCAACGAAAAGCCGTTTGTGGTGGTCAAGGCCGACAACGGCACCTATGGCATGGGCATCATGACGGTGCGCGATGTGGCCGATCTGGACGCGCTCAACCGCAAAACCCGCAACAAGATGAATGTCATCAAGGACGGCCAGACCGTCAACGACGTGATCATCCAGGAAGGCGTGCTGACCAACGAGCGCATCAACGACGCCGTGGCCGAACCCGTCGTTTACATGATGGACCGCTATGTGGTGGGTGGTTTCTACCGTGTCCACGCCGAGCGCGGTGTGGACGAAAACCTGAACGCCCCAGGCGCAAGTTTTGTGCCTTTGGCCTTTGCCGACACCCCCCACCTGCCCCAGCCGGGCGTCAAACCCGGGGCCAGCGTGCCCAACCGCTTTTACATGTATGGCGTGATTGGCCGTTTGGCCATGCTGGCGGCCAGCTACGAACTCGAAGCCACCGACCCTGAAGCCGAGGTGTACGACTGAAGTTGCTGCGCTGCAACAAAATCCCCAAAGAGACGGTGACACGGGCCTGAAATCGGGCGCAAAATAGCGCCCTTGTATGTCATCCGGCTTGACCCGCGTCAGGTCATTGCCTGTGTCTTCCACCCGCTCTTCTCTTGTCGCATTGACTTTGGGCGCCATCGGCGTCGTGTACGGCGACATTGGCACCAGCGTGCTGTATGCGATGAAAGAGGTCTTTGGCTCCGGCCATGTGCCTTTCACGCACGACAACGTCTACGGCATCCTCTCCATCTTTTTCTGGACGCTGACCACCATCGTGTCGGTCAAGTACGTGGTGCTGGTGCTGCGCGCCGACAACCACGGCGAAGGCGGTTTGGTGGCCATGTTGGCTCTGGCTTCGCAATCGGTCAAAGACCGGCCCCAGCTGCGCAAAGTGCTGTTGGTGGTGGGCATCTTCGGGACCTGCCTGTTTTATGGCGATGGCGTCATCACCCCGGCGATTTCGGTGCTGTCGGCAGTCGAAGGCCTGGAGGTCATCTCCCCCGCTTTCAAGAAATATGTCATCCCGCTGACGCTGGTGATCCTGTTCGGGCTGTTCTGGGTGCAAAAGCGTGGCACGGCCGGGATCGGCCAATTCTTCGGCCCCATCACACTGGTCTGGTTTGTCACCATCGCGGTGCTGGGCGTGTCACACATCGTGCACCACCCCGAAATCTTGTTCGCCATCAGCCCGCACTATGCCCTGGGCTTCATGTGGAACGAGCCCGGCACCACGTTCATCATCTTGGGTGCGGTCGTGCTGTGTGTCACAGGCGGCGAAGCGCTGTATGCCGACATGGGGCACTTTGGCAAAAAGCCCATCCGCCTGGCCTGGTTCAGCGTGGTCATGCCGTGCCTGACCTTGAACTATTTTGGCCAAGGTGCATTGCTGCTGGCCGAGCCCGAGGCCGTGAAAAACCCCTTCTTCATGATGGCTCCGGACTGGGCCTTGCTGCCACTCGTGGGGCTGGCGACCATGGCCACGGTGATCGCCTCGCAGGCCCTCATCTCGGGCGCCTTCAGCGTGACCAAGCAGGTGATCCAGCTGGGTTATTTGCCACGCCTGCAGGTGCTGCACACCAGCGAAACCGACACCGGGCAAATCTACATGCCTTTTGTGAACTGGGGCCTGTTCACGGCCATCGTGCTGGCTGTGGTGATGTTCAAGTCGTCCAGCAATCTGGCCGCAGCCTATGGCATTGCGGTGTGCACCGACATGCTCATCACCACCGTGCTCACCTTCTTCGTGATCCGTTACGCCTGGAAGCTGCCGCTGGCGCTGTGCATCGGGGCCACTGGCTTTTTCTTTGTGGTCGATCTGGCCTTCTGGGCGTCCAATCTGCTCAAGCTGTTCGACGGCGGCTGGTTTCCACTGCTCATCGGCGCGGCGGTGTTCACCCTCATGCTGACCTGGCACGATGGTCGCAGCTTGCTCAATGAGTCACTGCGCTCCGACGCGCTCAAGCTGAATGATTTTCTAGAGGCGGTTTTCGTCGCCCCGCCCACACGGGTCGAGGGCACGGCCGTGTTCCTGACGGCTGAGCCGGGCAATGTGCCCAATGCCTTGCTGCACAACCTCAAGCACAACAAGGTGCTGCACCAGCGCAACCTGTTTGTGACGGTGCGCAGCCACGAAGTGCCGCGCATGGATGCCCAGCAGCGCCTGGAAGTGACCCCGCTGGGTCACGACTGCTGGCAGGTCATCGTGAACTACGGCTTCAAGGACAACCCGGACCTGCCATCGGCCTTGGCCACCATCGAAGGCGAGGGCTACCAGCTCGACCCGATGATGACCAGCTATTTCCTGTCACGCGACATCGTGATCCCGACCATCGGCGGCGGCATGGCCACTTGGCGCGAAAAACTCTTCGCCCAAATGCACCACAACGCCAGCGCTGCGGCCGAGTTCTTGAACCTGCCGACCAACGCGGTGGTCGAGCTGGGCTCCAAGATCGAAATCTGACCCCCCAATGTCACACCCGGCTTGACCGGGTGTCCATGACTTCTGGATACCTGCATTCGCAGGTATGACAAAGCAATGAATCGGGGGTGGCCCTGTTTAATTGGGGTCAGATCCCAATTAAATCAACGCGCCCATTGCCTCACCCATGGCAATCGGCCGCGTGGCTGTCCAGTCGGGGTTGAACTGCATCACCCCTTTGGGGAACAGCATCACCACGGTAGAGCCGAGCAAAAAGCGGCCCATCTCTTCACCTTGGGCCAGGCTGATGTTGCCCATCTCGTAGGTCCACTCTCGCACCGTCCCAGGGCGCGGTGGGTTGACCACCCCGTGCCACACGGTCGCCATGCTGCCCACAATGGTGGCACCCACCAGCACCATCACAAATGAGCCGTGCTCGCCTTCGAACACGCACACCACACGCTCGTTGCGGGCAAACAAGCCCGGCACACCACGTGCCGTGGTCGGGTTCACCGAGAACAGATCGCCCGGCACGTAAATCATGCGGGTTAGGCGACCTGCACAAGGCATGTGGATGCGGTGGTAGTCGCGTGGGCTGAGGTACAAGGTGGCAAATTCACCGTCCTGAAACTGTGCGGCCAGCGCTGCGTCACCGCCGACCAAGGCGCGAGTGCTGTAGCTGTGACCCTTGGCCTGAAAGACTTGATCGCCAGTGATGGGGCCGCACTGGCTGATGGCGCCATCCACCGGGCTGACGAAATCAGCCGCAGCCAGTGGACGCGCATCGCCGCGCAGGGGGCGGGTGAAGAATTCGTTGAAGCTTTTGTAGCTGGCCGTGTCCGGGTTGGCAGCTTCGGCCATGTTCACGTTGTAGCGCTTGACGAACCAGTCAATGATGCCGGTGGTCGTGCCGCCCCATTGGCTGCCCGCCACCCAGCCCGCAAAAGCAGTCAGGGCTTGTTTGGGGATCAGGTACTGCGGCAAGACCGCCAGGCGGTCAGAGAAAGAGCTGGACATGGAGAGGCCGCCGGGGCGTTTCTGAAGGAGGCCCCGATTTTATCGGTCAGCCTGCTCGGGTTTCCCCTTGTGGAGGCCCTTGTGGGAGGCCGCCCCTGCGGCCGAATGCGTGCTGTGGCCAATCGGGCATTCGCGAGCAGGGGCTCGCTCCCACATCAGTCTGCTGTGTTCCCTGTGGGAGGCGGCCCCTGCGCCCGAATGGTCGTGAACCAGCAGGCACAATCCGAGCATGAACTCCCCATTGCTTTCGGTTGAACATCTGGTCAAACGCTACGGCGACACCACGGTGGTGAACGACCTGTCTTTCCACATCGAGCCCGGCGAATGCCTGGGCGTGATCGGCCCCAACGGCGCGGGCAAAACCACCACGCTGCGCATGTGCCTGGGCTTGTCCGAGCCAGGCAGTGGCAGCATTCGTTACTTTGAAGGCCTGCAAATGCCGCGTGACGCGCTGGCCATCAAAGCCCGCTTGGGCGTGGTGGCACAAATGGACACGCTGGACCCGGACTTCACCGCCGAAGAGAACCTGCTGGTCTTTGGCCGCTACTTTGGCCTGCCCGACGCCGTGATCCGCGAGCGCATTCCGCAGCTGCTCGAATTTGGTGCCCTCAGCCACAAAGCCCAAGCCAAGCCCGGCGAGCTGTCGGGCGGCATGAAGCGGCGCTTGAGCCTGGCCCGTGCCCTCATCAACCATCCCCAACTGTTGATGCTGGACGAGCCCACCACGGGCCTGGACCCGCAGGCGCGGCACCTGATGTGGGAGCGCCTGCAAGTGTTGCTGCAAGAGGGCAAATCCATCTTGCTGACCACCCACTTCATGGACGAAGCCGAGCGCCTGTGCTCACGCCTGTTGGTGCTGGACCAGGGCCGCAAGATCGCCGAAGGCAAACCCCGTGACCTGATCGCCGAGCACCTGGAGCCCGAAGTGGTGGAAGTGTTTGGCCAAGGCGCGGTGGCGTTGGCGCACGAAGCCAGCTTGAAAGCCCTGGCCGGGCGCGTTGAGGTCAGCGGCGAAACGGTGTTCTTCTACACCGAGGACAGCCGCGCCTTGATGCACGCCCTGGAGGCCTGGCCCGCGCTGCGCACCTTGCACCGACCTTCTAATTTGGAAGATCTGTTTTTGAAATTGACCGGACGCCAGATCCGGGAGGAAGGCTGACCATGAGCCAAATTCAAAACAACATCTGGGCTGCGCCCCGCCTGTCCATGCGCTGGTGGCCTGTGTTCCAGCGCAACTGGCTGGTCTGGAAAAAGCTCGCCATTCCCAGCCTGGTGGGCAACATCGCCGAGCCGCTCATGTGGTTGGTCGCCTTTGGTTACGGCCTCGGGGCCTTGGTCGGGCAGATCGAGCTGGGCGGCGAAAAAGTGCCCTACATCCTGTACCTGGCCAGCGGCAGCATTTGCATGAGCGCCATGAATGCAGCCACCTTTGAGGCGCTGTACTCGGCGTTCTCGCGCATGCATGTGCAAAAAACCTGGGACGGCATCATGAACGCCCCAGTGCGGCTCGATGACGTGGTGCTGGCCGAAATGCTCTGGGCCGCGTTCAAGGCCCTGTTCACCGTGACCGCCATTTTGGGCGTCATGCTTGCCTTGGGCATCAGCCACAGCTGGAAGCTTTTGGTGGCCTGGCCCGTGCTGCTGGGCGTGGGCATCACCTTCAGCTGCATGGCGCTGATCTTCAACGCGCTGGCCAAGGGCTACGACTTCTTCACCTACTACTTCACCCTGTTCCTCACGCCCATGATGTTCCTCTCGGGCATCTTTTTCCCACGTGAGCAGTTGCCCGGTTTCGTGCGTGTGATCGCCGATTGGCTGCCGCTGTCGGTGGCGGTGGACTTGGTGCGGCCCCTCTTCATGGACCGCTGGCCAGACCAACCGCTGCGTCATGTGATGGTGCTGGCGGGGTTTGCGGTCGTGTCGTTTTGGGTGGCGTTGGCGCTCACCAGGAAGCGGTTTCGGAGTTGAGGGTTGTGCGTCTCTGTTTGATTCAAAAATACTAACTACTTACGGTTAATATCGAGTCTTCCACATCCGAGGCCAGCGCTTATCGCGCTCAAAAATTCAGTATGCGGCAGGACATCCGTTCTAACTTTGACATGCTCAGGGCTTATGAGCCCCAGCTTTGGCGTTTGGGGGCATTGGCAGAGCGGTACTTTGCCGAAGACCCCAACACCAGTCTTCTCAAGCTCAGGCAATTGGCAGAGTTATTGGCGCAGTCATTGGCGGCACGGGGTGGGCTTTATGCCTCGCAAGACGAAACGCAGTATGAATTGATCCGCCGCTTGCAAGCGGAAAATTTACTGCCTCGCGAAACTCGACAAATCTTTGATGAAATTCGGGTGACTGGCAATGCCGCCAATCACGCTTTGGCCGGTGACCACGCCAAAGCCTTGAATACGCTGAAACTGTGTTGGCAGCTCAGCGTTTGGTATCACCGAACATTCAAGCAAGCTGATTTCCGATCTGGTCCTTTTTTGCCGCCGACACCGCCAGGCGATGAATCTCAGGCTTTAAGGGACGAGCTGACCAAACTTCGGCAAGCTGTACGCGAGTACCAAGCCATGCATGAAGAGGCTGCGACGGCGCTGGTACAAGCGAAAACCCAGCTGACCACAATCAATGAAGAGCGTACGCTGTGGGAGCAAATCGCGGTTGAGTCTGATCAAGCGAAGGCCCTACTTTCATCCCAGTTGTCTGATCTTCAAGCTACGGCTAAAGCCTCACCACCCAACAATTTCGCCAAAATCGTGGCGTCTGCCAATCAGGCCGCAACGCTCATTGAGTTGGACGAATCGCAAACACGCCGAATCGTTGATTCTCAATTGCGCCAAGCGGGATGGGAGGCAGATACTGAAGTCTTGCGTTACAGCCAAGGCGCTCGCCCAGCCAAAGGCCGCAATATGGCGATCGCCGAGTGGCCCTGTGAGGGTTATGCAGCCGACTATGTTTTGTTTAAAGGCTTGGTTCCGATGGCGGTGGTCGAAGCAAAGCGTGGCAGCAAAGATGTCTCGGCCGATCTGCAGCAAAGTAAACGCTACAGCCGCACGTTCAGGCCCAGTGAAGAAACGCAGTTGCACACGCACAACTGGGGAGCGCAGCAAGAGTTTCGCATTCCATTTGTTTTCTCGACCAACGGACGCCCGTACCTCAGGCAATTGGCCACGAAAAGTGGTATTTGGTTTTGTGATCTCCGGCTGCCAAACAATCGAAGCACAGCCCTTGATGGTTGGTACACCCCAGAGGGTTTGCAGGCACTGCTGGCCCAAGATGAAAGTAAAGCGCATGCGGAGTTGGACAACACGCCGTTCATCTTCGGGTTTCTTCTCCGCTATTACCAGCAAGCCGCGATCCAACAAACAGAACAGTGCATTGCAGCAGGTCAGCGCGACATTTTGTTGGCCATGGCCACAGGTACAGGCAAGACAAAAACCTGTATTGCTCTGATTTATCGCTTGCTAAAGGCCCGGCGTTTTCGCCGTATCCTGTTCCTGGTAGATCGTTCGGCATTGGGCGAACAGGCTGCTAATGCCTTCAAAGACACCCGAATGGAAGGCTTGCACACCTTCGCAGACGCCTTTGGCATCAAAGAGCTGGACGTGCAAGCACCAGACGCCGACACAGCGGTCCACATTGCCACTGTGCAAGGCATGATGCGCCGAGTTCTGTTCCCTGCTGAAGGCGTGGCACCGCCCACAGTTGATCAATACGACTGCATCGTCATTGACGAATGCCACCGTGGTTACACCCTTGATCGGGAAATGTCAGACACAGAACTCAGCTTCCGAGGCTTTGACGATTACGTCTCCAAATACCGTCGCGTTCTGGATTACTTTGATGCCGTCAAAATTGGCCTCACGGCCACGCCTGCACTGCACACAACAGAAATCTTTGGCCCACCCATTTACAGCTACAGCTATCGTGAAGCGGTCATTGATGGCTACTTGGTGGATTACGAGCCTCCCATTCAAATTCACACACAGCTGACTGAGCAAGGCATGACCTGGAAGGTGGGCGAAGACGTCAAAATTTACGATGCCAGGCGCAACCAGATTGACCTCTTCAAAGCGCCCGATGAGATTCAGCTCAAAGTAGAAGACTTCAACCGCAAAGTGATTACCCGCCAGTTCAACGAGGCGGTGTGTGGTTATTTGGCGCAAGAAATCGACCCTGCCGGACAGCGTAAAACACTCATCTTCTGCGTCAATAGTGACCATGCCGACTTGGTGGTGGATGTATTGAAAAAAGCATTTGAAGTCCAATACGGCAGCGTAGAGGACGACGCCGTTATCAAGATCACAGGCAACGCAGACAAGCCTCTAGAACTCATCCGCCGTTTCAAAAACGAACGCGTGCCGAACGTGGCCGTGACTGTCGACTTGCTCACCACGGGCGTGGACGTTCCTGAAATCTGCAATTTGGTCTTCTTGCGTCAAGTCAACAGCCGCATTTTGTTTGACCAGATGCTGGGCCGTGCCACCCGTTTGTGCGATTTTGATGGCGATAACAAAGACACCTTCCGTGTGTTTGATGCCGTTCGCATTTTTGAGTCGGTGGGCAATATGACCGACATGAAGCCCGTTGTCGTCAACCCCAAGATCACCTTCAAACAACTTGAAAACGAAATCACGCAAGCGCAATCGGACGAGGTCCGTGAACTTGTCCGCGAGCAATTTTTGGCAAAGCTCCAAGTCAAAAAGCGGCACTTGAAAGACAAAGACGCGCAAGACTTCGAAGTCAAGGCGGGCATGAGTCCTGATGCCTTCATTAAAAAACTCAAAACACTGTCGCTCACTGAGGTAGCGGATTGGTTCATTCAGAATCCTGATCTGGGTGAAATCTTGGACCGCAAATCGTCTGGTCAAAGCCAGCCCATGTATGTGTCCGATCACCCAGATACTTTTTTGCGCACCGAGCGGGGTTATGGCAAAGCCACCAAGCCTGAAGACTACTTGGACGAATTCAAGCAATTCATCACCAGTCATAGCAACGAACTGCCTGCACTCATGGCCGTGCTCACCAAGCCACGTGATTTGAAACGCAAACAGCTCAAAGAACTGATTTTGGCCTTGGACTTGGCTGGCTTCAGCGAGGCACGCCTGGCCACCGCTTGGCGCGAAATGAGCAACCAAGACATCGCAGCCCGCATCGTGGGCTACATTCGCCAAGCCGCATTGGGGGATGCCCTGCAGCCCTACAACGAGCGGGTGGACCATGCGCTCAAAATATTGCTCAACCACCCACCCTCGGGCAAACCTTGGACCGAGCCGCAACGCACCTGGCTCAAACGCATTGCCGCACAAACCAAAACCAACCTCTTGGTCGACCGCGAAGCCCTGGACGACCCCGATCTGCTGTTCAAACGCGAGGGCGGAGGCTTCACCCGTTTGGATAAACTCTTCAACGGCCAACTCCAGCCCGTGCTTGACGCGTTTAACGATGCGCTTTGGATGCCACCCGCCCAAAGCGCCTGACCTCTTATCCCATGACAACTCCCCAAATCACCCAGGACATTGGCTCCAAGCTCTGGTCGCTGTGCCATGTGCTGCGCGACGATGGCGTCACCTACCACCAATACCTAAGCGAACTGACTTATTTGCTCTTTCTCAAAATGATGAAAGAGACAGGGCAAGAAGAACGCCTCAAAGTCTGGAAACCCGTTGAGCGCAAAAAAGGCGCAGAGAAGTTTGAGCAACCGGGCATCTTGTGGGGCGACCTGATCGGTGCATCCGCCCCCGACCGCTTGGACATGTACAAAGAAATGCTGTTGGACTATGGCTTGCACAGCCGAGGTGCGGTGCAGCAGATTTATGCCAACGCGAACACCTTCATCACCAAGCCCGCCACCCTGAGCAAACTCGTCACCGACATTGATGCGCTTGATTGGTACAGCGTGCAGCGCGACGACCTGGGCGATTTGTACGAAGACCTGTTGGAACGCAACGCCACCGAAAAGAAAAGCGGTGCTGGTCAATACTTCACGCCTCGGTGCCTGATCGACAGCATCGTCACTGTCATGCAGCCGCAGTTGAACGACGTGATTCAAGACCCTGCAGCGGGCACTTGTGGATTTTTGATCGCAGCGAACAACTACCTGCGCGATCACAACGACTTTGACAGCCTGACCGAGGAGCAACAGCGCCGCTACCGCCACAGCACCTATTACGGCATGGAGCTGGTGCAAGACACCCACCGCCTCGCACTCATGAACATGCTGCTGCACGGCATCGAAGGCGGCGTGTCCTATGGCGACACACTTGGCGAAGAAGGCACTCGCATTCCAGCGGCTTCGCTCATCCTCTCTAACCCACCCTTTGGTACCAAAAAAGGCGGTGGTTTGCCCACACGAACCGACCTGACCTTTGAGACCAGCAACAAACAATTTGCCTTCTTGCAGCACATCTACCGCAACCTTGCCGCTGGCGGCCGGGCTGCCGTGGTGTTGCCAGACAACGTGCTGTTCGAAAGCAACATCGGCACCAGCATCCGCCGCGACCTGATGGAAAAGTGCAACTTGCACACCATCTTGCGTTTGCCCACGGGCATTTTTTATGCGCAAGGCGTCAAAACCAACGTCCTGTTTTTCACCAAGGGCCAAAAAGACAAAGGCAACACCAAAGAAGTGTGGGTGTATGACATGCGTGCCAACATGCCCCAGTTTGGCAAGCGCACCCCTTTCACCCGCGACTACTTCCGCACCCCGGCCGAAGCCCCAGCCGATCAGCCGCGTGACAAATTTGAAGACGTGTTTGGCTCTGACCCCCAAGGCAACCCCAAAGCCTTGGCGCAACGCGTGGACACAGGAGAAACAGGCCGCTGGCGCAAATACACACGCCAGCAAATTGCCGAGCGAAGTGACAACCTTGACCTGGCTTGGCTCAAAGACGACAGTGCCAACACCGCCGAAGCCCAGCGCGACGACCCCGCCCTGGTGGCCCGCTTGCTGCAGCGCGAGCTGGGTGGCGCCATGGCTGAACTGCGCGCCCTGCTTGTAGAGCTGGGCGAAGACCCCGATGCAGTGCTTGAAGACGTGTTGATCGATGACCAGCCAGAAGAGGCGCAACCATGAATGAGGTCATGCCCGAGCCGGCCGACCGTCTGCACGCCGAGCTGCGCACCCTGATTGCCAGCAGCCGCCAGCGATTGGCCAGTGCCGTTAACGCGGAGCTGACCCGTTTGTATTGGAGCGTTGGCCAGCGATTGGTGTCCGAAGTGCTGGGCGGCGAGCGCCCCCAATACGGCAGCCAGCTGCTGGAGCAATTGGGCCAACAACTGTCCCAAGAATTTGGCCGTGGCTTTGAAGCCCGCAACCTGCGGCGCATGGTCAAGTTTGCGCAGGCGTTCCCCAGCGCTGAGATTTTGTCGACACTGTCG
The DNA here is from genome assembly GCF_055395455.1 of Limnohabitans sp. TEGF003. Lineage (NCBI taxonomy): Bacteria > Pseudomonadati > Pseudomonadota > Betaproteobacteria > Burkholderiales > Comamonadaceae > Limnohabitans > Limnohabitans sp. TEGF003. The sequence goes on along the minus strand of NZ_AP029225.1, from coordinate 2,812,518 downwards.
ACAAAATTGAGCTGGAGCCACTTTGTGGCCATCGTCGCTCTCAAAACGCCAGAAGCCCAGTACTTTTATGCCCACCAAGCCGCACAAGACGGCTGGAGCGTTCGCGAACTGGCCAAGCAAATTGAACGCAAGGCCTTTGAGCGCACAGAAATCGCCCAAACTCAAACGTCACCCACACTGCTGCCTGCAGACGGGCAAGCGGTGGGCGCAGTCTTCAAAGACCCGTACTTTTTGGACTTTTTGGGCCTGCGCCAAGGCCATGCCGAGGCTGACTTGGAAGGGGCCATCCTGCGCCAGCTCGAAGCCTTCATCTTGGAGCTGGGCCGGGGCTTTGCCTTTGTAGAGCGCCAAAAACGCATGGTCATCGACGGCGAAGACTTCTACCTGGACCTGCTGTTTTTTCACCGCCGCTTGCGCAGGCTGGTGGCCATCGAGCTCAAGCTAGGCCGTTTCAAAGCCGCTCACAAAGGCCAGATGGAGCTGTACCTCGCCTGGTTGAACCAACACGAACGCCAGCCCGGGGAAGAACCACCGATTGGCCTGATCTTGTGCGCTGAAGCCAGCCGCGAACAGGTAGAGCTGCTGCAAATGCATCAAGACGGCATCACCGTGGCGGAGTACTGGACCGAGCTACCCCCAAAGGCCGAACTGGAGCAACGGCTGCACGAGGCGCTGGCAGAGGCGCGCGAACGGCTGGCGCGGCGCGGGTTGCTGCTGGAAGGGGGCAGCGATGAATGAGCTTCCGGAAAATTGGGGCACAGCACCGCTGTCTGCTATTTCATCCGACGTGCCGCAGCGTGTACCGGACCCAGCCGAAAGGTTCACCTACATCGACATCGGGTCCATAGATCGGGAGACGAAAACCATCGCTGCACCGCAAGAGTTGCTGGGTAAGGATGCGCCGAGCAGGGCCAGAAAGCAGGTTGCCACCGGCGACACCTTGGTTTCCATGACGCGGCCCAACTTGAACGCGGCAGCCTTAGTCCCGCCTTCTCTAGACGGACAAATCGCGTCTACAGGTTTCGACGTTCTGAGGCCGTTGGAAGGCATCGATCCAAGGTGGTTGGCTTACTTGGTTCGGACAGAACAATTTGTCTACGCCATGTCGGAGCTGGTTCAGGGGGCTCTTTATCCAGCAGTACGCACTAAGGACGTTCGTGCCTATGTAGCCCCCATTGCACCGTCGAAGGAACAAACCCGCATCGCCGACCAACTCGACACCCTGCTGGCCCGGATCAACACCTGCCAACGCCGCCTCGACAACATCCCCGCACTGCTCAAACGCTTTCGGCAGGCGGTTCTTGCTGCTGCGACCTCCGGCCGCCTGACCGAGGATTACAGAAAATCATCGGCAGCCATCGTGACCAGTTGCATGCCCGCAGATTGGACTGAGTCCAACATTCAGACCATCGCCACTGATCTGCGCTACGGCACCTCAAAAAAGTGTGACTACTCAAAAAGTGGAGTTGGCGTACTCCGCATTCCGAACATTGCAGATCATGGTCGGATCGATGTGCGCGATTTGAAGTCTGCGAAATTCGAAGAAAAAGAGATTGAGAAACTGGCGCTGGAGGTGGGAGATCTATTGGTTATCCGATCGAACGGAAGCCTCGAGTTGGTAGGCAAAACCAGTATCGTGACAGAGAAGGAGGCAGGCCTCTTGTTTGCGGGTTACTTGATGCGATTGCGCGTGAATGCCGAACTGGCATTGCCTGCGTTTGTCCGTCTTTGCTTGGCTGCCCCATTGCAGCGGAAATACATAGAACTCACTGCCAAATCGACCAGCGGCGTGAACAACCTCAACGCAGAGGAACTTCGGTCTCTGACGCTGTGGTTACCCAAACCAGACGAACAGGCTGAAATCGTTCGGCGGGTGGAGAAGCTGTTCAAGTTGGCTGACCGCATCGAGGCCAGATACACGGCAGCATTTGCGCAAACCCAGCGCCTGACTCCCTTGGTTCTTTCCAAAGCCTTCCGTGGCGAGCTGATACCGCAGGACCCAAGCGACGAACCGGCCATCGACTTGCTGGCCCGCATCGCCGCCCAGCGAAAAAGTGCCACACCTGCGCCCAAGACCCGCCAACCCCGCGCGCCGCGTGCTGCGCATGCGTCCAAGGAATCCGCCTTCATGACCAAAAGCCGACAAGACGAAGAAGTAAAAGGCAAACCCTACCTGGCCGACCACCTACGCCGCTTGGGCGAACCGGTGGCCGTGCAAGCGCTGTACCAAGTTGCCGAGCTGCCAGTGGCCGACTTCTACAAACAACTGGCCTGGGAAGTGGAGCAAGGCCATGTCAGGGACAACACCACCACGCTGGAGCTCGGTCATGCGGCTGGATAAGGTTTACATCGACGGCTTCAAAAACCTCCGGCAGCTGGAGGTGGACTTTGATGAGCGAAAACTGACCACCGTGCTGATCGGCCAGAACGGCGCGGGCAAATCCAATTTGATCGAGGCGCTGGCCCGCATTTTTCGTCACGTTGATCTGCGAGACCAGACCCTACGGTTTCGTTATCGGGTCCAGTACCGGATTCAGCCGCGTACCGCTAAGGCTGGGCAGTTTGCGTGCGTGGTGCTCAGCAACTTGCCCGACGAGCACCCCATCACCATCAACGGGGAAAAGGTCAGTCGCACGGAGTTCGAAAAGAACAAGTCAGAGTGGTTTCCAGACCTGGTGTTCGGCTACTACTCCGGAAACGGCCGCCGGTTGGAACAGATTTTTGATAAGCACCAGTCCAACTACTACAAGGCCATCGCCACCAACAACGACCCCGCCGCCTGCTTCGAGGCGTTGCAGTCGCGTCGGTTGTTCTATTGCCGGCCGCTGCATGGCGTATTTGCTTTGCTCACGCAGTTGGTGTTCTCCAATGATCCGACGCGGAAGCTGCTGCGCGAAACCGTCAAAATCCAAGACTTTCATTCTGCTCTGTGCCTACTGCACGCGCCTTGGTACGCCAAAGGCGGTCAGGCCGTCAAGCTCAAGCAGGCGGGTGACTTCTGGAAAGCGGGTGGTCCAGCAGGCAAGACGGCACGATTGCTGAAAGACATGGCCTTCCACCCTTTCGGCCTGGTGGGCAATGCTGTTCAGGACTACCGCGACAAGAAGCAGGACGAGGTGCAGTTCGGCGTCTTCTTGAAAGACCAGTCTGCACTGGAACAGATGCGCGATGAGTTCAGCGATGACGCCGACATGTTCTATGCGCTCGAAGCCATGGACGTGTCGGACCTCATCCGAGATTTCAACATCTGGGTGACCCGCGACACCGGTGACGGAGAAGAAGTGGAGTACAGCGACCTGTCAGACGGAGAGCGGCAGTTGCTGATGGTGATGGGCCTGCTGCGTGTCGCAAGGGGCAAACGTGTTTTGTTCTTGCTCGATGAGCCCGACACCCATCTCAACCCTCATTGGCAGCACAGCTATCTGAGGCTGCTGGAGCAATGGACAGAACAGGTTGCCGACGCAGACAACTGCCACATCTTGCTGACGTCTCACAACCCGTTGACGATTTGCGGACTCACCAAGAGCGAAGTGCGCGTGCTTTTCAGTGAGCAGGGCACGGACGTCACTTTGGCTGAAGAACCTTTTACTGATCCTCGGGGGCTCGGTATTGGTGGTGTCCTAACTGATGTTTTCGGCATGCCCACTACTCTGGATCAACCCACTTTAGATCTCATTAATTCTAGAAACCGACTGGCGAAACTTGCGGAGTTAGATCAGGTTCAAACACAGGCGCTAGAAAGAATCAATGAACAGCTGCGTGAATTCGGTTTCATGTACGAAGAGCGAGATGCGCTTTACCGCTCTTTCCTGCGCGAGATGGACGATATCGAATTACGGGATTCCACACCCCGCACACCTCAGCGGCTGCGCGCTCAAGATGAATTGGTAAAAAAAGTCGTCGCACAGTTGGTGTTGCACAAATGATTTACATACACAGAAGATGGGATTCCGTCCCGGATGACGTCAAACTCAAACTGTCCAAAGTATCAGAAGAACTCGAGGTCATTGCTGATGAAGAGGCGCGAAAGGCTTTTATAGATAAGAACCGAGAGGCTTGGGGTTCTCTGCGCAAATACCTAGAGGTCATGTCCCACGGGAAATGCTGGTACTCCGAAGCCATTGAAAACGTTTCCCGGTATGAGATCGATCATTTCAGACCACACGGCCGCGCAAAGCAGGCGAGCAAGACCTTCGCAAGCGGATACTGTTGGCTGGCATTTCAGCCGGACAACTTTAGGCTTGCTGGCCAGCTATGCAATCGCACAAATAAAGAGCACTCTTCAGACTCCGTCGGGAAAGGCGAATGGTTTCCGCTTGTTGATCCAGAGAAAAGAGCGTCTCTCTCGCAAAGGGACTTCGCGCAGGAGTCTCCAGTCCTGCTTGACCCATGTGACCCTGAAGACCCGTACAAGTTGTGGTTCAACGATGACGGAAATGTGGTGCCAGATCCAGATTTAGACGAGCAAACTCAGAGCCTTGTGGAGCAGGCGATCATTCAACTCGGGCTCAGGCAATCAAAGCTGAACAAAGCGAGAGCTGCTATTTTAAATAAGTGCCGTCGCGCACTAGTGCAGTACAAAGAAGTTCTGAAGGTTCCTCGAGGTCAGCGCACCGAAAGGGACAATAAAAATGCCGAGGAGTCACGTTCGCTTTTGCTGGCCATGGCATCACCTTCGGGTGAGTTTGCGGCAGCTGTACGCTGTTTCTTGATCGCCAATGGCTTGAAGCAGTTCGCGCGACGCGACGAGCTTGCACCTTTAGCAATGTCCGCCGAACAAGTTTGACTATGAGCGACATCAAGCTCTTCCGCATCACCAAAGGCCAAGCCACCGAGCTCCAAGGCGCAGCATCGGATCTGGAAAAGCCGATGCAAAACCTGATCGAGGCGAACCTGGACACCTTTCTGGGCATCCGCTTCCTGGCCTCTGAATACTCCACCGGCAAGACGCACGGCGGGCGTATTGAATCGCCCCGGATTTTGAGGAGGCTCCACACTTTGAGAAGATGGAGCCATGAGCAAGAAATCAAACCGTTTTTCACCCGAAATGCGCGAACGCGCTGTCCGCATGGTGCTCGAACACCGCGGCGAGTACCCATCTCTTTGGGCCACCATTGAATCAATTGCCCCCAAGATCGGGTGTGTGCCGCAAACCCTCAACGACTGGGTTCGCCAGCACGAAGTTGATGCAGGCATGCGCGATGGCCTCAGCTCTGACGAGCGAGCCCGCATCAAAGACCTTGAGCGTGAAGTCAAAGAGCTGCGCAAAGCCAACGAGATCCTCAAGCTGGCGAGCGCTTTTTTTGCCCAGGCGGAGCTCGACCGCCGACTCAAGTCCTGAGAGCCTTTGTAGATAAACATCGTGCCACCTACGGGGTCGAGCCGATTTGCAAAGTGCTGCAAATTGCCCCCTCTGGTTACAGATGCCATGCTGCCCGCCAACGCAAACCCGAACTGCTTTGCGCCCGAGCCAAACGCGATGAAGCCCTGATGCCAAAGATCCAAGCCGTCTGGCAGGCCAATATGCAGGTCTATGGGGCCGACAAGGTCTGGCACCAGATGAATCGTGAAGGAACTGAGGTGGCGCGTTGTACGGTCGAGCGGCTCATGAAACGCATGGGATTGCAGGGTGTGCGCAGGGGCAAGGTCATCCGCACGACGGTCCCGGACAAAGCAGCACCTTGCCCCCTAGACAGAGTCAATCGCCAGTTCAAAGCCGATCGGCCCAACCAGCTGTGGGTGTCAGACTTCACCTACGTCAGCACCTGGCAGGGCTGGCAATATGTGGCCTTTGTGATTGACGTGTTTGCCCGGCGCATCGTGGGCTGGCGGGTGAGCAGCTCCATGCGCACGGACTTTGTGCTCGATGCGCTGGAGCAAGCGCTGTTTGACAGGCAACCCGAGCGCTCGGATGCCTTGATACATCACTCGGACAGGGGGTCTCAATACGTTTCCATTCTCTACACCGAACGCCTGGCCCAAGCTGGGATAGAGCCCTCGGTGGGCAGCCGTGGCGACAGCTACGACAACGCCCTGGCCGAGACGATCAATGGGCTGTACAAGGCCGAATTGATCCACCGCCGTGCACCCTGGAAAACCAAGGAGGCACTGGAACTGGCGACCCTGGAATGGGTGGCTTGGTTCAACCACCACCGACTGCTCAGCTCGATTGGGTATATTCCACCGGCTGAAGCTGAGGAGAACTACTACCGGCAGCTAGCCGGCAAGAACGAGACAGAGGTCTCAACTTAAACCAACTGGCCTCCACGAAAACCGGGGCGATTCATATCGACTCGCTGGGGCTGGACGAGAACCATTGCCCGGTCATCATCGAATACAAGCGATCGGTGGGTGAAAACGTCATCAACCAAGGGCTGTATTACCTGGACTGGTTGATGGACCACCAGGCCGAGTTCAAGCTGCTGGTGCTGGACAAGGTGGGTAAGGCCGCAGCCGATGCCATCGACTGGAGTGCGCCGCGCTTGGTGTGCATTGCGGCCGACTTCACCAAGTTCGACGGCCACGCGGTGCAGCAGATGAACCGCAACATCGAGCTGATTCGTTACCGCAAGTTTAGTGATGATCTGCTGCTGTTTGAGCTGGCCAACGCCAGCACCGCCGCAGCCAGCAAAGCCAAGTCTTCTGGGAAGGCCAACAAGTCGCCAGTGTCGACCGCCCCTTCGGCGGGCGGCACTGACAAAACCTATGCCGAGCACCTGAGCGCGTTGCCGCAAGACTTGAAGCTGGTGCTGACCTCGCTAGAGGACTACGCCACATCGCTGGGTGACGACGTGCAGCGCAAAGAACTCAAGCTCTACGTGGCATTCAAGCGCCTGAAAAACTTCGCCACCGTGGTGTTATCCAAAAAGAGGGTGCTGCTGTACTTGCACCTAGACCCTGCTCCTGTAGTGAAGGCGTTGACGAATGCCCGCGACGTGAGTGCCATTGGCCATTGGGGTACGGGCAATGTAGAAATTGCCATTGAGACGCAAGCTGACTTAGATGCGGTCAAGCCGTTTATCGTTCAGGCATACGCGGGGCAAAAATAAGCCCTACCCCACCCCATGACAAGCCACACACAGCTTGTTCCCATCCGGATCGCGGAAGTAGGCGCCAAAGTAATGCGCGTGGTACTCGGGCCGCAAACCTGGCGGGCCGTCGCACGTCCCGCCGTGGGCCAGCGCCAGAGCGTGCACGTTTTGCACTTGCTGGCGTGACGCGGCCAAGAATGCAACCATCTGGCCATTGCCCGGGTGGTGTGGTGCCTGGTTGTGTGGGCGGCCAATGAGGAACAGGGGCCGGGCTTCTGGTGATGATTGCCATCCCGCCCAAGGGCGGTCATCTTCCAAGAACCGAAACTGAATGCCCAGCGCATCCAGCACGGGTTGGTAAAACGCCATGGCCCGTTTGAAATCGCTCACGCCCACCATGATGTGTGAAAACATGGGTTTGCTCCTTTGTTTATCTCAACCCTTGCACCCACGCCATCTGCCCAGGCAAACACCGCGTCTCCAGATCGTAGTTTTCGACCGCAAACGCCCGCGCCTGCGCGCCCAGCCGCACCCGCTCTGCCGGGTTCTTGCACAAGTCAATCACCTGCTGCGCCAGCGCCGCTGGGTCAAAGAAGTCCACCAGTTGCCCGGTCTCACTGTGGCGGATGGCTTCGCGGACCGGGGCGGTGTCGCTGGCCACGATGGCGCAGCCTGCACTCATGGCTTCGAGCAGGCTCCAGCTCAACACAAAGGGGTAGGTCAGGTACACGTGCACGGTGGACACCTGCAGCACCCGCAAGAAATCGGCATAGGGCACCTTGCCCACAAAGTGCACGCGTGACAGGTCCAACTCGCCTTTGACTTCGTTCAGGAAAATCTCGCGCCACGTTTGGGCTTGGCCATCGGGCCCCGGTGGCGGCGCAGCGCCGTAGCTGACTTCGTTGCCACCGATGATCACCACGCGTGCCTTGGAGCGGGCTTTCAGGATGGCGGGCAGAGCCCGCATGAATTGGTGGTAGCCGCGGTAGGGCTCCAGGTTGCGGTTGACGAAGGTGATGACTTCGTCGTCACGGCCCAGTTGCAATACGCCTTGCGGGGTTTGCACCCGGATGCTTGCGCTGGGGTCGGGCTTGATCTGGTCGGTGCGGATGCCGTCGTGGACAACGGTGATGCGTGAGGCAAAAGGCTCGGGGAAGAGCGAGGCCTGCCAGTGGGTGGGTGCGATGCCCGCGTGCGCACGCGCGAAGTGCAGTTCGTAGTTGGCGTTTTTCATCTGCAGACGGCAAGCGCTGTCGGCCTCGGGTGGGCCGAACTCCGGGTCAAACCCGGTGTCGGCGCCTTGGGCTTGGTAAAAAAACTCGCAATAAATGCCCAGCCGTGCCTGCGGCCAGACGTGCTGCAAAAACAGGCTTTCGCCCCAACCGGGGTGGGCCACGATGACATCGGGCGCAAAGCCTTGTTCGCGCAGCTTCAGGGCGGCTTGCCAGGCGGCTTCGCCCCGCAAGGTTTTGACTTCCAGGTCGGCCAGCCAGCGGTGTGTGCCTTGCCCGGGGCGAGCTGTGACGCCGTAACGCACCAGCTCCACGCCCGGCACAGGCGGGCAGGCGTTGATGTGCAGGGCCACCACGCGGTGACCCTGGCGTGCCATGGCGGGGGCCAGGTGCTTGAACTGGCCGGGGAAATTCTGGTGGACAAAAAGGATGTTCATGGTGTCTTGCCTGGGCGTAAATCATCGCACGCAAGCCCTGCGTGTCCCGAGTTCTGACACTCTGCACTAAAGAGAATTCTTTTGGTTTCTTTTTAGCTTTTGTTTTGTCAGTCCCTATGGGGACAAATAGCTAATATTTTTATTTAATTTAAGTTGTAATTTATTTCATTTAATAAACACAAATTGGAAGGGTTTTCACCAAGACTGTTGAGGGGGCTTTGGCATAAATTAAAAAGGCCAAGTCTCGGTGATCCGGGCTTGTCACATGTCGACAACCGATCGATTCCGAAGATCAACAAGAGGAGATGAACGTGAAAATGACCCGACTCAGTGCGGCCTTGCTTGCAGCCGCCATGGCCACTGGGGTGCATGCCCAGTCCGGCAAAGACAACCTCAACACGATGAAGCAGATGAAGGTCGCCACGACCGATCTGAACATCCCGGTGGTGCCGCAAACCGGCCGCAACGCCGACGCCATCCGCAACAACCTCAAGAAAATCAAGCTGCCCGAGGGCTTCAAGATCGACCTGTTCGCCGTGGTGCCCGATGCACGGCACATGGCGGTCGCGCCGTCCACCAACATGCTGTTTGTGGGCACCCGCAAGACCACCGTCTGGGCCGTGACCGACCGCAACAGCGACGGCGTTGCCGACGAGGTGAAGTCGTTTGCGCCGTCACTCAACTTCAAGGTGCCCAACGGCGTGTGCTGGACCAAGGACGGTTTCCTGGTGGTGGCCGAGCACAACCGCGTGCTGAACTTCCCGGCTGCTGAATTTTTCTACGAAGGCCCGGACGTGGCGGTGATCGAGGTGGTGCCGCAGGGCAAGCTGATCCCGACCGAGCACGAGTCGTACAACCACGGCGCCCGCACCTGCCGTGTGGGCCCAGACGGCAAGCTCTACATCACCCTCGGTCAGCCCTTCAACGTGCAGCCGCGCGAGAAAGTGGATGAGTTCAATAAATTGGGCATCGGCGGCATTGTGCGCATGGACCCCTTCGATGGCAGCGGCCGCGAGGTCTACAGCATCGGCATGCGCAACTCGGTGGGCCAGGACTTCAACCCCAAAGACGGCACTTTGTGGTGGACCGATAACCAGACCGATGGCTTGGGCAACGACATCCCGCCGGGTGAGTTGAACCGCTCCACCAAGAAGGGCGAGCACTTTGGCTACCCCTACTGGAATGGCAAGTTCAAGGTGGCTGGCTCGGCCGCGGCGCCTGACCTGAAGGACATGAAAGAGCCCGCCAATGCGGTGTTTCCACAGATCGAATTCCCTGCGCACCAAGCGCAATTGGGCATGACCTTCTACACAGGCAAACAATTCCCGGCCAAGTACCGCGGTGGCATTTTTGTCGCCTCGCATGGCTCCTGGAACCGCAGCCCCGCCAGCGGTGCGCTGATCAACTTCGTCTCGCTCAAGGCCGATGGCACAGCCGACAAGTCTGAGGTGTTTGCCGAAGGCTGGCTCAACCCAGAGACTGGCACTTACCTCGGGCGTCCGGTGGATGTGGCGGTCATGAAAGACGGCTCTATCCTGATCTCGGACGACTATGTGGGCGCGATCTACCGCGTGACCTACGGCAATTGATGCCGTGAACGATAAAGGCACCCGCACTTGCGGGTGCCTTTATTCAAGGATGAAGAGGTTGAAGATGTTTTCAGCAAAAGCAAGAATGTTTCTGGTTCTGGGTGTGGTGCTGGCCCTTGGCTCGGGTATGGCTTTTCAGGCTCAGGCGGCAGACGCCAAGGCGGGTCAGGTCAAGGCGGGCCTGTGCGTGACCTGTCATGGCGCTTATGGCTTGTCCACCATGCCCAATGCGCCGCATCTGGCCGGGCAACCGGCCATCTACATCGAAGAGCAACTCAAGCAATACCGCAGTGGCAAACGGGCCAACGAAGTCATGGCGGTCATGGCCAAGCCACTGACCGATCAAGAAATTGAAAATCTGGCGGCTTGGTACGCCTCGATTCCGATCGAAGTGGGCAAACCCCATTGAGTGGACTAAAACCAGGTTTTTTGGGGGCCGCTCACCTCTAGGGTTGGGGGCTGTGCCAGCATGATGAACAAGAAGGTTGACCCAGTGAACGACAGACTCCATTTTTCCCCGCGCCCCGTACTCGTCGCCATTGCGCTGTTGTGTGCAGGCGGTGTCCAGGCACAAACACGGGCTGAGCCTGTCACCACAGAGGATGCAGGCGCCCTCTCGCCTGTGGTGGTTTCTGCCGAGCGCTCAGGCGGCGGGGTCTGGCGTGGCGTGGCCTCGGTCGATGTGGTGGGGGGCGATGAGCTGCGCGACGGGCAAGCCCAAGTCAATCTGTCCGAGAGTCTGGGGCGTGTGCCGGGTCTGGTGATCCGTAACCGGCAAAACTACGCCCAAGATTTGCAAATTTCGGTACGTGGTTATGGCGCTCGTGCCACTTTTGGCGTGCGCGGCGTGCGGCTGTTTGTGGACGGCATCCCGGCCAGCGCCCCGGACGGCTCCGGCCAGGCGGCCAACTTCCCGCTGGGCAGCGCCGACCGGGTCGAAGTGGTGCGTGGCCCCATGGCGGCACTTTACGGTGCCTCATCGGGTGGTGCTTTGTTGCTCTACACCGAAGACGGCCAGCAGCCCGCGCAGTGGCGCACAGGCGTGGTGGCGGGGTCAGATGGTCTGTGGCGCGCATCCACCCAAGTCACAGGCCAGACGGGTACGCAGCAGGCCCCGGGTTGGTCGTATGCGCTGGACGTGAGCGGTTTTGCGACCGATGGCACGCGCCCACAGTCGGCCGCCGACCGCACCACGGCCAATGTGAAACTCTCGCGTTCGCACGAAGGCGGGCGCACGGTGCTGGTGTTCAACCGGCACAGCAGCTCGGCGCTGGATCCGCAAGGTCTTACGCGCGCCGAATTTGAAACCAACCCAAAGCTAACAAGCGCTTTGGCACTGGACTACAACACCCGGAAAACCGTCTCGCAAACTCAGTTGGGCTTGGCCTTTGAGCAAGCGCTGGGCAACGGCCACAAGTTGGAATTGATGGGCTACGGGGGGCAAAGGGAGGTGGTGCAATTCCAGTCGATTCTGCCGAGTGCGCAAGCCGCGCCCCGCAGTTCGGGGGCGGTGATCGACCTGAACCGCGATTACTGGGGCGTGAACGCTCGCTGGCGGCACGAGCGCGACTGGCAGGGTGGGCGCTTGTCGCTCAGTGCTGGGCTGGCGGCAGACCACCAAAGTGATCAACGCAAAGGTTTTGAAAACTACACGGGACCCGCCAACAGTCCGACCGCCATTGGTGTTCAGGGCAAGCTGCGCCGTGACGAGGTCAACCGCGCCCAAACCCTGGACCCGTACCTGCAAGCCGAATGGCGCACACAAGACTGGACTCTCATGGGCGGTGTGCGCCAGACGCGCACCGAATACCAATCCACAGATCACTACATATTGGGCATCAACGGGGATGACAGCGGCAGCAAAACATTCCAGGCGACCTTGCCCGTTTTGGGCGTACGCTGGCAGTTGAACCCATCTGTGCAGGCCTTTGCCAGCATCGGCAAAGGTTACGAAATCCCCACGCTCAACGAGGTGGCCTACCGCAGTGACAACTCGGCAGGTTTCAACACCCAACTCAATGCCGCACGCAGCACCAGTGCCGAGTTGGGTTTGCGCGGCCGTGCCGACAAAATCCGTTGGAGCGTGACCGCCTTTGACATCCGAACCGACGACGAAATCGTCGTGCAAAACAACACGGGTGGCCGCACCACGTTCCAGAACGCTGGCCGCACCCTGCGTCAAGGCGTTGAGTTGGCGGGCGAATGGCGCACAGGCCCTGTCACCTTGACAACGGCCTACACCTGGATGGAGGCGAATTATCGGGATGCCTTCAAGACCTGCGTGGAGACCCTGTGTCCCAACGTGAAGCCACAAGTGCAAGTGCCTGCAGGAAACCGCATGCCTGGACTGCCCATGCATCAGCTGTTTGCGCAAGCGGCTTGGGACACTGGCTGGGCAGGCAGCCGTGTGACGCTGGAGGCGCGCCACACGGGCGGTGTGCTGGTGGATGACCTGAACACAGAAATGGCGGCAGGCCACACCTTGTTCAACCTGGGTGTGCAGTTCCAGCAAGACCGTGGTGACTGGACGCTTCGCGAGTTTGTGCGGGTGGACAACCTGACCGACCGCAAGCACGTGGGCTCGGTCATCGTGAACGGCGGCCAAGGCCGTTTCTATGAACCCGGCCCGGGGCGCAAGTTCATGCTGGGGCTGGAGGCGCAGCGCAGGTTCTGAGGTGCTTATCTTGAGCTCGGTCAGGCTGGCATTGTTCTGTGCCAGTCTGACGGGGCTGTCAGCCAGACCCCGGTTCAGCCCCGTTAAGATCATTCTTTTTGAGCCCCTCCACTTTCAAGGAATGAAGAGCATGAGCATCCAGACCGTAGGCATCATTGGCGCAGGCACCATGGGCAATGGCATCGCACAGGCGTGTGCGGTGTCGGGCATTCAGGTGGTGATGGTCGACATCTCGGACGCAGCCGTTGCAAAAGGCGTGGCTACCGTGGCCAGCAGCCTGGACCGTCTGGTCAAGAAAGAAAAAATCAGCGAGGCCGACAAGGCCGCTGCGCTGGCCCGCATCCAGGGCTCTAGCAACTACGATGACCTCAAAAGCGCCCAGCTGGTGATCGAAGCCGCCACCGAGAACCACGAACTCAAGGTCAAGATCCTGAAGCAGCTCGACGCACTGCTGGCCCCCAATGTGATCATCGCGTCCAACACCTCGTCGATCTCGATCACCCAGCTGGCCGCCGCCACCCAGCGTGCGGACCGCTTCATTGGTATGCACTTTTTCAACCCCGTGCCCATGATGGCGCTGGTCGAGATCATTCGTGGCCTGCAGACCAGCGACGCCACGCACGACGCGGTGCACGACATGGCGCTGGCGCTGGGCAAGACCCCGATCACCGTGAAGAACGCCCCCGGCTTTGTGGTCAACCGCATCCTGGTGCCCATGATCAACGAAGCCTTCTTTGTGGTGGGCGAGGGCCTGGCCGAGGCCGAAGCGATTGACGCGGGCATGAAGCTCGGCTGCAACCAGCCCATTGGCCCGCTGGCGCTGGCCGACATGATCGGTCTGGACGTGTGCCTGGCCGTGATGGAGGTCTACCTCAAGGAGTTCGGCGACAGCAAGTACCGCCCCAGCCCGCTGCTCAAAGAAATGGTGGCCGCAGGCCGTTTGGGCCGCAAGACCGGTCAGGGCGTTTACAAGTACTGAGGTCCTATTCCCTGTGGGAGCGAGCCCCTGCTCGCGAATGTGTGCACCGGACACTTCACGCATTCGGCTGCAGGGGCAGCCTCCTACAGCGATACAACAGAGCGAGTGCCATGAACACCACCCCCCACCCCGAAGGCCAGATCGATTGCACCGTGCACGGCGCGGTCCTTCAAATCTGCATCAACCGCCCCGCCAAGCGCAACGGCTTCACGCCCAAGATGTTCCGCGAATTGGGCGAGGCCTACACGCGGCTGGACGACGACCCGGCCCTGCGCGTGGGCGTGCTGTGTGCGGCGGGTGCGCATTTCACGGCCGGGCTGGATCTGCCCACCATTGCGCCGCTCATGCAACGCGGCGAAAAGTCGGTGCCGCTGGGCTTGGTCGACCCGCTCAACCTGGGCATGGACGGTTACCGCCGCCGCGTCAAACCCATGGTGGTGGCGGTGCAGGGCATCACTTACACGCTGGGCATTGAGCTGATGCTGGCCGCCGACATCGTGGTCGCGGCCGACGACTGCCGTTTCTCGCAGCTGGAGGTGCAGCGCGGCATCATGGCCACGGGCGGGGCCACACTGCGCATGGCCGAGCGCGCGGGCATGGGCAATGCACTCTTGCATTTGCTCACGGCCGATGTGTTTGACAGCGCCGAGGCCCTGCGCCTGAACTTTGTGCAAAAGGTGGTGCCGACTGATCGCCTCTTGGCCGAGGCCATGCGCATTGCCGAGCAAATCGCCGCCCAAGCCCCGCTGGCGGTGGTGGCCACACGGCAAAACGTGCTCAAAGCGGTGGAGCATGGCCCGCTGGTGGCCATGCACGACTTTTTGCCCGTGCAGCAACGCTTGTCGCGCAGCGAAGACGCGGCCGAGGGCGTGCGCTCGTTTGTGGAAAAACGCGCCGCACGTTTTACCGGCCAGTAGACGCCGGGCGTGCGCCACAATCGGTGCATGACCGATGCCCACGCCTTGCACCCCTACGCCGAACTTACCCCTGACCGGGTGATGGACGCCCTGACCGATCTGGGCCTGTGGCCCGATGGCCGTTTGCTGGCGCTCAGCTCTTACGAAAACCGCGTGTACCGTGCGCACCTGGACGAACCCGTCCAGGGCAGCGCGGCCGTGGTCCTCAAGTTTTACCGGCCCGGCCGCTGGAGCCGGGCACAGATTCAGGAAGAGCACGACTTCGCGGCCGAACTCCTGGCCAATGAAGTGCCCGTGGTTGCGCCCCTGGTGCTGAACGGTCAGACCCTGCACCAAAGTGTGGGCTTTGATTTTTCGGTCAGCCCCTTGCGCGGCGGCCGCACGCCGGAGCTGGACGACTTTGAAGTCCTCGAATGGATCGGCCGTTTCTTGGCCCGCATCCACACCGTGGGCGCGGCCAAGCCCTTTGCGCACAGGCCCACGCTCGATGTGCAGTCCTTTGCGCTGGAGCCCGCCGAGTGGCTACAAACGCACCAAATGATTCCACTGGAAGTCGAGCGCGAATGGCGCGAGGCCTTTGCGGCGGCGCTGGCCTTGGTGCAAGAACAAATGGCGGAAGGTGCATCGGAACGCCGCCTGATACGCCTGCACGGCGACTGCCACCCGGGCAACATCTTGTGGACCCCCACCGAGCTGCCCGGTGGCGGCCCGCACTTTGTGGACCTGGACGACGCCCGCATGGGCCCTGCGGTACAAGACCTGTGGATGCTGCTGTCGGGCGATCGCCGCCAGCGCACGCAGCAGCTGTCGGCTTTGCTCGATGGGTACGAGCAGGTGCGTGACTTTGACCGGGCCGAGCTGAAACTGATCGAGCCGCTGCGCACCCTGCGTTTGATCCATTACAGCGCCTGGCTGGCAAGGCGCTGGGAAGACCCGATTTTCCCGGTCAACTTCCCTTGGTTCGGTACGCCCGACTACTGGCGCGGCCAGGTGCTGATGCTGCAAGAGCAGGTCGAGCAAATGCAGGAAGCGCCGCTCAGCGTTTGAAACTCAGCTTGGTGGGCTGGCTGTGTAGGCATTCGCGAGCAGGGGCTCGCTCCCACAAAGACCCCCAATCTTGTTCCCTGTGGGAGGCTGCCCCTGCAGCCGAAGGGTTGCCTCCCCACTGCAGCGCGTTCAGCTCAGCAACGCATTCACCCGCTTCACATAAGCCGCAGGGTCTTCGGGCAAACCGCCTTCGGCCAGCAGGGCCTGGTCGAACAGGATGTGTGCCAGGTCGTGGAAATGGACCGAGCCGTCGAGTTTTTTGACGAGCGCGTGCTCGGGGTTGACCTCCAGCACGGGCTTGACTTCAGGCGCTTGTTGACCAGCCTGCTTGAGCATGCGGGCCAGTTGCATGCTCATGCCGCCGTCGGTCACCACCAGGCAGGCGGGGCTGTCGACCAGGCGGCTGGTCACGCGCACGTCTTCGGCTTTGTCTTTGAGCGCTTCTTTGAGCTTGGCCAGCACGGGCTTGAAGTTTTCGGCGGCGGTCTCGGCCGCTTTCTTTTCTTCTTCGTCCTGCAGCTTGCCCAAGTCCACCGCGCCCTTGGCCACACTTTGCAGCGGGGTGCCGTCGAACTCGTGCACAAAGTTCAGGGCCCACTCGTCCACACGGTCGGTCATGAGCAGCACTTCGATGCCTTTTTTCTTGAAGACTTCGAGCTGCGGGCTGTTCTTGGCGGCGGCCAGGGTGTCGGCGGTGATGTAGTAGATCGCGTCCTGGCCTTCTTTCATGCGGGCTTTGTAGTCGGCAAAGCTCACGCTCACGGTGTCGCTGGTGGTCGATGCAAAACGCAGCAGCTTGGACAGGCGGTCTTTGTTGGCAAAGTCTTCGCCCAGGCCTTCCTTGAGCACCGCGCCGAACTCGGCGTAGAACTTCGAATATTGGCCTTGTTTGGCTTTGTCTTCTTCACTCAGGACATCTGTCACGCCATCGGAACCAGCCTCGGGGGCTTTGTCGTGTTTGGCCAGGTCTTCCAGCATCGACAGCACACGCTTGGTGCAGCCTTCGCGGATGGCTTTGACGTCGCGGCTTTCTTGCAGCAACTCGCGGCTCACGTTCAGCGGCAGGTCGGCTGAGTCCACCACGCCTTTGACAAAGCGCAGGTAGCTGGGCATCAGTGCCTCGGCGTCGTCCATGATGAACACGCGCTTGACGTACAGCTTGATGCCCGCCTTCTTGTCGCGGTTCCACAGGTCCATGGGGGCCTTGGACGGGATGTAGAGCAGTTGGGTGTATTCGGTGCTGCCTTCCACGCGGTTGTGGGTCCAGGTCAGCGGGGCTTCAAAGTCGCGGCTGATCTGTTTGTAGAAGTCGGCGTACTGCTCGTCGGTGATGTCTTTCTTGGGGCGGGTCCACAAAGCGCTGGCTTTGTTGATGGTTTCCCACTCGCCCGTCTTGACCATGCCGCCGGGTTTGCGGCCGCCGTTTTCGTCTTTGGGGTCGATCAGCTCGCCGTCTTTCCACTCTTCCTTTTCCATCAGGATGGGCAGGCTGATGTGGTCGGAGTATTTGCCGACGATTTCCTTGAGCTTCCAGGTGTTGGCGTACTCCAGTGCGTCTTCGCGCAGGTGCAGGATCACGCTGGTGCCGCGCTCGGCACGGGTGATGGTCTCGACCTCGAAGTCACCCGTGCCGCCGCTGATCCAGCGCACGCCGTCTTCGGGCTTGGCGCCTGCACGGCGGGTCTCGACGGTGATTTTTTCGGCCACGATGAAACCTGAATAAAAGCCCACACCGAACTGGCCGATCAGCTGTGCGTCGGCTTTCTGGTCGCCGCTGAGCTTGCTCATGAAGTCCTTGGTGCCGCTCTTGGCGATGGTGCCCAGGTGGTCAATGGCTTCTTGCGCCGTCATGCCGATGCCGTTGTCGGTGATGGTCAGGGTCTTGGCGGCTTTGTCGAAGGACAGGCGCACCTGCAATTCGGGCGCGTCTTCGTACAGGGCGGTGTTGTTGAGGGCTTCAAAGCGCAGCTTGTCACAGGCGTCGGACGCGTTCGAGATCAGCTCGCGCAGAAAAATCTCCTGGTTGGAGTACAGCGAGTGGGTGACCAGGTGCAACAGTTGTGCGACTTCGGCCTGAAAGGCATGGGTTTGCTTGCTCATATCGGTTTGAAAAAGTTCAAGGGTCAAAAGGTGAGATAACCAAAACGGTGCTTATCTGGGGGCAGGCGTTTGGAATTCAAGGGGCGAGGATGTGCGGGACAGGATCGCCTGGTTTTTGTGGGAGACTGCCCCTGCGGCCGAATGCTTGAAGTGGGCGGGGCACACATTCGCGAGCAGGGGCTCGCTCCCACAAGCCCGCAGATGAGCAAGCCCGTCGCGCGTCAGAAGGATTCGTTCGGACCCAAATATCGCCACTGTCCGGGCGGCATTTGGCCCAGCTGCACATTGCCCATGCGGATGCGTTTGAGGCCCACGACTTTCAGGCCCACTTGCTCGCACATGCGGCGAATCTGGCGCTTTTTGCCTTCGGTCAGCACAAAGCGCAGTTGTTCGGGGTTTTGCCAATCGACCTTGGCGGGCTTGAGTGGCTTGCCGTCCAGGCTCAGGCCATGGCGCAGGCGCTCCAGTTGCGCTTTGGGGAAGACGGCCTGCACATTGGCACTCACCCGGTCAAAGTCGCCAATGGCCGTGAGCTGGTTGGCTTTGCCGCCATAGGTGGCCGACGCGGCAGAGGCCGCCGCAGTGTTCTCGTGACCGGTGTAGGCCACGCGCACCAAATATTCCTTCTCCATCTCGGAGTCTTCGCCGATCAGCTGGCGCGCCACGCGGCCGTCTTGTGTCAGCACCAAAAGGCCCGTCGAATCAATGTCGAGCCGCCCAGCCGGGGCCAAGCCGCGCAGGTGCGGCGGGGTGAAGCGCAGTTTGGACGGGTCGCCCGCCCAGTGGCTGCGTGGGTTGATCAGGGTGATGGCGGGCTCGTGTCCGTCTTCGGCCTGGCCGCTCACATAGCCCATGGGCTTGTGCAGCAAGATGGTGACTTGCCGGTCTTGCTGCTGTTCAGCGGCTTTGTCGACGGTGATGCGGTCCGACAGCGTGACCTGCTGGCCCATGCTGGCAGGCTGGCCGTTGACGAACACCCAGCCTTGCTCGATCCAGGCATCGGCCTCGCGGCGCGAGCACATGCGCAGCTCGGCCATGCGCTTGTTCAGGCGCGAGGTGCCGCTGGGCGTGGCGGCTTCGCCCTTGCCTTCGGGGCGGGGGGCGCGTTTGAAAACCGGGGGCTGGGTCATGGTTCGGTGGGGCAAAAAGAAGTTGACCGATTGTCCGTTGTTTTTGTTGGGGGCAGAACATGGGTTCCTGGTCTGCCTTTTGCTGTAGGTCGGTGGCTTCAGCCCCGACATGTGCTGGTGGGCCGCAAGCATGCGTCGGAGCTAAAGCCACCGATCTACAAAAACTGTGCTGTGCGCAGCCCCTGCAAATCCAGAATGCGCAGCCCGCCGTATTCCACGCGGATGAGCTGACGCGCTTCGAGCACGCGCAGCGCTTCGTTCACGCGCTGGCGCGACAGGCCCACCAGATAAGCCAGCTCTTGCTGGGTGATGCGCAGCACCTCGCCCACGCCAGAAAACAGCACCGGGTTGAACAAAGTGGCCAAGTGCCGGGCCAGGCGCAACTCGGGGTTGGTCATGCGGTCCAGTTCGCGTGCGGCGATGAACTGCCCCAGCCGCTCGTTGAGCTGCTGCATGATGAAACGGTTGAAGCCCAGCGAGTGGTCGATCAGCCAGTGAAAGGTCTCCAGCGGCAAGCCAGCGACCACGCTGGGGCGCAGCGGCTGGATGTTGTAGCGGTAGACCTCGCGCTTGAGTGCTGTGCCCTCGCCAAACCAGCCCCCGGGCGGCACGCCCGTGAAGGTCATGGTCTGGCCGCTTTCGTTGTCGCTGCTCATTTTCAGCAAGCCTGAGATCACGCCAAACCAAAAGGTCACTGGTCGGCCCACGCGGCACACATAGTCGCCCACCTGGGGGTCGCTCACCACCAGTTGCGGCACGATCTCCAGGCGCTCTTGGGGGCGCAGCAGGTGCAGCCACGGGATCATTTGCAGCTCGGATTCGGTGGGCGCGCGGCGGCGCTTGTACACGCTGTTTTCTTTGGCCATGTTGGATTTGATGTTTGTCAGGAACCGGTCAGATGGGCTAGGGGTCTTCCCTGAATTGTCGTCCAAACGACAACTTGGCGTCAAATGAGTGCCTACGATCCGCCCCAGTTCAGTCGCATTGCATTCGATGCACCGTTTTTGGAGACAGGTCAGGTCATGCAAACAACGTTTCCCCGTTTGATGCTCAAACACGCTGCCGAGCGCCCCACCGCGCCCGCCCTGCGAGAAAAAGAATATGGCATTTGGCAGGCCACCTCGTGGGCGGCCTTGTCCCAGCTGGTCGAGTCCATCGCCTGCGGTCTGCACCAGGCAGGCTTGCAGCGCGGTGAGCACCTGATCGTGGTGGGGGCCAACCGGCCTCGGCTTTACGCCACCATGCTGGCCGCCCAGTCGTTGGGTGCGATCCCTGTGCCGCTGTACCAGGATGCAGCGGCTGCCGAATGCGTGTTCCCCATCACCAACGCCGAAGTCCGCTTTGCCGTGGTGGAAGACCAGGAGCAGGTCGACAAGATGCTGGAAGTGCGCGAGCAGTGCCCGCAGCTGACCCACATTTATTACGACGACCCACGCGGCCTGCGCAAGTACACCGAAGATGGCCTCGGTTCGCTCGAAGAGCTGATCGCTGCAGGCGCGGTGTTCGCCAAGCAGCATTCACAGTTCTTCTCTGAAGAAGTCGAAAAAGCCCAATACACCGATGTGGCCGCGATGTTCTTCACCTCGGGCACCACGGGCAACCCCAAAGGCGTGGTGCACACGCACAGCTCCTTGATCGACCGCGCCGAAGCCGGTGCCGAGTTTGACAAGTTGACCAACGCTGAAGACGTGCTGGCCTACATGCCACCCGCCTGGATCGGTCAGAACATCTTCAGCTACGCGCAGTGGTTGGTGTGTGGCTACGTGGTCAACTGCCCCGAGTCGGGAGCCACCGTGACCATCGACCTCAAAGAGATTGGGCCCACCTACTACTTCGCGCCGCCTCGTGTGTTCGAGGGCATGCTCACCAGCGTGATGATCCGCATGGAAGATGCGGGCAACTTCAAGCGCAAGCTGTTTCACTACTTCATGGGCGTGGCCAAGAAAGTCGGTCCCGCCTTGATGGACGGCCAGTCGGTCGGTCTGATGGAGCGTTTGGTGTACAGCCTGGGCAACCTCATGGTGTATGGCCCCTTGCGCAACAACATGGGTTTCAGCCGCGTGCGCGTGGCCTACACCGCAGGCGAGGCGATTGGCCCGGATTTGTTCACCTTCTTCCGCTCGATCGGTGTGAACATCAAGCAACTGTATGGCTCGACCGAAACCGCTGTGTTCGTCTGTCTGCAGCCCGACAACCAGGCTCGTGCCGACACTGTGGGTGTGCCGTGCAAAGGCGTGGAGATCAAGGTCGCAGACAACGGCGAAATCCTGGTCAAGTCGCCCGGCTTGCTCAAGGGCTATTACAAAAACCAGAAAGCCACCGACGAAGTGCTCACGCCGGACGGCTGGTACCACACCAGCGACGCGGGCTTCATCGACAGCCATGGCCACCTCAAGATCATCGACCGCGTCAAAGACGTGGGCCGCATCCAGGGCGGTGCCAACGACGGTGCCATGTTCGCGCCCAAATACGTTGAGAACAAACTCAAGTTCTTCCCGCACATCAAAGAGGTCGTGGCCTATGGCGACCAGCGCGAGAAAGTCTGCGTGATGGTCAACATCGACTTCGACGCGGTGGGCAACTGGGCCGAGCGCCGCAACCTGCCTTATGCCGGTTACACCGACTTGGCCCAAAAGCCCGAGGTGTATGAGTTGATCAAGGAGTGCGTGGAAAAAGTCAACGCCGACCTGGCCGAAGACGCTTTGCTGGCGGGCAGTCAGGTTTCGCGTTTCCTGGTCTTGCACAAGGAGCTGGACGCCGACGATGGCGAATTGACACGCACGAACAAGGTCCGCCGTGGCTTCATTGCCGACAAATACAAACCGCTGGTCGATGGCCTGTATGGCGGCAAAACCGAGCAATTCATCGAGACGGTGGTGAAGTTCGAAGACGGCCGTACCGGCAGCGTCAGCGCCACGCTCAAGATTTCCGACGCCAAAACATTCACACCCGTGAAGGCAGCAGCATGACCAAAAAAATCGGCGACGTCATCCTCGACGTCAACAACATCAGTTTGCGTTTCGGCGGCGTGAAGGCGCTGACCGACATCTCGTTCAACGTGCGCGAGCATGAAGTGCGCGCCATCATCGGCCCCAATGGCGCGGGCAAAAGCTCGATGCTCAACTGCATCAACGGGGTCTACACACCCCAAGAGGGCAGCATCACTTTCCGTGGCCAGACCTTTGACCACATGAACAGCCGCCAGGTGGCCGAGATGGGCATTGCCCGCACCTTCCAGAACCTGGCTTTGTTCAAAGGCATGAGCGTGATCGACAACATCATGTCGGGACGCAACCTGAAGATCAAAAGCAATCTGTTTTTGCAGGCGCTGCGCGTGGGCCCAGCCCAGCGCGAGGAAGAGGCACACCGCGAAAAAGTCGAGCACATCATCGACTTCCTGGAAATCCAGGCCTTCCGCAAGACGGCCGTGGGCCAGTTGCCTTATGGCCTGCAAAAGCGGGTGGACTTGGGCCGCGCCCTGGCCATGGAGCCGCAAGTGCTGCTGCTTGACGAGCCCATGGCCGGCATGAACCTGGAAGAAAAGCAGGACATGTGCCGCTTCATCCTGGACGTCAACGACGAGTTCGGCACCACGGTGGTGTTGATCGAGCACGACATGGGCGTGGTGATGGATATCTCGGACCGCGTGGTGGTGCTGGACTACGGCAAGAAGATTGGCGACGGCACGCCCGACGAGGTGCGCAACAACGAAGAAGTGATCAGTGCCTACTTGGGCACGTCGCACTGACCGAACCCGCACGAACAAGGATTTAAAGATGGCATTCTTTCTTGAAACATTGCTCGGTGGCCTGATGGCGGGCATGTTGTATTCGCTGGTGGCTCTGGGCTTTGTGCTCATTTTCAAGGCCTCTGGCGTGTTCAATTTCGCGCAGGGCGCGATGGTGCTGTTTGGCGCTTTGTCGATGGCGCGGTTTTCTGAATGGATTCCGCAGTGGACTGGCGTGGACAGTTTGTGGATGGCCAACCTGCTGGCCTTTGCCATGGCGGCGGTAGTGATGTTTGTGGTGGCCTGGGCGGTCGAGTACCTGGTGCTGCGGCACTTGGTCAACCAGGAAGGCGCAACCCTGCTGATGGCCACGCTGGGCATTGCCTACTTCCTCGAAGGTTTGGGTCAGACCATTTTTGGCAGCAGCATTTACAAGATCGACATCGGCATGCCCAAGGACCCGGTCTTCATTCTGGAAGGCATGTTCCAGGGCGGTGTGTTGATCAACAAGGAAGACCTGTATGCCGCGCTGATTGCCGCTGCGCTGGTGACCTTGCTGACGATCTTCTTCCAGAAAACAGCGACGGGCCGCGCCCTGCGTGCGGTGGCCGACGACCACCAGGCGGCGCAGTCGATCGGTATCCCGCTCAACCGCATCTGGGTCATCGTGTGGTGTGTCGCGGGCATCGTGGCCTTGGTGGCCGGCATGATCTGGGGCAGCAAGCTCGGTGTTCAGTTCTCGCTGGCCACCGTGGCCCTGCGGGCCCTGCCGGTGGTGATTCTGGGCGGCCTGACATCGGTGCCGGGCGCCATCATTGGCGGCCTGATCATCGGTGTGGGTGAAAAACTCTCCGAGGTGTATTTGGGCGGTTATGTGGGGGGCGGTATCGAGATCTGGTTCGCCTATGTGCTGGCGCTGGGATTCTTGCTGATCCGTCCGCAAGGTCTGTTTGGCGAAAAGATCATCGACCGCGTGTAAGGAAAAATTATGTTCTACAGAGAAAACGGTCAATTCAAAACCTCGTACCGGGCCGATCAACAAATCCTGCCGATCCGGCAAGACCGCATCGTCATGGCGCTGCTGTTGGTGTTTGCCTTTGCGGTGGTGCCCATGTTGGCGTCGGACTACTTCTTCCGTGCCATCCTGATTCCCTTCCTCATCATGTCCTTGGCCGCGCTGGGGGTGAACATCCTCGTGGGTTACTGTGGTCAGATTTCCTTGGGTTCGGGTGCCTTCATGGCGGTGGGGGCTTACGGCGCCTACAACTTCTTTGTGCGTGTGCCAGGACTGCCCTTGATTCCAGCCTTGATCCTGGGCGGCTTGTGCGCCACGGTGTTCGGCATTTTGTTCGGTCTGCCCAGCTTGCGCGTCAAGGGCCTGTATCTGGCGGTGGCTACTTTGGCCGCGCAGTTTTTCAGCGACTGGATGTTCTTGCGCATCAAGTGGCTGACCAACGACTCGCCTTCGGGCTCGGTGTCGGTGGCTGACTTGCAGGTGTTCGGTCTGCCCATCGAAAGTGCCATGAGCAAATACTGGTTGTGCCTGAGCATCCTGGCGGTGGTGGCCTTGCTCGCGAAAAACCTGGTACGCAGCGCCGTGGGCCGCGAGTGGATGGCGATCCGCGACATGGATGTGGCTGCGGCCGTGATCGGCATCCGCCCCATGTATGCCAAGCTGAGCGCTTTCGCAGTGAGCTCGTTCATCGTGGGCATGGCCGGTGGCCTGTGGGCTTTCATTTACCTGGGTGCCTGGGAACCTGCGGCCTTCTCGGTGGACATTTCCTTCCGTTTGTTGTTCATGGTGATCATCGGCGGTCTGGGCTCCATCCTCGGTGGATTCCTGGGCGCGGCGTTCATCACCTTGCTGCCGATTGCATTGAGTCAGATCCTGCCTGCTTTGGCGGGCTTGGTGGGCATCGAGATCTCGACGGCAGGCGTGTCGCACGCCGAGCTGATGATCTTTGGCGGTTTGATCGTGTGGTTCTTGATCGTGGAGCCACATGGCTTGGCCAAGCTCTGGTCGATCGCCAAACAGAAGCTGCGTTTGTGGCCTTTCCCGCACTGATTTTTTCAAGATCAATCGGGTGAGTTTTGGTTTTTTTGTGTGAGTGTTTTTTCTAAGGAGACAAGTATGAAGATGCGTGATTTGATTTTGGCTGTGGCCGCTGTGGCGACCGCTGCATCGTCCTTGGTGACGACCTCGGTGCAGGCGCAAGCCAAGGCACAAGCGAAGGAGCAGTTTTTCCCGCTGCTGTCCTATCGCACCGGCCCTTATGCCCCTAACGGCATCCCATGGGCCAACGGCAAGCAAGACTATCTGAAGCTGATCAATGCCCGCGATGGCGGCATCAACGGCGTGAAGATCACTTTTGAAGAGTGCGAAACCGGCTACGCCACTGACCGTGGTGTGGAATGCTATGAGCGCCTGAAAGGCCGCCCAGGCGTGACCCTGTTCGATCCACAGGCCACGGGCATCACGTTTGCGTTGACCGAAAAAGCGCCTGTGGACAAGTTGCCTTTGATCACCTTGGGCTACGGTTTGTCGATCGCGCAGGACGGCATGGCCTTCAAGTGGAACTTCCCTTTGATGGGCAGCTACTGGACGGGCGCTGACATCCTGGTGCAACACCTGGGCAAAAAAGAAGGCGGCCTGGACAAGCTCAAAGGCAAGAAGATTGCCTTGGTTTACCACGACTCGCCATTCGGCAAAGAGCCGATTCCTTTGCTGCAAGAGCGTGCCAAGATGCATGGTTTTGACCTGCAACTGATCCCCGTGACTGCGCCCGGCGTCGAGCAAAAGTCGGCCTGGCTGCAAGTGCGCCAAAGCCGTCCTGACTACGTGATGCTGTGGGGCTGGGGCGTGATGAACTCCACCGCCCTGAAAGAAGCGCAGGCCACAGGCTACCCCCGCGACAAGATGTACGGTGTGTGGTGGGCCGGTGCCGAGCCTGACGTCAAGGACGTGGGCGAAGGCGCCAAGGGTTACAACGCATTGGCTTTGAACACCTCCGGCACACAACCCAAGGTGATTCAGGACATCCTGAAGCACGTGCATGGCAAGAGCCAAGGCTCCGGTCCCAAGGATGAAGTGGGGCAAGTGCTTTACACCCGTGGCGTGATCATTGGCATGCTGGGCGTGGAAGCCGTGCGCCGTGCGCAGGAGCGTTTTGGCAAGGGCAAGGTCATGACTGGCGAGCAAGTGCGCTGGGGCCTGGAAAACCTGAACCTGGACCAAAAGCGTCTGGACGCCATGGGCTTCACCGGCATCATGCAGCCGCTGTCCACTTCGTGCGCTGATCACATGGGTTCGACCTCTGCCCGCGTGCAAACCTGGGACGGCAGCAAATGGAGCTTCAGCTCTGACTTCATCCAGGCCGACGAGCAGATCCTCAAGCCCATGATCAAAGCCGGTGCCGACAAGTACCTAGCCGACAAGAAGATGACACGCCGCACCCCTGCGGATTGCCAGTCTTAATCGGTTCGTGTTGATGGCTCGCGCTTCGGCGTGAGCCGTCAACCGAAAGACCAGCGGGAGCGCTGGCCTTTCGGTTGATTCAAACAGGCGACCCATGAACGATTCCAACATCATCCTCAACGTCAATGGCATCGAAGTCATTTACAACCATGTCATCCTGGTGCTCAAGGGCGTGTCCCTGCAAGTGCCCGAGCGGGGCATCGTGGCCTTGCTCGGCGGCAACGGTGCGGGCAAGACCACCACGCTGCGGGCCATCTCCAACTTGCTCAAGGGCGAGCGTGGTGAAGTCACTAAGGGCTCCATTGAGCTGCGTGGTGAGCGCATCGAGAACCTCTCGCCCGCTGACCTGGTTAACCGGGGCGTGGTGCAGGTGATGGAAGGCCGCCACTGCTTTGCCCACCTGACCATCGAAGAGAACCTGATGACCGGCAGTTACACCCGCACCGACAAGGGCGAGATCGCGGCCAACCTGGAAAAGGTCTACAACTACTTCCCGCGTTTGAAGACCCGCCGCACTTCGCAAGCGGCCTACACCTCGGGTGGCGAGCAGCAGATGTGCGCCATTGGCCGCGCCCTGATGTCCAACCCGAACATGGTTTTGCTGGACGAGCCCTCGATGGGCCTGGCCCCGCAGATCGTGGAAGAGGTGTTCAACATCGTGAAGGATTTGAACGAGAAGGAAAAAGTCACGTTCCTGATCGCCGAGCAGAACACCAACATGGCGCTCAAATACGCCGACTACGGCTACATCATGGAGTCGGGCCGTGTGGTGATGGACGGCGCGGCCGAAGAGCTGCGCACCAACGAGGACGTGAAAGAGTTTTACCTGGGCGTGGGCGGTGGCGAGCGCAAGAGTTTCAAGGACGTCAAGAGCTACAAGCGCCGCAAGCGCTGGTTGGCTTGAGGGCTTAGGAAGTCCGAGACTTCTACCCCTGTGGGAGCGCGCCCCTGCGCGCGAATGCCACACACGCACAACCGTTTTTCGCGCGCAGGGGCGCGCTCCCACAAAGATCTGTCTGCACCCATGACGCACTACGACGCCCTCGAAACCCGCAGCCCGCATGAGCGTGAAGCCGCCTTGATGGCCGCGTTGCCCGCGCAGGTGGCGCATGCCAAAGCCAAGGCTCCGGCCTTTGCCGAGTTGCTGCAAAGCGTGGATGCCGCCAGCGTCACCAGCCGCGCTGCGCTGGCCCAATTGCCGGTCATCCGCAAATACGAGTTGCTCGAACGCCAGAAAGCAGCGCGTGCGGCAGGCGGCAATGTGTTCGGCGGCTTCAGCACCTTGGGTTTTGGCCCGGGCATGACCCGCGTGTTTGCGAGCCCCGGCACGATCTACGAGCCCGAAGGCACGCGGGCCGATTACTGGCGCATGGCCCGCACCATGTTTGCGGCCGGTTTTCGTCCGGGTGAGCTGATCCACAACTGCTTCAGCTACCACTTCACGCCTGCGGGCTCCATGATGGAAACCGGTGCCCATGCCTTGGGCTGCACCGTGTTTCCGGGTGGCATTGGCCAGACCGAACAGCAAGTGGCGGCCATGGCCGAGTTGCAGCCTGCAGGCTACATCGGCACGCCCAGCTTCCTGAAAATCATCCTTGAAAAAGCCGCCGAGATGGGCGTGGCCCTGCCCAGCGTGCGCAAAGCGCTGGTGTCGGGCGAAGCCTTTCCGCCCAGCCTGCGCGACTGGATGACGGCGCACGGTGTGGATGCTTACCAGTGCTATGCCACGGCCGATGTGGGTTTGATTGCCTATGAAACTGCCTCGCGTGAAGGCCTGGTGCTGGACGAAGGCGTGATCGTCGAGATCGTGCGCCCCGGCACGGGCGACCCGGTGCCCGAAGGCGAGGTGGGCGAGCTGGTCATCACCACGCTCAACCCCGATTACCCCTTGATCCGTTTTGGCACGGGCGATTTGTCCGCCATCCTGCCCGGCACCTGCCCCACGGGCCGCACGGGTCAGCGCATCAAAGGCTGGATGGGCCGCGCCGACCAGACCACCAAGATCCGGGGCATGTTTGTGCACCCCGGTCAGGTGGCCGAAATCGTCAAGCGCTTCCCCGAGGTGCGCAAGGCCCGCCTGGTGGTGACCGGTGAGATGGCCAACGACCAGATGGCTTTGCATGTCGAGACCGATCACCTGAGCGATGAGGCCCTCAAGGCCCGAGTGTCCGAGGCGGTGCGCGATGTCACCAAACTCCGTGGTGAGGTGCATCTGGTCCAGTCCGGCAGCCTGGCCAACGATGGCAAAGTGATCGAAGACGCTCGCAGTTACCAGTGAGCCCCTGTTTTCAGGGTTTTGGCAACGCCATGTTGTGGCCGCGGGCGGCCCAATTCCTTAATGAAATCAAGGTCATACAAGGGTTAGCCGCTAAGTAGTTTCCGCGATTTCGTGACACTCTTGAAGTTTTAAACTGTACAGTCAATTTCAGGAGTGTTAGATGAAGCAATGGATCGCTCTGGCCGCTTTGGCCGCTGTGTCTGTGGGTGTTCAGGCCCAGACTTTCCCCGGTAACAAACCTGTCTCAATCGTGGTGCCGTTCACCGCAGGTGGCCCGACAGACCGCGTGGCACGCGACTTGGCCGAAGCCATGCGCAAGCAGATTCCCGGCAGCAATTTTGTGGTCGAAAACGCCGCAGGCGCTGGCGGCACGATCGGTGCCACCAAGGTGGCCAAAGCCAACCCCGATGGCCACACGCTTTTGCTGTTCCACATCGGCATGGCCGCCACACCCGCCCTGTACCGCAAGATCGCCTACAAGCCGCTGGAAGACTTCGAGTTCCTGGGCATGGTCAATGACGTGCCCATGACCTTGATCGGCAAGCCCCAGCTGTCCGCCAACACCTACCGCGATTTTGAGAACTACATCCGCGCCAATGCGGGCAAGCTGAACATCGCCCACGCGGGTCTGGGTTCCGCCTCGCACATCTGTGGTTTGCTGTGGCAATCCAATCTGCAGACCAAAGACGCGATGACCACCATCCCGTTCGGTGGCACGGCACCTGCCATGACCGCCTTGATCGGCGGCCAGGTCGATGTGATGTGTGACCAGACCACCAACACCACCAGCCAGATCGAAGGCGGTCGCGTCAAGGCTTTCGCGGTCACCACTGCCAAGCCCCTGGCCAGTCACCCTGTGCTCAAGCACTACCCCAGCTTGCAGGAAATGGGTTTGAAGGGTTTCAACCTGACCATCTGGCATGGTTTGTATGCCCCCAAAGGCACGCCCGCAGCGATCACCAAGACCCTGAACGACGCCCTGAAGAAAGCCCTGAAAGACCCCGAGTTCATCAAGAAGAACGAAGGTCTGGGCGCTTTGGTGGTGACCGACAAGCGTGTCGAGCCTGAAGAGCACAAGAAGTTTGTGGCCGCCGAGATGATCAAGATCAAGGCCGCTGTCGATGCCGCTGGCAAGTACGCCGACTGATTTGGGTTCTCTTTCCCTTGAAAAGCCGCTCTCGAGCGGCTTTTTCTTTGGGCGTGACCCCCAGCGTGGTCATGCCCGACTCGATCGGGCATCCATGGCGGGTGAGCGTTGCCGGATGGGGGTGGAGTACCCCAGCGGACATGGACACCCGGTCAAGCCGGGTGTGACAAAACTTCGCTTGGGTACGCTGACAAGACTTCTCGAGGATGCGCCGACAAAATTTCGCGAGACTGTGCTGTCAACCTGTCGTCATGCCCGACTTGATCGGGCATCCATGGCGGGTGAGCGGCGCGGTCAGCTTCTGGTGTGCCGGTTACGGGCTGGCGAAGCGTTCGGTGCCGACGATGCCCAGCTTGGTCAGGCCCAGCCGCTGGGCACTGGCCAGTACCGCTGCGGTGGCTTCGTATTTGGCTTGGGCATGTGAGCGGATGTGCAGCTCCGGTTGCGGCTGCACGGCGGCCGCTTCGGCGAGGCGGGTCTCCAAGGCTTGTCGGTCGCCCAGCAGCTGACCGTTCCAGCGCAGGCTGGCGTCGGCGTCGATGTCCACGCGGATCACCACCGGATCTTGCTTTTTCGCCGCAGCAGCGGCCACAGGCATGTCCAAGTTGACCGCGTGCAATTGCGCTGGAATGGTGATGATCAGCATGATGATCAGCACCAGCATCACGTCGATCAGGGGCGTGGTGTTGATGTCCATCATCACGTCGGGTTCGTCGCTGTGGCTGGTGCCCAGGTTCATGGCCATGGTGGTGTCCTAAGGGGGTCAGCGGGCCGGGTCGGTGATGAAGCCGACCTGGGTGATGCCTGCGCGTTGCACCGCGTACATGACGCGTCCCACCGATTCGAAAGCGCTTTGCGCATCGCCCCGGATCTGCACATCGGGCTGCGGCTTCATGGCGGCAAACTTTTTCAAGCGTTCGACCAGCTCGCCAGGCGTTTTGACGGGCGTGTCGTAGAGGTAGATTTGTCCCGCCTGGTTGACCGAGATGATCACGGTGTCGGGCTTGGCCTCGCGCACCACGTTCTGCTCTTTGGGCAGGTCCACCTTGATCGAGGTGGTCACCACCGGGATGGTGATCAGAAAAATGATCAAGAGCACCAGCATCACATCCACCAAGGGCGTGGTGTTGATGGTGCCGATGACCTCGTCATCGTCCTGACTGCCTAGCGTGGGGCCGAGGTTCATGCCCATTATTTTTGGCCTGACGCCAGCAGCACGGCGTGCAGGTCGGCACCGAAGGCGTTGACTTCATCCATCGCCGCTTTGTTGCGACGCACCAGCCAGTTGTAGCCCAGCACGGCGGGCACGGCCACAGCCAGGCCAATGGCGGTCATGATCAGCGCCTCGCCCACGGGGCCCGCCACTTTGTCGATGCTGGCCTGGCCCGACATGCCGATCTTGACCAGGGCGTGGTAGATGCCCCAAACCGTGCCGAACAAGCCGACAAAAGGCGCGGTAGAGCCCACGGTGGCCAGCACGGCCAGGCCATTTTGCAGACGGCTTTGCACGGTGCCCATGGCCCGCTGCAGTGCCATCGTGACCCAGGTGTTGAAGTCCACATTGCCCAGCAGGCCTGGGTGTTTGCTTGCACCCTCCAGACCTTTTTCGGCAATGAAGCGGAAGGGGCTGTCTGCTTCCAAAGCCTCGGCCGCTTGCCGCACAGAGCCCGCCGTCCAGAAGTTCGCTTGTGCGGTTTTGGCAAATCGGTGCAGCTTGGATTGCTCGGTGAACTTGGTGAAGATCACATACCAGCTGCCCATGCTCATGAGCACCAGAATCAGCAAGGTGCCCTTGGCCACCGCATCTCCCTGCGCCCACAGGGCACCCAGGCCATAGGGGTTTACGTCAGAAACTTCTTCAGCAGCATAAATTGGCGTCAGAAAAAAAACATTACAAATAAAGAAGACACAAAATTTCATTGGCGATAGTTTGAATAAGTTCAGCATGGAGATTTTCCGTCTACTTTAGAGGGTTGAATTGGGTCGGGATCAAGCTTGAAATTGAACGTTTTCGTAAATGAATGTTCAATAGGCTTTCCATCCAAAGTGGCGGGTTTGAATCGCCATCGCATGGATTCATTTTTAGCTGCTTCATCTAGTCGTTTATGACCAGATGATTTGTCTATATTTATTTTGAATACATTACCGTCGGCACCAACAAATATATTTAAGGTAACAGAACCCTCTTCTTCCATGCGTTTTGATGCCAGAGGATAGCTTGGTTTTTCGCAATAAATGCCTACTGGACCGGTTCTAACTGGCTCGGACTTTATGGCAGGGGCTGCTGAAACAGATGTAGTCGACGAAGTGGGTTGTTGAGACGTAGCCGTTGCCGCAGTGATGACATTTGCTGCAGGTGCAGCAGCAGGAATCTCGGCGGGTGGCGTCACGGCAGGCGGCACATACGCGGGCGGCGGGGTCTGGGGCGGTGGGGGTTTGGACGGCGCAGGTGGCGGCGGCTGGGGCGAGGGTGGCGTTGCCAGCTCGGGTTTCTTTTCTTCCAGCAGCAGCGCTTGCACCACGTTGGGCATCTTTTGAATGACGGTGCGCGTCAAGCCCGCCTGGACAGCCCAAAACAACAAGGCATGCAGAACCACCACCCCAGCCAGACCGAGCAGCTTGCGCTTCGGCGGTGCTTGAAGGTAAGTGGACGCGTTCATCTGGTCAAAGGCCCTGAGAGTGGAGGTCTGTATTTTGCGTGAGAAAACAGTGGCCTTTGGACGGCGCAGGCCAATTCACCAGCGGGGGCAGGGGGTCAGGGCTGGCGGGTCAACACGAAGGGGCGGGTGTCCCGACCGGCTGTCGTTCTTTGGCCCTGAATTTGACGCCCGCAAGCCCCCTTGGGCAGGCTGCCCAGCCAGGTGGCGGCGATGCGTTGGCCGTCGTGTGTCTCTTCCAGGGTGAACTCGCCGTCGTCCAGGTCGGCCACCACCGCGCGGGGTTTCGACGCCGTTGCGGTGACCCATTCACCCCGCAAACTCCCCACGTGTTCCGGGTGGGGGCCCAAGGTCAAAGTCCCCAGGGGTTCACCCGTGATCTGTACGGTCCAGGTGCCGTGCAGCATGTCAGGGCTCATGTTCTGGGCACTGGGGCAGCCCGTGCGTGTGGGCAGCCCCTGGCAGGCACTCAGGGTCAGGGCCAGCAGGCCGCACAGCCAAGCGGCTGGGGCGCGTCGGTTCAAAAAGGCGTGTGTTAGGTTCATGTTTTGGCTTGCGCTGCCGCCGCTGCAGAGACTGCTGCGCGTTGGGCAAATTCGGCCCGCAGCGCCTTGAGTTTTTCGCGCGGGTCTTCTTGGGTGGTCTTTTCATCCAGCCGCATTTCGGCAATGAAGCGGCTGGGCAGGGCGGCCACGGTTTCGCGGCCTTTTTTGCGGCGTTTGGTCCAGCTCACGGCCAGGCTGCGCTGGGCGCGGGTGATGCCCACGTACATCAGGCGGCGCTCTTCCTGCAGGCGCAGCAAGATGCCTTCCTGGCTCGCCCCCTCCGTGGTGTCGTCGTCGCCCAGTTTGAAAGGCAGCAGGCCCTCGTTCACACCCACCAGCAACACATGCGGCCATTCCAGGCCCTTGGAGGCGTGCAGGGTCGACAGGGTCACCACGTTCTGGTCTTTCTCGCGCTCGCTCAGGGTGGAGATCAGCGAGATGGTCTGCGCCACCTCCAGCAGGTTTTTGGTTTCGGTGGTTTCTGTTCCGGTGGCGTCTTCGATCTCGCCACCGCAGCGCCCGGCCATCCAGTCACAAAACTCCAGCACATTGGTCCAGCGGGCCGAGGCCACTTTTTCGTTGTCCTCGCCGTCGTACAGGTGCGATTCGTAGCCAATCTCTTGGAGCCACTCCAGCAGAAACGCCAGCGCCGCCTCTTTGCCCAGGGTTTGGCGCGCACGGTGTTCCAGGTCGTTGATGTAGCGGCCAAACTCGTGCAGGCCGTCCACCGCGCGGGTATTCACCGCGCTGGGCAGGCTGCCCGCAAACAGCGCCTCGAACAGGCTCAGTTTGTACTGCGTGGCAAAAGTGCCCAGCTGGCCCAGCGTCTGGTGGCCGATGCCGCGCTTGGGACTGGTGATGGCGCGCAAAAATGCCGGGTCGTCGTCGTTGTTGATCCACAGGCGAAACCAGGCGCACAAGTCCTTGATCTCGGCCTTGTCAAAAAAGCTCTGCCCACCCGACACCTTGTAAGGAATGTTGGCGCGGCGCAGCGCTTGCTCAAACGGTCGGGCCATGTGGTTGGCCCGGTACAGGATGGCGAAGTCCTTGAACTCGCGGTGTTTGGAGGGGTTGATCTGCCCGCCTCGAATCGACTGGATGCGGGCAATCGCCCGGTCGGCTTCGTGCTCTTCGTTCACGGCATCGATCACGCGCACCGGCTCGCCCTCACCCAGCTCCGAAAACAGCGTTTTAGGGAACAGCTTGGGGTTGGGCTGGATCACGTTGTTGGCCGCCCGCAAGATGGCGCTGGTGGAGCGGTAGTTCTGCTCCAGCTTGATGACCTTCAAATTCGGAAAGTCCACCGGCAGGCGCTTCAAGTTGTCCAGCGTGGCCCCGCGCCAGCCGTAGATCGACTGGTCGTCGTCGCCCACCGCCGTGAAGCGCGCCCGCTCGCCCACCAGGTGTTTCAGCACCTCGTATTGTGTGGCGTTGGTGTCCTGGTATTCGTCCACCAGCACATGGCCCATCTTGGCCTGCCAGCGCTCGCGCACCTCGGGGTAGTCGGCCAGCAGCTTCAGGGGCATGCCAATCAGGTCGTCGAAGTCCACGCTTTGGTAAGCCGTCAGCCGCTCTTCGTACAGCGCCATGATGCGGGCGATCACCCGGGCGTTGTCGTCAGGCGCTTGGGCCGCGGCCTGCTCGGCGTTCAGGCCCATGTTTTTCCAAAGGCTGATGGTCCACTGCCACTGGCGGGCGGTGGCCGCGTCGGTGGTGCCGCCGCAGTCCTTGAGGATGCTGGTCACATCGTCCGCGTCCATGATGCTGAACTGCGGTTTCAGGCCCAGCACATGGCCGTCCTCGCGCATGATGCGCACGCCCAGGGCGTGGAAGGTGCAGACCGTCACATCTTTGGCGGCCTTGCCAATCAAATCTTTGGCCCGCTCGCGCATCTCGGCAGCGGCCTTGTTGGTGAAGGTGATGGCGGCGATGCGTTTGGGCTCCAGCCCGGCTTCAATCAGGCGGCCGATCTTGTGCGTGATCACCCGCGTCTTGCCCGAACCCGCCCCGGCCAGCACCAGGCAAGGGCCGGAGACATAGTTCACGGCTTCGAGTTGGGCGTTGTTGAGTCCGGCTGACATGGGGTTGTGTGGGGAAAATGGGGGGCGAAGCAAAGCGGGCCATCATAGCGGCTGCCCTTGCGCGTTGAACCGTCTTGGTCGTTCGTGGACCGATCTGTGCAAAATCTCAATTTGAGATATGATCGCCCCATGAAAATCATCAGCAACAGTGCGCTGCGGTCGTTTGCCACAGTACACCCGCTGGCCGATGCGCCATTGCAGGGCTGGCGGCGGGTGATTGAGAAGAACCGATTTTCCAACTGGAGTGAACTGAAAGCGGCATTCAACACCGTGGACAAAGTGGGCGAACTGGTGGTGTTCGACATTGGGGGCAACAAGTACCGGCTGATCGCCTACGTTCGGTTTGAAAAGCAGATCGTTTACATCAAAGCGGTGTTAACCCACCGTGAATATGACAAAGGAGCATGGAAGTCATGAATGCACCCATTGATATGCAGCATCTTCTCCCCGCATGGGAGCAGTTTCGCGCGGCCACAGACATTGCCCCCATCCGCGATGAGGCGCACTATGCCCGAATGACCACCATGCTTGAGGCGCTGCTTGAGGAGACGGGCGGTGATGAGCACCATCCCCTCATGGGTTTGGTGGACATTGTGGGTGACTTGATTGAGGACTATGAGACAGAGCATCACCCGCTGCCTGAAACCTCAGGGGTAGAGGCGTTGAAGTTTTTGATGGCCCAGCACGGACTCAAACAAGGTGACTTGGCAGAAATTGGCAGCCAGGGCGTGGTCTCTGAAATATTGACGGGCAAACGCGAACTCAATGTGCGGCAAGTCCGCGCCTTGAGTGCGCGTTTTGGGGTGTCTGCAGCGACCTTCTTGTGATCGGACTTGCAAGACGTTCACCTGACCGCAGGGGGGAGCTGTCTCAATTTTGTCCGCACTGCGACTGTGCAGGCCGAGGGCTCTACTGGTTTACCCCGACAATCAGCCCATGCTTGAAATCCTGCGTGTCACTTTTCCTTTCTTCGCCTTGGTCTTGTGCGGCTATGGCGCTGCCCGGTTGAAGTTTTTGCCCCTCGAGGCCATTCCGGGTTTGAATGGTTTTGTGCTGTTTTTTGCCCTGCCTTGCATGTTGTTCCGCTTTGGGGCCGACACGCCGATTGCCCAGTTGCTCGATGCCGGGGTGTTTTTCACGTATTTGTTGTGTGCCTTGCTGATCGTGGCGTTCAGCATCGCCATCAGCCTGAATGCGCGCATCCGCTGGAACGACGCGTCTTTGGGGGCGCTGGTGGCGGCCTTTCCCAACACCGGCTTCATGGGTGTGCCCTTGTTGGTGGCGTTGCTGGGTGCGCAGGCGGTGGGGCCTGCCATCGTGACCATCGTGGTGGATCTGGTGATCACCTCTTCGCTGTGTGTGGCTTTGTCGCGCATGGACGCGGCCGGGCAGCATGGCGCGGCAGTGGCGGCCCGCAAGGCGCTGGCCGGGGTGCTGCGCAACCCTATGCCTTGGGCCATCAGCCTGGGCGCGGCGTTTTCATTCTGGAACCTGGAGTTGATCGGTCCGGTGAACAAAACCGTGAGCTTGCTGGCCGATGCGGCGTCGCCCGTGGCGCTGTTCACCATTGGGGCGGTGTTGGCCCGCTCGCAAATGCTGGCGCATGAGCGCCCTCATGGCGCTTTGCGCATGGTCGATTACCTGCCGATTTCACTCATCAAATTGGTGTTGCACCCGGTCTTGGTTTTGCTGGTGGGCTTGACGGCCATCCAGTGGGGCCTGCCGATCGAGCCCTTCGCCCTGCAGGTGATGGTGTTGGTGGCTGCCCTGCCCAGCGCCAGCAATGTGTCGCTTTTGGCCGAGCGCCTGGGCGCGGACAACGGGCGCATTGCCCGCATCATTTTGGTCACCACAGCGGTGGCGTTTTTGACGTTTTCGGGGGCGGTGGCTTTTTTCAAAGTCTGACATCCACAACCGGGGATTTCTGCATGGCGGTTGTGGGAGGCTGCCCCTGCGGCCGAAGGGTTGAAGTGGCAGGGCGCACGTTCGCGAGCAGGGGCTCGCTCCCACAGGAAACCTGCCAGCCCATGTCAGATCGCTTGCGGGTCCACGTCCACCAGCCAGCGGATCACACCCTTGTGTTCGGGCTGGCTGCGCACCTGGTGCAGCACGCCGTGCAGGTGCCACAGCATTTTTTGCAGCGCCATGCGGTTGGGGCTCTCCAGCAGCATTTGGGCGCGCTCCACATCGGCCACACGCTGCATGCTCATCGGCACAGCCGGGTAGACGCTGACCTGCAAGACCAAGTCTGCGGTGGCCGGGTCTGCGCTCAGTTGCGCCTCCAGTGTTTCGCGGGCGGCGTTCAGCAGGGCTTGGGCGGCTTCCTGGGTGCGGGCGTCGGCGCGCAGCAGGGCCTGGTGGCTGATGGGCGGCAGGTCGGCGGCGGTGCGCTCGGCCAACTCGCTGGCGGCAAAGGCCGGGTAGTCGTGTTTTTTCAGGGCTTCAAACAGCGGGTGCGTGGGGTGAAAGGTCTGCACCCACATCTCGCTGGTGGCGCTTTGCGCGGCGTCTCGCCCGGCGCGACCTGCGGCCTGCATGAGCAGCGCAAACAGCCGCTCTGGCGCGCGAAAGTCGCTTGAAAACAGCGCCGTGTCCGGGTTCACGGCGGCCACCAGCGTGATGCGCCTGAAGTCGTGTCCCTTGGCGATCATTTGCGTGCCCACCAGCACATCCACTTCGCCCGAATGCACCTGCGCCAGCTGGCTTTCCAGCGCGCCTTTGAGGCGGGTGCTGTCGGCGTCGATGCGGGCGATGCGCACGGGCGAGCCGTCGGGGCGCAACACATGCGTGAGCAATTCGCCCAGGTGTTCTTCGA
Source organism: Limnohabitans sp. TEGF003 (assembly GCF_055395455.1). NCBI lineage: Bacteria > Pseudomonadati > Pseudomonadota > Betaproteobacteria > Burkholderiales > Comamonadaceae > Limnohabitans > Limnohabitans sp. TEGF003. The sequence continues at coordinate 2,774,657 of NZ_AP029225.1, read as the reverse complement.
GTTGTTCGGTGCCCCGGCCAATCGGCGCGATGTCGGCGTTGCCGCACTCGGGGCAGGCGCGGGGCACGCGCTCGGTCAGGCCGCAGTGGTGGCAGCGCAGGGTGCGGTCAATCTTGTGAAACACCCGGAATGCGCTGCAGTGCTTGCATGCGCTTTTCCAGCCGCAGTCGGCGCAGTGCAGCACCGGGGCATAGCCGCGGCGGTTGAGCAGCAGCATGCATTGCTCACCGCGCTCCACCCGCTCCTGGATGGCGGCCACCAAAGGCGCTGACAGCACCGTGCGGCGGGGTTGTTTGTTCATGTCGACCCGGCGCACTTTGGGCAGCAGGCCGGTACCAATGCCTGCACCGATTCGAGATGGCATCAGCAGCCGCTGGTATCGCCCGCCGGGGTCGCCCTCGGTGGCCGGGCGGCTGTGGTGCCAGCTCTCGAGTGATGGCGTTGCCGAGGCCAGCAGCACCGTGGCGTTTTGCAGGCGTCCCCGGTACACGGCCAGGTCGCGGGCCGAATAGCGTGCGCCTTCTTGCTGCTTGTAGCTGGGGTCGTGTTCTTCGTCGACCACGATGAGTTTCAGGTGCGGCATGGACGCAAAAATCGCCATGCGCGTGCCCAGCACGATGCGGGCGTGGCCCGCGTGCGCAGCCAGCCAGGCTTTGAGGCGCTGGGCGGGCGTCATGCCGCTGTGCATGGCCACCACCGCTTCGGTGCCAAAACGGGCTTGTACCCGTTCTTCCAGCTGGGGCGTGAGGTTGATCTCGGGCACCATGAGCAGGGCCTGGGCCTGCGGGTCGGTGGCCAGCATGCGCTCCACCGCTTGCAAATACACCTCGGTCTTGCCGCTGCCGGTGCTGCCAAACAGCAAAAACGGGCCTGTGCCTTTGGCCATCTGTTCCAGCACGGCGCTTTGCTCGGTTGAGAGGGCCGGGCCGGGGGTGGTTTGCACGGCGCGGTTGGTGTTTTGTTTTTTGAGGCGGCGTGCCAGTTGTTCGCTGGTCAGGTCGCGCAGCTGGGGCGGCAGGGCCGACAGGGCCACCTCGCCCAGCGAGCGCTGGTAATACTGGGCCGAGAACTGCACCAATTGCCGCCACGCCTCATCGAGCGGGGCCAGGCCTTCGAGCACGCTCAACACATCGCGCACGGCCGAGGCGGGCATGTCGGCGGGCGCGGCATCGCGCACGGCCCACACCACACCCAGCACCTCGCGTTGGCCCAAAGGCACGCGCACCAGCTGACCGGGCTGCAGCCCAAAGGGGCTGCGGTAGCTCAGCAGACCCCCCACCTGGCTGTGGGCCGGGGTCTGGACGGCAACGTCGATCCAGTGGTGGGTGCTCACATTGTTCTCAGTGTTTTGGATGAAATTGCCAGAATTGGAAGTTAGCTGATTTCTTGAAACAAGATGTAAGTCATTGATTTTTCAGTACTTTGAAGGCGATCCAAAAAAACTGTGGATAACTTTGTTGAAAACCTGGTCGGGATGCGCTGGAAGCCTTGAAAATCAAGCCTTCCAACAAATTGCACATCCAATGTGCAAGATAAAAAACCCAATAAAATCAATGACTTGCGAAGTGGGTGATATACCCGATTTGCTGCTGCGCAGCAAACAAGAGGTCTTGACGCCAAGGTTTACTTTTGTGCATAAGTCAAGCGTTTGAAGCCATTTATTTTGCAAAAAAAGGGCTTGAATCGCTGTTTTTTATGCTAACGGCTCAACCTTGGCGCGTCCCCTGCTCAGTTTTGGCGCAATGTTCGCGAATGGCTGTGCACCGCCTCGACCAGCGCCGTCACATGCTCGGGCGGGGTGTACTGGCTGATGCCGTGGCCCAGGTTGAAGATGTGCGTGGGGCCGGTGGTGGTTTTGTCCGTGTGCGGCGTGCCAAAGCTGTCGAGCACCCGGTGCACCTCGGTCGCGATCTGCGCGGGCGGCGCAAACAGGATGTTCGGGTCGATGTTGCCTTGCAGCGCCTTGCCGGGGCCGCCCACTGGGCCGCCCACCAGAGCACGTGCGCGGCCCAGGTTCATCGTCCAGTCCAGGCCCAGCACGTCGCAGTTCAAACTTGCCATCTCGGGCAGCCACAGGCCGCCGCCCTTGGTGAAGACGATGCTGGGAATGCGCTGGCCGTTGTGCTCGGTCTTCAATTGCGAGAGCACGCGGGCGGTGTAGGCCAGGCTGAACTGCTGGAAAGCCCCATCGGCCAGCACGCCGCCCCAGCTGTCAAACACCATCACCGCTTGGGCGCCCGCTTCGATCTGGGTGTTCAGGTACAGGGCTACGGCGTCGGCGTTGATGGCCAGGATGCGGTGCATCAGGTCCGGGCGGCTGTACATCAGGGTCTTCACATGGCGGTAGTCGTCAGACCCCGCGCCCTCGACCATGTAGCAAGCCAGCGTCCAGGGGCTGCCGGAAAAGCCGATCAGCGGCACGCGGCCGTTCAGCGCATTGCGGATCGATGTCACGGCATCGAACACATAGCGCAGCTTGTTCATGTCGGGCACGGCGAGTTCTGCCACGGCGGCTTCGTCGCGCACGTTCTTGGCAAAGCGCGGACCTTCGCCCTGGGCGAAAGACAGGCCCAGGCCCATGGCGTCAGGCACGGTGAGGATGTCGCTGAAGAGAATGGAGGCATCCAGCGGGTAACGGTCCAGCGGCTGCAGGGTGACCTCGGTGGCGTAGTCGACGTTGGTGGCCAGGCCCATGAAGCTGCCGGCCTTGGCGCGGGTGGCGCAGTACTCGGGCAGGTAGCGCCCGGCCTGGCGCATGAGCCAGACGGGGGTGTGGTCGGTGGCCTGGCGCAGGCAAGCGCGCAGGAAGGTGTCGTTTTGAAGGGGGGCGAAAGAGCTCATGCCCTTATTGTGGCAGGCCCAAGCGGGGCTCATTCGCGCGCAGGGGCCAGCGCTCACATGAGTGGGCAAGCCGCTTGGGTTGGTGTGTGGGCTGTTTCTTGGTGGGAGGCCGCCCCCGCGGCCGAATGCTGGCAAGGCCACGCCAGACATTCACGATCAGGGGCAAGCGCCCAAATGACGCACGTCAGGTCAGCTCAACGCGCAGCAAGCCCCTGCAAGGCGGTTTGGATTTCCGCCACGCTGGGCAGCTCGGACAAGAGCACGGGCGCACGGCCGGGGGCGTACAGCGCATAGACCGGCACACCGCTGCGGCCCAGTTCGGTGAGGGCCTGCGTGATGGCCGGGTCGCGGCGCGTCCAGTCGGCGCGCATCAGCACCACCTGTTTGGCCGCAAAGTCGGCCAACACGCGTTCATCGGCCAGCGTGGTTTTTTTGTTGTACTGGCAGGTCACGCACCAGGCGGCGGTGAAGTCCACAAACACCGGGCGGCCAGTGGCCAGTTGGATTTGCATGTCTGTGGGGGACCAGGCCTGCCAGGTGGCTGCGCCAGGTGCTGCATTGGCGCTGCTGGCCGATGGGGTGGACGGTGCTTCGCGCAAAGCCAAAGGCAGCCAGCTGCTGCCCAGCCACAGCAAGGCGGCCAGGGCCAAGCCACTCAAAACCCAACGCGTGCGGCCGCTCAAGCTCAGAGCCCAAACCAGCCAAGCCACCGTGAGCAGCAAGGCCAGCAAGCCGCTGGCACCGTCGATGCCGGTTTGTTGCCCCAGCACCCACAGCAACCAGATGACGGTGGCGAACATCGGGAACGCCATGGCCTGACGGAAAGTCACCATCCAGGGCCCGGGGCGCGGCAGGGCGCGGGCGATGCCCGGCCACCAGCTGGCTGCCAGATACGGCAGGGCCATGCCCACCCCCATGGCGGCAAACACGCTGAGCGCTTGCCAAACGGGCAACGCGATCGCCAGGCCCAACGACGCGCCCATGAAGGGCGCGGTGCACGGTGAGGCCACGGCCACGGCCAGCACGCCCGACAAACCGGCGTTCACCGTCGGGTGGCGGCTTTGCAATGAGGCCAGGCTGCTGGGCAGCATCTGCCCGAACTCGAAAACACCCGCCAGGTTCAGGCCCAGCAGGGTGAACAAGAGCGCCAAACCGGCCACCACAGGCGGCGACTGCAGCTGAAAGCCCCAGCCCAGTTGCTCGCCCGCAGCCCGCAAGGCGAGCATCAGGCCGCCCAGCAGCACGAAGGAAATGACCACCCCCGCCGTGTAGGCCATGCCGGCAGCGCGGTGTGGGGTCTGCGAGGTGTGGCCTTGAGCAAAACCCAGCACCTTGATGGCCAGCACCGGAAACACGCAGGGCATGAGGTTGAGCAGCAAGCCGCCGACCAGCGCGCCCAGGATGGCCAGCGCCAGGCCCAAGGGGGTGGTGGAGGCGGCCGCTGGCTTTTGTGTGGCGCGGGCGTTCTCGGTCAGCGCCTTGGCCAAGGCGGGCGAAATTTCGGCGGGCGCAGCTGTTGTCAGCGCGGGCCAGGTGCCTTGCACGGGGGTGTCGATGTCAAAAGCAGGCGCTTTGGGCGCCGACTCGGGCCCGGCTGCGATCACCCAGCGCATCGACGTGGGGCTGTCTCCGCGCTCTGGCGACACCGGAATTTGGGCACGCCAGACCGCGCCTTGCCAGCTTTGCGTCCAGTCCTTGCCTTGTACGGCTGCGTTGTGCACCACGCTGGCCGTGACCGGGAAGGCGCTGAGCGTCTGGCCACGCCAGCTGGCAGGCAGGCCGTGCACGCGCAAGCTCAGTTGCTGGCCGTCGTCCGACAGCTGGGTTTGTCCCCCGGTGATCCAGCTGCCGCCTTGCTGCAGTTGAGGCAGGGCCTGGGGGCTGAGTTTTTGGCTGGCTTCAAACAAAGCCGCGTGCGCCTTTTGTGGCGCGGCAGAGGCCAGGTTCAGGGTGAAGCGCCCTTCTTGCGGGATGCATTCCTGGCGGCACACCAACCACTCGGCTTGCAATTGGATCGGCAAACCACCCGTGGCCGGGAACTGGAATCCGGCTGCCACCGTGACCGGTACGGCCAGCAAGAGGCGGCCCTCGTAACCGTAGTTGGCCAAGGTGCCAATCGGGATTTTTTTGGGCAGGGGCCAGGCGATGTCCCCCGCCTGCAAGCCTGCGGGCAGCTGCCATTGCAGCCGGGTGGGCAAGCCCGAGTCGCCCGGGTTTTGCCAATAGGTGTGCCAATGCGGCTGGTGCTCGATCTGCAGGCCCAGCCAGAAGGTTTGTCCCGCCTGGATGCCCTGGGGGGCATGCGCCAGCAATTCGGCCCGCACCTGCTCGGTGCTGACCACAGGGCTGGCGCTGGCCAACAAAGCGGCGGTGCCAGGCGTGCTGACGGTGGCCTTGGATGAAAAAAGGGCACCCGTCTGCGCCAGGCTGGGCACGCAGGCCGCCATGAAGGCGAGCCAGACCAGCCAGGCGAGCTGGCGCCCAAGCGAGGCCAAACCACGGTCAAACACGGAAACTTTCACACCCATCCTTCTTTTTTGCGCCAAACCCTGGGGGCTTGGTCTTGTGCGAGAGGCACTGTACACGCCCCGGCTCCATTAAGATGCCTGCCATGCAAAACCCTTCGCGTTTTTGGGCCGACTGGACCACCACCGATTTTCAGGCCTTGGCAACGGGCCGTGCCATGGATCGCGTGATCGCCGTCCTGCCCGTGGCCGCCACCGAGCAACATGGCCCACACCTGCCGCTCTCGGTGGACACCGATCTGGTCAATGGCGTGGTGGCCGCTTGTTTGCCCCATTTGCCGGCCGATTTGCCTGCTTTGTTCTTGCCCACCCAAACGGTGGGCCTGAGCCCCGAGCATGCCCGTTTTGCCGGCACCTTGACGCTCAAGGCCGAGACCGTGATCCGCTTGTGGACCGACATGGGCGAGTCGGTCGCGGCCAGTGGCGTGAAGAAACTGGTCTTGCTCAACGCGCACGGCGGGCAGGTCAGCGTGATGGACATCGTGGCACGGGACCTGCGGGCCCGGCTGGGCATGCTGGTCTACAGCGTGAGCTGGTTCAATCTGCCGCTGCGCGATGCGCAAGGTGGGGACGTGAATGCGCTGTTCTCCCCCGAAGAACACCGCTTTGGCGTGCATGCGGGGGACACCGAAACCTCGATGATGCTGGCGCTGCGGCCCGGTGCGGTGCGCATGGACCTGGCACAGAATTTCCGGTCCACCTCGCAAGACCGCGCCGAGCGCTTTGAGATCCTGGGCAACGGCAAAAGCGCCAAGCTGGGCTGGCAGATGCAGGACTACAACCGCCAGGGCGCGGCGGGCAACGCGGCGGCGGCCACGGCGGAAAAAGGCCAGGCCTTGCTGGACGCCTCCGGGCGGGCGCTGGCGCAGCTGCTCGGTGAGATCGACCGGCTGCCGCCGGACACCTTGCGCGATCAGGTCGGCTGATCGGCGCTGTTTTTCACAGCCGGGGCAGCACCAGTTCGCAGTGGTCGCGGCTCACGCTGCGTGGGTACTCTCGGGTCGTGTCGATGCAGCCGCCTTCGGCGTAAACGCCTTTGGGGTCGCGCATGCGCAGCATGCGCTCCAGAACCTGCGAGCGGGCTTCAGGGTTGGCTTGGGTTTGCGCGACCAAGGCCTCGACCACCGTCTCGTCCATCTGCAAGTCCCCTTGGGCGTCGGCGTACACGCCATCTTTCCAGTGGAAGATTTCGATGGCTTTGGACTCCAGGGTGTAAGGCGTGTCGCGCTTCCAGAAGTTGCTGAACAAGCCGCCGCCCATGTAAAGAACCCAGGAGCCTTCGTAGCCGGTGACGTCTGAAGAGCGTTCGTCGGGGTTGCGAAACCACAAACGGTCGCCCGGCACATAAAAGCGGGCTGGCAATGGGGCCTCCATGCTGCCGTACTCGATCAGGTAGACATCATGGAACTGACCCGATCGCACTGCGTGGACTTCATTGAGGCGTTGCAACTGGGCCAGCAGTTCGGGGTTGCCGGTTTGGAGCTCTTGCGCGATGCCCAGCAAGATCACGTATTCGGTCGCCCGGTAGCAAGAAAAATCGTAGAGCTTGCCCGTGGCATCGGGTTGGGTGGCCGCGATCAGGGCGTCGACCAAGCAGCGACCGGGTTGCAGGATGAAACCCGCGTCGTCCCCACCGTCTTGCCAAAATGCCTGAGGCCGCTCGGCCGCATCGGTTTTGAAAGCCAAGGCGGTTTTCCGGGCGTCCAAAGCCATGTTGCGCCGCACCCGGATGTGCGAGGTGAGCGAGGCCAGGCTGGCGAATTGAAAACGGTGCGGGGAGCCCAGCAGGGCCACCCATATTTCACGCTCCAGCGCCCAGGCTTCGTCGGTTTGGGGGGTATGGCCCAATTTTTCTTGCAAGGCCAAAGTGTCGTGGCCGGGCATGCACTGCGCTCTGAAGTCGGGGCGCAGATTGCAAATCAGTGCGACGCGGTCGCCGTTCAGGGGCAAGACCAAGGTCTGAACAGCGCAAGCCAGTGCCCATTCGTCCAGCAAATGGACCAACTCGCGTGTCAGCCGGTCAGCGTCCTCGGCTTGGGTTGTGGTGAGTTGGATGCCACCCTCTTGCGATTGGAGGGTCAACCAAGCGGTTGAACTGTTCATGGCCCGATTTTGCCTGCTAAGCGAAGGGTTATTGCTTAGGGAATCTACCGGTGAGCCGCATCTTGTGCATGGTTGAATTTTGCTTCAGGCGAAGGTGATCCAGCTTTGGTGCTCGTCGCTGTCCAGATGCGGCAAGGTGTTGTAAGTCAGCAGCATGTGGCGCTTGGGGTTGAACACGAATTCGGTCAGCGCCGTGTTGCGGATGCGCAGGTTCAGCTCGATGGTGGTTTCGGGCGGGGTGCCCAGCACGCGGCCTACGGCGGTCGAGATGGGGCCGCCGCTCGAGACAATCATCACGTCTCCGGTGTGTGACTGCCGCACATGGTCGAGCGCCGCCTCAATGCCGCCCACAAAGTCGGCATAGCTGGGCATGCCCTGCGGCTGGGTGCGTCCGGCCATCCAGGCATGCAGGGCATCGCGCAGCAGCCTGAAATGGTGGCGGTACAGCTCGGGCGTGTCGGGCTTGGCCAGCGGCTCGGGGTGGATGGACTCGATCAGCGCGTGGCTGTCGTATTCGTTCAGGCCGGGCCAAACCGATGGCGTGTGCGTCAAGCCCGCGCCTTCGGCAATGCCTTCCCAGGTTTGGCGGTGGCGCTTCAGGCTGCCCATGAGCACCGCTTCGAGCGGTTTGTCTTGCAGCTTGGGGCGCAAATACTCGCCCAGGCGCACCGCCTGCTGGCGGCCTAAGGCGCTGAGTTGATCGTAGTCGTCGGCCCCGAACGAGGCTTGTCCGTGGCGGACCAGATAAAGAGTTCCCATGACGGGGGATTCTGTCCGGGCAGGTCTGCAGGCTTTGTCCCAAGAGCGACGGCCATCGTTTGGCGTCGTTGTCGGACGTCTGCCGGGCTCAGAGGTGTTTTTTCAACACGTCGCAAAAAAGGGCGGTGTCCACATTCCCGCCGCACAGGGTGGTGCCGACCTGCAGGCCTTGCAGCTGCTCCCGGTCTGCCCACGCGGCGGCAAAGCTGGCGGCACCCGCGCCTTCGGCCAGGTTGTGGGTGTCGGTGTACAGGTCGCGCATGGCCTGCGCGACCTGGGTGTCGCTGACTGGCACCACACGGTCCAATCCCGCTTGCAGGATGGCCAGCGCTTGCGGGTCGGCGCGGCGCACGGCCATGCCATCGGCCAGCACGGTGCTGACCGGGGCTTCCACCACGCAACCCGCCGCCATCGAGTCGGCGTAGGTGGTGGCGTGGGCACTCACGACACCGACCACCTTGACGGCGTGCCCCAAGGCCTGTTTGGCCGCCAAGGCGGCGCAGGCGCCGGAGCCCAGTCCAATTGGCACATACAGCACGTCGAGGGTCGGGACGGCCCGCAAAAACTCGACCCATGCGGTCGCCACGCCCAGCACCAGTGCCGGGTGGTAGCTGGGCACCATGTGGGCCCCGCGTTCTGCAGCGAGCGCTTGGGCGTGTTCGCGGGCGTTCTGGAAGTCGTCACCGTGCTCCACCAAACGCGCGCCCAAGGCCTGCATGGCGGTGTTTTTCTCGCTGGAGTTTCCGCGTGGGACCACGATGGTGCACGCGACACCGTGCCGCGCTGCGGCATAGGCAATGCTTTGGCCGTGGTTGCCCCGGGTGGCGCTGATGACCTCTTGGGGCAAACGCTGGGTGCTGCGCAAGTGGTCGAAATATGTCAAGCCTCCCCGGACCTTGAACGCGCCCACGGGTGTGTGGTTTTCGTGCTTGACCCAGCAGTCGGTGCCCAGACGTTGACTGAGCGTGGCCCAGCGGTATTGCGGCGTCGGGCCAAAGGCCGCGTAAACGGTTTGGGCGGCGGCTTCGATCTGTGAAAGCGTGGGCAGGTCGGTCATGGTCTTTCCGGGGTCAAGCGCGGTCAAGCGCAAATCAAAGTGTGACGTGGCCTTGAACGCAGCCCACCACATGGCCGCCCACCCAGACTTGGCCGCTTTCGTCTTGCGACAAAAACACCTGTCCGGCGCGGCCCAGCGCTGTGCCCTGGCGGGCGCTGTATTGCGCGGGCATGTGGCCCTCGGCCATCAACCATTGGGCCAGCGATGCGTTCAAGCTGCCGGTGACCGGGTCTTCGGCGATGCCCACCGGGGCGGCAAAGGCCCGCACTTCCAGATCGGTGGGGTCGTTGGCGATGCGGGTGGACGGCGCAAAGGCGCGGGCCTCGCGGTTGGCGCGGCGGATCAGGCCGCTGGGATTCGTCTCACGTTTGGCCGCCACGCCGACCTTGGTGTTCAGGCGTTTGAGCGCCGCGTGGTCCGGCGCCAGCGCGAGCAGGGTGTCCACCGAGTCGATCAACAGGCCCAGCCAGTGCGGGCCGTTGTTCAGGTCTTGCGCGGCCAGCACCTCGTCGGCGTGGAGGCCCAAAGCCGCCAGCACTTCGGCCAGCAGCGCTGGCGCTGGGGTCTGGCGCTGCAAGGGGGGCGCGGCAAAAGCCCAGCGGCCATCGACCGATTTCAGGCTGACCAGACCGACGCCACATTCCTGCACCAGTTGGCCGCTTTGCCGCGGCTGGCCGCCTGCGCTCAGCCATGCGTGGGCCGTGCCCAGCGTCGGGTGACCCGCAAACGGCAGCTCAGCGCCGGGCGTGAAGATGCGCACCCGGTAGTCGGCACCGCCCGCAGCCCCTTCGGGCGTGGGCGGCAGCACAAAAGTGGTTTCGCTCAGCTGCGTCCAGCGGGCAAAGGCCTGCATCTGCGCATCGCTCAGACCCTCGCCGTCCAGCACCACGGCGAGCGGGTTGCCCAGAAAGGCCGTGTCAGTGAAGACGTCGACTTGTTGGAAGGCGCGGGTTTTCATGGCAAGGTCCTGCGTGATGTTCAGAGCGATTCGCGGATGGCGGCCGCCAGCGCGGCCATGCCGGTGTTGATCTGGTCGACGGTGGCGGTCACAAACGACAGGCGCAGCGTGCTTTCGTTGGCGTCCTGCGCATAGAAGGCAAAGCCCGGCACAAAGGCCACGCCTTTGGCCACGGCTTTTTCCAGCAGGGGCACGGCTTTGAGGCCCTTAGGCAGTTGCACCCACAGGAACATGCCGCCCACCGGGCGGTTCCAGGTCAGGCCCAGCCCGGCCATTTCGCGGTCGAGCGCGGCCAGCATGGCTTCACACTGCTGTTTGTACAAGGCGCGGATGGTGGGCACATGGCGCTCGATGAAGCCGTCTTTCAGCACTTCGGCCACCACCCGCTGGTTGAAGCTGGGCGTGTGCAGGTCGGCCGCTTGCTTGGCTTGCAGCAGCTTGGGGTAGAGCGTTTTGGGGGCGACCAAATAACCCAAGCGCAGGCCGGGGGCCAGGATTTTGGAGAAAGAGCCGAGGTACACGCTGCCCTCGGGGTGGCGCGAGCTCAGCGATGGCGCGGGCGGCGCGTCAAACCAGAGGTCGCCGTAGGGGTTGTCTTCGATGATCGGCAAGCCAGACTCGACAGCCACTTGCGCCACGGCGGCGCGGCGCGCTTCGGTCATGGTGCGGCCGGTGGGGTTCTGGAAGTTGGGCAGCAAATACACAAAGCGGGCCTTGTCAGCCCCATTGCCCACTTTGGCCCGCAGGTCGTCGGCATCCACGCCGTGGTCGTCGCTGTTCACTCCGACGGCCACTGGCTCCATCGGGGTGAAGGCCTGCAGCGCGCCCAGGTAGGTGGGGGTCTCCACCAAAATGCGGCTGCCTGCGTCGATCAGGATCTTGGCCACCAGGTCCAGGCCTTGCTGGCTGCCGGTGGTGATCAGCACCTGGTCGGGGCTGACGTTCATGCCTTGCTTGAGCAGGTCTTGCGCCACCCATTCGCGCAGCGGCGCATAGCCTTCGCTGGCGGCGTACTGCAAGGCTGCTTTGCCGTCGTCTCTCAGCACCCGCTCGCTGGCTTCGCGCATGGCGTCGATCGGGAAGGTCTGGGGCGAGGGCAGGCCGCCCGCAAAGCTGATGATGCCGGGCTTCTCGGTCACTTTCAGGATCTCGCGGATCACCGAGGGGTTCATTTTGTCGGCGCGTTGGGCCAGCTTCCAGTTCATGTTGTTTCCTTCAGAGGTTGTTGGGGAGGCCGGGGACCGGCCGTGCGCCGCCCCATGAAGACCGTGAGCACCACCAGCAGGGCAAAGCCCAGCGTCATCGCATCCAGGGATTCTCCCAGCAATGGCACGGCGGTCAGGATGGTGATGAACGGTTGCAGCAGTTGCAGCTGGCTCACGCGCAGGGGGCCACCCAGCGACAGGCCGCGAAACCAGGCAAAAAAGCCCGCCCACATGGAGAACACGCCGACATACATCAGGGCCCACCACGAAGCGGGCGCTACCGCGTTCTCGGGCCAGGTCAGCCAGGCGCCGGGCAGGGTGATGGGCAAGGCCATGACGCACACCCAGCTGATGACTTTTTCAGCGCCCAGGCTGGCCGTGACTTTGGCCCCGGCCACATAGCCCAGCGACGCGGCCGCCACCGCGCCCAGCAGCAGGGTATCGGCCCAGGTCAGGCCAAAGCCCTGCGCCACACCATTGGCCATTTGTGCTGCGCGAAGCAGGCTGTAGACCGCGACCAGGCCGCTGCCCAAAGCGGCAAACACCCAAAACCCCAGGCGGGCGCGTTGGTGCATGAGCCAGGCGGCGGCTGCGGCCGTAGCCAGCGGGAGCAAGGCGGTGATGACGGCCGCATGGCTGGCCGTGACGTGGCGCAGCGCCCAGCCCAGCAAAAGCGGGTAGCCGATCACGTTGCCCGCCAGCGACAAGTACAAGGGGCCGCGTTGCGCAGCCGAGGGCCAAGGCGCACGCACGGCCAAGAGGTAGATGGCCGACAGCACCCCCGCCAGCGCGGCCCGTGCCCAGGTCACAAACCAGGGTGACAACTGGGGCGCGTCTGCCGTCCCGGTGGCCAGGCGCGTCATGGGTAGGGTCAATGCAAAGATGATCACGCCCAGCAACCCGAGCCAAAGCCCCAGGTTCTCGCGGTGTTGGTGGGTGCTGTCCATGCGGTGATCGGGCGCGAGCGTGCTGCTGTGCGGTTGCTGCGTTTGCTGTCAACCTGCGCTTTGGCGCAAGCCGTTCAAAATCCACAAGGCCGTGGCCACCAGCGCCACCGACATGCAGCGGTTGAACATCAGCAAGCGGCGGCCGTGCGCCAGCCAGTGCCGCAGCATCGAGCCCGCCACCGCGTAGGTCAGGTTGCTGAAAAAACCGTAGGCCACCATGATGGGCAGCAGCACCAGCGTGCGGGCCGTGGCGTCTTCGCGCCCGGCCACCCAGCCCGCCACGATCGCGAGCGCCAGCATCCAGGCCTTGATGTTGAGGAACTGCAGGCCCACGCCTTGCACAAAGCCCACCTGCAGTTTGGCGCTGTCGGCCTGCTGCAAACTGCCGCTTTGCCACAAGCGCGATGCCAGCCACAGCAAATAACCCGTGCCCAGCGTCACGATGCCCCAGCGCAAAGGCGGAAAAGCCACCACCAAACCGCCCAAACCCGTGGCACACAGCACGAACAAAATGCCCCAGCCCAACGGTACCGCGCAGACAAAACGCATGGCACGGCGCAGACCGTGGTTGGCGGCCATGGCGGTCGACAAGGTGGTGTTGGGTCCGGGGGTGAAACTGCTCACGGTGGCGAGCACCAGCAGGGCGCTGAGTTCTGAAGGGGTCATGGCTTTGAATGTAGAGCCAAAAGGCAACAAGTCAGGTCGCCATTTGGACTCCCAAGCGTGCCTTCAGCGGGCCGACAGCACTTCCCAACGTTCCATGGCCGCCAACAGCACCTCGTCAATCTCGGCATCGCGCTTGAACAGTTGCTGTGCCAAGCCCGGGTCACGCTGGTAAATGCTGCCGTCCGCCAGTTGTGCGCGGGCCTCCGCCTGCTCTTTTTCCAGCGCTTCGATTTTGGCGGGCAACTCGGCCAGTTCGCGTTGTTCTTTGTAACTGAGTTTGCTGCGGGCAGCTGCTGCGGGTGGGGCGGCCGTTGTGACGGGGGTGGCGGCAGCCACGGGCGTCGAGCCACTGCGTTGCGCGGCCTGCGCCCGAATGGCCTGTGCGCGTTGCGATTGCACCAGCCAGTCTTGCACCGAGCCTTCATATTCGCGCCACAGGCCCGGTTGGTCCGGGGCGCTTTCGCAGGCGATGATGCCGGTGACCACGTTGTCCATGAAGGCGCGGTCGTGGCTGACCAGGAACACGGTGCCTTCGTAGGTTTGCAGCAGCTCTTCCAGCAATTCCAGGGTTTCGATGTCCAGGTCGTTGGTGGGTTCGTCCAGCACCAGCACGTTGGCCGGGCGCGCAAACAGGCGTGCCAGCAGCAAGCGGTTGCGCTCGCCCCCGGACAAGGAGCGTACGGGCGATGTGCCGCGTGCGGGCGAGAACAAAAAATCGCCCAGGTAGCTCTTGACGTGCTGGCGCTTGTTGCCGATCTCGATCCATTCGCTGCCGGGGCTGATGAAGTCTTCCAGCGTGGCGTCCAGGTCCAGCGCATCGCGCATCTGGTCAAAGTAGGCCACTTCCAGCTTGGTGCCACGGCGCACTTCGCCGCTGTCGGCTTCGAGTTCGCCCAAAATCAGTTTGAGCAGCGTGGTCTTGCCCGCGCCGTTGGGGCCCAGCAGGCCGATCTTGTCGCCGCGCAGCAAGGTGCCGGTGAACTTGTGGATGATGGTGCGCACCGTGCCATCGGGCTGGATGAAACTCTTGCTCACGTCCGTCAACTCGGCCACCAGTTTGCCGCTGGGCACACCCGAGGCGACTTCCATTTTCACGTTGCCCACTTTTTCACGGCGGGCGGCGCGTTCACTGCGCAGGTTTTGCAGTCGGGTGATGCGGCTTTGGCTGCGGGTGCGGCGTGCTTCCACTCCTTTGCGAATCCAGATTTCTTCCTGGGCCAGCAGTTTGTCGGCTTTGGCCTGGATCACGGCTTCTTGGGCGAGTTGCTCTTCTTTTTGGATTTGGTAGGCGGCATAGTTGCCCGGATAAGGGCGCAACTTGCCCCGGTCCAGCTCGACGATGCGCGTGGCGATGCGGTCCAAGAAGGCTCGGTCATGGGTGATGGCGATCACGCTGCCCTTGAAGTCAATCAGCAGATCCTCCAGCCAGGTGATGGCATTCAGGTCCAGGTGGTTGGTGGGCTCGTCTAACAAGAGCACATCAGGACGGGTCACCAAGGCCTGCGCCAGAGCCACGCGCTTGCGCATGCCCCCCGACAGCGATTGCACAACGGCGTTGGGGTCCAGCTTCAGGCGTTGCAGGGTTTCGTCCAGGCGTTGTTCCCAGCCCCATCCGTCACGTGACTCGATCAGCCCCTGCAGGGTGTCCAGATCCCCCCTGCTGTGCGTGTAATCGTCGATCCATTGCATCACCTCGGCCAATCCCTCGCGAACCGACTCAAAAATGGTGTGCTCGGGGACCAGAACAGGTTCTTGTGCGACGTAGGCGATGCGAACACCCTGTTGCACGTGCAGCGTGCCGTCATCCGGGCGTTCCATGCCCGCCAAGATTTTGAGCAGGGACGATTTGCCCGTGCCGTTGCGACCAATCAAGCCGATGCGCTCCGATGTCTCCAGGGAGAAGTCTGCGTGATCGAGGAGTGCAACATGGCCAAAAGCCAGAGAAGCGTTCAAGAGTGTGAGTAAAGCCATGGGCCCATTATCCGGGCGGTGCTTGCAAAAAATGCCCAGCGGCACCAAAAAACTCACCACAGACGAAAAAGCTGTGTCATAATCGAGGGCTTCGCTGCACACAACTGATGCCTTCAAAAGAAGAGCAGCAAGCGCAGCGAAGAGGTTGATGAGGTAATCTGGTCAAGCGCCAGAAAATTTTCAAAAACTTGACGCAGCGCCAAAAACTGTGTCATAATTCAAGGCTTCGCTGATCGCGGCGAGGCAAGAAAAGTGGCTCTAAGCTGCTTGGGTTCTTTAAAAATATACAGCCGATAAGCGTGGGCGTTTGATGGTGATTGCCAAGTTCTTCGGAACTTAGCTTTAATTAGCTAACAAACGCTCATGAAGTAAAAAAGATGTGGATATCAGAGATGATGTCCGCGTTGATTCCAATTTATGAGTTGCTCGAAAGAGCGAAAAAAATCAAGATCGAACTATAGAGTTTGATCCTGGCTCAGATTGAACGCTGGCGGAATGCTTTACACATGCAAGTCGAACGGTAGAGGGGGCAACCCCTCGAGAGTGGCGAACGGGTGAGTAATATATCGGAACGTGCCCAGTCGTGGGGGATAACGTAGCGAAAGTTACGCTAATACCGCATACGATCTACGGATGAAAGCGGGGGACCGTAAGGCCTCGCGCGATTGGAGCGGCCGATATCAGATTAGGTAGTTGGTGGGGTAAAGGCTCACCAAGCCAACGATCTGTAGCTGGTCTGAGAGGACGACCAGCCACACTGGAACTGAGACACGGTCCAGACTCCTACGGGAGGCAGCAGTGGGGAATTTTGGACAATGGACGCAAGTCTGATCCAGCCATTCCGCGTGCAGGATGAAGGCCCTCGGGTTGTAAACTGCTTTTGTACGGAACGAAAAGGTTTCCATTAATACTGGGAGCTCATGACGGTACCGTAAGAATAAGCACCGGCTAACTACGTGCCAGCAGCCGCGGTAATACGTAGGGTGCAAGCGTTAATCGGAATTACTGGGCGTAAAGCGTGCGCAGGCGGTTATGTAAGACAGAGGTGAAATCCCCGGGCTCAACCTGGGAACTGCCTTTGTGACTGCATAGCTAGAGTACGGTAGAGGGGGATGGAATTCCGCGTGTAGCAGTGAAATGCGTAGATATGCGGAGGAACACCGATGGCGAAGGCAATCCCCTGGACCTGTACTGACGCTCATGCACGAAAGCGTGGGGAGCAAACAGGATTAGATACCCTGGTAGTCCACGCCCTAAACGATGTCAACTGGTTGTTGGGTCTTCACTGACTCAGTAACGAAGCTAACGCGTGAAGTTGACCGCCTGGGGAGTACGGCCGCAAGGTTGAAACTCAAAGGAATTGACGGGGACCCGCACAAGCGGTGGATGATGTGGTTTAATTCGATGCAACGCGAAAAACCTTACCCACCTTTGACATGTACGGAAGTCGCTAGAGATAGCTTCGTGCTCGAAAGAGAACCGTAACACAGGTGCTGCATGGCTGTCGTCAGCTCGTGTCGTGAGATGTTGGGTTAAGTCCCGCAACGAGCGCAACCCTTGTCATTAGTTGCTACATTCAGTTGGGCACTCTAATGAGACTGCCGGTGACAAACCGGAGGAAGGTGGGGATGACGTCAAGTCCTCATGGCCCTTATAGGTGGGGCTACACACGTCATACAATGGCTGGTACAAAGGGTTGCCAACCCGCGAGGGGGAGCTAATCCCATAAAACCAGTCGTAGTCCGGATCGCAGTCTGCAACTCGACTGCGTGAAGTCGGAATCGCTAGTAATCGTGGATCAGAATGTCACGGTGAATACGTTCCCGGGTCTTGTACACACCGCCCGTCACACCATGGGAGCGGGTCTCGCCAGAAGTAGTTAGCCTAACCGCAAGGAGGGCGATTACCACGGCGGGGTTCGTGACTGGGGTGAAGTCGTAACAAGGTAGCCGTATCGGAAGGTGCGGCTGGATCACCTCCTTTCTGGAAACTGCAATCTAAATTGAACGCTCACACTTATCGGTTGTTGGAAGGTTGTCGCTGACGGCTTGGGCTTTGCTTGGGTTATTGGTGACCGGCTTGGGTCTGTAGCTCAGTTGGTTAGAGCACTGTGTTGATAACGCAGGGGTCGTTGGTTCGAGACCAACCAGACCCACCAATCCTTCTGAGGACAAGCGCTGTAAGGCGCAAGAGGGTAAGACACCGGGGGATTAGCTCAGCTGGGAGAGCACCTGCTTTGCAAGCAGGGGGTCGTCGGTTCGATCCCGTCATCCTCCACCATCACTTATCGAATGTCTGGGGTCTGTATGGATCTCGCAGATTGTTCATTCAAAACAAAAGCTGCTTTGCAAGAAGTTTGTAAAGGCTGTTTTTGTGTTGATTGATATTGATCGATTGACAAGTGTCGCAAGACACACGGCTGTTCTTTAAAAATTCATAGAGTCGAATCAGAGTTGCCAGGGGAAACCGCACATTCGTAAAGGTTTAGTGCGGACCGTGCCCCTGGTGACAATTTTTTGATTGCGTCAAAACGAATATTCAACGGTGCCGAAAGGCAGTTGAGATTCAGTAATGACGAATTGTTCTTTTAATGTTGGATAGAAATATCCGGTGTTGAAGGAATATTCACATTACGGCATAACGCGTCAGGTGAAAGACCTGACAGACAGTCCTTGAAATAACGATGGGTTCTCGATAAGAGAGTTCAAAGTTATAGGGTCAAGTGACTAAGAGCATGTGGTGGATGCCTTGGCAATGATAGGCGACGAAAGACGTGAAAGCCTGCGATAAGCTTCGGGGAGCTGGCAAATAAGCTTTGATCCGGAGATTTCTGAATGGGGAAACCCACCCTTCGGGGTATCGCATGATGAATACATAGTCATGCGAGGCGAACCGGGTGAACTGAAACATCTCAGTAGCTCGAGGAAAAGACATCAACCGAGATTCCGAAAGTAGTGGCGAGCGAAATCGGAAGAGCCTGTTAGTGATAGCGCAATTGTTAGCAAAGCGGCATGGAAAGGCCGACCATAGAGGGTGATAGTCCCGTATGCGAAAACAAATGTGTGGTACTGAGCTAACGACAAGTAGGGCGGGACACGAGAAATCCTGTCTGAATATGGGGGGACCATCCTCCAAGGCTAAATACTCATCATTGACCGATAGTGAACAAGTACCGTGAGGGAAAGGCGAAAAGAACCCCGGGAGGGGAGTGAAATAGATCCTGAAACCGCATGCTTACAAAAAGTAGGAGCCCGCAAGGGTGACTGCGTACCTTTTGTATAATGGGTCAGCGACTTACATTCAGTGGCAAGGTTAACCGAATAGGGAAGCCGTAGAGAAATCGAGTCCGAATAGGGCGATCAGTCGCTGGGTGTAGACCCGAAACCAAGTGATCTATCCATGGGCAGGATGAAGGTGCCGTAACAGGTACTGGAGGTCCGAACCGACTAATGTTGCAAAATTAGCGGATGACCTGTGGATAGGGGTGAAAGGCTAAACAAACTTGGAAATAGCTGGTTCTCTCCGAAAACTATTTAGGTAGTGCCTCAAGTATTACCTGCGGGGGTAGAGCACTGTTTTGGCTAGGGGGTCATGGCGACTTACCAAACCAAGGCAAACTCCGAATACCGCAGAGTACAGCTTGGGAGACAGAGCACCGGGTGCTAACGTCCGGACTCAAGAGGGAAACAACCCAGACCGCCAGCTAAGGTCCCTAAAATTGGCTAAGTGGGAAACGAAGTGGGAAGGCTAAAACAGTCAGGATGTTGGCTTAGAAGCAGCCATCATTTAAAGAAAGCGTAATAGCTCACTGATCGAGTCGTCCTGCGCGGAAGATGTAACGGGGCTAAGCCAGTTACCGAAGCTGCGGATTTGCAATTTATTGCAAGTGGTAGGAGAGCGTTCTGTAGGCCTGTGAAGGTGTGTTGTAAAGCATGCTGGAGGTATCAGAAGTGCGAATGCTGACATGAGTAGCGTTAAAGGGGGTGAAAAGCCCCCTCGCCGTAAGCGCAAGGTTTTCTACGCAACGTTCATCGGCGTAGAGTGAGTCGGCCCCTAAGGCGAGGCAGAGATGCGTAGCTGATGGGAAACAGGTCAATATTCCTGTACCGATGACAAGTGCGATGTGGGGACGGAGAAGGTTAGCTCAGCCAACTGTTGGATATGTTGGTTCAAGCCTGTAGTCGTGCTCGGTAGGCAAATCCGCCGGGCTTAGATGAGGGGTGATAACGAGGGTGCTTGCACCTGAAGTGAGTGATACCCTGCTTCCAGGAAAAGCCACTAAGCTTCAGCTTGTCATTGACCGTACCGCAAACCGACACTGGTGCGCGAGATGAGTATTCTAAGGCGCTTGAGAGAACTCAGGAGAAGGAACTCGGCAAATTGATACCGTAACTTCGGGAGAAGGTATGCCCCAAGTAGGTGAACTCGAACAGAGGGAGCCCAACGGGGTTGCAAAAAATCGGTGGCTGCGACTGTTTAATAAAAACACAGCACTCTGCAAACACGAAAGTGGACGTATAGGGTGTGACGCCTGCCCGGTGCTGGAAGATTAAATGATGGGGTGCAAGCTCTTGATTGAAGTCCCAGTAAACGGCGGCCGTAACTATAACGGTCCTAAGGTAGCGAAATTCCTTGTCGGGTAAGTTCCGACCTGCACGAATGGCGTAACGATGGCCACACTGTCTCCTCCTGAGACTCAGCGAAGTTGAAATGTTTGTGATGATGCAATCTCCCCGCGGAAAGACGGAAAGACCCCATGAACCTTTACTGTAGCTTTGTATTGGACTTTGAACAGATCTGTGTAGGATAGGTGGGAGGCTTTGAAGTGAGGACGCTAGTTCTCATGGAGCCGACGTTGAAATACCACCCTGGTGTGTTTGAGGTTCTAACCTAGGTCCATTATCTGGATCGGGGACAGTGCATGGTAGGCAGTTTGACTGGGGCGGTCTCCTCCCAAAGCGTAACGGAGGAGTTCGAAGGTACGCTAGTTACGGTCGGACATCGTGATAATAGTGCAATGGCATAAGCGTGCTTAACTGCGAGACTGACAAGTCGAGCAGATACGAAAGTAGGACATAGTGATCCGGTGGTTCTGTATGGAAGGGCCATCGCTCAACGGATAAAAGGTACTCTGGGGATAACAGGCTGATACCGCCCAAGAGTTCATATCGACGGCGGTGTTTGGCACCTCGATGTCGGCTCATCTCATCCTGGGGCTGTAGCCGGTCCCAAGGGTATGGCTGTTCGCCATTTAAAGAGGTACGTGAGCTGGGTTTAAAACGTCGTGAGACAGTTTGGTCCCTATCTTCCGTGGGCGCTGCAGATTTGAGGAAGCCTGCTCCTAGTACGAGAGGACCGGAGTGGACACACCTCTGGTGTATCGGTTGTCACGCCAGTGGCATTGCCGAGTAGCTAAGTGTGGAAGAGATAACCGCTGAAAGCATCTAAGCGGGAAACTCGTTTCAAGATGAGATCTGCCGGGGCCTTGAGCCCCCTAAAGAGTCGTTCAAGACCAGGACGTTGATAGGTCGGGTGTGGAAGCGCAGTAATGCGTTAAGCTAACCGATACTAATTGCTCGTGCGGCTTGACCCTATAACTTTGATCACACATCGAAGGGTGTGCATTGGTCAAGGCTGTTATGCCAAGTTGACGCATTCAAAAAAGGCTGAAAGGCCGGGCTGAAAAGTCCAAATCTGATTCGAAACTCTATGAATTCGTTGTCTTGACTGATATCAAGATGACAACAAGTTATGCCTGATGACCATAGCAAGTTGGTCCCACTCCTTCCCATCTCGAACAGGACAGTGAAACGACTTAGCGCCGATGATAGTGCGGATTCCCGTGTGAAAGTAGGACATCGTCAGGCTTCTAACAGCCCAAAACGCCTCACCGTTCGGTGGGGCGTTTTCTTTAGAAGACATTCAAATTCTTCTAAAGAAAGCGCAAAAGCGTGATACAATGGAAGGCTTCGCTGATCGCGGCGAGGCAAGAAAAGTGGCTCTAAGCTGCTTGGGTTCTTTAAAAATATACAGCCGATAAGCGTGGGCGTTTGATGGTGATTGCCAAGTTCTTCGGAACTTAGCTTTAATTAGCTAACAAACGCTCATGAAGTAAAAAAGATGTGGATATCAGAGATGATGTCCGCGTTGATTCCAATTTATGAGTTGCTCGAAAGAGCGAAAAAAATCAAGATCGAACTATAGAGTTTGATCCTGGCTCAGATTGAACGCTGGCGGAATGCTTTACACATGCAAGTCGAACGGTAGAGGGGGCAACCCCTCGAGAGTGGCGAACGGGTGAGTAATATATCGGAACGTGCCCAGTCGTGGGGGATAACGTAGCGAAAGTTACGCTAATACCGCATACGATCTACGGATGAAAGCGGGGGACCGTAAGGCCTCGCGCGATTGGAGCGGCCGATATCAGATTAGGTAGTTGGTGGGGTAAAGGCTCACCAAGCCAACGATCTGTAGCTGGTCTGAGAGGACGACCAGCCACACTGGAACTGAGACACGGTCCAGACTCCTACGGGAGGCAGCAGTGGGGAATTTTGGACAATGGACGCAAGTCTGATCCAGCCATTCCGCGTGCAGGATGAAGGCCCTCGGGTTGTAAACTGCTTTTGTACGGAACGAAAAGGTTTCCATTAATACTGGGAGCTCATGACGGTACCGTAAGAATAAGCACCGGCTAACTACGTGCCAGCAGCCGCGGTAATACGTAGGGTGCAAGCGTTAATCGGAATTACTGGGCGTAAAGCGTGCGCAGGCGGTTATGTAAGACAGAGGTGAAATCCCCGGGCTCAACCTGGGAACTGCCTTTGTGACTGCATAGCTAGAGTACGGTAGAGGGGGATGGAATTCCGCGTGTAGCAGTGAAATGCGTAGATATGCGGAGGAACACCGATGGCGAAGGCAATCCCCTGGACCTGTACTGACGCTCATGCACGAAAGCGTGGGGAGCAAACAGGATTAGATACCCTGGTAGTCCACGCCCTAAACGATGTCAACTGGTTGTTGGGTCTTCACTGACTCAGTAACGAAGCTAACGCGTGAAGTTGACCGCCTGGGGAGTACGGCCGCAAGGTTGAAACTCAAAGGAATTGACGGGGACCCGCACAAGCGGTGGATGATGTGGTTTAATTCGATGCAACGCGAAAAACCTTACCCACCTTTGACATGTACGGAAGTCGCTAGAGATAGCTTCGTGCTCGAAAGAGAACCGTAACACAGGTGCTGCATGGCTGTCGTCAGCTCGTGTCGTGAGATGTTGGGTTAAGTCCCGCAACGAGCGCAACCCTTGTCATTAGTTGCTACATTCAGTTGGGCACTCTAATGAGACTGCCGGTGACAAACCGGAGGAAGGTGGGGATGACGTCAAGTCCTCATGGCCCTTATAGGTGGGGCTACACACGTCATACAATGGCTGGTACAAAGGGTTGCCAACCCGCGAGGGGGAGCTAATCCCATAAAACCAGTCGTAGTCCGGATCGCAGTCTGCAACTCGACTGCGTGAAGTCGGAATCGCTAGTAATCGTGGATCAGAATGTCACGGTGAATACGTTCCCGGGTCTTGTACACACCGCCCGTCACACCATGGGAGCGGGTCTCGCCAGAAGTAGTTAGCCTAACCGCAAGGAGGGCGATTACCACGGCGGGGTTCGTGACTGGGGTGAAGTCGTAACAAGGTAGCCGTATCGGAAGGTGCGGCTGGATCACCTCCTTTCTGGAAACTGCAATCTAAATTGAACGCTCACACTTATCGGTTGTTGGAAGGTTGTCGCTGACGGCTTGGGCTTTGCTTGGGTTATTGGTGACCGGCTTGGGTCTGTAGCTCAGTTGGTTAGAGCACTGTGTTGATAACGCAGGGGTCGTTGGTTCGAGACCAACCAGACCCACCAATCCTTCTGAGGACAAGCGCTGTAAGGCGCAAGAGGGTAAGACACCGGGGGATTAGCTCAGCTGGGAGAGCACCTGCTTTGCAAGCAGGGGGTCGTCGGTTCGATCCCGTCATCCTCCACCATCACTTATCGAATGTCTGGGGTCTGTATGGATCTCGCAGATTGTTCATTCAAAACAAAAGCTGCTTTGCAAGAAGTTTGTAAAGGCTGTTTTTGTGTTGATTGATATTGATCGATTGACAAGTGTCGCAAGACACACGGCTGTTCTTTAAAAATTCATAGAGTCGAATCAGAGTTGCCAGGGGAAACCGCACATTCGTAAAGGTTTAGTGCGGACCGTGCCCCTGGTGACAATTTTTTGATTGCGTCAAAACGAATATTCAACGGTGCCGAAAGGCAGTTGAGATTCAGTAATGACGAATTGTTCTTTTAATGTTGGATAGAAATATCCGGTGTTGAAGGAATATTCACATTACGGCATAACGCGTCAGGTGAAAGACCTGACAGACAGTCCTTGAAATAACGATGGGTTCTCGATAAGAGAGTTCAAAGTTATAGGGTCAAGTGACTAAGAGCATGTGGTGGATGCCTTGGCAATGATAGGCGACGAAAGACGTGAAAGCCTGCGATAAGCTTCGGGGAGCTGGCAAATAAGCTTTGATCCGGAGATTTCTGAATGGGGAAACCCACCCTTCGGGGTATCGCATGATGAATACATAGTCATGCGAGGCGAACCGGGTGAACTGAAACATCTCAGTAGCTCGAGGAAAAGACATCAACCGAGATTCCGAAAGTAGTGGCGAGCGAAATCGGAAGAGCCTGTTAGTGATAGCGCAATTGTTAGCAAAGCGGCATGGAAAGGCCGACCATAGAGGGTGATAGTCCCGTATGCGAAAACAAATGTGTGGTACTGAGCTAACGACAAGTAGGGCGGGACACGAGAAATCCTGTCTGAATATGGGGGGACCATCCTCCAAGGCTAAATACTCATCATTGACCGATAGTGAACAAGTACCGTGAGGGAAAGGCGAAAAGAACCCCGGGAGGGGAGTGAAATAGATCCTGAAACCGCATGCTTACAAAAAGTAGGAGCCCGCAAGGGTGACTGCGTACCTTTTGTATAATGGGTCAGCGACTTACATTCAGTGGCAAGGTTAACCGAATAGGGAAGCCGTAGAGAAATCGAGTCCGAATAGGGCGATCAGTCGCTGGGTGTAGACCCGAAACCAAGTGATCTATCCATGGGCAGGATGAAGGTGCCGTAACAGGTACTGGAGGTCCGAACCGACTAATGTTGCAAAATTAGCGGATGACCTGTGGATAGGGGTGAAAGGCTAAACAAACTTGGAAATAGCTGGTTCTCTCCGAAAACTATTTAGGTAGTGCCTCAAGTATTACCTGCGGGGGTAGAGCACTGTTTTGGCTAGGGGGTCATGGCGACTTACCAAACCAAGGCAAACTCCGAATACCGCAGAGTACAGCTTGGGAGACAGAGCACCGGGTGCTAACGTCCGGACTCAAGAGGGAAACAACCCAGACCGCCAGCTAAGGTCCCTAAAATTGGCTAAGTGGGAAACGAAGTGGGAAGGCTAAAACAGTCAGGATGTTGGCTTAGAAGCAGCCATCATTTAAAGAAAGCGTAATAGCTCACTGATCGAGTCGTCCTGCGCGGAAGATGTAACGGGGCTAAGCCAGTTACCGAAGCTGCGGATTTGCAATTTATTGCAAGTGGTAGGAGAGCGTTCTGTAGGCCTGTGAAGGTGTGTTGTAAAGCATGCTGGAGGTATCAGAAGTGCGAATGCTGACATGAGTAGCGTTAAAGGGGGTGAAAAGCCCCCTCGCCGTAAGCGCAAGGTTTTCTACGCAACGTTCATCGGCGTAGAGTGAGTCGGCCCCTAAGGCGAGGCAGAGATGCGTAGCTGATGGGAAACAGGTCAATATTCCTGTACCGATGACAAGTGCGATGTGGGGACGGAGAAGGTTAGCTCAGCCAACTGTTGGATATGTTGGTTCAAGCCTGTAGTCGTGCTCGGTAGGCAAATCCGCCGGGCTTAGATGAGGGGTGATAACGAGGGTGCTTGCACCTGAAGTGAGTGATACCCTGCTTCCAGGAAAAGCCACTAAGCTTCAGCTTGTCATTGACCGTACCGCAAACCGACACTGGTGCGCGAGATGAGTATTCTAAGGCGCTTGAGAGAACTCAGGAGAAGGAACTCGGCAAATTGATACCGTAACTTCGGGAGAAGGTATGCCCCAAGTAGGTGAACTCGAACAGAGGGAGCCCAACGGGGTTGCAAAAAATCGGTGGCTGCGACTGTTTAATAAAAACACAGCACTCTGCAAACACGAAAGTGGACGTATAGGGTGTGACGCCTGCCCGGTGCTGGAAGATTAAATGATGGGGTGCAAGCTCTTGATTGAAGTCCCAGTAAACGGCGGCCGTAACTATAACGGTCCTAAGGTAGCGAAATTCCTTGTCGGGTAAGTTCCGACCTGCACGAATGGCGTAACGATGGCCACACTGTCTCCTCCTGAGACTCAGCGAAGTTGAAATGTTTGTGATGATGCAATCTCCCCGCGGAAAGACGGAAAGACCCCATGAACCTTTACTGTAGCTTTGTATTGGACTTTGAACAGATCTGTGTAGGATAGGTGGGAGGCTTTGAAGTGAGGACGCTAGTTCTCATGGAGCCGACGTTGAAATACCACCCTGGTGTGTTTGAGGTTCTAACCTAGGTCCATTATCTGGATCGGGGACAGTGCATGGTAGGCAGTTTGACTGGGGCGGTCTCCTCCCAAAGCGTAACGGAGGAGTTCGAAGGTACGCTAGTTACGGTCGGACATCGTGATAATAGTGCAATGGCATAAGCGTGCTTAACTGCGAGACTGACAAGTCGAGCAGATACGAAAGTAGGACATAGTGATCCGGTGGTTCTGTATGGAAGGGCCATCGCTCAACGGATAAAAGGTACTCTGGGGATAACAGGCTGATACCGCCCAAGAGTTCATATCGACGGCGGTGTTTGGCACCTCGATGTCGGCTCATCTCATCCTGGGGCTGTAGCCGGTCCCAAGGGTATGGCTGTTCGCCATTTAAAGAGGTACGTGAGCTGGGTTTAAAACGTCGTGAGACAGTTTGGTCCCTATCTTCCGTGGGCGCTGCAGATTTGAGGAAGCCTGCTCCTAGTACGAGAGGACCGGAGTGGACACACCTCTGGTGTATCGGTTGTCACGCCAGTGGCATTGCCGAGTAGCTAAGTGTGGAAGAGATAACCGCTGAAAGCATCTAAGCGGGAAACTCGTTTCAAGATGAGATCTGCCGGGGCCTTGAGCCCCCTAAAGAGTCGTTCAAGACCAGGACGTTGATAGGTCGGGTGTGGAAGCGCAGTAATGCGTTAAGCTAACCGATACTAATTGCTCGTGCGGCTTGACCCTATAACTTTGATCACACATCGAAGGGTGTGCATTGGTCAAGGCTGTTATGCCAAGTTGACGCATTCAAAAAAGGCTGAAAGGCCGGGCTGAAAAGTCCAAATCTGATTCGAAACTCTATGAATTCGTTGTCTTGACTGATATCAAGATGACAACAAGTTATGCCTGATGACCATAGCAAGTTGGTCCCACTCCTTCCCATCTCGAACAGGACAGTGAAACGACTTAGCGCCGATGATAGTGCGGATTCCCGTGTGAAAGTAGGACATCGTCAGGCTTCTAACAGCCCAAAACGCCTCACCGTTCGGTGGGGCGTTTTCTTTAGAAGACATTCAAATTCTTCTAAAGAAAGCGCAAAAGCGTGATACAATGGAAGGCTTCGCTGATCGCGGCGAGGCAAGAAAAGTGGCTCTAAGCTGCTTGGGTTCTTTAAAAATATACAGCCGATAAGCGTGGGCGTTTGATGGTGATTGCCAAGTTCTTCGGAACTTAGCTTTAATTAGCTAACAAACGCTCATGAAGTAAAAAAGATGTGGATATCAGAGATGATGTCCGCGTTGATTCCAATTTATGAGTTGCTCGAAAGAGCGAAAAAAATCAAGATCGAACTATAGAGTTTGATCCTGGCTCAGATTGAACGCTGGCGGAATGCTTTACACATGCAAGTCGAACGGTAGAGGGGGCAACCCCTCGAGAGTGGCGAACGGGTGAGTAATATATCGGAACGTGCCCAGTCGTGGGGGATAACGTAGCGAAAGTTACGCTAATACCGCATACGATCTACGGATGAAAGCGGGGGACCGTAAGGCCTCGCGCGATTGGAGCGGCCGATATCAGATTAGGTAGTTGGTGGGGTAAAGGCTCACCAAGCCAACGATCTGTAGCTGGTCTGAGAGGACGACCAGCCACACTGGAACTGAGACACGGTCCAGACTCCTACGGGAGGCAGCAGTGGGGAATTTTGGACAATGGACGCAAGTCTGATCCAGCCATTCCGCGTGCAGGATGAAGGCCCTCGGGTTGTAAACTGCTTTTGTACGGAACGAAAAGGTTTCCATTAATACTGGGAGCTCATGACGGTACCGTAAGAATAAGCACCGGCTAACTACGTGCCAGCAGCCGCGGTAATACGTAGGGTGCAAGCGTTAATCGGAATTACTGGGCGTAAAGCGTGCGCAGGCGGTTATGTAAGACAGAGGTGAAATCCCCGGGCTCAACCTGGGAACTGCCTTTGTGACTGCATAGCTAGAGTACGGTAGAGGGGGATGGAATTCCGCGTGTAGCAGTGAAATGCGTAGATATGCGGAGGAACACCGATGGCGAAGGCAATCCCCTGGACCTGTACTGACGCTCATGCACGAAAGCGTGGGGAGCAAACAGGATTAGATACCCTGGTAGTCCACGCCCTAAACGATGTCAACTGGTTGTTGGGTCTTCACTGACTCAGTAACGAAGCTAACGCGTGAAGTTGACCGCCTGGGGAGTACGGCCGCAAGGTTGAAACTCAAAGGAATTGACGGGGACCCGCACAAGCGGTGGATGATGTGGTTTAATTCGATGCAACGCGAAAAACCTTACCCACCTTTGACATGTACGGAAGTCGCTAGAGATAGCTTCGTGCTCGAAAGAGAACCGTAACACAGGTGCTGCATGGCTGTCGTCAGCTCGTGTCGTGAGATGTTGGGTTAAGTCCCGCAACGAGCGCAACCCTTGTCATTAGTTGCTACATTCAGTTGGGCACTCTAATGAGACTGCCGGTGACAAACCGGAGGAAGGTGGGGATGACGTCAAGTCCTCATGGCCCTTATAGGTGGGGCTACACACGTCATACAATGGCTGGTACAAAGGGTTGCCAACCCGCGAGGGGGAGCTAATCCCATAAAACCAGTCGTAGTCCGGATCGCAGTCTGCAACTCGACTGCGTGAAGTCGGAATCGCTAGTAATCGTGGATCAGAATGTCACGGTGAATACGTTCCCGGGTCTTGTACACACCGCCCGTCACACCATGGGAGCGGGTCTCGCCAGAAGTAGTTAGCCTAACCGCAAGGAGGGCGATTACCACGGCGGGGTTCGTGACTGGGGTGAAGTCGTAACAAGGTAGCCGTATCGGAAGGTGCGGCTGGATCACCTCCTTTCTGGAAACTGCAATCTAAATTGAACGCTCACACTTATCGGTTGTTGGAAGGTTGTCGCTGACGGCTTGGGCTTTGCTTGGGTTATTGGTGACCGGCTTGGGTCTGTAGCTCAGTTGGTTAGAGCACTGTGTTGATAACGCAGGGGTCGTTGGTTCGAGACCAACCAGACCCACCAATCCTTCTGAGGACAAGCGCTGTAAGGCGCAAGAGGGTAAGACACCGGGGGATTAGCTCAGCTGGGAGAGCACCTGCTTTGCAAGCAGGGGGTCGTCGGTTCGATCCCGTCATCCTCCACCATCACTTATCGAATGTCTGGGGTCTGTATGGATCTCGCAGATTGTTCATTCAAAACAAAAGCTGCTTTGCAAGAAGTTTGTAAAGGCTGTTTTTGTGTTGATTGATATTGATCGATTGACAAGTGTCGCAAGACACACGGCTGTTCTTTAAAAATTCATAGAGTCGAATCAGAGTTGCCAGGGGAAACCGCACATTCGTAAAGGTTTAGTGCGGACCGTGCCCCTGGTGACAATTTTTTGATTGCGTCAAAACGAATATTCAACGGTGCCGAAAGGCAGTTGAGATTCAGTAATGACGAATTGTTCTTTTAATGTTGGATAGAAATATCCGGTGTTGAAGGAATATTCACATTACGGCATAACGCGTCAGGTGAAAGACCTGACAGACAGTCCTTGAAATAACGATGGGTTCTCGATAAGAGAGTTCAAAGTTATAGGGTCAAGTGACTAAGAGCATGTGGTGGATGCCTTGGCAATGATAGGCGACGAAAGACGTGAAAGCCTGCGATAAGCTTCGGGGAGCTGGCAAATAAGCTTTGATCCGGAGATTTCTGAATGGGGAAACCCACCCTTCGGGGTATCGCATGATGAATACATAGTCATGCGAGGCGAACCGGGTGAACTGAAACATCTCAGTAGCTCGAGGAAAAGACATCAACCGAGATTCCGAAAGTAGTGGCGAGCGAAATCGGAAGAGCCTGTTAGTGATAGCGCAATTGTTAGCAAAGCGGCATGGAAAGGCCGACCATAGAGGGTGATAGTCCCGTATGCGAAAACAAATGTGTGGTACTGAGCTAACGACAAGTAGGGCGGGACACGAGAAATCCTGTCTGAATATGGGGGGACCATCCTCCAAGGCTAAATACTCATCATTGACCGATAGTGAACAAGTACCGTGAGGGAAAGGCGAAAAGAACCCCGGGAGGGGAGTGAAATAGATCCTGAAACCGCATGCTTACAAAAAGTAGGAGCCCGCAAGGGTGACTGCGTACCTTTTGTATAATGGGTCAGCGACTTACATTCAGTGGCAAGGTTAACCGAATAGGGAAGCCGTAGAGAAATCGAGTCCGAATAGGGCGATCAGTCGCTGGGTGTAGACCCGAAACCAAGTGATCTATCCATGGGCAGGATGAAGGTGCCGTAACAGGTACTGGAGGTCCGAACCGACTAATGTTGCAAAATTAGCGGATGACCTGTGGATAGGGGTGAAAGGCTAAACAAACTTGGAAATAGCTGGTTCTCTCCGAAAACTATTTAGGTAGTGCCTCAAGTATTACCTGCGGGGGTAGAGCACTGTTTTGGCTAGGGGGTCATGGCGACTTACCAAACCAAGGCAAACTCCGAATACCGCAGAGTACAGCTTGGGAGACAGAGCACCGGGTGCTAACGTCCGGACTCAAGAGGGAAACAACCCAGACCGCCAGCTAAGGTCCCTAAAATTGGCTAAGTGGGAAACGAAGTGGGAAGGCTAAAACAGTCAGGATGTTGGCTTAGAAGCAGCCATCATTTAAAGAAAGCGTAATAGCTCACTGATCGAGTCGTCCTGCGCGGAAGATGTAACGGGGCTAAGCCAGTTACCGAAGCTGCGGATTTGCAATTTATTGCAAGTGGTAGGAGAGCGTTCTGTAGGCCTGTGAAGGTGTGTTGTAAAGCATGCTGGAGGTATCAGAAGTGCGAATGCTGACATGAGTAGCGTTAAAGGGGGTGAAAAGCCCCCTCGCCGTAAGCGCAAGGTTTTCTACGCAACGTTCATCGGCGTAGAGTGAGTCGGCCCCTAAGGCGAGGCAGAGATGCGTAGCTGATGGGAAACAGGTCAATATTCCTGTACCGATGACAAGTGCGATGTGGGGACGGAGAAGGTTAGCTCAGCCAACTGTTGGATATGTTGGTTCAAGCCTGTAGTCGTGCTCGGTAGGCAAATCCGCCGGGCTTAGATGAGGGGTGATAACGAGGGTGCTTGCACCTGAAGTGAGTGATACCCTGCTTCCAGGAAAAGCCACTAAGCTTCAGCTTGTCATTGACCGTACCGCAAACCGACACTGGTGCGCGAGATGAGTATTCTAAGGCGCTTGAGAGAACTCAGGAGAAGGAACTCGGCAAATTGATACCGTAACTTCGGGAGAAGGTATGCCCCAAGTAGGTGAACTCGAACAGAGGGAGCCCAACGGGGTTGCAAAAAATCGGTGGCTGCGACTGTTTAATAAAAACACAGCACTCTGCAAACACGAAAGTGGACGTATAGGGTGTGACGCCTGCCCGGTGCTGGAAGATTAAATGATGGGGTGCAAGCTCTTGATTGAAGTCCCAGTAAACGGCGGCCGTAACTATAACGGTCCTAAGGTAGCGAAATTCCTTGTCGGGTAAGTTCCGACCTGCACGAATGGCGTAACGATGGCCACACTGTCTCCTCCTGAGACTCAGCGAAGTTGAAATGTTTGTGATGATGCAATCTCCCCGCGGAAAGACGGAAAGACCCCATGAACCTTTACTGTAGCTTTGTATTGGACTTTGAACAGATCTGTGTAGGATAGGTGGGAGGCTTTGAAGTGAGGACGCTAGTTCTCATGGAGCCGACGTTGAAATACCACCCTGGTGTGTTTGAGGTTCTAACCTAGGTCCATTATCTGGATCGGGGACAGTGCATGGTAGGCAGTTTGACTGGGGCGGTCTCCTCCCAAAGCGTAACGGAGGAGTTCGAAGGTACGCTAGTTACGGTCGGACATCGTGATAATAGTGCAATGGCATAAGCGTGCTTAACTGCGAGACTGACAAGTCGAGCAGATACGAAAGTAGGACATAGTGATCCGGTGGTTCTGTATGGAAGGGCCATCGCTCAACGGATAAAAGGTACTCTGGGGATAACAGGCTGATACCGCCCAAGAGTTCATATCGACGGCGGTGTTTGGCACCTCGATGTCGGCTCATCTCATCCTGGGGCTGTAGCCGGTCCCAAGGGTATGGCTGTTCGCCATTTAAAGAGGTACGTGAGCTGGGTTTAAAACGTCGTGAGACAGTTTGGTCCCTATCTTCCGTGGGCGCTGCAGATTTGAGGAAGCCTGCTCCTAGTACGAGAGGACCGGAGTGGACACACCTCTGGTGTATCGGTTGTCACGCCAGTGGCATTGCCGAGTAGCTAAGTGTGGAAGAGATAACCGCTGAAAGCATCTAAGCGGGAAACTCGTTTCAAGATGAGATCTGCCGGGGCCTTGAGCCCCCTAAAGAGTCGTTCAAGACCAGGACGTTGATAGGTCGGGTGTGGAAGCGCAGTAATGCGTTAAGCTAACCGATACTAATTGCTCGTGCGGCTTGACCCTATAACTTTGATCACACATCGAAGGGTGTGCATTGGTCAAGGCTGTTATGCCAAGTTGACGCATTCAAAAAAGGCTGAAAGGCCGGGCTGAAAAGTCCAAATCTGATTCGAAACTCTATGAATTCGTTGTCTTGACTGATATCAAGATGACAACAAGTTATGCCTGATGACCATAGCAAGTTGGTCCCACTCCTTCCCATCTCGAACAGGACAGTGAAACGACTTAGCGCCGATGATAGTGCGGATTCCCGTGTGAAAGTAGGACATCGTCAGGCTTCTAACAGCCCAAAACGCCTCACCGTTCGGTGGGGCGTTTTGCTTTGTGCGATGAGTTTCCTCATCCACATGCAACTTCCCCATTTTTTCATTGCCTTGCAAGGGTTTTTACCTGATTGACAGCGAGTTCATTTGCTCAAATACTTGAAGCCTGAAATATATGGACCTGAATTAATGGGTTTGTATGGTCTAAAGCAAAGAGAGTGAACATGAAAATCGTGTGCATTGGCGGTGGTCCTTCCGGCTTGTACTTCGCGTTGCTGATGAAAAAACTCGGCCCGCAGCACGACATCACCGTGGTAGAGCGCAACAAGCCCTATGACACCTTTGGTTGGGGTGTTGTGTTTTCCGACCAGACGCTCGAAAACATGCGCCAGTGGGACGTTGAAACCGCCAATGAGGTGCAGCAGGCTTTTAACCATTGGGATGACATTGAGCTGCACTTCAAGGAACGCGTGATCCGGTCCGGCGGCCACGGGTTTGTGGGCATCGGCCGAAAGAAGTTGCTCAACATATTGCAGGCTCGTTGCGAGGAATTGGGTGTGAAGCTGCTGTTTGAGCAGGACGCGCAATCCGATCTGGACTTCCCCGATGCCGATCTGATCATCGCCAGCGATGGCATCAATTCCCGCGTACGCAGCCGTTTGCCCGAGGTCTTTCAGCCCGACATCGTCACCCGGCCCAACCGCTACATCTGGCTGGGCACTAACCGCTTGTACGACGCCTTCACCTTTTTGTTCGAGAAGACAGAACACGGCTGGTTCCAGGCGCACGTCTACAAGTTCGACAATCAGACGTCCACCTTCATCGTCGAATGCCCTGAGCACGTCTGGCTGGCCCACGGTCTGGACAAGGCCGATCAGGATGTCTCGATTGCCTTCTGTGAAAAGCTCTTTGCCAAGAACTTGCAAGGCGAAAAGTTGATGACCAACGCCCGCCACCTGCGTGGATCGGCGTGGCTCAACTTCCAGCGCGTCAAGTGCGCCCACTGGTCGCATTTCAACGGCAACAGCCATGTGGTGCTGATGGGTGACGCGGTGCACACCGCACACTTCGCGATCGGCTCGGGCACCAAGCTCGCGCTCGAAGACGCGATCGAGCTGGTGCGCCAGTTCAAGACCGTGGGCGACACGGCCGACCGCATTCCCGAGGTGCTGCAGAAGTACCAGGCCGTGCGGGAGATCGACGTGATCCGCCTGCAGAACGCCGCCTGGAACGCGATGGAGTGGTTCGAGGTCTGCGGCGAGCGCTACTGCGACCAGCTCGAACCTGAGCAGTTCATGTACTCCATGCTCACCCGCAGCCAGCGCATCAGCCACGAGAATTTGCGTCTGCGTGACAAGGCCTGGCTCGAAGGTTACGAGGCCTGGTTCGCAGGCCGCACGGCCACGCCGGGCATTCGCCCACCGATGTTCACGCCTTATACACAGCGCTCTGTCACGCTCAAGAACCGCGTGGTGGTCTCGCCCATGGCGCAATACATGGCGGTGGACGGCCGCGTGGGCGACGACCACCTTGTGCACTTGGGCGCACGCGCCATGGGCGGTGCAGGGCTGGTGATGGTCGAGATGACTTCGCCCAGCGCCGACGGCCGCATCACGCACGGTTGCCCGGGCCTGTGGAATGACCAGCAGACCAGCGACTTTGCAAGAATAGTGGACTGGGTGCACGCCAAGTCAGACGCCAAGATCGGACTGCAGATCGGACACGCCGGGCCCAAAGGCTCAACCTGCCGTCCCTGGCAAGGCGCGGGCATGGACCAGCCTGTGCCCGCAGACGATGCAGAAGGCAACTGGCCTCTGATCGCTGCGTCAGCCATCCCGTATCTGACTCATGGCGATGTGCCACGTGCCATGACACGTGCCGACATGGAGCGCGTCACGGCTGACTTCGTGGCCTGCACGCAGCGCGCTGCCCAAGCAGGCTTTGACTGGCTGGAACTGCACTGTGCACACGGATATCTCTTGTCGAGTTTCATCAGTCCATTGACCAATCAGCGAACCGACGAGTACGGCGGTTCGCTCGCCAACCGTCTGCGTTACCCGCTAGAAGTGTTTGCCGCCGTGCGTGCAGCCT
Source organism: Limnohabitans sp. TEGF003 (assembly GCF_055395455.1). Lineage (NCBI taxonomy): Bacteria > Pseudomonadati > Pseudomonadota > Betaproteobacteria > Burkholderiales > Comamonadaceae > Limnohabitans > Limnohabitans sp. TEGF003. Next base: position 2,740,195 of record NZ_AP029225.1, on the reverse strand, counting down.
GGCCCAAACATCTGCCGATGTCGGTGCGCATCTCGGCGCACGACTGGGTCGAAGGCGGCATCACGCCGAGCGATGCGGTCGAGATCGCACGCGCCTTCAAGGCTGCAGGCGCCGATATGATCGACTGCTCGTCGGGCCAGGTCAGTACGCAGCAAAAGCCCACTTATGGCCGCATGTACCAGACCCCGTTTGCCGACCGCATCCGCCAGGAAGCGGGCATCGCCACCATCGCGGTGGGTGCCATCAGCGAAGCCGACCACGTCAACAGCATCCTGGCTGCAGGGCGCGCCGACCTGTGCGCCGTGGCACGCCCGCATCTGGCCAACCCGGCCTGGACACTGACCGAAGCGGCGCGCATCGGCTTCAAGGATATCGCTTGGCCGCGTGGCTACGTGTCGGGCAAGCCGCAGCTTGAAGCGGGTTTTGCCCGTGAGCGTGCGCTGCAGACCGCTGGCAAAGGGGATTGAGATGGTGCATCAAAGAGCAGGGGGTGCCCCTTCGTCAAAGTTGGGCATCCTTCGCGGCGAGTGCGCCGCTCCTACAGAGGTTAAAGCATGTTGAGCAACCGCCACGCCCTCATCACAGGCGCGGGTGCTGGCATTGGTGCGGCCATCGCGCTGGCCTTGGCTCAGGCGGGAAGCCGCTTGACACTGTGTGGTCGCTCGCAAGACAAGCTGCAAGCGCAAGCCGAGGCCCTGCGTGCGCAAGTGCCCGACGTGGCGGTGATGATTGCGCCCATGGATGTGGCCGATGAATATGCCGTGCAAGCGGCTGTTCAGCAAGCGCAAGCCCGCTTGGGTCCGGTCAACATCCTGGTCAACAACGCGGGTCAGGCACACAGTGCGCCCTTTACCAAAACCGATGCCGCGCTGTGGCAGCAGATGCTGAATGTCAACCTCACGGGCACTTACCACTGCATCCAGGCGGTGCTGCCGGGCATGCTCGAAGCAGCAGCGAACGGAACACCGGGACGCATCGTGAACATCGCCAGCACAGCGGGCCTCAAGGGCTACGCCTATGTGAGCGCCTATGTAGCCGCCAAGCACGGTGTGGTGGGCCTGACCAAGGCCTTGGCACTGGAATTGGCCCGCAAAGGCGTGACGGTGAACGCCATTTGCCCCGGCTACACCGAGACCGACATCGTGCGCGAAGCGGTGCAGAACATCGTGAACAAAACCGGCAAGAGCGAAGTTGAAGCCCGCCAGGCACTGGCTGCCAGCAACCCGCAGCAGCGCCTGGTTCAACCGAACGAAGTGGCGCAAAGCGTGTTGTGGCTGTGCGCAGCGGGCAGCGATGCGATCAACGGCCAGGCCATTGCGATTGACGGCGGGGAGCTGGCAGGATGAGTGCTCGACCTGATATTGACATGGAAGTGCGTGCGCACGCAGACCACCACGCCTCGCTGCGCCTGTGGCTGCGCCTGTTGTCGGCCACCACCCGTATCGAAGATACGATCCGCCAGCGCCTGCGTGAGCAGTTTGGCATCACGCTGCCGCGCTTTGACTTGATGGCGCAGCTGGAGCGCGAACCGCGAGGCCTGTCGATGAGCGAGCTGTCGCGCCGCATGATGGTCACGGGCGGCAACGTCACAGCCATAGTCGACCAGCTGGAAAAAGAACAACTCGTGCAACGCCAACCCCAGCCCGGAGACCGACGTGCGTTTGCGGTGCACCTGACGCCTGCTGGTCGCGAGGCTTTTGCCGCCATGGCCAGTGCCCACGAAAACTGGGTGGTCGAGTTGCTGTCGCCCTTGCCCGCACAGCAGCAAGAGCAACTGCACCAACTGCTGGGCACCCTGAAGACGGGTCAACCCAGCCCACCCCCAATCCACCCACACACGGAATGAACCGAGGAGATCCCATGAGCACACGCTACCTGCCAGGCCAGCCGCACCAGCTGCCCCGCCACAACCAGCCCATGGCGGGCTATCAGCCCGAGCATTTTTTGCTGTCCGTCAATGACGGTGTCGCGACCGTGAGCCTGAACCGCCCTGAACGCAAGAATCCGCTGTCCTTCGATTCGTACGCCGAGCTGCGCGATTTCTTCCGCGCCTTGCCCTACGCGCCCGACATCCACGCCGTGGTCATCACGGGCGAGGGCGGCAACTTCTGCTCGGGCGGTGATGTGCACGAGATCATTGGCCCGCTCACGAAGCTGGACATGCCCGGCCTCCTGGCCTTCACCCGCATGACGGGCGACTTGGTCAAGGCCATGCGCGCTTGCCCGCAACCCATCATCGCCGCCATCGACGGCGTATGCGCGGGCGCAGGCGCGATCCTGGCCATGGCGTCTGACCTGCGCTACGGCACCGAGCGCAGCAAGACCTATTTCCTGTTCAACAAGGTGGGCCTGGCCGGTTGCGACATGGGCGCGTGCGCGCTCTTGCCGCGCATCATCGGCCAGGGGCGCGCCAGCGAGCTGCTGTTCACTGGGCGTGGCCTGGGCGCGCTGGAGGCCGAGCGCTGGGGTTTTTACAACCGCGTGTGCGGCGCAGACGAGGTGTTGAGCGAGGCCCAGGCCATGGCTGCACAGCTGGTGGCAGGCCCTACCTTTGCCAACGGCATCACCAAGAAGATGCTGCAGCAGGAATGGAACATGGGCGTGGACGAAGCCATCGAGGCCGAAGCCCAGGCCCAGGCCATCTGCATGGCCACGAACGACTTCCACCGGGCATACCACGCCTTTGTGGGCAAGCAAACGCCAGTGTTCGAGGGGGATTGAGTCATGTCCGACCACACAGCGTCACACCCAGCAGAACTCGACTGGCCCTTCTTTGACGACAGCCACCGCGACTTCAAAGTGCGGCTGGACGCCTGGTGCAACGAACACCTGGCCCACGTACACCACGACGAAAGCCGCGACGCGGTGGACGCCGAATGCATCCGTCTGGTGCGCCTGCTGGGCAGCGGCGGCTGGCTCAAGCATGCAGTATCGGGCACGGCCTATGGCGCAGCGTCGGACGTGATCGACACGCGCCAGCTGTGCCTGCTGCGCGAAACGCTGGCCTTCCACAACGGTATGTCGGACTTCGCGTTTGCCATGCAGGGCTTGGGCACAGGCGCCATCAGCCTCATGGGCACACCCGATCAAAAGCAGCGCTACCTGGCGCGTGTGGCGTCGGGCCAGGCCTTGAGCGCCTTTGCCTTGAGCGAGCCCGATGCGGGCTCAGACGTGGCAGCCATGCAGTGCAGCGCCACGGCCACGGCAGACGGCTATGTGCTCAACGGCCGCAAGACCTGGATCAGCAATGGCGGCATTGCCGACTTTTATGTGGTGTTCGCCCGCACAGGCGAAGCCCCCGGCGCACGCGGCATCACGGCTTTCATTGTCGATGCCGATACGCCCGGTCTGTCCATCGAAGAGCGCATCGACGTGGTCGCGCCGCACCCGTTGGCCACGCTCAAGTTCGACAACTGCAAGGTGGCTGCCAATCAACGCATTGGCGAAGCGGGCCAAGGCTTCAAGGTCGCCATGGCCACGCTCGATGTGTTCCGCACCTCTGTGGCGGCAGCCGCTTTGGGCTTTGGGCGGCGTGCGCTGCACGAGTCCATCAGCTGGGCACGTTCGCGCAAGATGTTTGGGCAGAGCTTGGGTGACTTCCAGATCACCCAGACCAAGATCGCCCAAATGGCCACCATGCTGGACGCGGCCACGCTCTTGACCTACCGCGCCGCTTGGTTGCGCGACCAAGGCGGGCGCATCACCCGCGAAGCAGCCATGGCCAAGATGACCGCCACCGAAAACGCCCAACAGATCATCGACATGGCGGTGCAGATGCACGGCGGCATGGGCGTCAAAAAAGGCGTGATGGTCGAGTCGCTGTACCGCGAAATCCGTGCGCTGCGCATTTACGAAGGCGCCACCGAAGTGCAGCAGCTGATCATTGGTAAGGACTTGTTGAAAGCTTGACATGAGCGACTGGAACCAACTGCTGCCCAGCAGCCACACCGACACCTTTGCGCGTGATCGGCTGCCGCCCAAAGATCAACTGCCTGTGTTCATGGCGGACAGGCCCGAGCTGGACTACCCGGACCAGATCAACTGCGCGGTGGAACTGGTGGACCGTCATGTGAGCGAAGGCCGAGGCAGTCGCATTGCGCTGCATGGCGTGAGTGACTTCAACAAGGGTGGTGGCGACTTCAGCTGGACGTATGCGCAGTTGCAGGACAAGAGCAACCGCATCGCCCAGGTGTTGACCCTCGACATGGGCCTCGTGCCCGGCAACCGCATTTTGCTGCGCGGCGGCAACAGCCCCATGATGGCCGCTTGCTTGCTCGGCGCACTCAAGGCCGGGCTGGTGGCGGTGCCCACCATGCCGCTGCTGCGTGCGGGCGAGTTGGCACAGATCATCGACAAAGCGCAGGTCAGTGCCGCCCTGTGCGACAGCCTGCTGGCCGACGAACTGCAGCACTGCATGACGCCCGGTCACGCCAGCCACATGGCCAGCTTGCAGCAGTTGGTGCAGTTCCGCAGCGATGCCCCTGATGGCCTGGAGCAGCGCATGCAGCGGCAGAGCGGCGCGTACACCGCGCACCCCACCAGCCGCGATGACGTGTGCCTGATCGCGTTCACCAGCGGCACCACGGGCAAGCCCAAGGGCACCATGCACTTCCACCGCGATGTGCTGGCCATGTGCGATTTGTTCCCGCGCCACATATTGCAGATGAACGAGAACGATGTGGTCTGCGGCACGCCGCCCATCGCCTTCACCTTCGGCTTGGGTGGTCTGCTGGCGTTCCCGCTGCGATATGGCGCGAGCACCGTGCTGCTCGAAAAGCACACGCCCGAGACCTTGATGCAGACCATTAACAAGTACCGCGCCACGCAGTGCTACACAGCGCCCACGATGTACCGCCAGATGGCGACGCTGGCTAAAGGCATTGACCTGTCGAGCCTCAAGCACCCTGTCTCGGCAGGCGAGGCCTTGCCCGACGCCACCCGCCAGCTGTGGAAGCAGGCCACGGGCATCGAAATGACCGACGGCATTGGCGGCACCGAAGTGATCCACATCTACATCTCGAGTGCGGGCGCTCAAGTACGCCCCGGCAGCATCGGCCAAGTGGTCCCCGGCTATGTGGCGCAGATCGTGGGCGATGACATGCAACCCGTGCCACCCGGCACCGTGGGGCGGCTCGCTGTGCGCGGCCCCACAGGCTGCAAATACCTGGCCGACCCGCGCCAGCAAGAGTATGTGAAAGACGGCTGGAACCTGCCCGGCGACACCTTCGTCATGGACGCCGATGGCTACTTCAGCTACCAGGCCCGCAACGACGACATGATCATCTCGGCGGGCTACAACATTGCAGGCCCCGAGGTGGAAGGCGCTTTGCTGCAACACCCGGCCGTGGCCGAATGCGGCGTGGTCGGCATGCCCGACGAAGACCGTGGCCACATCGTGCAGGCCTATGTGGTGCTGAAGCCCGGCCACACAGGTGATGCGGCCATGGAAAAAGCCTTGCAAGAGCACGTCAAGCAAACCATTGCGCCGTTCAAGTACCCGCGCAAGGTGGTCTTTTTGGACGCCTTGCCCCGCACCGAAACCGGCAAACTGCAGCGCTTCAAGCTGCGTCAAATTTCTTCCTGAGGAGCCCCATATGTTCAACGTCTTGCAACCCGAAGGCTGGGCACCCGCCAAAGGCTATGCCAACGGCATCGAAGCGCGTGGCCGCATGGTGTTCGTCGCGGGCATGATCGGCTGGAACGGCCAGGCCCAATTCGAGACCGACGACTTTGTGGCCCAGTGCCGCCAGGCCCTGCAAAACATCGTCGACACACTCGCGTGCGCAGGCGCAGGCCCACAGCACATGGCCCGCATGACCTGGTACGTCAAAGACAAGAAGGAATACCTCGCACGCGGCAGGGAGCTGGGCAAGGTCTATCAGGAAGTCATCGGCAAGAACTACCCGGCCATGACACTGGTGCAGGTGGCAGATCTGGTGGAAGACCGTGCGTTGGTGGAGATTGAAGTGACGGCGGTGGTGCCGGAGTGAGCGAAAAATGCTTTGGTAAGAAGCTGTAGAAAGCCTAGATCGATCGGCAGGTTTAGGCTGCAAGCCGACATCAGTCAGTAACGCTTGGCCGGCAGAACCCGGCCATGAGGCGTCGTTGGCATATCCTACCTGGTGGACCGGTAAAGGCTGGCAAGAGTCATTCGCACCTGCTGGCTCGGCCGATGGGCGCTGTGAATACCGGACATTTGGCAGATGACGACCCAGATGACAGCACTTAGCCGACACCGGTCGCTGGCACTCGTTTCCAACGATCAGATCAGTATGACAGGTCCAGCGCCGAACATACTGGTGCGACCGACTCAAAAGGCATTGGAAATCATGATAAAGTAATTCATCAATTACTTATCTTATGGTCGCCAACACACGAATCAAGCTCAAAAGCGAAGACCGCCAGGCAGAACTGATCCAGGCAGCCTTGAGATTGGCCGCTCAGCGCAGCCCAGCCGGAATCACCACGGGTGACCTGGCCTTGGCCATCGGAATCACCCAAGGGGGCGTATTCAAGCATTTCGACAGCAAGGAGGCCATCTGGCTGGCTGTTCTTGATTGGGTACGCCAGTCCTTGATGGAGCAGCTTGAGCAAGCAGCACAAGCACGGCAGGACAATGCCTTGCAGGCCCTGCGTGCAGTCTTCTTGGCCCACATCGGTTTTGTTGAGCAGTTCCCGGGGGTTCCCCGTCTTGTCTTTCAAGAGTTGCAGCATGCCAAGCCCACACCGCTCAAAGGCAGGGTGCAGCAACTGATGGCCGACTACCGGACTCTGGTGACCCAACTGCTGGACCACGCCCGTGAAGAGCGCTTGCTGGCAAAAGATGTGGATCTCCCGTCGGCAGCGGTCCTCTTCATGGGAGCGGTTCAGGGGCTGGTCATGCAGTCTCTGGTCACGGGCAATCTCCATGGACTGGCACGACAGGGCAAAGCCGTGTTCAAACTCTACGAGGCAGGCCTGTTGCCAAATCCTAAAACCTGACGAAAGAAGCGCCGATGACACTCTCCAATATCAAAAAGCGGCAGGTCTTGGTCGCAACCAGTGCCGCGATCGTGATTGTGGCTCTGGGATTCGTGGCGACTCGCATGGGGCCACTTGCCCCGACTAAAGTTACAGTGACACAAGTCAAGAGCGAAAATCTGACGCCCTCGGTGTTTGGCATTGGCAGTGTGGAAGCGCGCCAGAGTTGGCTGATGGGCCCCACGGTGGCGGGGCGCGTATTGCGCGTGCATGTCGATGCGGGACAGGCGGTCAAGGCTGGACAGTTGTTGGCAGAGATGGATCCAGTGGATTTGGACCAACGCTTGCAGGCGCAAGATGCCGCGCTTGCCAAGGCGGTGAGTGTTCAAACGGCAGCACAGGCTCAATTGGCAGACGCCAAAGCCCGACGAGCGCTTGCCACCACCAATCTGAACCGGCAAAAGGAATTGGCTCGGCAGAACTTCATCAGCCCGTCAGCGCTAGAGGGGCGCGAGCAGGAGCTGCAGTCTGCGCAGGCCGCACACGAGGCCGCTCAAGCCAACTTGCAGGCGACCCGCCAGGACACCCAACGCCTGCAGGCCGAGCGTGCAGCGGCCGTGCAGCAAAGACAGAACACCCGATTGATCGCACCGGCCGATGCGGTGGTGGTCAGCCGCGATGCTGAGGCAGGCAGCACAGTGGTGGCCGGTCAATCCGTGATCAGGCTGGCCAATCCCGCCACCCTCTGGGTGAAGTTGCGCGTGGACCAGGCACGCTCGAGAGGGTTGGCGCTTGGTTTGCCCGCCCAGATTGTGTTGCGCTCGCAACCGCAGCAGGTGCTGACCGGTAAGGTGGAACGGCTGGAGTTGCAGGCCGATGCAGTGACCGAGGAGCGCATCGCACAAGTGACGTTTGATCAAACGCCTGCATCACTGTCGATCGGCGAGATGGCCGAGGTCACGCTCCAGTTGCAGCCAGAGGATCAGGCCTTGGCGGTACCGCAGGCCAGTGTGCAGACGCATCAGGGCCGAACGGGCGTGTGGCGTCTGAAAGACGGCGCATTGGACTTTGTTTCCGTGGAGTGGGGAGTGTCCAGTCTGGACGGCCGCGTACAGGCGCTGAGCGGACTGGCCTCTGGTGACACCGTGGTGGTGTACAGCGATAAGCCGCTGTCGACAGGAGCCCGCTTCAAGGTGGTGGACGCTCTGGTTAAAAAGGCGCAGCCATGATCAGCCTGGCGGCGCGCGACATTCAGCACAGTTGGGCCAAGTTTGTGTTCACCGGTCTGGGGCTGGGTTTGCTCATTGGCGTGACATTGACCATGGCTGGCGTGTTTCGCGGCATGGTCGACGATGCCCAAGCTTTGTTGAACAACAGCGGTGCCGACCTCTGGGTGGTTCAAAAGGACACGCAGGGACCTTATGCCGAATCATCCAGTCTCAAGGACGATGTGGTGCGCAGCATTGCGGGCATGCCCGGCGTGGCCATGGCGGCCAACATCACTTACTTCACCATGCAGGTCAGGACGGTAGGAGGCAAAGAGGCGCGGACCATGGTGGTCGGGATCGAGCCGGGTGCCGCTGGCTTGCCCGGGCAGCCTGGCTATTTATTGGCTGGCCGGCATCTCACGCGCAGCCATTACGAGGCGGTGGCTGACGTCAAGACCGGACTCTCGCTGGGGGACCGGGTGGAAATCCGGCGCCACACCTACGAGGTGGTGGGCCTGACACGCCGCATGGTGTCATCTGGCGGCGACCCGATGGTCTTCATCCCGATCAAGGATGCTCAGGAAGCGCAGTTCCTCAAGGACAACGACGCCATCGTGAACGACCGTGTGCGTACAGCCGCCAATCCAGCATTCAACCGACCTGCAGTGCCGGGCCTGCTCGATGCGGTGCAGAACTTGCAGACCAGCAGCCGCAACGTCAATGCTGTGCTGGTGCGTGTGGCCAATGGCTGGAGCGCTGAACGTGTGGCCGAGCCAATCCAACGTTGGAAGCACCTGACCGTGTTTACCCGTGCTGACATGGAGAACATCCTGGTGGATAAATTGATTGCCACTTCGGCCAAACAGATCGGCATGTTTTTGGCCATTCTGGCTGTGGTGAGCGCGGCGATTGTGGCCTTCATCATCTACACCATGACGCTGGGCAAGATCCGTGAGATCGCGGTGCTCAAACTGATCGGTACCCGCAACCTCACCATCGCGACGATGATCTTGCAGCAGGCGCTGGGTCTGGGTGTAATCGGCTTTGTGGTGGGCAAGGTGGCCGCGACAATTTGGGCACCGGTGTTCCCCAAGTTCGTGCTGTTGCTTACGCAGGACGCGGTGGTTGGCTTCGGTGCCACCATGCTCATTTGTGCGCTGGCCAGCACGCTGGCGATACGTGTCGCCTTGCGTGTCGATCCCGCGCAAGCCATCAGTTGAGGACCCTGAAATGATCAAGCAAACTGGTGGCATTCGCATCGAAAACCTGCGCAAGGTTTATGGCCATGGCGACACGGCGGTCGAAGCGCTGAAAAACGTCAACATGCAGGTCGCTCCTGGTGAAGTGGTCGGGCTGGTGGGGCCGTCTGGTTCCGGCAAAAGCACTTTGCTCAAATGCCTGGGGGCCATCATCGAGCCCACATCGGGTCGCATGACACTGGGCGACGAAGTCATTTATGACGATGGCTGGAAAACGCCCGACCTGCGCGCCTTGCGCCGTGACCGGATCGGCTTTGTGTTTCAGGCGCCCTATCTGATCCCGTTCCTGGACGTGACCGACAACGTAGCGCTGCTGCCCATGCTGGCAGGTGTGCCCAATGTCCAGGCGCGGCAGCGTGCACTTGAATTGCTGAATGCTCTGGATGTCGCTCACCGTGCCAAAGCCGAACCAGCGCAGCTTTCCGGTGGCGAGCAGCAACGGGTTTCAATCGCCCGGGCGCTGGCCAACAAACCGCCGGTGATTCTGGCCGACGAGCCGACCGCGCCCCTGGACAGCGAACGCGCCCTGGCCGTGGTGCGCATCCTCAATGACATGGCCCGTCAGGCGCAGACCGCCATCATCGTCGTGACCCATGACGAGAAAATCATCCCGACCTTCAAGCGGATCTACCACATCCGCGATGGTCAAACGGTCGAGGAACAAGGCGAAGGGCGCGCACTTGATTAGGTACACGTCCTCAACGGCAGAAGTACCCTCTGAACCGGTCACTGGCGCTGGGCATTGATCCGCCGCGTCAAAGGCTGGTTTGTGGTCTGCGAGCTGATACCCACCGCGGGACCGATGATCTGATCACGCCACGTCTGAGTCAGAGGGTCGGTTCACCGTGAAGACCGCTTTGGGTCGTGTCCAGACCATCGCAGCGTAGTGATGAACGTCGCCTAACGCTGCAACGCAGCCATTGAGTCTTAGCCATATCCACTTGCCGCAAAGACAGGCAATAAATGGTTCACCCAAACTTAAAGCCCGAAATTCTGGCTGTGCCCTTGCACGCTTAGGTACTGCTGTGCGCCGCAATCAAGCTCTCTAACATGAGCTTGAGTTGATGAGCAGGGTCTGCACCCAAAGCCGACACCACCTGGGCTTCGTGCGCTTTGGCTTGCTTGAGCAGGGGCTGTACTTTGCGCCGACCTGCGGCCGTGAGGCTGACAAGGCTTTGCCGTTTGTCGTGTGTGGCATCACAACGCGTGACCCACCCGGCGTCTTGCATGCGGCCCACCAGCTTGGTCACGGTGGGCTGTTTGGCCAGCACGATGCTGGCGAGTTCGTTGATGCTCAAACTGTCTTTGCCTGACAGGCTCGCCATGACGCGCCATTCCATCAGGCTTAGACCGCTGGCCTCGACCACGGCGTGGAATTCGCTCGAAATCAAATGGCTGGCGCGTGCCAGCAAATAAGCCAGGTAGTCATCAACAAAGCCTGTGGAGTTGCTCATGCCAGTGGCGTGGTGGTGCTGAACTGACCGCCCTGGTAAACGAGTGGGGCCGAACCCTCGCTGAAGCCACAGCGTTCCACTTCGCCCACAAAAATCACATGGTCGCCTTCTTCGTGGCGGCTGCGGTTGTGGCATTCAAACCAGGCCAGAGCGCCTTTCAAAATGGGTAACCCGGCTTGCCCCAGGGTGTAGGCTGTGTCGGCAAAGCGGTCGCCTTTGCCGTAGGCAAAACGATTGCACAAGTCGAGCTGGTCTGCGGCCAGCACATTGACCACATAGTGCGTGCCTGCATGGAAGAGCGGCAAGCTGCTGGCCTTGTGGCCCAGGCTCCACAGCACGAGCGGTGGCGTGAGTGAGACCGAATTGAACGAACTGGCGGTGATGCCCACAAAGCTGCTGCTGGCCGTGTCGCCTTTTTGAGCACCCGGCGCGAAGGTGGTGATGACGGTCACGCCCGTGGCAAAGCGCGACAGGGCTTGCCTGAAATGAGGGGCCTCAAAGTCAGGGGTCAGCGGCTGAATGGTCGGAGGTGGGGTGGGGCGCATAGGGTCATTATGGATGAATTTACATGAATATTCATATAAACTGTTTGGCATGAGGTCAGACGCGTCGTGCGCGGACCCCGTCCGTTCAGGAGGCAAACATGTTGGTAGAAAAGATTGAACACAAGTGGCTGGCGGCGTTTGTCCGCACCTTCACCCTGTGCAAAGTGCAGCCGGGTGAAGTGGTGGCCATTTTGGCCGAAACGCAGTCGCGCCGTGTGAACGTGGAGCTTGCCCGTCTGGCGCTGGAGGGCATGGGGGCCAAGGTGTTTGAAGTGACGCTGACCACACCTGCATTGACGGCACCCGCCCCGGTGCGCTCCACGGGCGCGAGTGACGCCATCGGGCAACTGGGCCCCGTGGTGGTGGCATTGGCCCGCGCCGACATGGTGGTGGACTGCACCGTCGAAGGCCTGCTGCACGCGCCCGAGCTGTCGACCATCATGAAGGGCGTGGACGGCCACATGCCGCGTCTGCTCATGGTGTCCAACGAGCACCCTGAAATTCTGGAGCGCACCGTGCCCGATCCGGCGCTCGAAGGCGTGGTGCGTGCCGCCATGAAGAAACTGCGTGGCGCGCAGCAAATGCACGTCACGTCCGCCGCAGGAACCGACCTGCGCGTGAACCTGAAACATGGCGACAAACAAGCGGTGGTCGGCGGTGTGTGGGGCTTTTGCACCAAGCCGGGCATGGTGTCGCACTGGCCTGCCGGGCTGGCGCTGGCTTTCCCGGCTGCGGGCAGTGTCAATGGCATGCTGGTCATGGCCCCGGGCGATGTGAACCTGACCTTCAAAACTTATTTGCGCGACACGATCAGGTTGACCATAGAGAACGACAGCGTGATCGCCATCGAGGGGCAGGGCGTCGATGTGGACATGATGCGCGGCTACTGGAAAGCCTGGGAAGACGCCGAGGGTCACCGCGCCGCTTATGCGGTCTCGCATGTGGGTTTTGGCCTGAACCCGGCGGCCCGCTGGGACGCCATGGCGTTTTACGACAAGCGCGACTGCAACGGCACCGAGCTGCGGGCTTTTGCGGGCAATTTCTTGTACTCGACCGGGGCCAACGAAGTCGCGGGTCGCCACACCCTGGGCCACTTTGACCTGCCAATGCGCGGCTGCACCATCCGGCTCGACGACACGGTGGTGGTCGATGCGGGAGTGGTTCAAACGGATGCGCTTTCATGATGCTGCAGGCACCCGCTTTCCTGAATCCATGTGGGAGCGAGCCCCCGCTCGCGAATGCAGGGCGGAGCCACGTTCAACATTCGGCCGCAGGGGCGGCCTCCCACATCAAAGCTGCAACGCGGAAGATTTTCAGGCGGTACTTTTCATGAATACGCCCGCCTTCACCGACGTGGGCTTGCCCACACAACCCGCCGTGGTGTTCCTGCACGGCGTGGGCGGGGGTCGACACGGCTGGGCAGCGCAGCAAGCGCATGTGGCCGCTCTGGGTTGGCGCAGCCTGGCTTGGGACATGCCCGGTTATGGCGACAGCCCCACGGTCACCCCCTATGACTTCGCGCACCTGGCGCAAGCCCTCTGGCAGATGCTCGACGCAGCAGGCATCGACCAAGCCGTGTTGGTGGGCCACAGCATGGGCGCCATGGTCGCCCTGCAAGCCTGGACGCAAAAGCCTGAGCGCATCCGTGGCCTGCTGCTGGCTGCCAGCAGCCCGGCTTTTGGCCACAGCGATGGTGATTTTCAAAAACAGTTTTTGGCGCAGCGCTTGGCTCCACTAGAAGCGGGCAAAACCATGGGCGACATTGCCGACAAGCTGATCTCGAACATGGCCGCTCCCGGTGGCGATGCAACCCAGTTGATCCCTGCGCACCAAAGCATGTCGGCCGTGCCGCCCGCCACCTACCGTGCCGCGCTGCATGCGCTGGTGCAGTTTGAGCAACGCGCCGCTTTGCCCACCCTCACCGTGCCCGTACTGTGCCTGGCCGCAGAACATGACCGCACTGCACCGCCCACGGTGATGGCACTTATGGCGCAAAAGATCCCCGGTGCGCGCTACGCCTGCCTGGCCGGGGCAGGGCATTTGCTGCATTACGAACAGCCCGAGGCGTTCAACGCCGAACTCGAAAAATTCCTGAAGGACGTGAAACCATGACCGACGTGCAAGCCCCCTCTCAACCAGACGTCATGCCCATCTGTGGCGACGACTACCCCCTGACCGAAAAACAGCAAAAGCTGATGGCGCTGGCCCGTCAACTGGGTCGTGAGAAGTTCGCCCCTCGCGCTGCGCAACTGGACCGCGACGCGCAGTTCCCGTTTGCCAATTACGACGACATGCGTGACTCTGGCCTTTTGGCGCTGTGCGTGCCCGAAGCGCATGGCGGCCAGGGTGCCGATTACGCCACCTATGCGATGGTGTCGGCCGAGATCGGTCGTTATTGCGGCGCCACCGCGCTCACCTTCAACATGCACGTCTGCACCATGCTCTGGAGCGGCTTGTTGTCTGAAGACCTGGAGATGACGCCAGAGCAACGCGCCAGCCACCGCCAGCACCAGGCCACCCACTTTGCGCGGGTGGTGAAAGACGGCGCGATTTACGCGCAGCCATTCTCGGAAGGCGGTGCAGCAGCGTCAGGCGCTCAGCCCTTCGGAACCATCGCCGTCAAGGTCGAAGGTGGCTGGAAGATCAATGGCAAAAAAATCTTCGCCTCCCTGTCCGACGCGGCCGATTACTTTGGCGTGCTGTGTACCGAGAAGAAAGAGGGCGCTGACCTCTCGCGCCGCGACACTCTTTACTTGGCCATCCCCCGCACCGCGCCGGGCCTGACGATCGAAGGCGACTGGGACCCGCTGGGCATGCGCGCCACCGTGTCGCGCAACCTCATCTTCAAAGACGTGTTCGTGCCCGACGACGCCGCGCTGATGCCGCAAGGTCTGTACTTTCAGGCCGCCAGCCGCTGGCCGCACATGTTCATGACGCTCTCGCCCACCTACATGGGCATCGCGCAAGCGGCGTACGACTTCACCGTAGCCTATTTGCGTGGCGAGATTCCCGGCACGGGCCCCATCAAGCGCCGCCAGTTCGCGACCAAGCAAATCGCTGTGGCCGAGATGTTTGTCAAGCTCGAACAGACCCGCAACCTCTTTTTGCGCGCCATCGAAGACGCCAAGGTCGATCCGAGCAAATCCACCCGCCTGCGCGCCTATGCCGCGCAGTACACCATCATGGAGAACGCGCAAGACATCGCCCGCTTGGCGATCCGCACCTGCGGCGGCCAGTCCATGCTCAAAAGCCTGCCGCTCGAGCGCCTGTACCGCGATGCACGCTGCGGCTCGCTCATGCTGCCCTGGACGGCCGAGCTGTGCATGGACCGCATCGGGCGCGAAGCGCTGTACGAACCCGGCGAAAAAGACGAGTGATGTGGGGCGACGAAACCAGCCCCATCGCGGCCCGTTTTGCACAGCTGGCGCAGGACTGCGGCACGCAGCCCGCCATGACCTTCCGGGGAGACGAGCACAAGACAGGCGGCACCTTCGCCTATGACTTCGCCAAGTTCTGGCGACGTGTGGAGCGGGTCACCGCCCACCTGCAGTCCGCCTGGGGCGTGCAGCCGGGCGACCGCGTGGCTTGGCTCGGTTTCAACCACGAGCTGCAGCTGGTCACGCTGGTGGCCTGCGCCCGGCTGGGGGCTATTTTTTTGCCGCTCAACTTCCGCTTGGCGGTGCCCGAGTTGCAGCAGGTCATGCAGGACGCGCAGCCGCGCCTGCTGCTGCACGACACCCACCACGCCGATACAGCCCATGCGTTGCAAGGTGCAGGCCTGCAACACACGCACCTCGACACCCTGATCAACACCGCTTCACCACGCGGCCTGCTACGACCCACTGTGCACGGCGACCTGCCGCTGCTGCTGGTCTACACCTCGGGCACCACGGGCGTGCCCAAGGGTGCGGTGCACACGCAGGCGGCGCTGTTGGCCAACGCACGTGCCAGTGCCTGGGCGCACGGTTTTGTGCCGGGCGACAAGGTGCTGTCCACGTTGCCGATGTTCCATGTGGGCGGCCTGTGCATCCAGACCCTTCCCGCCTTGCTGTCGGGCATCGAGGTGGTGCTGCACCCGCGCT
This sequence comes from Limnohabitans sp. TEGF003, assembly GCF_055395455.1. Taxonomy (NCBI): domain Bacteria; kingdom Pseudomonadati; phylum Pseudomonadota; class Betaproteobacteria; order Burkholderiales; family Comamonadaceae; genus Limnohabitans; species Limnohabitans sp. TEGF003. The sequence continues at coordinate 2,724,687 of NZ_AP029225.1, read as the reverse complement.
TTGACCCGACGGCCTGGCTGAGCGAAATGAACACCAGCCGCCCCACGCTGTCGCTCTTGGTGCCCGCCACCATGCGCGCCGTGTTTGAACACCCGCGCTGGGCCGACACCTCGCTGGCTTGCTTGCGCGGCATCATGACCGGCTCGTCCACCGTGCCCGTGGCTTACCTCGAAACACTGCACGCACGCGGTGTGCCCGTGGGCCAGGTCTATGGCACCACCGAAACCGGCCCCGTGTCCATCGTGCTGCCCCTGCCCGAGGCCATGGCCCGCGTGGGCGCATCGGGCTGGCCGCATCCGGAGGCGCAGGTCAAACTGATCGACGCCCAAGGCCAGGCGGTCGGGCCTGGCGAGACGGGCGAAGTCTGCATCCGCGCCGCCAACCTGATGCGCGGTTACTGGAGCGCGCAGGGCATGACCGGTATGGGCTTGCAGGATGGCTGGTTCCATTCGGGTGATCTGGGCCAGCGTACCGAAGACGGCTGCATCACCATCGTGGGCCGCAGCAAAGACATGATCATCTCGGGCGGCGAGAACATCTACCCGGCCGAGATTGAAAACCAGCTGGTCACCTTGCCCGGCGTGGCCGAAAGCGCCGTGGTCGGCCTGCCCGATGCGCGCTGGGGCGAAGTGCCTGTGGCCGTGCTGGTGCGCTCGCCCGACGCCGCAGGGCAGGCATTGGACGCAGAGGCGGTGCTGGCGCATTTGCAGTCGCGCATTGCACGCTTCAAATTACCCCGCCGTGTAGTGTTCATGGACAGTCTGCCCAAAAGCGCTTTGGGCAAGGTGCTTAAGCCGCAGCTGCAGGCCCAATTGACTAGAACAAACCCTTAAATCAACCGGCTTTCTTCGCCTGAGTGACAGTGTTCGCGCAGGCGAGTGGCATCATGCTTTGCATCTGTTGCAAGGAGACAAGCATAGTCCATTTTCCAAAGTCATTCACGCGTCGTCCAGTGTTGGGCATGGCCGCGGCACTGTTGTTGTCGGCGGCCCCTGCCAGCTGGGCGCAAACCGCTTGGCCTAACAAGCCGGTCAAGATCGTGGTGCCTTTTGCACCCGGCGGCACCACCGACATTTTGGCCCGCGCCATCGCGCCGGACCTGGCCAAGGCCTTTGGCCAGCAATTCGTGATCGAAAACAAAGGCGGAGCCGGGGGCAACCTGGGGGCCGAACAAGTGGCCAAGTCGGCGGGCGATGGTTACACCCTGCTCATGGGCACGGTGGGCACGCACGGCATCAACCGCGCCTTGTACAGCAAGCTGCCCTATGACCCCTTCAAGGACTTTGTGCCCATCACCCTGGTGGCGGGTGTGCCCAATGTGATGGTGGTCAACGCCGAAAAAGCCGCCGCCAACAAGATCAACAACGTCAAGGATTTCATCCAGTACGCCAAAGCCAACCCCGGCAAGCTGAACATGGCCTCCAGCGGCAATGGCACGTCCATCCATCTGGCGGGCGAGCTGTTCAAGTCGCAAACCGGCACCTTCATGGCGCACATCCCTTACCGGGGTTCCGGTCCAGCCTTGCTCGACTTGGCGGGCGGCAGCATGGACGTGATGTTTGACAATTTGCCCTCGGCCATGCAGCTCATCAAGGCGGGCAAACTCAAGGCCTTGGCCGTGACCAGCAGCCAGCGTTCGGCAGCACTGCCCGACTTGCCGACCGTCGAAGAAGCGGGTGGCCTCAAAGGCTTTGAAGCCAGCAGCTGGTTCGGTTTGTTGGCCCCCGCAGGCACGCCTGCCGACGTGGTCAGCCGCATCCAGCAAGAAGTCGCCAAGTCACTCGCCACACCTGCGATGAAAGAGCGCCTGGCCACTTTGGGTGCGATCCCCAGCGGCAACACGCCCGCGCAGTTTGCTGCGCTGATTGAGGTCGAACACAAGAAGTGGGCCGAGGTGGTCAAAGCCTCGGGTGCCAAGGTCGACTGATGGCCTGGTTTGAAGGCTTCGAGCGGCAAACGCGCGCAGTGGCGGGCTTGCCCGTCTGCTATCGGCAATCGGCCGACTGGACAGCGCAATCTCATCTGCCCGTGCTGGTCTTGCTGCACGGCTTTCCGCAAACCCATGTCATGTGGCACCGCGTCGCGCAAAACCTGCGTGGCCGTTACCGCTTGGTGATGCCCGACTTGCGGGGCTATGGCGATTCGTCGCACGCCGTGGGCGACGCCGAGCATGCCCACTACAGCAAACGCGCCATGGCGCAAGAAGTGGTGGGTCTGCTCGATGCCTTGGGTGTAGGCTATTTTTTCCTGTGCGGTCACGACCGTGGCGGGCGCGTGGCGCACCGTCTGGCGCTGGACCATGCGTCGCGTGTGCGCAAGTTGTGCGTGATCGACATCGCGCCCACTTTCGACATGTACGGCGGTCTGTGGGGCAAAAAACCGGAGGTCTCTGGCCCCGTGGCCGACCCGTACTTTGCCTTTGCGCAGGCCTATTACCACTGGTTCCACCTGACGCAACCCGCGCCCTTGCCCGAGTTCATGATCGGCGGCAACCCCAAGGCCTATTTACACGCCAAGCTCGGCGGCTGGGGCAGTCAAGGTCTGGGCTACATCGAGCCTGAAGCCTTGGCCGAATACGAGCGCGCTTTTTGCAACCCCGCACTCAACGACAAGGGCTGGCCTGCCGCCATCCACAGCGCGGCCGAAGACTATCGCGCCAGCGCAGGCATCGACCTGCAGCACGACCGTGAAAGCCGAGAGCGCGGCGACAAAATCGCCTGCGACACCTTGGTCCTGTGGGGCAGCCGGGGCGTGGTCAACCGCATGTTCAAACCGGTTGAGCTGTGGCAGGCGCAATGCGCGGTGCGTGTCAGTGGCCAGGTCATGCCCTCCGGGCATTTCATCCCTGAAGAATTGCCCGAAGCCACCAGCGACGCGCTGGCGCAGTGGATGGTGTGACGGCTGGTCCCGTCACTTTCCGTTCTCTGTCGCCCCCGACTTGGTTTAGCCCTGTCACCCTCGTTATAGCCTAGCGCTGTCACCCCCGACTTGATCGGGGGGCCATGCCTTCGGCTGCGGTGGATACCCGCATGCGCGGGTATGACAGGTGAGCATGACAACCCGGCCTCGTCACCCTCGACTTGATCGAGGGTCCCAGCCTTCGGTTTTCGTGGATACCCGCCTTCGCGGGTATGACGCCGTGATGGGTCATCCCGGACTTGATCCGGGATCCATCTTCGCGGAGCTTCAGGCCCCGCAGCACTTCTTGTATTTTTTCCCGCTGCCGCAGCTGCACGCATCGTTGCGCCCAGGCGTGGCTTCCTTGATGACTTGCGCCACCCGGGGCCCGATGTTGCGCCAGATTTCGCGCAGGTCGTACACCGCCCACAGCGCCTCGCCATAAGCGTTCAGGCGCTCTTCGCTCACGCTGGGTGGCCCGTCTTCTGACAAGGCCGACAGCGTCGGCACCGCGTCGTCGTCTTCGGTCAGCGCCACGATGGCTTCGAGCGACAGGTCGTGCCACTTGGCGGCGTCCTTGTCCTTGGGTGTGGCCCACTCGTCGGGCCAGTTTTCCACCGCGAACATGAAGCCCAAGGCCCACACCTGCGCAAACGACGGGATCTCGCTGTCTTCGATTTCTTCGCGCTCCTCCGGTGGCAGCGAGGCGATCGCACCGCGCACATCCATCACCTCCGGCGCATAGGCCTTGTCGTCGTCCAGTGCTTCCACCGGGGTGTCCAGCGCGAGCTTGATCTCGTCAAAACGGCGCTGCCACAAGGCCATGAACTGCTGGCGCTGGGCGTCGTCGGCAAAGCTGCCGCCTTCGGGCTCGTCCGGATCAATGCCCAGCAGCATGGGCAGCCACTCGCTGTCGGGAAAGGCGCGGCGGCAGCACACCAGCGCCGCCATGAAGCCCTCACAAAACTCCCACTGCGGCGTTTCTTCAAAGCGCTCGCGCAGGTCGTCCAGGATGTTGTCCAGGGTGTCAAAGTCTTCGGCTTCCAAGCCAGCGGTCGTGTTCATGGGGTGTTCCTGTAATCAGGTCGAGATTGTAGGTCGGCCCTTCAGATCCGGCGTTGCCGAGTTTGGTGCAAAACCCATGTCGGGGCTGAAGCCACCGACCTACGGGGTCACAGGGTTCAAGGCCACGCCGCAGCGCTCCAGGCGCTTTTTCATGCAGACCACCTGCGCGTCTTTGCTGTGCAGGGCGGCGGTGTGTTGCACGGCCAGGTCGATGAATTTTTGGTCGTCGACGTCTTTGCAGGCGTAGGGGGCTTTGGGCGCGTCGGGCTGCAGTTGGGCCCAGCGGTCAAAGTGGCCCAGCACGGCGCTGGCGGGCAGTTGGCGGTGCGTCAGGCGTTTGGCGATTTGTGGGTAGGCCAGCACACGGGCCAGCTCTTCGCGCATGGCGGCGGTGGCCAGCCATTGCGTGCTGCCGCTCTCTAAGCTGTTGCGCAAGGCTTCGGCTTGGGGTTCTTCAAACACCCACAGGTCGAGCACGATGTTGGTGTCCAGCACGCGGCGCACCGGGGTGCTCACACTCATGGGGCAGGCGTTCCGGCATCCCCTGTTTTGTCGGCAGAGGCGTCGGTCGGTGTGCGCTTCAAGCTGCCCTTGATCATGTCAAAGCGGAACAGGCGGCATTCGATGGGGCCGTTCCACATGGGCACGCGGCGCGATTCTTTGAGGCGCATTTTGCTGGGCAGCTTCAGGTCGGGCGTGAGCATCCAGGCGCTCCAGCCGCTGTAGTTTTTCTTCCAGTGGCTGGCCAGTTGGGCAAAGAAGTCGCCGCCGTCGTCGGTCTGGGCGGTTTCGCGGTGGTGGCTGGGGGCGGCAGCACGGGTGCTTGAACGCGCATCGGCCAGTGCGCCCGGCTGGAAGCTGTCGCGCCCGCGCCCGGCCACACCCGCTGCGGCAATGCGCTCGCCATAAGGCGGGTTGAGCAGCATGACGCCGGGCGTCTCGCTGGGCGGCATGCGTTGCAGCGCATCCCCGCCCCGGAACTCGATCACACCTGACACGCCTGCGCGTTCTGCGTTGCGCTCGGCAAAGTCAACCATGCGGAAGGCCACATCGCTGCCAAAAACCGGCGCTGTGGGTTCGTGTTCGTGGTCGCGGGCTTCTTCGATCAGGCCTTGCCAGACGTGGTTCTGGAAGGGCAGCAATTTCTCGAAGCCAAAGCGGCGCTGCAAACCAGGCGCGATGCCGCAGGCGATTTGCGCCGCTTCGATCGGGATGGTGCCGCTGCCGCAGCAGGGGTCGTACAGGGGCACGGTGGCGTCCCAGCCACTGGCCGCGATCATGGCGGCGGCCAGGGTTTCCTTCAAAGGCGCGTCGCCCTTGTCGGTGCGCCAGCCGCGCTTGAACAGTGGCTCGCCCGAGGTGTCGATGTAGAGCGTGGCCGTTTCGGGTGTCAGGTGTGCGTAGATGCGCACGTCGGGCCAGCTGGTGTCCACGCTGGGGCGCTCGCCGCGTTTGGCGCGAAAACGGTCGGCTACTGCGTCCTTGATTTTGAGCGCGGCAAAGTTCAGGCTGTTGAGCGGGCTGTGCTGCGCGGTGATGTCGATCTTGAAGGTCTGTTTGGGCGTGAACCAGATTTCCCAGGCCACTTCGCTGGCGGCGTTGTACAGGTCGTTTTCGTTGCGGTAGTCGGTGACCGACAGCTGTACCAGCACGCGCTGGGTCAGGCGGCTGTGCAGGTTGATGCGCATGGCGTCGCGCCACGAGGCGCGGGCCATCACGCCGCCACGGCCCGTGAGCAGGTCGTGGCCCGTCAGACCCGTGATGGCGTGCACCTCGTCGGCCAAAAAGCCCTCAACGCCCGCGGCGCAAGGCATGAACAGGTTCAATGAATTCACTCAAATACTCTCAAAGGGTTTTGCGCAGGTTGGCGGGCGCGATCTTCAGGGCTTCGCGGTACTTGGCCACCGTGCGGCGGGCGCAGTCGATGCCTTGCTCTTTCAGCATCTCGGAAATCTGGTTGTCCGACAGCGGTTTGGTGGGTTTTTCGGCGGCGACAAACTGCTTGATGAGCGCCCGCACGGCGGTGCTCGATGCAGCGCTGCCGCTGTCGGTGCCCAGGCCCGAGCCGAAGAAATACTTCAGCTCAAACGTGCCTTGCGGCGTGGCCATGTATTTGGCCGTGGTCACGCGGCTGATGGTGGACTCGTGCATGCCCAGCTCGTCGGCGATCTCGCGCAGCACCAGCGGGCGCATGGCCAGCTCGCCGTGTGTGAGGAAGTTTTTCTGCCGCTCCACGATGGCGGTGGACACGCGCAAGATGGTGTCAAAGCGCTGCTGGATGTTCTTGATGAACCAGCGCGCTTCTTGCAGGCGCTGCTGCAGGCCTGCATGGTTGTCGCCTTTGCCGCCGCGCAGGGCGTTGGCATAGATGTCGTGCACGCGCAGCTTGGGCATCACGTCGGGGTTGAGCTGGATGCGGAATTTGGGCGTGGCCGTCTTGCTGGTGTTCACCACCAGCACGTCGGGGATGATGATGTTTTGCTCGGCCTGCACAAAGGGGCGGCCGGGTTTGGGTTCAAGCCGGGCGATGAAGGCGATGGCGGCTTTGACCACGGCTTCGCTCAGGCCACAGGCCACCGCCAGCCGTTTGAAGTCGCGCTTGGCCAGCATTTCCAGAGGTTGGGCGCAGATGGCCAGCGCCGCTTGTGCCACTTCGTCGTTTGGGTCGTCTTGCAGCCAGGCCTTGATCTGGATGCGCAGGCACTCGGCCAGGTCGCGTGCGCCCACGCCCACGGGTTCGAGCGACTGCAGCAAACCCAGCGCCACGGTGAAACGGTGCACCAGTTCGTCGATCTGTTCGTAGTCGTCTGTGCCTGCCAAGCTGGCCGCTAGTTCGGGCAGGGTGTCGGTCAGGTAGCCGTCGTCGCTGAGCGATTCGATCAGAAAGCGCAGCGCGGCACGGTCCACTTCGGACAGGCGCAGCGACAGCGCCTGACGGTGCAAAAAGTCGGTCAGCGAGCCGCTGCTGCGGGCCAGGTCGATGGCGTCGGCGGTTTCTTCGCCGTTGTTTTGGCGCGGTGCGGCGTCGCCACCCCATTCGCTGTCGTCGGGTCGCATGTCCACGCTGCCGTCGCCGTCCCAGCTTTCGGCCACATCGGTCACGGCTTCGTCGCGGGTTTCGCTGGCGCTGTCGTCGCTGCTGCTCGTTGTGCTGGCGCTTTCGCTGACCCGGTCGCCCAAACTGACATGGGTGTCGGCCTGGTCCAGGCCAAAGGCCTCGGCAGTTGCTTCTTCTTCGGCGCGTTCCAGAAAGGGGTTGTCGTCCAGCATCTGATCGACCTCTTGTGACAGCTCCAGGGTGGACAGCTGCAGCAGGCGAATCGATTGTTGCAACTGGGGCGTGAGCGCCAGGTGCTGGGACATGCGAAGCGACAGGCCGGGCTTCATGGCTGCGCTTTCAAATCGAGAACGGGCTGGGTGTGCATCACATCCTGAAGTGTTCGCCCAGGTACACCCGGCGCACATCGGCGTTGGTCACGATCTCGTCGGGCGTGCCTTCGGCCAGCACACGGCCTTCGCTGATGATGTAGGCGTGGTCGCAAATGCCCAGCGTCTCGCGCACGTTATGGTCGGTGATCAGCACACCGATACCCCGCTGCTTGAGGAAGGCAATGATGCGCTGGATCTCGATCACCGCGATCGGGTCGATGCCGGCAAAAGGCTCGTCCAGCAAAATGAAGCGCGGGTCGGTGGCCAAGGCGCGGGCAATCTCCACGCGGCGGCGCTCACCACCGGACAGCGCCACCGCAGGCGAGTCGCGCAGGTGGTCCACCCGCAAATCGTTCAGCAATTCGGTCAGGCGTTTTTCGATGTCGGTAGACGACAAGCCCCGACCTTGTGCATCGGTTTGCAGCTCCAAAATGGCGCGCACATTCTCGGCCACCGTCAACTTGCGGAAGATGGACGCCTCTTGCGGCAAATACGACAAGCCCATGCGCGAGCGCTTGTGGATGGGCATGCGGGTGACGTCTTCGCCGTCGATCAGGATCTGCCCACCATCGGCCCGCACCAGGCCCACGATCATGTAAAACGAGGTGGTTTTGCCCGCGCCGTTGGGGCCCAGCAGACCGACGACTTCGCCTTTGTCCACTTGCACCGACACGTCATGCACCACCTTGCGGCTGCCATAGGCTTTTTGCAGGTGGTGGGCTTCCAGTCGGCTGGTGAGCACAGCTTCGCTCATGGCTTGCTGCTTTCAGCCGTGCCGGGGCTGACCCGCAGGGCCGGAATGGCCGGGCTGGGCGCAGGTGGCGTGGTGGCCGGATTGGTTTTCCGGGGGGTCAGCACCGCACGCACGCGTTGGTCGCGCGGGTCGGTGGCTTTGGTGCCTGCAGCGGGGCGGTCCACCGTCATCACTTCGGTGGTGTTGTTGAACACGATTTTCTGGCCGTTGATCTGATCGGCCAACACCGTGCCACGCAAGATGCGCACTTCGGCCCGCTGGATCAAGGTGACCACGTCGGCCTTGCTGTCGTAGATGGCCATTTCGCCTTCACCCTCGGTGAATTCGTCCACGCCTTCGCGCTTTTGGCGAAAAAACACCCGCTCATTCGGGGCGGCCCAAACGTGGGCGATTTGCTGGCCTTCCTTGTCTTGCTGCACCTCCATGCGGGCGCCACGCAGCACCATCGTGCCTTTGAAGGCCACCACCTGGCCTGTGAAGATGGTGAGCAATTTGTTCTCGTCGTGGCGCATGGCATCCGCCTCGATCAGCATGGGTTTGTCGCGGTCGGCCTTTTCGGCCCAGGCGGGCATGCCGAACAAACCCAGCCCTGAGGCAAGGAGGCCGATGGTGCGGAGAATTTTCATTGAGGGCATGAATCTTGCTGGTGACGAATTTTGATTGTAGGCGCAAGCCAGGCTGTATCGGCGGCGCAGGCATGCCTGTGGCGTAAAAAAACCCGCACTGGCCTGGGCCGGGCGGGCTCTGCGTTGGGCCACCCCCCTCGGGGCTGCACGCAGGGTTTTATTTTTTCGCGGTCGGGGCGCTGGCCGGGCTGGTGCGCGACTGGGCAATCAGGGATTCCGCGACTTTCAGGGCGCGGTCCATGCTGCCCGCCAGGGTGCCATCGATGTAGTAACGGCCTGCCACGCCCAAAGAAGGCACGCCTTCGACCTTGTATTCGTTTTGCAGCTGCACCGCCCGCTTGAGTTTGGTGGCCACACCAAAGGATTTGTAGATGTCGTTGAACTTGGCTTTGTCCACGCCTTGCTTCTCGGCCCAGGCCAGCACGCTGGCGTCGGTGTTGAGCATCAACTTCTCCACATGGATCGCGGCAAACACCTTGGGGTGGAGCGTTTCCATCAGGTTCATGGCCTCGATCGTGAAAAACAGGCGCTGCTGAGGGGCAAAGTCATCACGGAAGGACACGGGGATGCGGCGCACCACCACGTCTTTCGGGGCGTTTTTCACCCATTGGGCAAAGCCGGGCTCAAAGGCGTTGCAGTGCGGGCAGCTGTACCAGAAGAACTCGATGACCTCGATCTTGCCCGCGCCGGCTTCGGTGGCGACGGCACGGTCCAGCGTCAGAAAGTCCTTGCCGGATTTGAACAGGGCGGCCTGAGCCCAGGCCACAGGTGCGCTCAGCCAGGCGCTGGCGCTCAGCAAGGCGGAAGAGAAGAGACGGCGTTTCATGGACATGCTCCAAATAAGGGGGCGGGTTCAGCGCTGAACCCGGACCAGGGTGTTTTCAATGCCGCTGCCTTCCAGGCGGGCGCGGATGCGTTCGGCGGCGGCTTTGTCTGCAAAGGGCCCCAAGCGTACGCGATACACCGTGCGTCCGGCTTGATCCCGCTCAGAAACCTTGGCGTCCAGACCCATTAAGGCCAGCTTGGCTTTTTGGGCGTCGGCATCGCTGCTGGTTCGGTAGGCCCCCACCTGGATCACGTAGTCAAAGGGGTCGGCCGCATTGGCGGGCGTGGCAGGGGTGCTCAAACCGGATTTGGACTTGGCCAAATCGCCCAGCGGATCGGCGGTGACAGCTGGGCGTGGTTCGGATTTGGGTGCTTCTGCGGCGCTTTTGCCCGCGGTGCCCGAAGCGGATTTGTCGGTGGCCGCGTCAGCCGCAGGTGCACTGGGCGCGGCAGGGGCTTCGGCGGGTGGCTTGGGCTGGAACACGCTGTTCGGGTTCCAGTCCTTGTTCTTTTCGGTTTCCTGCACGTCCTGGTCGGTGCTGCGGGTCTGGTTTTTGTTGGAAAACGGCGTGGGCACCTTGGTCACATAAATGGCCACGGCCAAAGCCACGGCCAGACCCAGCACCAGGCCGATGATGAAGCCCAGAAAAGTACCGCCGCGTTGGCTGTGGAGTTGCATGATCCGTCCCATCACATTTTTTGCGGGGCCGACACGCCCAGCACTTTCAGGCCGTTGCGCAGCACCTGCGCGGTGGCGGCCACCAGGGCCAGACGCGCTTGTTTGACCGCATCGTCGTCCACCAGAATGCGCTCGGCGTCGTAGTAGCTGTGGTACAGCGAGGCCAGGTCGCGCAAATAGAAGGTCACGTCGTGCGGCGCGAAGTCGTTGGCCGCAGACGTCAGCATCTCGGGGTACTTGGCCAGGGCCAGCATCAGCGCGTGGGCCTGCGGGCTTTGCAGCGGCGACAGGTCGGCTTTGGCCAAGCTGGCCACATCGCCACCCCAGGCCGCCAACACCGAGCAGATGCGTGCATGCGCGTATTGCACGTAATACACCGGGTTGTCGTTGTTCTGGGCCAGCGCCAAGTCGATGTCGAAGATGTATTCGGTGTCGGGTTTGCGCGAGAGCAGGAAAAAGCGCACCGCGTCCTTGCTGGTCCACTCGATCAAATCGCGCAGCGTGACGTAGCTGCCGGCACGCTTGGAGATCTTGACCTCTTCGCCGCCGCGCATGACGCGCACCATGGTGTGCAGCACGTAGTCGGGGTAGCCCTCGGGGATGCCCACGCCTGCCGCCTGCAGGCCCGCACGCACACGGGCAATGGTGCCGTGGTGGTCGGTGCCCTGGATGTTCACCACACGGGTGAAGCCGCGCTCCCACTTGGTGATGTGGTAAGCCACATCGGGCACAAAATAGGTGTAGCTGCCGTCGCCCTTGCGCATGACGCGGTCCTTGTCGTCACCGTAATCGGTGGACTTGAGCCACAAGGCGCCGTCGTGTTCGTAGGTCTTGCCCGCTTCGCGCAGCTTTTGCACGGCCGCATCCACCTTGCCGCTGGTGTAGAGGCTCGACTCCAGGTAATAGTTGTCGAACTGGACGTCAAAGGCCTTGAGGTCCAGGTCCTGCTCGCGCCGCAGGTAGGCCACGGCAAACAGGCGCATGCCGTCGAGGTCATTCACATCGCCGCTGCCGGTGAATTCGCGGTCATCCGACTTGACGGTCTTTTTGGCCATGAAGTCGTTGGCGATGTCCTGGATGTAATCGCCGTTGTAGGCAGCCTCGGGCCACTCGGCGTCGCCCGGTTTGAAACCCTTGGCCCGCAGCTGGGTGGAGTTGGCCAGCGTGCTGATCTGCACGCCCGCGTCGTTGTAATAGAACTCGCGGTAGACCTGCTGGCCTTGTGTGGCCAGCAAATTGCAAATCGCGTCGCCCAAGGCCGCTTGACGGCCGTGGCCCACATGCAAGGGGCCTGTGGGGTTGGCCGAGACAAACTCGACCAGCACTTTGTTGGGTTGGGCAGGCTGATCGCCAAAGCATTCGGCCGCTTGCAGCACTTCGTGCACCACGGCCTGTTTGGCCGCGTCTTTCAGACGGATGTTGATGAAGCCGGGCCCGGCGATCTCGACGGCGTCGACCCAGCGCTCGAAAGCGGGGGTGGCCAGCAAGGCGCTGCGCAGGGTTTCGGACAACTGCCGGGGGTTTTGCTTGAGGGCTTTGGCCAGCTGCATCGCAGCGGTGCAGGCCAGGTCGCCATGGGCGGCCACTTTGGGCGATTCGAAGGCCGCACGCGCACCCGCGCCGGTTTGGAGTTTTTCAAGCTCGGCGGCCAGGGCCGTGAGCAAATGTTGTTTGGCAGAAAGCATAGGGCGCGATTTTACGGCTTGGGCCCCAAGGCGCTGGGCTTTAGGGCGGGTTGCCGTGGCTTTCGGGCTCAGCGATGGGCCGTTTGCCAGTAACCGGGCTGGGCGTAGTGGTGTTTGAGGTGGTCGATCCACAAGCGCACGCGCAGCGGCAGGTGCTTGCGCTGAGGAAAAACCACAAAAATCCCGTTGGGTGGCGCCGCAAACTCTTCCAGCACCGCCACCAATTGGCCCGAGCGGATTTCGCCCTCCACTTCCCAGGTGCTGCGCCAGGCGATGCCGTAACCGGCCAGGCACCAGTCGTGCAGCACCTGCCCGTCCGAGCAGTCGAGCGGACCGCCGGGGCGCAGGTGCACCACGTCCTGTCCACCATCTGCCGGGTTGCGAAAAGCCCAGCCCCGGGTTTGCGAGGCGTCGCTCGACAAGGTCAGGCAGTCGTGCTGCAGCAAGTCAGAGGGTTGTTGTGGCGTGCCGCGCCGCGCCAGATAAGCCGGGGTGGCCACGCACAGGCGTCGGTTGTCGGCCATGCGCACACTGACCAGCGAGCTGTCGGGCAGGTCGCCCACGCGGACGGCGCAGTCAAAGCCCTCGGCCGCCAGGTCCACCACCCGGTCGCTCAGGTTGAGCGAAATCGTCACATCGGGGTGCAGTTCGCGAAAGCGCGGCACCAGCGGGGCCACATGGCGGCGGCCAAACCCGGCCGGGGCGGTGATGCGCAAATGGCCGCTCGCCTTGACGCCGCCCGCCGACACACTGGCTTCGGCATTGGCCACATCCGAGAGCAGGCGCTGGCAATCTTCCAGAAAAGCGCTGCCTTCGTGCGTCAGGGTGATGCGCCGGGTGGTGCGCACCAGCAGCTTCACGCCCAGGCTTTCCTCCAGCGCATCGAGCCTGCGGCCAATGATGGCCGGGGCCACGCCCTCGGCCCGGGCAGCGGCGGTCAGGCTGCCCTTGGTGGCAACCGAGACAAAGGTTTCGAAGGCTTTGAGCTTGTCCATGCGACCCGATTATGCGGGTTCAAGGTTGCAATGCCGCCGCCGCGATGGGTGATTGATGCGCGAGGATGCTTGTATCAAACCCAGCCCTTGGGCAAACCCGCCTCGGGCGTCATGCCATACAGCGGCTCGCCGGGCAGCCCGGCTCTCAAAGGCGCGCGCGCGGCCATGAGCCGGTTCAGGTCAACCCCGGTCGACACGCCCATGGCCTCGAACATGAAGACCAAATCTTCGGTCACCACATTGCCTGAAGCACCCGGCGCATAAGGGCAGCCACCCAAACCGCCCAGAGAACTGTCGAAGGTGCGCACGCCCGCTTCGTAAGCGGCCAGGCAATTGGCCAAGCCCAAGCCCCGGGTGTTGTGCATGTGGGCCGCGCCTGTGAGCGGGCCGATTTCCCGGAACAATGCTTTGAACAAGCGGCTGACCTGAGCCGGGTTGCCCATGCCGGTCGTGTCCGACAGGCCGATCTCGTTCACCCCTGCTTGCGCCAGTTGCAGCGCCAGGCGCAGCACATCGTCCTCGGGCACCGCGCCTTGCAGCGTGCAGCCAAAGGCGGTGGACATGCCCACTTCCACTGGCACGCCGGGCGCGATCTCGTCGCGCAGGCGCAGAACGGCCCGCACCTCGTCGACCATGGCTTCGGGCGTCTTGCGCACATTGGCCAGGGAGTGCGCGGGGCTGGCCGACACGGGCAGGGTGAGCTTTTGCGCGCCGGCTTGCAGTGCGGCCTGTGCGCCGCGCAGATTGGGCACCAGCGCCATCACACGCACACCCGTGTGGCGCAGCGCGTGCTGCACCACTTGCGCGGCATCGGCCATTTGGGGCAAGAGTTGGGCGGGCACAAACGAGGCGACTTCGATCTCGCGCAGGCCGGCTGCGGCCAGCGCGTCGATCCAGCGCAGCTTGTCGGCCGTGGGCATGGTGGTTGTCACCGATTGCAGGCCATCGCGCGGGCCGACTTCGCTGATCAGGACGGCTGGAGGGTCAATGCGGGTCATGACAGGATTAGACAACAGCGGATTTGTGCGGAAAAGTCATGGGTTTATGGCATTTGAACGGGTTTATCTGCATACAAACTTAGAATAAAGTCCTTTCACGTCAGATCGAGGCTCTGTGGCGACCATGCCCTGAGCGACATTCCTTCCGTTTTTCAACATCCTTTCGAGGCTTCCATGACTGCACGCACCGCGATCCACAACCTGCAAGTGGCCAATCCCTTGCTGAGTTTCATCAATGACCAGATGCTGCCCGCCACTGGCGTGGACAAAGACAAGTTCTGGAAGGGCTTCAACGACATCGTGACCGACCTGGCCCCGAAAAACATCGCCCTGCTGGCCGAGCGTGACCGCATCCAGACGGCCATGGACGCGTGGCATACCGCCAACCCCGGCCCGGTGGCCGAGGGCAAGGCCATGAAGGCCTACCGCAAATACCTGAGCCAGATCGGCTACCTGGTGCCCGAGCCCAAGAATGCGCAGGCCACCACCGCCAACGTGGACGCCGAGCTGGCCAAGCTGGCTGGTCCCCAGCTGGTGGTGCCGATCCTGAACGCTCGCTACGCCCTGAACGCCGCCAACGCCCGTTGGGGCTCTTTGTACGACGCGCTGTACGGCACCGACGCGATCAGCGAAGCCGATGGCTGCGAAAAAGGCTCGGGCTACAACCCCAAGCGTGGCGCCAAAGTCATCGACTACTGCCGCCATGTGCTCGACCGCACGGCACCACTGAAGACCGGCTCGCACGTGGGCAGCAAGGGCTACGCCGTCAAGGCAGGCAAGCTGGTGGTCACTCTGGCCAATGGCAAGAGCACGACCCTGGCAGACGCCAAGCAGTTCGTGGGCTATACAGGCGATGCCAAGGCCCCCGCCTCGGTGCTGTTCGTGCACAACGGCCTGCACCTGGACCTGCAGATCAACAAGAACACCCCTATCGGCAAGACCGACCCGGCTGGCGTGTCCGACCTGATCGCTGAAAGCGCCCTGTCCACCATCCTGGATCTTGAAGACTCGGTGGCCGCGGTGGACGCCGACGACAAAGTGCTGGCCTACAGCAACTGGCTGGGCATCCTGCAAGGCACCTTGAGCGAAGAAGTTCAAAAAGGCGGCAAGACCTTCACCCGCACCATGAACGGTGACCGCGAGTACACCCAACCCACAGGCAAGGGCACGGTCAAATTGCACGGCCGCTCGCTCATGTTTGTGCGCAACGTCGGTCACCTGATGACCAACCCCGCCATCCTCTACAAAGCCGCCGATGGCAGCATGAAAGAGATCCCCGAGGGCATCATGGACGCGATGGTCACCGTGACCTGCGCCCTGGTGGACCTGCAGAAAAAGTCCTCGCACCCGCTGCGCAACAGCCGCACCGGCAGCGTCTACATCGTCAAGCCCAAGATGCACGGCCCGGCCGAAGTGGCCTTTGCCGACGAGCTGTTTGGCCGTGTTGAAAAAGTCATCGGCATGAAGCCCTCCACCGTCAAGCTGGGCATCATGGACGAAGAGCGCCGCACCAGCGCCAACCTCAAGGCCTGCATCGCCGCAGCCAAGAGCCGTGTGGCCTTCATCAACACCGGCTTCCTGGACCGCACGGGCGACGAGATGCACACCTGCATGCTGGCCGGTCCCGTCATGCGCAAGGGCGACATCAAGAACAGCACTTGGTTGGCCGCTTACGAAAAGAACAACGTGAATGTGGGCCTGGCCTGCGGCCTGCGTGGTCGCGCCCAGATCGGCAAAGGCATGTGGGCCATGCCCGACCTGATGGCCGACATGCTCAAGGCCAAGATCGGTCACCCCCTGGCCGGTGCCAACACCGCCTGGGTGCCCAGCCCCACCGCCGCCACGCTGCACGCCATGCACTACCACCAGGTGGATGTGCCTGCCCTGCAAAAGCAGATGGAAAAGGCTGTGGCCAAGCAAGATCCGAAACAATTGCGCGAAGACACGCTCAACGCTTTGTTGCAGTTCCCTGTGGTGGCCAAAGACGCCGCCAACTGGTCGGAAGAGGACAAGCAAAAAGAACTCGACAACAACGCCCAGGGCATCCTGGGTTATGTGGTGCGCTGGGTCGACCAAGGCGTGGGCTGCTCCAAAGTGCCCGACATCAACGGTGTGGGCCTGATGGAAGACCGCGCTACGCTGCGCATTTCCAGCCAGCACATGGCCAACTGGTTGCACCACGGCGTGGTCACCGAAAAGCAGGTCAAGCAAACCATGGAGCGCATGGCCGCTGTGGTCGACGCTCAAAACGCGGGCGACGCGGCTTACCAGCCCATGGCCGGCAACTTCGCCAAGTCGGCCGCTTACAAAGCGGCTTGCGACCTGGTCTTCAAAGGCAAGGCGCAACCTAGCGGTTACACCGAGCCCCTGCTGCACGCCTGGCGCCTGAAGGTCAAAGCGGCCTGATTTCGGGCAGGTCTGGTACTTGAAAAAACGGCTCCTTCGGGAGCCGTTTTGCTGTGGGTCATGCGTTGCTGCACCGGTCATCCCTGAAAATAGGGGTTTTCAGGAGGGCGCAATGCGCTGGATTGACCGGATTCCGAAGTTGTGGCTGGTGGCCATTGCCGTTTATTTGGCGGGCGCCCCTTTTGTGCCCGAGCCGCACCTGGTGGAAAAGTGGCGCATGCTCACCGAGGGCAGTTTGAGCAAGCCCATCGACATCTTTGATTTTTTCCTGCACAACGCGCCCATGGTGGTGCTGGCCATTCGCCTGTGGCGTGACGCGCAGCGTCGCCGCCAGGGCAACAACTGAGATTTCACCGCCATGACGCAGTTTGCCCTTGACCCATGCCGCTGCCCTTTGTGTGGGCAGCCCAATGCCTGCGCCATGGCCGCGCCCAACACCGGAGCTGCAGCACCCGGACCGTGCTGGTGCACGCGCGTGGCGTTCAGCGCCGATTTGTTGAAACAAGTCCCCGAAGCGGCCCGCAACAAAGCCTGCATTTGCGCGGCCTGTGTCGTGGCGTCCACGCCGCCATCACAAGGCCAAAACCCAGGCGAGGGCGCATGAGCCTGGCCCAAGGCCCCCACAGCCTGCAGGCGCTGAAAGCGCGCTACGGCGAGCGCCACCGCTGGCTGTTGTTGCTGTCGGTCATGCTGGGTTCCATGGCGGCGGTGATGTCGTCCACCATCATGAACGTGGCCATTCCCGACATGAGCCAGCACTTCACCCTGGGTCAAAGCCGCGTGCAGTGGGTCACCTCGGGTTTCATGGTGGCGATGACGGTATCCATGCTGACCACGCCCTGGTTGTTGTCGCGCTACGGCTACCGCCGTGTGTACGAGGTGTGCATGTGGCTCTTGCTGGGCGGCGGCGTGGTGGGCGGCTTCGCCAACGATTTCCCGCTGGTCATGGCCGCCCGCGTGGCCGAGGGCCTGGCCGCAGGCGTGGTGCAGCCCATTCCCGCGATCATCATCTTGCGCGCCTTTGCGCCCGAAGAGCAGGGCCGCGCCAGCGGGCTGTTTGGCATGGGTGTGGTGCTGGCCCCGGCCTTAGGCCCCAGCATCGGCGGTGTGCTGGTCGATGTGTTTGGCTGGCGTTCGATCTTTTTCATGGTGGTGCCGCTGGCCATGGTGGCGCTGTGGCTGTCGCGCCGCTATGTGCCCACCTCGGCCCCGGGCGGCGTGCAGGCCGATGCGGACAGCCCGGGCCTGGACTGGATCGGGCTGGCGCTGGCCAGCGTTTCCACCTTGATGCTGCTCAACGGTCTGGTGCAGTTGCGCGGCGATGACGACACGGTGGCCGTGGTGCTGCTGGCGCTGGCGGGTGTGGGCATGGCGGTGTTTGTGGCTTGGCAGCGGCATTTGCTGCAGCCGGGTCGCCGCGCCCGTCGCCACGCAAGCCGCAGCGCGTCGGGGCAGCCTCCGCGGGGGCCGCTCATGAACCTGCGTGTGTTTGGCCACCGCAATTTCGCCATGGGGTCGCTGGTGTCTTTCACCTACGGCATCGCGCTGTTTGGCTCCACCTATTTGTTGCCGGTCTACATGCAGATGGGGCTGGGCCTGTCGCCGTCCTACATTGGCGCGGCTTTGTTGCCAGCGGGTATTTTGCTGGCCGTGACCATCGCGGTGGTGGGGCGTTTGTCCAATCGGTTTCCGCCCGCCTATTGGGTGAGCTGGGGCCTGGCCATGCTGGCGCTGTCGTTTGCGCTCATGCCGCTGGTGCACCCGGCGGCAGGCCTGGCCTTGCTCTGGATTTTGGTGATCCTCGGGCGCATTGGTCTGGGCTTCATCCTGCCTTCGCTCAATCTGGGCGCTTTGCGGGGCTTGCCCAAGGACCTGATCCCGCAGGCGTCCAGCGTGATCGGTTTTGTGCGCATGCTGGGCGGCGCGGCGGGCGTGAGCATTTGCGCCATCGTGCTGGAGTGGCGTCTGGCGGTGTACGCCTTCGCCTCCAGCAGCCCGGGCAGCGCCGATTTGCGGGCCTTCAACGAGACCTTTGTTTTTCTGGCCACGATGACCGCGCTGGCCTTACTGGCTGCCTGGAAAATGGCCGAACCCAAAGCCACACCCGCCAAGGACTGAACCATGTGCCAACTGCTCGGCATGAACTGCAACACCCCCACCGATGTGACCTTCAGCTTCAGTGGCTTTGCCCAGCGCGGCGGCCTCACCGACCACCATGGCGATGGCTGGGGCATCGCCTTTTTTGAGGGGCTGGGTGTGCGCCACTTTGTGGACCACCAAAGCGCCAGCACATCGCCGATTGCCGATCTGATTCGGCGTTACCCGATCCAGAGCCAGAACGTCATCGCCCACATCCGCAAGGCCACGCAAGGCGTGGTGAGTCTGGAGAACTGCCACCCCTTTGTGCGCGAGCTGTGGGGCCGCTACTGGGTGTTTGCGCACAACGGGAACCTGGTGGACTATGCGCCGCGCCTGCACGGCAGCTTCAAGCCCGTGGGGCAGACCGACAGCGAGCGGGCGTTTTGCTGGCTGATGCAAGAGCTGGCCAAGTCACACGCCAGTGTGCCGAGCGTTCAGGAAATGTCGCTGACCTTGCGCGAGCTGGTGCCGCAGATCGCCCGCTTTGGCACCTTCAACTTCTTGTTGTCCAACGGACAGGCGCTGTGGGCGCATGCCAGCACGCATTTGCATTACGTGCTGCGCAGGCACCCCTTCAACCGTGCGACCTTGAGCGACGAAGACCTGAGTGTGAACTTTGCAGAGCACACCCGCGAGACCGACCGGGTGGCGGTGGTGGTGACCGCGCCTTTGACCACCGACGAGGCCTGGGTGGCCTTTGAGCCAGGGCGCTTGTACACCTTTGAGGACGGCGATCTGAAAGGCTAGGTCGGACCCTCAGGTCCGACAGTCGGTTTGACCGGGCTTCAAGGCGCGGCGCTCAGAGCGCCGCTTCCACCGCGTCCCAAAACAGCGCCGCCACGTCGCAGCCCATCTGGTCGGTGATTTCCTGAAAGCAGGTCGGGCTGGTCACGTTGATCTCGGTCAGGCTCTCGCCAATGATGTCCAGGCCCACCAGCATCAGGCCGCGTGCGAAGAGGATCGGGCCGAGCGCTTCGGCAATTTCGCGGTCGCGCGCCGAAATCGGTTGGGCCACGCCCTTGCCGCCAGCGGCCAGGTTGCCGCGCACTTCACCGCCTTGCGGAATACGTGCCAGGCAAAAGGGCACGGGCTTGCCGCCGATCAACAACACGCGCTTGTCGCCTTGCGCGATGCCGGGCAAAAACTTTTGCACCATCACGGTTTGTGCGCCGCCACGGTTCAGGGTTTCGATGATCGCGCCCAGGTTCAAACCGTCGGCACCCACCTTGAAGATGCCTGTGCCCCCCATGCCATCCAGCGGCTTCAGGATGATGGTGCCGTGCTCGGCGTGGAAAGCGCGGATGTCGGCTTCGCTGCGGGTGACCAGCGTGGGCGCGATGAACTGTGGAAACTCCAGAATGGCCAGCTTCTCGGGGTGGTTGCGCAGGGCTGCCGGGCTGTTGAACACCTTGGCGCCTTCGCGCTCGGCCTGACTCAGCAGGTGGGTGGCGTAAAAGTATTCGCTGTCAAACGGCGGGTCGGTGCGCATGATGACGGCGTCAAAGTCCTTCAAGTTGGCGCGGCGCGTGCCGGTCTGGGTGAACCAGGTGTCGGGCTGGCCAGTGAGCGTGATGTCGCGCACTTGGGCAGACACGGCTTCGCCTTGCTGCCAGCGCACATCGGTCATCTGGCAGGCCACGACCTGGTGGCCGCGCTTTTGCGCTTCGCGCATCATCGAAAACGTGGTGTCCTTGTAAATCTTGAAGGACTCGAGGGGGTCGGCAATGAAGAGGATGTGCATGAGGTTCATTCTAGAAGGGTATCGTTTTGCAGGTCGGTGGCTTTAGCCCCGACATGATGGATCGCGAACGCCTGTCGGGGCTCAAGCCACCGACCTACGGGGGCACATGGTTGACGGCAGTTACTGAAACGCCACTTCGGCAAAGCTGCGCAGTTTGCGGCTGTGCAGTTGTTCGGGGCCGGCGTTGCGCAGAAGGCTCACGGCGCGGATGCCGATTTGCAGGTGCTGGTTCACGCGTTCGCGGTAAAAGTGGTTGGCCATGCCCGGCAGCTTGATTTCGCCGTGTAATGGCTTGTCGCTCACGCACAGCAAGGTGCCATAGGGCACCCGAAAGCGAAAACCGTTGGCTGCAATCGTGGCGCTTTCCATGTCCAGCGCCACGGCGCGGCTTTGGCTGAAGCGCCGCTGCGGCGTGCTGGCCACGTTGTGGGTGGGCAGCAGCTCCCAGTTGCGGTTGTCGGTGCTGGCCACGGTGCCGGTGCGCATGAGGCGTTTGAGCTCGGGGCCTTGGCTGCCGGTGACTTCGGACACGGCACGCTCGAGCGCCACCTGCACTTCGGCCAGCGCCGGGATCGGCACCCACAGCGGCAGCTCTTCGTCGAGCACATGGTCTTCGCGCACATAGGCGTGGGCCAGCACGTAGTCGCCCAGTTGCTGGGTGGTGCGCAGGCCCGCGCAGTGGCCCAGCATCAGCCAGGCGTGCGGGCGCAGCACGGCGATGTGGTCGGTGATGGTTTTGGCGTTGGCGGGCCCGACGCCGATGTTGACCATGGTGATGCCGCTGTGGCCCTTGCGCACCAGGTGGTAGCCGGGCATTTGCGGCAGGCGAGGTGGCATCTGGCCCAGGGCGTCCACGTCTTCGGGGGTCAGGCCCACGCGGCGGGTGACCATGTTGCCGGGCTCGACAAAGGCGATGTATTCGCTGTCCGGGTTGTGCATTTCGGCGCGGCCCAGCGCGATGAACTCGTCGATGTAAAACTGGTAATTGGTGAACAGCACGTAGTTCTGAAACCAGCGCGGCGAGGTGCCGGTGTAGTGGCGCAGGCGCTGCAGCGAATAGTCGATGCGGGGCGCGGTGAACAGCGACAGCGGCCGCGCCTCGGAAGGGGCTGGCTCGTGTGTGCCGTTGGCAATGCCGTCGTCCATGGCGGTCAGATCCGGCAGGTCAAACACCTCGCGCATCAGGGCCTGACGCTCGGGGCTCAGGCTGCCTTCCATGTGCTCGTCTTCGGCCAACGAAAAGTGGATGGGGATGGGCTGGTTGCTGGTGCCCACCTGCAGGCTCACGCCGTGGTTTTGCAGCAGCAGCGCCAGTTGTTGGCGGATGTAGAAGGCAAACAGGTCGGGCCGGGTGAGCGTGGTTTCAAACCGGCCAGGCTCGGCCACAAAGCCGTAGCTCAGGCGGCTGCTCAGGCCCTCCTTCTTGCGGCTGGCGCTGCTGATTTGCACCCGCACAAAGGGGTAAAAAGCCCGCACCCGGGTGTTCGCCATGTCCGCACCCGCCACAAATTCGCGCATGGCCTGGCGCAGGTGGTTCACGCTGTGCTGGTAGATGTGCTGAATTTGCGCCAAGGCGCTGTCGGCATCGTGGTGCTCGGAGGGGGCGATGAAAGGCGGCAGGTGCTGCATGGGGGTTCCTGGACAGGTTCTTCGAGTTTAGTGGCTCGGTGACGGTTGATTTTGATGCAGGACCATGACCGGTGTGTGGCACCACCCTTGGCCTGCGCCATTCGGTGCGCAGTGTTGCCTTGGTGACCCCAAGAGCCCGACGGCTCGGGCATGCTGGCGCGCATCCAGGGTTCAGCCCCTGCTGCCCAGCCATATTCAGAAGACGGTTCATGAGCCAAGCCCGCAAAGTCATCATCACCTGCGCACCCACCGGGGCCATCCACACGCCCAGCATGTCGCCGCATTTGCCGGTCACTGCTGACGAAATTGCCGATGCGGCCATTGCCGCCGCCGAGGCGGGTGCAGCAATCTTGCATCTGCACGCCCGCGATCCGAAAGACGGCCGCCCCACGCAAGACCCGGCGTTCTTTGTGCCCTTCTTGAAAAAGATCAAGGCCCACACCAATGCCGTGATCAACCTGACCACGGGTGGCAGCCCGCACATGACGGTGCATGAGCGCATGCAGCCGGCCCTGACTTTCAAGCCCGAGGTGGCGTCGCTCAATATGGGCTCGATGAATTTCGGCTTGTTCCCCATGCTCGACCGGTTCAAGACGTTTGAGCACGAGTGGGAGCGTGAGCACCTGGAAAAAAGCCGTGATCTGGTGTTCAAGAACACCTACAAGGACATCGAAACCATTTTGCGCCTGGGCACCGAAAACGGCACCCGCTTTGAATTCGAGTGCTACGATATCAGCCACCTGTACAACCTGGCGCACTTTCGTGACCGGGGCTTGGTGAAGGGGCCTTTGTTTGTGCAATCGGTGTTCGGCATTCTGGGCGGCATCGGCCCGCACCCCGAAGACCTGATGCACATGCGCCGCACCGCCGACCGTTTGTTCGGCAACGATTACCAGTGGTCGATTCTGGGGGCAGGCAAAGGCCAGATTGCGCTGGCCAGCATCGGTGCGGCCATGGGCTCGAACGTGCGCGTGGGCCTGGAGGACTCGCTGTGGATCGGTCCTGGAAAATTGGCCGAGTCCAGCGCGCAACAGGTCCAGCGCATCCGCACGGTGCTCGAAGCTCTGAACCTGGAGATCGCCACACCCGATGAGGCCCGCAGCATGCTGGCGCTCAAGGGCGGGGATCAGGTGAACTTCTGAGGTTCACATATTTCGACGGTACTGACCACCCACTTCGAACAGCGCGTTGGTGATCTGGCCGAGTGAGCAGACCCGCACCGCGTCCATCAGCACCTCGAACACATTGCCGTTGTCGATCACGGCTTGCTGCAAACGCTTGAGCATGGCCGGTGCCTTGTCGGCGTGGCGGGTGTGGAAGTCTTGCAGGCGCTTGAGTTGTGACTGCTTTTCTTCTTCGGTCGAGCGGGCCAACTCCAGGCTTTCCAGCACTTCGTCGCCCTTGGGGTTGCGGAAGGTGTTGACGCCGATGATGGGCAGCTCGCCCGTGTGCTTGAGCATCTCGTAGTGCATGGATTCGTCCTGGATCTTGCCGCGCTGGTAGCCGGTTTCCATCGCGCCCAGCACGCCGCCACGCTCGGCGATCTTTTCAAACTCGGCCAGCACCGCCTCTTCGACCAGTTCGGTCAGTTCGTCGATGATGAAGGCGCCTTGGTTCGGGTTCTCGTTCTTGGCCAGGCCCCATTCGCGGTTGATGATGAGCTGGATCGCCATGGCGCGGCGCACCGAGTCTTCGGTGGGCGTGGTGATGGCCTCGTCAAACGCGTTGGTGTGCAGGCTGTTGCAGTTGTCGTAGATCGCGATCAGCGCCTGCAGCGTGGTGCGGATGTCGTTGAACTGGATCTCTTGTGCGTGCAGCGAGCGGCCCGAGGTCTGGATGTGGTACTTGAGCTTTTGGCTGCGTTCGTTCGCACCGTACTTCTCTTTCATGGCCACGGCCCAGATGCGCCGCGCCACGCGGCCCAGCACCGTGTATTCGGGGTCCATGCCGTTGCTGAAGAAGAAGCTCAGGTTCGGCGCGAAGTCGTCGATGTGCATGCCACGCGCCAGATACGCTTCCACAAAGGTGAAGCCGTTGGACAGCGTGAAGGCCAGCTGCGAAATCGGGTTGGCCCCGGCTTCGGCGATGTGGTAGCCGCTGATCGACACCGAGTAGAAGTTGCGCACGTCGTGGTGCACAAAGTACTGCGCGATGTCGCCCATGACTTTGAGCGAAAACTCGGTGCTGAAAATGCAGGTGTTCTGACCCTGGTCTTCCTTCAGGATGTCCGCCTGAACCGTGCCGCGCACATTGGCCAGCACCCATTCCTTGATCTTGGCGGTTTCGGTCTCGGTGGGCTCGCGACCGTTGTCGGCTTTGAACTTGTCGATGTTCTGGTCGATGGCCGTGTTCATGAACATGGCGAGGATGGACGGCGCGGGGCCGTTGATCGTCATCGACACGGATGTGGTGGGGTTGCACAGGTCAAAGCCCGAGTACAGCACCTTCATGTCGTCGAGCGTGGCCACGTTCACGCCCGAGTTGCCGATCTTGCCGTAGATGTCCGGACGCAGGTCGGGGTCGTTGCCGTACAGCGTGACCGAGTCGAAGGCGGTGGACAGGCGCTTGGCGGGCATGCCCTCGCTCACCAGCTTGAAGCGGCGGTTGGTGCGGAAAGGGTCACCCTCTCCGGCGAACATGCGGGTCGGGTCTTCGCCCTCGCGCTTGAAGGCAAAGGTGCCCGAGGTGTAGGGGTAGCTGCCGGGCACGTTGTCCAGCATCAGCCACTTGAGCACTTCGCCATCGTCTTCGTACTTGGGCAGCGCGACTTTGCGGATGGTGGTGCCGGAGAGAGACTTGGTGGTGAGTGCTGTGCGGATTTCTTTGTCGCGGATCTTCACCACGTACTCGTCGCCCGCATAGGCTTTTTGCATGTCGGGCCACTGGGCCAGCAGTTTGCGGGCAGTGGGGTCTTGCGTTTGTTCGCGCTGCACCGCCAAGTCAATCGCGGCTTCGGCGGCCTTGGCGCGACCGGACTTGCCCACTTCGAGCATGCGGGCTGCGGCGCGCAGCTGCTGGATCTCGCGGGCCAGGCGGGCCTGGTCAATGGCGCGTTTTTTGTAACCGCGCACGGTGTCGCTGATCTCGGCCAGATAGCGGGTGCGCGAGGAGGGCACCACCGGGTTCTGGTGGGTGCTGTGGCGCACATTCACCACGGGCAGGCGGCCTTCGGTGGTCTTCATGCCCAGTTCGGCCAGGCGGGATTTCAGCGCTTGGTACAGCGCGGTCACGCCGTCGTCGTTGAAGCGGGCGGCCATGGTGCCAAACACCGGCATCTGCTCGGTGGGGGTGGTCCAGGCTTCCTTGTTGCGCTGCACCTGCTTGGCCACATCGCGCAGCGCGTCACTCGCGCCTTTGCGGTCGAACTTGTTGATGGCCACAAACTCGGCAAAGTCCAGCATGTCGATTTTTTCGAGCTGGCTGGCCGCGCCAAACTCGGGCGTCATCACGTACATGGGCACATCGACATGCGGCACGATGGCGGCGTCGCCCTGGCCAATGCCGGAGGTTTCGACCACGATCACATCAAAACCGGCCACCTTGCAGGCCGCCACCACATCGGGCAGGGCGGCCGAAATTTCAGAGCCAAAGTCACGCGTGGCCAGCGAGCGCATGAACACGCGGGGGCCTTGTGACCAGGGCGAGATGGCGTTCATGCGGATGCGGTCGCCCAGCAGCGCACCACCACTCTTGCGGCGTGAAGGGTCGATGGAGATCACGGCCACACGCAGCGCGTCGTCCTGGTCCAGGCGCAGACGGCGGATCAGCTCGTCGGTGAGCGACGACTTGCCCGCACCGCCCGTGCCGGTGATGCCCAACACAGGCACTTTCTTGCTGGCGGCCTGCTCGCGCACGGCTTTCACCACACCCGCATCAGCCTTGTCGTTTTCCAAAGCAGTGATCAGCTGCGCCAGGGCGCGCCAGTTCATCTCGCCGTGG
This sequence comes from Limnohabitans sp. TEGF003, assembly GCF_055395455.1. Lineage (NCBI taxonomy): Bacteria > Pseudomonadati > Pseudomonadota > Betaproteobacteria > Burkholderiales > Comamonadaceae > Limnohabitans > Limnohabitans sp. TEGF003. The sequence continues at coordinate 2,698,879 of NZ_AP029225.1, read as the reverse complement.
CCTTGAATGGCGTCCACGGTTTTGGGGGCCAGCGGGCTCACGTCCTGGTCGCAGCGCATGACCATCTCGCCGATCATCCCGGCCAGGCCCATTTTTTGGCCGTCTTCGGGGCTGAAAATGCGCACGCCTTTCTCGGCCAGGGCGCGGATTTCGGCCGGCACGATCACGCCGCCGCCGCCGCCAAACACCTGGATGTGCTCGCCACCCCGGGCCTTGAGCAAATCGACCATGTAGCTGAAGTATTCGTTGTGCCCGCCCTGGTAAGAGCTGATGGCGATGCCCTGCGCGTCTTCCTGCAGGGCGGCGGTCACCACTTCGTCGACCGAGCGGTTGTGGCCCAGGTGGATGACTTCGGCCCCCATGCTTTGCAGGATGCGGCGCATGATGTTGATGGCGGCGTCGTGGCCGTCAAACAGGCTGGCGGCGGTGACAAAACGCACCTTGTTCGTGGGGCGGTACTCGGCCAAGGCTTTGAATTCGGCGGACAGGTCGGTCATGGGGGTCTCCGTTGGCGGGCGATCTGGATGGCTTTGACGTTGACGTAAACGTCAACCAAAACCCGCATCTTAGCCGCTGCAGCCTGTCCTGTCACTGACGGTGGGGTCGGGCCGTGCGTAAATGCAAAAAGCTATGATTCAGACCTGATTCCCCATTCCTGCTTTCCAGCCCACAGGAGCCCCGACATGAGCACACAACCCACCCCTGCCCCCAACGTACAAGCTGCCAACGGGTATGCCGGCGACATTTCGCCGGAGTTGGCCTGGGCCTGGGTCCAGTCGGGCGAGGCGGTGATGGTCGATGTGCGCACCGACGCCGAGCGCGCCTGGGTGGGCTTTGTGCCCGGTGCCCATGCACTGGCCTGGAAGCAGTGGCCCGGCATGGCGATGAACCCCGGTTTTGACGAGGGTGTGCAGGCATTGGGGGCGGGTGGCAAAAAGCTGGTGTTGTTGTGCCGCAGCGGTGTGCGATCGATCGCCGCCGCCCAGCGCGCCACCGAACTGGGCCTGCAAGCCTACAACATCCTCGAAGGCTTTGAGGGCGACCCCGACGAGCAGGCGCACCGGGGCCAAAAGGGCGGCTGGCGGTTTCGCGGCCTGCCTTGGCAGCAAAGCTGAAGACGGGCCCCTGTACCCTGCGTGACTTCGTCCCCCAGTTGGCGGGCGATAGACTGAAGCCATGAATTCTTCTGTTCAAAAGCTGCTCGAGCGCATCGAGGCCAAGCGGGACGAGGTCACGGCCCTCACGCAAGAGTTGGTGCGCATCCCCACCATCAACCCGCCGGGTGACGCTTACGAGGCGTGTGCCCATTTCATCGGCGAACGTCTGGCCAAAAAAGGCTTTGCGGTCGAGTACGTGCGGGCCATTGGCGCACCCGGTGACAGCGACAGCCACCCGCGCACCAATGTGGTGGCGCGTTGGCAAGGGCAGGCCCCGGGCGAGTGCGTGCACTTCAACAGCCACATCGATGTGATTGAGGTGGGTTCGGGCTGGACTTACGAGCCTTTCGGTGGCCAGGTGGCCCATGGGCGTGTGTACGGCCGGGGCACCTGTGACATGAAGGGCGGCCTGGCGTCCAGCATCATCGCCTGCGAAGCCCTGATCGAGTCGGGCTTGCCGATTCCGGGCGCTCTGGAAATCAGCGGCACGGTGGACGAAGAGTCTGGCGGTTTTGCGGGTGTGGGCTATCTGGCCGAGCGCGGTTACTTCAGCAAACCCCGTGTGCATCATGTGATCATCCCCGAGCCTTTAGGCGTGGACCGCATTTGCTTGGGGCACCGGGGCGTGTGGTGGGGCGAGGTGGAAACCCGGGGGCGCATCGCGCACGGCTCCATGCCGTTTTTGGGGGACAGCGCCATCAACCACATGAGCGCCTTCATCCATTTGCTGGAGACGCAGCTGCAGCCGCGCCTGCAAGGCCGCAAAACGGCCGAGCCCGTGGAGCCACCCGGCGCACGCGTGAGCACGCTCAACATCAATAGCATCCACGGCGGCCAGGTGGAGCAGGTTTATGCCAACGACGAGCGCGGCTGGCCCACGGCGCAAACGCCCGCGCCAGTGGTGGCCCACAGCTGCCGCACGGTGCTGGACCGCCGTTTCATCGCCGAAGAAAACCTCGAAGCCGTCAAGCAGGAAATCATCGACATGCTCGACGAGCTCAAGCGCACCCGGCCGGGTTTTGACTACGGCATCCGCGACATCATGAGTTTTGTGCCCACCGCTACGCCCAAAGATGCGCCCGTGGTGGATGCCACGGCGCGGGCCATTGCCCGGGTGCTGGGGCGAGCCCCGAGCTACATCGCCAGCCCTGGCACCTACGACCAAAAGCACATCGTGCGCTCGGGCAAGTTGCAAGACTGCATCGCTTATGGCCCGGGCATTCTGGATTTGGCGCACCAGCCCGATGAGTACGTGGGCATCCAGGAGCTGGTCGATTCCGCCAAGATCATGGCGCTGGCGTCTCTGGACCTCACGGGCTGGACGCGCATGGCAGCTTGATTTTCAAACGCCCGGCGGCTTCTGGCTGATCATGTCCAGATTCGCCATCTCGTAAGCGTGTGCCAATTTCAAGAGCGCCAGATCCCCTTGCGGTTTGCCGATCAAGGCCAAACCCATGGGTAAGCCGTTCTCGCCAAAACCCGCAGGCACGCTGATCGAGGGCAGGCCTGCAAAGGTGGCGTAAATCACCACCTCCATCCAGCGGTGGTAGGTGTCCATGCTGCGACCTGCCACGCTCTGCGGCCAGCGCGCATGCACATCAAACGGCCAGACCTGCGCCACCGGAATGGCCAGCACATCGAACTTTTCAAACAAAGCCAGCATGCTTTGGTAAAAACGTGTCCGGCTGGCGCTGGCGGACATCAGCTGGGCGCCCGTCAAGGTGAGGGACTGGTCATGCTCCCACAGTGCCTCGGGTTTGATGTGTGCACGGTTGGCCGGGTTGACCAGGAAAGGCGCCACACGTGGCCCCACCAAGGCCTGACGCCAGACCAGCCAAGCTTGCCAGATCTGCTCAGGTGGCATGCCCAGTCGGACTTCGTCCACGCGGCAGCCCATGCCGGAAAAACTTTTCAGCGCCGATTCGCACAGCGCCACAATGCCTTCTTCCATGGGCAGGTAGCCCTGCAAATCGCCCAGCCAGCCGATGCGTTGGCCTTGCGGGTCGCTGTCCAGCGCGCCTGCGAACAGGGCCGGGTCATCGCTCAGGCTCAAGGGGCTGGATGGGGCCGAACCGGCTTGCGTGGACAGCAACATGGCCATATCGCGCACATGGCGACCCATGGGGCCTTCGGTGCCCAACTGGGCAATGAACACGTCCTGCGCAGGCCACATGGGCACGCGGCCCTGTGAGGGGCGCATGCCAAACACATGGTTCCAGCCCGCCGGATTGCGCAGGCTGCCCATGAAGTCCGAGCCATCGGCCACGCTCAGCATGCGCTGGGCCAGCGCCACGCCCGCGCCGCCGCTGCTGCCACCTGCCGACTTGCTCGGGTCCCAGGCGTTGCGTGTGGCACCAAACACTTCGTTGAAGGTGTGCGAGCCCAAACCCAACTCAGGTGTGTTGGTCTTGCCGATGACGATGGCGCCTGCCGCTTTCATGCGCTGCGCCATCAGGCCGTCTTCGCTGGCCACAAAGTCTTTCATCAAGGGGCTGCCCAAGGTGGTGCGCAGACCTTGCACATTGGCCAAATCCTTGATGGCTTGCGGTATGCCGTGCAGCCAGCCCATCGACTCTCCACGTGCCAGTTGCGCATCGCGCGCATCGGCTTGAGCCAGCAGGGCGTCGCTGTCCACGCGGCTCACGATGGCGTTGCTTTGTGGGTTGAGGCGGTCCACCTGCGACAGGGTCGCTTGCATCACCTCACGGCAAGAAACTTGTCTGCTGTGTACCGCACGGGACAAGTCAAGTGCACCCCATTGGGTAATGTCCTGATAAGAAATGGTCATGTTTCGTTTTATAGTGTTTTGGACCGCTGTCCAATGTCCCCGTCTTGACTGGAGTAACCCATGAAACGTCGTTCCCTTTTTGCTGTGGCCACATTGGCGGCCGCCTTGTTGACCCCCTTCGTGGCCCAAGCCCAGGGCAAGACCCTGCGCGTGGTGCCGCATTCCAACGTGACCATCCTCGACCCCATCTGGTCCACCGCATTTGTCACGCGCAACCACGGCTACATGATTTACGACACCTTGTTCGGCACCGATCTGGCGGGCAAACCCAAGCCCCAGATGGTGGACAAATGGAATGTCAGCAAAGACAACCTGACCTGGACCTTCACGCTGCGCGATGGCCTGGAGTTTCATGACGGCAAACCCGTGACCAGTGAAGATGTGGTGGCCTCTATCAAGCGCTGGACCAGCCGCGACAGCTTTGGCGGTGTGCTGGCCAAGAGTGTGGACAACTACGCCACGCCCGATGCCAAGACGTTTGTCATCAAGCTCAAGCAGCCTTTTGGCGTGATGCTCGAAGCGCTAGGCAAGCCCTCGTCCAACGTGCTCTTCATCATGCCCGCCCGCATTGCCGCCACGCCCGGCAGCGAGCAAATCAAGGAGCACATTGGCTCCGGTCCTTACAAGTTCGTGCCGGGTGAATACAAGCCTGGTGAGCGCCTGGTTTACGTGAAGAACGACAAATACAAGCCCCGCAGCGAAGCGCCTGACGGCACTGCGGGTGGCAAGAACGTGTATCTGGATCGCGTGGAGTGGGTCATCATCCGCGACCCGCAGACCCAATTCAATGCCTTGGTGGCTGGCGAGGTCGACATCGTCGAGCAACCCACCTTTGAGCAGTACGCCTCCCTCAAAGCGCAAAAAGACATCCAGTTGGTGGACGCCCAGCCCGCAGGCTTGCAGTTCATCCTGCGTTTCAACCACCTGCATGCACCGTTCAACAACGTGAAGATCCGCCAGGCCGCCATGGTGGCGCTGGGCCAGGAAGCACACCTGAAAACACAGGTCGGCGCACCCGGCATGTTCACTTTCTGCAAGAGCATGTACCCCTGCGGCACACCGTTTGCCAGCGACAAGACCGGCATTTACACCGGCATGGCCGACCCCAAGAAGGCGGCTGAAATGCTCAAAGAGGCCGGCTACGACGGCACGCCCGTGGTGCTGATGCGCCCGACCGATCTGGCCGCCATTGCCAAGCTGCCCTTGGTGGCCAAGCAACAACTTGAAGCCGCGGGCTTCAAAGTCGACATGCAGCAAATGGACTGGGCCACCCTGGTCGCACGCCGCGCCAAGAAAGACGCCCCTGCACAGGGCGGCTGGAACGCCTTCATGACCGCCTGGACAGCCGGTGACATTCTGAACCCGCTGACCATGGCCATGATGAACGCGGCTGGTGACAAAGGCTGGTTCGGCTGGCAAGACGACAAGCAGATCGAAGACCTGAAGGTCAAGTTCGCCCAGGCCACCACCGACGCACAAAAGAAAGCGATCGCCGAGCAGATTCAGTTGCGTGCCATGGAAACCGCCACCCACGTGCCGCTGGGTCAGTACTTCAACCCTGCCGCCCTGCGCAAGAACATCTCTGGCCTGGTGCCCGGTGGTGCGCAGGTGTACTGGAACATCAAGAAGAACTGACTGTCTTTTTGAACCCCAGATCGGCTGAAGTTCCATGCTGAGATTCCTGCTGCAGCGCCTGCTGGCGCTGATCCCTGTGTTGTTCACGGTGGCGGTCATCGTGTTCCTGATCCTTCGGCTCACGCCGGGGGATCCGGCCGCCGTGATCGCGGGCAACAACGCCACCAACGAAGACATCGACCGCATCCGCGAACAGCTGGGCCTGACCAAGCCGCTGTTCACCCAATTCGGCATCTGGTTGATGGGGGTATTGCAGGGTGACCTGGGCTACTCCTTTTACCTGGGCAAGCCGGTGACCGAGCTGATCGCCCAGCGCATTGAGCCCACGCTGTCACTGGCCGCAGGCACCATGGTGCTGGCGGTGCTGGTGGCGGTACCCTTGGGCACGCTGGCGGCCTGGCGCATGGGCGGTTGGCTGGATCGCCTGCTGTCGGGTTTTGCGGTGGCTGGGTTCTCTGTGCCGGTGTTTGTGATCGGTTATGTGCTGATCTACATCTTTGCCATTCAGCTGCAGTGGCTGCCCGTGCAGGGTTACCACCGTTTGTTTGGCGAGTTTTCGCAAGGTGTGGGTGCCTGGGCTTACCAGCTGGTGCTGCCCTGGCTGTCGCTGGCCACCATTTATGTGGCGCTCATCGCACGAGTCACCCGCGCCAGCGTGTCCGAGGCGCTGACCGAGGACTACATCCGCACCGCCCGCGCCAAAGGCGTGACCGAGCAGGTGGTGTTGCTGCGCCATGCGCTGGCCAATGCCGCGGTGCCCATCGTCACGGTGATCGGCATCGGCATCGCGCTCTTGATTGGTGGCGTGGTGGTGACCGAGACGGTCTACGCCATTCCGGGCTTGGGCTCGCTCACGGTGGACGCGGTGCTCAACCGCGACTTTCCGGTCATTCAGGGTGTGGTGCTGTTTTTCAGCGTGCTGTACGTGTTGATCAATTTGTTGGTGGACTTGAGCTACCTGTGGCTCGATCCCCGGATCCGTTACTGATGAACACCCTCTTCCGAAAACTTCTGGCGCACACCACCGTCCGTTTGGGCTTGGGTGTGCTGGGCCTCTTGATCCTGATCGCCTTGACCGCGCCCTGGCTGGGCACGGTGGACCCGGCGGCCATGGACTCGGCCAACATCAACACCCAAGCTGGCGTGGTGGGGCAGTTCGGTTTGCTGGACGGCACCAGTGTGGCCCACACCTTCTGGATGGGCAGCGATAATTTTGGCCGCGACATCTACAGCCGTGTGCTCTATGGCACCCGCGTGTCCTTGCTGGTTGGCCTGTTCACCGCCGTGGTGGCTTTGCTGGTGGGCGGTGCTTTGGGCATGCTGGCGGGTTACTTCCGTGCGCTCGACATGGTGCTCATGCGCTTCATGGACGGCCTGATGGCCATCCCCGCCATCTTGCTGGCGATTGCGCTGGTGGCGGCGCTGGGTGCGCAACTCTGGACCGTGGTGGTGGCGATCGCCATCCCCGAGATTCCCCGCGTCACGCGCCTGGTGCGCTCGCTGGTGCTGACCTTGCGCGAAGAGCCTTTTGTTGAAGCGGCCCGCGCTCTGGCCACGCCCACACCTGTGATCCTGCTGCGGCACATCCTGCCCAACGCGATGGCGCCGCTGATCGTGCAGGGCACCTTCATCGCGGCGAGTGCCGTGCTGACCGAAGCCATCTTGAGCTTCCTGGGCCTGGGCCTGCCGGCCGACATCCCGACCTGGGGCAACATCATGGCCGAGGGGCGGGTGCAGTTCACCCAGTACCCGGGCAATGTGCTGTTCCCCGCGCTGTTTCTTGTGCCCACGGTGCTGGCGATCAACCTGCTGGGAGATGGCCTGCGCGATGTGCTGGACCCCAAATTTGCCAAACGGAGCGGTGCATGAGCACCCCCGTCCTGTCCATTCGTGGCCTCTCGGTCGCCTTGCCTGCGGGCGGTGACCGGGCGCATGCCATCACCGAGGTGTCGCTGGACATCCTGCCAGGCCAGACTCTGTGCGTGGTGGGCGAGTCCGGCTCGGGCAAGTCGGTCATGGCCACCACCGTGATGGGCTTGCTGCCCAAAGAGTTGCAGCCCGTGGCGGGCGACATCGTCCTGCAAGGCGAGTCCTTGCTGCAGGCGTCCAAACTGCGGCTGCGCCAGCTGCGTGGGCAGACCATGGGCATGGTGTTCCAGGAGCCCATGACGGCCCTGAACCCGGTCATGACCTGCGGCGACCAGGTGGACGAGTTGCTGACCACCCACACCGACTGGCCTGCCGAGCAGCGCCGGGCCGAAATTTTGCGTGTGTTCGAGCGCGTCAAGCTGCCCGACCCGGCGCGCATGTTGCGCAGTTACCCGCACCAGCTCAGCGGTGGGCAGCGTCAGCGCATCGTGATCGCGATGGCCGTGATCTTGAAGCCCGCGCTCTTGATTTGCGACGAGCCGACCACCGCACTGGATGTGACCACGCAAAAAGAGATTTTGCGATTGATCGCCGACTTGCAGCGCGAGCAGGGCAGTGCCGTGCTGTTCATCACCCACGACATGGGCGTGGTGGCCGAAATCGCCGACCAGGTGCTGGTGATGAACCAGGGCCAAGCGGTGGAGAGCGGCGACTGCGAACAGGTGCTGCGCCGCCCCCGCGCCGACTACACGCGCCAGCTGCTGGCCGCCGTGCCGGGCATGACGCCGCCGCCCGCCAAGCCCGAGCCCCAAGGCCCTGCGCTGTTGTCGGGCCAGGGCGTGGGCAAGACCTACATCAGCCACGACTGGCTGGGCCGCAGCCGCCCCACGGCCGCCCTCATGGATGCGGCGGTGGCCGTGCGTGCCGGTGAGACGGTGGGCATCGTGGGCGAGTCGGGTTCGGGTAAGTCGACTTTTGCGCGTTGCCTGATCCGCCTGATCGACCCCACCGAAGGCCAAATTTTGTGGGGTGCCGAAGACGTGGCCCGCATGCCCGAGGGCCAGTTGCGGCCACTGCGCCACCGTGTGCAGGTGGTCTTTCAGGACCCGAACCGCTCGCTGAACCCGCGCCGCACCGTGGGCCAGTCCATGGTCGAAGGCGCAATGAACTTTGGCCAGTCGCGTGAACAAGCCGAAGCCTTGGCGGTCGAATTGATGGCGCAGGTGCGTTTGCCGGTGGAGGCCCTGAAGCGCTACCCCAGCCAGTTCAGCGGCGGTCAGCGTCAACGCCTGGCGATTGCCCGTGCGCTGGCCTGCCGCCCGCAGCTGCTGGTGGCCGATGAGGCCGTGAGCGCGCTCGATGTGAGTGTGCAGGCCCAGATCCTGAACCTGCTGCGCGAGGCACAGTCGCGCCTGGGCCTGGGGCTGCTCTTCATCACGCACGACCTGCGCGTGGCCGCCCAGCTGTGCGACCGCGTGATCGTCATGCACCAAGGCCGCATCGTGGAGCAAGGCCGCACCACCGATCTGTACGCCAACCCGAAGCAAGACTACACACGGCGGCTTTTGGAGGCCGCTCCTGCGGCCTTGCCGCCGACCGAACACCCTGATTGACACGGCATGACCCGCATTCTGATCGCTGGCTACCAGCACGAAACCAACACCTTTGCCCCCAGCCTGGCCGATTGGGCCGCTTTTCAGACCGGTGAGGCCTTCCCGGCCTTTGTGCGCGGACAGGCCATGGTCGATGCCATGACTGGCGTGAACATCCCGGCGGGTGGGTTCATCGACGCGGCCCGGCGCGAAGGCTGGCAGATCGTGCCGTCGGCCTGGGCTGGGGCCACGCCCTCGTCCTATGTCACACGCGACGCTTTTGAGCGCATCTGCGGCGCCATCCTCGAAGATGTGCGGGCAGCCATGGTGCAAGGCCTCGATGGTGTTTACCTCGATTTGCACGGTGCTGCTGTGGCCGAAAACGCCGACGACAGCGAGGGCGAGCTGATCGCCCGCATCCGTGCCGTGGTGGGGCCCCGCGTGCCCATTGTGGGCAGCCTGGACCTGCACGCCAACGTGACCGAACGCATGCTGCGCCTGGCCGACGGCCTGGTGGCTTACCGCACTTACCCGCACATCGACATGGCCGAGACCGGTGAACGGGCCGCCATGCTGCTGCGCGAACACCTGCGCGCAGGCGCCAAGCGGCCCATGCAAGCGCGGCGTTTGCCCTTTTTGATTCCGCTCAACGCGCAAAGCACCTGGATGGCCCCGGCCAAAGACCTCTATGACGAAATGATCGCGCTGGAGGCGCAGACCGGCTGCATGCTCAGTTTTTGCATGGGCTTTCCCGCCTCTGACTTTGACGAGTGCGGCCCTGTGGTGTGGGGCCACGGTCCGCAAGCCGATGCGGTGGTGCAGCGTTTGTTTGCGCTTGTGGCTGAACCTGGCCAATGGCGGCCCGATGTCTTGCCCGCCCGCGAAGCGGTGGCGCAAGCTTTGGCGACCGCCGAGGTGTCGGGGCCGCCCGTGGTCATGGCCGACACGCAAGACAACCCGGGCGCAGGCGGCGACAGCAACACCACGGGCATGCTGCACGCCTTGCTGCAGCAGGGGGCCGGTCAACGCTGGCCTGGGCAAGTGGCGCTGGGCATGCTGTACGACCCCTCTGCGGCGCGCCAGGCGCACGCCGCTGGCGTGGGGGCGGTGCTGGAGTTGGCCTTGGGCAAGGCCGTGCCCACCTTCACCGGTGCGCCCAGTGACCCGCCTGTGCAAGGGCGCTTTGTGGTGCGTGCATTGGGCGGGGACGAGTGCGAGCTCAAAGGCCCGATGATGACCGGCATGAAAGCCCATATCGGGCCCAGCGCCTGCCTTGAAATCGACGGCGTGCTGGTGGCCGTGGCCAGCGGCAAGATGCAGATGCTCGACCGCGAACTGTTCCGTGCTGTGGGCATTCAGCCCGAGCAAATGAAGTTGCTGGTGGTCAAAAGCTCCAACCATTTCCGCGCCGATTTCACGCCCATCGCCAGCCGGGTGCTGGTGGCCAAGGCGGCGGGCCCTATGGCCGCCGACCCGGGTGACTTGCCCTGGAAAAAGCTCAGCCCCCAAACCCGCACCAGACCCTGAAACTCGGCCTTGATGGGCTGGGTGTGACCTGACTCTCAACGATTGGAGACTTGCATGAGCACCACCGACCTGACCCAATGCACCGCGCATGAATTGATGGCTTTGTACCGCAGTGGTCAGGCCAGCCCGGTGGAGGCCACGCAGGCGGTGCTCTCGCGCATGGACCGCCTCAACCCGCAGATCAACGCCTTTTGTCTGGTCGATGCCAAAAGCGCATTGGCCAGCGCCCGTGCCAGTGAAGCGCGCTGGCAAGCGCACCGCAGCACAGGCGCTCCGGTGGGTGAACTCGACGGGGTGCCCACCAGCATCAAGGACCTGATCCTCACGCAAGGCTGGCCCACGCTGCGCGGCAGCCGCACCATCGACCCCCAGCAGCCTTGGGAGGTGGACGCGCCGGCCACCGCACGCCTGCGTGAAGCAGGTGCGGTGCTGCTGGGCAAGACCACCACGCCCGAGTTTGGTTGCAAGGGCGAAACCAACTCGCCCGCCACGGGCATCACCCGCAACCCCTGGAATTTGAACCACACACCCGGCGGCTCATCAGGCGGTGCGGCGGCGGCTGTGGCTGCGGGCCTGGGGCCTTTGGCGGTGGGCACCGACGGTGCGGGCAGCGTGCGCATTCCGGCGGCGTTTTGTGGCAACGTGGGTTTGAAACCCAGCTTTGGCCGCGTGCCGGCTTACCCGCTGTCGCCTTTTGGTTCGGTGGCGCATCTGGGGCCGCACACCCTGAGCGTGCGCGATGCCGCCATGATGATGAACGTGCTCAAAAAGCCCGACGCCCGAGACTGGACCTCGCTGCCACCCGAGGCGACCGACTACACCGTGGGGCTGGAAGACGGCATTCGCGGCCTGCGCATCGCATATTCGCCGACGCTCGGTTACGCCCACAACGTCCACCCCGAGATTGCCGCGGCCGTGGATCAGGCCGTGAAAAAGCTCCAGGACCTGGGGGCTCACGTGGAGCAGGTGGACCCCGGCTTTGACGATCCGCTTGAAATTACCACCGGCCTGTGGTTCCTGGGCGCCTACACCGTCTGGTCCGGCCTCACGGCAGCGCAGCAGGCCCTGGCCGACCCGGACTTCCGCGCCGAAGCGCAATTGGGCGCACAGCTCAATGCCCAGCAGATCCAGCAGTTGAACCAACGCCGGGGCGTGCTGGGCTCGCACATGCGCCAGTTCATGCAGCGCTACGACCTGCTGGTGACACCTTCGGTGTCGATTCCGGCTTTTGAGGCGCGGCCTGCGGGGACGGTCCCCATGGACCCGCACAGCATGCTGGGCTGGACGCCGTTCAGCTACCCCTTCAACCTGACCCAGCAACCGGCCATCACCGTGCCCTGTGGCGTGACCCGGGCGGGCCTGCCCATGGGTGTGCAGATCGTGGGGCCCATGTTTGGCGACGCACTGGTGCTGCGCGCCGCGCGGGCTTATGAATCGGTACAGCCCGTGGTGCGCCCGAAGCTCTGAAACCAAACCATTTTCTGCCCGCCGGATCACCCCGGTATTGCCCTAATTGCTGCGACCGATTCTTTTGGTTTAATAACCGGTTGGCCCAATCACAGCGTTGTTTGGGGATCGTCGCGTCATCGAGGGGCAGCAATGCAATTGATTTGGGTAGCCGGACCTGCTGCCAAAGTAGTCACTATTTCCATCACCACACGCACCGTCTTGACCGCAGTGGCTGCTGTGTCGGGCTTTCTGGTCCTCTTGGGTTTCTTGTTCAACCTGATCGGGCTGCGGGTGGCGGTGGAATATGTGCCTGAGCTGGCCCAGCGCATGGGCGGCGTCACCAGCCAAAGTGAACAGCAAAAAATCGAGGCCGATTACCGGGGCAAGCTCGAGGAACTGAACCGCCAGCTGACCCATGTGAGTGACCGCCTGATGCAGCTGGAGCGGCTGAAAAACCAAGCCTTGGGTCGTTTGGGCATTGAAAAGCTCTTGTCTTTCTCGTCCTCCGTGCCCAGCGATGGCCTGTTGGGTCGGGGCGGTCCCATGAATTTGTTGCCCCTGTGGCGCTCGGCCGATGGTTCGCTCAAAGCCCAGATGGAACAGTCTTTACAAAAAGCCCAGCGCTATGACGAAGCGATGCAGGATATGCAAAACCGGTGGCAAAAAGACCTGGGGCGCATCGATTTGTTGCCCACTTTGCTGCCGATTTCGGGGGGCTTTGTGGTGACCAGTGGTTTTGGCTTTCGTGTGGACCCCATGACGCACCTGCCCAGTTTGCACGAGGGCATTGACTTTGTCGCGCCGCTTGGCACGCCCGTGTTGTCCACTGCGCCCGGCGTGGTGCTGCAAGCGGAGTATTCGGGGGCGTACGGCAATATGGTGGACATCCAGCACGCAGAGGGCTTCGTGACCCGCTATGCACACCTTCAAACCATCCAGGTGCAGGCGGGTCAACCCATCGCAACGCATCAGACCATTGGCACCTTGGGCAACACGGGGCGGTCCACAGGGCCCCACTTGCATTACGAAGTGATCTTCAAGGGGCGAGCCTTGCATCCCGTCAAAGCTTTGGCGGCCTGGGACCGTTCCTGAATCGGTCCGATTTCAAGACAACGAGGAGAACACGTGTTCGGTACAAAAAAAACAAACGCCACCCCTTTGCTCATGGGCCAGGAAAAATTTGACACCCTGATCGGCCGACACGCCGAAATCCATGGCTGTCTGAAACTGCAAGAGAGCGTGCGCATCGACGGCAAGGTGGTGGGCAACATCGAAGCGCCCCACGACGCGGCCATTTCTGTGGTGATTGGGCCCACAGGCGAAGTCCAGGGCGACGTGATCGCCAGCCGCATCATCGTGGCCGGCAAAGTCTCGGGCAACCTGCACGGTTTCGAACGGGTGGAGCTCATGGCCAGCGCATTGGTGCAGGGCGACATCAAATACGCCTCCATGGCGGTGGAGCACGGGGCACGCCTGTTGGGGCTGATGCTCCAGTTTGAAGGCCGTGAAGCTTCCGCTGGCCAGGAGCCTGAGCCGCCCGCGGGCTTGGGGCGTGATGCGCAGGAAGTCATCCGCAAGGCCAAAAAAGCAGGCCAAACCGAATGACGCCCGGCACGGCTGGCGTGCCGCCAAAAATCATTATCATCACCGGATGACTTTTTTAGCTCTTGACGTCGGCAACACCCGACTCAAGTGGGCGCTCTACGAGCGTCCACGCCCGGATGCTGTGCTGCTGGCCCATGGCGCGGAGTTTCTGGAAAACATCGACCGCCTGGCCGAGGGTTCCTGGGCCGATCTGCCCAAGCCGGACCAGATGCTGGGCTGTGTGGTGGCGGGCGACGCCATCAAGCGCCGCGTGCAGGAGCAAATGGAGATTTGGGATTTCACCCCCCAGTGGGTGGTGCCCAGCGCCCAAGAGGCGGGTCTTATCAATGGCTATGACCACCCTTCGCGGCTAGGCTCGGACCGTTGGGTCGCCATGATCGGGGCGCGTCACCGCATGCTGGCCGCTGGCCCGTCCCGCCCTTTGGTGGTGGTGATGGTAGGCACGGCCGTGACGGTCGAGGCCATCGATGCCGAGGGCCGGTTTTTGGGTGGGCTGATCTTGCCCGGTCACGGCATCATGCTGCGTGCGCTCGAGTCGGGCACAGCGGGCTTGCATGTGCCCACCGGAGAAGTCACACCTTTCCCCACCAACACCAGCGACGCGCTGACCAGTGGCGGCACCTACGCCATTGCGGGGGCTTGTGAACGCATGGTTCAGCACCTGCGCGAGCGCACGGGCGAAGAGCCCATGTGCATCATGACCGGCGGCGCGGGCTGGAAAATGGCCCCCAGCATGTCTGTGCAGTTTGAGCTGGTGGACAACCTGATTTTTGACGGCCTGCTGGCCTTGGCCGCTCAGCGTTTCAGCTGAAAGTTCTGATCGGTGGGGGGGCGCTCAGAAATGGGCGTGTCCACAGCCCCGGTATTTGTCATACCCGCGCATGCGGGTATCCATGGCAGTCGAAGGCCAAAGGCATGGATCCCCGATCGAGTCGGGGATGACAAAGATGAAGCTTCATGCCCGAGCCCATCTTTGTCATGCCCGCGCATGCGGGTATCCATGGCAGTCGAAGGCCAAAGGCATGGATCCCCGATCGAGTCGGGGATGACAAAGATGAAGCTTCATGCCCGAGCCCATCTTTGTCATGCCCGCGCATGCGGGTATCCATCCCAGCCGAAGGCACGGACCTCGCTCAGATTCAACACGCTCGGCGAGGCCTGCTCCCCCAAAAATCCATCAACTGGCGCTGTAGGCAGCCGTCAAGCTTTGCAGGTGGTCTTGCAAGTCCTGGCTGGCCATGTACGGGGTCAGCAAGGCCAGCACATGCTGGGCACCCCGTGTCAGGGCCAGCCCCGCGCTGGCGGGCTCCAAGGCTTGGCGGGGGTTGCGCACGTATTCATAGCTGAGCCAGTAGGTCACCATGACCGACATGCTGGTCGACAGGGTTTCAATGCTGTCCGGCCCGATCCGCATCAGACCTGCGGCGGCCAGTGACTCCAGCATCAACCTGAACGCGTGGGTTTGGCGTTCCAGCACCGCATGAAAGTGCGTCTCCAGATGCCGGTTGCCCGAGAGCAGGTTGTTCAGGTCCCGGTACAAAAAGCGGTGGCTCCACACCTGCTCAAAGAGCGAATGCAGGAAAAACCAGGTGTCTTCGATGTCCCGTACATCGGGGGCGGCGTCCAGCAGCCCCAGCATGGCGGTCTCGTATTGGTCAAAGAGGCGATTGACCAAGGCGTCTTTGGACGGGAAGTGGTAATAAAGGTTGCCCGGACTGATGCCCAGCTCGGCAGAGATCAACGTGGTCGAGACGTTGGGCTCACCAAAGCGGTTGAACAGCTCCAGCGTCACGTCGGCAATGCGCTCGGCTGTTCGGCGGGGGGCTTTTTTGGCCATGTCTGAAGGCGACCTTGATCGATCAGCTGGATTTCTTGGCCGACCGGGCGGTGCTCGCAGTTTTGGGTTGAGCCTTGGCCGTTTTGCTGGGGGCTGGCGTCGCCTTTTTGGCGCTGGTCCCGCGCAACGCAGACAGCTGCGCCTCCAGCTGCGCCACCCGATCGTTCAGCATCTGAATGTCCAGCAGGGTGGGCATACCCAGGCGGTGCAGGGCTTTGGCCACGCGGTCTTCAAACAAGTGCTCCAGCTTGTCGACCCGGCCCGTAGCTTGCTGACCAAAGTCACTGGCCATGTGACTCAAGCGTTCGGTGGCCTCTTGCAAGCGTTGCTGGGCTTCGGCCTGGCTTTTGCGCTGAAAGGCCAAGCCATCGTTCACCAAGGCCTCAATGGCTTTGCTGCCTTGTTCCTGAGCCTTGGCCATTGCCCCCAGACCCGCTAGCCACACCTGCTGCGCGGGCAGGACCGGGCTGACCGGCGTCGTCTTCGGACTGGTTTTGTTGCGTTTGGAGTTGTCTGATGAGGCCATGTTGAACTTCCTGAACAAGATGCCACTTTAACCTGTGCGTGGGGGCAATGCTTCTAAAATCCCGAAACAGAGGCGCCGCACCCCGTGGCCCCATTCTCGATCCCTCTCATGACCCTTCTCGTCACTGGCGGTGCCGGCTTCATTGGTGCCAATTTCGTGCTCGACTGGTTGGCCACCAGCGACGAGCCCATCATCAACCTCGACAAACTCACCTACGCGGGCAACCCCGAGACCTTGACCAGCCTGCAAGGTGATGCGCGTCACCAGCTGGTGCAAGGCGATATCGGCGACAGCGCTTTGGTCAGCCGTTTGTTGGCCGAGCACCAGCCCCGCGCCGTGGTCAACTTTGCCGCCGAAAGCCATGTGGACCGCTCGATCCACGGCCCGGGCGAGTTCATTGAAACCAACATCGTGGGCACGTTCCGTTTGCTGGAGGCGGTGCGGGGGTATTGGGGCGGGTTGGCTGATTCAGACAATCGCGAGCAGGGGCTCGCTCCCACAGGGGCAGCTGAGAAGCCCACAAAAGCGGGCTTTCGGTTTTTGCATGTGTCGACTGACGAGGTGTATGGCTCGCTGGCCAAGGGCGACCCGGCCTTTGCCGAAACCCACCGCTACGAACCCAACAGCCCCTACAGCGCGAGCAAGGCGGCCAGTGACCATTTGGTCCGCGCCTGGCACCACACCTACGGCCTGCCGGTGCTCACCACCAACTGCAGCAACAACTACGGGCCCTACCACTTCCCCGAAAAACTCATCCCGCTGATGATCGTCAACGCCTTGGCGGGCAAGCCCTTGCCTGTGTATGGCGACGGCATGCAGATTCGCGACTGGCTGTACGTCAAAGACCACTGCAGTGCGATTCGCCGCGTGCTCGAAGCCGGGCGCTTGGGTGAGACCTACAACGTGGGCGGCTGGAACGAAAAGCCCAACATCGAGATCGTGCAGACCGTTTGCAAACTGCTCGACGAAATGCGCCCCAAAGCCGATGGCTCCAGCTATGCCAGCCAGATCACCTATGTCACCGACCGCCCGGGTCATGACCGACGCTACGCCATCGACGCCCGCAAGCTCGAAGCCGAGCTGGGCTGGAAGCCCGCCGAGACATTTGAAACCGGCATCCGCAAAACCGTCGAGTGGTACCTGGCCAACCCCGAATGGGTGGCCCACGTGCAAAGCGGCGCTTACCGCGAGTGGGTGAACAAACAATACGCATGAAGACATGGATCCCCGATCAAGTCGGGGATGACGAACGAGAAATGTCATACCCGCTCGCACCTCTGTCATACCCGCTCGCACCTCTGTCATACCCGCGAATGCGGGTATCCAAGGCAGTCGAAGGCAAAAGGCATGGATCCCCGATCGAGTCAGGGATGACGAAGGAGAAGTGTCATAACCGCATACACCGCTGTCATACCCGCATACCCCTTTGTCATACCCGCGCATGCGGGTATCCATGACTTCAAAACCATGGATGCCCGATCAAGTCGGGCATGACAGAGAAGAGAGATGCGCGATCAAGTCGGATATGACAGAGTAGAGAGATGCCCGATCAGGTCTGGGGTGACAAGCAGGCGGCATAACATGAACAGGAACACATTTTGAAAATCTTGTTGTTAGGCAAAAACGGTCAAGTCGGTTGGGAGCTGCAGCGCAGCTTGGCACCTCTGGGCCAGGTGCTGGCGCTCGACCGGCACAGCACCGAGTTCTGTGGCGACCTGAGTCAGCCCGAGCGTTTGGCGCAAACGGTGCGGGACTGGCGTCCCGACGTGATCGTCAATGCCGCCGCCCACACGGCGGTGGACAAAGCCGAATCCGAGCCTGAACTGGCCCGGTGTCTGAACACCACCGCACCCGCAGCGCTGGCGCAGGCCGGCGCCGAGATCGGTGCATGGTTGGTGCATTACTCGACCGACTACGTGTTCAATGGTCACGGCGACCAGCCATGGCGAGAGGGCGACGCCACGGGGCCGCTCAGTGTGTACGGCCAGACCAAACTCGAAGGTGAGCAGGCCATCATCGCCAGCGGTTGCAAACACCTGATTTTTCGCACCAGCTGGGTGTATGCGGCGCGGGGTGGCAACTTTGCCAAGACCATGCTGCGGCTCGCTGCAGAGCGCGAACGCCTGACCGTCATCAATGACCAGCACGGTGCCCCGACAGGTGCCGATCTCATCGCCGACGTGACGGCGCATGCCATCCGCAGCGCCCGGCAAAAGCCAGGGCTGGGCGGCATCTACCACCTGGTGGCTGCCGGTGAGACCACGTGGCACGGCTACGCCAGCCATGTGATCGCACAAGCCCGTCAAATCCAGCCCGAGCCGGGCCTGAAAGTGAGCGAGATCGCGCCCGTGCCCACCACCGCCTTCCCAACGCCCGCACAGCGCCCGTTGAATTCGCGGCTGAACACCCATAAGCTGCAAGAAGCCTTTGGGCTGGTGCTGCCGCCGTGGCAGCAAGGCGTCAACCGCATGCTGGCCGAGATCCTCTGAACTGCCATGGGCTTGCGGCACAATCCCCTGGACATTTGAATCCTTTTTTGAAACTTCGCGACGCACCATGACCGACAACACCGCTGCCCCCAACGTTGCCCCGCATGACCAGGCCCAGATCCTGGCGCAGGCCATGCCCTACATCCGCAAGTTCCACGGCAAGACCCTGGTCATCAAGTACGGCGGCAACGCCATGACCGACCCAGCCTTGCAGCAAGCCTTTGCCGAAGACGTGGTGCTGCTCAAGCTGGTGGGTATGAACCCGGTGGTGGTGCACGGCGGTGGCCCGCAAATTGAAACGGCCTTGAAGCGCCTGGGCAAAACCGGCGAATTCATTCAGGGCATGCGCGTGACCGATGCCGAGACCATGGAAGTGGTGGAGTGGGTGCTGGGCGGCGAAGTGCAGCAAGACATCGTGGGCATGATCAACCGCGCAGGCGGCAAGGCCGTGGGCCTCACGGGCCGTGACGGCGGCCTGATCCGAGCCAAAAAACTGCGCTTGGTGGACAGCCAGGACCCGAGCAAAGAACACGATGTGGGCCAAGTGGGCGAGATCGAAAGCATTGATCCTTCGATCCTGACGTGCCTGCAAGATGACGCCTTCATCCCCGTGGTCAGCCCCATTGGCTTTGGCGTCAACAACGAAAGCTACAACATCAACGCCGACGTGGTGGCTGCCAAACTGGCCACCGTGCTGCAAGCCGAAAAGCTGCTCATGCTCACGAACATCCGTGGTGTGCTCGACAAGCAAGGTCAGCTATTGACCGAGTTGACACCCGCCCGCATCGACGAGCTGTGTGCCGACGGCACCATCAGCGGCGGCATGATCCCCAAAATCGCAGGGGCCCTGGATGCCGCCAAGAGCGGTGTGAACGCGGTGCACATCATCGATGGCCGCGTGCCTCATGCGATGCTGCTGGAAGTGTTGTCCGAGCAAGCCTTCGGCACCATGATCAAGAGCCGCTGAGGTCTTCGCGTTGCTGCACGAGCAGGCGAATCAAAAAGAGTGAGGGGGAGACATGTCAGATTCAGAAACAGCCAGCCAACGCTTTACAGACGATGAAACGGCGCCTGCACGCAAACGCCCGCGTCCGGGCGAGCGGCGTTTGCAGATTCTGCAAACCCTGGCCGCCATGCTGGAGCAGCCTGGTGCCGAGCGCGTGACCACGGCCAGTCTGGCTGCCAAGATTGGCGTGAGCGAAGCGGCTTTGTACCGCCACTTTGCCAGCAAGGCGCAGATGTTTGAAGGACTGATTGATTTTGTCGACCAGTCCGTGATCGGCCTGATCCGGCAAGTGACAGACCGTGAGCCAGCAGGCCCCGTGCAAGCGGGTCGGATCGTGGCCTTGCTGCTGCAGTTCGCCGAGAAAAACCCGGGCATGAGCCGCGTGATGATTGGCGACGCGCTTGTGCTGGAGCACGAACGCCTGCAAGAGCGCATCAATTTGCTGTTTGACAAAGTGGAGGCGCAGCTGCGTCAATCCCTCAAAGCCAACGACTCGGTCACCCCCACCGCGGACGCACAAGTGGCCGCCTCCTTGTTGGTGGCCTTCATGCAAGGCCGCTTGCAGCGCTTTGCCCGCTCCGGCTTCAAGCGATTGCCATCTGAGCATTTGCAAGCGGCTTTGGCCCGCATGCTTTAAGCGATGCCTTGGGGCGGGCACAGCCCCCGGCTCTGCGCCCTTCGCGCTTATTGCCCGATCAGCTTGAGCAGGTGTTGCCAGCCGCGCAGCAGCAGCCCCGAGCGCTCCACATCGGCTTGCGCCACCAGCGGTGCCTCCCCCACCGGCTTGCCATTGGCAGTGGCCACCACTTTGCCGATCACCGCGCTCTTGGCCACGGGGGCTTCCAGACCGGGGTTGAGCTGCACGGCGGTCTGTACTTGCGTGCCGCGTGGCACGGTCAGCATCCAGGGTGTGCCCAGACCAGCGGCCACGGTGTCGGCCTTGCCGAAGCTGACCTTGGCTGTGCCGACCACTGCGTTGGCTGCAATCGGTATGGCTTTCTCGAAGCTGCCAAAGCCCCAACCCAGCAGGGTGCGCGATTGGTCTGCCCGCGCCTGGGCGCTGTGGGTGTTGAGGATGACCGAGATCAGGCGCATGTCATTGCGCTTGGCCGAAGTCACCAGGCAGAAGCCAGCCTCTTGGGTGTGGCCGGTTTTGAGGCCGTCCACCGAGGGGTCGGTGTAAAGCAAGGCGTTGCGGTTGCCTTGCTTGATGCCGTTGTACTTGAACTCGCGCTCGGCGTAGAGCGGGTAGTACTCGGCGCCGTCCTTGATGATGGCCCGCGCCAGGATGGCCAGATCTCGCGCAGACGATTTGTGCGCGGGATCGGGCAAGCCAGTGGGGTTCACGAAGGTCGTGTGCGTCATGCCCAGACGCTGGGCTTCGGCGTTCATCAATTTGGCAAAGCCCGCCTCGGAGCCGGCCATGTGCTCGGCAATCGCTTTGGACGCGTCGTTGCCTGACTGGATGATGATGCCGCGCAAGATGTCGATCACCGTCGCCTGGCTGTTCAGCGGCAGGTACATGCACGATTCGGCGCTGGTGCCGCGGCACCAGGCGTTTTCGCTCACGGTGACCAGGTCGGTGGGCTTGAGCTTGCCCGAGCGCAACGCTTGCTCGACGATGTAGCTGGTCATCATTTTGGTCAGCGATGCGGGCGGCAGCGGCTCGTCGGCGTTGGCCGAGGCGAGCACCTCGCCGGAGTCAAAGTCCATCAACAACCAGGCCTTGGCGGGCAGTGCAGGCGGATTGACCGCCAACGCGACCTGTGCTGCCAGCGGGGGCAGCGCATTGGCGGCCACGGCCACTTTTTTGGAGGCGGCGGGCTTGGAGGCCGTGGCTTTGGTTTTGTTGTGTTTGGCGGCGAAAGCCCCAGAGCTTGGGACCAGGGCGCCCACGGCAATGGCCAGGGCAACAGAGAGGAGAGAGAAATTCTTGGTGTGCATGGTGTTCGTCATTAGAGCCTCAATTGTCGCGGATTCGCGTCAAGGTTTTATGAGACTGTGTTTGAGAAAACAACTGGCTAAGGGCTATGTATCTGACCTGACACAGCAGACGCTGGTCAACGTATTTGTGGCTTCAACCAGCCCCGCTCGCCATGGAGCAGATTGCCCAGACCATGCACAGCAGCACGGAAAAACTCTGAGGTATTGGTACTTACTAATGACCTGGGGTGGGCAATGACGGTTTCAGGCTGCAAGCCGACATCAGTCAGTAACGCTTGGCCGGCAGAACCCGGCCAAAAGCTGCCGTCAGCAGAACTTTGATCAACGGCCGCTCAGAGTCCAATCGCAATCCTCGGCTGCGATCAGCGTCCAGATCGTCGGCGTCCCAGGGGGCGATATTGCGGATGAAGTCGACGCGTGGCTCTTCCTCGAACCAGCAGCGTGCCTTCACAGCAGCCCATTGCCTGCGCGTGTGCAAGTATCTCCGTCCTCAATCGCCCTGCGGCTTACCGCCGAATTTCAAGACGAAGCTGCCGGCCACCACGGTCAGTGCCAACAGGCAACCGAGATAGGGCATCACGCTTTGCAGAGGGGCTCCCATTTGATTCAGGCGCAATGCAGCCTGCACTCCAGACGTTGTCGGTATCAACCACCGCAGATACTGCAACGGGAGCGGCAACGCTTCTGGCGGCCAGGAAAATCCGGCAAGAAACACCATCGGCAATGTCGAAAAAAGCAGGACTTGAAGGACCCGTTCGCGATCTCTACACCACAGGCCCACAAGTGACCCCAGCGTCACGATGGCCGACACGTACAGGACCAGGAAAACCAGGGAGCCAGCCACGTTGTTAGCGCGAGGGTAACCGTAGAGCCAAAAGACCCATCCGAAATAGAACAGGCCAGACACCAATCCCGGCAACAGGAATGCCAGCCAGCGCCCGATCCAGGCCATTGGACTGGCATAAGCCGCGCCTCGTTCGACCCAGGTCGCCACCAGCATACCCACGCCCATCAGGAGGGTCTGGTGCATGATGAACAAGGCAACGGCAGGAACAATGAAGCTGCTATAGCCTTCTGTAGGGTTGAACAGCGCCATGGCCCGGAAATCCACGGGAGTGCGGCTCTCGCCGGCTTGGCGGGGACTCTGTCCTTTGGCCTCTCGCTGCCTGATCTCAACACCTGCCGAGGCTGCGCCCACGGCCTCAGAAAAGCCGTACTGAACTGCCTTGCTGATGAGGGGATAGGCCCCGTTCGAGACCACGGTCACCATAGCGGGCATTCCCCTGGCAACATGGGCTTTCAGGTCGTCGGGCAGGACCAGATAGCCATCAATCTCACCACGACTCATGGCGGCTTGCGCGGCTCGCTCATCCGCCCCCACTGCCTTGACCTCGATGCGAGGATTGGCAAGTGCCAGACGATGAATCGAGCGTGAAAGCGCCGAGTGATCCTGGTCGACAACCGCCACCGGGATCCGGGTCACGACCTCCGGGCCAAAGAACCAGGGGTAGAAGAAAGCATAGAACAGGGGCGCAGCCACAAAGATCATCAATGCGCCCTTGTCGCGCAAGACGTCCCTCAGCGTTGCGACGAACCCTGACCTCAGCGAAGTGGGATGGTGCGAGGTCATGTCAACGCGCTCCCCAGGTCGATGGCTTGTCGCGAGCCTGGACCAAGCCCAAGGCCGCCAGCCCGAGCAACCCTAGGGTGGCCAGCAGGAATACAGCAGGTGTGGCGGCACTCGCGCCGAAGGTTAAGCCCATCAGCAATTGCTCGGTCTGCAATCGGATGTAGTGGGTGAACGGCATGGAGGTCGCCCACATCCGAGCACTGTCAGGCATCGCACTCAGCGGGAAACTCATACCGCTGAACGCGAATGCCGGGGCGGTCAAAAGCCCCGTGACGGACAACGCAGTGCGCAAGGACTTGGTCAGAGTGGCCGCCGCTGCACCCGCGGCCAGCGATAGCGCCATCAGTAAGGTCATGGCCAAGCAGATCCAGAGAAGGCTCCCAGGGATGTCCCAGCCACGCCCGGTCGTGATGTACCAGAGCGCCGCGGCGCCCACGCTGGTCAGGGTCACCCAGGGAATCGCCAGCTTGCCCAGCAAGGCTGCTCCGACGGCCCGCGGCCCCTCGTGCTGCAGCCACTGCCCCAGCGTCCTGTCCCTGAATTCACGGCCGACCGCCCAAGCCCCAGCCGTCATCGCGAGGATGTGAAGGATGGCGGGGATCGCGGCGGCAGTCAGGTACTTTTCGTAGTTGCCAGACCCGTTGAACAGTGCGATCGATTGGATTTGGATCGGGTTAAAGCTGACCTTGGCCTGTTGGGCCGATTCACCTCGCTTGTTTCGAGCAGACATTTCGATGCCGGCGGCCAGGGTCCCAACCACCGTGCGTACATCCCGCTGCAGCAGACTCGAATGCGTGGCGAACTGAGCGTTGTGACGCAGAATGACCTCCGTCTTTATCCCGCGCTTGATGTCTCTCTCGAAGTCCCTGGGGATGTTGATCATCCCGTAGACCCGCACCTCTCTTAGGGCAAGTTGGGCCGTGGACTCGCTGTCGAATTCGTCCACCACTTGCATGCCAGGCGAGGCGTTGAGCATGCGGACCAGTTGTCGCGATAGCGCGGAATGGTCTTCATCCATCACGCCAACAGGTAGGTTCCTGGGGATGGCGCTGGAGAATATCCAAACGACCAACACCACGGCCAATACAGGCACCCAAGTCACCATCGCCAAGTCCCAGGGACTTTGACCAAGGCGACGGGCCTCCCGCCTAGTGCTGTTGAAGAAGTGGCGCATGGTCAATTCACTCGACCAGCACGGACATGCCTGGGCGAACGCCCTCGATCATTTGGGTCGGACGGGCACGCACCTCGAAGGTCTTGATGTCAAAGCCCTGATCGGACCTGGTGGCACGCCACGTGGCGAAATCAGGCAGGACTGCTGCCCGGTAGACCTTGAAGCGAACCTTACGGCCTTTCAGGGCAGGCAAGGTGGCATCGAATTCTTTGCCGACGGCGAACTTGTCGAGTTTGTCTTCGCGCACGTTGAGCACCACCCACTGATCTGCCATGTTGGCAACCGTGACCACGGGGACGCCTTGGGGCGAAATTTCACCCACGCGCCCCAGCACCTTGACGACTTCGCCGGCCACTGGGCTCTTGAGTTCCGTCTCGGCCTTGGCCGCCTGGACTTCAGCTACGACTCCAGCCAATTGACGCGCCTGTGCGGCGGCAGCTTGCTTGTCCTCGGCACGGGCCCCGGCGCGAGCCATCTCGTATTGGGCCTGTGCAGCCAGGGCTTGATCGCGGGCTGTCTTGAAATTGGCTTCGGCCTCGTCGCGCTTTTGCGCAGCGATCAAGCCGTCCCTGGCCAATCCTTCGATCCGCTTGAACGACGCCTGTGCCAGGTCCGCCGCCGCCAATGCGCGCTGCCAGTTCAGACGGGCGATTTCCACCTCCTGGGGGCGGGCGCCATTTTGTGCCTTGGCCGCGGTGGCCTGCGCAGCCTCCTGGGCCGCAGTGGCCTGCGCCAGTTTTGCGGTCACCTCAGGACTGTCCAGGCGAATCAGCGGCGAGCCGACCGTGATGACATCCCCTTCCTTGACCAAGATGTCCGCGATCCGGGCACTGACCTTGGAAGCGACGTCTACTTCCTGAACCTCCATTTGCCCCTGGAACGCCTCGGCGCCAGGCTGTTGGGCCTTCCATAGGCCCACGCTGAGAACGGTGACTGCGCCGATGATGGCCAGAGTGATGGGTAGTTTCTTGTTCATCTCATTGCACTTTCAGATCGGCACGAGCCATGTAACTGCCGAATTGATCGGACAGGCCAGACACTTCAAGGAGATCGGCGAGCGCCTTGACATAGTCGTAAGCCGCTTGCGCCTGTTCCGTTTTGGCTTTGGCCAGGTTCACTTCGGCGTCGATCAGTTCCAGCGTGGAGTTGGTACCCGCCTTCTGGCCCTTGGTCTTGAGTTGGAGGACTGCATTGGCCAACTCCAGACTCGGGGTCAGCGCAAGGAACTGGCGCCGGGTTTGGTCGACGGCCATCCAACGTTTCTCGACCAGCAAGGCAATGTCATTTCGGGCTTGCTTGTCCTGGCTGTCCGCCATCTCGATGAGCCGGTGAGAGGCTTCGCTCATTAAGGAGCGGTCCACGCCACCCCACAACCTCCAGCTGACCCCGACGCCCACAACCCAATTGGCCTGGTCCGAGGAGCGCAGTTGGCGTTGGCCAAAGGCGAACACCGCAGGCTTCTTCTGAGACTCTTCCAGCGCATGAATTTGCTCGGCTTCACGCTTCTTGGCAGCCACCTTGGCCAATCCCGGGTGACGTTCCAGGGCCGCGTCAGTGAAGTAGCCGAGCGGCTCGATCGGCGAACTGATCACGAACAGCGGGCTCATCGGTTGAATCCGCTCAGCGTTGCGAAGGGTTCTGGCCAACGCCGTCGACGCCAACTCAGCGTCATCCCGGGCCTTCAGGGCGTTACGCTTGGCATCCTCCATCGCTGCGCGAGCCTGGAGTCGCTCGACCTGTGCGACAAGGCCTGCTTCCAGCATTCGCTGCGTGGCGGCGTCATGCTCCAGGACGGTCCGGTAGGCCACTTCACGCAATCCGGCGGCGCGTTCAGCCAGTTGGGCGCCGAAGTAGCGCTGCACGAACTCATTGAACACTTCCTGTTGTACCTGGCGGCCGTCTGCCCGGGCCTCTTCGGTTTTGGCTTGCAAGGCCTGTTTGATTGCCGTGGTGGCGCCACCGGTGTAGATCGGCAATATGGCCGAGACGGATGAGGTATTGCCACTGCGCTGCGTGCTCAGATCGAGGCTGTTCGGAAGTGGCGGCAAGTGTGCCAAACCGGTAGCCAGCGGCGCCGGCAACGCTGCAATCGACGAACCGATCGTGTGCGTCAGGGGGGTCAGATCAATGCCCTGTACGGCGCCCTGGAAGCGGAAAGCCGCAGCTCCTGCGGTCACCACGGGACCACCCAGATGCCGAGTGGCCTGCTCTTTTAATTGTGCGCTCTCAACAGAAAAGCGAGTCATTGCCAGGCGATCTGAATTGGCTTGCAGTCGATGGGCGGCTTCTTCGAAGTTGAGAGCTTCGGCATGTGTCAGCGTGGGAAGGCAAGCTGCCACCCCCATCAAGGCACTGAGTGTCAGCCTGGCAAGCAATCGATTTTGTTGATTCAACATGGCATTCTCTAGTTCGGTACCAATTGGTACCATAATCAAAATTCTACGCCGATTTTCGGTACTGTCAAGTACCGAGCATGAGATACTCGAACCATGAGCCGACCACAGATCCCTGACGATGAACACCGCACCCGGTTGCTGGAGGGAATGGCACGCGCGGTCACTGCTCACGGGTACGCGCAACTCACGACTTCAGACATCGTTCGCGAGGCGAATGTGTCCAAGAGGACCTTCTACCAATACTTCAAGGACAAGACCGACTGCCTGATCGCGCTGTTCAACCACTCTGCGCAAAAGATCGAGGCCACGCTGCGTGCCAGCATCGATCCCAAGCGAGATTGGAGTTCGCAGATTGATCTGACCATCAGGCTCTATCTGGAGACCTTGGCCGCCAATCCCTTGCTACTGCGCGCGTTGTTTGTGGAGATCCTTGCGCTTGGACCTGCTGGGCTGGTCGCCAGGCGCTTGGCAATGGAAAGACTAGCGGGGGTACTTCTGGCGGCCGCCGCCAACCATCGCTCAACTCCGATCCCGCAATGGCTGGCCACTGGGCTGATTGGTGGAATCAACGAAATGGTGCTGCAGCACATCGAGCAAGACCAGATTGCCCATTTGCCCCGATTGAGCAACCAAGCCGCCGCATTCATGAAAAACGCACTCCAAACCCGTGTGATGGAACCGACCTAGCGCGTCGATGGTCAGTCTGCAGGCGTCCATCGACACGCTTTCTCCATTTGAAGGCATCTGAAAATTTCAGGCTGAACCGCGGCCCGCGTGCGTCGGTGGCTCAACCAACGGAATCCGCTTTCGTTGAAGTGAATGCCTTCAAGGCCTTGTCGGTCTGAAGCTTTGTTTGCTCGATCAGATACTCCAGAAAAACCCGTGTCCGGTCGGGAATGAACTTACGGCTCGGCAATGCCGCATACAAGGCCAGCCGCCCTGTGATCCAGGGAGAGAGCACCCGAACCAAAGTGCCTTGTGAGAGGTAAGGTGCCGCGATATCCAAGGGCAAAGACATGATGCCGGCGCCATCAAGCGCAGCGCGCAACAGCGTGTCCATGTGGTTGGACAACAAAACAGGCTGAACTTCCACATCCTGCCATTGTTCTTCTCGTTGAGGACTCCACAAACGCCAAACGCGTGGTCGGGTTTGGGGCGATTTCAATCTCAGGCAATCATGGTGCGCCAGCTCCGCTGGCCTGCGTGGCTCCCCACGGCGCTGCAGGTAAGCCGGCGAAGCGACCAGGAAAGCTTCTGACTCGATGACCTTGCGCGCCACGATGTCAGCGTCGAAGTTGTCATCGGTGCCGAGCAAGGTGATGTCGAAGTCCTCAATGGCTGGCTCGGTCACGGGCGACACATGCAGCTCGATCCGCACCGCAGGGTACTGGCTGCGAAAGCGGCCCAGCAAAGGCGCGACAACATAGGTGGCCAGCAGGGGCGGCGCTTGGATTCGCAGTACGCCGGCCATCTCGGTGGTGTGCGAACTCGCCATCGCATCGGCATCATCGATGTCCTGCAGGATGTGGCGTATGCGGCTGAGGTATTGCTGGCCAGCCTCGGTGAGTGAGAGGCGCCGAGTGGAGCGCTGCAACAGCCTCGTGCCCAAGTGTTCTTCCAGGTCGGCTACGAGCCGGGTGACCACGGGGGCCGACATGTCCAGCGCCCGCGCTGCAGCGGCAAAGCCGCCCTCGTCCACCACGCTCTCAAAAACACGCATCGACTGCAGTCGGTCCATCCAGCGCTCCTTACAGGCTCTTCAAGAGCTTGCATTATTTCTCTTTTGGAAATGACCCAATGTTTTATTGGCTGTTTTTCCCTCGAATCAGAAATTTTAAAGTTCATCCCATCGATGCAGTGCTTTCCACACGAAGGTCCATCGACCCGGCCAGAAGCTCTGTCATGTTGACAGATCGGCCGTTTCTTGAAACCGAAAGGAAACCGATCATGAACCGCTATACCCTCTCCGCCCTGACCCTTGCCGTGGCAGCCCTGTCCGCTGGCCATGCCCTGGCCTTTGATGCTTCGGCCCCCAAAACCCGCGAACAGGTCAAGGCTGAATTGGCCGAAGCCATCCGCACCGGCGACATCGTGGTCGACCAAGAGAGCGGCAAGAAAGCCAATGAACTTTTCCCTGGCCGCTACGCGGCCAAACCGGTCGTCGAAGCTAAGACCCGCGAGCAAGTCAAAGCCGAGCTGGCCGAAGCCATCCGCACCGGCGACATCGTGATCGACCAAGAGAGCGGCAAGAAAGCCAATGAACTTTTCCCTGGCCGCTACCCGGCCAAACCGGTGGCCCAGGGCAAGACACGCGAACAGGTCAAGATCGAACTGGCCGAAGCCATCCGCACCGGCCAAATGCCGGTCATCACCTACTGAACTGACCACTGCCATCGGGCAGCATGACTTCGGTGTGAATGCACGCAGTCCACGCCGGGGTCATTGAAATCAGTGAATTCGGCGCTCAGCGCCGCGTTCACTGGAGCCGGGCAAGCCGCATAGATGGTTCGGGATGATGCTAGATCGCTGAGATGCAGCCACATGGCCATGTCGTGCTGGGCGCGCCGATGCACGAGTTCGGCCTGCCTGCATACCTGCTTTGGCATCTCCGGGGAAATCTAGGACTTTTGCAGGTCCGCTGATTTGCGGCCGAACGCCTGTTCTGAACTTCGCTATTAACCAGGAGCGGAAGTTCATTGTGGGTTCGTCGACGACCGCATCGGGTCGTGTCCGGACCATCGCAGCGGATTTAAGTAGGTTGCCTAACTCTACAGAACAGAATTGGCTTCCCAGCGTTTCATCAAAAAAGGGCCCCTGGGGGCCCTTGCTTTTGAGGCGTGTCGCTCAGGCATCCGGCTGCTGACCCGGCGCAGCCTTTTGAAAGGCCTCCAGTGTCATACAAGCCTTTTCTACCGCCATGATCTGCGGCCATTGCGTCAGGTCCACTTTGAATCGGCGGGCGCTTTCGACCTGGGGGATCAGATACACATCGGCAATGG
Organism: Limnohabitans sp. TEGF003; assembly: GCF_055395455.1. Classification (NCBI taxonomy): domain Bacteria; kingdom Pseudomonadati; phylum Pseudomonadota; class Betaproteobacteria; order Burkholderiales; family Comamonadaceae; genus Limnohabitans; species Limnohabitans sp. TEGF003. Next base: position 2,669,256 of record NZ_AP029225.1, on the reverse strand, counting down.
TGGGCGTGTCGCCAAAACTGAAGCGGCCACGCTGTGTGTCGGCCGCGATCAGCGCTTCGTAGGCGTCAAAGCCTGCGCTGATCCAGGTGGCGCACCAGGCGTTCACCGCTTCTTCGTTGGCTCCGAACTGCTTGCGCAGGGTTTCCAGAATGCGACGGTTGTTGATGGGGTGGATGTCGCAGCCGACGATGGCGGCCAGGGCACGCACATGGGCGCGTTGGTTGACATCGGTGGGCAGCAGCGCGGGCGTAGGGTATTTTTCTTCCAGCCATTCGATGATGGCGGGCGACTGGATCAGCACCTGCTCACCCGTGTCGAGCGCGGGCACCAGCTGCTGCGGGTTGACCGCTTTGAAGGCGTCTTTCAGATGTTCTTCCACCCGCAGATCGACGGCCACATAGTCGGTGGCGATGCCTTTGAGGTTGAGGGCGATGCGCAGGCGGTGCGAGGTGCCGCTGCGGAAAAAGTTGTAGAGTTTCATGGGGTCAGTTCCTTGCGGGGGTGGACAAAGCATGTGGGGTCCGGGCGTGCCGTGTGGGTGCTGGCAGCGCATTGCGCGACAGCGGCACCAGCAAAGTGAGCAACATGCCCAACAGGCCCAGACCGGCCAGGATATAGAAAATATAGTCGAGTTCCAGTCCGGCCCCGATCAGCAAGCTTCCGAGCAAAGGACCACCAATGCCGCCGACGCGCCCAAAGCCTGCGCACCAGGCCACGCCGGCTGCACGCACATTCGTGCGGTAGTAATTGGCGACAAAGCCGTAGATCAGGGTTTGCGTGCCGCTGGTGCCCAGACCGACCACGGCCACCACCGCCAGCAGGGCGGCCAACTCGAAGTTGAAGATCAGCACCACCAGCGCGGCGGCACCCGTGGCAAAGCTGGCCGCCACCACCGGCTTGGGACCAAAGTGGTCGGCCGCGCGTGAGGCCGCCAGCGCGCCAAAGAGCGAGCCGCCATTGAGCACTGCCAAAAAGGACAGCGAGCCTTTGGCGTTGTAGCCCGCACGCAGCATCAGCTCGGGCAGCCAGGTGTTGAGCGAGTACACCAGCAGCAAGCCGGTGGCGCTCATGCAACCCAAGACCAGTGTGGGGAACAGGTAGTCGCGGCTGAACAGACCCGCGAAGCCGCTCTTGCCGGTGCTGCGCGCAGTGGTGGCCTGGTGGCTGGCCACAGGGATTTCCACGCCGGTGCGCTCGGACAGCGCACGCGCTTCCTCTAGGCGTCCACGGGCGGCCAGCCAGGCGACCGATTCGGGCATCTTGAAATACGCCAGCGGCAGCAGGGTGACCATCGGAACAGCGCCGATCCAGAACATGCCGCGTCAGCCGATGTGTTCCAGCAGCAAGATGGCCAGCACCGCCGACAGCAGGCTGCCCAGCGGAATGCTCCCGTTGCAAATGGCGATGTAGAGGTTCTTGCGGTCCTTGGGTGCGTATTCGGACACCAGCGCTGCCGTGGTGGCCACCAAGGAGCCGATGCCGATGCCCGTGACAAAGCGCATCCAGCCAAAGGTCTGGGTGCTGGTGGATAAGGCTGTCAGGCCCATGCCGACCGAGAACCAGGCGTAAGAGGCCAGCATGACTTTGCGCCGCCCGATGATGTCGCCCACCGAACCGGCCAAAAACGCGCCGACAGCCTCACCAAACAAGGCGTAGCTGCCCAAGGCTCCGGCGATGCCGGGGGTCACGGTGCCGATCTGGCTGGCATCGCGTAAAAAGGTGGAGACCACGGCGCCATAAACGACCAGGTCGTAGCCGTCAAAAATTAGGCCCACGGTGGCCAGAACCAGCACCCAGCGCACGGTGCTTAAGCGTCGGGCTTCCTGCCCGGAGTCGTTCATCGGTGTCATTGCTTGTGTGTGAAAAAAGCGCGTTTTTGGCATTCGGACGCGAAAAAACCCCTTCGACCATCCCGGGGATGGCCGAAAAGGCATCAACAAGAGAGTGGGGGTAGCCTGAGTGGTGCTTACTCGGCAGCGCCGATGGTCAGGGCGATTTCGGCCACACCTTCGACGCGGCCGGTGATCTTGTCACCGCTCACCACGGCACCCACGCCTTCGGGCGTGCCGGTGTAGATCAGGTCGCCGGGTTGCAGGTGGTAGTAGGTGGACAGGTCGGTGATGATTTCGCGGATGTTCCAGATCAGCTTGTCCACGTTGGATGACTGCTTGGTGGCACCGTTAACTTCCAGCGCAATCGCGCCGTGCTCGATCACCACGCCGGGCATGGGCACGATCTCGGAGCAGACCGAGCCTTCTTCGATGTCCTTGCCGGTGTCCCAGGGGCGGCCTTTGTCACGCGCCACCAGTTGCAGGTCGCGGCGTGTCATGTCCAGCCCCGCGGCGTAGCCATAGACCAGCTCATGCGCATTGGCATCGCTCACGCGAAAGCCTGCTTTGCCAATGGCCAGCACCAGTTCCATCTCGAAGTGGTAGTTGTTGGTGCGGGGTGGGTAGGCGATGGTGGCGCCGCTCTCCACCAGGGTCTGGGGCGACTTGGTGAAGTAGAAGGCTTGCTCGACGCTCTTGTCGACGGGGCGGCCCATCTCGACGGCGTGCGCATGGTAGTTGCGGCCCACACAGAAAATGCGGTTGATCGGGAAGCGCTCGGTTTTGCCACGAATGGGCAGGGACTGGACGGCGGGGGGATTGAAGAGATAAGAGGTCATGGGGTTGTTCAATAAAAAGGCAGTGATGCCGAAAAAATCCAGCTGTCATGCCCGACTTGATCGGGCATCCATGGATCCTCGGGTCAAGCCCGAGGATGACCAATCAGCCGCGGTTCTCGTAAACACCGAGCTTGCGGTGCAGGGGCGATTCGTCGGCGATGAAGATGAAGGCGGCTTGGTTCGCGTTCAGGTTTTTCAGCGTCACGGCTTCGTAGCCCGGGGCGCAGCAGGTGTCGGCTTCGGCCAGGGTGAAGGTGCTGTTCACGATCTGCGCTTGCACAGCGCCTTCGATCACGTGGAACACCTGTGCCGGTGAGCGGGCAGGCAAGCGCAGCGTCTGGCCGGGGCGCAGCATCAGGGCGTAAAAGCCCAGGATGTTTTCTGCATCGCCACCGGTTTCGGGGTTCACGTAGGTGACCTGTACTTGCTCCAGCGCGGCGTCGTCCGAAGCCATGGCTTCCAGTGCGGCCTTCGCGTCTTTCCAGGCGTAGCGCAGCATGGGGTAAGCCTTCTTGCTGCGCTCGAACACATGGCTGGGCACCACGCCGCCACGGGCGTATTGCTTGTCGCCCTGGCCAGGCACCACGGTCTGGCGCTCGCCGTTGATGTGGTAGCTGGCCTCCATGTAATAGACCAGCGGCAGGTCCAGCACATCCAGCCAGATGACGGGATCGGTGCCGTCGTGGCCGTGTTCGTGCCACAGGCCTGTGGGCGTGAGGATCAAGTCGCCTCGGCTCATCGGGCACTTCTCGCCGTCCACCGTGGTGTAAGCGCCTTCGCCTTCGACGATCATGCGCACCGCGTTGGGCGTGTGGCGGTGGCTGGGGGCCCATTCGCCGGGCATGAGTAATTGCATGCCCAAATACATGGCGGCAGAAGCCTGCATTTTTTCCAGGCCGTGGCCGGGGTTGGCCAGCACCAGCACGCGGCGCTCGGCTTTTTCAATCGGGGTCAGCTCGCCCGCTTTGAGCAAGAGCGGCTTGATGTCCTTGTAGGCCCAGCAGGTGGGCTGGGTCTGGCGGGTGGGCACCTTGGGGGGCAGCACGCCGCGCAGGCTGGGCCACAGGGGCACCAGGTTCAGGTTTTTCAGATCGTCGCGGTAGTCCTGCGGCAGGTCTTCGAGTTTTCCGAGTTCTTGCATGAAAGGTCTCCTTGGGGTTCAGTCCTGGGCCAGGCAGTTGTTGACGTTCCAGCCATACAACCATTCGATCGCATCATAGAAGCGCTCTTGGGTGCGGCCTTTCCACAGCGAGTTGCGGATCAGACGCTCCACGCCAGCGGCGTGGTACAGGCGGCCCATTTCGCGGCCCGACAGCACGATGCGGGCGGTGCGCGCCACGCGTGAACGCTCGTACAAAGCCAGGGCCTTCGTCCAGTCGTTGTTGTTCACGCGCAGGGCTTCGCCCAGCGTGACGGCGTCTTCCATCGCCATGCACGCGCCTTGCGCCATGTACTGCGTGGTGGGGTGGGCGGCGTCGCCCAGGATGGTGGCGCGGCCAAACACCCAGGTGCCAATCGGCTCGCGGTCGGCGGTGGCCCAGCGCTTCCAGGTCTTGGGCAACTCGATCAACTGGCGTGCCTTGGGGCTGATGCCCTGGAAGTAGCTCTCGACTTCTTCCTTGGAGCCGTCGGTCACGCCCCAGGTTTCTTGCTGGCGGCTGTGGAAGGTCACGACCACGTTGTACTGTTCACCGCCACGCAACGGGTAGTGCACCAGGTGGCACTTGGGGCCAGCCCAGAGGCTGGCGGCGTTCCACTGCAGGTCCTTGGGGAAGTCCTTCTTGTCGACCACGGCGCGGTACACCACATGGCCGGTCACGCGGGGTGGGTCGTTCACATACTGCTGGCGCACCACCGACTTGCCGCCGTCGGCACCGATCAGGGCCTGGCCTGTCCAGCGCTTGCCGTTCTGGTCGATGGCGGTGACGGTGTTGTTGGCTTCGTCCTGTTCGATGGAGACGATGCGGGTGTTGGTGTGGAACTGGACCTTGCCGGTTTCCTGTGCGCCTTCGAGCAGTGACAGGTGCACGTCCACCCGGTGGATCACGGCGTAGGGGTTGCCAAAACGCTTGCGGAAGGCTTCGCCGGTCTCGATCTTGCCGACCTGGTACTCGTCGATGGCGTCGTGCATGACCATGTAGTCGGTGTACACAGCGCGGCCCCGGGCCTTGTTGCCCACGCCCAATGCGTCAAAGGCGTGGAAGGCGTTGGGACCGAGCTGGATGCCCGCGCCGATCTCGCCGATCTCGGGGGCTTGTTCCAGCACCGTGACCTCAAAGCCCTGGCGGACCAGGGCGAGGGCGGCGGCCAGACCGCCAATGCCACCGCCTGCGACGATGACGGGAAGTTGAGAAGGCGCAGTGCTCATGGAAACTCCAACAGGTGAACATGAAGAAAGTGGTGAGATTATAAGCATGCATACTAATTTTCTAAAACCATGGCGGCTGGTCTTTTGATTAGGGTAAACCCCTGGTTAATTGGCTGTGATCTGGCGTCTTTGAAGGACTGGGCAGCCTCCAAAAGTCAGCCCTTCGAATTCTTGTTGGGCTCAAAGGGCAAACCGACTAGAATTCCCCGACCGCTCGGTTGGTTAATTCTTGTGGACCGGGCTTTGTTCTTTTCTGAAAGCATCTTCCCATGTCCCAAGTCCTGCAAAGTTTCATCGGTGGCCAGTGGATCGGCCAGCAAGGCGCGCAGCAGCTGCGCAGCGCCCTCAACGGCCAGACCGTTTACCAAACCCACGCCGAGGCCATCGACTTTGGCGACGCGGTGCACTACGCCCGCACCGTGGGCCTGCCCAATTTGCTGAAACTGGACTTTCAGGAACGCGCCCAGCGCCTCAAGGCCCTGGCCAAGTACCTGGGCGAGCACAAAGAGCAGCTCTACGCCATCTCGGCCCACACGGGTGCCACGCGCGCCGACAGCTGGGTGGACATCGAAGGCGGCGCGGGCACTTTGTTTGCCTATTCCAGCATCGGGAGCAACGAGCTGCCCAGCGGCAACCTGATCCACGAAGGCCCGGCGTTCCCGCTCGGCAAAAAAGGTGGCTTTGCGGGCACGCACATCCTGGTGCCGCGTGGCGGCATCGCGGTGCACATCAACGCCTTCAACTTCCCGATCTGGGGCCTGCTCGAAAAATTCGCGCCCAGCTTTTTGGCGGGCATGCCCTGCATCGGTAAACCCGCTTCGTCCACCAGCTACCTGACCGAAGCCATGGTGCGCCTGGTCGAGCAATCGGGCATCCTGCCTGCGGGTTCGCTCCAGCTGGTGATCGGCTCCACCGGTGACCTGCTCGACCGTTTGAACGGCCAGGATGTGGTGACCTTCACCGGCTCGGCCGACACCGCTGCCATGCTGCGCGTGCACCCCAATGTGATCAAACACAGCATCCCCTTCAACGCCGAGGCTGACTCGCTCAACTGCGCCATCCTCGCGCCCGATGTCACGCCCGACGACGAAGAGTTTGATTTGTTCGTCAAAGAAGTCGCGCGCGAGATGACCGTCAAGGCCGGTCAGAAATGCACCGCGATCCGCCGCGCCATCGTGCCGCGCCAGCACCTGGACGCTGTCGCTGAAAAACTCATGGCACGACTGGCCAAAGTGGTGGTGGGTGACCCGTCGGTCGAAGGCGTGAAGATGGGGGCTTTGGCCTCGCATTCGCAGCAGGCTGATGTGGCCGAGCGCGTGGCTCTGCTGCGCCAAAGCGCCGAGCTGGTGTTTGGCGGCGGTGCCGATTTCAAACCCGAGGGGCAGGGCGTCGAAGGCGGCGCCTTCTTCCAGCCCACGCTGCTGCTGTGCCAGAAACCTCTGCAAACCGACAGCGTGCACGACGTGGAAGCCTTCGGCCCCGTGAGCACGCTCATGGCGTATGACGGCATCGACGAAGCGCTGCAGCTGGCCGCACGCGGTCAGGGCAGCCTGGTCGGCACGCTGGTGACCAAAGACCCTCTAACCGCAGCCCGAGTGATCCCGGTGGCGGCCGCCTTGCATGGCCGCTTGCACATCCTGGACCGCGAATCGGCGGTGGAATCCACAGGCCACGGCTCGCCTCTGCCGCCCCTCAAGCACGGCGGCCCCGGCCGCGCAGGTGGCGGTGAAGAGCTCGGCGGCATCCGCGCCGTCAAGCACCTGATGCAGCGCACCGCGCTGCAGGGCTCGCCCACCATGATCGCCGCTGTGACGGGCGAGTACATGCGCGGCGCCAAACTCATCGAGACCGAGGTTCACCCCTTCCGCCGTTACTTTGAAGACCTGCAGATCGGCGAGAGCCTGCTCACCCACCGCCGCACTGTGGGCGAGGCCGACATCGTGGCCTTTGGCGGCCTGTCGGGCGACTATTTCTACATGCACTTCGACGAGATCGCCGCCAAGGATTCGCCATTTGGCAAACGCATCGCGCACGGCTACTTCGTGCTGTCGGCCGCTGCGGGCCTGTTCGTCTCGCCAGCACCCGGCCCGGTGCTGGCCAACTACGGTCTGGACACGCTGCGCTTCGTCAAGCCCGTGGGCATCGGCGATACCATCCAGGCTCGCCTGACAGCCAAACGCAAGATCGACCGCCAAAAGAAAGACGCCAACGGCGTGGGGCAGGGCGTGGTCGCTTGGGATGTGGAAGTGACCAACCAGCTGGGCGAAGTAGTGGCCAGTTACGATATCCTGACGCTGGTGGCCAAGAAGGGCTGATGGGGTTTGGCCATGGTGCCTGGCTAACCCATGGTGTAAACGCAGCCCCGCTAGCTGGTGCCTCAGGCTTTGCGGCCAACACGTCTTCGGCCTGTGTGGTCGGGCTGCGCCCGATCTTTTCATGACGGGTTCGCATGCATGCGGCCACGCTCAACCGGGTGGACCTTTGCATGCGCGACAGCGACGCTGGCATCACCCCTACGCTGCCTCAGATTATGGGCATCGATGGCGCGGGCGTGGTCGTTGGAGTTGATGGAGATTCAACGGCTGACACGGCGAGAAACGAGGTGACGCGGCAGTCCGTGGATCGCCACGCAGCACTCGCGATGGCATCGTCACCTGCGTTGCCGCCAGCGGCGGTCCGCCTGCGCGATTGAGCCGTGGGCCGGGGGGCAGTTTTTCAAGGGTTTTCCTGTATGGCGTTGTTTTTAATATTGTTAACAATCTGATTGTTCATATTAAAAAATCAAGCCATGAAAAAAGTCTTTTCCGAAATCACCGGCAGTATCTGGAAGGTCGAGGTGCAGCCCGGCGCCAGCGTCGAGGCCGGGCAGACCCTGCTGATCGTTGAATCCATGAAGATGGAAATCCCGATCGAATCACCTTCGGCGGGCACGGTTCGCGAGGTGCTGGTGGCCGAAGGCGAGGCGGTTCAAGACGGGCAGTGGCTCGTCACACTCGACTGAAAGGTTGCCATGAACCCCCAGGACATTCCGCAAAACTTGTTGGCCGATTGGGAGAGTGCGGTCGCGTTTCGGCTGTTTGCCGATCAGGACGTTCCGACACTGACCGTGCCCGAGCAGATCGCGGCGCGGTTGGGCGAGCGCATTTTGGAGGAACGGTTGCAGCCCGGTGAGCGCATTGCCGAGCAGGAGTTGGCCGACGAGTTTCAGGTCAGCCGCGGGCCGGTGCGTGAGGCGATCCGCATCCTCGAACGCGAGGGCTTGGTCACGCTGCTGGCGCGTCGCGGCGCGATCGTGACCGAGCTCACGGCGCAGGAGTTGACCGAGCTGCTGGACATCCGCGCAGGCCTGTTCGAGGTGGCCGTGCGCCGCCTCATGGACCAGCCCAATCCGAACCTCGTGCCGTTGATGCTGAGCGGCACCCAACGCCTGCAAGCGCTGGCTCAAGACGCAGATGCAGGCGAGCAATACGCCGAGACCACCTACCGCCTGCTGATTCTGGTGGCTCGGCTGACCGGCAACCGCCGTTTGCAGCGCATGCTGACCTCGATTTCGCTGCAAACCCTGCGCTACAGCAAGCTGGGTCTGGCTTCGCCGGAGCGGCGGCAACGCTCGGCCCAGCTCTGGGGCCAAGCGGTGCTGGCGCTGGAGGCCGGGGATGTGGATGCCGTGGTTCGGCTCACGCGCCAGCGCTTGGACGAGTCGGCGCAGGAGGCGGTGCGCCTTTTGGGCCAGCGGGGAGTGCGCGCATGAACGCCGCTGTCCATCCGGAAACCGGCGCAGCGCTGGCGCAGCGCCAGGGCCCGCTGACCGACCTCAAGGTCATCGAGGTCTGCACCACCATTGCCGGGCCTGCCTGCGCCCGGTTGCTGGCTGACTTTGGCGCCGACGTGATCAAGATCGAACCGCCCGAGGGCGATCCGGTGCGGCAGATGGGGCAGCACATCGACAACGTGTCGCTGTACGCGGCATCCATCCTGCGCAATAAGCGCTCTGTGGTGCTCGACCTCAAGACACAGCAGGGTCGCGAGCTGGCTTTCGAGCTGATGGCGCGCGCCGACATCGTGATTGAGAACAACCGCCCCGGCGTCATGGAGCGCCTGGGCTTGTGCTACGAGGCGCTGTCGGCACGCAACCCGGGCCTGGTCATGGTGCGGATCAGCGGCTTCGGCCAGGACGGGCCTTATGCCGCTCAGCCCGGCTACGGTGCGATCTGCGAAGCGGTGGGTGGCGTGCGCCACATGACAGGCGACCCCGACCGGCCGCCCGCCCGGGTGGCACTGGCCACGACCGATTATTTGTCTTCGGTTTATGCTGCCTTTGGTGCCATGGCTGCCATCCATGCGCGCCAGCACACGGGCAAGGGCCAGGTGGTTGATGTGGCTCTGTACGAGGCCGCCTTCACGCAAATGGAGCCCATCGTGCCCGCGCACGACAAACTGGGCATCGTGCCGATGCGCGAGGGTGCCAACCTGCCGTCGATGGCACCCAACAGCTCGTATCCGGCGCGTGACGGCGGTTGGGTGCTGATCGCGGCCAACAGCCAGCCGATCTGGCAACGCCTGGTGGCGTTGATGCAAAAGCCGTATCTGCTGACCGACCCGCGCTTCGAGACCATCCAAGTGCGTGGCAAGCCCGAAAACATGCGGGCCATTGACGCCATCATTGCCGACTGGAGCCGGGGCTTTGAAACCGCTGCGCTGGTGCAGATGCTGCAGCAGGCCCAGGTGCCAGCCACGCAGGTCTACACGATTGCCGACATCTTTCAGGACCCGCATTTCCGGGCGCGACAGATGCTGCAGCAGGTGCCGCACCCACAGCTGGGCCACACCGTGCAGACCGGCATCGTGCCGCGCCTGTCGGCCACACCGGGTGCCATCGTGCGCACCGGCCCGAGCCTCGGGCAGGACACCGCGCAGGTGCTGCAGGAACTCGGCTTGCCGCCTGTCGCCTGAGCGGCGAGGCCAGCCGACTTGCACCTGTTGTACTTTTCCCTGACCTGAAAGGAAACCCCATGAACACACTGATTGACCGCCGCCAGGCGCTGGGCCTGATGGCTGGCACGGCACTGATGCCGTTGACACCGGCAGCCCTGGCCAATGAAACCGGCTGGAAACCGTCCGAAATGATCCGCTACGTGATCGGCGTGGCCCCGGGCGGCTCGGTGGACCTGTATGCCCGTGGCATCAAGACCGTGCTCGAAAAAATGCAGCTGCTGCACGGCCAGACCGTGCTGTCCGACAACAAGCCGGGCGCTGCAGGCTTGCTTTCGCTGCAGCAGCTGCAGCGTAACCGGGGCAATGCACACCACCTGGGCACCTTCCACACTGGCAGCATCGCCGGTCAGGTCACAGGCATTCTCAAGGCGGACATGCGTGAATTCGTGCCGGTGGCCATGCTGGTCGAAGAAACCTCGCTGGTGGCTGTGCGCGCCGACAGCCCGCTGCGCAACGTGCAGGACCTGCTGACGCGCATCAAGCAGGACCCGGGTGGAATCAGCTTTGCGGTGGCTCCCACCCGCGGGCTCAACACCCATCTGGCGTTGGCCAAGCCGCTGAAGGCGGCGGGTGTGGCCGTTGACAAGCTCACCGTGGTGCCGTTTCGCTCCTCGGGCGAATCGATGACCGCGTTGCTCGGCGGTAATGTGGACGTGGTCTCGGCCACCAGCCCCACGGTCATGCCTCAGGTGCAGGCTGGCAAAGTGCGTGTGCTGGCCAGCGCGGCAGCTCGCAGGGGCACCGGTATGTTCGCGGGGATTGCGACCTGGCGTGAGCAGGGCGTGGCGGCCGATTACGTCAGCTACAACGGGGTGCTGCTGCCCGGTGGCGTGGACGCCGAGCAGATCCAGTTCTGGGAAAACGCCTTGCGCAAGGTGTCTGAATCGGCTGAGTGGAGGGCCATGGTCGAGAAGTCGGGCAACCAGCCGATCTTCAAAGGCTATGTGGATTCGCACCGCTACCTGGAAACCGAACTGAGTGAAACCCGTGCGCTGGTGGCTACTTTGGGACTGGGGGCCGCATGACAGCTTGGACATCATTTGAGCCTGCGGGCGAGTGGGCCGTTGAATTGGGCGAGCTGCAGACGCGCCGTGCCCATGCCCTCGCCATGGGCGGCGCCGAGGCGTTGGCGCGTTTCAAGGCCACTGGGCGCATGAATGCCCGCGAGCGCATTGACCAGCTGTTGGATGCCAACACCTTTCGCGAACTGGGCGCACTGGCCGGTAAGGGTCGCTACAGCGCTGATGGCACTTTTGAGCGGTTGGAGCCGACCAACGCTATTGTCGGCACTGGCCGCATCGACGGCCAAAAGGTGGCGCTGCATGTGGACGACTTCACCATCCGTGCTGGCTCGTCCGAAGCCACGATTGCCGACAAGTGGATTTACATCGAGCGCATGGCTCACCAGCTGCGCATGCCGCTGGTGCGTCTGGTCGATTCGGCCGGTGGCAGCGTCAAGTTGCTGATGCAGATCGGGGGGACCAAGATCCCCGAATACCCCAGCTGGCCCGCACAGGAGCTTCTCAAGACGGTGCCGGTGGTGGGCGTGGCACTTGGGGCCTGCGTCGGGCAAGGGGCGGTCAAGGTGTTGTCCTCGCATTTCTCGGTGATGGTGCGTGAGCAGGCTCAGGTCATGGCCGCTGGTCCGCATGTGGTGCGCCAGGCCTATGCGCAAGAGGTTGACAAGAACGACCTGGGCGGGCACGGGGTGCACCGCAAGAGCGCGCTGGTGCACAACGAGGCCGAAGACGAAGCCGATGCGCTGGCTCAGGTTCGCCGCTTTCTGAGCTACCTGCCACGCAGCAGGTACCACCTCGCGCCAGTGACCACGCCCCAGGATGACCCCTGGCGCGCCGACGATTGGCTCAAGGACGCGATCCCGCGGGATCGCCGCAAGATCTACGACCCGCGCAAGATCCTGGCCTCGGTCATGGATGCTGGCTCTCTGTTCGAAATCGGGCGTTACCAAGGTGGCTCGGTCATCACCGCGCTGGCGCGCCTGAATGGCATACCCGTGGGTGTGATCGCCAACGACCCCAAGGTGCAGGGCGGTGCCATGACTCTGCAAGCTGCTTACAAGATGGAGCGGCATGTCAATCTCTGCAGTCTGTTTGGTTTGCCGGTGGTGAACTTTGTGGACCAGCCAGGCAACCAGACCGGACTGGAGGCCGAAATCGATGGCACGCTGCTGGGTGCGCTGCGCGTGGGCGAGGCGCTGCACGCCTGCCAGTCGCCGTGGGTGTCGATCCTGATGCGCCGCTGCTTTGGCATGGCCGGTGCCCTGCACGGACCCAAATACGGCGAGGCACTGAACCTGCGCTACGCCTGGCCCTCGGCACGTTGGGGCTCGATCCCGATCGAGGGGGGTGTGATGGCGGCTCACAAAGCCGAGATCGACGCCGCACCCGACCCTGCCGCCAAGCGCGCCGAGCTGGAGGCTTTCTACCTCCACATGACTTCGCCTTTCCGCACGGCCGAGAAGTTCGGCATTCTGGACATCATTGACCCCCGTGAAACCCGTGCTATTTTGTGTGACTGGGTGGAGGACGCATGGGAAGCGGTCAAGGCTGGACGGGTCAGTGAGGGTGTTTGATGCCGCCGCTTCAAAGCGCGTGAAAGGGGTCTGCGGCCAAGGGCACCCATGCTGGCATGGGTGGTCCAACGACATTTCATGACTTCGGCCTGAATTCGTCCATGCACAGGCAGATTGATCTCGTGCGTGCGGGGATAATCCCTCGCATGAGATCTCCTATCGCCGTTGTCGACGTTGACCGTTGCGAAACCTGGACCCGTTACAAGGCCGGGCTGTGCGACACCTGTGCGGCCAACTGCTGCACCATGCCGGTGGAGGTCAAGCTGGCCGACCTGGTGCGGCTGGAGTTGGTGGATCCGTTTGAGGCCGAGCACGAAGACCCCAAACAGATCGCCAAACGGCTCTCCAAAGCCGGGCTGATCGAGCACTTCAACTTCAAGAACAGCATCTTCAGCCTGGCGCGCCGCGCCAGTGGCGATTGCCAGTTTCTGGACGCCAAGACCCGCCGTTGCACGGTGTACGACAAACGGCCCAACACCTGCCGCCTGCACCCACAGGTGGGGCCTCGCCCCAACCACTGCCCTTACGGCCACAAGGCCCAGTCACGGTAAGTCGCACAGGACCTCAAAGGTGGCCACAAGTCCGCCAGAGACTTGGCGGGTGGCTCATTGCGGGATCAGTTGGCCGGAGGGCGTGAGCTTGACGAACAGCACTTGCGATTTGTCCAGCGCGTCATGCCGCTGGGGCGTGAAGGCTTTGGCGTAATGCCTCACCGCCCCGTTGAAAGGGGGCAATTTTTCCAGCGCGTCCCTGATTTTTGCCGGCTCGGTGGTTTGGGCCACTTCGATGGCGCTGGCCAGCAGATGCACCGTGTCATATGCGTGTGCCGCACCCACCGGGCTGGGGATGTCGTGCGTGCTTTTGAGGGCGCTTTTCTTCAAAATCCAATCGGCCAGATAAACCGCGCGAGGCCGCCTGTTGTGGATGAAGCTGAAGGTCTGGATGAAGTCGACGTTGACCAGGGGCAACGCGTTTTGGGCCAATTCGTGCAGCGTGCCGCCCGCCGCACCCCAATGCGACACCACAGGCAGACGCTGGCTGCGCTGTTGTTCGGCCATTTCCTTGATCAGAGTGGCCCCTTCCTTTTCATTGCCCACGAAGAGCAGACCTTGGGTGCGGGCGTCCAGGCAGCCTTGGTATTGGCTTTTCAGCGAGGCATCACCCCAGTTGTACCAACGCACCACCGGAAAACGGATCATGCTCTGCGCCGATTTGTCCTGAATCACGCGCTCTGCGGACCGTCCCCACGCGGTGTTGGGCAAGATGGCACAGGCTTGCTGGACTTTGTACTTGGTGGACAGCCGTTTCATCATCGCTTCCACCCCCCAATCGTCCTTGAGCGAGACCCGAAATGAGTAAGACGGTTGGTGTGCATGCTCCGTGATCGGGTCGGCAGAGCCCCAGACACTGATCAAGGGCACGCCCAGACGATGCGCTTCGGGCAGCATTTCCACACTGATCGGGCTGTATTTGCCGCTCAGGACCGCCACCAAATCGGGTGTGCTGGCCAACTGGATGAAGTTGTCTTTGCCTCGGGCGGCAACGCCTTTGTTGTCGGTGGTGATCAGTTTCAGCGGTCGGCCCTGCAGCACCCCGCCCGCTGCGTTGATCTCTTCCATGGCGGCCTGGATGCCCCATTCGATGGCCATGGCCGAGGTGTTGGTTTTTTGTCCGAACGCATCGTCAAAGCCGATCCAGACGGGTGACTTGGGGGCAGCCGCTGCGCTGGGTGGTGCGGCGTGCGCAGCGCATGCACTGGCCGCCATGGCGACAGCGGTGGCGAGCCGCGCAAAAAATGGACGCAAGTGACAAGGCATGCCGGGTTCTTTGGAGGCGGTGAGCAGGGTTGTCAATGCTTCAAGGCCGGGTTCATGACCCGGTAGCACTCGCAGGCACGCGCTTCCAGTTCAGGCCGATTCAGCACCCTGAGTTGTCCGCGGCTGATTTCCAGCAAGCCTTCCTGGCTCAGTTTGCCAGCGGTCAAAGTGACCGATTCGCGGCGAATGCCCAAGCTGTCGGCAATTTCCTGGTGCGTCACCTGCAGCACTTCGCCTTGTGTTTTGTCCAGCGTGTTCATGAGCCAGCGGATCACCTGCTGTTCATTGCTGTGTCTGCTGCTGCAAACCGTGGGCATCGCGATCTGCAAGATCATCTGGCGTGTGACGGCCATCCAGATTTTCAAAAAAGAGCGGTCCTGGCTCAGCTCCGACTGAAAGACGGTGAGGGGCAATTTGTAGGCCAATCCTGCAAACTTCACGCGCGCTCGGCTGAAGTTCTGATTGCCACCCATCACGCCACTGCCGACCATGCCCTCTTTGCCGATCAGCACAATCTCTGCCGAGGTGCCATCCGAGATGTCGATTTCCATCGCAATGATGGCGGTCACAGGAAAGTAGACGAACTGAATGGCCTCATAGGGCCTGAAAATCAACTGACCGGGCTCCAAGCCAACCAGTTGAAAACTGTCAAGCAATCTTTCATATTTATCAATTTTTAATTGAGAAATCATGAGATTGCAGGCCGGACTCAACATTTATTGTCCTTATCGACGTTGATGCGGTGAAGTATAGGTAGTTTTCATCATTTTTATGTTCGTTGCCGTACATATGCGAAATAAGTTCGTGGGGCCTGCTGTTTTTCTTTTTTGATTATTTTGATCCTTTGATGGGTTCTTTGTCGCTATGCACGCACGACACATCATAAAAAAAGCCCCCCGGCTTGTCAGCCGGGAGGCTTGGTGCTGTCGTCTGCAGTGGCTTACATCGTGTCGATGAAGCTGCGCAGCTTGTCACTGCGGCTGGGGTGCTTGAGCTTGCGCAGCGCCTTGGCTTCGATCTGACGGATGCGTTCGCGCGTCACGTCGAACTGCTTGCCCACTTCTTCCAGCGTGTGGTCGGTGGACATTTCGATGCCGAAACGCATGCGCAGCACTTTGGCTTCGCGGGGCGTGAGGCTGTCCAGAATGTCTTTGACCACATCGCGCAGACCCGCTTGCAGGGCCGCGTCGATGGGCGCGGTGTGCGTGCTGTCTTCGATGAAATCGCCCAGGTGGCTGTCGTCGTCGTCACCGATCGGCGTTTCCATGGAGATCGGCTCTTTGGCGATCTTCATGATCTTGCGGATCTTGTCTTCCGGGATTTCCATCTTCTCGGCCAGGATGGAGGCATCGGGCTCGAAGCCGAATTCCTGCAGGTGCTGGCGCGAGATGCGGTTCATCTTGTTGATGGTCTCGATCATGTGCACCGGGATGCGGATCGTGCGGGCCTGGTCCGCAATCGAGCGGGTGATGGCCTGGCGGATCCACCAGGTGGCGTAGGTCGAGAACTTGTAGCCACGGCGGTATTCGAACTTGTCCACCGCCTTCATCAGGCCGATGTTGCCTTCCTGGATCAGGTCCAGGAACTGCAGGCCGCGGTTGGTGTACTTCTTGGCGATCGAGATCACCAGGCGCAAGTTGGCCTCGATCATCTCTTTCTTGGCATCGCGGCTGGCACGCTCGCCCGCGTTCATGCGCTTGTTGATGTCTTTGAGCTCGTCGAGCGGCACCACCACCTGGGCTTGCAGGTCGATCAGTTTTTGCTGCAGGTCCTGCACGGGCGGGATGTTGCGGCCCATGACGGCGCTCCAGCTCTTGCCTGCGGCGGCCTGCTTTTCGATCCACTTCAGGTTGAGCAGCTGCGATTCGACGCGCTTGCCGTTTTTGTCACGGCCGCTGAATTCGGCAATGAACTGCTCTTGCGGGTAGCCGCACTTGTCCACGATGATGCGGCGCAGCTCGCGCTCTTTCTTGCGCACGTCGTCCACCTGGGCGCGCACCATGTCGCACAGCTTTTCAATGGTTTTGGCGGTGAAGCGGATGGTCATCAGCTCTTCCGACAGGGCGGCCTGGACCTTGTTGTAAGCGGGGGTGCCCCAGCCTTCCTTGTCGTACACCTTGTGCACTTTTTCGAAGTACTCGGTGATCCGGTCAAAGCGTTCGAGGGCCTGGTTTTTCAGCTCTTCGAGCTTCTTGGTCAGGGCCTTGGAGCCGCCTTTGCCGTCGTCGTCATCGGCTTCGTCGAATTCGTCGAAGTCTTCTTCGGCCACATAGTCGTCGGCTTCGTTGAGGTTGGCGAAACCGTCGACCACAGTGGAGATGACGACCTTGCCTTCACGGATTTCATTGGCCATGCGCAGGATTTCGGCGATGGTGGCAGGCGACGCACTGATCGCGGCCATCATGTCCATCAGGCCGCCTTCGATGCGCTTGGCGATTTCGATTTCACCTTCGCGGGTCAGCAACTCCACCGTGCCCATTTCGCGCATGTACATGCGCACAGGGTCGGTGGTGCGGCCGAATTCGCTGTCCACCGTGGACAGAGCGGCTTCGGCGGCTTCTTCGGCTTCTTCTTCGGTCGAGCCCGTGGGCGCGTTGTCCGTGATGATCAGGCTCTCGGCGTCGGGCGTTTGCTCGTACACCGCCACACCCAGGTCGTTCAGGGTGGCGATCACCACTTCCAGGGTTTCGGCATCGACCAGTTTGTCGGGCAGGTGGTCGCTGATTTCGCCGTTGGTGAGGTAGCCGCGTGTCTTGCCCAGCTTGATCAGGGCTTTCAGACGGTCGCGGCGCTGCTTCATCTCGGCTTCGGTCAGGACGGTTTCGTCCAGGCCAAATTCCTTCATCAAGGCGCGCTCTTTCGCCTTGCTGATCTTCATGCGCAGGGGTTTGACTTTTTCGGCGGTCTCGGAGCCGCTTTCAACAACCGGTTCGCCTTCGAGGTCGGCTTCGATGTCCAGATCGTCGTCCAAGCTGGGCTCGGCAATGCTGCCTTTTTTCTTCGGGCCGCGTTTGGCACCGGTCACGGCTTTTTTGGCAGCGGGCTTTTTCTCGGTAGCCGGGGCAGCGGCTTTGGCTGCTTTGGCAGGTTTTTTCACTTCCACTTCGGCAGCGGCGTCTTTGGCCTTGGCGGTGGATTTTTTCTCGGTCACTTCAGATTTCTTGGCGGGCACGGAGGCGGCTTTCTTGGCAGGCTTGGCAGAAGTTGCCGGGGTTGCCGTTGCTTTGACCTTGCTGGGGGCTGTTTTGGCTGCGGGTTTTGCTGCCGGTTTGGCAGCAGCTTTCGCAGGCACCTTGGCTTTACTCGCCTCGGGGGCGGGCTTCTTGGCCGGTGCTTTGGCAGTCACTTGGCTGGTTGCTTTGGGCTTGGCGGCGGGCGCGGGGGCTTTTTTCGCAACAGCGGTCTTGGCAACGGGTTTGGCTTTGGCAGCGGCCTGGGCAGGCTTCTTCGACTTTTGAGCAGGCATGAACACCTCGGAACATCAAAACAGACAAGGAAACGGACACAGTCAGCGCCAAATACATCCCGGCGCGGGCGTGGGTTGAGACACAGATCAACGCTTTATATGGGCGTCCAATCTGCAATGGCAAGATGTGGGGCGAACATTTGGAATGCAGTCCTTGCGGAACGGTGACCGGCCCACATGGGGGCGTCGCGCTGATGGCGGTGGTCTAGCCGGAGGTGCTGCTGTCGCTCTTGCCGAGAGCGTGTATTATACCCAACGGCAGGCCACTGCCCGGGGGCCGGGCTGTCGGGGGGGCTCAGCGTGCGGGACGGATCGCGGTTTTGGGGCGGAAAGCCTTGCAGACCTCGTCACGGGTTTCCAGGTAAGGCCCGCCAATCAAATCCACGCAATAGGGCACGGCCGCAAAAATGCCATGCACCAAGGCTTTGCCGTCCGCGTCCTTCAGGCCTTCGAGCGTCTCGGCAATCGACTTGGGCTGGCCCGGCAGGTTGATGATCAGGCTCTGGCCCCGGATGACGGCCACTTGGCGTGACAGGATGGCGGTGGGCACAAATTTAAGGCTGATCTGGCGCATCTGTTCGCCAAACCCGGGCATTTCCTTGTCGGCCACAGCCAGCGTGGCTTCGGGGGTCACGTCGCGCAGGGCGGGGCCGGTGCCGCCCGTGGTCAAGACCAGGCTGCAGCCGACGTCCACCAGCTCGATCAGGGTAGCGCTGATGCGGTCTTTTTCGTCGGGGATCAGGCGCGGCTCGAAAGTGATCGGGTTGTGCAGCGCCTTCGTCAACCAGTCCTGCAATGCAGGCAGGCCTTTGTCTTCGTAGACGCCGGTGCTGGCGCGGTCGCTGATGGACACGATGCCAATCTTGACCGGGTCAAAAGGGGTTGTGGCGTTGGGTTCACTCATCTTCGGTCTCGTCGGGGGTCTTGTCGCTCTCGCCGCCTGTCAGCACGCTGCGCACCAGTTTGAACAGCTCGCGGTAAGCGCGGCCTTGGCGCGGGGCCAGGCCTTGCGAGACGGCGGCGTTGGTCACGGGCACCGCGTCCTTGCGGGCCTGGCGCACCAGGGCGCGCAGCTGCTGGATGTCGGTCTGTGGGTAATGCGCAATCCACTCGCCCACGGCGGCATCGTCGGCGATCAGGCGGTCGCGCCAGGCTTCGGCCAGGTGCAGGGCCTGGGTGTCTTTGGCGCTGCCCAGGCGCTGGATGTCCAGCGCCTCGCGCACGGCTTGCAGCGTTTCGGGGCTGAGCAGGCGCATTTGCTTGCCGATGAACTGCATTTGGCGGCGCTTACCCTCGAAGTTGGTGATGCGCTTGGCTTCGGCCAGGCCTTCGACCAGCTTGTCGGGCAGGGCCAGGCCCTCCATCAGGTCACGGCGCAGGGTGAGCAAGGCTGTGCCGAGTTCTTGCAGCTCGGTGCTTTCGCGCTTGAGTTCGGTGCGGCTGGGGCCGTCGAGGCCGCCTTTGAGCTCGCGCTTGTACTCCAGGTCCAGCTCGCTGCCTTCAGCAACAAACTGACCACGGACGAAATAGCCTTTTTTGGGTTTACGGGACATGACTGGGGGAACTCGTTCTCTGGGGCAGCGCAGGGGCTGGGTGGCAAGTATCATAGCGGCCACTGCGGGCCCAGCGCCCGCCATTTTTTTCGAGACCCTCTTCGTGAAAATTTCTGTGAAAAGTTCCGTGCAACAAAATGCCCCTGCCGCCGCCGCCAGCGCGCAGGCCCACGACGGTTTCAGCTACTCGCGTGACCATTTTGAAGAGTTGGTCGACATCGCCCTGAAGCACGCCAAAAAGTTGGGGGCCACCAACGCGGGGGCCGAAGCGTCTGAAGGCTGCGGTCTGTCGGTCAGCGTGCGCAAGGGCGAGCTGGAAAACGTGGAGCGCAACCGTGACAAATCGCTGGGCGTGACGGTCTACGTGGACCACCGCCGGGGCAACGCCAGCACGTCGGACTTTTCCAAAGCCGCGATCGAGCGCACAGTGCAGGCGGCTTACGACATCGCCCGCTTCACCGCCGAAGACCCGACCGCCGGGCTGCCCGACGAAGCCGACATCGAAACCCGGCACCGTGACCTGGATTTGTTCCACCCTTGGGCCATCAACAGTGAAGAAGCCGCCAAGATCGCCTTGCAGTGCGAAGCCGCGGCCATGAAAACCAGCCGCCGCATCACCAACAGCGACGGCGCGGCCGTGTCGGCCCAGCAAAGCCATTTTTTCAGCGCCCACACACACGGTTTTCGCGGCGGTTATGCCAGCTCGCGCCACAGCATTTCGGTGGCCCCGATTGCCAAGCTGCCCGGCCGCAACGCCGAGATGCAGCGCGATGCCTGGTACACCTCGATGCGCTGCGCGGACGAGATGGCCTCGCCCGAAGCCGTGGGCCGCTACGCCGCCGAACGCGCCTTGTCGCGCCTGGGTGCACGCAAGATCGCCACGACCGAGTGCCCGGTGCTGTTCGAGTCGCCTGTGGCGGCGGGTCTGCTGGGCGGTTTTGTGCAGGCCGTGAGCGGCGGGGCGCTGTACCGCAAGAGCAGTTTCTTGCTCGACTCTTTGGGCAAGAAGGTGTTCCCGAAACACATCGACATCGAAGAAGACCCGCACTTGCTGCGCGGCAAGGGCAGTTCGCCTTTTGACGACGAGGGCGTGCGCTCGGTGCGCCGCCATGTGGTCAAGGGCGGCCGGGTCGAGGGTTATTTCCTGTCCAGCTACTCGGCGCGCAAACTGGGCATGAAGACCACCGGCAACGCGGGCGGCTCGCACAACCTGACGCTGACCTCGCGCCTGACGCAGTCCAGTGACGATCTGGACGCCATGCTGCAAAAGCTGGGCACGGGCCTGTTCGTGATCGAGCTGATGGGGCAGGGCGTGAACTATGTCACGGGCGACTATTCACGCGGGGCCAGCGGCTTTTGGGTGGAAAACGGCCAGATCGCCTATCCGGTGCACGAGATCACCATCGCGGGCAACCTGAAAGACATGTTCATGGGCATCGAGGCCGTGGGGGCGGACACCTACAACATGGGTGCCAAAACCACCGGCTCCATTTTGGTCAACCGCATGAAGCTGGCGGGCAGCTGAGGCCTGCTGCGCTGTGCAGGCAGAACTCCTTGCAGCGCTGGCCGCCTTGTCGTGGGCGGTGGGCAGTTTGTTTTCTGCCGCCGCTTCCAGCCAGATGGGGGCGTTTGCCTTCACCCGCTGGCGTTTGTTTTTTGCTTTGACCCTGCTGTGGGCGCTGGCGCTGTTCACCGGGCAGTGGCGCAGTCTGGACAGCGCCAACATCTCCTTACTCGCCCTGTCGGGCTTCATTGGCATTTTCATTGGCGACACCGCGCTGTTTGCCTGCATGAACCGGCTGGGGCCACGCCGCAGCGGCGTGTTGTTTGCCACGCACGCCATTTTTTCCACCTTGCTCGCCTGGTTGTTTCTGGGCGAAACCCTGTGGGGCTGGACCTTGCTGGGCGGTGCTTTGCTGGTCTCGGGCGTGATGGTGGCGATTGTGTGGGGCCGCCGCGAGAGCGAAACCCACGCCTGGGAAAACACGCGAGGCACTTTGATGACCGGGGTTTTGCTCGGCTTGCTGGCCGCCGTTTGCCAGTCTGTGGCCACTTTGATGATCAAGCCCTTGATGGCTTCGGGCGTGGACGCGGTGGCGGCGTCTGCTGTGCGCACATCGGCCAGCTTTTTGGCACATCTGGCGCTGCTGTGGGCTGGGGCGCAGGTGGCGCGGGTGCAAAACCCATTGACCGCCAAAACCCTGTTCAACACCTGGGCCAGTGCGGCCGTGGCCATGGCGCTGGGCATGACCTTGATCCTGCAGGCCTTGCACACCGGGCAGGCCAACCTGGTGGGCATTTTCTCGTCGCTCACCCCCATCTTGCTGCTGCCGCTGCTTTGGGTGGTGTACCGCCGCCGCCCGGCTTGGGGGGCCTGGAGCGGGGCGGTGATGGCGGTGGCCGGGGCGGCGCTGATCTTGCAGGCCTGAGCGCCTTCACCGCCCGTCCATCATCATCTGCAGTGCATCAGCCTGCCAGCGCAGCCTTCACCGCTGCCGACACCTGGCCCATGTCGGCCTTGCCAGCCAAACGCGTCTTGACCGCGCCCATGACTTTGCCCATGTCGCCCGGGCCTTTGGCTCCCAGCTCGGCCACGATGGCCTGAACGGCAGTTGTGACTTCTTCGGCCGACATGCGCTCGGGCAGGTAAGCCAGCAGCACGGCCATTTCGGCTTTTTCCTTGTCGGCCAGGTCCTGGCGGGCGGCTTGTTCAAAAGCGGTGATCGAGTCTTTGCGCTGCTTGATGAGTTTGTCCACGATGGCGACCACGGCCACATCGTCGAGCTCGATGCGCTCGTCCACTTCCTTTTGCTTCATGGCCGACAGCAGCAGGCGGATGGTGCCCAGACGCTCGGCGTCTTTGGCCCGCATGGCGGTTTTCATGTCGTCGGTGATTTTCTCTTTCAGGCTCATGGGAGGCTCCTGGTGTGTGGCCAATGTGGGGGAGTCAAAACAACAAAGCCCGCCTGAGCGTCCTCCAGCGGGCTTGTTTGCAGACCTTTTCAGGCCATACAAATGAAGATCAATACATCTTCTTGGGCAACTGCATGCTGCGAACGCGCTTGTAGTGACGCTTCACGGCAGCTGCTTTTTTGCGCTTGCGCTCGGTGGTGGGCTTTTCATAGAACTCGCGGGCGCGCAGGTCTGTCAGCAGGCCGAGTTTTTCGATGGTGCGCTTGAAGCGACGCAGGGCAACGTCAAACGGCTCGTTTTCTTTCACGCGGATGGTGGTCATTGAATCAATTTTCCAAAAATGTGCCGGCTGCAGCCACAAGGGAGATCGGGCCCTTGAAGCCCAGTTTCGGCGGTTCCCCGTCACGAACTAGTATTTGGCAGACGGGGGTTTGCCAGCAAAGCCTGAGATTATAGCGCCTGAGAAACGGGGCTGGCCTGGCACTGTGTGCTCAAAGACACATCTTTGCGGAAAATGGGCCAGGCCCGGAACGCTTGCAGCCAGCCGCATCCCCGGTTGAAAGCGGGTCCCTAAAATGCAATACCAATGAATACATTCAAAAACATCTGCCCTGCTTGTGCGTCCCTGTTCCGGGCCCTGGTGGTCTTGGCCCTGGGCCTGACGGGCGGCTGGAGCCAGGCGCAAACGCTGGCCAGTCCGCCCCTCGCGGCCCCTTCTGTGGTGGTGGTGTTGGCCGGTGGTGGTGCCAAGGGCTTTGCCCATCTGGCGGTGTTGCGTCAGCTGGAGCGCGACCGCATTCCGATTGCCCGCATTGTGGGCACCAGCATGGGGGCCGTCATTGGGGGCTTGTATGCCAGCGGCATGTCCACAGACGAGATCGAGCGCACGGTCGGTGGCCTGGACCCGTCCAAGGTGGCTTTGGATCAGCTCAACCGCCTGGAGCTGCCCTCGCGCACCCGTGCTTACCAGCAGAAATACCCGGTGGAGCTGGAATTCGGCATCAAGGACGGTGGCGTGAGCTTTGCCCGGGGTGTCAGCGATGGCCAGCGTTTCCTGGCTTTGCTGCAGGCCTTGACGGCGCACGTGCCGCCGAGTGTTCATTTCAACGATCTCAAAATCCCGTTTCGCGCGGTGGCGACCCGTTACCGCGACGGCGAGTTGAAGGTTTTTGACCAGGGTGCGCTGCACCTGGCCATCCGGGCCAGCATGGCGGCTCCTGCGGTGTTTGCCCCGGTGGAAGTCGAGGGAGAGACCTATGTCGATGGGGGTCTGGTGGCCAATTTGCCCATCGAAGTGGCATTGCGCGAAGGGGCCGATGTGATCGTGGCCTCGTTCCTGGGCGGAGGCGTGGACGAGGACAAGACCGCGCAACCGAGCCACGCCCTGGTGGTGGCCAACCGGATGCTGGACATCCTGATTCGCCAAAACGAAAAACGCAATCTGGCCTTGCTGCGGCCTCAGGATGTGCTGGTGCAGTCGTCGGTGCAGGACATCGGTTTTGCCGATTTCAACCGCGCCCCCGAGATCGTGGCGCGGGGCCAGCAGGCTTTGGCCCCCGTAGCTACCCAACTGGCCGCTTTGCGCACAGCATGGGCTGTGCAGCCCGCGCCCCCATCGACCACGCGCTTGTCGTTTGACCAGCGTGAAAAACGCATCGTGGCCATTGAAGCGCAAGGCCACAGGGACGTGTCGGAGCGTTACATCCAGACCGTGTTGTCGCCCATGTTGGATCAGGAGTTCTCGGCCCAGCAGGCGGAACGCTACATGGACGAGCTTTACACCAGCGGCTATTTCGATCTGGTCAGTTACAGCCTGGCGCAGCTGCAGGGCGAGCGCTACAAGCTGATCGTCACGGTGCGTGAGAAACCCTACAGTCCGCATTTTTTCAAGACCACCTTGGGGTTTTCCACGGAGCTCGATGGCATCACCCAGTTTGCTGTGGGCGTCGGTTACCGCCGCCCTTGGTTGACGCCATCGGGCCTGGAGTTTTCACTGGATGCCCGTTTGGGCACCCAGTCCGAGCTGGCGGCCCGTTTTTACCAACCGCTGTCCCAAGGCTGGAGCCTGGAGGCTGGTGCTTCGTGGGACCGCAACTATCTGCCCTTGTACCGAAGCGCGATTTTCAGAGATGAAGCGGGCAATCAGAAGCTGGCCTATTTCAATCAGACCGTGCAGAGCCTGGATGCGCAGCTGGTGTACGACTTCGAGCGCAAGGCCAACATCAAGATGGGCATCACCTCCAGCGCGATCCGCAGAAGCTTTGACACCACGACGGACTTGGCCGAACTGTCGAACACCGATTTGGTCAAGTACAACGGCGTCAAGGCGCAGTTTCAGATTGACCAACTGGACTCCTTGAGCTTTCCGACACGCGGGTACTTTCTGGGAGCCAGTCTGGAGCAAGGGGTTTCGGGGGCCATCTACAGCGGCGGACGCTTGAGCGCCAAGTGGGCCCATTCTGTGGGGCCGCACATTGTCAATGTGGGTCTGAACCTGGCGCAAGACCGCGTCACGCTCGATTGCGGCAACTGCCGCTCGCCCAGTCAATTGATCCTGGGTGGTTTTCAGAACATGGGGGCTTACCGCATGGGCCAGTTGGCCGGTGACCAATTGGCGCACCTGCAGACCACCTACATGTACCGCCTGACCCATGGCGGCCTGTTCAACCAAAAAACCTATGTGGGCACGGTCCTCGAGGCCGGGGACGCCTGGTACAAGGGCGACGCCATGCGTTGGCGCTACAGCGGCACCGTCTTTGTTTCGGTGGACAGCAAGATCGGTGACATTTACCTGGGCGCAGCCAGAGGGTCCGGCGATGCCTACAACCTGTTTGTGCAATTGGGCAGGCGCTTCAGCTTTTGAGCGCGACGGGCAAGGCTTGCGCACACGCATGCGCACTGGCCCAGGCCCACTGGAAGTTGTAGCCGCCCAGCCAACCGGTCACATCGATGACCTCGCCAATGAAATACAAACCGGGCTGTTTGGACTCCATGGTCTGTGAAGACAGATCGCGCGTGTCCACCCCGCCCAAGGTGACCTCGGCTTTTTTGTAGCCCTCGCTGCCCGTGGGGGTGAGTGTCCAGTTGGACAGTGCTTGCGCCAGTTTGTTCAGCGCTTTGTCGGGCACTTCGGCGGCCGTGCGTTGCAGCGCCGGATCCTGGCTGACCCAGGCTTCGGCCAGGCGGCTGGGCACCAAGGTGGCCAGCTCGTTGCCCAGCAGTTTTTTGGAGCACAGCTTGGCCTCTTGCAGGCGCTCGGGCAGGTTCACCTCCGGGGCCAGGTTCAGGCGAATCGGCGTGCCGTCCTGCCAATAGCTGGAAATTTGCAACACGGCGGGCCCGGACAAGCCCCGGTGCGTGAACAGCAGGTCTTCGTCAAAGTGCATGCGGCTTTTTTTCTCGCCCGTCTCGATGCCCACGGGCAGCGCCAGCCCGGCCAGCTGGGCATAAGGCGCCCAGGCCTCGCCGTCAAAGGTCAAGGGCACCAGGCCGGGGCGGCGCTCGACCAGGCGCAGACCAAACTGGCTGGCGATGCGGTAGCCCCAGTCACTCGCCCCGATTTTGGGGATCGACAAACCACCCGTGGCCACGACCAGTGAGGTGGTGTACACAGTGCCTTGGCTGGTTTCCAGGGTGTAGTGGGTGTTCTGTTCGCTGGGGGCTTGCACCGACTTCACATTGCAGCCCGTACGGATGTCGACGCCGCCAGCCGCGCATTCGGCCAGCAGCATGCGGATGATGTCCTCGGCCGAATGGTCGCAAAACAGCTGGCCCTTGTGCTTTTCATGGAAAGCGATGCCGTGCTTTTGCACCAGGTCGATGAAGTCTTGCGGCGTGTAGCGCGACAGGGCCGAGCGGCAAAAGTGCGGGTTCTGGCTGATGAAGTGCTTTTGCGGGGCCGATGCGTCGAGCAAGCGGTTGGTGAAGTTGCAACGTCCGCCCCCCGAGATGCGGATTTTTTCGGCGATCTTGTCGCTGTGGTCGATCACCAGCACCTTCAGCCCGCGCTGACCCGCCACGCCCGCGCAAAACAAACCGGCAGCCCCGGCACCCACGATCACCACGTCCCATGTCTTCATGGCTCAGGAGTGTAAGGGGAGGGCGGTGAGCAGTTGTTGTCGTGTGGGAGGTCGCCCTTGCGGCCGAATGCCTGATGGACCCACAACAAATGCTTTAACCACCATTCGCGAGCAGGGGCTCGCTCCCACATGGTGGCATCAAGTCAAGCCGCCCGTTGTACGGTGGCATTTGGCTCGGCCTGTTGCCAGGCCCTCGCCCCTTGCACCACATCGCCCACCACGATGATGCTGGGGCTTTGCAGCTGTTCGCGTTGCACGGTGCCCACCAGTTCGCCCAGCGTGGTCAAGGCCTCGCGCTGCGTGGGCAGGCTGGCGTGCTGCACGATGGCCACGGGCGTGTGTGCAGGCAAGCCCTGCAGCAAGCCCTGGCTGATGTGCGCCAGGCTGCTCACGCCCATGTAGATCACCAGCGTCAGCTTGGCCTGGTGTGCTGTGGTGGCCAGCTGCACCCAATCGGTGCCGCTGTCGCCGGGCTTGGCGTGGCCCGTCACAAACACCACCCCGTGTGCGTGTTCGCGGTGCGTCAAAGGTGCGCCCAGGCTGCTCATGCCCGCCAGGCCCGAGGTGATGCCGTTGACCACCTCCACGTCAATGCCCGCCTCGCGCAGGTGTTCGACTTCTTCACCGCCTCGGCCAAAGATGAAGGGGTCACCCCCTTTGAGGCGCACCACATGCTCGCCTTCTTGCACGGCGGTGATCATCAGCTTGTCGATGAAGGCCTGCGGCGTGCTCTTGCAGCCGCCGCGCTTGCCCACATGCACGATGCGTGCGCTGGGTGAGGCGTGTTCGAGCACGGCGTCGTTCACCAGATCGTCCACCAACAGCACGGTGGCGCTGGCAATCGCCTTGACGGCTTTGAGTGTGAGCAGCTCCGGATCGCCCGGGCCCGCGCCCACCAGCGTGCAGCGGCCTGGGTGACGGGCTGTGGCGCTTCGGTCGTTCGCGAGCAGGGGCTCGCTCCCACGGGGGAGGCTGGGCGTGGTGTTCATGGCTTCACCTCTTGCAGGATGTGTTGCACTTGCAGCGCAATGGCTTGGGGGACAGGCAGCAGACCCTGCAACACATGCTCCACGTAGACCGCTGTGGCCGCTGCGTCGATCGCGGGCAATTCAGGCACTTGCATCAAAGAACCCTCTTGCTGGTCTTGCACCCGCCGGGGCTGGCCGTCTTTGAAAACATCCATGGCCGGGGTGCGCCGCGCATCGGCCACGGGCTCGCCCTCGGTGCCGCGCAGCAGCAAGGCGTGTTGCCCGGTCAGCGCGAAGGTGGCCGACATCGAGTGCAGGTATTCAGGGTGGGTGTAGCTGCTCACCACCAGCGCGGGGCCACTTTCTGAATCACAGGGGTTCATCAGTTTGACCAGGCTGTGGCCGGGGTTACGCAGGCCCACCACGCGGCGCACGGCCAGCAACCTGTCCAGCCCGGCATGCAACACGCCCGTGGGGATGAACTGCACCTGGCCTGCCGCAGCGGGTGCTACTTGGGCCAGCGCTTCAATGCCCAGCTGCGAAAACACCGCCTGGCTGCACACGCGCTTGTCTTCGGTGGCACTGCCATGCACCACCACCGCCACGCCCTCGCGGGCCAACAGCAGGGCCAGAAGGGGCGTGAGCACGGGCAGTTTGCGGGCACCGTTGTAGCTGGGCAGCACCACCGTGGGCACCTGGCCTGTGGGGACCTTGTTCAGGCGCGCATGCGTGGCGTCCAGAAAACCGGCCATCTCTTCGGGCGTCTCGCCCTTGATGCGCATGGCGATGCAAAACGCGCCCAATTCGAGGTCGCTGATCTGCTCGTCGAGCACCTGACCCATCAGGTCGGCGGCTTGCGCGCGGCCGAGTGCCCGGGCGCCGTCCTTGCCGCGTCCGATGTCCTTGATGTAGTGACCGATGCCCATGCCACATATTGTGGAGGAATCAATCCAACTGCTGGTTATATGGGTATGGCTTCAGGCCGGAGCCATGCCGTGCTGCCGCTTGAGCGCGTCACACGCGGGCGATTGCCAAAAGGCCAGCAGCGCACGCATGGCATCCGGCTGGGCGCAGGTCGCGGCCACCGAGCCAGAAAACGTGGTGATGATCTCCACCTCGGGTGGCAGGCCGCCCACGATGGTGATGCCCGCCACACCCAGCATTTCGCTCAGTTGCTGAAAGCCCAGCGCCACCTGGCCCTGGGCCACCAGTGAGCCCACGGGCACGCCGGGCTTGGCCTGCACGATGCGTGGTGCGATGGTGTCGGCGATGCCCCAGGCCTCGAACTGTTTGGCCAGTTGCACGCCGCTGGGGCCTGTGGAGTAACCCAGCGTGGGCGCGGCCAGGACGGCGGCTTTGAGTGCGGCTTCGGTCGAGATGTCGGGCATGGGCTGCCCCGCAGGCACGGCCACCGCCACGCCCGAGCGCACCAGGTCGGCGCGGCTGCCTGCCAGCACGTGGCCGCTGGCGACCAGTTTGTCGATGGCGTCGCTGGCCAGCACCACGCCGTCAAAGGCTTCGCCCGCTTGCACGCGTTTGGCCGCATCCACGCCGCCGACCGACTCCACTTGAATTTGAACGCCCGGGGCTTGCGCCTTGTACAGCGCCACCAAATCGGCCAGCAGGGGCTTGGTGGCCATGGAGGAAATCAGTCGGAGAGTGGTCATGGATAGGTCCTGTAGGGTAGCTGGCATTGTGGGAGCGCGCCCCTGCGCGCGAACGTTATTCGGCCGCAGGGGCGGCCTCCCACAGGTTCAATGGCCTGGGCTGCCAAAAAATGGTTTAGTTCATTATGGCCAAGGGCCCGGACAGCCTCCATGCCCCGCTTAAACTATCTGCTATGCGAATTTTGGGCATTGAATCTTCCTGCGACGAGACGGGTGTGGCCTTGGTGGAAGCCAACGGGACCGCCATGCCGCGCCTGTTGTCGCATGCGCTCTACAGCCAGATCGAGATGCACCAGGCCTATGGTGGCGTGGTGCCCGAGCTGGCCAGCCGCGACCACATTCGCCGCGTGCTGCCGCTGACCCGCCAGGTCATGGCCGAGGCGGGGACCGCTTTGGCCGATATCGACGTGGTGGCTTACACCCGGGGGCCGGGCCTGGCCGGGGCGCTGTTGGTGGGCTCGGGCGTGGCCTGCGCGCTGGCGGCGTCTTTGGGCAAGCCGGTTCTGGGCGTGCACCACCTCGAAGGGCATTTGCTCTCGCCCTTCTTGAGCGCGGACCCACCCGAGTTCCCGTTCATCGCCTTGCTGGTGTCGGGCGGGCACACCCAGCTGATGCGGGTGGACGGCGTGGGCCGCTACGAATTGCTGGGCGAGACGATCGACGACGCCGCGGGCGAGGCCTTTGACAAGTCGGCCAAGCTGATGGGCCTGCCGTACCCCGGTGGCCCGGGTCTGTCGCGCCTGGCCGAGCAGGGCAATCCGGCGGCCTACAAGCTGCCGCGCCCCTTGCTGCACAGCGGCGATCTGGATTTTTCCTTCGCAGGTCTCAAAACGGCGGTGCTCACGCAGAGCCAAAAAATCGGCCCTGCCGCCCACACCGAAGGCGCACCCGAGCGCGCCGATTTGGCCGCATCGACCCAAGCGGCGATTGTGGAAGTGCTGGTCAAAAAATCCATGAACGCGCTCAAGACCAGCGGCATGAAGCGCTTGGTGGTGGCCGGGGGCGTGGGGGCCAACCGCGAGTTGCGCGCGCAGCTCAACGCCGCTTGCGCCAAAGCCAAAGTGCGCGTGCACTACCCCGAGCTGCACCTGTGCACCGACAACGGCGCCATGATTGCCATGGCAGCAGCCATGCGCTTGCAAGCTGGCGCGCAAGCCGCCGAGGCGCGTTACAGCTTCGACGTCAAACCGCGCTGGCCCTTGCACGAGCTGGCTTGACGCTGGGCTTCCCCCCCGTGGGAGCGAGCCCCTGCTCGCGAATGGTGGTTCAAACATGGGTTGTTGTCCCAGCAGACATTCGGCCGCAGGGGCAGCCGCCCACAAAATCCACTCGAATCAGCGGTCATCGTGGGTGTCCAACAGGGCAGTTACACTGCGCCCCTTCTCAGCTTCAACCCGCCTTCTGGCGGGTTCTATTTTTGATATGCGTTTGTCCTTCATTTTCCGTCGTGTCGCCGTGTCGCTGGCTGCAACCTTGTTGTTGTCGCCTTCGTGGGCACAATCGCCTGCCCCCATCAAGCTGGCACTGATCGAGGGCCTGAGCGGCCCCTTTGGCAACACGGGTGAGGCGGTGGTGCGCAACATCGCCTGGGCGGTCGAGCGCGTGAATGCGCGAGGGGGCGTCAAAACGCCGCAAGGCCTGCTGCCCATGGTGCTGGAGCGCTACGACAGCAAAGGCCAAAGCGAAGAAGCCTTGTCGGCCCTCAAGTCCGCCATCGACGACGGGGCGCAGGTGATCTTGCAGGGCAATTCATCGGCCAATGCGGCGGCCCTGATCGACGCGATCAACAAACACAACGAGCGCGAGCCAGCCAAGCGCGTGCTGTTTTTGAACTACTCGGCGGTGGACCCGATCCTGACGAATGAGAAATGCAGCTTCTGGCATTTCCGTTTTGACGCCCACGCCGACATGCGCATGACCGCGCTGATGCAGGTGCTGCGGGAGGACAAAAAGCTCCAGTCGGTGTACCTGATCGGGCAAGACTACAGTTTCGGCCAGGCCGTCTTGCGCGAAGCCAAGCGCCAATTGGCCGACAAGCGCCCCGATGTGAAGGTGGTGGGCGACGAGCTGCACCCCATGGGCCGTGTCAAAGACTTTTTGCCCTATGCGGCCAAGATCAAGGCCAGCGGTGCTCAAGCGGTCATCACCGGCAACTGGGGCAATGACCTGACGCTTTTGGTCAAGGCCGCTCGCGAGGCCGGTTACGAAGGCAAGTTCTACACCTTTTATGGCAATGCGCTGGGCGCGCCTGCGGCCTTGGGCGATGCGGGTGTAGACCGGGTGATCGCGGTGGCCGACTGGCTGCCCAATGTGCCGGGCAAGGCCAGCGAAGCGTTTTACCAGTCGTTTCGCCAGCGTTTCAGCAAGCCCTCGGAAGACTATGTGCATGTGCGCATGCAGCTGATGGTCGAAGCCCTGGCCCAGGCGGTCGAAAAAGCGGGCAGCACCGAGCCTGTGGCGGTGGCGCTGGCGCTGGAGAAAGCCCGCGTCAGCATGGCCGGGCAGACCGGCTTCATGCGTGCCGAAGACCACCAGTTCCAGCAGCCGCTGGTGGTGGGCGTGATGCAACGCCAAGGCGCTGCGGGCGTGCCTTTTGATGTGGAAGGTTCAGGCTACGGCTTCAAGGTGGTGCGCCAGATCAAGGCCGAGCAGGCCCGTCTGCCCAGCAGCTGCAAGATGGTGCGCCCCGGTTGATGCGGATCGCCCTGGTTTCGCATTTGTGGGAGGCCGCCCCTGCGGACGAATGCCTGCTGACCTTGCGCTTTTGAGAGGGCTGAGTGGGTGGCCAACCTGCCCGAGCAGGGGCTCGCGCCCACCCCAACTACTGCAGACGGCTTTCCGTCAAAGGGGTGTTGTGTTGCGCTGACTGGCGTTCGGATTTGAGCCGGGCGCGGTAATCCCAGGGCGGCTCCGGGCTGGCAGGGCCTTGTCCTTGCCACAGGCCCAGACGTTTTTCTCTCGCAGCGCGTTCGGCGGCGTCGTAGACGCTGCGTTGATCGGGCGTTTGCTCGTTTTGGTACTGCTTGTAATGCCAAGCCCAGCCCGCTTGAAGTTGTCGCAAATTGGCGTCTTCGCCCAGAACCCGCACTTGGCCGACGATGCGGCCATAGCGGTCCCGCTTGTCAAACGTCACGGTCACGGTTTGTCCGAAGACGGCTTGCGACAAATGGGCTTTGGATTTTTGGCCGAAAGGCTGGCTTTTTTCGGGGGCGTCAATGCCTGCCAGTCGGATCACATGCTGCTGGCGCTGCCCATCTAGGACCGTGATGGTGTCGCCATCGGCCACTTTGACCACCCGGCCTTGGAGTTCGTCAGCCCAGGCCAGACCCAGGCTTGCAAGCGCCAGGCAGGCGATGCCCAACGCTTTGCACAACGGAGGGAATCCGGGGCAAGCCCCCATCAGTGCGCTTCACCCACAGCGTCTTTGACGCATTTTTTGATGTGGCTGTTTTTGGCAGCGCCGGCCAGTTTGCGTTCTGCGGTGGAGGCCTCGCATTGGGCGGTCGCGTCTTTTTCACATTTCTTCAGGAACGAGTTTTTGGCCGCGCCTGCCAATTTCTTCTCCGCTGCGGCGGCCGTGCAGCTGCTGCCTTGGGCGTGAACGCTGCTGATCAACAAGGCCGAAGCCAAAAATGCAAATAATTTAAGCATGGTGTTTTTGGTGGTTGATTTGCCAAAATCATAGCCATTATTTGTATTGTTGAATTACTTGCCTGCTTGTCCCGCATTTGCCAACGCCGCGTGGCCCGGCCTGCTAATCTGAAGGCATGAGCTCATCCACTGCCGCCGCCGAACACCTGATCGACTCCGCCTACGCCGCCCGGCGTTTGCTGGTCACCCTGGCCCTGATGACGTTGGGAGGCGCGAGCATGTATGTGGTGGCCGTAGTACTGCCCGCCGTGCAGACCGAGTTCGGTGTCAGCCGGGCCGATGCGTCCATCCCCTACACCCTCATGATGATCGGCTTTGGCATTGGGGGCCTGTTCATGGGCCGCTGGGCCGACCGTGCAGGCGTGCATGTGCCTTTGTTTTTGGGGGGTGTGGGCACGGGCCTGGGGTTCATCGCGGCCAGTTTGTCCGGCAACATCTGGTGGTTTGCATTGGCGCATGGCTTGTTTTTGGGGCTGATTGGCAGCTCCACCACCTTTGCACCTTTGGTGGCCGACACCTCGCTGTGGTGGCGCAAGCGCCGGGGCATTGCCGTGGCGGTGTGCGCCAGTGGCAATTACGTGGCCGGGGCCCTTTGGCCACCTTTGGCGCAGTACGGTGTCGAGACCGTGGGTTGGCGCAGCACCTATGTGGCGCTGGGCCTGATTTGCGGCATCGGCATGGTGCTGCTCAGCCTGCTCATGCGCCAAAGGCCCCCCCTTTTGCAAACTCCGGTGGCGGGCAGCGCCCAGGCCCAGCAGTCGCAGCGTCCCTTTGGTTTGAGTCTGAACAAGGCGCAGTTCTTGTTGTGCGTGGCGGGTGTGGCTTGCTGCGTGGCTATGGCCATGCCGCAGGTGCACATCGTGGCGTATTGCACCGACCTGGGCTTTGGCGCGGCACGCGGCGCGGAAATGCTCTCGCTCATGCTGGCCAGCGGCATCGCCAGCCGCTTGATTTCCGGGGCCATTTGCGACCGCATTGGCGGCTTGCGCACGCTGGTGCTGGGCTCGGTCTTGCAGGGCGTGGCGCTGCTCTTGTTTTTGCCTTTCGATGGCCTGGTGTCGCTCTACATCATCTCGGCGCTGTTTGGCCTGTTTCAGGGCGGCATCGTGCCCGCCTACGCCATCATCGTGCGCGAGTACTTCCCGGCCAAAGAAGCGGGCTCACGCGTGGGTGCGGTCATCATGGCCACGCTCTTGGGCATGGCCTTGGGCGGCTGGATGTCGGGCAAGGTGTTTGACATCACAGGTTCCTACCATGCCGCTTTCATCAACGGCGTGATGTGGAACGCACTCAACCTGAGCATCGCCTTGTGGCTTCTGTGGCGGGTGAAGCGGGCGGCGACGGTCAGCGCCTGAAGTGCCTTAACGCGTCTCACGCGTCACGTCCTGCTCAAAACTGGCGTTGTGCAGCGGGTCCTTGTCGGCCATCCAGCCCTGGTAAACGGTCTGGAAGTCGGCCACGATCTGCGCCAAGGGCATGTCATCGAAGGTGCCGCGCTGGTTCACGTACTCCATGTGCCGGTTGCCCGCCTTGTCGAACGGGTGGTAGATGGAATCGTTTCGCCCATCGAACTCCAGCGGCAGCAGGCCGAATTTGTCGCACAGCTCGATGTTGAAAGCGGGCGTGGCCTTGACCCATTGGCCTTCCAGCCAGATGTCGGCATAGCCGTGCCAGATGAACACATCGGTCTGCATGGTCTGGCGCAGGCGCTCGGTGCTCAGGTGGTTGCGCACATCGGCATAACCCAGGCGGGCGTGCAAGCCCGCCGCCCGGCAGGCCGCGGCCATGAGCGCCGCCTTGGGCACGCACCAGCCCGAGCCTTGGGCAATGACCGAGCTGGCCCGCATGCCCTGCGGGGACAAATCGATGCGGTAAGGGTCGTAGCGGAATTGGTCACGCACCGCCAGATACAGGGCCACGGCACGTTCGCGGTCGGTGGCGCCCTGCGCATGCTGCTGCGCAAAGGCGATCACATCGGGGTGGTCGCTGTCGATCAGGGCGGTGGGGGCCAGCGTGGCGGGGGAGGGCAGATCGGTCATGCGTTGGACTGTAGCGTGCGCGGCAGCGCTGGGGTGTCACGCTGGCTATAGTTCCTTACAGGGCAATACAAGGAGACACGGGCATGGCCTCGGTTTTGAATTTCGGAGCGGTCCGGGTGCACTTGGGTGACAAGTCGGGCAAATACCCCGACGGCAACCAGCTCATCGTGCAGGGGGCCGACATGCGGGTGGCTTTCGACACGCCCGAGGTGGCCAACCGCATTGGCCCCGAGCTGGACACGGTGGACCTGGTCATCCTGGGCCATGTGCACGAAGACCACATGGCCGGGCTGCACCGCCTGCCGCACGCCCGTGTGCAGGTGCACGAGGCCGACCTGGCCGCCGCCCAATCGTGGGACGGCATGTGCCGCCACTACGGCTACCCGCCAGACGTGCTGGACGCGATGCGGGCCATCGTGGAAAAGGATTTTCATTACCACCCCCGGCCCGACGCCACCGGCTACAGGGACGGCACGGTGTGGGACCTGGGCGGCGGCGTGCGGGTGCGTGCGCACCACCTGCCGGGACACACCGCAGGCCACTGCGCCCTGGTGGTCGAAAGCGAAGGCCTGGCCTTCATTGGCGACATCGACCTGAGTGGCTTTGGCCCCTACTACGGCGACGCCACCTCCAGCCTGAGCGACTTTCGGCAGACCCTGAAAAAAGTCGCCGAGCTGGACGCCCGCATCTGGGCCACCTCGCACCACAAGGCGGTGATCACCGATCGCGCGCAATTTCTGGCCGACCTGGCCCGTTTTGCCAGCAAGATCGACGAGCGCAGCACGCAACTGCTGGGCTATTTGCAGGCCCCGCAAAGCCTGGATGAACTGGTCGATCGCCGCCTGCTCTACCCCGCAGGCTACGACGTGCCCTTTGTGCCGTGCGCCGAGCGCAACACCATCGCCATGCACCTCGATGAACTGCTGGCCATGGGGCAAATCCAGACCCTGGAAGACGGCCGTTTTGTGGCGGTTTGATGTCTTCACCCTTATCAACAGGAGCCCCCGCATGACCCCCGAACAACTTTTGCAGCACCACGACCAAGCCCGTTTGTGGGGCCAGCCGCCCGGCGTGGTGGGTGGCACCGACACCGCAGCGGCTTATCAACAAGCCCTGGCCGTGCGCCGCTTGCGCCAGCAGCGCGGCGAAGTGCCCAAGGGCTACAAAATCGGCTTCACCAATCGCACCCTGTGGCAGCGCTACGAGGTGTTTGGCCCCATGTGGGGCACGGTCTGGGACACGAGTAAGCGGGCGATGTGGTCACCACCGGCACCTGGACCGACGCCTGGCCGGTTCAGGCAGGCGAAAACTGGCGGGCCGAGTTTTCTGCGCCCTTGGGCAGCTTGAGCGCCCGCATGCGCTGAGTCTGGGCGCAGGGCTCCGCCCCTCAAAAAAAACGCCCCGAGCCGCGTGGCCAGGGGCGTTCAAAAGGACAATGTCAGGCAACTGCAGGAAGCATGACGGTGCCAGTATACTGTAAATATAAACAGTATTTTGCTTTGCAGCCCTCGACCCACTCACGCCACCATGACTTTGCCCCGACGTCGCCGCGAAGACTTTGAAGACAGCCGCGTCTACGCCTACCCGCAACACCTGCGCGAAGCCATCGAAGACGCCCCCACCGGGGCGGGTGTTTACACCTTCCACGGCGATGAAGGCGACTTGCCGCTGTACATCGGCAAAAGCATCAATATCCGCGCCCGCCTGCTCTCGCACCTGCGCACGCCTGACGAAGCCCGCATGTTGCGCCAGACCCGGCGCATCAGCCACATCCGCACGGCGGGCGAGATCGGGGCCTTGCTGCTGGAGGCGCAAATGATCAAGGCCCAGCACCCCTTGTTCAACCAGAAATTGCGCCGCAACAAGCAGCTGTGCAGCCTGCGCTTGACCGACGGGGTGCCCGAGGTGGTGTATTCCAAGGACATCGACTTTGCCACGCAGCCCGATCTGTATGGCCTGTACGCCAGCCGCCATGCCGCACTGGATGCGCTGCGCGCCATCGCCGACCAGCACCAACTCTGCTACGGCCCCCTGGGCCTTGAAAAACTGCCGCCTGGCAAAGCCTGCTTCAGAGCGGCCATTCGCCAGTGTGCAGGGGTGTGCCGGGGGGACGAGAGCCCCGAGTCGCATCGCGAGCGGCTGTTCACCAGCCTGCTGGCGCTGCGCGTGGAATGCTGGCCTTATCCGGGCGCGGTGGGTCTGGTCGAGCGTGATGAGGCCCTGACGCAAATCCACGTTGTCCGGCACTGGTGCTATTTGGGCAGTGCCCCCAGCGTCGAAGCTGCGCGTCAATTGAGCCAAACCGCCAGCCAGGTGGCTGCCCATTTTGACGCCGACGGTTACAAGATTTTGTGCCGCCCCGTGCTCACGCGCAGTGTAGAAGTGTTGCCCTTGTAAGGCTTTTCTCGTGCCTCGGTGCCGGTTTTCTGATTCGTCATCCCGGCCGCTTTCAGGGCACCAGGTCAATCAGGATTTCGTTGCGGCGGTTCCAGGGCAAGGTGAAGGGGGCGTCGTAGCGGGCGATTTGGGCCGTGGGGCTCAGTTTGAGTTGGTGTGCCTGCGCCCAGGCCCGCAGGCGCTCGGTTTGGGCCTGGATGCTCGCTTGCGTGGTGAAGCCGCTGAAGCGCACCGCAACCGTCTCGTGTTCGGGCACGGGGCGCAGCTGGATGTGCGGGTTGAGCGGCTGGGGCAGGGTCTGCACGTTTTCGGCCGAAGGCATCACAAAATGCACGCGCCAACCCTGGTCTTCTGGCACCACGGTCACAGGCGCGGTCATCGCTATCTTGCGTTGCGCACCCAAACCGGCTTGCACGTTGTCGCCAAAGATATACGAGGCAATGCGCCGAAAGCCGCTGCGGCTGGCGGCGTCAAAGTCTCCCTGGATTTGCGTTTGCGCCACCGTGAAGGCGGCGTAGCGACGCACTTCAAAAGGGGGCTCCGAGACGAGCACGGTGTAACGCGGTTCTTCAATGGCCATGGCAGCCTCGCAAAAAAGAAACAAGAGGGGAACAAGCCAGCGCATCGTGGTGGGTATGGGTGGAGTTACAGCCAACCCATCGTATCCCATCCATCGCTGCTGCATCGGTCTCTTGCCGCACGGTGGGTGCAAGCCCGCCATGCCGCTTGAGCAGTGGCCCTCACACCAGGGCGGGTATTGAAAACGCCCGGGCAGACCCACTGCTAGACTCAGCCACTTCAAAAAATCCAATGCAGACATGTCCCACGATTCGCCCATCGACATCGTTTATCTGTGGGTTGACGGGAACGATTCGAACTGGCGTGCCAAGCGCCAAGCGGCCCTGCAGCAACTCCCCTCAGATTCCAGTGCCGCCATGGCCCGCTACAGCAATGTGGAAGGGCGCTTTCGCGACAACCATGAACTGCGCTACAGCCTGCGTGCGCTGGAACAATTTTTCCCCGACCACGGCCATGTCTACATCGTGACCGACGCGCAGGCACCCGATTGGCTGCGGCCATCCGACCGCCTGACGCTGGTGGACCACCGTGATTTGATGCCCGAGGCATCGCTGCCCACTTTTGACTCGGGGCACATCGAGTCGTGGATTCACCACATCCCCGGCTTGTCCGAGCGCTATTTCTACCTCAATGACGATGTGTTTTTTGGTGCTCCGGTGCGGGTTCAGGACTGGTTCCACCCCGGGGGCTTCCATGTGACCTGGTCTGACGATCCGATGGTCACGGACGAAGCCATGCGCATGGACGCCACTTCCCTCGAAAACGCCTGCCGCCTGTCCATTCAGTGGCTCACGGACAAGGCCCGTTTGGGCACGCCTGCGCTGCGCGAGCAAGATCCGCTCTACCAAAGCACCTTCCGCACGTTTGCGCATTCGCCCCGGCCCATGCTCAAGTCGATCCTGCTGGAGCTGGAGGACACCGCCCCGGAGTTGTTTGCCGCCGTCAGGTCCACCGTGTTCCGCAGCTGGGACAAACCCACCATCGTGTCCGATTTCGTGTTGCGCTGGGCCTTGGCGCACGGGGTAGCGAGCATCCGGCCATACCGCCACCGCTATGTGTCCACGGGCGAGGCCGACCAAAACGCACAGCTGCAGGCGCTGGTGGCCGAATTCGGTGCGCTGGATTTCTTTTGCATCAACGACACCACCGACGACGCGCAGACCCACGACCCGCGTTTGCAAAATGTGTTGAACGTGCTGCAGTCGATCCTGCCTGAGCCTTCGGGTTTTGAAAACCCGCCTGCTGGGTCGCTTCCAGCTTCGCCTTCAGGTTCTGAGGCCCCGGCCTTTCAGGCGCATGCCAAGCGGGACCATGCACAGCAGTCGCCCAACGCGACTGCGCTCCCAAAAAGGGCCTGACGTCTTTCAGCGCAAGGACTGGCGCGAGATGGATGAGGGCGGCAGAGGGTAGTCCTCAGGGGCCTGCGCAAGCTGCTGCTCGTTTTCTGCGGCCGATGAAGTAGCAGTGCCGCCATGGCGTGGCTGTTGGCCTTGCTGCAAGGCCAGGTGCTTGGCTGCGCGTCCCCGCACCCGCATGCGCCAGACCCTGAACGAACGGGTTTTCAGTTGCGCCCGCATCAAGGCAATGACGTCGGGCTCGGTCAAGCCAAACTGCGAGGCAATCGCTTCAAACGGGGTGTCGTCCTGCCAGGCCATCGCGATGATGCCCGACACGTCCGCCTCTGACAAAGAAGCGGCCGGGCTGGCGTGCAATTCAGTTTTTTTCACGCATCTCGTCCTGTGTCGGGCTGCCGGGTTGGTCGGTGTGTTGCACCTCAAAGCCATCGGCCACAAAGGCCGGGCCTTTCATCAGCATCACGATCACGCAGCCGATGGCCGCTGTCAGCACCAGCGTCCAGTGCAGCACCACCACGCCGATGGCGATGTAAAACCACTGGGTCAACGCCCGTTCGGAGGCGGGCGTGGGGATCTCTGGAGCCGCCAGATAAGCCAGGCTCACCAAGGCCAAAGGCAAGGCGGTGCCCGCCAGTGCGATCCAGGGCAGCTTTTTCCAAAGCGCCCATTCCAGGCCAGGGGCAGACCGGGTAAAACCCGGCAATCTTTGAAGCCAATTCACGGTGTGCTTTCTTGTGCAGCGGCAGATGCTTTCGATCATGCCAGAGCTGTTGAAAGCACCTGCACGGGAGGTGCTTTGGGCGGATCAAGGCCTGATGGACCTGTGCATGACCGGCCCACTGAAAGAAACGGCTGGACGAAAGCCTTGGCGCTTTCTAGACTCAGCGCACCTTGACTCACAGCGACCCCGATTCATGATTTCTTCGCATCCCTCTCAAGCGCTCACCGT
Source organism: Limnohabitans sp. TEGF003 (assembly GCF_055395455.1). Lineage (NCBI taxonomy): Bacteria > Pseudomonadati > Pseudomonadota > Betaproteobacteria > Burkholderiales > Comamonadaceae > Limnohabitans > Limnohabitans sp. TEGF003. The sequence goes on along the minus strand of NZ_AP029225.1, from coordinate 2,629,199 downwards.
GGTGGTGGGCGGCGGCACCATGGGCATGGACGTGGCCATCGTGTTGGCCCGTGGCGGCAGCCAGGTCACCGTGGTCGAGCCCGATGCCGTCAAGCGCCAAGCGCTGGCCGCCCATGTGCGCCACAACCTCGAACCTTTGGGCATGGCCCACCGCACCGAGCGCGTGCAGGCCGTGGCCGACTTGGCCGATGTGGCCTGGCCCGAAGACGTGGACGCGGCCGTGCGCTTTGGTTTTGGTTTCCGCTTTCTGGCCGCAGGCCCGGTCATGCAGCGCGACCATGCGGGGCTGGAGGTGCACACCGCCGCCGCGGCCAGCATGTACCCCAGCCTGGCGGTGAACGCCGAGCCCGCCCGCGTGCTGCAAGAGCGCGTGGCCCGGGGTGACTTGGGCATGAAGACCGGGCAGGGCTTTTTCAGCTGGACACCCGAGACCCAAAAGGCCGAGCGCGAACGCTACGACCGCCTGCTGCGCCAGGGGCTGGATTTACTGGCCTCTGAGTTGCCGCCTCTTCATCCTCTCGATTGATCCCCTCACGACTGATACCCACAAGGCACCCCATGGCTGTTTTTCCGCATCCTCTTTTGATCACTGTCGCGCCCAATGGCGCTTACAAACAGCGGCCTGACCACGCCGCGCTGCCCCTCACGTCGGCCGAGCTGGGCCAGACCGCCAAGCTGTGCCTCGATGCCGGTGCGGCCATGATCCACATGCACATCCGCGATGCACAAGGCCGTCACAGCCTGGACGTGCAGGGTTACCGCGATGCGCAGCAGGCGGTCAAGGCGGCAGTGGGCGATGACCTGATCATCCAGGTCACCAGCGAAGCTGCCCGCGTGTACAAAGCGCCCGAGCAAATCGCCATGGTCACCGCGCTCCAACCCGAAGCCGTGTCGGTGGGCCTGCGTGAAGTGGACCGGCCCGAAATCGGCGACGCGGGCCTCGCCCAATTCTTTGGCTGGTTGGCCAAAGAGCGCGTCATGACCCAGGTCATCGTATACGACGTGGCCGATCTGCAGCGCTGGCAAGCCCTGCGTGCGCAAGGCGTGGTCCCGGATGCGCCCTGGTCACTCTTGTTTGTGCTGGGCCGTTATTCGGTGGGCCAAACCTCCGAGCCGCGAGACCTGTTGCCCTTTGTCATGGCCCACACCGGCAACGAGCCGTGGTCCATGTGCGCTTTTGGCGCGGGCGAACACGCCTGCGCCACCACCGCCGCCGCACTGGGCGGCCATGTGCGAGTGGGCTTTGAAAACAACCTCTTGCTCAACAACGGGCAGGTTGCCCCGGACAACGCCGCGCTGGTGCGCCAGGTGGCCGACTCGGCCCGGGTGCTGGGCCGCAGCCTCTGCACCGCGCAGCAGGCGCGTGAAGCATTTTTTGCCGTTTGAGCTTTTCATTTTTTTACCCGAAACAACACCATGAAACGCAGCACTCTCAGCCGCCCTTTTGGCCGCCACCGCCGTGCCTGCGCTGGCCCAGGACAACTACCCCAGCAAAACCATCCGGTTTGTCGTGCCTTACCCACCGGGCGGCCCGACCGACCTGATGGCCCGCATGCTGCAAAGTGAGTTGAGCACCTGTCTGGGTGTCACGGTGATTGTGGACAACAAAGGCGGTGCAGGTGGCAATTTGGGCAGTGCTGAAGTGGCCAAGCAAGCGCCTGCGGATGGTTACCCCCTGCTGCTGGCAGCCAACGGTCCCATGGCGGTCAAACCCACGCTGTACCGCAGCATGCCTTTTGTTCCAAAGACCGACTTGGCACCTGTGATCCAGATTTCGGCCTTCCCGCTAGTGCTCGAAGTGCACCCCAGCGTGCCGGTTAACAACGTCAAGGAGTTGATTGCACTGGCCCAAAAGCCCAGCAGCCAACTCGCTTTTGCATCGGCCGGTAACGGCACACCCCAGCATTTGGGGGGTGAAATTTTCAACACCCAGGTGAACACCAAAATTTCGCACATTCCTAACCGAGGCGCAGGCCCTGCGCTTAACGACTTGATCGGTGGTCAGGTACAGGTGATCGAGGGGGTGTGCCAGGTTACGAGTTGACCGGCTGGCATGGCATCGCGGTGCGTGCGGGCATGCCTGCGCCCGTGGTGCAAAAACTCAGTACCACCTTGAACGCTATCTTCAACGACGCAGAGTTCAAGAAAAAATGGGAAGCCATCGGCACGCCCGGGTGGGCGGCACAGCTGCTCAGTTTGGCGAGTTGATCCGTAAGGAAACCATCCGCTTGGGCCAGGTGGTCAAGAACGCGGGGATGACGGTGGATTGACACGCCCGCAAAGTAGCGGTTCAGCTGAGCGCGTCCGCCAGTTGAACCGCAGACCCAAACGCCAAAGTGAAGCCCAAGGCGCCTTGCCCGGCGTTGATGAAAAGATTGCGCGGCCCTGTGGTTTGGCGGCCAGTGATGGGCAAGCCTGTGGGTGTGGCCGGGCGCATGCCGGCCCAGGGCTGGATGTCGGTGTAGCGAGAGCAATCTGGAAATAGTGCTTGCGTGGCTTGCTGCAAAGTTTGAATCTGACGGGCCTGAACGCTTGCATCCTGTCCTACCAACTCCACCATGCCCGCTACCCGCAGCCGCTGCCCTAAACGAGCAAAGACAATCTTGCGGGCGCTGTCGGTGATGCTGACCTTGGGTGCCAATCCTTGCCCATCGGTGGCAACCGTGATGCTGTAACCCTTGAGCGGATATACCGGTATGCGCACGCCTGCCGCTGCAGCCAGCACTGGTGCGTTGTGGCCTGTGCACAGCACAAAAGCATCGGCCGAAATTTGATCGCTATTGGCCAGGCTGACTGCAGCGACTTTGTCGCCCGATTGAAGCCAGCCTTGGATGTCTTGACCCAAGCGCAAGGCCACACCCCGTGAGATCAGGATCTGCGTCAAGGCCTCGCACACTTTTTTGCAATCGGCCGCGCATTCGCTGTCTGTGTAAATCGCGCCCGAAAACGGTTCTTGTTGATGCGCCAAAGCAGGTTCGATGGTGCAGGCCTCAGACGCTGAGACCGCGCGCTGCGTGGCGCCTCCCAATTGCTTTTGCAACACCATCTGCTGCCGTGCAGCGGCAAATGAGGCCTCTGTGCGAAACAACACCAGTTTGCCCGACATCGCAAAGTCACAGTCGATGTTTTCGCGTTCGCGCAGCGCATCAAACACCGCTCGGCTTTGCGCGGCCAAGGTCAATAATTGCGCTGTGGTTTTTTGCGACTGTTGTGCATTGCAAGCTTGCAAGAACTGCACAACCCACATCCATTGGTGCGTGTCCAATTGGGGGCGGATCTTGAGTGCAGAAGATGGCGACAGCAGCAGTTTGGGCAATTGCGCCCAGATGCCCGGGTCGGCCAAAGGCTGCACATAGGAGTAACTGAGCTGTGCACCGTTGCCCCCGCTGGCGCCTGCGGCAGGTGCCGTACGGTCGACCACGGTGACCTGGTGACCCCGTTGCGTCAATTCATAAGCAGTGGTCAGGCCAATGATGCCGGCGCCCAATACGCACACATGCATGGGTTTCCTTTGTACAGTGAAATGCCACTTTTATCCAGGCGCTAGACCCTTGTCATTAGGGGCATCGATATCAGAGTCTACCCTGAGCCTGACCCGATTCAGGGGCAAATCAGGCGCAAGTTGTGCTACACAGTAGGTCTGGTTTTTTTAACCCTTCCACGAGGAATCACATGAAGCGTCGCAATCTGTTTTGGGTCTTGGGTTTGGCTGCTGCCATGACAGCACCCGTGCAAGCACAACAATTTTTCCGCATCGGTACCGGTGGTACCGCAGGCACTTATTACCCCGTGGGCGGCATGATCGCCAACGCGGTGAGCCAGCCCGGCAAAATCGTGGCCACAGCTCAGGCCAGCAATGGTTCGGTGGCCAACGTCAATGCCGTCGCCGGTGGTGCCATGGAGTCGGGCTTTTCGCAGTCGGATGTGGCCACTTGGGCCTACACCGGCACCGGCGTTTACGAAGGCAAACCCAAAGTCGCCGATCTGCGCATGATCGCCAACCTGTATCCCGAGAGCATCCACCTCGTGGTCAAAAAAGGTTCGGGCATCAAGTCGGTGGCCGACCTCAAGGGCAAGCGCGTGGCGCTGGACGAGCCAGGCTCGGGCACCCTGGTCAATGCCCGCACGGTGCTGGCGGCTTATGGTGTGAAAGAAAGCGACATCAAACCTGAATACATCAAGCCCAACCAGGCCGGTGACAAACTGAAAGATGGCGCATTGGACGCCTTCTTCTTTGTGGGTGGGGCACCTGCTGGTGCGATTGCCGAGCTGGCCTCCAGCGGTGCCGGCATCGAGCTGGTGCCTTTGGCTGGTCCCCAGGCCGAAGCCTTGCGCAAGAGCAACCCTTACCTGGCAGTCGACACCATTCCTGCAGGAACCTACAAGGATGTGCCAGCTGTGCAGACGATGGCCATGGGTGCCCAGTGGGTGACCAGCGCCAAGGCCGACACCGAAACCGTCTACCAGATCACCAAGGCGCTTTACAGCAAAGCCGCCCAGGACGCGTTGGCGGCCGGACATGCCAAAGGCAAATTCATCACCAAGGAAAACGCCGTCAAAGGTGTGGGTATTCCTTTCCACCCCGGTGCCGAGAAGTTCTACAAGGAAGCCGGTGTCCTGAAGTGATTTGGTCAAAACGGCGCGTTGCTGTGTGACGTGCTGTTGGGGGCAAGGGTGCAATGCACCCTGAAATGTGAAACAGGGCGCATGTGCGCCCTGTGTTTTGAAGGACAGGTATGACCGAAGCCCGCGAGCGCGACATGCGCGATCTGCAGGAACTCGAAGAAAAGTTCGACCCCGAAATGCGTTTTCGGCCCACGTTGCCCCCAGCGTCGGTGATCGTGAAATGGCTGCTCATCATCCTGTCGGGCTTTCATTACTACACAGCGGGCTTTGGCCTGTTGCGTGAGACCACCCACCGGGGTGTGCACTTGGCCTTTGTGCTGGGCCTGATTTTTCTGGTGTTTGCAGCGACCCGGTCGGACGCAGACACCACCGTGTCCAAAAGTCGTTTCAGCATCGGTGGTGTACCGCTGGTGGATTGGCTGTTGGGCCTGGCCTGTGCGGCCAGCGTCATGTACATCCCCTACGTCTTCGATGACCTGGCCTTTCGTGTGGGCAACCCAGACACGATGGATGTGGTGATGGGCTCCATCCTGTTCATCACCTTGCTCGAAGCCACCCGCCGCTCCATGGGCTGGCCTTTGCCCTTGATTGCGATCGGCTTCACGGTCTATGCGTTGGCTGGGCCTTATTTTCCGGGCTTGCTCAAGCACGCAGGTGCCAGCTGGAGCCAGATGATCAACCACCAGTACCTGACCAGCCAGGGTATTTATGGCGTGGCGGTGGGTGTGGTGGCCACTTATGTTTTTCACTTCGTGTTGTTTGGCGTGTTGGCCACGCGGATTGGTTTGGGGCAATTGTTTCTGGACATTGCTTCGACGGTTGCGGGACGCTATGCGGGCGGTCCAGCCAAAGTCAGTGTGTTTGGTTCGGCCATGTTCGGCATGCTCAGCGGCTCGTCGGTGGCCAATGCCGTCACCGTGGGCTCGCTGACCATCCCGGCCATGATCCGGGTGGGCTACCGCCGTGAGTTCGCGGGCGCGGTTGAAGCCGCATCGTCGACAGGCGGGCAGATCACACCGCCCGTGCTGGGTGCTGCGGCGTTTTTGATGGTCGAGTTTTTGAACGTGTCTTATCAGACCATCATCGCCGCGGCCGTTGTGCCGGCCTTCATGCATTTTTTTGGGGTGTTCATGCAGGTGCATTTCGAGGCCAAACGCTATGGCTTGCGTGGCCTGACCGACGAAGAGATGCCTAAGTTACGCGAGTCCTTTCAGCAGCGTTGGCCTACCTTGATCCCATTGGTCTTGTTGATCGCCATTTTGGTGTCCGGCCGCACGCCCTATTTGGCCGCCTTCACCGGCATCACCTCTTGCATGATTGTGGGCCTGTGCACTTCGGTGCGGGGCAATCGGGGCGTCAATTGGGGTCTGCTGATTGCGCTGCATGTGCTGTTGGCCTTGATCGCTTTTGTCGACTGGGGCGGCGATGGTGAGACCATCAAGCTGGGTTTTCTGGCGTTGGGCGTGGCCCTGATCTGGGCGGGACAAAAGTGGATGGGCGTGATCGGTCGCATCGACAACGCAGTGCTGCTTGAAGCGTTCGAGACGGGTGCCAAATATGCACTGGCCGTGGGCGCTGCGGCGGCCACCGTGGGCATTGTGATTGGCGTGGTCACGCTCACGGGTGTGGGTTTCAAGATCAGTTTCATCATCACCGGATGGGCGCAAATCATCGCCGCCTTCATGATGAATTGGTTGCCTGCCTTCATGGCCGACAGCAAGTCCCTGACGCTGCTGGCCGCGCTGTTCATGACAGGGATTGTCTGCATCTTGATGGGCTGCGGTATCCCGACCACGGCCAACTACATCATCATGGTCACGGTGGCCGCACCCACCTTGGTGCAACTGGGGGTGGAGCCTTTGGTGGCGCATTTCTTCGTGTTTTATTACGGGGTGCTGGCCGACATCACGCCGCCGGTGGCGCTGGCCGCTTATGCGGCGGCGGGCATGGCGGGCAGTGATCCATTCAAGACCGGCAATATGGCGTTTCGACTGGGCCTGGCCAAGGCGCTGGTGCCTTTTGTGTTCGTGTTTTCGCCATCGCTGCTGCTGGTTGCCAAGGGCTTCACTTGGGCTGATTTTGCAGTCACCTTCATCGGTTGTGTGTTCGGTATTGTGGCGCTGGCTGCGGCGCTCAGCGGTTACCTGATGGCCGAGATGAAGCGCTGGGAGCGTGTGCTGTGCACGGTGGGTGCGCTGTGCCTGATTGCCCCTGGCCTGAAAATCAGTTTGTTGGGTCTTTTGTTGATGCTGCCAGTGCTGATTCACCAATGGACGACGAGCCGGTCTCTTAAGGGCTTAAACCCTGCATGACGTGAAACGCAAGGGGCTTTTCAGCGCTTTGTGGGATTTGGACGTTGGAGCCACTACACTGGCGGGCCTTGGTTTCAGGCCCGCCATTTTTTGTTGCGGTCTGACCTTTAGCCCGTTGACCTTCTTTGATTGCCCATGAAATTCAAAATGTCCGAAAAGTCGCTCTTTGCGACTTTGCTACGCGCCCCGTGGTGGGTGAGCTTTTTGGTGATGTTTGGCGTGGCCCTGGTGGCAGGGGCTTTGCTGCCTGAGGCCTACAAAACAGCGGGCATGTTGGGGGCGTTCCCGTTTTTTGTCATTGGCGTCATGGCCGCCTGGCGACAAAGAAATGCCATCTCGGCCAGCCGCATCCAGGAACTGGTGGAGCAGGCCCGGGGCATGGGTTGGCGTGATTTTTCGGTGTTGATCGAAGAAGCGCTCCGGCAGCAGGGTTTTGTGGTCAGTCGCTTGAACGATGGCCCGGCCGATTTTCAGATCGAAAAAAATGGCCGCATCACCCTGGTCAGTGCCAAACGCTGGAAAGCGGCCACCGTGGGCGCAGAGCATTTGCGGGAGTTGCTGGCTGTCCGTGAAAGCCGTGATGCCTTTTCGTGCACCTGCATGAGCCTGGGCGTATTCAGCCAGGCTGCGATCGATCTGGCCAGCAGCAGCCCGATGCAATTGCTCGGCTCGGCCAACATCGCACAACTCATGCACGACGGGGCCAACGCCCTCAAGGCCTGACCACTCGGCGTCTCATTTATAGGTTTCCAAGGATTTCCATGACCCGACCGCTTCTGGATGAATCAGCCATCCACCCGGCCATCCGCCAACGCATTGCCGAGCACCACTTGCCCGTGATCCAGCAGGTGCAAACCGCCATCGCCCAGCACCCTGTGGTGGTGGTCGGCTTGTCGGGCAACCCGTTTGTGGGCAAAGCCCGCAAGGCGCTGGCCGCAGCGGGCGTGGCGCACGAGTACATCGAGTTTGGCAGCTATTTCTCGCAATGGCGTTTGCGTAATGCGCTGAAGATGTGGACCGGCTGGCCCACGTTCCCGATGGTCTTTGTGCGCGGAACCCTGGTCGGTGGTGCCGATGACCTGCGTCGCCTCATCGACAGTGGCGAACTCAGCACCTTGCTCAAAGCCTGAGCGACATGGCCGCACAGGCAAAACCCGAGTTGTGGCGCACCGAGACGGCCGATGCGGTGGCCGTGCTGAACATTCCCGGCGCATTGAAGCGGCCACGCACATTTGACATCGATGTCAGCTTGCTGGTGCGTGTGCCCGAAGACCCTGCCGAGGCATGGCACGCGTTGACGCTGGAGATCGACGGCAAGCAGCAATGGCACCGCCGCATTGCCAGCAATTGCCCGGGCCAGACCGATGGGCTCGATTACCACTGCCGCGTGGTGCTCGAAGCCGGTCCATCCCTGCGCGTGCGCGCTGTGGCGGGCACTCGGGGCTCGGTGGTGCAGCGCTTGCAGATCGAAGCGCGCGAAGACCTTTAGCCTTAGCCGATCACCGCCAACTCGCGCAGCGGTCGGTTTTGCACCAGGCGCTCAAAACCTAACTCTTGTAAGTCGATGGTTTGGGCCTGGCCCTGCAGCATCCACTCGGCCAGCGCCAAACCAGCGCCTGCCGCATGTTGCATGCCGTGGCCTGAAAAACCGTTGATGAAATACAGGTTGCGCAGATCGGGGTGCGGGCCGATCACGGCGTTGTGATCGAAGGTGTTCATCTCATAATAGCCTGCCCAGGCCCGCTCCACCCGCAAAGCCGCCAGCGCCGGGATGCGGTGCGCGAGCGATGCCCATTGTTCGTCGTTCCATTCTGCCCAGTCGGGCTCCAGCGGCAGGCCGGGTTCGGTTTGTGTGGGCTCTGAACCACTGATCAAAAACCGGCCCTCGGGTCGCAGCCACCAGCCGCTCGGGTCGATCAGCAAGGGGCATTGCGGCAGCGGCTCGGGGCAAGACAGCACAAACACCGTTCGACGCGCCGCCTCGATGGGCAGTTGCACCCCGGCCATGGCCGCCACTTCGCCAGCCCAAGGCCCCGCGGCATTGACCACTTGGCCGCAGGGCAAGGTGCTGCCACTGGCCAAACGCACGCCCGTGATTTGCGTCGCTGTGTGGTCCAGGTCCACCACCCGGTCGTGCAGTCGCTGCACGCCTTGCGCCATCGCTTTTTTCAAAAACGCTTGGTGCAGGGCAGGGCCGTCAAACCAACCCTCTCCGCTCAGGCCCAGACTGCCCAGCGCCACATCGTCCACGTTCAGCCAGGGGTAGCGCTGGCGCAGGGCCTCGGGGCCCAATAGGGCGACATCGGCCCCGGCCTGTTTTTGGATCTGGTGTGCGGTGCGCAGGGCTGCTGTTTGCTCAGGCAGGGCCAGGTACAAATAGCCGGGTTCCTGCAAACCCAGTGCGACCGGGTGGTCGGGCAGGCCCAGGTGCTGCTCGGCCTCGCGCAAAAAAGCGATGCCGAATTGGCTCAGCCGGATGTTGACCGGGCAGGTGAACTGCTGACGGATCGAGCTGGCCGACAGTGAAGAGGAGGCTTTTTCGTAGCGCGTGTCCGATTCGATCAGCGTCACTTTCAAGGCAGGCTGCAGGCGGGTCAGCCAATAGGCCGTGGCCGCACCCATCACGCCGCTGCCCACGATCACCACATCGGCGCGTCTCATGGGCGAGCGCCTTCGGCCAATGCCGCGCGGTAGACCAGACGGGCCGCCACCGTGTCTTCCACCGCCTGGCCCAGCGATTTGAAAACGATGGTGGTGCCCGCAGGCGGTGGCGCCACACGCCCGCACAACACTTCGCCGATTTCGGCCGCGACCTGCGCGCCTGACAGCAGCACATCGCCCGATTCTTTTTCAGCCGCTTCGCGCTGATCGGCCACCACCCAATTTTTCATGGCCGCATCGTCCAGCTCGCGCCAGGTGGGGCGGGGCGCGCCCACAGCCGCCACAAAGGCACCGGGCTTGAGCCAGGCGCCCTGCAGCACGGGTTCGCTGGCATTGGTCACGGTGCAGACAATGTCAGCGCCGCGCACCGCTTGTTCGGCACTGGCGCAGGCCACACCGCCAATGTCGTGTGCGCACTGCTGCGCGTTGACTGCGTTGGGGCTCCAAACCCGAATCTCGGACACCTTGCGCACGGCCCGCAGCATCTGCGCGTGGCTGCGGGCCAGCACGCCACTGCCCAGCATGGCCACCACCTGCGGTGCCCGTGGCACCAGCGCATCGGCGGCCACGGCAGAAGCCGCTGCCGTGCGCATGGCGGTGATGGTGTTGCCTTCCATCACGGCCAGCGTCTGGCCCGTGGCCGGGTCCATCAAGACAATGGTGCTCAGCAGCGTGGGCAAGCCCTTTTGCGCATTGCCCGGCACCAGCGTGATGAGCTTGGTGCTCAAGGCATCGCCCAGTTGCGCGGGTTTTAAAAACAGCAGGCCCTCGTTGGAGGCCTCGCCAATGGGCATGACCATGCGCAGCGGCTGCACCACCTGGTCCAGCGTCAGCGCCACCAAGGCCTCGCGCACGCCTTGCAGCAGGTCGGGCACGTTCAGCAGTTGCTGCACGCGGGCTTCGTCAAAGTAATGGACCATGGTCTGTCTCTAGATGGGCTGAAGGGCAGGGGCTATTCCACCATGCCCTGTCCATTTGGGCAGTCACATTCAGGATTCGTCGTGTCGCCAGCCCAGTCACAATGGAGCACATTTCCTGAATATCCACATTGGAAGGGGTTGGTCATGGTGGGCAAACTTTGGGTGTTGGCCTTGGCGTTTTATGGGGTTATGGGCATCGCCAGAGCCACTGATGCACCGAGTGCGCCCGCCCGCATCATCGAAGAGATCGTCACCGTCAAGACCCCGCAGGAGTTCACCCAGCAAGGCGTGTTGTCCAAGCTGGATTCGGCTGTGGCCCCTCAAAAACTGCTGGTGGTGGTGTCGGGGCACCCCGGGGTCACCCGGCCACGTCTGAACGAGGCGGGGCAGATCACCACCCGGCAAAACGGCAATTTTTTGGTGCGTGCCCGTCAGCACCTGCTGTCTCCCCAGGTCGTCACCTTGTTGCTCGACTGTCGGTCCGATTTTGAAACCCAGTGCCCCGACAACTACCAGGCCTCAGCCGAGCGGGCGCAAGACATTGCGCTCTTGGTTCAAGAGGTGCAAAGACAAATCCCCAGCTTGGCGCACATCTGGGCCGTGTCCACCAGCAGAGGGGTGATCACCACCGCTGGCTTGCTCAAGCATGGGCAAAACCTTTATGCCGGTATCGTCCACACCGCGGGCACCTACAGCAAGGCCAGAGATCAGGGGCTGGAGTTTGGGCCGTTCAAAACCCCGCAATTCATCTTTCACCACCGTCAGGACCCTTGCCCAATGACGTACCATCGGGATGCCGTGGCCATCGCTGAAAAATGGGGCGTGGGCTTGGCGTCGGTGTCGGGCGGATCGGGTTTCCGTGGTGAGGCCTGCCAGGCGTTTACCCAGCATGGCTTTGCGGGGCGCGAAGAGCAGGTGGCTGGGGCCATCCGGCGCTTGGTGGAATCGGGCACGCTGGCGCAAACCCAAATCGATTGAGGCCAAGGGCTACAGGCCATCCACAGCGGGTGTCACACCGTGGCGATGGGCGTGACGGGTGAGCCAATGGCCCCCGGCAGGCGCAGCGGCGGGGCCGTGAGCAAAAAGCGCGAACGGCCAGCCGCCCGCAGCCAGTGGGCCAGGGGGGTGAGGTGCCAGATCTCGCCCAGGTGCACGCCCAGCTTGAACAGGCAATGCTCGTGCAAGGGCAAAGCCGCGCAGCTGCCGGGCCGGGGTGTGGCGGGCAAGCCTTCGACCGCGTAGTTGTCGGCGATCAGCGCCACCAGGCCCGAATCGGTGATCCACTGCAGCAGCCGCTCGTCGCGTCCTTCCAGCACCGCGCAAGAGTTTTCCACCGCATGCGGATCGGGCTGTTTGTTCATCTCCAGCAGCATCTGCGCAAAGCCCGTGTGCAGACACACCATGTCGCCGGGCTCCACCACCACCCGGTCCTGGTGCAGGATGTCCATCAGCATGTCGTAGCCCACCCGCACCCGCTCGCGGCCCAGATGGGCATGCAGGTCGATCATGACCGCACGGCCCTGCACACAGCGCTCGGACATTTTCTCGATGCCCAAGGCCTTGGCCGTTGATGTCGATTCACGGGCGATCTCGGGAAAACCAAAAATACCCGCCCCCGATCCACTGCTGGGCCCCACGACATCGCTGCCCGCACGAAAGCCGTTGTAATAAACCGGCTCGGGCACGCCGTCGCCATTGGCGTCGAACATCGAGCCCACATGCGCCAGGCTGTCCCACTGGGTGCTGTACTGCAAATGCAGGATCGCCAGGTCGTCGCACACCACATCGGTGCAGGCCGGATCGTCACACCACAGCTGGTAGTTCATGTTGGGCTTGTCGCCGCGCAAGGTGGGGCGCAGCACGGGTGGCTGACGCCGCGGGTTGAGCACGTTGCCACCCGGAAAATCCAGCGGCAAGCTCAGGTTGAAGGTCCGTCCCGTGCGCACTTCTTGCATGCCTTGCAGGACTTTTTCAGTCGTCAACAGGTTCATGCGACCGTACTGGTCGTCAGGCCCGAAGTCGCCCCAGTTCGAGCCCGGTGGGCGGTTTTTCCAGCGAGGAGAAGAAGACATGCAGGACTCCTTTGAAGGCAACCCAAATGCATCAGGCATGCTCACATCTTGTGTGCGGGTCGGCGGTCTGGGTGTCACCGATCTGACTCAAACCAGCGTTCAGTGCATCAGTCGTGGTGGGTGCCCTGAAACTCGCGCCACAGCAAATACAGGCCGCTGGCCACCACCACCAAAGCGCCCAGCACCACAGGCAGGTCGGGCACCTGGCCAAACACCAGCCAACCCAGCACCGTCATGTAAACGATCTGCTGGTACAAAAATGGTCCCAACACCGCCGCTGAGGCGTAGCGGTGCGCCACAGCCACAAAGTGGTGGCCAATGCCGCCGCACAAACCCGCCAGCGCCATCACGCACCATTCCAGCAGCGTGGCCGGTTGGTGCCATTGCCACAGCGCCACGGGCGTCAGGGCCAAAGTGGCCACCACCGCCGAGGTCATTTGTGTGGTGGCCGGGTTTTCGCTGCTGGCCAGATGCCGCGTCATCATGTTGAAGAGCGCATACAAAATGGCATTGAGCGCCGACAGCAAGATGGCTGGGTGAAAGCCTTGGCTGCCGGGGCGGATGATGACCAGCACCCCCGCAAAGCCCACCGCAATGGCCAGCCAACGCTTGGCGTCCAGCCGCTCGCCCAACCACCAGGCCGACAGCAGCGCAATCAAAATCGGCACGGAAAACTGCATCGCCCCAGTCTCGGCCAGCTGCAAATACTGCAAGGCCCAGAAGTTCAGGCCGGTCATGGCCGCCAGCATCAAGCCGCGCAGCAACTGCAAACGCGGGTGCCGCCAGCGCAACAGATCGCCTTTGAGCGATGGCGCGAACACCGCGATGGAAAACAGTGCGTGTGTCAAAAAGCGCATCCACACCACCTGCATCACGGGCAGGGTGAGCACCAGCCACTTGGCCGATGCGTCAAGCACCGCAAACATCAAGGTGGTGACCGTCACCAGCGCAATGCCGATGCGGCGGTGCCGGGCGCTGTCGCTGAAAAGCTGACTCATCGGGCGAGGCTCAGCGCTTGGGTGGTGTCTCCAGCCCGCCTGTGTAAAAGCGGTTGAAGGTGGGGGAGATGATCAATTCGTTGATGCAGGTGCGGGCGGGCATCTGCGCCACAAACAGGATGGCCTGGCCCATGTCTTCGGCCTGTACCATGCGCTCGCGTTGCTCGGCAGACGGCGGCACGGGCCGCTTGTCCAGAATGGGTGTGGCCACTTCGCCGGGCAAGAGCGAGGTAGCGCGGATGCCGTTTGTGCACTCTTCCATGTTGATGGATTCGGTCAAGGCCAGCACGGCGCGTTTGGTGGCGTTGTAGGCCGGGCCAGTCAGCTTGGATGCGTACAGCCCCGCCCATGAGGACACATTGATGATCAAACCGCTTTGCTGCTGGCGCATGGCGGGCAGAACCGCGTGCACGCAATAAAACAGGCCCGACAGGTTGATGGCCACCACATCGTCCCAAGCCTCGGGCGTGACCACGTCGAAATTGCGTTGTGTGGCATTGGTGCCCGCGCTGGTCACCAGAATGTCGATGCGCCCATGTTGGTCCAGAATCTGTTGCACGGCCGCCTTGACGGCGTGCTTGTCGGCCACGTCCAGCAGCAGGGCCTCGGCGCTGCCCACAGCCTTCAGTGCCGCCAAAGCGCTGGCATTGGTGGCTGCGTTGCGGCCCGAAATCACCACATGGGCCCCGGCCTTGACCAGCTCTATCGCGCCCGCCAGCCCGATGCCGCTGCCCCCGCCTGTGATCCATGCAACTTGTCCTGTGAGTGGTGCGGTCATGTCTTTGTCCTGAACTTGGGGTGAAAGGCCCACAGCCGCCTGCTGGGAAAACGGAAGCCCTTTGCCCAGATTAACGCAGCCGCTGCCGCTCGGCCTGCCCCTCAGGTGACACCCGCAGGCGCTGCCCCTTCGCTGGGGCAGGGCCGCAAGGCCTCACTTGGGCAGGTCGCGGGCACCGCTTTCGGGGCGGTACATCTTGAACAGCTGTTCCGGCCCGATGGTGAAGTAATCCGCTGCGCCGCCGCCGCGCAAAATGTGCCCGGCATGGGCCGTGTCATACACCCCGCCCTTGAGCAAGCGCTCGTCGATGTGGATGCCCACCACCTGGCCAAACACCATCCAGGTGTCGATCTTCTGGCCCTGCAGGTCTTGCAGTTGCAGGATTTGTGTGCAGCGGCACTCAAAGCTCACCGGGCTTTGCGCCACACGTGGCACACCCACCACCCGTGATGCCTCGGGCGTCAGGCCCGCCAGATCAAACTCGCTCACCTCGGGTGGCACCGCCTCACAGGTCTGGTTCATCACCTCGGCCAGATCGCGGGTGACCAGGTTCCAGACAAACTCACCCGTGGCCTCGATGTTGTTGAGCGAATCCTTGCGCCCAATGCTCGAAAAACCGATGACGGGCGGCACGTAGTTGAAAGCGCTGAAAAAGCTGTACGGGGCCAGGTTCAGCACGCCGCTCGCGCTGCGGCTGGACACCCAGCCAATGGGGCGGGGGCCCACGATGGCGTTGAACGGGTCGTGCTTGAGGCCGTGGCCCAGGCGGGGTTCGTAGAAATGCATGGTGATCAACTCGTAAAAAAACCCCTCGAAAGGGGTTCAGGCCTGAGGGCAAGAAAGTTTACTTCTTGACGCAAGCAGGGTTCTTTTCGTTTTCTTTCTTGGAGCAGTCGACTTTTTTGTCGTCCATTTTGCCGCCGCCGTGCGCACCTGCGAAGGCGGGCATGGACACCAACATGAAAGCGGAAACGAGAGCGGTCATCACGAATTTCATAAAAACACCTTGGAGGAGAGAGGTTGATAAAAAGGACAAGAATGGTGAATCGGTGTGAGCCAATGCACAGACGCATACTATCAAGCATCAAAGGCACATGAAAACCATGGACAAAACCCATCGCCACCGCTGTGATGCTTTCACACCGATTTCAGGCGCAGCTGTGACCGCGCTTTTGGGGGGCTTCTTGGCCGTGTCACCTGTTGCCGCCCAAGAGCGTTTCAAGCCCGCTGCATCTGCGGTGGTTTTGTCCGCGTCGGTGCATGCGGCCAAGGGGCGTCCAGATTCTTTGCGGGCTTTGGACCAAGCCTGGCGGGCCCAGCCTCAAAACTTGCCCACCGCACTGGCCTATGCCAGAGCGGTTTTCACGCTGGGCCTGACCGAAGGTGACTTGCGCTGGTATGGCTCGGCCAAGGCGGCTTTGAAGCCCTGGTGGACCGTGGCTGACTTGCCTGCAGAGGCTTATTTTTTGCGGGGCTTGGTCAAGCAAGGCTTTCACGATTTTCAGGATGGTTTGCAAGACATCAACCGCGCCATCGCCCTGGAGCCTGCACGTGCCGAATTTTGGTCTTGGCGCTTTGCCTTGCACCTGCTCTTGGCCGATATGACGGCGGCCCAGAAAGACATTGAGGAAATGGGCCGCTTGCTCGGCGCAGAAGAAGCCGATGTCTACCGCGCGGTGTTGCTCTACCGCACAGGCCAGCCATTGGCAGCGGTGGCCATGTTGAGCCGGGCCCTTCGCTCCGCCAGCTACCAAGATCCCTCCTCGCAAGACTGGTTGGGCTTCCATTTGGGCGAGGCGCACCGCGTGGCCGGGCAACCTGCCCGCGCCTTGGATGTTTGGAGCCAGCGTCTCAAAGCCAGTCCGCAGTCCCACCTGATCCGCTTGTCCTTGGCCGACTTGCTCAACCAGCAAGGCCAGTACCGCGAAGCCAAAACCATCGCCATGGCCGCCACCAGCGGCGGCAATGCCCCAAACAGCCCTGCGACCCTGACCGATGCGCTCTTGATGCAGGCGGTGTTGGCCAGTCGCGGATTGAAAGACCCGGACGAAGGCCGCTTGGCCAGCCAGTTGGAAGCGCGGCTTCAATCGCAAGCCTTGCGGCAAGAGGCCTTGATCGAGCGGCCCAAACTCATTTACCAAATTGCCTACGGGCGCGACCTGAAAGCGGGGCTGGCTTTGTCCATCGACAACTGGCAGTTGCAAAAAGAACCGCCCGATGCGCTCTTGTTTGTGCAGGCTGCGCTGGCTTTGGGCCAAGCCCGGGCTGCCGAGCCCGTGGTCAAGTGGGCAGAAAAAACCGGTTACACCGACCTGCAATTGACGCCGATGCTGGCACAGCTCCAGTCTCACCCGAGCTGGACCGGGGGGCGTCCATGATGAATTCTCCCAACAAGGGCGTGTCGCGGCGCTGGTGGGTGGCTGCTGCTTTGGCTGTGTTCAGCCTGCTCAGCACCCCTGTGGCCCAGGCGCACTCCAGCAGCAACAGCTACCTCACGCTCAGCACGTCTGGCTCCGCGTTGACACTCAGGGCCGATGTCCACATGCGGGACCTTGACCTGATTTTTGACCTGGACGCCAACCGCGATGGCCAAGTCACTTGGGGCGAGACGCAGGCGCGAAGCCCCGAGTTGAACGACTGGCTGGCGCAGGGCATTGCCCTGGCTGCGGCTGGACAAGAGTGCGCCTTGGGCCGCGCAGACCTGCAAGCCAGCGAGCACGCCGATGGCACCTACCTGAGCGCCCAGTGGGTCGTGAGTTGCCCGGGGCTGTCCTCTGCAGCAGACGCGGCCGATGTCCGTTTGGCGCTGCGTTATGACTTGATCTTTGCGCAAGACAGTCTGCACCGCGGCTTGCTCAAGGTGGATCTGGGGGACCACCAAAGCAGTGCTTTGCTCAGCCCTGAAAGGCCAGAAGCCCGCATCGGCCGCGCAGACAACAGCCCGCTCAAAGTGTTTGGGCGCTACATCCTCGAGGGCGTGTGGCACATCTGGATCGGCATCGACCACATCGTCTTCCTGCTCAGCCTCTTGGTGCTGGCCCCCTTGCAGCCTTCTCGCCAAAAGGTGGTGGATTGGCAAGCGGCCAAGCAGGCTCGGCCCGTGGTGCTGGACGTGCTGGCGGTCGTCACGGCCTTCACGGTGGCGCACTCCATCACGTTGGGCTTGACCATCACGGGCTGGCTCACGCCGCCCGCCGATCTGGTGGAGCCAGCCATTGCCATTTCGGTAGTGCTGGCCGCGCTGAACAATTTGCTGGGTTTCAGCGCCCTCAAGCGCTGGCGTTTGGCCTTTGTGTTTGGTCTGGTGCACGGCTTTGGCTTTGCCAGCGTCTTGCTCGACCTGGGCCTGCCCGCCAGTGCGCTGCTGGCCGCATTGGGCGGCTTCAACATCGGCGTGGAGCTGGGGCAACTGGCCATCGTGGGCGCGTTTTTGCCTGTGGCTTGGTGGCTGCGCCACACCCGCATCTACCGCTGGGTGGTGGTGGCGGGTGGCTCTGCGGCCGTTGTGGTGCTGGGGGCGTTCTGGACGCTGGAGCGTGTGGGGTGGTTGGGCTAAGTCGGGTCGTGCCAGTTGATGCACTGCAGGCCCGGTACCCGAGAAAACTCGCGCACATTGCGCGTGATGAGCGCCGCTTGATGGCGCATGGCAGTGGCCGCTATCAAGGTATCGTGTGGACCGATGGGTGTGCCTGCCGCTTCCAAAGCGATGCGAATTTTGGCAGCCTGCAAGGCACATTCATCATCAAAGGGCAGCATTTGCAAAGGGCGAAAAAATTGTGCCAACGCGGCCAGGCGAGGTTCGGCGGCTTCTTTGGGTAAGCGCATCAGTCCGTAGCGCAACTCGTAGGCCACAATGGCCGGAACGCCGAGCGTGCCCGGTCTTACTGCTTGCATGCGAGGCACCACTTGCGGGTCACCTCTGAAGTAATAGCTGATGGTGTTGCTGTCGAGGATCAACATGGCCGACCATCAAAAAATCAGGCGCGGGACATCGGCGGGTTGGATTTGGGGAACATCTTCCTGCAAGGGGAAGTCTGCAAAACGGCCCGCCAGCGCCAGGCAGTCCTGCGGCCAATCGTGCGCCGCATAAGTGCGGATGATGTCCGCCACCCATCGGCTCTTGGAAACCCCATTGGCTTTGGCTGCTTCATCAACCAAGGCTTGGGTGGCATCGTCCAAATACAGCGTGATTTGTGACATGGTTCAACTCCATTGCGACAAAGTATAAGTGGAAGTATAAGTGTTTTGGGGTCGGGATGCCAAATTCAGACGGGCAGCCAACGCTAAACCTGTCCGTCCTGCATAGCCGGGAGCCTCCACCTCACATGAAGAAATAGAAGAACACGATCATCTGCATCCGGCGCAGGCCATCGGCGCGGCCGATCTGGCGGCCTGAGCCGTCGTACAGGCGCTCGCCGTCGATGCGGCCCATCTGCGAGCCCGAAGCGCTGTACAGCCGGTCACCATCGATGCGGCCGATCTGGCGGCCCGATGCGTTGTAGACACGGTCCCCGTCGATGCGCCCCAGTTGCCGCCCTGAGCCGTCGTAAACGCGCTCACCATCGACCCGCCCGATCTGCTGGCCCGAGGCGCTGTAAAACCGCTCGGCATCCACCCGCCCCAACGCACGCCCGCTGCTGTCGTACATGCGCTGGGCAAAAGCGGCAGGCATCAGCAGACTCAGAACAATCAAGGTAACGATCGGAAGAGGTTGGGTATTAGCTGGCATAGGTGGTTTGGGTGGTCAGGGATGGAAATCAGGCCATATAAAAGTGCCAATTTTTTATAGAGGAGTATGCCCATTGAACAAGATGTCGTGCATGCCAGTGGCATAATTAATAGGTGGTACGCGAACTCTCGCAAGCACTCACCACGCAACCCCCAACACATACATATCCCGACCGGCCGCGAGCGCCAGGGTCGCGGTCGGTTGTTTTTGTTTCCTGGCAAAAGGACAACCATGTTGAAATCAGAAACCCCTTTGCTCTCTCCACGCTTTGCGCTGGCTTTACAGTTTGCCAACCAAATCCACGCGACCCAGGCACGTGGCGGAAGAGGCGCTCCCTACATCAGTCACTTGATGGCCGTCAGTGCGCTTGTTCTGGAATATGGCGGTAACGAAGATCAAGCCATTGCGGGGCTGTTGCACGACGCGGCTGAGGATTGTGGCGGGCGGCCAATGCTCGATACGGTCCGTGTCATGTTTGGTGATGAAGTTGCCGACATTGTCGAATGCTGTACCGACACGTTTGAAACGCCCAAGCCGCAATGGCAGCCGCGCAAACAAGCCTACATCGACCGCATGCGCGAAGAGCCACACAACGCAAGACTCGTCGTGACGGCAGACAAGTTGCACAACCTCAGCAACACCTTGCGCGATATCCGCGCCAAGGGCGCTACGGCCTGGAAAAACGAGATGGCTGGTAGTGCCAACAAAGCCGCAGACAAGCAAATTTGGTATTACAAAGGGTGCCTGCAGTCCCTGTCAGATGGTTGGTCTAGCCCACTGTTGGGTGAGTTCAGTCAGGCGGTGACCGAACTTGAGTCTTTGATGACCAAGGCTTGACTGCGAGGCCTACCCCACTGGGCCCGCTACACACTGGTTTTTCACCATGGCCGCGTGAAGTTGGGTTGGCGTTTTGCAATAGTGAACGTCGCGTCGGCATTGGTCGCAAAACCGCACCGTCGATGTCGATGTCTTTGTCAACGAATCCCAAGTTTTCGGACACTCAAAGCGAAATTGGCAGTTTCGGATTTCCAGCGACATGGGGCATTCACTTTTTGTCAGCGCCCTTGGCAAGCGCCTGCACTTGATCCACCAGTGCGGCCAGCCCGCTGTCAGCCCCCGCTGAACGCTTGATCTGTGCAGCCACCGACTGGATCGCATCCATCAGTTCCGGCGATACCGCTGCCGCTTCACCAGCATTTGCAGCTTGGTTGGTGATGTTCTTCGCCATCGAAATGATTTCGTCTACGGATTTTTTGCTCATGTTCTACCTTTGTGAAAGTGGACGGAGGTTGCCCGGATCTAGGCTCAGTGCATGACCCATGGCACTGTTCTTTATTTCAGTGTCGAAGCGCGTTCCTTCAAGCGCAGCACCCTGGCGTGCAAGCCCAAACCATTGAGAAAGGCAATTTCATCCAACTGGACTTGGGATGCTGGCTCCTCGGGTTTTTTGACCTCCACAAACCGGGCTATGGCTGGTTTGCCTGTCGAAAGTTGTATGGCATAGACAAACAAGTCAGGCACCCCCGATAAACCAGCGTGTGCTGCTGACAGATGCTTATTCAGAATCGCTTGCAGACGACTGGGGCCGCATACAGCAAACAGCGTGTGCAAGGCCTCGGGCGCAGGTAATGCCAGGAACGCCTGTCGCAATGCAGGTCGCTTACGCGCAATGGCTTGGGTCAGCTCAGCCAGTGACATGCTGCACAACTGTTTGGCGTCCTGGCCCAATGCCTTCGACACGGCACGCCAGATGGTGGCACTCAGCCTGGTGCCAGAAAACCGGTAACCGTCAAAGCGCCTTTGCCGCCACCTTCGGAGCACCACTGTTTCTGGCACCGCAGACAACGTGCCCTGACCCTTGGGGTCGACCAGGTAGTACACGCGGTTGCCCCGAGATTCACGCCCATGAACGATGTGGCTGATGCGCAAAGAGGGTTTGACTTCGGTTTCTTTCATCTCGGGTCCAATGAGTGCTGTTCCTTTTTTAGAAGAACACAAATCTGGGCACTTTGTCAAAAATGACATAAATGACCCAGAGATCCAAGTCTCTGAATCCTCGCGGTCAATGCCATCGGGGCACTGTATTCATGCACAGGGCTCAAGGCTCAGGGCGAGAGCTTTCATGCCCATACGATCCATTTGTCGAAAAAGGATTCAGCATGCTCCCCGGACCCATTCTTCTGTACCGTTGCACCGCCTGCGATGGCTTGTTTTCTCGCCGAACCCTCAGTTCAGGTAACACGCTGGGTGCGCAATACCGCTCTGACGGTCAAATGAAAGCCCGCATGTTGCCGCAGACACCGCCGTTGGTGGTCTGCCCACATTGCCATGAGCTGTTTTGCATGGCGGGCGCACAGCCTGCCATTTCGTACAGAAACTATTTCCCTGGTTTCGGCTTTGTAGAAAAGCCCACGCCTGAGGCTTTGGCCAGCAAGAAAGCTCAAGAAGCCTTGGCCGAGCAATACCGGGACGTCCCTCGTTATGAATTGGCAACCCGCAGTCAGTGCACCCATTACGTCCACAGTCATGACATCAGTGCCCACCCAGAACAGCTGCGCCTGTATGCATGGCACCGCGTCAACGATGAGCGGATGGACTCTGGCCCAGATGAACTTGATGCCGATGAGAAAGTCAATTTGCTGGCTTTGTTGGAACTGTTGACCTCTGACAGCGATTCCCAAATTTTGCTCAGAGCAGAAATACTGCGTGAGCTAGGGCACTTCGACGAAGCTGCCCAGTCGCTGGACCATGACTTTTCAGATGATTTTGCAGCCAGGGCGGAACAAATCATGCAGGCGATAGAGCGCCAAGACGAGCAGCCCTTTGTCTTTGAAACCACCCACAACGATGGCGATATTCACTTTGAATGGGCATGGCAGGCCCGTCGCATGAAGACCCAAATGCCAGATCTGCCCGATCAACCCATGGTTCCACCCTTGTTTCACATCGGCAACCGTGATTGGTGGGTCAAAGTGTTGGGAATGATGTCGCACAACTGGGCCTTGATCGAGCCGCAGACCAACGGACAAGCCACGGTGTACTTCTTTCACGATAAGGGCATGACGCTTAGGCCCAGTGGTTTCAAAAGGGCCGACTTCAGCAACCGCAGTGCCGTTGTCGATGCACTGCAGTTTGACGACGTGCACCAGGCGCAGCGAGCCCTGAAAGCCAACGACTTTGACCGACTGAAGGCAAAACCCGGGCCTTGGCTCGACTTCGTACCCGAGTGCCACTTTTGGGATGCCAGGGCGACGGAGGAGGGGATTTATTCCAAAAAGGGATACTGGCGGACAACTCATGAAAAGTGAAATTCCCTCGACCGACAGTCCTTTATTGAATTCGCATGTGCTTAATGCCATCGCGTCATACCTATCCAGACGAGAATTGAATCTTGTCCAAAATTGACATTTTTAGAGTGAAAGCTATCCGAGATGATCGTTGACGACCACACGCTGGACGATGAAATGCTGACGTTTTACAAAAACGCAGTAGATGCCATGCCTGATTCGCTCTTGATCACGTCAGCTCGCAAAATGCCTGAACTGCTCAACGGGCTTAAGCAAGACAAACCCAACGTCGATCAGCTTCGTCAACGGGTGACGGCCAAGTTGCAGCTCAAAACACCACCGCCTCCAGTTTTGGATATTCTTCGGTCCGCTACGCTGTCTGAGTCTTTGATTGACGTTCTCAGCGAAAAAGCCATCAAACTTGGCCTTGTCTCACTGCTCGATCATTTTGGCCGCTTGCCCATATTGGCGGCCATGCTGCTCGACGCGCGTGAAAGTGTGCGTGAGCTGGCCCAGGCTGAAATGGCAAAGCCGCCGAAAGCCAAAGTTGCCACCAAGACCAAAGAGGAAGAGTTATTCAAGAACCGCTTCAAACCGTTGCTGGAGACTTTGCGCCCGATTCTTGAGGATGTGCCTTACGAAGTCCCTGCGCCCCGCACAGTTACGGTAGCCGCAGCACCTATCTTGACCAAAGAACAGCAAGAGCGGGACATCGTTTCCAGCACCCTTTATCGCCAACTCCAAAAAGAGCGAAATTTATTGACAACGGAGCGAGACAAGCTCCAAAGCCAGGTCAACAAACTCATCGCTGACCTTGCGGGCCAAACCCGATTGGCCAGTGAACGCAGCGTCGATTTAGTCGCCATGCATTCACAGCTCAACCAGCGGGTGGCACAAGGCATTGCCGACGGACTCAAAAATCGCCTTGCACCTTGGCTTGAATCCTGCGAAAGCTTGGCCAATTGGTCATCCAACAGCAGCAGTCGACTGACCAGTGCGCAGCAGTTGCTCGCCCGGCAGGCTCAGCAAGACAAACGTTACGGTATTCGGTCTCAGGTGGCCGAAGAATTGGCCCAAGCGCGTCATTTGCTGGCGGCACTCAAAACTGCCCAGGAAGAATCCCTTCGCCCCTTACCCCAGCTTTTGGACGAAATCCGGGCATTGGCGGCCCATATTGAAGCGACCGAAGCGCGACTGAACCAAACCAGCCTCCAGCCGCAAGCACCCCAATTGCGTCAATTGGCTCAGACGCTACAAACAATGCAAGACATCGATGCCTTGCAAGCTCATAAAAAAGCGATGGAACGCACCATGCTGACTGAGTCCTGGAGCATGACCATGTGCCAACAAGCTTATGCACTCATCAATCGACAGATCATGGCCATCTATGCCATGCATCACCCTGACCCAAAAGACTTGGCACCCCCCGTTACCGCCAGTCAGCTCCTTGAAGACTGTCTGCTGAATGCCCGACCATGTCGGCTACTGATTGACGGCCATAACCTTTTGCCCAAGCTCAAGCCCATCATTGGCGGCGACTATTTTCGCGAAGGGCAGGGCCCAAACGCCAAAGCCAGGGCTTTGCTGATTGATCGCGTCAAGACTCTGGCTGCGATTCACCCGCTTTTGCAAGCGGATATTTGGTTCGATGGGCCAGATGACCAACATTGGAGCGAAACCGACAACCTCAGGGTGTGGTTTTCTGGGGGAAAGGGCTCAGACCGAGCCGATGGTCGGATTCTCGAAAGTCTGCAATCTGAGGTCTATCGAGGCAGTCAAAGCCCGCTTTTGCTCGTGACCGAAGATCGTGAGTTGCTCCAGCAGGCTCAAGCGCTCGGCGCTGTTGGTGTCTCGCCATTAGAGATGTGGTCCATGGTTGGCTGATTTGAAGGTCAAGTACATTGGATAATATTTATAAATGCTTCAAAGTAATTCAAATTCAGTTGCTATCGCCATGGTCTGAGACGGCAAAAGCATAAAAATCCGACCTTAAAAATGGAACTCCTAGACAACATCAACCGTCTGCTTGGCGATGACCTCAAGCAGACACTCAAGCCCGGCGTGCGCCTCAAGGTCGCTGCATCGTGCTTTTCGATGTACGCCTACGAAGCCCTCAAGTCCGAGCTACAGAAGATTGACGGCCTGGATTTCATCTTTACCGCGCCCACCTTCACTGCCAGCGAGGTGACCGACAAAATTCGCAAGGAAAGACGCGAATTCCACATTCCTAAGCTTGACCGCGAACGTAGCCTTTACGGCAGCGAGTTTGAAATCCAGCTTCGAAACAAGCTGACCCAAAAAGCCATCGCCAAAGAGTGCGCGGATTGGATTCGCAGCAAAGCCAAGTTCAAGTCCAACCACACCCAGTCGCCCATGCAGCAATTCGCCTGTGTTCAGGGTGGGGCATCTGGTACGTCTGACACGGCTTACATGCCGCTGCACGGCTTTACCGCCGTGGACCTTGGCTATCAGCCTGGCAATGCCGTATCCAACTTGGTCAACAAGATGGACGAGCCCACCTTCACGGGCACCTACCTCAGCTTGTTCGATCAAATTTGGCAAGACCCCCAAAAACTCCAGGATGTGACGGCGCAAATTTGCGACCACATCGACTCGGTCTACCAAGAAAACTCCCCCGAGAGCATCTATTTCTTGATGCTCTACAACATCTTCAACGAGTTCCTTGACGACATCAACGAAGACGTGTTGCCCAACGACCTGACGGGTTACCAAGACACGCTGATCTGGAAAAAGCTCTTCAATTACCAGAAGGACGCGGCCACCGGCATCATCAACAAGCTGGAAACCTACAGCGGCTGCATCTTGGCCGACAGCGTCGGTTTGGGCAAAACCTTCACCGCGCTGGCGGTGGTCAAGTATTACGAGTTGCGCAACAAATCGGTGCTGGTGCTGTGCCCCAAAAAGCTGGCCGACAACTGGCTCAACTACAACCGCAACCTCAAGACCAACATCTTCTCCAAAGACCGGTTCAACTACGACGTGCTCTGCCACACCGACCTGAGCCGCACCAGTGGCGAATCGTTTGGCACGCCGCTCAACCGCATCAACTGGGGCAACTACGACCTGGTGGTCATCGACGAATCGCACAACTTCCGCAACAACGACGTTTTCAAGGATAAGGAAACGCGCTACCAGAAGTTGATGAACAAGGTCATCAAAGAGGGTGTCAAAACCAAGGTGCTGATGCTCTCGGCCACCCCGGTTAACAACCGCTTCAATGACTTGCGCAACCAGCTGGCACTGGCCTACGAAGGTGAATCTGAAAACCTGAGCAAAAAGCTCAAAACTGGCAAAACGGTTGAAGAAATCTTTCGGGGTGCCCAAGCCAGCTTCAACAACTGGGCCAAGCTGCCACCCGAAGAGCGCACCGCCCGTGCCATTTTGGATTCGCTGGACTTTGACTTTTTTGAGCTGCTGGACAGCGTCACCATTGCCCGCTCGCGCAAGCACATCCAGACCTTCTACGACACCACCGACATCGGCCAATTCCCCGAGCGCCGCAAACCGCTGACCTTTCACAGCCCGCTCACCAGCCGCACCGACGTGATGAGCTTCAATGAGATTTTTGGGCAGCTCACCTTGCTCAAGTTGGCCGTCTACGCGCCCATCAGCTACATCTTGCCAAGCCGCCTGAAAAAGTACGAAGAGCAATACGACACCCAAGTGGCCAGCGGTGGCGGCAAGCTCAAACAGGCCGACCGCGAAAAAAGCCTGCAGGCGCTGATGACCACCAACCTGCTCAAGCGCTTGGAAAGCTCGGTGCAATCCTTCCGCTTGACGCTGGAGTCACTCAAAGCCAACCACGTCAGCACGCTAGACAAAATCCGCGCCTTCAACCAGTCAGGCCGCGCTGCCGATGTGAGCGACCTGACCGAAGCCTTGGTCGACCTGGACGCCGAAGAAGACGAATTGCCCGACCTGGGCGATTCCGATATCGGCAAGCGCATCAAGATCAGCTTGTCCGATATGGACTTGCCATCTTGGGAGCACGACCTTCAGGTCGATATGCAAATCATCGATGCCTTGTTGGCTTCCATGCACAAAGTCACCCCTGCAGACGATGCCAAGCTGCAGCACCTCAAAGCCTTGGTGCTGAACAAGATCGCCAACCCGATCAACCCCGGCAACAAAAAGGTGCTGATCTTCACCGCCTTTGCCGACACGGCCGATTACCTCTACGCCAACCTGGCCCCCGACCTGCAGAGCCAGCTGCAGATTCACACCGGCAAAGTCACTGGCAGTGGTGGCCCCAAGTCCACCCTCAAAAAGAGCTACGACTTTCAAGAGCTGCTCACGCTGTTCTCGCCTCGGTCCAAAGAAAAAGCCCTGGTCTTGCCGCAAGAGCCTGCAGAGGTGGATGTGCTCATTGGTACCGACTGCATCTCTGAAGGCCAGAATCTGCAAGACTGCGACTACCTCGTCAACTACGACATCCATTGGAACCCGGTTCGCATCATCCAGCGCTTTGGCCGGGTGGACCGCATTGGCTCGCCCAACAGCACCATTCAGCTGGTCAACTACTGGCCCGACATCTCGCTGGACGAATACATCCGCCTCAAAGAGCGTGTTGAAAGCCGCATGACCATTGCCGACCTGGCTGCCACGGGCGACGACAACGTGCTGTCGGCCCAAGCCAACGATGTGGCCTACCGCAAAGAGCAACTGCGCCGCCTGCAAGAAGAAGTGATTGAGCTGGAGGACGTGAAAACCGGCGTGTCCATCACCGACCTGGGCCTGAACGACTTCCGCATGGACTTGCTCAATTACGTCAAAGCCCATGGTGACTTGGCCAACATGCCCAACGGCATGCACGCCGTGGTGAGTGCTAACGAGGACATGGGCTTGCAGCCCGGCGTCATCTTCACCTTGCGCAACCGCAATAACGGCGTGCAGGTCAACCAGCACAACCGGCTTCACCCGTATTACTTGGTCTACATCAACAGTGCGGGCCAAGTGGTGCACGACCACACCGAAGTCAAGCGCTTGCTCGACCTGGTGCGTAGCGCCTGCAAAGGCCAAACCGAGCCGGTGTTGCCTGCCTGCCAAAGCTTCAACCAAGAAACCGCCGATGGCCGCCACATGCAAGCTTATTCAGACCTGCTGAGCCAAAGCATTCGCTCGATGATCGACGTCAAAGAAGAGAAAGACCTGGACAGCCTTTTCACCGGTGGCAAGACCACGGCGCTGACCAACACCATCTCGGGTTTGGACGACTTTGAGCTTGTCAGCTTTTTGGTGGTGCAGGCCCATTCATGAGCAGCATGAGCGAGCCCTCCCAAAACGCCTTGTTCAGCTACCCGCCCCAAGCGGCATTTGGGCGAACCTTGCCCAAAAACAAACTCTACGAAAAAGCGGGTGCCAACACCCGCCTGAAAGACCTGTTTGTGGCCCAAGTGGAACAAATTGTTTGGCAATACAAACTGGCCCCCGAAACCATCAACCTGCCTGCCAAACCCGGCGTGCCCGAGGTGCAAGTATTCAGCATAGACCTCAAAGTGCCCGAGCTTCACCTGGATGTGCTGCGTTGCATCGATGGTGCGGTGCAATATTCCATCATTTTTGAGCTTTGCTTTGAAGGGCGCGTGCAACCCATTGCCTGCCACAAGCGCCCCAGCGCGGCCGATGCCAGTCAATGGGTGTGCAGCGACTACTTTGCTGGCAACTGGCAGCCAGCCGATGCAGCGCGTACCCCACTGCCAATGGCGTTGGACCTGGCCGCTTTGTACGAAAGCCTGTTACGCCACCTCATCAGTTTGCCCGCACGCCCGCAAGAAAAGCTGGCCGACCAAGTGCAACGAATGGGTAAGCTTGCAGCTTTGGAACGTGCCGTAGATAAAACACAGGCCCAACTGGCCAAAGAAAAACAATTCAACCGCAAGGTGGGCATCAATGCCCAATTGCGACAACTCAAAACCGAACTTCAAGAACTGAGTCGCTGAGCCACAAGCCAGCGCCTGAAAGCAGCACCATGGACAAACTGAAAATGCATTCGCCCGACCTGACGCAAGAAAATATTGCGCGTATTCAATCGCTGTTTCCAAACTGCGTGACAGAGGCCAAGGGGGAGGATGGCAGCGTGAAGCTTGCAGTTGACTTTGACCAGTTGCGACAAGAGTTGTCGGGATCTATTGTGGAAGGACCGCAAGAGCGCTACCAATTGAACTGGCCTGGTAAACGCGAGGCTTTGTTGACAGCTAACGCGCCGATCGCCAAAACCCTGCGTCCATGCCGTGATGAGAGTGTGGACTTTGACAGCACAAAGAACCTGTTTATTGAGGGCGACAACCTTGATGCATTAAAACTGTTGCAGGAGACCTATCTTGGTAAGGTGAAGTTGATTTACATCGATCCACCTTACAACACAGGAACAGATCTGATTTATGAGGATGATTTTTCAGAGAACACCGAATCTTATCTAGTTAAGTCAAATCAAATAGACGATGAGAAACGAAGACTGACTTTAAATTCCGAAGCAAAAGGCCGATTTCATTCTGATTGGTTAACAATGATTTATCAAAGGCTACGACTTGCTCGTACGCTTTTAAGTGAAGATGGTATTTTATTCATATCTATTGATGAAAATGAAGTCGTCAATCTTAGAAAAGTTTGTGACGAAATATTCGGGGAAAGCAACGCAATATCGCCATTTATTTGGTCCCTCCCAAGAGGAATCAATGCTGGTCATATATCTAGAGCGCATGAATATGTTATTGGCTATGCGAAGGATAAGTCTAGCCTCCCATTATTCAATAAGTTAGGTGATGGAGAGTTCTCTATTGATCGCTGTAATAAAAAAGTTGATCGACGTCACCCTGCATCTGATATATCTTTTCGTGCTGGCATACGATATGAAGGACCAGACAAGGTAATTACTGGTGCAATCGAAGGCTCTGAGCGGATAGAGATTCAAGGCCAACTTGAATTCAAAAACGGGGCTTTGGCGAAAGATGTGACATTGTCAGCTGGTTGGACTATGAAGAACATGATCCAAGACTGGTTAGATGGGAAAAAGGTATACGACACCAAGGGTCAGGAAATTGTTGAATTTTTCTTTAAAGATAACGGGAAACTTTATTCCAAAAAGAAAGTTGCATTTGAATCTCCGAAATCGATTTTATCTGATGTTCCAGATACACAAACTGCACGACTACAAATTGCCGAGTTGTTGGGTAGCCAAGATGTTTTTTCATACCCAAAGCCGTCTGCATTAATTGAGCGGTTTATTCGATTGAGTACCGAGCCTGATGACATTGTTTTAGATTTCTTTTCTGGCTCAGGTACTGCAGCTCAAGCAGTATTTGACGTAAATCTTTCCGATAAAAACTCAAGGCGAAAATTTATCTTGGTTCAATGGCCGGAAGAATTGGATGTGAGTAATGAAGATCATCAAGCGGCCATTGACTTCTGTAAGTCAATTAATCGCCCCTGCAACATTGCAGAAATATCCAAAGAACGAGTGAGGCGTGCTGGTAAAAAAATTTTCCAGGCTAATCCAAAGAACGTCCTTGATGTGGGATTCAGAGTTTTAAAAATCGACACATCCAACATGGCCGATGTCTACTACGCCCCCGACGCGTTAGACAAAGCCAAGTTCGACATGTTCGTCGACAACATCAAGCCGGACCGTACAGCCGAAGACTTGCTGTTTCAAGTCATGCTCGATTGGGGTGTTGACTTGGCGCTGCCCATTGGTAAAGAAACGATCCAAGGCAAAGAAGTGTTCTTTGTCGATGGCAATGTCTTGGCCGCATGCTTTGACGCCAGCGGCGGGGTGGACGAAGACTTTGTCAAAGCCTTGGCCAAGCACCAGCCCATGCGCGTGGTGTTCCGCGATGCGGGCTTCAAAGACAGCGCGGTCAAGATCAATGTGGAGCAGATCTTCAAGCAGCTTTCACCTTCGACCGAAGTCAAGTGCCTCTGACAGGAGCAGCCATGGACCAAGCCGCGTTAAGCGCTTTGCTCAATGAACTTGTGGCCACCTGGGAGAACGAGGTGGTGGAGTTCAAGCAGGCGGGCAATGACTACGACACCGACAAGATCGGTGAGTATTTCTCTGCCTTGGCCAACGAGGCCAATTTGCGGGGTGTAGATCGAGCTTGGCTGGTGTTTGGTGTGAGCGACAAAACCCGCAGTGTGGTGGGCTCCGATTACCGGCCGCAACCCGAGCGCTTGCAAAGCCTGAAGAGCCAGATTGCCGACAGCACAGAGCCAAGCATCACCTTGCGCAACATCCATGTGTTGCAGCACGCGGCTGGCCGTGTGGTGCTGATGGAGGTGCCGCCAGCACCCCGGGGCATGCCCATCGCCTGGAAGGGCCACTACTACGCCCGTGCGGGTGAAAGCCGCACATCCTTGGGTCTGGACAAGCTCGATGAAATCCGCCAGCAAACGCTGCTGACGGATTGGACGGCGCAACTGGTGCCGGGTGCCACCTTGGCGCATTTGGATGAATCCGCTTTGCAGTTGGCACGCAGCGCGTTTGCCAAAAAGTACGCCAACCGTTTTTCTGCCGAAGAGGTGATGGCCTGGCCTGTCGCCGCGTTTTTAGAGCGTGCACACTTGTTGCGCGATGGCCAGATCACGCGGGGCACCTTGCTGTTGTTGGGCAAATCAACCTCAGCGCACTTGCTCTCGCCACACCCCGCGCAACTGACCTGGAAGCTGGAAGGGCCAGAGCGTGCCTATGAGCATTTTGGCTTGCCGTTTTTGGTAGCCACCAGTGAGCTGTATCAGCGCATTCGCAATGTCCAGATTCGCATCCTGCCCGACAACGTGTTGATTCCGGTGGAGGTGTCCAAGTACGACAGGCGGGTTGTGCTGGAGGCCTTGCACAACTGCATAGCGCACCAGGACTACAGCCGCTGTGGCCGCATTGTGGTGACCGAAACCCCTGCCACCTTGGTGTTTGAGAACGAGGGGCAGTTTTTTGATGGCCAGCCCGACGACTACATTGCGGGCAATAAAACGCCCCGGCGTTATCGCAACCCGTTTTTGGCCCAGGCCATGGCCGAACTGAACATGATCGACACCATGGGTTACGGTATTCACTGGATGCACCGTGAGCAAGCCCGGCGTTATTTCCCCATGCCCGACTACGACCTGAGCGAAACAGGGGTGGTGCGCATGACGGTGTATGGCAGCGTGGTGGACTTGGCGTACAGCCGCCTCTTGATCCAGAAGACAGATTTGCCTTTGGCCGATGTGTTGGCCTTGGACCGGGTGCAGAAAAAGCTGCCCATTCCCGAAAGCGCTGTAGCGCGACTCAAGCGCAGTGGCTTGATTGAGGGACGCAAACCCCATTTCCATGTGTCAGCCGCAGTGGCTGGCGTGACGGCGGGCAAGGTGGATTACATCCACACCCGCGCTCAAGACGACGAGTTTTACGCCAAGTTGCTGATGGACTACCTTGGTAAGTTTGGGCAAGCGACCCGCAAAGAGATCAACCAGCTCTTGCTTGCCAAGCTGAGTGTTGCGCTGACGGCAGAGCAAAAAGAGGACAAGGTCGGCAATTTGTTGACCAAGCTGCGACGCCGGGGGCTCATTCTTAACACGGGTTCACGCGGCAGCCCTGTGTGGCGGCTTGCAGAATGAATGCAGAAAGAAATTGAAAATATTTCTATAAAAATCAATGACTTATGGCTTTCTGCAATCATTTTTAAACGAAATTTGCAGAGAAATTGCAGAGAAGAAATCAACTTTGTGGAGCCTGAAACAGCTTTTGGGCTCCGCAAAACAGTTTGTGGAGTTTGCAGACTCCACAAATACAGGCAAAAGGTAATCGCGCAATGAAGATCAAGTTCAAAACCCAGGCCTACCAGTCGGCCGCTGTGCAAGCGGTGGTGGACTGCTTTGTTGGCCAGGCCCCCGCGCATGGCGGTGTGCGCTACCGGCTCGACCCCGGCGCAGGTCGGCCCACGCCCAGCAGCCCGCAGGGTGCTTTGGCCCTGGAGGACGCACCTGCAGCCGAAAGCCAAGAGGCCGCTTTTCGCAACGGCGATATCACGCTGACCCCGGACCAGTTGCTGGGCAACATTCAGAAGGTGCAGCGCCTGCAAAACCTGCCCGTGTCCCCCCGTTTGGTGAGCACTAAGGTGTGCGGGGTGAACCTGGACATCGAGATGGAAACCGGCACGGGCAAGACCTATTGCTACATCAAGACGATGTTTGACCTGCACGAGGCCTATGGCTGGAGCAAGTTCATCGTCGTGGTGCCCAGCATTGCCATTCGTGAAGGGGTGACCAAGTCGCTGCAGATCATGGCCGACCACTTTTTGGAGACCTACAAAAAGAAGGCCCGTTTCTTCACCTACAACTCCAAGCAGTTGCACCACCTGGAGAGCTTTTCGAGTGACGCGGGCATCAATGTGATGGTGATCAACGTGCAGGCGTTCAATGCAACAGGCAAGGATGCTCGTCGCATTTACGAAGAACTGGACGACTTTCAGAGCCGCCGACCGATTAATGTGATCAGCGCCAACAGGCCGATCCTGATTCTGGACGAGCCGCAAAAAATGGAAGGCGGTAAAACGCTGGATTCGCTGGTCAATTTCAAGCCGCTGATGGTGCTGCGCTACTCGGCCACCCACAAAACCACGCACAACAAAATCCACCGCCTCGACGCGCTGGATGCCTATAACCAGAAACTGGTCAAGAAGATTGACGTGCGCGGCATCGCGGTCAAAGGGTTGGCGGGCACCAATGCGTATTTGTTTTTGCAGTCCATCGACATTTCCACCACCAAGCCGCCCGTGGCCAGGGTGGAGCTGGAGATCAAACAGGCCAATGGCGACATCAAGCCCGTGCCGCGCAAACTGGGCAAGGGCGACAACTTGTTTGATCTGTCCAACGGGCTCAACCAGTACCAGGGCTATGTGGTGGCCGACATCAATGCCAACACCGACACGCTGAGCTTTACTAACGGCGTGGAGCTGTCGGTGGGCGAGGCCATCGGCGATGTAAACGAGGCGGCTTTGCGCCGCATTCAGATCCGTGAGGCGATCAAGGCGCATTTTGAAAAAGAACAAGAGCTGCACAAAGACGGCATCAAGGTGCTGACACTGTTCTTCATTGACGAAGTGGCCAAGTACCGCGATTACAGCCAAACCGATGAAAAGGGCGAATACGCCCGCGTGTTTGAAGAGGAATACCAGCTGCACCTGAACGAGGTGCTGGATTTGGTTGAGACACCGTACACGCAGTACGTCAAAGGCATCGCAGCGGACAAGACGCACAGCGGTTACTTTTCTATCGACAAAAAAAGCAAGCGGCTGGTGGACCCCGATGTGGAAAAGCGTGGCGAGAACGCGGGCCTGTCGAGCGACGTGGATGCGTATGACTTGATTCTTAAAAACAAGGAGCGCTTGCTGTCGTTGGCCGAGCCTGTGCGTTTCATCTTTTCGCATTCAGCATTGCGCGAAGGCTGGGACAACCCCAATGTGTTTGTGATCTGCACGCTCAAGCACAGCGACAACACGATTTCGCGCCGTCAAGAAGTGGGCCGTGGCCTGCGCCTGTGTGTAAACCAAAACGGTGATCGCGTGGATCACCCAGCTATCGTCCACGATGTGAACGTGCTGACGGTGGTTGCGAGCGAGAGCTACAAAAACTTCGTCGCGGCGCTGCAAAAGGACATCAGCGATTCCTTGTCTGAGCGGCCCAAGGTGGCCGATAAGGCGTACTTTGTGGGCAAGGTCCTGCAGACGCCAACCGGCCCCGTGACCTTGACCGACGAACAAGCCACTGACATTGAGTTTTACTTGATCCAAAACGGCTACGTCGACAAGAAACGCAACATCACCGAGAAGTACCACCAGGCCAAAGCCGACGGCAGCTTGACCCCATTACCCGACGACTTGCTGCCTATGGCCGAGCAAGTCATCAAGTTGGTGGATTCGGTATTCAGCGAAGGCCAGATGATGCAGCCTGCCGACGGTCGCAAAGCCAAAAAGCTGCTGCCCAACGCCAACTTTGATAAGCAAGAGTTCAAGGCGCTGTGGGACCGAATCAACCGCAAAGCAGCGTACAGCGTGCACTTTGATTCGGCAGAACTGGTGCAAAAAGCCATTGCAGCTATCAACGACAAAGATGGGAAGGTTGGCCTGCGAGTGACGCCACTGCAATACACGATTCAGCGTGGTGAGCAGGTCGAGCAGATTACTGCCGATGGTTTGCAAAACGGTAACGCTTTTGTGCTAAAGGCGACCGAGGTGGAAACCAATAAGATATCAATCCACTCGGCTGTGAAGTACGACTTGATTGGTGAATTAGCAGAGGGAACGGTTTTGACCCGCCGGACCATTGCAGAGATTCTGAAGGGCATCAATGCAGCGGTATTTGCGCAGTACAAGACCAACCCCGAGAGCTTTATTGCAGAAGCCATTCGAGTGATCAACGAGCAAAAAGCTACGGTGATCATTGAACACCTGGCGTACGACACCGTGGAAGACAAGTTTGATTTGGACATTTTCACCGCTGGCCAAACCAAGCAAGACTTGAGCAACGCGGGCAACAAGCTGGAGCGTCACATTTACGACTACGTGCTGACCGACTCCAACATCGAGCGCAAGTTTGTGCAAGAGCTGGACACCAGCAAAGACGTGGTGGTCTACGCCAAACTGCCAAGAGGGTTTTTGATCCCCACGCCCGTAGGCGACTACAACCCCGACTGGGCCATCTCGTTCAAAGAGGGCAGCATCAAGCATGTTTACTTTGTGGCAGAGACCAAGGGCTCCATGTCCACAATGGACCTGCGGCCAATAGAAGCCACCAAGATCGAGTGCGCACGCAAGTTCTTTGCTGAAGTGAATAAAAAATTCGCTCCTGAGAATGTCAAATACGATGTGGTTGATACCTTCGGAAAACTGATGCAGCTAGTCAAATGACGACAACATTTAAAAATGGAGAATAAATGATAAAGACTCTAATTTCAGGTTTCGCACTATTTTTAATATCATCTACAGCGCTTGCTGCAGGTGGTTGGACGGCTCTTCTGAGCGATGGTCACACCCTGTTTTTTGTTGGCATCAACGTGTTCTTAACTTTCTATTTTGTAAAGATAAGATTTGATCGATTTGCTGTAGTTCATGGCCCTGAAATATTAACTACTCTGGGTATTTTTGGATGCTTTGTTGGAATTGCATTGGCATTGCTAGACTTCGACACAAATGATGTTCAAAATAGTGTGCCTAACTTGCTAGAGGGTGTAAAAACTGCTTTTTGGGCTTCTGTCTCAGGTGTTTTCGGCTCATTAGTAATTCGTGCACGCCATAAGTTTCAGAAAACTCCAATTGAGCAAGCACCAGGGACGCCAAAAAGCTCATCTTTAGATGATGTAGTCGTTGCTTTACAAGGACTAAAAACAAGCCTTACTGGTCAAGATCAGGATACATTAATATCACAGTTGAAAATGTTGCGGCAAGATCAAAGTGATAGCTTTAAGTCTATGCGTGAGTCATTGGATAATTTTGCTAAGCAATTGGCCGAGCAAAGTTCAAAGACTTTAGTTGAGGCTCTTCGTGACGTTATACGAGATTTCAACCAAAAATTAAGTGAGCAGTTTGGTGAGAATTTCAAGCAACTTAATTTGGCGGTTGGTGATTTGTTAAAGTGGCAAAATCAATATAAAGATCATTTGGAAAAGCTTCAGGAAGTTCAAAATGTAGGTGCTAAAAACTTACAAGATGCATCACAAAATCTCTTGGTTATTGTTAATGCGACCAAAGAATTCGGTACAGCAGCTGCACAAGTTTATCAATTGAGTAAATTATTGGCTGAACAAGCTGAAAAGATAGATTCTTCCCAGAAAAGTCTTGCTGATATTCTTGGTGGTCTAAAAGACACTGCACCTAAATTTGAAGCGCACTTCAAGCAAATGACAACTCAAATCAGTGAGGGTATTAAGGCGGTTCAGGGAGAAATGAGTTCAGTTAGTAGGGCATTTGCTGAGCAATCAAAACATAATTTGGAGCAAGTGGGGCGACAGCTTGACGTTACGGTTGCAGATTTTGGTTCAAAAGCTAGGACTACTAATGAAAGTCTTGCTCGACAACTTAGCAATAGTCTTGAAGAAAATCAAAAAACAGTTAATTTGAATCTTGCGGAAAGTGTCAAGAAGGTACAAGACGGTGTTTCAAAGTTAGAGAGCAGTCTTGAAAATGAGCTTAACCGAAGTCTTCAGGCTTTGGGCAATCAATTAGCTTCATTGTCAACCAAATTTGTTGCGGATTACACGCCGCTAACCGATAAATTAAGAGAAGTTGTGAGACTTGCCGATATGGTTGCATCTCAACAAAAGGATCGCAGCCATGGAAACTGAGAGCAATCAGTCACATTGGATTCCCTTAGCAGACCTGATGACAGGGTTGATGATGGTTTTCATGCTTTTGACGGCAGCTTTTATGTTGCGCGTTGAGCAAACAACCACTCTCGTAGTCAAGGAGTATGAAAAGTCCAAAAGTAATTTGCAACAGGCTCTGCAAAAAGAATTTAAGGACGATATAAAGCAGTGGAATGCTGATTTGCTTGGAGACATGACTATACGTTTTAATGATCCTGAGGTTCTATTTGCAACTGGTAGTTCTGTATTGACCGATAAATATAAAATTGTATTGACTGATTTTTTTCCTAGGTATATTAAATTGCTTAATAGCACCGAATTCCAGGGTGTTATTAAGGAAATACGCATTGAAGGGCATACTAGTTCCTTCTGGAGTGCAAATAGCACTCGTCAATCTGCATACTTTAATAATATGAAGCTTTCGCAGGATCGTACCAGATCAACGCTTGAGTATTTACTGGTTATGCCTGAGCTTAAATCAGATACTGATTGGATTATTAAAAAAGTTACTGCTAATGGATTGTCTTCATCAGTCCCATTTGATCCGGTCGATGTAAATTCCGCTAAAAATCAGCGTGTTGAATTTAGGATTGTTACTAATTCTGATGAGCGAATGGGGCAAATAGCACAAAAAATAACAAGTGGAAAATAAATGAAAATATTTGATTTCGCACTTGATGCTAGCTTAAATGATCTTCGCATGGAGCTCTCGTCTGCTCCCTTGATTGATCATTTTCGCGACCCATTCGTGCCTAAGATTGTTATTAAAATTGATCTTAAACCAGTGGCGCCCAGCAAACCCATAGATCTTGCATCGCCATCGCCTCAACCTGTTATGCCGCCAGCAAGAGTATCTAGTGGTAGTGCTCCGCCTCCTTCAATGACAGTTCAAACTGATGTTGATTTTGATGATGTTGAAGTCGTTTATGACGGTACCTTGCGCTATAAAGGTCAACGAGTAATTTTCTATATATACGATGTTATTAGTTACCAAAATGAAGTTAAACTTCCACGTTATCATATTGCAGATTGTGCTACTCGTCAGGCCATGCGTACACTTGATAGAAGTAGTAGATTTATAACCTCAAATCGTCAAGATGGGTTATTTCCTGTTCGCATTAATGGTAGACAAATTTCTAGTCAAAAACTTTTGGTTTGTCAACATTGCTTGCGATTAATTAATTGGAATGGTTTTGGAATGCACATGACAGTTGAGGAGAGAATGGCTGCAGTTTCAGGTTTTGTATTGAAAGATTACTTTTCTAAATATAAATAACCCACAAATAATTTTTAATTTCTCCTGAAGGCGTCATATAAATTAATAATTTTTAAAATATAAATGCCCTTGAATTTAATATCAATTTATATTTAATTTAATTTAAATTCACTTGCGGCTTCTAATTTGATTGGCAAGGCTCACGTAGTGAGCCTTTGGTTTTTGACAATTACGATGGAGGTCAAAATGACAGCACAAATCTCAGAAAAGCTGATATTTGAGGGCCAAAAGGTCCCTTTGTTGACCAACCCTTTGAACAACTACTTCAGCCTGGGGGGCCGCGACCCGGGTTTTGAGTCAACATCCACGGCCCTTTGGCGTGGCTACGTGGGCACATGGGAAATCCTGAATGACCGCATGTACCTTGTCGCGCTACATGGTTCCTTGAAATCGGGCGAAGATGCGGACCTGGAGAGCGTTTTCCCAGGCTTCGCGCATCGCGTCTTCGCCCATTGGTTTTCCGGCACGTTGCGCATTCCCCAGGGTAAGCGTCTCGAATACGTGCACATGGGCTACGCCAGCATCTATGAGCGCGATGTTTTGTTGACCTTGCAAAACGGCGTGGTCGTCAAGCAAGAGATTCGCCACAACGGCGTGGGTGACGAGGACGCGCCAGAGGGCTACAGCATCGGTGGAATGACGACCCGGCCATCGCGCAAAGCTAACCATGGAGATGATCAATGATCTGGCTGTGGCTTTATTTGGGTCTTGGCCTGGTTTTTGGTTTGGGGGTGTATGTCCAGAATGCTCGGCGGCCCAAGTCTGATATGAGCCAACTTTTGGCAAGTATGCGCGGTACTCAAAGCAAAACGGATCAAATTCTGGA
Source organism: Limnohabitans sp. TEGF003 (assembly GCF_055395455.1). Lineage (NCBI taxonomy): Bacteria > Pseudomonadati > Pseudomonadota > Betaproteobacteria > Burkholderiales > Comamonadaceae > Limnohabitans > Limnohabitans sp. TEGF003. Next base: position 2,590,358 of record NZ_AP029225.1, on the reverse strand, counting down.
AAAAGTGGTGGCTCCAGCTCTGGGTTCAATTCTTGTTGTGACGGCTTGGCCTGCTGTGATCTGGTTCATCTACAAAGAGCGAAGAAATGAAAAGCGTGAGGCCAAGCGCCGAAGTGACGCGGTGTTCCGGGTACGCCCTGAAGATCTCATTGGCCAGACAACGATTGCAGAAGTCGAGGCTTCCAGCTTTGTCAAAGACCCTTTGAATGCCGTTCCTGATTTGCCCTTTGGGCACTTGAATGCTGCTTGGACAGACTTTGTGTCCAAAAGGCCTGCTGATGCAGTGCTTTGGTCGTTTGCTTGCGATTGGACATCAGAGTGGGGCACACAGTTCAGCCGCAGGGGCTATGTGTGGGTTTTGGAGGGAGCCTTGAGCCCTTGGATGCTGACGCAGGACGATGCCATGGAAGATGTCCATGATTGACAACGAATTGGTGAGGCTCATGTCTTGAGCCTTTGAAGGCTCAAGATTCGCTTCTCCAAAGGAGCAAAAATATGAAGATCGAAGTCGTCGTCGGCAACATCGTCAAGCAACCCGACATGGAGGCGGTGGTCAACAGTGCCAATGCCAATTTGCGTTTGGGCTCGGGTGTGGCTGGCGCCATCCATACCGCCGCAGGCCCCAAGCTGGAAGAGTATTGCAAGCCTTTCGCACCCTTGGCTTTTGGTGCTTACCTGGTCACGCCGGGGTTCAAGCTGCCCAACCTGTGGGTGATCCATGTGCGGGCGGCTTCGTACACCAACCACGATGATGCACCCCAAATTTTGGAGCAGGCCATAGAAGCTGCTCTCAAAGCAGCCCACCAGAATGACATTCGAGCCTTGGCGTTGCCCGCCATTGGCACAGGCGTGTTCGCTTTCCCGCCTGAGTTGGCGGCAGAGATCACCGCCAAGGTGTTTTGTGCCGCATCAGCGCTGGCGCCGCACCTGCAGTGCATTCGGGTGTGCGTGGCCAGTGAATTTTTGCGTGATGTCTATGTGGCTGCCCTGGAGGCCCAAGGTCTGAGCGTCGCGCAGGCTGCGTCAGCGCCCGTATAACTGCCCCATCTTTTGAATTTCAGCCTGCACTTGTTCGCGCAAGCGGGATGGGGCAAGCACTTCCACATCGGCCCCAAAGCGCAAGATGTCGCCAAGCAGCTCTCTTTCATCGGCATAGGGCACCACAAGTTCGTAGCGTCCATCGGCCAAGCGCACACTTTTTTGCTCGGGGTGCCAGATTTCGTGCTCAACCCATGCGGCTCGTGCTTTCGAAAACCGCAGTTGTGCCCAGGCTTTGGGGGTGCCACCAAAAATACCGTAGCCGCCATCGAGCTGCTGGCGCATGGCGATCAGGTCAATGTCTTTGCTGGCTTTGTCGAGCAGGGTGGCCCGGGTAATCGCGTCTACAGAAAAGCTGCGCAAGCCACCACGCAGGTGGCACCAGGCGTCCACGTACCAGTTGTCCCGGTAGTGCACCAGTTGTTGGGGCGAAATGTCCCGCAGCACGGTTTCTCCGTTTTGGCGGTTGATGTGCTCGACCTGAACTTGCTTGCGCTCCAGCGTCGCTTTAGCCAGGGTCTCAAAGCTGGTCAGGGGCAGGCGGCGTTTGCCCGCATGGACTGCGCGGACCCGCTGGGTCAGGGTGGCGGCATCCAGCCCTTGGCTGGCCAGCATGTCGTCCAGGCGCTTTTGAAACGGTTTGAGCTTGGGGCCGAGTAAGCCGGGTTCGAGCTGCACGATCATGCTTTGGATGGTCATGAGGGCCAGCATTTCGTCCTGACTGAACCACATGCCCGGCAGTTCGGTGCTTTCTGTTTGTTCAAGCCGGTAGCCGCCCAGGTCCCGGTCGAACACGATGGGGGTGTGCAACTGGTCACGCAGCTTGGCGATGTCCCGCTTGAAGGTGGCCAGCGAGATTTCGAGCTTGTTGAGGATGTCTTCTCGGCTCATGACTCGGCGTGAGCTGAGCAAGGTCTTGTATTGGTAGAGTCGGTCGATTTCAGACATGGTGGGCTCAAAAACGGCGGGTCAGTGTATCCCCATGTGCCAAGTCCTCAGGGCAACCCTCGCGCCGTGTCATTGGCTGCACAAAAGGCTGACTTGCGTGAAGCCATCTTCGGCCGCGTAGCGGCATTCACCTTCAACGCGGTAGTCCATGGCGATCTTGCCTTGGCGGTTGATGTAGAAGGTCACGTCATTGGAGCCGCAATTGCTTTTTTGGCAGCCTCCACCCACCAGAACTTCAGGGGTCTGGTAAGCAAACGGTGAGCACACGTCCAGGCGGTCTTCCGTCAGCTGGGTCAGCTCTGCATTGAGTTTGTTCCAGTAGAGTTTTGCGAAGGCATCACGTGCGCCGGGATCGTCGCCAGTGGGCATGTAATTGAAGCAATATTTGCCTTTGAGTTTTCCCATCAGCTCGGCCACGTCCGATGCAGGCACTTCTGATGTGGATTCGCTCGTTTGCGTGGCCTCTTGAACGCTGGCTTCGGGTTCTTCATCCGCGCCCCACAAAGCGGGAAGGCTTGACCGAAGCTCTGCGGTCCAAGGCGATTGGAATTGCCCCTGACTCAAGGGGATCAGGAATGCAGAGGCGGCAAGACCGATGAGCCCGAACAGAGCCGTGGCCACCCAGGTCGAGGAGGCGTTGCGCAGGGTGCCTGTTGGCTCGGCGGTCAGCTGCAGGGTGTGGCCGACTTTTTCATCCAGAGACAGGGTGGGGGCTTTGCGCGGTGTGTTGTGTTCCAGCATGGCTCAGTCGGCTTTCTTGTGCGCGTCCAGCAGTGCAATGATGATGGCGGCGATTTCGGCCAGACGCTCCTCGCTGATTTCCTGCCCTTCGATGACCGAACGCTTCAAACGCAAGGCGTAGTCATCTCCGGTCATTTCGGTGAAACCAATGCTGCGCTCGCGTCCTAGGACAAAGATCAAAACAGCGACCACAACACCTGCCAGGGTCAGACCAATCACGGCCCCGGTGCTGCCCGCTTCGGCGGCAGCGTAGGCACCCGCCAGAAAAACCAGAAGCCAGGTCAACGCTTTCAGCCAAGGGCGAACCACACCAAAAAACACGGAGCTGACGGAGTGGATGGGCAAGATGACACGCTCGAAACCAGAAAAACTGGCGGCCATGTATTCCACCTTGTCATGACGAACACGCATCTCGAGCGTGGGGTCAATCTTGAGCAGCGCAAATAACCAAGCGATCAGGCCACTTTGTCGGCCGATGATTTCGACGTAAACACCGTCATCACGTGGGCTGGGGCTGACAAAGAACTTTTTAACGACCAAGGCCCCGCTTTTGTTAGCAACGAGGTTGCCTGCCAGCAGAACAACGAGGACAACGGCGATGACGATGAGCCAATGCCAAATGCTGAATGAATCCATGGTGACTCCTGAAAAACGAAATGAGAAAAAAGCGGGGATGCGAATCGGTTTAAGAATAGCAGAGCGATTATCGATTTTGTAAAGGATGGGCATGTTCAAGAACTTTTAGCCCTGTTCGCAGGTCGGGCAAGGTTGCCCCCAAAGCCCGTGCCCAAAGGTGTGGATAAGTCCATGAATAACTGTGCCGGGGCGCATCCTGACTGGCTTGGATGGATGTGCTTAAAAAATCAGCAGTCACAGGCTCGCGCCTTGAGCCTGCGTGGGGCTAGATTGCGGCTATTCTTGACGCTTTCGTTCTCCGCTCCTTTTCCCGCCTGCATGCCCATTCCTGCCATTTCGCCCGGCTTCATCGCCCTGCACAGCCACCGCTCCGAGGTGCTGGCCGACACCCTCACGGCTTGGCTGCGTGCGCACCCGTTGCTGCCGCTCGAGAGCGAAGTGGTGCTGGTGCAGAGCAACGGCATGGCCGAGTGGATCAAGATCGAGCTGGCCCGCCAAGGTGGGGTGTGCGCGGCCACGCGGGTGGAGCTGCCTTCGCGCTTTTTGTGGCGCACCTACCGGCAGGTGCTGGGCACGCAGAACGTGCCACCCGACTCACCGCTCGACAAGCTGCCCATGACCTGGCGGTTAATGGCTTTGCTGCCCGGCTGCCTGAGTGATCCCGTGTTCCAACCCGTGGCGGGTTTCTTGAGAGGCGACGAGCCCGACCGCCTGCTGCAACTGGCCAGCCGACTGGCCGACCTGTTTGACCAGTACCAGATTTACCGCCCCGACTGGCTGCAGGACTGGGCCGCCGGGCGCAACGTGCTGCGCAAAGCCGCTGGGCATGATGAACTGGGCGATGACCAGCTTTGGCAGGCCGAACTGTGGCGGCGCGTGCTCGACACTTTGGATGACAGCCAGCGCCAAGCCACACGCCCCGCGCTGCATGCGCGGGCGCTGGCGCACCTGCAGTCGGGCCAGCCGCTGGCCAGCCCCGTGGCGCGGCGCGTGTCGGTGTTTGGCATGAGTCACATGCCGGGGCAGCTGCTGGAGATGCTGGCAGCGCTGGCCGCGCACAGCCAGGTGCTGCTGGCCGTGCCCAACCCGTGCCAGTACCACTGGGGCGACATCATCGATGGCCGCGAATGGTTGCAGGCCGAGCGGCGACGTCACGCTTATCGGGGCGAGGCGCTGGCCACTTTGCCGCTGGCGCAGATGCACCTGCACGCGCCCACGCTGCTGGCCGCATGGGGGCGGCAAGGGCGCGACTTCATCCGCCAGCTCGACGCCTTTGACGACCTGCAGGCGGCCCAGCAAGTCACGCAGTGGCCGCGCCTGGACTTTTTTGACGATGTGCCTGGCGAAGACGGCACGCGTTTGCTCGCGCAGCTGCAGCGCCGCATCCGCGACCTGGAGCCGTCCAGCTCGGGCACCCCGGCGGTGCCGCTGCGCGAGGGCGACCGCTCGGTCACCTTCAGCGTGGCCCACAGCCCGGTGCGTGAACTCGAAGTGCTGCACGACCAGTTGCTGCAGTGGTTCCACACGCCGCCGGGCGATCAACCACTGTCGCCGCGCGATGTGGTGGTCATGGTGCCCGACATCGAAGTCATGGCCCCGGCGATCCGCGCCGTGTTTGGTCAATACAAGCGCAGCGATGCGCGTTTCATCCCGTTTGACATTGCCGACCTGGGTGCGCAGGCCATCAGTCCGTTGATCCATGCGGTCGAATGGTTGCTGGCCCTGCCGCAGCAGCGCAGCCGCATGAGCGAGCTGGTCGAGTTGCTTGAAGTGCCCGCGCTCGCTGCCCGCTTTGGCCTGAAGGACGAACAACTGCCCACGCTCACGCGCTGGATGGCGGGCTCGGGCATCCGCTGGGGCCTGTCGGCCGAGCACCGTGCGGGCTTGGGGCTGGGCGTGTGCGGCGACGACAACTCGGCGCTGTTTGGCGTGCAGCGCATGCTCATGGGTTATGCCTGCGGGGCCGACCCGGTGAACGATGGCGTTTCATTGGGCGTGTCGCCTTACCCGGAAGTAGGTGGGCTGGACGCCGAGCTGGCCGGGTCGCTGGCGCACCTGCTGCAGGCCTTGATTGACTGGTGGAAAACCTGCACACAAAGCGCCACGCCCGTGCAGTGGGCCGAGCGCTGTCGCGCCATGCTGGCGGACCTGTTCAAGCCGCGAGACGACAACGACCGCAATGCGCTGGCGGCGCTCGACCAGGCGCTCAGCGACTGGGTGCGCGCCTGCGACGAAGCGGGTTTTGCCGAGGCTGTGCCGCTGGCCGTGGCCCGATCGGCCTGGCTTGAAGCTTTGAAGGCGCCCCGACTGGAGCAGCGCTTTCGCGCTGGCGGCGTGACGTTTTGCACGCTCATGCCGATGCGGGCGATCCCGTTCAAGGCGGTGTGCCTGCTGGGCATGAACGACGGCGATTACCCACGCCGCAGCCCGCGTGCCGACTTTGACCTGATGGGCCTGCCCGGCATGACGCGCCCCGGCGACCGCTCGCGCCGCGACGACGACCGCCAACTCATGCTCGAAGCGCTCTTGTCAGCGCGGCAGGTGCTGTACGTGAGCTGGAGCGGCCGCAGCGTGCGCAACAACAGCGAGCAACCGCCCTCGGTGCTGGTGTCTCAGCTGCGTGACGAGATCGACTTGCTCTGGGGCAAAGACACCGCTATGAACTTGACCACGGTGCACCCGCTGCAACCCTTCAGCCGCGCTTATTTTGAAGCGGGCAGTGGGCTGCAGACCTATGCCAAGGAGTGGCGGGCGGCGCAAATGGATCTTCAGCGGGAGGCCACCCCTGCAGCAGAGTGCTCCTCTGCTTTGGCCTCATCAGACATTCGCGAGCAGGGGCTCGCTCCCACAGAAAACGCAGCCAGTGCCTTGGGTGGGAGGTCGCCCCTGCGGCCGAATGCATGCGGACCCGATGCAGATATTCACGAGCAGGGGCTCGCTCCCACAGAAAACGCAGCCAGTGCCTTGGGTGGGAGGTTGCCCCTGCGGCCGAATGCTTGCGGACCCGAAGCAGATATTCACGAGCAGGGGCTCGCTCCCACAGGGTATGCAGGCTTGTTGCCGGTATTGGAGTCCGCCAACGGCGTGCCCGTCATCACCTTGCTGCAACTGGCCCGCTTCCTGCGCAAACCTGTGGGTGCGTTTTTCAGAGAGCGGCTGCAGGTGCATTTGGATGACGAACGCAGCGAGCTTCACGACGAAGAACTGTTTGGCCTGGGCGGGCTGGACTTGTACCAGTTGCTCGACCATGAACTGCAGCACGTGCCCTCGGATTTGAGTGCAGACGAACTGCCCCGCCATGCGGCGCGTGTGGTGCAGCACTTGCGTGAGGCCGGGGCTTTGCCGCTGGCGGGGGTGGGCACGCTCGAAGCGCAAAAGCTCACCCACATCCTGCAGACCCAGCTGGCCGCCGCATGGCGCGAGCGCGCGGATTACCCCAAAGCGGCCGAGCGCGTGCTGCTTGACCAGACGCATCCGCAGGTGGGCTTGCAGGATGCGCTGGGCGGCGTGCTGGCGGGTGAGGGCGGGCAAATGCTTTTGAGTTTGCGTGCCAACGACGTGGCGGACCTGAAGCCCAAAACACCTTTGGCCAGACCCGAAAAACTCATCGACATCTGGCTGCAGTCGCTGGCCGCTGCGGCCATGGACCAACCATGCAAGTGCGTGGTGGTGGGCCGCAACGCCGTGGTGCGTGTGCCCCCGCAAGACCCGCAGGCTGCTCGCGCCCAGTTGCAGACCCTGCTGGCCACCTGGGCCGAGGGCATGCGCTGGCCGCTGCCCCTGCCACCAGGCGTGGCCTTGCAGTGGCTCAAGGACCCGGACAACCTCAACGCGCTGGCCGATGCCTATGAGGGCAGCGAGTTCAAAAGCGCAGAAAAAGACAAAGACCCTGCGCTGGCCCGCACCTACCCGACGGTGGAGGACTTGCTGGCCACGGGCGCACTCGATCGGCTGGCGCAGGCGGTGTACGCGCCGCTCAAGGCTTGGGCTGCGGAGGCTGAAGTCGAGGTCTTGCCAGATGCGTCTGAAGACGACGAAGGGGAAGACGCATGAGCACCGCACACGCCCTCAACCCCCACAGCTTTCCGCTGCGCGGCAGCCACCTGATCGAGGCGAGCGCAGGCACGGGCAAGACCTGGACGATTGCCGCCCTGTATGTGCGACTGGTGCTGGGCCATGGCGATGCGGGCAGCGCACCCGTGCGCCCCATGCTGCCGCAAGACGTGCTGGTGATGACCTTCACCCGCGCCGCCACGCGTGAGCTGTCAGACCGCATCCGCGCCCGCCTGACCGAGGCGGCGCAGGTATTCCGGGGCATCGCTGAAACGGACGATCCTTTTCTGAAGCAGCTTTGCAGCGAATACCCCAAAGGCGAGCCCCGCGAACAGGCAGCGTACCGACTGGCGCTGGCCGCGCAGGCCATGGACGATGCGGCCGTCTACACCATCGACGCCTGGTGCCAGCGCATGCTGCGCGAGCACGCCTTTGACAGCGGCAGCCTGTTTGAAGAGCAGCTGGTCGGCGACGAAGCCGCGCTGCGGCTGGAGGCCGTGCAGGACTACTGGCGTCAGCAGCTCTACCCCATGGCCACACCGCTGGTGGCACAGGTGCAGCGCGTCTGGCGCGACGTGCCCGCGCTCGACCAGGACATGCGTGCGCTGATGGCGGTGCCGCTGGCTGACCCTGCGCCCGGCACGCTGGCGCAGGTCTTCGGCGCGGCGCTGGCCGAGCGTGATGCGCAACTGGCGGCGCTCAAGCAGGGGTGGGTTGAAAAGGCCGACAACTTGCTGGGATGGATTGAGGGGCAACTGGCGCACCACAAGTCCAGCTGGGACGGCCGTAAGCTGAGTTACAAAAATTGTGCGGCTTGGTTGGAGGTGCTCAAAGCCTGGGCCCAAGGCCCGGAAGACGGCAAGGTCTTGCAAACCACCATGAAAACTGGCTGGGACCGTTTCACACCACAGGGTTTGCTGGCTTGCCGCAAACCCGGCGAAGCCCACGTGGACTTGCCGCCCGAATCGCAAGCCTATGCCGATCTGCAAACGGCTTTGTTGGCCTTGCCCGACCCCGCGCAGGCCGCCCGCCTGCACGCCCGCACCCATGTGCTGCAGCGCATGGCCGAGCTCAAGCGGCGCAGCGGTCTGTTCGGTTTTGCCGACATGCTCCAGCGCCTCGATGTGGCGCTGGCCGACCCCGAATCGGGCGAGCGCCTGGCGCAGCGCCTGCGCGAGCAGTTCCCGGTGGCGATGATCGACGAATTTCAGGACACCTCGCCGCTGCAGTTCCGCATCTTTGACCGCATCTACCGCACGGCCGAGAACCGGCAAGACGCTGCGCTGCTGCTGATCGGGGACCCCAAGCAATCGATCTACGGTTTTCGTGGGGCTGACATCCACAGCTATCTGGCCGCACGCAGCGCCACCACAGGCCGCCACCATGTGCTGGCCACCAATTACCGCTCGACAAAAGCAGTGGTCGATGTGGTCAACCGCTGGTTTGAAATCCCCAAAGACGCCTTTGGCTATCAGCGTGGCGATGAAGATCCGCTGCCTTTCCAGCCCGTCAAAGCCAAGGGCCGCAGTGAAGTGTTCACCACCCGCGAAGGCGTTGTGCAGGCCATGACCGTGGTGCATGACGCCACACTGCGCAGTGCACGCGACGCATTGGCGCATCTGTCAGCCCTGTGCGCCGAGCAGATCGTGGCCTGGCTGAGCGATCCGCAGGCTCGCTTTGCCACGCCCGACAAGGGCGACCAGCCGCTGCAACCCAAAGACATCGCTGTGCTGGTGCGCACAGGCAAAGAGGCCGCGGCCGTGCGCGACGCCTTGCGTGCGCGGGGCGTGGCCTCGGTGTACCTGTCCGACCGCGACTCGGTGTTTGCCAGCGACGAAGCCCGCGACCTGTGCCTGTGGCTGCGCGGCGTGGCCGAGCCGCAAGACATGCGCCGCGTGCGCGCCGCTTTGGGCACGCGCACGGTGGGCCTGTCGCTCGCCGAGCTGTACGACCTGGCCACGCAAGATGAGTTGCTGGACCAACGCGCCGAGCAGATGCGCGAGTTGCGCATGGTCTGGCAAGGGCAGGGCGTGCTGGCCATGCTGCGCCAGTCGCTGCATGTGCTGCAACTGGCCGGGCGCTGGCGCGGCCAGAGCGACGGCGAACGCCGCCTGACGAATGTGCTGCACTTGGCTGAACTGCTGCAGACCGCCAGCAGCCAACTCGACGGCGAGCAGGCCCTGATCCGCTGGCTGGCCCAGCAGATCGACGAGGTGAACGCGGGCGGCGCTGGAGACAGCGAAGAGCAGACCGTGCGCCTGGAGAGCGACGAAGACCTGGTCAAGGTCATCACCATCCACGCCAGCAAAGGCCTGGAGTACCCGGTGGTGTGCCTGCCCTTTGCGCACAGCCACCGCATGCTGGAAGCCCACAAAACCCCGGTGCTGCAACTGGACGACGGGGAGGGCGAGCGGGTCTGGACGCTGGACTTTGACAAAGACGACACAAAGCTCGCAGACCACGACCGCCTGCGCGAAGACCTGCGCCTGTGGTACGTGGCGCTCACGCGGGCGCGGCATGCGCTGTGGGTCGGCTGGAGCCCGGTCAATCGGCAGGGTGGAAAGTCATGTGTGAACCACCAGAGCGCGGCAGGCCATTTGCTGGGTGGCGGTTTGGAATTCGAGGCCGCCGACTGGTTGCCCAAGCTGCAAGCGCTGGAAAAAGATGCAGATGAGCAGCGCTTGTCGGTGCAACTGGTGAGCGCGAGCGAAGAAGTGCCACTGACTGTCTGGCAGCGGCCTGCCCACACCAGCGAACTGCGTGACGCGCTGAGCTGCACCGCCCGCATCGACAAGTCGTGGACGATCGCGAGCTTCTCACGCCTGACGCGTGACCTGGCTTCGCAAACGGTGTTGCACATGGCCACGCCGCGTCCCGCCGACGACGAGCCGCCCGTGGACGCGCAGGCGCTGCCCGAACAGGCTGGCCCACAAGCCCCCTGGCACCGCTTTGCCAAAGGCCCGAGCGCAGGCAACTTTTTGCACGACCAGCTCGAATGGCTGGCTGCCGATGGTTTCTTGCTCGACGCACCCAAGGCCGAGCGCCTGAAAAAGCGCTGCGACAACGCAGGCTACAAAGCCCAAGCCGATGATGTGGTGCAGTGGCTCACCCGTGTGGTGGCGCAGCCCCTGCGGGGACCAGGCAGCCCGCTCAATGCGCTGGGCACCTTGCTGCCCGAGATGGAGTTCTGGCTGCCCGCCGAGCGGCTGCATGCCCGCGAGGTGGATGCGCTGTGCCAGCAGCACCTGCTGCCTGGCGTGAGCCGCCCCCAACTGCCCGACGCGCAGCTGCACGGCATGCTGATGGGCTTTGCCGATCTGGTGTTCGAGCACGAAGGCCGTTACTGGGTGCTCGACTACAAATCCAACCACCTGGGCGCAGACGACGCCGCCTACACGCCGCAGGCTCTGGCCGAGGCCATGGCCCACCACCGCTATGAGGTGCAGGCCGCGCTCTACATGCTGGCGCTGCACCGTCTGCTGCGCGCCCGCCTGGGCGAGGCTTACGATCCGGTGCAGCAACTGGGCGGCGCGGTGTACCTGTTCTTGCGTGGCATCGACGGGCCTGCGGGCGGCTGCTGCACTTTGCCTGCGCCGATCGAATTGCTCGATGGCCTGGACGCCATGCTGAGCGCCGAGGTGAAAGCATGAGTTTCAAAAAGTCCTCCCGCACGGTGTCTGTTCCCGTCACTCAAATGGACTGGCTCAACGACTTGCCCGCCCAAGGCTTGAGCGCTGCGCAAACGCTGCAATGGCTGCAGCTGTGGACCGAGCAGGGTTTGCTGCGCCACATCGACAGCGCGCTTGCAGCCCAACTGCTGCGGCTCGATGCGCAGGCCAGCCCTGCGCTGCTGGTGGCGGCGGCCATGCTTGCGCAAATGGAAGGACGCGGCCACACCTGCCTGCCCTTGGCTGACCTGTCCGCGCCCCCTGTGGCCTTGCTGGGCTGGCCCACCATGGCGGTGGACGGGCCGCAAGGCTTGCGAGCGCTTTGGGCGCACCTGCCCGCCACGCTGCCCGATTGGCAAGCCGCTCTGCAAGGGGCGACATCCTCCAAGGCCTGCATGCGCCACAGCGATGCGCCCGACCAGGGCCAACCTCTCGTGCTGGGCGGCAGCGCTGATGCACCGCTCTTGTACCTGCGCCGTTATGCGGGCTATGAAAAGCGTGTGGGCCAAGGCCTGCTGCAACGGGCCAGCGAACCGCTGCCCGTGCCCGAGGCGGCGGCACGCCGCTGGCTGGACTGCTTTTTTGCGCCCAGCGCTCAGGTTGTAGACACCGACTGGCAAAAAGTGGCCTGTGCCGTGGCGCTGCGTGCGCGTCTGTCGGTCATCACCGGTGGGCCGGGCACGGGCAAGACCTACACCGCTGCACGTTTGCTGGCACTGCTGCTGGCACTGCACGAGGAGGGCAGCCCGCTGCGTGTGGCATTGGCTGCACCCACCGGCAAGGCGGCGGCGCGGCTCAAGCAATCCATCGACAACGCACTCACCAGTCTGCAAGATCAAGTACCAGAAGGCAGCGGCCTCGACTTGAACACGCTGATCGCCCGCATGGGACCGGCCCGTACTTTGCACTCTCTGCTGGGCGCGCGCCCCGACACGCGCCAGTTCAGGCACCACGCGGCCCATCCGCTCGATGTGGACGTGCTGATCGTGGACGAAGCTTCGATGGTGCATTTGGAAATGATGGACGCGCTGCTGCAGGCGCTGCCCCCCAAGGCGCGGCTGGTGCTGCTGGGTGACAAGGACCAGCTGGCCTCGGTGGAGGCGGGGGCGGTGCTGGGCGATTTGTGCCGTGATGCTGCCGCAGGCCGCTACAGCGCAGGCACCGCGCAGTTCGTGCAGACCGTGGCAGGGCAGACCTTGCCTGCCGAGTACCTATCTGGGGGCGCTGCGCCCTTGCTGGCACAGCAAACTGTGATGCTGCGCCAAAGCCGCCGATTCAAAGGCGCCATCGGCCAATTGGCCCTGGCCGTGAATCGGGGTGACGCTGATGCCGCCCGTGCCACTCTCTTGTCTTCTGTGGGAGCGAGCCCCCGCTCGCGAAAGCCCGCCGAAGACCCATACCACAACGAACCCAGCGCTCTGGTAGCGCTGCAGCCCTCCACACCCCAAGCCGTCTGCGCATTGGCCTTGGGCACCCAAGACAAACCCTCCTACGCCGACTACCTGCGCCTAATGCAGCAGGTTTCGAGCGGGCAAGACGCCGAAATCCATGCCAATTGGGTGCGCAGCGTGCTCAAGGCTTTCGAGCGTTTTCGCATTCTGTGTGCGGTGCATCAGGGCGACTGGGGCACCCAAGAACTCAATGCCGCTGTGCAAAAAGCCTTGTCTGACGACGGTCTGCTGAAAGTCACGGGCGAATGGTTTGCCGGGCGTCCGGTCATGGTCACCCGCAACGACGCGCAGCTGGGCGTTTTCAACGGCGATGTGGGCGTGGTGCTGCCCAACACCGAGGGCAAGCTCAAGGTCTGGTTCCTGGATGGCGAGGCCTTGCGCTCGGTCAGCGTGATGCGCCTGCCCCATGTCGAAACCGCTTTTGTGATGACCGTGCACAAGAGCCAGGGCTCTGAGTTCGAGCACACCGTGCTGGTGCTGCCGCCCGGTGGTGCCGAAGTCTTGAGCCGGGAGTTGGTCTACACGGGCATCACGCGGGCGCGTGAGCAATTCACCTTGATCGAAGCCGAAGCGGGCTTGCTGGAGGGCGCCATCCACCGCCCCAGCGTGCGGGCCAGTGGCCTGGTGCAGTGGTGGACGCTGGTCTGAGTGGGCGCGAGCCTCTGCTCGCGAATGGCCACATCGCCACCTCACACATTCGGCCGCAGGGGCGGCCTCCCACAAAACACCGCGCTTCATCTGTCGTGGGAGCGAGCCCCTGCTCGCGAATGGCCACATCGCCACCTCACACAATCGGCCGCAGGGGCGGCCTCCCACAAAACACCGCGCTTCATCTGTGGTGGGAGCGAGCCCCTGCTCGCGAATGGCCACATCGCCACCTCACACATTCGGCCGCAGGGGCAGCCTCCCACAAAACGCCGCGCTTCATCTGTTGTGGGAGCGAGCCCCTGCTCGCGAATGGTGGCATGCACCAGTACTCGCTTGGGCTTCTTAACTGGCAAACCCCTCGCAAGCTCCCGCATTGGGTTTGCCCCGGCATTCTCGCAACAGGCGCTTGTCACGCTCGGTCTTGCTCTCGCCTGCGCCCGGGTTGACAGGCGGCTTGGGCGCTTTGGCCTGTTTGGGTTTTTTGGCCTTCGCGGGCTTGTCTGCGGCCGTCACAGCGGTGAAGTTGTCTGCCGCATGGCTGGCTGGCGCAATGGTCAACAAGCCAAGCCCGAAGCCCACGCTGGTGAGCGCAGTCATCCAATGCCGTGTGTTCATGGTGGTCTCCCTGTCTGTTCTTGTGCCGATCATCATAGGCAAGCGCAACAGTTGTGCAAGGGGTGACACCTGCAGGGCAGGTCAGCCGTTACGATGGATGCATGAACCCAAACACCCCTCCTTTCATGCGCCAGGCCGTCATGGACCTGGAAGAGTCCCGCATCCGCGAAGTGGCCAACGCGGGCATGGGCCGCCCTGATGTGCTGGCCTTCTGGTTTGGCGAGTCCGACGAGGTCACGCCCGACATCGTGCGCCAGGCGGCCATCGATTCGATGCAAAAAGGCGAGACCTTTTATTCGCACAATTTGGGCCTGCCCGAGCTGCGCCAGGCGGTATCCGACTACATGTCGGCCCTGCATGGATCCATTGGCGTGGAGCGCCTCGCCATCACCTCGGGCGGCGTGAACGCCTTGATGCTGGCCGCGCAAGCCCTGATTGACGCAGGCGATGAGGTGGTCGCCGTCACGCCCGTCTGGCCCAACCTGACGGCGCAGGCGCTGGTCATGGGGGCGAATTTGAAATGCGTGTCGCTGCGCCCGGTGGCTGGCCAGTGGCAGCTGGACATGGCCGCGCTCAAAGCCGCGATCACCCCCGCCACCCGAGTGCTCATCGTCAACTCGCCCAACAACCCCACGGGCTGGACACTCAGCCGCGCCGAGCAGGCCGAGATCCTGGCGCACTGCCGCAGCACCGGCACCTGGGTGCTGGCCGACGAGGTGTATGAGCGCCTGTATTACGAAACCGACACGGCCAATGGCTGTGCGCCGTCTTTTCTGGATGTGGCCGAGCCGGATGACCGCCTTGTCGTGGTGCACAGCTTTTCCAAGAGCTTTTTGATGACCGGCTGGCGTCTGGGCTGGCTGGTCATGCCCGCGGCCATGACACCCCACATGGGCAAACTGATCGAGTTCAACACCTCGTGCGCCTCGGTGTTCACCCAAAAAGCGGGTGTGGTGGCGCTGCAAAATACGGCCGACATCACGCCCCGCGTGGTGGCGCACCTCAAAGCCTGTCGCGACACCCTCGTGCCGCTGTTGCAAGCCGTGCCGGGTGTTCAGTTGGCCCCGGCCAAGGGCGGCATGTACGCATTTTTCAAGCTCGATGGGCATCCTGACGCGGTGGCTACGGCCAAGCGCCTGGTGGCCGAGGCCGGTTTGGGCCTGGCCCCCGGCGAAGCCTTTGCCCCCGAAGCGGCAGGTTGGCTGCGCTGGTGCTTTGCCTCCAAAGACCTGGCCAGGTTGAACCAAGGCGTGGAACGGCTCAAAGCTTGGTTGGCCAAGAATTAATCGGGATCTGACCCCAATTAAAGCAACGTGACCGCAATGAACGCTTGTCATACCCGCGAATGCGGGTATCCATGCCTTTGAATCGGGTGCGTTCTGCCTTTGGGCGGCTCCAAAGGCACGGCATGGCCGACCGCCAACGGGGCTGAAGGTCATCAAAGTGCCCTCATTCGGGCTATAATCCGCCTGTTTTGCGATTTGCAAAGCGCACGCCATTCGCTTTTCCGGCAGGTGGCGCAAGTCATTAACCCGCTGAAATTCGTCACTGAACGCCAGCGAAACAACAAGGAAACACCATGATCGCATCCTCGATCAAGGCCGAGGTCGTCAAGGCCAACGCACGTGCTGCCAACGACACTGGCTCCCCCGAAGTCCAAGTCGCTTTGCTGACTGCTCGCATCAACGAGCTGACTCCCCACTTCAAAACACACGCCAAAGACCATCACGGTCGCCGCGGTCTGCTGCGCATGGTGAGCCGTCGCCGCAAGCTGCTGGACTACCTCAAGTCCCGTGATGCTGACCGTTACGTTGCGCTGATCGCCAAGCTTGGCCTGCGTAAGTAATCGTCTCTCCAGATGAAAAGCGCCTGAGTTAGTTCACTAGCTCAGGCGCTTTATTCTTTTTTTCAGTCGGAATTTGTCAGGGCGATCTCGCGCTGTGTCATTCCACAAGGCTTTACAGCAAAGTTTTGCAAGGTTTTGTGGAATGGCATCGAGTTCAGAGCGTCAACTTCCGGGCCCACAGTGCAGCCTCATGCGCTTTTGTTTTCAGGAGTTCTGAACATGTCCATTTTCAACAAAGTTACCAAAACCTTCCAATGGGGCCAGCACACGGTCAAGATGGAAACCGGCGAAGTGGCTCGCCAAGCAGGCGGCGCTGTGCTGCTCGACATGGAAGGCACCGTGGTGCTGGCCACCGTCGTGGGTTCCAAGATCGCCAAAGCCGGTCAAGACTTTTTCCCCCTCACGGTCGATTACATCGAGAAGACCTACGCCGCAGGCAAGATCCCCGGCAGCTTCTTCAAGCGTGAAGCCAAGCCCAGTGAGCACGAAACCCTGACCAGCCGCCTGATCGACCGCCCGATCCGTCCTCTGTTCCCCGAAGGTTTCTACAACGACGTGCACGTGGTCATCCACACCGTGTCTTTGAACCCTGAAGTTGACGCCGACATCGCCGCGATGATCGCCGTGTCTGCTGCTTTGTCCATCTCGGGCATCCCGTTCAACGGCCCGATCGGCGCCGCGCGCGTGGGCTACATCAATGGCGAGTACGTTCTGAACCCTGGCCAGACCCAGCGCAAAGACAGTGCGATGGACCTGGTGGTGGCCGGTACCGAAGCCGCTGTGCTGATGGTCGAATCCGAAGCCCTGCAACTGTCCGAAGAAATCATGCTGGGTGCTGTGGTGTACGGCCACGAGCAAAGCCAGACGGCCATCAACGCCATCCACGAGCTGGTGCGCGAAGCTGGCAAGCCCGTGTGGGACTGGCAAGCACCTGCGCGCGACACCGCTTTTGAAGCCAAACTGGCTTCTTTGGCTGAAGAAAAGCTGCGCGCCGCCTACCAGATCCGCAACAAGCAAGCCCGCACGCACGCATGCCGTGAAGCCTATGCGTCGGTCAAAGTCGCTTTGGCCGAAGAGGGTGTGGCGTTTGACCCCGTCAAGCTCGACAACCTGCTGTTCGAAATCGAAGCGCGCATCGTGCGCAGCCAGATTTTGGCGGGTGAGCCCCGGATCGACGGCCGCGACACACGCACTGTGCGCCCCATTGAAATCCGCAACAGCGTGCTGCCCCGCACACACGGCTCGGCCTTGTTCACCCGTGGCGAAACCCAGGCTTTGGTGATCACCACTTTGGGCACCGAGCGCGATGCACAGCGCATCGACGCGTTGGCGGGCGAGTTCGAAGACCGCTTCATGTTCCACTACAACATGCCTCCCTTTGCCACTGGCGAAGTGGGCCGCATGGGTTCGACCAAGCGCCGCGAAATCGGCCACGGCCGTCTGGCCAAGCGTGCTTTGGCTGCGGTGTTGCCGACCAAAGAAGAGTTCCCCTACACCCTGCGTGTGGTGTCCGAGATCACCGAATCCAACGGCTCTTCGTCCATGGCTTCGGTCTGCGGTGGCTGCTTGTCGATGATGGACGCTGGCGTGCCGATGAAAGCCCACGTGGCCGGTATCGCCATGGGCCTGATCAAGGAAGACAACCGCTTTGCGGTGTTGACCGACATCCTGGGTGACGAAGACCACCTGGGCGACATGGACTTCAAAGTGGCCGGTACCACCAACGGCATCACCGCTTTGCAGATGGACATCAAGATCCAGGGCATCACCAAGGAAATCATGCAAGTCGCTTTGGCCCAAGCCAAAGAAGCCCGCATGCACATTCTGGGCAAGATGCAAGAAGCGATGAGCGAAGCCAACACCGAAGTGTCCGATTTCGCGCCCAAGCTCTTCACCATGAAGATCAACCCCGAGAAAATCCGTGACGTGATCGGCAAAGGCGGCGCGACCATCCGCGCCCTGACCGAAGAAACCGGTTGCCAGATCAACATCGAGGAAGACGGCACCATCACCATCGCGGCCACCGACGGCGAGAAGGCCGACATCGCCAAGAAGCGCATCGAGCAGATCACGGCCGAAGTCGAAATCGGCAAGGTCTATGAAGGCCCAGTCACCAAGATTCTGGACTTCGGTGCCTTGATCAACCTGTTGCCCGGTAAAGACGGTCTGTTGCACATCAGCCAGATCGCCCACGAGCGCGTTGAAAAAGTGACCGACTACCTGAGCGAAGGCCAGATCGTCAAGGTCAAGGTCATGGAAACCGACGAAAAAGGCCGCATCAAGCTGTCGATGAAGGCTTTGTTGGACCGTCCAGCTCAGGGCTAAACAGCGCTGCTTCGGGTGGTCTTCGATCACCCGACATTGCGTGGATTCACCATGAACGTCATTGAAATCCAAAGCTACGGCGCCCCCGAGGTGCTGGTGCCAGGCTCCCGTCCCGACCCCGTGGCCGGGGCTGGGGAGTTGCTGATTCGCGTGTCGGCCAGCGGCATCAACCGCCCCGATGTGCTGCAACGCACGGGCAACTACCCTGTGCCCCCGGGTGCCTCCGACATTCCCGGCCTCGAAGTGGCGGGTGTGGTGGTGTCGGGCGATGCTGCGGCCATGGCCGAAGCGGGTTTGGCCGTGGGTGACCGCGTGTGCGCCTTGGTGGCGGGCGGTGGTTATGCGCAGCTGTGCGTGGCCCCGGTGGCTCAGTGTTTGCCAGTGCCCAAGGGCCTGACGGACACCGAAGCCGCCTCGCTGCCCGAGACCTTCTTCACGGTTTGGAGCAATGTGTTTGACCGCGGGCGTTTGCAAGCGGGTGAGACCTTGTTGATCCAGGGCGGCACCAGCGGCATCGGCGTCACGGCCATCCAGATGGCCAAGGCAGCGGGTGCGACCGTGATCGCCACGGCGGGTTCTGACGACAAATGCCAGGCTTGCCTGGCCTTGGGTGCGGACCATGCCATCAATTACAAAACCACCGACTTCGTGGCTGAGGCCAAGCGCCTGACGGGCGGCGTGGGTGTGAACGTGATTTTGGACATGGTTGCAGGCGACTATGTGGCGCGTGAAGTCGAGGCCCTGGCCGAAGACGGCCGATTGGTCATCATCGCGGTGCAAGGTGGTGTCCAAAGCGCGTTCAATGCAGGCTTGGTCTTGCGTCGCCGTTTGACCATCACCGGTTCGACCTTGCGTCCACGGCCTGTGGCTTTCAAGGCGGCCATTGCTCGGTCTCTGCGCCAAACCGTTTGGCCCTGGATCGAGTCAGGCCGCATCAAACCGGTCATCCACAGCGTGTTTGGCGCGGTGGAGGCGGGTGGTGGTCTGCCCTCGGGCGCGGCGCAAGCCCATGCCCTGATGGAGACCAACCAGCATGTGGGCAAGTTGGTGGTGACCTGGTGACGACGATGGCAGCCAAGTTGATGGTCGGCAACTGGAAGATGAATGGCAGCCTCGTTGCCAACGCTTCTTTGTTGTCCGAAGTGTTGGCGGGCATGGGCGGCAAGACTTGCCGTGCGGCGGTGTGTGTGCCTGCGCCATATTTGGCGCAAGCGCAAGCCTTGTTGGCCGGATCGGCCCTGGCTCTGGGTGCACAAGATGTGTCTGCCCACGAAGCAGGCGCTTACACGGGCGAGGTGTCGGCCGACATGTTGCGTGATTTTGCGGTGCGCTACTGCATCGTGGGTCACTCGGAGCGCCGTCAATACCACGGCGAAACGGATGTGACCGTGGCCAGCAAAGCCCAGCGCGCATTGGCGGCGGGCATCACCCCCATCGTGTGCGTGGGTGAGAGTCTGGCTGAGCGTGATGCGGGTCAAACCGAAGCGGTGGTCAAGCGACAATTGGCAGCGGTCATTCACACCAACGGCCATTGCATCAGCGAAATCGTCGTGGCCTATGAGCCGGTTTGGGCGATTGGCACCGGATTGACGGCGACCCCTGAGCAAGCGCAACACGTGCACGCGGTTTTGCGGGCACAGTTGCAAGCGGCCACCGCGCATGCGGACCGTGTTTCGATTTTGTACGGCGGCAGCATGAATGCCGCCAACGCTGCCGATTTGCTGGCCCAGCCCGATGTGGATGGCGGTTTGATCGGTGGTGCGGCGCTGAAGGCGTCCGAGTTTTTGACCATGTTGAAGGCCGCTTCGCGCTGAGCTTTCAATCCCCTGTTTTTTTAGATTGTTCGGAGAATCCTGATGAGCGTGATGTTGACTTTGATTTTGGTGGTCCAGATGTTGTCGGCACTGGCCATGATTGGCCTGATCCTGATCCAGCACGGCAAGGGCGCTGACATGGGTGCAGCTTTTGGCAGCGGTGGTTCGGGCAGTTTGTTTGGTGCAACAGGCGGGGCCAACTTCCTGTCGCGCACCACGGCGGTGTTGGCGGCGGTGTTCTTTGTGTGCACATTGGCCTTGGCTTATTTCAGCAACGCGCGTCCCGCAGCACCTTCGGGCAGCGTGCTCGAGGGCGCCGCAGTGACGGCCCCCGCGCCAGCAACGCCTGTGGACAGCAGCACTGCCGCTCAAATTCCGGGCAACACGCCCACCGCCAAGCCTGACAACAGCGTGCCACCGGCACCCGCCAAGTAAGCTACCGTTCAGCTTTGCTGCTCTGCACAATTTTCCCGGTTTTTGAAAGGAAATGGCGGGCTTTTCAGAGTAAACTACGGGATTGTCCGGAGAGCTAAATGTGCCACTTGGCGCGCCTCATGCAATTCGGGCAAATGTATCCAGCCGTCGTGGTGAAATTGGTAGACACGCTATCTTGAGGGGGTAGTGGCGAAAGCTGTGCGAGTTCGAGTCTCGCCGACGGCACCAGACAAACAGAAAAGCCCAAGCCGACAGGCTTGGGTGTTTCATTCGGTGATACCGTCAGTCTCAAGATGAACCTCGAACAATACCTCCCCATTCTCTTGTTCATTTTGGTCGGCATTGCTGTCGGCATCATTCCCCAGGTTTTGGGCTACATCCTTGGCCCCAACCGACCTGACGCGGAAAAAAACTCCCCCTATGAATGCGGCTTCGAAGCCTTTGAAGACGCCCGCATGAAGTTCGATGTGCGCTACTACCTGGTGGCCATCCTGTTCATCTTGTTCGATCTGGAAATCGCGTTCCTGTTCCCTTGGGCTGTAGCCCTCAAGGAAGTGGGCATGGCCGGCTTCGTGGCTGTGGTGATTTTTTTGGCCATTCTGGTCGTGGGCTTTGTCTACGAATGGAAAAAAGGCGCTCTGGACTGGGAATGAACATTCGCACTGACGGCAACATTCAGCTTGCTTAAGGACAAAAAATGATTGAAGGCGTGATGAAAGAGGGCTTCATCACCACGAGTTACGACTCGGTGGTGAATTGGGCCAAAACCGGCTCGCTCTGGCCCATGACATTTGGTCTGGCTTGCTGTGCGGTCGAGATGATGCATTCGGCCACAGCCCGCTATGACCTGGCCCGCTTTGGTGCCGAGGTGTTCCGCGCCAGTCCACGCCAAGCCGACTTGATGATCGTGGCCGGCACCCTGTGCAACAAGATGGCGCCTGCCCTGCGCAAGGTGTACGACCAGATGTCCGAGCCACGTTGGGTGATCTCCATGGGCTCGTGTGCCAATGGGGGTGGTTACTACCATTACAGCTACTCGGTGGTGCGCGGTTGCGACCGCATCGTGCCGGTGGATGTGTATGTGCCGGGCTGCCCGCCCACAGCCGAAGCGCTGATCTACGGCATCATCCAGCTGCAGCAGAAAATCCGCCGCACGCACACCATTGCGCGTGCTTGAAGGGAATGACGATGACCGATTTCGCCATTCGCCCCGAAGACCTGCAAGACACCCTGGCTGCGGCCTTGGGTGACCGTGTTCAGCGCATTTCCATCGCTTTGGGTGAAGTGACTGTGCATGTGAGTGCTCAGCATTACCTGGGCGTCATGCAAACCTTGCGCGATGCGCCAGGCTGCCAATTTGAACAACTGATTGACTTGGCGGGGGTGGACTATTCCACTTACCGCGAAGTGGGCACCGATGGTCCCCGTTTCGGTGTGACCGTGCACTTGTTGTCGGTGAGCCTGAACCAGCGTGTGCGCGTCAAGGTGTTGTGTCCCGACGACGACCTGCCTTTGGTCGACTCGGTCAATGCGATTTGGAACTCGGCCAACTGGTACGAGCGCGAAGCGTTTGACCTGTACGGCATCGTTTTCGAAGGCCACAACGACCTGCGCCGCATCCTGACCGACTACGGTTTCATCGGTCACCCCTTCCGCAAGGACTTCCCGCTGTCGGGTCACGTTGAAATGCGCTACGACGCCGAGCGTCAGCGCGTGATTTACGAGCCGGTGAGCATCGAGCCGCGTGAAATCACGCCACGCATCATCCGTGAAGAACACTACGGAGGCCTGAACTGATATGGCCGAAATCAAAAACTACACCCTGAACTTTGGTCCACAGCACCCGGCTGCGCACGGTGTGTTGCGTTTGGTGCTGGAACTCGACGGCGAGGTGGTGCAGCGCGCCGACCCGCACATTGGTCTGTTGCACCGCGCCACCGAAAAACTGGCCGAGCACAAGACCTACATCCAGTCGCTGCCGTACATGGACCGCCTGGACTATGTGTCGATGATGTGCAACGAGCACGCCTACTGCCTGGCCATCGAAAAGATGCTGGGTCTGCAAGTGCCGATGCGCGCCCAGTACATCCGTGTGATGTTCTCGGAAATCACCCGCATCCTGAACCACCTCATGTGGCTCGGCTCGCACGGCAACGACTGCGGCAGTTCGACCATCCTGATCTACACCTTCCGTGAACGCGAAGACCTGTTCGACATGTACGAAGCCGTGTCGGGCGCCCGCATGCATGCCGCGTATTTCCGTCCCGGTGGTGTTTACCGTGACCTGCCTGACAGCATGCCGCAGTACAAGGCCAGCAAGGTCAAGAACGCCAAGACCATCGCCGAGATGAACAAGAACCGCCAGGGTTCCCTGCTGGATTTCATCGACGATTTCACGCAGCGTTTCCCCAAGTGTGTGGACGAGTACGAAACCCTGCTGACCGACAACCGCATCTGGAAGCAACGCACCGTGGGCATTGGCGTGGTCCCGCCCGAGCGCGCCCTGAACCTGGGCATGACTGGCCCTATGCTGCGTGGCTCGGGCTTTGCCTGGGACCTGCGCAAGAAGCAGCCCTACGACGCCTACGACAAAGTCGAATTCGACGTGCCGGTGGGCAAGACCGGTGACAGCTACGACCGCTATTTGGTGCGCGTGCAGGAGATGCGGGAGTCCAACCGCATCATTCAGCAGTGCGTGAAATGGCTGCGTGCCAACCCTGGCCCGGTCATCACCGACAACCACAAGGTGGCGCCGCCATCGCGTGAAGGCATGAAGTCCAACATGGAAGACTTGATTCACCATTTCAAGCTCTTCACCGAAGGTTTCCGCGTTCCTGAAGGCGAGGCCTATGCCGCCGTCGAGCACCCCAAGGGTGAGTTCGGTATCTACATGGTGAGCGATGGTGCCAACAAGCCCTACCGCCTGAAAATTCGTGCCCCGGGCTTTGCCCATTTGGCCACCCTCGATGAAATGGCCAAAGGCCACATGCTGGCCGACGCGGTCGCCATCATCGGGACGATGGACATTGTTTTTGGAGAGATTGACCGATGATCTCTGAGTCAACCAAAGCGCGCTTTGCGCGTGAAGTCGCCAAGTTCCCTGCAGACCAGAAGCAGTCGGCCGTGATGGCTTGCCTGTCGATCGTGCAGCAAGAACAAGGCTGGGTCAGTCCCGACAGCGAGCAGGTCGTGGCCGAGTACCTGGGCATGTCGGTGATGGCGGTCCACGAAGTGACCACCTTCTACAACATGTACAACCAAAAGCCGGTGGGCAAGTTCAAGCTGAACGTTTGCACCAACCTGCCTTGCCAGTTGCGCGGTGGTCAAAAGGCCCTCGAGCACCTTGAGCACAAGTTGGGTGTTCATGCGGGCGAAACCACGGCCGACGGCCTGTTCACCCTGCAACCCAGCGAGTGCCAGGGCGCTTGCGCCGATGCGCCGGTGCTGCTGGTGAATGACCGCCACATGTGCAGTTTCATGAGCCATGAAAAACTCGACCAACTCGTCGACAGCCTGAAGAAAGCCGAGGCCGCCTGATGAAAGTCGAACAAATCCTGAGCCAATTCCAGGCCACGGGTGTGGAAACCTGCTTCCACGACCGTCACATCAATCCGCAAATCTATGCCGGTTTGAATGGCCAAAACTGGGGCATCAAAGACTACGAAGCGCGCGGCGGTTATGCCGCCTTGCGCAAGATCCTGGGCAAGGATGGCGGCGAAGGTCTGACGCAGGACCAGGTGATCGCCACCGTCAAGGACTCTGGCCTGCGTGGTCGCGGCGGTGCGGGTTTCCCCACCGGCCTGAAGTGGAGCTTCATGCCCCGCCAGTTCCCTGGTCAGAAGTATTTGGTCTGCAACTCGGACGAAGGCGAGCCGGGCACCTGCAAAGACCGCGACATCATGGAGTACAACCCCCACACGGTGATCGAAGGCATGATCATCGCGGCTTATGCCATGGGCATCAGCGTGGGTTACAACTACATCCACGGTGAAATCTTCCACACCTACGAGCGCTTTGAAGCAGCCCTCGAAGAAGCCCGCGCAGCAGGCTATCTGGGCAACAACATTCTGGGCAGCACCTTCAGCTTCCAGTTGCACGCCTCGCACGGTTTTGGCGCTTACATCTGCGGCGAAGAAACCGCGCTGCTCGAATCGCTCGAAGGCAAAAAAGGCCAACCGCGCTTCAAGCCACCGTTCCCTGCGAGCTTCGGCCTGTACGGCAAGCCCACCACCATCAACAACACCGAGACCTTCGCAGCGGTGCCCTGGATCATCCGCAATGGTGGCCAGGCTTACCTGGAGTGCGGCAAGCCCAACAACGGCGGCACCAAGATCTTCTCGGTCAGCGGCGACGTGGAACGCCCCGGCAACTACGAAGTGCCCATGGGCACACCGTTTGCCAAGCTGCTTGAGCTCGCAGGTGGCGTGCGCGGTGGCCGCAAGCTCAAGGCCGTGATCCCCGGCGGTTCGTCTTCGCCCGTGATTCCGGCCGACTTGATGATGACCTTGACCATGGACTACGACAGCATCGCCAAAGAGGGCGGTTCGATGTTGGGTTCGGGCGCGGTGATCGTCATGGACGAGACGCGCTGCATGGTCAAGGCCTTGGCCCGTTTGTCTTACTTCTACTCGCACGAATCCTGCGGTCAGTGCACGCCTTGCCGCGAAGGCACAGGCTGGCTCTGGCGCATGGTCGACCGCATTGAAAACGGCCAGGGCCGTGCCAGCGACATCGACATGCTCGACAGCGTGGCCGGCAACATCATGGGCCGCACGATTTGCGCCTTGGGCGACGCAGCGGCCATGCCGGTGCGCGGCATGCTCAAGCATTTCCGTCACGAATTTGTACACCACATCGAGCACAAGACCTGCATGGTCGGCGCTGATGTGACAACGGTGAAGACCCATGGTTGAAATAGAACTCGACGGTCAGAAAGTGGAAGTTGCCGAAGGCAGCATGGTGATGCACGCCGCTGAAAAAGCCGGCACCTACATCCCCCATTTCTGCTACCACAAGAAACTCTCCATCGCGGCCAACTGCCGCATGTGCCTGGTCGAGGTCGAAAAAGCCCCCAAGCCCATGCCCGCCTGCGCCACGCCGGTGACGCAAGGCATGATCGTGCGCACCAAGAGCGACAAAGCGATTGCGGCGCAGAAGTCGGTCATGGAGTTTTTGCTGATCAACCACCCGCTCGATTGCCCCATCTGCGACCAGGGCGGTGAGTGCCAGTTGCAAGACCTGGCCGTGGGTTACGGCGGCACGCAATCGCGTTACGAAGAAGAAAAGCGCGTGGTCTTTCACAAGGAAGTCGGCCCGCTGATCTCCATGGAAGAGATGAGCCGCTGCATCCATTGCACACGTTGCGTGCGCTTTGGTCAGGAAGTGGCGGGTGCCATGGAGCTGGGCATGTCCCACCGTGGCGAGCATGCCGAGATCGAAACCTTCCTGGGCCAGACGATCGACTCCGAGTTGTCGGGCAACATGATCGACATCTGCCCTGTCGGTGCCCTGACCAGCAAGCCTTTCCGTTACAACGCCCGCACCTGGGAGTTGTCGCGCCGCAAGTCGGTTGCGGCACACGACTCGTCCGGTGCCAACCTGGTCGTGCAGGTCAAGAACAACCAGGTCATGCGCGTGGTGCCACTCGAGAACGAAGAAGTCAACGAGTGCTGGATTGCCGACCGTGACCGCTTCTCTTATGAAGCACTCAACGGCGGTGACCGCTTGACCCAGCCCATGCTCAAGCAGGGCGGCGAGTGGAAAACCGTCGACTGGCAGACCGCCCTCGAATACGTGGCCAATGGCTTGCGCAACATCCAGCGCGACCATGGTGCGAACAGCATCGGTGCATTGGTCAGCCCGCACAGCACCCTGGAAGAGTTGTACCTGGCTGGCGCTTTGATGCGCGGACTGGGTTCGGACAACATCGATCACCGTTTGCGTCACGCCGAGTTTGGTGCGTCCGAAGGTGTCCGCACGCTGGGCACATCGATCGCATCGCTTTCCACTTTGCAGCGCGTGCTGGTGGTGGGCTCCAACCTGCGCAAGGACCATCCGCTGTTTGCCCTGCGCGTGCGCCATGCCGTGCGCCATGGCGCGCAGCTGAACGTGATCACTTCGCCTGCAGCTTTCAGTCATGCCGACGCCTGGGCCATGCCCGTGGCGCAAGCCGTGCTGGCCGATGCTTCGGCTTGGGCTCAAACCCTGGCCGATGTGGCCGCAGCCATCGCGGCAGAAAAGGGTGTTGCAGCGCCTGTGGCCGGCAACGCCACCGCGCAGGCCCAAGCCATCGCCAAGTCCTTGTTGGGCGGCGAGCGCAAAGCCGTGTTGCTGGGCAATGCCGCAGCGCACGCAGCCAACGCATCGAGCCTGCTGGCCTTGGCCAACTGGATTGCCGAGCAAACCGGCGCGACTGTGGGTTACCTGACCGAAGCGGCCAACACCGTGGGCGCGCAGTGGGTCGGTGCCCAGCCGCAAACCGGTGGCAAGCACGCAGGCCAAATGCTGGCCGGTGGCTTGAAAGCCGCGATCTTGCTGAACACCGAGCCCGAGTTCGACAGCGCTGCAGGCAGCGCCGCTGCACAGGCTTTGGGTCAGGCCGAGATGGTCGTGACACTCAGCCCTTTCAAAGCCAACATGGCTTTCAGCGACGTGTTGTTGCCCATTGCGCCCTTCACCGAAACATCGGGTTCCTTTGTCAACGCCGAAGGCCGCCTGCAAAGCTTCCATGCTGTGGTCAAGCCTTTGGCCGAGACGCGTCCTGCCTGGAAAGTGCTGCGTGTGCTGGCCAACTTGCTCGACATCCCGGGTGTGTCTTTTGAAACTTCGCAAGAGGTGCTGGCCCGTGCCACGGCCAAGCCTTTGGTGGCTTCGAATGCCACGCGCGCTGCGATCACGGTGACCGCCACAACCGCAGCACCCGTGAGCGCTTCGATCTACCAGCTCGACAGCATCGTTCGCCGTGCGCCGTCCTTGCAGCTGACCGCAGACGCCCGCCAGGAGGTGACCCCATGATTGACGCTCTGTACAACGGCGGCCTGAACTTGGTCGCTGCCAGCTGGTGGGCCACTTTGGTTTGGCCTGTTTTGTGGATCTTGCTCAAGATCGTGGCCATCCTCGCGCCTTTGATGGGCGCTGTGGCTTACCTGACGCTGTGGGAGCGCAAGCTGCTGGGCTTCATGCAAGTGCGCCATGGCCCCAACCGCGTGGGCCCCATGGGCTTGTTGCAGCCGATTGCCGATGCGCTCAAGCTCCTGACCAAGGAACTGATCAACCCGACAGCGGCCAGCATGGGCTTGTTCCGCCTCGGCCCCATCATGGCCATCATGCCGGCCCTGGCCGCCTGGGTGGCGATTCCCTTTGGCCCCGAAGTGGCGCTGACCAACATCAATGCTGGTCTTTTGCTGGTGATGGCCATCACCTCCATCGAGGTCTACGGCGTGATCATCGCGGGTTGGGCGTCCAACTCCAAGTACGCCTTTTTGGGTGCGCTGCGTGCGTCGGCCCAGATGGTCAGCTACGAAATCGCCATGGGCTTTTGCTTCCTGGTGGTCTTGATGGTCTCGGGCAGCATGAACCTGACCGAAATCGTGCTCGCGCAAGGCAAAGGACAAATGGCCCACATGGGCTTGGGTTTCCTGTCCTGGAACTGGTTGCCTTTGTTGCCGATTTTCCTGGTATACCTGATCTCGGGCGTGGCCGAAACCAACCGTCACCCCTTTGACGTGGTCGAAGGCGAAGCCGAAATCGTGGCCGGACACATGGTCGAGTACTCGGGCATGGGCTTTGCCATCTTCTTCCTGGCCGAATACGCCAGCATGTGGCTGGTGTCCATCCTGGCGGTGATCATGTTCCTGGGCGGCTGGTTGCCACCCATCGACAGCGCCTTGTTCAACGCCATTCCCGGCTGGATCTGGCTGGGCCTGAAAACCTTCCTGGTCGTGTCCATGTTCATCTGGATTCGTGCCACTTTCCCGCGCTTCCGTTACGACCAGATCATGCGTCTGGGCTGGAAGATTTTCATTCCAGTCACCTTGGTGTGGCTGCTGGTGGTGGGCGCATGGCTGTTCTCACCCTGGAACATCTGGAAATAAGCGGCGCACGACCATGACCACAATGACTGCTTCCAATTTCTCGATCAAGGACTTCCTCAAGAGCTTCATGCTCGTGGAGTTGTTCAAGGGCATGGCCCTGACCGGACGCTACGCCTTCGCCCGCAAGGTGACGGTGCAGTTCCCCGAAGAAAAAACCCCGCTGTCGCCACGTTTCCGTGGCCTGCACGCCCTGCGCCGCTACGACAACGGTGAAGAGCGCTGCATCGCGTGCAAACTGTGCGAAGCCGTGTGTCCCGCGATGGCCATCACCATCGAAGCGGGCCAGCGCGAAGACGGTTCACGCCGCACCACACGCTACGACATCGACCTGACCAAGTGCATCTTCTGCGGCTTTTGCGAAGAAAGCTGCCCGGTCGATTCGATTGTCGAGACGCACATTTTTGAATACCACGGCGAAAAACGCGGTGACCTGTACTTCACCAAGGACATGTTGCTGGCCGTGGGCGACCGTTACGAAAAAGAGATCGCTGCGGCCAAAGCTGCTGACGCTCCTTACCGTTGAACGCTGCCCAGTCCTGAACACTTAAAAAGACAGACCTATGGACGTCAAGACCGGTTTCTTCTACCTCTTCTCGGTGGTGCTGCTGTTTGCAGCCTTCCGGGTGGTCACCGCACGCAACCCCGTGCATGCGGTGCTGTTCCTCATGCTGGCTTTCTCGCAAGCATCCGCTGTGTGGTTCCTGCTCCATGCCGAATTCCTGGCCATCTTGCTGGTGCTGGTGTACCTGGGCGCGGTGATGGTGCTCTTCCTGTTTGTGGTGATGATGCTGGACATCCACATCGACACCGTGCGCAGGGGCTTCTGGAAAAACTTCCCGCTCGCAGCCACCCTGGGGGCCATCGTTGCCCTTGAGATGGCCGCTGTGTTGTTGTCCGGTTTCCGTCTGTCCGAAGCGCCTGCCATGGCCACGGGTGCGGTGCCCGTGGACAACGCCAAGGCCCTGGGCATCCTGCTCTACACCGAGTACCTGATGCCGATCCAGATTGCGGCGGCCATTTTGTTGGTGGCGATGATTGCCGCGATTGCCTTGACCCTGCGTGAGCGCAAGGACAGCAAGGCGATCGACCCGTCCATCCAGGTCCGGGTGCGTGCGGCTGACCGCATGCAAGTGGTCAAGATGGCACCGACCCAAGCAGCGCCTGCCCCTGTTGTAGCGGCTGCGGAGGAAAGCAAATGATGACACTGACCCTGGGACACTTCCTGTCGCTCGGCGCGATGCTGTTCGCATTGGCCGTGATCGGCATTTTTCTGAACCGCAAGAACCTGATCGTTTTGCTCATGGCCATCGAGCTGATGCTGCTGGCCGTGAACATGAACTTTGTGGCGTTCTCTCACTACCTGGGTGACATGCACGGCCAAGTGTTCGTGTTCTTCATCCTCACGGTGGCTGCGGCCGAATCGGCCATTGGTCTGGCCATCCTGGTGCTGTTGTTCCGTAACAAGAACAACATCAACGTGGACGAACTCAATTCGCTCAAGGGTTAACAAGAATATGAGTCAAACCCTCAACGCAAGCATGCTGCTGGCTGTGCCGCTGGCCCCTCTGGTGGGCTCGGTGCTGGCCGGTGTTCTCGGCACCCAATTTGGTGGCAACTGGATCGGCCGTCGCCTGTCTCACACCCTGACCATTTTGGGTGTGCTGGTGGCCTTCATCCTGTCGGCCATGACGCTCAAGAACGTCATCGACGGTGCCCGTTTCAACGAGACCCTCTACACCTGGATGGTGGTGGGTGGCCTGAAGATGGAAGTCGGCTTTCTGGTCGACGGCATCACCGCCATGATGATGTGTGTGGTGACTTTTGTGTCGCTGATGGTGCACATTTACACCATTGGCTACATGGAAGAAGACGAAGGCTACAACCGCTTCTTCGCTTACATCTCGCTGTTCACCTTCTCCATGTTGATGCTCGTCATGAGCAACAACCTGCTGCAGCTGTTCTTCGGCTGGGAAGCTGTGGGTCTGGTGTCGTATTTGCTGATCGGTTTTTGGTACAACAAGCCAACAGCGATTTTTGCCAACATGAAGGCCTTTTTGGTCAACCGTGTGGGTGACTTCGGTTTCATCCTCGGCATCGGATTGATCGTGGCCTACACCGGTACGCTCAACTACACCGAGTTGTTTGCCAAGGCCAACGAGCTGGCCGCGATCAACTTCCCTTGGTACGTGTTCGGTCTGGACGGCATGTTGATCACTGTGATCTGCATCTGCCTGTTCATTGGCGCCATGGGCAAGTCGGCGCAGTTTCCGCTGCATGTGTGGTTGCCTGACTCCATGGAAGGCCCGACCCCGATTTCCGCCCTGATCCACGCCGCCACCATGGTGACGGCTGGTATCTTCATGGTGGCCCGCATGTCGCCGTTGTTTGAGTTGTCCGATGCGGCCCTCAACTTCATCATGGTGATCGGCTCGATCACGGCCTTGTTCATGGGCTTTTTGGGCATCATCCAGAACGACATCAAGCGTGTGGTGGCTTATTCCACTTTGTCGCAGCTCGGTTACATGACCGTCGCTTTGGGCGCATCGGCCTACTCGGTGGCGGTGTTCCACCTGATGACGC
This sequence comes from Limnohabitans sp. TEGF003, assembly GCF_055395455.1. Taxonomy (NCBI): domain Bacteria; kingdom Pseudomonadati; phylum Pseudomonadota; class Betaproteobacteria; order Burkholderiales; family Comamonadaceae; genus Limnohabitans; species Limnohabitans sp. TEGF003. Next base: position 2,559,467 of record NZ_AP029225.1, on the reverse strand, counting down.
ACGCGTTCTTCAAGGCGCTGCTGTTCTTGGGTGCAGGCTCCGTCATCATGGGCATGCACCACAACCAGGACATCCGCTGGATGGGCGGCGTGCGCAAGTACATGCCCATCACCTGGATCACGTCGTTGTTGGGCTCGCTGGCGCTGATCGGCACGCCGCTTTTCTCGGGTTTTTATTCCAAGGACAGCATCATCGAAGCCGTGCACCTGAGCACCTTGCCTGCCGCTGGCTTTGCCAACTTTGCAGTACTGGCCGGTGTGTTCGTCACCGCCTTCTATTCGTTCCGCATGTATTTCCTGGTCTTCCATGGCCCTGAGCGTTACGACCAGAACCCGGATGCGCACCACGATGACCACCACGGTCACGATGACCATGGCCATGACAAACCCCACGAGTCGCCTTGGGTGGTCACGGTGCCGCTGGTCTTGCTGGCCATTCCTTCGGTGGTGATTGGTTTCATGACCATCCAGCCCATGCTGTATGGCGACTTCTTCAAAGACGTGATCTTTGTGGACGCAGCCAAGCACCCTGCGATGACGCAATTGGGTGAGCTGTTCCACGGCCCTGTGGCCATGGCGCTGCATGGCTTGAGCACGGCACCGTTCTGGCTGGCTCTGGCCGGCGTGGTGACCGCCTGGTACATGTACCTGGTCAACCCCAAGGTCCCGGCATTCTTTGCCCGTGCCTTGCGTCCGCTGATCGTGGTCATGGAGAACAAGTACTTCATGGATTGGATCAACGAGAACATTCTGGCCAAGGGCGCTCGCGGCCTGGGCCTGGGCCTGTGGAAGGTGGGCGACCGCGCCATCATCGACGGCTTGGTCGTCAACGGTTCCTGGAAAGTCGTCGGCTTGGTCTCTGGCATGGTGCGCTGGTTCCAGTCGGGCTTCCTGTACCACTATGCCCTGGTCATGATTTTGGGTGTGTTCGTGCTGATGACGTATTTCGTCTGGCTCGCTTAACGGTTTTGAGGACAAGATAAAAATGGGATTGTTAAGCCTTGCCATCTGGATGCCGATTGCTTTTGGCATCGTCTTGCTGGCCCTCGGTCGTGACAGCCAAGCCCGCGCCGTGCGCTGGTTGGCGCTGGTCGGCTCGATCGCCAGTTTTCTGGTCACGCTGCCGCTGTACGCGGGCTTTCAGCTCGGTACTTCGGCCATGCAATTTGTCGAAAAGGCCTCGTGGATTGAGCGCTTCAATGTGCACTACCACCTGGGCGTGGACGGTATTTCGCTGTGGCTGGTCTTGCTCACTGCGTTCATCAACGTGATCGTGGTGATTGCGGGCTGGGAAGTCATCACCCGCAAAGTCAACCAGTACATGGCTGCCTTCATGATCCTGTCGGGTCTGATGATCGGCGTGTTCACTGCGCTCGACGGCATCTTGTTCTATGTCTTCTTCGAAGCCACGCTGATCCCGATGTACCTGATCATCGGTATCTGGGGTGGCCCGAACAAGATCTATGCCGCTTTCAAGTTCTTCCTCTACACCTTGCTCGGCTCATTGTTGATGCTGATCGCACTGGTTTATCTGTACACCGCTTCGAACGGCAGCTTCGACATCCTGACCTGGCACAAATTGCCGCTGTCCGGCTCGGTCCAAACCTTGCTGTTCTTCGCTTTCTTTGCGGCTTTTGCCGTCAAGGTGCCCATGTGGCCAGTGCACACCTGGCTGCCAGATGTGCACGTGGAAGCGCCGACAGGTGGCTCGGCCGTGCTGGCGGCCATCATGCTCAAGCTCGGTGCTTATGGTTTCCTGCGCTTCTCGATGCCCATCGCACCCGACGCCGCACGCGAGTGGGGCATGTTCATCATCATCTTGTCGTTGGTGGCTGTGGTCTATGTGGGCCTGGTGGCCATGGTGCAGCAGGACATGAAGAAGCTGGTGGCTTACTCGTCGGTGGCGCACATGGGTTTTGTGACCCTGGGCTTTTTCATCTTCAACCCACTGGGCGTGTCCGGCGGTATCGTGCAGATGATTGCGCACGGCTTCGTGTCGGCCGCCATGTTCCTGTCGATTGGCGTGTTGTACGACCGCGTGCACTCGCGTGAAATCGCCAGCTATGGCGGTGTGGTCAACACCATGCCCAAGTTTGCAGCTTTTGCCCTGTTCTTTGCCATGGCCAACTGCGGCTTGCCCGGCACAGCTGGTTTTGTGGGCGAGTGGATGGTGATTCTGGGTGCCGTCAAGTTCAACTTCTGGATCGGCTTGCTGTCGGCTTCGGCCCTGATCTTTGGCGCTGCTTACACCTTGTGGATGTTCAAGCGCGTTTACCTGGGGCCTGTGGCCAACAACGATGTCAAGGAACTGACCGACATCAATGGCCGCGAATTCCTGATGCTGGCCTTGCTGGCGGCCGCCGTGCTCTACATGGGTGTCTACCCCAAGCCTTTCACCGACGTGATGGACACTTCGGTGGCCGACTTGCTCAAACACGTGGCCTTGTCCAAGCTGCCTTGAGCAGCGGGCATTGAACGTTTCGCCTGATTAGAAAATTGAGAGAACACAGATGATGGACAACTCCAGCTGGATGACGGTTTACCCCGAGATCGTGTTGCTGGTCATGGCTTGCGTGATCGCGCTGGCCGACCTCTTCGTGAAAAGCCCCAAGCGCACCGCCACCTATGTGCTGACCTTGTTGTCTTTGGGCGGTGTGGCCTGGCTGCACGCCATGTATGCCGATGCCGGGCAGACGCTGTACGGCTTTGGCCGTCTGGTGGTGAGCGATCCCATGGGCCACTGGCTCAAGTGCTTTGCCACCATCGCCGTGATGGTGACCCTGGTTTATTCGCGTCCTTATGCAGCCGACCGCGACATGCTGCGTGGCGGCGAGCTGTTCAGCCTGAGCCTGTTTGCCTTGCTGGGCATGAGTTTCATGATCTCGGGTCAGAACTTCATCGTGATTTACCTGGGCCTGGAGCTGCTGACACTGTCCAGCTACGCCCTGGTGGCCCTGCGCCGTGACCACACGCAAGCGACCGAAGCGGCCATGAAGTACTTTGTGCTGGGTGCCATGGCTTCGGGCTTCTTGCTGTACGGCATGTCCATGATGTACGGCGCGACGGGCAGCCTGGAGTTGTCTGAGGTGCTCAAGGCAATTGCCACAGGTCAGGTCAACCACCAGGTGCTGGTGTTCGGTCTGGTGTTCATTGTGGCCGGTCTGGCTTTCAAGATCGGTGCGGTGCCTTTCCACATGTGGATCCCTGACGTCTACCAAGGCGCACCCACGGCCATCACCCTGATGATCGGTGGCGCACCCAAGTTGGCCGCATTCGCCATCATGATGCGTTTGCTTGTCGAAGGCTTGTTGCCTTTGGCATTTGATTGGCAGCAAATGTTGTCGCTGTTGGCCATTGGCTCTTTGCTGGTCGGTAACCTGGCCGCCATTGCCCAGACCAACCTCAAGCGCATGCTGGCCTACTCGACCATTGCGCAGATGGGTTTTGTGTTGTTGGGTTTTGTGGCCGGTGTCATCAACGGCCAAACCACTCTGGCGGCCAATGCCTACAGCTCGGCCATGTTCTACACGGTGTCTTATGTGCTGACCACTTTGGCGGCCTTCGGCGTGATCATGTTGCTGGCGCGTCAAGGTTTTGAGAGCGAAGAAATCACCGACCTGGCCGGTTTGAACCAACGCAGCCCCTTGTACGCGGGCGTGATGGCGATCTGTCTGTTCTCGATGGCGGGCATCCCGCCGATGGTCGGCTTCTATGCCAAGCTGTCGGTGTTGCAGTCGCTCATCGTCTCGGGTCAGGGTTTCTACATGGGCTTGGCGATCTTTGCGGTCATCATGTCCCTGATCGGTGCCTTCTATTACCTGCGCGTGGTCAAGGTCATGTACTTTGACGAGCCAGTGACGGCCACCACCGTCTCGGCCACCACCGATGTGCGTGTGGTCTTGTCGGTCAATGGTTTGCTGGTCTTGGTGCTGGGCATCGTGCCGGGCGCTTTGATGGCCCTGTGTGCCAACGCTGTGGCCAGCATGCTGGCCATCTGATCGGTGCCGCATGTCTGTTTCTGCGCAAATCGGTTTTTTGGTGGTGTTGGCTTTGCTGGCTGCCAATTTGCCGTTTGCCAATCAGCGTATTTTTTTGGTGGGGCCGCAGCGCAGCTCCAAACCATTGCATTGGCGCTTGGCCGAATTGGTGGTGCTGTACTTTGTGGTCGGCGGCATCGGCCTGGCACTTGAAAATCACAGCGGTCAGATCGCCCCCCAAGGCTGGGAGTTTTTCGCGGTCACCGGCACCATGTTTGTGACGCTGGCCTTTCCGGGTTTTGTCTACCGCTACCTGATGCACCGCAAGCATTGAACGCCTGCCGGTCTGCACACACGCATGTCTGACGATCATCTGATCGAGCACAAGGTCAGCCAGCAAGAGTTGCTGCACGGCCATTTCCTCCACGCCTTTCGCGACACGGTGCGCCTGCCCAACCAGGCCTTGGCCACGCGTGAATATGTGGTCCACCCCGGTGCGGTGATGGTCATCCCCATGCTGGACACACCCGAGGGCATGCGCTTGGTGCTGGAGCGCCAATACCGTTACCCGGTGGGGCTAGTCATGATCGAGTTCCCCGCTGGCAAGCTCGATGCGGGTGAAGACCCGTGGTTGTGTGCCCAGCGCGAGCTGCTTGAAGAAACCGGCTACAGCGCGCGTCAGTGGGCGAGGGCAGGGGTTTTGCACCCGGTGATTGCTTACTCGACCGAGGTGATCGAGATCTGGTTTGCCAAAGACCTGAGCCTGGGCGAACGGCAACTCGATGCCGAAGAGTTTCTGGACGTGTTCACCGCCACGCCCGCGCAGTTGATGGCCTGGTGCCGGGACGGGCAAGTCACCGATGCCAAAACCCTCACCGGTGCGCTTTGGTTGCAAAATACCCTGTCAGGCCATTGGCCGCTGACTTGGCAATCCTTGCCCTGAAACACACCGCCCATGAAAGTCCTCGACCTTCAATGTTCGCAGGGCCACAGCTTTGAAGGCTGGTTTGGCTCGCAAGACGACTACGACGCGCAGCGCGCGCGGGGCTTGGTCACGTGCCCGGTGTGCAACGATAGCGAGATTGTCAAAATGCTCTCGGCACCACGCTTGAATCTGGGACACGGCGTGTCCCCGGATGCATCCGCAAACTCGGGTGATGCTGCAGCCAGTGCCCAGGCCTCAGCGGTGCCTGCTCCCCAAGGCGAGAGCCCCGCAAGCGCAGATCTTGCGTTGGCCCCCGACACTTTGCAGCAAATGCATGTGGCCATGATGAACATGGTCCGCCATGTTATGGCCAACACCGAAGATGTCGGCCCCAAGTTTGCCGAAGAGGCCCGCAAAATCCATTACGGCGAACGCGAAGAGCGCAACATCCGGGGCCAAGCCACCCGCGAAGAAACTGAGGCTTTGCTGGAAGAGGGTATCGAGGTCATGCCCTTGCCCATTCCTGAAAACCTCAAGGGTCCGCTGCAGTAAGTGCCAGCGTACCTTGGGTGGCTGTATCTCGGTAGGAGCGAGCCCCCGCTCGCGATTGATGGTCTTACAAAAAAATATTTTCGGCCGCAGGAGCGACCTCCTACAGAGATAAGACTGCAACATGAAACACGCCCTGCACATCGACGACGCTGAAGTGGAGATGAGTGCCATCCGGGCGCAAGGCCCTGGCGGCCAAAACGTCAACAAAGTCTCCAGCGCCATCCAGCTGCGCTTTGATGTGGCAGGCTCATCTTTGCCCGACGACGTCAAGCAGCGTTGGCTGCAGTCGGGTGACAGCCGCTTGACGCAGGAAGGTGTGTTCATCCTCAAGGCCCAGCGCCACCGCACCCAAGAAGCCAACCGGGTGGATGCCTGGGCACGGCTGTATGAAACGCTGGACCAATACGCCAAGCCCCCCAAACCCCGCAAGGCGACCAAGCCCACTTATGGCTCGGTGCAAAGAAGGCTGGAGGGCAAGGCGTTGCAGTCGAAGATCAAGGCCTCGCGGCAGGGACGAGATTGAAGTTCAGGTACAGCTATGCCAAAAGTACACTGTGGGCAACGGATACCCGCATGCGCGGGTATGACAAACACTTGTCACCCATGATCTACCATTCGTTACCCCCGACCTATTATTCGTTACCGCTGACCTATTATTCGTTACCCCCGACCTACTGTTCGTCACCCCTGACCTCTCATTCGTCACCCCCGACTTGATCGGGGGTCCATGTCTGTTGCCTCCCAATGCAAGGGATGAGAGCGCATGATCAATTAGGACTGATCTACTCCGTCCGCTCAGAAATCACCACCGTCACGCGCTGACCTGCCACCAAAGCTACAAGCTGCATCGGGAGCGCGCTGTCGGGCACAGCCGTCGCTTCAAAGCGCATTGCGCCTTGATCGAACTTCAGCCAAGTAGGCAAGGGGCTGCCATCGGTCTGCGTTATTTGCAGCGCCGTGTTCGGAGTTGCCATCGACTTCACGGTTTCTGGTAATTCGAAGCTGAAGCCTGTACCAACAGTGGAGGCACCTTTAGGAAGAGAAACCGCCACCATCAAGGGGGTGCCTTGCTGGCTGGTGTTTTGCAGATCAACCGTGACACCTGCGCTGTTGGCATTGGCAGGAGCACTGGAAGCACCGGAGCTTGAGCCGGTAGTCGATGTTGACATGACCAGCGGTTGAGATGGCTGTGTACTTGACAGGGGTGAGCCTGCGGGCATGGCTGGCCTTGCCAACGTGCTCAGAACTTTGCCCTGTGCCTCTTCCACATCCTTGCGGGAATCGCCCACAATCCGATAACTGGCTGCAGAGACCGTGACGCCCTTTTTGAATTTGTTGTCCTTGCCGTCGAGAACAATCGATCCACCAGCGGTGAGGCGTGTCTTGCCTTCGACCAATATTTTCTTACCGCCAGCAGAGTCCTGAGTCATGCTCCTGCCCGAACGGGTTTCAAAATCTTCTTGAACTTGAATACCGCCCAGAGTGATGTCGTTGACATCGCTGAGTGTGACGTTTTGGCCATCAGCGTTGACGCTACCCTTGAAGTCGTTGGTCGGGCCATCGAGCGTGATGTCGCCAATGGCTGTCAGGTCGGTCTGGCCTGCCACGACGATCTTGTTCGGTGCAATCTTGTCCTGGCTGATGTCGCCACCGGCGGTGACCTTGAGGTCCTCATCGGTGTTCACATTGCCCAGGGTAATGCTGTTTTTATCTCTGAGCGTGACATCTTTGCCATCGGCATTGACCGAGCCCTTGAAGTCGTTGGTCGGGCCATCGAGCGTGATGTCGCCACCGGCTGTCAGGTCGGTCTTGCCACCCACCACGATCTTGTTCGGCGAAGTCTTGTCCTGGCTGATGTCGCCACCGGCGGTGACCTTGAGGTCCTCATCGGTGTTCACATTGCCCAGGGTAATGCTGTTTTCATCTCTGAGCGTGACATCTTTGCCATCGGCATTGACCGAGCCCTTGAAGTCGTTGGTCGGGCCATCGAGCGTGATGTCGCCACCGGCTGTCAGGTCGGTCTTGCCACCCACCACGATCTTGTTCGGCGAAGTCTTGTCCTGGCTGATGTCGCCACCGGCGGTGACCTTGAGGTCCTCATCGGTGTTCACATTGCCCAGGGTGATGCTGTTTTCATCTCTGAGCGTGACATCTTTGCCGTCGGCGTTGACCGTACCCTTGAAGTCGTTGGTCGGACCATCGAGCGTGATGTCGCCAATGGCTGTCAGATCGGTCTGGCCACCCACCACGATCTTGTTCGGGGAGGTCTTGTCTTGAAGCACATTGCCGCCCGTATCCACCTTGAAGTCGCCTTCCGTATCCACGTTGCCCAGCGTCAAGGAGCCGGTGTTCTTCGCCGAGGCATGCCGCCAACTGCCACCATTGGCCTTGTTGAACGAAAGCACCCCGCGGAAGTCATTGATTGCGAGCAATACCGCGTCCTGGCCAGTACCGGTGTCGGCCACGAATTGCGCACCGCCTTTGACCACCACCGGACCCCTCTGGCTCACACCACCTGCAGAGCCTGTGCCTGTGGTGGTGCTCAAAAGGTTTCCATCGACCGTGGTCAGACCAAAATCAATTTTGGATGCAGTGACCGTCAAATTGCCGCCCGAGCTGATGTTGGCCCAGCTCAGCGGCCCCGCTGTTTTGGTGAAAACAGTCGCTTGATCGGCACCAGTGCCAACGGTCGACTCGATCACTGGCCCTGTCATCTGGCTGATGGTGATGTGTGCGGTGGTCCCGCTCGTGCTCAGCGTACCGCCCGTCTGACTGAAGCTGTCGGTAAAGCTCAGGCTACCCGTGCTGGTCACGCTTCCACCTGTCTGGGCAAAACCAGCCAGCGCAGCACCGTTGTTGCCCAAATTCAAATCGCCTGCGGTCATGCTCAGCGTTCCCGCGCCTTGCAGGCCCAGCAAGCTCACGGGCTGGTTGCTCACCACACCGGCTGGGTAGCTGCCTGTCGTGTTGAAGTCAGCCGTAAAGCCTTCAGGAATGACGACGGTGGCCACGTTGGCCAGGTCTGGCACTGCGCCGCCAAACCAGTTGAGCGGGTCGAACCATGCATTGCTTGTGCTGAGTCCTGTCCACGACACCGAGCTCAGACGGGTGATGCTGCTTTGGCTGTTGTGGACAAGTTCTACTGCGTAGTTGTTGCCCCCGTTGCCGTCGTTGATGACAAGGTTGCTGGCGGTGAGCAGCTTATTTTCGCCAACATTTTTGTTGTCAAAGGTCAGCGTGATACCGCTGATCGAATCTCCTGCCACGCCCAAGGCAGAGGTCAGCACAGCCATTTGTGCATCGGTGGCTGTGTAGCCGGTTTGGCCGTTGTAGTCTCTGGAGGCGGTTGGCGCGTACAAAATCACCGGCTTGGCCGTGATGTTGGCCGTGGTGCTTGCAGGCACGGTGACGATGTAGTTACCAATGTCGTCGCCGGTGTAACTCACGTTCAGGTTGACGGTTTTGTCCGTGCCGACATGCCGGTCGGCAAAGCTGCCGCTGGCTTGCACGCTGAAGCTGTCACCCACGATCCAGCCTGACGCACCGCTCACGCTCACAGTGGCGATGTTGTCGCCGTCGTACACCTTGTTCGCTGCCGTGATGCCGCTGATGGTGATGGGCTTGGCCGTGATGTCGGCCGTTGTGATGGCCTGATCGGTGATGAGGTAGTTGCCCACATCCGAGCCGCTGTAATTGCTGGTGAGCGTCACCACCTTGTTGGTGCCGACATGCTTGTCGCTGAAAGTGCCTGTGGCGTTGACGACGAAATCGTCACCCACGATCCAGCCGGTCGCGCCCGTCTTGTCGACCGTAGCAGTATCGAGGCCGTTGTATTCCTTGCTGCTGGCGGTGATACCGCCAATGGCAATGGCGCGTTGGTTGATGGAGCCGCTGGCGGCCACCAGGGTGGCGTTGTAGTTTGCACCGCTGTTGCCGTCATTGAGCACGTAGCCGTTGACACCCGACACTACATTCAGGCGACTCTCGCCCGTTCCCACCGCCTTGCTGTCAAAAGCTTGCGTCAGGTTGGAAATGCTATCCCCCACCTGCAAACCGCTGACCAACACCGTGCCCAACGAGGTGTTGGTGGCGTCGTACACCTTGGTCTCGCTCACGGCCGTCAGGGTCAGCGCCGCCGGGTTGATGGTGAGCGTGCCAGGTACATAGGTGAACGAATAGTTGCCCGAGGTGTTGTAGCCGCTGGCGCTAAGTGAGTAGCTGCCTGCGTTGCGTGCCCCCTGAGACGTGCCGCCCCAGGTTACTGTGCCCGTCAGAACGCTGGCGTCTTCGCCACTGGCGAAACCACTGGCCGCATTGCCCGCCACGCCGCTGTAGCTCAAGCCATTGCCACCCGACCAAGTTTGTCCATCGTAGGTCTTGAGGGCGTTGTTGGCCGTGACAGTCAGCGGGCGCTGGGTAATGGTGCCACCATTGGCGCTGCCTGCTTCCACAGTGAACGTGCCGCCTCCCGCCAGGCTGTAATTGCCGGCATCGGCGCCTGTGATGCCGGTGACGGTCAGCGTGTAGCCCAGTTGGGTGCCGACGTTGGCCGAGCTGAACGCACCGATGGCACTGATATTGATGACGTCTGAACCCACCTTGTCTGACGACAGCGTGATGCCGTTGCCCATGCCGGTGGTTCCGTCATAGACCTTGGTCACGCCCGAGGCCGACACATTCAGTGTGCGCTTGTCGATGTTGGCCGTGGTGGTGGTCTGGGGGGTCTCCTGGTAGTTGCCCAGATCGGTGCCACCCAGGGTGTAGCTGAGGTTGACCGTCTTGCCCACACCGGCGTTCTTGTTCACAAAACTGCCGGTGACCGTGCCCAACGTCACATCGTCAGAGCCGATCAGACCTTTCAGGTTGGCGGCATCTGAATAGCTGATGCCATTGACGGTGACGTTTCCGTCGTAGGTCTTGTTACTGGCCGTGATGCCACTGACGATGAGCGAGGCCGGGGTGATGGTGCCAGCTGCCGCCTGCAGGGTGACGCTGTAGTTGTTGCCTGAATTCCCATCGCTGATCACATAGCCTGAGGCACCAGTGACCACATTCAACCGGGTGCCGCCTGTGCCCGCATTCTTCGTATCAAACGCTTGTTTCAGAGTGGTAATCGAGTCGCCGGCCACCAGTCCGCTGACCAGCACCGTCTTGTTCGAAGCTGTGGTGCCGTCATAGCCCTTGGTGTCCGACACGGCGCTAAGCGTCAGTGCGGCTGGGGTGATGGTGCCGGTGGCCGTGGTGGACGTTACGGTGTAGTTGTTGCCATCGTTGCCGTCATTGACCTTGTAGCCCGAAGCCGCCACGGTGGTGGCCGTCACGTTCTTGCTGTCGAAGGTCTGCACCAGACCGCTGATGGAGTCGCTCGCCGCCAGGCCGCTCACGCCCACGGCCTTGCTGGAAGCCGTTGTGCCGTCGTACACCTTGGTGTCGGCTACTGCCGTCAGCGTCAGCGCGGCCTTGCTGATACTGCCCGTGCCGGTGATCGTGCCATTGCTGACGTAGTAGTTGGCGGAGTCATCGCCCACGCTAGGGGTGGTGGTACCGGCCAATGCAACATTTCTCACGGTGTAGGCCCGAGTACCCGCATTACGGGAGTCGAACACACCGCCGCCCGTTGTCATGGTTACCTTGTCACCGCTCAGGATGTCCGAGCTCGATACCTGCAAGCCCGTAATGTTGGTGGCGCCGTCATAGGTTTTGGTGGCGCCTGCGGTCACGCTGGGCGTAAGCAGTTTCGGATCCACCTGGTGTGCGCCCACCACATTGATGGTGTTGTTGAAGTTGGTGCTGGTCTCTGAAATGCTGCTGGCGCCGACCTGATAGCTTCCCACTTTCAATTTGCCAGAAGAACTCAAAACTGGGTTGAGTGCCCCCAGATCGAAGTTTGCTGTGCCCGAACTTCCATCGGTCAGGGCAATCGAGTTGTTGTTGATTCCTGAGGCCACCACACTGGAGGTCAAGTCCACGATGGTGGTGTTGTCGCTGAGGCTCAAATATTTGGCTTCGCTTACTGTATAAGTGGTGGTGGTGCCATAGTCATTCTTCACATTGCTCACACGCACCAGCAATTGGCCTGCAGGCACGATGGTGAAAGAACCCGCCACGGGACTGATCGTGTAATTGTTGGCCGCTCCACCGGAGATGGTCAGTGCGCCAGCATAAGTGCCGGCAAGCTCAACCGTCCCTGCGCCTGAGCGCACCACCACCGGCGCACTGTTGGGTGCAGAGAAGATGCTGGTCGTTTCGCCATTCACAAAACCAGAATAGCTGACGGTGAAGGACGGATCGTTTTTCGTCACGAACTTGGCATCGTCGTTGGCGCGTACTGTCAATGTGGCTGGCGAAATGGTCGCCGTTGTCGTTGCCGAAGTGTTGCTCAGCATGTAGTTGCTGGCCTTGCCCGTACTGTCGGCCAGGCTATAACCAATTGCCGTTACTGTTTTGGCGATCGGATTGCCATTGCCATCACGTAATACATCAGCTGTAGAAAATGAAGCCGTGCCATGGTTGAGTTCAAGCGTTTCACCAGCCACCAGCCCGCTTTCGGAGTTGCCTGTTACGGCACCAAGCGACCCCCAGCCCATGATCGTCACATTGGTGGTGCCGTCGTAGGTTTTAGGTTCAGCAGCCAGTCCCGTAATGGTCAGCATCCTCCGGTTGATCGTGCCCGTGGTGGTGGCGGTGGTGCTGCTCAAAAGGTAGTTGCTGGCCTTGCCGCCGCCTGCACCTGCCACATCGCCCAAGGTCAGCCCGGTGACGTTGACCTGGATGCCTTCGCCCGCATCGGCACTTGCATAGGTTGCCGTACCTGTGACGCCCAGACTCTCGCCCGGTACCACACCCGACAAGGTGGGTGTACTTGACAGGGGCGCGCTGGTGGTGCCGTCGTAGGTCTTGCTGGTAGTGCTCAGTGAATTGAGTGTGACTGTCTTTCGCGTGATGGTGGCGCTCAGGCCGGTGGGTTGGGTCACGCTGTAGTTGCCCGCGTCGGCACCAGAGAGCGTGAAGCCGCTCACTGTGACGGACTTGGTGGTCACATTGGCGGGGGTGGCGCTGTCATACGCCACGTCAGCGCCACCTGCAAACGTACCGGCGGCGCCGGTGCGCACCAGGTTCACATCGTCTGCGCCCAGTTTGCTGATGTTGCCGCCGTTGACGGTGGCCGTTGCATTGCCGTCGTAGACCTTGTCGTTGATGCTCACGCCGCTGATGGACAGCGCCAGTGGCGAGATGGTGGCCGTGGTTGTGGCCGAGGAACTGGTCAGCACGTAGTTGCTGGCCTTGCCTGCGGAATAACCTGTACTCGCGGTGCCATTGGACACGCTGTAGCCGGTGGCGGTCACAGTCTGGCCAGTGACTGCGCCCGATGCATAGGCCACGTTTTTGCTCGCAAACGACGCGGTGCCGTGGTTCAGCGTCAGTTGTTCAGTCACCCCCCCCACCGTCACGCCCGTGCTCACGCCGCCCCAGTTCGTGATGTTGGCGTTGGCAGTACCGTCATAGACCTTGCCCTCAGCCACCAATCCCGTCACCGTCAATTGCTTGGGGTTGACCGTCAGCACCCCGTCCTTGAACTGGATGCTGTAGTTGATGCTGCTCAGACCGCTGGGGGTGATCGCATACGCACCAGCATCCACAGCGCCCTGGCTGTTGCCGCCGTAGGCGATGGTGCCGGTGAGGACACTTTCATTTTCACTGGCCGCGAAGCCTGCATAGGTGACGCCATTACCCCCATTGAATGCCGCGCCATCGTACGTTTTGCTTTCGTTGACGGCTGTGACCGTCAGCGCCTTTGGCGTGATGCTCGCCGTCGTGGTGGCGGTGCTGGCAATGGCGTAGTTGGCAGCGTCGGTGCTGCCCAAGGTGATGCCGCTGAGCGTCACCGTTTTGCCCGGTGCGACATCCTTGGTGTCAAAGGTGGCACCGGTGTTGCTGACCGTCACCACGTCACTGCCCACCTTGCCCACCAGGCTGCCCACCGAGGTGATGGTGGCGGTGCTGTTGCCGCTGTACACGCGGCTGGCAGCGGCGGAGTCAACCAATGTCAGCGTCTTTTTGTTCACCGTCAATGTGCCCGTGCCCGAAGCCGCGCTGTAGCCCAGGCCGATCAGGTCGGTTTTGATGGTGTAGGGCGTTGCGCTGGCCCGGATGTTGCCCGAGGTGGAATTGAGTCGACCTGTTATCGAGTAGGTGGACACATCGCCGTTGACCAGACCCGTGGCGCTGATGCTGGGCAGCAGGTCGCCGTAGGTCATGGTCAGCGTGGTGCTGCTCAGGCTGGCCGCGGGTTGCTCGCGGTAAACCGCATACAGGCCGGTGCCCAGGTTGGTCCAGGGGGCCGTGGCAAAGTTGGTGGTTTCGTCGGCGTTGTAGCGGAAGCGCCCGGTGCCTGCCGTCAGCCCGCTCAGATTGGCTAAGCCAGTGCTGCCGGTAATGCTGCCGCTGTACAGGGTGGCGCGGCTGCCACTGCCCACGGTCACGCTGGGCGTGCCACTGACGATGATGTTGCCGCCCGTGCTGGTCCCTGCATTGGTCGTGATGCCTGCGTTGAGCACCACCGCCGATGTGTTGCTGGTGACTGTGGTCGACACATTGCGAGAGAGCGTCAGGTCACCCGTGCGGGTGCCGATGCTCACCGCACCCGTGGCAGATACGCCGATGGTGCTGCCCAGGGTGCCAATCGTCAGCGCGTCGCTGTCCACATAGGTCAGGCTGCCGATGCCGCTGGCCGCCAGCGTGCCGATGGCGTTGCTGGTGCTGTCCAGCGTGACCGCACCACCCAACAGCAACAAGTTTCCTGCGTTCACGAAACCGCTGGCACCGTCAGTGACGGTGCCGCTCCCTTTGAGGGTGATGGTGTTGGTGCCCGAGACCGTCAGGCCGCCATCCAGGGTGATGTTGCCGCCGTAGATGGAAATGGGCCCGGCAATGCTGATGGCGCTGGCCACCGTGATGGCCTGGGTGTTGCCGTCTTTGCCCAGCGTCAAACCACTTAAGCTGGACTGGAACGCCCAACCGGACGTTGAAAACGCAGAGGTAAAACTGGTAGATGGCTCAATGCGCAGAGCCCCCGTTCCGTTGAATGTCTTGTTTGTAGGGTTGGGCGCGTTGTTCTGCAGCACCAGCGTACCGCCGGTGATGGTGTTTGTACCTGTGTAGGAGTTGTTCTCGGTCAGTGCCAGCGTGCCAACGCCGTTTTTCGTGAAGCTGGTGCTGCCTGAGATCTTTCCAGACACGGTGGACGCACTACCCACCGTGATCGCGAGACTGCTCAAGCCGGAGGCAATGGAGGACATGGAGACAGCGCCAGATCCAGCGTTGATGGCCAAAGAATTGCCTGCCAAGGAACTGGTGGTGCCCACGGTGTAGCGGACTACAACGATGCCGGAGCCGCCGTCCCCCCCTTTTTTGACACCGCCTTCACTGGCCGCACCGCCACCGCCACCGCCTCGGTTTGCCAGTCCATCGAAACCATTCGCGTTTGCACCACCGTTACCACCACCATCGGTACCTGCACCGGCATAGATGTTCCACATTATGGAATTTCGTCTTTTGCCGCCACCACCGCCACCACCATATGCGACGGTGGAACCGGTAATACTTGATGTGATGCCAACACCGCCTTTTGCGTGAGGCCCGTTCACATTGCCCGAAATAGCCCCAGGCTGACCAGCGCCACCAGCGCCACCACCCCCGCCACCGCGTTGGTCGTTTTCGATATTCCCGCTACTAAGGCCGTCTCCGCCTTTGTGGTTTGCCCCGCCTGTTCCGGTGGCTCCTTTTTGAACAGCGTCGTAACTCAGGTGTCCACCACCGCCACCACCTGTAAAACCTGCTGTAGCCACTCCGCTTGTGGAGGCTTTCGTTGCATCACCGGAGGCACCGCCGCCGCCGCCGAGTGCGGTCAAACCTCCTAGGCGACTGGTGCCACCAATACCGCCTGCAAACCTGTAGTCACTTGACCCCGCACCGCCATAGCCCACCACCACGTCATAGGACGAGCCCCACGATGCAGACAATGTTCCTTGAACAACTTGACCACCACCACCGCCGCCAGCTGAGAAGAAATATGTCCCCGTGCCACCGCCTCCACCACCGCCGCCCACGAGTAGGTATTGAGTACTGCCTATCCCTTGCTGACCCAAAAACACCCCTGCGCCGGATGTGTAGGTCAAGAGGATGTCAGAGCCCAGTGTGCTGACGCTGGGGTTGTGGTAAAGACGGTAAGCCGTCAGCAAGGCATATTCACCCGAAGTCGCGTTGTAGCGACTGATGGTGCCACTGTTGAGCGTGATGGTGCCGCCGTTGCTGTTCAGGCCAATGTCGCCGCCGCTGAAGTTGGCCAGCTGGATGTCGCCGTTGAGCGTGATGGCATTGCCAGTGGTGGTGATGCTGCCCGTGAGGTAGCTGGTGCCGGTGGTGTTGGTTTTCTCAAAACCGCCATGCGCTGTGATGTTGACACCGCTCGCAGTGGATACATTGGTGCCCATCACAAAGTCGTAGTAGTTACCCGTGTTGATGGTGAGCTTGCCGCCGATGTTCACGTCGGCAGCAATCACGACATTGCCTGCCGCATTGATCGTCAGGTTGTTGGTGGATGAGCTGTTGAGGGCTGTCATCAAACCCACATTCCCCACCTGCCAGCCAGAGCTGCCTGTGCTGATGGTGACGCTGGCGCTCGATAACTGCGTGGCCAGCGTAGACACGCCCAACTGCGAATCGACGCTGCCGGCCAAAACTGAGCCGCCCGTGCCCGAGACGATGTACAGGTTGTAAGGGTCCAGCAGCAACTCGCCCGCCCGGCCTCCCTCACTGCCTAACAGGTTGGCAAAGCCGGTGTAGTTGAGCAGCGCCTTGCCCGAGACTTCGGCGTCGCCACCAATGCCACCCTGGCCGGCACCTCTGGATGCGATCTGCCCAGCAAAGTCGGTGACGTCGGTGGACCACAGCACCACCTTGCCGCCATTACCCTGATCAGTGGCGCTGGCGTCGATATTCGCACCCTCTGCCATGGTGACCGTCGTGGCCTGGTACACCCCGTTGCCGCCCTGCCAGTCGCCGCCCACCAGCACTTTGCCGCCGCCGGTAGCGCCTGTGGCGTCGATGGCGGTGGTGCCCAGCAGCTCGATGTGGTCGCCCAGCAGCGTGCTGCTTCCACCCTGGCTGCTGCGCCCGCGGGTGCTGAGCGTGCTCTGGCCCATGATGGCCAGACGTCCTTGGCCTGGAGCGTCGGGCAGGGGGTTGGGGTTGCTCGGCTGGCTTGGCGCCTTGGCCCGCAGCGCGATGCTGCCGCCCTGGCCACCGCTGGCGTCCAGGGTGGCGCTGTTCACCTCGATGTCACCTTGTGCGGCGATGTCGAGCTGCCCGCCTTGTGTTGTAGTGCCTTCCGGAGTGCGGTCCTGCGTGGCTTGTGTGTTCACGCTGCCTTGCAGGCTCACGTTGCCGGTGGTTTCGATTTTGAGCTGCCCGCCCTGGCTGGGCGCGCTCAGGTCGATGCTGCCGGTCGCAGTCTGCGTGAAGTTCGTTGCCTGCACCAGCACGCTGCCGGCGCTGTGGGCGGCGTTGCCCGTGGCGCCGATGCTGCCGCTGTTGGTCACTTCAGGCGCGCTGATCTCCACCTTGCCCGCCGGGCCATCTGCCGTGGCGTTGGCGCTGATGCTGCCCGTGTTTTCGACCTTGGTGCTGGCTGAGAGCACAATGCGCCCGCCTTGCTGCTGCAGGCCATTGGCCTCGATGCGCCCCGAGTTCTTGACCACGCCGCCCACCAGCCTGTCCATCGACTGCGCGCTGATGATGACCAGACCGCCCGGCGCTTGCACCGCGTGCTTGTTCTCCACCAGTGCCGCGATCTGGCTGGGCTCAACGCGCAGGCTGGTCAGGCGGTTGTTGCTGTCAAACTTCAGGTCAATGGCTTCGCCGGCTGCCAGCGCCACGGTGCCCATCTGCGCAATCACCGCGCCCTGGTTGCGTACCTCGGGTGCCAGCAGGGCGATGTAGCCGCCCAGTGCGGCCTTGAGCTCGCCTTCGTTGACCACGCTGCCGTTGCTGCCGTTGCGCTCAAACCGGCTCTTGCCGGCCATGAAGTCGGCGTCGCTCATGCCGTGGGTGGTGGCCACCAGACCGCCCACATCCACCCGCGCATCCTTGCCAAAGTAGACGCCCGCCGGGTTGGTCAGCACCACCTGGCCGTTGGCCGTGATGCGGCCAAAGATCTGGCTGGGGTCCGAACTCATCACGCGGTTGAGGGTGACGCTGGCCGCACTGGGCTGCTGGAATTGCACATGCGCGTCTTTGCCCACGTTGAAGGTTTGCCAGTTGATGGCGGCGCGTTGGGTGCTCTGGTTGATCACCATGTGGGCACCGCTTTGACTGATGCTGGCTTGACCTGCACTGAGCTGGCCGCTGGTGGGCAGTGCCGTGCTGGAAAGGGGCGGTGGCGCGGTCTGGGCGTTGGCCACGGTGCCCAGCAAGCTGCCCATCAGGCTAGCCATGACGGCGGCCACTTTGACGCCCGAGCTGGGTTTGCCTCTGGCCGAGACGGTTTCGGCGGCGGCCACATAGGCTTGTTTGCTGGCGTTCCAGACGCTGTGGAAGGTTTTGTTCATGGTCTTGTTCCCTGTGCTTCGATTGCATGCCTTTCGGCAGGCGCAATTTGTCAAAGCTGAGGGTATTAAGACTTTGATTACTTTTCCTTCTGAATCCTTCCAGATTATGTTTTTTGATGATTTGTCGAAGAAAAATTTTTCAAGAATTAGGAGGGATACGCCTGGGACTGCTCAGACTAGCAGCAGATGGCCCGTCATTTGGTAGCCCCAGTTGCGGATGGCCTTGATGGTGACTTGGCAGCAGCCTGCCTGTTGCAGCTTTTTGCGTAGCCGCACGATCAGGATTTCCAGCGCCGCTTTGGGGTCTTCGGCTCGGTCTTTCTCGAGCACTTCGATGAGCTGCCAGGTTTCGATACGGCAATCGGCCACACGGCAGAAGGCGGTGAGCAAGGCGGCTTCTTGCGGGCTCAACTGGACGGCTTGCAGCGCGTTGCATTGCAACATATGGCGTGCCGTGTCCAGCGTTGCACTTGTGATTTCCTGGCTCTGGGGATTGAGTCGTCGTGCCAGCGCCTGAATGGCAGAGCTCAGCTCTTCCAGCGCGGCCGGCTTGGGTATGTAAATGTCTGCGCCCGTGGCATAGCCTCGTTGTTTGTCGCTTGGCAAATCCCGGGCGGTCACCATGATGATGCCAATCCCGGGTTGCATTGCGCGCACGCGCCGTGTCAGTGCCAGACCGTCTTCCCCCGGCAGATTGAGGTCCACCACCATCAGGTCAATCGCCTGCCACGAGGCCTGCTCAGGCAGGGCCTCGGCACAATCGAGGCCTGTCACCTTGTGACCTTCCAGCATCAGCGCTTCGACGGTGGCTTCGCGCAGATCGTCGTTGTCTTCCACCACCACGATGTTCAGTTGGGCATGGGCATCCATAGGACAAACTCCACTTGGTCAGCATTGGTTTGGTACGACAACCTGGCCCCCAGCAGTTCGGCAATGCTGTGGGTCAGGTAAAGCCCCAGACCGGAACCGCTCTTGCTCAGGGCACCGGGGCTGCGGTAATACTTGGCAAAGACTTGCGCAGCATCGGGCAGGCCTGCAGCGCCGGCCACGTTGCGCACACACACTTGCACACCGGCCATGCCGCTGTGAGATGTCGCAGACTCGATGCGGATGTCCACCATGGTCTCGGGGGCTGAATACTTGAGGGCGTTGTCGATCAGGTTGGCCAGGCAGATCGACAGCAATTGCGCATCGGACTGCACACGCGCCGGCTGGCGCGCAGAGACCTTGACACGCTCCGGGGCGGTGCTTGCGGCAATGCATTCGTCGACCACCGTGGTCAGGCTACAGGGCGTGGTTTTCGGCAAAAGCTGCTGGTGTTCAAGCTGGTCGGTGATGCGGCAGCGGTCCACGATGGCATTGATGTTGGTCAGAGCCCGCTCGATCCTTTCGCGCTGTGGCCCGATCATTCTGGATGCGCCCAGACTCATGCGCGCCACACCGAGTGGGGTTTTGAGTTCGTGGGTCAGCATGTGCAAAAACCTTGTTTGCTCTTCCCGGCGGTGTTGCTCCAGCTCCATGTCTTGTTGCGATTTTTGCAGTTGCCAGCTGACTTGCTGGCTCTGCCTGGCCAGACGCTGGGCACGCACAAACAGGATGGCGGTCATCATCAGGCCTGAGATCAGGCCATGCACATTCAGGGTGTAAAGGCTCCAAGCTTTCGGTTCGAGCCAGCCCAGCACATTGACCAGGCCAATGAGCAGGCTGCTGAAGATCAGTGCGTAATAAGCGACCATGACCCTCTTGGGCATGATCTGTTCGGCGGTGGTGGTTGACGGACAGGACAGGGCGGTGAGGAATAAAACGGTCATGCCCAGCATGAGGGCATAGGCGTTCAGTTGCAGGGCCAGCCGTGTGTGACCTGTCAGCAGGACCAGCACCACGCCTATGCCTAGCCAGCCGATCAGGGCGAGCAGTCGCAGCCAGATTTTGCGTGGTCGGTAACTGGACAGAAAGGCCAAATCGAATCGCACGCTCAGGGGCAGCAGCATGACGGCACTGAACGAAAAAGCCTGGTCCAGAACCGCTGCAGACATCCAGTCTGAGAACATCAACGTGGGCAAGCCCAGATAGGCTGCGCCATACCATGTGAACAGGGCATGCCGCATCAGATAGGCACCCAGAACCCGGTCGCGCTGTCCCCACCAGATGACCAGCAGCACAAAAAGGATAAGCAGCAGCAAAGCGGCGTACAGCGCAGACCAGATGATTTGCCGACTGCTCGTTTGGGGAACCTGCGCCATGGGCAGGACTTCTGCATTGAGCCAGTGTGTGCTGGTGGTCTGTAGCCTCAGCCAGACATCACGCGGGTTGGGGTTGGGCGGCAATTCAAACGAAAGGCCGAGACCGGGCAGGGCATTGCGCCGCGCAGCATGGCGATCACCGACGGTGACAGGGGTGTCGGAATGCGCAGGGTCGTAAAGGGTGATGCTGTCCAGCCATGCTGGTGTGATGCGCAGGCCCAGCGGCTGATCGCTGGCCGCGATGGTCAGACGAACCCAGTGCGCCGCGTCCGAATAACCCCGGCTCAGAACTGCCTGAAAAGGGGTGTAATTTTGCTGTCGCGCTTCATCAAAAGTGGCTTGAGCGCCTGTGTCGATCCACAAGCCGCGCTGGATCACCAGGTCGTTCGGCTGTGCCAATGTCATGGTGGCCAAGCCCAGAAGCAAGCCCAGACCCGTCACCATTTGCCATAGTCGTCGACATGACATGCGCATAGATGCTTATTCTGTCCGCTCCGAAACCACCACCGCGACGCGCTGGCCACCCACCACGACCACCAGTTGCATGGGCAGAGCGTTGTCAGGCACAGCGCTGGCTTCAAAGCGCATTTGTTGCGGATCAAACTTCAGCCAAGCGGGCAGGGGGCTGCCGTTCGCTTGGGTGATGCGGATTTGGCCGTCAGCGCCTGCCATGCCCTTGACCGATTCGGGCATCTCGAAGCTGAAACCAGTGCCGACAGTGGACATGCCCTTGGGCAGGGAAACGGCCACCATCAATGGAGTGTCTTGCTGGCCTTGGCCTTGCAGATCGACCGTCACGCCTGCGCTGTTGGCACCCGCTGGGCCGCTTGCAGCGGCTGGACTGCTCGAAGAGCTGGTCGAAGAAGAGGAGACAAGCACCAGTGGTGGCGGAGCGTTGGCGCTTGAGAGTCCAACGCCCGGCAACGTGCTGACGGGCAGGCTGCCCCGGACGGTGGATTCGGCATCGCCTGCGGCCTTGCGTGAGTCACCCACAATCTTGACGCTGCGGGCTGTGACGGTGACGCCTTTGCTCAGTTTGTTGTTCTGGCCGTCCAAGACCACGTCGCCATTTGCCTTGATGTGGGTGTCACCACCCACCACAATTTTTTTACCGTTGCTGTGGTCCTGAATGATGTCACCGCCAGCATCCAGATACAGGTCACCGTCGATGTCGAAGTTGCCTGGCTTGAAGTCGTTGCGGTCGGTGACCTTGACCTGCTGCCAGCTGCCGCCATTGGCCTTGGTGAACGAGACCACGCCCTGGAAGTCGTTGGACAGTGTCAGGTTGGCCGTTTGGCTGGCACCGGAGTCGGCCACGAAGTCGGCGTTGCCCTGGACGACCAGTTCGCCCGTCTGGCTCACGCCGCCATCTGTGGCGCTGCCCGTGGTTCGGCTGACCAGGTTGCCGTTCACCGTGGTGGTGCCAAAGGCCAGACTGCGGGCCGTGACCGACAGATCACCACCAGTGCTGAATTGGCCTAGTTGCACCGCGTTGCTGCTGGCGATGTCGGCCTTGCCTTGCACCGCCACGCTGCCATTGCCGCTCTGGCTGAAGCCGTCATTGACGGTCAGGTCGCCGCCCACTGCCAGGCTGCCACCGGTCTGCGCATACGCTGCCAGGGTCACGGCCCCCGCAACCTGCAAGGTACCGTTGGTCTGGCTCAACGCTCCGGCATTGCCCAGGCTGTCGATGTTCACCGCTGAAGTGGCCACCGCCGGTGGCTTGGCCCCTGCCGTGTCAAAGCTGACGGTCGTGCCAGCAGGGATCAGCACGTTGGCCACGTTGGCCAGATCGGGCACTGCGCCGCCTGCCCAGTTGGCTGGGTCGAACCAGTTGCCGGTGCTGCCGCCCACCCAGGTTACCGAGTTCAGACGGGTGATCGCGCTGCTGTTGTTTGAGCCCAGCGTGACGCTGTAGTTGCGTCCGCCGTTGCCGTCGTCCACGGTGACCGAGCTGAGCGTGGCGGTTTTGCCTGTGCCGACGTTCTTGTTGTCAAAGTTAACCAGGGCTGTGGTGACGGTGTCCCCGCCCACCAGCTGGGTGCCCAGTGTTTGCCGTTCAGCGGCGCTGGCGCTGTAGGCGGTCTGGCCGTCGTAGACCTTGGAGACCGGCGCCAGGTTCAAGGTCACTGCCTTGGCGGTCACATTGGCCGTGGCGGTGGCCTGGTCGGTGAAGGTGTAGTTCCCGGCATCGTCACCGCTGTAGCTGCTGCTCAGGCTGACGGTCTTGCCCGTGCCGATGTGTCGTGTGTCAAACGCGCCGGTGGCGTTGACCGTGACCTGATCGCCGCTGATCCAGCCTGATGCATTCGAAGCATCCACGGCTGCGCTGGTGCCGCCGTCATAGACCTTGCTGGCCGCTGTGATGCCGCTGACCGTGATGGCCTTGGGGGTGATGCTGGCGGTGGTGGTGGCCGTGGTGTTTTGCAGGCTGTAGTTGTCCTTGTCGGTGCCAGTGAGCGCAACGCCGCTCACGGTGACCGACTTGCCGGCCCCGACATTTTTGTTGGCAAACGACGCGCTCGTCTGGGTCAGGGTCACCACATCGCCTGCCACGATGTCATTGGAGCTGCCGGCCACGCTGGCGTTGGTGGATTGGTCATACACCTTGTTGCTGGCGCTGTAGCTGGCGGTCAAGGGCTTGGCCGTGATGGCGCCATCGTTGCCCGTGAAGCTGTTTCCGCCGGCCAGGTAATAGTTGCCAACATCTGTGCCGGAGAGCGCCACGTTGGCGTAGGTGTAAGCGGTGGTGCCAGCGTTCTTGCTGGCGTAGCTGCCGATGCCGCTGACACTCAGGTCATCGCTTTGCCCCGTCGTGCCTGACTCTTTGCCGGTCAGCACCAGCGTGCCGTTGGTGACCGTGGTGTTGCCGTCGTAGACCTTGCTGACGCCTGTTGCGGACGCGGTGACCGCCTTGGCATTGACCTGGTGGCTGCCCACCACCGTGACAGTGTCGCTGAAGTTGGCGCTGTTTTCTGTGACCAGACCGCTGGTGCCCAGCTGGTAGTTGCCCACCTTGAGTTTGCCCGCCGTGCTGGTGGCGGCAGACAGAGGCGCCAGCGTGAAGCTGGCCGTGCCCGACGAGCCGTCGCTGATACTCACCGCGTTGCTGTTGATGGCCACGCTGCTGCCCGCCACGTTGCCGCCGGTGCCCAGTGTGTACACGGTGCCGCCGGCTTCGTACTGCACACTGCTCAGCGCATATTGCGTGGCTGTGCCATAGGTGTCACTCGCATTGGCCACCCGCACCAGCAGCTGGTTGGAGCCGACAATGGTGTAGTTGCCGTTGACGTAGTTCAGGTTGTAGTTGTCTGCCGTCAGGCCGTTGGCCTGCAGCACATTGTTGTAAATGCCCGCAGTGCTGGTGCTGGCATTGGTGCGCGTCACGCCCAGGGTGCCGCCCAGCACGCTGCTGGACTCGCCATTGACGAAACCACTGTAGGTGACGCCGGTATAGCCGGTGGTTGAGTCGCTTTGCGAAAGGAAGCGTGCATCGTTGTTGGCACGCACCGTCAGACCCGCCTTGCTGATGGTGGCTGCCACCGACTTGGTGGTGGCGTCCAGCACATAGTCCGAGGCCTGCGAACCGTTGCTGCCAGTGATCGCGTCAATGCGCAGGCCCGACAAGGCGATGGCATTGGCGCTGGCCACGTTGGCATTGTTGTAGAGCGCGCTGGCGTACGCCATGCTGGCCGCTGTGTCACCACTGGCCAGGCCGCTGAAGGTATACGTCGGCACCAGACCGGCGGGCGCACTGGTGGTGCCGTCGTACACCTTGTTCACCCCGGTGTTGCTGAGGGTGGGCGTCAGCGTGCGGGCGCTGATGGTGACGGCTGCATCGCTGGCGTCCAGTGTAGGCAGCTGGTAGTTGGCCGCCAGACCGCCCGAGCCGTCGGTGGCGTTGGCCAACGTGATGGCACTGATGTATTTGCCCTGGGTGGCCACATGCGCGTCGCTGGCGGTGGCGCCGGTGTAGCTCAGGGTTTCGCTGTTGATCAGGCCGCCGATGCTCACCTGGCTGCCCGTCAGGCTGGTGCTGCCGTCATAGGTCTTGCTGGCCGACAGGGTCACGGTCTTGGGTGTGATGATGCCGTTGCTGCCGGTAAAGCTGTTACCTCCCAAAAGGTAGTAGTTGTCTTTGTCATCGCCGCTCAATGTGACGCTGGCAAAGCTGTAGCCCAAACTGGTGCCGGCGTTCTTGCTGGCATAGGTGCCCGTGCCACTCACGCTCAGCACATCGCCCGATTCTGTGCCTGCCAGCGACAGGCTGGCGTTGGTCACGGTGGTGCTGCCGTCATAGACCTTGCTCACCCCCGTGGCCGAGGCGGTCACGGCCTTGGGCGTGACCTGGTGGCTGCCCACCACGGTGATGGTGTTGTTGAAGTTCTGGCTGTTTTCGGTGACGGTGCCGCTGGTACCCAGCTGCCAGTTGCCCACGGTCAGCTTGCCGGCGCCGCTTGATACGCCGGACACAGGGCTGAGGGTGAAACTGGCCGTGCCGTTGGCGCCGTCGTTCACCACCACCTGGTTGGTGGGGTTGATGGCCACGCTGCTGCCCACCACGCTGCCGTTGTCCAGCCGGATGATGTTGGTGCCGTCAAAGTACTCCACCGCGTCGATGGCGTACTGCGCCGCCGCGCCGTAGGTGGATGTCAGCTTGTTCACCCGCACCAGCAGCTCGTTGGAGCCGACGATCTTGTAGTCACCGTTGACGTACTGGATGTTGTAATTGGCCGCCGTCAGGCCACTGGCCTGCAGCACGCCGCTGTAGCTGCCGGCGGCGTTGGTGGCAGCGTTGCTGCGTGTCACGGCCAGGGTACCGCCCAGCTCGCTGGTGCCCTCACCGTTTACAAAGCCACTGTAGCCCACACCCGCATAGCCGACGCTGTCTGCCTGCGAGATGAACTTGGCATCGTTGTTGGCAGTCACCGTCAGCGCGGCCGGGGTGATGCGCGCGGCGGTGTCATCGGCGTGCTGGGACAGCGTGTAGTTGCCGGCCTGTGCACCCGTCAGGCTCAGGCCTGTGAAGCTCACACGATCGGCGCTGGCGACATCCTTGCTGTTGAAGGTGCCGGTGGCTGTGCCACTCAGGCTCACGGTGTCACCGCTGTAGGCCTTGCCGTCACTGATGCTGCCGCTGCCTGGGGCCTCGGTGGCAAATAC
The DNA here is from genome assembly GCF_055395455.1 of Limnohabitans sp. TEGF003. Classification (NCBI taxonomy): domain Bacteria; kingdom Pseudomonadati; phylum Pseudomonadota; class Betaproteobacteria; order Burkholderiales; family Comamonadaceae; genus Limnohabitans; species Limnohabitans sp. TEGF003. Next base: position 2,534,000 of record NZ_AP029225.1, on the reverse strand, counting down.
GGCTGTGCCGTTGACCACCGCCGTGGTGGTGCCGTCGTAGACCTTGCTGGCAGAGCTCAGGCCGCTGATGGTCAGGGCTTTGGGCGTGATGTTGGCGCTCAGGCCTGTGGGCTGCGTCAACGTGTAATTGCCCACATCCGTGCCGCCAATCGTGTCTGCCGCCGTGACGATCTTGCCGGTACCGGCGTTCTTGTCTGCAAAGGTGCCGTCTTGCGTCAAGGTGATGTCATCGGTGCCCACCACCCCCACCAGGATGCCCCCGCTGAGCGTGGCCGTGGTGGTGCCGTCGTAGACCTTGTTGGCGACGGTGGTGCCCGTGACGGTCAGGGGGGCCTTGTGGATGGTACTGGTGGTGTTGCTGACGTAAGTGACGTCGTAGTTACCGCCGTTGTTCCCGTCGGTGACGGTGACGCCTGTCACGGTAACCGACTTGTTGCCCGTACCGGCGTTTTTGTCGGTGAAGGCAAAAGTTCCGCCTGAAATGTTGTCCTGGGCGTTGCCGTTGCTGACGTTGGTGAAGAGCGTGCCCGACACCACTGTGGCCGTGCCGGTAGCAGCGGTTCCGCCGTCGTAGGTTTTGGTCACGTTGCTCGTGCTGATGCTCAGGGCGGCTTTGGCCACATCGGCCGTGGTGGTCGCGCTGGTAGATGCAAGCTGGTAATTGCTGGCCAAACCGCCGGTGCCATTGGCCAGGCTGTAGCCGCTGGCGGTCACGGTCTTGCCATCGCCGGCGTTGGCATTGTCGAAGCTGGCGCTGCCGTGGTTGAGCGTCAGGGCTTCACCGGTGATGCCGGTGCTGACCGAGCCCCAGCTGCTGATGGTTACCGCGGTCGTGCCGTCGTAGGACTTGTTGTCGGCCGCCAGGCCCGTGATCGTCAGGGTTTTGGCGGTGATGTTCGCCGTGCTGGTGGCGGTGTTAGCGATGGTGTAGTTGCCCGCATCGGTGCTGCCCAGTGCGATGCCATTGAGGGTCACGGTCTTGCCAGAGGCAGCGTTTTGATTGTCAAAGGTGGCGCCAGTGTTGCTCACGGTCACGGCATCCGTGCCTACGATGCCAGTCAAGGTGCCCGCGTTGAGGATGGTGGCCACATTGTTGCCGTCGTAGACCTTGTTGTCTGCGGTGAAGCCGGTGAGGGTGAGCGTTTTGGGGTCGATGCGACCGTCACTGCCCGTGATACTGGTGGCACCGCCCACAATCATGTAGTTGTTGGCAGATGCGCCGCTCAATTGCAAGTCGGCCAAGGTGTAAGACTTATCGGCCAGGACATTGCCACCGGCATCGCGGCTCACGTTCGCTGAGCTGAAGCTGCCAGTGCCTGATACATCGACTGTGTCACCGTTCACCACACCTGAATCCGCCACACCGTTGACGGCCGCCACGGTGATGCTCACACCGTTCATCTCGGTGGTGCCGTCGTACACCTTGCTGATTCCGCCCGCAGCCGAGACAGACACCTGCCGCTTGTTGATGGATGCCTTGGTGCTGGTTTGTCCGGTGATGGAGTAGTTGCCCTTGTCCGCACCGCCGTATGTGCTGGAGATCGTCACTGTCTTGCCCAGGCCTGCGTTGTAGTCGGCGAAAGTGCCGGTAGGTGTCACGGTGACAGCATCGCCGACAATCAGACCGGTTTCCTGTAGGCCGGTGGTGCTGAGGTTGGCATCCGTGGTCTTGTCGTAAGTCTTGTCGACACCCACGATGCCCGAAATCACCAGCGAGGCCGGGGTGATTTTGGCGCTGGCCGTGCCCGTCGCGCTGGCCAACGTGTAGTTCAGGGCGTCACCCACGGCGGCATCCAGACTGGCGCCGGTGATGCTGATGTTTTTCGCAATGACGGTGCTGCCGCTGTAGGCCACATTCTTGTCGGCCACATTGCTGCTGTTCACGAAGTTTGCTGTGCGAAGAATGCTCAAGTTGTCACCCGAGATGCGATCGTCGCTGGTTGTCACGGTGGCGGCTGTCAGGCCGTTGTAGACCTTGTCCACCCCTGTGTAGCTCACCGTCAGTGTTTTGGGTGTGATCTGGCCATCGCTGCCGGTGATGCTGCTGGTGGACAGGTAATAGTTGGCTGCATCGGCACCGCTCAGGCCGATGCCAGACACGGTGTAGGACTTGTTGGCCGCCAGTGCGCCCGCATTCCGACTGACGTTTTTGTCGCTGAAGCTGCCTGAGCCGCTCAGCACAACCCCATCGTTGGTCAGCACCCCGGCGGCGCCGGGGTCCATGCTCAGGCTGTTCATGGCGGCGGTGCCGTCATAGGTCTTGGTCTTGGCCGCAGTGTTCACCACGGGCGTCAAAGCGGCCTGGTTGACTTGGTGCGTGCCCACCACCACGAGCGAATTGCTGAAATTACCGCTGTTTTCCGTAACAGTACCGCTGGTGGTCAGCTGGTAGCTGCCTGCCTTGAGCTGACCTGCGCCTGAAGTCAGTGCGTTGGCCGGGGCCAGGGTGAAGGTGGCCGAGGCACTGGCCCCGTCAGGCACGGTGAAGTTGTTGTTGCCGTTGGCGGTGATGCCGGTCAGTACCACTTCTGCACCTGCACCCGCGTTGGCTGTTGGGTCCCAATACGATGCAGAGGAGATGTTGTATACCGCTGCACTGCCATAGGTGCTGGTGCCGCTGGCGCGCACGATCAGCTGATCCGAACCCACAATGGTGAAGTTGCCCGGGCTGTAGCTGATCGCGTAGTTGTTGGCAGACAAGCCGCTGGCCGTGATGGCACCGGTGTAGGTGCCTGCCAGGGTGTTGCTGCCAGAGGTGTTGCCATCCGGCCCGCTCGCCGAGCGCGTCACGGCCAATGTGCCGCTGAGTACGCCAGGGGTGCTGGCCGTCTCGCCGTTCACAAAACCGCTGTAACTCGCGGTGAATGTCGGATCGGCCTGGGTCACGAACTTGGCTTCGTTGTTGGCGGCGACAGTCAAAACGGCCGGCTTGATCGTGCCAGTGCCGTTGGTCCAGCTCAGGCTGTAGTTGCCGGCATCAGCGCCGCTCAAGGCCACCGTCCCCCGTTGGATCGCCTGCGTGGTGACCGCACCGGTCACCACGCTGCCTACCCGCGCCACATTGGCACTGGCAAACACCGGTGCACCCGTTGTGGTGACGGTATCGCCGCTGATCACACCGTCCAGGCTGCCCATGGCTGCCGCAGCCGTGTTGGTGCCGTCCAGCACCAGGTTGGCTGTACTGGCGGTGCCGTCGTAGGTTTTGCTCACGCCGCTGGCGCCTGACAGGGTCAGCGCCTTGGCCGTGATCGTGCCATTCGCGGTGGTGGTGGTGACGCTGTAGTTGTTGCCACCGTTGCCGTCATTGATGACATAGCCGCCGTTGACGCGCAGCAGCGAGCCATTGGTGCCCATGACATTCTTGCTGTCAAAGGACTGTGTCAGCGTACCCGCTGTGATGTTGTCGAGTGCTACCAGACCTGTCACCCCCACGGTTCCGCTGGAGTCGGTGGTCCGGTCGTATTCCTTGGTCTGTGTGACCGCAGCCAATGTGAGTGCGGCCTTGTTGATCGTTGCGGTGGTTGTCTGGTTAACGAGGGTGTAGTTGGCGGAGTCGTCGGCCACAACTGGCGTTGTCTTGCCTGCCAGGCTCAGACCGGTCACGGTCACCGTCTTGTTGGCACCTGCATTCCAGTTGTCAAATGACGCGCTGGCACTGCTGGTGATCAATGAAACCGCATCGCCTGTGACCACGCCCGAAAGCGATCCATAGCTGGAAACAGTCGCGGTTGCGCTGCGGTTGTAGGTTTTGTCATTGACCAGCAAACCGGTCAGTGAAATATCTTTTTTCGCCACACTCAGTGTGCCTGGGCTGATTGAAGTCACGTTGTAGCCCAGCGCCGTCAGGCCGTTTTCAGTGATGGTGTAACTGCCAAACCTGATGTTGCCACTGCTCGAATTGAGCCGGCTGACCACTGAGTAGGTGGCGCTGTCGCCATTGACTGCACCACTGACGCTGCCCGTGAGCGTGGGCAATGCATCGCCGTACGTCATGGATTTGTTGGCCACGGTCACCGTGGCGCTGGGCCGCTCGCGGTAGATGGCGTTGATGCCTGCACCCAGTGGTGTCCAGCTGCCCGTTGCAAAGTTGGTCGTCTCGTCCGCGTTGTAGCGGAAGTGGCCTGTGCTCAAGCTGCTGAGCTGAGACACCCGTTGGCTGTCTGTGGTGATGCCGCCGGTGAAAAGCTTGCCCACACCGCCGCTGCCGACTGAAATGGTGGGGGTGTAGCCTGGTGTGCCCCGAATCAGGATATTGGAACTGAGATCCGCCCCCACAGCACTGTCGATACTGGCGTTCAGAGTCAACGCATTGGCACTCGCGTTGGTGGTTGTCACATTTTTTTCAACGGCCAAGGAATAGAGCTTGGTGCCAATGTTCACCACGCCCGAGGCCGACACGCCTTGCGTGGTCCCAACGGTATTGATGAAAAGTCCTCCGTAGTCCAGATAGGTCAAGCCATTGACGCCACTGGCGGCCAAGGTGCCGACATCGTTGTTGGCGCTGTTGTCCAGCGTCACATTGCCGCCCAAGAGCAGCAGGCCACCAGTCCTTTGGCTCAAGGTGGTTTGAGAGCCTGCTTGCACATAGCCGCTGGCACCGTCGGTCACATTGCCCGAACCTTTCAGGGTAATGACGGCATTGCTGTCGTTGAACGCGGTGGTCACCAGACCCGCGTTGATGGCAATGTTTCCGCCATAGATGCCGATGGGGCCGGCAATGCTGACAGCGTTGGCAATGGTGATGTCGGCGGTGTTGCCGTCCTTGCCCAAGGTCAGCCCGGTCAGGTTCGTGTCAAAAGTCCACCCCGATGTAGAGAACGCCGACGTGAAGCTGCTGCTGGCGGTCGCCGGCTCGATGCGCAATTGCCCAGTACCGTTGAAGGTCTTGTTCGTTGGAGCGGGCGCGTTGTTGGCGAGCACCAGCACGCCGTTGGCAATGGTGTTGGTGCCGGTGTAGGTGTTGTTCGCCGTCAGTGTCAGAGTGCCGGTGCCCTGCTGGGTCAATGTGCCAGTGCCGCTGATGAGACCGGTTTGTGTGAGGTTGTCCGAGCGATTGAACACCAGTGCAGCGTTGTTGGTCACCGAGCCGCTGCCCAACGAGCCGGTGGTGCCACCATCGCCAACCTGCAACGTGCCGCCCGTGCTGCTGATGATGGTCGAGCCACTGTAGCTGTTGTTGCCCGTGAGGGTGGCCACGCTGTTTTGCATTTTGGCCAGCGAGCCGGTCCCACTGATGGCATTGGCAAAAGTGAAGTCATCCGTTCGGTTCAAATACAAGGAGCCGTTGTTGGCTACGCTGCCGGTGCCCAAGGTGCCGGTGGTGCCTGCATCGCCCACTTTCACCCTGCCACCGCTGATGGTGGTGCCTCCGCTGTAGGTGTTGGTGCCGGACAGCTTGATTTCACCACCCGTGGCGTTCAAGGTCAGGTTGTTGGCACCACTGATGTTGCCTCTGAGTGCAGCACTGATCGAGCTCAATGAGAGGGTGCCGCTGCTGGTGAAAGTGTGCACGGTGTAGCCCGTTGCAGTGCCGCTTCCCGATGTGGCGGTGCCACCCGTGTTGCTGCCCAAGCCACCCAAATAACGCACCACCACAATGCCCGAGCCACCACTACCGCCCCATTTCAGACTGGTGTCATTGCTTGACCCCCCGGCACCACCATTTCCCAAGTTGGCGGCCCCATTTGCACCTGTACCAACTGAGTTGGAATTGCCGCCAGCACCGCCACTGGCGTAGGTCACTGTACTGCCTGTGATGTCCAGGGCCAGGCCCGCGCCACCGGCAGCGCCATACCCATTTTCAGAGAATGAACCAGCACCACCTGCACCGCCGCCGCCGCCGCCGCCATACGAAAATGAGCCCGTTCCAGATTTGTTTTTGCCGCCGTCATAGCCTTGACCCGGGGTACCCAGGCCCCCGGTGCGGCCAGTGTCCGCTACTTGACGTCCCCCGGCACCACCACCGCTACCACCGTTGCTCCCGCTGCTCGCGCGGTTGTTGCCGCCCGCACCCCCACCGATGGCTACAGCGATACTGCCCAGACTGGAGTCGCCTCCATTGGCGGGAGTAGTGTCGGCTGCACCTCCCGCGCCAACTGTCACGGCATAGCTGGCTCCGCCAAGTGCGAGGCTGTCTTGCAACAAGCCGCCAGCGCCACCGCCGCCGCCCGGCGCGAAATCGTCTGCAACACCACCCGCACCGCCTCCTGCCACCACCAGGTAGTCCACATTGGCGTCCAGACTGATAGAGGCCGCCCCGTTGAGTGTGATGCTGTTGGCAATGTCGGTGACCGTGCGGCCCAGCAGCAGCGAGGTGCCGCCTGCCATGGTCAAGGCACCAGTGCCCAGCGCCGTGTTGGTGTAAAGCCCCAGGGTGCCTGCGTTCAGGAAGGTGCCACCGGTGTAGATACTTTCGCCCATCAAGTTCAAGCGACCTGCACCTGCTTTGGTCAGCGTGGCACCGCTGCCTGAAATGCTGCCTTGGTAAATCGAATCGCCCGACTGTTTGACCGTCAGGTTGCGCCCGCTGGCCAGTGTGATGTTGCCCGTGCCCACCAGACCTGTGGTCTCGATGAGCACGTTGCCCGTGGTGGTGTTGCCGGTGGAGACGGCTCCGTTCAGGGTGACTGCACCACCGTAAATGTTGATGGGGCCGTTGATGTTGGTGTTGCTGGCTATGGTGATGTCTGCCGTGTTGCCGCTCTTGCCCAGGGTCAGGCCGGTCATGAAGCTCAAGCTCACATTGCTGATCGGCCAGCTCAAGGGGCTGCTGAAGCTCGGGCTGTAAGGTTCCACCGTCAGGGTGCCCTGGGTCAGTACCTGGTTGGTGTTGGTGCTGCCAAAGTACAGGCTGTCTGCACGCAGGGTGATGTTGCCGCTTTGGCTGTTGACATGGCCCAGGGTGTTGGTGCTGCTGGTGCTTTGGAAGGTGATGCCTTCGCTGGAGCTGTTCAGGCCTGCAACGCCCACCAAGGTCATGTTGCCAATGCCCGACTTGAGCGTTGATCCATAGCCCAGGGATATACCGTCGTTATCGGTGCCCGCACCGCTTTTACCGCCACCCGTGCCGGTGATGATCATGTCGCCGGCACTGGTAACGCTGACGCTGCTGGCGCTGCCAGATCCGCTGAAGGCCACACCATGGTTGGTACCACCTGATGTGTTGGTGCCACCCGCAGTGCCGGTGATGTTCAGAGTGCCGCTAGCCGTGATGCTGGTAGTGGCCGAACTTTCGCTTTGCACGTTCACGCCGTATGCGCCGATCCAGGAACCGCTGCTGGCCGTTCCGGTGCCGGTGATGTCAATGTTGGTACCCGTCAGGCTGGTGATTTTGCCGCTGCCTGCTGCATAGATACGCACACCCATGCCCCAGTGACCACCGGTGTAGTTGCTTTTGCCGTTGAGCCAGATGTTGCCCGTGCCGGCGTTCAGGGTGGTGCCGGTGTCGAGCAAGATGCCGTTGGCGGCAGTGGTCGAACTTTGGGCAGCGCCGCTGCCTACCGACACCGCTGCGGCGCCGATGGCGGGTGTCCAGCTGCCGCCGCCCAAACCGCCGCCCATCCAGATGCCGCCGCCGCTGGTGCTGACCGAGGATCCACTGGTCAACGCAATGCGGCCACTGGCATTGGCATCGCTGTCAGCCCAGTAGATGACCCGACCGCCGTTGGTGGTGACAGAGGCTCCGGTTTGCAGGATGTCGTCTCTGGCCTTGAGCAAAACGCCCGCTCCGCTGTTGGTGCTGCTGAGGTTGGCATTGACGGTAATGGCGCCGCCATAGACGGTGATGGGGCCTGAAATGCCGATGGCTCCATTGATGGTTGCACCGCTGCTGGAGTTGGAGACGTAGGCTGTGTCGCCAGCAACGCCTGTACCCTGGTAATGGCCCAGTGTCAGGGCGCCCAGACTGGGAAAATTCTGAATGATCAAACCCGTGACATCAGACGAACCCGTGAAAGTGTTGCTGCTGAGCGTACCGTTCCAGGTCAGGTCCGTCAGAGCGTAGGCTTGCCCACTGAGCGGGGCCAGCGTCAGCTTGCCGGTGGTGTTGAGCGTGATCTTGTGGGTGTTGTAGAAAAAGTCACTGCTTTTCGTCAGCAGGGTGATGTTGCCTGCGCCCGTGTTGAAGGTGTAGTTGCCCTGGTAGGCAGCAATATCGCCGTAGCTCGTTAGAGAAGCTTTGGTGTGGCCAGCCATGAACAGGTCACCGCCGTTGGTGGTGATGTTGCCACTGACATCGATGGCGTTCATGTTGCCGCCGCCGCCATAAGCCGGTCCGCTGCCCACGCTCAGTCCGTTCCACAGGCTGGTCTGCGCACCGCCACCAATCCAGACGTGGCCGCCGTTGGTGCTGATGCTGCCGGTCGCTACGCCACGCGAGGTACCCCCGTCGGTTTCGGAAACCATGACCACATTGAGCTTGCCCGTGCCTGTGGCGGATATGGTCGCGTTGTTGACCACAGCTTGTGCAGCCAGCAGCGTCAAGGTGGTGGTGCCGCTGCCGGTTTTGGTGATGTCGCTGTTGACGGTGATGTCGCCAGCGTTGGCACTGTTGCCGCTGGAGCCATAAGCGGCGACGTTGCTGGCCGTGGTGATGGTGACATCTGTGGTGTTCAGATCGCTGCCAATGGTGGCGGCCTGCGTGCTGCCAATGGTGTAGTTGTAGGGGTCAATCAGCCACAGGCCGGTTTTGCCCAGCGCATCGCTGGCCGAGCGGGTGTCTACCGCAAAGCCGTCGATGTTGACGTTGTGGCCCGAGGTTTCCACCTGCCCGCCGTTGCCGCCCAGCACGCCGCCTTTGGCCAGCACGGTGCCTTGCGCTGTGGTCAGGCTGTCGGCCTTGCTGACATCGCTCCACAGCACCACCTTGCCGCCATCGCCTTGCTGTGTGGCGCTGGTGTCGATGGTGGCGCCCGGCTCCATGGTCACCGTGGTGGCGGCCTGCGTGGACTGGCCAGTGGCTTGCAGCAGCGGATCCGTGCTGCCTTGCCAGTTGCCGCCCACCCGTACAGTGCCGCCGCCTGTGGTGCCACTGGCGTCGATGCGTGTGCCGTCTTGCAGATGGATGTGTTCTCCTTGCAGACTGATGCTGCCACCCTGGCCTTTTGCGCTGCTGGCGTTCAAGGTGCCGCTGTTGTTCACCTTGGTGCTGGCCGACAACACAATGCGTCCGCCCTCGCTTTGCAGACCGGTGGCTTCAATGCTGCCGCTGTTCTTGACCACCCCACCCACCAGCCGGTCCATGGACTGCGCACTGATGATGACCAGGCCGCCTGGCGCCTGCACCGCGTGCTGGTTGTCCACCAGGGCCTGGATCTGGCTGGGGTCGACCCGCAGACTGGTCAGGCGGTTGTTGCTGTCAAACTTCAGGTCAACCGCTTCGCCGGATGCCAGAGCCACCGTGCCCATCTGCGCGATGACGGCCCCCTGGTTGCGCACCTCGGGTGCGAGCAGCGCGATGTAGCCGCCCAAGGCGGCCTTGATTTCGCCCTCATTGATGACGCTGCCCGTGCTGCCGTCGCGCTCAAAGCGGTTTTTGCCGGCCATGAAGTCGGCGTCCGAGATGCCATGGGTGGTGGCGATCAGGCCGCCCACGTCCACGCGGGCGCTGGGGCCAAAGTACACGCCTGCCGGATTGGTCAGCACCACCTGCCCGTTGGCGCTGATGCGGCCAAAAATCTGGCTGGGGTCGCTGCTCATGACGCGGTTGAGCGTGACGCTGGCTGCGCTGGGCTGCTGGAACTGCACATGGGCGTCTTTGCCGACGTTGAAGCTTTGCCAGTTGATGGCGGCGCGGTCGCTGCTTTGGTTGATGACCAAGTTGCCGCCCGCCTTGCTGATGCTGGCCTGACCGGCGCTGACTTGTCCGCCCGTGGGCAGCTGGTTGGGGGCGGGGGGCGCGGCCATCACGCCGCCGCCCGAGGCGATGGCCGAGGCCAGCAGGGTGCGCGGGGTGTTGAGCGCCTGCAAAGTGCGTTCGATGCGTTGCGCGATCCAGCGGCGGGTACCCAGTGGGAGGTGCTGCACCAGCGGCACCAGGCGCATGTGGTCGTTGTCCCACACGGCACGCGTGTTTTCTGCGCTGGCCAGCACCGCGCCCGCAGCTTCGCGTTGGGCGCGACGCGTGCTGGACTGAACCTTGCCACAGCCGCTGGTGACTTCGCTGACGGCCACCCATGCCAGGCGCACTTTGCACCAGATGACTCTGAAAACGCGGTTGAGTGTGGAATGCATGGGGGACTCTCAGGAATCGATGCGGGCGGGCTGCATGAAGCTGGCACGCGCTTGGGCAAGGGTTTGTTCTGTGCTGTGAAGATCGGCAGCCACAAGGTTGGCCCAGGGGGCGGCCGGTGCAGTGGGTTCGGCCACGGTTTGGGCGGTGGGTACCGGCTTTGCCTCGGTGGCTTGCTGTGGGGAGGGCGGGTTGTCCAGCTGGGGCCCGGTTGGCGTTGGGGTCGGCGACGGTGTATCGCCCGGGATCTCGCTGGGGTGGGCGGTCGGCGGCGCTGGCAAAGCGGTTTCAGCGGCTGTTCCAGTCGCGCTGCTTTGCGCGGGCGGCAGGCTTGTGTTTGTGGCTCGCCCGATGGACAACGGTTTTTCGTGGTGACTTTGGCGGTTGCGCCAGGCAAAGGTCAGCAGCAGCAACAGGAGAACCACGATGCCTGTCAGCATCGACAGCGCCATCGTTTGTTGGCGATTGGCGGTTTGCAGGGCGCTGATCTGCTGCAGGTTTTGTTGGCCCAAGGTGTGCAGCTGCGTGTCCAGTTGGCTTTGCTGGCGCTCAATGCCGCGAATCTGCCTCTGGATGGTTTCACCCTGGTCGATCTGGGTCCGGCCGGTCTGCATGGTGGTCTGGCGCAGTTGGTCTATGCGGGTGTGGACCCGTTGCAGACTTTTTTGCAGTTCAGCGATGTTGGCTTCTGCGGGTGAGGCGACGGTGCGTTCACTGGCCCAGACGAACAGCGCGCATAGGCTCAGGCATGCGCCCATCAAGCCGCCGCGAAGGTTCGCTAGGTGATGTCTTGGGGCACCGCTTTGCATGCTCATGCAGCCTCGGGTGGGAGCTTGAAGACCAGGTTTTCGGTACCGGCCTGCAACTTGATCGAGATGCTCTGACCACTGGCCACCAGTTGGTCATAGGCGGGTTGACCGAGGACCAGCCAGGCGTGTTGCCGATCGACCGAGATCCAGGAGGGCAAAGGCTCACCGTTGGCCAGGCTCAACTTCAGATCGTCGGGCTGTTTGCGAAGTTGCTGCACGATGTTGACGGGCAAGTGGATGACCACGGGTTCTTTGACATCAACGGCTGGCGTCGCATCGTTGTCCGTTCGCTTGAGCTGGCCACTCACGTCGCTGCCGCGCTCCATGGACAGGTTGCCATATCGCACGTTGCCGGCCACGGTGCCACTGCTGCGCACCACCATGTCGCCCGCAATCAGTTCACCTTGCATGTGGCCATGCACGTCCAGGCGGTCGGCGTGGGTGTGGCCGCTGATGTGGCCGCTGAGTTCGACTTTCAGTTGTGAGGCCCGGAGCTGACCGGACACCGCACCCGACACCAGACAGGTGCCGGTGCTGATGGCCTTGTCCTGGATGGTGATGGCGCCGCTTTGGCGAACCACGACGTCCGCTGCCTCAAAGCTGCCATGCAGCTGTCCTGCAACGTCCAGTTGTCGGCATTCAACATGACCTGTCACGAGCGCGGTTTCGCTGAATTTGACGACATCGGCCGTGACGGTGCCTTTGACGGTTCCATGGATCAGCAGGGTGCCCTGGCCTTGAACCTGACCTTCGATGGTGAAGCCGGAGCCGACGATCAGGACGTTGTCGGCGTTGTTTGCAGGTGCTGCATTGGGGGATGTGTTGGCGATGGTCATGGTGTCAGGAGGCCTTGGTTTTGCTGGTCTTTCGGGCAGGTTTGTCCTGTTGATCGGCAGGTGCACTCTGGCTGCGTTCGAGCAGTGGCAGCAGGTTGCGCAATGACAGCATTTGGGCGTGGATGGCGGCGAGTTCGCCTCCCTTGAACCAGGCCAGCACCTTGTCGTCGGTCAGTTGGCGCAGCTTGGCTTCGTCAACGATCCACACGCCGTCCACAACCGCGTTGCGGCCATCGCCCAGGCGGACCTGCAAGTTCTGCTGTACCAGGAGCCCAGCCTCCTGGAGTTTTTTCACGAAGTCTTCGGTCCGCTTGGCTTGACCCTGGAAGTCGGCCAGCAGCTGCATGATGTTTTTGGCCAGATCGGTGGGCTCGCCCTTGCTGTCAAACAAGGCATCGCCCTCACTGCTCAGCTGAGGGGCAGCGAGGTCGGCGGCCAGACTGAGTTGCTGGTTGGCGCCTTCGGCCAGGATAAAGGGGTAGCGGCGCACGCTGGCGGGCACGTAGCGGGCATTCCATTGGCCCTTGGCGTCGACAAAAGCGTTGGCCCCAGCTTGCAGGCCCGTCAGTGCCAGTGCCAGCCATTGGCCGTCTTGGCCTTGGAAGAAGACGATGGGGTATTCCAGGCAGGCCTCGGGGAACTCGGCCATCAACAGCGGCACGGCCTGGTTTTTGGCGGCAAATCGGGCGTCGGCGGTTTTGAGTCGCAGGCCTTTGTGTTGCTCACGGTCAAGCACGACAGGTTTTTGGTAGAAAAAGGCGGTGGTTTGGGCTGCGGTGCTCATGGGGTGGATGCGTTGTTCAGATGTCGGGGTGGGTTGTGCCCATGCGCTGGGTGTCAGCGTGAGCAGGGCCAGAGCAAAGGCAAGCATGGATTGGCAGGCGCTGTGGGCAGGCATGGATGCCCGATCAAGTCGGGCATGACAGCGGTGGGGGCGGGCATGACAGTCAACTTTTGGCCTGGCATGACAAATTCCTTTGTCATCCTCGGGCTTGACCCGAGGATCCACCTGTAAGGTCGAGAAGTGGTTTTTCATCAGAACGGCACACTCGCGGTGATCCACCAGCGGTTTTTCTTGAGGGTGCCGTCGCCGTCGGTGCCCGTCTGGGTGGGCTTGGGGTTGACACCATTGCGACGTGACCAAGTGAGCTTGGTGCTGATGCCCATCGGGCCTTGCCAGCTGGCGCTCAGGCCGTGTCCGCGCAGGCTCAGACTGCTGAGTTGATCGTTGGGGGTTGCCGGCAGCGAGACCACACGGCCATGGTCGACAAAGGCCGACAGCACCCAGGCGGCGTGCACGCGCCAGCGCCACTCAGCGCTCAGCAGCTGTCCGCGCTCGCCACCGAGTTCACTGACCGGGTAGGCCCGCACCGTGCCTGCGCCCCCGATGTAGAAGCGCTCAGACGAGTCCAGCACCTGCGTGGCGTGCTGCCCTTGCAGGCTCAGCAGCAATGAGTGCGCCGGTGAGATGGTTTGCTGTCGGCTGGCGGTGTAGTTGAGTTTCTTGTAGCTGCGCCCGATGGTGTCGATCTGGCTGTGCGCTTGCATGCTGGTCAGGCGGCCCCACAGCAGTTGCACCGAGGCGCTGTTGGCACCGCCGCCGCCCAGGTCATCAAAGCGGTTGCCCGACAGGCCCAGGCGCAGGCTGTTGGTTTCATAGTCGGCGTAGCTCTTGGGGTCGGCCGCGTTGCTGTTGCGGTTGTCGCTCTCAAAGCCCTTGTTCTCCAGCCCGCCCGAAAAGTACAGGTTGTGCAGGCGCGCACGCACCAAGGGGTAGCTCCAGTCCAGGCCCATGCTGCTGGAGTTGCCTTGGATGTTCAAGCTCGTGATGCTTTCAGAGCCACCAATCACCTTGTAGCGCATGGACGAGGCACTGAAGCCCAAACGCAGGCCGTTGTAACCATCGGGCACGGTCAGGGCCACGCGGCCGTAGTCGCTGCCCTGGGTGTGCAGCAGGTTCAGGCTGACCAGTTCGCCGCGCCCGCCTGGGCTGTTGATGTTCATGTTGGCAGTGACCCGGTTGCTGCCGGTGGCGCGCGCTCCGGTGTTGTCCAGACCGAAGTCGCCGTAGATGAAGGGCTCGTCGGTGGTTTGCAGCGCCAGGGCGGTTTCGCCGTCTTGTGCGCCAGGGGCCAGCGTGCCGGCCACGCTCACGCCGGGCAGGTCGTCGGCCAGCAGCAGGGCGCGGTCCAGGGTGTTGGCGTTCAGGGGCTGGCCCGTGGCCTGACGGCCCTTGAACCAGGCTTCGATCTCGGAGGCCCTCACCGTTTTGGAGGGCGCACCTTCAAAACGCACGCCAGCAAAGCGGGCTTCGACGACTTGCAGTGTGATGTTGCCCGTGCTGACATCTTGCTCGGGTAAATACACGCGCACGATCCACCCGGCTTCGCGGTAGGCGGCAGCCACGGCATCTGCTGCGCGTTGCAGACCTTCAAAGCCGAGTTCGCGTCCTGTGAAAGAGGCTGTGGCAGCGGACAGCTGGTCGGCGCTTAACAAAGCGTTACCAGCAAAACGGAAAGATTGTACGCGCACCGTCATGCCCGCCGGGGGCTTGATTTCGGCTGGGGGCGTTGCTTGGGGTTGCGCCGCTGCCTGAGGCAAGGGCAAAGGGCGTGAGGTTTCGATTTGCTGGCGAATGCTGCCTGCATCGGGAACGGTTTGGGACCAGCTGCTGGTGTTGAGCCCCAAGAGAAGCACCAGGGGCAAAAGGGGGCTGGGGTATGGGCGCATGGAAGGTTTGCCTGTTCACAAATTTGGAGATTTGTGAACGATAGGCAAACCTTATTTATCATCCCTACCAAAACCTACAAAATCTCCGGCAGTCGATCACATTGAAGAGGGCCAGGCGTTCAAATTACCTGAATCGGTATGCACAGTTGGTAACCGTGTCCTCGCACTGCCTCGAGGCAGCCGGGTTCGGCGCCTGCTTCGACCAGTTTTTTGCGCAGACGGACAATACGCACTTCCAGGCTGGATTTGGGGTAATTTTGCAGATCCAGCCCCAAGGTTTCGGCGATTTGCCAGTAAGCGACTCGCTGGCCCGGCGCACGAGAAAAGGCCACCAACATCGCCGCCTCTGCCGCGCTCAGATGGACGGGAGTTTGCCCGGTCTTGGTCAGCGTCATTTGCTGCTGAGACAGTGTGAAAGTGTGCTGCTGGGTCAGCAGGTCGTCGACACGTTGGCGGCGTCGGCCAAAGGCGGCCACGGCAGCACACAGCTCGGGCACCTCCAAGGGTTTGCTCAGGTACAGGTCGGCCCCGCGGGCGTAGCCTTCCAGTTTGTCTTCGAGTCTGGAGCGCGCGGTAACGATGATCAAGCCGGCCAATGGATAAGCTGCCCGCACCCGTTCGGTCAGGCTGAAGCCATCTTCGCCGGGTAGGTTCAGGTCGATCAGGAAAATGTCAACGGCGTGGCCGCCGGCTTCGTCTTCAAGTTCTTCGGCGCAGGACAGCGCTACCACTTGGTGCCCCGACTCCTCAAGGGTTTGCTTCAGCATTGTGCGAAGGATGTCGTGGTCTTCGACCAGGACGATATTCAGATGGGGGACAGCGGTATCCACAGGGTAAATTCCACGAGTTGAGCACTGGGGGTGTAGTTGAGCGTGCCCCCCAGGCTTTGAGCCAATTGCCGTGACAGAAACAGCCCCAGGCCAGAGCCTGATTCCCGTTGTGCACCCACAGCGCGGTAATATTTATCAAAAAGCATGTGTTCGTCGGGCCAGCCCGCCACACCCGGGGTGTTGCGAACGCAAATGGCCAGACCGCTTTGGTTTTGCCGCTCTTGTGCTAGCAGACTCACCGTCACATGGGTCAGCGAGTCGCTGTAGCGGGCCGCGTTGTCAAGCAGGTTGTTCAAAATGATCTGCAGCAATTGCTGGTCGGTTTGCAACTCGGGCAAACGGCCCGGCATCTGGATGCGAAGCCGCTTTTCCAGCGTCGGCAACTTTTCGGCCAGCTGCTGGATCAGTGCGAAGACGTTCACTGCTTGTAGGCTTTGTTGCAGTGCCAATTGACCGAGCTGATCGGCCTGGACGCAGCGGTCGATGATGGCTTTCATGTCCTGAATGGCGCGTCCTGCGTGTTCGAGGTTTTCCTCGCGATTTTTTCTGGTGCCCAGGGCCAGCGACACAACGGTCAGCGGGGTCTTGAGTTCGTGCATCAGCATGTGCAGGAACTGAGATTGCTCCTGGCGTTGTCGCTGTTCTTGTGCCATGTCCTGTTGCGCTTTTTTCAGTTGCCAACGCATTTGCTGGCTCAGGTTAGCCATGCGTTGCGCTCGCACCAGCAGGATGCCCGCCATCATGAGGCCTGACACCAGGCCATGCAGGATGAGGGCATACAAGGTCCAGCCTTGTACCTGTACCCAGCCTATGACGTTGAAAAGTCCGATCAGCAGGCTGCTGAAAATCAGAGTGTAGTAAGTGACCATGACCTTTTTGGACAGTATTTGTTCAGTGGGCTGATCGGGGCGACAGGAGAGTGCCGTCAGTGCCATGACGCTGGTGGCCGCTATCAGCAGCAAGACATTGGTCTGGAGTGCCAGCCGAGCATGACCTGCAAGCAGTGCCAATGGCACGAACAGGCTGATGAGACCAAAGGCCTTCAGAAGCAGCATCAGCTGCTTCTGGGGTCGATACCCTGAAAGGAAGATGATGTCGAAGCGGATGGCGATCGGCAGCATGAGCGTGGCGCTCAGAGAGAAAGCGAAATCAAAAAAAGTGGGCGGCAACCAAGCGGAAAACAGCAGTGTGGGCAGGCCTAAATAGGCCGCGCCATAGTAGGTGTAAAACGCATGTCGTATCAAATAGGTGCCAAGGACTTTGTCGCGTTGTACCCACCAGATGGAGATCAGCACAAAAAGAATCAGCACCAGAACGGAGGTGTAGAGCGCCGACAAAGTGATTTGAACCGTGCTTGCTTGTGGGACTTGAACAATCGGGATTGCCTCTGCGTCCAGCAAGTGGCTGCTCGTGGTTTGTAGCCGTAGCCAGACTTGCCGTGGTGAAGGGCTTGCGGGCAATTCAAACGAATACCCGAGACCCGGCAGGGCATTGTTCTGGGTGGGATGACGGTCCCCTACGGTGATCGTCGCATGGTCATTGGCCGGATCGAACAGCGTGATGCTGTCCAGCCATGCCGGGTTGATGCGCAAGCCCAGGGGCTGGGGGCTCGCAGCAAGGGTCAGGCGTATCCAGTGCACCGAGTCGGTGTACCCGCGGCTGAGGATTTTCTGGTAAGGGGTGTAAGACTGGCCGCGTGCTGTTTCAAAACTGGCTTGGGCGCTGTCGTCTTGCCAATACGCCCTAGCGATGATGTGGTCGTGCATTTGCGCCACAGACGATGCGGCCAGAAGAAGCCACAAACCCAGACTCGACAACAGACGCGCAATCCATGGTTGCAGCGTCAGTTTTTGCGAGCGATTGGGCCTGACTGTGGTGGGGTAAGTAAGAGCTGGCAAACCGGCAAAAAGTGCAAATATGATGAATTTGGTTCGACTGTCTGTCACGTCTTGCGTTAATCCCTACATTTGCCTACATCAATCTGGCCGTCCGCCCAGTTGCTGACTCACCGCTGCTTGATCGGCACCACACTCGCCATGCTGCGTGCGCTTTGGGCATAGCCCTCGGGCGTCAGGTGCAGCAGGTCGGCTTGCATCCAGCCATTGGCCAGCCAGCGCTGTGCGGCACCGGGGCCGCCCATGGCTTTTTGCCAGTGCCAGTGGGCGCAGCCCTTGGCGCTGGCCAGGCGGTATTGGCTGTCGTTGATCAGGCGCACGGTGTTGGACGATCTTTTGGCGTCTGGCGGACCGATCAGGATGCAGCGGGCCCGGGGGTAGGCGGTTTTCAGGCGGGTGAGGCTGGCACTCAGCTGGGCTTCGTAAAGCGCGACCTTGAAGTCCGGGTCCAGCGATTCGTTGGTGCCCGATTGCAGCATGACCACGTCGTAGCCGACGGCCAGCGGGTCTTGCTGGCGCAGCTGGGCCGTGTCCACCACACGCCAGCCCTTGGCGGTGGCGCCGGGGATGCTGAACACATCCAGCACGACCTGTGTTTTGCCTTCGTACACCGGGGCGATGCCGTCGACGCGCAGCTGCCCGGCGATGACCCGCAAGCGCAGTGTGGCAAAGGCTTGCTCGCCTTGCACCCGCAGGCGCTGGGGGCTGCCGGGCCCCAGGTTGACGATGGCTTCGGCACCGTCATCGACGCGGATGCCCAGGACCAGCGTGCGCTCGGCCTGGTCTTTGGAAAAGTGGATGTCGGCCCATGTCAGGCGGGTTTGGACATCGGGGTAGCGAAAGTCCAGCCAGAGGTAAGCGCCCGGGTTGTCGGTGCCCAGGTGGGCCAGGGATTTGGCATACGCCTGGGGGCTTTCATGGGTCGATCGAAAGGCCAGACTCAACTGCCAGTCGTCACTCAGACAGGCGCGGCGCAGGGGGTGTCGGATGCCCTTGAGCCCAAAAGTCGGGGCGATGAAGCTGGGGTGGGTTTGGGCGCGTGGCAGGCGCAAGGCCTCCAGCAGGTTGTCGGTGAAGGTGCCCGATGCCGTGTGGCTGTCACCCCACAGGCCGATTTTGAGCCCGGGTGTGTGGTTGTGGTCGGGCGCTGTGTACGCAGCCACCAAGCTGGCTGGCGGATCTTCTGCCACTGGGCCGGAGCGCGGCGCGTTGGCCAATGCCCGTGACTTGCTGGCCGGGCAGTTGAACTCGGTCGGCTGGCTTGGCCCGCTCACGCGCAGCAGTGCCATGTCCGGCGCAGCGAGGGCGCCGAGCGGGCAGCAGGCCGCCAGGAGTGCGGCGGCGAATCGGGCAAAGACCAGTGTCAAAAAATGCGTCCGTTCAAACGTGTGAGGCGTGTTTGTACCACTTAGGTATTGATCTTCTCGGTGGGACTGGGCTTGATTTCAGGCTCGAAAATTGCTTTTTTACCCACAGACTGTGGAATATCCGTCAATTTTCCGGTGTCCGCGCACCTTCTGTGCCGGTCGCCCATGATGCCATGACCTTGCTTGCTGTCACGCCCTTCACCCCCTCGGCGTCCGAATCATCGGACCGCCTGGCGGGTGCGTCTGCGCGTTCGGGCACACAGGGGGGGACATTTTCTCAGACCTTGTCCAGCCTCACCCAGCCGGGCGAGGTCGTCACGGTGCGCCCGGGGGACACCCTGAGTGGCTTGATTCAAAAACGCTTGCAGGAAACCCAGGCATCGCTCCAGCTGTCGGGCGATCAGCTGTACCGCGTGGCGCTCAAGGTGGCGGCTGACAACGGCATCCCCAATGCCAACCTGATTTACCCGGACCAACGCATTGACCTGTCGTCGGCCACCAGCTTGGCCATGGCCGAGGCTTTGCAGCCCAACTCACCGGGCTTGCCGGACACCCCTTGGGCGGGTGCCGCACCCAGACCCACAGCCCCCGCCAGCCGTGTGGCAGGCCCTTCGGACGGTCCGGCTTCGGCAGGCGCCAGGGCTTTTCTGGCCCAGCATGCCCAAGCCGCCCGCCAAGCCCAGGCGACCAGCGGCATTCCGGCCACGTTCATGGTGGCGCAGGCTGCGCTCGAAACCGGTTGGGGCCAGCACGAAATCCGCTTTGACGATGGCCGCACCTCGCACAACCTGTTTGGTATCCGCGCGGGTGCCAACTGGAAGGGGCCTGTGGCCGAGATCTGGACCACCGAATTCATCAACGGCGCTGCGCAAAAAGTGCGGGGGCAGTTTCGCGCTTACGGCAGTTACCAGGAGTCGTTCAACGACTATGCCCGCCTGATCAGCCAGAGCCCGCGTTATGCGAATGCCATGCGCAACCTGGGCGACCCACAGGCCTTTGCCAGCGCCTTGCAGCAAGCCGGTTACGCCACCGCACCTAATTACGCCAAAGTGCTGGCTTCGGTCATTCAGACCACTCAGCGCCTGCAGGACAGCGTGCCTGTACTGGCCAGTATGCCTTTGCCCACCACTGCGCAGGTTCTGGGTTTGCGCGGCGGCGGACCACTGGCCCAGGATGCGGGGCTGAGTGCCTTGAACATGTTGCCGGGTGCTGCGGCCTTGCCTCTGGCCAGCTCGCGGCAGTGGCGGCAGTCGCCTTACGCCGAACTCGGTACGCCCAAAGTCCTGCCCTGACACAGGGGCGAGGGTTCAGCCACCCGATGAGGTTGGGGCCGTCGTCTCGGGGGCTGCTTTGCCAGTTTCGGTGGGCGCAGGAGTGGAGGGCGGCACCGGTGCTGCAAGGGGCAGGGTGGCGGGCGAAGGAGCCGCCGAAGATGTCGCCGAAGTTGCTGCCGAAGATGAAGCCGGGGGGGCGCTCACCGGCATACCGCCGCCTTTGGGCAGTGGCGGTCGTTTGACTTGCCGCAATGTCGGTCCGTTGACCGTGACCTCGGGTTGGCCCAAGGCCATGCGGATCTGGTTGTAATAGGCATGAATGCCGCTGCCCGACAGGTGGATGCCGTCTTGCACGAAATAGTCCGGGTTGGCCTGGCCGATCGCATGCCAGTCCACCAGACGCACATTGTCAAAGCTCTGGCTGACCCGCCCGATCAGCTCGTTGTTGGGCCCGGTCCAGCGTCTGGCACCGTACACATTCAGAACCACCACCGTTTTGCGGTCGCTCAGTTGCGCCAGCAGCGCCCGGAACTGTTTTTCTGCCAAATAGCCATTGGTGCCCAAATGGATGACCGCTGCGTCACCCAGCTGGGCGGTCTCGCGCAGGCTTTGCACCAGCTTCAGGCCATCGCTGCCTTGTCGGCCCACTTTGGCGTCCACCGAGGCCGATGGCAGGCGGCGCTGCAGATAGGGGCTGGCCCCCAGCAAAACCGAGTCGCCAACCAGGGTGACTTTTTGGTAATGGGTGCCACGGGTGTCGGGGGGCGTCAGCGGCTGTGCAGGGGCTTCTGCGGGAGGAACAGGGTCTGTCCTCGGGGCGTGCTGAGGTGCTGTGTTCAGGGTCGGGGTAGCGGTCGGCCCTTTGGTGGGGCTGGGGTCTGCAGGCTTGTTGATGGCTTTTGGCGTGTCCTGGCTGGGAGGCAACGAGCCGGGCACGAAGGCCAGCACAGCGGCGTTGACCCCCACCAGGGCCGCAGCGGCCACCGTGGTGCTGCGCCGCCAGGGCTTGGCCCGGGCGTTGTGTGTCCAGCGGGTTTCCACCCAGCGGTAAGAGGCTTCGGCGCACAGCAGAGTGATCAACAGGCGGGCGGCGTTGACCCAGGTCAGCTCCAGCGCATCGGCTTGGGTGGAAGGCCGCAGCCAGACCACCACCGGCCAATGCCACAGGTACAGCGAATACGACCGGGCACCGAGCCACAGCATCGGGCGGGTCGAGAGCATCCAGGCCACCCAAGTGCCTTCGCGGGTGGCCGCGCCGATCACCACGCAGGTGAGCAAGGCCGCCAGCAAAAAGCCGCCTTGGTACAGCCCGGGCATGCCTTCGTGGGTTTCGGCCATGCCCCAGATCAGGGCCGCCAGCGCGGCGGTGCCCGCCAGGTTCAGGATTTCGTCGCTGGCCTGAGAAGCCATGCGGATTTTCCAGGGGTTCCACCAGGCGGCCAGGGCCGATCCGGCCAGCAAGCCCATCAAATGGGTGTCGGTGCCCAGGTACACGCGGCTGGGGTCGCCGCCCTCCAGTTGCGTGGTGTACAGCCAGGCCATCCAGACTGTGCTGGCCACGGCGATCAAGCCCGCCGCCACGCCCAGGCCCGTGCGGCCGGTCCGGTTCAACAGCCACAACGCCGCCAGGGGCCACAGCAGGTAATACTGCTCTTCCACCGCCAAAGACCACAGGTGCTGCAGCAGCCGGGGTTGCTCGATCGCCTCGAAATACGACTGCTGCGCGACGATCTGCCACCAGTTGGACAGGTACAAAAAGGCAGCGGGCAAGTCTTCGCGCAAACGCGGCAGGGCGGCGGGCTGAAACAGCGGCGTGAGCGGCACCAGCAAGAGCAGCATGACCAAGGCCGCCGGGAACAGCCGCCGTGCCCGGCGCAGGTAAAACGCCGGGAAATCGATGCGCCCGGTCTGGGCGTGTTCTTGCAGCAGCAGCGCCGTGATGATGAAACCCGAGACGGTGAAAAAGATGTCCACCCCCAGAAAACCCGCAGGTAAAAAGTGGCCCAGGTTCAGGTGGTAGCCGATCACGGCCAGCACGGCCACGCCGCGCAGGCCGTCAAGTCCCGGCAAACGCGCCAAGGCGCTCATGGTTTGGCCAGGCCGAAGTCGGCCATGAAGGTGTTGGCCAGTTCACGGTAACCAGCCGGCGTGAAGTGGATCAGGTCAGGCGCCATGAGCGCCGGGCTCTTGCGTGCCCAGGTGTAGGCGCTGCCCACGCCGCCCATGGCGTTTTGCATGCTCCAGGCCTGGCAGCCGTGCTGGGCCGCCAATTCGGCCTGGATTTGCCCGATGCGCTCGTGGATGCGGGCGTATTTGAGCAACTGGGCGGCAGGGGCGGCTTTGGCCGTCTGAGGCGGTGCTTTGGGGGCAGCTTTGCCTTTGGGCACCTGTTTTTTGGAAGTCTGGTTTTTGGCGTTGGCTGCTGCCTTGGGCCGCTTGGTGGCTCTGGACTTGGTCACCCGAATGCCCCGGTCGCCCGGTCCGATCAGCACGCACTGGGTTTGTGGAAAGACCCTGCGGAAATTACTCAGCGTCCGTGAGAGCGTGTCCCGGTAAGCGTCTTCGTTGAAGCGCGGGTCGTTGCCCTCGTTGGTGCCAAAGGCGATCAAGGCCAGGTCGTAGGCTTGGTCGGTGAACCAGGACGCCAAATAGCCCAAATCGCTGCGCACCCAGCCCGCCATGGTGGCCCCCGGGTAGGCGAACAAATCCAGGTGCAGGGCCGATGCGGCGGGCGCTGGTGTTTCGGGCAGCTTGAGGCCCTGAAAGCGGAAGCCCCCCTCGACCACGCGGATCTGCAAGGTGGACAGCGGCACCCGGGTCTCCAGCGTTAAGGCGCTTGGGCCTGCGGCTGGCTCGAGTGGCACCAGTGTCTCGGTTTCGCCGTCCACGCTGATGGCCAGCCGGGTGAGGCCTGGGCCATCGCCGTGGTGCAGGATCTGCAGGCGGTTGTGGCGGGCAAGCCCTTGGGCGTCGCGCAGGTCCAGCGCCAGTGTGGCGCCGGGGCGTTTGGCCACCAGGCTCGTCATGCCCGGCCCTGGGGCGGCCGCAGCGTCGGCGTGGGCGTAAGCCATTTCGCGGCCCCAGTCGCCAGACAAACAGGTTTTGCGCACGAGCGCCCGCACGCCACCGTGGCCGACGCCGGCATGGACAAAGCGGCTGGTGACGGTTGCGTCAGCCGGGACCAGTTGGCGCACCATCTGGTCGCTGAAAAAAGCCGCGGCCATGTGGCTGTCGCCCCACACCGCGATGCGCCAGCCGCGCGGATCGCCTTGCAGCCGTGGGCCAGCCAGAGCGGTCGGCGCGGTGCGCTCGGCACTCGCCTCTTGCAGCGCTTGGGCGACCTCGTCGTCGTCGGGGATTTCGGTGGGTTCGGCCACAGGGGCGCTGGGGCGTGTGCTGGGCGGGCCTTTGCGTGGGCACACCAGGCTGACAGGGGCGGCCCCCGAGTTGCTGATCTGCAGCACTTGCTGCGCCATGGGCATGGCCGTCAGGTCGGGCGCTGATATAGCCAGCGGGCTGAAGCACCACAGCATCAGCCCCCAAAAATGCAGGCTCAGGCGCCTGTGCTTTGCAGGGTGTGGGGCAAGCAGGCTCATGCGGACATCCAGGTCTGGGCCTGTGCCGTGACGGCCGAGGCGACGGGGTGTGGGCCGTCGGCTTGCACCACGCAGCGCGAAGGCATGCTGCGCAGCCAGGTGATCTGGCGTTTGGCCAACTGCCGGGTGGCAAAAATGCCGCGCTCACGGATCTCGCTTTCAGGCCAGCCCTCCTGAAGCCCTTGCCAGGCTTGGCGGTAACCCACGCAGCGCATGGACGGCAGGTCCGGGTTCAGGTCGCCGCGTTGGCGCAAGGCCTTAACCTCGTCCATGAAGCCGGTCGCCATCATGAGATCAAAGCGCTGGGCAATGCGCTGGTGCAGCCAAGCCCGGTCCAGCGGCTCCAGGCTGATGACGGGGATGTGCCAGTCGGGCGCAGTGGCTTTGGCGCTTTGGTGAAAGGACGACAGGCTTTGTCCGGTGGCGGTCCAGACTTCGAGCGCTCGGCCAATGCGTTGGCTGTCGCCGGGGGCCAGGCGGGCGGCAGTTTGCGGGTCCACCTGCGCCAGTTCGGCATGCAGGGCGGGCCAGCCCAGCCGCGCGGCGCGGGCGTGGATGTCTGCCCGCACCTCGGGGTCGGCCGGGGGCATGTCGTTCAGCCCTTCGAGCAGGGCCTTCAGGTAGAGCATGGTGCCGCCCACCAGCAGCGGGGTTTTGCCGCGTGCGCGGATGTCCCGGATGAGGGTGGTCGCATCTTTGGCGAATTCGGCGGCGCTGTAGCTTTGCAGCGGGTCCAGGGTGTCGATCAGGTGGTGCGGCACGGCGGCCAGCTCTTCGCGGCTGGGTTTGGCGGTGCCAATGTCCATGCCCCGGTAGACCAGGGCCGAGTCAACGCTGATGATTTCTGCGCCGCCGTGGGGCTGCAGGCTGTGCGCCAAGGCCAGCGCGGCAGCGGTTTTGCCGCTGGCCGTGGGCCCCACCAGGGCGATGGCGTCAACGGGGCGTTGCTTCATGCGGGCTTGGCCGATGTAACCACCGGGCGACCATGGCGCTGCACACCGGTCCAGGCCACGAAGGTGATGAAAACGGCGCACAGCAACAGACCGTGGGCCAGCGCAAACACCGGGCGGTCCATGTGGGTGCCCAGCCAGCCCCCCATGAAGAAAGCCCCCAGCATCATCAAAAAGCCGTTCAGGGCCGAGGCTGTCCCAGCCCGGTGCGGGAAGGGTGCCACCGCGCCGCTCTGGCCGCAAGGCTGGTGCACGCCGTGGCCCAACATGAAGATGTACATGGGCACCATGACGGCCCACGCCCCATACCAGTCCTGGCCTTGGCCCGCATAGGCCAAAGCGGCCATGCCCACCCCACCCGTGATCGTCAGGATGGCGGCGATGCCCACGGTGCGATGCACGCTGGTGCGTCGCAACATCCAGCGGCACCAGAAAGTGCCCACGATGTAGGACAGCGACATGCTCAGCATCAGAAAGCCGTAGGCCGTTTTGCTGTAGCCCATGAAGGTGACGAAGACAAACGATGAACTGGCCAAAAAGGTGAAAAGCCCCAGGTAAGAGCTGGCCGACAGGGCGCACCAGGTGAGGAACACCGGGTTGCGCAGGATGTCCAGGTTGGCCCGAAAGAGCGGCCCGGCGCTCAGGGCGTGCGGGTCGGGTTGGGCCAGTGTTTCTTCAAATCGCCAGGCCAGCAGGGCCAGTGTGGCCGCCCCGAACACGGCCAGGGCCAGCAGGGCGTAACGCCAACCCAGGGCGTCGGTCAGCATGCCGCCCAGCGGTGCACAGGCGCAGGCGATGATGCCCAGCCCGGTGAGGCCTTGTGACATGACCGTGGCACCCTGCAGCGGCTGGAACAAATCCCGCACCACAGCCCGCGCGGCCATGACGCCCGCACCCATGGCGATGCCTTGCACCGTGCGCCCGGCGATCAGCCAGGCCATGTCGGGCGCCAGCGCACAAGCGACCGAGGCCAGCGTGTAAGCGCCCATGCCCCACAGCAGGATGGGGCGGCGACCAAAGCGGTCGGACAACGGTCCCCAGACTAGTTGCGACAGGCCGAAAGCGAGCAGCAGCGCCGTGAGGGTGAGTTGGGCCTGCCCCATGCCCGAGCCAAAGCCTTGGGTGATGGCGGGCAGGGCGGGCAGATACAAGTCGGTGGTGACGGGTTGCAGGCCGAGCAGCAGGGCGAGGATGAGGACGATCAGTTTTTGCGGCATGCCAGTGTTGGGTCTTGAGTCTTCGTCAGCGTTGGCGAAGGTGAGCTGATTTTTCTTTCTTCTTGGAACGCGAGCGTCGGGGCCGGTGCGCGGCTGCCCTCATACTCGCTGCGCTCGCCAAATCGGGCAGTCCGCGCACCGGCCCCGACACTCGCTTTGTGGTTGTTCAAACCAGCCCCTGTTTTTGGGGGCACAGGCACAGGGTCGGCTGCGCTCGCCGCGCGGAGCTCGCGATTTGGCGAGCGAAGCGAGTATGAGCGAGACCGCGCGGCGAGTGCGGCTGACCCGGGTTCAGACCACAAGCGCGACCGATGGAAAGGCGCCCCTGACTCGGATTCGAACTGAGGTGCTGAAACAACCATCACCGACCCCGCAAAAACAGCGCATCCAGATCCCGCATCGTCATCTGACGCCATGTGGGACGGCCGTGGTTGCATTGGTCGGAGCGCTCGGTCTCTTCCATCTGGCGCAGCAAGGCGTTCATCTCGTCCAGCGTCAGGCGGCGGTTGGCGCGGACTGCGCCGTGGCAGGCCATGGTCGCCAAAATCTCGTTTTGGGCGCGTTGCACCACCGTGCTGGCGTCGTGCTGGGACAGCTCGGCCAGCACGCTGCGGGCCAGCTCGACCGCGTCGCCTTGCGCAAGACTCGTGGGAACGGCGCGCACGGCCAGGGTTTTGGCCGACAGGGGCGAAATTTCCAGGCCGAGTTGCTCCAGCGCCTCGGCGCAGGCTTCGGCCGTGGCCACTTCGGTCGGTGTGGCGGCAAAGGTGGCGGGGATCAGCAGGGGTTGGCTGGCGATGCGCGGGCCTTCGCCATCGGCGGCGTTGAGCTGCTTTTTCAGGCGCTCGTAGACGATGCGCTCGTGCGCGGCGTGCATGTCCACCACCACCAGGCCTTGCTTGTTTTCGGCCAGGATGTAGACGCCGTGCAACTGCGCCACGGCACGGCCTAACGGCCAGTCGCCTTCGGGCAGGGGTGCTGAAGGTGTCTCTGGCGTTCTGTAGGAGCTTGCCCCCGCAAGCGAATCCCCTTGTGCCGCAGCAGCTGAGCCTGTTTCAGTTTGGGAGGCCGCCCCTGCTCGCGAATGGCCTTCGGCCGCTGGAGCAGCCTCCCACATGCCTGCTGCCTCTGCGGCGTGGGGTGAGGGCTGCGAGGGCTGCCAAAGCGCCTTCAGGTCGGCCATGGCCTGCTCGCCATTGACGCGGGGACGCAAAAAATCAGCGGGCTTGTAGGCCGGGGCGCTGAAGTTCGACGTTGCGGGACGCTCAAATGCCATGCCGCCTTGTTGCCAGCTGGCCGATTCGGGCAGGGCTTTGGCGACTGACGCTTTCAGGTCAAAGTCGCTGGCGCTGCTGGCCGCTTCATCGTTGAGGTTTTGCGAGCGCGGCGCGGCCAGCGCGTTTTCCAGCGCGTGGCGCACCGCCTGGTGCACAGCCCGGCTGTCCCGAAATCGCACCTCGATCTTGGTCGGGTGCACATTCACATCGACCAGCGTGGGGTCGATCTGCATGAACAGGGCGTAGGCGGGTTGCTTGTTCCCGTGCAGCACGTCTTCGTAAGCGCTGCGCGCCCCGTGCATGACCACCTTGTCGCGCACAAAACGGCCATTGACATAGGCGAACTGGTGGTCGGGGCGCGAGCGAGCGGCGTCGGGCAGACCCGCGCGGCCGATCACCTTGAGCGGCCCAGCGTGGTACTGGACTGGGATGGACTGCGCCACGAATTCTTCGCCCAGCACATCGGCCAGGCGTTGTTCCAGGCCTGCCGCGCCGGGGTGCACGCGCCACTGCTCGACCAGCTTGCCCTCGTGCCAGATGGCAAAGCCCACGTCGGGGCGGGCCAGGGCGTGGCGGCGCACGGCTTCGATGCAGTGCGCCAGCTCGGTGCTGTCGCTTTTCAAAAACTTGCGGCGAGCGGGTGTCGAGAAAAACAACTCTTTGACCTCCACCGTGGTGCCCACAGCGCGGGCGGCGGGGCGGATCTCGCCTGTGCGGCCGTCCAGGGCAAAGGCGGTGGGCTGGCCATCCATGCGCGAGAGCAGGGTGAGCTCGGACACCGAGTTGATGGCCGCCAGCGCCTCGCCCCGAAAGCCCATGGTCATGACCGATTCGAGTTCATCGAGGTTGCCGATCTTGCTGGTGGCGTGGCGCTTCAAGGCGGTGGCCAGCTCGTCGGGCGCGATGCCGCCGCCGTCGTCTTCCACCGAAATCAGCCGGGTGCCGCCGCCCATCAGGCGCAGCGTGATGCTGCGCGCGCCCGCGTCCATGGCGTTGTCCACCAATTCGCGCACGACCGATGCAGGCCGCTCGACCACCTCGCCTGCGGCGATTTGGCTGATCAGTTCATCGGGGAGTTCGCGAATGGGGCGGCGCGCGGGGGCCGGGGTCTGTTGAGTGGTCACAGCCTGATTTTAGGGCTTGTGATCGGTGCATCTGGTCGTGGGAGGCTGCCCATGCGGCCGAATGGGTGCAGTGCCTCTTCGGGCATTCGCGAGCAGGGGCTCACTCCCACATGGCTTGGCCAAAGTCCCCTTTCGTGGGAGGCCGCCCCTGCGGCCGAATGCCTGCGGGGATAATCGGCGCATGGACATCTTGCTGCAACTCGTTGATTTCATCCTCCACGTCGACCGCTACCTGGAGGCCTTTGTTGCCCAATATGGGGCCTGGGTCTATGCCCTGTTGTTCCTCATCATTTTTGTGGAAACCGGCGTTGTGGTCATGCCATTTTTGCCAGGCGACTCGCTGCTCTTCATCGTCGGGGCCATGTGCGGCGCGGGTTTGATGAGCCTGCCGCTGGTGATGGGCTTGCTGCTGGTGGCGGCCATTTTGGGCGATCAGACCAACTACACGATCGGGCGCTACTTTGGCCCCCGGGTGTTCCAGTGGGAAGATTCGCGTTTTTTCAGCCGCAAGGGCTTTGACCAAGCCCACGCGTTTTACGAAAAATACGGCGGCATCACCATCATCCTGGCGCGTTTCATGCCGTTCATTCGCACTTTTGTGCCCTTTGTGGCGGGTGTGGCCGAGATGACCCGCAGCAAGTTCACCCTGTTCAATGTGGTGGGCGGCTTCATTTGGGTGGTGGGCCTGACCTTGGCCGGTTACCTGTTCGGCAATTTGCCCTTTGTGCAGACGCACCTGTCCAAGATCATTTGGGCCTTGATCATCGTGCCGGGCCTGATCGCCATGTTTGGGGCGTGGAGGGCCCGGCGGGCCGTCTGAAGGTCTTCACAGGCTCCGGTTGCGCGCCAGCGGCGGGTTGCGCGAGAAATATTGCAGGATGCCGCGCATCAGGGCATCGGTCAGCTGCTTTTGGTAGGCGTCGCTGCGCAGTTTTTCTTCTTCTTCCGGGTTGCTGATGAAAGCGGTTTCCACCAGCACGCTCGGAATGTCCGGGGCTTTGAGGACCGCAAAACCCGCTTGCTCGACCCGGGGTTTGTGCAATTTTCCAACGCCGCCAATCTCGCGCAGCAAGCTGCCGCCCAGCTGCAGGCTGTCCTTGATTTGCGCTGCGGTGCTCATGTCCAGCAAGGCACGCTGAACCTGCGCGTCCTGGCTTCCCAGGTTGATGCCGCCGATCAAGTCGGCCTTGTTTTCTTTTTGGGCCATCCAGCGGGCCGCACTGCTGGAAGCCGCCCCTTGGCTGAGCGCAAACACGCTCGCGCCTTTGGCCTGGGGCGTGTAAAACGCATCGGCGTGGATGCTGACGAACAGGTCGGCTTGCACGCGCCGGGCTTTTTGCACCCGCACATGCAGGGGCACAAAAAAGTCGGCGTCGCGGGTCAGGTAGGCCCGCATCGGGCTGCCGTTCACGCTGCTGGCGTTGATGCGGTCGCGCAGCAGGTGGGCAATTTTCAGCACCACGTCTTTTTCGCGGGTGCCGCCGGGGCCGATGGCGCCGGGGTCTTCGCCCCCGTGACCCGGGTCCAGCGCGATCACGATCAGCCGGTCGGTGGCCGGGGTGTTGGCCGGGCGCGGCGGGTGGTTGGGGTTGTCCAGCACGGCTGAGGGTGGGGGCTCAAAGTCCTGCTTGCGGGTGCTGGGTGCTGCTGGCGGTGGTGATGCCTTGGCGTTGGACTGGCCTTGCTTGGCCATCCACTCGCCCAAAGGATCGTTCGCCTGGGGGGCAAGGGGCAAGCTGCTCGAGGTCGCCGCTGCCTTGGCCGCAGCCCGCTCCTGGATCAGTTGCTCCAGCGGGTCTGCCGCTTGTGAGGGGTACAGGTCGAGGACCAGGCGGTGGGCATAGGCGGCCACAGGCTGCAGGGTGAAAACTTGGGGTGCAATCGGGCGTTTGAGGTCGATCACCAGCCGCACAGTGTTGGCATTGAACTGGCCCACGCGAATGCCCGCGATGTTGGGGTCTGAAGCCTGCACCTTGCCCACCAGTTCGCGCAAAGCAGCGTTCAGTTCCATGCCTTCAATGTCCACGGCCAGTCGGGGCGGTGAGTCGATGAAGGTTTGTCGGGTCTTGAGCGCGGTGTCTGACTCGAGCGTGACGCGGCTGTAATCGGGCGCTGGCCAAATGCGCACGGCCAGCATATTGGCCCCGCGTGCCAGTTGTGCGGCCCCCAAACTGAGCACCAGCAGGCCTGCTTTGACCAGGCGTCGGCGATCAGCCTGCATGGCCGCTCTCCGGGTGAGTCTGGGCCCAAGTTTGCAGCCAGTGCTGGCCCCGCTCTGTGGCTGCGTTGATCTGCACCCGGCGCTGGTCTTCGTCGATGGCGTCGAGCGCAATCACCCAGTCCGGTGGTGGCAGTTGCCCAGCCACCTTGTCCGGCCACTCCATGAGCTTGAGGCCCGGCCCGGCGAAGATGTCGCGAAAGCCCGCGTCTTCCCATTCCTGTGGGTCGTTGAAACGGTAAAAGTCGAAGTGCCAAATGGGCCAGGCGCTGTCGCCTTCGCTTGTGCCCGCCTGGTGCGGCTCCACCACGGCGTAGGTCGGGCTTTTGATGCGACCTGTCACCCCGGCCGCACGCAGCAGGTGACGCACCAAGGTGGTTTTGCCTGCGCCCAGGTTGCCACGCAACTCGATGCGGGCATCGCGCCCGCCCGGCCATTTTTGCAAGGCGGCGCTCAGTTGTTCGGCAAAGGCCTGCGTGGCGGCTTCATTCGGCCACAAGCCCGCCCAAACGCTGGGTGCGGTGGGGCTTCCTACAATCGGCGGGTGACTGCTCAACGTACTCAAATCGACCTTCCTGAACTGTGGGCCCAGATCCAGATCTGGGCGCATGGGTTGGGATTGTCCCAAATTGGCGTGGCGGGCATCGATTTGTCCTCGGCAGAGCCCGGGTTACAAGCCTGGTTGGCCGCTGGGTTTCACGGCAGCATGGGCTATATGGAAAGCCACGGCATGAAGCGCGCCCGCCCGGCCGAACTGGTGCCGGGCACGGTGAGTGTGATCACCGCCCGCATGGATTATTTGCCACACGACACGCCGCCCGACTGGCTGGCCCGCGAAACTGCCCGCAGCCTGCACCCGGGCGAAGCCGTGGTGTCGCTGTATGCCCGGGGGCGCGATTACCACAAGGTCTTGCGCAGCCGCCTGCAAAAACTGCAGGACCGCATCGCTCAGGCGATTGGCCCGTTTGGCCACCGCGTGTTCACCGACTCGGCCCCCGTGATGGAGGCAGAGCTCGCCACCCGCAGCGGCTTGGGCTGGCGCGGCAAACACACGCTGGTGCTGAGCCGCGAGGCCGGGTCCATGTTTTTTCTGGGCGAGTTGTTTGTGGACTTGGCCCTGCCCGAAACCCCGGCGGTGTCGGCGCACTGCGGCCAGTGCTCTGCCTGCATCGACCTGTGCCCGACCCAGGCCATCGTGGAGCCTTACAAGCTGGATGCACGGCGCTGCATTTCTTATTTGACGATCGAACATGCCGGGCCCATCGACGAGGCGCTGCGCCCGCTGATCGGCAACCGCATTTACGGCTGCGACGACTGCCAGCTGGCCTGCCCCTGGAACAAGTTTGCGCAAGTCAGCCCTTTGCCCGATTGGCTCACCCGCGAGGGTTTGGGTGCAGGCAGCATCACAGAGCTGATGGCGTGGGATGAGGCCGAGTTTTTGCGCCGTACCGAAGGCAGCGCCATCCGCCGCATCGGCCACGCCCGCTGGCTGCGCAATTTGGCCCTGGCAGCGGGCAACGCACTGGCGTCAGGGGACTTGTCGGCGGATGAACAGCGGGGCTTGCAGCAGGCCCTCGCCATCCACGCTGCGCACCCCGACCCGGTGGTGCAGGAGCAGGTGGCCTGGTCGCTGGCCCGCAGGTGATGAGTTTGGTCGCACTTGATTTGTCATACCCGCGGATGCGGGTATCCATAACAGCCGAAGGCATGGACCCCCGATCAAGTCGGGGGTGACGAAACCGGAGGGTCATACCCGCGCAGGCGGGTATCCATGGCAGCCGCAGGCATGGATCCCCGATCAAGTCGGGGTGAAGGTTGGGGGTGTCAGGGGTGACGCCTCGCGAAGTTCTGCGTCAGCGCAGCACCCCCAGCGCAAACGGCAAACTCCACATCCCTGACAAGGTCGACAGCGTGACCAGTCCCGCCACGTAGGGGCCGTTGTAGCCCATGCGGGCGGCCAGCACGTAGCAGGTGGATGCCGTGGGCAAAGCTGAAAACGCCAACAGCACCGTGGTTTGCAGGGCGTCGAGCTGAAACAGGCGGGACATGCCCAGGGCGATCAAAGGCAGCAGCAGGTGTTTGACCGTCAGCACGCTCAGGCCCAGCAGTTTGCCCTGGCGCAAGGTGCCCAGCTGCATGCCCGCGCCCGCGGCCATCAAGCCCAAGGCCAAAGACGCAGCGCCGATCCGGCTGACGCTGGGGTCGAGCCATTCAGGAATGCGCAAACCCAGCAGGTTGGCGGCCAAACCGGAGCCGGTGGCAATGATCAGCGGGTTGCGCACCAGCTCGCGCAAAAAGCCGGTGTTGGCATGCCGGGCCATGGGCCAGACCGCGCCGATGTTGAACAGCGGCACGCACACCCCGATCAGCACCGAGATCATCAGCAGGCCTTCGGGGCCAGCCAGGCGTTCGGCCAGCGCCAGCGCAATGAAGGAGTTGAAGCGAAAGCCCACTTGGGCGCTGGCCGCGTGGTCGCGCCGGTCCAGCCGCTGGCCCAAGATGGGCCAATAGGGCAGGCTGTACGACAGGGCAATCGCGCACAAGCCCAGACTCAGCCCCGCCCCGATCAGGCTGGAGGCCGCATTCAGGTCCAGTGGGCTTTTCACGATGGAGTGAAACAGCAGCACCGGGAACAGGAAAAAATACACCAGACTCTCCACCTGTTGCCACACCGGGCGGTTCAAGGCGGTGAAGCGGCAGATCAGATAGCCGCACAAAATCAGGGAAAAATCGGGAAAGAGGAGTTGGGCAAAGTTCACTCGACTAGGATAACTGACCCTCCAAGGTGCCCAGGCGCTGTCTTGTCACCTGAGGTTCATGTGTTTTTTTGACGGTTTTATGGTTTTCCCCCTCACGAAAGCCCGCCGTCTTTGCCTATCATGTGCCATCTTTCAAGGAGTTTTCGAATGAAGCGTCGCTGTTTGGTTTCTGTGACCGGCCTGGCTGTCACCCTGTTGGCCAGTGGTTCTGTGTGGGCACAGGCTTATCCCAACAAACCCATCAAGTTGCAGGTACCTTTTGCCCCCGGTGGCACCACCGACATCGTCGCTCGCGTGATTTCCGAGCCTTTGGGCAAAGCCCTGGGCCAAAGCGTCATCGTCGAAAACAAAGCCGGTGGTGGTGGTGTGGTGGGCGCGACCGAAACGGCGCGTGTCGCACCCGACGGGTACAACCTGGGCATGGCCACCGTGTCGACCACCGCCGCCAACCCGGCCATCAACCCCAAAATTCCGTACAACGTCCTGACCGATTTCACGCCCATCATCAACATCGCGGCCACGCCCAACGTGATCGCGGTGCACCCCAGCTTCCCGGCCAAGGACTACAAAGGCTTTTTGGCCGAAATCAAAAAGAACCCGGGCAAATACTCCTACGCATCGTCGGGCACGGGCGGCATCGGCCACCTGCAAACCGAGCTGTGGAAGAGTCTGGCGGGCGTGTTCATCACGCACATTCCCTACCGTGGTGCAGGCCCGGCCCTGAACGACACGGTGGCGGGCCAGGTGCCGATCATTTTTGACAACTTGCCTTCGGCCCTGCCGTTCATCCAAACCGGAAAATTGGTGCCGATCGTGGTGGCCGCACCTCAGCGCCTGCCCCAATTGCCCAACGTGCCAACCTTCAAGGAAATTGGGCTGGAGCCGGTCAACCGCATGGCCTATTACGGCATTCTCGGCCCCAAAAACCTGCCCAAAGAGGTGGTGGACAAGATCAGCGCAGGCGTGAAAAAGGCCTTGCAAGAGCCTGGCGTGACCAAGCGCATCAACGACACTGGCTCCTTGATCGTGGCCAACTCGCCCGAAGAATTCACGGCCCAGATCAAGGCCGAGTTCGAGGTCTACAAGAAAGTCGTGGACCAGCAAAAACTCAAGCTGGACTGATGCCAGTCCATGCATAAGGCCAGCCAGAGCGCCATCGACCGATTCGCCGAAGCCCTCTGGCTGGAGGACGGCCTGGCTGCCAACACGCTGGCAGCCTACCGCCAGGATTTGTCGCTCTACGCTACCTGGCTGTTTTTGAGCCACAGGCTGGCGCTGGAGGCGACCCAAGAACACCATCTGCAGGCCTATTTCGCCGAGCGCCATGGCCAGACCAAGGCCACGTCAGCCAACCGCAGGCTCACGGTGTTCAAGCGCTTTTTCCGGTGGGCGTTGCGCGAACGCCTGATCCAAAGCGACCCCACTTTGCGCATGCTGGCCGCCAAACAGGCGCTGCGTGTGCCCAAAACCTTGGGCGAAGCGCAGGTGGATGCTTTGCTGCGTGCGCCGGATGTGGCCACCGATCTGGGCTTGCGCGACCGCGCCATGCTGGAGCTGATGTACGCCAGCGGCCTGCGGGTGAGCGAGTTGGTCTCGCTCAAAACCTTGCATGTGTCACTCAACGAAGGTGTGTTGCGCATCATGGGCAAAGGCAGCAAGGAGCGGCTGGTGCCCTTTGGCGAAGAGGCGCGGGAATGGCTCCAGCGCTACCTGGGGCAGGCGCGGCCAGCCTTGCTTGGCCAGCGTCAGACCGAAGACCTGTTTGTCACCAGCAGTGGCCCCAAGCCCGGCACTGCCATGTCACGCGTGATGTTCTGGAACCTGGTCAAACGCTATGCCATCGAGGCAGGCATCACCGCACCCCTGTCGCCGCACACGCTGCGCCACGCCTTTGCCACGCATTTGCTCAACCACGGGGCCGATTTGCGGGCGGTGCAGATGTTGCTGGGCCATGCCGACATTTCGACCACCACCATCTACACCCATGTGGCGCGTGAGCGCCTCAAGACCTTGCACGCCCAGCACCACCCCAGAGGGTGATGCAACCGCCGACTCTGTGGGAGGCTGCCCCTGCAGCCGGATGATTGCAGTGCCCATACATCCATTCGCGAGCAGGGGCTCGCTCCCACATCGGATCGGCTGTCGGTGTTTTGTGGGAGGCTGCCCCTGCGGCCGAATGCTCGCTTCTGCAATGGCGGGTCTGCTCAGCTCAGCGCCGCCAACTCCGCCTCTTCAAACCCGGCCAGACGCCGGGCCGCCATGTTGAAGGGCGGGCGCAGTTTGGGGGCGTCGTATTGCGCGATCAATTCGGCGTAGGTGCGCACCGGGTCCAAACCGCGCTGCTCGCACAGGTAGCGGTACCAGCGGTTGCCTGCGGCCACATGGCCGATTTCTTCTTCCAGGATGATGTCCAGGATCTCGCCCGCGCGGTGGTCCCCCACACTGACCAGTTTGTTTTTCACGCCCGGTGAGGCGTCCAGCCCCCGCGCTTCCATGGTGCGCGGCACGATGCCAATGCGGGCCAGAATGTCGTCTTTGGTGCGCTCAGCCATGTCCCACAGGGTGTTGTGGGCGGGAAAGTCGCCGTAGTCAAAACCCATGTCCAGCAAATGCTGGCGCAGCAGGCTGAAGTGCTTGGCTTCTTCTTGGGCAATGCGCACCCAGTCGGTGTAAAACGCCTCGGGCATGCCCGCAAAGCGCCAGACCACGTCGAGCGCCAGGTCGATGGCGTTGAGTTCGATGTGGGCAATCGAATGCACCAACATGGCCCGGCCCTCAGGCGTGGCCATGGATTTGGCTTTGAGCTGGGTGTGAGGCACCAGCACGGGGCGGTGGGCGCGGCCGGGGCCTGCAGCGGGTGCGCTCAGGCTGTCGAGCGCGCCCACGGGCAGGCTCAGGTCCAGCGCCAAGGTGGCCTGGGCCTTCAGGTTTGGGTCGGTTTGCGCCCAAGGGATCAGGGCGGCGGTGCGCAGGGTGTGCATGGTGATCGCAGGCAGCGCCCACGGCAGGGTGTGGGCATCCCTACAATTGTAGGTTTTCAGACATCCAGACCCCGAGGAGACCCCCATGGCCATTTACCAACTTGACGCACACATCCCCCAGGTGGCCGACTCCGCTTGGGTGGCCGACAACGCGCAGGTGATGGGCGCGGTGCACATCGCCGCCGATGCCAGCGTCTGGTTCGGTGCCACGGTGCGGGGTGACAACGAGCCGATCGAGATTGGCGAGGGCAGCAACATCCAGGACGGCAGTGTGCTGCACAGCGACCATGACAAACCCCTGACCATCGGCAAGCACGTCACGGTAGGTCACATGGTCATCCTGCACGGCTGCACAATTGGCGACGAATCCCTGATTGGCATGGGCGCGGTGGTGCTCAACGGGGCCAAGATCGGCAAGCACTGCCTGGTGGGTGCAGGCGCGTTGGTCACTGAGGGCAAGGAGTTTCCAGACGGCTCGATGATCGTGGGTTCGCCCGCCAAAGTGGTGCGCGAATTGACGCTCGAGCAGATCGAAGGCTTGCGCCAAAGTGCCCGCAGCTACATGCAAAACGCCCGGCGCTTCAAGACTGGCCTGAAAAAAATCGCTTGAGGCTTTTTCCGCCCGATTGGAACCCCTTTAACTTTTGAGGATCAGCCCGAGCGGCTGTTGATTGCACTTTGTCCGAACTCCACAAATTCATTTTCGAAGGCCTGCCCGTGCGCGGCATGCTGGTGCGCCTGACCGATGCCTGGCAAGACATCCTGGCACGGCGTGCGGCCAACTCCGAGACTGGCGCTTACCCCGCGCCCGTGCGCCAGTTGCTCGGTGAAATGGCCGCAGCGGGTGTGCTGATGCAGGGCAACATCAAGTTCAACGGCGCTTTGGTGTTGCAGATTTTTGGTGACGGCCCGGTCAAGCTCGGCGTGGTAGAGGTGCAACCGGATTTGAGCCTGCGCGCCACCTGCACCCAGGTGGGCGAGGTGGCCGACGACGCCACCCTGAGCCAGATGGTGAACGTGAACAACGAAGGCCGTTGCGCCATCACCCTGGACCCCCAAGACCGTTTGCCCGGCCAGCAGCCCTACCAAGGTGTGGTGCCTTTGTTTGGTGACCGGGGCGAAAAGCTGGAAAACATCAGCGAAGTGCTGGAGCACTACATGCTGCAGTCCGAGCAGCTCGACACCGTGCTGGTGCTGGCGGCCGACGACAAGGTGGCAGCGGGCTTGCTGATCCAGCGCCTGCCCATCGAGGGCGAGGGCAATTTGGCGGGCAAGGCCGACTCACTCATGCGCGAATCGGTGCTCGGCCAGAGTGAAGACTTCAGCCGCATCTCGATTCTGACCAAAAGCCTCAAGCGCGAAGAGCTGCTGGGCTTGGACGCGGAAACCATCTTGCACCGCCTGTACTGGGAAGAGCCCCTGGCGCGTTTCGAGCCCTTGATGGGTAAGATCGGCCCGCGCTTTGCCTGCCGTTGTAACCGCGAACGGGTGGGCCAAATGATCCGCAGCCTGGGCACCGAAGAGGTGGAAGGCATCATCGCCGAGCAAGGCCAAGTGGAAGTGGGTTGCGACTTTTGCGGAGCGCAGTACCGCTTTGACCCGGTGGATGCTGCGGGCCTGTTCACAGGTTTGCCGACAGGTTTGCCGGCCGATGTGCCGGGCGGCTCGGTGCACTGAAAATCTCTGTGGGAGCAAGCCACTGCTCGCGAATGGGTGCACGGGCGCTGCCTGCATTCGGCCGCAGGGGCGGCCTCCCACGAACGCCCTGCGATCACCGATTTTTGTGGGAGCGAGCCCCCGCTCGCGAATGGGTGCATGGGCGCTGCAGCTATTCGGCCGCAGGTGCTTTAGCCTGATCGCTTGGCCAGCAGCCCGGTGAACAGCTTGTGTTCACAATCCGGGTCGCTGCATTCGTTGCATTGCCACACCGTGCGGCCCTGGTTGATGGCAAATTGGGATTGCTCGCGCAGCGCCCGCGCAGCAGCATCCTCGCCCGGCAAGCCCAAGGCCAGCAGGGCATTGTTCAGGCGTTGGTGGCCTTGTCCGTAAACCACGCGGTAGGCGATGCCCGCACCCTCCAGCGCTTGACGCACCAGCGTGTCCACAGGGCCGCGCACGTGCGGGCCGTCGCGTTGCAGGCCATCGGCCACCCAAGGCAAGTCGATCCCGGTGACCAATGTGCTGTCGTACAGGGCCTGGTGCGCCAATGCCATGGGGTAGAGGCTGTCGTCGCCAAACAGCATGTGGCTGTAGACCGCTGTCATGAGGGGGGTGGTGTCCGCAACCACCCAGCCGGGTGGGGCTTGTTCCACAGCCCGGGCCTGTTCGATGGCGATGCCCATTTGCTCGTGGGGATGCGGCGTTCGGCCTTCGCGCGCGCACCAGCCGCGCAGCACCTCATCCACCGTACAAACGGCATGCCCACGGGCCCGTATCACGCTGGACAAGGCTTGGGTGAGCCAGGACTTGCCCGTGCTTTCTGCACCCAGGATGGCGATGCGTTGCACGCGACTCATGCGCCCTGGTGGCGCAGCTTGCGCTGCCAAGCGCGCCAGCCCCACACGCTCATGGCCGTGAACAATGCATAAAGCACGGCCGTCAGCCACAGTTCTTTGTGGACAAACAGCGCCACGCTGATCACGTTGACCACCAGCCAGACCAGCCAGTTCTCGATGTATTTGCGACCCAACAGGGCCTGGCCGACCAGGCTCAGGGCCGTGGGCAAGGCGTCCCACCAGGCCACATCGCTGTCGGTGAAGTGATGCAGCAGCAGGGCCAGTGCAGGCCACAGCAAGGCGCTGGCCATCAGCACCAGCCGCCAACCCCGCGCTGACAGCCGCTGGATCACAAGGGCCGGTTGTGCGTCGTCGCCCTTGCGCAGCCATTGCCACCAACCCCAAAAGGCGAGGGTGGCAAAAACAAGTTGCAGACCCGCTTCACCGTACAGCAGGCTGTCCTTGAACACAAAGAAGTAAAGGATGGAACTGGCGATGGCCAGCGGCCAGCTCCAGTGCAGCTCCTTGATGCTGCAGACCACCATCACCAAGGCCAGCACGAAACCGGCGATCTCGGTTGTGGACATCATTTGGCGATTTGCACGTAGATTTCGTTGGGTTTGACCATGCCCAGCTCATGGCGCGCCCGCTCTTCGACCATGTTCAAGCCCTCTTTGAGGTCGTTGACCTCGGCATTGAGCTGCTCGATCTGAAGGCGGGCTTCTTCGTTCGCCGCTTTTTGTTGCTGCAGCTCACGCTCGAGCTCAGCCACACTGGGCACACCGCCCTTGCCCAGCCACAGTTGGGCCTGGATGATCGCCAGCAAGGCGATCAGCACCACGGGAACAAGGCGGTTGCCCATTGGGGGTCAGCGCAGGTTGTAAAACGCATTGCGACCAGGGTACACCGCCACGTCGCCCAGGTCTTCTTCGATGCGCAGCAGCTGGTTGTACTTGGCCATGCGGTCCGAGCGGCTCATCGAGCCGGTCTTGATCTGACCGGCGTTCAGGCCTACAGCGATGTCGGCAATCGTGCTGTCTTCGGTCTCGCCCGAGCGGTGAGAGATGACGGCGGTGTAACCGGCGCGCTTGGCCATCTCGATGGCTTCAAAAGTTTCGGTCAGGGTGCCGATCTGGTTGATCTTGATCAGGATCGAGTTGGCGATGCCCTTGTCGATGCCTTCCTTGAAGATCTTGGTGTTGGTCACGAACAGGTCGTCACCGACGATTTGCACGTTCTTGGCCAGGCGGTCGGTCAGCACTTTCCAGCCGTCCCAGTCGCCTTCGGCCATGCCGTCTTCGATGCTGATGATGGGGTACTTGTCGCACCAGGTGGCCAGCATGTCGGTCCACTGCTCGGATGTCAGGCTGATGCCGCCTTCACCAGCCAACACATACTTGCCATCTTTGTAGAACTCGCTGGCGGCGCAATCCAGACCAATCGCGATTTGTTCACCCGCGGTGTAACCGGCAGCAGCGATGGCGTCCAGAATCATTTGAATGGCCGCTTCGTGGCTGTCGACGTTGGGGGCAAAGCCGCCTTCGTCGCCCACGGCAATGCTCATGCCCTTGTCGTGGATGATTTTCTTCAGGGCGTGGAACACTTCGGCACCGTAGCGCACGGCTTCGCGGAAGCTTGGTGCGCCCACGGGGATGATCATGAACTCCTGCAGGTCCAGGTTGTTGTTGGCGTGTGCGCCGCCGTTGATGACGTTCATCATGGGCACGGGCAGTTGGTTGCCGTTCATGCCGCCAAAGTAGCGGTACAGCGGCAGGCCGGACTCTTCGGCCGCAGCGCGGGCCACGGCCATGGACACGGCCAGCATGGCGTTGGCGCCCAGGCGGCTCTTGTTCTCGGTGCCGTCCAGGTCGATCAGGGTGCGGTCCAGAAAGGCTTGTTCGGAGGCGTCCAGGCCCAGCACGGCTTCGGAGATTTCGGTGTTGATGTGTTCGACGGCTTTGAGCACGCCTTTGCCCAGATACCGGCTCTTGTCGCCGTCGCGCAGCTCAATGGCTTCGCGGCTGCCCGTGGATGCGCCAGACGGCACAGCGGCACGGCCCATGACGCCCGATTCCAGCAGCACGTCGCATTCGACGGTGGGGTTGCCACGGCTGTCGAGGATTTCACGGCCGACAATATCAACGATTGCACTCATTTTTGAACTCTCTCAATTTAAAAACAAAACGGGTTGCACAGGCCAGCGGCTCAAACGCCTTCGACGGCCACCATGCGCATGATGGCGGCGCCTTTTCGGGCTTCGCGGGCTTTGAGGTATTCAGGCAGTTCGTAAAAGGCCTTGGCGGCCTCGAACGAGGGGAACTTCAGGACAACGATGCGCTCAGGGGCCCAGTCGCCTTCGAGCACTTGCACCTGGCCACCGCGCACGCAGACTTCTGCGCCGGCCGTTTTCATGGCGGCGGTGGACCACTTTTTGTACTCTTCGTACTGGGTGGGGTTGGTCACCTGCACGTGGGCGATGATGTAGCCGCTCATGAAAAATCATCCTCTAAAAATGGGTTTTTCTTGGTCACGGCATCGAGCTGGACCAAGGTTTCCAATAAGGCTTTCATTTTGCCCAGCGGCACGGCGTTGGGGCCGTCAGACCAAGCCTCGGCGGGTTTGGGGTGGGTTTCCATGAAGAGGCCTGCCACACCAGCAGCCACGCCCGCACGGGCGAGCACCGGCACCATCTCGCGGGCACCGCCGCTGCTGGTGCCTTGGCCGCCGGGCTTTTGCACCGAGTGGGTCACGTCGAACACCACGGGGGCCCCGGTCTTGCGCATTTCGGCCAAGCTGGTCATGTCGGCCACCAGGTTGTTGTAGCCAAAGCTCACGCCGCGCTCGCAGGCGAGGAAGTTGTCTTCGGGCAGGCCGACTTCGCGCGCAGCGCTGCGAGCTTTGTCGATGACGTTCTTCATGTCCCAAGGGGCCAAGAACTGGCCCTTCTTGATGTTCACAGGCTTGCCCGACTGGGCCACGGCGCGGATGAAATCGGTCTGGCGGCACAAGAAGGCGGGGGTTTGCAGCACATCGACCACGCTGGCCACCGTCTTGACCTGCGACTCGTCGTGCACATCGGTCAGGATCGGCACGCCAATCTGGCGGCGCACTTCATCCAGGATCTTCAGGCCCGCATCGAGGCCGACACCACGCTGGGTGTTGCCCGAGGAGCGATTGGCTTTGTCGAACGAGCCTTTGTAGATGAAGGGAATGCCAAGCGCCGAGCAAGCCTCTTTGAGGCGACCGGCCACTTCGAGGGACATCTCCAGACCTTCAATCGAGCAGGTGCCCGCAATCAGGAAGAAGGGCTGCTGCAGGCCAACGTCGAATCCACAAAGTTTCATGGCTTGCTCCTGTGCGTTGATGGTTCTCAGGCGGCAGCCTTGTGTTCAACCGCCGCCTTGACGAAGGCGTTGAACAAGGGGTGGCCGTCCCAGGGTGTGGACTTGAATTCGGGGTGGAACTGCACGCCCACATACCAAGGGTGAACCGTTTGTGGCAGTTCGACGATCTCGGTCAGCTGCTCGCGCTGGGTCAGCGCCGAGATCACCAGCCCGGCCTTGCGCAGGTCGTCCAGGTAATTGACGTTGGCCTCGTAACGGTGGCGGTGGCGTTCGGTCACCACGTCGCCGTAGATCTGGTGGGCCAGCGTGCCCTTGGCCACGTCGGAGCTTTGTGCACCCAGACGCATGGTGCCGCCCAAATCGGAGTTGGCGTCGCGTTTCTGGATGGAGCCATCGGCGTCTTTCCACTCGTTGATCAGGGCGATCACGGGGTAGGGGGTGTCGGGCTCGAACTCGGTGCTGTTGGCGTCCTTCATGCCGGCCACATGACGGGCGTACTCGATGGTGGCCACTTGCATGCCCAAGCAGATGCCGAGGTAAGGCACTTTGTGGGTGCGGGCGTATTGGGCCGTTTCGATCTTGCCCTCGACACCGCGTTTGCCAAAGCCGCCGGGCACCAGCACGCCGTCGAATTTGGCCAGGCTGGCCACGGTCTCGGGGGTGATGGTTTCGGAGTCGATGTGCTCGATCTTCACGCGCACACGGTTGCGCATGCCGGCGTGCTTGAGCGCTTCGTTGACCGATTTGTAGCTGTCGGTCAGTTCCACGTATTTTCCCACCATGGCAATGGTCACTTCGCCTTGGGGGTGCTCGGTGTCGTGCACCAGATCGTCCCAGCGCTTGAGGTTGGCGGGGGGTGTGTTCAGGCGCAGTTTGTCGCAGATCAGACCGTCCAGGCCCTGCTCGTGCAGCACACGGGGCACTTTGTAGATGGTGTCTACGTCGGGCATGGAGATCACGCCCCAGCCCTGCACGTTGGTGAACAGCGAAATCTTGTCGCGCTCGTCGTCGGGGATGTAGCGGTCTGCACGGCACAGCAGGGCATCGGGCTGGATGCCGATCTCGCGCAGTTTCTGCACGGTGTGTTGTGTCGGCTTGGTTTTGAGTTCACCGGCCGTGGCGATCCAGGGCAGGTAAGTCAGGTGCACAAAGGCGGTGTTGTTGGGGCCCAGGCGCAGGCTGAGCTGGCGCACGGCCTCCAGAAACGGCAGCGACTCGATGTCACCCACGGTGCCACCGATTTCGACGATGGCCACATCCACCGCTTCGGGCGTGCCATAACCCGCGCCGCGCTTGACGAAGTCCTGGATTTCGTTGGTGACGTGGGGGATGACCTGCACGGTCTTGCCCAGGTAGTCGCCGCGGCGTTCTTTTTCGAGCACGCTTTTGTAGATCTGGCCGGTCGTGAAGTTGTTGGCCTTCTTCATCCGGGTGTTGATGAAGCGTTCGTAGTGGCCCAGGTCCAGGTCGGTTTCAGCGCCGTCGTCGGTCACAAACACTTCGCCGTGCTGGATGGGCGACATGGTGCCGGGGTCGACGTTGAGGTAGGGATCGAGCTTGATGAGGGTGACAGAGAGGCCGCGCGATTCGAGGATGGCGGCGAGCGATGCGGAGGCGATTCCCTTGCCCAGGGAAGACACCACACCGCCGGTGACGAAGACGAATTTGGTCATGTCCAAGACGGGAGCCAACAGCCCCCGGTAGGTGGAAATCGTGATTATAGACAGTCGGGTTCGGGGTTTTCCCGGTCTTCAGGCGTTTCTTGTGGGTTCGTTGGACGTGGCGGTGGTGGTTTTCCGCGCCGGGGCCAGGGCTGCGTTGAGCTTGTATTTTTGTGGGAGCGAGCCCCCGCTCGCGAATGCTGGATGTGCCACAGCACCCATTCGGCCGCAGGGGCGGCCTCCCACATCACATCCTTTGACCGCTGCGCTTGTAATTTTGGTAGGAGCGATCCCCTGCTCGCGAATGTGTGTTGAGCCACTGCAGCCCATTCAACTACAGGCATAGCCCTCGTATCAACGCCTTGGGCACGTTGTGGTCTGCTACATTCCCCGCCATGAGCACATTGGCTGGAAAACACATCGTTCTGGGCTTGTCGGGCGGCATTGCGGCCTTCAAGTCGGCTGAACTCTGCCGCGCCTTGGTCAAGGCGGGCGTGACGGTGCAGGTCGTGATGACTAAAGCGGCCGAGCAATTCATGACGGCCGTCACCATGCAGGCCCTGTCGGGCCGGCCGGTTTACACCTCTCAGTGGGACCCGCGCGAGGCCAACAACATGGCACACATCAACTTGAGCCGCGAGGCCGATGCGATGGTGGTGGCCCCGGCGAGTGCGGATTTCATGTCCAAACTGCTGCACGGCGGTGCCGATGAACTGCTCAGTTTGATGTGCCTGGCGCGGCCTCTGGACAAGGTGCCGCTGATCGTGGCCCCGGCCATGAACCGAGAAATGTGGTCCAACCCGGCCACGCAGCGCAATGTGGCCCAACTCAAAGCCGATGGCATCCATGTGCTGGATGTGGGGCAGGGCGATCAGGCCTGCGGCGAAACAGGTGACGGGCGCATGCTCGAAGCCAATGAAATTCTGGAAGAGCTGGAAGCGTTTTTCACGCCCAAGGTGCTGGCGGGTAAGGCGGTGCTGGTCACGGCCGGGCCCACTTATGAGGCGATTGACCCGGTGCGCGGCATCACCAATTTGTCCAGTGGCAAGATGGGTTTTGCCATTGCCCGGGCGGCCCGCATGGCCGGGGCGAGTGTCACGCTGGTGGCGGGGCCGGTGCATTTGCCCACACCACGGGGCGTGCAGCGTGTGGATGTGCGTTCGGCACGTCAAATGCTCGAAGCTGTGCAGTTGCATGCCGATGCGGCCGGTGTGTTCATCGCCACGGCTGCTGTGGCCGATTGGCGGCCTGCCCATTCGGCCGATCAAAAGATCAAAAAA
Source organism: Limnohabitans sp. TEGF003 (assembly GCF_055395455.1). NCBI lineage: Bacteria > Pseudomonadati > Pseudomonadota > Betaproteobacteria > Burkholderiales > Comamonadaceae > Limnohabitans > Limnohabitans sp. TEGF003. Next base: position 2,489,129 of record NZ_AP029225.1, on the reverse strand, counting down.
GATGGCTCCGGTCAGCCCCCTGAGCTGAGCTTTGTTGAAAACCCAGACATTCTGGCCACCATCGCCCAGTCACCGCGTGGCGTGTCGGGCGAATTGTTCTGCGTGGGTTTTGCTGCCGAAAGCCATGACCTGCTGGCACACGCCACGGCCAAGCGTGTCCGCAAAAACGTCCCTTTGCTGGTGGGCAACATTGGCCCCGCCACCTTTGGCCAGGATGACAACGCCTTGCTTCTGGTGGACGCAGCCGGTGCACGCGAATTGCCGCATGCCAGCAAGCAAGAGTTGGCGGTGCAGTTGATCGGCGACATCGCTCGCCGTCTTTGAGTTTCACGGTCACCTAACGCTTTCCAATTTCAAGGGCCCATCGGCGTTTTGCGCCGATGGGCCTTTTTGTCGTTTGAATGGTCTTCGCTCGCCCATGCCGGGCTGTGTTCTTACGCATTCATTTCGGCAAGGGCCATGCACGGCAGTGGAGAAGTCTTGGCCTGGAACGCACCCTTGCTTTCTGCGATTTTTGATGTTTTTGGGTCGTCGCGTTTTGAGCTGCTCGTGCTTGCAACATCATGTTTTTGCTGGAAAAAAGTCGTAAATCATCAAATCGATGCGTATTAAATTCAATGAATTAATTGTTTATTTCGTTTTTTATGTTTATTTTGGCAAATTTTTTGTGTATTTATTCGTAAGAATAAATTTTTGATCGTTGAATATATGTAAACTATGTGATCAAAATTCATAAAAGCCTGTAATCGGGCTGCAATTGTTTGAAATGACCACTTCTATTGCCAAATTTGTTAACCCACGCTGTCAAGTCCAAGCTGCTGTGAGACGCGTGCTGGTGGTGCCCCTAGCATGGTTGCTGTGCGCACAAATGACTTTCGCACAGACAGACACCGCGTCCAAAGCGCCCATCCAGGCTCCTTTGCCCTCCCTTTCGCTTTCTGCCTTGCAAGACCAGCCTGTTGCGGGACAGGGGCGAGGGCAGTTGGTTTTTTACCGTCCAGCCCAACAGGCATCTGCGCATCCTTTGCGCTTGTATATAGCTGACGCGTACCACGCCACCCTGTTTGCGGGAACCTACACAGAGCTGTGCGTCTCCCCAGGTCTGATAGCCGTTCGATTGAAGGCCATCCACCCCGCTGCCACTGGATTTCAATCCATTGACACGGAACTGGTCTCGGGGCAAAGCCGTTATTTCCGAGTTGAATCGCTGGTTGAGCAGGGTGTGCGCTGGCAAGAAGTCACGCCCGACACGGCCCGACAAGAAGCTGGCTCAGCGATGCCAACAGGCTTTCAAAGCCGCGTGCGTCGCTCCGAGGCTTGCCGCACCCCTTCCGAATCCGCCGTCGCACCGACAGCCGCAGTTGGCACCAAGGCCGCATCCAAATAATTTTTCGAATTGATCACCACCATGGCAACACCCCAAATCCAAGTCGTCGTTCAGCAATCAAAAGGTAAGACACCAGAGGTTTTTGACGTCAAACTCACCGCTGCGAGTTCAGGCCAACCGCTGCGCATCAAGGTGCAGCCCGGCCTGAAATACCAACTCAAGGATTTGGCCCGTGAAGGTCAGACCGCGCCGGAGATGGTCAAGGTCAAACGCGTGGGCCAAGACTTGTTGGTGATGCTGGAAGAGGGGGTGGATGCACCGCATGTGGTGCTCGAGGGTTACTACGACGCGGTACCGGATGGTTTTTCGGGCTTGATTGGCGAGGCCGAGAACGGCAGCTTTTATGAATACATTGTCGAAAGCAGCGACACTGAAAGTGCATTGACGTCTTTGACCGAGGCCCGTGGCAGTGCGTACTCATTTTTGGGCAACGTGGAAGTGGCTGATGCCAGCGGTGTTGCCTTGGGTGTGTTGGCGTTCAACCCCTTGGTGGCCGGCGCAGGCGCTTTGGGTGCGGCAGCTGCAGGTGGCGGTGGCGGTGGCGGTGGCGGTGGCGGTGGCGGTGGCGGTGGCGGTGGCGGTGGCGGTTCAGCCGGCCCTGGCGATTCAGGTGCGGATGTGATTGCTCTGGAGAAGATTGCCAGCTTCGCCGAAACGGGGCAGGTTGCCCCAGCCGTTGCCGACTACGCTGCTGCAGGCGTGAACGGTGTCACCGATGCCAACTTGGCCGCCATCAACAGCGCCATCAACGCGCAAGCGGGATCTGACACCGCCGTGGGCAACGCCAACGACCGCGAAGCAGCCGACACCGTTGCCGAGGTGCAGGCCATCGTCAACGCCTACACCGCCATCTTGGCCGAGGCCAACGGCAGCGACGCTGATGCCAACGCCCAAGATCCGTCTGCAGCGCAGTACGCTGCCATCGGCGTGAAAGGTGTGGATGCCGGCGCAGAAGAAGCCTTGTTGGGCGATGTGATTGGCATCAAGAACACCGGCGATGTGGACAGCGTGTCCAAAGTGCAGGCTTTGGCTGACGCGGTGCAAGCCGTCATGGAGGGCAACGCCACGCAGGCGCAGCTCGAAATTTTGGGCGTGACCGGCGTCACCCAAGATAACTTGGCCGCCGTGCAAGCCGCACTGACGGCAGCCAACGATGCGACACAGCTCAACACTTTGGCGGGTCTGCAAGCCATCGTGGACGACCTCAACGCAGCTGCAGCCTTTATCGCGGCCACAGCCGAAGACAACACCGCTGCGACGCTCAACCCGGCCGACTATGCAGCTGCCGGCGTCACAGGCGTCACCAATGCCAACGTGTCTGCCATCAACAGCGCCTTGAACACAGGCATCACAGGCGCACAGTCCAGCGCAACCGGCGTTTCTGGTGTCGAGGCCGACAGCCCTGCCGAGTTGCAAGCCATTGTTGATGCGTACAACAAAATTTTGGCGTCTGCGGATGGTACCGATTCGAATGCAACTGCGACGCCCACTGCCGCCGACTACGCTGCCATCGGCGTGAGTGTGAACGACGTCACCGCCAAACTGTTGTCGGATGTGATCGACAGCAAGCCCGTCACAGCTGTTGACACCGCAGGAGACATCCAAGGCCTGGCCGATGCTGCTCAAGCGGCCGTGGTCTATACCGGCAGCAACACAGCCCCCACAGTGGCCCAGCTGCAAGCCTTGGTGACCGGCGTCTCCGACGCCAACCTTGCCAGTGTGTTGGCTGCGTTGGCCGATGCCAACACCAACACCACAGGCACCAATGCCAACCAGCCCGTCACCCAGGCCGAATTACAGGCCTTGGTCAACGGCATCAACAACGCGCTGGCAACCATCGTTGCCGCCGCCGAAAACAACACCGGCACCAGCTCGGCCATCAGCCCCATCATCTATGGGGCCGCGGGCGTCACTGGCGTGACTGCGGCCAATGTGGGCTTGATCAACAGCCTGCTTGACACCACAGGGGTGACGGGTGCCACTGTCGACAGCCGGGAAGAATTACAAGACCTGGTCGATGCTGCGACCAAACTCAATGCTTTGGCCAATGGTCAAGAAGAAGGCATTCCTTTGTTGGATGCAAACGACATCGCCGCACTGGGGTTGTCCAATGTGATCAACAGTCCTGCCGATCTCGCCTTATTCAACCAAATCGTGGACAACGCCCCAGCTTCCACCCTGACCGGTGACAATCCGGGTGCCGCGGTGGTCAATTTGGCCAGCATTGCTGACCGGTTGGTGCTAACCGCTGCAGGCACCACGCCCATCAGCCCCGCGCTCACCGCAGCTGACTTGCAAGCCATCGGTCTGGACAGCGTCAATCCGTCCTTTTTGTCCCAATACCTCGCGGCTGTGGCCGCCACCAACGACAGCGGCACCGGTGTCGACACGCTGGGCGAGCTCCAAGACCTGGTGCGCGATGTCAACTGGGCCAACGCCCAGCCGGTCATCGCCGTGGCTGAAGCCACCAATGGCATCAGCGCTGATGAGCTGGCCGATGGCATCCAAACCCTGGTGACTTTGCCGGCAGACGCCGCTGTCGGCGACACCCTGACCCTCACCATCGACAACAACGACGGCACACCGGCTGTCGTCACCCATGTGCTCACTGCTAACGACCTGGCCGCAGGCGCTGCCTCAGTGGTCCTCAGTCAAACTGTGGTCCAGACGGGCGGTGCGGTGGTCGACGGCGACTACACGGTCACCAGCCAGATCGCCCACGCCAACGGCGCTACGACCCAAACTGCCAGCTTGAGTTTCACACTGGACACCACGCAGCCCGGCCTTGGCGTGAGCACCATCGCAGGGGACACGGTCGATGCGAGCCAAAACCAGTTTGTCGGCGAGCTCGATGCCGCTGAACGTGGCACCTCGCCCACCACGCTGGCCACGCCGCTGGTGCTCAGTGGTGTGACCGACGCCGAAGTGGGCTCGACGGTGTACGTCACGCTCAACCGCACGACTTACACCACCACTGTCCAAGCCCCCAGGTCGCGTGCCTTGATGGACAACACCTGGAGCGTGACCGTCACCGATCCGGACGCCATTGCCCTGAACCACGGCAACGTCTACGAAGTCATTGCTCAAACGTCCGACAAAGCGGGCAATCCGATTGTTGACAATCGATTTGGCTTGCGCACCAACACCGCCAGCCCCGACGTACCCACCGTCAACAACACCCTCACCAACGACACCACACCGATTTTGTCGGGTCTGGCCCGCAAGCTGCTGCCAGGTGCCGATCCTGCTGTGGCCAGCAACTACATTGCGCTGGAAGCCAGTGACACGCTCACGGTCATCGTCAACGGCGTCACAATCAGCGGCACCATCGCTAGCTTGCCAACGGGCTTGAGCTACAACGCCACCACCCAAGCCTGGAGCCTGGATACCGCAGCCGCAGGTGTGACGCTCACTGACGGCACCTACGATGTGCAGGTGACCACCACCGCTGGCAACGTTACCAAAGAGGACGCCAGCGCCGCGGAGTTGATCATCAACACCCAGCCGCCTGTTGTCACGCTCAATCCCTTGTCGGGTGACGATCGGATCAACGCCATTGAAAACGACTCGGCCGTGGTGCTCACAGGCACCACCGATGCCGACGTGGGTTCTGACGTCCTTGTCACGCTCAATGGCACCAGTTACACCGCCCAAGTGTTGGCCGGCACCACGCCTGGCAGCAATCTGATTCTTGTCACTATTCCAGCCTCGGCAGTGGCCTTGCTGCCCGAAGGCGACGTTGACTACAGCGTCGCTGTGACCAACGCCTTTGGCAGTCAAGCCACGGTCAGCCGCACCGTCGATGTGGATACCCTGGCCCCATTGGCCCCCACCGTCACCCTGGCCGAAGCGGCCGATCTGCGCGTCAATGCAACTGAACTGAGCGACGGCTTGCAAGTCAGTGTTAGCCTGCCTGCCGGTACGCAAGCTGGCGAAACTCTGACCGTCAGCGTGACCGACCCCTTGGGCATCGTTCGTCAGTTCAGTCACACAGTCACCAATGCGGAAGCGACTGCGGGCACGAGCATTTTGAACGTGCCCAAGACCACGACCAGTGCCGATGGCGCTTGCAGCTTGACCGCGACACTGACCGATTTGAACGGTAATTTGGGCGCAGCTGCCAACAACGTCAGCTTCACACTCGATACAGTCGCTCCCGGGCAAAACGCCAACGGCACACCCGCTGCTGTATCGGTACCTGTGCTGATGATTGTCGAAGCGTCCAGCGGGATCACGGCGGCAGAACTGGCGGACGGTCTGCAAACCAGCGTGACCTTGCCTTCGGGCAGTGTGGCGGACGACGTGCTCACTTTCACGGTGACGGGCCCAGATGGTGTCGAGCGCCGCTTCACACACACCGTGACCAACCCGGATGCTGCCAGTGGCACAGCCACCCCGACTCTGCCCAACACCCTCTTGGCGCAAGATGGCGTCTACACCCTCAGCATCACCAGCCAAGACGCAAGCGGCAACAACAGTGCCGCAGGTACCCTGAGCGTCACGCTCAGCGCGGCCATCGGCAAGATTGCCGACTATGCCGCTACAGGCACAACTGCGCCTACCGCCACCGATTACGCCAATGCAGGCGTGACCGGCGTGACCGGTGGCGCAGGGGGCAACCTGGCTGCCGTGAACGACGCCATCAACAGCCAGACCGGCAGCGACAGCGTGCTGGGCAATGGCAACGACAGCAGCGCCGTTGACAGCCCAGCCGAAGTTCAGGCCATCGTCAATGCTTACAGCAAGATTTTGAGCACCGCTGACGGCAATGACAGCAACACCCCACTTCTGCCCGCTGCAGCGGACTACGCCACCATTGGCGTGACGGGCGTCACCGACGCCACTGCCGCGATGTTGTCGGACGTGATCAACGGCTTGACAGTTGAGGCTGTGAATACCGTGGCGGAAGTCCAGGCCCTGGCTGATGCGGCCAAAGCCGTGATCGGCTACGACGATCCGGCGACAGACACCGCGCCGACCAAAGACCAGATCAACGCCCTGGTCACAGGCCAGACAGCTGGCGGCAGCACCTTGACCAACCCTATTACCGACGACGCGCTCAAAGCCGTTCAGGCCGCCATCGACGCCGCCAACAGCGACGGCACGCCCCTGGCGACGCAGCAGCAACTGGCCGATGTGGTCAAAGCTGCGATGGACGCTTATGCCTTGGCCATCGACAAGATCGCCGACTACGCCGAGACAGGCACTACAGCCCCCGCCACCTCTGACTACGAGGCTGCAGGCGTGACGGGCGTGAGTGACAGTAATTTGGCGGCCATCAACGACGCCATCAACAACCAAAACGGCACAGACAACACGCTGGCCAATGCCGATGACCGTGGCGATGCCGACACCGCTGCCAAAGTCCAGGCGATCGTCAACGCCTACAACGCCATCTTGGCCGAGGCCAACGACAGCACCGCCGCAGCAGGCGACACCACGCCTGATGCCACGCCAGAGAGCGATCCCACTGCCGCGCAATATGCTGCCATTGGGGCCGACATTGGCGCGGCGGCGACCGATGCCGAAAACCTCGCGCTGCTCAACGACATCGTCGGCGCCTCGCAAACGAGCAATGTGGACAGCATCGCCGACATCAACGAGTTGGCCCGGATTGTCAACGCCATCCAGCAAACGGCAGCAGGCCAAACGCCCAACCCGGCACTCACCGCCGAAGACCTGGCCCAGATCGGTTTGTCTGGCGTCACCGCCGACAATTTGCCCGCCGTGCTCGCGGCCATTGCAGCCCAGGCCGACAACGGCACTGCCACCGACTCCTTGAGCGAGCTGCAGGGCGTCGTCAGCAACGCGACAGCCGCTTACACCAACGCGCTCAATGCCATCCAGGAGGCCGCTGGCAACAACAACGCCAGCACCTCAGGCACGCTCAGCCCCACAGCGCAACAATATGTTGACGCCGGGGTCAGTGGCGTCACCGCCGGCAACCTGGCCGCCATCAACAGCGCGCTCAACAGCGCCCCGGTCACCAGCGACAAGGTCGACACTGCCGCTGAAGTCCAAGCCTTGGTCAATGCCTACAACGCCATCTTGGCCGAGGCCAACGACACTACTGCAGCCGCTGGCGACACCACGCCAGACGCCACGCCCACCGCCGACCCCACCGCAGCGCAATACGCTGCCATCGGGGCCGACATTGGCGCAGCGGCGACCGATGCCGAAAACCTCGCATTGCTCAACGACATCGTGGGCGCCGCGCAAAAGGCCGATGTCGACAGCATCCCCGAAATCAACGAGCTGGCGCGCATTGCCAACGCGATTCAGGTCGTGGCTGCCAACGGCACGCCCAGTCCTGCACTCACCGCCGAAGACCTGACCAAAGTCGGTCTGTCTGGCGTCACCGCCGACAATTTGCCCGCCGTGCTCGCGGCCATTGCGGCACAGGCCAATGAGGGCACCGCCACCGACTCCCTGAGCGAGTTGCAAGGCATCCTCAACACTACGATCGCCGCTTACGAAGTCGCCATCGACAAGATCGCCGACTATGCCGAAACTGGTGCTGTGGCTCCTGCGGCCACCGACTACGCCGCCGCAGGCATCACCGGGGTCAGCAGCGCCAACCTCGCCAGCATCAACGATGCCATCAACAGCCAGGCCGGCGCAGACACCACCGTGGGCAATGCCAACGACCGCGAGGGTGCCAATACCGCCGCTGAAGTGCAAGCCATCGTCGACGCTTACAACAAGGTTTTGGCCGCTGCCGACGGCACGGACACCAACACCAGCGGCACCGCTGTGCCCACCGCCGCCGACTACGCCGCCATCGGCGTGACCGGTGTGGACGCCGCCGCTGCCGCTTTGCTGTCGGATGTGATCGATGGCAAAACCACAGACGCCGTCGACACCGTGGCCGAAGTGCAAGCTTTGGCCGACGCAGCCAAGGCCGTGACCGGCTACGACCAGCCCACCGACACGGCGCCTACCGCAGCGCAAATTAACGCGCTCGTCGCGGGCCAGACGCCCACCGGCGGCGCTGTGCTGCCTGCCGACACCGTGACGGCCGATGCCCTGGCTGCTGTGCAACAAGCCATTGATGAGGCCAACAGCGACAGCACCCCCATTGCCAGTCAGCAAGAACTGGCCAATGTGGTTCAAGCCGCGCTCGACGCTTACACAGCGGCCATCGACAAGATCGCCAACTACGCCGAGACCGGCACCACGGCTCCTGCTGTGGGTGACTACTCCGCCGCCGGTGTGACGGGTGTGAGCGAAGCCAATCTGGCCGCCATCAACGACGCCATCAACAACCAGAACGGTGCAGACAACACCCTGGGCAACACCGATGACCGTGGCGATGCCGACAGCGCTGCCGAAGTGCAGGCCATCGTCAACGCCTACAACGCCATCCTGGCAGAAGCCAACGGCACAGCCACAGACGCCAATGCCCAAGATCCATCGGCCGCCCAATATGCTGCCATTGGTGCCAACATTGGCGCAGCGGCCACCGATCTCGACAACCTGGCTTTGCTCAACGACATCGTGGGTGCGCAAGCTACCACCGGTGTAGACAGCATCGCCGAGATCAACGAGCTGGCACGCATTGCCAACGCTATCCAGCAAACCGCAGCAGGCCAAACGCCCAGCCCAGCCCTGACGGTCGATGACCTCAGCAAAGCCGGTCTGGTCAACGTCACGCCAGCCAACCTGACGGCTGTGCTGGCCGCCATTGCCGCAAAAGATGATGAAGGTGCTGCCACCGACAGCCTGGCCGAACTCCAGGCGATTGTGGACGGCGTAGCTGGCAACTTCACTGTGGCCATGAACGCCATCCGCGATGCTGCCCAAGGCAACACTGCCAATGGCTCCAGCCCCAGCTTGACCCAATACAGCACCATCGCGGTCTCGGGCGTCACGGCCGACAACCTGACCGCCATCAACGATGCGCTCAACAGTACCTTGGTCAACGGCGAGGCCGCCGATTCCACTGCCGAGGTGCAGGCCATCGTCGACGGTTTCAATGCCATCTTGCGCGAAGCCAATGGCACCAGCGGAGACGTCACCGCCCAAGATCCGTCTGCTTCCAACTACGCCGCCATTGGCGTGACGGGTGTGGACGCCGGTGCTGAAACCGCCTTGCTCGGCGACATCATCGGCACCAAAACAGCCGACCAAGTCGACACCGTGGCAGAGGTGCAAGCCTTGGCCGACGCCGTGGCCACCACGGTGGCCTACACCGGCAGCAATGGCCAAACCGCGCCTGGCGTGGACGAGTTGGGCCTGCTGGCCACCGGCGTTACCGCCGACAACCTGGCCGCTGTTCAGGCTGCCATTGCGGCGGCCAATGCTGACGGCACGCCGATCGCGACCCAGGCCGAGCTGCAAACCCTGATCGACAACGCGGTCACTGCTTACACCAACGCGCTCAACGCCATCCAGGCTGCCGCTGCCAGCAACAACGCCACGGCCACCAGCCCCAGCGCGCAACAATACGCCGACGCCGGGGTCAGTGGCGTCACCGCCGACAACCTGGCCGCCATCAACAGCGCGCTCAACAGCGCCCCGGTCACCAGCGACAAGGTCGACACTGCCGCTGAAGTCCAAGCCTTGGTCAATGCCTACAACGCCATCTTGGCCGAGGCCAACGACACTACTGCAGCCGCTGGTGACACCACACCAGACGCTACGCCCACCGCCGACCCCACCGCAGCGCAATACGCTGCCATCGGGGCCGACATTGGCGCAGCGGCGACCGATGCAGAAAATCTCGCACTGCTCAATGACATCGTGGGCGCCGCGCAAAAGTCCGATGTCGACAGCATCCCCGAAATCAACGAGCTGGCGCGCATTGCCAACGCGATTCAGGTCGTGGCTGCCAACGGCACGCCCAGTCCTGCACTCACCGCCGAAGACCTGACCAAAGTCGGTCTGTCTGGCGTCACCGCCGACAATTTGCCCGCCGTGCTCGCGGCCATTGCGGCACAGGCCAATGAGGGCACCGCCACCGACTCCCTGAGCGAGTTGCAAGGCATCCTCAACACCTCGATCGCTGCTTACGAGGCCGCGATCGACAAGATCGCAGATTTCGCTGCTGACAATACCCAGCCAGCCCCTGCCACGAGCGATTACGTTGCTGCAGGCGTCACGGGTGTCACCGACGGTAACCTGGCCGCCATCAACAGCGCCATCGACGCCCAAGCCGCCAGCACCCCCGCCACCACCGACGACCGCGCTGCCGCTGACTCTGCTGTAGAAGTGCAGGCCATCGTCAACGCCTACAACAAAGTGTTGGCCGCCGCCGACGGCACGGACGCCAACACGAGCGGCGCTGCTGTGCCCGCCGCAGCCGATTACGCCGCCATCGGCGTGACCGGCGTGGACGCCGCCACCGCCGCACTGCTGTCTGACGTGGTTGACGGCAAGCCCAGCACCGCTGTGGACGCTGTGCCTGAATTGCAAGCCCTGGCCGATGCCGCCAAAGCGGTGCTTGGCTTCGACGACCCAGCCACCGACACAGCCCCCACTGCCGCCCAAATCAACGCGTTGGTGGCTGGTCAAAGTGTGAACGGCAGCCCGGTGGGCACCGTGACAGATGACGCACTGGCCGCTGTGCAGGCTGCCATCGACAAGGCCAATAGCGATGCCAGCCCGATTGCTTCGCAGGCAGAACTTGCCGCTGTGGTGCAAAACGCCCTGACGGCTTACCAAAGTGCGCTGTCCGCCATCTCTGGTGCGGCAGAAGGCAACAGTGCCAGCTCGACCACGCCCACCACCAGCCAATACGCCGACACCGGTGTGACCGGTGTAGACAGTGGCAACGTCGCGGCCATCAACAGCACCCTCAACACGGTCCCAGTCAATGGCGCGGCGGTTGACAGTGCCGCTGAGATCCAGCCCATCGTCAACGCCTGGAACGCCATCCTCGCAGAGGCCAATGACCTGGACGCCAACACCGGCGACAGCGTGACTGACACCACGCCCACCATCGACCCCACGGCCGCTCAATACGCCACCGTCGGTGCCAGCATCGGCTTGGCCGCCAACGACGCAGAAAACTTGGCGCTTCTCAACGACATCGTGGGCGCTTCGCAAAAATCCGCTGTTGACAGCGTGGCCGAACTCAATGAGCTGGCCCGCATCGCCAACGCCATCCAGCAAATCGTCGCCGGCGGTGCGCCCAGCCCATCGCTCACGCCAGCCGACTTTGCCAAAGTGGGTCTGGCCAACGTCACGACCGACAACCTCAACACTGTGCGCGCTGCCCTCGCTGCCCAGGCCGACGGCGGCGCAGCCACCGACAGCCTCATCGAGTTGCAAAACATCATCGATGCAGCCACCACCAGCTTCGACTCGGCTTTGACCGAGATCCAGGCTGCCGCCAACAACAACAACGCCACCAGCAGCTCCCCCAGCCAGGCGATCTATACCGCACTGGGTGTGACCGGGGTCACCGCAGACAACCTGGCCGCCATCAACAGCGTGCTCAACACCACGCCCATCACCGGCGCTGAGGTGGAAAACGCGGCCGAAGTTCAGACCATCGTCGACGCCTACAACGCCATCCTGGCCGAGGCCAACGACACCACCGGCGTCGCTGGCGACACCACGCTTGATGCCACGCCAGACGGCGATCCCACTGCCGCGCAATATGCCGCCATTGGAGCCGACATTGGCGCAGCGGCCACCGATGCAGAAAATCTCGCCTTGCTCAACGACATCGTGGGTGCCGCGCAAAAGGCCGATGTCGACACGGTGGGTGAAATCAACGAACTGGCCCGCATCGCCAACGCCATCCAGACGCTGGCCGCCAATGGCACGCCCACCCCGGCGCTCACCGCCGAAGACTTGGCCAAGATCGGCCTGTCGGGCGTGACCGCCGACAACCTGCCAGCCGTGCTCGCGGCCATTGCTGTTCAGACCAATGACGGCACCGCCACAGACTCGCTCAGCGAGTTGCAAGGCATCCTCAACACCGCAATCGCCGCTTACGACACGGCCATCGACACGATCGCCGATTACGCCGAAACCGGCGCCGTAGCGCCTGCCACCACCGACTACGCTGCTGCAGGCGTGACCGGTGTCAGCAGCGCCAACCTGGCCGCCATCAACGACGCGATCAACAGCCAAAACGGCGCAGACAACACCCTGGGCACAGTTGACGACCGCGGCGACGCCGACAGCGCCGCCGAAGTGCAGGCCATCGTCAACGCCTACAACAAGATCATCACTGCAGCCGACGGCAACGACAGCAACGCCCCGGCACAGCCCACTGCGGCCGACTACGCCGCCATTGGCGTGACGGGTATCACCGAAGCCAGTGCGGCGCTGCTGAGCGACGTGGTCAACGGCAAGAGCTACGGCGACATCGACACCGTGGCCGAGGTGCAAGCCCTGGCCAACGCTGCCCAAGCCGTTCTTGGCTACGACGACCCGGCCAGCGATGTGGCTCCGACTGCCGCGCAAATCAACGCGTTGGTGGCCGGTCAGACCACGGGCGGCGCAACCTTGGGCGCAGCCCCGGTCAGCGACGATGCGCTCAAAGCCGTGCAAGCGGCCATCGACGCGGCCAACAGCGATGGCACCGTGATTGCCAACCAGGCTGAACTGGCCGATGTCGTCAAGGCCGCCTTGGACGCCTACGAGCTGGCCATCGACAAGATCGCTGACTACGCCGAAACCGGCGCCGTAGCGCCTGCCACCACCGACTACGCTGCTGCAGGCGTGACCGGTGTCAGCAGCGCCAACCTGGCCGCCATCAACGACGCGATCAACAGCCAAAACGGCGCAGACAACACCCTGGGCACAGTTGACGACCGCGGCGACGCCGACAGCGCCGCCGAAGTGCAGGCCATCGTCAACGCCTACAACAAGATCATCACTGCAGCCGACGGCAACGACAGCAACGCCCCGGCACAGCCCACTGCGGCCGACTACGCCGCCATTGGCGTGACGGGTATCACCGAAGCCAGTGCGGCGCTGCTGAGCGACGTGGTCAACGGCAAGAGCTACGGCGACATCGACACCGTGGCCGAGGTGCAAGCCCTGGCCAACGCTGCCCAAGCCGTTCTTGGCTACGACGACCCGGCCAGCGATGTGGCTCCGACTGCCGCGCAAATCAACGCGTTGGTGGCCGGTCAGACCACGGGCGGCGCAACCTTGGGCGCAGTCCCGGTCAGCGACGATGCGCTCAAAGCCGTGCAAGCGGCCATCGACGCGGCCAACAGCGATGGCACCGTGATTGCCAACCAGGCTGAACTGGCTGCCGTTGTCAAGAGCGCCGTCGACCAGTTCAATGCAGCCCTCAACGCCATTGAAACCGCCGCCCTGAACAACACCGCCACTGCCACCACCCCCACAGTGGCCGACTACACCGACCTGGGTGTGAGCGGTGTCTCCAACACCAACCTGGCCGCCATCAACAGCGTGCTCAACACCGCTGCTGTCAACGATGCGGCTGTCAACACCGCCGCCGAAGTCCAAACCCTGGTCAACACCTACCAAAAAGTCTTCAATGCGGCCGATGGCACCGACAGCAACTCGGGCGCTGCCGCGCCTACCCTGGCCGACTACCAGCTGCTGGGCCTGACCGGCTTGGACAACACCCACGCCGTGTTGCTCAGCGACGTGGTCGACGGTAAGCAAACCAGTGACGTCAACAGCGCCGAGGCTCTGCAAACCTTGGCCACTGCCGTGGCCACCGTTTTCAGCACCACCGCCGACTTGACCGCCACCGCTGACCAAATCAACGCACTCGTGGCGGGCCAAACGCCCACGGGCGCTAGCACGCCGCTGGGTGCCAGCGTTGTCACCGACGAAGCCTTGCTGGCCGTGCGCAACGCCATCCATGCCGCCAACAACGACGGCACACCCTTGGCCACCCAGCAAGAGCTGGCGGACTTGGTTCAAGCTGCGCTGTCCGCCTACAACGCAGCAGCCGACAAGCTGGCCGCTTACGCACAAGACGACGGCGCTGCTGCCGCCAGCAACGCCAGCCTCACGCCCGTGCTGGGCGACTACATCGCCCTCGGCGTCACCGGTATCGGCGGTGCAGGTCAGCCCTCTGTGGCCACCATCAACAGCGCCCTGGCAGACCCGGACATCATCGGCACCGAAGCCGACCAGCGCACCGAAGTGCAGGCCATCGTGGATGCTTATGCTGCCATCTTGCAAAGCGCAGACGGCACGGCCAACAACGATGCCGCCAACCCCACCCAAGCCCAATACGCCGCCATTGGGGTCAACGGTGTTGATACCGCGCAAGAAGAAGGTTTGCTCGGCGACGTGCTGGACGCCAAAGCCAGCACCGACGTCGACACGGTGCCCAAAGTGCAAGCCCTGGCTGACGCTGTGCAGGCCGTCATGGCAGGCACAGCGACCAAGGCCCAACTCGAAGCGCTGGGCATCACCGGCGTGACCGATGCGAACCTGAGCAGCGTGCAAGCCGCACTGGCCGCTGCTGCCGACGCGACCGAACTCAACAGCCAAAGCGGTGTGCAAGCCGTGGTGAGTGCTGCGATCGCTGCGGCCAACAAGATCGCCGCTTACGCCCAAGACAATGGTGCAGACCTGGTCACCAACCCCGCGCCCACCACCGCCGACTACGACGCCTTGGGCGTGACCGGTGTGACCGACGCCAATGTGGCCGCCATCAACAGTGCCCTGGCCGATGCCGACATCACCGGCGCACTGGCCGACACGGCAGCCGAAGTGCAAGCCATCGTCAACGCCTACGTTGCCATCCTGGCCGAAGCCAATGGCACCACGGCCGATGCCAACGCCCAAGATCCGTCTGCCGCGCAGTACGCCGCCATTGGCGTCAACGGTGTGGACGCTGGTGCAGAAGAGGCCCTGCTGGGCGATGTGATCGGCACCAAAACAACTGGCGAAGTGGACAGCGTCACCGAAGTGCAAGCCCTGGCCGACGCGGTGGCCGCTGTGGTGGCCTACACCGCAGGCACCAGCCAGACCGCGCCGAGCGAGGCGCAGCTGGATCTGCTGGTCACCGGTGTCAGCCCTGGCAATCTGGCCGCTGTGCAAGCCGCCATTGCCGCCGCCAACGCCGACGGCACGCCGATTGCTACCCAGGCCGAATTGCAAGCCATCGTCGATGGCGCGGCCACCACACAAGCCAACGCTCTGGCCGCCATCGAAGCCGCTGCGCAAGCCAACAATGCGACCGCGACCAGCCCGAGCGTGGTGCAGTACGCCGCTGCCGGTGCCATTGGGGTGACAGCTGATAATTTGGCCGCCATCAACAGCGCTTTGAACGATGCCGACATCACCGGCGCACTGGCCGACACGGCAGCCGAAGTGCAAACTATCGTCAACGCCTACGCCACCATCCTGGCCGAAGCCAATGGCACCACGGCCGATGCCAACACCCAAGATCCGTCTGCCGCCCAATACGCAGCCATTGGCGTCAACGGTGTGGACGCTGGTGCAGAAGAGGCCCTGCTGGGCGATGTGATCGGCACCAAAACAACTGGCGAAGTGGACAGCGTCACCGAAGTGCAAGCCCTGGCCGACGCGGTGGCCGCTGTGGTGGCCTACACCGCAGGAACCAGCCAGACCGCGCCGAGCGAGGCGCAGCTGAATCTGCTGGTCACCGGTGTCAGCCCTGGCAATCTGGCCGCTGTGCAAGCCGCCATTGCCGCCGCCAACGCCGACGGCACGCCGATTGCTACCCAGGCCGAATTGCAAGCCATCGTCGATGGCGCGGCCACCACACAAGCCAACGCTCTGGCCGCCATCGAAGCCGCTGCGCAAGCCAACAATGCGACCGCGACCAGCCCGAGCGTGGTGCAGTACGCCGCTGCCGGTGCTGTGGGTGTGACCAGCGCCAACCTTGCTTCCATCAACGACGCTCTCAACGACCTGGATGTGACGGGCGAGCTGGCCAACACCACCGCCGAAGTACAGGCCATTGTTGACGGCTTCAACGCCATCTTGGCGGCTGCCGACGGCACCGGTAACAACGCCGCCAACCCAAGCCAAGCCAACTACAGCGCCATTGGTGTGACGGGTGTGGACACGGCCGAGGAAGTGAGCCTGCTCGGTGACGTGCTGGACGCGAAGGCACGCACCGCGGCCGACGAAGTCGCAGAAGTGCAAGCCCTGGCCGCCGCCGTGCAAGCCGTCATGGACGGCACAGCGACCAAGGCCCAACTCGAAGCGCTGGGCATCACCGGCGTGACCGATGCGAACCTGAGCAGTGTGCAAGCCGCACTGGCGGCGGCCGATGACGCCACCGAGTTGAACACCCAAGCAGGCGTGCAAGCCGTGGTGAGTGCCGCCATTGCCGCAGCCAACAAAATTGCGGCCTATGCGCAGGACAACGGCGCAGACCTGGTCACCAACCCCGCGCCCACCACCGCCGACTACGACGCCTTGGGTGTGACCGGCGTGACCGACGCCAATGTGGCCGCCATCAACAGTGCCCTGGCCGATGCCGACATCACCGGCGCACTGGCCGACACGGCAGCCGAAGTGCAAGCCATCGTCAACGCCTACGCCGCCATCCTGGCCGAAGCCAATGGCACCACGGCCGATGCCAACGCCCAAGATCCATCTGCCGCGCAGTACGCCGCCATTGGCGTCAACGGTGTGGACGCTGGTGCAGAAGAGGCCCTGCTGGGCGATGTGATCGGCACCAAAACAACTGGCGAAGTGGACAGCGTCACCGAAGTGCAAGCCCTGGCCACCGCCGTGCAAGCCGTCATGGACGGCATAGCGACCCAAGCCCAACTCGAAGCGCTGGGCGTCACCGGCGTGACCCCAGAAAACCTGAGCAGTGTGCAAGCCGCACTGGCGGCGGCCGATGACGCCACCGAGTTGAACACCCAAGCAGGCGTGCAAGCCGTGGTGAGTGCCGCCATTGCCGCAGCCAACAAAATTGCGGCCTATGCACAGGACAACGGCGCAGACCTGGTCACCAACCCCGCACCCACCACCGCCGACTACGACGCCTTGGGCGTGACCGGTGTGACCGACGCCAATGTGGCCGCCATCAACAGTGCCCTGGCCGATGCCGACATCACCGGCGCACTGGCCGACACGGCAGCCGAAGTGCAAGCCATCGTCAACGCCTACGTTGCCATCCTGGCCGAAGCCAATGGCACCACGGCCGATGCCAACGCCCAAGATCCGTCTGCCGCGCAGTACGCCGCCATTGGCGTCAACGGTGTGGACGCTGGTGCAGAAGAGGCCCTGTTGGGCGATGTGATCGGGACCAAAACCACGGGCGACGTGGACAGCGTGACAGAAGTGCAAGCTCTGGCCACCGCCGTGCAAGCCGTCATGGACGGCAACGCCACCCAAGCGCAACTGGAATTGCTTGGCATCACGGGTGTGACAGTCGACAACCTGCCTGCTGTGCAGGCCGCGCTGGTGGCGGCCAACGACGCCACGCAGCTCAACACCCAAGCGGGTGTGCAAGCCGTGGTCGCCGCAGCCATCGCCGCGCAAACTGCTGCGCTAGACACCATCAGTGCTTACGCTGAAAACAACACCAGCGGCCTGGTCAGCGCCACCGGCACGGCACCCACCACCACCGACTTCAACAGCGCAGGTGTCAGCGGTGTCAGCTCTGGCAACGTTGTCGCCATACAAGACGCCTTGGCCAGCGCTGCCGTCAATGGCGAAGCCGCCAACACCACGGGTGAAGTGCAGGTCATCGTCGACGCCTACAACGCCATCTTGGCCGAGGCCAACGGCGCTGCTGGAGATGCCAACGGCCAAGATCCTTCCGCCGCGCAATACGCTGCGATCGGTGCCACCCTCGGCGACGCTGCAACCGATGTGCAAAACCTGGCTTTGCTCAACGACATCGTAGGGGCATTGCAAGCGGTGGACGTGGACACCATCGCCGAGATCAACGAGCTGGCCCGCATCGCCAACGCCATCCAGACGGTGGCCAATGACGGTACAGCCAGTCCAGCGCTCACTGTGGCCGACCTCACCAAGATCGGCCTGAACACCACCGGCGTCACGGCCAACAATCTGCCCACATTGCTGGCGGCCATTGCTGCCAAAACCAACGACGGTTCCGAGACCGACAGCCTGAGCGAACTGCAAGCGCTGATCGACGCACTTGACAAGACCGCCCCGACCACACCGACTCTCGCCTTGGGTACGGGCGTGAGCAATGGGGCCACCAGCGCTGAGGCCACAGCTGTCACAGGTGCGGTCACTGTGACCGCCGAGGCGGGCGCCGCCGTGACCTTGACCTTCACCGATGCAGACGGCTCCACCTTCACCAAGACCGTCACTGGCACAGGCAGTGCGCAGTCTGTCCAGTTGTCGGCCAGCGATCTCGGTGCGGGCGCCAACCAGTTGAGCGACGGTGCCATCACTGTTAGCGCAGTGGCCACCGACAGCGCCGGCAACACCAGCAGTGCAGGCAGCACCAGCTTCACACTCGACACCGGCGTGCCCAACGCGCCTACCAGCGTCACCGTCAAAGACACCGACGGCGACGGCAAGCCCACCATCAGTGGCACCGCCGAGCCGGGCAGCACCGTCACCATCACCGACCCTGCCGGTGTGACCCACACCACCACGGCCGATGCCACCACCGGTGCCTTCAGCCTCGAATTGGCCGCAGCGCCCAGCCCGCTGACCGGCAGCTACAGCGCCACGGCCACCGATGCCGCAGGCAACACCGGCCCGGCCACCACGGTCAACACGACCGACCTGACCGCACCAGCTGCCCCCACCAGCGTCACCGTCAAAGACACCGACGGCGACGGCAAGCCCACCATCAGCGGCACCGCCGAGCCGGGCAGCACCGTCACCATCACCGACCCTGCCGGTGTGACCCACACCACCATGGCCGATGCCACCACCGGTGCCTTCAGCCTCGAATTGGCCGCAGCGCCCAGCCCGCTGACCGGCAGCTACAGCGTCACGGCCACCGACGCCGCTGGCAACACCGGTCCGGCCACCACGGTCACCACGACCGACCTGACCGCGCCCACCACGCCCACACTGGCACTGGGCACGGGCGTGAGCGACGGTGCCAACCTGGCCGAAGCCACAGCACCCACTGGCGCGGTCACTGTGACCGCCGAGGCCGGCGCCACCGTGACCGTGACCTTCACCGATGCAGACGGCTCCACCGTCACCAAGACCGTCATTGGCACAGGCAGTGCGCAGTCTGTCCAGTTGTCGGCCAGCGATCTCGGTGCGGGCGCCAGCCAGTTGAGCGACGGTGCCATCACCGTCAGCGCAGTGGCCACCGACACCTCAGGCAACACCAGCAGCGCAGGCAGCACCAGCTTCACGCTGGACGCCACAGCGCCCAGCGCCGCCACCAGCGTCACCGTCACCCCCAGTGGCGGCACTGTCGTGGCCAACACGCTCAACAGCACCAACACCGCGTTGGACATCACCGCCAGCATCACTGCTGAACAAGCCACGGGCGGCAAGGCCGAGTTCTATGTGAACGGCACCCTCGTGGGCACCGACGCTGACATCGGGTCAGGGGACACCAGCGTCAGCTTCACCACCAGCGACGGTTCGCCCTCCACCAGCGAGTTGCAGGCCGCCATCACGGCAGGCGGTGTGGTCAGCGTCAAGCTCTACGACGCTGCGGGCAACGTGGTCAACACCAACGGCCCCACGCTGGTGCGCGATGTGACCCGTCCTGATCAGATGGTCAGCTACTCCAGCATGACCAAGGACACCAGCACGGGCACAGCGACCGCCGACTGGACCACGTCCGACGCCAGCGCCGGCCGTCTGGTCTCGGGCACCGTGAGCGCAGCGCTGGCTGCAAGTGAACAGGTCGCCGTCTACACCGACAACGGCGCCACCTTCATCGGTTACGCCACGCTCAACGCCGCCCGCACCGTCTGGGCCATCACCGACACCAACGGCTACAGCGGCAGCTGGACCTATACCGCCAAAGTGGTGGACGCCGCAGGCAACAGTGGCCCTGTGCAGACGCAGGTCGTCAACGCCGACCTGAGCGCGTTAGCCCCCCAGATCACCAGCGTCAAAGACAGCGCCGGCACCAGTATCAGCTCGGGCGGCAGCACCGCCAACACGGTCACCACCGTCACCGGCAACAGCGAAGCCAACGCCACGGTTTACGTGTACGACAGCACCGGAAGCAACCTGGTGGCCACCACCACGGCCAACGGCAGTGGCGAATGGACAGCCACCATCGCAGCGCCCACGGCAGGCGCCCACACCTTCTCGGCGGTGCAAGTGGACACGGCGGGTAACCAGAGCGTGTACTCCACTCTTTGGACTGTGACCAGTTCATCCGGCGCCACCCAGCTCAGCAACGGCGACTTCAGCACCGATGCACTGAGCGGCTTTACCGCGCCTGGTGTGACCTGGGTTGACAACGTCAACTACGACGTCGCGACCAGTAATGCTGGCATTGGCTCACCCGTCCTGAACACAGGCATCACCAATACCACGACCTCAGGCACGGCTACAAACATCAGCTGGACCAAGAAGGCCATTGCCGCTGTGGCCAACCCTGACGGGACCATGGCTGGAAACGTGCTAATGGCGAACATTGCCAGCAGCACCAAGGCCGTGTTCTGGCAGACCACGGCCCAGGTGGAAGCGGGTAAGACCTACACCTTCAAGCTCGACTATGCCACCAACCTGGGTGATGGCACTGCGGGTGGCGGAAGTTTGGGTACGGATGTGGACGGCACTTCGCTGACCATCTACAACGTCAACAACAAGGAGAGCGGTCACTACACCGTCGTCTATACCGCCACCAGCACCAAGACCATCACCCTGTCGCTTTGGGGAACCAACCTCAACACAGGTGCCCCACAGTCGTATGGCGATGTGATTGTCGACAACGTTTCCTTCGCCACCAATGCACCAGCCACCAACGGCACGCTCGTGGCGAACAGCATGCCCAACGGCGTGACCGCCGGCAACGACGCCGCCCTCACTTACACCAAAGACGCACTTGATTCGGTTGCGGGCAATGACACCATCACGGCCAATACAGCCACAGCACTGCAAAGCGTCCTCGCTTCAGGCGGTCGCATCGACGGCGGCGCCGGGGTGGACACCCTCAAGCTCGCTGCAGGCACCCAACTGGACGTGACGGCCATCACCAGCAACCAGACGGTCAAGCCTATTCAGGAGGTTGAAGTCTTCGAGATGCAGGGCGGCAGCAGCAAGCTGACCTTGTCGGCCAACAGCGTGCTGTCTCTGGGCAGTGCCAACCTTTCGGGTTACGACTTCACCTCGGTGAGCAATGCCCAAAACGGCGCCACCAGCAGCGCGGGCAAAGTCCAGTTCGTGGTCAACGGCCAAGTGGGCGACAGCCTGGTGCTCAACGAGCTCGCGACCGACGGCTTCAGCAGCAACAGCGTGCTGGGCAACACCGGCCTGGCCGGTGTCTGGACCTACAAGGGCGACGTCGTCAAGAACAGTATCACCTACAAGGTCTATGACCACAGCACCACCCAGGCGCAGGCCTTGGTCGACAACGACGTGAACGTCAGCTTTACCGACACCACGCCGCCCACCGCCACCATCACGCTGAGCGACACCGTGCTGGCGGCCAACGAGACAGCCACCGCCACCATCACCTTCAGCGAAGCCGTCACCGGCCTCACGGCGGGCGACTTCGTGGTCGAAAACGGCACGCTTGGCACCCCTGTCAGCACCGACGGTGGCATCACCTGGACGGCCACCTTCACGCCCAATTCGACCGTGGAAGACAGCACCAATGTGATCAAGCTCAATGCCAGCGCTGTGACCGATGCGGCAGGCAACGCCAACGCGCTGGTCACCTCGGGCAATTACGCGGTCGACACCCAGTCCACCGGCGCACCAACCTTGAGCGTGACCGAAGCCTTGCAAGGTGGGATCAACGCCACCAAGGCCACCGATGGTGTGCAAACCACTGTCGACTTGCCTGCGGGAACTTTGGCTGGTGATGTGATCACTCTCACTGTCACTGACCCCAGCGGCGATCTGCGTCAATTCGTGTACACCGTGCTGCCGGCAGACGTGACCAACGGCACCGCGCCGGTCACCATTCCGACCAGTGCCATTGACGAAGACGGCAACTACACCGTCGTGGCCACCGTGACCGACGCAGTGGGCAACATCAGCCCGACCAGCACCACCAGCACCACCAGCATATTTGCGCTAAACCGTAGCCTGCAGGCACCCATTTTGTCGCTGTCCAGCGACAGCGGCTGGCTGGCCATTGACGGCATTACCGCCGATGGCACCATCAACGTCAGTGGTTTGGTCGGTGGTGCCACCTGGCAGTACAGCACCGACAACGGCCAGACCTGGGCCACCGGCTCCGGCACCAGCTTCGTGCTGCCCCAGGGCCAGTACAGCGCCGGCAGCATCCAGGTGCGCCAGACGCTGAGCGGCGTCATCAGCGACAGCGCCCAGCTCGGCTACAGCACCGAGCAGCAAGTGCCGGTCCACACTCTCAACGCCCAGACCGACGCCAAGGTCGTCCAGCTCGACAACGGCAACACCCTGGTCGTCTACTACCGGGGCACCGGCACGAACGACACCTACACCGTGGGCCGCCTCTATGACGCCAAGGGCCTGCCCCTGGGTGGCAGCTTTGTCATCAGCCAGACGGGTATCCTGCCCGACGTCACGGCGGTGCCCGGCGGTGCCTTCGTGGCCACCGAAGTGGAAACCGGCGGCGTGGCCGGCGTGTTCATTGGCAACACGGGCAGCGTCACCGTGCCGCAATTCAACGTGGCCAATGCGGGCAGCAACGTTCAGACCACCACCCTGAGCAATGGCGATGTGGCCGTGGTCTGGCGTGTAGACAACGCCGGCACCAGCACGGTCTGGGGCAGCGTCTACGGCGCCAACGGCAGCCTCAAGACCAGCGCCACCCAGCTGGCCAGCTTCACTGCCTCCGGTCCGATCAACGGCACCTATGGCGCCAACCGCGACCTCGACATCGCGGCCGGCACCAACGGCAAGCTCATCGTCACCTGGCAAGCTCTGGGTGACGGCGACGGCACCGGCGTGTACGCGCAGACTTTCAACGCCAACCTCAGCGCGTCCAACAGCGCCGCCCAGGTCAGCACCGTCAGCACCAACAACCAGGTGCAGCCGGCCATCAGCACCCACACCGACGGCTCGTATGTCGTCTCGTGGATGTCCTGGGGCCAGGACGGCATGTCTCTGGCGCAGAACCTGCGCATCTTCAACGCCGACGGCAGCGCCCGCACCGGCGAGATTCCGGTCTACACCCGCTCCGCGGGTGGCTACGAAGGCTACGGCGACGTCACCTTCCTGAGCGACGGGCGCATCGTTGCCATCTGGGCCGAATACGACATGGCCGGCAACAAAGGCTATGACCTCAAGGGCCAGATTTTCAGCAACACCGGCACGCCGCTGGGCAGTGCCCTCAACGTCAACACCGACACCGCCAACTGGCAATGGTTCGCCAGCGTCGTGCCCAAGGCCGACGGCGGCTTTGCCGTCACCTGGACATACGGTGACCAATACCTCGGCGACTACACCGTTCATGCCCAGCAGTTCGACGCCAACGGCAACAAGACCGGCGGCCTCTGGATTGACACCACAGCCCCGACCAACCCGGGCAGTGCACCGCAGAACTTCGTCGACAACGTTGGCACCATCCAGAATGCGGCCAGCACTGCATCCGTCACCGACGACACCACGCCGGTTCTGAACATCGGCGCTGGTCAGTCCGACCTGCCCAGCCTGTATGTCGATGGTGTCAAGGTCGCTGCCACCTACGACCCGCTGACCGGCCTCCTCACGCCCAACAGCCCGCTGTCCAGCGGTGAGTATGCCCTGACGTACACGCTCACCGACGCTGCCGGCAACGAAAGCGGCAAGAGCCCGGCACTGACCGTCACGGTCGACACCACCGTCTCCAGCCCCAGCCTGGTCACCACCAGCATCAACGACAACTACGGCTTGCAGACCGGCACGGTGGCTAAAGGCGGCACCACCGACGACCTCACGCCCACCGTCATCGGCATGCTGGGCGGGGCCACTGCCGGCACCGCGCTGGCCAGCGACGAAAGCTTGGTCGTCTACCGCTCGCCCGACATGACCGGTGCCGTCAGCCAGACCCAGGTTAACAACGCCCCAGGCCAGATTGCCAGTGGCTACAGCAAGCTCACCTACAACGTCATTGACGGTGGCTACGCGGCCAACATCTACCTGCCCACGGCCCCCAACGCCGGCGACATCGTCGAAGTGGTCCGCACCTCCACCTACAGCTTCAGCGTCTACAGCGGCAGCACCCTGCTGACTAAGCCCAAGATGAATGAAAGCGTGTACTACCAGTGGGACGGCAGCAGCTGGGTCAACGCGCTCGTCAAGGTCGGCAACGCCACCGTGACAGTGAACGCCGGCGGGCAGTCCACCTGGACCATTGACGACGCCACCAACACCACGGCCTACAACACCCAGGTCCGCTACCTGGCCCGCGTGGAAGACATAGCCGGCAACATCGGCTCGGCGGCCCTGGAGTACAAGATCGGCCTGCAGGCTGATGCCAACACCGCACCCAATGTGCTGCAAAGCAGCATCAGCAGCCCGCTGGCCGCGCTGTCGGTGTCACAGGTCAGCATCACCGACAACGTGAGCGCCAGCAGCGCCGCCAACAGCAGCGACGTGACTTTCACCTTCACCTTCAACGAGGCGGTGAGCGGCTTCACGGCCGATGACGTGAGCATCAGCGCCGGCACCAAGGGCGCTTTCACCAAGGTGTCTGACACCCAGTACACCCTGGTCGTGACCGCACCGTCCACCGGCAGCGATGCCATCGGCGTGAGCGTGGCCGGCGGCAGTTACACCAGCGTCAGCACCGGCGTGGCCGGGCAGGGCGCAACGGCTACGCAGTACTTCGGTGCAGCGCCTGCGCCCGCAGGCACGGATGTCCTCACGGCTGGCAGCCCTTACCTCACTTATGCAGCGCATTACCAGGTGGGCGACAAGACCTATATCGTCCAACGCAACAGCACACAGTGGACTGCTGGCGGAGTGCCGGAAAATTCTTTGACCACGGGCGCCGTGAGCGTGGTGGATTCGGCCACCGGGGCCATCCTGTCCACCAATGTGTCCAGCGACACCCTGACCAGCGGCTGGGGCGACAAGACGGCAGGCGTCAGCCTCAGCCCTGACAGCCTGGGCAACTTCTACATCACTGGTGCCCGTAACATCGATGGCAAGATCAACAACGGCACCCTCACGCTCACGCGTGTGAGTGCCAACGGTGTACCGCAAACGCCCATCAACTACAGCGGCATCACCGGCGTGTACATGACGTCCAACTGGTTGATCGACGACAACACCCTGGCCGTCGTTTACACCAACGACACCACCGTTTTTTCGCTCAAGGTCAATGCCAGCACGGGCGCCATTCTGGAAGGGCCGACAGTCCTCACCGGAGGGTTCAGCTTCTACAGCAACCTGAACCCGGTCCTGCTGGCTGACGGCAGTGTTGTGCTCACCCTCGAAGGGGACTTTGACCGCTACGTCAAGCTGATGCACTTTGCGCCAGGCAGTCTCACACCCGTCAGTTTCGATCTGGACTTTGTCTACAGCACCGGCAACATTCAGACCACCTTGCTCAGCAACGGCAAGCTGGCGGTTCTGGGCAGTGGCGTGGATGCCTTCTCCGGCGAAGCGCTCATACTGATGCTGGTCAATCCGCTCACCCAAAGCGTGGACAACCTGTTCGAGTACCGGATTTCCAATGTGGTGCCTGCGGGCTACACCTACCAATACAGCTTCCCGAATGATGTGGTGCAGCTCAAGGACGGCAGCATCGTCATCGTGGCGATCGCGACCGTCAATGCCACGGGCAAGTACGGTGTGTTCGCCATGATCGTCAACCCGGACGGCAGCGTGAAAGTGCCCTTCTTCATGGTGGACGAGGCTTCGTCTTCGTACCAAGATAGTCTGGAAAGCATCAGCCTGCTGGCGCTGGACAACGGCGGTTTCCAGGTCAGCTACCAGGACGAGGTGGCCAACCGCACATACAACAGTGAGCACAGCCTCAAGGTGATGAACTTTGGCCCGACCGGTGCCATCGTGCAGACCGGTGGTGCCTCCAACGCCACCGACACCTTGACGGGCGGCGACCTGGACGACACCTTCACCGCCAATGGCGGCGCCGACCGCATCCTGGCTGGCGCGGGCAACGACACCGTCATCATCAACAACGACAACCTCATCCAACTGGGCAACAGCAACACCATGCTGCTGGGCGGCGGCACGGGCATCAACACGCTCACGCTGTCCACCACTTCGGCCGGCACGCTCGACCTGACCAGCGCCACCGTGGCGTCCAATGTCGGCAACTTTGGTGTGTTCAACCTCGGCGGCAGCACCGGCGTGGTCAACACGCTCAAGCTCGACCCCGCCGCCGTGGCCCGCATGGGCCAGCAAGTGACCGACAACGCCAACACCATGGCCAACGAGGCCAAGATGGTGGTCGTCAACGGTGACGGCGGTGCCACACCCGATGCCCTGCAACTGGTGGGCAGCTGGACGCAAGGCGCCACCGCCAGCGGTGCCAGCCTGGCCGCCAGCTACGGCAGCGCCTGGGGCTTTGTCAGCGGCACCAACTACGTGGCCTACAGCTACCAGGGTGCCACCGTGTTCGTGGCCAGCGGCGTGAGCGTGAGCAACAACGCCACCCCCACAGCCGGCGCAGCCGCCACCCTGACCGACGCCGCCACCGTGGCCAGCCTGTTCGAAGTCGCCTTCAGCGACGCCAACGCCGGCCAGACCCTCAAGGGCGTGGTCGTCACCGGCAACAGTGCCGGCTACGAATGGTTCAACGGCAGCAGCTGGACGGCGCTGCCCAGCAGCACCGGCGACTCGGCCGCCGTGTTCCTGGCCGCCGATACCCTGGTGCGCTACAACGGACCAGCCACCCCCGGCGCGCTGACCGTGCGCCTGGTGGACGACTCCGGCGCCAGCGGCTCGGCCAGCCTGGTCAACGGCAGCGTGGTCAACGTGACCACCAACGGCGGCAGCACCGCCTACAGTGGCACCACCAGCCAGCTGGTGATCGACACCACCGCGCCCACCGGCACCACCGTGGCCAGCTACACCGACAACGTGGGCAGTGCCACCGGCAACTTTGCCAGCGGCAGCACCACCGACGACACCACGCCCACCTTCAAGGGCACGGCCGAGGCAAACAGCAGCATCAAGCTCTACAACGGCAGCACGCTGCTGGGCGAGACGCTGACCAACAGCAGCGGCCAGTGGAGCTACACCCCCACCACGCCGCTGGCACAGGGCAGCTACAGCGTCAAGGCGGTGGCCACCGACACGGCCGGCAACGTCAGCGCGCAGAGCAACACCTTCAGCGTGACGGTGGACACGAACGATGCGCCGGTGATTCAGAGCACCAGCCTGACCACCAGCAGCGCAGGTCAGATGGTGAGCTGGATGAACGATGTTGGGAGCTTGAGGAAATTGACCTTTGGCGATGTTTACACCATTGACAAGAGCAGTTACCGCATGACCACGCAAACGGTCAACACCAACACATCGAATTCGGATCAAGGACTGAAAAATCTGGGAACAGATGACAGATCTGTCTATGTGGCTCCTGGTGAATCGTTCTCAACCAACTCGAGCCTAATGGTTGAAGGTGGAACGGGTCCAGAATTGTCCAGAACCAATTTCAAGTTTTACGAGACCAACAGCAATATCCTCAAGGAGGTCGGAAACGTCAGGTTCAGAATCAACGACATTGATACAGCTCAATGGCAAGACATCGTCCGGGTTTCGGCATTTGATGCAGCGGGCAACAGGATTAACCTGTCGGAAAATAACTTCTCAACGGGTAGTGAATACTTCACGTTCACTGTGAATGCCGATGGATCTGTCACCCTGATAAGCAACACAGATAGTTCCACTGATTCTTACCGTGGTTCGGTGTTGGTCAGCATCAGCGGAAAAGTACACAACGTACAGATCGAACATGCCAACTCCCCTTCAGCCACCATCGGTCCATTCGTTTTGATCTCTGATGTGCAGGTGGGCGCATACAACGTGACCGATACAAACGGGGTCACCCTTTTCAGTCTTGTGCAGGCCAACGACAGCCTCGACACGAATGGCGCAGTCACCGGTTACGCCATCACCGGCGCGGGCAGCAACAACGGCAGCTACTGGCAGTACTACAACGGCAGCAGCTGGGTCAACATCACCAGCGCCAGCGTCAGCTCGGCCCTGTACCTGGGCAAGGACACCCTGGTGCGCTGGGGGGGCAGCGCCAGCGCCTACGCCAGCCTGAGCGTGGTGGCGGTGGACAACACCGGCACCGACAACACCGGCGGCACGCTCGACCAAGCCGAGCGCATCAACGTCAGCATCCGCGGTGGCGAGACGGCGTTCAGCCAGGAAGTGGCCACGCTGCAGGGCGAGCTGCCCCCCGTGACTGACTTCTCCTTCAACACCCCCGATTCCATCAACGAGGGCACTGTGCTGGTGGGCACGGTCACTTTGAGTGGCGCCAACGGCAACAGTGCACTGGCCTACAGCATCAGCGGCAGTGCAGGTCTCACCTCTGCTGACTACGCCAGTGCCATTTTCAGCGATGGCGTGACGCTCAACGCGAATGGCACCTTGAACGTGCCCGCCGGTGTGACGAGCTTCACCATCTCGCTGCCCATCGTGGCCGACAAGCTGACCGAAGGGGCCGAGACCTTGACCATGACGGTGGGCACGATCAGCCAGCCGGTCACGATCAACGACACCTCGGTGCCCCTGACGCCCACCAACCTGACGAGCACGGCCATCACCAACGGGGGCTACAACATATCGTATGCGGGTGATGTGAACGGTGACGGCATCGATGACTTCATCGTGTCGGCTTACCCTGACCAGACTCTGGCCGACACCAAAGCCTATGTGGTGTTTGGCAATTCAGGCAACCTCATGCCGCTGGACTTGGCCACCATGTCAGCGTCCCAGGGCTTTGCCATCAACGATGCCGGAGGTGGCACGAATGTGGTGCACTATGCGGGTGACCTCAACGGTGACGGCTTGTCCGACCTGATTGTTGGTCGGCCCGTTGAGGGGAGCCAGAGCGGTGCTGTTTATGTGGTGTATGGCAAGTCTGATGGCGCCACAGTGACCATTGGCTCCAGCATGGGCACATCCGGATTCATGATCGACGACAAAATCGGGGCGGAAAAGTTTGGCAGTGACGTCTCTACTGCAGGTGACTTCAACGGTGACGGCATGGCCGATCTGCTGGTAGGGGCGGGCGGTGGTGCCAGAGCCTATGTCATCTACAGCAACACGATCCAGGCCGGCACCTACACCAGCTTCAGCGATCTGACCAGTGCAGGTGCCCTGGGATTGGCCATCCACAACGGAGGCGCTGACTTTGGCAATTCGGTCACCAATCTGGGTGACATTAACGGTGACGGCCTGTCGGATGTGCTGATCGGTGGTTACGGGAGTATCAACCAGGGCATGGACTACGTGGTGTTCGGGCGAACCGAGACGGGCAGCCTCAACATTTCCAATCTTGGAACAGGTGGGTTCAAAATCCTGGGCAATGCGAACGCAGACTACGCTTACCAGGTGGCTGGCGCGGGCGACGTCAACGGCGACGGCATCGCCGACTTCATCGTCGGTGCACGCGGGGCCAATGCGGCCTATGTGGTGTTCGGCAGCCCTTCGCTGGCGGGCACCACGGTCAACGTTACGAGCGTTGGCAGCACCGTTGCTGGCTTCAAGATCAGCGCCAGCGCGGGAAGTTTCGGCAATGACGTGTCGTATGCGGGCGACCTCAACGGCGACGGCCTGGCCGATGTGGTGGTGGGGGCCAACAACGCCAACGCCAACGGCTCCACTTCGGGCAGCGCTTATGTGGTCTACGGCAAGGCCAACAACACCACCGTGCAGGCCACCGATCTGGCCAATGGCAACGGCGGCTTTGTGATCAACGGCCCCAGCGCAACCAGCCAGCTCGGTTATAGCGTGTCCAACGGCGGTGACCTGAACGGCGACGGCTACGATGACTTGCTGGTCGCGGCCAAAGGTGTGGGCGCCTATGGCAACACCTACATCGTCTATGGGGGCCAGAAGTACGTGTCTGGCTACGTTGCCATGGGTACCGGCACTGCGTTCGACGAACAAGTGGTGGGCACCGCAGGCGCTGACACCTTGGAGGGCGGTGGTGGTGTGGACCGTTTTGACGCAGGCGGTGGCAACGATACCGTCGTTCTGATCGACAGCGACGTGACCAACCTGGCCAACCCAAGCACAAGTTCGCCCAAGGCCTATGTAGACGGCGGTGCAGGCTACGACACACTGCGACTGAGTGTTGGTGCAAGTCTGGACCTGACGGCCATCACCAATATCGACAGCATGGGTGGCATGGGCATCAGCCGCATCAACAGTATTGAGCGCATCGACCTGGACGGCACCAATGGCCAGGCCAACACGCTGACGCTCACAGCGCGTGATGTGAACGACATGGTCGGCCGCATGAACACCATCCACCTGGGCCTGAGCGAAGACGGCCGCACCTGGAGCAGCGGCACTTACACGCTGCAAAGCACCATGGGCTATAACCAGCTGGTGGTGGAGGGGGGTAGCACCGATGTGCTCAACCTCAAGGGAACCAATGGCGTGTGGGCACTGAGCGGCACGGTCAGCGTTGGCAGCATCACCTACAACGTTTACACCAACGAGCCCACGATGTCACAGGTGTTCGTGACGAGCGGCGTGAGCGTGGGCATGAACGTGGCCCCCATCGTGTTCGACCTGAACGGCGACGGCACGATCAGCTACACGCATCAGCTGATGGACGTGAACATCGATGGCCAGCTGGACTTCAGCGCCTGGGCGGCTCGCGAGGACGGTGTGCTGGTTTGGAACAAGTTTGGCAACGGCCAGGTGCATGACCAGAGCCAGTACGCCTTCACACTGTACGGCGGCAACACCGACCTGGAAGGCCTGCGCATGGGCTTTGACAGCAACGGCGACGGCGTGCTGAACGCGCAGGACGCGAAGTTTGCCGAGT
Organism: Limnohabitans sp. TEGF003; assembly: GCF_055395455.1. NCBI lineage: Bacteria > Pseudomonadati > Pseudomonadota > Betaproteobacteria > Burkholderiales > Comamonadaceae > Limnohabitans > Limnohabitans sp. TEGF003. The sequence continues at coordinate 2,457,774 of NZ_AP029225.1, read as the reverse complement.
TCGGTGTCTGGCAAGACGCCAACGGCAACGGCGTGAGTGATGTGGGCGAACTGCGTGATTTACTTGATTGGGGCATTCAAGAGATCAACCTGGAAAGCGATGGTGTGCAGCGTGAGCCTGCCATCGGCGTGATCGAGGCCGGCCGCACCACGGCCACGGCCTCCGATGGCTCCAGCGTCTTGGTGTCGGATGCAGCATTCGAATACACAACGTTGACCCAACAGCAGTTGCACGCTTACCAGGTGCTGTGACGTTTCATCTGTCACATCCACTGGCGTGACAGACCGCGAATCTTTGAATCAGAGCGCATGGGCTGAAAAGTCCATGCGCTCGTAGTTTCATTGGATCTGATGTTTTTAATGTTTTAATTGAATTAACTGTTTTATAAGTCTTAAAAATTTTAATTTAAAACTAAGGTTATTTATTAGTCTAAAATTGACAGCATGGATTCATCTGGAAATTGACTGAAGAGGTCTTTTTGGGGTCTTGCACATGCCTTCGAGGCTCATCCAAGGCGGTTTTGTGTGTTCAAGGTGTAAAAAATGCTGGATTTAAATCGCTGTCACTCGATGTGGCGCTGGGCCTGGATTTCGTTGGGGCTTGTTGGTTTTCCTTTGACGGGAGCAGCACAGCACGAGCTTGTCACTGCCCGCCAGGTGGCTGCTGTGCTGCCTACTGAGGTGGCCAGTGCGCCGTCGCATGCGGTCTTTGAGGGGCTGTTGAGGACCGCGACATCGGTGCACCCGCAGGTTCGCGCAGCCTTGGCGCAAGGCGATGGGGCGAAGCTCGATGTGGATGTGGCCAAGTGGGGCTTTTGGCCCACCGTGTCATTTAACACGCAGCGCACCGATGGCCCGAACACGGCGGCTCAAAAAGGTGCGACTTTCAATGTGCAGCAGCCATTGTGGTCTGGTGGCGCCGTGAGGGCACGCGTGGCCGCTGCTGAAAAGTTGGATCAGGCCAGCGCCGAGCAGGTGAATGTGGTGCGTGGTGATGTGGCTTTGCGTTTGGTGGAGGTCTGGGCCGGTTTGCTGGATGCCGAGGCCAACCGCGCCGTGACCAACCGCACCTTGGAAGGGCTGAACCGCTACCAAGCCATCATGCAGCGGCGGGTGTCGGCGGGTTTGTCTTCTTCGGTGGAGCTCAGGCTGCTCGCTGTGCGCGTGTCGCGGGCGCAGGCCGATTTGGCGGATGCCGAGTCGGCCATGCAAATGGCGCTGCAGCGCATGGAGCAGCTGGTGGGTGGGCCTTTGCAAACGTCGTTGCCAGCTTTGCGCGTGCCATTGCCTCAAGGCCCTTTGGCGCAGTGGATGAAGATGCAAAGGGCCGAGGTCGCGGCTGAACGTTTGGCGCAACACCCCGCAGTGCGCAGGGCCGAGCTGGATGCCGCGGCGGCCTCGGAGCAACTGAAGGTGCAAAAAGCCGAGCGCTGGCCCAAGCTGGTGTTGGCTTATCAGCGTCGCCTGGGTGATGTGACCACCGAGGCCGAGCGCAGTTTGTGGACCCTGGGTCTCAATTACACCCCTGGTGCGGGCCTGGCAAGCATGACGCAGTCGGCTGCGGACAGTGCACGTTTGCAAGCCCGTCTGGAGGCCGTGGACGCGGTGCGCCTGGAAAAGCAGGAGTTGTTGTTGCAGGACTGGGCCACTTTGCAACGTGAATTCGACCGTCAGACGTCCTTGGCGTCCACGATTGACAGTGCCAGTGAAGTGCTGGCGTCTTACGAGCGGCTGTATTTTGGTGGCCTCAAAAGCTGGCTGGAGGTGCTCAATGCTTTGCAGGAGTTGTCTCAGTCGCAGCTGCGTCTGGCGCAAGCCGGCAATGCCACCACGCTGGCCTACTACCGCTGGCGTCTGCGCAGCGGTGAGCTGCCGACCCACCCAGATTGGATGCGATGACTATGAATGAATTGGCTTGGGCGCAGCTGAGTGCTGCATTGGTGTCTTTGGCGCGCACACAGCGGTTTGCCCTCGACGAAGTGAGGTTGCAGGGGGCTGTGTTGGCAGTCGCGGGTGTAGAGGGCGCTGACGCGGTGGCTTTGTCCCCGGTATTGGCCGAGCAGGTGTGTTTGCAGGCAGGTTGGGTGGGTGCGCGAAGCTTGCCTGCGCCACTGCGCGAGCGTTTGCCCTTGTTGGTCTGCAGCCGCACCCATGGCTGGGGCTTGCTGACACAAGGTCTGATGGGTGACGAATGGTTGCTCGAGCGTGCAGGCCAGCCGGCGGTGCATGTGGGGGCTGGCGATCTGACGTGTGTGCTGCGGGTGTTGCCACCCGAGGCCGGGGCGTCGGGTGGGCCTGCCAGATTTGAAGACCGTTTGTCGCAGGTGCTCAAGTCGTTTCGGGGCCCCATTGCAGAGTCGATCACCGCGTCTTTGATGATCAACTTGTTGGCGGTGGTGGTGTCGTTTTTCTCGATGCAGGTTTATGACAAAGTTATTCCGACCCGCAGCATCGAGACGCTGGTCGCCCTGCTTGGCGGTGTTTTGATCTTGATCGTTTTTGAGTGGGTCATGAAATGGGCCCGGTCCAAGGTGATGGACCGCGCTGTGGTTGGACTGGACAGCCGATTGGGGCGGGACATTTTTGAGCGTTTGCTCTCGGTGCGGCTGGACCAGATGCCTGCTTCCGTTGGTTCTCTGGCTTCGCAGCTCAGAGGCTACGAACAGGTCCGTAACTTTTACACCGCCTCAACTCTGTTCGCTCTGGTGGATGTGCCTGCTGCTGTGATCTTTTTGGTGGTGATTGCGTGGATCGCCTCGCCCTGGGTGGCTTTGGTGCCCTTGGTCATGGCCACATTGGCTTTGGTGATTGGCTTGACTTTTCGCAGTCGGGTGCGTCGCCTGGCTGCCGAGGGCCAGCGCGAGGTGAACATGAAGACCGGCATGTTGGTCGAGACCGTGGAAGGGGCTGAAACCATCAAGGCCACCCACGGGGGCTGGTTCTTTTTGTCCAAATGGATTGATTTGTGCAACAAGACGATCCTCAACGATCTGAAGATGCGTCACACCAATGACAGCTTGCAATACTTCATGGCCAGCATGCAGCAGTTCAGTTTTGTGCTGCTGATTTCTCTGGGTGCCGCGCTGGTGATTGATGGGGTGATCACCATGGGTGGTTTGATCGCCTGTTCGATATTGGGCGGGCGTGTCTTGTCGGCCGTGATGATGGTGCCCAGCCTGATGGTGCAGCACGCACACGCCCGTGTGGCGATCGATGGCGTGGAGGGTTTGTACAAGCTGGCACCTGACACCACCGCGGGTGTTCAGCCCTTGACGCCTTCGGTGTTGAATGGTCAATATGTGCTGGAGGATGTGCAGTTTGCCTATGGCAAAGCGCCGCCTGCTGTGAGTGTGAAGCGTTTGACCGTCACACCCGGTGAGCGCATTGGCATTTTGGGCACTGTGGGTTCAGGCAAATCCACGTTGTTGCGTTTGATGGCAGGTTTGTATCGCCCCACCGAGGGGCGTGTTCTGATCGATGGCTTGGACGTGTCGCATGTGGCGCGTGAGACGATGAGCCGGCATGTGGGTTATGTGCAGCAAGACCACCGCTTGTTCGAAGGCACTTTGCGTCAGAACCTGTTGGTGGGTTTGCCCAATCCGGGCGATGACGTGATCAAGGCCGCGATGGCGCAGACCGGCTTGCTTGATTTGGTGGCAGCGCACCCCATGGGCTTGGATTTGCCTATTTTTGAGGGCGGGCGCGGCCTGTCTGGCGGACAAAAACAATTGTTGGTGTTTACCCGTTTGGTGTTGGCGAGCCCCAAGGTCATGTTGCTCGATGAGCCCACGGCCTCCATGGATGCAGGGACCGAAGCCCGTTGTCTGAATGCACTGCGTAACCCGCAACTGGGCGGCAGCACCTTGGTGCTGGTCACGCACAAACCCAGCATGCTGGCTTTGGTGTCGCGCGTTTTGGTGGTGGCGCGTGGCCAGGTCGTGATGGATGGGCCGCGTGATGCGGTGTTGGCGCAGTTGAGTAAAAACACCCAAACCGAGACACCGTCTGCCCGCCAAACGCCGCCTGCCGTGGGCGTTCAGGTCACAGGAGCGCGGGCATGAAAGAGAACATGAAGCAAAGAGCAGATTTTGATACGCCCCACAGTGCATCGGTGCGCCTGACCTTGTGGGTGACGATGGTGGGGCTGGTGGGCTTGACCGTCTGGGCGGGCATGACCGAGATCGATCAGGTCAAACGTGCGCAGGGGCAAGTGATTGCCAGCGACCGCACGCAGATCATTCAGGCGGTCGACGGTGGCGTGCTGCGTGAGTTGTTCGTGCAAGAGGGGCAAGAGGTCAAAGAGGGGCAGTTGCTGGCCAGCTTTGAGAAAACCCGGGTCAAGGCGGCGTTGGACGATACGCAGGGCAAGGTGATGGCCTTGCGCATCACATTGGCCCGTTTGCGTGCCGAGGTGTATGGCCAAAAATTGAGCTTTGACCAACAGATGAAGGCTTACCCGGCCTTGATCGAAAACCAGACCAACCTGTACAACCGCCGCAAGACGGCCTTCACGGAGGACATCCAGGCGCTGCGCAAGGTGCATTCGGTGCTGCTCGAAGAAAGCGAGATGATCAAGAAGCTGGAGTCCACTGGCGATGTGAGTCAGGCGGATATCTTGCGATCACGCCGCCAGATTGCCGACATCGAGGCGCAGATCACGACGCGGCACAACAAGTTTTTTCAGGATGCCCAGGCCGATATGACCAAGGCCCAGGAGGACCTGAATGCCCAGAGCGAGGCGTTGAATGACCGCGCTCAGCTGCTGGAGCAGACTGACCTCAGTGCGCCCAGCAGGGGGTTGGTGAAAAACATTCGTGTGACCACCTTGGGCGGGGTGGTGCGGCCGGGTGACACGGTGATGGAGTTGCTGCCCACCCAAAGTGGGCTGGTGCTGGAGGCCAAGGTGTATCCGGCCGACATTGCTTTTGTGACCGTGGGGCAAGCGGCCAATGTGAAGCTGGATGCGTTTGATGCCAGCATCTATGGTGGCTTCAGGGGGGAGGTGGTTTATGTGAGCCCCGACACCTTGGTCGAAGAAACCCAACGCGGCCCTCAGCCCTATTACCGGGTGCATGTGAAGATCGGTGCCAAGGACTTTGATGGCGAAAAGGCCCAGCGCATGGAGGTGCGCCCCGGTATGACGGCGCAGGTGGACCTGGTGGTGGGCCAGCGCTCGATTTTGTCGTATCTGGTCAACCCGGTCAGCAAGGTGCTGACACAGGCGTTGCGGCCGATTTGAGGGTTCAGGTGTTGGGTTCAGGTGCCGGTGGAGCCAAAGCCCCCGGCGCCGCGCTCGCTGCTTCGGCTGAATTCGTTCACCACCTGAAACTGTGGACGCACCACAGGCAAAAACATCATCTGGGCAATGCGTTCACCCGGCTCGATGGTGATGGCCTCGCTGCCGGGCGGGTTCCGGTTCCAGACGCTGATGAAGCATTGGGCGGTGTAGTCGGCATCGATCAGGCCCACGCTGTTGCCCAGCACCAGGCCTTTTTTGTGCCCCAGGCCCGAGCGGGGCAAGATCACGGCGCAAAACTCAGGTGAATCCATGTGCAGCGCGATGCCGGAAGGCACCAGCACCGCAGCTTGCTGCGGCTGAATGTGCAAGGGTGCGTCGATGCAGGCAAACAAGTCGATGGCTGCAGCCAGTGGGGTCTGGTACCTGGGCAGGCCCCAGGTGTTCAAGCGCGGGTCCAGGATTTTGATTTCGATGTTGGGGTTCATGGCGGCTCAGTGCAGTGTCGGTCCTGTGGGCATGCCTTCATCGCCCACTTCGATCTTGAAAAAGCCCGTGCCGCAGCTGCCGCTGCCCACTTCGGCTTCGGTCGCCTCGCGCACCGATTCCACCTTCAGGTGCAGGCGCAGTGCAATGCCCGACAGCGGGTGGTTGCCGTCCAGCACCACATGCTCGGGGTAGATTTCCGTGACGGTGTAGAGCACGTTGCGCGGTGCATCCGGGTGGCAGCCTTCGGGCAGCGCGGTGCCTTCGATGGTCAGGCCCGGCTCCAGACCCTCGGGGAAGAGGGCCAATGGCTCCAGAAAGAGCAGGTTTTCATCGAAGTCGCCAAAAGCATCCTCGGGCTCCAGGTGCAAATCGACCTTGGCGCCTTTTTCATGGCCTTGCAGGGCTTCCTCGATCTTGGGCAGCAGATCTTGGCCGCCAATGAAAAATTCAACGGGCTCGTCCAGGGTGTCCAGAACTTCGCCCAGCGTGTCTTTGAGTGTCCAGGTCAGTGCGACCACAGAAGGTGTCTTGATTTCCATAGGACAATTGTCGCAGTTTGGCGGCCGGTTTTGAGGCCGCTTGCGCTTTGAATGGGGCCGGTTGAGCCCCGCAACCGGATCGGAACATGAAAACAGAACAGCCGTTGGCCCTGCTGGGTGGCCTCAGCCCCAGCCAATTCATGAAGCGCCACTGGCAAAAAAAGCCTTTGCTGGTGCGCAATGCCATTCCTGGTTTTGTGCCTTGCGTGGGGCGCTCTGAGTTGGTGGCTTTGGCGGGGCAGGAGGGCGTGGAGTCGCGTCTGATCGTGGATTCGCCCAAGGGCTGGCAGATGAAGCACGGTCCGCTCTCCAAGCGCAGCTTGCCGCCCTTCAGTCAGAAGAAATGGACTTTTCTGGTGCAGGGCGTCGACTTGCACCACGACGGCGTGCACGCGCTGATGCAGCAGTTCCGTTTTGTGCCCGATGCACGGCTGGATGATGTCATGATCAGCTACGCCACCGAGGGTGGTGGTGTCGGGCCCCACTTTGACAGCTATGACGTGTTTTTGCTGCAAGCCCATGGCCAGCGCCGCTGGCGCATTGGCCGCAACCAAGACCTGAGTCTGCAGCCAGGCGTGCCGCTCAAGATTTTGCAAAACTTCGAAGCCGAAGAGGAGTTTGTGCTGAACCCGGGGGACATGCTGTATTTACCGCCCAAATATGCGCACGACGGCGTGGCTGTGGGCGAGTGCATGACCTGGTCGATTGGGTTTCGGGCACCGCAAGAGGGGGAGTTGGCGCGTGAGCTCTTGCTCGGTCTGGCCGATGAGGCGTTCGAGGGGGTGGGCGATGCGCTGTACCGCGATCCGAAACAAACAGCGGTGACGACACCTGCCGCTGTGCCGCCGTCTTTGGCTGGCTTCGCGCGGCAAGTGCTTGAAAAAGCGCTCAAAAACCCGACTTTGCTCGACAGCTTGCTGGGCGAGTACCTGACCGAGCCGAAGTCCAATGTCTGGTTTGAAATCTCCAACGTTGAGCCTGATTTGTCGGCGGGCGTGCAACTCGATCGGCGCACCAAAATGATGTATGACGAGCGGCATGTGTTCATCAATGGCGAAAGCTTCCGTGTGGCCGGCAAGGATGCCCGCTTCTTGCGTCAATTGGCTGACAACCGTTGCTTATCCGCGGCTTCTTGTGCCAAGTTGAGCGACTCCGCCCGAGAAGCCTTGCTCGATTGGATGGTGGCCGACTGGTTGAAACCCGCTGAGGATTTTCCCGGGTAACAGCATGGTTTGAAGGTTTCGCGTCAGCTTTGTGATTTCTGTTATCCGATGCCCTAGGGAAAACGATATAATTTGTGACTGAGAACAAAAGAGCTCGAGTGCTTTTGTCTCGGTCCCAGCAGTCTTGAAGGCTGCTTTCGACAATTTCCGGAAATTGTTTTAACCCCATAAGGAAAAATCATCATGAACAAGTCCCTCGTTTTGGCTGCCATCATCGCTGCTGCTGCTCTGTCCGCTTGCGGCAAAAAAGAAGAAGCCGCTGCTCCTGCTGCTCCAGCTCCAGCTGCTGCACCAGCCGCTCCTGCTGCTGACGCTTCTGCTGCACCTGCTGCCGCTCCAGCTGCTGACGCATCTGCTGCCAAGTAATGGTTTGCCGCCTTCCCGGCTTTGCGCCGGGAACGCATCAAAAAACCCCGCATCGCGGGGTTTTTTTATGGGTCATCGGCGGCCAGTCCCGAAGGTGGAGGCTGGCCCCCACCCATCACAGCGCGTTCAGCGCAGCTCGTTGGCCAGCAATTTCAGGATGCGCTCGGCGTTGCCCGAGGTTTCAGGCTGTCCGTTGGCATCTTGCACACGCACGATGCTGGTGTTGCCTTTTTCGGTCAAGGCGATGCGGTAACGGGACAAAGCCACCTCTTCTTTTTTGCTGCTGAACAAGCGGGCAAAAAAGCCGGGTTCCTTGTCGGCCGTGGTGCCCGGTGTGACATAACGTACGAAATAAACCCCTTTGCTGCGGTCGCGGTCTTCCACCGTGAAACCTGTGCGGTCCAGCGCCACGCCGGTACGACGCCAGGCGCGGTCCAGCGTGTCGTTGATCTGGATGGTGGGTTGTCCGTCCAGGCTGGTGACAGCGGTCACTTGGGCGGGCGTTGCACTGCTGGCCGCTGTTTTGGCGGCCTCGGGTGAGGCGCCCAATTTCACCATCAGGCGTCGCAGGAACTCGATTTCGAGTTCGGCATCGCTGGCGCGGGGCTGCCAGATGGTTTGCTCTTTTTGCGGGCTGGTGTAGTTCTCGACCATGCCGCGGTGGGTGATGTAAATCTCGACGCCGCCTTGTGCATTGCGCTCTACGCGGGTGCGAAACTTGTCGCGCTCGCCCGACGAATACAAGGAATCGAGCACCTTGCCCAAAGTCCTGCGGATGATGTCCTGCGGGATTTTGGCGCGGTTTTCTGCCCAGTCGGTTTCCATGATGCCCACGTCCGGCGAGTCGGTGATGAGGACAAAACCGTTGCTGGTCCAGAACTCACGCAGTGGCTCCCACACCTTGTCGGCAGGGCGTGCCACCACCAACCAGCGTTGGTTGCCTTGGCGCTCCATGCGCACATCGCCCAGGCTGTTGGCGGCAGTACCGGCATCGGCCACGCGGGCGCTGGCACTCTGGAAGCCAGACGCCGTGGCCGAGTTGCTCTCGATGGCGTAGCGGGAATCCCGACGCAGCTGGCTCAGATCGGGTGGAATCTCCAGTGTGGGTGCTTTGGCTGCACTTTTGTAGTCAATCTTGTCTTCTTCCAAGATGGAGCAGCCGCTGACCAAAATGGCCAAGGCTGCGACAACGGCAGTGCGTTGCACCGTTTGGGAAGACGTAGAGCGAAGGGACAATTTCACAAGCAATCCTTAGGTGGAAATCAAATCAGGCCGCTGGCCTTGAGAGCGGCCTCGACGACAGGTTGTTGCGACTCGGACAGTTCGGTCATGGGCAAGCGCAAGGTCGGGCCGCACAGGCCCATGCGTTGCATGGCCCACTTCACGGGAATCGGGTTGGCTTCGACAAACAGGTTTTTGTGCACGGGCATCAGCTGGAACTGGATGCGCATGGCTTCTTTCACATCACCTCTCAGGGCTGCCATGCACAGCTCGTGCATGAGGCGCGGGGCCACGTTGGCGGTCACGCTCACGTTGCCCGCACCGCCGCAGAGCATCAACGCCACTGCAGTGGGGTCATCGCCGGAGTAGACCGCAAACTCTTTGGGCAGATCGCGGATCAGCCACTGGGCGCGTTCGATGTTGCCCGTGGCTTCCTTGATGCCGACGATGCCGGGCACTTGGGCCAGGCGCAAAACGGTGTCGTGCTGCAGATCGGCCACCGAGCGGCCGGGCACGTTGTACAAAATCACCGGCAAGTCGGGCGTGGCTTCGGCAATCGCGCGGAAGTGCCGGTATTGGCCTTCTTGTGTGGGCTTGTTGTAGTAGGGCACCACCTGCAGCTGGCAGTCGGCGCCGACCTTTTTGGCAAACTTGGCCAGCTCGATGGCTTCGGCCGTGGAGTTGGCACCGCAACCGGCCATGATCGGCACGCGGCCTGCAGCCTGCTCGACGGATACGCGGATGATTTCGCAGTGCTCATCGACCGTGACCGTGGGCGACTCGCCCGTGGTGCCGACCACGCCAATGCAATCGGTTCCCTCGGCCACATGCCAGTCGATCAGTTTTCGCAAAGTGGGGTAATCCACTTGGCCGTCTTCGAGCATGGGGGTGATGAGGGCAGGAATGCTGCCTCGGATGGGGCGAAATTCGGTGGTCATGTCCGGTGTTTCTGAGCAGAAAGAACCCATTCTAACGATTGCAGGCCGCTTTGATGAGCTCGGGCGCAGTGGAATTTCGGTCGCAAGGCTCGGGTAAACCCGGGTGGGTGTCAAGCGGCATGCAATGGCCAGCGTTGCACTTCGCCCGCAGTCAAGGGTCTCACCGCCGCAATGCGTTGGATAAATCGATCTGGCGATGGCTCGAAGCCATCCTCAAAAGCCACGGTGCGCAGGCCAGTGGTCGCTTGCAGCAGTTCGCCCGGCTGCAGCAAAAAGTCGGGCCGCGAAGGTTTGCCGACCGTTTCGTTGCCAGCGGCAAAGGTTTCGTAAATCAACACGCCACCCGGGGCCACGCTGCCCACGATGACGGGCAGCAGCGGCCGCCACAGGTAATGGGTGACCACCACGCAGCCGAAGGTTTGCCCGGGGAAGGGCCAGGGGCCGTTTTCAATGTCGGCGCAGATGACTTCGCCATGCGCTTGGGCCCAAGCCAGCGCCTCGGGGTTGCGGTCCACGCCCTGCACACGGTGGCCCTGCGCTGCCAACCAGCGCATGTGGCGGCCAGCACCACATGCCACATCGAGCACGCGGCTGCCCGGAGCGATCAAATGGGCCCAGCGTTGCAGCCAGGCCGAGGGGTTTTCGGTGCCGTGCATGGCTTCCATCTTGTCTACTCAAAAGCAAGACCACAGCTGTTCGGACAGCATGATCACCACATCGGGTTTGGCATAGAGCCAGAAGGTGATGGCCAGGAGGAGGGCGGCCGCGATGCCAAGCCCGGATTTCCTGTAAGGTGCTCTGTGGGAGGCCGCCCCTGCAGCCGAAGGGGGGGGCAGATCAGAGGGGGTTGAAGCTTGGCTTGCATTCGCGAGCAGGGGCTCGCTCCCACTGGTTAAGTTGGGCGGGCTGTCAGGCATGTTGGTTCTCATGCTGCTTGGGGCGCGTGGCGCTGAATCGGGCTTTCGCGCACAGGCAGATTCACCAGCGCGGCAAACACGCCCAGGGCAATGGCCAAGTACCAGACGATGTCGTAACTGCCGGTTTTGTCATACAGGTAACCGCCGAGCCACACGCCCATGAACGAGCCGATCTGGTGGCTGAAAAAGATGAAGCCGCTGAGCATGGACAAGTGCGCAACGCCAAAAATCTGCGCCACGGCCGCATTGGTGGGCGGCACGGTAGACAGCCACAGCAAGCCCATCACGGCCGAGAAGATGTAGACGCTCATCGGAGTCAACGGGGCCAGCAGGAACAGCACGATGGCCACCGAGCGCGTTGCATAAATGAAGGCCAGGATCTTTTTCTTGGCCATTTTCTGGCCCAAAGTGCCTGCGATGTAAGTGCCAAACACGTTGAACAAGCCGATCAAGGCCAGCGCATAACTGGCCACTTGGGGGGCCAGGCCGTGGTCTTTGAGGTAACTGGGCATGTGCACGCCGATGAACACCACCTGAAAGCCGCACACAAAATAACCCGCCATCAGCAGCTGAAAACTGGGGTACTTGAAGGCTTCTTTCAAGGCCTGGCCAATGGTTTGGTCACGCTTGACTTGGCCGGGCGTGTTCAAGGCAGGTTCGCGCAGGCCCCAAGCCAGGGGAATGATCAGCATCGCTGCCGCGGCCAAAATGACCAGCGCGGTTTGCCAGCCCATCTGGCTGATCAGCAGGCCCTCGACGGGCACCATCAAAAACTGGCCAAAACTGCCGGCCGCTGCCGCCACGCCCATCGCCCAGGAGCGGCGTTCGGCGGGCACGTTGCGACCGATCACGCCATAAATCACGGCGTAAGTGGTGCCCGCTTGCGCGGTGCCAATGATCACCCCGGTGAACAGGGCAAACACCCAGGGGTCGGTCGACCAGGCCATGCCCAAAAGGCCCACGCCATAAATCAAAGCCCCGATGGCAATGACACGAAATGCGCCAAAACGGTCCGCCACCATACCCGCAAAAATGCCCATGAAGCCCCAGGCCAAATTCTGGATGGCCATGGCAAAGGCGAATTCTTGACGGCCCCAGCCTTGGGCTTGGGTGATGGGCTGCAGCCACAAGCCAAAGCCGTGACGGATGCCCATGGACAGGGTGACGATGGCCGCGCCGCAGGCCAGCACTTGGAACAGGGAAAGGGGTTTGTGTTGCATCCCCTGACTTTAACCAATCTCCTTGGCGCAGGCGCTGGCAGTCAAAACTACTGGTTTTGCATCCAGTGGGTCGGCATAAATCCCACTACAATCCGCCACCATGGCCACCCAATCCACTGTCAAAACTTCCAACGAGTACTCTGAAGGCTCGATCCGCGTCCTCAAGGGCCTGGAGCCCGTCAAGCAACGCCCGGGCATGTACACCCGCACCGACAACCCCCTGCACATCATTCAGGAAGTGCTGGACAACGCTGCCGACGAGGCGCTGGCGGGTTACGGCAAAAAAATCAAAGTTGTCCTGCACACCGACGGCTCGGTCAGCATCGAAGACGATGGCCGGGGCATTCCCTTTGGCCTGCACCCCGAAGAAAAAGCGCCTGTCATCGAGCTGGTCTTTACCCGCCTGCACGCGGGCGGCAAGTTCGACAAGGGCAAGGGCGGGGCTTACAGCTTCTCGGGCGGTTTGCACGGCGTGGGCGTGTCGGTGACCAACGCGCTGTCCAAACGCCTGGAGGCCACGAGCTACCGCGAAGGCCAAGTGGCGACGTTGGTGTTTTCGGGCGGCGACGTGACCGAGCCGCTGGTCGCCCGCCCCGCAGGCGAGGGCGACCGCAAACAGGGCACCACCGTGCGCGCCTGGCCTGACGCCAAGTATTTCGAATCCAGCGCCCTGCCCATGAACGAGCTGACGCACCTGCTGCGCAGCAAGGCCGTCCTCATGCCGGGCGTGACGGTGACCTTGGTGAACGAGAAAACCAAGGAAACCCAGCAGTGGCAATACAAAGCCGGTCTGCGCGATTACCTGACCCAAACCCTGAACGGCGACCCGGTGATCCCCTTGTTTGAAGGCGAAGGCTTTGCGGATGGCAACAGCGAAAGCTTTGCCGAAGGCGAGGGCGCTTCATGGGCTGTGGCCTTCACCGAAGACGGTGCGCCGGTGCGCGAGAGCTACGTGAATTTGATCCCCACCAGCGCAGGCGGCACGCACGACAGCGGCTTGCGCGATGGCCTGTTCACCGCCGTCAAAAGCTTCATCGAGCTGCATGGTTTGCTGCCCAAAGGCGTCAAGCTCATGCCCGAAGACGTGTTCGCCCGCGCCAGCTATGTGCTGAGCGCCAAGGTGCTGGACCCGCAGTTTCAGGGCCAGATCAAGGAACGCCTGAACTCGCGCGACGCGGTGCGGCTGGTGTCCAGCTTTGTGCGCCCGGCGCTCGAGCTCTGGCTGAACGAGCATGTGGACTACGGCAAAAAGCTGGCGGAGCTGGCCATCAAGGCCGCGCAAACCCGCCAGAAGGCCGGTCAAAAAGTCGAAAAGCGCAAGAGTTCGGGCGTGGCCGTGCTGCCCGGCAAGCTGACCGATTGCGAAAGTCGCGACATTGCCGACAACGAGGTCTTTCTGGTCGAGGGCGACTCGGCGGGCGGCAGCGCCAAGATGGGCCGCAACAAGGAAACCCAAGCCATCTTGCCCCTGCGCGGCAAGGTGCTCAACACCTGGGAAGTGGACCGCGACCGCCTGTTTGCCAACAACGAAATCCACGACATTTCGGTGGCGATTGGCGTGGACCCGCACGGGCCCAACGACAACCCCGACATGAGCAACCTGCGCTACGGCAAGGTCTGCATCTTGAGCGATGCGGACGTGGACGGCTCGCACATTCAGGTGCTGCTGCTGACGCTGTTCTTCCGCCACTTCCCCAAGCTGATCGAGGCGGGCCACCTGTATGTGGCGCGTCCGCCGCTGTTCAGGGTCGATGCCCCTGCACGCGGCAAAAAGCCCGCGTCCAAAGCCTATGCGCTCGACGAGGGGGAACTCACCGCCATCATCGACAAGCTGCGCAAAGACGGGGTGAAAGAAGGCGCTTGGAGCATCAGCCGCTTCAAGGGTCTGGGCGAGATGAGTGCCGAGCAGCTGTGGGACACCACGCTCAACCCCGACACCCGCCGCCTGCTGCCCATCGAGCTGGGCCCGCTGGACAACGCGGGCACCGAAAGCCTCATGACCCAACTCATGGGCAAAGGCGAAGCCGCCGCCCGCCGCGAGCTGATGGAACTGCACGGCGACAGCATCGAAATCGATGTGTGATGGGCACTGTCATGGCCGCGAACGCGGCCATCCATGCCGGCTTGACTTGGGCCGAATGGTTCCCGGGTCAGAGCGTTCAACCGGTTGGTTGAAAGAAATTTGAATACGTCATTGAAAGTAAGCCATGACTGTTGATTTGTTAACCCCCGTCACCGACGCAGCCCCCGAAGGTGACCACCTCGGCGCCTATGCCCAGCGCGCCTACTTGGAATACGCGCTGTCCGTCGTCAAAGGCCGCGCCTTGCCCGATGTGTGCGATGGCCAAAAGCCCGTGCAGCGGCGCATTTTGTATTCGATGGACCGCATGGGCCTCTCCTACAGCGGCCCCAACAACAACACCGCCGCCAAGCCCGTCAAAAGCGCCCGTGTGGTGGGCGATGTGCTGGGCCGCTACCACCCGCACGGCGACACGGCGGCGTATGACGCGCTGGTGCGCATGGCGCAGGATTTTTCGCAGCGCTACCCGCTGATCGACGGGCAGGGCAACTTTGGCTCTAGAGATGGCGACGGTGCCGCCGCCATGCGTTACACCGAAGCCCGTTTGTCCCGCATCACCAGCTTGCTGCTTGACGAGATCGACATGGGCACGGTGGACTTCATCCCCAACTACGATGGCTCCACCGAAGAGCCGCGCCAGTTGCCCGCCCGCTTGCCCTTCACCTTGCTCAACGGTGCGAGCGGCATTGCCGTGGGCCTGGCCACCGAGATCCCCAGCCACAACCTGCGCGAAGTGGCCGACGCCTGCGTGGCCCTGATCAAAAACGAGAAGCTCAGCGACAGCGAGCTGATGGCCATCATTCCTGGCCCGGACTACCCCGGTGGCGGTCAGATCATCAGCCCGGCCAGCGACATCGCCGATGCTTACCGCACCGGGCGCGGCAGCCTCAAAGTGCGTGCCCGCTGGAAGATCGAAGACCTGGCCCGTGGCCAGTGGCAGCTGGTGGTGACCGAGCTGCCGCAGGGCGTGAGCTCGCAGCGTGTGCTCGAAGAGATCGAAGAGTTGACTAACCCCAAGGTCAAAGCCGGTAAAAAAGCGCTCAGCACCGACCAGCTCCAGCTCAAAGCCAGCATGCTCGCCGTGCTGGACGTGGTGCGTGACGAATCGAGCAAAGACGCCGCCGTGCGCCTGGTGTTCGAGCCCAAGACCAGCCGCATCGAACAGCAGGAACTCATCACAGCCTTGCTGGCCCACACCAGCCTCGAAACGTCTGCGCCGATCAACATGACGTCGGTGGGCATCGACGGCAAACCGGTCCAGAAGTCGTTGCGCCAGATGCTGCTGGAGTGGATCAGCTTCCGCCAGACCACCATCACCCGCCGCAGCCAGCACCGCCTGAACAAGGTGCTGGACCGCATCCACATTCTCGAAGGCCGCCAGCTGGTGCTGCTCAACATCGACGAGGTGATCCGCATCATCCGCCACAGCGACGAGCCCAAGCCTGCACTGATCGAAGCCTTCAAACTCAGTGACCGCCAGGCCGAGGACATCCTGGAGATTCGCCTGCGCCAACTGGCCCGTCTGGAGGCCATCAAGATCGAACAGGAGCTCTCCGAGCTGCGTGAAGAGCAGGGCAAGCTCGAAGAGATTCTGGGCAGCCCCGCCGCGCTGCGCCGCTTGATGATCAAAGAGATCGAAGCCGACGCCAAGACCTTTGCCGATCCGCGCCGCACGCTGATCCAGGAAGAGAAAAAAGCCGTGGCCGAAGTCAAGGTGGTGGACGAACCCGTGACGGTGGTCGTGTCCGAAAAAGGCTGGGTGCGTGCACGCACCGGTCACGGCCACGACGCCACCAGCTTCGCCTTCAAGGCGGGCGACGGCTTGTATGGCACTTTTGAATGCCGCACGGTGGACCAGCTCATCATCTTTGGCAGCAACGGCCGCATCTACAGCGTCCCCGTGGCCACGCTGCCCGGTGCCCGTGGCGACGGCCAACCCGTGACCACGCTCATCGAACTGGAAGCTGGCACTCAGCTAGCCCACTACTTTGCAGGCCCGGCCCAAGCCACGT
The DNA here is from genome assembly GCF_055395455.1 of Limnohabitans sp. TEGF003. Taxonomy (NCBI): domain Bacteria; kingdom Pseudomonadati; phylum Pseudomonadota; class Betaproteobacteria; order Burkholderiales; family Comamonadaceae; genus Limnohabitans; species Limnohabitans sp. TEGF003. The sequence goes on along the minus strand of NZ_AP029225.1, from coordinate 2,441,534 downwards.
TGCTGCTCAGCGGCTCAGGCGGCTACGGTTTCATGGCCTCGGTCGAGAACATGATTTCGCGCAACAAGGCTGGCAAGGCCTTCATCAGCCTGGGCGAGGGGGAGAGCGTCTGCGCTCCCAGCCATGTGAGCGGCAGCAGTGCCACCGTGCCTGCCGACAAGCAGCCCATGCCCGCCGCCACCAGCGTCTGCTGCGCCAGCACGGGCGGCCGAGTGTTGACGTTTGAAATCAGCGAACTCAAGACGATGGAAAAAGGCGGTCGAGGCCTGATGCTGATCGACCTCGAAGCCAAAGACACCCTGGCGGGCGCAGCGGCCTACACCCGCAGCGTCAAGATCGCGGGCATTGGCCGTGGCGGCAAGGAGCGCGAAGAAACGCTGGAAATCCGCAGCCTGAACAACGCCAAGGTCGCTCGCGCCAAGAAGGGCAAAGTGGCCGATCTGGGCTTCAAGCCGAACCGGGTGATGCGGGTGGAGTGATCAGGGCGCAGTCATCAGGGGAGATTGGTGCTTTTTTAAGCACGCCCCGCCAGGCCTTGTGGGGCGGGGCTTTGGCGGCTTGTCCAAGCACTTGTCCACAGCTTTGGGCACGGGGTTTGGGGACAGTTGGGGATGCGGGTCAGCCCGAAAACAAGGCCAACCATGCGCTTTGGAAGTGAATGCCCAACCTCGCCACACCCAAAAAGGGCATCGGCAAGCCGGAGGACCCCGGCCACTTCAGTTGCCACTGAGCGCGGCGGGCATCGGGTGCAAGTCCAGCCGTTGGCCGGCTTTGAGGATTTGGCTGGGCACGTCGTGGCCGATCAAGGCGGGAAGACGGCTGGCAGCGGCCAGCAGGCGCGTCAGGTCCACGCCCGTGTTGTAGCCCATCAGGTTCAGTGCGTGGACGATTTCTTCGGTGCAGACATTGCCCGAAGCCCCCGGCGCATAGGGGCAGCCACCGATGCCGCCGAAGGAGGCGTCAAAGCGGTCGGCCCCGGCATCCATGGCGGCCAGCACGTTGGCCAGACCCATGCCGCGGGTGTTGTGGAAATGCAGCGTCAGCTCGGTGTCGGGCCAGCGTTCGCGGAAAGCCTTCGTGAGCTGCGTCACTTGTGTGGGGTAGGCCATGCCGGTGGTGTCGCACAGCGTCACGCCATGTGCGCCCAGCTCTTGCACGTAACGCTGGCACCAGTCCAGCACACTCTGCACCGGTACATCGCCTTCCATCGGGCACCCAAAAGCACACGACAGTGAGACGTTGATGGCCACGCCCGTGCCCTGCACCGCCCGCGTCACCTCGGCCAAGCCGGCAAATGAGGTGTCACGCGTCATGCGCAGATTCGACCGGTTGTGGCTCTCGCTGGCCGACATGACCAGATTGAGCTCGTCGGCACGCGACTCCACGGCCCGCTCGGCACCGCGCACATTGGGCACCAGTGCGCTGTACACCACACCCGGCTGACGGCGGATTTCGCGCAGCACCTGCTCGGCGTCGCGCAGGGCAGGAATCGCCTTGGGCGACACAAAAGCGGTCACCTCGATTTTGGACAGCCCTGCTTCAGACAGGGCGTCCACCAAGGCAATCTTGTCCTCGGTGGGCACAAAGGCAGACTCGGCCTGCAGCCCATCGCGTGTGCCCACTTCCTGCAGGTGGATGCGGCGGCCTGCGCCTTGCCAGACGTTGTTGTTCATGTTCATGCCACCACTTTCTTGTTGCGCAATTCGTCAATCTGGTCAGCGCTCATGCCCAGCTCGGCCAGCACCGCATCGGTGTCTTCACCCAGCTTGGGCGCCGAGCTGCGCACCTGGCCAGGCGTGCCCATCAGCTTGGGCACGATGCCGGGCACTTCGATCTCATGGCCGTCGCGGGTCTGCTGCTTGAGGATCATGTCGCGGGCGCGGTAGTGCGGGTCTTCCACAATGTCCTTGGCGGTGTAAACACGGCCGGCTGGCACGCTGGCCTGCGCCAGCGCCGCCAGCACGTCGGTCACGCTGCGGCCTTGCGTCCAGGCTTCGATGGCCGCGTCGAGTTCTTTTACGCGCTCCACGCGGCCGGCGTTGTTGGCCAGCGCCGGATCGTTGCCCAGGTCCTCGCGCGCAATCACCTGCATCAGGCGCTTGAAAATGCTGTCGCCATTGCCGGCGATCAGCACCACACCGTCGGCACAGCGGTAGGCGTTGGAGGGGGCAATGCCCGGCAGCGCCGAGCCTGCCGGTTCGCGGATGGCACCGAAGGCGCTGTATTCGGGCACCAGGCTTTCCATGACGTTGAAAACGGCTTCGTTGAGCGCCACGTCGATCACCTGGCCCTGGCCGCCATTGACTTTGCGGTGGTAGAGCGCCATCAGCACACCGATCGTGCCATGCAATGCGGCCAGCGTGTCGCCAATGGAGATGCCACAACGCACCGGGATGCGGTCCGGCTCACCGGTCAGGTGACGCAAGCCGCCCATGGCCTCGCCGATGGCGCCAAAGCCCGGCAGATCACGGTAGGGCCCGGTCTGGCCATAACCCGAGATGCGCAGCATCACCAGGCCGGGGTTCGCCTTGGAGAGGGTTTCGTAGTCCATGCCCCAGCTTTCAAGCGTGCCAGGACGGAAGTTTTCGATCAGCACATCAGCCTGGGCAATCAGCTGACGGGCAATGTCCTGTCCTTCTGCGCTGCGCAGGTCCAGCGCAATCGAGCGCTTGTTGCGGGACTGCACCTGCCACCAGACGGAAGTGCCGTCTTGCAGCATGCGCCAGTTGCGCAATGGATCGCCTGCACCGGGGGGCTCGATCTTGATCACATCGGCGCCGAAGTCACCCAGCGTCTTGGCGGCAAAGGGGCCGGCGATCAGCTGACCCATCTCCACCACCCGCAGGCCCTTGAGAGCACCGGGCGTCAGTTGCGGCATGTTCATCACGGCATTCCTCAGTCAATGGTCGCGCCAGATTCCTTGACGATCTTGGCCCAGCGAGGCAGGTCGTCACGCACCAGCTGCGCAAACTGCTCAGGCGTGGACTTGAAGGGCTCACAGCCGACACCGGCCAGACGCTCCTGAACGTCCTTCGATTCGAGCGCCTTGGCGATCTCGGCGTTGAGCTGGCTGACGATGGCCTTGGGTGTGCCGGCAGGGGCAAACATGCCGTACCAAGGCGTGGCCCCAAAGCCCTTGATCGTCTCGCCAATCGTGGGTGCATCAGGCAGGGCAGGCAGGCGCTTGGGGTTGACCACACCCAGCACCTTGACTTTGCCCGAGCGGATGAAAGCGATCGACGACGGCAGGCTCTGCACCGACACTTGGACCTGACCTGACACCAGATCGGTCACAGCCGCTGAGGCGCCCTTGTAGGGCACATGCATCATGTCGATGCCGGTGGTCTTGCCCAGCATTTCGCCAATCAGGTGGTTCAGGGTGCCGTTACCGGCAGAGCCAATGTTGATCTTGCCAGGCTGCTGCTTGGCCAGCGTGATCAGCTCGGCCGTGTTTTTGGCGGGAAATGCAGGGTTGGCGACCAACACATACCCGGCGGTGGCCACAGTGCCGACAGGCTCGAAGTCCTTGACCGGGTCAAAGCCAGTGTTCTTGTACAGCGAAGGGTTGATGACCATGGAGCTGTCGGCCGTGATGAACAGCGTGTAACCATCCGCGCGGGCTCGCGCAGCGGCCACCGTACCCACATTGCCGCCAGCCCCTGTGCGGTTATCCACCACAAAGGACTGCCCGGTCTGTTCGCTCAGCTTCTGTGCGATCACCCGAGCGATCGTGTCGTTGGCGCCACCGGCCGCATGGGGCACGATGATGGTGACGGGCTTGGCGGGGAATTTGTCTTGTGCCAGCAAGGGCGCGGCAACAGCCAGTGACAAGCTCAGGGCCAGAAGGTTTCGGCGTTGTGGGAACATGGTGGGTCTCCTTGTTAAAAAACAATCATGGGTTTCAGGCAAAAAGCCAGGGGGTGTTTTGGCGCTGACGGGCTTCGTAGGCACGGATAAGGTCGGCCTGTTTCAGCGTGATACCGATGTCATCAAGCCCTTCAAGCAGGCGGTGCTTGCGCGAAGCGTCCACTGCGAACGGTATCGTCATGCCGGTGGATGTCTGGATCGTTTGCGAATGCAGGTCCACCGTCATGGTGTAGCCGGGGTTGTACTCCACCTCGTTGAACAGCTGGTCAATCAGCTCCGCCGACAGCACGATGGGCAGCATGCCGTTCTTGAAGCAGTTGTTGAAGAAGATGTCGGCAAAGCTGGGCGCGAGCAGCACCCGGATGCCGAAGTCGCTCAATGCCCACACCGCATGTTCGCGGCTGGAGCCGCAGCCAAAGTTCTCGCGTGCCAGCAGGATCTGCGCGCCGGCATAACGCGATTGGTTCAGTGCAAAGGCCATGTTGCGCGGGCGTTGTGACGCGTCCTGTCCTGGCTCGCCGCGGTCCAGATAGCGCCATTCATCAAACAGGTTGTCGCCAAAACCGGTGCGGCTGATCGACTTCATGAACTGCTTGGGAATCAGCGCGTCGGTGTCCACATGGGCGCGGTCGATCGGCACCACCAATGATTGCAGTCGGTTGAACGGTTTCATGCGGTCTTCTCCAGGGCTTCGAGTTCTTCCACGTGGGTCAGACGACCGGCAATGGCTGCGGCAGCGGCCATTGCCGGGCTGAGCAGGTGGCTGCGCCCACCGGGGCCCTGACGGCCTTCAAAGTTGCGGTTGCTGGTGGACGCGCAGCGCTCGCCTGGCGAGAGACGGTCGTCGTTCATGCCCAGGCACATCGAGCAGCCGGGCTCACGCCACTGCAGGCCTGCGTCGGTGAAGATCTTGTCCAGCCCTTCGGCCTCGGCCTGCTCTTTCACCAGGCCCGAGCCAGGCACCACCAGGGCCTGCACCACGTTGGCGGCCACGCGGCGGCCCTTGACCACGGCCGCAGCGGCACGCAGGTCCTCGATGCGGGCGTTGGTGCAGGAGCCGATGAATACTTTGTCGATGGCGATGTCACGCATGGGTGTGCCAGCCTGCAGGCCCATGTAGTCGAGGGCGGCTAACATGCTCGCGCGGCGCACGGGATCGGGCTCGGCGGACGGATCGGGCACGCGGCCGTCGATGCCCACCACCATGTCGGGCGAGGTGCCCCAGGTCACCATGGGCTCAAGCGTGCTGGCGTCGATCGTCAACTCGCGGTCAAAGGCGGCACCTTCGTCGCTCACCAACGTGCGCCAGGCGGCCACTGCAGATTCCCATTGGGTGCCCTGCGGTGCTTGCGGACGGCCACGCAGGTAGTCGATGGTCTTGTCGTCCACGCCCACCAATCCGACGCGTGCGCCTGCTTCGATGGCCATGTTGCACAGCGTCATGCGGCCCTCCATGCTGAGATCGCGCACTGTGCTGCCGGAAAACTCGATGGCATAGCCTGTGGCGCCCGCTGTGCCCAGCACGCCAATGATGTGCAGCACCAGATCCTTGGCTGTGAGACCCGCTGCCAGTGGCCCCTCCACGAGGACCTGCATGCGTTTCATGGGACGGATCGCCAGGCACTGCGTCGCCAGCACATGTTCCACATCGGAGGTACCCACCCCAAAGGCCAGCGCGCCAAAGGCACCATGCGTGCTGGTGTGCGAGTCACCGGCCACCACCGTCATGCCCGGCAGCGTGGCCCCCTGCTCGGGGCCGACGACATGGATGATGCCCTGCGTTTTCTGGCCCAGGCCATGGAAGGTGATGCCAAACTCCTGACAGTTCAGACCGAGCTGCCGAACTTGGGCCCTCGACAGCGGGTCTGCGATGGCGTCTACCGATGTGCGTTGGGCCGCCGTGGTGGGGACGTTGTGGTCAGCCACGGCGATCGTCGTGGAGGGTCGCCATGGCTGGCGGTTTGACAGGCGCAGCCCCTCGAAGGCTTGTGGACTGGTGACTTCGTAGACGAGGTGCCGATCCACATAAATCAGGCATTCACCATCGGGGGTCTCGTCAATCAGGTGGCTTTGCCAGAGCTTGTCGAACAGGGTTTGTGGGTGAGCGCTGGGGTGCATTGCCGTGGGCCATGGATCAATCTGGCTCGCAGTGTATGAACAAGCGCCCCCCTGTTGAATGACCAAGGCGACAAATGAGCTTTCGCGGATGGCGAAAGCAAGCAGCCCTCAGCGGGCGTCTGGCGAAACCAGATGATCGAGCAGGCCACGCACCGGCCGCGCCAGTGCCGACAGGTCCCTGACGCCCAGCAACAGTTCTCGTGCAACCCAATCGTCACTCAATTCAATCAGGCGCAGACCCAAAGCCTTCACCAGCGGCTGCGCCGCAGCAGACGGCAAGACGGCAATCCCCAAACCCGCGGCCACCATTTGGCACATGGCGTCAAAACTGCGGACATGGATGCGGATCCGCAGGGGTCTGCCCAGCTGTCCGCTTTCGAGTGAAAGCCGCTGGGCCAGCGATGTGGCTTGCGTGAGGCTCACAAAATCGAAGTCCACGGCTTCTGTGAAAGCCACTTTTTTGCGTCGCGCCAAGGGGTGGCCATGGGGCACCACCAGCACCAGGCGGTCATGGCGATAGCGTTGCGTCTGCAAGCCCAGGGTGGGTGTGCGGTCCGCAAAAATGCCCAAATCGGCTCGGCCGTCCAGCACCGCCATGACCACCTCGTGGCTGTCGGCCTCATTGAGTTCGATGCGTATGCCGGGTTGAAGCTGTGCAAACGCGGCCAGGTCTTGGGGAAGGAATTGGGTGATGGCCGATGTATTGGCCCACAGGCGAACCACCCCCATCAGACCTTTGGCATGGTCGGAAAGATCGGCATTCATCTGGTCCACATCGCCCAGAATGCGCTGCACATGCCGCTGCAGGGCCTGGCCTGCCGGGGTGAGCTTGACGCCGCGCGAATGCCGCTCCAACAAGACCACGCCGAAGGCGGTTTCCAGATCGGAAATGCGCTTGCTGGCGGCCCCGACAGCCAGCATGGCCAATTCAGCCCCTTGGCTGATGCTGCCTGTGCGGGCCACCAGGTTAAAGAGCGACAGGGACACGAGATCGATGCGGTGCAGGTTCATCAGAAACCTCCATCAGATGTTGATGTCATGCGCATCCCGTCGAGACCATGGGCTGAAACGCTCAACCTTGCGCGCCCATCAGGTAGTCCACCTTGCCCACCTCCACACCGTTGTGGCGCAGGATGGTGTAGGCCGTGGTGATGTGGAAGTACATATTGGGCAGCATCCAGCCCGTCAGGTAGTCCTGACCTTTGAGGGTGCGGGTTTTGCCGGGGCCAGCGGGGAAGGTGATTTCTTTGTCTTCGGTGCCGTCCAATGCTGTGGCAGGCACAGTCGCGATGTAGGCGAGTGTTTTCTGGATGCGTTCCTGCAGCTGGGCCAGTGTGGTTTCGGTGTCGTCGAACTTGGGGGCTTCAATACCGCTTAAGCGGGCCACGCCGTTTTTCACCGCATCGCAGGCGATCAGCACCTGGCGTGTGAAGGGGAACATGTCGGGTGCGAGGCGGTAGGCGGTCAGCGCCGTGGGGTCGATTTTTTTGGCTTCAACAAATTGCTCGGCCTTGCTCAGGATGTGGCTCAGGTTGCTCAACATGCGGGTGCACACGGGCAAGCTGGCGCTGGACATGGAAAGGGTCATGGAAGTCTCCGGTTGAAAAAGAGGTCAGTGTGCACTGCGCGGGTGGCTAACGTCATTGGCGCAGCAAAACAATGTTGCGATAGCCCAGGCGGATCAGGCCTTGGTCTTGGAAGTGGCGCAGTTGCTGGTTCACGCGCTGGCGCGAAGCCGAAGCAGCTTGCGCCAGGTCGGTCTGGCTCACGCGCAGCATCACGCCGTCGGGAACTTTCACACTGTTGAATTTGGCGATGCGCTCCAGGGCGGCCCATACGCGTTGTTCCAGGCTGTGCATGCCTTGGTCAGCCAGGGTGTCAAACAACTGGTTGATGCGCAAACCCAGGATGCGCAACAGGTCCACGGCCACCACAGGGTCGCGACTGATCAGGTCGATCAAGCGGGTCCGCTCGATGTGCAGCACCTGGCTGGGCCCTACAGACACCAGGTCGGCCGGGTAGGTGGTTTCGGCAAACACCGAGCTCAGGCCCGAAATTTCTCCAGGCAGCATCCAGCGCAGCAATTGCTCCTCGCCTTCGGGCGTGGTCACGCTCACACGCAAACGGCCTTTCATCAGCAGCAGGGCTGTCGAGGTGGGTTGGCCTCGGCTGAGCACGACTTGGCCATCACGCCATGGGCGCACCACCCCCACACTTTGAAGGGCTTGTGCAGAGCGTGTCGTGAGGGCCGAGTTTTCTGCCCAGGCCTGTGTGAAGACATCGGCGTCCAGAGCCTTGAACACCGCATGGCGCTTGGCCATCTGGCGTTTTGTTGCGGGTGTGGGTGCAGATTTGGAAGAGGAGGGCAGGGCCATGTCGTCGCAGGGGTGTCTCGGATTATTTTGAGTGCTTTCCCCTAAATTGTCACATCAGAAACAATTCGAGTGTGTCACAGGGGCTTAAATCGTGCCAGTTGAACTTGAGAGCAAGTGCAACGTTCAAACAACGGAGACGACATGACCTTTTCAGCCCCCGCCTTCTTGCGCACCGCCATCGGTGCATTGGCCCTGACCCTGGGCACCACTGCCATGGCGCAGACCACCACCCTGCGCATCCAGGATTACCCTGGTCTTGGCAACATCATCACCCGCGTGGCGGCGGCCAATGGCTTCTGCGAAAAGAACGGCCTCAAGTGCGAGCTCAAGACCATTCCTGCAGGCCCCTTGGGCATCCAGACCCTGATGGCGGGTGACATCGACATCGCTTTCGGCCCGTCGGAAGTGGTGATCCAGGCCGCCAACAAAGGCGCTGACCTCAAGATCATTGGCAACGCAGCACGCGACAACATCTTCTTCTTGATGGCCGGCGCCCACACCGAGACGCCCAATGCCGCCAAAGGCTACCCAGCGGTGATGGCCGACCTGAAGGGCAAAAAAATCGGTGTGACGGCCCGCGGCTCTGGTGCTGAATTCCAGTTGCTCGACATGCTCAAGGGTGCTGGCATGTCCGGCAGCGATGTGACCATCGTGCCCGTGGGTGCCCCTAATACCGCCTTGCCCGCCATCGCCAACAAGCAAATCGACGCCGTCATGCTGTTCGCGCCCATGGACGGCTTCTGCTCGGCCATGAAGGTGTGCCGCGTGATCGTGGACCCACGCAAAGGCGAAGGCCCAGAGGCCATCACCAAGCTCAACGGCGCTTCTGGCCCGATGACGGTGCGTGGCGACTTTGCGCAAAAGAACGGCGCAGCGCTGGACGCCTTTGCCAAGGCCATGCGCGAATCCGAAGCCTTCATCCAGAACCCGGCCAACTTCGCGGCTGTGCTCAAGGTCATCAACGACACCTTCAAGATCGAAGGCCCTGCGGGTGCTGCCGCGGTCGAAGCCTCCTTGCGCAACTCGATCAGCGGTGCCAGGTTTTCGCTGGATGCCAAGGCCTTGCAGCATGCCGCCGACTACCTGCACAACACCCAGCAGATCGACAAAAAGTTCGACACCAGCAAGATCTTGCAACTGCGCTGATCGCTGCAGCCACCGACCTGACCGACTGTTTGCATGAGTGGAGCACCTGAATTGAGCGCAACGTCCTTGGCCATCGCTGCCGACGGCGTGCACCTGAGCTTCGATGGCACCAACCAGGTGCTGTCCGATGTGACGCTGCATGTCCGTCAAGGCGAGTTTGTTTCCCTGGTGGGTCCCAGCGGTTGTGGCAAAACCACGCTGCTGAACCTGGCCGCCGGGCTGGTACCGCACACCGGCCAAGGCGGCTTGCAAGTCAATGGACAAGCGCCACGTCAAGGCAACCCGCAAGTGGGCTACATGCTGGCCCGCGACAGCCTCATGCCCTGGAAAACCGCTTTGGGCAACGCCATGTTCGGCATGGAAGTGCGCGGTGTTCCGCGTGCCCAAGCCGAAGAACGCGCCCGCGCCATGCTGCAGGAAGTCGGTCTGGCCGGTTTTGAAAACGCCTTGCCCAAGGCCTTGTCACACGGCATGCGCCAGCGCGTGGCCCTGGCCCGCACCTTCGCCATGGGCTCGCCTCTGCTCTTGATGGACGAGCCCTTTGGCGCGCTGGATGCGCAAACCAAGCTGCAACTCGAAGACCTGTTGCTGCGCCTGTGCCAGCAGCACCAACAGTCGGTGCTGTTTGTCACGCACGACCTGTCCGAGGCCGTGGCCGTGTCCGACCGGGTGGTGGTCATGACCTCGCGCCCCGGGCGCATCGTGGCCGACATCGCCATCGACCTGCCACGCCCGCGCTCGATCCGCGAGCTGCAAAAAGACCCGCATTTCCATGAGCTGTATGCGCAACTCTGGTCGCACCTGGAATCTGGCTGGAGCAAACATGAAGGCTGACACATTCCGCTGGGGCGCTGCCCACATCGTGTTCATCGCTGTGCTGCTGGCGCTGGGCGAGTGGCTCACCGTCAACCGCTGGCTGGACCCCACCTTTGTGGGCCAACCCAGCGGCGTCATCAAATTTTTGTGGAGCAACATCGCCACCGGCAAGCTCTGGACCGATCTGGGCTGGACCATGGCGGGCACGCTGATCTCGTTTGCCTTGGGCAGCTCGGCCGCCTTGGCTGTGGGCCTGCTGTTTGTGGCTTTCCCCAAGGTCGAGAAATTCCTCGACCCCTACTTCAACGCCATGAACGTGATGCCCCGCATTGCGCTGGCGCCGCTGTTCATCCTGTGGTTTGGTCTGGGCCTGGGCTCCAAGATCGCCGTCGGTTGCAGCCTGACCTTTTTCATCGTGCTGTCCAGCACGGTGGCTGGCATTCGCGGCGTGAGCCAGGACCACGTCACGCTGTGCAAGACGCTGGGTGCCAGCGCCGTGACCACCTTCTTCCAGGTGACCTTGCCCGGCGCGGTGCCGGTCATCTTCTCGGGCCTGCGCCTGGGCCTGATCTACGCCATGTTGGGCGTGATCGGGGCCGAAATCATCGCCTCGGAAAAAGGCCTGGGCCAGTCCCTGGCCTACCTGGGCTCCACCTTTGAAGTCAATGGCGTGATGGCGCTGCTGCTGGTGCTGGCCCTCTTGGGTGTGGCCGTAGTGCGCACCATGACCTGGCTCGAAAAACGTTTGCTGCACTGGCAATGAGCCGGGCTGTTTTGTCACATCAAGGAGATACAAGAATGAGCTTTCGTCACATCCAGGTCGACCCGTTGACCCCCACCATCGGCGGCATGATCAGCGGCGTGGATCTGAACAACACCCGCTCAGAGGACGTCTACGAAGAAATCAAAAAGGCGCTGTGGCAATACGGCGTGGTGTTCTTCCGCAAGCAGGCCCTGAAGCCCGAGTCCTACATCCGTCTGGGCCAGAACTTTGGCGAGATGGAGCAGCACGAGTTCTTCCCGCATGTAGAAGGCCACCCCCAGATCCAGCTGATCTCCAACCAGGGCCACGAAGCCCCCGAGACCGACCGCTGGCACACCGACGTGACCTTCCGCAAGAAGCCCAACATGGTGTCCATCCTGCGCATCACCGACTTGCCGCCAGCTGGTGGCGACACCATGTGGATGCATGCCGGTGCGGCGTTCGATGCGCTCAACCCCGGCATGCAGCAGATGCTCGAAGGCCTGCAGGCCGACCACGACCTGCCCTGGCATTTCCGCCGCATCAATGTGCACGAGCGCCTGGCGCAGCGGGCCTCGGCCAAGAGCGGCATGATGGTCACGGCCAATGCCCAGGAGTGCAAGATGATCGAGAACACGCCCACGGTGACGCACCCGGCCGTGATCACACACCCCTACACCGGCCGCAAGATCCTGTTCGTCAACTCGATCTGGACCAAGCGCCTGCTGGGCATGCACATGGACTTGTCGGACGCGGTGCTGAACATGCTCTACGAGTGGATCAAGAAGCCCGAGTTCATGGTGCGCTTCCGCTGGGAAAAGGACTCGGTCGCCATGTGGGACAACTGCGCCACGCAGCACTACGCCGTGTTCGACTACGCCCCGCACTACCGCGCCGGTCAGCGCATGACCTGCGGCAGCTTTGTGCCCACCTACAACCCCGGAGCCGCCAGCAGCGCCAGCACAGCTGGCCAGCCCTCGGTGATGCGCCAGCTGCTGGACACCACCCGCATGCAGGCGGCCAGCCCGCGTGAAAAGCAGGCGGTGGAAGCGATTTTCAGCGCGCTGGAAAGTGTGGACCTGAACGCCGTGGCCGCTGCAGCGCAGCGCCGTTGAACCCGGGACGCCCTCTGACATGAGTTCAAGCAACCCCATCGACCTGGCCGACCACGACCTGGCCGCCTTGCAGGAGGCCCGCGACTTGCTGGGCCGCGCCCGGCAGGCCGCTGCCACGCTGGCGCAGTGGACGCCCGAGGAAGCCAAGCGCGTGGCCAAGGAAGTGGCCGCCGCCTTGCTGCCGCGTGCCGAGTTTTATGCCGAGTGGGCCGTACGCGAAAGCCGCATTGGCAAAGTGGCCGACAAGATCGCCAAGAACCAGATCGCCTGCACGCTCACGCCCAACGCCTGGGACAACGTGGCCCTAGGCGGCGTGCGCCGCAACGATGCGTTGCGCATCGTCGAGATTGGCCGCCCGGCCGGTGTGGTGGTGGGCTTGTCCAACTCCACCTCGCCGGTGGCCACCATCATCTTCAAGACCATCCTGTGCCTGATGACGCGCAACGCGCTGGTCATCTCGCCGCACCCGGTGGCTTTGGGGTGCTGCACCGCCGTGACCCATGAATTGCAAGCGGCCATTGAAAAAGCCGGCGGCCCGGCCCATGCACTGCAGATCCTGACCCGCCCCACGGTCGAGGCCACGGGCGCGCTCATGCGTGACAGCCGCACTGACGTGATTTTGGCCACCGGCGGCACGCCCATGGTGCGTGCGGCCTATGGCTCGGGCAATCCCGCCATTGGCGTGGGCTCGGGCAATGTGCCGATTTATGTGGACGCCAGCGCCGACCTCGAAGCCGCTGCACAGACCATCGTCACCGCCAAGAACTTTGACCACGGCAGCCCCTGCTCGGCGCCTTCGGTGCTCATGCTGCACGCGGGCATCGCGACGCAGATGCAACAAGCCCTGGCCCGTCAGGGTGCGCATGTGTGCACCGAAGAAGAAGTACAAAAGATCCAACACCATGCCTTCCCCGGCGGCAAGTTCAATGGCAAGGTGGTGGGCCGCCCCGCGTTTGAGATCGCCCAGGCCGCTGGTGTGCAGGTGCCACGCGACTGCCAGGCACTGGTTTGCCCCATCGCCAACCCGCAGGCTGGCCATGTGCTGCTGAAGGAAAAGCTCTCGCCCATTCTGGGCTGTGTGGTGGTGCCGGGCATGGACCAGGCGATCGACGTGGCGCGTCTCATGCTGCAGCACAGCGGCGCAGGCCACACCTCGGGCATCCATACCGCCAGCGCCGAGCAGGCGGTGGTCTGGGGCGCCGCGCTCGACTACTACCGCGTGGTGGTCAACGGCTCCACGGTGCACGACAGCACGGGCGCCAACACCGGTTTGCCTTACACCTTCACCATCGGCACGGGGTATGCAGGCAAAAGCTCGGTGGACTGCAACGTCGGCCCCGAGCTGCTGGTCAACTGGAAACGCGTGGCCTTTCCGCTGCCGGGTGGCTGGGCCGGGGCCATGGCCTCGGGTGCCGCACTGTCTTCGGGTGTGCCCGCGGCTGCGGGCCAGCTGTCCACCCTCACGCCTGAACTTCAGGCCACCGTCCTGCGCATCGTGCAGGAAGAACTCGAACACCTTCGCTGAAAGCCCCTCATGTCCACTTTGCGCAGTTACATTTTTCTGGACCGCTTGCAGCCTCAATTGATGTGCATGCTGGGCTCCACCGCCCGTGGTTTTCTGCCGCGCCACAACGACGCCGCCATGGTGATCGAAGTCGCTCCCGGCATGGACATCGAGTGGCTGACCGACATCGCGCTCAAGCACGACAACGTCAAGCCCGGCAACCTGGTGGTCGAGCGTCAGTTCGGCTATCTGGAGTTCCACGGCCAGTCCTCCTCGTCCGTCAAGTCGGCCGGTGCTGCCGTGCTCGAAGCCATGGGCGTGAGCGAAAAAAGCGTGCTCAAGCCCGAAATCCTGGCCTCCAAAGTGATTGACCGGGTCGACGGCTACCACGCTTTTTTGATCAACCGCAGCAAATCGGGCAGCATGCTCTTGCCTGGCGAGTCGCTCTACATCATGGAGATGACCACCTCGTCGTATGCGCTGCTGGTGGCCAACGAGGCCGAGAAGGCCGCCAATGTGAAACTGATCGACTGCCGCTTCATGGGCCCGGCCGGTCGCCTGTACCTGTCGGGCAATGCCTCGGACGTGCGGGCCGCCGCTGCCGTGGCCGAGGCCGTGATCCGCGACGCCGGAGGTGCTGCATGAGCACAGACGCTTTGCGTGAGCAAATTCGCACGCAAGTGCGAAAGGCCTTGGGCGCTGCGTCTGGCCCAGCCCCGGCGGCTGACGCGTCCGTGGCGGCTTTGATGCGCCGCTTTGAAGCCGGTTACGAGACCGTGAACGCGGAAGCCATCGTGGCCTGCTTTGCGCCCGATGTGGTCTGGATCCTGCCCGATTCGCGTGTGCTCAACGGCCGCGAAGCCTGCCTGGCGTTTTTGAAAGAACGCTTTGCCAGCCCGACTGGCCCCAAGTTCTCGGATTCGCACATGCATGTGCTGGGCCAGACCGTGGTGCAGAACTACAAGGTGACCGTGCCGCTGCCCGGTGGCCAGACCGGCACTTACGACGGCACCGACGTGTACCAGATCCGCAATGGCCTGATCGCCCGCAAAGACGCTTACTGGAAGCAAGTGGGCAGCCCCAAGCCTGCAGCCACACCTGCACCTGCAGCGCCATCGGCCCCAGCGCCTGCACATGCCGCTGCCAGTACCGCAGGCGTGGTGGTGCCCTTGCGCGTGGGCACGGCCGCGCAAGCGGCCGCACTCACCGACCTCTTCAAGCGCCTGGCCGCCAGCCCTGCGCTGCTGCAAGCGGCGCAATCGGGTTTGCTGCGTTTTGACATGCGGGTGGACGAAGCGGCGGTGAAAGCCGTGGCGGCTTCTACGGGTTCATCCGGCGGTGCTTCGGCCATGGCCGCCACCACCGCCATCGACCCGGCCGCTTGCTGCCCCTCGTGCAAAGAAGGCAAAGCCTGCGAATGCAAGGGCGACACCTGCGAGCTGCATGACCACAAAGCGCAAGTCCCTGAACTCCAAGGCGTGATCGGCGAGAAGCTGCTCAAAACCTTGCCCGCCCATGTCAAAACCGTTCGCATCCACCCCAAGGCGGTCCTCACCCCCTTGGGCAAAGAAGCCCTGCGCAAGCGCGGCATCACCATTGACCGAGGAGCCACCCCATGAAAACAGGAACCGTGATCGGCCGCATCGTGGCCAGCAAGCGCCTGCCCGAATTGCCGCCCGGCGCTTTGCTGGAGGTCCAGCTGGACTACCCCAAGGACGTGGTCGTCTGCTTCGACCCGTTGGGCTGCGGCATCGGCGAGCGCGTGATGATCACCATCGGTGCCCCCGCTGCCTGGTGGTTCGCCCCGGCGCACCCGCGTGTGGTGGCCGATGCCCTGGTCATTGCCTCGCTCGACAACTACGACACCCCCACGCCGATGCGTTGACGCAGCGGTATTTTTTCCTCCACCCTTTCCCTCAACCCTTTCTTTTTTAACCCCTCAAGGAGACTCACATGTCACAAGCCATCGGAATGATCGAAACCAAAGGTTATGTTGCCGCCTTCGCTGCCGCTGACGCCATGGTCAAAGCCGCCAACGTCAACATCGTTGGCAAAAAAGAAGTCGGTGGCGGCCTGGTCGCCATCATCGTCTCGGGCGACGTGGGTGCCGTCAAGGCCGCCACCGAAGCCGGTGCAGAAGCCGCAGGCGCGATCGGTGAAGTGGTGTCCTGCCACGTCATCCCACGTCCCCACGCTGACGTGTCCAAAGCCTTCGACGGCAAGTGATCGACGGCTGTTGCAAATAAGGAGGCCGCATGGCCACAACTAAAAAAGCCGCAGCGCCCGCCAAGCCGGCCGCTGAGCTTCGGGTTTACCTGACGCTCACCGACCTGCAGCCCCAGTTCTCCTCGTGGATGAGTTCGCCCCTGGGCGCACGCGGCTACGTGGCGATGCAGGGCACGAATGCGCTGCTGGTCGAGATCGCCCCCGGGCTGTCCATCCAGCGCGTGATCGATCTGGCGCTCAAGGCCGAGCCCACCCTGGAGCCTGGCATTCTGGCGGTGGAGCGGCAGTTTGGCGTGCTGGAGTTGCACAGCAACGACAGCGCGGCGCTGCAGCGAGCAGGCCAGGTCATTCTGGCTTGGATGGGCGCCAAGGCCGAAGACCAGCTGCGCCCGCATCTGCTGTACAGCGACATTCTGGAAAACGTGACCGATCAGCACGCCGTGCTGATGAACCGGACGCGCCAAGCCAGCATGGTGCTGCCCGGCCAGAACATGCTGCTCATGGAAGTGGCCCCGGCCCTGTTCGGTGCCCACATGGCCAACGAAGCCGAAAAAGTCGCCCCCGACCTGACCCTGGTCGAGTGCAGCATGATCGGTGCCAGCGGCCGCATGTACCTGACGGGCAGCATGGCTTCGCTTGAAAAAGCCAAAGCCCATGTGGAGGCTTTGCTCTCGGAGATCCCGGGGCGCGGCTGATCCTCAAATCGCCAGTCGCCCAGGCCGAGTCCGGGAGCGGTTGGCCTCACCGTCAAAAAACCACGCCTTGCATCAGCAGGGCGTGGCTTTTTTTAGCCGATTTCGGCAATCAGTTCGATCTCGACGCAAGCGCCCATAGGGATTTGCGCGACACCAAAAGCGCTGCGGGCGTGGGCGCCTGCCTGTGCACCAAAAACCTGACCCAGCAGTTCACTGCAGCCGTTGGTGACCAGGTGTTGCTCGGTGAAGTCACCGGTCGAGTTGACCAGGCTCATCACTTTGACGATGCGTTTGACCTTGTTCAAGTCGCCCACGGCAGCGTGCAAGGTGCCCATCAGATCGATGGCCACGGCGCGAGCGGCTTGCTGGCCTTCGGCGGTGCTGATGTTCTTGCCCAGCTGGCCGGCCCAGACTTTGCCGTCTTTTTTGGCGATGTGGCCCGACAGGAAGACCAGGTTACCGGTCTGCACAAAGGGCACATAAGCCGCTGCGGGCACGGCCACAGGGGGCAGTTCGATGTTCAGGGATTTCAGGGTGTCGTAAACGCTCATGGTGGGTCTCTGGGCTGAAGGGATGGGGTCCCGTGGGTACGGGGGTGACAAAAATGAACCGGCATTGTCGCTCAATCCAAATCACGGACTGGGCGGCTCTTTGCGGGCGGCTGGCCCTGCGGCCGAATGCCTGCCCGCGATGACTTGCAGGCCATGCGTGGCTGGGCGATGCGTATCGGCATATCGCAGCCAATGCAACAGGGGCGATACGCATGACAAACGGTGCGTGGACAGTTACAAAGAGCCAGGCAGACGCCAGGTCTTGGGTCCGCATCGCCCGGCGATGCGGCCTGCTGGAGCGGACACCCAGAACGCCGAAACGAGCGTTGGAATCACCAGCCAAATCAGGGAGGCTGACATGAAGCGATGCGGTTCATCCGGCAGGCATGGCCGGGTTGCGGCGCGGGGGTCTGTGTTGGGCCGGGCCGTCTGATGCGCATGGCTTGGGCGCGAGACTTGGGCTGGAGCTTGCTGGCTTGGTGCCTGGGCCTTGCGCTGCAGTTGCAACAAGCGGTCTTGTGGTCTGGGTCGGTCTATGGCGCCTGCATGGCTTTGGCCCTTGTCGGTGCATGGCTGCTGCGACGTGTCACCGTTTTTCAATTCGCGCACGCTGGGGTTCGCCAGGCCCTGTGGGGGCTGGTGTGGTCGACAGCGGCGTTTGGGCTGACGGGTTGGCAGGCCGGGACACGCGCTGGCGGTATGGCCCCATGGCTGGAGGGCCAGGATCTTGATGTGGTGGGGGTGGTCCAGGCCATGCCGCAGCGGCAAGACCTGGGCTGGCGTTTTCGTTTTCGGCTCGAACAAGCCCGGCGGGTCGACAAGTCGGGCGCAAGGCATGCGCTGAACTTGGGGGCGGAATTGCCGACTCAGGTGTATCTGGGTTGGTATGGGCAGGACGGGCTGCACGACAGCGGCTGGAATGTGTCGCCTCTACCTGAGCCTGTGAAAGCCGGCGAACGCTGGCGTTTTCGCGTGCGCCTGAAAGCACCCCATGGGCACATGAATCCGCGAGGGTTTGATTACGAGCTGTGGCTGTGGGAGCAGGGCATTCGCGCCACAGGCTATGTGCGCTCAGGGGTCAAAGACCCGGCCCCACAGCGTTTGGCCCACACCGGGGCGCATCCGATCGAAGCCTGGCGTCAATCGGTCCGTGACCGCTTGCTGAGTCAGGAAACCCTGGCGGGCGGCGATGCGGCAGCGGCCCAGCGGGCGGGTGTGGTGGCGGCGTTGGTCACGGGCGACCAAGCGGCCATTGAGCGCGCAGACTGGGATGTATTTCGGGCGACAGGCGTGGCGCACCTGATGAGCATCTCGGGCCTGCATGTGACCATGTTCGCTTGGCTGGCTGGGGGTCTGGTGGCTTGGGGCTGGCGCAGATCCGCGCTTTGGGGCTTCAACGGGGCTTTGCGTTGGCCTGCGGTGCATGTGGGGGCTTTGGCGGGCTGGGCGCTGGCCGGGTTTTATGCGCTGTTCAGCGGCTGGGGTGTGCCCGCACAGCGAACCTTGTGGATGCTGGGGGTTGTGTTGCTGCTGAAAATGTCGGCGCGTCATTGGCATGGTCGGCTGATCTGGTTGTTGGCCGGGACGCTGGTGCTGACCTTGGACCCTTGGGCCATGCTGCAGCCGGGATTCTGGTTGAGCTTTGTCGCGGTGGGGGTGCTCATGGCCTCGGGCCGGGCGCACCCTGCAGCACGCCAGCCCGCAGGGACACAGTCCAGTTCGGACTCGCTGCAGGGGCAGGCGCACCTTCCCCCACAGCCCCGCTTGGGAGGCTTGCTTTCCGTGTGGCACGGCCTCATGCGTTTGGTGCGCGAGCAGGCCATCGTCACACTGGCGCTGGCACCTTTGACCTTGCTGTTTTTTGGCCAGGTCTCGCTGGTGGGTTTGTTGGCCAATTTGTGGGCGATTCCCTGGGTGACCTTGGTGGTCACGCCGCTGGCCATGTTGGGTCTGTTGGGGTCGGGCTTTGCGGTGTTGGCGGCTTGGGCGCTGCAGCCGCTCATGAGCGGCTTGGGCTGGTTGGCCACCTGGCCGATGGCCAGCGTGTCCACGGCCATGCCGTCCTGGGGGCTGGGGGCGCTGGCGCTGTTGGGCGCTTGGGGGCTGGTGCTCAAGCTGCCTTGGTCGTGGAAGCTGCTGTGCTTGCCCTTGCTGTGGCCCGTGTTGTGGGGCGAATCACCGCGCCCTGAAGCCGGTCATTTCGAATTGCTGGCGGCCGACGTGGGCCAGGGCAATGCGGTGCTGGTGCGCACCGCCACCCACAGCCTGCTCTACGACGCGGGGCCGCGCTATTCGGCCGAAAGCGATGCGGGCCACCGGGTGCTGGTGCCCTTGTTGGCGCAAATGGGCGAGCGCATCAACACCTTGATGCTCAGCCACCGCGACAGCGACCACACCGGGGGCGCAGCAGCGGTGCTGGCCATGCAGCCGCAGGCCGCGTTGTGGTCTTCATTGGAGGATGCGCACCCCTTGCATGCCCTGCGCCCGGGCTGGGTGCGCTGCCAGGCTGGGCAGTCGTGGGTGTGGGATGGGGTGCAGTTCGAGGTGCTGCACCCTGCGCTTTCCCCCAATGCGCCGGGTCGAACACCGAGACCCAATGAAGTCAGTTGCGTCTTGCGCATTGGCAACGGCAAGTCTTCGGCGTTGTTGGCGGGTGACATCGAGGTGGCGCAAGAGCAAGCGCTGTTGCAGGCGGGGTCACCGTCTGCAGGGCCATCGGGCCTGGCCCCGGTCGATGTGCTCTTGGTGCCGCACCATGGCAGCCAAACCTCGTCGAGCGCCGCGTTTTTGCAGGCGTTGCAGCCCCGGTTCGCACTCGTGCAGGCCGGTTACCGCAACCGATTCGGCCACCCCGCAGCATCGGTGGTGTCGCGCTACCAGGCGCAGGGCATTGCCTTGGTCGAGTCCAGCCGCTGCGGCGCGGCGATTTGGCGCAGCGACGTTCCGGATGAGGTTCAATGCGAGCGGGTGCGCGCGCGACGTTACTGGCACCATGTGATGGTGCCTTGAGATCAAGCCCCCAAGGTCAACACCACAGGGGCATGGTCGCTGGGGCGCTCGTTTTTGCGCGGGGCACGGTCGATCACACAAGCGCTGGCGCGTGCCTTGAGGGCCTGCGAAATCAGGATGTGGTCGATGCGCAAACCCCGGTTGCGGCGGAAGGCGAACTCGCGGTAATCCCACCAGCTGTAGCTTTTTTCGGGCTGCTCAAACAGGCGGAAGCTGTCCGTCAGGCCCAGGCCGATCAGGGCCTGCAGCTTTTCGCGTTCGGTATCGGTGCAGTGGATGGTGCCCGCCAAGCCCACCGGGTCCCACATGTCAAGTTCGTCAAAAGTGATGTTGTAGTCACCCATCAGCACCAGGTTCAGGTGCTTTTGCATCTCGCGGCCCACCCAGTCGCGCAGCGCATCGAGCCAGCGCATCTTGTAGACAAATTTGTCGCTGTCCGGGGCCTGGCCGTTCGGGAAATACGCACCGATCACCCGCACCTGGCCGCCTGCGCCATCGGGGTAGGTAGCCGCGATCACACGCGACATGTCGTCCGTAAAGCCGGGGATATTTTTGACCACATCCGTGCCTTCGGCTTTGGAGATCAGCGCCACGCCGTTGTAGGTTTTCTGGCCGAACCATTGGGCCTGGTAGCCCGCTTCGGCAAAGGCCGCGGCCGGGAATTTGTCGTCGGTGAGCTTGAGTTCCTGCAGGGCCAGCACATCGGTCGGGTTGGCGGCCAGCCAGTCGAGCACCTGGGGCAGGCGCACGGACAGGGAGTTGACGTTCCAGGTGGCAATTTTCATGGGGGAATTTTTTTCTGGCGATGGGGCGGGGGTGTTTTGAGTTTAGTCCATGGATGAAAGGTGTCGTGTGCTGCCTTTGGAAACACAAAAAATGCACTTTTGGATCGCTTATGGTGCTTGCAGCCGTGACAATGGGCGCTTGATTTTCTGACACAACACCCCTCGATGAGCACTCAGCCCCCTTCCCAGGACAGCCCCCAGGATCACCCCGATGTCGCAGCCCCCGAACTGGACTTGCCGGTGGCTGCAGTCGAGGCGTTCAACCAGGCCAATGCCGATTTCAAAGCTGGACGTTGGGAGCAGGCGCGTGCGGGCTATGCGTTGGCCCTTCAGCAAGCTCCGCAGATGGAGGCTGCCGCTTTGCAGTGGGCCCGTTGTGGGGTCCGCTTGGGGGATTGGCAGGCGGCACGGGAGGGCTTTGCGACCTTGCTCAAGGCCTTTCCCGCTAATTACAGCGGCTGGCTGGAAGCCGGACATTTGTGCCGCCAGCAAGGCGTGCCCCAGCAGGCGATGACCTGTTACAGCAAGGCCATCGCGCTGGTGCCCACCCGCTACGAGGCGCGTTTGTCGCTGGCCCGTGTGCTCGAAGACCAGGGGCAAATGGACGCGGGTGCGGCCGAATACCACCGCGCCTTGACCGTCGCCGGGGTCGACAAAAACCGCTTGGTGCATTGGCGCATGGGCAAGTTCCGCCTGGAGCGCGGCGATGCCGCCCGGGCGCTCGAATCCTTGCGGCAGGCCTTGCTGGTCTTGCGCGTGAGCCAAGAGCAGATCGACGACAA
The DNA here is from genome assembly GCF_055395455.1 of Limnohabitans sp. TEGF003. NCBI lineage: Bacteria > Pseudomonadati > Pseudomonadota > Betaproteobacteria > Burkholderiales > Comamonadaceae > Limnohabitans > Limnohabitans sp. TEGF003. The sequence goes on along the minus strand of NZ_AP029225.1, from coordinate 2,419,803 downwards.
CGAACGCGCCGAGATGCAAATGGACCTGGGCGACATCTTCATGCGCCTGGGCATGACCGAAGACGGACACCGGGCGTTTGAGCGGGCCAGTGCGGGCACCGCCGAGGCCACGCTGGTGCGTCTGGCCGATTTGTCGTTCCGCTACAACCTGTGGCAAGAAGCCCAGGCGGTGCTGCGTCGCAACGTCGAGCTGCACCCGGACAGCGGCACCGCCCACTGGAATCTGGCCCATTCACTGGCCGAGAGCTGGAACATGCAAGAAGCCCTGGCTTCGTTGGCCAAGGCCGAGGCCATCGCCCCCCAGCCGGGTGCCAAGTCAATGCGCGCCAGTGTGGCTGGTCGCACGGGCGATGCCGACACGGCTTGGCGGCTTTACAAAGCGCTGGCCGACGAAGAAGGTCCAGGCTCCAAAATGCATTCGAGCGCGGCCATGAGTTCGCTCTACAGCGACCAGCTCAGCCCGCAGCAAGTCACCGACTTTCACCGCGAGTTGTTTGCCCACATGGGGCAAAACGCCCGTTCTCGCAGCAGCTTCAAGAACGACAAGACCCCCCACCGCAAGCTGCGTGTGGGTCTGGTGTCGGCCGATTTCCACCACCAGCACCCGGTCAACATCTTCATGCAGCCGCTGCTGGCCCGGCTGGACCCCAAGGCGGTTGAGGTGACGGTGTATTTCACGGGGGTGTCGTACGACGAGCAAACGCAGCTGGCCAAACGCCGTGTGGCCCACTGGGTGGAGGTGACCCACTGGAACGACGGCCAGCTGGCGCGCCGCATCGAAGAAGACGGCATCGACATCCTGCTGGACCTGTCGGGCCACACCAGCATGCAGCGCATGAGCCTGTTCGGTCAGCGCGCCGCGCCTGTGCAGGCCACCTTTCTGGGCTATCCCGGCACCACCGGGGTGCCCAACATCGACTGGCTGGTGGCCGACGGCGTGGTCGCCCCTGCTGGCAGCGAAGGCTTGTTCAGCGAACAGTTGGCGCGCCTGCCGCACAGTGTGTTCTGTTTTGCCCCTGAGGTGAACTACCCGTACCCGGACTACGGCCAGGCGCATGCCGAGCGGCCTTTGACCTTTGGATCGTTCAACAACGTGCCCAAACTCACGCCCCACACCGTCAAGCTGTGGGCGGCAGTGTTGCAGGAGGTGCCGGGTTCACGCCTGCTGCTCAAGGCCCCGAGTTTCAAGGACGATGGCGCGGTCGAGGCCTTTGCCCAGCGCTTTTTGGCCGAAGGCATTGCCCGCGAGCGGCTGGAATTCCGGGGCCCGGTGGGCCTGACCGACATGATGGCCGAATACGCCGATGTGGACATCGCACTCGACCCTGTGCCTTACAACGGCGGCACCACGACCTTGCAGGCGATGTGGATGGGCGTGCCGGTGGTCGTCAAGGCCGGTGGCCATTTTGTGTCGCGCATGGGGGCCAGCTTCATGACGGCGGCGGGCTTGACCGACTGGGTGGCCCAGACCGATGCCGACTATGTGCGCATCGCCGCCGCCATGGCCCGCGACCGCCAGGCTTTGCTGTCACTCAAACGTGGTTTGCGCGAGCGCCTGCAGGCTGCACCGGCTTGGGACATCGACCAGTACACCCGCGACTTCGAGGGTGCGCTGCGCCAGATGTGGTTGGCTTACTGCGGTAGCGAGAAAACAGGCGACACCGATACCGGCGCTGCGCCGAAAAAGAAAAAGGCCTGAAAAGGCCTTGTTCCGGTTGAGCCACGCCGCTGTGCAGCACAGCGGCGTTGGGCTTTTAATCCCTCAGATGTGCAGGGCGGCCAACCCGCCAATCACCACACCCACTGCCCCTGCGCCGTACATCACCACTTCCAGCCATTTCTTTTTGGACAGCAGGGCAATCGCCGCCATGGCGATCGACACCTGGAGCACCGTGGTGGCCTGCGCCCAGCGGTGGTGCTGGTGCATTTGCTCGTCTGACTGCTCATCCCAGTGTTTGGACTCTGCTTCGAGTTTTTCAGCTGCGGCTTTGATCTCTGATTTTTCACCCTTGTAGCGCTTGATTTCTTCTTGGTAAAACTCTTTTTTGCCAGCTGGAGCTAGTTCTAGGGCCAGCTCGCTCAGGTTCTGCTTGCTGCTCTTGGCCTGGTAATAGTTCCACTGGTTGGACGCTTCGGTTTTTTTGATGGCGGCGTTGTTTTTGTAAAGGCCGGCATTGGCCTGTGTGGCCCCGCCCATGTAACCAAACAACGCGCCCACCGTGGCGATGATGGCGGTGAACATGGCGATGCTGTTGGTATGGCTGCCACCATGGCCTTGCGCGGCGTGCTCAAGTTCGTGGTCGTGCGGGCCATGCACGTGAAAGCCGTGTCCTGACATGGAGTCTCCTCAAATTGCGTGTTGGTAGCTTACAAAACTGAAATTCAAGCCATTGGCGGCCAGATGCGGTTCGCGTTGTATTTCACGCCAGCTTGCGTCCAATTTGGGCGCAAAGGCATCACCATCAAAGTCGGCGTCGATCTCGGTCACCACCGCCGTGCTGGCCAGGGGTTCGGCCAGGCGGTAGATCTCGGCGCCGCCCATGATCCAGGCATCCGGTGCCTCGCCGCACAGGCGCATGGCGTCTTCGATGGAGGCCGCACGCAAGGCCCCTTCGGCCTGCCATTCAGGCTGTCGGGTGATGACGATGTTGAGACGCCCGGGCAGGGGGCGAAAGCGGGCGGGCAGTGAGTCCCAGGTCTTGCGGCCCATGATGACCGGCTGGCCCAGCGTGACGCGCTTGAAGTGCGCCAGGTCTTCGGGCAGGTGCCAGGGCATCTGGTTGTCCTTGCCGATCACGCCGTTGCGGGCGCGGGCATAAATCAGGTGCAGTTTCATCAGGCCGGGACTCAGACCGCCACGGGAGCCTTGATGGCGGGGTGGCACTCATAGCCCACGACCTCGAAGTCCTCGAACTCGTAATCGAAGATCGAAGCGGGTTTACGCTTGATGTTCAAGGTGGGGTAGGCAAAGGGCTGGCGGCTCAGCTGCAGCTCGACTTGCTCATGGTGATTGGCGTAGATGTGGCAATCCCCACCGGTCCAGATGAAGTCGCCCACGTCCATGTCGCACTGCTGCGCGATCATGTGGGTCAGCAAGGCATAACTGGCAATGTTAAAGGGCACACCCAAAAAGATGTCGGCGCTGCGCTGGTACAGCTGGCAACTGAGTTTGGGCTTGTCGCCCGCCTTTTGGGGCGGCGCCACATAAAACTGGAAGAAGGCATGGCAGGGCATCAGGGCCATTTGGTCAAGTTCGGCCACGTTCCAGGCGCTCACGATGATGCGGCGCGAGTCGGGGTTGTTTTTGAGCGTGTCCATGACCTGCTGGATCTGGTCGATGTGGCCACCGCCCGGGGTGGGCCAGCTGCGCCACTGCACGCCATAAACGGGACCGAGCGAGCCATCTTCGCGCGCCCATTCGTCCCAGATGGTGCAGCCGCGCTCTTGCAACCACTTCACATTGCTGTCGCCGCGCAAGAACCACAGCAGCTCCACGATGATGGCCCGCAAAAAGACCTTCTTGGTGGTGACCAGTGGAAAACCTTCGTTCAGGTCAAAGCGCATCTGGTGGCCAAAGACGCTGCGGGTGCCGGTGCCGGTGCGGTCACCTTTTTGCACGCCGGTCGTGTAGACGTGGCGCATCAAGTCTTCGTACTGGCTGCGGACGGGGCGGTTGGGAGAAGTCATGGCTGCAAGTGTAAATGGTGCGTTTTCAGCCCAGCACGCGGCCGGGGTTGAGCAGGTTTTTCGGGTCCAGCGCCTGCTTGACGGCCCGCATCATGGCCAGCGCTGTCGGGTCTTTGTAGAGCGGCAGCTTGTTCACTTTTTGCTCGCCCACACCATGTTCGGCGCTGATCGAGCCGCCAAAGCGCTTGACCTGGTCGAACACCAGCGTGTTCACCCGGTCTTCGTATTGCCGCAAAAAGGCGGGGCCATCGGCCCCTTCGGGCGCTTGTACGTTGTAGTGCAGGTTGCCGTCGCCCAGGTGGCCAAAGTCGACCATGCGCATGCCGGGGACTTCACGCGCGAGCAGGGCGTCGGTCTCGGCCACAAAGTCCGGGATGCGCGAGACCGGGATGCTGATGTCGTGCTTGATGTTCAGGCCTTCTGTGGCCTGGGCCAGGGTGATGCTTTCACGGATGTGCCACAGCCCCTTCGCTTGTGTGAGGTTTTCTGCAACCACGGCGTCTGTCACGCAACCTTGTTCCAGGGCGGCTTCGAGCAGGCCCTCAAATTGGCTGCGCGCGTGCGCTTCGTTTTCACTGTCGGAGTTTTCAAGCAACACACACCAAGGGGTGCCTTGCCACAGGGGCACGCGCAATTGGGGGTAGTGTTTGTCGACAAGGCCGAGCGCAAACTGGTTCATGACCTCGAAGCCCGTGAGGCCTGGCCCCAGACGCTGGTGCGCCAGGCCCAGCAATTGCACGGCCGCTTCCATGCTGGGCACGGCGGCCCAGGCGGTCAGCTGTGCGGCGGGCTGTGGATAGAGCTTCATCGTGGCGGCTGTGATGATGCCCAGCGTGCCTTCGCTGCCGATCATCAGGTTGCGCAGGTCGTAGCCGGTGTTGTCCTTGCGCAGACCACTCAGGCCGTTCCAGACTTCACCTTGCGCGGTGACGACTTCCAGGCCCAGGCAAAGCTCGCGGGTGTTGCCGTAGCGCACGACTTGCGTGCCGCCTGCGTTGGTGCCCAGGTTGCCACCGATCGTGCAGCTGCCTTCGGCGCCCAGGCTCAAAGGGAACAGAAAACCGGCAGCCTCGGCCGCGGCCTGCAGGTTTTGCAGCACGCAACCGGCTTCCACGGTGATGGTCAGGTTGGCCGGGTCGATGGCGCGCACGGCGTTCATGCGGGTCATGCTCAGCACGATCTGGGTGCCCGAGCCGTTGGGCACGCCGCCCACCACCAGCCCGGTGTTGCCGCCTTGCGGCACGATGGGCGTGTTGGCTGCTGCACAGGCCTTGACCACTGCCGCCACTTCGGCGGTGTTGCCTGGGCGTACCACGGCCAAGGCACGGCCTTTGACGCGTTTTCGCCAGTCCTGCTCCCAGGGGCTCAGGTCGGTGGCCGGGTCGTCGTGGGTCAAGACGTTGGCGTCACCGCAAATCTGACGAAGTTGGGCGATCAGTTCGGGGTGAGCGTGGGGCAAAGCGGTCATGGGCAAATGGTGGCTGACGGTGTCAATGAGCGGGGTGCAGGCTTCAGTCGCGGGGCACGGGCACAAAATTACCCGTTGCTTTGGCAGCTTTGAAGCGGATGCGCACGTGTAAGGCGCAGGCTATGAACAAGGTGGTGCACAGCAAAGTTTGTAGTCCTGCCAGGGCGTTGGAGGGCCAGGCATCGCCCCAGGCCCGCACCACGCCCTCGATGAAGTACAGCCACACCAGCATACTGACCCAGCGGTAGGTGTACATGCGGTTTTTCAGCAGGCCCGCCAGCGGAATGCACAGCGGCAGCACTTTGATGGCCCACCAGGAGCCACCCGGACGCAAGGGCGCGAGCCAAAGCTCCCAGGCCAGGCCCAAGAGGATGAGGCCCAGCAAGCTGCCCACGGCCATCCAGCGGGTGAAATCGACGCCAGCGGGGTTGTTTTCGGTGTAGGTGTTCATTGCGGTGGCATCATACCGGGCATGCCTTCTCCCTTGTCCAAGTCTTCTTTGAGCGCCCAAGCCACCCTTTGGTGGCAGGAATTGTCGGTTTTTCCATGGCGCCAGATGGCGGGTGTGCTGGCCGAGCGCTTTCGCGAGGCCCGTTTGGGCGTGAGCGCCAGCTCGCTCACCTTCACCACCGTGCTGGCTTTGGTGCCTCTGTTTGCCGTGGGTCTGGCGGTGTTTGCCGCGTTTCCGGTGTTTGGCAAGTTTCAGGACACGATCCAGCGTTGGCTGATCGAGAGCCTGGTGCCCGAAAGCATTGCCCGCCAGGTGCTCAGTTACCTGACCCAGTTTTCCCGCAAGGCCAGCCGTTTGGGCTCGGCGGGTTTGGTCGCGGTGCTGTTGTCTGCGGTGTTTTTGATGGTGACGATCGAGCGCACTTTGGGGCAAATCTGGGGCTTGCGGCGTCAGCGCCCTTTGCCGCAGCGGGTGCTGCTGTACTGGTCCGCCATCACGCTGGGGCCTCTGTTTTTGGGGGCCAGTCTGGCGATCACGTCTTATGTGGTGACGGCTTCGCGTGACGTGGTGAATGTGTTGCCGGGCTCGGTTCGCTGGTTGCTCGACAGTTTTGAGTTTGTGCTGCTCACGGCCTGTGTGAGTGGTTTGTATTTTTATGTGCCCTACACCCGTGTGCGGTGGCGGCATGCGATTACCGCCGGATTTCTGGTCGCGGGTGCCCTGGAGTTGGCCAAAAAGCTGATGGCGCTTTACCTGCTTCAGGTGCCCACTTATTCCCTGATTTATGGCGCTTTTGCTGCGTTGCCGATTTTGCTGGTCTGGATTTATGTGACCTGGCTGCTGGTTTTGCTGGGGGCTGTGCTGGCTTCCAGCCTGCCCCACTTGGGCCGGCAAGAGTGGCGCAAACCCGAGGGGGCGGGTTGGGGCTTTCGCCTGGCGTTGGAGATTGTGGCCGAGTTGAACGCTGCCAAGGTGTCTGACCAGCGGGGTTGGAGCACCGATGACCTGGCGGTGCGTTTGCGTGTGGAGGCCAGCGAACTGCGTCAGGTGCTGGACGTTTTGCAAAGCCTCGATTGGGTGGGACGCCTGACCGAGCAGAACGACCAAGGACAAGCCCGGCAAGTCCTGCTGATTGACCCCACCCAGGTCAGCGTGGCCCCGCTGGCGGACCGTTTGCTGGTTTTGCGAGGCTCAGGGGTCGATCCGGTCTGGACGCAGACCGGGCTGGATCAGATCCGAGTGGCGCAGCTCTTGCCCGTACCGGCCGCCTGAGGCCATTCTGACCCTTCCGTCCTACCAGGCTCTGCTGGGTATCCATCGGCTCCGAAGGTACAGACCCCCGATCAGGTCGGGGGTGACGAGGTTTTTGTCATACCCGGCTTGACCGGGTATCCATCCTGGCCGAAGGCTGCAACCTCAAAAACTCACGCGCCCGCGCCACATGTCGCGGTACATCACCCAGTCGCCCATGAAGCTGTAAAGCGGGCGCTTGAAGCTGGCGGGCTTGTTCTTTTCGAACACAAAATGCCCGATCCAGGCGCAGCCGTAGCCACACAGCAAACCATACAAAAAGTACAGCGGCTTGCCGGTGATGGCCAGCATGGCCAGGCACACCAGCGACAAGCTGCTGCCCACAAAGTGCATGCGTCGGCAGGTGCGGTGGCTGTGCTCGCTCAAATAGAACGGGTAAAACTCGGCAAAACTGGCATGGTGAACGGCTTCGGTCATGGCGGTGTCTCCGGGCTGTGTTCAGTGGGTTTGAAAGGGCGCGCTCAAAAAGCCGCGGAACCGGGCACGGCCACCGCGCACCGGGGCCTCGGTCAGTCGGTAATCGGGAAAACGCTGCAAAAAGCGCCCGATGGCGATGCGGCCTTCGAGGCGGGCCAGGCTCAGGCCCGCGCACTGGTGCACCCCAAAGCCAAAGGCCAGGTGCTTGTTCCCGGTGCGGCGCAGGTCCAGTTGTTCGGGGTTCTCGTACACCGCCGGGTCGCGGTTGGCCGCGCCAATGCACAGCGTGACCAAAGCGCCTGCGGGAAGATCCACGCCGTTGACCTGCGTGGCCTGCAGGGCGCGGCGGTTGCCCAGCTGGTTGGACGATTCAAAGCGCAAAAACTCGTCCACCGCCAGGCCCAGAATCTGTTCGCGTTCTTCGTCGCTGGCCGCTTGTTTCAGGTCGGCCTTGAGTTGTTCGCGCTGCTCGGGCCACTCTTGCAAGGTGATGAGGGCGTTGCCGATCAGGTTGGTGGTCGTCTCGTGCCCGGCATTGAGCAGGAACACACAGTTTTGCAGCAGCTCGACTTCGCTCAGGGCATCGCCGTTTTCCTCACCTTGGATCAGCCGGGTCAGCACATCGTGCTCCGGGTCGCCCGGCTGTTGACGACGTTTGGCGACCAGCTCGCGCAGGTAGGCCAGAAATTCGGTCACGCTGCGGTTGCCCAGCGCTTCCTGTTCGGGCGTGAGGGCGGGCTCCAGCGCCCCCAAAATCGCCAGCGACCAGCCGCGCAAGGGTTCGCGGTCGGCATGTGGCACGTCCAGCAGGTTGCCGATGATCTCGACCGGAATGGCCGAGGCAAAGTCTTCGATCAGGTCGCCGCCGCCTCGGGCCTCGATCTTGTCCAGCAGGCTGTCGACCAGCTGCACCAGGCCAGGCTCCATGGCCTCAATGGCGCGGCGGGTGAGGGCGCCCATGATGAGGCGGCGCACCCGGGTGTGCAGGGGCGGGTCGTTGAAGACGAGGCTGTTGGTGTGGTGCTCGAACAGCAGGGCCACACCGCCGGGCGTGGTGTAAGGGGGCTGGTTGAATGGCGCGTGGTTGTATTTGGGGCCGAACTCGACCTGCTTGTCAGAGCTGAAGACCTTGGCGTCGCGGTACACCCCGACCAGATCGGCATGGCGAGTGAGGAAGTACGAGCCGTCGGGCATGCGCTTGAAGGGCTCCGCTTCGCGCAGTGCGGCATAAACCGGGTAGGGGTTGTCCAGAAAATCGCGCGGCAGGGCTCGCAGGTCCAGTGTTTGGGCGATCTCGTTTGCCCTGTCAGCCGACAGCGCCGGGGTGATGCTGGAAATCAGTTTGTTCATGTTGTACGAGCGCACACCTGTGCGCTAATCTTCGGTAAGGGCCATGCAGGCATTCGGCCGCAGGGGCGGCCTCCCACAAAGGCAGAGGGCCTGTTGTTTTGTGTGGGAGCGAGCCCCTGCTCGCGAATTTTCGTCAGGGTCATGGCTTCAAAAAATCCTTGAGCGACTGCAGAACCCCTTCAGGCGCTTCGGTCATGAGCGAATGGCCCGCGGGCAGCTTCACCACCTTGGGTTGGGTGCACAGCGCGATCAGGCTTTGCGCGGCCTTGGGCGGGGTCATCTGGTCGGCGTTGCCGAGCACAAACAGGGTCGGGCAGCTCACACGGGGCATGGCCACTTCGGCGCCACTGTAGCTGTCGCAGGCCTTGAAGCCGGTATGGAACACATTGACCTGCGTGTTGCTGGCCAGCACCCGGCGCATCAGCGCCTTGCTGCCGCCGTACAGCCAGGTGCCGGGGCCCAGGGCCGAAGGCGGTGGCGCCAGCGTGGAGTGCGAGAAGCTGTTGACCATGTCGATGGCCTTGAAGGGCGCACTGACCGACAGGTCGAGCAAGGTGGGCGAGACGCGCATGGGGTAGGCCGTGCCCACCATGACCAGGTGGCTCACGCGGCCGGGATGGGCCGCCGAATCACGGGCAGCCGCTTCCAGGGCGATGAGCGAGCCAAAGCTGTGGCCGATCAGCGCGGCCTTGTCAATCTTCAGCGCATCCAGCAGCGCGATGATGGTGTCGGCCGCTTCTTCCACGCTTTGCGGCGGCGGGCCTTCGCTTTTGCAGTGCCCGGGCAGGTCGATGGCCAACACGTTCCAGCCGTGGTGGGCGAGGTAGCGGGTTTGCAAGATCCAGACGCTGTGGTCGTTGAGCACGCCGTGGATGAACACGGCGGTGGGTTGGGCGGGGTTGAAGGGCTTGCCGCCTGTGTAGGCGTAGAGCTTGTGGGTGGGCAAAGAGATGATCATGACTTGAGGCTCAGGTGATGAACTGTTCCGTCCAAGAATGGACAAATGCTCGGCATGTCACCCCGGACTTGATCCGGGGTCCATGGATTCCCGCATGCGCGGGAATGACAGGAGTTGCGCGGAATGACAGTGGTGTGTGGAGGGCATGGGCAAGCTGCGCAAATTTCAAGCGGCTTTCTCGGCCGCTTTGAGGGCTTTCTTCAGGTCGTCGATCAGGTCGGCCGGGTCTTCCAGGCCAATGGACAGGCGGATGGTGCCGGGACCGATGCCACCTGCGGCCAGGGCTTCGTCCGTCATGCGGAAGTGCGTGGTGCTGGCCGGGTGGATCACCAGGCTGCGGCAGTCGCCCACATTGGCCAGGTGGCTGAAAACCTTGAGGGTCTCGATGAACTTTTGGCCTTGGGCGCGGCTGCCCTTGATGTCGAAGCTGAACACCGAACCGGCTCCGCGTGGCAAGAGTTTTTGCGCCAGCGCATGTGAGGGATGGCTCTCCAGCAGGGGGTGGCCCACCCGGCTGACCAAGGGGTGTGCCGCCAAAAACTCGACCACTTTGGCCGTGTTCTCCATGTGCCGGGCCATGCGCAGCGGCAGGGTCTCGATGCCTTGCAGGATCAGCCACGCGGTGTGCGGGCTCATGCAGGCACCAAAGTCGCGCAGGCCCTCGCGCCGGGCGCGCAGCAAGAAGGCACCCACGGTGCTCTCTTCACTGAAGACCATGTTGTGAAAGCCTTCATAGGCCTGGCTCAATTCGGCAAACTTGCCCGATTTGTCCCAGTCAAAGCTGCCGCCATCGACCACCACGCCGCCCACCACCGTGCCGTGGCCCGACAGGAACTTGGTGGCCGAGTGGTAGACCAGATCGGCCCCGTGGTCAAAGGGCTTGATGAGCCAGGGCGAGGTGAGGGTGGAGTCCACCAGCAGCGGCACGCCCGCTTCGTGCGCGATGGCGCTCACGGCCTCGATGTTCAGGACGTCCATGCCGGGGTTGCCCACGGTTTCGCCAAAAAAGAGTTTGGTGTCGGGCTGCACAGCGGCCCGCCAGGCGTCCAGATCGCCGGGTTTGACAAAAGTGGTTCGGATGCCAAAGCGGCTCAGGGTGTAGTGCAGCAGGTTGTGTGAGCCGCCGTACAAAGCGCTCGACGCCACGATGTGCGAGCCTGCGCCCATCAGCGTGGCAATGGCCAGGTGCAAAGCGGCCTGACCGCTCGATGTGGTGATGGCGCCTATGCCGCCTTCGAGTGCCGAGATGCGCTGCTCCAGCACCGCGTTGGTGGGGTTGCTGATGCGGCTGTAGACGTGGCCCGGGCGCTCCAGGTTGAACAGGGCGGCGGCTTGGTCGCTGGACTCAAAAACAAAGGAGGTGGTCAGGTGGATGGGCACGGCCCGTGCACCCGTGCTCGGGTCGGGTGCGGCACCTGCGTGCAGGGCCAAAGTGTCAAAACCGGGATCGCTGTAACCAGCCATGGCTTCTCTCCGAAAAAAAGAAAACGTTTGACCCGCTTGGGGGCTGTTGTTCAACGTTCATTGTGGGCTATATTGATACCCAATCAGAACCCCATTCGACCCCAAGGAGACACACCATGCAAGTCAGCGACATCCTCCGCGTCAAGGGCGGCACCTTGTTCACCGTGCAGCCCGATGAACCCCTGTCCCGTGCCATGACCGATATGGCCGAAAAAGACATCGGGTCTCTGGTGGTGATGGCCCAGGGCCAGTTGGTCGGCATGCTGACATTCCGTGAGGTGATTCTGCAAATTGTCAAAAACGGGGGGCAAGTTGGCAACACCGTGGTGCGCGAAGCCATGGAGTCCCAACCACTCACCTGCGCAGGCAGTACCGACATTGACGAGGTGCGCCGCATGATGCTGGAGCACCATGCCCGCTATATGCCGGTGATGGACGGCAGCATGTTGATGGGCGTGATCAGTTTTTACGATGTGGCCAAGGCGGTGGTGGACAGCCAGAACTTTGAGAACAAGATGCTCAAAGCCTACATTCGTGATTGGCCCGATGGCTCCACTGCCGAGGCCGAGGACGTCAAACTCTGATTTTTTTCAGGGCACTCGCCCCGGGGCAGCCTCCCACAAAAGCCGCTCCCCGCTCTGGGATAATGGCCAAATGAGCGGCAATACCTTCGGAAATCTCTTCTCGGTCACCAACTTTGGTGAATCCCACGGCCCGGCCATTGGCTGCGTGATCGACGGCTGCCCCCCCGGCATGCCCCTGAGCGAGGCCGATATCCAGCCCGATCTGGACCGCCGCCGCCCCGGTACCAGCAAGTTCGTCACCCAGCGCAACGAGCCCGACGCGGTGCAGATCCTCTCAGGGGTTTACCAGGGTAAAACCACCGGCACCCCGATCTGCCTGCTGATCAACAACACCGACCAGCGCAGCAAGGACTATGGCGACATCCTCCAAACCTTCCGCCCCGGCCATGCCGACTACACCTATTGGCGCAAATACGGCCTGCGCGACCCGCGTGGCGGTGGCCGTTCGTCGGCCCGCCTGACGGCCCCCATGGTGGCGGCTGGCGCGGTGGCCAAAAAGTGGCTCAAAGAAAAATTTGGCACCACTTTTGTCGGCTGCATGACCCAGATTGGCGACGTGCCGATTGGCTTTGAGAGCTGGGACCACGTGCCGAACAACCCGTTTTTTGCCCCAGTGGCCGATGTGTCGGCGCTCGAGGATTACATGAACGCGCTGCGCAAGTCGGGCGATTCGTGCGGTGCCCGCCTGCGCGTGGTCGCGCGCGGTGTGCCTGTGGGCCTGGGCCAGCCGCTGTTTGACAAGATCGACGCCGACATCGCTTACGCCATGATGGGCATCAACGCCGTCAAAGGCGTGGAGATTGGCGCGGGCTTTGGCTGCGTCACGCAAAAGGGCAGCACCGCAGGCGACGCGCTCACGCAGGCTGGTTTTGTGGGCAACAACGCGGGCGGGGTGCTCGGCGGCATCAGCACGGGGCAAGACATTGAGGTGTCGATTGCCGTGAAACCCACCAGCTCGATTTTGATTGCGCGCGACTCGATTGACTCAGCAGGCCAGCCCACCGAGGTCATCACCAAAGGCCGCCATGACCCGTGCGTGGGCATCCGCGCCACGCCGATCGCCGAGGCCATGCTGGCGCTGGTGGTCATGGAGCACGCCCTGCAGCACCGTGCCCAATGCGGGGATGTCGAACACGATCTGCCCCCTATCCCAGCGGGCAAGCCCTGATGCCTTGGCATGAGGGTGCGTGCCCCTTTGTGGGAGCGAGCCCCTGCTCGCGAATGGTTGAGATGCCGCGGTATGCACAGATTCGGCCGCAGGGGCAGCCTCCCACTGGGCATTGGAGCTTCCATGTCTGAGCGCCGTCAGCTCCTGCCTTTTGCCGCGTTGTCGGCCAGTTATTTCGCCCACATCGGGTTTTTCAACCCCTATTTGCCGTTGTGGCTGCAAGACATGGGGCTGAGCCTCTTGACCATCAGTGTGCTCACCGCCGTGCAGGCCACCACCCGATTGTTTGCGCCCTATGCCTGGGGGGCTTTGAGTGACCGCACGGGCGAGCGCGTGAAGCTGCTGCGCATTGGCGCAGGTGTGGCTTTTGCGGCCGCTTGTCTGTTGTTTCTGGATTGGGGACCGGTGGGGCTGGGCTTGGTCTTGTTGCTCATGTTCACCCACACCAGTTCCATGATGCCCATGAGCGAAGCGGCCATGGCGCACCTCGTGAGCCAAGGCGGTGCTTTTGACACCAAGCGTTACGGGCGGGTGCGCCTGTGGGGCTCCATGGGTTTTCTGGTCACGGTCTTTGCGGCAGGCGCCTGGTTCGAGGCCTTTGGCATGCAGCATTTCCCGGGCTGGACCGTGTTCAGTCTGGCCGCTGTGTTGTTGAGTGTGTGGTGGCTGCCGGACCTCAAGGAGGCCAGCCACCATTCGGCTGTGCATGAGCCCGTGTGGCCCGTGTTGCGGCAAAAGTCGGTGCAGTGGTTTCTGGCTTCCACTTTTTTTCATGTGCTGTCACACATCGGCATTTATGTGTTTTTCTCGCTCTACCTCGATTCGCTGGGGTACAGCAAAACCATGATCGGCGTGCTGTGGGCTGTCTCGGTGGCGGTGGAAATCGTGTGGTTTTTTTCCCAGTCGCGCTGGTTGCCGCGCATGCCGTTGACGGCATGGCTGGTGGTGTGTTCGGCGGTCATGGCCTTGCGCATGGTTTTCACGGCCTCGTGGGCCGATGTGCTCTGGGTGTTGCTCTTGGCGCAAGCCCTGCACGCGGTGACCTTTGCGACCCACCACACGGTGTGCATCGCCCTGATTTCTCACCATTTCCCCGGGCGTTTGCGGGGCCGAGGGCAGGCCCTTTACACCGTCGTGGCCTATGGCTTTCCTGGGGTGATTGGGGCCTTGCTGGGCGGAGTCATCAGCGAGCGCTGGGGCTTGCAAAGCGTGTTCGTGGTCAGTGCCCTGACCAGCGTGGTGGCCACGGCTGCGGCCTACAGGGTCTGGCGTTTGCAGCATCCACCAGCGTCCCGGTGATGGCATGTCCCCTGATGTGAGCATGAAGGAGATCATGAACGCTGCTGTTTTGCCCGATTTTTTGACGCGCGATTTGCGCCAGGCCTTGGCCGATGCCCAGCGCCTGGAAACGCATTGGCAAGGTGCCCGCATGGTGTGGCACGGCTGGGGGGCGGTCCATCGGCCTTCGGTGGTTTTGTTGCATGGCGGCAGCGGCAGCTGGACGCACTGGGTGCACAACATCGCCCCCCTGCGCGATGCAGGCTGGCGCGTGCTGGTGCCCGATTTGCCCGGCTTTGGCGACTCCGATTTGCCCAGCGGCTGCACCGATGTGGACGCTTTGCCAGCGCATCTGCACGCAGGTTTGCAGCAGTTGCAGCAATCGGGTCAGTGCGCAGACGAAGTCAGCGTGGTGGGTTTTTCGTTCGGGGGCATGGCCGGGGCTTTGTGGCTGGCCGAACATGCGCAAGACGCCCAGCGCCTGGTGCTGGTCGGCGCTCCCGGCATGGGCCTGACGGTGCCCGAGCGCATCCCGCTCAAGGGCTGGCGGCATTTGCCCACCCCCGAAGCCCAAGAAGTGGTGCACCGCCACAACCTGATGGCGCTCATGCTGCAGAAGCCGAACAGCCTGGACGACTTGGCCCTCAGCCTGCATGCAGCCAACGTGGCGCGTGACCGCATGCCGCGCAGGCGCATGTCTTCCACCGACATCGTGGCCCAAACCCTGCCCCAATTGCAGGTGCCTGTCAGCGCCATTTATGGTGAACACGACGCCTTGTACAAAGGACGCTTGCCCGAGTTGCAGGCCGCCATGCAGCGCCAGGCAGCCCATTGGGGTCAGTGGCACACCGTGGCCGGGGCGGGGCATTGGGTGCAGTACGAGGCGGCGCAAACGTTCAACGCGGCCTTGCTGGAAATTCTGGGGGCTTGATTTGCCGCCCCTGTCAGGGCTGGGCTTTTGTGTGGGGCCAACGGCGGACAAATGTTGTCCGGTGGACAATGAAGCCTTGCTGAAAGTCCATCATGACCACCACATTGAAAATCGATTTCGTTTCCGACATTGCCTGCCCCTGGTGCGCCGTGGGCCTGGGTGCTCTGGAAAAAGCCCTGGAGCGCCTGGACGGCCAGGTGCAGGCCGATCTGCATTTCCAGCCCTTTGAGCTGAACCCGCACATGCCCCCCGGCGGGCAGGACCTGGGCGAACACCTGACCGAAAAATATGGCTCCACCCCTGAGCAGCAGGCGCAAATTCGCCAGACCATTGCCGCCCGTGGGGCCGAGGTGGGTTTTGAGTTTCATCCCGGTGGTCGCGGGCGGGTTTACAACACCTTCAACGCGCACCGCTTGCTGCACTGGGCCGAGGGCCAAGGCGCTGGTGCGCAACACGCCCTGAAGAAAGCCTTTTTGCAGGCCTACCAGGGCCGCGCCGAGTGCATGGAAGACCCGGAGGTTTTGCTCGCGGGCGTGGCCGAAGCGGGACTGGATGTGGCCGCCGCACGTGAGGTGCTCGGCAGCGACGTGCACACCGCCGAGGTGCGTGAGCGCCAGCAGTTCTACACGCAGGCGGGCATCCGCTCGGTGCCTGCGGTCATCATCAACGACAGGCATTTGATATCGGGCGGCCAGCCGGTCGAGGTGTTCGAGCAGGCGCTGCGCCGCATCGCTTCGGGCGAAGTGTCCTGAGGCGCAGTGGATGACACCTAGCGCTCGCGTTTCGGCTGGTGTGCCGCGCCGCACCGCCCTGGCCCGTTTGGGGGCGACTTTGGTCGCGCCATGGCTGGCCAGCACGCCTGGCTTGGCTTTGGCGCAGTCCGCACAGCCTGCAACGCGGGCGCAGTTGTTGGCTGTTTGGCGGCAAAGCGGTGGTGTGCTGTTGATTCGCCACGCCGCCACCGAATCGGGGATTGGCGATCCGCCAGGGTTTGTGATCGGCCAGTGCCGCACGCAGCGCAACCTGTGCGAGGCGGGCCGCCAAGCCTCGCGCGCCTTGGGCGCTTGGCTGCAAGCGCAGAACTTCAAGCCCGACGCGGTGCGCAGCAGCCAGTGGTGCCGCTGCCAGGACACGGCGCGCTTGGCTTTTGGCGCTTACGAAGACTGGCCCGCGCTCAACAGCACCTTTGCCGGGCAGGGCGATCCGGCTGCTCAGCAGCAGGCTTTGCGCGAGCGCTTGCAGGCGCTGCCGGCTGGGCGCACCGAGGTGTGGGTCACGCACCAGGTCATCATGACCGGCTTGACCGGGGCCTACCCGGGCCTGGGCGAAGGTTTTGTGGTGGACCGCCAAGGCCGTTTGGTGGCCCGTGGAGACCTGGCCGCATGAGCACGCTGCACCGCTTGACGGTTTACTTTGACGGCTCTTGCCCCCTGTGCCGCCGCGAAATCGCGATCTACCGCCGCCTGCCTCAGTCGGCGAGTGTCGATTGGGTGGATGTGAGCACCGGGACCGATTTGGGCGCGCTCAGTTGTGCGCAGGCCATGGCGCGTTTCCATGTGCGCGACCGCGAGGGGCGCTTGTTCAGCGGCGCGGCGGCGTTTTCGCAGATGTGGCGGCTGTTTCCGGGCTGGCGTTGGTTGGGCTGGTTGTCGGCCTGGCCACCGATGTCGTGGGTGTTCGAGGGGGCTTACCGTTTGTTTTTGCCGCTGCGCCCGCGCCTGCAACAGTGGGTGCGGCGCTGGGTGGGCGAGGAGAAAGTGTCATGAAGCTTTGGGGTGTTTGTGTTGTGCTGCTGGCCAGCTTGACCACGCTGGGCATGCCTGTGGCGCAAGCCCAAACGGGTCAAGCCATGGCTGAAAAAGTGCCTGACAGGGTGGCTTTGGGCGACTGGGCCATCGACCGCACCGAAGTCACCATCGGCCAGTTTGAGCGCTATGTGCGGGCCACGGGCACGGTGACCCGGGCCGAAAAAGAGGGCGGTGGTTTTGAATACGGCGCAGGCTGGGAGCGCCGCCCCGGCTGGTCCTGGCGCAGGCCCGATGGCGTGCCCGCCAGCCCGGATTTGCCCGCCGTGCACCTGGATTTTGCCGAGGCACAAGCGTATTGCCGCTGGGCCGGGGGGCGCTTGCCCTCGGGGGCTGAGTGGCAAAAAGCGGGCTTCACCGAGCTGCGCGATGCGCCGCCTGCGCCCTGGGTCAAGGGCCGCACCTACCCCTGGACCACGGGCGACAGCCCGCAAGGCGCCAACACCAGCGATGCCGATCCCTGGCCCAGGGCCGCGCCCGCCGGGGCCACGCGCCTGGGGGTGAATGGCCTGTACGACATGGGCGCCAATGTGTGGGAGTGGACCACCGACGCCCGGGGCGCTGAGCGGCGCACCGTCGGCGGCTCCTGGTGGTACGGCGCGTTCAACATGAAGGCCGATGTGCAGGCCTACAAACCCGCTGATTTTTATGCGGTCTACATCGGCTTTCGCTGCGCCTACGACCTCAAGTCGCCAAGCGCCAACCCGAGCAAGGCCCGGCCATGATGCATTCGCTGCCCGAGGGCTACCGCGCCCTGGTGATCGGTGCCAGTGGTGCCATTGGCAGCGCCTTGCTGCAGCAGCTGCAACACGATCCGCGCTGCGCCTTGGCGCTGGGGGTGTCGCGCCAAAGTTCGCCGGGGCTGGATCTGCTGAATGAAGAAAGCATCGCCGCCTGTGCGCAAGCGCTCATGGCGCAGGGGCCATTCCATCTGGTGCTGGACGCCACGGGCGCACTCACGGTGAACGGGCGCGGACCCGAGAAACGCCTGGACGAGCTGGACGCGGCGCATTTGCTGGCGGCGCTGCAGCTCAACGCCGTGGGGCCGGGCCTGCTGCTCAAACACTTTGTGCCTTTGTTGGCTCCGGGTCAGCGCGTGATTTGGGGCAAGTTGTCGGCCCGGGTGGGCAGCATCGAAGACAACCGCAAAGGCGGCTGGTACGGCTACCGCGCGGCCAAGGCGGCGCTGAACATGCTGCTGCAGACGGCGACGATCGAAGTCGCTCGCCGCAGACCTTTGGCGGTGGTGGCCGCCTTGCAGCCGGGCACGGTGCAGTCGGCGCTCAGTCAGCCTTTTGTGGGGGGCGATGCGATGCGGCCTGAAGAAGCCGCTCAGCGTTTGCTGACTGTGCTGGACGCCCTGCAGCCCACGGGGCGCGCGCTGTTTGTGGACCACCAAGGGCAAAGCATTCCTTGGTGACACGGCTCAGGCCGGTTCAGGGTGAGCAAGCCCTGACCGCGTTGCCCAGCGTGGCATGCGAAATGTAGCTGCTCGTCAGGATGGTGCACTCTTTGGGCGTCAGGAAAACACAGCCTTGCGCCATGAGGCCACCCACACGTTGCCCCCATTCGCTGGTCTTTTGGTCGCAGATGTCTTTGGCATTTTTGCGGGTGACCCAGCGCACTTTGGGGGGCAATTTTTGTCGCCACTCCAGCCCCAGTTCGCCGATCGCTGCCCCAAATTCGACGCAGTCTTCGATGGCTTCGGTGGGAACTTTTTGGCCTTTGATCGTCTGGATGTTGCACTGAACAGGCACATCGGTTTCTGCGGCCTGCAATGCCGTTTGCCAGCTCAACCCGCACAAAATGCCGATGCCCAAGGTCAGGCTCCGGCCTGGGCGGGTCCATCGGCGCAGCCCGGCGGGTCTGTTCAAGTCAGAGGACATAGGACAGGACCCTTTGCACCAGATGGGTTCGGTTGAAGGGTTTGAGCATGCATTCGTTCATGCCGTATTCGATGCAGCGGGCCAGCTCGTCCTTGTCGGTGTTCGCGGTCAGGGCGATGATGGGGGTGCTGCGTTGGGGCTCCGGCAGTTCGGTGCGAATCTTGCGTGACGCTTCCAGCCCGTCCATTTCGGGCATCAGCAAATCCATCAAGATCACATCAAACGAGCCGTCGCGCACTTGCTCAAAGGCTTGCAGACCCGAAACCACCTCGGTCACCACCGCCTGCGGCAGGTGCCTGCGCAATTGCAGCGATGCGATTTGGCGGTTCAAGGGGTTGTCGTCGGCGATCAGGATGCGGATGGCCTGGTCGCTGTCGAGGGGCGCTTGGGCCGCTTGCAAGGGGGCCGGGGCTTCGGTCAATTCGCAGGGCAGGTCGACAAAGAAACGGGTGCCTTGCCCCACCTGGCTGGTGAAGTGAATCTCGCCGCCCATGGCTTGCACCAAACCTTGGGTGATGGACAGCCCCAAGCCGTTGCCCCCAAAGCGGCGTGCAATCGTGTGGTCCACCTGTGAGAAGTTTTGAAACACGCGGTGTTGCTTGTCTGTCGGAATGCCCATCCCGGTGTCTCGCACCTCCAGGTGGATCAGGGCCATGCCCGCTGGCACATGGGTGCCCGTTTCTGCGGTGCAGCGCAGCTCAATGTCGCCCCGCTCGGTGAACTTGATGGCGTTGCCGAGCAAGTTCACCAGAATCTGTGTCAAGCGATGCCCATCGCCCATCACCCAGCTGGGCACTTGGCTGTCGATGGTGATTGTGTACCGCAAGGGTTTGGTTTCGGCGCGTCGCTTGAGCAACTGAAAACTGGTGTGGATGGTCTCTGTCAGGTTGAAGGGCTCTTTGACCACTTGCAGCCGTCCCGCTTCCATTTGCGAGTGGTCCAGCAGGTCGTTGATGATGGTCAGCAGATGTTCGCCCGACTTTTGGATGTCTTCGATCTTGGTGCGCACCTCGGTGCTGAGGCTTTTGTCGTGGTGGATCAGATCGGCCAACCCCAGAATGGCGTTCATGGGGGTGCGCAACTCATGGCTGACCGAGGCGACAAACAGGTCTTTTTGCTGCTGGGTGTGCTTGAGCTGTTGGTGCACGTGTCGCAAATGGCGACTTTTTTTCTGGATGCTTTGCAAACGGTGGTTGCGCACCGTGTTCATGCGGTACAGCAAAGCCACTTGCATGGCAAAAATGACCACCGCCATCATCAGGTGCCAATGAATCAGACCATGGGGCACGATTTGCATGGCGATTTCACCCCCCAGCAAGGCGTAGCCATACAGGCCCAGGATGAGCAACCAACCTACGGCAAGACCGGCTATGCGAGCCCGCTGCGTGTAGGCGATCACCGCAGGCAAGGGTGACAGCGCCAGCCAGCTGATGGTGGCCGAATAAATGCCCCCGGTCATCCAGGTGATGCAAAACGCCTCGGTCAAGGTGGCCGCTTGCAAGGCCGTGATCAGGGGGCTGAGCCTGACGCCAGCCAGCCGCAACCCACCGATGAGCACCATGCTGGCAATACCCAGCAAATTCACCACGACGCCGCCCCAAAAATCCAGGTCCCAAGCGACCATGGCAAAGGCGCTGTAGCCGATGCTCAAAATCACGAGAAAGGAAAAAAACAGCCACTCACGTGGGTTGCTGTGCGACTTGTCGACCCATTGCCGTACACCCTCTTTCCAGCCTGCTGGTGGCTGAGGTTTGTGTGCCGAGGTGCTTGAAATATTCATGAAATTGTATTTTTGAATACCTAATACTACATTAAATGTTAAATGCCATGACGTCATCGGCCAGAAATAAGACGACCGAGGGGGCGACTTGGGCCGAATGAACTTCAAAATAAGGCCTCTTTTGAGGCGGCATCGAACAACAAGGGTCAGAATGAATTGGCAAGCGTGGTGGATTTTTGTGCTCTTGACCTTTGTGGTGTCGGCCACCCCGGGGCCCAACATGCTGCTGGTGATGAGCCACGGCGCGCGTTTTGGCCTGCGCTCGGCCGTCATGACCATGGCCGGTTGCATGACCGCCTTGCTGTGCATGATGAGCATTTCGGCGGCGGGTTTGGGCGCTTTGCTGCACACCTTTCCGATGGTGTTCGATGCGCTGCGTTATCTGGGTGCGGGCTATCTGGCCTATCTGGGTTACAAGTTGTGGCGGGCAGGCTTGTCGAACCCGACGGCTCAAGCGGCCAGCGGACAGCCTCTGCCCGTGCGCAGTGGGGCTTCTTTTTATCGGCAAGGCCTGGCGGTGGCCGCCAGCAACCCCAAAGCGATGGTGTTTTCAGCGGCCTTCTTTCCGCAGTTCATCCAG
Organism: Limnohabitans sp. TEGF003; assembly: GCF_055395455.1. NCBI lineage: Bacteria > Pseudomonadati > Pseudomonadota > Betaproteobacteria > Burkholderiales > Comamonadaceae > Limnohabitans > Limnohabitans sp. TEGF003. The sequence continues at coordinate 2,398,685 of NZ_AP029225.1, read as the reverse complement.
CCTGAGTGGCCTGCACTGCCTCAATTTGGCATCTTGTTGGCCACGTTCACCGTGATCGAAGTCGGCTGGTACCTGATTTACGCCCTCAGCGGCCACAAACTTTCGCGGTATCTGCAGCAAGCCCATGTGCTGAAAAATTTCAACCGCGTCACAGGTGGCGTGTTTGTCGGTTTTGCGGCTTTGATGGCGACCAGCCGCTGAGTTTGTCGGTGCGCTGGCGCTCCTTGGCCGGGTTTACCCCCGACAACTGTGCGCCAAGTTGTGGATAACTGCATGAACAAGCCCTGAGACCCGCATGCCTGTTGGCTTGGCGCAGTGTGCCTCATATTTCAGCAGTGCTTGGGTTGGCGTGCGGGCGGTTTTTTTGTAGGTCTGAGCTTGAGCTCCGACATTCGTGGGCTCATCACAGGCGCATGTCGGGGCTGAAGCCGCCGACCTACAGATGTAACCCAGTTCAACCCAGCGCCTTGGCGATTTTGTGGCGCGGCACCGTCGGTTTGGGGCATTGGCCTTTGGGCAGCTCAAACCAGTGGCGCACATCGGCCTCTACGCCCACGCCGTGCATGAAGTTGTAGATGGCTTTTTTCAGGCCTTGGCCCAGCAGGTCGTGGTCCACGCCCGGGGGCATGGGCGTCGGGTCAACAAAGCCCACATCGTTTTTGGCAAAGGTGCCGTCGGGCAGGGGCAGCAGTTGCACGCCATAAGCCTCTGGGTTTTGGCCCACGGGCGAATGCACGGTGCACACAAAGCGGTGGAAAAAGCCGCTGTGGATGCAGCCGTTTTCAAACAGCTGGCGCACGTATTCGAGTGCGTCCACCGTGTCCTGCACGGTCTGCGTGGGAAAGCCGTACATCAGGTAGGCGTGCACCAGCACGCCTGCATCGGCAAAGCCTTTGGTCACTTGCGCCACCTGCTCGACCGAGACGCCTTTTTTCATGAGCTTGAGCAAACGGTCGGACGCGACTTCGAGGCCACCCGACATGGCAATACACCCGCTTTGGGCCAGCAAGTCGCACAGCTCGGGCGTGAAGGTTTTCTCAAAGCGGATGTTGCCCCACCAAGAGATCTGCACACCTCGGCGCAGCAGCTCCTCGGCCAAGGCTTTCAGGGCTTTAGGGGGCGCAGCTTCGTCCACAAAGTGAAAGCCGGTCTGGCCCGTCTCGGCCACGATCTGCTCGATGCGGTCGACCAGCGTGCTGGCTTGTGCGGTTTCGTAGCGGCTGATGTAGTCCAGGCTCACATCGCAAAAGCTGCATTTCTTCCAGTAACAACCGTGCGCCACGGTGAGCTTGTTCCAGCGCCCGTCGCTCCACAGCCGGTTCATCGGGTTGAGCATGTCGAGCAGCGACAAATACTGGTGCAGCGGCAGGCCGTCCCAGGTGGGCGTGCCCACCTCTTCAAACGGGATGTCGGGCTCAGCCAAGTTGATGTACTGCACCTGACCTGCGTCGTTGCGCACAAAGGTGCGTTGCAGGCGCTGCAGGCTGCGCTGACCTTGCAGGTGCTCGATCAGGCTCAGCAGCGGGCGCTCACCGCCGTCCAGCGTCACGAAATCCACATGGTCGAACACCCGGGCGTCTTTCAACTCGCGCAGCTCGGTGTTCACAAAACCGCCGCCCAAGCCAATGCGGATGCGCGGGTGCGAGCGCTTGATGCATTGGGCGATGCGAAACGCCGCATACACCGAGCCGGGGAAAGGCACCGACAGCAGCACCAGCTGCGGCTGGTGGCGCTCGATGGCTTGCAGGGCCAGGCGCTCCAGCGTGCTGTCGAGCAGGTTGGGCGCCTGTGCCAGCGCCTCAGCCAGCGCGTCAAAGCTGGGCTGGCTGGCGGCCAGGCGCTCGGCGTAGCGGACAAATTCAAAGCCTTCGTCCACGGCGTCGCGAAGCACATCGGCCACGTCGTTCAAATACAGCGTGGCCAGGTGCCGGGCGCGGTCGGTCTGGCCCAATGCGCCAAAAGCCCATCCAATCGGGTCGCCCGTGCGATCGTCGTCATAGGCGTCGAGTGCCGCAAAGCGTGGGCCTTCGGGCAAAAAGCCCCGGCCTGCAATGCGGTGACTCAGCGTGCTGTCGCGGCCTTGCAAAAACGCGATGACCGGGTCGATGCTGACGGCGTAATCGTTGAAATGGTCAAGGAAAAAGTTCACCGGACCCGAGCGCTCTTCAACGGGCAAGGCCAGCGCTGCGTCGCGCAAAGCGGTGAGCCCTGGTCTGTTCAGCAAGGCGAGCACGGTGGCCAGGGCCAGGTCTTCTTGCACCGCATCAAACCCCCGCGAACGCAAAAAACCCGTCAGGTAGGCCGTGGACGGGTAGGGGGTGTTCAGCTGCGTCATCGGCGGGATGAGGCTGAGCACTTTGAACGGGGTGAGGCTGGGCATCAGGCGGGCGGTTTTCGAATCAGTGGGGGGATTATCGACGGATGAGGCCCCTTCCTGCATTCGGCCGCAGGGGCGGCCTCCCACATAAGCCAAGCAGTCCGACTCCCCGTGGGAGCGAGCCCCTGCTCGCGAATGTGTGCCGAAGGCCTAGCCTTTTCAATCATTCGGCCGCAGGGTGCAGTCTTTGCAGGGGGTTAACATCGAGCAGACTCAAAGTCTTAGCTCTTTTTTCAAATGATCCCCTCGCCCGAAGCGCCCCAAGACGCTGCCGTCTCCTTGTCTGCCTTGATGGTGCAGCCCGGCGATCAAGCCCCGCTCACGCCCGCCCAGCAGCGCTTCAACGCCTTGCTGGTCCGCATCGAGCAGCTCTCAGGCCAGATCGAGCGGCTACAGGCTTGGTCAGATCGGCACCGGTATGCCCACATCCAGGCCTTGCGCGAGTCGGTGCAGCTGGTGCAGGCCCATCGCAAAAGCCTGCTGCTCTTTGTACATGAGCGCCTGCAAACGGCCGACTTCACCGACAAACAGCAGCGCATGGCGCGGGGACTGGTGCGAGGCTTGCTCGACCAATTGGCCGCCAGCGCCGACCCGCAAGTCCAGGCACTGGCCGACTTGTATGTGAGCGATGAGGACACTCAGGAAGCAGCCCAAGAGCAGGCCGAGGCGGCGCAACGTTTGCGCGAGCGCATCGAAGAAGCGCTGGGCCAGCCGATTGAAAAAGCAGGCCAATACCAAACGCCCGAAGAGATGATGCAAGCGGGCATGCGCCAGTGGCAACGCCAGCAAGAGGCCGACGAGCAGCGCAAGGCGGCCAAGCGTGCGGCCAAAAAAGCACACAAACAAGCCCAAAAGAAAAGCGCTGCGGCCGAAAAAGGCGAGGTGCCGCCCGCTGTGCTGCGCGAGGCTGATGCCAAAAGCGCCATCCGCACGGTGTTTCGGCAACTGGCCAGCGCCTTGCACCCGGACCGTGAGCCCGACGAGCAAGAGCGCCTGCGCAAAACCGCGCTGATGAGCGAGGTCAACGCCGCCTATGAAAAAAATGAGCTGAGCACCTTGCTGCGCCTGCAAATGCAGGTGACGCAGGTCAACCCGCAAAACGCCACCCGCATGGCCGATGCCCAGCTGATCGCCATGGCTTCGCTGCTCAAAGAACAGGTGGCAGCGCTGGAGGACGATCTGGACGCTTTGCAAAGCCGCTTGAGCCGGGAGCTGTGCGTGCCGGTGCGGGCCGATGTGGACGAGGCGGCGATGACGCAAGCCCTGCAGCGCATCCAGGCCGACCAACGGCACAACGCCGACAGCCTGGCGGCCGATTTGCGACGGATTCAGAACGATGCCGAACTCAAGCGCTGGCTCAAAGAGCAGTGGCAGCTGGCCAAAGCGCAGGTGCAGTCGTCCAGCGACTTTTGATTTGGGCGCGTGGTCTTTGTAGGTCGGCACCTTCAGGTCCGACATCTTCGGTGTGCTATCGCCTTTTGAAAATGTCGTTTAGCGAAAAAATCAAGGGTCGGACCGTAAAGGCGCGACCTACAGGGTTTTGTTCAAAGCCACTTTTGCATGAAGCTGGCCTGACCCGCAGCGGGGTCCAGCGCATAGGGCTCAAAGCCGAAGCCGAGGTAACTCTTTAAAGCCCGCGCATTGCCGGTCAGCACCTCCAGCGTGAGCTTGCAGCAGCCACGCGCCCGCGCATGCTGCTCGGCAGCCGCCAGCAAAGCCTGACCGACGCCCGCCCCCCGGTGGCCCGGCAGCACGGCGATGTCGTGGATGTTCATCAGGGGCCGCGCCTTGAAGGTCGAATAGCCCTCGATGCAGTTGACCAGGCCCACTGGCGCATCGTCCAGCCAGGCGATGAAGCTGGCCGCATCGGGGCGTGCGGCCAGGTCATCACACAAGCGATCTTTCACATCCTGCGCCAGTCCTTCGCCCCCGCCCATCGGGTCTTGGGCGTAGGCGTCCAGCAGCATCACCAGGGCATGGCGGTGGACAGGGTTTTGGTAATCGACGGGCAGGATGTGAAGCGGCATGGTCAGGCAGTGGCGGGGGTCATGAAGGAGCGCACATTGTCCTTCATGGCCGCCATCACATGCCCAGCCAGCTGATGCGCGGTGATGGCGGACAAGGTCCAGCCCAGGTGGCCGTGGCCGGTGTTGTAGAACACGTTGGCTTTTTTGCCTGCGCCCACGCGTGGCAGCATGTTGGGCATCATGGGGCGCAGTCCGGCCCAAGGCTCGACGCGGCGGGTGTCCACACCGGGGAAGCATTCGTTGACCCAGTTGACCAGCGGTTTGATGCGGTCGGCGCGGATGTCCAGGTCGATGCCGTTGAACTCGGCCGTACCCGCGACGCGGAAACGGTCTGCGCCCAAGCGGCTGGTCACCAGCTTGGTTTCGTCGTCGAGCAGGCTGACCTGCGGCGCAGCGGCCTGGCTGGCGGCGTCGTTCAGGCCCACGGTGATCGAGTAGCCCTTGACGGGGTAGATGTTCAGGCGGTCGCCCAATTGGGCGGCCAAGCGGCGGCCGTGCACGCCTGCGCAAATGACGATGCCGTCGAAGCTCAGGGTCTCAGTTTGGCCCGCGTGCTGCACTTGCACGGTGGCGGTTTGGCCGTTCGAGGCGACATTCAGCACCTGGTGCTCGGTCAGGATCTTCACGCCCAGGCGCTCGCAGGCCTTGGCCAGGCCGAAGGTGAACTTGTGGATGTCACCCGTGGAATCGCTCTCGGTGAAGTAGCCGCCGTAGTACTGGCCTTGCAGGGTCGGCTCGATGGCTTTCATTTCGTCGGGGGTGACGGCGCGGCGGGGCAGGCCGCCTTGGGCCAGCAGCTTGGAGACTTGGCCTGCGTGGTCAAAGCCTTTTTTGTCGCGGTAGATGTGCAGGATGCCTTCGCGCTTGTGGTCAAAGTCGATGCCTTCGGCCTTGGCCCAGGCAAAGTGGTGCTCGCGCGACTCGATGGCCAGCTTGGCCGTGGCGATGGTGTTGTCCTTGTACTTGGGAATAGCGGCCACGAACTCGGCCATCCAGCTGAGCTTGTGCCAAGTGGGGGCGGGGTTCATCAAGAGCGGCGCATCGCTCTTGAGCATCCACTTGAGGCCTTTGATGATCGTGGACGGGTGGGTCCAGACTTCGGCGTTGGAGGCCGACAACTGCCCGCCGTTGGCGTAGGACGTTTCCATGCCGGGGTAGCGGTTTTTCTCGATCAGGGTGACCTGGATGCCTTGCTGGGCCAAGGCGTAGGCGGATGTGACGCCGGTGATGCCGCCACCAATGATGACCATGTGCTTTTTCATGAAGCTTCTCTCGTTTCTGCGTCTCAAACGGATGGACACGCTTCGCACCGGATGTGCGCGGCATGACCCCCTCTGTTTGAAACCTGAGAGATTCACCTCGTGTGAGGCTTGCTCCTGCGGTGGTCCCGGGTGACGAACCCGGGTCGCTCTTCAGAGTGTGTGGCGCTTTGGGCGCCGTTTCGCATCGGTCCTTTTGCCTGAGAGTTTCCGGGGTGGTTGCTCCTTCGGCGCTGCACGAGGCTTGTTCAAGCGGTGCAGTCTCTCCCGACGCGAAGTTGGATTTTATGGTTGTTCTTGAGCTTTGTCACCCCGGGTGAAAAAATGAATTGGCCATCTCGGGCGAAGCAAATGAATTTGTCACCCCGGGCGAAGACCCGGGGTCCATCTCCTTGGCACACATGGATCCCGGCTCAAGGCCGGGATGACGAAGGGTAGGCCGGGATGACAAAGAGAAGGTTGGGATGACAAAAATCAGGCGGTCGTGCGGGTCATGCGGTCCGCGATCAGGCCGCGTAGTCGCCCACCGGGATGCAGCTGCAGAACAGGTTGCGGTCGCCGTAGAACTGTGAATCCGGTCAATGATCTGATGACTCAGTCCTTTCTGACATGACAATCAGAACTCGATGGTCACTCAGGGTTAATACCAGCTGTATCGGGAACGCATAGTCTGGAACTGCTTAGGCCTCAAAACGCATTCCTTGAACATCAAAAATCAGCCAAGAGGGTAGTGGCACATCGCTGGGCAGGGACACCTGCGGATTGGTCAAGCTGTGCAAGCTTCCCAGATGCAACCCTACGCCCTGCAAATCCCTTAAGTTATGGGTGACGATGGCTTGCGCACCACCCGACAGTGCCAAACGGAGCGCAGCGTGAACACATGGTATCAATAGTCGCTGGAATCGGTGTGACAGCATAGGTGCTATCACAAATTTTTTCCAAGCACTGGTCATGTTCAGAGTGGTGTGCGCTTGAAAGAGGCGTCCGGGTTGATCATTTTCCAGTCGCCGGGCAAACAGCTCACGGCCGACCGTCGTCCTCCTCTGTAGTAGCGATCCCCTGATCGCGAAGGCATGCGGCCACAGGGGGTGCCTCCCACAAGGCGAGGGCTGTTCATTGCAAGCCAGCTGCGGCAATTCCTGTCCATCACTCCGTTCGCTCCGAGATCACCACCGTCACGCGCTGGCCGCCCACCACGATCCAAAGCTGCAAGGGCAGTGCGCTGTCGGGCACCGCGTTGGCTTCAAAGCGCATCGCTTGACGGTCAAATTTCAGCCAGGCGGGCAGGGGGCTGCCGTTGACCTGACTGATCTGCACATCGGCGTCGGCGCCAGCCATGGACTTGACCGAATCGGGCATCTCGAAACTGAAGCCGCTGCCCACGGTGGAGGCGCCCTTGGGCAGAGAAACGGCCACCATCAAAGGCGTGTCTTGCTGGTTGGTGCTCAGCAAGTCCACAGACACGCCCGTGCCGCTGCTTGCAGTGGATGCGGTGGTTGCAGAGCTCCCTGATGGTCCATCCGAGGACATGACCAGGGCTTGTGGCGGCGTGTTGTTCAAGCTCCCGGTGCCGGGCAATGCGGCGACCTGTAGCCCCGTGATAGCTTTGCCTTGCGCGTCCTCCACATCCTTACGCGAATCACCTACGATGATGTAGCTGGGCGCAAAAACCGTTACACCCTTGGTGAACTTGTTCTCCTTGCCGTCAAGCTTGATGTTGCCTCTGGCCGTGAGTTGGGTTTTGTCCTCCACCACGATCTTCTTGCCATCGCTGCTGTCCTGGTCGATGTTGCCACCGGCGCCAACGATCAGGTCGCCGCCGGCATCGATGTTGCCCAGGGTGATGTCGTTCTCGTCCTTGAGCGTGATCTTCTCGCCGTCGACGTTGACCGTGCCCTTGAAGTCGTTGCGCGGACCGTCGAGCGTGATGTCGCCGCCGCTGAGGTCGGTGTTGCCGCCGACCACGATCTTCTTGCCATCGCTGCTGTCCTGGTCGATGTTGCCACCGGCATCAATGATCAGGTCGCCGCCGGCATCGATGTTGCCCAGGGTGATGTCGTTCTCGTCCTTGAGCGTGATCTTCTTGCCGTCGGCGTTGACCGTGCCCTTGAAGTCGTTGCTCGGGCCATCGAGCGTGATGTCGCCACCGCCGCTGAAGTCGGAGTTGCCACCGACCACGATCTTCTTGCCATCGCTGTTGTCCTGATCGATGTTGCCGGCGGCGTCAACGATCAGGTCGCCTCCGGCATTGATGTCGCCCAAGGTGATGTCGTTTTCATCGGACAGAGTGATCTTCTCGCCATCGGCGTTGACGGTGCCCTTGAAGTCGTTGCTCGGACCGTCGAGCGTGATGTCACCGCCGCTGAGGTCCGTGTTGCCACCGACCACGATCTTGTTGCCACTGCTGCTGTCCTGGTCGATGTTGCCGCCGGCATCAATGATCAGTTCGCCGCCGGCATCGATGTTGCCCAGGGTGATGTCGTTCTCGTCCTTGAGGGTGATCTTGTCGCCATCGGCATTGACCGTGCCCTGGAAGTCGTTGCCCGGGCCGTCGAGCGTGATGTCACCGCCGCTGAGGTCCGTGTTGCCACCGACCACGATCTTGTTGCCACTGCTGCTGTCCTGGTCGATGTTGCCGCCGGCATCAATGATCAGGTCGCCGCCGGCATCGATGTTGCCCAGGGTGATGTCGTTCTCGTCCTTGAGGGTGATCTTGTCGCCATCGGCATTGACCGTGCCCTGGAAGTCGTTGCCCGGGCCGTCGAGCGTGATGTCACCGCCGCTGAGGTCCGTGTTGCCACCGACCACGATCTTCTTGCCACTGCTGCTGTCCTGGTCGATGTTGCCACCGGCATCGACGATCAGGTCACCGCCGGCATTGATGTCGCCCAGGGTGATGTCGCTTTGATCGGACAGGGTGATGTTGTTGCCGGTTGCATTGACCGTACCAGTGAAGTCGTTGGCGCCGTCCAGGGTGATGTTGTCACCCGCTAGCAGGTTGGTCGGACCTTGCGTCACCGTCAGCGTACCACCGGCACCTTGGGTGATGTCACCCGATGTGGCGGTCAGGTCCAGGCTCTGAACATTGATTGTTCCGTCTACGGTCAGGTTGGTGGCTGCAGTGGCGTCCAGCTTGCCGCTGGCGTTGATGTCGCCGAGCGTCAAGGTATTGACATCCACCAGCGTCACATCGCGCCAGCTGCCGCTGTTGGCATTGGTGAACGACACGGCGCCCTGAAAGTCGTTGCTGCCATGGTTCAGCAGTGCGTCCTGACCGGTACCTGTGTGGGCGATGAACTGTGCATGACCTGCCACAGTGAGCGCCCCGGTTTGCACCACGCCACCCAGTGTGCCCGCTCCGCGTGTGGTGCTGCTCAGGTCGCCGCCAACCGTGGTGGTACCCAGGCTGGTCTTGCCTGCGCTGTTCACGGTCAGATTGCCACTGCTGCTGATGCTGACCCAGGCCAGGTCACCCGTGGCCTGGGTCAGGCTGATGTGTGAGCCCACGCCGGTCGTGCCCAGAGTCCCTGCGCTTTGGTTGAAGGCGTTGACCACAGAAACCGAACCTGCGCTAACGATGTCCCCACCTGTTTGAGCCAACCCGCCCAATGTGATGCCGCTGCTGCCGATGTTGAGCGAGCCAGCAGAAACATTGAGCGTGGCTCCGCTTCCTTGCAATGCAGTGATGAACACCGGCTGGTTAGCCTCCGCCAGACCGCTGGCCGTAGCGTTGAAGCTGACCGTTGCGCCGGCGGTAATGACCACCTCTGCAACGTTGGCCAAATCAGGCACTGCACCCGTCGCAGCCAGGTTGCTGGTGCTGGCCCAGTTGAGCGGGTTGAACCAGTCGCCCGTGGTGCCCCCCACCCAGGTGGCCGAGGCCAGCTGGGTGATGGTGCTGGAGTTGTCATCCACATAGGTGATGTCGTAGTTGCCAGTCATGTCGGCGTTGCTGGCGTCCTTGATGGTTACGCCCGAAGCCCGTACGGTTTTACCGGTGCCCTGGTTCTTGTTGGTGAAGGCTTGCGTACCCGCCGAATTGACCACATCCCCGGAGACCAGAGCCGAGGTGTCTACGGTTCCCGTTGTACCAGAGGTGCCGAGTGTGCCGTCATAGACTTTGCTCACCACATTGGCGGTGACGGTCAATGCCTTGGTTGTGATCACCTGTTGTGCATCTGCGTGCTGCGTCAGCGTGTAGTTGCCTGCATCACCACCCGTTAGGCTCAAGCCGGTGAAGGCCACAGTGTTGGCCGCGCTTACATTTTTGCTGTTGAAGTTGGCCACCGCGGTGCCGTTGAGGCTGACACTATCGCCAATATAGGCCACCCCATCGCTGCTGTTGCCGCTGCCCGCACTTTGGAAAGTTTGCAGCGCTACAGTGCCATTGACGGTAGCTGTGGTGGTGCCGTCGTAGACCTTGTTGCTCGAGCTCAGGCCGCTGATGGTCAGCGCTTTGGCGGTGATGCGGGGCGTATTGTCGTCGGCGTGTTGCGTCAGCGTGTAGTTGCCTGCATCGCCACCCGTCAGGCTCAGGCCGGTGAAAGCCACAGTATTGGCCGTAGCCACGTCTTTACTGTTGAAGTTACCCACTGCGCTGCCGCTCAGATTGACGGTATCCCCGGTATAGGCGATACCGTCCGAGCTGCTACCGGTGCCAGCGGTCTGGAAGCTTTGCAGCGCTGCAGTGCCATTGACGGTGGCTGTGGTGGTGCCGTCATACACCTTGTTGCTTGAGCTCAGGCCGCTGATGGTCAGTGCTTTGGGCGTGATGCGGGGCGCGTTGTCGTTGGCGTGCTGTGTCAGTGTGTAGTTGCCTGCATCGCCACCCGTCAGGCTCAGGCCAGTGAAAGCAACGGTGTTGGCGCTGGCCACATCCTTGCTATTGAAGTTGCCGACCGCGGTTCCAGTAACGCTGACAACATCGCCGATGTAGGCGATGCCATCCGAGCTGTTACCCGTACCGGTGACTTGGAAACTTTGCAGCGCTGCAGTGCCATTGACGGTGGCTGTGGTGGTGCCGTCATACACCTTATCGCTTGAGCTCAGACCGCTGATGGTCAGGGCTTTGGCGGTGATGTTGGCCGTGTCGGTGGCAGTGGCTGCGATCGAGTAGTTGCCTGCCTGCAAGCCAACCAGAGCGATGCCGTTGAGCGTGACCGTTTTCCCATCGGCGACATTCTTGTTGCTGAAGGCAGCGCCGGTGTTGCTCGCGCTGACGTCGTCCGCACCTACCACGCCATCGAGCGTACCGGCACTGATGATGGTGGCTGCCGTGGTGCCGTCGTAGACCTTGCTGGCCGCGTCAAAGCCCATCAGCGTCAGCGTCTTCGGGTCAATGCGACCATTGTTGCCGGTCACACTGGTGGCGCCGCCCGCAATCATGTAGTTGGCTGCATTGGTGCCGCTTAGTTGCAGGTCAGACAGGGTGTAAGTCTTGTCCGACAAGACATTGCCATTGGCATCGCGGCTCACGCTGGCCGAACTGAAGCTGCCTGTGCCGGAAACATCCACACTGTCGCCGCTCACCAGACCCGATTCGGTCACGCCGTTCACGGCGCCCAGGCCAATGGTCACACCGGTCATGTCGGTGGTGCCGTCATAGGTCTTGCTCACGCCGTTCGATGCCGTGACCATCACCTGCCGTTTGGCAATTGACGCGGTGGTTCCGGTCTGGCTGGTGATGATGTAGTTGCCTGCGTCTATACCGCTGTAGCTGCTGGTGATGCTGACAGCCTTGCCGAGGCCAGCATTGACATCACCGAACGCGCCGCTGGCAGTGAGCCGCACCGTGTTGGCATCTTCCACACCGAAGGTGTCACTGACCATCAGACCGGTCGCCGTGAGGCCCGCTGTGTTGAGCAATGCAGTGGCGTCATTGTTGTAGGTCTTGTCCACCCCCACGATGCCTGAAATCACCAGCGATGCAGGCGTGATTTTGGCGGCTGTGGCAGTGCCGGTGGCCACCACAGTGTAGTTGCCATCGTCGTCAGATCCTGTAAGGCTGGCGCTGGCAATGCTGATGTTCTTATCTGTCACCACCCCTGCAACCCGGTAGACGTCTTTTGCAGCCTCAGAGTTCATGCTCGCAAAGTTCGCCTGGTAGGCAAGGGTCAGCTTGTCGCCCGCCACACGGTCATCGCTCGTGATGACCTTTGCCGTGCTGTTGCCGTCATAGACCTTGTTCACACCGGTGTAGGTAACGTTCAGCGTGCGCTTGCCTATGGCACCTGTGCCAGTCAACGTGCTGGTGGCAGTGGTGCCGTCCCACAGGTAGTAGTTGCCGGCATCTGTACCACCCAGCGTGATGCCGGTGACGGTGTAAGCCTTGCTTGTGCTCGCGTTTTTGTCGACGTCGTAGGTGCCTGTACCGCTGGCATTGACCACGTCATTGTTGGTGCCCGTCTCGATGCCAGTCAGGCCGAGGGTGAGGCCAACCATGGCACGGGTGCCGTCGTAGGTCTTGGCGGCCCCTGCTGTGACGCTGGTAGTAAGCGCTTTTGGCGTGACCGTGTGGTTGCCGACGACGGTCACCACGTTTGAGAAGTTGGGGCTGGTCTCGGTGACAAGTCCATCGGCGCCGAGCTGGTAGTTGCCGGCCTTGAGCTTGCCGGCGGTGCTCAATGCAGCAGCTGTTGGCGCCAGGTTGAATTGCGCCGTCTGACCGCCCATGTCGGTCAGGGTGATCTTGTTGCCGACCACGGCAGACGTCACCGACACCTCGCGGCTGTACTGCAGGTTCAGCTCATCACTGGCTGCATAGCCGCTGCCCGCCGAGACCACACTCAAGGTGGCAATGCTGCCGTTGCCCGTGATGCTGTCCACGCGCAGGCGAGCGCCCGTGCCTGTGGCGCTGATGACGTTCACCTCATCGCCCACCACAAACTTGTCTGCGGCGTCGGTGACCTGCACGCCCGTAATCTCGCCCGACGCCCCGACCGAGCTGACGCTAGCCTTGGCTGCACCGGTCTGGCCAAAATACTTGGCGCTGCTTACGGCATACGAGGCAGCAGTGCCGTAAACGGTGCTGACAGGCGCCATTCGCACCAGCAATTGGTCGGCCGGCACGATGGCGTAGCTGCCCTTGACGTAATTAAAGCTGTAGTTTTTGGCCGTTGCACCACCAGGGACAAGTGCGTCCGTATAGACGTCCGCCAGTTCTGCACCGCTCGCGCCCAGCGTGCGTGTGCCGCCACCACTGACCGGGAGGGCATTGGTCCGGTCCACGGAGACTGTCGGTGTGGTGTCCAGTGCCGACGCAGTTTGCCCAGCCACGAAGCCTGCATAGCTGACCGAGAACGTCGGGTCGGACGTCGAGACAAACTTGGCATCGTTGTTGGCGTACACCGTCAGCGGCGCCGGGTGGATGGTGCCGCTGCCTGGGGTCCAGCTCAGGTTGTAGTTGCCGGCATCGGCGCCGGCCAGTGCGATGGTGCCCTGGTTGATGGCCTGTGTGGTGACGGTACCAGTGATGGCGTCTCCTGAACGCGCCACATCTGCGCTGGCAAACACCGCGCTGCCGGTCAGGGTGACCGTATCCGTACCCAAAATCCCGCCCAGACTACCTACCGCCGGTGCCGGCGTCGAGGTGCCGTCCAGCACCAGGCTGGCGGTACTGCTCGTGCCGTCATAGGTTTTGCTCACCCCGGTGGCACCAGCGAGCGTCAGCGTGGCTTTGGTGATGTCAGCTATGGTGCTGGTCTGGTCCGTCACGCTGTAGTTGCCCAACGCAGCGCCGCCTTTGGTGTAGCTCAGCGTCACTGTCTTGCCGGTGCCCACGTGTTTGCTGTCAAACTTGCCCGTGATGTTGGTGACGGTCACCGCTCCCGCGTCCTCAGCGATCAGCCCCCCCAGGCTCAACTTACTGCCATCGGCCGTGGCCGTGTCGGTCGCGTCATAGGCCCTGCTGGCAGCGGTAATACCCGAGATCGTCAAAGGTGCCTGTTTGATTGTCGCCGTCGTGGTTTGACTGCCAATGCTGTAGTTGGCCGCATCGGTTCCGGTCAGGCTCAGGCCACTGACGGTCACCGTTTTATTGGCACCTGCGTTGTAATCGCTGAACGTGCTGCTCGCGCCACTGGTCACCAGTGTCACGGCGTCTGTGACCTGGCTCCCAGCCACGGTGCCGCTGACCACACCCGAGAGGGCACCGTAGCTGGCAATCGATGCCGCGGTTTCACGGTTATAGGTTTTGTCCGACGCCCGCAGACCTGTGAGCATCAACGATTTCTGCCCGACAGTCAGTGCGCCATAGGCCACCGTCACGTTGTAACCCAGCCCTGCCAAGCCGGTCTCGGTCAGCGTGTAACTGCCCACCCGGATGTTGCCGCTGCTCGCGTTCAGGCGACCGGTGACGCTGTAGGTCGCGTTGTCTCCGTTGACCGCACCGCTCACGCTGCCGGTCAGGATGGGAATGGCATCGCCGTAGGTCATGGACTTGTTGGCGACCGTCACAGTGGCGCTGGGCTGTTCCCGGTAAATCACGTTGATCCCGGCCCCCAATGCGGTCAACCCGGCTGTGGCGAAATCGGTCGTTTCGTCAGCGTTGTATCGGAAATAGCCCGGCGTCAAACTGCTCAGCTGTGACAACCGCTGGTTGTCGCTGGTGATGCCCCCGGTGTAGAGCCTGCCAATGCCACCCGCCCCCACCGAAATCGTAGGGGTGTAGCTTGTCGTGCTGCTGATCAAAATATTCGATAACAGATCAGCCCCCACCGAGCTGCCGATGCTGGCGTTCAAGGTCAGCGCATTGGCGCTGGCATTGGTGGTGGCCACGTTCTGCGATACGCGCAGCGAGCCAATCTGGGTACCGATGTTCACCACGCCGGTGGCCGACACGCCACTTGTACTGGCCACAGTAGAAATATCCAACCCGCCGTAATCCAGAAATGTCAGGCCACTGACACCACTCGCAGCCAGGTTGTAAACGTCGTTGTTCGCGCTGTTGTCCAGCGTCACGCTGCCACCGAGCAGGAGCAAACTGCCCGTTCTCTCGCCGAGGGTGGTTTGGCTGCCTGCTTGCACATAACCGCTGGGGCCGTCGGTCACGTTGCCAGAGCCCTTGAGGGTGATCACTGCATTGGCGCTGGTCACCAGGCCCGCGTTGATGTTGATGTTGCCGCCGTAAACGGTGATCGGCCCATTGATACTGGTGACGCTGCCTAGGGTGACGGCCGCGTCGGCCGTGCCGTCTGCGCTGGAGGCTTTGCCAATGCTCAGGCTCGAAAGGGTGCTGGCCAGGGTCAGATTGGTGGTGTCCAGCGTGCCGACAAAGTCATTGCCATCAGGCTGCAGCGTGACGGCGCCGCTGGTGTTGATCTGTGTGCCATAACTTTCATTGGCTACGAATGTAGCGGCGTCGGCCTCGATGGTGATGTTGGACGAACTCGCCGTAGAGGAACCCGACAAGACGGTGCTGCCATCAGAACCGATCACGACGTGGCCTGTCGAACTGGGCCGCAAATAGAAGCCGGTGTAAGTACCCGTCAATCCTGCCGGTTTCTGGTCGCGGATGCGGATCGCGCCGCTGGCTGACAGGATCTTGATCGCCTGTCCGTCCACCACCACGCCGCGGGCATTGGCAGACGCTTTGCTCCCAGTACCTGTCAGGGTGATGGCGCCGGTTTGGCTCTGGATCAAAGTGCCCGCAACCAGATTGATACCGTAATCCGATGCAATGCCAGTGGTGTTGGTGGCATCGCCCGTGATGGTGATGGTGCCACTGCCACTGGTTTTGATGTCGGAGCCGGCCAGCCAGATCGCAAAGTCGTTCATGTTGCTGCCGCCTATAACCCCGGTGGCACCGAAACTTCCCGACAAACTGATGTTGCCACCGCCTGCGTTGATGACGGCGCGGCTTCCCGTAGTGGCACCCAGGCTGATGGCGGTATCCTCGCCTGAAGTGAAAGCCCCACCACTTGCCGAGTAAACGATGTGCGCACCACTGGTGCTGACCTGGATACCGGCACCTTGCGTGATGCGTTGACCATTCAAGTCGATGCCATTACCACTGGTGGCCGTGCTGGTCAGGTCAGCGCTGAGCGTGACCAAACCACCATAGACCGCGATCGGTCCGCCAATGCTGATGGCGCTACCGATGGTCATGCCAGCGGTGTTGCCATTTTTTCCGAGGGTCAGTCCACTTAAGGTGGTGGCATAGCTGTAGCGGTTCGAGTTCAGGGCGCTGCTGAAGCTGGTATCGGGCTGGATGGTGACTGATCCGGTGCCTGAAAAACCGCTCGTCGTGGGCACCGCGTTGTTGGTGAAGACGAGGCTGCCGCCTGACACCGTGGTTGCACCGGTATAGCTTTGTGAACCGGTCAAGACCAAGGTACCCGCGCCCGATTTGGTGAGGCTGCCTGCGCCAGCCAAACGCGCCGAAACGGTCGCCGTGCCCGCGCTTTGATGGATAAGGTAGCTGCTGCCTGTCAAGGTGCCGGTGCCGGTGATGCTTCCATCCGTCACGGCCACTGCGCCCACGGTATCGCTAAAGCCCCCTATGGCCAGAGTGCCCCCCGAGACGTTAATTGAACCCGTGTCGGCAAGTGCGTTGCTGGCGCCCAGCGCAAGCGTGCCCGCATTCACAAACGTGCCCCCAGTGTAGGTATTACCGGCGCCCAAGGTGAAAGTGCCTGTGCCCTCTTTGGTCAACGAGCCCGTGCCGCTCATGGCCAACGAGACTTTGGCCCCTGTATTGCCATCAACCCTTAAAAAGCGACTGTTGGAATTGTTTTCAACCTTGAAATTGCCCGTCACGTTGAACGTGGGATTGATTAATTCGCCAGTTGTTGTTGTGACTTGTCTGGTAAATGTCTGTAGTTCTTCAACACTCGTTTTGTAGGTTCCATAGTCGCCCCTGCAAAACCCCTGCAACCCGCATGAATGCTTGTGATCTGGGGTGAATCCGGATGGTCAGAACTCTCAAATAGTTATTCAATGGAGGCTGTTTTCTGGGAGTTTTTGAAAGCAGCGCCATGACCGATGACTTTTTCCGCAACCGCCTGGACCAGATGATCGATTTGCGTCACCCGCTTGCGGTACTGGCCAACCGCATGCCTTGGCAAGAAATCGAAGCTTCCCTCGCCCATCGTTGGGCACGCCAGGTCAAGGCGGGCAAGAAGATCGAAGATTTGGATTTGTTTGGCCCGGTCTCGGCCGTTGCCGGTGGCGGCGTCTCCAATGCTGGCCGTCCTCGTTTGCCCACCCGTCTGATGGTGGCGCTGCTGTACCTCAAGCATGCGTTCAACGAGAGCGATGAAGACGTGATTCAGCGTTGGGGCGAGACCCCCACTTGGCAATACTTTTCTGGCAATGAGTATTTCGAGCACCAATGGCCGTGCGACCCGACACAACTGGGGCGCTTCCGTAAAGCCCTTGGCGAAGAAGGTGTGGAAGAGCTGCTGGCCCGCACCATGGAGGTGGCCGTCACGCTCAAGCTGATCGCCAAGAAAGAGTTGACGCGCGTGATCGTGGACTCCACGGTGCAAGAGAAAGCCGTGGCGCACCCCACCGACAGCAAGCTGCTGGAGACGGCCCGGTCCAAGGTGGTCGAGGTGGCCAAAGCCAATGGCATCGAGCTCAAGCAAACCTACGCCAAAGAAGGGCAACTGCTGGGCTACAAGGCTGGGCGCTATGCCCATGCCCGTCAGTTCAAACGCATGCGCAAAATGATCAAACGCCAGCGCACCATCGTTGGACGGCTGCAGCGCGAGGTGGCTCGCAAGATGACCACGCTCAGCCAAGCCATACAAGACACCTTGGGCCAGACCTTGGGCAAGGCCAAACGCTTGGTCACGCAGACCGGCAGCCGCAAGGCAGTGGACAACCGCGCCAAGCTCTACAGCTGGCATGCACCCGAGGTGGAGTGCATCTCTAAAGGTAAAAGCCGCAACCCCTACGAGTTTGGTGTGAAGGTGGGTCTGGCCATGACGCTCAAGGGCAATCTGATCGTGGGCGCCAGGAGCTTTCCCGGTAACCCGTATGACGGACACACCATGCACGAGCAGATCGAGCAAAGCGCCATCCTGATGCAAGGCTTGGGGGTCAAGCCCGAGGTGGTGTACGCCGACCTG
Organism: Limnohabitans sp. TEGF003; assembly: GCF_055395455.1. NCBI lineage: Bacteria > Pseudomonadati > Pseudomonadota > Betaproteobacteria > Burkholderiales > Comamonadaceae > Limnohabitans > Limnohabitans sp. TEGF003. The sequence continues at coordinate 2,380,951 of NZ_AP029225.1, read as the reverse complement.
GGCTACCGGGGTGTGGACAAGGACAACCCGCACATCGAGATCAAACACCGTGGCAAGGACAAGCGGCTCACAGATGAAGAGCGCAGGCTGCTCAAACGCCGCCAAGCCATCGAGCCGATCATCGGGCACCTCAAAGCGGATCACCGCATGGATCGCTGCCACCTCAAGGGCTCAGAGGGTGATGCGCTGCACGCGGTGCTGTGCGCGGCGGGCTACAACATCCGCTGGCTGCTGCGGATGATCGCCAAGAAAGGCCTGGGCCTTTTGTTGTGCCTGTTGCAGGTGAGTGGTTTAGCGGGTTTGTTTGAGAAATTGGCAGAAATCTTCGGCCTCAAACGACTGCAAAACTCAGATCAACGCTGGGCGCTGGCTTGAAATGAATTTTGCAGGGGCGACTCCATAGGCACCACTTGCGTTTGTGTGGACAAATAAAACTGACATATCCGAAGTAAGTGAAATCGACGAAATCAAAGAATAGCTTTTTTCGGCAGTTAGAGTAGTTTCACCAACGGTATTGGTTCTTATATTCCCAAAAAAATCTTTGCCAACGGTCCTAATTTGAACAATTGCGTCAATTCCCGTATCAGAAGAGCCTTGTACAGCTGCTCTGTATTTTTTGTTTCCATCAAAAGTAAAAGGTATGTGGGTATAGCCTATATTGACATAGGATATAGAGCCAATAGAAGAAAACCGTACAGTACTAGATGATCGAGAAACAGGGACATACTGTTTTACAATTTCCACCCATGCTTGGTTGGTTACTTCTTCGGTAGTGTAGACGCGAGTATCACGCGGCGCCAACACGAATTCACTCCCTGTAAAAACAGCGCCCTGGTTTGAATTAATACTTAAATTAAAAATAGGGTTAATTGAGCCAATAGAGCCCCCCAAAAGAATGCCGCCGGCTGAAGCTGTTAGTGAGAGGCCTTGCACTTTTGAATCAAAAGAATCAATCGTACTGTTGAAATTCAAATGGCCATTACTGGACGTAACAGTGCGGTCGGCCCCCTGTACCCTCACGGCCCCATTGAACTCGATGGTGCCGTAGGTAGCAATGTTGGCATTGAGGTTGATGTGGTTAGCGGCTGTGAGCGTGAGCGAACCGCCCCCCACGGTGCTGGCTGTAATGTCGCTGTTGACGCTGATATTGCCCAGTGAGGCACCTGGCGAGCCTGCCAAGCCTGTGCTCACGGTGACGTTGGTGCCCGCGTTGAGCGCGGTCACGATGCTGGACGCCAAAATGGTGCTGTCGAGTCCTGGCGTATAGGTGTAACTGCCCCCTGCGGCAGAGAACGCAGTCCCCGCAGCGCTGCTGCTGGCAATGATGATGTTGTAGGGGTCGAGCAGCCATTCACCGTTCTGGCCTTTGGGCGCACTGGCGCTCACATAGCTGGGCACGGCATCCAAATAAAAGCCCGAGGTCTCGATCTGCCCGCCGTTGCCGCCTTGTGCGCCGCCTTGCGCCTTGAGCGCGCCGTACACCAGCGTGGCTGAGTTGGGGTTGGCTATGTCGCTCCAAAGCACCACCGTGCCGCCGTGACCGTTTTCGGTGGCACTGGCGTCGATGCTGGCGCCTTGCGCCATGGTCACCGTGGTGGCCTGGTACAGCGCATGGGGGTCGTCAAACACACGGCGATCTGCATTTTGTCCGCCCTGCCAGTCCCCGCCCACCAGCACCTGGCCGCCACCAGTGGTTCCCATGGCGTCGATGCGCGTCTTGTCCAGCAGGCTGATGTGCTCGCCCAACAGTACGTTTCCGCCGCCCTGGCCACTGCGTCCACGGGTGCTGAGGGTGCTGTTGCCCATGATGGCCAGGCGGCCCTGGCCCGGGGCGTCGGGCGCGGGCTGTGGGTTGTTCGGCTGCGATGGCGCCTTGGCCCGCAGCGCGATCGTGCCGCCCTGGCCACCGCTGGCGTCCAGCGTGGCGCTGTTCAGTTCAATGTCGCCCTGCGCGGCGATGTCGATGGTGCCGCCTTGCGTGGCGGTGCCTTCATGGGTCCGGTCCTGTGTGGCCTGCACGTTCACGCTGCCTTGCAGGCTCACGTTGCCTGTGGTTTCGATCTTGAGCTGTCCGCCCTGGCTGGGCGCGCTCAAGTCGATGTTCCCGGTGGCTGTCTGCGTGAAGTGGGTGGCCTGCACCAGCACGTTGCCGGCGCTGTGCTGCGCGGTGGCGGTGTTCAGGCCGGTGGCGCTGATGCTGCCGCTGTTGAGCACCTCAGGTGCGCTGATCTCCACCTTGCCCGCCGGGCCGCTGACTGCTGCGGTGTTGCCCGCCGTGGCGTTGGCGCTGATGCTGCCGCTGTTGTCCACCCTGGTGCTGGCCGAGAGCATGATGCGCCCACCTTGCTGCTGCAGGCCGTTGGCCTCGATGCGGCCGCTGTTACGCACCACACCGCCCACCAGTCTGTCCATTGACTGCGCGCTGATGATGACCAGGCCACCCGGGGCCTGCACCGCATGTTTGTTCTCGACCAGAGCCGCCATCTGGCTGGGCTCGACCCGCAGGCTGGTCAGGCGGTTGTGGCTGTCAAACTTCAGGTCAATGGCTTCGCCTGCGGCCAGGGCCACCGTGCCCATCTGCGCAATCACCGCGCCCTGGTTGCGCACCTCGGGCGCCAGCAGGGCGATGTAGCCGCCCAAAGCGGCTTTGAGCTCGCCTTCGTTGACCACGCTGCCGGTGCTGCCGTTGCGTTCATAGCGGTTCTTGCCGGCCATGAAGTCTGCGTCGCTCATGCCGTGGGTGGTGGCCACCAGACCGCCCACATCCACCCGCGCATCCTTGCCAAAGTAGACGCCCGCCGGGTTGGTCAGCACCACCTGGCCGTTGGCACTGATTCGACCAAAGATCTGGCTGGGGTCTGAACTCATCACGCGGTTGAGCGTGACGCTGGCGGCGCTGGGCTGCTGGAACTGCACATGGGCGTCCTTGCCTACGTTGAAGGTTTGCCAGTTGATGGCGGCGCGTTGGGTGCTCTGGTTGATCACCATGTGGGCACCGTTTTGACTGATGCTGGCTTGACCGGCACTGACCTGGCCGCTGGTGGGCAGCGCCGTGCTGGAAAGGGGCGGTGGCGCGGTCTGGGCGTTGGCCACGGTGCCCAGCAAGCTGCCCATCAGGCTAGCCATGACGGCGGCCACTTTGACGCCCGAGCTGGGTTTACCTCTGGCCGAGACGGTTTCGGCGGCGGCCACATAGGCTTGTTTGCTGGCGTTCCAGATGCTGTGGAAGGTCTTGTTCATGGTCATGTTCCCTTGGGTCAGGTGCCTTGTTCGGAGCAGGGTTCTTGTGGTGTGGTTGGGTGTTTGGGGGGCGCTTGTGGCCTGGGCATGCGGTTGATCTCGCCAGCACCCTGTAGCAGGATGCGTCCGGCCTTGAGTTCTCCGGAAAAAGTGCCTTCAATGCGGCAGGTTCCCGTGCAGACAGCGTCTTCAAAGGTGCAGACACAGGCGCCTGCGCGAATGAAGGCCTCGTCGGTATCAAAGCTGCCGTCGAGCTTGCCGGCCATGTCCAGCTGTTCGCAGACGATGTGGCCGTGCACATCGGCGGTGTGGCTGCACACCACGGTCTGAGCCTGGATATGCCCCATCACGCAGCCGTGGATGTACACTTTGCCCAGGCTGTGGACGGTGCCTTCGATGGTGGTGCCGTAGCCAATGACGAGGTCTTGCATGAGGGGTGTTGTGGTCATGGTCATGCGTGCTGAGTTGACTGCCGCGTCGCTGCGCTCCTTGCAGTGACAAGGCTCTGCGTCATTGCGAGGCACGAAGCATCTGCGTCATTGCGAGGTACGAAGCAATCCATGGGCTCAAGAGCCCTTGGCCTTTTTGCCTGGCTTGTCGCTGGTCTTGCCCGGCTGGCTGCGCTGCAGCAGCGGCAACAGGTTGCGCAGCGAGAGCATCTGGGCGTGGATGGCAGCCAGGGACCCATCCTTGAACCAGGCCAGCACCTTGTCGTCGGGCAGCTGGCGCAGCTTGGCTTCGTCCACGATCCAGACGCCTTCGACCACGGCGCTGCGCTCATCGCCCAGCTTGACCTGCAGGTTTTGCTGCGTCAGCAGCTGGGCTTCGTGCAGCTTTTGCACCATGGCGGCGGTGGCCGTGGCCTGGTTCTGGAAGTCGGCCAGCAGATTCATGATGTTTCGGGTCAGCGCGGTAGGCTCGCCCTGGTCGTCAAACAGGGCATCACCGTCTGTGCCCAGCTGCGGCGCCGACAGATCGGCCGCGAGGCTGAGCTGCTGGTTGGCGCCTTCGGCCAGGATGAAGGGGTAGCGGCGCACGCTGGCGGGCACGTAGCGCGCGCTCCATTGGCCCTTGGCATCCACAAAGGCGTTGGCCCCGGCCTGCAGCCCCGTGAGCGCCAGGGCCATCCACTGGCCGTCCTGCCCCTGGGTGAAGACGATGGGGTATTCGAGGCAGGCCTCGGGAAACTCGGCTGCCAGCAGCGGCACCGCCTGGTTCTTGCTGGCAAAGCGGGCGTCAGCGGCCTTGAGCCGCAGGCCCTTGTGCTGCTCACGGTCGAGCACGGTGGGCTTTTGGTAGAAGAAGGCGGTGGTGGCGGTGTCTTGGCTCATGGGCTGGATGCGCTGGCGGGCGGTGGTGGTGTGGGCGGTGGTGAGGGGGCTGTTCTGAGCGAAGGCGCTGGTGGTCAGCGTCAGCAGGGCCAGTGCAAGGGCGCGCATGGAGGGGTACACGTTCAGGGCAGACATGGATGCCCGATCCAGTCGGGCATGACAGGGAAGGGACATGGATGCCCGATCGAGTCGGGCATGACAGGGATGGGGGTGGGCATGACAGGAGTGGGGGTGGGTATGACCAACCCTCTTGTCATCCTCGGGCTTGACCCGAGGATCCATCCCCCAAGGTGCGCGATGGTTTTTCATCAAAACGTCACGCTGGCGGTCAGCCAGAGGCGGTTGACCTTGAGCGTGCCGTCGCTGTCGGTGCCCGTCTGCGTGGGCTTGGGGTTGGCACCGTCGCGGCGCGACCAGGTCAGCTTGGAGACCAGGCCCATGGGGCCTTGCCAGCTGGCGCTCAGGCCGTGGCCGCGCAGCGTCAGGCTGCTGCGCTGGTCGCTGGCGGTGGCCGGCAGGCTCATCACCCGCCCGTGGTCGGCAAAGGCGCTGAGCACCCAGGCCGGGTTCAGGCGCCAGCGCCACTCGGCCGAGAGCACCTGGCCGCGCTCACCGCCGAGCTCGCTGACCGGGTAGGCGCGCACCGTGCTGGCGCCGCCGATGTAAAAGCGTTCAGACGAATCCAGCACCTGCGTGGCTTGCTGCCCCTGCAGGCTCAGCAGCAAGGAGTGGCTCTGCGTGAGCGTTTGCTGGCGGCTGAGGCTGTAGTTGAGCTTGTGGTAGTCGCGCCCGATGCTGTCGATCTGGCTGTGCGCCTGCATGGCCGTCAGCCGCCCCCACAGCAGCTGCACCGAGGCGCTGTTGGCGCCGCCCCCGCCCAGATCGTCAAAGCGGTTGCCCGACAGGCCCAGGCGCAGGCTGTGGGTCTCGTAGTCCGAGAAGCTCTTGGGGTCAGCCGCGTTGCTGTTGCGGTTGTCGCTGTGAAAGCCCTTGTTCTCCAGCCCGCCCGAGAAGTAGAGGTTGTGCAGCCGCGAACGCACCAGCGGGTAGCTCCAGTCCAGGCCCATGCTGCTCGAGCGCCCGTTGATCTGCAGGCTGGTGATGCTCTCAGGCCCGCCCACCACCCGGTAGTTCATGGACGAGGCATTCACGCCCAGGCGCAGACCGTTGTGGCCATAAGGCAGTGTGAGGGCCACACGGCCGTAGTCGCTGCCCTGGGTGTGCAGTCCGCTCAGGCTCACGAGCTCGCCGCGGGCAACGGGGCTGTTGATGTTGAGGTTGGCGGTGAGGCGTTCGCTGCCGGTCGAACGTGCGCCGGTGTTGTCCAGACCGATGTCGCCGTAGATCAAGGGCTCATCGGTGGTTTGCAGCACGAGGGCGGTTTCGCCATCGGCGCTGCCGGGGGCCAGGGTGCCGGCCACGCTCACGCCGGGCAGGTCGTCCGACAGCAGCAGGGCGCGGTCGAGCGCATCGCCGTTCAGGGGCTGGCCGGTGGCTTGCTGGCGGGTAAAGAAGGCTTGAATCGCATCGCGCTGCAGCCGCCTGGAGGCTTCGCCCTCAAAGCGCACACCGGCAAAGCGGGCCTCGACCACCTGCAACGTGACCACCCCTGCGCTGACGTCCTGCTCGGGCAGGTACACGCGCACGATCCAGCCGGCCTGGCGGTAGGCGGCGGATACCGCATCGGCAGCGCGCTGCAGGCCGGCAAAGTCAAGCTCGCGGCCGACGAACTCGCTCAGCGAAGGTGCCAGCTGCTCAAAAGACAACAGGGTGTTGCCAGCAAGGCGGAAGGACCGGGGTCGCACCGTCATGCCTGACGGGGCCTTGATCTCGGGCGGGGGCGTTACGCGCGGCGCTGGCGCTGCTTGCGGCAGGGGCAGCTCGCGCTGCTGTTCGATCTGCTGGCGCAGGCTGCCGGCGTCGGGTAGGCTTTGTGCCCAACTGCTGGCAGAAAACCAGAGTGCGAGAAAGGCCGAAGTAGTGGCAATCTGGGCGCTGGTGATCTTTTTAATTTGAGGCGTGCATACATCTGCAAGATGGTCGCCGCGCCTACAGCAGGTCCGGATAGACCGGCAATTTTGGTACATGAATTCACCCGATTGAATCAATACTGCGATAGATTACAAATACAGGTGTGATATTTATTTCTGATTATTTCAGCAGCGAGCGCTAACAGTTTGTCCGATGAGCACTAGGCGGCCCAGTGATTCTGCAGAAGTGCAGTTCGGGGCTTGCGATTAGCGCAGTTTGTCGGTTGACGCCAAGGCATACCGACGAATTCAATTGCAGCGGGCTTAGACCAGTTGAACCTGTCCAACGAGCTGATACCCCCAGTTACGGATGGATTTGAGGCTAAGCTGGTGACAGCCGGCCTGTTCCAATTTTTTTCGCAGACGGGTGCTGACGATGGCGAGCGCAGCCCTGGGATCTTCAGCGCCGCTTTTGTCAAGAATTTCTATAAGTTGCCATATTTCAAGACGCTTGTCTGCTGCGCGCGCCAGCGCGACAAGGAGAGCGATTTCCTGCCCGGTCAGATGAACTTTCAGCTGGTTGGGGCCTGACAAATGGTGAGCTACCTGGTCGAGCCGAAGTTCGTTGTACTGGCTTGTACTGGCGTGGAGGCGGCGCGAGAGAGCACGAATGGCTGCCAAGAGCTCAGACAGTGCGGCAGGCTTGGTGATGTAAATGTCCGCCCCGTGCTCATAGCCGAGCTTTTTGTCGTTTGGCAGGCCACGGGCAGTGACCATAATGATGCCCACATCAGGGTCGATGGCCCGCACGCGCGACACCAGTGACAGTCCGTCCTCGCCAGGCAGGTTCAGGTCGACCACCATGATGTCGATCCGCTGCCAGGAAGATTTTTCGGGCAAGGCTTCGGCGCAGTCCAGACCCAGCACCTGATAGCCCTGCCTTTGCAGGGCTTGCACGGTGGCTTCCCGCAGGTCGTCGTTGTCCTCGATCACGACGATGTTCAGGCCGGTAGGCACAGGCAAAACTCCACGCTGGAAGAATGGGCGTGATATTCAAGGCGCGCGCCCAGTAATTGAGCGAGGTTACGCGTCAGGTACAGCCCCAGACCTGATCCGCTTTGGCTCGCAGCGTCCGTGCCACGGTAATACTTCTCGAATATCCGTTCGGGGTCGGGAGCTCCGGCCGGGCCGATGGCATTGCGCACAATCAGCTTCCAGCTCGAAGCAGGTTGGTCTGTTGCCACCGGGACAGGCTGCAGCTGCACTTCTATGATGCTTGCGGGCGGGGCGTATTTCAAGGCGTTATCGATCAGGTTGGCCAGACAAATGGCAAGAAGACCGGAGTCTGAGTGCACGATAGCCGGTTTTCTTTCTGAAAATTTCAATCGATCAGGGGCGCTACTGCCTTGAATGCACTCCTCAACCAGCGTCTCAAGCGCGAGGGGCTTGAGCTCAGGGGTGAGTTTTCGGTGTTCCATCTGGTCGGTGATGGCGCAGCGGTCGATGATCGAATTGATGTTGGCCAGTGCCCTGTTGATTCGTGTGCGTTGCGGACCTGCCAGCTCGCTGTCATCCAGACTGATACGGATCACGCCCAGTGGGTTTTTGAGTTCATGGGTGAGCATGGACAAGAAACGCTCTTGCTCTTCGCGACGTGCGCGTTCGGTGTTGGCCAGTTGCTCGGCCAATCGCAGACGCACTTGCGCCTCTTGCTGCTGCTTGTAAATGCCCGAAGCGCGCATTTGCAAAAAAGCCATCATCGCCACGCTGCTCACCAGCATATAGGCTAGCAACATGTGCGAAGCCACCACCACTGGCGGGATCCAGCCCAACAGCACAGCACGGTTCACAATGATCAGCGCGGGAAAGATCATGTAAAGCCCCAGAAGGCTCCATCGGGGTATGAAGGGCGGGGCTGCGTCATGACCGTCGGACCATGCTCGCGTTGACAGTGCAGTGAAAAGCAGCACCAAGGGCAAGAAAATCACCACCCACGAGTTGATCGCGAAACCCAGAGGTGTGTATCCCACCAGCGTGAGCACGGCGGCCAAGGAACAAAAAAGTGCTGCCGCTCGCAGCAGCAAGATACCGACAGGGTGTGGCCTGAATTGCGACAGTAGTTTGATGTCAAACCAGATGAATGTGACACTCAAGGCGCATGCAATAAAGTTGGTGCTCCGGTCAGCCCAATCCGGCGGCAAGACATCCCAGTGAACCAGCAGAAACCCTCCCAAAACCGCAAAGGCGTAAGCGATGGCAGCTGTCTCTCGCAAGATGTAAAACACAATCAGGCGATCATGTAGCAGTTGCCAAGCCATGGCAGCCCAGCCCATGCAGATCAATAAAACGGCGACGTAGCCCACCGACCAAAGCGCTTGTTCCATGTCCAGCGCTCTTGCATCGGGCTCTGCCAAGACCTGAAGTTTGGTGAGCGTGGAAGAGGTCGTGGTGATGCGCAGCCACACATCACGCGGTTGTTGTCCTTTTTTTAGCAAAAAGTTCAAGTTCAGAGACCGGTAGGCATTGCCCTTGCGGCTGTGCCGGTCACCGTTCACTTGAGGCACAGTACCTTGGTACAGAGGGTCAAAGAGTCGCACATCGTCAAGATTGGGTGAGCGAATGCGCATAACCAATCTCTCGCTTGCCGAGTCGATGGCGAGCAAAGTGGGGTCTATTCGAACGCGCAGCCAAAAAGCCGATGAGCTGTAGCCTCGATTGATTTCTTTCGTGCCCAGGGGCTGCAATGTGCTTTGTTGTACCTGCTGCAGCGACATCTCTCCAGACGGGTCTTCCAACCAAGCACGTTCAGTCACCAAGTCCAGCGGCTGAGTCCAAGCCGCAGAACAAGCCAATGAAAAAAACAGGGTGAAAAGCTTGAGGATTTTGACCAATGAGATGTGTCAGGTTGTTGATATGGGCTGTTAATTTTGCCACTCATGTCCGCCGGACTGGCTAGCATCCAGGCGAAGAAACAAATATGGAGAAAGCATCTGTCATCCGGGAGAAGACCCGGGGTCCATTCTCCATGTAGACATAGATCCTGATTCAAGGTCAGGATGACGGGGGGCCGGCGCGAGCGATGTGCAGGCTGGGATGATCAAGGACGTTTGGCCTCACAGACAGCCTCCCGCAAGGAAGACTGCCTGTGCTATCAGTCCGGTCAGGCGTAATCGCTCAGCGGAATGCAGCTGCAAAACAGGTTGCGGTCGCCGTAGACGTTGTCCACGCGGCCCACGGGCGGCCAGTATTTCACGCTGCCCGGTACGCGGCCCTTGAGCGCGCCACCGACTTCACGCGGGTAAGCGCGGTTCCAGTCGGCCGCCATCAGGCTTTCGGCCGTGTGCGGAGCGTTCTTGAGCGGGTTGTTGTCCTGCGGCCAAGTGCCGTTTTCGACCTGGCGGATTTCCTCGCGGATGGCGATCATCGCGTCGATGAAGCGGTCGATTTCCTCCAGCGTCTCGCTCTCGGTGGGCTCGACCATCAGGGTGTTGGCCACCGGGAAGCTCAGCGTGGGCGCGTGGAAGCCGTAGTCCATCAGTCGCTTGGCCACGTCTTCGGCCATCACGCCGCAAGTGTCCTTGAAGTGGCGCAGGTCCAGGATGCACTCGTGCGCCACATGGCCGTTGTCACTGGCGTAGAGCGTGGGGTAGTGCGGTGCCAGGCGCTTGCTGATGTAGTTGGCCGCCAAAATCGCCGACTCGGTGGCGTGCTTCAGGCCCTCGGCACCCATCATGCGGCAGTACATCCAGCTGATGGGCAACACGGCGGCATTGCCCAGCGGCGCGGCCGACACAGCACCCACGCCATTGACCGGTACACCGCCTGTGGCGTGACCCGGCAGATAGGGCACCAGGTCCTCCACCACGCAGACAGGGCCAACGCCGGGGCCGCCACCGCCGTGCGGGATGCAGAAGGTCTTGTGCAGGTTCAGGTGGCTCACGTCACCGCCAAACTCACCCGGCGCGGCCACGCCCACCAGGGCGTTCATGTTGGCCCCGTCCACATACACCCGGCCACCGTGCTGGTGCACCAGCTCGCACAGGGCTTTGACCTGCGTCTCGAACACGCCGTGTGTGCTGGGGTAGGTGATCATCACGGCGGCCAGGTTGGCGCTGTGCTGCTCGCACTTGGCCTTCAGGTCGTCCATGTCCACGTTGCCGTTTTCGTCACACTTGGTGACCACCACGGTCATGCCGACCATCTGGGCGCTGGCGGGGTTGGTGCCATGGGCGCTGGACGGGATCAGGCAGATGTGGCGGTGGCCCTGGCCTTGGGCGCGGTGGTAGGCCTGAATGACCAAGAGACCCGCGTATTCGCCCTGGCTGCCTGCGTTGGGCTGCAGGCTGATGCCTTTGTAGCCCGTGGCCTGGCACAGCCAGTCGCGCAGCTGCTGGTCCAGCAGGGCATAGCCCTTCAATTGCGCGGCAGGGGCAAAGGGGTGGACGCCCGCAAATTCGGGCCAGGTGATGGGGATCATCTCGCTGGTGGCGTTGAGCTTCATGGTGCAGCTGCCCAGCGGGATCATGCTGCGGTCGAGCGCCAGGTCTTTGTCGGACAGCTGGCGGATGTAACGCAGCATGCCGGTCTCGGAGTGGTAGCGGTTGAAGACCGGGTGCGTGAGGAAGGCGCTGCTGCGGCGCAGCGACTCGGGGATCAGCGGGGCGATGCCCTTTTCAAACTGCTCGAAGGAGGGCAGTTTGGCACCGACTTTGGCGAACAGCCCCCACAGCGTGGCGATGTCCTCGCGGGTGGTGGTCTCGTCCAGCGTGATGCCCACGAAGCCTGCGCGGCCACCGGTGTAGCGGCGCAGATTGATTTCCTTGGCCACGGCTTGGGCATGCAGGGCGTCGGCCGCTGCAGCGCTGCCGCAGTCCACCGTGAGGGTGTCAAACGCCGTGCCGTGCAGCAAGGACGCGCCCAAGGCTTTGAGGCCTTCGGCCAGCACGGCGGTGTAGCTCGCAATGCGGCGGGCGATGCGGGTCAGGCCCGCAGGGCCGTGGTAGACCGCGTACATGCTGGCGACCACAGCGGGCAGCACCTGCGCGGTGCAGATGTTGCTGGTGGCTTTTTCGCGGCGGATGTGCTGCTCGCGGGTTTGCAGGGCCAGGCGGTAAGCGGGTTTGCCGTGCACGTCCACGCTCACGCCGACCAGGCGTCCGGGCAGCGAGCGCTTGTATTCGTCGCGGCAGGCCATGAAGGCCGCGTGCGGACCGCCTGCGCCCATGGGCATGCCAAAGCGTTGGGTGGTGCCCACCACAATGTCGGCCCCCATTTCGCCCGGCGACTTGAGCAGCACCAGCGCCATCAGGTCAGCGGCCAAAATGAAGGCGGCCTGCTTGCTGTGGATCAGGTCGGCGCTGATCTGCCAGTCGGCCAGCCAGCCGCTGCTGCCCGGGTACTGGTTGAGCGCGGCAAAGTAGTCGTCTTGTGCAATGGCCGCTTGCCATTCGTCGCCCGAGCGCACGAGCTTGACGGTGATGCCCAGTGGCGCGGCGCGGGTCTGGATGACCTCGATGGTTTGCGGGTGGCAGTCGCCGCTCACGATGAACACGTGGCCCTTGGCCTTGACCGAGCGCTTGGCCAGCGTCATGGCCTCGGCCGCTGCGGTGGCTTCGTCGAGCATGGAGGCGTTGGCGATCGGCATGCCGGTCAGGTCACACACCATGGTCTGGAAGTTGACCAGCGCTTCCATGCGGCCTTGAGAAATCTCGGCCTGGTAGGGCGTGTAGGCGGTGTACCAAGCGGGGTTTTCCAGGATGTTGCGCAGGATCACGCCGGGGGTATGGGTGCCGTAATAGCCTTGGCCGATGAAACTTTTGAGCAACTGGTTTTGCTGCGCCATGGCTTTGAGTTCGGCCAGCGCGGCGGCCTCGGTCACCGGGGCGGGCAGCTGCATGGCCTGGGCGCGGGCGATGCTGCGGGGCACGATGGACTCGATCAGGGCGCGGCGCGAAGCCTCGCCGATCACGCTCAGCATGTGCTGCTCGTCAGCGTCGCTGATGCCGATGTGGCGGGCGATGAATTCGGACGGATTTTCGAGTTCGCCCAAGGGCTTGAGGGTGGACATCAGCATGTGTGGCTCCGTTTAAAACATTCGGCAAGCGGCACGTCATGCCACTTGCCCAAGGTTCTCGGGCTGTCATGCCCGACTCGATCGGGCATCCATGGACCCCGGATCCAATCCGGGGTGACGTGAGCAGGTTTAACCTGCCGAGAACTTGTTGTATGCCGTCTCGTCCAGCAGGGCGTCGGCCTGTGCGGGGTTGGACAGCTTGACCTTGAAGAACCAGCCTTTGCCCAGGGGGTCGGTGTTGGCCAGCGAGGGGTCGCTGCGCAGTTCTTCGTTCACCTCGGTGATCTCGCCGTCCACGGGCATGTAAACGTCAGCAGCGGCCTTGACCGACTCGACCACGCCTGCGACCTCTTTGGCAGCAAAGGACTTGCCGACTTCGGGCAGGTCCACAAACACCACATCGCCCAGCGCGTCTTGTGCGTGGTGGGTGATGCCGACGACGGCGGTGTCACCGTCAATTTGCAACCATTCGTGGTCTTCGGTGTACTTGATCATGTGGGAGCTCCTTGTGTGTTGGGGTATTCAATCGGGGTCAGATCCCCATTGTTTGGCTTGTCAGGATGTGTGGATTTAATTGGGATCTGACCCCGATTAAGTTCAACCGCGGTAATAACGGTTGGGCACGAAGGGCAGGGCGCAGACGGTCATGGGCACGGCTTTGCCGCGCACCATGGCGTTCAGGCGTGTGCCTGCTGGCGCGTATTCTGCCTGCACATAGGCCAGCGCCACAGGCTGATCGGCCGTGGGGGCGAGCAGGCCGCTGGTGACTTCGCCCACTTTCTGGCCTGCGTCGTTGTGCAGTTCCACATGCTCGCGCACCGGCACGCGCTCCAGGGCCACCAGGCCCACGCGCAAGCGCTGCGCCGGGCTTGTGCCGTCGAGCTGGGCCAGGATTTTGGCGGCACCGGGGAAGCCGCCTGCACGCGCGCCTCCTGTGCGGCGCACCTTTTGCATGGCCCAGTTCAGGCCCGCCTCGACCGGGGTGGTGGTGGTGTCGATGTCGTTGCCGTACAGGCACAGCCCGGCTTCCAGGCGCAGCGAATTGCGGGCCCCCAGGCCAATGGGCTTGACTTCGGGCTGGGTCAGCAGGGCGCGTGCAAAGGCATCTGCCGCGTGGGCGGGCAGGGAGATTTCAAAACCGTCTTCGCCTGTATAGCCGCTGCGGGTCACGTACAGATCGGCGCTGTTCCACGTGGCGGGCGTGCCGGTCATGAACACCAATTTTTCAACGCCGGGCAACAGGCGCTGCAAGGCGGTCACGGCCTGCGGGCCCTGCAGGGCCAGCAAGGCGCGGTCAAATTGCGGCGTGATGGTGCAGCGGCTGCCGATGCGCTCTTGGATGTGGGCCAGATCGCCGTGTTTGCAAGCCCCGTTGACGATCACAAAAATATCGCCGCCGTTGGCCACATCGCGGTTCACGAACATCAGGTCGTCGATGATGCCGCCCTCGTCATTGAGCAGCAGGCCGTAGCGCTGTTTGTGCACGCCCAGACCCATCACGTCCACCGGCATCAGGCTTTCGAAGGCGGCGGCGGCATCGGGCCCGCTCAGGCACAACTGGCCCATGTGCGAGACGTCGAACAAGCCTGCGGCGTTGCGGGTGTGGTGGTGCTCGGCGACCAGGCCAGCGGGGTATTGCACCGGCATGCTGTAGCCCGCAAAAGGCACCATGCGGGCGCCCAGCTCGATGTGCAGGGCGTTCAAAGGGGTGGTGAGCAAGTCGGCAGCAGCGGTCACAGGAACTCCAAGGGCAATGAACAACCACAGCACATGCTGTGGCTTGCCCTCGCTGTCCGCTTTACCTGAGAGATTCGCCGGGACCATTCGGCCTGAAAGCCGGACGTTCTGCGGTTTGCTCCTTCGGTGGATGCCGTGGCCCGATGGCCCGGCACCTCTCTCCAGTGAGGTAACGCCTTGATGAAAAGCGTTTTGTCAGTCCTTTTGCCTGAGCGTTCAGCAGTTTTTCAAACCGCCTGCGCCTTCGGCGGCCTGACTTGTTTCGCGAGGGAAGCCAAGTCAGGCGCTCTCCTGACAGGGGTGGATTCTAGCTTTATTTGGCGTACACCAGATCCCGCAAGGTCAGCGACAAGGCAGGTACATAGCTCACCACCATCAGGCAAACCAGGATCACCAGCACGAAGGGGATCAAATCTTTGATCATCCGATCGAGCGATATGCGCGCTACCGTACAGGCCGCGAACAGGTTCACACCGAATGGCGGTGTGATCATGCCCAGCGCCAGATTGACCACCATGATCAAGCCAAAGTGAACCGGGTCGATGCCAAAGTGCATGGCCACAGGGGCGAGAATGGGCGCCAACACGATGATGGCGGCGCTGGTTTCAATGAACATGCCAATGAAAAACAAGGCCACGTTCACGCCCAGCAGGAAGTAGGCGGGCGACTTGAGCACGTCTTCCAGCCAGTGACCAATCGCTTCAGGCACCCCTGCACGGGTGATCAGGAAAGCGAACAAACCCGCGTTGGCGATGATGAACATGATCACCGCGCTGGACAGCACCGATTTGCGCATGATCACAGCCAAGTCTTTCAGCTTGATTTCGCGGTAAATGACCGTGCCGACGATCAGCGCGTAGAACACCGCCACGGCCGAGGCTTCCGTGGGCGTGAACACACCGCCGTAAATGCCGCCCAAAATGATGACGGGCATCATGAGCGCCCAACCGGCTTGCCACGATGCTTTGCCAAAACTCAAGCGTCCATCGCCATCGTTTTTGCCCCAGCCTTTGTATTTGCAATACACCCAGACCCAGAACATCAAGGCGACGCCGATGAACAGACCCGGACCAAAACCGGCAATGAACAATTCGCCAATTGAGACTTCGGCACTGACGCCGTAAAGGATCATGGGAATCGAGGGCGGGATGATCACACCCAACTCGGCCGACGTGGCTTGTAAAGAAGCCGCATAGGTGGTGGGGTAGCCGTGCTTGATGAGCGCCGGGATCAGGATGGTGCCGATGGCGAAGGTGGTGGCGACCGAGGAGCCCGACACCGCCGCAAAAATCATGCAGGTCAGCACGCAGGTCATGGGCAAGCCGCCTTGCACGCCGCCCACGATGCTCTTGGCAAACTCCACCAGGCGACGGGAGATGCCGCCGGTTTCCATGATGTTGCCCGCCAGGATGAAGAAGGGGATCGCAGCCAGCGGGAATTTGTTCATCGAGTTGAACATCTCCTTGACGGAGATGAGCATGTTGGCATTGCCGATCTGGATGCCGACGATGGCCGACAACCCAATGGACACGGCCACCGAGATGGTGAGTGCAAAGCACAGCACCATGGTGCAAAGCATGACGACGCTCATTGTGCGGTCTCCAGTTCCAGACGCTGGGGATCCAGCCAATTGCCAATGATGCTGATGACGCTGAAAGCCGCGCCGACGGGCAGCGCCATGTACGCCCAGAACATGGACACGTCTTCAAGCCCGATCATGGACTGGACCTTGCCGCGGTTGGCGTAGTCCCAGCCCCACCAGATGATGATGCACACCAAGGTCAGTGCAGCCAGTGCCACGGCGGTGTCGAGAAATTTCTTCATGCGCGGGCCGCTCCAGCGGTAGAGCACGTCCACGCTGACCATGGCGCCTTGCCGAAAGGCCATGGGGATGCCCATGAACACCATCCAAATGAGGCTGAAGCGGATGATGACCTCGGTCCATTCAATGGGGGTTTCCAGCACGAAACGGGTGAAAATTTGCAGCATGCCCAGGCAAGCTGCGACAGCCAGCATCAAACAGGCCACGAGCATGGAAAAAGCGGTGGTCCACTTTTCCACACTCAGATAGAGCGAACGCATAAAACTTCCTTCTCGACAAAATCAAAAAACGCCCGCCAATTCTGCATTGGCGGGCGTTTTGAACAAGCGCTAAATCACTTGAAGTTGCGGATGCGGTCCAGGTTGGCTTTGCCGAACTGTTTTTCAAATTCGGCCATGGCAGGACCCATGGTGGCCACGAACTTGGACTTGTCCACGTTTTCAATGATGGTCATGCCTTTCTTGCGCAACTCGGCCACGCCATTGGCATCGTCCTTGTCGACGCGGGCACGGTTGGCCTTCACGGCTTCTTTGGCGGCATCCAGGAAGATTTGCTTGTCAGCGGCGCTGAGCTTGTCAAAACTGCCCTTGTTCATCAAGATCACCACGGGTGAATAGACGTGGCCAGTCAATGTCAGGTGTTTTTGCACCTGGTCAAAGTTGGCCGCCATGATCACGGACAGGGGGTTTTCCTGGCCGTCCACGGTGCCTTGCTGCAAGGCGGTGAACACTTCGGGGAAGGCCATGGGCGTGGTCACAATGCCCAGGCTCTTGTATGCCGCGACGTGGACAGGGTTTTCCATGGTGCGCATCTTCAGACCCTTCAGGTCACCGGGCTCGTTGACGGCGCGCTTGCTGTTGGTCATGTGACGCACGCCGTTTTCACCCCAGGCCAAAGCCTTGAAGCCTTTGGACTCGAATTTGGTCAGCAGTTCCTGGCCAATGGGGCCGTCGAGCACGGCGCGTGCATGCGCTTTGTCACGGAACAAGAAAGGCACGTCCAAAATGCGGGCCTCAGGCACGAAGTTGGGGACGGGACCGGTGGATGTGGTGGCCAATTCCTGGGTACCCAGCTGGACCGATTCGATCGACTCGCGCTCACCGCCTAAAGAACCCGAGTAGAAGTTCTGGATCTTGATGCGACCGTTGGTCCGCTTTTCCACTTCTCTGGCCAGCGTGTCGATGGCTTCGCCTTGGTGGGAGTTCTGGGCGACCGAAATGCTGTTGCGCATGGTGATTTGCGCAGAGGCCGTGGATACGATGCCGATGGCCAAGCTCAGGCCCAACATCAGTTTGCTCAATTTCATTCGTAGCTCCTCGTGGATCAATGGACGATGACGAATTGGGGATCAATTTGTCATACAAGTTTGATTATGGGGTGCCCGCAGAGCGGTTCGACTACGGGTTTTCGAGGGGGTGCTGATGCCTTGGTGACGCTGTGGTCGCCTTGCAAAAAAAGAGGCCCTACAGGGCCTCTCAAAGTGAATGCACAGGACTTACATGCCTGTGTAGTTCGGTCCACCACCGCCTTCGGGCGTGACCCAGACGATGTTTTGGGTCGGGTCCTTGATGTCGCAGGTCTTGCAGTGCACGCAGTTTTGCGCGTTGATCTGCAGGCGGTCGGAGTTGTCTTCGTTCTTGACGAATTCGTACACCCCGGCCGGGCAGTAGCGGCTTTCTGGCCCGGCGAATTTGGCCAGGTTGATGCCCACGGGGACAGACGCGTCTTTCAGCGTCAGGTGGGCCGGTTGGTTTTCTTCGTGGTTGGTGTTGCTGATGAACACGCTGCTCAAGCGGTCAAAGGTCAGCTTGCCATCGGGCTTGGGATAGACGATTTGTTCGCACTCGGCAGCAGGCTTGAGGTACGTGTGGTCGGCCTTGTCGCGGCGCAGCGTCCAGGGAATGTGGCCACGCAGCACAAACTGCTCAAAGCCGTTCATGAGCGTGGCGACCGTCAGGCCCTTCTTGAACCAGCTCTTGAAGTTGCGCGACTTGTTCAGTTCGGTGTAAAGCCAGCTGGCTTCAAAAGCCTCGGGATAGGCCGTGAGTTCGTCGTGCTCGCGACCCGCCACGATGGCGTCATAAGCCGCTTCGGCGGCCAGCATGCCGGTCTTGATGGCGGCGTGGCTGCCCTTGATGCGGCTGACGTTCAGGTAACCGGCGTCGCAACCCACCAGTGCGCCGCCCGGGAACACGGTCTTGGGCAGGCTCATCAGGCCGCCTGCGCTGATGGCGCGGGCACCGTAGCCGATGCGCTTGGCGTTGACTTCGCCCTGGTCGTTGGTGAAGTACCACTTGATGTTGTTGTGGGTTTTCCAGCGCTGGAACTCTTCAAACGGGCTGAGCCAGGGGTTGGCATAGTCCAGACCGACCACATAGCCGATGGCGATCTTGTTGTCTTCCATGTGGTACATGAACGCACCACCGTAGGTGTCGTTGTTCATGGGCCAACCGGCGGTGTGCATGACAAAACCAGGGGTGTGGCGTGAGGGGTCGATTTCCCAGACTTCCTTGATGCCGATGCCGTAGGTCTGCGGGTCGCGGCCTTCGTCCAGCTTGTATTTGGCGATCAACTGCTTGCCCAGATGGCCGCGTGCGCCTTCGGCGAACACGGTGTATTTGCCGTGCAGCTCCATGCCGAGCTGGAAGTTCTCGGTCGGCTCGCCGTCTTTGCCAATGCCCAGATTGCCGGTGGCCACGCCTTTAACCGAGCCGTCCTCGTTGTAGAGCACTTCGGCGGCGGTGAAGCCGGGGAAAATTTCCACACCCAAATTCTCGGCCTGCTGGGCCAGCCAGCGGGTGAAGTTGGAGAGGCTGATGATGTAGTTGCCGTGGTTTTGTGCGCACTCGGGCAAGAAGATGCCGGGGGTGCGGGTGGCGCCGGTTTCGCTCAAAAAGCTCCAGGCGTCATCGGTCACGGGCTGGTTGAGGGGGGCACCGCGTTCTTTCCAGTCGGGGAAGAGCTCGGTCAGGGCCTTGGGGTCCATGATGGCGCCGCTCAGGATGTGGGCGCCGGGCTCGCCGCCCTTTTCCAGCACCACCACCGACACGTCGGTGCCTTTTTCAGCGGCCAGTTGTTTCAGGCGGATGGCCGTGGACAGGCCAGCGGGGCCGCCACCGACCACGACCACGTCGTAGGGCATGGATTCGCGGGGGCCGTAGGTGCTGAGGATTTCTTCGGGGCTCATGAAAGTCTCTTTGAGGATAGTTGCGGATGCGTGACCCGGGCGCAGGGCTTGTCGGGCGTGTGACTCATTTTATGCATCTTGAGCGCCGTTCCCCCGCACAATGGCGTCAGCCGTTGCAAGCAACGGACGCGAAACCCTTGGAAGGATTTGTCATGGCTTATGAAATCGATTTGTCGGGCCGCGTGGCCCTGGTCACTGGCGCATCGGGTGGTCTGGGTGCGCAATTTGCCAAAACCCTGGCCGCTGCCGGGGCGGGCGTGGTGCTGGCCAGCCGCCGCATGGACAAGCTCAAGGACCTGCGGGCCGAGATCGAGGCGGCGGGCGGCGACGCGCATGTGGTCGAGATGGACGTGACCGACCGCCACAGCATCGCGGCGGCTGTGGCGCATGCCGAAACCGAGATGGGCAGCATCGACATTTTGGTGAACAACTCGGGTGTGAGCACCACCCAGCGCATCCAGGACGTGACCGAAGAGGACTACGACTTCATCATGAACACCAACGTGCGCGGTGCTTTTTTTGTAGCGCAGGAGGTGGGCAAGCGCATGCTGGCCCGGGCCAAAGGCGCAGCGCCGGGCAGCTTCACGGGCGGGCGCATCATCAACATCGCGTCGATGGCGGGCCTCAAGGTCTTGCCGCAAATCGGGGTGTATTGCATGAGCAAGGCGGCGGTGATCCAGATGACCAAGGCATTTGCGGTGGAGTGGGGGCGTTTTGGCATCAACGTGAACGCGATTTGCCCCGGCTACATCGACACCGAGATCAACCACCACCACTGGCAGACCGAGCAGGGCCAAAAACTCATCAGCATGCTGCCACGCAAGCGCGTGGGCCAGCCGCAAGACCTGGACGCCTTGCTGATGCTGCTGGCCAGCGACCAGAGCCATTTCATCAATGGTGCGGTGGTCTCGGCCGACGACGGCTTTGCAGTGTGAGGGGCAAACCATGAAGCTGGAGCTGCCCGAGCGCAAGAAACTGGTGCACGAGTTGGTCATCCCCATCCGCTGGGGCGACATGGACGCCATGGGCCATGTCAACAACACGGTGTACTTCCGCTATCTGGAGACCACCCGCATCGACTGGTTCGACAAGATCGGCTTTGTGCTGAATCCGCAAGGCGAGGGGCCGGTGATCGTCAATGCCTTTTGCAACTTCTACAAACAGTTTGAATACCCGGGCAACATCCTGGCCAAAATGTTTGTGAGCGATCCGGGCCGCACGACCTTTGAGAGCTGGTGCACGCTGGAGCGCACCGACCAGCCGGGCGTGGTGTTTGCCGCAGGGGGGGCGACCACGATCTGGGTGGACTTTCCCCAGCAAAAAGCCGTGACCATGCCCGACTGGGTGCGGGCTTTGGTCAGCGACTGAGCGCTGTTTTTCGTGGGAGCGCGCCCCTGTGCGCGAATGCCTTAAGCGGCCGATGTGGCGGGTACGCCCACCGCACGCCACTGGTCGGCGTGGCTTTGCAGCCAGTCTTGTGACAGCGTGGCGCTGCCCACCTGCATGGGGTGAAAGTCTTTGCGGGTGTAGGCCCAGATGGGTTTGGCCACACGCCAGACCATGCCGTGGCGACCGAACAGGAATTTTGCAGCGGACCACCAGGTCGATGGCTTGAAGAGCGTTTTGTCGTGCCACAAGTTGTTGATCGTCTGGCGGAAGACATCGGTGCTGAACTGCACGGTGACGTACCAGAACCAGCGCATGCGCCACTGGTGGTTGCCGCCCAAGCGCTGGTAAAGGTCAAAAGCCACGCATTTGTGCTCGGACTCTTCGGCCGCGTGCCAGCGCCACAGGGTTTTGAGGGGTTCTTCGGCCCCGGCGAACCAGTCGCCCGGCTGGTCGATGCGCTCGAGCGTCAGGTCACCAAAGATGGAGGTGTAGTGCTCAAAAGCGGCGGTGATCGCCAGCTCGTGCAGATAGCCCTTGTCGCTTTTGCTGAAAAATTCGTCACGGCCTTTTTTCAGGCGCTGCTCGGCGCGTGGTCCCCAGTGGTTGACCAGGCCTTGTTTTTCCAGGTGGGCGTTGTACAGGGCATGCAGGTGGCGGTGGGTGGCTTCCTGACCGACAAAGCCTTTGGCAATTTGCTTGAGTTCGGCGTTCTCGGGCGTGTCGGGCAGCTGCTTGGCCCCGGCTTTGACGGCATCGATGAACGATTGCTCACCCACCGGAAAGCTCATGGACAAGGCGTTGGCATAAGCCGTCAAAAACGCATCGCCGCCGTTCCAGTGGCGCGAGAAACCCTGGCTCAGGTCCACGCTCAAGCGGCGCACGGTCAACTCGGTCGGGGCGGCGGGGTGGGTGCTCATGGCATGTCTCATGGTGATATAGGTCAGAATGTGAGCATTGTTCAGGTTTTGCAAAGACCTTGCAACTCGCTATCTGCTCACATTTTGTCAAAGGCCTTTTCATGCCCGCCCCCAAACCCGCTGCAAAACCCGCCACCAAGCCACAGGCCAAGCCCCAGGCCGAACTCAGCCTGCGTCGCCAGCCTTCGCAGGCCCGGGCGCAGCAGACTATGCAGACCCTGTTCAAGGCTGCTGCTCAGATTCTGGACAAGGAAGGCGAGGGTGGTTTGACCACCAACAAGGTCGCGGCGGCTGCCGGGTTTTCGATTGGCACGCTCTACCAGTACTTTCCGAGCAAAGAGGTGCTGGTGCGGGCCATGGCCGCACGCGGGCAAGAGATGGTGCTGCAAGAGCTGGGCCGCTACCTGAGTGAGCTGGAAACCTTGCCCAACGTGCGCGAGCTCGACGGACGCGAGCTGCTGGGCCAGGCCATTCGTATCCTGGTGCGCGGTTTTGCCACCGGCAAGGGCCTGAGCCAAAGCCTGATCCGCCTGTGCTGGACATTGGAAAAACCCGATGAAACCGCCAGCGCCGTGCGCCAGGTCGCCGACCGCCTGGCCATCTTTTTTGAACGCATCGGCCACCCCGCGCTGCAAACACCCAGCCCGGCGCAGCTGTTCGTGCTGACCCGTTCGGTCATCGGCACGCTGCGCAGCGCCAGCCTGGAAAAGTCACCCCTGCTGGGCAGCCCGGCTTTTGAGGAGGCCTTGGTGCAAATGGCCTGGGCCCTGCTGGCCCGCCAGTCTCCCACCAACCCGGCCTGACCTGGCACCCATTCGTCATAGAAGGTATGGACACCCGATCGGGCCGGGTGTGACAAATTGGCGTGTCTGTCATGCCCGCGCATGCGGGTATCCACGGCAGTTGAGGGCACGGCCCCCGATCAAGTCAGGTGTTCAGGCCCGCACTCAGGCTGTCGGCTTGGCCTTGGGCGCGCGGCCCATCAGGTAGAACTCCGGGTTGGGCATCATGCCGCTGAAGCTGGCCATGCGGTTACTCAGGCCAAAGAAAGCGGTGATGGCTGCGATGTCCCAGATGTCCTCGTCGTTGAAACCGTGGGCGTGCAGAGCGGCAAAATCGGCTTCTTCGACCTCGTCGGAGTGCTGGCAAACCTTCATGGCGAAGTCCAGCATGGCGCGTTGGCGTGGGCTGATGTCGGCCTTGCGGTAGTTGATGGCCACCTGGTCGGCCACCAAAGGCTTTTTCTCATAAATCCGCAAGATCGCGCCATGCGCCACCACACAATACAGGCAGTTGTTGGCGGCGCTGGTGGTGGTCACGATCATCTCGCGCTCGCCTTTGGTCAGGCCACTCTCGCGCCCCACCGATTCGGGCACCATCAGCGCATCGTGGTACGCAAAAAACGCCCGCCATTCGGCCGGACGGCGTGCAAAGGCCAAAAACACATTGGGCACAAAACCGGCTTTTTCCTGCACCTCCAGCACCTTGGCGCGGATGTCGTCGGGCAGGTCCTTGATTTCGGGGGCAGGGTAGCGGGTGCTCATAGGGGGTCCTTTTTGTTGTCATGCCCGCGAATGCGGGTATCCATGTCTTATCGGCTTTGGCTGTCTTGGACTCAGCCACATGACCGATTATGCTGACGAACTTTTCAGGAGCCTGTCATGTCCAAAACACCCATTGAGCAAGCCCGCGACGCCCACGCCGATGACGCTGCCTTCCAGGCTGGCCTCATCACCCGCACCCAAGTCATGGGCGCTGAATTTGTGGACCGCGCCTTTGGCAACGCCACCGATTACACCCAGCCCATGCAGGAGTTCATCACCCGCAACGCTTGGGGAAACGTCTGGCAGCGTCCCGGTCTGGATTTGAAAACCCGCAGCCTGGTCACGGTGGCCATGCTGACCGCTTTGGGCAAACAGCATGAACTCAAGGGCCATGTGCGCGGCGCACTCAACAACGGGGCCACCCCGGAGGAGTTGCGCGAAGTGATGTTGCACGCCAGCGTGTATTGCGGTTTCCCCACGGCCATCGATGCGTTTCGAACGGTGGCGGAGGTGGTCGAGGGAGCAAAGTGAGAGTGATGCAGAGCCACTCTTGATCTCGTCAAATAACCTGTGAATGTTGTGCATGCCGTGTTGCTTTCACAGTGTCTGCTTGACTTGTACGGGTGACTAAGTACGGATGGACTTTGTTTCAGGTGATTGTATATACTGGATGTATCTACAAAATCAAGGAGCTGCCATGACCTACGCCCGAATTTTCCAATCTGGCAACAGCCAGGCCGTGCGTTTGCCCAAAGAGTTTCGGTTTGACACCGACCAAGTCGAGATTTTTCGGCAGGGCAACGACATCGTGTTGCGCCAAGTGCCGATCAATGCCGCAGCCGTGTTTGACTTGTTGAGCAGCTTGCCCGATGACTTCATGGCCGAGGGCCGCCAAGACACGCCACCCCAAGAGCGCGAGGCCTTTTGACCATGGCCACATCCGCCAAGATGGGGAAATCCACACGCTACTTGCTGGACACCAATATCTGCATTTACATCGCCAAAGGGCATCCATTGGCCGTGCGACATCGGTTTGAAACACACACATTGCAAGAGTTGGCCATGTCCACCATCACCGTGGGCGAGCTGCGTTTTGGGGCCGAAAAAAGTCAGGCCCGGGAGCGTGCCTTGGCCACCATCGATCGATTGGTCCAGATGATTCAACCTTGTGCCTTGCCCATGATTGCTGCCGACCACTACGGCCATGTGCGCGCCAATTTGCAGCAGCAAGGTTTGCCGATAGGCAATAACGATCTGTGGTTAGCTGCTCACGCACTGGCCGAAGGCTGGACGCTGGTCACCAACAACACACGAGAATTCAGCCGTGTCCCGGGTCTGCGACTTGAAAACTGGGTCGATTGAAAAGGCAATTCAACATGTACCGGAGCGATGTGCGATAGGGGCGGCAGCTGCTGTGAATGGGTTGCGCCTGGTGCATCGGGGGGCGGTATGAGCCACTTGCAGCTCACCCCCGCATCAACTTCTGAATCAAATCTGCCGTCCCGGACGCCTGGTATTTGCGCATGAGCTTGACGCGGTAGATTTCCACCGTGCGGTGGCTGATGCCCAGGGCGCGGCCGATTTCCTTGCTGGTCAGGCCGTCCATCAGGTGGGCGGCAACTTCGCGTTCGCGGGCGGTGAGTTCGGCCTTGACAGGTTTGCGGGCTGACAGGTCTTCAAAGGTCCAGATGCCCGCCTCGTGTGGCGCGTCGCGGTTGAGCGCCCGGCCGGTCACATGGCACCAGAAGGTTTCGCCTTTGAAGCGCCCGTCCACCCGTTTCATCACCCTGTCGTCGGCATACACACCTTTGGCGTTCAGGATGGGGGCGATGCGCTGGCCGGTGCGCTCGTACTCGTCGGCGCTGGGGTACAGCAGCTGAAAGCTTTGGCCGATCAATTGCGCCTTGCTCACACCAAACATCTCGCACACCCGCTGGTTGCAGTCGACGATGGCGCGGTTGCGCGACAGCACCATGCCGACAGGGGCGAGGTCGAAGGCGAGGCGGTAGTCGATGTTCTGGGGCATGGTGTTTGGGTTTTTGGGTGTTTGGGGGCATTCGCGAGCAGGGGCTCGCTCCCACTTGAGACATCAACGCGATCCCTGTGGGAGGTCGCCCCTGCGGCCGAATGGGGGATTGCCCCATGACTTCGGCCTCAGGTCCAGCCTCTACGAAAAACTACGTAATCCAATACGTAGTATCGTAGCGTTTTCATCCTTTCCTGGAGACCGGTGTGAACAAGATTTATCCCTCCGCAGCCGAGGCCCTCAAGGGCATCGTGGCTGACGGGCAACTCATTGGCGTGGGCGGCTTTGGCCTGTGCGGCATTCCCGAGGCGCTGATCGATGCGCTCAAGGACAGCGGTGTGCAGAACCTGACCGCAATTTCCAACAACGCGGGCGTGGACGATTTCGGTCTGGGCAAGCTGCTGCAAACCCGCCAGATCAAGAAAATGATCGCGTCCTATGTGGGCGAGAACAAGGAGTTCGAGCGCCAGTACCTGGCGGGCGAGCTGGCCCTGGAGTTCACGCCCCAGGGCACGCTGGCCGAGAAGCTGCGCGCCGGTGGTGCGGGCATCCCGGCTTTCTTCACCAAGACCGGTGTGGGCACCCTGGTGGCCGAAGGCAAGGAGCTGCGCGAGTTTGATGGCGAGACCTATGTGATGGAGCGTTCGCTGGTGCCCGATGTGTCACTGGTCAAGGCGCACCGCGCCGACAAGTCCGGCAACCTGCAGTTCCGTTACACCTCGCGCAACTTCAACCCGGCGGTGGCCATGGCCGGCAAGATCTGCGTGGTCGAGGTCGAAGAGATCGTGGAAACCGGCGAGATGCACCCCGACAGTGTGCACCTGCCTGGCATTTATGTGCACCGCATCGTGCTGAACGCGAAACCGGAAAAGCGCATCGAAAAACGCACCATCACTGAAAAGGCGGGAGTCTGATATGAGCTGGAGTCAAGACCAAATGGCCGCCCGTGCGGCCCACGAACTGGAAGACGGTTTTTATGTGAACCTGGGCATCGGCATCCCCACGCTGGTGGCCAACTTTGTGCCCGCCGACAAGGAAGTCTGGCTGCAAAGCGAAAACGGCATGCTGGGCATTGGCCCCTTCCCGACCGAAGACGAGGTCGATGCCGACCTGATCAACGCAGGCAAACAGACGGTGACCACCATCAAAGGCTCGTCGATTTTTGGCAGCGAGCAGTCGTTTGCCATGATCCGCGGCGGCAAGATCAACCTTTCGATCCTGGGCGCGATGCAGGTCAGCGAAAAGGGCGATCTGGCCAACTGGATGATCCCCGGCAAGATGGTCAAGGGCATGGGCGGCGCGATGGACCTGGTCGCTGGCGTCAAGCGCGTGATCATCTTGATGGAACATGTGGCCAAAAAGAAAGACGGCACCGAGGACATGAAGATTTTGCCCGCCTGCACCTTGCCCCTGACGGGCGTGGGCGTGGTCGATCGCATCATCACCGACCTGGCCGTGATGGACGTGACCGACGCGGGCCTGAAAGTGGTGGAGCTGGCCCCGGGTGTGACGCCCGAGTTGCTGCAAAGCAAGACGGGTGTGAAACTGATCTTCTGATCGGCGTTCTCCCTAATCTTCAAAAAACCGCAATTTATTGCGGTTTTTTTGTTTTCATTGAATTGATTGACTTAATGGTCGCAAAAAACGACTGAATGCAACACTTTTGGGTTTTTCCTTATTCCATTGACCGACAGTTCCTCACAAAATGGGGTTTTTAATGGCTTGCTGAATGTCGAACTTCCCCACAGATCGCGTGCGCGGTGAATTGCTCCGCGAATGGCGCGTCTCCCAGCGGTGCGATGTCACCGCTTTGGCCAGCAGCGCCAATTTGTCTGTCGCCCAAATTTTGCAATTGGAGTCGGGCGGTAACTCGCTTTTTTACACCCCGGCCATCAAGGAAAACGCGGCCCGCAAGGTCGCCAACTTGCTGGGGGGCGATCCCGCCGCCGTGATCCGACCTATGGACGATGCGGCAGTGGTTCCAGGGCCTTCTGTTGTAGAGGAGTTGGTGGAGTTGTCGCGCCAAAGGGCTCAAGCCACTCCTGCCCCCTCGGTGTTCTCTCAACCGCCCCGTTGGCTGCTGGGTTTGCTGCTGACCGTTGGTTTGTGCGTGGTGGGTTTGGTTTTGCTTCGTCACCCAGGCCCGAGTGGTGGGGTGAGATCGCTGTGGCAAGCGTCAACCGCTCAACCGGTTTCGGCTCCCCAGCCCAAGACTGCGCCGGCCGTTGCTGCGCGGCCTGCACCCGCATCCGCTGCCACGCCTGCGCCCACACCGGCACCTGCGTTCACACCTGAATCTGCGCCCGCACCCGCACCCGTTGCAGTTGAAAAAGTCGCTCCTGACGACAAGCTGTGCCAACCCCATCAAACCGCCGCCGTGCTCACACCTGCCAGCCCCAGCAAAGCTGGCGACATGGTGTACCTCGTGGCGCAGAAATCGGGGGCCATTTGCGTGGTCGATGGCGCAGGCCGCAGCACGGTGCTGTCCTTGGCGGCGAACGAAGCCCGCAGTGTCTATGGCGCTGCCCCGTGGCGGGTGCATTTTGAACAGCCAGAACAAGCCCAGCTGTATTTCCAGGGCGTGCGCCTGCGCCTGCCGGATGCGGGCGTCACGCACGTGGCTTTGCAAGAAGCCGCCAGAAACCGCTGAGTTCAGGCCTTCAGCTGAGCCTGCAGTTCGGCCACTTGGGCACGCAAAGCCTGATTTTCTGCGGTCAGTGAGGCCACACGCGCTTGCAAGGCTTGCACGTCCTCGGGCAGGTCCACAGATGAGGCCGCGGCCTCTGGGGATGTTTTGCGGTGCACCTCGCGCACACGCTTGGCCGCTTGTTTGAGTTCATCCTTGCCGCCCAGCGCGGCAGATTTTTGTTCTTCAGCGGGCAAGCTGGCCACGGCCGCTGCGGCATTGATGGAAATGGCGCCGGCCTTGACGGCCGCTACCAGTTCGGGCGCGGCTTGTTTCTGGATTTTTTCAATCTGCACCACCTGGCTGCTGCTCAGGCGGGCGGCTTTGGCAATGTCCGCGCGGCTCTTGAGCGGGTTGGGCTCGGGGACTTCAGCGTCTTGGGGTACGACATGCGTCGCATCGCCCAGTGATGGCGTGCCAGGTTCGGCGCTGGCGATGGCTTGGGCACGCCGCGCAGCCAGAATTTCACGCTTGCGCAAAGCCAGCACGCCACGCTGAAAGTCCGACACGCTGCGCCGCCCCAGGTGCTGATCGATCATCCACAGGTGGACATCCTCCATCGATTGGAAGCGCGTGTTCTGCACCGTCTGAAAAGGCAAGCCATGCTTTTGGCAAATGCCGTAGCGGTTGTGCCCGTCCACCAACACATCGCCCCACAGCACCAGCGCATCGCGGCAACCTTCGGCCAGGATGCTGCGCTCCAGCGCCGCGTGTTCGTCCGGGGTGAGCGGGTCGATGTAGGCTTTGAGTTCTTCGTTGACGGTGATCTGCATGGGCGAGGGTGGAAATGCCGAAGGCCCCTTGCGGGGCCTTCTTGGTCTGGGCGAAAGTGCTGGAGCGGGTGATGGGAATCGAACCCACGTTATTTGCTTGGGAAGCAAGAGTCCTACCATTGAACGACACCCGCGATGCACCAGATTGTACTGGTGCTTGGACCTTGTCCAGACAAGAGGGACTTGAGCCACGGCAGAGGCGGTGCATTTGTCGCAGGCGTGACGCGATCGCGTGTTCACTGCGGATTTACCCGGTGGACGGGAGTGGGCCGTCTGCATAAATTGGGGTGTGTACCCATTTGCAGGAACCCCGATGAAGACAGACATTTCACCCATTGAGCAGACCCCCGACCCACAGCGCCGCCAAACCCTGCAAGGCATGGCGGGCATCCTGGCGGGCATAGCTGCGCCTGCGCTGATGAGCAGCAGCGTTTGGGCGCAAAGCGCATTTCCCAACAAACCCATCACCCTGATTGCGCCTTGGCCACCGGGCGGCAGCAGCGATGCGGTCATGCGTGCTTTTGCCGAGAGCGCCTCGCGCGCGTTGGGGGTGTCGGTGGTCGTGGACAACCGGCCGGGGGCTGGGGGCACTTTGGGTGCCGCCGCCATGGTCAATGCCCGTCCCGATGGCTACATGCTCACCCAGTTGCCTTTGGGCGTGTACCGCTTGCCGCACATGCAAAAAATGGCCTTTGATCCGGTCAAGGACCTGACCCACATTGCATGCCTCACGGGCTATACCTTTGGCTTGGTGGCGACCATGGATGCGCCTTTCAAGACCCTCAAGGAAATGGTGGCTTATGCCAAGGCCAATCCGGGCAAGGTCGAGTACGGCAGCACCGGCACGGGCACCACGCCGCACCTGGCGATTGAGGAGTTCTCGCAAAAAGCGGGCATTGAGCTCAACCACATTCCCTACAAAGGCTCGGCTGAGCTGATGCAGGCGATTTTGGGCGGACACATCCGCGTGATGAGCGGCACCACCGAATTTGCACCGCTGGTCAAGGAGGGCAAGCTGCGTCTGTTGGCCACGCTGGGGCGCAACCGCACCAAGGCGTTTCCGGACATTCCCACCGTCAAGGAAAGCGGCTGGGACACGATCACCGAGTCGCCTTTTGGCATTGGCGGCCCCAAGGGCATGGACCCGGCCGTGGTGCGGGTATTGCACGATGCCTTCAAGAAAACGCTGGAAGACCCCAAAGTGCTGGAAACGCTGGACCGCTTCTTCCAGCCCGTGATCTACATGGGCACCGAGGAGTACACCCGCTACGGCGCCCGCACTTTTGAGGCCGAACGCGCCACCATCGAGCGTTTGGGCCTGGCCAAAAAGTCGTGAAAAAAGGCACCCTCGGGTGCCTTGCGCGCAATGCTTCCAAAGCCGTCCGCTTATCGGGCGGCTTTGGTCTTTTCAGACGTTCATTTCAGGATGTCGCCCATGCAGAGGTATTTGATCTCCACATAGTCGTCCATGCCGTGGTGTGAGCCCTCGCGGCCCAGGCCCGACTGCTTGACGCCACCAAACGGCACATGCTCGGTGGCCAAAATGCCCACGTTGATGCCGACCATGCCGTATTCCAGCGCCTCGCTCACGCGGAAGATGCGGCCCACGTCGCGGCTGTAGAAGTAGCTGGCCAGGCCAAACTCGGTGTTGTTGGCGGCAAAGATGGCATCTTGTTCGGTCTTGAACTTGAAGATGGGCGCAAAGGGGCCAAAGGTTTCTTCCTTGGCGCAGACCATGTCGGCGCTGGCGTCCGCGATCACGGTGGGCTCAAAAAACTGTCCGTCCAGGCGCTTGCCGCCCGCGAGCACACGCCCGCCCTTGGCGATGGCGTCTTTCACATGGCGCTCGACCTTGTCGAGGGCCGAGGGTTCGATCAGCGGGCCCTGGTTCACACCGTCGGCAAAGCCGTTGCCCACTTTCGCGGTTTTGACCTTGGCCGCGAACTTGGTGGCGAACTCTTCGTAGACCGATTCCTGCACATAAAAACGGTTGGTGCACACGCAAGTCTGGCCCGCATTGCGGTATTTGCTGGCAAAAGCGCCTTCCACGGCGCTGTCGATGTCGGCGTCGTCGAACACGATGAAGGGCGCGTTGCCCCCCAGCTCCAGCGACATCTTTTTCACGGTGGGGGCCGACTGCGCCATCAGGATGCGGCCCACCTCGGTGGAGCCTGTGAAGCTGATGTGGCGCACCACGTCGCTGGCGCACAGCACTTTGCCGATGGCGATGCTTTGCGGGCCGTCTGCGGTGATGATGTTGAGCACCCCGGCCGGAATGCCGGCACGGATCGCCAGCTCGGCCGCAGCCAAGGCGGTGAGCGGGGTTTGCTCGGCGGGTTTGATGACCACGGGGCAACCGGCTGCCAGCGCCGGAGCCACTTTGCGGGTGATCATGGCCAGCGGGAAGTTCCAGGGCGTGATGGCCGCGCACACGCCAATGGGCTGCTTGAGCACCAACAGGCGGCGGTTGTTGTCGAACTGGGGCAAGGTTTCGCCGTTCACGCGCTTGGCCTCTTCGGCAAACCACTCCACAAAACTTGCGCCATAGGCCACTTCGCCACGCGACTCGGCGATCGGCTTGCCGTTTTCTGCGGTCATAAGGCGTGCCAGGTCTTCGGTGTTGGCGATCAGCAGGTCAAACCACTTGCGCAGGATGATGCTGCGCTCTTTGGCGGTCTTGGTTTTCCAGGCGCCCCAGGCGGCGTTGGCCGCGGCAATGGCGGCTTCGGCTTCGGCCGCACCCAGGTTGGCCACGCTGGCCAAATGCCCGCCCGTGGCCGGGTCGGTCACGTCAAAGCGCTGGCTGCCCGCGACCCACTGGCCATTGATCAGGGCGTCGGTTTTGAGCAAAGTCGGGTCGTTCAGCAAGGCGAGGGGGGATGTCTTCATGTCCATGGTGTCTCCAAAAGCCCGTGAGCCGGGCGCGGGGAAAATTCAAATGCGCAGCTTAGCCTGTGTGAGCGGCCCTGTCTGTCACAAAAGTCGCAAAACCACGGCGTCTGCGGGGCCGCCGATCTGACCGCTGTGCAAGTAGGGCCTGGCCTCAAATCTATAATGCCCGGTTGCATTGAAAGCCTGAACCACCATGAGCCAAGCCCCCATTTCCGTCGCCGACATCCGCAAGACCTTTTTGGACTTTTTCGAGTCCAAGGGGCACACCGTGGTGGCCTCCAGCCCCTTGGTGCCGGGCAACGACCCGACCTTGATGTTCACCAACTCGGGCATGGTCCAGTTCAAGGACGTATTTTTGGGCTCGGACAAGCGCTCTTATGTGCGTGCCGCCTCCGTGCAGGCTTGCCTGCGCGCCGGTGGCAAACACAACGACCTGGAAAACGTGGGCTACACCGCCCGCCACCACACCTTTTTCGAGATGCTGGGCAACTGGTCGTTCGGTGACTATTTCAAGCGCGAGTCGCTGGAGTGGGCTTGGGAGCTGCTGACCCAGGTCTATAAACTGCCTGCCGACAAGCTCTACGCCACCGTCTACATGGAAGACGACGAGGCCCATGGCATTTGGGAAGGCATTTTTGTCAAAGCCGGCTGGACGCCCGAGCGCATCAAGCAGGAACACCGCATCATCCGCATCGGCGACAACAAGGGCGGCCGCTACAAGTCCGACAACTTCTGGATGATGGCCGACACCGGCCCTTGTGGCCCTTGCTCTGAAATTTTCTACGACCACGGCCCGCACATTCCCGGCGGCCCACCGGGCAGCCCCGACGAAGACGGCGACCGCTTCATCGAGATCTGGAACAACGTGTTCATGCAGTTCAACATGCACGAAGACGGCTCGGTCACGCCGCTGCCCGCGCCTTGCGTGGACACGGGCATGGGCCTGGAGCGTTTGGCGGCCATTTTGCAGCACGTTCACAGCAACTACGAAATCGACATTTTTGACGCGCTGATCAAGGCCGCGGCCCGCGAAACCGGCTGCTCCGACCTGAACAACAAATCCTTGCGCGTGATCGCCGACCACATCCGCGCCACCGCGTTTTTGGTGAGCGATGGCGTGGTGCCGAGCAACGAAGGCCGGGGTTATGTGCAGCGCCGCATCATCCGCCGCGCCATCCGCCACGGGTATTTGCTGGGCCAGAAAACCCCGTTCTTCCACAAGCTGGTGCCCGACTTGGTCAAGCTCATGGGCGCGGCGTACCCCAATTTGGCCAATCAGGCCGAGCGCATTGCCGACGTTTTGCGTGTGGAGGAAGAGCGTTTCTTCGAGACGCTGCAAAGCGGCATGCAGATTCTGGACGCGGCCCTCGAGGGTGGCGTGAAGGTCTTGCCGGGCGAAGTGGCGTTCAAGCTGCACGACACCTACGGCTTCCCGCTCGATCTGTCGGCCGACGTCTGCCGCGAGCGTGGCCTGAGCGTGGACGAAGCCGGTTTTGCCACGGCCATGGAAAAGCAAAAAGCCCAAGCCCGTGCCGCGGGCAAGTTCAAGATGGACAAGGCCCTGGAGTATTCGGGCGAGGGCAACGACTTTGTGGGTTACGACGAGCTGACGGCCAACGCCAAAGTGCTGGCGCTGTATGCCGACGGCCAGGCCGTGACCGAACTGAAAGCCGGTCAGGCGGGCGTGGTCGTGCTGGACACGACCCCGTTCTATGCCGAGTCGGGTGGTCAGGTGGGTGACCAAGGCATGATCCACAACGCGGGCGGCCAGTTCAACGTGGCCGATACGCTCAAGATCAAGGCCGATGTGTTTGGCCACCACGGTGAATTGAAATCCGGCAGCCTGAAAGTGGGCGACGCGGTTCAGGCCCATGTGGACATGGCCCTGCGTGCCGCCACCGTGCGCAACCACAGCGCCACCCACCTGATGCACAAGGCCTTGCGCGAAGTGCTGGGCAGCCATGTGCAGCAAAAGGGCAGTTTGGTCAATGCCGAGCGCACCCGTTTTGACTTTGCGCACAACGCGCCCGTGACCGACGCTGAAATCCGCGAAATCGAAGCGCGTGTGAACGCTGAAATTTTGGCGAACGCCGCTGCACAAGCGCGGGTGATGGACATCGAAAGCGCCCAAAAAACCGGCGCCATGATGCTGTTTGGCGAGAAGTACGGCGAGACCGTGCGTGTTTTGGACATTGGCACGAGCCGCGAACTGTGTGGTGGCACCCACGTCAAGGCCACAGGCGACATTGGTCTGTTCAAGATCGTGGGCGAGGGCGGTGTGGCCGCTGGCGTGCGCCGCATCGAGGCGGTGACCGGTGAAAACGCCTTGGCTTACCTGCAGTCGCTCGAAGCCACCGTGACGCAAGCGGCGGGCACGCTCAAGGCCCAGCCGGCCGAGCTGAACAACCGCATCGCGCAGGTGCTGGACCAGGTCAAGGCGCTCGAAAAAGAACTGGCCGCCGCCAAAGGCAAGCTGGCTTCGGCCCAGGGCGACGAGCTGATGACCCAAGCCATCGACATCCAAGGCATCAAGCTGCTGGTGGCTCAACTGGAAGGCGCGGACGCGAAGACCCTGCGCGACACCATGGACAAGCTCAAGGACAAGATGAAAACCGCCGTGATCGTCTTGACCGCTGTGGACGGTGAGAAGGTGCAGATCGCCGCAGGCGTGACGGCCGACACCACGGGCAAAGTCAAGGCGGGCGAGTTGGCCAGCTTTGTGGCGGGCCAAGTGGGCGGCAAAGGCGGCGGCAAGCCCGACATGGCCATGGCCGGTGGCACCAACGCCGCGGCTTTGCCCGCTGCGATGGCCAGCGTGCAGGCCTGGGTGACCGAGCGGGTTTGAGCCTGCGTGGCCTAGCCACAATCACAGGCGCAGTTGCTGGCGACTTTCGAACACACGGGCCTGGCCCGTGTGCGGGTCGGTGAACTGCACCGAGTGGGCCAACAACTGTAAGGGTTGCGCCAGGTTTTCAGGCTCATCTGGCCCCCGCAGCACCGTGGGGTAAAACTGGTCGCCTTCAATCGCAAGCCCCATGGCCATCATGTGCACGCGCAACTGATGGCGTTTGCCTGAAACCGGCTCCAGCTGGTACAGCGCTCGGCCCCCCTCGCTGCGCAGCAGCGCGATGCGGGTTTCGCTGTTGGGCTCGCCCTGGACTTCGCACATTTTGAAAAAATGCACCGGGTCTTCGGCCAGGCGGCTGGTGTGCACGCGCGGCAGTGTCAGCTCGGGGCGGTGCAAGGCCACGGCGTGGTAGGTCTTGTGAATGGCGTGTTCCCGAAACAGGGCGTGGTAGGCATCGCGCTCGTGCAGCCGTTTGCCAAACAACACCAGTCCGGCCGTTTCACGGTCAATCCGGTGCAGGGGCACCAGATTGGCCTGGCCGGTCAGGCGCTTGAGCTGCACCAGCAGGCATTGCTGCACATAAGGACCTGACGGCGTCACAGGCATGAAATGCGGCTTGTCGGCCACCAACAGGTGATCGTCCTCGAACACCACCGCCGCTTGTCCGGGCAATGGCGGCTCGTCAGCCACATGGCGGTAATAAAAATAGCGCTGCCCGGCCAGGCAGGGCTGATGGGCCTGGGCACTTTGCCCACTTTCTTGCAGCACCAGACCCTGGTCCAGGCGACGCGCCCATTCGCTGCGCGAGATGCCGGGCATGCGCTGCGCCAGAAAATCGAGCAAATGGGGCCAGTGACCTGCCGGGACGGCCACCACGCTGGCGCTCACGCCATCGCGCATGGGCATTTGGGCCACACGTCCCGAGCGGGTCATGTCAGATCCGCCGGAACACCAGGTCCCAGACGCCGTGGCCGAGCTTAAGGCCCCGGTTTTCAAACTTGGTGAGCGGCCGGTAGTCGGGTTTGGTGGCAAAGCCGTCCGCTGCGGCGTTGGTGTTGGCCAGCAAGGGTTCGGCGCGGAGAACGGCCATCATTTGCTCGGAATAAGGTTGCCAGTCGGTGGCCAGGTGCAGGTAGCCACCGGGCTTGATGTGCTGGGCCAGGCGCTGCACAAAGGGCGCCTGGATCAGGCGGCGTTTGTGGTGGCGGCTTTTGTGCCAAGGGTCGGGAAAGAAGATGTGCACGCCGTCCAGGCTGTCCGGGCCGAGCATGTTGTCCATGACCTCGATCGCGTCGTGCTGGACGATGCGGATGTTGCCGATGTGCTCTTCGCCGCAGCGCTTGAGCAAGGCGCCCACACCGGGCTCGTGCACTTCACAGCACAAAAAGTTGTCATCCGGGCGCACCTGCGCGATTTTGGCGGTGGCATCGCCCATGCCAAAACCGATTTCCAGGATCAAGGGGGCACTGCGCCCAAAGGCCGCCTGCACGTCCAGGCGTTCAGCACGGTAGGGGATCAAAAACTGCGGGCCGAATTGCTCAAACGCCCGCACCTGGCCCGAGCCCATGCGCCCGGCCCGCAGCACATAGGTCTTGATGGTGCGCATGAAGGGGGCTTCCTGGGCGTCGGCTGCCGGGGCGGTTGTGGTGTCTTCGGGCGTCGTCATGGGGGGCGGGATGTGGGGCAAAGCCTGTGATTATCGCGGGTCCAGGTTAGGCTTGGGCGTGCTCAGGCCGCACTGAACGGGTTGACCAGCTTCACCCCGGCCAGCACCTCACCTGTGCCCATGTCCTCTGTGATCAGCACCGAGCATCCTGCAATGTGGGCGCTGGCCACGATCAAGGCGTCCCAATAGCTCAGGGCGTGTTGCTGGTGCAGCTGCAGCGCCAGGTCGATGGTGTCCGGGGTCACGGCGGCCACGTCCAGCTGCCGGTAGCAGTGCAGCTGCTCACGGATGTGCGTGTGGGACAGGCCCAGCTTGCGCAGGCCGACCTGGATGTACTCGTTCAGGACTTGGGTGGACAGCACGCCCAGCCGTTCAAAGCGCAGGTGGCGCAGCACATCGATGGCGATGCGCTGTTTGCGGGGCTCGTCGGTGCTGTCGGCATAAACCAGCAGGTTGGTGTCGATGAAGCAGCGGGCTTTGGGCAGGGCCAGCAGTTGGCCCCAGGGCGGCGTGGGTTCAGCCGCGATCATGCAGGGCGTCCCGGTCAAACTTCCAGCCTTGCAGGCGACCGCCGCCGCTCAGGCAGCGTTGCTCCCAAAGTTGCCACTCGGTGGCCTGGCGCTCTTGTCCGGCCAGTTGTTCCAGGTAGTCGCGCACCGCCTGGTTCAGACTTTTGCCCATTTTGCGGGCCGCTTCGCGTGCGGATTCGGCGACGCGCTCGTCGACCGACAAAGTGATGTTCATGGTGGGCCTCCCTCAAAGGTGCATGGTGGCTGTGCAGCAGCAGACCATACATTCGCACATATTATGTGTGAATCGGGGCTCTGGCGCAAATGAATGCCCTCATGGGGGCGCCTTGGCCCTCAGCTGCTCGGTCCAAAGCGCCAAGGCTTGCGTGGGGGCGAGGTGCGCGGGTGCCGCACTAAGCCCAAGCACCTGCGCCGCAGCGTTCAGCGCGGCCAAGACGGCTTGTGGGGTTTGCAAATTGAGCGCTTGGGCCCCGTTTTGTTTGCTGAGCTTTTCGCCGTTGGCAGCCATCACCAGAGGGGTGTGCAGGTACTGGGGCGTGGGCAGGCCCAAGGCGCGTTGCAGCACGATTTGCCGCGCTGTGTTGTCGGCCAGGTCCTGGCCGCGCACCACATGGGTGATGCCTTGCGCGGCGTCGTCCACCACCACTGCCAGCTGGTAAGCCCACAGGCCATCAGCCCGGCGCAGCACAAAGTCGCCGACTTCCTGGCTCACGTTTTGCTGTTGCGGCCCCAGGCGGCGGTCGCGCCAATGCGTGACGGCGGGCAAGCCCAGTGCGGCTTGCACGGCCTGCACATTCAGCCGCCAGGCGCGGGCGGGTTTGCCCCTCAGACCGTTTCGGCAGGTGCCGGGGTAGACGGCGGCGCTGTGCCGGGCCACGGCTTGGGCCGATTCGATCTCTTTGCGCGAGCAGCCGCAGGGGTAGGCCCAGCCTTGGTCCACCAGGGTTTGCAAGGCGGCAGCGTAGTACTCGCCGCGCTGGCTTTGCCACAGCACCGGGCCATCGGGCAGCAGGCCGCAGGCTGCCAGTTGCTGCAAGATGGCCTTGTCGGCCCCGGGCACGCAGCGCGGTGTGTCCACGTCTTCGATGCGCACGAGCCATCGGCCTGCGTGGGCGCGGGCGTCTAACCAACTGGCCAGCGCCGCGACCAGCGAGCCGGCATGCAAAAGGCCGGTTGGCGAGGGCGCGAACCGGCCTGTGTAGGGGCTCCCCATGGGTGATCAGCGTTTCTTGAGCACCGCCAAAGCCAGCTCCAGGCCCGAGACAAACGCGTCTTCAACCCGGTGGCCCAAGCACCAGTCGCCGCACAGGCCAATGCCCTGGTCCTTGAACCACAGGTGGCTTTCGCCCAAGGGCTGTGCGGTTTTGGCATACAGCCAGCGGTGCACTTCGGCATGGGCCGGGGTGGCGCGAATGCCGGTGATCTCGGCAAAGGCCTTGATCAGCTTGCCGGTGATGCGTTCGGCCGAGTCGTTGACGTGCTCGGCAGACCAGGGGGCGCTGGCCTGCACGGTCCAGCGCTCGATGCGCTCGCGCCCGGGTTTGGACGATTCGCGGGCCATCCAGGCGATGCGGTGGTGTGTGCTGCGGGCCGCGTTCCACTGCGGGCCGAGGGTGATGAGGCCTGGCTGCACAGCCTGCGGATAGGCCAGCATCAGCGTCCAGCAAGGGTCCACGCGGACCTCTTTCAGGGGATCGGCCAAGGCGCTCAGACCGGACGTCTTGAGCAAGGTGGTCGCCTGGGCGGGGGGGATGGCCAAGATCACTTTGTCGAAACCGGCATAAATGTGCTGTCCGCCGTCATCGCTTTCGGTGTGCAGTTGCCAACCGTTCTTCTTCATCGGGTCGGCCGTGATTTGCGTGACCCGGGTTTGCAGCTGCACATTGCCGTCTTCCACCAAGGGCGCGGCCCAGGCTTTGACCAGACCGTTCATCCCGGGCGTGGCCACCCAGTGGCGCTCGCCGCCGGGCAGACCGGCTTCGATCACACGGCCGTTCGGGTCGAGCACGCGCACGGCGTTGGCGCTCCAGGGTTTGCACACCCCCGGCGCGGTGCCGATGGCCAGCTCAAAACGCGGGTCGCGCACGGTGAAGTACTGCGCTCCATGGTCAAAGCTGCCAAAGGCGCTGGCGCGGGTGGACATGCGGCCTCCGAGGCCTCGGCTTTTCTCGAACAAGGTGACGTTGTGTCCGGCTTGGCGCAGTGTGCGTGCGCAAGTGACGCCGGCCATGCCGACGCCGATGATGGCGATGTGTTGTGTGGTCATGGGTTCACTTTAGCCGAGAAAAGCCGTGGGATGTTGACTGGGTGGGTTACTACCAATGCACTTTAGAGGGTGTGCATTTCCTGCAGCAAGGCCTGGCGTGTGGTGGCTTTCTCCAGTTGGGCCGTCCACCACAGCAGGGCGTGGCCCGCAGGGCTCAGGCGGCTGTCGCGCCAGGCTGCGTGCACCGCGCTCAGGCGTGACTGGTCGGTGCGCTTGATCACCAGCAAGCCTCGCTGCGCATAGGGCTCGGCCAGGCTTTGGGGCAAAAAGCCTGCGCCCAGACCGCGCAGTTGCGCTTGCAGTTTGCTGGGCATATCGGGCACGGTGAACACGTCCTGACCGCCTTGCAGCCCCACCGTCAGGCCGCTGCCGCGCTGCACCGAGTCGGCCACGGCGACCATGCGGTGCTGCACCAGTTGGGTATTGCTCAAGGGTTCGGCTGCTTGGGCCAGGGGGTGCTGGGGTGCCACGGCAAACACAAAAGGCACTTCACCCAGCGCCATGTGCTGAATGTCTGCGGCCATGTGCTGGCCCAGCGCCACGCCCAAGGCCAGATCTGCTTGCCCGGACGTCAAGGCGGCCATGGTGCCCGACAAGGTTTCGTGTCGGATGCGCAAGCGGGTCGGGCTGTTCAGCGCCAGAAAGGCCTCACACAAATCCATCACCACGCTGCGCGAAATGATGCTGTCCACCGCCACCGTCAACACCGCTTCCCAACCCGTGGCCACCCGCTTGACCCGGTTGGCCACGGCGTCGATGTCCTGCAGAAGTCGACCGGCTTCACGCAGCAGCTCTTGCCCGGCTGCGGTGGGCCTGGCCTGGCGCGAGCTGCGGTCAAACAACAGCACGTCCAGCGCATCTTCCAGCTGCCGCACCCGGTAGGTCAGGGCGCTGGGCACCAGGTTCAGCTTGCGGGCGGCGGCAGCAAAACTGCCTTGTTCGTCGATGGTTTGCAGCATGAACAGGGCGTCGGGCGTGAGCCAATCTTTGGGGCTTTGCATGGTGGGCTTATTTTAATTCAAATTATTCGAATGATGGCGGCAAACGAATTGCACTTATCTGGGCCATGCCGTCATTAAAGTTAGCCCATCGCATCCAGGAGAACCTCATGCTGACCCTTCGCAAATCCCATGAACGCGGCTACGCCGACCACGGCTGGCTGAAATCGTTCCACAGCTTTTCTTTTGCCAACTACTTCGACCCGGCCCACATGGGTTTTGGCAACCTGCGCGTCATCAACGAAGACCGCATCGCGCCTGAAACCGGCTTTGGCACCCATGGCCACCGCGACATGGAAATCATCAGCTACGTGTTGTCGGGCAACCTGGCGCACCAGGACAGCATGGGCAATGTGAAGGGCATTCCGCCCGGCGATGTGCAGCGCATGAGTGCCGGCAGCGGTGTGCGCCACAGCGAGTTCAACCACGCCAAGGGCGAGCAAACCCACTTTTTGCAGATCTGGATCGAACCCAATGTGACGGGCATCGACCCGGGCTACGAGCAAAAAACCGTGCCCGAATCGGCCAAACGCGGGCAACTCGCCTTGGTCGCCGCGCCCGAAGCGGCTGAACACACCGTCAAAATCCATGCCGACGCCCGCATGTATGCGGGGCTGTTCGACGGTGCAGAAACCGCCCATTTGTCTTTGAGCCCCGAGCGCAAGGCTTATGTTTTCCTGGTGCGCGGTAGCTTGCAGGTCAATGGCCAGCAGCTCAACGCGGGTGATGCGGCCATGTTGCAGTCTGAATCGTCTCTGGCCTTGACCCGAGGTCAGGATGCCGAAGTCCTCGTGTTCGACCTCGCCCCTTGACCGTTTCAACCTGTGAATTTGTCATTCCAGTGCACTCATTAGTCATTCCCGCGCATGCGGGAATCCATCCCCCATCTCACCTCACTTAACCCTTTTTTCAACCTCTCCAAGGAGCATTTCTCATGGCTAAAACTGTTGTTGTTTTCCATTCCGGCTACGGCCACACCCAGCGCGTGGCCCAGTTCGTGGCGCAAGGCGCGAACGCCCAAACCGTCACCATCGATGCCGATGGCAACATCACCGACGCCGATTGGGCGGCCCTGGACGCGGCCGACGCCATCATCTTCGGCTCCCCCACCTACATGGGCATGGCTTCGTGGCAGTTCAAGAAATTTGCCGACGCCTCTTCCAAGCGTTGGTTCACCAGCGCCTGGAAAGACAAAGTCGCAGGCGGCTTCACCATCTCGGCCAGCCCCAGCGGCGACAAGCTCTCGACCATCCAGTACTTCATCACCTTGGCCATGCAGCAAGGCATGGTGTGGGTGGGCCAGCCTGCCATGAACGATGGCACCATCAACCGCATCGGTTCCAACTCCGGCGTGATGGCCCAAGTCGGCCCGACCAGCCCAGCAGAAGACATCCCCCAGGGTGACTTGGACACGGCCAAAGCCTACGGCGAGCGAGTGGCCGCTGTTGCTGCCAAGCTGCGCGGCTGATCAGCCCCTTTGTGGGAGGCCGCCCCTGCGGCCGAATGGTGGTGTGGCAAAAGCGTCTGAGCCAGACCAGCCATTCGCGAGCAGGGGCTCGCTCCCACTCGATAGTCGAGGGCTTGTCCCTGTAGGAGGTCGCCCCATAGGCGGACAATTGCGCTGCTCGGTTAGCATGACGGCATGAAAATCATCTCCATGCTGCCATGGGCCGATTGGCTGGCACTGTTTTCTTTTTTTGCTTTGTGGGTGGGCTACGCTTGGTTTGCCCGCATTCGCGGCAAGCGCGACCAAAGCCTGATCGCCACCACCAACAAGTACCGTCAAAAGTGGATGCTCCAAACCACGGCGCGTGATCCGCGCATGCTCGATGGTTTGATTACCCAGAACCTGTCTCAAACGCCGGCGTTTTTTTCATCGACCAGCATCATCATCATCGGTGGTCTGTTCGCTTTGTTGGGCACCACCAACAAAGCGGCGGAGCTGGTGGGCGAAATCCCCTTTGCCCAGCCCACGCCCTTGCTGGTGTTTGAGCTGAAAATTTTGGTGCTGGTGGGCATTTTTGTGTACGCCTTTTTCCGGTTTTCTTGGTCCATGCGGCAGTACACCTTTGTCGCCCTGATCATCGGCAGCATGCCGCCGCCAGAATCTTTTGCCAGCGGTGAGTCAGATCGCGAACACTACGCGCAGCGGGCGGGCAATATGGTCAGCGCCGCCGCCGAGACTTTCAACGATGGTTTGCGGGCCTATTACTTTTCTTTTGCGGCGATGGCCTGGTTTTTCTCGCCGCTGGCCCTGGTCTTGGGGACAGCTTTGGTGGTGCTGATTTTGTATGGGCGCGAGTTCCGTTCAGACGTGTTGCAGGTCTTGCGCGACTGAATACGAAAACCTTCGGCTGCAGGGGCAGCCTCCCACAAGAGCCAGCCTCCCACAGATAGGCATACCTTCTGCC
The DNA here is from genome assembly GCF_055395455.1 of Limnohabitans sp. TEGF003. Taxonomy (NCBI): domain Bacteria; kingdom Pseudomonadati; phylum Pseudomonadota; class Betaproteobacteria; order Burkholderiales; family Comamonadaceae; genus Limnohabitans; species Limnohabitans sp. TEGF003. The sequence goes on along the minus strand of NZ_AP029225.1, from coordinate 2,338,645 downwards.
GCAGGGTGACCTTCTACAATGACAGGCTATGTTCGTCCACCTGCGCCTTCACACCGAATTCTCCGTCGTTGACTCCACTTGCCGCATCGACGATGTGGTCAAGATCGCGGCCAAGGACGCCCAGCCTGCGCTGGCCATCACCGACCTGAACAACCTGTTCGGCACGGTCAAGTTTTACAAGGAAGGGCGGGGCAAGGGGGTCAAGCCCATCGTCGGCGCAGAGATCAACCTCGAAGGCCTGGGGGGCGACGCCGGGGCCACCAGCCGGGTGGTGCTCTTGGTACAAAACCACCAAGGCTACCTGAACCTGTGCGAGCTGCTGGCCCGTGCCTGGACGCAAAACATCGTCAAAGGCGTGGCCGTGGTCAAGCTGGCCTGGCTCAAAGAATTGTCCGACGGCTTGATTTTGCTCTCGGGTGCGCAAGCCGGTCCGGTGGGCCAGGCCATCGTGCAGGGCGACACCCACAAGGCGGCCGACGTGGCGCTGCAGCTGGGCTCGATCTTTCCGCACCGTTTCTACCTGGAGCTGCAACGCGCAGGCCGACCCGAAGACGAGCCGCAGGTGGCGGGCGCGGTGGCATTGGCTGCGCGTTTGGGTTTGCCCGTGGTGGCCACGCATCCGGTGCAGTTCCACACGGCCGATGATTACGAGGCGCACGAAGCGCGGGTCTGTATCTCCGAAGGCGAAATCCTGGCCAACCCCCGCCGGGTGCGCCGTTTCACGCGCGAGCAGTATTTCAAGTCGGCGGCGCAAATGCGCGAACTGTTTGCCGATGTGCCCAGCGCCATTGCCAACACCCTGGAAATTGCCAAGCGCTGCAACCTGACTTTGGTGCTGGGCAAACCGCAGTTGCCCAATTTCCCGATCCCGCCTGTGAACGGCGTGGTCATGTCGGTGGACGAGTATTTCCGCCATGTCTCGCACGAGGGCCTGAAAGAGCGCCTGGTCCACCTGTACCCCGACGAGGCCAAGCGCGAAGCCGAACGCCAGCGGTATGTCGATCGGCTGGAGTTCGAGCTGAACACCATCTTGAAGATGGGCTTTCCGGGCTACTTCCTCATCGTGGGCGACTTCATCCAGTGGGCCAAGAACAACGGGTGTCCCGTGGGCCCGGGCCGGGGTTCGGGCGCGGGCTCGCTCGTGGCCTATGCGCTCAAGATCACCGACCTGGACCCGCTGCAGTACAACCTGCTGTTTGAGCGCTTTTTGAACCCCGAGCGGGTGTCGATGCCCGACTTTGACATCGACTTTTGCCAGACCAACCGGGACCGGGTGATTGATTATGTGAAGGATAAGTACGGGCGCGACGCGGTCAGTCAGATCGCCACCTTTGGCACCATGGCCGCGCGTGCGGCCATCCGCGATGTGGGCCGCGTGCTGGACATGAGTTACACCTTTTGCGATGGCATCAGCAAGCTCATCCCCAACAAGCCGGGCATGTCGGTCACGCTGCAGTACCCACCCGCCACGCCCAAAGAGGGCGACAAAAACAACTACGCGATTGCCATGGAGCCCATCCTGGCCGAGCGCATCGAGCGCGAAGAGGATGTGAAGACCCTGATCGAGCTGGCCCAAAAGCTCGAAGGCATGACCCGCAACGTGGGCATGCACGCCGGGGGCGTGCTGATCGCGCCGGGCAAGCTGACCGACTTTTGCCCGCTCTACCAGCAGCCCGGCAGCGAATCGGCCGTGAGCCAGTACGACAAGGACGATGTGGAGGCGGCAGGCCTGGTGAAGTTCGACTTTTTGGGACTGGCCACGCTGACCATCCTGGAGATCGCCCGCGAATTCATCATGAAGCGGCACAAAGGCCAGGAGAACTTCGCCTTTGAAAACATCCCGCTCGATGATGCGGCGACCTACAAACTTTTTGCAGACGGCAAGACCGAGGCCGTGTTCCAGTTTGAAAGCCGTGGCATGCAAGGCATGCTGCGCGACGCCCGCCCCAGCCGCCTGGAGGACCTGATTGCGCTGAACGCGCTCTACCGCCCAGGCCCCATGGACCTGATCCCCAGCTTTGTGGCCCGCAAGCATGGGCGCGAAGTGGTGGAGTACCCGCACCCGGCGGTGGCGGAGATGCTGAGCGAGACCTACGGCATCATGGTCTACCAGGAGCAGGTGATGCAGACCGCGCAGATCCTGGGTGGCTATTCGCTCGGTGGCGCGGACTTGCTGCGCCGCGCCATGGGCAAGAAAAAGGCCGAAGAAATGGCCGAGCACCGCGAGAAGTTCCGCGCAGGCGCTTTGGCCACCCACGGCATCCCGCAGGACAAGGCCGATGAAGTCTTTGACCTGATGGAAAAGTTTGCGGGCTACGGCTTCAACAAGTCGCACGCCGCCGCTTATTCCTTGCTGGCGTACCACACAGGCTGGCTCAAGGTGCACTACACCGCCGAGTTCTTCTGCGCCAACATGACGGTGGAGATGGACGACACCGACAAGCTCAAGGTGCTGCACGAGGACGCGCTCAAGTTCGGCATCCGCTTTGACCCGCCGGACGTGAACCGCGGCACGCACCGCTTTGAGCCCGTCACCGATAAAGTGATCCGCTACGGCCTGGGTGCCATCAAAGGCACGGGCCAGCAGGCGATCGAGGCGATTGTGGCGGCCCGCGAACAAGGCGGCCCGTTCACCAGCCTGTTTGACTTCGCGGTGCGGGTGGACCGCACCCGCATTAATAAACGCACGGTGGACGCGCTCATCAAGGCAGGGGCTTTTGACTCGCTCCACATGAACCGCGCCGCCTTGTCGGCCAGCATCGACAAAGCCTTCGAGTTTGCTGCGGCCACCGTGGCCAACGCCAACCAAGGCGGTCTGTTTGACATGTTGGGCGACGACTCGCACGGCTCCAGCACACAAGAGCCCGAGCTGGTCGAGGTCATGCCCTGGGGCATCAAGGAGCGCTTGCTGCTCGAAAAAACCGCCGTCGGCTTTTTCTTGTCCGGCCATTTGTTCGACGCGGTGGAGCGGGAAGTGCGCCAGTTTGCCCGCCGCAAAATCGACGACCTGATCGACAGCCGCGAGCCTCAGCTCTTGGCGGGCATCGTGAGCGATTTGCGCATCATCAACGGCCAGCGTGGCAAGGTGGCCATCTTCAAGCTCGACGACAAATCGGGCGTGATGGAAGCCACGGCCGACGAAGCCTTGATCAACTCGGCCAAGCATTTGCTCAAAGACGACGAGCTGATCATCGTCACGGCCAAAATGCAGGCCGACCGCTTCTCAGGCGGTTTCCGCCTCAAGATCGAGCAGATCATGGACCTGGGCGCTGCCCGTTGCCGTTACGGCAAATACCTGCGCGTGGCGGTGAACGGCCGTGCGCCCGACATTGCCCGCATCGTCAAAGAGTTCCCCGCGCAGCGTGAGCAAACCGAGCAGGGCGACTTGGTGCGCGGCCTGTCCGTGCGCCTGGTGCTGGAGCGCAGCAACGACCAACTGGCTGCCCGCGCCGAGCTGGCGCTGGGCGAAGCCGCCAAATTTTTCCCCACCGACGCGGCCCTGGCCAGCTGGATGGCCCAAGCCGATCAGGGGCAGGCGCGGATCGTGTACGACTGATCCTCCCATACTTCAAGGACCTCCTCATGAAAGCAGCCTGGTACACCCAAAACGGCGAAGCCCAAGATGTGATGCAGGTGGGTGAATTGCCCACACCCACCCCGCAAGCGGGCGAGGTGCTGGTCCGCTTGGCCTGCTCGGGCGTTAACCCGTCCGACGTCAAATCGCGCCGGGCCAGGCCGCTGACCGACCCGCTGGTCGTGCCGCACAGCGACGGCGCGGGTGTGATTGAAGCCGTGGGCGAGGGCGTGTCGCCCGAGCGCGTGGGGCAGCGCGTTTGGGTGTGGAATGGCCAATGGCAGCGCCCCATGGGCACCTGCGCCCAATTCATCGCCATGCCGGATGCGCAAGCCGTGGCCTTGCCCGATGGCGTCGACTTTGCGGCTGGGGCTTGCATGGGCATTCCCGGTTTGACGGCGGTGCAGTCGGTCATTCTGGCGGAGCGCTTGGCGGGTGATTTGCGTGGGCAAACAGTTTTGGTCACCGGGGCCTCATCGGCTGTGGGCCATTACATCACCCAGATGGTGTGCATGACCGGTGGCCGCGTGATCGGTACCGTGGGCTCTGAAGCCAAAGCGGCACACGCCCGGGCAGCAGGCATGCAAGATGCGATTTTTTACAAGACCGAGTCGGTCCCTGATCGCGTCAAAGCGCTCACGCAAGGGCGGGGTGCCGACGTCATCATCGACATGGATTTCTCGACCACCGCCCGCTGGGCCGCCGAAGGCGCTTTGGCCCCGCACGGCCAAGTGGTGTGCTACGGCTCCAACGCGCTGGAAGTCAGCTTGCCGTTTCGCCCCTGGTTGTTCCAGTCCATGGGCGTGAAGTTCTTCCTGGTCTATGAGCTGACGCCCGCTGACCGAAAGCATGCGGTTGAACGACTGTCCGGCATGCTGGCGCACAACCAGCTGCAGCACAGCATCGGGGCGCGTTTCGCACTGGGCCAAATTGCCGAAGCACACCGCACCGTGGAAGCGGGGCAGACGGTGGGCAATGTGGTTGTGGATTTGTGAGTCAGGATTTTTGGTGTGTCCTGGATAAAAACTTGTGTCATGCCCGCGAAGGCGGGTATCCACACCTGACGAAGGCATCGAACCCAGATCGGGTCTGAGGAACATTGGGGGCAGATCCCGATTCATTTGCTCCTTTGCGCAGGCTAAAGCCGCTGTGCGGTAGACGTGCGTGAGCCCGCCCAGCCTTCCAGCTTATGGCGGTGTGCTCGCATGCAATTGCAACACGCGCATTGGCACGGACGGTGCAGACAACTTCGACAGCAGCTACTACGCCAGCTACTCGCAATGGATCAACAGCGGTTTGCTGGTGAACTTTGTGGCGGACAACGACTCGGTGTATGGCCTCAGCAGGGTCGCAATGCCTATTCAGTGACAGCTCTTGAGCTGCGAGATTTGAGAATTTTTAAGAATATGTAAGTTCTCAAATGTGACAGACTCTCAGCGCCTGTCAAAGTGTTCAAAGAGCGACTAAGCCCCAACGGTTGGGCGCAATCCAATCCCAATCCAAATGCCAAAAATTACATTTAAGCCCGGTGGCCGAATTGCAGCAGCGTTGACCGGACTGCTTTTGAGCGCGGTACTCACTCAGACCGTTTGCGCGCAAGTGCAAGACCTAGGACGCAGTTACGCCGACCGGCAAAACCCCAGGCTCAGCCCATCGGGTCCGATTTACATGGACCCGAATGTGTATGCGTACACAGCCGAGTTTGCCCAGCGGTTTCAGATGCCCGATCAGTGGATCACACCGGACCTCAAAGGCGCAGACGCAGTGGCCTGGCGCATGATGCCCAGCTACCAAGAGTGCGGCTGGGGTGGCGACCCCAAGGCCTGCAGGCAGGTGATGGAGTGCAAGATTGACCTGTACTTTGACCACCGCCGCAACCCCCTGCCGTGGGACCCTACTCGGGCGGAGCGGTACACCGATCACTTCAATTCATCGGTCTGGTTTTTAGCCAATTTCCCGCGCAGAGAAGCGCTCAGTCATCTCAACTATCCAGTAGCTAGACGTCAACTGTTTGCTCCTGTGCGGCCAGGCGATCGTGCCCCAGCTGATAGCTCCCCCTTCATTGATCCGCAATCGGGCAAGGGCTTGTCGATTCAGGATTTCAGTGGATACGTGCCTTTGACGGGGTATGACAGAGAGGTTTTTCCGGGGATGGCATTGATAACGCTTTTGGACATAGGTTGTCGGGGCGGGAGCTTTCGTGCGACCTACGTGCTCGCTAATAGGGGGGTCAGTCTGCCGCTTGGCGAAGAAGAGCGAGCTGCGATTGCGTACACCATCACAGTGCCCCGAAGCTGGCGAGACCGCATCACACAAGCGGCCAAAGAACACCAAGAGCGACAAGACGCCTTCTTCAAACGCGAAGGCGAGAAGGCCATCAAAGCCCTCCAAGACAAAAAAGCACAGCAGTAAATCCAACCTCCAATTATTCAAATCAGTTCAATAAATTCAGGGACACACCATGACCACCAACATCAACCGCGACGCCCAACTCAGCACCATTGCCAACGCTGCTTACCTCGACAAGCCACCGCAAACCATCGCGATTGGTGGTGTGAGTTGGGAACGCGTCCTAGACTCTTCGTCCACACCAACCACCTCCGGCTTCTACGGCGTGGCGTACCGCAACCCGCAGACCAACGAAATCGCTGTGGCCTATCGGGGTACCGATGGGATGAGTGACCTCAAGGCCGACACTACCTTTGCCAATGGTGGCTGGAACCAACAATTCACCGATGCGGCGAAGTTCACAGCGGATGTGAAAGTGATTGCTAACCGCGACTATGGCGGCGCCAAGATGCTCACCACCGGCCACAGCCTGGGTGACGGCATTGCCCAGATCATGGGCAAGATGTTCAGCCTAGATGGCACGGGTTTTGAAGGGCCTGGTGCTGCCGGTGTTGTGCAGGATCCGCAGTTTGCAGTCGTCAAATCGCTGCACGCAGCCGATACGACGGGCCAGATTGGCAGCTACACCACTTACCGAGCCGCTGGCAGCGCGATCTCCTCTGTCGGCACCCATTTGGGTGGTGTAGAGAATTTGGTGAACCTGAGCAATGGCAGTGCCATGGGTTTTGCTGGCGTGGTTATTGGCATTGCCGGTTTGGCTACAGGCGGTGCAGGTGGCATTTTGTTAGGGGCTTTGGGGCTCACGGGCACCAACGTTGCTGACAAGCATGGCATGGATGGCATAGAGCGGGCGATGCATGTTACTGCGGGTCTGCAAAATGCGATGAACGAGGGCCGTCAGAGCATGGTGCAAGTGCCGCTGTCCAGTGCCACGGGGCAGTACTGGAGTGGTGACGGAGCAGAGCCCCAAGTCATTGCATTCAAAAATGCCAGCGGGCATGTGACAGCCTATGTCCAAAGCACGGGTAACAGCTGGAAGCTGTCCACAGCTGATCAGCAAACGAGCGTCACACTGACGCCCTCTCAGACACCCGGTCAGCCACCGCAATGCGTGGTGAGCCAAGTTGGCAAAGAGCCTTACAGCTGCGTCATCAATGAAACTGGCGGCACATTGACACGGCAGGTTGATACAAACATCAACGGCACATTCGACCAAACCACCACCCGCAACAGGCTCACCGACAACGTCTTTAAGACCGACACTTTTGTTGGCCCACCAGAGCCCAACACGGCACCTACTTTCAGCAGCCTGGACTTCGGCCCCGTCAGTTACAACCTGTATGACGCCGCGCAGAACAACGACGCCTCTTACAAGATGTGGAGCCTCAACCAGAACAATGGCCTGAGCAACAACGCCTACAACAGCTTCACGCAGCAAAGCAGCAACTTTGTGGTGGACTACTCGCTGGGTGGCTCGGGCAGCAGCAACTGGGGGCAGTTCAGTCCACCGTCCAACTTTGACTTCTTCCCCATCGGCGCCTTCTACGACAGCCAAAGCGCGGCCTTTGACAACGCAGCCAGCATTGCCAACAAGACCACCCGGGCGATGAACGCCAGCGGACAAGCACTGTCGGCTCAACAAATGGCCGCACTGGACGCCAACAACGACGGCCAAATCAGCACAGCCGAAGCCAGCAGCATGCGCCTGTGGGCCGACCTCAATGAAAACGGCGCCCTCGACACCAACGAGCTGCAGAGCGTGGGCAGCGCCATCCAAAGCGCCGACTACGGCTTCTACACCCAGGGCAATGGCCTGGCAGCTGCATCGGGTGCATCGGTCACAGCAGCCCCCGGTGTGATCAGCGTGAGCGCAGCAGGCAACAGGCCAGCGTCTGCACTGCCTGTGGCCAGCAGCTTCACGGCGGCAGGCCTGCCCAATGCTCCGACCTATGGCGGCGTGCCAGCGAGCAACTACCGCAGCTTGCGCGACACGGACAACATTTATTACCCCCCAGGTGGGGGCTACATCGTGTTCACTGCCTCGATGGTCAAGATCAACAACGGCAACCGCAGCTACATGGTGGGCACGGATGGGGCAGACAGCTTTGACAGCGGGACCTATGCGCAGACGGGCTACTTCAACAACAGCTTACTGGTGAACTTACTGGATGGTGGTGGCAACGACGAGATGGGCGGCTCGGTGCGCAACGACAGTCGGGACGGCGGCGTGGGCAACGATAGCCTGTGGGGTGGCGCAGCCAATGACCAAAATTTTCGCTTGACTGCAATCGCAGCTTAATTTCAGGCAGTTTTAACGAAGTTATAAGTTTGCGATTTGGGCATAGTGCTGACGTTTAAAACATTGCTCACTTTCTCGCATCAACATTGTCGTGCTAACGATATGCGCTGACTGACCCTGTATGCAAAAAATAGATCAACAGAACAAAAAAAGCAGACGTCGCGGACGATGGGTATTGTGGCTACTCAGTGCCATGCTGCTCGTGTTCGGCGGCTTTCTGGTGCTCATGGCCTACGTCTCGGGCGTGAGGGCGCAAGGCTTCATGCCACCGCAGATGGCTGCGGCCTACAACACCGCCCAGGACTTGGTGGGCGACTTGGGCGGCATGCCCGTGCGCATCGACCGGCACATTGTGCGTTTGGTGGAATACGACGGCGACCCCGGTTGGGGAGAAAAAAGAAAAGGCCCCCCGCCCGAGCGCACCCACGCTTCGCGCCTCAAAAGCTTTGGCTTCTACGTGCGCTACCCCGACATGCGCTCACTCAACGAGCCCGAGATGCGCGAAGACTATGAGCGCTACCACCCAATCATGAAACCCATGGAGTATGGGTTGCGAGACAAAGAGCCGTGGCTCGATGGTGGTATTCAATCGGGCTCCAGTTACCCGGGGCATGGGTTTTTGGATCGGCTCTATGCAGCCCTTTTAGACCCCACCCAGCAAGCTGTCGATGAAAAGTTTGTTCCAGAGCCAACACCTATCAAAGGGCTTGATCTCTTTGTAGCTAGTGGCATTGATCCACGCACGGGAATCCCGTGGCGATATGAAAGCATCTGGACCGATCGCTATGTTCATCGAGATCGTCAAGGCAAGGTGATCACCTATATCCGATGCAGCTATCGGCGAAACCGCACGCCGACTTCATGCACCCAAGAATGGAGCATGGAAAGCAATGGATTGAGCATGGTGGTCGAAGTGAGATATCGCCACGGCCTGTTACCACAGTGGCAAGACATCCAGGCCAAGGTCAGTCAATTCATTTTGGACTTCAAAGACCCCACGGTCACAGCCTCTGCCCCTGCGGCCCAGCCGCAGCGCTAACCCTATCAACAAAACCCAAACTCCATTTCAAGGAGCATCCACATGACACAACCCCAAGCACTCACCACCCAGCAAATTCAGAACTACCAAGATCCAAAATTGGGGTCAGATCCCAATTGATTTGATTGTTCACGCAGATTCAACCTGTGAGCGGACGCGGTACAGTCTTTTCAGCTTATCAATCGATCAGCGGCTTGTTTCTGTATCTCCGAAACCCATGCTTGTCTTTTGACTCATCTCGCTCGACTGATCTTTGAGGTCCACGCAATGGCCTGGAGTCGACGGCAGTGAGGGCCGCATCCGGCGCATTCAATCCAGCGGCCTGAACCCCAGCACGATCACAGGTGGCACCCGGCCATCGCTGTCTTTGGGGAAGACTTCGGTTTTGTCGATGGCCCGCAGCACGGCGTCATCCCAAGCTTTGTTGCCACTGGTTTGCACAATGCGGCGGCTCTGGATGGTGCCGTCAGGGCTGACTTTGACTTCCACCTCTGCACGCGGGTTGCCGACCACATCGCCGGGGTAGGTGATGTTGGGCTTGATGCGGCCCACGAGGCGGCCCGCATAGCTGGCCGATGGGCCCGATGATTTGAGTGCGGTGCCGGTGGCGTTTTCGCCGCCCGAAGCGCCCGCCATGCCTTGCATGCGCTTGAGGTTTTCCTGGCGCAAGGCGTCTGCACGGGCTGCATCGGCTTTGTCGGCCTTGGCTTTTTCTGCGGCTTTCTTCTTGTCGCGCTCTTTCTCTTCTTGCGCTTTTTTCTCTTTAGCGAGCTTTTCTTTTTCAAGCTCTTTGCGCCGGGTTTCGGCTTTTTCTTTCTCAGCCTTGGCTTTTTCTTTGGCTGCTTTTTCTCTCTCGGCTTTCAGCTTTTCAGCTTTCTCGGCTTCTTTTTTCTTGTCCAGTTGTTTTTGCTTTTCGATTGCAATTTGTGCGTCGCGTCGCTCCAGTGCAGGGTCCGGCGGCGGCGGTGTGGGTTTGACGGGCTCGGGCTTGGGCGCAGGCTGGGGTTCGGGTTCTGGCTCTGGCGGGGGTTCTTGCAGTTTGGGGGCCGCCGCTTGCGGTGTGGCGGACCACAGTTCAGCTTCGGCTTGCACGGTTTGCGGCTGGGTTTTCCAAGCGGTGGCCAAGCCCAGGGCCAGAAACAACAAGGCGTGCGCCACCCCGGCCACGACCCAGGCGCGACCCGCGCCGGGTTGGGCCGGTGGCGCAAATTCGAGGTGTGGCGTCGCCTTGGCGTTCAAACCCGTGTCTCCGTCAAGGTGCCAGTTGAACCGACAGGCCCACGCGAGCAATGCCCGCGCGTTGCAGGCTGTCCATGACTTGCACCACGGTCTCGTATTTGACGGTGCGGTCAGCGCTGATGACCACGGCGGTGTTTTGCTCGTCGCCGACCAAGCGTTTCACGCTGGCCGCCACACTGGTCAGGGTGGCGCTGTCGGTTTTGCCATCGCTCACCAGCTCCAGCCGCTCGTCTTTCTGGATCACGATCTGGATGACTTTGTCGGGCTGTTTGGCGGCTTTGCCCACGCTGGGCAGGTCGACCATGCTGGGCGTGATCATGGGGGCGGTCACCATGAAGATGATGAGCAGCACCAACATCACGTCGATGAAGGGCACCATGTTGATTTCGGCAATGGTGCGGCGACCACGGCCCCGGGATGACACAGCGGGCATGACGTTCCTTTCAGTGGCCCGAGGCCGAGCTGTTGGCCCCGCCCAGACTGCGCTGCAGGATGTTGGAGAACTCTTCGATGAAGGTTTCCAGCTTGATGGCGATGCGGTCCACGTCGTGCGAGAAGCGGTTGTAGGCGAGCACGGCCGGGATGGCCGCAAACAGGCCAATGGCAGTGGCCACCAGCGCTTCGGCAATGCCGGGCGCCACGGTGGCCAGGGTCACTTGTTGCAAGCTGGCCAGGCCGGTGAAGGCGTGCATGATGCCCCACACGGTGCCAAACAAGCCGACATAAGGCGAGATGGAGCCGACCGAGGCGAGAAAGGCCAGTTGCGATTCGGCCACGTCCATCTCGCGCTGGAAGCTGGCCCGCATGGCGCGGCGTGCACCGTCGAGCAAGGTGCCTGCATCGCTGATGTGGCGTTCGCGCAGTTTTTGGTATTCGCGCATGCCGCTGGCAAAGATGCGCTCCATGGGGCCAGACAGCTTGGCGTTTTGGCTGGCCGCGTTGAACAGCTCGTTGAGGCTGGTGCCCGACCAAAACACGCGCTCAAACTCTTCGTTGAGGTTTTTGATGCGTTTGATGGCGGTGAGCTTGCGCACGATGGCGGCCCAGCTGGCCACCGAAATGCTGATCAGAATGAGCACCACCAGTTGCACGACAAAACTGGCGTGCAGCAGCAGCGAGACGATGGACATGTCTTGGTTCATTTCAGGGCTTCCAGAACGGGGGCCGGGATGCGGCCAGGTTTCAAGGTGGTGCTGTCGACCCAGCCCAGGCGAATCGTGCCTTCGGCCAGGAGTCGATCGGCTTGGCCCGCTGTGCGCAGGTAGGCACGCTGGGCAATGGTCAGGCTGGCTTTGCCGCCGCTTTGCAGCTCGGCGGTCACCACCAGGGTGTCGTCCAGGCGGGCAGGCGAGTGGTATTTGACGGCGGTTTCACTCACCACAAACATGCCACCCGATTCGTCGCGCAACACCTGTTGGCCGAAGCCCAGGGCGCGCAGCCATTCGGTGCGGGCGCGCTCAAAAAACTTGAGGTAGTTGGCATAAAACACGATGCCGCCCGCGTCGGTGTCTTCCCAATAGATGCGGATGGGGTGTTCAAAAACGCTGGGGCTCACGTTGCTGCTGTTCATGGCTGCAACCAGGCTTTGAGGCGGGCGATGGCGGTTTGCAGTTCGGCCATCGAGTTGGCGGTGGAAAAGCGCACAAAGCGGCCAGTCTGGTCGGTGCCAAAGTCGCGCCCGGGTGTGATGGCCACATGGGCGTGTTCCAGCGCGGCAAAGGCAAAGTCCCAGCTGTCTTTGAGGCCCAGCTTTTGGCAGGCGGCGCTGCAGTCGGCCCAGGCGTAAAACGCGCCATCCGGGGCCACGGGCACGTTCAGGCCCAGCGCGTTCAGGGCCGGGATGAAGTAGTCGCGACGCGCCTTGAACTCGGCGCGGCGGCGTTCGTATTCGGCCAGGCTTTCGGGCTCAAAGCAGGCCAAGGCTGCTTGCTGCGCCACGGTGCTGGCACAGATGAACAGGTTCTGCGCCAGGCGCTCCAGCACGGGCGTGAGCTGCTCGGGCACCACCAGCCAACCCAGGCGCCAGCCGGTCATGTTGAAGTATTTGCTGAAGCTGTTGATGCTGATGACGTCGTCGCCCAAAGCGAGGGCGCTTTGGCCAAAGGCGTCGTCGTGGCTCAGGCCCAGATAAATCTCGTCGATCAGGGTGATGCCGCCTTTGGTGCGAACAACTTCCAGGATGCGGGCCAGTTCGGCCGGGTCAATGGACGTCCCCGTGGGATTGGAGGGCGACGCCAGCAAAACACCACGGGTTTTGGGGCCCCAAGCAGCGGCCACCTTGGCGGCGCTCAATTGAAACCGTTCTTCGGCGGTGGTGGGCAGCAAAACCGCCGTGCCCTCGGCCGCGCTCACGAAGTGGCGGTTGCAGGGGTAGCTCGGGTCGGGCATGAGGATTTCATCGCCCCGGTCGATCAGTGCCAGGCAGGCCAGTTGCAAAGCCGCCGATGCGCCTGCGGTGACCACGATGCGGCTGGCGGGCACCTGCACGCCAAAGCGCTGCGCGTACCAGCCGCTGATGGCCTGGCGCAGGGCGTCCAGGCCCAGTGCGGGGGTGTATTGGGTGTGGCCGGATTGGATAACCGCCTGTGCGGCTTGTTGCACCCGGGGCGGGGCGGTGAAATCGGGCTCGCCGATGTTCAAAAACACCACAGGCCGGTCGGTGTGTGCGACCTCGCGGGCTTTTTGCGAAGCGGCTTTGGCCACCTCCATCACCCAAAAGGGCTCGATCCGCTCGGCTCGCTCAGAGATGCGCATGGGGTCTGGGGTCTTGGGGTTTGCTTCTGGGATATGGGGTTTATTTGGCGCGGCCGGATTGGCGGTCGGCCTGCACCTCGGCGCTGCGCAGCTCGGGCGCCAGACCGTTCAGCACGGCGTTCACATATTTGTGGCCGTCGGTGCCGCCAAAGTCCTTGGCCAGTTCGATGCATTCGTTGAGCACCACGCGCCAAGGCACGTCGAGGCAGTGCTGCATTTCGTAGACGCCGATCCACATGATGGCCCGCTCGACGGGGGAGATTTCGGCGAAGCTGCGATCCAGCTTGGGCGCGATCAAGGCGTCCAGTGCCTGGGCCTGTTCGACACAGCCGTACAGCAGGGCGTCGTAATGGGCCGAATCGGCTTTGTGAAAACCCGACAAGTCGCGTGTGAAGACATCAATGTCAGCCGCTTCGTTGCGGCCCACCAGGTGCTGATAAAGCGCTTGCAGGGCAAATTCGCGCGAACGGCTGCGGGCGGGCTTGGCGGAGGATTTGCGCGTACCAGCAGCAGGCTTTTGGCCTGCGTCCGTGTTGCCCGGGGTGGGGGTGGCTTCGGTCATCGGGTGTTCTCTTCGTCGTCCAACTCGTCGGCCAACTCGGCCATGTCGGCCGACAGGTCATCCATGATGCAGGCCATCTCGACCGCCACGCGGGCCGCGTCGCGGCCTTTTTCGGTTTGGCGCACGATGGCTTGTTCCAGGTTTTCGGTGGTCAGGATGGCGTTGGCGATTGGCAGGTTGTAATCGAGTGCCACGCGGCTCACGCCCGCACCGGATTCGTTGGCCACCAGCTCGAAGTGGTAAGTCTCGCCACGGATGATGCAGCCCAGCGCGATCAAGGCGTCGTATTCGGCCCGCTCGGCCATGGCCTGCAGGGCCACGGGCACTTCCAAAGCGCCGGGCACCATGACGTGGTCGATGCTGGTCACGCCCAGGGCTTCGAGTTCTTCGATGCAGGCTTTGGCCAGGGCGTTGGTGATGTCTTCGTTGAAGCGGGCCTGCACGATGCCGATGTGCAGAAATTGGCCGTCGAGTTCTTCGGCTTGGCCTTTGTTGGCTTCGAGCATGGTTATTCCTTAGGGATGTAAGCGGTGATTTCGAGGCCATAGCCGGTCATGCTGGGCATGCGGCGGGGCTGGCCCATGAGGCGCATTTTGTGCACGCCGCATTCGCGCAAAATTTGCGCGCCCACGCCATAGGTGCGCAGGTCCATCTTGCCGCGCTCGGGCGCTTGGGCCGAGCGGGCGCGGCCTTCAAACTGCGCGAGCAATTGGTCTGCCGATTCGCCGCAGTTGAGCAGCACCGCCACGCCGCAGCCTTGGGCGTTGATGTAGCTGAGGCTCGCGTCCAGGCTCCAGGAGTGCATGGCGCGGTTGACTTCGAGGGCGTCGAGCACCGACAGCGGCTCGTGCACGCGCACGGCCACTTCCGCGTCGGCCGACCATTGGCCTTTGACGAGGGCCAGGTGCACGGTCTGGCTGGGTTGGTCGCGAAAGGCGTGGGCGGTGAATTCGCCATGCGCGGTTTGCAGCGTGCGGCTGCCGATGCGCTCCACCAAAGACTCGTTGCGGCTGCGGTACTCGATCAGGTCGGCGATGGTGCCGATTTTCAGGCCGTGTTCGGCCGCGAAGATTTGCAGATCGGGCAGGCGAGCCATGGTGCCGTCGTCTTTCATGATCTCGCAGATCACGGACGAGGGAGAGCAGCCAGCCATCGCAGCCAGGTCACAACCGGCTTCGGTGTGACCGGCGCGCATGAGCACGCCGCCGTCCACCGCTTGCAGCGGGAAGATGTGGCCGGGCTGCACCAGGTCGTTGGGCTGGCTGGTCTTGGCCACGGCCACTTGCACCGTGCGGGCACGGTCAGCGGCCGAGATGCCGGTGGTCACGCCTTCGGCGGCTTCAATCGACACGGTGAACGCCGTGCTGTACACGGTGCCGTTGCGCGCGGCCATGGGCGGCAGCTTCAAGAATTCGCAGCGCTCGCGGGTGAGCGTGAGGCAAATCAGACCCCGGCCAAATCGGGCCATGAAGTTGATGGCTTCGGGCGTGACGTGGTCCGAGGCCAGGACCAGATCGCCTTCGTTTTCGCGGTCTTCTTCGTCGACCAGGATCACGATGCGACCGGCTTTCATCTCGGCCACGATCTCTTCGACGGGCGAAATCGCCACGGGGGTCAGTTGTGCGGGCGCGTTCATGCGGTGTCTTTCTGGACCAGGCCTGCGCTGAGCATGCGCTCCACATAGCGGGCCACGGTGTCGATTTCGAGGTTGACCCGGCTGCCCGCTTGGAGGCTGCCGAGGGCGGTGTTGTCCACGGTGTGGGGGATCAGGTTGATGCTGATCTCGCAGCCCTCAGCCAGATCGGCCACGCGGTTGACAGTGAGGCTGACGCCATTGACGGTGATCGAGCCTTTGTAGGCGAGGTATTTGGCCAGCGAATGCGGCGCCAGGATGCGCAGCTCCCAGCTTTCACCGATCTGCTCGAAATGGCTGATTTGGCCCACACCGTCGACATGGCCGGACACGATGTGCCCGCCCAGGCGGTCGTGGGCGCGCAGCGCTTTTTCGAGGTTGACGGTGCCTTCTTGGTCCAGGCCGCTGGTTTTGTCCAGCGATTCGGCCGAGATGTCGATGGTGAACTGACGGCTCTCGGGGTTGAAGGTAGTGACGGTCATGCAAGCGCCATTGAGGGCGATGCTGTCGCCCAGGCCCACATCGTCAAGGTACCCGGCGGGGGCCTCGATGGTGAGGCGCTTGCCGTGGTGTAAAGAGCGACCCAGGTCGTGGATGGCGACGATTCGCCCCACGCCGGTGATGATTCCGGTGAACATAGCCGTGTATTTTCGCAGGTAAAGAGGGTGAATCGGGACGGTTGGCAACAAAAAAGCCCACAGGCGCTCGGCTGCCGGCCGCCAGGCTGGTGATCAGGGTAAACCAAGGCACGAAGGCCACAAGGCTGTGCCTAGAATGTTGCATTGCAGCAGATTTTTCAATTGCAGTGTCCCCGCAGGAGTTTTCATTGCCGGTCAAGCCCCAAGCCAAGTCGACCCCGTCAGCCCCCAGCGCCAACGCCTCGGTGCCCAACGCTGTGCGCACCATCAAGAAGTACCCCAACAGGCGCTTGTACGACACGCAAACCTCCACTTATGTGACTTTGGCCGAGATCAAGAAGCTGGTCATGGCGGCAGACCCCATGGTGGTGGTGGACGCCAAAACCGGTGAAGATCTGACGCGTTCCATCCTGCTGCAGATCATTCTGGAAGAGGAATCCGCAGGCGTGCCCATGTTCAGTGAGGCGGTCTTGTCCAACATCATCCGCTTTTATGGCCATGCCATGCAGGGCCACATGGGCTCTTATCTGGAAAGCCACGTCCAGTCCTTCATGGACTGGCAAAGCAAGCTGGGCGAGTCCAGCCCGGCGCTCAGCCCGGAGGTGTGGGCGCAGTTCATGCAATGGCAAACGCCTTTGATGCAGAACATGTTTTCCGGCCTGGCCAATCCCTCACAAAACGTCATGGCGCAGATGCAGGAGCAGATGCAAAAGCAGATCCAGAAGAACACCGAACAGCTCCTGGGCGTGATGGGTTTGAGGACTTGATGGGCGCTGCATGCCCTTTTGTCACAGGCCGGTCGTTTTTGCGGGGACAATGCGGGCATGAGTGAAATGACCGCCACCCCCCCTGTTCTCGCCCCCAAAGTGGGCTTTGTCAGCCTGGGCTGCCCCAAAGCGCTGACCGATTCCGAACTGATCCTGACCCAACTGAGTGCCGAGGGCTACCAGACGTCCAAGACGTTTGAGGGCGCTGACCTGGTCATCGTCAACACCTGCGGCTTCATCGACGAAGCGATTCAGGAGAGTCTGGACACGATTGCCGAGGCCTTGAACGAGAACGGCAAAGTGATCGTGACCGGATGCCTGGGTGCCAAAACAGGCGAGGGCGGCGGCAACATGGTGCGCGAAATGCACCCCAGCGTGTTGGCCGTGACTGGGCCGCACGCCACGCAAGAGGTGATGGACGCGGTGCACACGCACCTGCCCAAGCCGCACGACCCGTTTCTGGATTTGGTGCCCGGTGGCTTTGGCGAAGCGGGCCTCAAGCTCACGCCGCGCCACTATGCCTATTTGAAGATCAGCGAAGGCTGCAACCACCGCTGCACCTTTTGCATCATCCCGTCCATGCGGGGCGACCTGGTCTCGCGCCCGATTGGCGATGTGCTCAAAGAAGCCAAAGCGCTGTTTGAGGGCGGCGTGAAAGAGCTGTTGGTCATCAGCCAGGACACCTCGGCTTATGGTGTGGATGTGAAATACCGCACCGGTTTTTGGGACGGCAAGCCGGTCAAGACTCGCATGCTGGAGCTGGTGCAGACCTTGGGCGAGATGGCCCGCGAGCACGGGGCTTGGGTGCGCTTGCACTATGTTTACCCCTACCCGAGCGTGGACGACATCATTCCCTTGATGGCCGAGGGCTTGGTGTTGCCTTATCTGGATGTGCCGTTTCAGCACAGCCACCCCGATGTGCTGCGCCGCATGAAGCGCCCGGCCAGCGGCGAAAAAAATCTGGAGCGCATTCAGCGTTGGCGCGAACTGTGCCCTGAGCTGGTCATCCGCAGCACTTTCATTGCGGGTTTCCCGGGTGAGACCGAAGAAGAATTCGAGCACCTGCTGGGCTTTTTGCGCGAAGCGCAAATTGACCGCGCGGGGTGTTTTGCCTACAGCCCGGTCAAGGGTGCCACAGCCAACGATTTGCCCGGCATGCTGCCCGATGCGCTGCGCGAAGAGCGCCGTGCCCGATTCATGGCGGTGGCCGAAGAGGTGTCGATTGCCCGCTTGCACCAGCGCGTGGGCGCCACCATGCAGGTGTTGGTGGACAGCGCCCCGGCCATGGGCCGTCGTGGCGGGGTGGGGCGCAGCTTTGGCGATGCGCCCGAAATCGATGGTGTGGTGCGTTTGTTGCCACCCGAGAAAATGAGCAAAACCCTCAAGGTGGGCGAATTCACCCGCGCCCGCATCGTCAGCGTGGAAGGCCACGACCTGGTGGGGGTGCCGGTTTGATGCGCTGCGGTGCATCGCTGGCCAGCCTTCGGGCGGTCCGCGTGCGCCATGCGTTGCACGGTTCGAGTGCCGAGACAAGTGTTTCAGGCAACAAAAAAGCCGTTGATCAGAAATCAACGGCTTGTTGTGTTTTGAACTTATCTGATTCGATAAGATTGGTGCCCAGAAGAGGACTCGAACCTCCACGATGTTACTCGCTAGTACCTGAAACTAGTGCGTCTACCAATTCCGCCATCTGGGCGCCTCAGGAATAAAAGGATTGTATATCAAAAAAGTAGCGCCACCCAGCGGCTTGCTGGAAGAAATTGAAGGAAGTGTTCAAGGACACCGCGATGGCCACGGATTTTTGATCCGTGACAACGGCGAGTCGGACATTTATTTGTCACCCAACGAGATGCGTGCCGTGTTGCACAAGGACCGCGTCAAGGTGCGCATCGTGCGCCAGGACCGCAAGGGTCGCCCCGAGGGCCGCATCGTCGAGATTGTCGAGCGCCCAGAGCAGCCCATCATCGGCCGCTTGTTGCACGAAGGCGGCTTGTGGCTGGTGGCGCCTGAGGACAAGCGCTATGGCCAGGACGTGATGATCCCCAAAGGGGCCACGGGCACGGCCAAGCCGGGCCAGGTGGTGGTGGTCGAGTTGACCGAGCCGCCTGCCTTGTTCGGGCAACCGGTGGGCCGCGTGAAAGAAGTGCTGGGCGAGATCGACGACCCGGGCATGGAGATCGAGATTGCCGTGCGCAAATACAGCGTGCCGCATGAATTTTCTGCGGCCTGTCTGGAGCAGGCCAAAGGCCTGCCCGACAAGGTGCTGGCCAAGGATCGCAAGGACCGGGTCGATTTGCGCGACGTGCCCTTGGTCACAATCGACGGCGAAGACGCTCGCGACTTTGACGACGCGGTGTATTGCGAACCCGCCAAGGTGGGGCGTGGCAAGGGCTGGCGTTTGCTGGTCGCCATTGCCGACGTGAGTCACTATGTGCAAACCGGCAGCGCGATCGACATCGATGCCTATGACCGCGCCACCAGCGTGTATTTCCCGCGCCGCGTGATCCCCATGCTGCCCGAGAAATTGTCCAACGGCCTGTGTTCGCTCAACCCGGATGTGGACCGTTTGTGCATGGTGTGCGACATGCTGGTCAATGCCAAGGGCGATGTGCACGCCTACCAGTTTTACCCGGCGGTGATGCACAGCCATGCGCGCTTCACCTACACCGAAGTCGCGGCCATTTTGGCCAACACCCGCGGACCGGAAGCGGCCAAACGCAAAGAGCGTGTGACCGACCTGATGAACCTGCAGGACGTTTACCGCGCCTTGCTCGCATCACGTGCGGTGCGCGGCGCGGTGGACTTTGAAACCACCGAAACGCAAATCGTATGCGACGAAAGTGGCCGCATCGAGAAGATCGTGCCGCGCGTGCGCAACGAAGCGCACCGTTTGATTGAGGAAGCCATGCTGGCGGCCAACGTCTGCAGCGCCGACTTCATCCAGCAGGGCAAGCACCCCGGCTTGTTCCGGGTGCATGAAGGCCCCACGGCCGAGAAAAAAGACATCCTGCGCAATTACCTCAAGGCCCTGGGTCTGGGCATGAGCATCAGCGACGATCCGCACACCAGCGAGTTCCAGAAAATCGCGCTCGCGACCAAGGACCGTCCGGACGCGCAGCAGATCCACACCATGCTGCTTCGCTCGATGCAGCAGGCCATCTACACCCCGGTCAACAGCGGGCACTTTGGGCTGGCCTATGAGGCCTACACCCACTTCACCAGCCCGATCCGGCGCTACCCGGATTTGCTGGTGCACCGGGTCATCAAGGCGATTTTGCTGGACCGCAAATACACACTACCCAGCTTGCCCGTGCCGGGCGAGGCGCATGCCAAGCTGAGCAAACGGCTGGAGAAAAGCCGCGCGGCCAAGGGCGATGCGCCCGAGTCGTCTGCACCGCGCGTGCGCATGTCGGCCGCCGACCAGCGCGCCTGGGAGGCTGCGGGCCTGCACTGCAGCGCCAACGAACGCCGCGCCGACGAGGCCAGCCGCGATGTGGAAGCCTGGCTCAAGTGCAAATACATGCGTGAGCATTTGGGTGAGGAATACAGCGGCGTGGTGTCTGCGGCCACCAGCTTCGGCATCTTCGTGACACTGGACACTTTGTATGTGGAAGGGCTGGTGCACATCACCGAGCTGGGGGGGGAGTATTTCCGCTTCGACGAGTTGCGCCAGGAATTGCGCGGCGAGCGCACCGGCATCCGTTACGCCATTGGCAGCCGGGTGCAGGTGCAGGTCAGCCGGGTGGACCTGGACGGCCGCAAGATCGACTTCCGGCTGGTGACAGCGGGCGACGATTTGGTGCCGAGGGCCATGCGCGACAAGGGCTTGTCGGCACCGAATGAAGGCGGGCGAGACAAAAAGCGAGGCGTCCAGGACCGCCGCTTGGCCGATGCCGAGCGCAACCGCTCGCCCATCCAGGCGCTCAAGGCTTCGGTGAAAAAAGCGGCCGCCAAGAAAAAGGGTGCCAGAACCACGAAGCCCCGGCGCTGAGGCGGTTCAGGCCAGGCTCTGTGTTGAGGCCCTTCAGACCAGTCGCTGAGCCAGTCGGCTGGCGGTAAGTGCTTCGCCGGGTGGCCAGTCATCGGCCACTTGGCCGTGTTGGGCCACCGCTGCGCAGGCGGCATCAAAGGCGTTTTGGCCTTGCGCCATGCGGGCCCCCACGAGTCCAGCCAGCACATCGCCCGTGCCGCCGATGGCCAGGCGCCCGTTGCCCGTGATGTTGATGCGCGGCGTGAGTCCAGGCGCGGCGATCACGGAGCCCGAACCCTTCAGGACCACGCTGCATTGGAAGCGCTCGGCCAATTCTTGCGCTGCTTTCAAGCGGTTGTTTTGCACCTGGGCCGTGCTGCAGCTCAGCAGCCGGGCAGCCTCCAGCGGGTGGGGTGTGATCACGGTGGGTTGTTTGGAGCCCCGTTGGCGCAGCGCGTTTTGCAGTGCGCTGTCTTGCGCCACGGCATTGAGCCCATCGGCGTCCAGCACCAGGCAGGCGCTGCGCTGCAGCACCTCGGGCAAGACCGCCTCCACAGCGGTGCCGCCGCCGCAGCCGCACACCACATGCAGTTTTTCCAGCGCCAGCCGCTTGAATTCGCGTTGCATCACATCGGGCGGTGCGCTGTCGCTGGCGTGGCCGGACAACAGGCTCAAGATGACGCGCCCCGCACCTGCGTGCAAGGCGGCAGTGGCCGCCAAAACGGCTGCGCCGCGCATGTCCATGCCGTGTGGGGCCATGCCTTCGCCACCGATCACGGCCACATCGCCGTGGCTGCCTTTGTGGCTGGCGTGGGGCTTGGGTGTTGCTGCGCAGGGGGCATTGAGCCAGGCCAGTGGCGGCAATCGGTGCTGGCTGGCTTGGTAGCCCAGGTTTTCGAGCCAGATTTGGCCACTGGCATCGCGCCCATGCCCCATGAGCAGACCGGGCTGCACCGCGATGAGGCTCAAGGTGTGGTCTGCCCGCACGGCCAAGGTGTGGCCGGTTTCACCATCCAGCCACTGGCCCGATTGCGGGTTCAGCCCAGTGGGCACGTCGATGGCCAGCACCGGAGCTGCGCCCTGCTGCATGGCTAGCACCCAAGCCTTCAAGTCAGCACTCAAGGGGCGTGAGGCACCGATGCCCAGCAGGGCGTCGATGCACAAATCTTCTGCAGCCATTTTCTGCAACCATTCCTTGGGTACGTCAGGCTGAATGCGCACGCCCGCTTGTTGCGCCCGTTGCAAGGCCGCTTGTGCATCGGTTGGGCCGGGTCCGGTTGAGGCCACCAGGCTGACCACCACTTCTTTGCCCCATCGGTGCAGGTGCAAAGCGGCTTCCAGACCGTCGCCCCCATTGTTGCCCGGGCCAGCCGCGACCCAAACGCGCCGGGCATGGGGCGCCACGGCCAGGGCCAGTCGGGCGCAGGCCAGGCCCGCGCTTTGCATCAAAGGCGTGGGGCTGAGGGCTTGCAGCGCAGGTTCGAGCTGCCGCACCTGTGCGGGCCCCAGGATGGGCCAGGCGTGTGAGCGGCTCAGGATGTGCATGGCGTCAGTGCTGTTGCAGCAAGGACTCGAGCAGCAAGGCCAGCTGCAAAATGGTGTCGTCGTGCATGGCCGCGTGCCAGACCATCAAGCCCACGGGCAGCTCGTCCGGCGCATGGCAGGGCAGGGAGATGCCGCAGCCGTCGAGCGTGTTCACGGCGCTGGTGTTGCGCAGCAGCAGGCCGTTGACCCGGAAAAACTCGGCATCGCGCTCGGCACCCGGGGCCACGGCGCTGATTTGTGGGCCTGTGATGGGTGTGGTGGGCGAGAGCACGGCGTCGTAACCCACCAGTGCCATTTCCACGCGGCCTATCCATTGCCGACGGGCCTGCACCAAATCGATGTACTCGTGGGCTTTCATGCCCGCGCCGCGCATCAAGCGTTGCAGGACGCGCGGGTCGTAGCGTTCGGCTTCGCGCTCGATCAGCGGACGGTGCCAGGCATAACCCTCGGCCGGGCTGAAGCCGCCCGTGCTCATCATGGGGGCCAGCTCGTTCAATTCGGTCAGCGCGATCTCGTCGATGCGCGCCCCGGCAGCTCTCAGTGCGTTGAGGCTGCGCTCAAAGGCCCGCGTCACCGTGGCATCCATGCTGTCTTGCATCAGGCTCTTGACGACCGCCAGGCGGTAGCCGCAGAGAGGACGCCGCCCTTGCGGCACACGCCTGGCCGAGAGCACTTCGTGGGCCAAAATCGCGTCGCGCACCGTGCGTGTCATGGCGCACACGGTGTCGAGCGTGGTGGACAGGGGCAGGGCGCCTGTGGTGGGCACCAGGCGGGCGGTGTTTTTGAAGCCCACGATGCCGTTCAAGGCGGCGGGCACCCGGATGGAGCCGCCCGTGTCCGAGCCCAGACCGATGAAGGCGGCACCCGTGGCCACCGACACGGCCGCGCCCGAGCTGGATCCACCCGGCACATGGGGCTGCCCGGGGGCACCGACTGGCTGGTCATGAAGCCCGTCCCAGGCGGCAGGCGTGCCGTGGTGCGGGTTGGTGCCCACGCCCGAAAAGGCAAACTCAACCATGTTCGTGCGCCCGATCAGGCCCGCGCCTGCAGCCCGCAAACGTGCCACGGCTGCACAATCTGCGGCCGCAGGGGGCTGATTTTTCAGAACGACCGAGCCTGCCTGGGTGATCTGCCCTTGAACGTCAAACAGGTCTTTGATGGATACCGCCAGGCCCGCGAGCGGGCTATGGGCCACTTGGGGCTGCTGGGCTGTTTGTTGCAGTGCCTCGGGGGTCAGTTGCATGAAGGCATGCTGGCAGGCGGTGCTTTGAGCCGCAGCCAAACAAGCTTCTGCAACGGCCTGGGGGTGGGTGGAGCCAGCCCGGATGGCTTGCCGGGTGGCGATCAGGTCAGCTTTCATGGGAGAGGGCGCTTTCGGGTGGGTCAGGATGCTATAATCCTAAGGCTTTGCAGAGCTCGGGCGCTGTCTTGTGAGTGTCATGTCGAACATGACGCCCAAACAGTGACCGAAATTCGGCAAAGTTCATCCGCGAACCCGTCCCGTCAAGGTGTTGCGCCCCCTGTTTTACAGGCTGTGCGCGATCAGTGGACCGGGTTTTAGACCTAACCTTTGGAGTATTTTCATGTCCGTTACCATGCGCGAAATGCTGGAAGCCGGTGTCCACTTCGGTCACCAAACCCGCTTCTGGAACCCCAAGATGGCCCCGTTCATCTTCGGCCACCGCAACAAAATCCACATCATCAACCTGGAAAAATCGCTGCCGATGTTCCAGGACGCGATCAAGTTCGCCAAGCAGCTGTCTGCCAACCGCGGCACCATCCTGATGGTGGGCACCAAGCGCCAGGCCCGTGAGCTGGTGGCTGCTGAAGCCCAGCGCGCTGGCGTGCCTTTCGTCGATCAGCGCTGGTTGGGCGGCATGCTGACCAACTTCAAAACCGTCAAGACCTCGATCAAGCGTCTGAAGGACATGAAGGCTCAGCAGGAAGTCGGCCTCGACAGCCTGAGCAAAAAAGAACAGCTGATGTTCAAGCGCGAGATGGAAAAGCTCGAAAAAGACATCGGTGGCATCCAGGACATGGCGGCTTTGCCTGATGCGATTTTCGTGATCGACGTCGGCTACCACAAGATCGCCATCTCGGAAGCCAAGAAACTGGGCATCCCATTGATCGGTGTGGTGGACTCCAACCACTCGCCCGAAGGCATCGACTACATCATCCCCGGTAACGACGACTCGGCCAAGGCCGTGGCTTTGTACGCCCGTGGCATCGCTGACGCGATCATCGAAGGCCGTGCCAATGCGGTCAACGACGTGGTCAAGGCCGTGACCGAAGGCGCTGACGAATTCGTCGAAGAAGCCAACGCTTCTGCCTGAGTTCCCAACACTCGATGAAAGGGGCTTTGTGGCCCCTTTTTTTTAATCTGACTTTTAGACTGAATACGGAGAAATCAAATGGCTGCAATTACCGCAAGCATGGTCGCTGAACTGCGCGCAAAAACCGACGCCCCCATGATGGAGTGCAAAAAAGCCCTGACCGAAGCCGAAGGCGACATGGCCAAAGCCGAAGAGTTGCTGCGCGTCAAGCTGGGCACCAAGGCTGGCAAGGCCGCTTCGCGTGTGACCGCCGAAGGCGTGGTGACCAGTTTCGTGAGCGGCACCACAGGCGCCATGATCGAAGTCAACTGCGAAACCGACTTCGTGACCAAGAACGACAGCTTCCTGGCTTTGGCCAACGCCGCGGCCAAGCTGGTGGCCGAGCACAACCCTGCCGACATCGCTGCCTTGGGCGCTCTGCCTTACAGCCAGGACGGCTTTGGCCCCACCTTGGAAGAAGTTCGCAAAGGCCTGATCGGCAAGATCGGCGAAAACATGAGCTTCCGCCGCTTCAAGCGTGCTGCGGGCGGTGCCAAGATCGCCAACTACCTGCACGGCACCCGCATCGGTGTGTTGGTCGAGTACGAAGGTGACGAGACCGCCGCCAAAGACGTGGCCATGCACGTGGCTGCCATGAAGCCCGTGTCCTTGACCAGCGCCGAAGTGCCTGCCGAGTTGATCGAAAAAGAGCGCTCGGTCGCTGCGGCCAAGGCGGCCGAGTCCGGCAAGCCTGCCGACATCGCCACCAAGATGGTCGAAGGCTCGGTGCAGAAGTACCTTAAAGAAGTGTCTTTGTTCAACCAGTCCTTCGTCAAAAACGACAAGCAGACCGTCGAGCAGATGCTCAAGGCCGCTGGCACCACCGTCAAGGCATTCACCTTGTACGTGGTCGGTGAAGGCATTGAAAAGAAAGTCGACGACTTCGCTGCCGAAGTGGCCGCGCAAGTGGCTGCTGCCCAAGGCGCAGCCTGAGTTCACACACCTGCTGATCTGCCCACCCATCGTCCACATTGAACCCCAAGGAGCCCGTCATGTCTTCAGCCAAGCCAGCCTATAAGCGCATTTTGCTCAAGCTGTCGGGCGAAGCCCTGATGGGGGACGACGCCTTCGGCATCAACCGCGCCACCATCGTGCGCATGGCCGAAGAAATCGCCGAAGTCACCCGCTTGGGTGTGCAGGTGGCGGTGGTGATCGGTGGCGGCAACATCTTCAGGGGTGTGGCGGGCGGCTCGGTCGGCATGGACCGCGCCACCGCCGACTACATGGGCATGTTGGCCACCGTGATGAACTCCCTGGCCCTGGCCGATGCCATGGACAAGGCCGGTCTGACGGCCCGTGTGATGTCGGCCATCGGCATTGACCAGGTGGTCGAGCCTTATGTGCGCCCCAAGGCCTTGCAGTACCTCGAAGAGGGCAAGGTGGTGGTGTTTGCGGCGGGTACGGGCAATCCGTTTTTCACGACCGACACGGCCGCTGCTTTGCGCGGTGCCGAGATCGGAGCCGAGATGGTGCTCAAGGCCACCAAGGTCGATGGTGTTTACACCGCCGATCCGAAAAAAGACCCCTCGGCCACGCGTTATAGCGAGATCAGCTTCGATGAGGCCATTTCGCGCAATCTGGGCATCATGGACGCCACGGCTTTTGCCTTGTGCCGCGACCAGAAACTGCCGATCAAGGTGTTTTCGATCATCAAGAACGGCGCTTTGAAGCGCGTGGTGCTGGGTGAGGACGAAGGCACCCTGGTTTATGCTTGAGACCGTTCTGACGAGGAGAACCCCATGACGATTGCAGACATCAAAAAAACAACCGAAACCAAAATGGAGCAATCCATAGCGGCTTTCAAAAACAACCTGACCAAGATTCGCACTGGCCGTGCCAATCCGGCGTTGCTGGACACCATCCATGTCGATTACTACGGCTCCATGGTGCCTCTGTCGCAAGTGGCCAACGTGTCCTTGATGGACGCGCGCACCATCAGCGTGCAGCCTTGGGAAAAGGGCATGGGTGCCAAGATCGAGAAAGCCATCCGCGAAAGCGATCTGGGCCTGAACCCCGCTTCCATGGGTGATTTGATTCGCGTGCCGATGCCGCCCATGAGCGAAGAGCGTCGCAAGGAAATGACCAAGCTGGCCCGCACCGAAGGCGAGAACGGCAAGATCGCGATCCGCAATCTGCGCCGCGATGCCAACGAATCGGTGAAGAAACTGGTCAAGGACAAGGAAGCGTCCGAGGACGATCAAAAGCGTGCCGAAGCCGACATCCAGAAACTGACCGACAAGCGCATGACCGAGATCGACCAGTTGGTGGCTGCCAAAGAACAAGAGATCATGGCGGTTTGATTGTGAATGGGGTGCCGTGGCTTCACACGGCCTGACGGGCCGCCCAATTGGCGGCCTTTTTTATTCGGCGGCCTTTTTTCTGGAGAACCCGTGCTCAAACAACGCGTCATCACCGCCCTGGTCTTGCTGGCCTTGCTGTTGCCCGCTTTGTTTGCGGCCCACCCCTGGCCCTTCATGGCGCTGACCTTGGTGCTGATCACCGCGGGGGCTTGGGAGTGGGGGCGACTCAACGGCTTGCCCACTGCAGGGGCATGGTCTGGCGCCTTGCTTTGCTTGCTGGCTTGCGCGGCGGCCGTGCAAATGGGCTGGGTTCAGCGCACGCCGCCATGGGTGTGGCTGATGGCAGGTGCCTGGTGGGTCTTGCTGGGCAGCTGGATGGTTCAACGCGGGGTGGCTGGTTGGGCCATGTGGCCGCGCTCTGTGCGCTGGTTGGGGGGTATCGCGCTGTTGGCGCTGGCTTGGGTGGCGATGGCACAAGCCCACCAAAGGGGCGTGAACTTTCTGTTGTCGGTGTTGGTGCTGGTGTGGGCGGCCGATGTTTTTGCTTATTTTTTCGGCAAGGCGCTCGGCGGTCGTTGGATCAAGACCAAGCTGGCAGCCAGCATCAGCCCCGGCAAGAGCTGGGAAGGGGCTTTGGGCGGCATGTTCGGGGTCTTGTGTGTGGCTTGGGTTTGGGTCGAGGTCGACCGAAGTTGGGCCCTGCAGGATCTGAGCTTTTATTCCATGCTGTGGGCCAAAGGCTGGTGGGTGACCCTGCCCGCTTT
Organism: Limnohabitans sp. TEGF003; assembly: GCF_055395455.1. Taxonomy (NCBI): domain Bacteria; kingdom Pseudomonadati; phylum Pseudomonadota; class Betaproteobacteria; order Burkholderiales; family Comamonadaceae; genus Limnohabitans; species Limnohabitans sp. TEGF003. The sequence goes on along the minus strand of NZ_AP029225.1, from coordinate 2,310,840 downwards.
GCTGTTCATGTCTGCCATGAGTGTGGTGGGCGATCTGGTGGAGTCGCTGGTCAAACGCAGCGCGGGCATGAAAGACAGCTCAGGCCTGCTGCCGGGTCATGGCGGTGTTCTGGACCGCGTGGACGCCTTGCTGCCGACATTGCCTTTGGCGATGATGTTGATTTCCTGGATTTGAAACGAGAGCGGACCCTATGCACACCCTCCAACGCATCACCATCCTGGGCTCTACAGGCTCCATTGGCACGAGCACTCTGGACGTTTTGGCGCGGCATCCGCAGCAGTTTGCGGTGTACGCCTTGACCGCATCGACCCAGGTGGACCTGATGCTGGCGCAATGCGCGCAATTCAAGCCCGAAGTGGCGGTCATGGTCCAGGAGGACGCAGCCCGTTTGCTGGCGGACAAGCTCAAAGCCGAGGGCTTGCGCACCGAAGTGCGTTGGGGCGCTGCGGCGCTGGACGAGGTGGCCTCTGCCGAGCCCGTGGATGCGGTCATGGCGGCCATTGTCGGCGCCGCAGGGTTGTCGCCTTGTTTGGCTGCCGCGCGTGCGGGCAAGAAGCTGCTTTTGGCCAACAAGGAGGCCTTGGTGGTGGGCGGCGAGGTGTTCTTGTCGGCCGTGCGCGAGGGTGGGGCGGTGCTGTTGCCGATTGACAGCGAACACTCGGCGATTTTCCAGTCCCTGCCTGAAGACCCGGCCACCTGGCAGCGGCGTGTTCATAAAATCATCCTGACGGCTTCGGGTGGCCCATTTCGCGGGCGAGAGCCCAGCAGCCTCAAGGACGTCACGCCCGAGCAGGCGTGCGCCCACCCCAATTGGGTGATGGGTCGTAAAATTTCGGTGGATTCCGCCACCATGATGAACAAGGCCCTGGAAGTCATCGAGGCGCGTTATTTGTTTGGCCTGGCCCCCGAGCAGCTGGAGGTGGTGATTCACCCCCAAAGCGTGATCCACTCCATGGTCCAGTACATGGACAACTCCGTGGTGGCCCAGTTGGGCACGCCCGACATGCGGGTGCCGATTGCCTACGGCTTGAGCTGGCCGGAGCGCATGGTTTCGGGGGCTTCTGCGCTCGATTTCCATGCCTTGGCCGCCATGACTTTTGAGGCCATGGACGGGCATGGCCATCCGGAGCGTTTTCCGGGTTTGAAGCTCGCCTGGGCCACTTTGCAGGGGGCCCCTGGCAGTTGCGCGGTGCTCAATGCGGCCAATGAAATCGCGGTGGATGCGTTTTTGAACCGCCGTATCCGGTTTGACCAGATTCACCATGTGAACGAAGCGACCCTGGAGGCCGTGGACCCCGTGCGACCGGAAAATCTGGCGGACTTGCTGGCCATTGACCGCCAAAGTCGCGAGGCTGCGCGGCAGGTGCTGGGCCGACTTGGGTGAGGGCCACGATCCCCCTGACGCACACCGCTCGTGCAGTGTTTGCGGGGTGTATTATCTCGGCTTCGCGGTGCCGAGCGCTGTGACCCTGTTTTTCAGGCGAAAATGCTGCGTTGGTCGCCCTTTGGCGGTGTGCAGATGGGGTTTTTTCTAATGGGTTGAAGGTCGGGTGTTCAACGCAACCCGAGCGGTTGACCTTTATATGGTTGTTCCATGAATTTTTTTGACATTCGTTCACGCCTTCAACCTGCCGCATGGACGGTGGCAGCCAGCTTGATGGCGTGCATGCCCGCCTGGGCTGTTGACCCTTTCACCGTGCGAGACATCCGTGTCGAGGGTTTGCAGCGGATCGAATCCGGTACGGTCTTCGCTTCTTTGCCACTGCGCGTGGGTGACCAATATTCGGACGAAAAAGGCGCTGCTGCGATCCGCGCGCTGTTCGCCTTGGGTTTGTTCAAAGACGTTCGCCTGGAAACCGAAGGCGATGTGCTGGTGGTGGTGGTGGAAGAGCGGCCTTCGGTGGCTGCTGTCGAGTTCATTGGACTCAAGGAGTTTGACAAGGACGTCTTGCTCAAAGCCCTGCGGGAAGTGGGTCTGGCCGAAGGGCGCCCTTACGACAAGGCCTTGGCCGACAAAGCCGAGCAAGAACTCAAGCGGCAGTACATCAACCGCAGTTTGTACGGTGCCGAAGTGGTGAGCACGGCCACCCCCGTGGACCGCAACCGCGTGAATCTGAGCTTCACCATCACCGAAGGCGGCCCAGCCCGAATCAAACAGATCCAGATTGTGGGCAACAAGGCGTTTTCGGAGTCCGATTTGCGCGACCAGTTCAACCTGGACACAGGTGGCTGGATGAGCTGGTACACCAAGTCCGACCGCTATGCCCGCACCAAGCTCAATGCCGACCTCGAAGCCTTGCGCTCCTATTATTTGGCCCGTGGTTTTCTGGAGTTCCGGATTGATTCCACCCAGGTGGCCATGTCGCCCGACAAACAGGAAATGGCCATCACGATCAACGTGACCGAGGGTGAGCGTTTTGTCGTTTCGGGCGTGAAGCTCGAAGGCAACTACCTCGACAAGGACGATGAATTCAAGGCGCTGGTCAAGATCGCTGTGGGCAAGCCCTACAACGCCGAAACCGTGGCCGAGACCACCAAGGCCTTCACCGATTACTTCGGCAAATTCGGTTTTGCTTTTGCCAAGGTGGAGGCCAAGCCAGAAATTGACCGTCAGAACAACCGCGTGCAGTTTGTGCTGCAGGCTGAACCTTCGCGCCGTGCTTACGTCAGGCGCATCCTGGTCTCGGGCAACAACCGCACCCGCGACGAAGTGATCCGCCGCGAGTTTCGCCAATACGAAGCGGCTTGGTACGACGGTGACAAGATCCGCCTGTCGCGTGACCGCGTTGACCGTTTGGGTTTTTTCACCGACGTGAACGTGGAAACCATCGAAATCCCCGGTACCCCCGATCAGGTCGATTTGATGTTCACCGTGGCCGAAAAGCCAACGGGCAGCATTTCTTTGGGTGCGGGTTTTTCTTCGGCTGAAAAGGTGACCTTGAGTTTTGGCATCCGCCAGGAGAACGCCTTCGGTTCGGGCAACTATTTGGCTGTTGAAGTCAACACCAGCAAGTACAACCGCAACCTGGTCTTGAGCACGACGGACCCCTATTTCACGCAAAACGGCATTTCCCGCACGATCGATGTCTTTCAGCGCACCACACGTCCTTACTTGGGCGACATCAATTCCTACAGCTTGATCAACTCGGGTGTTGGCCTGCGTTTTGGCGTGCCTGTGACCGAAACGGACACGGTTTTTGTGGGAGCCAATGCGGAGCAGACCCAAATCAAGGCAGGAACGGGTTTACCCGATCCGTACAAGGACTATGCGGATAAATTTGGCGCCACCAGCACCGCCATCCCTTTGACTTTGGGATGGGCCAGGGATGGGCGTGACAGCGCTTTGGTGCCGAACAAGGGCACTTATCAGCGCTTGAATGCGGATTTGAGCGTTGCGGGCGATGTGCGTTATTTCCGCAGCAACTATCAGTACCAGCAGTATTTCCCGCTGAGCAAGAAGTACACCTTGGCTGTGAACGCGGATCTGGGATGGGGTCAAGGCCTGAATGGACAGGAATTCCCTATCTTCAAGAATTTCTACGTGGGTGGTTTGGGCAGTGTTCGTGGCTTCGAGCAATCGACACTGGGGCCAAAAGCTTTAACGGATAAAACGGTCCCGTCCTCAACATACGTTTATCTCGGTGGCCCCAAGAAAATCGTATTGAACGCCGAATTCATGGTGCCCTTCCCAGGCGCTGGCAATGACAAGACCCTGCGTTTGTTTGGCTTCACGGACATTGGCCGAGCCTTTGGGGAAAACGAAAAAGTCTCTTTTGGTGACCTGCGGGCTTCCGCGGGTATTGGCCTGAGCTGGATCTCCCCCATGGGGCCCCTGCGCTTCTCTTATGCGACGCCCATTCGCAAAGAGACAAACGATAAAATCCAGAAACTCCAATTCCAGATCGGAACCTCTTTCTAATGAAAACGATTCGCAAGAACCTTCTCGTCGCGCTGCTGGCTGGTGCATCCGCTTTCACGGGCCTGGTGCAGGCGCAGGATTTCAAAATCGGCATCGTCAACACGGACCGCATTTTGCGGGACTCCAACGTGGCCAAGGCGGCTCAGGCCAAGCTGGAGTCGGAGTTTTTGAAGCGCGAAAAAGACCTGAACGATGCCATCAACACCTTCAAGGCAGCGGCCGAAAAGTTCGAGCGCGACGCGCCCACGCTGTCTGAAGCGCAGCGCGTGGCCAAGCAAAAGCAGCTGATCGATCAGGACCGTGACCTGAAGCGCCGCCAGCGTGAGTTCCAGGAGGACCTGGGTGCCCGCAAGAACGAAGAAAACCAGATGCTGTTCGAGAAAGCCGGACGTGCGGTCAAGCAAGTGGCCGAGTCCGAGAAGTACGACCTGATCTTGCAGGACGCTGCCTACTTCAACCCCAAGCACGACATCACAGAAAAAGTCATCAAGGCCCTCAACGCCTCGGTGGGCAAATAACAGGCGTTCAGCCTGTTTGAAACCGTGTCGCTGACGCTGGGCGCTATCGTTGAGACGCTGGGGGGGCGTCTGTTGGGGCCCTCTGACATGCAGGTGTCGGGCCTGGCCCCTTTGCAGACCGCCCAACCGGACCAGATCAGTTTCCTCAGCCAAGCCCGTTACCAAAGCCAGCTGGCCAACAGCCTGGCTGGCTGCGTGATTGTGAGCCCGGTCTTTGAGGCCGAGGTGGCCCAGCGCGCAGCGGCCATCATCACCGACGATCCCTATTTGTACTTCGCCCGCTTGACCCGCTTGTGGAAGCGGGCTCTGCCACAGCCCGCCAGGCCCAGGATTCATCCGAGTGCGGTGATCGACCCCGAAGCGCTGATTGCTGAAGATGCCGTGATTGGCCCTTTGTGCGTGGTGGAGCGGGGGGCCGAGATCGGCCCGGGCACGTGGTTGAAGTCCCGCGTGACCGTGGGTGAAAACTGCAAAATCGGTGCGCGTTGCCTGGTGCACTCGGGTGTGGTCATTGGTGCAGACGGGTTCGGCTTCGCCCCGCACCAAGGCCAGTGGGAAAAAATTGAACAACTGGGCGCGGTGCGCATCGGCAACGATGTGGAAATCGGCGCCAACACCTGCATTGACCGTGGGGCCCTGGAGGACACGGTCATCGAAGACGGGGTCAAACTCGACAACCTGATTCAGATTGGCCACAACGTGCAGGTTGGCCAGCACACGGCCATGGCTGGCTGCGTTGGCGTGGCGGGGAGTGCCAAGATCGGCGCCCATTGCACCGTGGGCGGTGGCGCCGTGGTGCTGGGGCACCTGAGCCTGGCTGACCATGTGCACATTTCTGCGGCCTCGGTGGTTACGCGTTCCATCTCGCAGCCTGGCAACTACACCGGGATGTTTCCGCTGGACAGCAATGCCAACTGGGAAAAAAACGCCGCCAGCCTCAAACAACTGTCCCGTTTGCGCGACCGCATCAAAGCCCTCGAAGCGGGCATTCAAAACAACAAGGAAAACTGACCATGATGGACATTCACAAAATTCTCAAGCAGCTGCCGCACCGCTATCCCTTCTTGCTGGTGGACCGTGTGCTGGAACTCGAAAAAGGCGTGCGCATCAAAGCTTTGAAGAACGTCACGATCAACGAGCCGTTTTTCACAGGCCATTTCCCTCACCGTCCGGTCATGCCGGGTGTGCTGATGCTGGAGGCGCTGGCCCAGGCGGCCGCCTTGCTGTCTTTTGACACCCTGGACGCCGCGCCCGATGACAACACGGTTTATTACTTCGCGGGCATTGACGGTGCGCGGTTCAAGCGTCCGGTGGAGCCGGGCGATCAGTTGACGCTGGATGTGCAGCTGGACCGCATGAAAGCTGGCATTTTCAAGTTCAAGGCCCAGGCCAAGGTCGGTGACGAGCTGGCCTGCGAGGCCGATTTGATGTGCACCATGCGCAAAATTGCCTGAGGACCTATGGCGACTATCCACTCCACCGCTTTGGTCGATCCGGCCGCTCAGCTGGACGCCTCCGTGACCGTTGGTCCCTACACCCTCATTGGCCCGAATGTGGTCATCGGTGCAGGCTCGACGGTGGGCTCGCATTGCACGATCGAGGGCCACACCACGATCGGTCAGAACAACCACATCCACAGCTACAGCTCCTTGGGCGCTGCGCCGCAGGACAAAAAATACGCGGGTGAGCCGACCCGTTTGGTGATCGGCAACGGCAACACCATCCGCGAGTTTTGCACCTTCAATGCTGGCACCGTCAATGGTGGCGGTGTGACCCAGGTGGGTGATGACAACCTGTTCATGGCTTATGTGCATTTGGCGCACGATTGCCAGATTGGCAGCCACACGATTTTTGCCAACAACTCCCAATTGGCGGGCCACGTGGTGGTCGGCGACTGGGTCATCTTGGGTGGTTTCACGGTGGTGCGGCAGTTCTTGCGTCTGGGGGCGCACAGCTTCACAGCCATGTGCACCTTGCTGTTTGCCGACCTGCCGCCGTATGTGACGTGCCAGGGCCAGCCCGCTGCTGCCCGTACCGTGAACGCCGAAGGTTTGCGTCGTCGCGGTTATTCGCCCACCCGAATCGCGGCGGTGCGGGCCATGCACAAAGCGCTTTACCGGGAAAACCTCACGCTGGAAGCGTCCAAAGAACGCATCTTGCAAATCGCCAAGGACAAACCCGAAGTGCAGGCCGATGTGGACATGATGCTGGACTTTTTGTCGGGCGTTTCGCCCAAAGTGGGCATTGTGCGTTCGCGTCGCCGCTCGGTCGATTGAACAACCCAAGGGTCAGGCCTGTCCTGGCCCGAGCATGAAAGGAGGGCCCTGTGGCCCTGTTGCGTTGCGCCGTCATTGGCGTTGGTTATCTGGGCAAATTTCATGCTCAAAAGTACGCCAAGATTCCCGAGTGTCAGCTCGTCGCGGTGGTGGACAGTCGGCAGGAGCAGGCCGAGGCGGTCGCCGGGCCTTTGGGCTGCGCCGCACTGACGGATTACCGGGCATTGATCGGTCAGGTCGATGCGGTCTCCATCGTGGTGCCCACCCAAGGTCATTACGAAGTCTGCGCCGAGTTTTTGCGGGCCGGGGTGCATGTCTTGGTCGAAAAGCCCATGACCACCACGCTGGAGCAAGCCGATGCGCTGATCCGCCTGGCCAAGGAGAACCAATGCGTGTTGGCGGTGGGCCATCTGGAGCGCTTCAACCCGGCTGCTTTGGCGCTGGAGCCCTTGTTGTCCAACCCCCGGTTCATTGACAGCTCGCGTCTGGCGCCGTTCAAGCCACGCGCGACCGACGTGAGTGTGCTACTGGATTTGATGATCCACGATGTGGATTTGATTTTGTCGCTGGTCGACAGCGAGCTGGAAAGTGTGGAGTGCTCCGGTGCGCGCGTGTTGACTGCCGACATCGACATTGCCAATGCCCGTATTCGCTTTGCCAACGGTTGCGTGGCCAACGTGACCGCCAGCCGCGTGAGTGCCAAGAGCGAGCGCAAGATGCGCGTGTTTCAAAGCCAGGCCTGCCATTCGCTGGACTTCCAGGCCCGCACCTTGACGACTTACCGCGGCGCCACCACGCCCATGGCCGATCCCGAGCAGGCCATTGAGCGACACGAGCAGTCATTTGGCGAAGCCGACCCCCTGTTTTCCGAAATTCTCGACTTTGTCGAGAGCATCCGAGAGGAACGCCCCCCCAAGGTGAGTGGCGAGTCCGGACGCCGGGCGCTGGAAGCTGTTCAGCGCATCACCGAAGCCACCCGATTGATTTCCTGATTTTTAGCCTGTTTGAAAGGTACGCCATGCGCATCCCAATGGTCGATCTGGTCGCGCAATACCGCGATCTCCAGCCCCAGCTGGAACCCGCTTTTTTGAGCGCCCTCCATGCTGCCCAATTCATCTTGGGCCCCAATGTCCAAGCCTTTGAAAAAGAGGCCGCAGACTACCTGGGCGTGGCCCACGCCATCACCTGCGCCAACGGTACCGATGCCTTGCATCTGGCCTTGTTGGCGGCCGACATCGGCCCGGGCGACGAGGTCATCACCACGCCTTTCACTTTCATTGCCACCGCCGAGGCGATCGCCTACGTCGGGGCCAAAGCCGTGTTTGTGGACATCGATCCACGCACCTTCAACATCGACGTGGCGCAGGCCCGCCGTGCGATCACACCGAAAACCAAGGCCTTGCTGCCTGTGCATTTGTTCGGGCAGCCTGCTGACCTGGCCCCGCTGATGGCGTTGGCCCAAGAGCACCAGTTGCAGCTGGTGGAGGATTGTGCGCAGTCCTTCGGTGCCGACATTGGCGGCCGCAAAACGGGCGCCATGGGCGATGTGGCGGCTTTCAGCTTCTTTCCGAGTAAAAACCTCGGCTGCTACGGCGACGGTGGCATGGTGACCACGCAGTCCGACGCCATGGCCGAAAAGCTGCGCATGCTGCGCAACCATGGCAGCAAAGTGCGTTACTACCACGACATCATTGGCTACAACAGCCGCCTGGACGAGCTGCAGGCGGTGGTGTTGCGGGCCAAGATGCCCTTGATCGATCGTTACAACCAGGAACGCCGCCGTGTGGCCCACCGCTACAACGCGGGTTTGGCCGGGCTGAATGTGCAAACACCTTATGAAGACGGTGTGGGCCTGCACGTGTACCACCAGTACACCTTGCTCACCGATGAGCGGGCGGCCATCCAGCAGGCATTGACTGCGCAACAAATCGCCAGCGCTGTTTATTACCCCGTGCCTTTGCACCAGCAAAAAGTGTTTGCCTCGATCGCGGCTGGCGCCAGTTTCCCGGTGACCGAATCGGTGGCCGAGCGTTGCCTGTCCCTGCCCATCTATCCTGAGCTGAGCAATGAAGCCATTGATGAGGTGTGCGGCGTGATTCGCCAGGCTTTGAAAGCGTGATGGCAGGCGCACCAACTGACGTGGCCGCGCCAGACCTGTGCGTGAGCATGGTCGCGGCCGAGCGTTCGGGTGACATGCTCGCGGCCTTGTTGTTGCAAGGCATGCAAAAAACCTGGCCGCGCTTGCAAGCTTCGGGCATTGGCGGGCCGCAGATGGATGCGACCGGTTTCATGTCACGCTGGTCCTGTGACGAGTTGTCGGTGCGCGGTTTGGTGGAGGCGCTTTGGCGTTACCGCCACATCCATGGCATCCGGCAGGCCTTGATTCAGGCCTTGCTGGCTTCGCCTCCGGACCTGTATGTGGGTGTGGATGCTTCCGACTTCAATTTGCCCGTGGAACGTTTGCTGCGGCAAAAGGGCGTGCCCACGGTTCAGTTGGTGTGCCCGTCCATTTGGGCCTGGCGGCCAGAACGGGTGCAAAAAATCCGTGACAGCGTGGACCATGTGCTGTGCATTTACCCTTTTGAACCAGATTTGTTGGCTCAGCACGGGATCGAGGGCACCTTCGTCGGGCACCCGGTGGCCGATGTGATCGCACAGGAGCCAGACCGCTTGCACGCGCGACAAGCCTTGGGCTTGGCTGCAGAGGCCACCATCGTGGCCTTGTTGCCGGGCAGCAGGCCGTCCGAGGTCAAAGGCTTGGCTTTGCCGTTTTTGCAAGCGGCGCGGCTCATGCTTCAGCAAAGGCCTGAGCTGAAGTTCGTTTTGCCCACGCATGACCTCTTGAAGCCCATGGTGGAGGCGGCCATCGCCGAAGCCGGCATGCAGGCGCATGTTCATGTGGTGATGGGCCGTTCTCACGAAGTGCAGGCCGCTTGTGATGTGGCTTTGGTGGCCAGCGGCACGGCCACCCTCGAGACCGCCTTGCACAAACGCCCCATGGTCATCGCCTACAAAATGCAATGGCTGTCCTGGCAAATTGCCAACCGCAAGCGCTTGTTGCCCTGGATTGGCTTGCCCAACATCCTGTGCAACGAAGGCTTGGTGCCCGAATTCTTGCAAGAGCAGGTGCAGCCCCGGGCCTTGGCCCAGGCCGTTTTGCGCTGGCTGGACGATCCTGCGGCGGTGGCCAAGATCCAGCAGCGTTTTGCCGACCTGCACCTTCAATTGCGTCGTGACATGCCGACGCTGGCCAGCCATGCGATCCAAAAAGTCCTTGCTGCTTGAGCAAAAAACCTTGAACTGGGAGACCCATGGTCTGGTGGCCGGGGTGGACGAGGCCGGGCGCGGTCCTTTGGCGGGGCCTGTGGTCGCAGCAGCGGTGATCCTGGACGACCTGAACCCCATCCGCGGACTGAACGACTCCAAAAAACTCACAGCCAAGCGCCGAGAAGCCCTGTTTGACGAAATCCGTGCTCGGGCTTTGTGCTGCGCCATTGCCGAAGCGTCGGTGCAGGAGATTGACCAGCTCAATATCCTGCAAGCCACAATGCTGGCCATGAAGCGTGCCGTCGAGGCCTTGCGCTTGCCGCCCAAGTTGGTGCTGGTGGACGGGAACCGTTTGCCCACCTTGGCCATACGGGCCGAAGCCATTGTCAAAGGTGATGCGCTGGTGCCTGCCATCTCGGCCGCTTCGATTTTGGCCAAGGTGCACCGCGATCGTTTGTGTGAAGCGATGCACCAGCGCTATCCGGCCTACGGCTTTGACCAGCACAAAGGCTATGGCACAGCGCAGCACCTGGCTGCTTTGCAAGCGCATGGTCCGGCAGACTGCCACCGCATGACATTTGCCCCCGTGGCCAGGAGTGTGCGATGAAATCGATCAGCTCCCGGGACAACCCGCAGCTCAAAACCTGGCGACGTTTGGCCCAGGACACCACGGCTTACCGCAAAGCAGGGCAGTTCTGGCTGGAGGGGGACCACTTGTGCCGTGCAGCACTGGAGCGCGGTGTGCGGCCGCTGCAGCTGGTGTTGACCGAGTCGTTTCAGGCCGAGCAGGGCGACCAATGGCTAGGATTGACCGATCAGGTGTTTGTGCTGCCCGATGCCCTGTTTGCCAGCTTGAGCGGCTTGGAATCTCCGGCCCGCATGGGCTTTGTGGTCGACTGGCGTGCCGGTCATGAGGTCTTGCCGGACGCGCCCACCGTTGTGCTGGACCGTTTGCAGGATGCCGGCAATGTCGGTGCCATCTTGCGCTGTGCGTCGGCATTTGGTTACCGTCAGGTGCTGGCGATCAAAGGCACGGCGGCCCTGTGGTCGCCCAAGGTGCTGCGGGCCGGCATGGGGGCGCACTTTGGCCTGCATCTGGTCGAAGCACTCAGCGAGGCTGATGTGGCAGCCTTGCAGGTGCCCTTGCTCACCACCAGCTCACACGAGGGGCCGTTTTTGCACGCCTTGCTGCAAGCGGGAAATTTGCCTCGAAAGTGTGCCTGGGTCTTCGGTCACGAAGGGCAGGGCGTCAGCGCCAGCCTGATGGCCATGGCGCAGCACCAGGTGCGCATTGCACAGCCTGGCGGGGAAGAATCCCTCAACGTGGCCACTGCAGCGGCCATTTGCCTGCACGCCAGCGCCACCGCAGGTCTTTGAACATTTTGGCGGCTTTGCCGGGCCGTCATGGTGGGCGGTTTGTCAGGGTTTACTAGCGGTCCTCGGCTATAATGAGAGGCTTTCCCGCATCAACCTGTACGCCACAGTCCATCCCAGGCCCATTCCTCGAACAAGCAGCCAAAAAGAGATCTATCTCTGGTGAGTGCTGAGGCGTACCCGAACTATTCCGGAGAACCCAGTGCTTTTGTCTCTTCAGGGAACCTTCCCGCCCGCCATCCTGGCGCTTGCAGACGGCACGGTCTTTATCGGCAATTCGATCGGAGCCACCGGCTCCACTGTCGGCGAAGTGGTGTTCAACACCTCGCTCACCGGCTACCAGGAAATCCTCACCGACCCCAGCTATTGCCAGCAGATCGTCACCCTGACGTACCCGCACATCGGCAATTACGGCGTCAACGTGGAAGACATCGAAGCTGACCAAGTCCATGCCGCAGGCCTCATCATCAAAGACCTGCCTTTGGTGGCGAGCAACTTCCGCTCCAGCCAAACCTTGTCGTCCTACCTGGTTGACGCTGGCACTGTGGCCATTGCCAACATCGACACCCGCCAGCTGACCCGCATCTTGCGCACCCAGGGTGCCCAGAACGGCGCGATCGTGGGCTTGGCCAAAGGCCAGGAAGTCACCCAAGCGGTCATTGACCAGGCGATTGCTGCCGCGAAGGCGGCCCCGAGCATGGCCGGCCTGGACCTGGCGCAACAAGTCACTGTCGCTCAGCCTTACGAGTGGACCCAAACCGAATGGCAGCTGGGCGCTGGTTATGGCACGCAGACCGCCCCCAAGTTCCATGTGGTGGCTTATGACTTCGGCGTCAAGAAAAACATCTTGCGCATGCTGGCCGAGCGCGGCTGCAAAGTCACCGTGGTGCCGGCCAAGACACCCGCCGCCGAAGTGCTCCAACACAAGCCCGATGGCATCTTTTTGTCCAACGGCCCTGGCGACCCACAGCCTTGCGATTACGCGATTGCCGCCGTTTCCGAGTTGATCGAAACCGGCATCCCTACCTTCGGCATTTGCCTGGGTCACCAGATCATGGCTTTGGCCAGCGGTGCCAAGACTTTCAAGATGAAGTTTGGCCACCACGGTGCCAACCACCCTGTGAAAGACCTCGATTCCGGCCGCGTGTCCATCACCAGCCAGAACCACGGTTTTGCGGTGGACGAAAAGTCCTTGCCCGCCAACTTGCGCGCCACCCATGTGTCCTTGTTTGACGGCACTTTGCAAGGCCTGGCCCGTACCGACAAGCCCGCGTTCTGCTTCCAGGGGCACCCCGAAGCTTCGCCCGGCCCGCACGACATTGCTTACCTGTTTGACCGCTTCACGGCATTGATGGCCTCGGCCCAGGAGAACAAATAATGCCTAAGCGCACCGACCTCAAAAGCATCCTCATCATTGGCGCGGGCCCGATCATCATCGGCCAGGCCTGCGAATTCGACTATTCCGGCGTGCAGGCCTGCAAGGCCCTGCGCGAAGAAGGTTACAAAGTCATCCTGATCAACAGCAATCCTGCCACGATCATGACCGACCCGGCCACGGCCGATGTGACCTACATCGAGCCCATCACCTGGCAAACGGTCGAAAAGATCATCGCCAAGGAACGCCCGGACGCCATCCTGCCCACCATGGGTGGCCAGACCGCGCTCAACTGCGCTTTGGATTTGTGGCGTCACGGCGTGCTCGAGAAGTACAAAGTTGAGCTGATCGGCGCGACGCCCGAGGCCATCGACAAAGCCGAAGACCGCCTGAAGTTCAAGGACGCCATGACCAAAATCGGTCTGGGCTCCGCACGCTCTGGCATCGCCCACAGCATGGAAGAAGCCTGGGACGTGCAAAAGCGCGTCGGCTTCCCCACTGTGATTCGCCCCAGCTTCACGCTCGGTGGCACGGGCGGCGGTATCGCCTACAACCCCGAAGAGTTCGAGACGATCTGCAAACGCGGTCTGGAAGCCTCTCCCACCAATGAGCTGCTGATCGAAGAGTCGCTGTTGGGCTGGAAAGAGTACGAGATGGAAGTGGTGCGCGACAAGGCGGACAACTGCATCATCATCTGCTCGATCGAAAACCTGGACCCTATGGGCGTGCACACGGGCGACTCGATCACCGTGGCACCAGCCCAGACGCTGACCGACAAGGAATACCAGATCCTGCGCAACGCCTCTTTGGCCGTTTTGCGCGAGATCGGTGTGGACACGGGCGGCTCCAACGTGCAGTTCTCGATCAACCCCAAAGACGGCCGCATGGTCGTCATCGAGATGAACCCCCGGGTGTCGCGTTCATCGGCACTGGCCTCCAAAGCCACGGGTTTCCCCATCGCCAAAGTGGCGGCCAAGCTGGCCGTGGGCTACACGCTCGACGAGTTGCGCAATGAAATCACAGGCGGTGCCACGCCCGCCTCGTTCGAGCCCTCGATCGATTACGTGGTCACCAAGATCCCGCGTTTCGCCTTTGAGAAGTTCCCGACCGCCGACAGCCGACTGACCACCCAGATGAAATCGGTGGGCGAGGTCATGGCCATGGGCCGGACCTTCCAGGAGTCCTTCCAGAAAGCCCTGCGCGGTTTGGAAGTCGGCGTGGACGGCATGAACGAGAAAACCCAGGACCGCGAAGTGCTCGAAAAGGAGCTGGGTGAGCCCGGCCCCGAGCGCATCTGGTACGTGGGCGATGCTTTTGCCATGGGCCTGAGCGTGGACGAGGTGTTTGCCTTGACCAAAATCGACCCCTGGTTCCTGGTGCAGATCGAAGAGATCGTGAAGATCGAGCTGGAACTGGAAACCACCACGCTCGAAGCCATCACGGCCGACGAGTTGCGTGCGCTCAAGAAGAAAGGCTTTTCGGACCGCCGCTTGGCCAAGCTGCTCAAAACCACCGAGCATGTGGTGCGTGCACGCCGACATGCCCTGAACGTTCGCCCCGTTTACAAACGCGTGGACACCTGCGCGGCCGAGTTCTCGACCGACACCGCCTACATGTACTCCTGCTATGAAGGCAACGGAGATGGCGAATGCGAAGCCGAGCCGACGACCAACAAAAAAATCATGGTGTTGGGTGGCGGTCCTAACCGGATTGGCCAGGGCATCGAGTTTGATTACTGCTGCGTGCATGCCGCCTTGGCCATGCGCGAAGATGGTTACGAAACCATCATGGTCAACTGCAACCCTGAGACCGTGTCGACCGACTACGACACCTCGGACCGTTTGTACTTCGAGCCCGTGACCTTGGAAGACGTGCTCGAAATCGTCGACAAGGAAAAGCCCACAGGCGTCATCGTGCAATACGGTGGCCAAACGCCTTTGAAGTTGGCGCTCGATTTGGAAGCCGCTGGCGTGCCCATCATCGGTACCAGCCCCGACATGATCGACGCGGCCGAAGACCGTGAGCGTTTCCAGAAACTGCTGCAAGACCTCGGTCTGCGCCAGCCGCCCAACGCCACAGCACGCACCGAGGCCGAAGCCTTGGAAAAAGCGGCCGCCTTGGGTTACCCCTTGGTCGTTCGCCCCAGCTACGTGCTGGGTGGCCGCGCCATGGAAATCGTGCACGAGCAACGCGATCTGGAGCGTTACATGCGCGAAGCGGTCAAGGTGTCGCACGATTCGCCTGTGTTGCTCGACCGTTTCCTGAACGACGCGATCGAATGTGATGTGGACTGCCTGCGCGACCCTGAAGGCAAGACCTTCATCGGTGGCGTGATGGAGCACATCGAGCAGGCGGGCGTGCACAGCGGTGACTCGGCGTGTTCCTTGCCGCCTTATTCCTTGTCAGAAGCCACCGTGACCGAACTCAAGCGCCAATCGGCCGCCATGGCTGGTGCGCTGAACGTGGTGGGCCTGATGAACGTGCAGTTTGCCATCCAGCATGTGGACGGCAAAGATGTCATTTACGTGCTGGAAGTCAACCCCCGTGCCTCTCGCACCGTGCCTTATGTGTCCAAAGCCACGGGTATCCAGTTGGCCAAGGTGGCCGCGCGCTGCATGGCGGGCCAGTCTCTGGCGTCACAAGGCATCACCAAAGAAGTCACACCGCCTTATTTCAGCGTGAAAGAAGCCGTGTTCCCCTTCGTGAAGTTCCCGGGTGTGGACACCATCCTTGGCCCCGAGATGAAATCCACGGGCGAAGTGATGGGCGTGGGCAAGACCTTTGGCGAAGCCTTTGTGAAGAGCCAATTGGGCGCTGGCACCAAGCTGCCGCGTCCGACCAAGGCCGACGGCACGCCCTCGGGCAAGGTGTTCATCTCGGTGAAAAACAATGACAAGGCTCGCGCCATCGAAGTGGCCCGCCAGTTGGTGGCCCAGGGCTTTGAGTTGGTGGCCACCAAGGGCACGGCTGCGGCCATTCAGGCTGCAGGCGTGGCGTGTGCCACGGTGAACAAGGTGACCGAAGGCCGCCCGCACATCGTGGACATGATCAAGAACAACGAAATCGTGCTGGTGATCAACACGGTCGAAGAGCGCCGCAACGCCATCGCCGACTCGCGGCATATCCGCACCTCGGCCTTGCTCAACCGCGTCACCACCTTCACCACCATTGCCGGCGCGGAAGCGGCTGTGGAGGGCATGAAGTACATGGACCAACTGGGCGTGATTTCCATCCAGGAAATGCACGCGCAACTGGCCGCCTGACCTTTGGCCCCTCGTCCTGCACCCCGACCCGGGTGCGGGGCATAATGTTGCCAATGACCGCCGAGTCTCATCGCTCGGCGGTTTCCTTTTGGAGTAACGAGAACATGTCAACCATCCCGATCACCAAACGCGGTGCCGAAAAACTCAAGGACGAGTTGCACCGCCTCAAAACTGTGGACCGTCCCGCCGTGATCCAGGCCATTGCCGAAGCGCGTGCCCAGGGTGACCTGAGCGAGAACGCCGAATACGATGCGGCCAAAGACCGTCAGGGTTTCATCGAAGGCCGGATTCAGGAAATCGAAGGCAAGCTGTCGGCTGCGCAAATCATCGACCCGGCATCGGTGGATGCAGGCGGGCGCGTGGTGTTTGGCACCACGGTCGAGCTGGAAGACGAGAGCACGGGCGAGGCTGTGACCTACCAGATCGTGGGCGAGGACGAAGCCGATTTGAAGCTGGGGCTGATCAACATCAGCAGCCCGATTGCGCGGGCCTTGATTGGCAAGGAAGAGGGCGATGTGGCCGAAGTTCAGGCTCCGGGCGGTGTGCGCCGTTACGAGATCGTGGGCGTGTCTTACGTTTAAGGCAAAACAAAGGCCGCTGTTTGGCGGCCTTGGTGGGTGGTGTCACCCCCTGGTGGGGGCGCAGTCATTGAAGCCGGAGCCTTCAGTCGTGGCGGCCTTTTTTGACCGACTTCTGCTTGGGCTTGGCCCGCTTGATCTGGCCGCCAGCGGCCAGCCGCTGGTTGCCCAGGACGCGAACAGTTTTGACTTCGGGGCGCTGGCCGCCGCGTGAGCTGTATTTGAGGATTTTGAAGTCGCGTGGACCGGCTTTGCGGTCTTCGTCGTGCTCCTTGATTTTTTCGGGCTGAGGCCGCCACAGGATCAGCAGTTTGCCGATGTGCTGGATGGGCGCGGCGCTGAGCTGGTCGGCCAGTTGGGCGAACATGGCTTCGCGTGCGGCACGGTCATCGCCCAGCACACGGATTTTGATCAGGCCGTGGGCATTCAGGGCCGCTTCGGTTTCCTTGATGACGGCAGGGGTCAGCCCATCGCCGCCGATCATGACGACGGGATCGAGGTGGTGGGCATCGGCGCGAAAAACTTTGCGCTCGGCAGGTGTGAGTTGTATTTGGGGCATCCCCGTATTATCCCCGCAAGGACGCAAAAGAATGAAAGTCAAAACCAAAAGTAAAAAGGTGAACAAAGCGTGGTTGAACGACCACGTCAACGACACCTATGTGAAACTGGCCTTGAAAGAGGGTTACCGGGCGCGGGCGGCTTACAAACTCAAGGAAATCGACGAAACCCTGGGCTTGATCCGGCCGGGCGATCTGGTGGTGGACCTGGGCTCGGCCCCGGGCGCCTGGAGCCAGTACCTGCGCCGCCGTTTGTCGCCGGACGGCGCGGCGGTGGGCGAACTCAACGGCCGCATCATCGCGCTGGACATTTTGCCCATGGCCCCGGTGGAAGGTGTGCACTTCATTCAGGGAGATTTCCGTGAAAACGAGGTCGCCGCCTTGCTCGAAGCCGCGCTGGAAGGCCGCCAGGCCGATGTGGTGGTCTCCGACATGGCCCCCAATCTGTCGGGCATCGCGTCTTCGGACGCGGCGCGGGTCCAGCATTTGATCGAGTTGGCGGTGGAATTCGCCCAAAACCACATGAAACCGCAGGGTGCTTTGGTGGTCAAGGTGTTCCACGGCAGTGGCTACAGCCAGATCGTCAAGATGTTCAAGGAGACCTTCAAGGTGGTCAAGCCGATCAAGCCCAAATCCTCCCGGGACAAGTCCGCGGAGACTTTTTTGGTGGGCATGGGCCTGATTCACGGTGTTTGATGTCGTAATTCCTGCCTTTTAGAGGGCCAAAACCCGATTCGGGTGCCATGGCCGCCTTCTACAGGCCTAGAATGAGAACAGTCATTTTTTTCGATTGGAGCCCCTCTTGAATAACCCCTGGTTTTCCAAAATTGCCGTCTGGATGGTGATTGCCATGGTGCTGTTCACCTTGTTCAAGCAATTTGACAACCGTGGTGTCGCTGGTGCGAGTGCCATTGGCTATTCAGATTTTCTGGAAGAGGTTCGCGGTAACCGGATCAAGAGCGCCACCATTTCCGAGAGCCCTGGCGGCACCGAAATTCTGGCCATCACCAACGATGACCGCCGCATCAAGACCACTGCCACCTACCTGGACCGCGGTCTGGTGGGTGACCTGATCAACAGCGGCGTGAAGTTTGACGTCAAGCCCCGCGAGGAAGGCTCGCTGCTCATGACCCTGCTGGTCAGTTGGGGACCCATGCTGCTGCTGATCGGCGTCTGGGTGTACTTCATGCGCCAGATGCAGGGTGGTGGCAAGGGCGGTGCGTTCAGCTTTGGCAAGTCCAAGGCCCGCATGCTCGATGAAAACAACAATCAGGTCACCTTCGCGGACGTGGCCGGTTGTGACGAAGCCAAAGAAGAAGTCAAGGAAGTGGTGGACTTCCTGAAGGACCCGCAGAAATTCCAGAAATTGGGCGGTCGCATTCCCCGTGGCTTGTTGCTTGTGGGCCCACCGGGAACCGGTAAGACCTTGCTGGCCAAGGGCATCGCCGGAGAAGCCAAGGTGCCGTTTTTCAGCATTTCGGGCTCCGACTTTGTGGAAATGTTTGTCGGCGTGGGTGCGGCTCGTGTCCGTGACATGTTCGAAAACGCCAAAAAGAACGCGCCTTGCATCATCTTCATCGACGAAATCGATGCGGTGGGCCGGCAGCGGGGAGCAGGTCTGGGCGGCGGCAACGACGAGCGCGAGCAGACCCTCAACCAGATGCTGGTCGAGATGGACGGTTTCGAGACCAACCTGGGCGTGATCGTGGTGGCCGCCACCAACCGTCCCGACATTTTGGACGCCGCTTTGCTGCGCCCGGGTCGCTTTGACCGTCAGGTGTATGTGACCTTGCCCGATATTCGCGGCCGTGAGCAGATCCTCAACGTGCACATGCGCAAAGTGCCCATCGGCCAGGATGTCAATGCGGGCGTGATCGCCCGTGGCACACCCGGCATGAGCGGTGCCGATCTGGCCAACCTGTGCAACGAAGCCGCCCTGATGGCCGCACGCCGCAACGCCCGTGTGGTCGAGATGCAGGACTTCGAAAAAGCCAAGGACAAAATCCTCATGGGCCCCGAGCGCAAGAGCATGGTCATGCCCGAGCACGAGCGTCGCAACACGGCCTACCACGAAGCGGGCCACGCCTTGATTGGCAAGCTGCTGCCCAAGTGCGATCCGGTGCACAAGGTCACCATCATTCCCCGTGGCCGCGCCTTGGGTGTGACGATGAGCCTGCCCGAGCAAGACCGCTACAGCTACGACAAGGAGTTCATGCTGAACCAGATCAGCATGCTGTTCGGTGGCCGCATTGCGGAAGAAGTGTTCATGAACCAGATGACCACGGGCGCCAGCAACGATTTCGAGCGTGCCACATCGATTGCCCGCGACATGGTGATGCGTTATGGCATGACCGACGCGCTGGGCCCGATGGTCTATGCCGAGAACGAAGGCGAAGTGTTTTTGGGTCGTTCGGTCACCAAGACCACCAACATGAGCGAGTCCACCATGCAAAAGGTGGACATGGAAGTGCGCCGCATCATCGACGAGCAGTACAAACTGGCCCGTCGCCTGATCGAGGAGCACAGCGCCCAGATGCACGCCATGGCCAAAGCCTTGCTGGAGTGGGAAACCATCGACAAGGACCAGATCGACGACATCATGGCCGGGCGCGATCCTTTGCCACCCAAGGACTGGACACCTCGCACGCCCCCTTCGGGTGGCGGCAATGGCGGTGGAACCCCTGCGGTTCAAACCGAGCCGGCTACCACTGCGGCTTGATGGCTCAGGCAGCGCCTGACCACAGCGGGGCCTTCGGGCCCCGTTTTTCATGGAGTCACCTCGATGGACACCCCCCTGACCCGACCGAACAGCGCCTTGCACTGGCAAACCACCCGATTTGAGCTGGACCTGTCGCAGCCCAAAGTCATGGGCATTGTCAATCTCACGCCCGATTCTTTTTCGGACGGCGGACAACATGCCGAAACCGCCCAAGCCTTGCGCCACGCCGAGCAACTGTTGCGCGATGGGGCCGACATTCTGGACATCGGCGCGGAATCCACCCGCCCAGGCGCTGTGGTGGTGCCCATGGCGCAGGAGTTGGCGCGGCTGGCTCCTTTTTTGCGCGAAGCGGTTCGCTGGCAAGTGCCCATATCGGTGGACACTTACAAGCCCGAGGTGATGCAGGCGGTGCTCGATGCGGGGGTGGACATCATCAACGACATCTGGGCGCTGCGTCAGCCGGGGGCCGAGCAGGTGGTGGCTGCCCATCCAAGCTGCGGTGTGTGTCTGATGCACATGCACCGTGACCCGCAAACCATGCAAATCGAGACCATGGCGGGCGATGTGCTGCGCGAGGTGGAAAGCTTTTTGCATGCCCGCATGCACGCTTTGCTGGATGCTGGGGTGGGCGCTGCCCGGCTGGTGCTGGACCCGGGTATCGGCTTTGGCAAGACGGTGGCGCAGAATTTTCAGCTGTTGGCGCAGCAGGCTGACTTGTTGCACCTGGGACGGCCTGTCTTGGCGGGCTGGTCCCGGAAATCAGCTTTGGGCGCTGCACTGGCCCACGATGGGCAAGTGCCGGAACCTGCCCAAAGACAAGCGGCCAGTGTGGCCGCGGCTTTGCTGGCGGTGCAGCGGGGGGCTTCGGTGGTCCGGGTGCACGATGTCAAGGACACGGTGGACGCGCTCAAGATCTGGCAGGCCATGAACCAGAACGCCAGGCCGCATTGACGCGCTCAGCGTTTGTATCCGTCAGTTTTCCGGTGTGTCTGGACGACTAAAATTCTCTCAGTCATTACAAAAATCAGGATTGTTCAGATGGCACGTCAATATTTCGGCACAGACGGCATTCGCGGCACGGTGGGCCAAAGCCCGATCACGCCCGATTTCATCTTGCGCCTGGCGCATGCCGTGGGCCGTGTTTTGAAGTCGCAGGAGACGCACCCAACGGTGTTGATCGGCAAAGACACCCGCATTTCGGGGTACATGCTGGAAAGCGCCCTGGAGTCGGGCTTCAACTCGGCCGGGGTCGACGTCGTCTTGCTGGGCCCGGTGCCCACTCCGGCCGTCGCTTATCTGACCCGCGCGCAACGCGCTTCTTTGGGGGTGGTGATCAGTGCGAGCCACAACCCCTTTGCGGACAACGGCATCAAGTTCTTCAGCGCCCAAGGCAAGAAATTGTCTGACGCCTGGGAGGAGACCGTGGAAGCGACCTTGCTTGAGGACCCGGTCTGGGTGGATTCGGCCGCGCTGGGCAAAACCCGGCGTCTGGACGATGCGGCAGGTCGCTACATCGAATTTTGCAAGAGCACCTTCTCCAACGACCTGACCCTCAAGGGCCTGAAGATGGTGGTGGACGCCGCCCACGGGGCCGCCTACCAGATCGCGCCCAAGGTGTTCCATGAGTTGGGTGCCGAAGTGGTGGCCATCGGCTGCTCGCCCGACGGCCTGAACATCAACAAAGGCGTGGGCGCGACCCACCCCCATGCGCTGGTGCAGGCGGTCAAGGACCACCGGGCCGATTACGGCATTGCGCTCGATGGCGATGCCGATCGCCTGCAAGTCGTGGACGCCAGTGGTCGCCTGTTCAATGGCGATGAGTTGTTGTATTTGATGGTCGCAGACCGCTTGGCCCGGGATGAAGCCGTGCCCGGCGCGGTGGGCACCTTGATGACCAATCTGGCGGTGGAAGTGGCCCTCAAGCAGCGAGGCGTGCAATTTGTGCGGGCCAAAGTGGGCGACCGTTATGTGCTGGAGGTCTTGCACGACAAGGGCTGGTTGCTCGGCGGTGAAGGTTCAGGCCATTTGCTGGCCCTGGACAAGCACACCACG
This sequence comes from Limnohabitans sp. TEGF003, assembly GCF_055395455.1. Taxonomy (NCBI): domain Bacteria; kingdom Pseudomonadati; phylum Pseudomonadota; class Betaproteobacteria; order Burkholderiales; family Comamonadaceae; genus Limnohabitans; species Limnohabitans sp. TEGF003. Next base: position 2,288,941 of record NZ_AP029225.1, on the reverse strand, counting down.
GGTGACGGGTTGGTCAGCGCCTTGCAGGTGTTGCAAGCATGTGTGGGCAGTGGGCAGACCATGGCGCAGTTGCTGGAGGGCATCACACTGTTCCCACAGACGCTGATCAATGTGCGCCTGAAGCCGGGTTTTGACTGGGAAGGCCATCGGCCTTTGTGGGACGCCACCCGCGCTGCCGAGGCGCAGCTGGGCGATTCGGGGCGGGTCCTGATCCGCGCCAGCGGCACAGAGCCTTTGGTGCGCGTCATGGTCGAAGCCCGTGATGCCGATCAGGCCCGCCAATGCGCTGAGCGCATCGCCGCCACCCTGGCCTGAAGCCAGTGTTCAATAAATCAGCCGCTCCGGTTTGATTTCCTGCAGGATGGTGGTGGCGATTTCTTCGATCGATTTGGTCGTGGTGGACAGCCAGCGGATGCCTGAGCGGCGCATCATCGCCTCGGCTTCAGACACTTCCATGCGGCAGTTTTCAATGCTGGCATAACGCGAATTGGGTCTGCGCTCTGCCCGAATTTCGGCCAGGCGGTCGGGGTGGATGCTCAGGCCGAAGATTTTTTTGCGGTGCGGCACCAGGGCAGGGGGCAGCTGCTTGCGTTCAAAGTCTTCCGGAATCAAGGGGTAGTTGGCCGCTTTGAGGCCATGCTGCATGGCCAGGTACAGGCTGGTCGGGGTTTTGCCGCTGCGGCTCACACCCACCAAAATCACATCGGCCGATTCCAGATCCCGGTTCGACTGGCCATCGTCGTGGGCCAGGGAAAAATTGATGGCTTCGATCCGGTCGTGGTATTCCTTGCTTTTGCTCACGTCGGAAAAACGGCCCACCCGGTGGTGCGACTTGATGCCCAGCTCGTTTTCCAGCGGGTTCACGAAGGTGCCGAACATGTCCAGCAGCATGCCCTGGCAGTGCTCTTGCAGAACTTTGAGGACATCCATGTTCACCAGGGTGGTGAAGACGATGGGTTTGCTGCCTTCGGTGTCGGCCGTGTGGTTGATTTGGCGCACAGCCTGGTGCGCCTTGTCGATGGTGTCGGTGAAGGGCAGCCGCACATGCCGCGTTTTCATGTCGAACTGCGCCAGGATGGCGTTGCCAAAAGTCTCGGCCGTGATGCCGGTGCCGTCAGACACGAAAAAAACAGTGCGTTTGGACATGCGTGCAAAAATTTCAAAGGGCAGGGGCACCAAGCCCCCTAAAATGATTCGATTATCCATGGCCCCCCGGTCGGCGCGCGAACCACAAGAACAACACAGCCCTTCCCGGCTCCATGGCACCCGGTTTTAACTTTGGAGCTTTGCATGTCTGATCTTTTCAGTGAGACCGCCCTGGTCGTCCCCTTTGAACAATTGCGCATGACCGACGTCGAGTCGGTCGGTGGCAAAAACGCCAGCCTGGGGGAGATGATTTCCCAGCTGCCTTCCGGTGTGCGGGTGCCCACGGGCTTTGCCACCACCGCCCACGCGTTTCGCCAGTTCCTGGCTTTTGATGGCCTGAGCGATCGCATCAACGCCCGTCTGGACGCGCTGGACACCGAGGACGTGCGCGCCTTGGCCGCGGCAGGTGCGGAGATCCGCGCCATGGTCGAAGCCCAGCCTTTCCCGGCCGATCTGGAAAAAGCCATTCGTGAAGAATTTGTTCGCCTGCAGGGCGGCAACCCTGAGGCTTCGTTTGCGGTGCGCTCTTCGGCCACGGCCGAAGACCTGCCGGACGCGTCCTTTGCAGGCCAGCAGGAAACCTTTTTGAACGTGGTTGGCATCGACGACGTGCTGCACAAGATGAAAGAGGTCTTCGCCTCGCTCTACAACGACCGCGCCATCAGCTACCGCGTGCACAAGGGCTTTGCCCACGCCGATGTGGCCTTGTCGGCGGGTGTGCAGCGCATGGTGCGCTCCGATCTGGGTGCGGCAGGCGTCATGTTCACCATCGACACCGAGTCGGGCTTTGAAGACGTGGTGTTCATCACCTCCAGCTACGGCTTGGGCGAAACGGTGGTGCAAGGCGCTGTGAACCCGGACGAGTTTTATGTGCACAAGCCCATGCTGGCCGCGGGCAAGCGCAGTGTCATCCGCCGTAACCTGGGCTCCAAACTGATCGAGATGGTGTTTGCCACACCGGAAGAAAAAGCCGCGTCGGGCAAGCTGGTCAAAACCACCGATGTGCCCACCGAGCTGCGCAACCGCTATAGCCTGACCGATGACGAGGTTGAGCAATTGGCCCGCTATGCGGTGGTGATCGAGCAGCACTATGGCCGCCCCATGGACATCGAATGGGGCAAAGACGGCACCGACGGCTTGCTCTACATCCTGCAGGCCCGTCCCGAAACCGTGAAAAGCCAGGCCAAGGGCGCGCCCGAGCTGCGTTACAAACTCAAAGGCAAAAGCACCATCTTGGCTGAAGGCCGCGCGATTGGGCAGAAGATCGGCACGGGCCCCGTGCGTTTGGTGCACAACATCAGCGAGATGGACAAGGTCCAGCCCGGCGACGTGCTGGTGACCGACATGACCGACCCGAACTGGGAACCCGTGATGAAACGCGCCAGCGCCATCGTCACCAACCGGGGCGGGCGCACCTGCCACGCCGCCATCATTGCCCGCGAGTTGGGCATTCCGGCCGTGGTGGGTTGCGGCAATGCCACCGAGCAATTGACCGAAGGCACGCTGGTCACCGTCAGCTGCGCCGAAGGCGATACCGGCCACATTTACGACGGCCTGCTGGAAACCGAGGTCAGCGAGATCCAGCGTGGCGTGCTGCCCGAGATCAAGACCAAAATCATGATGAACGTGGGCAACCCGCAGCTGGCGTTTGACTTTGCCCAGCTGCCCAATGCTGGCGTGGGTCTGGCGCGTCTGGAGTTCATCATCAACAACAACATCGGCGTGCACCCCAAGGCCATCCTGGATTACCCCGCCATCGATGCCGACCTGAAAAAAGCCGTGGAATCGGTGGCCCGTGGCCATGCGTCCCCCCGCGCTTTTTACGTCGACAAGGTGGCCGAAGGTGTGGCCAGCATTGCCGCCGCTTTCTGGCCCAAGCCGGTCATCGTGCGTTTGTCCGACTTCAAGAGCAACGAGTACCGCAAGCTCATTGGCGGCAGCCGTTACGAGCCGGAAGAAGAAAACCCGATGCTGGGTTTCCGGGGCGCTGCCCGTTACATCAGCGAAGACTTTGGCGAGGCCTTTGCCATGGAATGCGAGGCCCTCAAGCGGGTGCGTGGCGAGATGGGCCTGACCAATGTGCAGATCATGGTGCCTTTTGTGCGCACCCTGGGCCAGGCCGAAAAGGTCACCCAGCTGCTGGCCAGCCAGGGTTTGCGCCGTGCCGAAGACGGCCTCAAGCTCATCATGATGTGCGAGGTGCCCAGCAACGCCATTCTGGCGGAGCAGTTCCTGGAATTCTTTGATGGCTTCTCGATCGGCTCCAACGACCTGACCCAGCTGACCTTGGGCCTGGACCGCGACTCGGGCATGGAGTTGCTGGCGGTGGACTTTGATGAACGTGATCCAGCGGTGACGGCCTTGATATCGCAGGCCATCAAAGCCTGTCTGGCGCAGGGCAAGTACATCGGCATTTGCGGTCAAGGCCCCTCGGACCATCCCGACTTTGCGCATTGGCTGATGGACCAGGGCATCAGCTCGATTTCGCTGAACCCCGACACCGTCATCGAAACCTGGACCAATCTGGGTCGTTGATGCCAGTATTTCAGACTTTGCGGTGACCCCAACCATGGCAGTTCGTCCCCACGCGGCCAACCCATGGCGGCTTCACCGCAATGTGCTGATTTATGTCGCCATCCTGATCGGTTTGATGGGCGCCATGGCCTGGGCTGAACGCTGGGGTTTGTCGCGCAACCTGATTGGTCCCATCTTCCTGTTCAGCACGGTGATGATTTATGCCTTGATCGGCATTTCGAGCCGGACCACCGACGAGGACGAGTACTACGTGGCGGGGCGTCGCATCCCGGCCATGTACAACGGCATGGCCACAGCCGCCGACTGGATGAGCGCGGCGTCGTTCATCAGTCTGGCCGGGGCGCTGTACCTGCAGGGCTTTTCTGGCAGCGGCCAGCAGCCCGGGGGCCTGGCTTATGTGATGGGCTGGACAGGCGGTTTTTGTCTGGTCGCCTTGCTGATCGCGCCCCAGTTGCGCGCGATGAAGCTCTACACCTTGCCCGACTATTTTGACCAGCGCTACGGCGGGCGCTGGCCGCGCATCATTGCAGCGCTGGCTTCGGTCTTGTGTTCGTTCACTTATGTGGTGGCCCAGATTTACGGCATTGGCCTGATCGCTTCGCGCCTGACCGGCGTGCAGTTCGAGATTGGCATCTTGCTCGGTTTGGGCGGGGTTTTGTTGTGTTCTTTCCTCGGCGGCATGCGGGCCATCACCTGGACGCAGGTGGCCCAGTACATCATGCTGTTGCTGGCGTTCATGATCCCTGTGTCGTGGCTGGCATACAAGCAACTTGGCAGCCCTTTGGCGCCCCTGGTCTACGGTCAGCAGTTGGCGCAAATCGAGGCGATTGAAAAGAAGCTGATCAACGACCCCGGTGAGATCGAAGTCCGCCAGGAGTTTGCCCGCCGCGCCCAGGTTTACGAGGCGCGACTGACAAATGTCGAAGGCGCGATGGTCTCGCTTCGCCAGGAGCTGGAAGAAAAGATCCGCGTGCTCAAGGCCCAATCGGCCGATTACGCCGCCATCGCCCAAGCCCGGCGTGAGTTGTTGGCCGTGCCCCGCGACGCCGCTGCGGCCCGCGAGCAGTGGACCCGGGCCATGCTGGAGAACCGGGAGCGGGCCAAGCCTTTGGGCGGCATGCCCCCGCATGCCCAGGCCTTTGCCGGCAACCCGCAGGGCAGTCCCGAAGAGGTCAAACTGTTTGGCGAATCCCGACTCAACTTTCTGGCCCTGGTGTTTTGCCTGATGGTGGGGACGGCGGGTTTGCCGCATTTGCTGACACGTTTTTACACCGTCCCGTCGGTGGCCCAGGCGCGCAGTTCGGTGGCCTGGTCGCTATTTTTCATTGGTTTGCTGTACCTGAGTGTGCCGGCCTTGGCGGTGCTGGTGAAGTTCGAGGTCATGAACAACCTGGTGGGCAGCAGTTTTGAAGATTTGCCCAGCTGGATGGCGCAATGGGCGAGGCTGGATTCCGCGCTGCTGGAGTTTTCCGATGTCAATGGTGACCGCGTGCTGCAACTGGGTGAGTTGAAGCTGGGGGCCGACATGATCATGCTGGCCACCCCGGAGATGGGGGGCATGCCTTTTGTGGTGTCGGGTCTGGTGGCTGCCGGTGGCCTGGCCGCGGCCTTGTCAACAGCCGATGGCCTGCTCTTGACCATCAGCAATGCCTTGGTGCACGACATTGGCCCCGGCAGGGAGCGCAAGCCCAAATCGGCCGAAGGGCGCGTCATCCTCTCCAAATTTGCGCTGCTCGCGGTGGCCATGCTGGCCGCCGTGGTGGCGGCGTTCAAGCCGGCTGAAATCCTGGCCTTGGTCTCGACCTCTTTTTCACTGGCGGCGGCCGCGTTCTTCCCGGGCATGGTCTTGGGCATGGTCTGGGGCAAAGTCCACCGCCCGGCCGTGGTGGCAGGCATGTTGGCGGGCTTGGGTGTCACGCTGTATTACATGGTGGTCAATGCCCCAGGATTTCGCCACTTCTGGGGTCTGGACCCCAGCGCGGGGTTGTGGTTTGGCATACAGCCGCTGTCGGCGGGTGTTTTTGGGGTGCCCACGGGCTTTGGCGTGATGCTGCTGCTGACCCTTTTGCTGCCGGCTCGTTGGGTCAGCCCGCGCCAACCCTTGCCAGCCCCGGCGGGGGGTGCAGAAGGCGGCTACCGGGGCTTCTGATTTCAAGCTATAATCGCAGGCTTCGCCTTGCCGCACCCCGACAGACGCTGGGGGCGGCTTTTCCAACCTTTTGGGTTAACCGCAAGGAGTCTCAATGCGTCATTACGAAATCATTTTGCTGATCCATCCCGATCAGTCCGAACAAGTTCCAGCCATGCTGGAGCGCTACAAAGGCATGATCACTGCCGGCGGTGGCAACATCCACCGTGTTGAAGACTGGGGTCGCCGTCAACTGGCTTACCAGATCAACAAGCTGGGCAAGGCCCACTACCTGTGCGTGAACATCGAAGCCGACCAAGCCGTCATGGCCGAACTGGAGCACGCCTTCAAGTTCAACGACGCCGTGCTGCGTCACCTGACTGTGCTCAAGAAGAAAGCCGAAACCGCACCTTCGTCCATGATGAAGACGGTCGAGCGCGAAGAAGCCCGCAAGTCACAACAAGCCGAATTCGCCGCTTGACACGTGCCTGCTGAGGAGTGAACCGCACCGAACTGACCGCCTGTATTGCCGAGCAAGCCGCTTTGCGATACACCCCCGCTGGTTTGCCTGCTCTCGATTTGATTCTGGAGCACGCCTCTGAAGTTCAAGAGGCCGGGCAAATACGCCAAGTCCAGTTGAAACTTCGTGCCTTGGCCTTCGGGTCACTGGCTGAAAGACTGGTCAAGCAAGCGGTAGGCAGCGTTTGGACGTTCAAAGGCTTTTTGGCCACCCCTCGACAAGGCAAAAGTGTCGTGTTGCACATTCAAGAGTTTCAGCAAGATTAATTTCAGGAGGCCCCATGGCCACGTTCAAAAAATTCAACAAAGACAAGCGCCCCAAGCGCAACACCCAGTCGCTGCTGTTCAAGCGCAAGCGTTTCTGCCGCTTCACCGTGACCGGCGTCGAAGAAATCGACTACAAAGATGTGGACACCCTGCGTGACTTCATCGCCGAAAACGGCAAGATCATCCCTGCGCGCCTGACTGGCACCCGTGCCATCTTCCAGCGTCAGCTCAACACCGCCATCAAGCGCGCACGCTTTTTGGCCATGTTGCCCTACACCGACCAGCACAAAGTCTAAGGAGTCCAACCATGCAAATCATCCTGCTCGAAAAGGTTGTGAACCTGGGTAACCTGGGCGATATCGTCAAGGTCAAAGACGGCTACGCCCGTAACTTTCTGATCCCTCAAGGCCGTGCCCGTCGCGCCACCGAGACCAACAAGGCCGAGTTCGAAGCTCGCCGCGTTGAACTCGAAAAAGCCGCTGCGGCCAAGCTGGCCGAAGCCCAAGCCCAAGGCGAGAAATTGTCTGGTTTGGTCGTGAAGCTGTCGCAAAAAGCCGGCGTTGATGGCCGTTTGTTTGGTTCCGTGACCAACCACGACATCTGCGAAGAGCTGAACAAGCAAGGCTACAAGTTGGTCAAGTCCCAGATCCGCATGCCTCATGGCCCCATCAAAACCGTGAGCGAATCCACTGTGGCCGTGGCTTTGCACACCGATGTGGTGGTGGACGTGACGGTGACTGTGTTGGGCGAAACAGCCTGATCGTCAACAGACCTTCCGAAAAAACCGCCGGGTGACTCACCCGGCGGTTTTTTTTCGTCCGCCATCAGCGGCAAAGAACAGCGGCGACGATCAGCGGCGACGGCTCGAACCCAACAAACCGCCCAGCACGCCGCGCACGATTTCCCGGCCAATGGCCGATCCCACCGTGCGCACCGCACTCTTGACCACCATTTGGGCCACACCATCGCGTTGCCCGCCTCGGGGACCTGTGCTGCCAAACAGCATGTCGGACAGCCCGCCCATCAGGCCGCCTTCTTTTTCGGCCGTGGCTGTCGCTTGTCCGGGCAGCGCCGAGGCGTTGCTGCCCTGGCCCTGCGGCGCGCCTGCCTTGATCTTTTCGTAGGCCGAGTCCCGGTCGTGGTGGGCTTCGTAAACGCCGGCCACCAAGGAGTTCTGGATCAAAGCTTGCCGCTGCGCAGGCGTGATCGGGCCCAATTGGCTGGCGGGTGGCAACACAAACACCCGCTCGGTTTCGCAGGGGCGTCCCTTGGCATCCAGAAAGCTCACCAAGGCCTCGCCAACGGCCAATTCGGTGATGGCCGCTTCAATGTCCAGGCCCGCTTTGGGGCGCATGGTCTGGGCTGTCGCGGCCACCGCTTTCTGGTCGCGCGGGGTGTAGGCGCGCAGGGCGTGTTGCACCCGGTTGCCCAGCTGGCCCAAAACGCTGTCGGGGATGTCCAGCGGGTTCTGTGTCACGAAATACACGCCCACACCCTTGGACCGCACCAGGCGCACCACCAACTCGATGCGCTCGACCAGGGCCGCAGGCGCGTCCTTGAACAGCAAGTGGGCCTCGTCAAAAAAGAACACCAGTTTGGGTTTTTCCGGGTCGCCAATTTCGGGCAGCACCTCGAACAACTCGGACAGCATCCACAGCAAAAAAGTGGCGTACAGACGTGGCGAGTTCATCAGTTTGTCCGCCGCCAGGATGTTCACCACCCCCAGGCCCTGGGCATCGGTCTGCATGAAGTCTTCGATGTTGAGCATCGGCTCACCAAAGAACTGGTCGCCGCCCTGGCTTTCGATTTGCAGCAGGCCCCGCTGAATGGCCCCGATGCTGGCGGCGCTGATGTTGCCGTATTCGGTGGTGAACTGTTTGGCGTTGTCTCCCACATACTGCAGCATGGCCCGCAGGTCTTTCATGTCCAGCAACAGCAAACCCTGGTCATCGGCGATCTTGAACACGAGGTTCAGCACCCCGGCCTGGGTGTCGTTCAGGCCCAGCATGCGGGTCAGCAACAAGGGCCCCATGTCCGAGATGGTGGCCCGCACTGGATGGCCCTGTTCGCCAAAGACGTCCCACAAGGTGGTGGGGCAGGCCATGGGCTCGGGCAGTGCCAGGCCGCGGTCTTGGAGCACGGTGGCCAGTTTTTCACCGATCTTGCCGCTTTGGCTGATGCCGGTCAGGTCACCTTTGACGTCGGCCATGAAGACCGGCACACCCAGTCGCGAAAAGTTTTCGGCCAGGGTCTGCAAGGTCACGGTTTTACCGGTGCCGGTGGCACCTGTGATCAGGCCGTGGCGGTTGGCCAAGCCTGGCAGAAGCTGGCATTGCGTATGGGCGTTTTGAGCAATCAGCATGGGTTCAGCCATCAAAAATCTCCTGCCTTGAGTGAAAAGTAAAATTCAGCCTCTAGGTTAAATCAACATTCAAGGAATTCCCGATGGCTGGCCACAGTAAATGGGCAAATATTCAGCACCGCAAGGGCCGACAAGACGAAAAAAGACAACGGATCTGGACCCGCGTGGTGCGTGAAATCATGGTGGCAGCCCGCACCGGTGGTGGGGATGCCAGCGCCAACCCCCGCCTGCGCCTGGCCATCGAGAAGGCCAAAGCGGCCAACATGCCGGCCGACACCATCAAGCGCAATGTGGACAAGGCCACGGGCAACCTCGAAGGCGTGAGCTACGAGGAAATCCGTTACGAAGGCTACGGCATCGGCGGTGCGGCCATCATTCTGGACACCATGACCGACAACAGGGTGCGCACGGTGGCCGAGGTGCGTCATGCCCTGAGCAAACACGGCGGCAATCTGGGCACCGAAGGCTCGGTGGCTTTCCAGTTCAAGCACTGCGGCCAGCTGGTGTTTGCCCCGGGCACCAGCGAAGACCAGGTCATGGAAGTGGCGCTGGAAGCGGGTGCCGAGGACGTGATCACGGACGAGGAGGGCGCCATCGAGGTCTTGACTTCGCCCGCAGATTTTGAAGCCGTGAAAAATGCGCTGGAGGCAGCCGGTTTGGTGGCCGATGTGGCCGAAGTGACCATGCGGGCAGAAAACAGCGTTTCGCTCACGGGCGATGATGCGGTCAAAATGCAGAAATTGCTGGATGTGCTGGAAGATCTGGACGATGTGCAAAACGTTTTCCACAACGCCGAAATTGAAAACTAAGGAAGTTTGATGAAAGTATTGGTAGTCGGCAGTGGTGGCCGTGAGCACGCCATGGCGTGGAAACTGGCGCAGTCGCCCAAAATCCAGCAGGTTTACGTGGCACCGGGCAACGGTGGCACAGCCAAAGACAAAAACCTGGTCAATGTACCGATCACCGACCTGGCCGTGCTGCGCCAATGGGCTATCGACAACGGCATTGGCCTGACCCTGGTGGGCCCCGAGGCCCCCTTGGCCGCAGGCATCGTGGACGATTTTCGCGCGCACGGTTTGCGCATTTTTGGGCCCACACAGGCTGCAGCCCAACTGGAGAGCTCCAAGGCCTTTTCCAAAGCGTTCATGCAGCGCCACGGCATCCCCACCGCCGAGTTTGAAACCTTCTCCGACGCGGCCCTGGCCCACGCCTATGTGGACCGAAAAGGTGCGCCCATCGTGGTCAAGGCCGACGGCCTGGCGGCGGGCAAAGGCGTGGTCGTGGCCATGACGCTGGCCGAAGCGCACGAGGCGATTGATTTCATGCTCTTGGACAATACCCTGGGTGTGGCCCACAACGCGGGCGGCGCACGGGTGGTGATCGAAGAGTTTTTGCAGGGTGAAGAAGCCAGCTTCATGGTGCTGTGCGATGGTCAAAACGTGGCGGCCCTGGCCACCAGCCAGGACCACAAACGCCTGCTGGACAAGGACGAAGGACCCAACACGGGGGGCATGGGTGCGTATTCGCCTGCGCCTGTGGTCACGGCCGAGGTGCATGCCCGTGCCATGCGCGAAGTCATCCTGCCCACCATCCGGGGCATGGAAAAGGACGGCATCACCTACACCGGTTTTTTGTACGCGGGCCTGATGATCGACCCGCAAGGCCGCATCAAGACCCTGGAGTTCAACTGCCGCATGGGCGACCCCGAAACCCAGCCCATTTTGATGCGCCTGAAATCGGATTTTCTGGAGGTGCTGCTGGCAGCCACTTCGGAAGGTCTGGATCAGCTGGAGATGGAATGGGACCGCCGCGTGGCTTTGGGCGTGGTCATGGCCGCGCACGGTTACCCACTCAATCCGCGCAAGGGCGATGCCATCACCGGACTGCCCCAAGACGAGGGCGATGCCATGGTGTTCCATGCGGGCACCACCGAGAAAGACGGCCAAATCCTCACCTCGGGTGGGCGCGTGCTGTGCGTCACGGCGCTGGCCGATTCGGTCAAGCAGGCGCAGCAAAAGGCTTACCAAACCGCCAGCCCGATTGCCTTTGATGGCATGCAAATGCGCCGGGACATTGGTTACCGCGCCATCAAAAACTGAAGCATCGGGACCCTTCATGAGCACCTTGACCCGCCATCCTGTGACTTTCAAGGGCTCCCGCCTGGCCCGATGGATTTTGAAAATGCTGGGCTGGCGTCTGGACTTCGAGGGCTTTCCCACCCGCCAGGGTGTGGCGATCGTCTACCCGCACACCAGCAACTGGGATTTTCCGATCGGCATGCTGGCCAAATGGGCGCTGGGCATTCCGGCGCACTTTTGGGGCAAGGACTCGCTGTTCAAGTTTCCGCTGGTCGGCGCCTGGATGCGCTGGGTGGGCGGTATCCCGATCGACCGCAGCTCTTCTCGCGGCGTGGTCGGCCAGATGGTGCATGTGTTCGAGCAGCACAAACACAAGGACCAGTTGCTCTGGTTGGGCCTGGCCCCTGAAGGTACACGCAGCCACACCCCGGGCTGGCGCAGCGGTTTTTACCAGCTGGCCCTGGGCGCGAAAGTGCCTCTGGCGCTCGTCAAGCTCGACTGGGGGCAGCGCCGCTTCAGTGTGGTCGACTTTTACGATCTGACGGGCCAGGTCGATCGCGACTACGCCCACCTGGCTCAGGTGTTCGAAGGCGTGCAGGGCTTTCATGTGCACCAGATGGGCCCGATCCTTCCGTGGAGCCCTACTCAGGCGACGCCATCGTCCCCTTCAGACACCACGACCGTTTCCTGAAACCTTTCAACGTCCAAATCCACCATGAGCACCCCTTTTGAACTCGGTACCGTCAAAAACTATCTGGTGGGCTTGCAGTCCCGCATCACCGGGGCTTTGACCGACCTCGACGGCACCCCTTTCCTGACCGATGCCTGGCAAAAAGACCCGGGCGAAAAACTCCAGGGCAATGGCATCACCCAGATTCTGGAAGGCGGGCCCATTTTTGAACGCGCTGGCTGCGGGTTTTCGCATGTGACAGGGCCGCAGTTGCCACCCTCGGCCACCCAGCACCGCCCTGAGCTGGCGGGTTCGGCCTTTGAGGCCATGGGCGTGTCCCTGGTGTTCCACCCGCGCAACCCCTATGTGCCCACGGTGCACATGAACGTGCGCATGATCGCGGCCAAGCCCGAGGGCAGGGCGCCCGTGGCCTGGTTTGGTGGCGGCATGGACCTCACGCCTTATTACGGCTTTGACGAAGACGCGGTGCATTTTCACCAGACCTGCAAAGACGCGCTGGCGCCTTTTGGCGAGGCTTTGCACCCGCGCTTCAAGGCCTGGTGCGACGATTACTTTTGCAACAAGCACCGCCACGAGCAGCGCGGTGTGGGCGGCATTTTCTTTGACGACTTTTCCGAGCTGGGCATGGACCAGAGTTTTGCCATGCTGCAGAGTGTGGGCGATGCCTTGCTGACGGCCTACATGCCGATTGTGTTGCGCCGCAAGGACACGCCCTATGGCGAACGCGAGCGCGACTTTCAGCTCTACCGCCGGGGCCGCTATGTGGAGTTCAACCTGGTCTGGGACCGGGGCACGCATTTTGGCTTGCAGTCCGGCGGCCGCACCGAGTCGATCTTGCTGTCCATGCCGCCCGAGGTGCGCTGGTCGTATCAGCGCCAGGACGAGCCGGGCTCGCCCGAGGCACGTTTGCTCAGCCACTTCCTGGTGCCCAAGGACTGGGTTTGAGCCTGCCGCCTGTCTCGAACAACGCCAAAACCAGCGTGCAGCGCCTGGGCGTTTTTGGCGGCGCCTTTGACCCGCCCCACCTGGCCCATGTGGCCTTGGTCGAAGCGGCCATTGCCCAGCTTCAGCTCGATCAGGTGCGGGTGTTGCCCACGGGCCAAGCTTGGCACAAGCCGCGTCAGTTGTCCGATGCCAAGCACCGCCTGGCCATGACGCGTCTGGCCTTTGCACATGTGCCGCAGGTGGTGGTGGACGAGCGTGAAATCCTGCGCACCGGCCCCAGCTACACGGTGGACACCTTGCGCGAGTTGCAGGCCGAATACCCGCAGGCACAGCTGTATTTGCTGCTGGGCGATGACCAGCGGCGCGCCTTGCCCGCCTGGCACCAGATCGGTGAAATCGGCCGCATCGCTATAATCTGCGCCGCAGGTCGTGATATGGCCGTGCGTGCCTGGAACGAACGTTCGGATGCGCCTGATTCACTCCCCCCCATTTCAGACACGCTGCAAGCGCGCATTCGCCCCCTCGAGATGCCGCTGATGCCCCACAGTGCCACGGACATCCGTGTGCTGGCGGCCACACAGCAGGCCCTGACGGGCTTGGTATCCCCCGCTGTTGAGCGCTATATTCACGAACACCACCTTTACAGGCCCCATAGATGACCGAAAACGCCGCCAAAAAAGACATCCAGAAACTCCAGCGGGCCATCGTGGACGCACTGGAGGACGTCAAGGCCCAAGAAATCCAGGTGTTTGACACCGAACACCTGTCCTCGCTGTTTGAGCGGGTCATCATCGCCTCGGGCACCTCGAACCGCCAGACCAAAGCGCTGTCCGCCAGCGTGCGCGACAAGGTGCGCAACGCCGGTTTTGCCAAGCCCCGCATCGAGGGCGAAGACAACGGCGAGTGGATCATTGTCGACTGCGGCCCGGCCGTGGTGCACATCATGCAGCCGACCATCCGCACTTACTACAACCTCGAAGAAATCTGGGGCGGCACCCCTGTGCGCCTGAAGTTCGGTGCGCCCAAGCCGGCAGCCACAGCCGAGGTCAAGGGTCACATCCAGAACTCGGTGGCCAAAAAAGCCACAGGCAAAGCGTCAGCCAAAACACCGGCTGCCAAAAAGTCTGCCGCCAAAACTCCGGCCAAAGCCAAACCCGCCTTGAAGGCGCCAACCAAAACAGCCAAAGCACCCGCCAAAACGGCGACCAAAACCGCTGCAAAAACGGCGTCCAAAGCCAGCAGCCCGACCAGCAAGCCCACGGTGAAGACGGTGGGCAAGCCCACGGCCAAGCCTGCTGCAAAATCAGCGGCCAAACCCGCCGCTCAATCTGCCGCTAAAAAGGCCCCGGCCCGCAAGGCCGTGCAAGCCACCACCCGCCGCAAAGCCGATTGATCCTGCATGAAGCTGCTGATCGTGGCGGTCGGCCTGCGCGTGCCCGACTGGGCTCAGACGGCTTGGGACGACTACGCCAAACGTTTTCCGCCTGAGCTCAAGGTCGAGCTCAAGGCCGTGAAAACCGAGCCCCGGGGCTCCAAAACCCTGCCCAACCTGTATGCCGCTGAGCGCCAGCGCATCGAAGCGGCCATCCCCCGTGGCACCCGCATCGTCGTGCTGGACGAGCGCGGCAGCAACCTGACCACGCAGGCCCTGGCCACGCGCCTGACCAGTTGGCAGCTCGGTGGCGACGATGTGGCCCTGGTCATTGGTGGCCCCGATGGGCTCGAGCCCGAATTCCGGCAAGCCGCACACGAGCGCATTCGCCTGTCTGACCTGACCTTGCCCCACGCCATGGCCCGGGTGCTGTTGATCGAGCAGCTGTACCGCGCCTGGTCCATCAACGCCAACCACCCTTACCACCGCGAATGAGCGATTTCATTTACCTCGCCTCCCAAAGCCCCCGGCGCAGCCAGCTGCTCGATCAGATCGGGGTAGCCCACAAACTGTTGCTCGCCGGGCCTGATGAAGATGCCGAGTCTTTGGAAGCGGTGCGCGGCGCGGAAGCGCCTGCGCGTTATGTGGCGCGTGTCACGGGCCTGAAGCTCGACGCCGCCGTGCAACGCATGAAGCGCCAGGGTTTGCCTGCAGCGCCCGTGCTGTGCGCGGACACCACCGTGTGCCTGGGGCGGGACATTTTTGGCAAACCAGCTGACCCCGCCGATGCCGTGCGCATGCTCCAGCGGCTGGCAGGCCAGTCGCACCGGGTCCTGACGGCGGTGGCGGTGCAAAAAGGGGCCAAGCGCCTCTCGGCGCTGTCCGAGTCCTGGGTGCGCTTTGCGCCCATGACCACGGCGCAAATCCGGGCCTACGTGGCCACGGGTGAGCCCATGGGCAAAGCCGGGGCTTACGGGGTGCAGGGCAGGGCGGCTGCCCATATTGAGCAGATTCGGGGCAGTTATTCAGGCATCATGGGCTTGCCGCTGTTCGAGACCGCCGCCTTGCTTCGGTCCCTGGGCGTGCGCTGTTGAGCGTGCATGCCCACCAGAGCACCGATGACGCGGTGCCGTTTCCCGAGTTGTTTTCACTTTTCCCACTCTGATGCCCACCATGCAACAAGATATTTTGGTCAATTGGTCGCCCCAGGAAACCCGGGTCGCGGTGGTGGAGTTTGGCGCGGTGCAGGAGCTGCATGTCGAGCGCACGCTCGAGCGCGGTTTGGTGGGCAATGTCTACCTGGGCAAGGTGGCCCGCGTTTTGCCCGGCATGCAGTCGGCCTTCATCGACATTGGCCTGGACAAAGCGGCCTTTTTGCATGTGGCCGATGTCTGGCAAAAGCATGCCGAAGGCGAGGCTGCCGCTGCGCGCACGGGCCAGCCGCTGGTGCCGATTGAAAAGCAGGTGTTCGAGGGCCGCGCCATCATGGTGCAGGTCATCAAGGACCCCATGGGCACCAAGGGTGCGCGCCTGTCCACGCAGATCAGCATCGCGGGCCGCCATCTGGTGTTCTTGCCGCAAGACGACCACATTGGCGTGTCCCAAAAAATACCGGCTGAGCAGCGGGATGCGCTGCGCAAAAGGGTCCAGTCATTGGTCGGCCCGGCCGGGGGCGGCTTCATTTTGCGCACCAACGCCGAAGACTCGAGCGACGAAGAGCTGCAAGATGACATCGCCTACCTGCGCAAGACCTGGGCCCGTATCAAGGAGGCCTCGCTGCGCCTGCCACCTGCGTCCTTGCTGCACCAGGACCTGACGCTCTTGCAGCGCGTGCTGCGCGACCTGGTGGGCGAGGCCACGCAAAGCATCCGCATCGACTCGCAGGAGCAGTTTGCCAAGCTCAAGGCCTTTGGCCAGGAGTTCATGCCCAAAGCCGCCGAGCGACTGCAGCACTACAAAGGCGAGCGGCCGATTTTTGACCTGTACGCCATTGATGAGGAAATCGCCAAGGCGCTGGGCCGCCGGGTGGACCTGAAATCGGGCGGCTATTTGATCATCGACCAGACCGAGGCCTTGACCACGGTGGACGTGAACACGGGCGGTTACGTGGGTGCACGAAACTTTGAGGACACGATCTTCAAGACCAACCTGGAGGCGGCGCAGGCCATTGCCCGGCAACTGCGCCTGCGCAATCTGGGCGGCATCATCATTGCCGACTTCATCGACATGGCCCGCCCCGAGCACCAGGAAGCCGTGCTGGCCGAGTTTCGCAAACAGCTCGCGCGCGACCGCGTCAAGACCATGGCGGGCGGCTTTTCGTCGTTGGGTTTGCTGGAGATGACGCGCAAACGCACCCGTGAGTCTTTGGCCCACATGCTGTGCGAGCCTTGTCCGAGCTGCCAGGGCAAGGGCATCGTCAAGACGCCGCGCTCGGTGGTGTACGACATCCTGCGCGAGATCCTGCGCGAAGCGCGTCAGTTCAACCCGCGCGAGTTCCGCATCGTCGCCACTTCGGCGGTCATCGATTTGCTGCTGGACGAAGAAAGCCAGCATTTGGCGGGCTTGTCGGACTTCATCGCCAAGCCGATTTCCTTGCAGGTTGAGGCTTCCATGGGGCCGGAGCAGTACGACATCGTGCTGCTCTGAGGCGCCTCTGGTGGGGGCTCAGGCCTGGGCGGGCGCTTCGCTGGCCCATTCACCGCGGTGGTGCAGTCGGGTGTAGGCGCCGCCCCGCGCCAGCAATTCGGCGGGTGCGCCTTGCTCCACAATCCGGCCGCGCTCCATCACGATGACCCGGTCGGCGTGCTCGATGGTGGACAGGCGGTGCGCCACGATCAAGGTAGTGCGGCCCTGCATGAGTTTTTGCAGCGCGTCCTGCACCAGGCGCTCGGACTCGTTGTCCAGCGCCGAAGTGGCTTCGTCCAGAATCAAGATCGGCGCGTCCTTGTACAGGGCGCGGGCAATGGCCAGGCGCTGGCGCTGGCCACCGGACAGCTGGTTGGCGTTGTGGCCCAGCAGCGTGTCCATCCCTTGCGGCATTTGCGACACATGGCCCCACAGATTGGCCGCCACCAGACTGGCCTGAATGCGCTGCGGATCGACATCGTGCCCCAGGCAGACATTGGCCGCCACGGTGTCGTTGAGCATGACCACGTCCTGGCTGACCATGGCGATCTGACGGCGCAAACTGTCCAGGGACCAATCCTGGATGGGCACGCCATCGATGAGCACTTCGCCCGCGCTGGGCTGCACAAAGCGGGGCAACAACTGGATCAAGGTGGTTTTTCCTGCACCCGAGGTGCCCACCAGGGCCACGGTTTCCCCGGGCTGAACCGTCAGGTGGATGTCCGACAGGGCGGGTTGCCCGTCGGGTGTGAACTGCAAATGCACATCGCGCCACTCGATGGCCCCCTGCGCACGGACACGGCTGTAGACGCCTTGGGTTTCCTCTTTGGCCTCGTGCAACAGGGACAGACCCCTTTCGAGCGCAGCCAGGCCTCGGGTGATGGGGCTGGAGATTTCGGCCAGGCGCTTGATGGGGGCGACCAGCATGAGCATGGCGGTGATGAAGGCGACAAAACCGCCGACGGTGGCACCCGATGCGCCGTTCTGGCTTTGGTACAGCGCAATCACCAGCACCATGGACAAGGACAAAGCCGCCATGATTTGCGTCAGCGGTGTCATGGCGGCCGAGGCCACCGTGGTTTTGAGTGCCAGTCGGCGCAGCACCTTGGCCAGTTGGCTAAAGCGGGCCATCTGGTGTGCCTGGCCGCCTTGCAGCCGAACCACCCGGTGCGCCAGCACGTTTTCCTCGACCACATAGGCGAGGTTGTCGGTCGCGGTCTGGCTTTCCTTGGTCAGTTTGTAAAGGCGTCGGGTCAGGGCCTTGATGATCCAGCTCAAACCCGGGGCCACGGTGAACACCACCAAGGTCAGTTTCCAGTTGAGCCACATCAGGTAGCCGAGCAAGGCGATCAGCGTGAAGCCGTCACGTGCCAGGGCGATGACGGCCGACACCAATTGCGAGGCGCCGTTCTGGACTTCGTAAACGATGGTGTTGGACAGGGCGCTGGCCGACTGTCTGGAAAACAAGGACAAATCGGCCTTCATGAGCTGGGCAAACAACTGCGAACGGAGTTTTTCCATGCCGTCGTTGGTCAACCTGGACAGCGCGTACTGCGAGATGAAGTTGGCAATGCCGCGCACGGTGAACAAGCCCACCACCGCCGCTGGAATGGCCCAAAGTGGGAGTTTGTTTTCAGCAAACCCCTTGTCCAGCAGGGGCTGGAACAAGGCCGGGATCATGGGCTCGGTCAAGGCCGCCATCAAGGTCCCCAAAATGGCCACAGCCCAGATGCCCCGCTGGCTTCCGAAATAAGGCACCAGCCGTTGTAGCCGGGCCCAGAGGCTGGATGGAGGTGTGGGAGGGTGGGGGGGCTGGCTCATGGCATCGATTGTAAGGAGGGCGGCAGGGATCAGCCGCCGACAAGCCGCCAATAAGAGGCAGAAAGCGGTTTCTACGGTGTACGATCACGGCTTCCCCGAATTGAACAATCACCCTGTCCACATGAATCTTCTTTTTTTGCGCACGGGCCCGTTGCCCTGGCTGTTGAAGCTGTTGGTTCTGAGTGCCCTGGCCCTGCCTGCATGGGCCCAATTTCGCGTTGAGGTGACGGGCGTGGGCATGACCCAACTGCCCGTGGTGATGGTGCCTTTCAAAGGTGAGGCCACGGCCCCGCAAAAGTTGGCGGGGATTGTTCAAGCCGATCTGGAGCGCAGTGGCCAGTTCAAGGGCCTGGCTGCAGGCAGCGCCGTGATGGATGAAAACAGCCGGCCCGACTGGAGCCCTTGGCGTCAGTTGTCGGCCGAAGCCTTGCTGGCCGGCTCGGTCACCCGCCTGGCCGACGGCCGTTATGACGTGCGTGCCCGTTTGTGGGATGTGGTCAAAGGCCAGGACAAAGGTGATTTCAAGGACACGGTCAGCGCCGCAGAGCTGCGCTTGTCTGCACACCGCATCGCCGATTGGGTTTACCTGCAGCTCACCGGAACGCCGGGTGCCTTCGCCTCGCGCATCAGTTATGTCACCAAGTCGGGTGGGCGCTATGCCCTGTGGATTGCCGACTCCGATGGCGAAAACGCGGTCTCGGCCCTGAGCAGTCCCGAGCCCATCATCTCGCCTTCCTGGTCGCCCAGCGGCACCCACCTGGCCTATGTGTCCTTTGAGCAGCGCAAGCCCGTGGTGTATGTGCACGAACTGGCCACAGGCCAGCGCCGCCCCGTGGCCAACTTCAAGGGCTCCAACAGCGCCCCCGCCTGGAGTGCGGATGGCAAGGCGCTGGTGGCTACCCTGAGCCGCGATGGCGGCTCCCAGTTGTTCCGCATCGATCTGCAAGGCGGTGAGCCACGGCGTCTGACCCAGTCGGGCAGCATCAACACCGAGCCTGCTTTCTTACCCGACGGCAGTGCGCTGTTTTTCGTCAGTGACCGCGGCGGCAGCCCCCAAATTTACCGCATGCCGGCCCAAGGTGGTCCGGCCGAGCGGGTGACGTTTTCGGGCACCTACAATATCTCTCCTGCCGTCAGCCCCGATGGCCGTTGGCTGGCGTATGTTTCACGCATGGGGGGTGCATTTCGCCTGCACCTGATGGAGCTGGCCACGGGTCAGGTCACCGCTTTGACCGACACATCGGCCGATGAGCGCCCCAGTTTCGCCCCCAACAGCCGCATGCTGGTCTATGCCACGGTCTTTCAAGGCCGCGAAGCCTTGATGACCACCTCGCTGGACGGTCGCGTCAAGGCCCGCCTGGCGGGCCAGGGCGGTGACATCCGGGAACCCCATTGGGGCCCGGTGCGCAAATGATTTTTGAACATTCACTTTTTTAATGGACGAGGTTGATCATGACGAAGACATTTTTGAGCAGTTTGTTGTTGGCGGCCCTGCTGGCCGGCTGTGCATCCGGTGTGAAACTGGACGATGTGCCGGTGGAGGACAAATCGGCCACATCGTCGGGCGTTTCCACACAGGGCATTGGCAACAACCAGAGCAGCGCCCAAACGGGTGTGGCGGGTGTGGTGGTCGACAAATCGGCTTCGGGCATGGGGCCTGCGGGTGTGGCGCACGTGGTTTATTTCGATTACGACAGCTTTGTGGTGCGTGCTGAGGCCCGCCCCGTGATCGAGAGCCATGCCCGTTTCCTGCAAGCCAACAAACAGCGCAAGGCCAATCTGGAAGGCCACACCGATGAGCGCGGTGGCCGTGAATACAACCTGGCATTGGGCCAAAAACGTGCCGAAGCCGTGCGCCAGGCCCTAAGTCTCTTGGGTGTGCCCGAGAGCCAGCTCGAAGCGGTCAGCTATGGCAAGGAAAAACCTGCTGCGCAAGGCTCTTCTGAAGCCGATCTGGCCAAAAACCGCCGCGTCGAAATCCGGTACTGAGCACCATGAGCGCGCGCGCTGTGTCATGTCTTGCCTTGTCCCGTTGGGTTCTGGTGTGTGCGGTGTCTGGTCTGCTGGGCACGGCGCACGCGGGTCTTTTTGAAGACGACGAAGCCCGCAAGGCCATCCTCGATTTGCGCCAGCGCGTCGAGCAGTCGAACGCTGCCATCAAGGGCTTGGGTGACGAAAACGCCCAGTTGCGCCGTGCCTTGCTGGACTTGCAGGGGCAAATCGAGGGCCTCAAAGCCGAGCTGTCGCAAGGCCGAGGTGCCCAGGAGCAACTGGCCCGCGAATTGTCGGAACTTCAAATGCGTCAGAAGGACGTGGTCACGGGCATGGACGAGCGCTTGCGCCGTTTTGAGCCTTTGAAGGTCACGCTCGATGGCCAGGAGTTCATGGCCGAGCCGGCCGAAAAACGTGACTATGACGCGGCCATGGAGACTTTCCGCAAGGGCGACTTTGCGGCGGCCCAGTCGGCGCTCGGTCAATTCTTGCAGCGCTACCGCAGGAGTGGTTACACCCCGTCGGCCCTGTTCTGGCTGGGCAATGCCCAATACGCGGTCAAGGACTACAAGGAGTCGATGGCGAATTTCCAGCAAATGCTGAAAACGGTGCCCACCCATCCGCGTGCGCCTGAAGCGATGCTGGCCATCTCCAATGTCCAGATCGAATTGAAGGATCTGAAGGGGGCCCGCAGAACGCTGGACGAGTTGATCAAGGCTTACCCGGCCTCTGAAACTGCCGCCACAGCCCGCGAGCGCCTCACGCGTCTGCGCTGAGCGCTCGGTCATGGCGGAGATCACGCTTGAGCAGCTCCAGCACCAGAGCGATGGGGTTCTGGGGCTGACCCTCCTGGTGGCCAGCTGGGCGGGGTGGGTGTTGCACCGCAGCCATTTCTGCACCATGGGGGCCATCAGCGATTGGGTCATCATGGGGGACCGTACCCGCGCCAAACAGTGGACGCTGGCCATTGCGGTGGCCATCCTGGGTTTTGGGCTGATGTCTTGGATGGGCTGGATCAGCCCGCTCAACACCATTTATGCCAGCGCACAGCTGCCCTGGTTGTCTCTGCTGTTCGGAGGCTTGTTGTTTGGCTCTGGCATGGTGATGGGCTCGGGTTGCGCCAGCAAGTCACTGATCCGCTTGGGGGCGGGCAATTTGAAGTCGTTGGTCGTTTTGATGGCCATGGGCATATCGGCCTTGGCCGCCATGCGTGGCCTGACAGCGGTGTGGCGAACCAACACCTTGGACCTGGTGCAGCTGCCCACAGGCCCCGGACCTTTTGTCGGGCAGTGGCTGGCCAGTGGCACGGGGTGGACTCTGCCGCAGGCCGGACTGGTCGCGGCCTGCGTGGTGTGCGGTTTGCTGCTGCTATGGATTTTCAAAACCGGCCCTGCGTTGCCGACGTCGACGCTTCTGTCCGGTGTGGGCGTGGGTGCGGCGGTGGTGGCGCTGTGGTGGATCAGTGGGGTGATGGGTTTTGTGCCCGAGCACCCCGAAACGCTGGACGCCACGTTTTTGACCACGGCCAGCGGACGCATGGAGTCCATGAGTTTGACCGCCCCTGTGGCTTATTGGGGGGACGCCTTCATGTATTTCAGCGACGGCACCAAGCGCGTGACCTTGGGCATGGCCACGGCTTTGGGTTTGCTGGTCGGCGCTTTTGTCAGCGCTCGCCTGCAGGGTACTTTTCGGTGGGAAGGCTTCACGCAGACCGCTGATCTGGCGTGGCATTTGTGCGGTGGGGCCCTGATGGGTTTGGGCGGTGTCATGGCCATGGGCTGCACCATCGGTCAGGGGCTGTCGGGTTTGTCCACCTTGAGTTTGGGCAGTTTCATCGTGGTCCTGGGGATCGTGTTGGGTGCGGTGCTCACCTTGCAGTGGCAGTTGCGCCGCGCCGAGGCCGCAGCATGAACCCTGTTCAGCTCGCACCCGACGAAGAGGCTCGTCGCTTCGGAGGCTTGCAGCGGCTGTACGGTGTGCAGGGCGCAGAACATATCCGCCGAGCGCATGTGGTCGTCGTGGGCATTGGCGGCGTCGGCTCCTGGGTCGCCGAAGCTTTGGCACGCAGCGGCGTGGCCCGTCTCAGCCTGATCGACATGGACCATATTGCCGAATCCAACATCAACCGCCAGATCCATGCCTTGACCAGCACCACGGGGCAGGCCAAGGTCCAGGCCATGCGCGAGCGCATCGCCTTGATCCATCCGGCTTGCCAGGTCGATGCGATCGATGAATTTGTCAGTCCGGAAAACTGGCCTGCTGTTTTGCCCGCACAGCCCGACGCCGTGGTCGACGCGTGTGACCAGGTCAAAGCCAAGGTGGCCATGGCCCAATGGGCCTTGGCAAGCCAAGTGGGCTTCATCACCGTGGGGGCCGCGGGCGGCAAGCGTTTGGCACACAAGGTGGACGTGGACGACCTGTCGAAAATCACCCACGATCCTTTGCTGGCCCAGGTGCGCTACCGCTTGCGCAAACACCACGGTGCGGCCAAGGGCGACAAGCGGATCGGCATTCAGGGTGTTTTCAGCCGCGAAGCCGTGGCACCGCCCGATGCCTCGTGCGCGATCGAAGGCGATGGCTCGCTCAACTGCCACGGTTATGGTTCGGTGGTCAGCGTGACGGCCACCTTTGGCATGTGCGCCGCCTCAGAAATTTTGAACTTTTTGGCCGTCGGTTTTCAGAAGGCCAAAAAATAACGCTATAATTTGAGTCTTGCTACAGTGCACAAACACTCTAGCAAAGGGACCATAGCTCAGTTGGTAGAGCAGCGGACTTTTAATCCGTTTGTCGTGGGTTCGACCCCCGCTGGTCCCACCAGAAAAAGCAAAAAAGCACTTTGTATCTCGGTACAAAGTGCTTTTTTCATGGGCGTGCGCTGCGCGCCCCGACCCCACCGAAAGAGCTTGCAGATGACCATCGAATCGAATCGCCAAGATGACTTGAACAAGATGGTGCTGTGTGAGCCCTGCTCGGGCATTCAGCGCCATTGGCGGCGTGCGCCCGGTCATGCCGAGTTGGTGCAAGGCACCAACCGCAAGGAGCAGCGCGAGTCGGGTCCGGTCACCATCACCCGCTATCGCTGCGACCGTTGCGGCACAGCTTGGGAATACGAGAACAACAAAGCCGACCAGCAGGCCGGGTGGGCGGTGATCGGCGGCTGAAGCGATCGGGCGACCGATGCCTTGCGGTCATCCAGTCTGAGCCTTGGGCGCCCCCAATAGACTCAGGCCGAAACTTCCAGCAGCTGCGTCAATTCCAGCCAACGCTCCTCCAAGGTGGCGACTTCCTCGGCCAGGGCTTTGAGGCGGCGTCCGGCATCGGCCATTTCAGCGGGCGATATGGGCGTCGTCAGAAGCTGCTCCAGTTGGTGCTTTTCAGCTTCGATGCTGGCCATGCGCTGTTCGTTTTGTTCCAGTTCGCGCTTGAGGGGGCGGGTTTGTGCCGCCAGTTGCTGGCGTTTTTGGGCGTCGAGTTTGCGCTGTTCGGCACTGCTCAGGCTGGAGGCAGCAGCGGGGGCCACCACAGGGGCTGTGGGTGCAGCGCTGGCCGATGCCGCAGCGTCATGTGTGGACGCCGTCTGCGTGCCCACCGCGTCACGCGCAGCATTTTTGGCCACTTCGCGCAAACGCTTGGATTCATCGAGCAAATACTTCTGGTAGTCGTCCAGGTCGCCGTCAAAGGGCTCGACCTTGCCCCGGCCCACCATCCAGAACTCGTCGCACACCGCACGCAGCAAGGCCCGGTCGTGGCTGACCAGCATGACGGTGCCTTCGAACTCGTTGAGCGCCATGGACAGCGCTTCGCGGGTGGCCAGGTCCAGGTGGTTGGTGGGCTCGTCCAGCAGCAAGAGGTTGGGGCGCTGCCACACGATCATGGCCAGCACCAGGCGGGCTTTTTCGCCGCCGCTCATGGTGCCTACGGCTTGTTTGACCATGTCGCCAGAGAAGTTGAAGGTGCCCAGGTAGTTGCGTAAATCCTGCTCGCGGCTGGGTTCGCTGCTTTGCGGGCCCAGTTCGCGGGCCAGGCGGATCATGTGCTCCAGCGGGTTGTCTTGCGGGTGGAGCACATCGAGTTCTTGCTGGGCGAAGTAGCCGATGTTCAGGCCCTTGCCTTCGGTGAGCGTGCCCGCCAGCAGGGGCATGGTGCGCGCAATCGTCTTGACCAGGGTCGATTTGCCCTGGCCGTTGGCCCCCAGAATGCCGATGCGCTGACCGGCCAGCACCGATTTGCTCACGCCTTGCAAGATGGACTTGGGCTCGCCGTCGACCATGTAGCCAAAGCTTGCCTCGCTGATGGCCAGCATCGGGTTGGGCAGGTTGTTGGGCTCCTTGAAGCCGAAGGTGAACTCGGCCTCGGCCAGCAACGGTGCCACTTTTTCCATGCGCTCCAGGGCCTTGACCCGGCTTTGCGCCTGCTTGGCCTTGCTGGCCTGGGCTTTGAAGCGGTTGATGAATTTTTGCAGGTGGGCGATCTTGTCCTGCTGCTTGGCAAACGAGGCTTGCTGCAGCTCCATCTGCTGGGCGCGCAGGATTTCAAAGCCGCTGTAGTTGCTGCCGTAGCGGGTCAGCTTGGCGTGCTCGATGTGCAGCGTGACGTTGGTCACTGCATCCAGAAATTCGCGGTCGTGGCTGATCACGATCATGGTGCCCGCATAGCGCTGCAGCCAGGCTTCCAGCCAGACCAAAGCGTCCAGGTCCAGGTGGTTGGTGGGCTCGTCCAGCAGCAGGATGTCGGACGGGCACATCAGCGCCCGGGCCAGCTGCAAGCGCATGCGCCAACCGCCCGAAAAACTGTTCACCGGGTTGTTGAGTTCGTCGACCCGAAAGCCCAGACCCAGAATCAGGGCTTCGGCGCGGGGCAGGGCGTCGTGGTCGCCAGCGTCGGCCAGGTCGGTGTACACATGCGCCATCTCCATGCCGTCGCCACTTTCTTCAGCCGCAGCCAGGCGCTGGCGCAGTTCGGCCAGGCGGGTGTCGCCTTCGAGCACAAATTCGCTGGCGGGCTGGTCGGTCTCCGGCATGTTTTGCGCCACCTGGGCCATGCGCCAGGCTTTGGGCATGTCAAAGTCGCCACCGTCTTCGTGCAGCGTGCCGTTGAGCAAGGCGAACAGGGTGGATTTGCCCGCGCCGTTGCGCCCGACCAGACCGACCTTTTCTCCGGGGTTGAGGGTGACCGAAGCTTGGTCCAGCAGCACCTTGGTGCCTCGGCGGAGGGTGACATTTTTGAGGTTGATCATGAAAAAGCAGTGTCCGGAAGAGCTCCGGTGGTAAATGGTTTGTCATTCCCGCGAAGGCGGGAATCCAGGGTGTTCGGGAAGGGCGGGCATGGATCCCCGCCTGCGCAGGGATGACATTCAGGGGGCAGCGGCGATTCTCAGTGTTGGGGCATGGATTTTCGGCGATGGCGCATGTTTTGACAGCGGTGGCGCATGGCGGTCAGTGCCGCAGCAGGGCTTCGCGGGTGACCAGCAGCACCTGGTCGTCGCCCGCGCTGGTGTCCAGCCAGGCCGCTTCGAGCCCGGGAAAGGCCGCCATGAAGTGCTCTACCTCGTTGCCAATTTCCAGCACCAGCACCGCGTGCTCGCTCATCCGCGCTGGCGCATCCTGGAACAGCTGGCGCACAAAATCCATGCCGTCGGTGCCGCCCGCCAAAGCCAGTTCGGGCTCGGCGCGGTATTCGGCGGGCAGGGCGTCCATGCTGGCCTGGCAGACATAAGGCGGGTTGCAGAGAATCAAGTCAAATGGGCCGGGCAATTCGCTCAAGCCGTCGCTGTGCACCAGTTGCACGCGGTCTTGCAGTTCGTGGCGCGCCACGTTGATGGCGGCCACGGCCAGCGCATCGTCGGAAATATCGGCCCCGGTCACCTGCACCTCGGGCCAGGCCAGCGCGGCCAGCACCGCCAGGCTGCCGTTACCGGTGCACAGGTCCAGCACTTGCCGGGTCTGATCGCTGAGCCAGGCGTCAATCGTCCCGTCGGCCAGCACCTCGGCGATCAGGCTGCGCGGCACGATGGCGCGCTCGTCGATGTAAAACGACACGCCTTGCAGCCAGGCTTCGCGGGTCAGGTAGGCTGCGGGCTTGCGGGTGGCGATGCGCTCGTCGATCAAGGCTTGCACCTGCGCTTGCTGCTCAGGCGTCACCTCTTGGCGGCTCACCTCGTCCAGATCGGTGTCGAGGGGCAAGCCCAGTCGCCACAGGACCAGCCAGACGGCTTCGTCAAATGCGCTTTGGGTGCCGTGGCCAAAGGCCACGCCCGCAGCGTCCAGCCGCTGGGCAGATTGCGCGATCAGCTTGGGCAGGGTCATGGCACTCATGCCGACAAACCTGTGTTGAGGTTTTCCAGCGTGCGGCGGTAGATGTTTTTCAGGGGTGCGATGTCGGCCAATGCCACGTGTTCGTTGACCTTGTGGATGGTCGCGTTGGGCGGGCCGAACTCGATCACCTGTGGGCAAATTTGCGCGATGAAGCGGCCGTCGCTGGTGCCGCCCGTGGTGGACAGCTCAGTGGTCAGGCCTGTTTCGTCGGTGATGGCTTGTTGTATGGCGGCCACCAAAGTCCCGGGCGTGGTCAGAAATGGCCGACCACCCAGGGTCCATGTCAGCTCGTACTTCAGACCGTGCTGGTCCAAAACGGCTTGCAGCCGCTGCTGCAGGCTCTCAGGCGTGGATTCGGTGCAAAAGCGGAAGTTGAAATCCACCACGCAGTCGCCCGGGATCACGTTGCTCGCGCCCGTGCCCGCATGGATGTTGCTGACCTGCCAGCTGGTGGGCGGAAAAAAGGCATTGCCTTCGTCCCAGCGGATGCTGACCAGTTCGGCCAGCGCCGGGGCCAGGCGGTGGATCGGGTTGTCGGCCAGGTGCGGGTAAGCGATGTGGCCCTGCACACCTTTGACGGTCAGCTTGCCGCTCAGGGTGCCGCGTCGGCCGTTCTTGATCATGTCACCGGTTTGCTGCACCGAAGTGGGCTCGCCCACGATGCAAAACTGCGGCGCGTCGCCACGGGCCTGGAGTTGTTCGCACACGACCACGGTGCCATCCAGCGCCGGGCCTTCTTCGTCGCTGGTCAGCAAAAAGGCGATGCCCAAAGCGGGATTGGGGTTGGCCGCCAGAAATTCCTGGACCGCGACAACCATGGCCGCCAGCGAGGTTTTCATGTCGCTGGCACCGCGCCCGAACAGCTTGCCGTCCTTGTGGGTGGGGGTGAAGGGGTCGCTGTCCCATTGCGCGAGCGGCCCGGTGGGCACCACGTCGGTGTGTCCTGCAAAAGCCAGGGTCTGGCCCGAAGTGCCTGCGCGTTTGGCCCAGAGGTTGCGCACGCGGAAAGTCTCGGGGCCGGAGTCCATGAATTCGCAGACGAAGCCCAGGGGCTTCAAAGCGTCGGCGATCAGGTCGAGGCAACCCGCATCTTCAGGCGTGACGGAGGGACGGGCGATCAGTTGTTCGGCCAGGCGCAGGGTGTCGTGGCAAACGGAGGGACGGGTGGTGGTGTTCATGGTTCAGGCCTTGTGAGGGTGCGAACGCACAAAGCGGGCGATGCGCTCGGCCGCTTCCAGGCACTCGGCGGTTTCGGCCACCAGTGCCATGCGGATGCGGCCTTGGCCGGGGTTGCCGCCGTTGAAGTCACGCCCCAGGTAGCTGCCGGGCAGCACGGTCACGTGTTCTGCTTGGTAAAGCGCTTGCGCAAAAGCCGCATCATCCCCTTGCCAGCCAGGGGGCACACCCGCCCAGAGGTAAAAGCTCGCATCGGGCAGTTTCACGTCCAGCACTTGCGCCAGCACGGGGGTGACCTGGGCGAACTTGGTGCGGTACTGGTTGCGGTTGTCCACCACATGGGCTTCGTCGCCCCAAGCGGCCACGCTGGCCGCTTGCACCACGGGGCTCATGGCGCTGCCGTGGTAAGTGCGGTAGAGCAGGAACTGCTGGATGATGGCCGCGTCACCCGCCACAAAGCCACTGCGCAGGCCGGGCACATTGCTGCGTTTGCTGAGGCTGGTGAAGGCGATCAAGCGCTTGAAATCGGTGCGGCCCAGTTGGTGGGCGGCTTCCAGGCCGCCCAAAGGCGCTTCTTCACGGAAATAAATCTCGCTGTAGCACTCGTCGGAAGCGATCACGAAACCGTGCTGGTCGGACAAGGCGAAGAGTTTTTCCCACTCGGACAGCGGCATGACCGCGCCCGTGGGGTTGCCGGGCGAGCAAACGAACAAAAGCTGGGTGCGGGCCCAGACTTCGGCGGGCACGCTGTCCCAGTCGTTGGCAAAGTTGCGCGTCGGGTCGCTGGGCACGTAATAGGGCTCTGCCCCCGACAGCAAGGCCGCGCCTTCGTAAATTTGGTAGAACGGGTTGGGGCTGACCACCGTGGCACCGGGTTGGGTTGGGTCGATCACGGTTTGCGTCAGGGCAAACAGGGCTTCGCGCGAGCCGTTGACGGGCAGGATCTGCGTGAGCGGGTC
This sequence comes from Limnohabitans sp. TEGF003, assembly GCF_055395455.1. NCBI lineage: Bacteria > Pseudomonadati > Pseudomonadota > Betaproteobacteria > Burkholderiales > Comamonadaceae > Limnohabitans > Limnohabitans sp. TEGF003. Next base: position 2,260,011 of record NZ_AP029225.1, on the reverse strand, counting down.
CAGTGTCAGGCGGTAGCGGTTGTGCAGCCAGGCGGCGCAGGCTTTGCGCAGGCTGGGCTCACCTGCTGTCGCCGGGTAAGCCGACAAGCCGTTGGCCACAGCCGCCTTGAGCGCTTCCTGAATGAAGGCTGGCGTGGCGTGCTTGGGCTCGCCAATGCCTAAACTGATGTGGCGCAGGGCTGGGTTTGGCGTGACGCTGGCGAACAGCTGCTTGAGCCGTTCAAAAGGGTAGGGTTGCAGCTTGGCGAGGAGGGGATTCATTCCGCGATTATCCGGGATGGAGGCTACCTGTTGGTCCTTGGGCTTGTCAGCGCGTTTTTCACCATGCCTGTCGGGTAACATTGCCGTTTTGCACCGTGTTGGCCGTTTGGGCTGGCCCTTTTACCCGATCTGATACCGCCGTGCGCCTCAATTCCATCAAGCTTTCAGGCTTCAAATCGTTTGCCGAGCCGACCAACTTCCTGCTGCCCGGGCAGCTGGTGGGCGTGGTCGGGCCCAACGGTTGCGGCAAATCCAACATCATGGACGCGGTGCGCTGGGTGCTGGGCGAGTCCAAAGCGTCCGAATTGCGTGGCGAGTCCATGCAGGACGTCATTTTCAATGGCACCACCACCCGCAAACCTGCCAGCCGCGCCAGTGTGGAGCTGGTGTTTGACAACGCCGACCACCGCGCAGGCGGCCAGTGGGGCCAATTTGCCGAAATCGCCGTCAAGCGCGTGCTCACCCGCGACGGCAACAGCAGTTACTACATCAACAACCAGCCCGTGCGTCGCCGCGACGTGCAGGACGTGTTTCTGGGCACGGGCCTGGGGCCCCGTGCCTACGCCATCATCGGCCAAGGGACGATCAGCCGCATCATCGAGTCGCGTCCTGAAGAGCTGCGCCTGTTCCTCGAAGAGGCCGCAGGGGTCTCCAAATACAAAGAGCGCCGCCGCGAGACCGAAAACCGCCTGTCGGACACCCGCGAAAACCTGACTCGGGTCGACGACATCCTGCGCGAGCTGAATGCCAACCTGGAAAAGCTGGAAAAGCAGGCCGAAGTCGCCACCCGCTACAACCAGCTGCAGGCCGACGGCACGCTCAAGCAGCACCAGCTGTGGTTTTTGAAGCGCCGCGATGCCGAGGCCGACCAAGGCCGCATGAAGTCGGATGTGGACCAGGCCGTGAACGCGCTCGAATCGCGCATGGCCGATCTGCGCCACGTCGAGGCCGATCTGGAAACCATTCGCCAGGCGCATTACGCCGCGGGTGACCAGGTCAACCAGGCGCAAGGCGCTTTGTACGAAGCCAGCGCCGAAGTGGGTCGACTGGAGGCCGAAATCCGCTTTGTGGTGGAAGGCCGCCAACGCGCCGAGCAGCGCCTGCAGCAGCTGGTGGAACAAACCGCGCAATGGGGCACCCGCAGCCAGGACGCCCAGGCCGAGCTGGACACCCTGGCCGAGCAAGCCGCCATGGCCGAAGACCAGAGCATGACGCTGGCCGCGCAGGTGGAAGACCAGGCCATGGCGCTGCCCGATCTGGAAGAAGCCCTGCGCAAAGCCCAAAACGACGCCACCGCCCAACGCGCTACTGTGGTTCAGGTGCAGCAGCAAATTGGCGTGCTGGCGGCTGAGCAGCGCAACGTGGAAGAACAATCGCGCCAGCTGGAACAGCGCCGCGAACGCTTGCTGACCGACCGCAATGCCCTGGCTGCGCCCGACGAGGCCCGGCTGAGCCACTTGCAAGAACAACTGGCCGAGGCCGAGGCCCTGTCGGCCGAGGCCGAAGCCCGGCTGCAGGATCTGCAAGAGCAGGTGCCCGCACTTGACGAAGACCGCCGCACGCGCCAAAGCGCCGTGAACCAGGAATCGGCCAAGCTGGCCGACCTGAGCGCCCGCATCGAGGCGCTCAAGGCTCTGCAAGAGAAAGTGCGCACCGACGGCAAGCTCAAACCCTGGCTGGCCAAGCACGGCATGGAAGGTCTGGAAGGCCTCTGGAGCCGCATTCACATCGAGCCGGGTTGGGAAAACGCCCTCGAATCCGCGCTGCGCGAGCGCCTGTCGGCCCTGGAAGTTTCGCGCCTCGATATGGTGCGCTCGTTCGCCAACGACGCGCCGCCCGCCAAACTCAGCTTTTTCAGCCCGCCTTTGGCCGCCAAAGCCGCGCCGCGCAGCGGCCTGCCCGCGGGCTGCAAGCCTCTGGCCGAGTTGCTGCGCGTGCACGATGCCGGTTTGTCGGCCCTGTTGGCCGACTGGCTGCAAGGCTGCTACACCGCCCCCAACATCGAAGACGCGCTGGCCTGGCGCAGCCAGCTGCAAGCGGGCGAAACCCTGTTTGTGCAGGCCGGCCATGCGGTGGATCTGAACAGCGTGGTGTTTTACGCCCAAGACTCCGAGCAAGCCGGTTTGCTGGGCCGTGCCCAGGAGATCGAGAACCTGGAAAAGCAGCTACGCGCCCAGACCCTGATCGCCGAAGAAAGCCGCAGCGCCCTGGTGCGGGCCGAAGCGGCCTATGCCGACGCCTCGCAGCGCCTGATCACCGTGCGCCGCGAAGCCAGCGAAAGCCAGTCGCGCACGCACGAGCTGCAGGTCGAGACCCTGCGCCTGTCGCAGCTGGTGGCGCAAACCCGCGCCCGCAGCGAGCAGATCAACAACGACCTGGCCGAAGTCGAGGCCTTGCTGGACGAGCTGCAAGAGCGCCGCGTCACCGCCGAGGCCCGCTTTGAAGAACTGGACATGCAGCTGGCCGACACCCAAGAGCGCCACGCCCAGCTGGACGAGCGCGTGATCGAAGCCGAGCGCAAGCTGGCCGAATGCCGCGAACAACAGCGCAGCCTGGAGCGCCGGGCGCAAGAAGCCCAGTTTTCACAGCGCAGCCTGGACGCCCGCCGCGCCGAGCTGCAGCGCACCATCGAGACCGCGCAGCAGCAGGTGAGCAGCATCGACGCCGAAATGCAGCGCGCCCGCGACGAACTCAGCCGCCTGACCGATGCCGCCGCCCAAGCGGGTTTGCAAAATGTGCTGGCCGTCAAGCTCGAGCGCGAGCAAGCCCTGGGCGCTTGCCGCAGTGCCTACGACGACCTGACGGCCAAACTGCGCGCCAGCGACGAACGCCGCGTGAGTTTTGAGCGCGAACTCGACCCCTTGCGCCAGCGCATCACCGATTTGCAGCTCAAGGAGCAAGCCGCCCGCCTGGGCCTGGAGCAATACACCCAGCTGCTGGCCGATGCCCAAGCCGATCTGGAAGCCGTGGCCGCTTCGATTGAGGCAGGCCAGGTGCGCGTGACGGGTCTGCAGGGCGAGATCGACCGCATCCACCGCGAAATCACGGCGCTGGGCCCGGTCAACCTGGCGGCGCTGGAAGAGCTGACCACCTCGCGCGAGCGCAAGGTGTTCCTGGACTCGCAGTGCGCCGACCTGACCGATGCCATGAACACGCTCGAAGACGCGATCAAGAAGATCGATGCCGAAACCCGCGACCTGCTGGGCGGTACCTTCAAGATCGTGAACGAGCACTTCAGCCGCATGTTCCCCGAGTTGTTTGGCGGCGGCAATGCGCGCCTGGTCATGACCGGTGACGAAATTCTGGACGCCGGGGTGCAGGTGCTGGCGCAGCCTCCGGGTAAGAAAAACCAGACGATCCATCTGCTCTCGGGCGGCGAAAAGGCCCTCACGGCGATCGCGCTGGTGTTTGCGATTTTTCAGCTCAACCCGGCCCCGTTTTGCTTGCTCGACGAGGTGGATGCGCCGCTGGACGACGCCAACACCGAGCGCTACGCCAAGCTGGTGGCGGGCATGGGCAAAGAGACCCAGTTCCTGTTCATCAGCCACAACAAGATCGCCATGGAAATGGCCGAGCAGCTGATCGGCGTGACCATGCAGGAGCAGGGCGTGTCACGCATCGTGGCTGTGGACATGGAGTCCGCAGTGTCAATGGCCGACGTGGCCTGAGGAAGTTATGTTGGAATCGATGAGCTCATTGCAGTTGAGTCTGGCCGCCATCGGGGCGCTCACCGTGGGGGCCGTGGTGGTCTACAACTACTGGACCTCGCGCAAGAGCGCACCCCGCCAGGCCGAGCCCCAGACAGAACCCGAGTTGGCCGCGCCAGACACCGAGCCTGCCTTGTTCGAGCCCCGTGAACCGGTTCTGACCGACGACTTCGCCACGCTGCCCCAGCCCGAGCGCAAGCCCCTGCTGGACGCCTTGATCGATGCGATCGCCACCATCGAAGTGGACCACCCGGTCTCCGGGGACGCCGCATTGGCGGCTTTGCCTGTGACCCGCCGCGTCGGCACCAAGCCCTTTCATGTGGAGGGTTGCAGCGAACTCAGTGGCGAATGGGAAGTTTTGGCGGCTGGGCGGCGTTATTCGGCCTTTCAGGCGGGTGTTCAGCTGGCCAATCGGGTGGGGGCGCTCAACAACATCGAGTTTTCGGAGTTTGTGGTCAAAACCCAGGCTTTTGCCGATGCCGTGGGCGGCAGCGCCAGTTTCAGCGACATGCTCGAAGAAGTGGCGCGTGCGCGTGAACTCGATCAATTTGCCAGTGCACACGATGCCCAGCTCAGCTTCACGGTCTGCGCACGGGCAGCGGCCTGGAGTCCGGGCTACATCCAGCAGCATGCTGCGCGAATGGGCTTTGTGGCAGGGGTGATTCCGGGGCGCATGGTGCTGCCGGCTGCCGTGGCGGGCTTGCCGCCCATCCTGTCGCTGACTTTCGATACCCAGGCTGCCATGGCCGAAGACCCGGCCATGTCGGCCATCCGCGAGTTTTCGCTGAGTCTGGATGTGCCGCAAATTGCCCGTGAAGACCAGCCCTTTGAGCGCCTGCGCGAGGCGGCCCGCTTACTGGCCGAGCACATGGACGGCGTGGTGACCGATGGCAACGGCCAAATTCTGGGCGAAGACGTGCTCGATCAAATAGCGACAGATTTGCAACAGCTCTACGACGCCTTGGCTGCGCGAGAGTTGTCGGCGGGCACGCCTCAGGCCCGTCGTCTGTTCTCCTGAACCGGTTGCTGTAAACCATGTCCCATCCGGACCTGTTTGGCGACCTGCCACCCGCGGAGGTCAGCGCGGTCTCTGGCAGCACCCCAGCGACCTCGCCCGCCGACAAAGCCGAAAAGTTGCGAGCGCTTTTGCACCACCACGCGCACGCCTACTACACGCTCGACGCGCCCGAAGTCCCCGATGCCGAATACGACCGCCTGTTTCGCGAGCTGCAGGCTCTGGAGTCGGCCCACCCCGAACTGCTGACGCCCGACTCGCCCACCCAGCGGGTGGGCGGGGCGGTGCTGGACGCTTTTGCGCAGGTCACGCACCGCGTGCCCATGCTCAGCATCCGCACCGAAACCGACACCGAAGCCAGCGGGGCCGAGGCTTTTGACACCCGCATCCGCAAAGAGCTGGGCTTGAGCGAAGCCGACCCGGCCGTGGCCTATGTGGGCGAACTGAAATTTGACGGCCTGGCCATGAGCTTGCGCTACGAGGGCGGTGTGCTGGTGCAGGCCGCCACCCGGGGTGACGGCGAAACGGGCGAAGAGGTCACCGCCAACATCCGCACCATCGGTCAGATTCCGTTGCGTTTGCCGCCCGATGCGCCCGCTGTGTTGGAAGTGCGGGGCGAGGTCTACATGCGCCGGGATGACTTTGAGGCGCTGAATGAGCGCCAACGCCAGCGCATCGCTGCAGGCGCCAAGGGCGAGAAGACCTTTGTCAATCCCCGCAATGCCGCCGCTGGCGCGGTCCGCCAACTCGATTCGGGCATTGCCGCCGAGCGCCCCTTGAGCTTTTTTGCCTATGGCCTGGGCGACATCACCCCAGCCGCCGAAGGTGGCCCGCAGTGGGCCAGCCATTACGAGATGCTGATGCAGCTCAAGGCCTGGGGCTTTCCGGTGGCCGAGCAAACCGCTTGCGTGCAAGGCGCGGCAGGCCTCGTGGCCTTTCACCAGCGCATCGCGGCCGAGCGTGACGCCTTGCCCTACGACATCGATGGCGTCGTCTACAAGGTCAACGACCTGGCCTTGCAGGCCCGTCTGGGTTTTGTGACCCGAGAGCCGCGCTGGGCCGTGGCGCACAAATACCCGGCGCAAGAAGAAATGACCACCGTGCTGGCCATCGACGTGCAGGTGGGCCGCACGGGCAAACTCACGCCCGTGGCCAAGCTGGCCCCGGTGTTTGTGGGCGGTGTCACGGTCACCAACGCCACGCTGCACAACGAACTGGAAGCCCGCCGCAAGGACGTGCGGGTGGGTGACACGGTGATCGTGCGCCGTGCGGGCGACGTGATCCCCGAGGTGGTGTCGGTGGTGCTGGACCGCCGCCCGCAGGGTGCCCCGCAGTTCACCATGGTGACGCACTGCCCCGTATGTGGGAGCTTGGCCGAGCGGGAAGAGGGCGAGGCCGACCACCGCTGCACGGGCGGGCTGTTTTGCAGCGCCCAGCGCAAGCAAGCCATTTGGCACTTTGCCCACCGCCGCGCCATGGACGTGGATGGCCTCGGCGACAAACTGGTGGACCAGCTGGTCGATGCCGGGCACGTCAATACCCTGGCCGACCTGTACCACTTGAAACTGGACACGCTCGCCAACATGGACCGCATGGCCGAAAAATCGGCTGTGAACCTGCTGGAAGCGCTGGAAAAGTCCAAAAACACCACCCTGGGCCGCTTTTTGTTCAGCCTGGGCATTCGCCATGTGGGCGAGGCCACGGCCAAGGAACTGGCCCGGCACTTTGGCCAGCTGGACGCCATCATGGCCGCCAGCGAAGACGCGCTGCTGCAAGTGGCCGATGTCGGCCCGGTGGTGGCGCACAGCATCCACACCTTTTTTGCCCAGCCGCACAACCGCGAAGTCGTGCAGGCTTTGCGGGATGCGGGGATCACCTGGGCCGAAGGCGATGCTCTGGCCCCGACCGAAATGCCCTTGGCGGGCATCACCGTGGTACTCACCGGTACCTTGCAAAGCATGGGCCGTGACGAAGCCAAGGAAAAACTCGAAGCGCTGGGGGCCAAAGTGGCCGGCTCGGTCAGCAAGAAAACCCACTACGTGGTGGCGGGTGCCGAGGCGGGCAGCAAGCTCGACAAGGCGCAGGCCTTGGGTGTGCCCGTGCTGGACGATGCGGGGCTGGCGCTGCTGCTTGCCGGAGAAAAACCATGACCGTGCGTGACATCCTCAAAATGGGCGATGCCCGCCTTTTGCGTGTGGCAGAGCCTGTGCAGGCGTTTGACACCCCACAGTTGCATGCCTTGATTGCCGACATGCGCGAGACCATGGCTGCGGTCAACGGCGCTGGTTTGGCTGCGCCCCAGATTGGGGTGAACCTGCAATTGGTCATTTTTGGCAGCGATGCGGTCAATCCTCGCTACCCCAACCGGCCTGTGGTGCCCAAAACCGTGCTCATCAACCCCGTCATCACGCCCTTGGGGGCGAATGAGGAGGAGGATTGGGAGGGCTGTTTGTCGGTGCCTGGTTTGCGCGGCGTGGTGCCACGCTGGTCACGCATCCGTTACACCGGGTTCGATGAAAAAGGCCAGCCGATCGACCGCACGGTGGACGGTTTTCATGCCCGCGTGGTCCAACACGAATGCGACCACCTGATCGGCACGCTGTACCCCATGCGGGTGCGCGACTTCACCCGTTTTGGGTTTACCGAGGTGCTGTTCCCCGAGATCAGTGCCGCTGAAAACGACTGAGCTTTTGCGCTGCGGGCAGGTCAGATCGTTCGCGGCCGGGGATCGCGACTGGCGTGAGGGCGTCAAAGCCCCTTGAGTTTTTCCAGCGCCTGCAGCAGCGTCTCATCCTTCTTGGCAAAGCAAAACCGGATGACTTTCTGGTCAAAGCTGTTGCCATAAAAGGCGGAGAGCGGGATGGCGGCCACGCCGATGTCGGTGGTCAGCCATTTGCAAAAGTCGGCTTCGCTCAGGTTTTTCTCGGGCACTTTCAAGCCGGAAATGTCCACGCACTGGAAATAAGTGCCTTCGCCGGGCAACAGTTTGAAATGGGTTTGTGCCAGGCCTTGGCGGAACATGTCGCGCTTGCGTTGGTAAAACGCGGGCAGTTCCAGATAGGGGGCAGGATCGGCCATGAAACGGGCGAGGGCATGCTGCATCGGCGTGTTCACGGTGAACACGTTGAACTGGTGCACCTTGCGGAATTCGGCGGTGTAGGCCGCAGGCGCCGCCACGGTGCCGATTTTCCAGCCGGTGACGTGGAAGGTCTTGCCAAAGCTGGACACGATGAAGGCGCGTGCCGCCAGGCCATCAAAATGCGCAGCGCTCCAGTGCTGGTTGGGCGCGTAGACCATGTGCTCATAGACCTCGTCGCTGATGAGCACGATGTTGGTCGGGGCCAGGATCTCTTGCAGCGTCAACATGTCTTGCCGTGACCAGATCATGCCGCTGGGGTTGTGCGGTGAGTTGATCAGGATGGCGCGGGTCTTGGGGCTGATGGCGGCGCGGATTTTGTCAAAGTCAGGGCGGAAGGTGCCAGGGGTGAGGGGCACACGCACCACCACGCCGCCCGCCAGTTCGATGTTGGGGACATAGCTGTCGTAGCAGGGCTCCAGCACGATGACCTCGTCGCCGGGGTGAACGATGGCGAGCACAATGGTGAGGATGGCCTGGGTGGCCCCGGCCGTGACGGTGATTTCGCTGATCGGGTCGTAATGGCGGCCATACAGGGCTTCAATTTTGCGCGACACCACCTCACGCAGCGGTGCAACGCCGGTCATGGGGGGATACTGGTTCAGGCCTTCGCGCATGGCGTCGTTCACCAGATCGAGCAGTCGCGGATCACACGGGAAATCCGGAAAGCCTTGGCCCAGGTTGACCGCATTTTTTTCTGTGGCCAGTGCCGACATGACCGTGAAAATGGTGGTGCCCATGTGGGGCGCTTTGGAGGTGAGGTTGGGGGTGCGTGCGTTCATGGCGTTCAAAGTACAGGGCTCAAAGTTCGTAATCGTTGACGTGGCCGTTCATGGCCTTGGTGATGAGGGGTGCCGTCAGGCGATCGCTCAGCAATTCGGCGAAGTGGTAGACAAAGTGGCGCAGGTAAGCACCCCGCTTGAAGGCCACACGGGCCACATTCATGCCCAGCAACTGACCCAGCGGACGAACCGCCAGGTCTTTCACAGGGTCGTCCTTGACGGCCATTTCGGCCACGATGCCAATGCCCAAGCCCAGACGCACGTAGGTCTTGATGACGTCCGAGTCAATGGCTTCGAGTGCGATGCGGGGGTGCAACTTTCTGGCAGCAAAGGCTTGATCGATGCGGCCGCGCCCGGTGAATGAGGGGTGGTAGGTGATGATGGGCTCGTTGGCAAGGTCCTCCAGGGACAAATGCGCTTTGCTGGCCAAGGGGTGGTCGAGCGGCAAGACCAGGACGTGCTGCCACTCATAGCAGGGCAGGGTCACCAGCTCTTCGTAAGCGGACAGGGACTCGGTGGCGATGCCGATTTCGGCCACATCCTGCAGCAGCATCTGGGCCACTTGGTCCGGAGCGCCTTGGTGCAGGCTGATGTTGACCTTGGGGTATTTTTCGCGCAGCTTGGCCACAGGCAGCGGCAGCACATAACGGGCCTGGGTGTGCGTGGTGGCAATGGAGAGCGTGCCATTGTCCTGGGCGCTGTATTGGTCACCGATTTTGCGCAGGTTGCCGACTTCACGCAGGATGACCTCAATGCTTTGCAACACGTGCTGGCCGGGCTCGGTGATCCGCTTGAGCCGCTTGCCATGGCGGGCAAAGATTTCGATGCCCAGCTCTTCTTCCAGCTCGATGATGGCTTTGGACACACCGGGTTGGGAGGTGTGCAGGGCTTTGGCCGTTTCCGTCAGGTTGAGGTTGCGGCGTGCCGCTTCTTGGACAAAGCGAAATTGGTGCAGGTTCATACGGTAAATATCATATTGACTTGCATCATTATGCTTTAAGGGTCTATGGCGTGCTGGCTGCGTTGGCGGCAATGTCGGCCATGAGCCGGGTCATCGCGGGGTGTTCTCCGATGGAAGGCAGCAATTCAAACTGCACCTGGGGGTAGGCCTCGGTCAGCTCGGACACCAGCTGCGGCAAGTCTTCCCGGGCATGTCGACCCACCCCGAGAAACATGGGCACGATGCGCAAATGGGTTTTGCCTTGCATCATCAAGGCCTCGACGGTGGTGGCCAAATCGGGTGTGGTCAGCTCCAGAAAAGCGCAGGCCACCGACATGTGCGGCCAGCGACGGGTCATGTCCTCAGCCACGGCATCGATGGGCAAGCGCCAAAGCGGGTCGCGCGAACCATGGGCAAACAAAATCACGCCCGTTTGAGATGTCAAGTCATTTGTCATCGCCGTAACACCATCCACCAAAAGCCGAGCAGGGAAATTGCGCTGTAGATCAGGGCCGGGGCCGCCGCCGTCAGCCAGGGTTGCCAGTTTTGCAAGTTGCCCGCAAAGCTGAACAGGTTGTTGAGCAATGAAAAACTGATGCCCGCTAGCACGCCACCAAACACATAGCCGGCAATCTGGCCTGAACGAAAGTGCAGGTAGGCGAAGGGCAAAGCCATGACCAACATGACCAGGCAGCTCAAGGGGTAGAACACCTTGCGCCAGAACTCGATTTCGTAGCGCTGCGCATTCTGGTTGTTGCTGGCCAGGTGGCGCATGTAATTGAACAGCTCCCAGGTCCGCATGCGGTCCGGGCTGAGCACGGCTGCGGCCACCATGTCCGCGCTGATGCCGGTAGGCCAGGGCAGACTGAGGTGCTGGACCGACCGGTATTGCAGGGTTTGGCCGGCACCCGGGGTCTGGATGGACTTTTCTTCGGCCTGCTGCAGCAGCCAAACGCCTTCACCGATCTCGGCTTGTGGCGCGCTGGTGATCGCGAGCAGCTGGCCCGCTTCGTTGAACTCGTGAATGCGGATGTTTTGCATCTGGCGGATGCCGTCGAAACTGCGCACATTGACCGCAAAGTGCCGTTGCCCTTGTCGCTCCTTGAGCCAGGCGCCGGTCTGTCCCACCGTGAGGTTGCCCTGAAACCGGGCCTTGATCAGCACGCCCTGACGATCGGCCCAAGGCGCAGCGTAATCGCCCATCAAGAAGGTCATGGTCACAAAAACCAGGCCCAGCTGCAGCAAGGTGGAGAGGGCTTTCAAAGGGGCCAGACCGCCCGTGCGCAAAATGGTGAACTCCGAGCTTTGAGCCAGCCGCGCCATCACAAAAATACAGCCGATCAGCACCGAGATGGGCAGCAGTTCATAAATATGAGAAGGCGTTTTCAGGGCCACATACAACAAGGCGTGGTGCAGTTGGTAGCCCTGGCTGGCCAGACGGCTCAGGTTCTGCAGCTCGTCGACCAGATCAAAGAACAGGAACAGCGCCAAAAAACCCACCAGCACAAAGCTGACAGCCCGGATGATTTCGCCATGCAGCAAGCTGCGAACGGTTTTCATGCCGCGCCTTTGTTTTGAGGGGCCCGTGTGGGCCAAAGAAAGCGCCAGGACCAGTTGTAATGCCGAACCGAGAGCCACAGCATGGCCATCAAAAAGACACCGCCATGCAAGACCACCATGAAGGGCAGAAAGTCAAAGCGCCCTGTGCTGATCCAGCTTTGACCCACGTTGAGCATGTTGTAGTAAGCGATGAAGACGAACAAGGCCAGACCCAGGTGGTAACTGCGGCCCGCCCTGGGGTTGACGGCGGAGACGGCCAAGGCGATCAACAGTAAATTGATGCCCGCCAGACCCAGGCCCAGACGCCATGAGAGCTCGCCCCAGTTTTCACGGCTGGGTTGTTTCAGCAAATCCCATGTGCTGGTGTAGCGGCTGTTCATGGCGGAAGAGGGGAGATTCACGTCGTCGTCGATCAGCAGTTCGTAGTGCTCAAACTGGGTCAGCCGGGTTTCACCCGTCTCCCGGTTGGTCAGCCATTGTTGGCCATTGTCCAGAATCAAAAAGCGCTCATGACCCGTCAATTCGATGCGGCCCTGTTGTGCCGTGGTCACGCTTTCTTTGGGACCTTCTACGCTGGAGATGAAGACATGGCGGCCAAAACGGTTGTCGGGCGTGTCTTTGTCAATGAAGAAGACCCGCTGCCCACCCGACGATTCCTGGAACTGGCCGGGCGCCACGCGCTCGATGTCGTTGCGTTTTTCAAAACGCTGCTTGAGGTCCTGGATTTGCTGGTTGCTCCAGGGCCAGGCGAACAGGGCCAGCAAAGTCACGATGAGCAAAACGGGCCAGGCAAACCGGAACAGCGGGTGCACAAACTGCCCCAACCCCTGTCCGCTTGAAAACCAGATCACCATTTCGCTGTCGCCGTACATGCGCGAGAGGGTGGCCACCACCGCGATGAACAGGCTCAGGGTGATGATGGTGGTGAGTTGGCTCAGCACGCTGAAACCCATGACCAGCAGGACCTCGGACGGGTTGACGCTGCCTCGGCTGGCTTGGCCCAGCGTCCGGATCAGGATGATGGTGATCACAATGGTGACCAAAACCACCAACGTGGCCCCGAAATTGCGGGCCAGGTCTTTGCGTAAAGAGGAATGGAATAACATCGGTGCGAAGGAAAAACTGAATTATGAACTTCGAAATCCAAAAACGTGCCCTGTCCAGCGTGATTCGTGATGATCTGGATGCCCTGGTGGTCTTGTGGCCTTCACAGGGCGGTGTCGAGGGCTCCGACAAAGGCCCGATTTCGGTGGTGGTGCGAGCTGCCGCTGCGCATGGCGACTTCGAGCACAAGCCTGGTGCAATGCTGACTTTCTACGCGCATCCGGGCATCCAAGCCCGTCATGTGGTGGTTGTGTGCATCGGCGAAGGCAGTGCTGCCCAGGTTCGCAGCGCCGTGAATGCAGCCTGGGGTGCACTCAAGTCCGCCAAAATCAAACGCCTGGGGCTGCACGCTACGACCGAGATTTCTGGCAAAACCCTGCAGGTGGCGGCCTGCGCGCTGGCCGATGCCAGTTACAGCTACACCAGCACCCTGAGCAAACCCAAACCCAGAACGCTCAAACAGGTGGTTTTCAGTGCCGAGACGGTGAATGCCGAGCTGCGTGATGCCTTGGCCCACACGCAGGCCTTGGTGGCCGGCATCGAGGTGGCCAAAGAATGGGCCAATCGGCCGGCCAACCATGCCACGCCAAGCTTGCTGGCCAATGCGGCCAAGGCGATCGCCAAAGGGCCCGCCTTCAAATGCGAGGTGATGGGCCCCAAAGAAGTGTCCAAACTGGGCATGGGGGCCTTTTTAGCCGTGGCGCGAGGGGCCGCAGAACCCTTGCGCTTCATCGTCATGCGCTACAGCGGCGCGCCTGCTGCTCAGGCCCCGGTGGTGCTGGTGGGCAAGGGCATCACGTTTGACACTGGGGGCATTTCCATCAAGCCCGCCGCCGAAATGGACGAAATGAAGTACGACATGAGCGGTGCGGCCAGTGTCCTGGGCGTTTTCAAGGCTTTGGGTGAGCTCAAGCCGGCCATCAACGTGGTCGGTTTGATTCCGGCCACCGAGAACATGCCTGACGGCCAGGCGGTCAAGCCGGGCGATGTGGTCACTAGCATGAGCGGGCAGACCATTGAGATTCTGAATACCGATGCCGAGGGGCGGCTGGTGCTGTGCGATGCCTTGACGTATGCCGAGCGCTTCAAGCCCCGGGCGGTGATTGACATTGCCACGTTGACGGGCGCTTGCGTCATTGCACTGGGCGGGGTTCGGTCCGGGCTGTTCTCCAGCGACGATGCTTTGGCGCAAGCCCTGCAGTTGGCGGGAGATGCTTCCGGCGACGCCTGCTGGCGGATGCCATTGGACGAAGACTATGCCGAAGGCCTGAAGTCACGCTACGCCGATGTGGCCAACGTGGCTGGGCGTCAGGCGGGCTCGGTCACAGCGGCCAAGTTCTTGCAGCGGTTCGCGTCGCGTTACCCGTGGGCGCACCTGGACATCGCCGGTACGGCCTGGCGCAGTGGTGCCGCCAAGGGCGCGACAGGCAGGCCTGTGGGCTTGCTGCTGGCCTATTTGTTGGCCCAGGCGGGTCCAGCCGCAGCCAAGGCCGCGTCCAGCCGCCGTCGCTGACGGGTGGGCGATGACCCAAATCGAGTTCCATTTCAACACCACGGAGCGGCTGCAATACGCTTGTCGGCTGCTGCGCAAGGCCCATGGCCGTTCTTTGCGGGTGGGTGTGGTTGGCTCCGAGGCCAGCTTGCGCCAGCTGGATGCCGCCTTGTGGGCCTTTTCGGAGGTTGACTTTCTGCCGCACAGCACCGCGGCCGATGCCCCGCAGATTCAGGCCGCATCCCCGATCCGGCTGAACCCTGATCCCTTGCAGCTTTCCGGGCTGGATGTGCTGGTGAACCTGGGCGATGAGGTCCCCGTCGGGTTTGAGTCGTTCAAACGTCTGATCGAGATCGTGGCCACCGACGACCACGGCCGCATGACGGCCAGGCAGCGCTGGCGGCACTACACCGCGCAAGGCTATGCCCTGGTGCAGCACGATTTATCCAAGGCGTCTGCATCATGAGTTTTCCCCGCTCAGGGTCCACATCCGGCGTGCCGGATACGGTCTTGCCTGTTTTGAGCGCGGCGATGCCTGAATCCGACATTCCCGAGGCTTTGCGGGCTGCGCTGGACGCCCGTGCCCAAGAAAAAGCGGCATTCATGGACTTGTCGGACGAGTTGCTGCATGCTTTGCGCCCTGAAATCGAGCGTTTGGCTGCCGAATTGGTGCACAAAAGCCTGCAACAGGCCTGGCGTGCGCGTGCAGGCCTTGGCGAGGGTGTCGTCGGTGTAGATACCCCCTGACTGTTTGCGAGAATTTTGGTTTTCCCTAGGCCCCAAAGGGTCTGTTTTGCAGTATCTTTGCGGCTTGCTTGATTGAAGCAATTTATTCTTCGGAGTTTCCATGAAATTTTCTGGTACGCGTACTTTGACCATGGTGTCTGTGGCTGTTGCTGCAGTGGTTTTGGCAGCTTGCGGTAAAAAAGAAGCCGCTTCTGACGTGCAAGTGATCAAAATTGGTCACGTGGGTCCCGTCAGCGGTGCCATCGCCCACTTGGGTAAAGACAACGAAAACGGTGGCCGCATGGCCATTGAAGAGCTGAATGCGGCTGGCCTGAAAATCGGTGACAAGCCCGTCAAATTTGAATTGCTGGCCGAAGACGATGCCGCTGATCCCAAGCAAGGCACCGCTGCTGCCCAGAAACTGGTGGACGCCAAAGTCAATGGTGTGATCGGTCACCTGAACTCCGGCACAACCATTCCAGCCTCGCAGATCTACAACAGCGCTGGCATTCCCCAGATTTCTCCTTCGGCCACCAACCCCAAGTACACCCGTCAAGGTTACGCTGGCGCGTTCCGCGTGGTGGCTGACGACGTGCATTTGGGTGGCACCCTCGGCAAATACGCTGTGGAAACCCTCAAAGGCAAAAACATCGCTGTCATCGATGACCGTACCGCTTACGGCCAAGGCGTGGCTGAAGAATTCAAGAAGGGCGCTGCCGCTGCTGGCGGCACCATCGTGGGTCACGAGTTCACCACCGACAAAGCTTCTGACTTTAACGCCATCTTGACCACATTGAAGGCCAAGAAGCCCGACGTCGTCTTCTTCGGTGGCATGGACGCTGTGGCCGGCCCCATGCTGCGCCAGATGAAGTCTCTGGGCATCAACGCCAAGTTCCTTGGCGGTGACGGCATCTGCACTTCCGAGCTGGCCAAGTTGGCTGGCGACGCCATGAAGGACGAGTCGGTGTTCTGCGCCGAAGCTGGCGGTGTTGAAGGCGAGCAAAAAGCCGGCATGGACAAGTTCCGTGCAGACTTCAAAGCCAAGTTCAACGCCGATGTGCAGGTCTACGCACCCTACGTGTATGACGCTGTGAAAGTCATGGCCACAGCCATGGTGACGGCCGGTTCTGCCGATCCAGCCAAGTACTTGCCAGCGCTGAAAGCCATCAACTACAAAGGCGTGACGGGCAACATCGCGTTTGACGAAAAAGGCGACATCAAGAATGGTGCCTTGACCTTGTACACCTACAAAGGTGGCGAGCGTTCGCAAATCGCTGTGGTTCGCTGATCTGTTGGCCCTCCTGACCGGAGGGCCAGGTTTCAAGGACGGCAGAGCGCTGCACTTGAAACCCATATATGAAAAAAAGCCTGCACACTGTGCAGGCTTTTTTGTTTTGGCGGAGCAGGCGGGATTCGAACCCGCGGTGGGCTATTAACCCACACACGCTTTCCAGGCGTGCGACTTAAACCACTCATCCACCGCTCCGAAGCCTGAGATTGTAGCAGTGGAAAAACGGGTTTTTGGATGCCTGCGGCAATTCTTGTGTGGACTTGGCAGATCGCTGTGCGGCTGGTTTTTTGCCAATTTGTGATCTGCGTCGTTCTGCAGGGCCTTTTTGTCCTTAAACTTCGCCACTGTTTCAAATTCCTTTGACCTTTCCTCGGCGCACAGCCCGACCAGCCCATGAAATTTCGTTTCCCCATCGTCATCATCGACGAAGACTACCGTTCCGAAAACACATCGGGCCTGGGTATCCGCGCTTTGGCTGACGCCATCGTTGCAGAGGGCTTTGAAGTGTTGGGTGTGACCAGTTACGGCGATTTGTCGCAATTTGCGCAGCAACAAAGCCGCGCCAGCGCCTTCATTTTGTCGATCGACGACGAAGAGTTTTCACCCGGGCCCGATCTGGACCCGGCCGTCATCAACTTGCGGGCCTTCATTGACGAGGTGCGCCGCAAGAACGCCGATGTACCGATTTACATCTATGGCGAGACCAAGACCTCGCGCCATTTGCCCAACGACATCCTGCGCGAGTTGCACGGCTTCATCCACATGTTCGAGGACACGCCCGAGTTTGTGGCGCGCCACATCATCCGCGAGGCCAAGAGCTACCTGGAGGGCGTGCAGCCGCCGTTTTTCAAGGCGCTGCTCGATTACGCCGAAGACGGCTCGTATTCGTGGCACTGCCCGGGTCACTCGGGTGGCGTGGCCTTCTTGAAGAGCCCTGTGGGTCAGATGTACCACCAGTTTTATGGTGAGAACATGCTGCGCGCTGACGTGTGCAACGCGGTGGAAGAGTTGGGTCAGCTGCTGGACCACAACGGCGCCATTGGCGAGAGCGAGCGCAATGCCGCGCGCATCTTCAATGCCGACCATTGCTTCTTCGTGACCAACGGCACCAGCACCTCCAACAAGATCGTCTGGCACCACACCGTGGCCCCGGGCGACGTGGTGGTGGTGGACCGCAACTGCCACAAGTCCATCTTGCACGCGATCATCATGACCGGCGCGGTGCCCGTGTTCATGAAGCCCACGCGCAACCACTTCGGCATCATCGGCCCCATCCCCAAAAGCGAGTTCGAGCCTGCGGCCATCATGACCAAGATCAAGGCCAACCCCTTGCTCAAAGGCGTCGACCCGAAAAAGGTCAAGCCTCGGGTGATGACGCTGACCCAGTCCACCTACGACGGCGTGTTGTACAACACCGAAACCATCAAGACCATGCTAGACGGTTACGTGGACAACCTGCACTTTGACGAGGCCTGGCTGCCGCACGCGGCTTTCCACCCGTTTTATGGCCCTTATCACGCGATGGGCAAAAAGCGCGCTCGCCCCAAAGAGTCCATGGTTTACGCCACGCAGTCCATCCACAAGCTGCTCGCCGGTATCAGCCAGGCCAGCCATGTGCTGGTGCAGGACGCGCAAAACACCAAGCTGGACCGTCCCTTGTTCAACGAGGCGTACCTGATGCACACCTCGACCAGCCCGCAGTACAGCATCATCGCCAGCTGCGATGTGGCTGCGGCCATGATGGAGCCGCCGGGCGGCACCGCCTTGGTGGAAGAGAGCATTGCCGAGGCCCTGGATTTCCGCCGCGCCATGCGCAAGGTGGACGAAGACTATGGCCAGGACTGGTGGTTCAAGGTCTGGGGCCCGGAAAAGTTTGCCGACGAGGGCATTGGCCGCGCCGATGACTGGATCTTGCGCAACGACCCGCGCAAAAAAGCCAGCAAATGGCACGGTTTCGGTCAGCAGCTGGCCGACGGCTTCAACATGCTCGACCCCATCAAGTCGACCATCGTGACACCGGGCCTGAATCTGGATGGCAAGTTCGACAAGACCGGTATTCCGGCGTCCATCGTCAGCAAGTTCCTGACCGAGCACGGCGTGGTGGTGGAGAAAACAGGCCTCTATAGCTTCTTCATCATGTTCACCATCGGCATCACCAAGGGCCGCTGGAACACCTTGCTCACGGCCTTGCAGCAGTTCAAGGATGAGTACGCCAAGAACCAGCCCATGTGGAAAATCATGCCGGAGTTCTGCCAGAAGCACCCGCGCTACGAGCGCATGGGCCTGCGTGACCTGTGCCAGCATGTGCACGAGATGTATGCCAAGTACGACATCGCCCGCCTGACCACCGACATGTATTTGTCCGACCTGGCCCCGGCCATGCGCCCATCAGACGCCTACGCTCACATTGCCCAGCGCAAGACCGAGCGGGTGGAGATTGACCACCTGGAAGGCCGCATCACCGTGGGCCTGGTCACGCCTTACCCACCGGGCATCCCGCTCTTGATTCCTGGCGAAGTTTTCAACAAGAAGATCGTGGATTACCTCAAGTTCGCCCGTGAGTTCAACGAGAAGTGCCCTGGTTTCGAAACCGACATCCATGGTCTGGTGGAGATCAAGGACGACGATGGCAAGAAGCGCTACTTTGCGGATTGCGTGAAGGCCTGAAATTTTTCGAAGTTATAGCCCTTGGGATTTCGGTTTCAAGGGGAGGGCAGGTGAGTTGGGGCCCTGTGCGGGGGCTTAGAGGCGCTTCGCTTTGCCACATCGCCCCCGCACAGGGCCCCAACTCACCTGCGGGGAAAATCGAAAAAGCGGCTTTCGCCGCTTTTTCAATCTCAGGGTACGGTTGGTTTTTGAGACATATTGGATGCCCATGTCGTTGACATTTGTTGTGTCCACCGATGTCTGCGATCGAGGACCTATGCCTTCGGCTGTGTTGGATACCCGCGTGCGCGGGTATGACAGGGGATATTCCTAGACCCAGAACAGTCCCCACTCAGCCTGAGGTGAGGCGGGCGCTGAACCGGGCGATTTGGCGAGCGAAGCGAGTTATGAGCCCGGGCAGCGCCCGCCTCGCCTCAGGCGGTCTTTGCAAAAGCTGAAGCCCGTCTTCGCAGGCTTCAGAGGCATGGAGAATGCATCAAGCCGCAGCCGCTGGCTCCGCAATGCCTCCCACCACCTGGCTGAAACCACCATCCACATACGTGATCTCGGCTGTGACGCCCGCGGCCAAGTCGCTCAGCATGAACGCGGCCACATTGCCCACGTCCTCAATGGTCACATTGCGGCGAATCGGTGAGGCTTCGGCCACCACCGACAAAATCTTGCCAAAACCCTTGATGCCGCTGGCCGCCAGCGTCTTGATGGGGCCGGCCGAAATGCCGTTGGCCCGCAGACCCCGGTTCTGGCTGCCCAGCGACTCGGCCAAGTAACGTACCGAAGCCTCCAGACTCGCCTTGGCCAGGCCCATGGTGTTGTAGTTGGGCACTGTGCGGATCGCGCCCAGATACGTCAGGGTCAGCACCGACGCCTTGTCGTTCAGGTAAGGCAAGGCCGCTTTGGCCATGGCCGGGAAGCTGTAGGCGCTGATGTCGTGAGCGATCTTGAAGCCCTCGCGCGACAAACCGTCCAGAAAATCGCCGGCAATCGCTTCGCGTGGCGCGTAGCCGATCGCGTGTACAAAACCGTCAAACTTGGGCCAGGTGGCCGACAGATCTGTGAACAGCTTTTCAATCTGCTCGTCGCTGCCCACGTCGCAATCAAAAATCAGCTTGGAGTCAAAATCGGCGGCGAATTCGGTGATGCGGTCCTTGAAGCGCTCACCCACGTAGCTGAAAGCCAGCTCGGCGCCTTGCGCGTGGCAGGCCTTGGCGATGCCATAAGCGATCGAGCGGTTGGACAGCACGCCTGTGATCAGCAGCTTTTTGCCCGACAGAAATCCTGTTTTTGTAGTCATGTCTTCAACTCCTGAAAAATGTGTGCAGAATTGTCGCATGCGAAGACCCATGGCCTTTTTCTGGACACACTGCTGCTTGGCGCTCTGGCTCTGCATGTCGGGCTCCGCCTGGGCTGCCCACGCTTACGCACAGTTTGGCGACATCCGCTATCCGGCTGGCTTTGCCCATTTCTCTTATGTGAACCCGGCCGCGCCCAAAGGCGGCGAGATTGTGCTGGTGCCGCCCACCCGCCAGTCCAACTTTGACAAATACAACCCGTTCACGCTCAAGGGCAGTGCGCCCCCGGCCATGCTGGCCATGATGTTCGACACTTTGCTGGTGGGCAACATGGACGAGCCGACCACGGCTTACGGCCTGCTGGCGTCAGACGTGGCGGTGTCCAGTGACCGGATGTCGGTGGTCTTCCAGATCCACCCGCAAGCCCGCTTCCACAATGGTGACCCGGTACTGGCCGCCGATGTGCGCCATTCGTTTGAACGTCTGACCAGCAAACAGGCCGCGCCCCAGTACCGCACTTTTTTTGGCGAGGTCAAAGGCGCCACGGTCTTGGGTGAGCGCAGCATCCGTTTTGATTTTGTGCGGCCCAACAGCGAGCTGCCTTTGATTGTGGGCAGCTTGCCGGTGTTCAGCCACAAATGGGGGCTGGAGGGTAAAAACTACAAGCCATTCGATCAGATGGTCATGGACATGCCCATCGCCTCGGGGCCTTACCGCATGGGCCGAGTG
This sequence comes from Limnohabitans sp. TEGF003, assembly GCF_055395455.1. Taxonomy (NCBI): domain Bacteria; kingdom Pseudomonadati; phylum Pseudomonadota; class Betaproteobacteria; order Burkholderiales; family Comamonadaceae; genus Limnohabitans; species Limnohabitans sp. TEGF003. Next base: position 2,239,312 of record NZ_AP029225.1, on the reverse strand, counting down.
CAGTTTGGCAAGGACATCACCTACGAGCGCGACCCGGCTTATTGGGCCAAAGACCTGAACGTGCGCAAAGGCTTGTTCAATTTTGACCGCATCACCTACAAGATCTACAAGGACAGCACCGCTCAGCTCGAAGCCTTCAAGGCGGGTGAGTTCGATTACATGCAGTCTTTCATCGCCCGCGAGTGGGCCAGGGCCTTCACGGGCCGGGCCTTCGAGCGTGGCGAGCTGATCAAGGCCGAGTTGCCGCACGGCAACGCGGGCGACTTTCAGGGCTTTTTGTTCAACCTCCGGCGCGACCAGTTCAAGGATGTGCGGGTGCGCCAGGCCATTGCGCTGGCCATGGATTTTGAGTGGCTAAACCGGCAACTCTTCTACAACGCCTACAGCCGGGTGCGCGGTTATTTTGTGGCCAGCGATTTCGAGGCCAAGGGCCGACCTGGTCCTGACGAGTTGGCTTTGCTCGGGCCTTTGCGGTCTCAGCTGCCTGCCGCTGTGTTCGAGCAGGATGTGCCACAACCGCCCCAGACCGCGCTGGATCCCGCCTCGGGCCATACGCTGCGCGACCACTTGCGCCAGGCGCGTGATCTGCTGCAAGCCGCCGGATGGAGCTACCGCGATGGCGCTTTGCGCAATGCCAATGGGCAAGCCTTCAGCATCGAATTTCTCGACAGCTCGGGCTCGATGGGGCGCGTCGTCACGCCCTTTGCCAAAAACCTGGAAAAACTGGGCATCCAGGTCCGGTACAAGGTGATCGACTTTGCCTTGCTGCAAAAACGCATGGACGTGTTCGACTTTGACATCATCAGCAACCGCACCGTTGGCAGCGAAGCGCCCGGCACCGAGTTGCTGGAGCGCTATGGCAGCCGATCGGCCGACATGGAGGGCTCGGGCAATGTGCTGGGTCTGAAAGACCCGGCGGTGGATGCCTTGCTGGACAAGGTGGTGAGTGCCACCACCCGGCCGCAGCTGGTGACCAGCTTGCGTGCCCTGGACCGGGTGCTGCGCCACGGCCATTACGTGGTGCCGCATTGGTACGGCGCGGTGCACCGGGTGTCCTGGCGGGCGTCGGCCTTTGAGCGTCCCGCCCAGTTGCCGCGCTACTACCAGCCTGAAGCGCTGGTGACCACCGTGTGGTGGTCACCCCAAGCCGCTGCAGCGTCCAACGCACCGGGAAAGGGGCGCTGAGCCATGCTGGCCTACATTGTCAAACGCTTGCTCTTGATGGTCCCGACCTTGTTCGGGGTGTTGTTGATGACCTTTGTGGTGATTCAGTTTGTGCCCGGTGGTCCGGTCGAGCAAATGGTGGCCCAGTTGCAAGGCCGGGACACGGGCGGGGAGGGCGCTGCGGCATCAGGCAGCGGTTACCGGGGCAGACAGGGTGTGGATGCCGCCCGCATTGCCGAAATCAAAACGCTCTACGGTTTTGACAAGCCACCCACCGAGCGTTTTTGGATGATGCTCCAGCAGTTTGCACGGTTCGATCTGGGCAAGAGTTTTTTCTACCCCAAAGACGTCTGGAGCCTGATCAAGGAAAAACTGCCCGTGTCCATCAGCCTGGGCTTGTGGACCTTTTTCCTGAGCTACTTGGTCTCGGTGCCTTTGGGGATCGCCAAGGCAGTGCGCGCGGGCACGCGTTTTGACACGCTCACCAGTTTGCTGGTGCTGGTGGGTTATGCCATTCCGGGTTTTGTGCTGGGCGTGGCTTTGCTGGTGATCTTTGGCGGGCAGCTGCAGTGGTTCCCGCTGCGCGGCCTGACCTCGTCCAACTGGGAGCAGCTGAGCTGGGGGGCCAAGGTGGTCGACTATCTGTGGCACATCGCCTTGCCGGTCACGGCCAGTGTGCTGGGCTCGTTTGCCGTCATCACCATGCTGACCAAGAACGCGTTTCTGGAAGAGATCCGCAAACAGTATGTGCTGACGGCTCGTGCCAAAGGCCTGAGCGAAAACCGGGTGCTGTACCGCCATGTCATGCGCAACGCGCTGATCCCGCTGGTCACGGGTTTTCCTGCGGCCTTCATCGGGGCATTTTTTACGGGCTCGCTGCTGATCGAAACCCTCTTCTCGCTCGATGGCCTGGGCTTGCTGAGCTATGAGGCCGTGATCCGGCGCGATTACCCGGTGGTGCTGGGCACCTTGTATTTGTTCACCCTGATCGGGCTGGTCACTAAGCTGATCAGTGACCTGTGCTACCTCTGGGTGGACCCTCGCGTGAAGTTTGACAAATGACCGCTGCCACCACCACCGCTTTGCCGCACCAAACGTCTCCCTCGGCCCGGGCCTGGCAGCGTTTCCGGCGCAACCGTTTGGGTTTCGGCAGCCTGATCATTTTCGTGACCCTGTTCGTGATGAGCCTGGGGGCCGAGTTGCTGTCCAACGACAAGCCGCTGGTCGTGCGCTTTGAGGGGCAGTGGTACTTCCCGGTGGTGCAGACCTTGCCCGAAAAAGTTTTTGGCGGTGATTTCGAAACACCAGCTGACTACTTGGATCCCTTCATTCAGCAACAACTAAACAAGGGCAGCAACTGGGCGCTGCAGGCCCCTAACCCTTACCACCACAGCACGCTCGACTACTTTGCCCCCTTGCCGAACCCGGCACCGCCGACCGCCCGCAATTGGTTGGGCACCGACGACCGGGGGCGCGATGTGCTGGCGCGTTTGCTGTATGGCTTTCGGGTGTCGGTGCTGTTTGCGCTGGCCCTGACCTTGTTTGGCGTGTTCCTCGGCGTGCTGACCGGCGCCGTGCAAGGCTTTTTTGTGGGCAAGACCGACCTGGTGTTTCAGCGCTTCATCGAAATCTGGAGCGCCATGCCCGAGCTTTATTTGCTGATCATTTTCTCGGCCGTGTTCGAGCCGAGCGTGGGCTTGTTGCTTTTGCTGCTGGGCCTGTTTGGCTGGATGGGTCTGTCCGACTATGTGCGGGCCGAGTTTTTGCGCAACCGCCAGCTGGACTACGTCAATTCGGCGCGGGCCTTGGGGCTGGGGCATTGGCAAATCATGTGGCGGCATGTGTTGCCCAACAGCATGACCCCGGTGGTGACTTTCCTGCCGTTTCGCATGAGTGGGGCCATTTTGGCCCTGACCTCGCTGGACTTTCTGGGCCTGGGCGTGCCGCCGGGCACACCGTCCCTGGGCGAGTTGTTGGCCCAGGGCAAAAACAACATCGACGCTTGGTGGATATCGATGTCCACCTTCGTGGTCTTGGTGGTGACCTTGTTGCTGCTGACCTTCATGGGCGACGCCTTGCGTGATGCGCTGGACCCGCGAAAGGCTCAAGCATGAACGCGCCGCAAGCTTTGCTGGAACTCAAAGACCTGCGCATTGCCTTTGGCGGGCAGGCCGTGGTACACGGCGTGAACCTGAGCCTTCAGGCGGGTGAGCGCGTGGCCTTGGTGGGCGAGTCGGGTTCGGGCAAATCGGTCACCGCGCTGTCGGTGCTGCGCTTGCTGGATTCGGCCGAGCTGTCGGGTCAGGTGCTGTGGCAAGGCCAGGACTTGCTGGGGCAAACGCCAGCTGAGATGCAGCGCATCCGTGGCGACGAGATCGCCATGATCTTTCAGGAGCCGATGACAGCGCTGAACCCCCTGATGACGGTGGGTGCTCAGATCTCGGAAGTGCTGCAACTCAAAAAGCTGTTGTCCCGGCGCGACGCCGATGCACGGGCCGTGCATTTGCTCTCCGAAACCGGGATCGATGACCCCGAGCGCCGGTTTGCGGCTTATCCGCACCAGTTGTCGGGCGGCCAACGCCAACGCGCCATGATGGCCATGGCGCTGGCGTCCGAGCCCAAGCTGCTGCTGGCCGACGAGCCGACCACTGCGCTGGACGCCAGCTTGCGCCTGCAGATGTTGCAGCTGCTGGCCGATCTGCAGCAAAAAACCGGCATGGCCGTTTTGCTGATCACCCACGATTTGGCTTTGGTGCGTCACTTTGCCGACCGGGTGGCGGTGATGGAAAAAGGCCATCTGGTGGAGCAGGGCGCTTTGGCCGATGTGTTCTCACGCCCCCAGCATCCCTATACCCAAAAGCTGCTGGACAGTCGGCCCACCCGGGATGGCTTGGCGACAATCTGCCCAGCCGGGGCACCCTTGGTGCAGGCCAAGGGCCTGCAAGTGCGTTACCCGATGAACGTGCCCGGTTTTCTCGGCTGGTTCCGCCAACACCACTTCACAGCCGTGCATGGGGCCGACTTCAGCATCACGCCAGGCACCACGCTGGGCGTGATGGGGGAGTCGGGTTCTGGCAAATCCAGTCTGGCGCAGGCCGTGTTGGGCTTGATCCCCTTTGGCGGCGAACTGTCCTTCGGTGGACAAACCTGGCAAGGTGTTCCCGGTCGCGACAAAGCCTTGCGCCAGAAGGTGCAGGTCGTTTTTCAGGACCCCTATGGCAGCTTGTCGCCCCGCATGACGGTGGGCGAAATCGTCTCGGAAGGTTTGCGGTTGCACCAGCCGCAGTTGTCCGGGCCCGACATGCAAGCGCGGGTGCTGGCCACTTTGGCCGAAGTCGGTTTGACCACGGCCGAGTTCCCGGACTTGCTCAACCGTTACCCCCATGCCTTTTCAGGCGGACAGAGGCAGCGCATTGCCCTGGCCCGTGCGCTGGTGGTGGCGCCTCAGTTGCTGGTTCTGGACGAACCGACCAGTGCACTGGACGTCACCGTGCAAAAGCAAATCCTGAAGTTACTTCAGGCGCTGCAGAAAAACCGGAATATGGCGTATTTATTGATTACCCACGACATTGACGTGTTGCGGGCCATGGCCCACCAGGTGATGGTGTTGCAAGACGGACAGATTGTGGAGGCAGGGCCTGCCGAGCAAGTGCTGCACTCGCCTGGGCACGACTACACCCGCACTTTGCTGGCGGCCTTTCCCGATGCGTGAGCCAGCCTGCGGCTGTTGGGGCTTCGTTTTCCTTAAAAATCACGCACTTAGCGCGTTTTTCGGCTAGAATACTGGCTTCACGACCAAACGGGCGGGTTTTCACCGCCCGTTTTTTTTGGGTCTCTCTTTTTAACGTTGACATTCTGAAGCTCTGTGGCATTGCAGCAAATTGTTCAAGAAACCGTGACCGGCCTGGGCTATGACCTGGTTGAGATTGACCGCACAGCGGGCGGTTTGTTGCGCATCACCATCGACTGGCCCTGGCAGCCAGGCTCTGAGCTGTTCATCAACGTGGAAGACTGCGAAAAAGTCAATCGGCAGTTGCAGTTCGCCCTCGAAGTCGACGGCGTGGCCTACAACCGGCTGGAGGTGTCTTCCCCCGGTATCGACCGTCCCTTGCGCAATGCGCAGGACTTTGAGCGCTTCGTGGGGGAGTTGATCGACATCACCCTCAAAGCCCCCATGGGTGAGAACGCTGGTGGCATGGTCAACCCGACGCGTAAAAAATTTCGCGGCACGCTCGAGCGTGACGCCACCGGTCAAGGCTGGCAAATCGTCTGGAGCGATGCGCCCGCCGTCAAGCCGGGTCAAAAAGTCAGTAAGAAACGAGCCCCTGCACCCTTGCATGCATTGGGGTTCACATTGGACGAGTTGCGCGAGGCCCGTTTGGCCCCCGTGGTGGATTTCAAAGGGCGCAAGCCAAAGGTGGAAGCCTGACCGGGTGTCGGGTTTTGAGCATTTTTATCGGGTCTGAACCGCAGACCCAGTGGAACAGGAGAGTCATTCATGAATCGCGAAATGTTGATGTTGGTCGAAGCCATCTCACGTGAAAAGAACGTTGAGCGCGACGTGGTGTTTGGTGCCGTGGAAGCCGCTTTGGCCCAAGCCACCAAAAAGCTGTATGCCGGCGAGGTGGACATCCGCGTGGCGGTGGACCGTGACAGCGGCAACTACGAAACTTTCCGCCGCTGGCATGTGGTGCCCGATGAAGCCGGTTTGCAGTTGCCCGAGCAGGAAATTTTGCTGTTCGAGGCCAAAGAACAAATTCCGGACATCGAGGTCGACGAGTACATCGAAGAGCCGATCGAGTCTTTGCCCATTGGCCGCATTGGCGCCATGGCAGCCAAGCAGGTCATCTTGCAAAAAATCCGTGACGCCGAGCGCGAAATGCTGCTCAACGACTTCATGTCGCGTGGCGAGAAGATTTTTGTGGGCACCGTCAAGCGAATGGACAAGGGCGACATCATCTGTGAAGCCGGCCGCATCGAAGGCCGCCTGCGCCGCAGCGAAATGATCCCCAAGGAAAATTTGCGCAGCGGTGACCGTGTGCGCGCCATGATCATGGAAGTCGATTTGACCTTGCGCGGCGCACCCATCTTGCTGTCGCGCTCGGCCCCCGAGTTCATGATCGAGCTGTTCCGTCAGGAAGTGCCCGAGATCGAGCAAGGCCTGCTGGAGATCAAAACCTGCGCCCGTGACCCTGGCTCCCGCGCCAAGATCGCCGTGCTCTCACACGACAAGCGCGTGGACCCGATCGGCACTTGCGTCGGTGTGCGTGGCACCCGTGTCAACGCCGTGACCAACGAGCTGGCGGGTGAGCGTGTCGACATCGTGTTGTGGAGCGAAGACCCGGCCCAGTTCGTGATCGGCGCTCTGGCCCCCGCCAACGTGCAGTCCATTGTGGTGGACGAAGAAAAACACGCCATGGACGTGGTGGTGGACGAAGAAAACCTCGCGATCGCGATTGGCCGTGGTGGCCAGAACGTGCGCCTGGCTTCTGACCTCACTGGCTGGAAGATCAACATCATGGACGCGGCCGAATCTGCCCAGAAGCAAGCTGAAGAAACCACCGGCATTCGCCAGCTGTTCATGGAAAAGCTCGATGTCGACCAGGAGATCGCCGACATCCTGATCAGCGAGGGTTTCACCAGCCTGGAAGAAGTGGCGTATGTGCCCATCCAGGAAATGCAGGAAATCGAAAGCTTCGACGAAGACACGATCAACGAGCTGCGCACACGCGCCAAAGACGCTTTGCTGACCCTCGAAATCGCACGCGAAGAGAGCGTTGAAGACGTCTCCCAAGACCTGCGCGATCTGCCAGGCTTGACGCCTGAGCTGATTTCCAAGCTGGTTGAAGCGGGCATCCACACCCGTGACGATCTGGCTGACCTGGCCACCGACGAACTGACTGACATCACTGCTCAGACAGCTGAAGAGGCGACCGCCCTGATCATGAAAGCCCGCGAACATTGGTTCGCTGGCCAGGCCTGAAGTCTGATGGAGGCTTGAACAAAATTATGTCCAGTACCACTGTTGCCGAGTTCGCCAATGAGCTCAAAAAACCTGCCGATGTCCTGCTGGATCAATTGCGATCCGCGGGCGTTGCCAAAACCTCCGACAGCGACACGCTGAATGACACCGACAAGCAAAAGCTGCTGAGCTATCTGCAAGCCAGTCACGGCACCGTGACCGGTGACCGCAAAAAAATCACGCTGGTCAAAAAGTCCACCAGCGAGATCAAGCAAGCCGATGCTTCGGGCAGAGCCCGCACGATCCAGGTGGAAGTGCGCAAGAAGCGCACCCTGATCAAGCGCGACGACGAGCCTGTTGCGCCAGCTGAAGAGCCCGCCGTCGACCATGCGGAGCTGGCGCGTCGTGAAGAAGAAGCCCGCCGCCAGGCCGAGTTGATCAGCCGCCAGGAGCAGGAACTCGCCGAGAAGCGCCGTGTTCGCGAAGCGCAGGAAGCGCAAGAGCGTTCGGAGTTGGCTGCTCAAGAAGCCAAGGCCCGTGCCGATGCCCAGGCGCTGGCCGATGCGGCAGCCCAGGCTGCCGGTCAGGCTGAGGCTGCCAAGCCCGCATTGAGCCGCGAAGACCGCGAGCAACTCGCTCGTGCCGAAGCGGCCAGCATCAACGCCGCATCGCAGGCCAAATCCGCGCCTGTGGTTTCTGCCGAAAGCCAGGCTGCAGCCAAGGCTGCCGAGCTGGCTGAGGCGGCTGCTGCCAAAGCCAAGGCCGAACAGGCCGCCCGTGAAGCTGCGGCTCAAAAAGCGGCTGCAGATTCGAAGGCCAAAGCCGACGAAGAAACAGCCCGTGCCCTGGATCTGGATGCGCGTCGCCGCAAGGCGCTGGCCGAAGCCGAGGCCATCCGCTCTATGATGAACGCCCCTAAAAAGGTGTTGGTCGCCAAGAAAGAAGAGCCCAAGGTGGAAGCCAAGGCGCCAGTCAAGGGCACCTTGCACAAACCCGCAGGCACCCCTGCGCCAGGCGCGCGCGCAGCCGCTGGACAAGCCGCAGCGCCTTCTGGTCCCGGTGGCAACAAGGAAGTCAAATCGGCCAAGCTGTCCTCCAGCTGGGCAGGTGATCCAGCCAAGAAAAAAGCCATCCCCACCCGTGGTGATACCAGTGGTGGCGTGGGTCGCAACAACTGGCGTGCTGGGCCACGTGGTCGCCGTGGCAACGACCGTGACCGTGACGAGACCCAAACACAGCAGGCCCCGGCCGAAGTGCGCGTGCTGGAAGTGCACGTGCCCGAGACCATCACCGTGGCCGAGTTGGCCCACAAGATGGCGATCAAGGCTTCCGAGGTCATCAAGCACCTGATGAAGCTTGGCCAGATGGCCACGATGAACCAGCCCTTGGACCAGGACACCGCCATGATCGTGGTGGAAGAAATGGGGCACAAGGCGGTTGTAGCCGCTTTGGATGATCCCGAAGCCTTCACCGACGACGAAGTGTCCGACCAACACGCTGAATCTCTGCCGCGTGCACCCGTGGTCACTGTCATGGGTCACGTCGACCACGGCAAGACCTCGCTGCTGGACTACATCCGCCGGGCCAAAGTGGCCTCTGGCGAAGCCGGTGGCATCACGCAGCACATTGGCGCCTACCACGTTGAAACGCCTCGCGGCATGATTTCCTTCCTGGACACCCCCGGTCACGAGGCCTTCACGGCCATGCGTGCACGCGGTGCACAAGCCACCGACATCGTCATCCTGGTGGTGGCGGGTGACGATGGCGTCATGCCCCAGACCAAGGAAGCCATCAAGCACGCCAAGGCCGCGGGTGTGCCGATCGTGGTGGCCATCAACAAGATGGACAAACCCGACGCCAACATCGAACGCGTGCGCAGCGAACTGATTGCCGAAGAAGTCGTGCCCGAAGAGTTTGGTGGCGATTCACCCTTCGTTTCCGTGTCGGCCAAGACCGGCATGGGCATTGACGAGCTGCTGGAGCAAGTGCTCTTGCAGGCCGAAGTGCTGGAACTCAAGGCCCCGGTGCAAGCCGCCGCCAAGGGTCTGGTCATCGAAGCGCGTCTGGACAAGGGTCGCGGTCCTGTGGCCACCATCCTGGTGCAGTCGGGTACTTTGAACACCGGCGATGTGGTGCTGGCAGGCCAGACCTTTGGCCGTGTGCGTGCCATGCTCGACGAAAACGGCCAGCCGATCAAATCGGCAGGTCCTTCAATCCCCGTGGAGATTCAGGGTCTGACCGAAGTGCCACAAGCCGGTGACGAATTCATGGTCATGGGCGACGAGCGCCGTGCCCGTGAAATTGCCACGTACCGTGCGGGCAAATTCCGCAACACCAAGCTGGCCAAGCAACAAGCTGCCAAGCTCGAAAACATGTTCACCGACATGTCGGCGGGCGAAGTCAAGATGCTGCCGATCATCATCAAGGCCGATGTGCAGGGTTCGCAAGAAGCCCTGGGTGCTTCCTTGCTCAAGCTGTCGACCGAAGAGGTCAAAGTCCAGCTGGTGTATGCCGGCGTGGGTGGCATCAGCGAGTCGGACATCAACCTGGCCATCGCTTCCAAGGCCATCGTGATCGGTTTCAACGTGCGCGCCGATGCTGGCGCCCGCAAACTGGCCGAAGGCAATGGCGTTGACGTTCATTACTACAACATCATTTATGACGCTGTGGACGAACTCAAGGCTGCGATGTCTGGCATGTTGGCACCCGAGCAGCGCGAAGAAATCATGGGCATGGCCGAAATCCGCACCGTGTTCGTGGCGTCCAAGATCGGCACGGTGGCAGGTTGTATGGTCACGTCGGGTCAAGTCACCCGCAATGCCAAATTCCGCCTGCTGCGCGACAACGTGGTCATCTATACCGGTGAACTCGACTCGCTCAAGCGCCTCAAGGACGATGTGCGCGAAGTCAAGGAAGGCTTCGAGTGCGGTATCAAGCTCAAGAACTACAACGACATCAAAGAAGGCGATCAGCTCGAATTCTTCGACGTCAAGGAAATCGCGAGAACGCTGTAAATGGCGCGTAAAAAGCAGTCCTCTGTGCCCAACCGCGGTTTCCGCGTGGCCGACCAGATCCAGCGTGATCTGGCCGAGTTGATTGCACGCGAGTTGAAAGACCCGCGTGTGGGCATGGTCACGCTCAACGCCATCGAGGTCACGCCCGATTACGCGCACGCCAAGGTTTACTTCAGTGTTTTGACGGGCAACCCCGAAGAAGCCACCGAAGGCCTGAATGCGGCAGCGGGCTTCCTGCGCAATGGTTTGTTCAAGCGTTTGCACATCCACACCGTGCCGACTCTGCACTTCCTGTTTGACCGCACCACCGAGCGTGCCTCCGACATGAATGCGCTGATCGCCAAGGCCGTGTCGTCTCGCGCCCAGGAGGACTGAGCATGAACGCGCCACGCACACGGGTGCAGCGGCGCCCTGTGCACGGGGTGCTGTTGCTCGACAAACCGCTGGGTCTTTCCAGCAACCAGGCTTTGCAAAAAGCCAAGTGGTTGCTGCGGGCCGAGAAAGCCGGGCACACCGGCACGCTCGACCCTTTGGCCACGGGCGTTCTGCCTTTGTGTTTTGGCGCGGCCACCAAGTTCAGTCAGCAGCATCTGGATGCCGACAAGACCTACGAGACCACGGTGCGGCTGGGTGTCAAAACCAGCACGGCCGATGCCGAAGGTGAAGTGATTGAGACGCGCGAGGTGCGCTGTACCCCGGGCCAAGTGGTCGAGGTGCTGGACCGTTTCATGGGGCCGATCAGCCAGGTGCCGCCCATGCACAGCGCCTTGAAAAAGGACGGCAAGGCTTTGTACGAATATGCCCGCGAGGGCGAAACCGTGGAGCGCGAAGCGCGCCACGTGGTGATCCATGACCTGGAGTTGCTGGACATGCAGCTGCAGGGCGATGCGCCATTTTTGCGTTTGCGTGTGCATTGCAGCAAAGGCACCTACATCCGCACGCTGGGCGAAGACATCGCCGAAGCTTTGGGATGTGGTGGCCATTTGAGCGCTTTGCGCCGTGTGGTCACCGGGCCTTTTGAGGAAGCCCAGTGCGTGACGCTGTCGGCGCTCGAGCGCATGGACGACAACCAGCGGCTGGCGGCTTTGCGGCCTGTGGATGTGCTGCTGCCGGGCTACACCGAGGTGAGTCTGGACAGCGAGAACGCCGGAAGATTTTTGAGTGGGGTGCGCCGACGCGGCTCTTGGAATGATTGTGATCAAGTCGTGGTGTATGGAGAGCATCCTCGTGCCTTGCTGGGAACAGCACATGTGCATGGCGGCGAATTGATTCCGGGTCGATTGTTGAGCCCGATCGAAATTCAACAGATTTTGGAAAAATCACCTGTCAACGTGCCTTTGCTGGCCGAGCAGGTTTAAAGGAAGAGAAAGCATGAGCAAGCAAATTCGCAACATCGCCATCATCGCGCACGTTGACCACGGTAAAACCACCATGGTCGACCAATTGCTGCGTCAGTCGGGCACTTTCGCCGAACACGAAAAAGTGGTCGACACCGTCATGGACAACAACGCCATCGAACGCGAGCGCGGCATCACCATCCTGGCCAAAAACTGTGCCGTGAGCTGGGAAGGCACCCACATCAACATCGTCGACACCCCCGGCCACGCGGACTTCGGTGGTGAAGTGGAGCGTGCTCTGTCCATGGTCGATGGCGTGGTCTTGTTGATCGATGCGCAAGAAGGCCCCATGCCCCAGACCCGCTTTGTGACCAAAAAGGCCTTGGCCTTGGGCCTCAAGCCCATCGTGGTGGTGAACAAGGTCGACAAGCCCGGCGCCAACCCCGACAAAGTCGTGAACGCCGCTTTTGACCTGTTCGACAAGCTCGGTGCCAACGACGAGCAGCTGGATTTCCCCGTGGTGTATGCCTCCGGTATCAACGGCTGGACATCGCTCGAAGAAGGTGCCCCCGGCGAGCAGTGGGGTCCTGACATGTCAGCCCTGTTCAACACCGTGCTCAAGCACGTGCCGCCGAACAGCGGTGATCCAGAAGCCCCTTTGCAGCTGCAAATTTCTGCGCTCGACTTTTCCACCTTTGTGGGCCGCATCGGCGTGGGTCGCATCAGCCAGGGCAAAGTCAAGCCCGGCATGGATGTGCTGGTCATGGAAGGTCCGGACGGCTCGACCGTCAAGGGTCGTGTCAACCAGGTGTTGACCTTCCAGGGTCTGGACCGTGTGCAGGTGACCGAAGCCGGCCCTGGCGACATCGTGTTGATCAACGGCATTGCCGACCTGAACATCGGCGTGACCGTCACCGATCCCCTCAAGCCCACACCGCTGCCCATGCTCAAAGTGGACGAGCCCACGCTGACCATGAACTTCTGCGTGAACACCTCGCCATTGGCCGGTCGTGAAGGCAAGTACGTCACCAGCCGCCAGATCTGGGACCGCCTGCAAAAAGAGTTGCAGCACAACGTGGCCCTGCGCGTGAAGGAAACCGACGAAGACGGCATCTTTGAAGTGGCCGGTCGTGGTGAATTGCACCTGACCATCCTGCTGGAAAACATGCGTCGCGAAGGCTACGAGCTGGCCGTTTCCAAACCCCGCGTGCTGTACCGCGACATCAATGGCGAGCGCCATGAGCCGATCGAACTGGTCACCGCCGACATCGAAGAAACCCACCAGGGCGGCGTGATGCAGGCTTTGGGTGAGCGCAAGGGCGAGCTGGTCAACATGGAGCCCGATGGCCGCGGTCGTGTCCGACTGGAATACCGCATCCCGGCCCGTGGCCTGATCGGTTTCACCAACGAATTCCTGAACCTGACCCGTGGTTCCGGCCTGATCTCCAACATCTTTGACGGCTACGAGCCGCACAAGGGTGAAATCGGTGGCCGCAAGAACGGCGTGCTGATCTCGATGGACGACGGTGAAATTTTCACCTACGCCCTGGGCAAGCTCGATGACCGCGGCCGCATGTTCGTCAAGGCGAACGATCCGGTGTACGAAGGCATGATTGTGGGTATCCACAGCCGCGACAACGACTTGGTGGTCAACGCCACACGCACCAAGCAGCTGACCAACTTCCGCGTGTCCGGCAAGGAAGATGCGATCAAGATCACGCCCCCGATCGACCTGACCCTGGAGTACGGCGTCGAGTTCATCGAGGACGACGAACTGGTCGAAATCACGCCCAAGAGCGTGCGCCTGCGCAAGCGCTTCCTCAAGGAAAGCGACCGCAAGCGCAACAAGTGATCGGCTGACCCATCATGCGCATGACGCACAGTATGGCCGTCTGGACCATGGTGGGCGTCACCGCCCTGTGGTCCATGGCCGGGGTGGTGACGCGGCACCTGGAGCAAGCCCGCAGCTTCGAAGTCACCTTTTGGCGCAGCTTTTTCACCGTGCTGTCCTTGCTGGTCATCTTGCCTTTGTGGCAGGGCAAAAGCGTCTGGTCGCGGCTGCCTTGGCGCAGCCCTTACTTTTGGTTCTCCGGCCTGTGCTGGAGCGTCATGTTCACGGCCTTCATGGTGGCGCTCACCCTGACGGCAGTGGCCAATGTGCTCATCACCATGGCCGTGGGCCCTTTGCTCACCGCCTTGATCACCCGCATTTTTTTGGGCCATCGCTTGCCTGCCCGCACTTGGCTGGCCATTGTGTTGGCGGGTATCGGCATTGGCTGGATGTACGGTTCGCAGCTGAGCCTGGGCGATCCGAATTTTCTGATCGGTTCCTTGGTGGCGCTGTGTGTGCCCCTGGCGGGCTCGGTGCAATGGACGCTGGTCCAGAAAAGCCAGAGCGAAGGCCAGAACCTGGACCTCGTGCCCTCGGTTTTGCTCGGGGCCATCCTGTCCACCTTGTTGACTTTGCCCTTGTCCGTGCCGTTTCAGGCCTCGGCCCACGATGTGGGTTTGTTGGCGATCCTGGGCTTGTTCCAGTTGGCCATTCCCTGCGCTTTGTCGGTGGTGTGTGCCCGCGTGCTCAAGGCGCCTGAGGTGGCCTTGCTGGCCTTGCTCGAAATTGTTTTTGGCATTGCACTGGCGTGGTGGGGTGCCAATGAGGCCCCCCAGCTGAGCGTGCTTTTGGGTGGTTCCCTGGTTTTGGGGGCCTTGCTTCTCAATGAATGGTTAGGCTGGAGACAAAACAATGTCTGATGTCATCGCACAAATCGAAGGCCGTATCGGCTGCATCACCCTGAACCGCCCCAAGGCGCTCAACGCCTTGTCGCTCGACATGGTGCGGGCCTTGACCCGGGCTTTGCGCGATTGGCAAACCAACGACCAAGTGTTGGCCGTGGCCGTGCGCGGCACCGGCAAGGAAGGGCCGTTTGGCGCATTTTGCGCAGGCGGTGATATCCGTTTTTTCCATCAGGCAGCGCACGCAGGCGATGCTTCGCTGGGTGATTTTTTCACCGAAGAATACCGCCTGAACCACCTGATCCACACCTACAGCAAGCCTTACATCGCCTTCATGGACGGCATCGTCATGGGTGGCGGCATGGGCATCAGCCAGGGCGCCAGTGTGCGTGTGGTCACCGAGCGCACGAAGATGGCCATGCCCGAAACCAACATCGGCCTGTTTCCGGATGTGGGCGGCGGTTATTTTCTGAGCCGTTGCCCTGGGCGTCTGGGCGAGTACCTGGGCCTGACAGGGCAGATGCTGAGCGGGGCGCAAGCCGTGGCCGCCAAATTGGCCGACATCGCGCTGCCCAGCGGCATGCTCGAGCCGATCTGGCAAACCTTGATCAGCAGCCCCTTTGAGAACGCCGAGTCGGTGGAGCGCTGGGTACTGGCCCAAGCCGGTGCATTGACGCCAGAAAAGCTCACGCCTCAACCGCAAATTGACGAGGTGTTTGGCTTGCCCTCAGTGGCGGACATGATGAGCCGATTGGAATCAGCGCCCGATGAATGGAGCCAGAAAACGGCCCACGCCTTGCGTCACCGTTCGCCCTTGATGCTGCATGTGGTGCTCGAACAGATCCGCCGCGCCCGCCAAATGAGCCTGGCCGACGACCTGCGCATGGAGCGCGACATGGTGCACCACTGCTTCCACCTGCGCTCGGTGTCCGACAGTGAAACGGTGGAGGGGATTCGAGCCTTGGCAGTGGACAAAGACCATACGCCGAATTGGAAGCCTGCGCGAGTGGAAGACGTTGACTTGTCGGAGGCCTCTCGTTTCTTCGTGAGCCCATGGCCTTCAGATCACCATCCGCTGCGCGATTTAAAGTAGGAGCGAGCCCCCGCTCGCGAATGCCTGATTTGCCTCTGTGCTAGCAAATTCGTCCGCAGGGTCTGCCTCCCACAAAGACAAAGCGCTTGCTCCTACAGAAATTCAGCGGTGGCGGCTTTTCATGGCGCGTTCCACTTCGCGCTTGCCTTCGCGGTCCTTGATCGTGTCCCGTTTGTCGTGCTCGGCCTTGCCCTTGGCCAGCGCGATGTCGCATTTGACCTTGCCTGACTTCCAGTGCAGGTTGATGGGCACCAGGGTGTAGCCCTTTTGTTCGATCTTGCCAATCAGCCGCTTGATTTCATCCTTCTTCAGCAGCAGCTTGCGCGTGCGTGCCGCTTCTGGGTTGATGTGGGTGGAGGCGGTTTTGAGCGGGTTGATCAGGCAGCCGATGATGAACAGCTCGCCGTTGCGAATGACCACGTAACCATCGGTCAGCTGGACCTTGCCTTCGCGAATGGCCTTGACCTCCCAGCCTTCGAGTACCATGCCGGCCTCGTAGCGCTCTTCGAAAAAATAATCGAAAGCGGCCTTTTTGTTCTCGGCGATCTTGGCAAAGGTGGGGGCAGCGGGGGACTTTTTGGTGGTGGCCATGTGGAACAGATAAGGACGGCACAGCCGTTCGCAAGGGTGTGCAGCCGGGCGATGCGCCTGCAGGCGCGTCGAAAAACTACAATCGCTGCATTGTATGAAGAATATCCACAAGTCCGTTCTGATCTGGTATTCGCCAGAAGAAATGTTTCGCCTCGTGACCGACGTGGCGCGTTACCCCGAGTTTTTGCCTTGGTGTGACCGCGCCAGCGTGCTCGAAACCGATGCGCAAGGCATGGTGGCCGAAGTGGGCATCAGCCTGGGCGGCCTGCAGCAAACCTTCACCACCCGCAACACCCACGAAGAAGGCCGATCGGTCGGCATGAGCCTGGTCAAAGGCCCGTTTTCCAACCTCAGCGGCATGTGGCGCTTCACGCCCGTGGGCGACGGCACGCAACGCGCGTGCAAAGTCGAGCTGGATTTGCAATACGGCTTTTCCAGCAAGACCCTGGCCGCGCTCGTGGGCCCCGTCTTCGACAAGATCGCGGCCAGCCTGGTCGATGCGTTTGTGAAACGCGCCGAAGCGGTTTATGGCTGAGCCCATGCTGCGTGTTGTCTTGTGCTGGAGCCTCGGGCCACGGCATGTGCATGAAATGGCTTTGCAAGTGCCAGCAGGCAGCACCGTGCAGGACGTGCTGGAGCAGGGCGTGGCGCAGTGCCAGCAGGGCAAGCCTTCAAGCGACAGCGCCTCCTTGTCATCGCTCCAGTTTCAACAGCCCGGCATCTGGGGCAAAAAAGTGCCTTGGACGCAGGTGGTGAAAGCCGACGACCGCATCGAGCTGTACCGCCCACTCAAGGTGGACCCCAAAGTCGCACGCCGCCAGCGCTTCAAGCGCCAGGGCAAAGGCCGCACAGGCTTGTTTGCCAAGCGCAAAAGCGGCTCTGCTGCGGGGTATTGACACACCATGCAAGCCCTATTGAACGCCATCGCCCAGATGGCCAAAACTGCCGATGCCTGCCGGGTGTTCCATGGCCGTGGTGGTTTGTACCCCGGTTGCGAACACTGGACGCTGGACTGGTTCGCGCCCGTGTGGGTGTTGACCAGCTTCAAACCCGTGAGCGAAGACGAGCTGGCCCAGTGTCACGCTGCCCTGGCGCAGCGCTGGGAGACCCTTGCGCCCGGTGAGCCACTCAATTGGGTGTTTCAGTGCCGTGCGCAAGGTGAAGCGCAAACCCGCCTCATGGCCGGCAGCGTGCCTGAGCCGCATGTGGTGACCGAGCAGGGCGCCAAGTACTTGGTGCATGTGATGCGCGGGCAAAACCATGGCCTGTTTCTGGACATGGCCAACGGCCGTGAATGGCTCAAAAGCCACGCTTTGCACGAAAACATCCTCAACTTGTTCGCCTACACCTGCGCGTTTTCCGTTGTGGCGCTGCAGGGTGGGGCGGCGCAAGTGGTCAACCTCGACATGAGCCAGGGCGCCCTGGCCGTGGGCCAGCAAAACCACCGCCTGAACGACCTGCCCGCAAAAGCCCGTTTCTTGGGCCACGACATCTTCAAGACCTGGGGCAAGATCAACAAAATGGGGCCTTATGGCGTGATCGTGATCGATCCGCCCAGTTACCAAAAGGGCAGCTTCATCGCCACCAAGGACTACATCAAGCTGATCCGCCGGCTGCCCGATTTGCTCGAACCCCGAGGGCATGTGCTGTTGTGCCTGAACGCGCCCGAGCTGGACACGGCTTTTTTGCATGCCCAGGTGGCCGAAGCCGCGCCCGGACTGCGTTTTGTCGAGCGCCTGGCCAATCCGGCGGCTTTTGCCGACATCGACCCGGAAAAGTCACTCAAAGTGCTGCATTACCAAAACGCCTGACTGCGCAGAAGGCCCAGGTAGGCCCTGTTTTTTGCGTTTTGGGCAGGGAAATCCCTTGGCGGGCACGGGTACAATCCATTTTTTGGAGCCTTAGCTTATGCGCCTACTCGGTAAAGCCCTGACTTTCGACGACGTTCTCCTCGTCCCCGCCTATTCCCAAGTCCTGCCCAAGGACACGTCGCTCGCGACACAATTCACCCGCAATATTCGCCTGAACCTGCCCCTGGTGTCCGCTGCCATGGACACCGTGACCGAAGCGCGTTTGGCGATTGCCATCGCGCAAGAAGGCGGCATTGGCATCGTGCACAAAAACCTCACCGCGCAAGAGCAAGCCGCCCAAGTGGCCAAGGTCAAGCGCTACGAATCGGGTGTGCTGCGCGACCCGGTCGTCATCACCCCCGACACGACCGTGCGCCAAGTCATGGCCTTGAGCGACGAGCTGGGTGTCTCGGGCTTTCCGGTGTGCGACGGCGGCAAGGTGGTCGGCATCGTGACGGGCCGGGATTTGCGTTTTGAGACCCGCTACGACCAAAAGGTCAGCGAGATCATGACGCCGCGTGAGCGCCTGGTGACCGTGCCCGAAGGCACCACACCCGAGCAAGCCAAGGCGCTGCTCAACAAACACAAACTCGAACGCCTGCTGGTGGTCAACGATGCCTTTGAGCTCAAGGGCCTGATCACCGTCAAAGACATCACCAAGCAGCTGAACTTTCCCAACGCCGCACGCGACTCAGCTGGCAAATTGCGCGTGGGCGCAGCTGTGGGTGTGGGCGAGGGCACCGAAGAGCGCGTTGAAGCGCTGTCACGCGCAGGCGTGGACGCCATTGTGGTGGACACCGCGCATGGCCACAGCAAAGGCGTGCTCGACCGCGTGCGCTGGGTCAAGCAAAACTACCCGCACATCGAGGTCATTGGCGGCAACATCGCCACAGGCGCTGCGGCTTTGGCCCTGGTTGAGGCGGGTGCCGACGGCGTCAAGGTCGGTATCGGCCCCGGTTCCATCTGCACCACCCGCATCGTGGCGGGCGTGGGCGTGCCGCAAATCATGGCCGTTGACAGCGTGGCCACGGCCCTCAAAGGCACGGGCGTGCCTTTGATCGCTGACGGCGGCATCCGCTACAGCGGCGACATCGCCAAGGCGATTGCCGCAGGCGCAGGCACCGTGATGATGGGCGGCATGTTTGCAGGCACCGAAGAGGCGCCCGGTGAAGTGATCCTGTTCCAGGGCCGCAGCTACAAGAGTTACCGCGGCATGGGCTCGATCGGCGCCATGCAGCAAGGCAGTGCTGACCGCTACTTCCAGGAGTCGAGCACCGGCAACCCCAACGCCGACAAACTGGTGCCCGAAGGCATCGAAGGCCGCGTGCCTTACAAAGGCTCGGTCGTCGCCATCATTTACCAGATGGCGGGCGGCTTGCGCGCTTCCATGGGCTACTGCGGTTGCGCCACGATCAAGGACATGCACGAGCGTGCCGAGTTTGTCGAGATCACTGCTGCGGGCATCCGCGAAAGCCATGTGCACGACGTGCAGATCACCAAGGAAGCCCCGAACTACCGGGCTGATTAAAATCCGTCTCTGACCTCCAAGGCGTCTGCATCCCAGACGCCTTTTCATTTCTCAAAGAACGACGCTTGCCATGCAGCACTCCAAAATCCTGATCCTCGACTTCGGCTCGCAAGTCACCCAGCTGATTGCCCGCCGCGTGCGCGAAGCGCATGTGTTTTGCGAAGTGCATCCTTGCGACGTGAGCAGTGAATGGGTGCGCGAGTACGCCAAGGACGGTAACCTCAAGGGCATCATCCTCTCGGGCTCGCACGCCAGCGTCTACGAGGTGGATGACCGTGCACCCGATGCGGTGTTCGAGCTGGGCGTTCCGGTCTTGGGCATCTGCTACGGCATGCAAACCATGGCGCAGCAGTTGGGTGGCAAGGTCGAAGCCGGTCACACCCGTGAGTTTGGTTACGCCGAAGTCCGCGCCCACGGTCACACAGAACTCCTCAAGGGCATCGAAGATTTCGCCACGCCCGAAGGCCACGGCATGCTCAAGGTCTGGATGAGCCACGGCGACAAGGTCACGGCCATGCCCCCCGGCTTCAAGGTCATGGCCTCGACCCCGGCTTGCCCCATCGCAGGCATGGCCGATGAGTCGCGCCATTTCTACGCGGTGCAGTTCCACCCTGAAGTCACGCACACCGTGCAGGGCCAAGCGCTGCTCAACCGCTTTGTGCTGGACATTTGCAAGGCCCGCCCCGACTGGATCATGGGCGACTACATCGAAGAAGCGGTGGCCAAAATCCGCGAGCAGGTCGGTGACGAAGAAGTGATCCTTGGCCTCTCCGGCGGTGTGGATTCCTCCGTGGCCGCTGCGCTGATCCACCGCGCCATCGGCGACAAGCTGACCTGCGTATTTGTGGACCACGGCCTGCTGCGCCTGAATGAAGGCGACATGGTCATGGACATGTTTGTTGGCAAGCTGCACGCCCACGTCATCCGCGTGGATGCCAGCGAGCTGTTCCTGGGCAAGCTGGCGGGCGTGAGCGAGCCCGAAGCCAAACGCAAGATCATTGGCGGTTTGTTTGTCGATGTATTCAAGGAGCAGGCCGCAAAACTCAAGGCGGGCGATGGTGGCCACAAAGGCGCGACCTTCCTGGCCCAGGGCACGATTTACCCCGACGTGATCGAGTCCGGCGGCGCCAAGAGCAAGAAGGCCGTGACCATCAAGAGCCACCACAACGTGGGCGGCTTGCCCGAGCAGCTGGGCCTGAAACTGCTGGAGCCGCTGCGAGAACTGTTCAAGGACGAAGTGCGCGAACTCGGCGTGGCCCTGGGCTTGCCGCGTGAAATGGTCTACCGCCACCCCTTTCCCGGACCGGGTCTGGGCGTGCGTATTCTGGGCGAAGTGAAAAAGGAATACGCCGACCTGTTGCGCCGCGCCGACGCGATCTTCATCGAAGAACTGCGCAACTTCACCGACGAAGCTACTGGAAAGTCTTGGTACGACCTGACCAGCCAGGCTTTCACCGTGTTCTTGCCAGTCAAGAGCGTGGGCGTGATGGGCGATGGCCGCACCTACGACTACGTGGTGGCCTTGCGCGCTGTGCAAACCAGCGACTTCATGACCGCCGACTGGGCCGAGTTGCCGTATGCCCTGCTCAAGAAAGTGTCGGGTCGCATCATCAACGAGGTGCGCGGCATCAACCGGGTCACCTACGACGTGTCGAGCAAACCGCCTGCGACGATTGAGTGGGAATGATCCCCTGAAGCCCTGACCGGAGGTTGACCATGAAAGTTCAAGTTTTTCGAGGCCTCAACATTCTGCTCTGGAGCTTGGCGGCTTTAACGCCCTCATGGGCGCAAGACCGGTCTTCGGTCATCACTTCCGAAAAACACGCTTTCCGCGTGGTGACCTTACTGCCCGGGCTGGAGAACCCCTGGTCGGTGGCGTTTTTGCCCGATGGCCGCATGTTGGTCACCGAGCGGGCGGGACGTTTGCGTTTGGTAGGGTCAGATTTCCGTTTGGCCCCTCAACCCATTGAGGGCCTGCCGGAGATTCTCGAGCGCGGACAGGGCGGTTTGTTTGATGTGGTGCTGCACCCGCAATATGCGCAAAACGGCTGGATTTATTGGGCTTACAACGCGCCCGGCCCTGGCGGTTGGGGCACGGCCTTGGCCCGGGGCAAATTGCAAGGCCAGCGCATGACCGAGGTTCAGGTGCTGTTCAGCATGCAGCCCAAAACCCGTTCCAGCCAGCATTTCGGTGGGCGCATTGTGTTCGACAAAGCCGGGATGCTTTACCTGACCTTGGGTGACCGGGGCGACAAGGACCGAGCCCAAAAGCTGGATGACCATGCCGGCTCGGTCATCCGATTGCACGACGATGGCCGCGTGCCTGCCGACAACCCCTTCACCCAACGGGCCGGGGCCTTGCCCGAAAAATGGACTTTGGGCAACCGCAACATGCAAGGCGCGGCCCTGCACCCCCAAACCGGTGAGCTCTGGACACACGAGCACGGGCCGCAAGGCGGTGATGAGGTCAACGTGATGCGCTCGGGCCTCAATTACGGCTGGCCCGTGATCACCTATGGGGTCAACTACGGTCTGGGCACGCGCATTGGCGAGGGTCAGAGCAAACCCGGCATGGTGCAGCCTTTGCATGTGTGGGTGCCGTCGATTGCGCCTTCGGGCATGGCCTTTGTGAGCGGATCGCAGTTTCCTCAATGGCAGGGCGATTTGCTGGTGGGGGCCTTGCGCGGCCAAATGCTGGTGCGACTGGTGCTTGACGGCGAGAAAGTGCTGCGCGAAGAGCGTTTGCTGCAAGGCCGCGTGGGCCGCATCCGCGATGTGCGCATGGGGCCGGATGGTCTGGTTTATCTGCTGAGCGACGGCCCCGACGGGGCCTTGATGCGGCTGGAGCCGGTCAAGCCCTGAGTGCCTGGCCTGTGCCTGGCAATTTGGTAACCTCAGCGCACCATGTACCTCCCCCAACAATTCCACCACACCGATCCTGCCATTGCGCAGCGCATCATGCGCGAGCACCCCTTGGCGTCCATCGTGTCGGTGGGGGCCGATGGGTTCCCGGTGCTCAGCCACATCCCGGTGCACTGGCAAGCGGCTTCGCTTTGGACCGATGGCCTGCAGTCTGAACACGGCGTTTTGCTGGGGCATTGCGCCCGCGCCAACCCACAGGCGCAGTTGCTGGCCTCGCAGCCGCAAGCTTTGGTGAGTTTCATGGGGCCACAGGCCTACATGTCGCCCAGTGTTTATTCTGAAAAGCAACGCGTGCCCACCTGGACTTATCTGGCGGTGCAGGCCAAGGTGCGCACGCGCATCATCGATCCGCACGAAGACCGCGACCGTTTGCTCAAATGCCTGATTGCCGAGCATGAGCCGTCTTATGCGCAGCAGTGGCGCGACTTGCCCGAGACCTACACCGGGGCGATGCTGAACGGCATTGTGGCTTTTGAAATGCAGATCACCGATTTGCAATGCGCGGTGAAGCTCAACCAGCACCGGCCCGAAGCCCATGCCGCCATGCACGCCGCTTATGCGCAAGGCACAGAGCAAACCCAAGCACTGGCCCGTTGGATGCAAGATCTGGGGCTCGTGCCATGAGCCAGGGCGGAGATGACCGAAAGCAAGATCTTTCTCTGAGCGACGAGCAAGGCATGCGCCTGGCACTGGCGCAAGCTCAATTGGCCGCGGCAGCGGGCGAGGTGCCCGTGGGCGCGGTGGTCGTCAAGGACGGCCAAGTCATCGCCACAGGCCGCAACGCCCCGATTGCCAGCCACGACCCGACGGCGCATGCCGAGGTGGTGGCCCTGCGCGAAGCGGCCCGAGTGCTGGGCAATTACCGGCTCGACGGCTGTACGCTGTACGTGACGCTGGAGCCCTGCGCCATGTGCAGCGGGGCCATGCTGCACGCCCGAGTGGACCGCGTGGTTTTTGGCGCAGCCGACCCGCGCACGGGCGTGGCGGGCTCGGTGCTGAACCTGTTTGGTCACCCGCAACTGAACCACCAGACGCAGGTCACGGGTGGCGTACTTGAGCAGGAATGTGGCCAGTTGCTGAAAGACTTTTTCAAACCCCGTCGCGTGAATGCCGACCCGGTGCGCGAAGACGCTTTGCGCACACCCGATGCGGCTTTCGAGGGCACGCCCGCATGGCCGGGGCGCACCTGGTGTTTGACCGATTTGCCCGGCGTGGCTGGTTTGCGTCTGCACTGTGCAGATGTGGGGCCGCCCGAAGCCACCGACGCGGTGCTGTGCTTGCACGGCCCGGACAGTTGGTCATTGGCCTGGCGGGATGCGGTGCTGGCGGCAAGTGCGGCGAGTGCTACATTGGGCCAGCAGGAGTTGCGGCACATCGTGCCCGACTTGTTCGGGTTTGGCCGCAGTGACAAGCCCAAAAAAGAGAGTTTTCACCAGATTCAAACGCACGCACATGCCTTGCATGCCTTGTGTGACCGCCTGGGGTTGAAGCAAGTTCAACTGGTGGGGCCAAAGTGCATTCAGCCCTTGTTGATGGCGTTGCTGGCTTTGCAGCCTTCGCGTTACGCCTTGCTGCCTGCCCAAGACCCTGCAGTTTTGCCAAAGGGCTTGCGTGATGCGCCTTATCCAGACAAGGGCTACCGAGCGGGGGCACGGGCGTTGTCACGTTGGGGCGCTGGTGGCGGTGCTGATGAACAGGTGTAGGTGGTGATTCAGGCATTCGCGAGCGGGGGCTCGCTCCCACAGGGATAAGTGCACTTGTCTGCCGGGTCGTGCAGGGTGTTGGTGGGAGGCCGCCCTTGCGGCCGAATGGCTGGTGCAGCCAAAACAGCGCGTTTGGCGTGCGACACTTGCGTGTTGTTACAGGAAGTTCGGCATGGCCCACATTTACATTTTTTCCCCCTCCAGCGCGGTGCGCGACAAAGCGGCTTTCCGCCGGGGCCTCAAGCGCTTGCAAGCCCAAGGTCACGAGGTGGAGCTGGACGAGGCCGCGCTGGCCAGCCACATGCGTTTTGCAGGCGACGATGCCACGCGCATTGCGGCCATCAGCCGCGCTGCGGCCAGCGGTGCCAACGTGGCGATGATTTCGCGTGGCGGCTACGGCCTCACCCGCATCCTGCCTGCCTTGCCCTACAAACAGATCGCCAAAGCGATCGATGGCGGCATGCAGTTTGTGGGCTTGAGCGATTTCACGGCCTTCAACCAAGCGGTGTACGCCAAGACTGGCCGAATCAGCTGGCAAGGCCCGGCGCTGGGCGAGGACTTTGGCCCTGAACAAGAACCCGATGACATCATGCAGGCCTGCTTTGACGATCTGCTGTTGGAGCAGGGGGAGGGCACGGGCTGGCAACTCCCCAAAGCCGAAGCCGAGCGCCGTGTTCTGGTGAAAGACGCGCCCCTTTGGGGTGGCAACCTGACGGTGCTGACTTCGCTGCTGGGCACACCGTATTTCCCGCAGGTCAAAGGTGGCGTGCTCTTTCTCGAAGACGTGGGCGAGCACCCCTACCGCGTTGAGCGCATGCTCACGCAGCTCTTGCAGGCGGGCGTGCTGGCTCAACAAAAAGCGGTGCTGTTCGGCCAATTCACCAACTACAAGCTGGTTCCCGCGCACGACAAAGGCTTCAAGCTGGCCACCGTGTTCGACTGGTTGCGCAGCCAGATCAAGGCACCTGTGCTCACGGGGCTGCCCTTTGGCCATGTCGAGACCAAGGTGTTGCTGCCTGTAGGCGCCAAGGTGGACCTTGTCACCGAAGGGCGTGACGCGCTGATGGTTTGGGGCCATATTTAAAAGGCGTTGCCAGGTCCAGCTGTTTTCTGGCCCGAGGACGCTGAAGTCGGTGGCGGCACCGACGCTTTCAAAATGATGGAGACAAGCATGAAATGGATCGCAAGAATCCTGTTGGTGGCCGTGGTCGCCCTATTGGCGGCAGGAGGGGCCCTCAGTGTCCATTTGCTGCGCGGCATGCCCCAACTCGATGGTGAAATTTCGCTCAAGGGCTTGTCCGGCCCGGTTCAGATCACCCGTGACGCTTCGGATGTGACCCACATCAACGCCAGCAACGCCTTGGACGCCTGGCGTGCCATCGGCTTTGTGCATGCCCAGGAGCGCGGCTGGCAAATGGCGTTCAACCGGCGTGTCATGCGCGGCGAGTTGTCTGAAATTTTGGGCAAGGCCACGCTGGACACCGACAAGCTGATGCGCACGCTGGGCATCATCGGCATGGCCCAGCAGCAGTTGAAAGGCCTGTCGCCAGCCACCCAGGCCGCCTTGCAGGCTTACAGCGAGGGCATTCAGACCGCTTGGCAAAGTGGCGCAGTGCGTCCTTCGCCCGAATTCAAATTGCTGGGCACCCAGGCAAGCGGTGCCGATGGCCAAGCCTGGACGCCCGAAGACAGTGTGGGCTGGGCCCTGATGATGGCCCTGGACTTGGGCGGCAACTGGGGCCAGGAGTTTGCCCGCTTGTCGGCGGGCCAGGTCCTGAGCAACGAACAACTGTGGCAGCTCTTGCCCGCTTACCCCGGAGAGAAACCGGCCACGGCGGTGGATTTGCCGGGTTTGTATGCCCGTCTGGGTGTCTATGCAGCCGCTGCAGCCAAAGCGGCACAAATGCCTGCTGCCGCCAGTCCCTTGGCCCAATGGTCGGCCGACTGGGTGCGCGACATGGGCATCCTGGAGGGCAAAGGCAGCAACAACTGGGTGGTGCCGGGCAGCCGCACCGTGTCGGGCAAGCCCCTGCTGGCCAACGACCCGCACCTGGCCCTGAGTTCTCCGGCCATCTGGTACTACGCCCATCTCCAAGCGCCTGCGGGTGAATTGCCCGGCGGCCACAAACACCCCGCGCTCGACGTGATCGGTGCCACCTTGCCTGGTTTGCCCTTTGTGGTGCTGGGCCGTACCCAAGGGGTGGCCTGGGGTTTCACCAACACTGGCCCCGATGTGCAGGACTTGTACCTGGAGCAACTTGACGCGGCCAAACCCGGCCAATACCGAACGCCTGAAGGCTGGGCCGCTTTCGCCGAACGCAGCGAAACCATCCGCGTCAAAGGACAGGCCGATGTCGCGCTCAAGGTGCGCAGCACCCGCCATGGTCCGGTCATCAGCGATGTGCAGCCGCAATACCAAGGCCTGATCGATGCGAGCCGCTATGCCGTCAGCCTGCGCTGGTCGGCGCTCACGCCCGACAACAAAACCATCGAAGCCGGGATGCAAGCCAACTGGGCGCAAACCGTGCCCCAACTGCAAGACGCTTTTGCCGAGCACCATGCGCCCATGCAAAGCGTGGTGATGGCCGACACCTTGGGCCACGTGGCCTACAAAGCCGTGGGCAAAGTGCCCACGCGTTCGGCCTCCAACGACATCCGTGGTGTGGCGCCATCCCCGGGCTGGCTGGCCCAATACGACTGGACGGGCTGGTTGCCCTATGCGCAAAACCCGGCGGTGGATGCCGCCCAGATCGAAAAGAAGGGCTGGCACGCCACCGCGAAC
This sequence comes from Limnohabitans sp. TEGF003, assembly GCF_055395455.1. Classification (NCBI taxonomy): domain Bacteria; kingdom Pseudomonadati; phylum Pseudomonadota; class Betaproteobacteria; order Burkholderiales; family Comamonadaceae; genus Limnohabitans; species Limnohabitans sp. TEGF003. The sequence continues at coordinate 2,212,633 of NZ_AP029225.1, read as the reverse complement.
CAGAACATCCTGCCGCCCGGTTATGCCCATTTTGTGGGCGGTGACTGGACCACGCCCGAGCGCTTTGATCGGATCGAGCAGTTGCTGGCGGCCACGCCTCGCCACAGCCTGCAAAGCATGCAGGCGATCCAGAACGATGTGCTGTCCCTGGGGGCCAAAACCTTGCAGGCCAAGCTGGGTCAAGTCAGTTCACAGCATCCCTTGGCCCCGGCAGCTTTGAAGCTGTTGGCCGGGTTTGACGGCCAGATGCGTACCGAGAGTGCTGCGGCTTTGGTGCTGAACGTCTGGGCCGATGAGTTGACGCGGGGCTTGTTGGTGCCGCATCTGGGGGCGGAGCGCTTTCAGGCGCTGTATGGCAAGCGCCACTTCCGGGCTGCGGTGGAGGGCATGCTGGACCGCGCCGACGCGTTTTGGTGTGGCCCGGCCGGTTGCCCCACGCAAGTGAGTTCGGCGCTGGATCGAGCGCTCGACCGCATCGCGGCCAGTCAGGGGCGGGATGTGGCGGCCTGGCGTTGGGGGGCCTGGCACCCGGCCATCAGCAGCCACAAACCCTTTGGCAAGGTGCCTTATCTGAATGCCTTGTTTGATGTGCGGGTGGAAAGTGCCGGAGATTTGTTCACGGTGAATGTGGGCCAGTACTGGGCCAATGACAAGCAAGCCCCCTTTGCCAACCGGCATGCGGCCTCCATGCGGGCGGTGTACGACCTGAGTGAAACGGGTCAGTCGGTTTTCATCTACCAGACGGGTCAGTCTGGCCATGCCTTTGATCCGCGCAGCCGCGACATGGCGCGGCAGTGGGCGCAAGGGGGCTACAGGGCTTTGCAACAACAGCCCACCGCCGTGTTGCACCACATGACGCTGAGGCCCTGAACGGCCCTGGCGTGGGCCGTGTCGAGTTCAGGCGCGTCGCTGTGCGACAAAGCCGGAGAGATAAGCCGACAGCCAAACAGGGGACAGGTCCTTGTTGAGCACTTGAATGCTGACCGTCGGGCTACCCGTTTTGGCCGCAGGCAACAAATCCTCTTCCGGGCTCAGGATCAGCGTGTGGGCCACGGTATGCCGTGAGCCAACGAATTTCTGCAGAATCTCCAAGGCCTTTTCTTGCTGCTTGCGTGGCTCGGTCATCTGAATGACCAGCAGATCGTGCTTTTCGTTCAGCAGCTCCAGCAAGGCCTCGGTCAAAGACTCCAGAAACGAGACCTGGAGCGGCATGTTCCACTGGGTGACCTCTTTTTTCAGGCGCAGGGTCAATTCAGGGGACTCGATCACCATCATGACTTTGGCACGGCGGTCGCTGGGCACACGAGGCGGCTCGGCAAAATTGTTGGCGCTTTGGTAGTTCAACACCGAGGCCAGAGAAATGCGGCGGTGCCCGCCAAAGGTTTTCCAGGCCTGCAGGATGTTGTTGTCGACCAGCTTTTGAATCGTGGCCATGGACAAGCCCAAACGCTTGGCAGCTTGCGAGCTGGTCAGAAACTCGGCGTTTTCGGGTTCTCGTGTTTCGGTATCGATCAACATGTGTGAAGGCTCTCTCGTATGTGGCAGGCTGGCGGCACGCCTTGGTGTTTTTTTGATTTTTTGAGTTGCTTGACGTTGGGTCATGGCGAAGATGGTTTTTAAGCATCAAAATCATTCATCACGGCGGTTTGAATTTTCAAGAAAAACAATTCCCAGGAACATCCCCAATTGGGGAGGTTTTGAGTGAATTTATTGAAAATATGCAAATAATTAACAAAATTGACGAAGCTCAAGAGTGCATTCAGGTGTGAGCGCTCATGGTTGGCCGTTTTGTCGGGGTGCCCGCCGTTAACATGCGGGTGACATGTCTTCACACCCCACATCCAACTTGCAGCCTTGGCAAGTCATCACAGGCGGCATTTGCGGCCTGGTCTTGACCATCGGTTTGGCCCGTTTTGCCTTCACCCCCTTGCTGCCCCTGATGCAATTGCAGACCGGTTTGAGCGATGCCGCAGCCGGGGGCTTGGCCGCCGTCAATTACGCAGGCTACATCTCGGGTGCCTTGGCTGTGGCCTGGATCGATGACGTGCGCTGGCGTCACCGTTTGTACGGCTGGGGCTTGTGGATGGCCTTGCTGACCACGGCGGCCATGGCGCTCACCACCTGGATGCCCGCTTGGGGTCTGTCGCGTTATCTGGGAGGGCTGTGTGGTGCCGGCGGCATGCTCTTGGGCTCGGGTTTGGTGCTGGGTTGGCTGATGCGGCAGGGCCGTCGCCCGGAGTTGGGGCTGTACTTCATCGGCATCGGATTGGGCGTGGTGGTGTCGGCTTTGGGGGCCTGGGGCTTGTCGTTTTTATGGCCCGATTGGTCATCGCAGTGGTTGGCATTTGCAGCGATCGGTTTGGTGTTTTTTGTGCCCGCCTGGCTGTGGCGGCCGCCTGTGCCGCCTGTTGTGGCCCCGTCGGCGGCCAGCGGCTCGGGGCCGTCCGTGTCGCGCCGCTGGATGCTGACCATGGCGGGCAGTTACTTTGCGGCAGGTTGGGGTTTTGTCATCAGTGCCACCTTCACCGTGGCCATTGTCGAGCGCGAACCGGCCTTGGCAGGACAGGGCGCAATGGCTTGGGCGCTGGTCGGTTTGGCGGCCATGCCCGCGGTGTTCGTGTGGGACAAAGTGGCCCGCCGCTTGGGTGATACCCGGGCTTTGCTGCTGGCTTTTGCCTTGCAGACCGTGGCGGTGGTGTTGCCTGCCGTGTCGGGCTCATTGGCTGCCGCACTGCTAGGGGCCATCGGTTATGGCGCGACTTTCATTGGCATCGTCAGCTTGACTTTGGCCCTGGTGGGGCGCAGGGCCCCGCAAAACCCCGGCAAAGCCATGGCCCGTTTGACCTTGAGTTATGGAGCCGCGCAAATGGTCGCCCCGGTGGTGGCTGGGGCCATGGCGCAGGCCACAGGCACCTTCAAGGGGGCACTCTGGCTGACCGCCGGGGTCATGCTGCTGGGCATGGCCTTGCTGGCCACCTTGCCGGAAGACGCCCAGGTCTGACCGGGTCACTGCCCGTCAGTGAGGGTGCTGATGGTGGGCATCGGGCACATGGGCGTGGGCGTGGGTGATGGCTTCATGCCGATGCCGATGGCTGTGTACGCCGCTGGGCATCGGGTCGTGTAAATGGTTGTGGTGTCCGTCGTCATGGCGGTGCGCGTGTTCGTGCTCAAGCACTTCGTGGGTGTGCAAGTGGGCGTGGGATTCCATCAGGTGCAGCAGCACACCCGCCAGCATCAACAGCCCGGCCACGACCATCGGCCCCGTGCCGGAGCGGTCGCCCAAGGCCCAGGCGCCCAAAGCGCCGATGAACGGCGCAAAGGCGAAAACCGAGCCGGTGCGGGCTGCACCAAAACTGCGCTGCGCGAGCAAATAAAACCGCAAGCTCAAGCCGTAGCCTGTGGCGCCTACCGCCACCAGCCCCAAAGCTCTCAGAGCCTGCGGCATGGGCTCGGCCAGCAGCCCGGCCAAAACGCCTGTGCACACCGCGCCCAGCGAGGCTTTGACCAGAACCACCTGGCCCGGATCGCGATCGGCGACACCGCGCGACAGGGTGTTGTCCACCCCCCAGGCCAAGGTGGCCAGCATCACGGCCAGCAAACCCCACAGCTGAACTTGCCCCAAGCTGCCTTGTTCCATGACCAGGACCATGCCGCCCGCCAGCAGCAAGGCCACCGCCAGGAATACCCTTTTGTCCAAGGTTTCGCCGTACCAACGCCAGGCCAGGAGCGCCGTGAACACGGCCTCCAGCGTGAGCATCAGCGAGGCGCTGGCACCGCTGGTGTGCTGCAAACCCCAAGCCAAAGCCACCGGGGCGATCACGGCACCTGTGACCCCCATGGCCAGCAGTCTGGGCGCGTCGCTTTTTTTCAGGCGCGCCTCTTGGGTGGCCGGTCGCCTTGAAACCCAAGCCACCCCAGCGGCACCGGCATAAAGCAAGCCCGCCGTCGTGAACGGCCCCAGCCCTTGGCCCATGTTTTGCACCAGGGGCGTGCTCAGCCCGAACAGCGCGGCCGAGAGCAAAGCCAGCAGGCCACCGCGAAGGGCGGGATGGGGGGATGCGAGGCTCACCCTTTATTGACCGGTGAAATTGGCCGCGATGAAGTTGCCGGGCAGGGTGAAGAACATGTAGAGGGTCTCCTTGGATTTGTCCTTGGCCGTCGCGTCCTTGAACGTCACTTTCCATTCCTGGCCCTTTGGGCCATCGACAGCCTCGATGCTGGCGGGCTTGACCGTGCGCCAGCTGGCGTCGAGTTTGCCGCTTTTGATCAGCGCGTCTTTGCGTTGCAGCGCACAGCCGCTCACGGTGGCTTCAGCCGCAGGTTTTTTGCCGTGAAAGTGGCAGCTGTTGCCCGGATCGGCCAAAGCGCCGGGGGCCCAAAAGGCGGTGCACAGGGTCAAGGCGGCGAGGGTGATTTTGGTCATGGGGTGTCCAGTCGGTGTTGGAATCAGGCGATCATTTCAAGGTGTTGCGGCTGTCGTCGGTGGTGTTCTGAATATCCATGTCCTCGTGCGCATGCTGGTGTTCGGCTGCGGGGAAGCGGAAGCTGTCGGGGTGGATGTCGTGCTGGTAGCCGTGCAACTGCGTGAACAAGAGGTAAATGCCGGCGTAAATCAGGCCCAGGTTGGCCAGGTGGCTGAATCGCTGGAACGAGGGGCGCTGTCGCCACAGGGCCAGCACCGCCACCATCACGCTCAAGGCGGCGATCTGGCCGAATTCCACACCCACATTGAAGCTCAGGATGCGCCAGAGCATGGCCACCGGGTCGTCGCCCAAGGGCAGCTGCTGCAAGCGGGTGGACAGGCCAAAGCCGTGCAGCAGGCCAAAAACAAACACCGCCTTGAGCAGGTTGGGCGAGGGTATGTTCAGGTGTTTTTGAAAGCCCCCGTTGTTGTCAAAGCCCTTGTAGATCACGCTCAGGGCGATGATGGCGTCGACCAGATAGAAGTTCCAGGTGATCTTGAAATAGGTCGCGAAGATCAGCGTGATGCAATGGCCCAGCGTGAAGACGGTGACAAATTTGGCGATGTCCTTGAAAGTGGTCAAAAAGAAGACCACGCCCAATAGAAAGAGCAGGTGGTCATAACCCGTGAGCATGTGGCTCGCACCCAGGCCCACGTATTGGAGGTAGCCGCCGTCGAGCATGCGCTGGCGGTCTTCGTCGGAAATGCCGTGGGCCCAGGCCAGGGCTGGCAAAGCGCACAACAGCCAGGCCAGCACAGGGCGTGTCAGGAAATTTTTCATAGATCAGGGAACGGTTGTGCAGGTGAAGCAAGGATGTGACAGGGCCTGCGGGAGAGCTGCCACGGCTCTCCAAGGATTTGGTTTCAATTTTACGAACGCAACCGTGTTGCGCGCTTGGGTAAGGGCTTCCCCTGCACGAAGGAGGGTCAAGGCTTTGCAGGCCCGGCCAGTGCCAGCGGCACCTCATCGGCCAAAAAATCAAACACCGCCCGCATCAGGGCACTGGTGCGCAGCTCGCGGTGCACCGTGAGCCAGATGGGCAACACGGGCAGCTCGATCATGGGCAGGATGGCGGTGACCGTGGGGTCTGAGCCGATCAGGTGCTCGCTCATGAAGCCCACGCCCAGCCCGGCTTGCACCGCAGCCCATTGGGCGTTCAGGTCGTCGGTGCGCAGACCGTGGCGCAGCCTGCTGGCCGGAAAACCCAGCGCCACAAAGCCGTCTTCGATCTCGGTGTGGCGGTCGCCCGTGATCAGATCGTGCGCCAGCAGGTCCCCCGGTTGCTGCGGCGTGCCTCTGCGCTGCAAATAGCTTTGGTTGGCGCACGCACGTAGAGCCAACTGGCCAATCTGTTTGGCCACCAGGCTGCTTTGCTCGGGCCGCACCATGCGCAGCGCCATGTCGGCCTCGCGCATGAGCAGGTTGCTCACCGAGTTGCTGACCAGCAAATCCATCACCACATCGGGCAGGGCCTGGCGCATGCGGGCCAGGATGGGCGGCAACAAAAAGCAGGCCACGGGCTGGCTGGCCGACAGCCGCACCCGGCCTTGCACCGTTTGCCCTGAGCCCGAAGCCATCCGAGAAAACCGCGCCGCACCGTCTTGCATGGCGTGGGCCGCCTCGGCCAGTTCCAGCGCTTGTGCGGTGGCCTGCAGGCCGCGCCCGGTGCGCTCGAACAGGACGAGTTTGAGTTGCTCTTCCAGCTCGGCGATGTGCCGCCCCAGCGTGGGCTGGCTCACCCCGGTGGCGCGGGCTGCGCCCATCAGGCTGCCGTGTTCCAGGGCCGCCAAAAAAGAGGGGATGAGCGCCCAGTTGAAGTTCGAGGTATTCATGAATGAATGGCTGGTGGTTGGTTTTATGCAATTGTGCAATGGCTCCAGGGTCCAGACAATCCACCTCATACCCTTTTGAACACTTTTTAACCAGGAGCCCCACCATGAACAGAAGACAAATGTTGCGCATCGCAGGCGGCGGATTCATCGCCGCCGCCACCGTGACCAGCTTGACCGGCTGCGACAGCAGTCTGCCGCCCGAAGCGATTGCTGCGTGGAACCTCCCGGCCGACAGCCTGGAGATCCGCCGTTGGGTGCTGTCGCACGCCTTGCTGGCACCCCACGCGCACAACCTGCAGTCGTGGCTGGTGGACTTGGACACCCCCGACACCATCGTGCTGCGCATGGACATGACGCGCCTGCTGCCCGAGACCGATCCGCTCTCGCGCCAGCTGGTGATCAGCCAGGGCACCTTCATCGAAGTGCTGGACTTGGCAGCCCGCCAGCGCGGCTACCGCACCGAGGTGGCGATGTTCCCTGAAGGCGAGTACAGCGCCCAAGCCCCCGACACGCGGCCCACGGCCCGCATCCGGCTGGTGCGCGACGCGCAGGTGCAGCCCGACCCCTTGTTTGCGCAGGTGTTCCTTCGTCACACGCACAAGGGTGTTTACGAGACCCGCACGCCCGACGCCGTTGCCTTGCAGGCCGTGCGTGACAGTGTGAAAGGTTTGCCCGTGACATTGGGCCTGGTGACCCGGGGCGAAGAGGCCGCCATGGCCCGCCACGCGCAAATCGCCATGGACGCCTGGCGCACCGAGCTGGTTACCCCGCGCACGCTGCTGGAGTCCTACCATGTGCTGCGCATCGGCCCGAAGGAAATTGCCCAGCACCGCGACGGTATCTCGCTGAACTCACCCATGGTGCGGGCGCTCAACGCCCTGGGTTTGTTTGACCGCACCAAGGCCTCGGCCCCAGACAGCTCGGAAATCAAGGGCCAGCTGGAGCGCTTCAATGCCGCCATTGCCAGCACCCCGGCTTATTTTTGGCTGAGCACCGAGCGCAACGACCGCATCACCCAACTGCTGACCGGCCGCGCCTATGTGCGGGCGCAATTGGCCGCCACGGCGCAGGGCCTGTCCATGCACCCCTTGTCGCAGGCCTTGCAGGAATACCCCGAGCAAAAGCCGCACTACCAGGCGGTGCACCAGTTGCTGGGCGCTGCCGAGCGGGGGCACACGGTGCAAATGTGGACGCGCCTGGGCCACGCCCCGGCCATCGGGCCTGCGCCGCGCCGGGGGCTGGAGGCACATTTGGTCAAGGGCAATCGTTCTGCGTAGTCTTCGTAGGTCGGACCTTCAGGTCCGACGGACTTGGCAGAACCACGCTGTTTGAGTGTGTCGCTGCGCGGTGATGCATGTCGGGCGGGAAGGTCCGACCTACAACGATGCACCGGGTGTTCACCCCGTCCATCGGCGTTGCACAATGCCCCATCATCAAAAGAACGCCGGACCAGGCGGACAGGGGAGCCCATGAACACACCCAGCCAATCGCCAGTGCAAACGTCGCTCACCCGCGACTTCGCCGAGCAGCACATGCACACCATCCTGGCCCGTCTGGCTGGGCCGGGCGCGGTGCCCCGGGCCGACCAGGTAGACGCGGTGCACGCCGTGCTGCAACCGGCCTCGCGCGTGCTGGTGGTGCAGGCCACGGGCTGGGGCAAGTCGGCGGTGTATTGGGCGGCCACGCACGCGATGCGCAGCACGGGCGCGGGCCCCACGCTGGTGGTGTCGCCCTTGCTGGCGCTGATGCGCGACCAGGTCAGCGCCGCCGAGCGGGCGGGCCTGAAAGCGGCCACCGTGAACTCCACCAACTTCGATGACTGGGACGAGGTGTTCCAGCGGCTGGACGCCGACGCCATCGACGTGTTGCTGGTTTCGCCCGAGCGGCTGGGCAACCCGCGTTTTGCGGCGCGGCTGGGCGCTTTGCTGGCCCGGGTGGGTCTGATCGTGATCGACGAGGCGCATTGCATCAGCGACTGGGGTTTTGACTTTCGGCCCGACTACCAGCGGCTGGCGCGGGCGCTGCTCTCGACGCCCACCGCCAGCGTGCTCGCCACCACGGCCACGGCCAACGAGCGGGTCACGCTGGACATTGGCAAGCAGTTGGGCGCGGGCACGGTGACTTTTCGCGGCACGCTGGCCCGCACATCGCTCACGCTGTCGGTGGTGCCCGGTTTGTCGCCCTTGCAGCGCTACGCCTGGATCGCTGATGCGCTGGAGCAATTGCCCGGCTCGGGCATTGTGTATGTGCTGACGGTGGCCGAGGCCGAGCGGCTCACGGCGTTTTTGTGCAGTTGCGGCCATGCGGTCGAAGCCTACAGCGGTCAGACCGATGCCGACACGCGCCTGAAGGTGGAAGAGCGTTTGCGCCACAACCAGGTCAAGGCGGTGGTGGCCACCTCGGCGCTGGGCATGGGTTACGACAAGCCGGACCTGGGCTTTTGTGTGCATGTGGGCTCACCCTCGACCCCGGTGGCCTATTACCAGCAGGTGGGGCGGGCGGGCAGGGCAGTGGCGCATGCCGAAGGGGTGTTGCTGCCGTCCGATGCCGACGAACGCATTTGGGATTACTTCGCCACCGCGTCGATTCCGGACGCGGCCACGGCCGCCAAGGTGTTGAGGAGTTTGGGCAACGACGGGCGCAGCTTGCTGGAGATCGAAGCCGACACGGGCGTGCGCCGGGGGCGGCTGGAAGCGCTGCTCAAAATATTGGCCGTTGAAGGTGTGGTGGACAAGGACGGCCCCACTTGGCGCGCCACGGGCGTGCCCTATGAACACGACAGTGCCAAATGGACCGCGCTGGCCCAGGTGCGCCAGCAAGAGGCGGGCATCATGCGCCAGTACGCACACGGTGCGGGCTGCCTGATGGCGTATTTGCAGACCGCGCTGGACGACCCTTCGCCCGCGCCCTGCGGGCGCTGCTCGGTGTGCACCGGGCATTTGCCCTTTCCAGGCCTGTCGCCCTCACAAGACAAGCTGATCGCCGCCCGCAACTTTTTGCGCGGCATGGACGTGGACATCGAGCCGCGCAAACGCTGGCCGGGTGGGGTGGGGCGCAAAGGGAGTATTCGCGGCTTTGACGTGGGGCGTGCGGTGGCCTTTGCCGATGATCCGGGCTGGGTGGCCGAGCTGCAGGCGCTGCGCTTGGCCACAGGCGGGCAGGGCGCAGGCTCGGGCGAGGTGCCGCCTGAGCTGCTGGCCGGGGCCGTGGCCACACTGGGCCGCTGGGCCAAAACCTGGCCTGCGCGGCCCGTGTGTGTGGTGCCGCTGCCCGCGCCGAACATGGCCGCCAACCGGCAATTGGCGGCGCACATCGCTCAAAAAGGCCGCTTGCCCTTGAACGACGTGTTCAGCTGGCGCGGCGGCCCCGCGCCGGATGACGCGGCGTCCACCCCGGTGGTCGCGCACCTGGAGTCGGCCATTCGCCTGGCACCCGATGCCGCACTGCCCGCCGGGCCGGTGCTGCTGGTGGCCACCGATGTGCGCACCCGTTGGACGGCCACGGTGGCGGCGGCGCTGTTGCGTGAGCACGGGGCGAGCCAGGTGCTCTTGCTGGCCTTGCACCTGCGGCCTTGAAACTGAGCAGGTCTTGCAGGTCGCGGGCTTTAGCCCCGACATGCGGTGTGCGCCAAGCTCACACCTGTTGGAGCTGAAGCTGCGACCTGCCAAATGCCTTGGTGCATGATCGGCACCAATTTTTGGCAATTTCACCATGACCGACGACACACACGACACGCCCCTGGTTCAAGAACCCCGCCTTTGGCAAGACGAACACTGGACGGCCCAGGTCATCAAAAACGAGGACGACGATGGTTGGGCGGTGGCGATGTACAAAGTGGGCGGGTCTGAACCTGCGCTGGTCGGCCCCTGGACCATGGGCCGCGACAAAAAGAACCCCAAGCCGCTGGACGGCGCGGCCTTCATCACCTTGGTCAAAACCGCCAGCGAGTTTGTCCGCCGCAGCGAGCAACAGCTGCACGCGCAGCTCAACCAAAGTGTGACCGTCAATGGCCAAGACAGCCGCGTCACGGTGCTGCTGCGCATCGTGCCCGACGAGGACAACCCCTACGCGGTGCTGAGTGCGCAGGACGAGGGCGGCGATGCGCTGGCCGAAGTCAAGGTGGATGCTGATTTCAAACTGAACCGGCAAACAGCCCAGGCCTGGGTGGACGCCGACTTTGCCAAGCCGGGCAGTGGGCGGCGCTGAACAGTGGTCGGTTTCTTATGAACTCGTCTGCAAGCGTTGTCCTGTGCTTTAAAACGGCTGCATCGCCAGCAGGCTGGCTGCCACAAGGGTGCAGCCTGGGGCTTTGTGGGCGCTTGCCTGCAAGCGATGGCTGTACATGGGTGCTTGACTTGTTTGCGCAGTGCTGGCAACTTGACGGTTTTACTCCCGTGAACACGCCATGACACGTCATGGCTTTGGAAAGACCTCATGAGCCGACAAGCAGCGATCGACCGGGCCCAGCGCCATTTTGACGAGGGCCATTTTCAGAAAACCCTGGCTCGCCGTGTGGCCGCGCCGACTGAAAGCCAAAATCCCGAGCGTGCCGAGCAGCTGCAGGCTTACCTCACACAAGAGATGCAGCCGGCCTTTGAAGCCATGGGCTTTGCCTGTCGCCTGCTGCAACACCCCAAGGCCAAAGCGCCTTTTTTGTGGGCCGAGCGCATCGAAGACCCGGCCTTGCCCACGGCCTTGGGTTACGGCCACGGCGATGTGATCCGGGGTCTGGACAAAGAGTGGCGCGAGGGCTTGTCGCCCTGGTCGCTGACCGAGCAAGCCGGGCGCTGGTATGGCCGGGGCATTGCCGACAACAAGGGCCAGCACAGCGTCAACCTGCAGGCCATGGCCTGTGTGCTGGCCGAGCGCGGACGACTGGGCTTCAACGCCAAATACCTGATCGAGATGGGCGAGGAAACCGGCTCGCCCGGTTTGCGCGATGTGTGCGCCGATCACCGCGATTTGATGCAAGCCGATTTGCTGATCGCCTCGGACGGCCCCCGCCTGCGGGCAGACCGGCCCACGATTTTTCTGGGCTCGCGCGGTTGTATCAATTTTGAACTGAGCATCGAGGCCCGTGCGGGTGCGCACCACTCGGGCAACTGGGGTGGTCTGATCTCCAACCCCGGCATTCAGATGGCGCATGCGCTGGCCAGCCTGGTGTCGGCCAATGGCGAAATTCTGGTGCCCGAGTGGAAGCCTGCGGCCTTGCCCGCATCGGTGCGCCGCGTGTTGGCCGATTGCGAAGTCGATGGCGGCGCCGACGGACCCGAGATCGAGCCTGGCTGGGGCCAGCCCGGCCTGAGCCCTGCCGAGCGTGTGTTTGGCTGGTCGTCCTTTGAAGTGCTGGCTTTCAAGACTGGCAACCCCGACACGCCCGTCAACGCCATTCCGGCCCGTGCCTGGGCCTGCGGCCAGCTGCGGTTTGTGGTGGGCATTGACCCGGACGACATCCTGCCCGCCTTGCGCAGGCACCTGGACCGGCATGGCTTCGGGATGGTGAAGGTCAAGGCCGCACGGGACGAGTTGTTCAAGGCCACCCGCATCGACCCCGACGACGATTGGGTGCGCTGGGCGGTGGATTCGCTGAGCCGCAGCACGGGCAAAAAACCGGCGGTGCTGCCCAACCTGGGCGGCTCTTTGCCCAACGACATCTTCACCGATGTGCTGGGCCTGAAAACCATTTGGGTGCCGCACTCCTACCCGGGTTGCTCGCAGCACGCACCCAATGAGCATTTGCCTGCCGAGCTGCTGCGCGAGGCGCTGAGCGTCATGACCGGTTTGTATTGGGATCTGGGCTCGGGCGCTGTGCCTGCGCTGTCACGTTGAAAGTCTGAAATGAACGCACGCTACACCTGTTTTTGCCAAATCTCGGACCTGCTGGAGGCCGAGCCCTCGCTGCGCGAAGCTCGGCAACACTTGCACAAATTTCCTGAATTGTCGTTCCAGGAAAAGTCCACCGCGCAGTGGGTGGGGGACCGGCTCGAAGGCTGGGGTTACCGCGTCACCCGCAACGTGGGCGGGCATGGCCTGGTGGCCACGCTGAGCAACGGAGAGGGCCGGGGCATTGCCTTGCGTGCCGACATGGACGCCTTGCCGATCCACGAAGAAACCGGCAAGCCCTATGCCAGCGCCCATGCGGGCACCATGCACGCCTGTGGTCACGATGGACACACGGCCATGTTGATGGGGGCCGCCCAGCAACTGGCCAAAACGCGGCAATTCCAGGGCACGGTGCACCTGGTGTTTCAGCCGGCCGAAGAGGCGGGCAAAAACAGCGGTGCGCAGCAGATGATTGCCGATGGCCTGTTCGAGCGCTTTCCCTGTGACGCGATTTTTGGCATGCACAACCACCCGGGCGCGGCGCAAGGCACCTTCATGTTTGGCAAGGGCGCTTTCATGTCGGCCTCGGACACCTGCCGCATCAAGGTGATTGGCCGTGGTGGCCATGCCGCACGTCCCCACCAGGCGGTGGACCCGGTGGTGATCGCGGGCAGTTTGATCATGGCCTTGCAGACCGTGGTCTCGCGCAACATCGACCCCACGCAAACGGCGGTGGTCACCATCGGTTCGGTGCACGCGGGGCAGGCTTCGAACGTGATCCCCGAATTCGCCACTTTGGGTCTGAGCATCCGCTCCTTCAGCCCCGAGGTGCGCAACCGCCTGCAAGAGCGCATCACCCAGCTGGTGCGCGATCAGGTGAGCTCGTACGGCGGTGAGGTCGAGATCGAGTACGAGCGCGGTTACCCGGTGGTCATCAACAGCGATGCCGAAACCGATTTCGCACGCCAGGTGGCCGAAGAACTGGTCGGGCCCGAGCAGGTGGTGTATCCCTTCGGCCCAGTCACGGGCAGCGAAGATTTTGCGTATTACCTGCAGCACAAGCCCGGCAGCTTTTTGCGCCTGGGCAATGGCCTGGACAGCGTGATGCTGCACAACGCCCGTTATGACTTCAACGATGCGAATTTGTCGGTGGGCGCAGCGTACTGGACGCGGCTGGTGGAGCGTTTTTTGAACGAGCCAGCTTGAGGTGTCGGGTGGCCGGGCCATCAAAACAAGCATGGCCCCGCAGGTCGACCCCTTGTACTTTGTAGGAGCCAGCCCTGCTGGCGATGAGCACGCTGGTGGTCTGCGAACCTTCATCGCTTGCAGGGCAAGCTCCCACAAGGGAACAAACAACCGATGCCATAACCAGTTTTTTTCGTTGGCAAACAACCGATGCGATACCCGTTTTTTGTGGGAGCCAGACCTGCTGGCGATGCGACGGTCTGCCGAGCGGTGGAGTTTCGCCCTCAGTCGTCCAGACCGGTGGCACCGATGCGGTGGGGCAGGGGCTTGGGGCCGCTGATGCGGTACATCACCTGGCCGGGCCAGGACAGGTAGCCATCCAGACGCCTTGAAAACAGCACGCCGTTGGTTTGGCTCTTGAAGGTGGTTCGGCCTTTGGGGCCTTGGGGGTTGGCCGGGTCGATCACATCGCAAATCGGCTGCCCTTTTTTGACCTTGGCACCGGGCTTGACGTGGAACACCAAAAAGCCGGTGCAGGTGCTGTAGCCGACGTCCATGCCGCTCATGGGCGCGGGCGCGGTTTTCACCTTTTTCAGCGGCGCGGCCTTGCCGCCGACCACGCCCTGGCGCACCAGCCAGCGGTACAGGTTTTGTGCATCCGATTTACCCAAGGCGTCGCTCACATCGTGCTGGCTGCGCATCTCCACCGTCACGGCCATGCAGGCTTGCGGGATGTTGGCTTGGGGGAATTGTTCGGCCAGCCGCGCCCACAGCACGCTGTTCACACCTGAAAACGTCAGGGCCTTGGGGTAGGGGTCGTTGTACATCGTGGCTTCAACGCCCAGGTCAGCGGCCAACGATGTCAGGGTGCCGGTGGCCACATCGTTTTTGGCACCAAACAAATGCAGCGCGGCATAAATGTCGCAATGCAGATCGAGCACAAAGTCCGCGTCGCAACTGAGCTTTTGAACTTCCACGCGCAACGTGCCCAACTCGTTGAGCGGACGCAGCTCGTTCAGGCATTCAACTGCCGCCTTGCGGATGGTGCGCACATTGGCGTCGGCGTCCGTTCCCAGCTTGCTGCCCACGCGCTCGGCCACGGCGTCGCTCAGGTCGATCCAGTTGCGGTTGAAGTTTTCGTAGCTCAGCAGGTTGTAGCGGCCTGCGTGCGAATTGCCCACCAGCTGCGCCTGACCAATCGGATTGACCGTGGGCACCAAAATGATCTCGCCCTGAATCAGCCCTTTTTTGTCGGCTTCGGCCAGCATGGGCATGAGGTGGTGCATGGCCATGGTGCCGGGCATTTCGTTGGCGTGGATGGCCGCCTGCATGTAGACCTTGGGCCGTGCGCCGACTTTTCCAAAGCGCAAAACCGAAATGCTGCGCTGGCTGCCGGGCGTCATGCTGGGCAGTGTGATGGAACTTTTTTTGATGGCCATGCTGTCTCCTGTTTGATTGTTGAGCCTGTTTCTAAAGCATAACCCTAATGTTGCTGAGGCGATTTAGGGGTAACGTGTGGTTCAGGCTGAAAAGCTTGCTTCAACATTCCAATCAGGAGACGACCATGGATGAAAACGGATTGCGCGGATTGATCGAACAGGTTCGGGTCAAGGACATCAGTCGCAAGGACTTCATTCGAAAAATGATCGGCTACGGCTTGACCGTGCCCATGGCCTCGCAGTTGCTGATGTCCTCGGGCATTGCCCAGGCGCAAACCGCATCCAGCTACAAGCCGACCAAGCGCGGCGGTGGAGGCCCTCTGAAGATGCTGTGGTGGCAAGGCCCCACCTTGCTCAACCCGCACTTTGCTGTGGGCACCAAGGACCAGGAAGGCTCACGCATTTTTTACGAACCCCTGGCCGGTTGGGACCACGAGGGCAACCTGGTGCCCTTCCTCGCGGCTGAAATCCCCAGCACCAGCAACGGCGGTTTGTCGCGCGATGGCAAATCGGTGACCTGGAAACTCAAGCGCAACGTGCTGTGGCACGACGGCAAGCCATTCACCGCCGACGACGTGGTGTTCACGGCCGCTTATGCCGCCGACCCCGCCACCTCGGCCGTGACGATCGGCTCCTACAAGGACATCAAGGTCACCAAGATCGACAACTACACCGTCAAGGTGGAATTTGCCAAACCCACGCCGTATTGGGCCGATCCTCTGGTGGGCAATCTGGGCATGATTTTGCCCAAGCATTTGTTTGAAGCCTACAAGGGTGCCAAGTCGCGTGAAGCGCCCAACAACCTCAAGCCCGTGGGCACCGGCCCGTACAAGTTTGTCGATTTCAAGCCGGGTGACATGGTGCGCGGCGTCATCAACACCGATTACCACGAAGCCAACCGCCCTTTCTTTGACAGCATTGAGATGAAAGGCGGCGGCGATGCGGTGTCGGCCGCGCGTGCTGTGCTGCAAACCGGTGAGTTCGACTACGCCTGGAACCTGCAGGTGGAAGACGAGTTGCTGCTGCGGCTGGAGCAAGGCGGCAAGGGCCGCACTGCCATCACACCCGGCGGCAACATCGAGTTCATCCAGCTCAACATGACCGACCCCTGGACCGAAGTGGACGGCGAGCGTGCCAACAGCAAGACCAAGCACCCGATCCTGAGCGACATCACTGTGCGCCAGGCGCTGAACATGCTGGTGGACCGCGATGGCGTGCAAAAGTTCATTTATGGCCGCACCGGCATTGCCACCGCCAACTTCCTGAACAACCCGCAGCGCTTTGTCTCCAAAAACACGCGCTACGAATTCAACGTTGACAAGGCCAGTGCCTTGCTCGAAGGTGCGGGCTGGAAAAAAGGCTCGGACGGCATCCGCGTCAAAGACGGCAAGCGTTTGAAGCTGGTTTTCCAGACCTCGATCAACGGACCGCGCCAGAAGACGCAGCAGATCATCAAGCAGGCTGCGCAAAAAGCCGGTATCGACATGGAGCTCAAATCCGTGACCGGTTCGGTGTATTTTTCGTCCGACCCGGCCAACCCCGACACCTACACCAAGTTCTTCTGCGATGTGCAGATGTACACCACCACCATGCCGCAGCCGGACCCTGAAAAATTCATGGACCAGTACTGCTCGTGGGAGTTCGCCACCAAGGCCAACAAGTGGCAGGGCCGCAACAGCACGCGCTGGTCCAGCCCCGAGTACGACGCCACCTACACTGCCGCACAAAGCGAGATGGACCCGATCAAACGCGCGGCCATGTTCATCAAGATGAACGAGCTGGCCATTGCGGGCGTCTGCATCATCCCGGTGGTGTACCGTCCACGCACATCGGGCGCGGTGAACAGTCTGGTGGCACCGCTCAGCGGCTGGGACAACGACCTGTGGTTGCTCAAGGACTGGTACCGCAACACCTGATCGCGCGCCATGTTCAGTTACATCCTGCGGCGAATCCTGATCGCCGTACCCAGCTTGCTGGGCATCAGTTTTGTGTTGTTCTCGGTGCTGGCTCTGGCCCCCGGTGATCCTTTTGGCGAGTTGGTCAACAACCCCAACATCCCGGCCGAGGTGGCGGCTTCCTTGCGTGCCAAGTTCGGTCTGGACGATCCACTCATGGTGCGCTACTGGAACTGGCTGTCGGCCATGGTGCAGGGCGACTGGGGCTTTTCCTTCATCAGCCGTGTCGATGTGGAAACGCTGATCATGCAGAGGTTGCCGATCACCTTGCTGGTGATTGGCTCTTCGCAGATTTTGGCGTTGTGCATTGCCATTCCGGTCGGGGTGTACGCCGCGTCCAGGCCTTATTCGCTGTTTGACCAGGTGGCCAGCACGCTTGCCTTCATCGGCTTTTCCTTGCCCACGTTTTTCACGGGCATCTTGCTGATCCTGTTTTTCAGCATCCACCTGGACTGGCTGCCGTTTGTGTACCGCGCCGACATCGCTGAGACCGGCTGGCGTTTTTACTGGGAGCACCTCAAGCAGATGATCATGCCGGTCACGGTGCTGGGCCTGTTCCAGGCCGGCTCATGGACGCGCTATGTGCGCTCGGCCGTGCTCGATGTGATTCGCCTGGACTACGTGACCACGGCCCGCTCCAAGGGCCTGGCCGAAAAGGTGGTCATCACCAAACATGTGCTGCGCAATGCGCTGATTCCGGTGGTGACCCTGGTGGCCCTGCAGATGCCGGCCATTTTTGGCGGCGCCATCGTGACGGAGCAGATTTTCAGGGTGCCGGGCATCGGCTCGCTGATCATCAGCTCCATGCTGGCCAATGACACCCCGGTGATCATGGCGGTGACTTTCGTTTTTTCCGCGCTGGTGATTGCGTGCAACCTATTGGCAGATATCGTGTATGGCTGGCTTGACCCCCGCATCTCCTTTGCCTGAGACGGCGCCCAAACCCCGAGCCCCGGTCTCGCCGGGCCGCGAGGCCTGGCGGCGTTTCAAACGCCACCGTCTGGCCGTGATCTGTACCGTCATCCTGGCGTTCATCGTGCTGGCGGTGTTGCTGGGCCCATGGCTGTGGCGTGTGCCCATCAGCGACATCGATTTTTCTGCCCGCATGCAGCCGCCCACCTGGGCACACCCGCTGGGCACCGATGACCTGGGGCAAGACCTGCTGGCCCGCATGTTGTACGGCGGGCGCATTTCCTTGGCCGTCGGTCTGGCCGCCATGCTGATTGCCATCAGCGTGGGGGTGGTGATCGGTGCGGTGGCAGGCATGTCCAAAGGCCCGGTCGATGTGTTCCTGATGTGGCTGACCGATTTGTTTTTGTCGCTGCCTCAGTTGCCCTTGCTGCTGCTCATTTTTTACCTGTTCAACGACAGCCTGAAGAAATGGGTGGGCACCGAGATGGGCGTGTTCATTTTGGTGGTCGCGGTCATCGGCGGCTTGCGCTGGATGCCGGTGGCCCGGCTCGTGCGCGCGCAATTCCTGTCGCTGCGCGAGAAGGAATTTGTGGAAGCGGCCCGCGCCTTGGGGGCCAGCAAATGGCGCCAAGTCACGGTGCACATCCTGCCCAATGCCATGGGGCCGGTGATCGTGGCGGCCACCATCGATGTGGCGGCGGCCATCATCGCCGAGTCGACCCTGTCTTTTCTCGGCTTGGGTTTCCCGCCTGACATCCCCACCTGGGGCCGCATTTTGTTCGATGCCAAGGACCACATGGACATTGCGCCGCACTGGGCCTTGTTCCCTGGCTTGTTGATTTTCATCACCGTGTTGACCATCAACTACATCGGTGACGGTCTGCGCGATGCCTACGATCCGCGCCGTGTGCTTTAAAGAGGTTGACGGATGTCCCAAGCGTTGTTGAAAGTCCAGGACCTGCAGGTGCACTTTGACACCGACGACGGTGTGTTGCATGCGGTGGACGGGGTGAGTTTCCACATCGACCGCAGCGAGACGCTGGGTGTGGTGGGCGAGTCCGGCTGCGGCAAAAGCGTCACGGCCATGACCATCATGAAACTGCTGGCCATGCCCCCCGGGCGCATCGCGCATGGCCAGATCTGGTTCGAAGGCCAGGACCTGGTGCAGGCCGATGCCAAAGCCATGCAAAAAATTCGTGCCCGCGAGATTGCCATGGTGTTCCAGGAACCCATGACCTCGCTCAACCCGGTGCTGAGCGTGGGCGAGCAAATCGGCGAGTCTTTGCGCCTGCACGAGGGCTTGAGTGTCAAGCAGGCCAGGGCCCGTGCCATCGAGATGCTGGGCCTGGTGAACATCCCCAAACCCGAAAGCCGGGTGGACGACTACCCACACCAGTTTTCAGGCGGTATGCGCCAGCGCGTGATGATCGCGATGGCGCTGTCTTGCAACCCCAAACTGCTGATTGCCGACGAGCCCACCACCGCGCTGGATGTGACCATTCAGGCGCAGATTCTGGACCTGCTGGACCGGCTCAAGGCGCAGATGGGCATGTCCATCCTGCTGATCACCCACGCCATGGGCGTGGTGGCCGAAACCTGCCAGCGGGTGGTGGTGATGTATGCGGGCCGCGTGGTCGAAGAGGCCACGGTCGAGGACCTGTTCGGCTCGCCCGCACACCCTTACACGCAAGGCCTGATCCGTTCCATTCCGCGCCTGGACCTGGACAGTGCGCACAAACAGCGCCTGCATGCCATTCCCGGCTCGGTGCCCAAGTTGATCCTTCCACCTCCCGGTTGCCGCTTTGCGCCCCGGTGTCCGCACGCCAACGCCCGTTGCACGTCCGAGATGCCCGAGTTGCGTGAGCTGGCATCGGGTCACCGGGTGGCTTGCCACTTTGCGATATGACCACAGACACTGTCACCAAGCCCCATGCCACGGTCGCGTCCGACGCGGTCAAGCCTGCGCCCGACCTCTTGCAGGTCAAGGGCCTGACCAAATACTTCCCGATCAAGGGCGGCATCTTCAGCACCGAGGTGGGCCGTGTGCACGCAGTGGACGGCGTCACGCTCAGCATCGCCGCCGGTGAAACCCTGGGCATGGTGGGCGAGTCCGGTTGCGGCAAGTCCACCACCGGGCGCTGCATCCTGCGCCTGATCGAGCCCAGCAGCGGCGAGGTCCGCTTCAATGGCCAGGATGTCACCGCCATGGATGCCCAGGCGCTGCGCGAGGTGCGCCGCGACATGCAGATCATTTTTCAGGACCCGTTTGCCTCGCTCAACCCGCGCATGACGGTCGAAGCCATCATTGGCGAAGCCCTGACCATCCACAAGCTGACCAAGTTGCCCTCTGAATACCAGGCACGGGTGGTCGAACTGCTGGAAACCGTGGGCCTGAACGCCGACCACATGCGGCGCTTTCCGCACGAGTTTTCGGGTGGCCAGCGCCAGCGCATCGGCATTGCGCGCGCCTTGGCGGTCTCGCCCAAACTGATCGTGTGTGACGAGCCGGTGTCAGCGCTCGATGTGTCCATCCAGGCGCAGGTCATCAACCTGCTGGAAGACCTGCAGGCCAAGATGGGCCTGACGTATCTCTTCATTGCGCACGATTTGTCGGTGGTTGAGCACATCAGCAACCGGGTAGCGGTGATGTACCTGGGCCGCGTGGTCGAGATCGCGCCTTCGCGCGATTTGTACACCCGCCCCAAACACCCCTACACCGAGGCCTTGCTCTCGGCCGTGCCCATTCCCGACCCCAAGGCCAAGAAGCAGCGCATTGTGTTGACGGGCGATGTGCCCAACCCCGTCAATCGGCCCACGGGCTGCCACTTTCACCCGCGTTGTCCCAAGGCCACCGAGCGCTGCAAGGTGGAAGAGCCCGTACTCAAGGCCGTGGGGCTGCAGCACCAGGCCGCGTGCCACCTGAACGACTGAGACCATGCAGATGCAGGCCCCGGTCACTTTGTTGGTGCATGGCGGTGCGGGCACCTTGACGCGTGCAGACCTCAGCGCAGACCAAGAGCGCGACTACCGCGAGGCCCTGCAACAGGCCTTGCTGGCCGGGCAGACTTTGCTGCTGCAAGGCGGCTCGGCCCTGGAGGCGGTGGTGGCGGCGGTTTGCGTGATGGAGGACTGCCCCTTGTTCAATGCGGGCAAGGGCTCGGTGTTCACCCACGAGGGCCGCAACGAAATGGACGCGGCCGTGATGGACGGTGCCACAGGCCAAGCCGGCGCGGTGGCCGGGCTGGTGTCGGTGCGCAACCCGGTTTTGGCGGCGCAGGCGGTCATGCAGCGCAGCGGGCATGTGTTTTTGATGGGGCAGGGCGCCGAGGCCTTTGCCCGTGCTCAGGGCCTGGCCCTGGAGCGGCCCGAGTATTTTCACACCGCGCACCGCTGGCAACAGCTGCAAGCCGCCTTGGCCCAAAACCAGGTGATGCTGGACCACGATGGACAGCATGCGCAGGCTCAGCCCGAACCCATCGACCGCAAGTTCGGCACCGTGGGGGCGGTGGCGCTGGATGCACACGGCCACCTGGCCGCTGCCACCTCGACGGGCGGCATGACCAACAAGATGTTCGGCCGCGTGGGCGATTCGCCCCTGATTGGCGCGGGCACCTACGCTTGCGACGCCACGGCGGCGGTGTCGGCCACGGGCGCAGGCGAATTTTTCATGCGCGGGGTGGTGGCACACGACATCGCCGCCCGCATGGCCTATGGCGGTTTGACGTTGGCACAAGCCACCCAAGCGACGATGCGTGACAAGCTCGACGCCACAGGCGGGCGCGGTGGCGTGATCGCGCTCGACCGACACGGCCACTACCAGTTGGCCTTCAACACCGAAGGCATGTACCGGGGCGTGGTGCAAGGCGATGGCCCGCCGCAGATCGCGATTTACCGGGATTGAGCCTGCACAACGACACCCGACATGCCGGGTGCCTGATTGCCTACACTTGAGGCCATGAACGCAGACAAAGCTTTTTCACCCTCCACCGGCCCCCTGGCCGGACTCAAGGTCCTGGAACTGGGCCAGTTGATTGCCGGCCCTTTTGCAGCCAAAACGCTTGCCGATTTTGGGGCCGATGTGGTCAAGATCGAGCCGCCCGGCGCGGGTGACCCGCTGCGCCAGTGGCGCTTGATGAAAGATGGCACCTCGGTCTGGTGGCAGGTGCAGTCGCGCAACAAACAGTCTTTGGCGCTGGACCTCAAGCAGCCTGCCGCGCAGGACATCGTGCGCCAGCTGGCCGCCGAGAGCGATGTGCTGATTGAAAACTTCCGCCCCGGCGCGATGGAGGGCTGGGGCCTGGGGCCTGACGATTTGCTGGCCCTCAATCCCCGCCTGATCATGCTGCGCGTGAGCGGCTACGGCCAAACCGGCCCTTACCGCGATCGCCCGGGTTTTGGCGTGGTGGGCGAGGCCATGGGCGGCATTCGGCACCTCACGGCCGAGCCGGGCCGGGTGCCGGTGCGTGTGGGCATCAGCCTGGGCGACACGCTGGCGGCCTTACACGGCGTGATCGGCATCTTGCTGGCCTTGCACGAGCGGCAAACTTCGGGCCGGGGGCAGGTGATTGACGTGGCTTTGTACGAGGCCATGTTCAACTGCATGGAAAGCCTGCTGCCCGAGTACAGCGCCTTTGGTGCGGTGCGTGGACCGGCGGGCAGCGCCTTGCCGGGCATTGCGCCGAGCAACGCCTACCTGTGCAAGGACGGCGGCTATGCCCTGATTGCGGGCAACGGCGACAGCATCTTCAAGCGCTTGATGGCCGAGATCGGGCGCGAGGACCTTGCCCGGGACCCCGGCCTGAAAGACAACACGGGACGCGTGGCCCGCGTGGCCGAAATCGACGGGGTGATCGGCCAGTGGACCGCGCAGCACACGGTGGACGAGGTGCTGGCCGCGCTCGACCGCGCCAGTGTGCCGGCCGGGCGCATCTACACCGTGGCCGACATTGCGCACGACCCGCACTACCGGGCCCGCGACATGCTGCAAACCGTGCGCATGGACGATGGGAGCGATTTGATGGTGCCCGGCATCGTGCCCAAACTCTCGCGCACCCCTGGCGGGCACCGGCGCAATGCACCCGGCATTGGTCAGGACAGCGATGCCGTGTTGTCGGGCATGGGCCTCTCCGCGGCGCAAATTCAGGCTTTGCGAGAGCAGGGCATTGTGGCCTGAGCTCACACTTGGCCGACTTCAACTTGGATTTTTCACATGATTGACCATTTGGACCACCTGGTGCTGACCACCTGCGACGAGGCCGCTTGCATCGACTTTTACACCCGCGTGCTGGGCATGCAGCTTGAAAGCTTTGTGGGTGGCACCCCGCCGGTGCAGCGCCGGGCCTTCAAGTTCGGCCAGCAGAAAATCAACCTGCATGTGCGCGGCCGTGAATTCGAGCCCAAGGCCCATTTGCCTGTGCCCGGTGCGCTGGACCTGTGCTTCATCGCCAGCGTGCCGCTGGACGAGGTCATGGCCCGAGTGACCAAAGCCGATTGGCCCATCGTGGAAGGCCCGGTCATGCGCACGGGGGCGACCCAGAAAATCCGCTCCATCTACCTCAGAGACCCCGACCTGAACCTGATCGAGATCTCCGAGTTGGTCTGAGCGCTGTCAGCGGGTGACAGAAGGGCGCATCACTGCGCTTTGGCGCCCGACTCCTTGACCACTTTGGCCCATTTGGTGATTTCGCTGGCCTGGTAGCGGGCCAGCTCGTCCGGGCTGGACAGCACCGGGTCCAGGCCCAGGGTTTTCAGGCGCTCTTGCACCTCGGGCAGCTTGAACACGCGCACCACCTCGGCGTTGAGTCGGTCGATCACGGGCCGCGGCACATTGGCCGGGGCAAACATGGCAAACCAGGTGGTGGCTTCAAAGCCGGGCACCGATTCAGCCACAGTAGGCACATCGGGCGCGGCTGGTGAGCGGGTCGCGGTGGTTTGCGCCAAAGCCCGGATCTTGCCTTCCTTGGCCATGGGCAAAGCCGAGGGCATGTTGTCGAACATGAGCTGGATGCTGCCGCCGATCAGGTCCGGAATCGCGTATTGCCGCCCTTTGTAGGGCACATGGGTCATGTTGGTGCCGGTGAGCGATTTGAAGAGTTCGCCCGAGACGTGCACCGAGGTGCCGATGCCGGGCGAGCCGAACGACAGCTTGTTGGGGTTCGCCTTCATGTAGGCGATCAACTCGGGCACGTTTTTGACCGGCAGCGCGTTGTTGACCACCAGCAGGTTGGGGGCAGATGCGACCAGCGACACCGGCGTGAAATCTTTGACCATGTCATAGGGCATTTTTTCGTAGAGCGCCCCGTTGATGGAGTGCGTGCCCACGGTGCCCATCACCAGGGTGTGGCCGTCGCCCGGTGATTTGGCCACGTTGTCGGCGCCGATGTTGCCGCCCGCACCAGGCCGGTTGTCCACCACCACGGGAAAGCCGAGTTGCGCTTTTTCGCTGAACAGCCGCGCCAGGATGTCGGGTGCCCCACCGGAGGGGAAGGTCACCACCAGGCGCAAGGGTTTGCTGGGAAATGTCTGGGCCGATGCCGATGTGGCGCCCAAAGCGCCCATGGCCAACAGCGCGAGGCTCAGGCTGCGGCGAAGGGGAGAAGAAGGGGAGAAGAAGGGGTGAAACGTGGGGTCATGGGGGTCTCCTTGTCGTTTCACTTTAGGGGCCAGCCCGGTTTGCCGGGATGGTGAAAACCCTTTGTTGAGCGGGCTGGCCTGTCGTGTCCGCGACGCAGCACCTGCTGTAGCCAAGGTGTCAATGAGCCCACCGCAAGGCACTCGTCCAGCGGCACATTGCAGCGATACTTGCACACGGCCATGCAAAACACCGCGTCACCCCCTGTTCAAGTTCTCAAGCCCTGGCAAGTCATGGCCGGGGGCATTTGCGGCTTGGTGCTGACGATTGGTCTGGCGCGTTTTGCCTACACGCCGCTGCTGCCGGGTCTGCAGGCCCAAACCGGCCTGAGCGATGCCGCCGCCGGTGCTTTGGCGGCCGTGAACTATGCCGGCTACATCACCGGTGCGCTGGTCACGGCCTGGATGGACGATGTGCGCTGGCGTCACCGTTTTTACAGCATGGGTTTGTGGATGGCCTTGCTGACCACGGCCGCGATGGCGCTGTCGAGCTGGATGCCGGCCTGGGTCTTGTGGCGCTTCATCGGGGGGTTGTGCGGCGCCACAGGCATGTTGCTCGGCTCGGGACTGGTGCTGGGCTGGCTGATGCGGCAAGGCCGCAGGCCCGAGTTGGGGGTGTTTTTCATGGGCTTGGGCCTGGGCATTGTGGTGTCGGCTCTGGGCGCCTGGGGGCTGTCCGGCATCTGGACGCGTTGGTCAGACCAGTGGCTGGCATTGGCTGCGCTGGGTTTGGTTTTTGGGGTGCCCGCCTGGCGCTGGCGGCCGCCCGTGCCGCCTGCGCTGGTACCCGGCGCCGGTGTTCAGGCCTTGCCGCAGGTGTCACGCCGCTGGATGTGGACCATGGCGCTGAGCTATTTTGCGGCGGGGTGGGGCTTTGTCATCAGTGCCACGTTCACCGTGACCATTGTCGAGCGTGAACCGGCCTTGGCCGGGCAGGGCGCTTTGGCCTGGGCTTTGGTGGGCCTGGCGGCCATGCCTGCCGTGTTCATGTGGGACCGCGTGGCCCGACGCCTGGGCGATATCCGTGCTTTGTTGTTGGCCTTCGGCTTGCAGACGGTGTCCATCGTCTTGCCAGCCCTCTCGGGTTCATTGGCCGCGGCACTGGCCGGGGCGGTGGGTTATGGCGCCACCTTCATCGGCATCGTCAGCCTGACCTTGGCCTTGGTGGGGCGACGTGCCCCACACAATCCGGGCAAAGCCATGGCCCGCTTGACCTTGAGTTATGGCGCTGCGCAAATGCTGGCCCCCGTGGTGGCCGGAGCCATGGCGCAGGCCACGGGCAGTTTCAAGGGTGCGCTGTGGTTGACGGCGGCGGTCATGCTGGCTGGCATGGCCTTGCTCGCCAGCTTGCCCGACGAGGGCTGATCAGACCCCCAGGCTTTGCAACTGCACCAGACCTTTGGGGGTTTGCAAGGTGGCAACGAGGTTGGCCGGGCCGGTTTCAATCTGCACGCCTTGCAGACCGATGGCTTCGTAGGCGGTCTGCAGCTTGGCCCCGCTGGGGTGGCTGACCGACAGGCTCTGCAACGAGACGCCCGAGCGGGGCAGGCTGTTGCGCGGGTGCAGACGCAGCGGGTCGGTGGCATCGGGCTTGCCCCATTGGATCAAGGTGGGCAAGGTGCCGTTGAACAGGCGCTCGCCGTCTTCGCGCACGGTGATTTGCCAGTTCAGGGTGCCTTTGCCCGACTTGCGGCTGGCGTGCACCACTTGGCCGCGTTCAATGCCTTGGGTGCGCAGCACATGCCGGGCGGCTTTGATGTCATCGGTGCTGGTCACGAAGTGGATCAGCCGGGGTTGCTCGGCCACGGCTTTTTGCAAGGCCTTGTCGTCCATGTCGAACCAGCGGGGCACCTGTGAGCGTTTGGGGATGACTGCACCGGGGTTGATCGCGATGATTTCAAAGTAAGCCAGAGGAAATTTGGGCGATGCAATCTTGAACAGCCGGTTGTGCGTGCCGTATTTTTCGTGTTCGCCGCCTGGGCCGGGGGTGATGCCCAGAGTCTCCTCGCACCATTGCACGCCTGCGTCCAAAGTCGAGGCCATCACCACCAGGTGGTCAATTTGTGTTTTCATTTTTTCAAGAACAGAGCTTGCCGCTGAGCATAACGGATGCCTGCCCGCGCCTGCGACAATCGCGGCTGACGTTTTGGGAGTCTTTATGTTGATCGATGCAGATGAAAGCCAATTGGTGTTGGTGGATTTTCAGGCCCGCCTGAAGCCCGCGATGCTGGACGCCGATGCCGTCTGGGCCAACGCGGCACGCTTGGCCACCTTGGCGCAGGCGCTGGATGTGCCCACCTGGGGTACCGAGCAAAACCCCTCGCGTTTGGGCGAGATGCCCCCTGAAATTCGCAGCCACTGCCGCCAGGTGCTGGCCAAGATGCAGTTCAGCGCGGTGGAGGAAGGCTTGGGCGAATGGCTGCAGCCCGAGCCGGTGCAGGCCCCGCGCGGCAACGCCCGCAGCTTGCCGCGCCACCTGCAAAAACCCCAGCCGGGGGCCGAGCCGCGCAAGACCATCGTGCTGGCCGGGTGCGAGGCGCACATTTGCCTGCTGCAGACCGCGCTCGATCTGCTGGAAGACGAGTTCGAGGTGTGGGTGGTGACCGATGCCTGCAGCTCGCGCACCGAGCGAAACCGCGACGCCGCGTATGACCGTTTGGCCGGGGCAGGGGCCGAGTTGGTGACCGCCGAGATGGTGGCGTTCGAGTGGGTTCGCACCGCCGAACACCCGGATTTCAAGCTGCTGCAAACGCTGTTCAAGTGAACCTTCAGGCGCATGGGTGGGCACCCCGTCAGGCGCCTGCTGTGCGCTGAACCTTGCGGGGCTTGAAGTCAGCTTGTTGCAAGTCCCTTGCCCATAATTATGAATTCAGAAGGGTGTCCGTCACGGGGCTGGCGCACCCTCCAGGAATTCATTTGGCCGGCATTCAGGAGACTTTCATGGGCAGCTTTGCTGACTTTCACGCACGCTCGATCAACGACCGCGACGCTTTTTGGGCCGAGCAGGCCAAACTGGTGGACTGGAAAGTTCCACCGCAGCAAATCTGTGATTACAGCAACCCGCCATTTGCCAAGTGGTTCGTGGGCGGCCAGACCAATTTGTGCCACAACGCGGTGGACCGCCACCTGGCCGAGCGGGCTGACCAGCCTGCGCTGATTTTTGTTTCGACCGAAACCGATCAGGAAAAAACCTACACCTTCCGCGAACTGCACGCCGAAGTGCAGCGCATGGCCGCCATCTTGCAAGACCTGGGCGTGGTCAAGGGCGACCGCGTGCTGATTTACATGCCCATGATCGCCGAGGCCGCCTTTGCCATGCTCGCTTGCGTGCGCCTGGGGGCCATCCATTCGGTGGTGTTTGGCGGTTTTGCCTCGCACTCGCTGGCCACCCGCATCGAAGACGCTTCGCCCAAGGTGATCATCAGCGCCGATGCGGGTTCGCGCGGCGGCAAGGGCGTGCCCTACAAGCCGCTGCTCGACGAAGCGATCAAGCTGTCCACCCACAAGCCGACCAAGGTGGTCATGGTGGACCGCCATCTGGCACCGTTCACCCCCGTGCCCGGCCGCGATGTGGACTACGCCAGCGAGCGCGCCAAGCACATGGATGCGGTGGTGCCGTGCGTGTGGGTCGACTCCACGCACCCCAGCTACACGCTCTACACCTCGGGCACCACCGGCAAACCCAAGGGCGTGCAGCGCGACACCGGGGGCTACACCGTGGCCCTGGCCGCCAGCATCCCCAACATCTTTGAGGGCAAGCCGGGCGGCACCTTCTTCTGCACCAGCGACATCGGCTGGGTGGTTGGGCACAGTTACATCATCTATGGCCCGCTGATCGGTGGCATGGCCACCATCCTTTATGAAGGCCTGCCCATCCGTCCGGATGGCGGCATCTGGTGGAGCCTGGTCGAAAAGTACAAAGTCCAGGTCATGTTCAGCGCTCCCACGGCCATCCGGGTGCTCAAAAAGCAGGACCCGGCCTTGCTCACCAAGTACGACCTGTCCAGCCTGCAGGCGCTGTTCCTGGCGGGTGAGCCGCTGGACGAACCCACCGCCAAGTGGATTTCCGAAGGTCTGAACGGCAAGCCCATCATCGACAACTACTGGCAGACCGAAACCGGCTGGCCGATCCTGAGCATCTGCAACGGCGTCGAAAAAGCGCCCAGCAAGTTTGGCTCCCCCGGGAAGGCGATTTACGGCTACAACGTCAAACTGGTCGATGACCAGACCGGTGAAGAACTCACGGGTGCCAACCAAAAGGGCGTGCTGACCATTGAGGGCCCCTTGCCCCCCGGCAACCTGCAGACCATCTGGGGCGACGACGAGCGCTTTGTCAAAACCTACTGGAAAACCGTGCCCAACAAGTTGGTCTACAGCACCTTCGACTGGGCGGTGCGTGACGAAGACGGTTATTACTTCATCTTGGGCCGCACGGACGATGTGATCAACGTGGCCGGTCACCGCCTGGGCACCCGCGAGATCGAGGAAAGCATCTCCAGCCACCCCAACGTGGCCGAGGTGGCGGTGGTGGGTGTGGCCGACCAGCTCAAGGGGCAGGTGGCCATGGCCTTTGCGATTGCCAAGGACACCTCGGGCCTGACGGACGCGGCAGCGCGCCTGAAGCTCGAAGGCGAAGTCATGAAGGTGGTGGATTCGCAGCTGGGTGCGGTGGCCCGACCCTCGCGCGTGTTCTTCGTCTCGGCTTTGCCCAAGACCCGCAGCGGCAAGTTGCTGCGCCGGGCCATTCAGGCCGTGGCCGAAGGGCGCGACCCGGGCGACCTGACCACCATGGACGATCCGGCCGCATTGCAGCAGATCGTGGATCTGGTCAAAGGCTGATGTACCCTGACCCCGCTTTGGCGGGGTCTTTTTTATCCCAATCGCCTTCCACCCGTCGGGTTCCGTGCCGCTGTAAGTTTGGTATCGGACAAGCCGTGGCACAATGCGCGCTGTACTCAGGCCCTTCCCCTGCCACAGTCGCATCCGCCAACCGGTTCAGCCGTGTCGCGGAAGGTAATTCTCAACCAACTAATGTTTCCCAGAGGGGAACGGAGGTCAGCGAAACATGAGCGAGACTAATTCCGTCTACGCTGCCTATTCAGGCAACACCCACCTTTTCGGAGGTAACGGCCCGTACGTCGAAGAGATGTACGAGAACTACCTGGCCAACCCCGGCAGCGTGCCCGACTCCTGGCGCGAATACTTCGACGCCCTCCAGCACGTTCCCGCAGTCGACGGCTCCAACGCCAAAGACGTGCCCCACCTGCCTGTCATCAACGCTTTTGCCGAACGCGCCAAAGCCGGTGGCACCAAAGTGGTCATGGCCAGCGAAAACGTTGAAATGGGTCGCAAGCGCACCGCCGTTCAGCAGCTGATCGCCGCCTACCGCAACGTCGGCCAACGCTGGGCCGACCTGGACCCTCTGAAGCGCACCGAACGCCCCAACATCCCTGACCTCGACCCCGCTTTCTACGGCTTCACCGATGCCGACCAGGAAACCGTGTTCGACACCAGCAACACCTTCTTTGGCAAGAACAACATGCCCCTGCGCGAGCTGCTCAATGCGCTGCGCGAGACCTATTGCGGCACCCTGGGGGCCGAGTACATGTACACCACCGAGCAGGCTGAAAAGCGCTGGTGGCAGCAAAAGCTCGAAAGCATCCGCAGCAAACCGAATTTCGGCGCTGAAAAGAAAAAGCAGATCCTCGACCGCCTGACGGCTGCCGAAGGTCTGGAGCGCTACCTGCACACCAAATACGTGGGCCAAAAGCGTTTCTCGCTCGAAGGCGGCGAAAGCTTCATCGCGGCGATGGACGAACTGATCCAGCAAGCCGGCGCGCAAGGCGTGCAGGAAGTCGTGATCGGCATGGCCCACCGCGGCCGCTTGAACGTGCTGGTCAACACCATGGGCAAGTTGCCTGCGGACCTGTTTGCCGAATTCGACCACACCGCCCCCGAAGACCTGCCTGCCGGTGACGTGAAATACCACCAGGGTTTCAGCTCGGACGTGAACACCCCCGGTGGCCCGGTCCACCTGTCGCTGGCGTTCAACCCCTCGCACCTGGAAATCGTGAACCCCGTGGTCGAAGGCTCGGTGCGTGCCCGCATGGACCGCCGCAACGACCCGCTGGGCAAGCAAGTGCTGCCCGTGCTGGTGCACGGCGACGCTGCTTTCGGTGGCCAGGGCGTGAACCAGGAAACTTTTGCGCTCGCGCAAACCCGTGGTTACTCCACAGGCGGCACGGTGCACATCATCATCAACAACCAGATCGGTTTCACCACCTCCGACCCCCGCGACATGCGCTCGAGCGTGTTTTGCACCGACATCGTCAAGATGGTCGAAGCGCCTGTGCTGCACGTCAACGGTGACGATCCGGAAACCGTGGTGCTGGCGACCCAGCTGGCCCTGGAGTACCGCATGACGTTCCGCAAGGACGTGGTGCTGGACGTGGTGTGCTTCCGCAAACTGGGCCACAACGAGCAGGACACCCCTGCGCTGACCCAGCCGCTGATGTACAAAAAGATCGCGACTCACCCCGGCACGCGCAAGCTGTTTGCCGACAAGCTGGCCACACAAGGCCTGGGTGAGACCCTGGGCGACGACATGGCCAAGGCCTACCGCGCTGCACTGGACGCTGGCAAGAACACGACCGAGCCGGTGTTGACCAACATCAAGACCCAATTCACCGTGAACTGGGCGCCCTTCATGGGCAAGAAGTGGACCGACGCAGGCGACACTTCCATTCCTTTGGCCGACTGGAAGCGTCTGGCCGAGAAAATTTCGACCATCCCCGAATCGGTCACACCGCACCAGCTGGTCAAGAAGGTCTATGACGACCGCGCAGCCATGGGCCGTGGCGAGATTCCCGTGGACTGGGGCATGGGCGAGCACATGGCGTTTGCCTCCCTGGTTGCCAGTGGCTACCCCGTGCGTCTGTCTGGCGAAGACTGCGGCCGCGGCACGTTCACACACCGCCACGCGGTCATTCACGATCAAAAGCGTGAGAAGTGGGACACCGGCACGTATGTCGCCCTGCAAAACGTCTCGGACAAGCAGGCCCCGTTCGTCGTCATTGACTCGATCCTGTCGGAAGAGGCCGTGCTGGCCTATGAATACGGCTATGCCTCCAACGACCCCAACACCCTGGTGATCTGGGAAGCCCAGTTCGGCGACTTCGCCAACGGTGCGCAGGTGGTGATTGACCAGTTCATTGCTTCGGGCGAAGTCAAGTGGGGCCGTGTCAACGGCATCACCCTGATGCTGCCGCACGGCTATGAAGGCCAGGGCCCCGAGCACAGCTCGGCCCGTGTTGAGCGCTTCATGCAGCTCGCGGCTGACACCAATATGCAACTGGTCCAGCCCACCACGGCCAGCCAGATCTTCCATGTGCTGCGTCGCCAGATGGTGCGTGACTTGCGCAAGCCTTTGGTCATCTTCACGCCAAAATCGCTGCTGCGCAACAAGGACGCCACCAGCCCGGTGTCCGAATTCACCAAAGGCAGTTTCCAGACCGTCATCGGCGAAACCCGGGACATCAAGGCCGACAAGGTCAAGCGCGTGATCGCTTGCTCGGGCAAGGTCTATTACGACCTGGTCAAGCACCGCGAGGCCAAGGGCATCGACGACGTGGCCATCATCCGTCTCGAGCAGCTCTACCCCTTCCCGCACAAGGCTTTCGCTGCAGAGATCAAAAAGTACCCCAACGCCACCGACATCGTGTGGTGCCAGGACGAGCCACAGAACCAGGGTGCCTGGTTCTTCATCCAGCACAACATCCACGAGAACATGCAAGATGGTCAGAAGCTCGGTTATGCCGGTCGCGCTGCGTCGGCTTCGCCTGCGGTGGGTTATTCACACCTGCACCAGGACCAGCAAAAAGCCCTCATCGAGGCGGCTTTCGCGAAGCTCAAGGGCTTCGTGCTGACCAAGTGATCCAAACAAACCGGCGTTTAACCTTTAAAGAGAATTCAACATGGCGATCGTAGAAGTCAAAGTTCCCCAACTCTCCGAGTCCGTGGCCGAAGCCACCATGCTGCAGTGGAAAAAGAAAGTCGGCGAAGCCGTTGCGGCCGATGAAATCCTGATCGAAATCGAGACCGACAAGGTCGTGCTGGAAGTACCAGCGCCTTCCGCTGGCGTGATTTCGGAAATCCTCGTGGCCGATGGTGGCACCGTCACTGCCGAGCAGCTGATTGCCCGCATCGACACCGAAGGCAAGGCCGGTGCTGCTGCGGCGGCCCCAGCCGCTGCGGCTGTTGCAGCGCCTGCCGCTGCCCCCGTGGCCGCAGCTGCTGCAGCGACCGGTGGCAGCATGGCTGGCGTGGCCATGCCTGCCGCTGCCAAGCTGATGGCCGACAACAGCCTGGCCGCTGGCTCGGTGGCCGGTTCCGGCAAAGATGGCCGCGTGACCAAGGGCGATGTGCTCTCCGCTGTGGCCGGTGGTGTCAAGTCCACGGCCGCCGTGATCCCCACAGGCGTGCCCACCAAGGCGCTGCCTCAGGTGTCGGCGCCTGCCGTCAACCTGGGCGACCGCCCAGAGCAGCGCGTGCCCATGACGCGTCTGCGCGCCCGCGTGGCCGAGCGTTTGCTGCAATCGCAGTCGACCAACGCCATCCTGACCACCTTCAACGAAATCAACATGGCCCCGGTCATGGAGATGCGCAAGCGCATGCAAGAACGCTTCGAGAAGGAACACGGCGTCAAGCTTGGCTTCATGAGCTTCTTCGTCAAGGCCGCGGTGCACGCCCTGAAGAAATTCCCGGTGCTCAACGCCTCGGTGGACGGCAACGACATCGTGTACCACGGCTACTTCGACATCGGTATCGCGGTGGGCTCACCTCGCGGTTTGGTGGTGCCCATCCTGCGCAACGCCGACCAGATGAGCTTTGCCGACATCGAGAAAAAGATCGCCGAGTTTGGCGTGAAGGCCCGTGACGGCAAGCTGGGCATCGAAGAGATGACCGGCGGTACGTTCTCCATCTCCAACGGTGGCACCTTCGGCTCGATGATGTCCACCCCCATCATCAACCCACCCCAGTCGGCCATTTTGGGTGTGCACGCGACCAAAGACCGCGCCATGGTGGAAAACGGCCAGGTGGTGGTTCGCCCCATGAACTACTTTGCCATGTCGTACGACCACCGCATCATCGACGGCCGCGAAGCTGTCTTGGGCTTGGTCGCCATGAAGGAAGCGCTGGAAGACCCAGCCCGCTTGCTGTTCGACATCTGATATCCCTGAATCTGCAATGCCCCCCTCACGGGGGCGTTGTCCATTGAGAAGACAAATACCATGAGCAAACAATTCGACGTCGTTGTCATCGGCGGTGGCCCCGGTGGCTACATTGCAGCCATCCGCGCTGCACAACTCGGTTTCCAGGTCGCCTGTATCGACGAGTGGAAAAATGCAGCCGGTGGCCCAGCGCCTGGCGGCACCTGCACCAACGTGGGTTGCATCCCCTCCAAGGCGCTGCTGCAGTCCAGCGAGCACTTTGAGCACGCCAACCACCACTTCGCAGACCATGGCATCACCGCCAAGGACGTGAAGATGGATGTGGCCAAGATGATTGCCCGCAAGGACAGCGTGGTCAAGCAAAACAACGATGGCATCTTGTACCTGTTCAAGAAAAACAAGGTCACGTTTTTCCACGGTCGCGGCAGCTTTGTCGGTAAGGCTGAAGGCGGTTACACCATCCACGTGGCGGGCAAGACCGAAGAGGACATCACGGCCAAGCAAGTCATCATCGCCACAGGCTCGAACGCCCGTGCCTTGCCCGGCACACCGTTTGACGAAGTCAATGTGTTGTCCAACGACGGCGCTTTGCGCGTGGGCGCTGTGCCCAAGAAGCTGGCCTTGATTGGCTCCGGCGTCATCGGTCTGGAAATGGGCTCGGTCTGGCGTCGTCTGGGGGCAGAAGTCACCATCCTCGAAGGCCTGCCCACATTCTTGGGCGCGGTGGACGAGCAAATCGCCAAAGAAGCCAAGAAGGCGTTTGACAAACAAGGTTTGAAGATCGAGCTGGGCGTGAAAGTTGGCGAGATCGTCAACGGCAAGAAGGGCGTGACCGTCAACTACACCAACGCCAAGGGCGAGGCTGTGGTGCTGGACGCCGACAAACTGATCATCTCGATCGGCCGTGTGCCCAACACCATCGGCTTGAACACCGAAGCGGTGGGCCTGCAGCTCGACGAGCGCGGTGCAGTGGTGGTGGACGCCGATTGCAAAACCAACTTGCCCGGCGTCTGGGCGGTGGGCGACGTGGTGCGTGGCCCGATGTTGGCGCACAAAGCCGAAGAAGAGGGCGTTGCCGTGGCCGAGCGCATTGCCGGTCAGCACGGCCATGTCAACTTCAACACCATTCCTTGGGTCATCTACACCAGCCCTGAAATCGCCTGGGTTGGCCGCACCGAGCAGCAGCTCAAAGCCGACGGCGTGGCGTACAAGGCCGGCACCTTCCCGTTCCTGGCCAACGGCCGTGCCCGCGCTTTGGGTGACACCACCGGCATGGTGAAGTTCCTGGCCGATGCCACAACCGACGAAATTCTGGGCGTGCACATGGTGGGCCCCCAGGTGTCCGAGCTGATCGCCGAGGCGGTGGTGGCCATGGAATTCCGTGCCAGCGCGGAAGACATTGCCCGCATCTGCCACGCGCACCCGTCCTTGAGCGAAGCCACCAAGGAAGCCGCTTTGGCGGTGGACAAACGCACGCTGAACTTCTGAGCCCTTGATGCATCCGGCACTGCAGCGCCGGGTGAGTTGGGTTAAAGTTCTGCATCCCTGAAAACCCGGGCTTGGTCCCGGGTTTTGTTTTGAATCGAAGAGCAAGCCACCCATGTCCGTTCGTGCCGTTTACGAAGTAGAACTCCAAAAACGGGGCTACCAAAGCGACCCTGCCCAGCTGCGAGCCATCGAGGCGCTGGAGCGCTGCGCCAAGGAGTGGGCGGCTTACCAAAACAAGCGTTCAAGCTTGCTGGGCAAATTCCTCAGCCGCCCCGAGATCCCCAAGGGGGTCTACATGTTTGGCGGGGTGGGGCGTGGCAAGAGCTTCCTGATGGACTGCTTTTTTGCGGCGGTGCCGGTTGAGCGCAAAACCCGCCTGCATTTCCACGAATTCATGCGAGAGGTGCACCGTGAACTGGCTGCCATCCAGGGGACGGTGAACCCGCTCGACGAGCTGGGCAAACGCATGGCCAAGCGTTACCAGCTGATCTGTTTTGACGAGTTCCACGTGGCCGACATCACCGACGCCATGATCCTGCACCGCCTGCTGGTGGCGCTGTTCGACAACGGCGTGGGTTTTGTCACCACCTCCAACTTCGAGCCCGATGGCCTGTACCCCGACGGCCTGCACCGCGACCGCATCCTGCCCGCGATTGCTTTGCTGAATGCGCGCATGCAGGTGCTCAATGTGGACAACGGCACCGATTACCGCCGCCGCACGCTGGAGATGGTCAAGCTCTACCACTCACCTCTGGGCGAACAGGCCGATGCCGAGATGAACGACGCCTTCAGCCGCTTGGCCACCGGGCCGGACGAAGACCCGGTGCTGCACATCGAAGCGCGCGAAATCACCGCCAAACGCCGCGCGGGCGATGTGGTCTGGTTTGACTTCAAAGCCATTTGCGGCGGCCCGCGTTCGCAAAACGACTACCTCGAAATCGCCACGCAGTACCACACCGTGCTGCTGAGCAACGTGCCGCACATGCCCGTCAGCATGGCTTCCGAGGCGCGGCGCTTCACCTGGCTGATCGACGTGCTGTACGACCGCCGGGTCAAACTCATCATGTCGGCCGCTGTGCCCCCCGAAGGGCTGTACACCTCGGGCCCCATGTCGCATGAGTTTCCGCGCACCGTCTCGCGTCTGCATGAGATGCAGTCGAGCGAGTTCCTGGCACTGGAGCACCGTACCGTGGACACACACCTCACATGAAACGCTGTGCATTGGCGGCTTTGACCGCGCTGTCGTCGACCTGGCTGTGCGCACAATCGTTGGTGGGCGAGCCGGAATTCATCCGGGTGCAACGCGAAGCTGTGGCCAGCCAACGTGCCGAGGTCATGGCGGTTTACCAGGAGGAAGCCAAAGCCTGCTGGCAAAAATTTGCGGTCAACGCCTGCCTGAGCGACGCCCGCAAAATCCGCCGTGCCGCGCTGGAGCCCTTGCGTCAACAAGACTTGCTGCTGAATGCCCAGGAGCGCCAGTGGCGAACCGAGCAGCGAGATCTGCGCTTGCAGGGCAAGCAAACCGGTCAGCCCAATCCGCCATGATGGACACCTCTGCCGAAGACCTGCGCTCGCCCCAGCGGCAGTTGATCGAGTGCCAGATGGCGCATGCCGATCTGGACGCCTTGATTGACCAGGCGGCGCTGGCCCCGCAGCCCCTGGACGAGTTGTTGCTGCGACGGCTGAAAAAACGGCGTTTGGCTTTGCGTGACCAAATGGCCAGGCTGCAGTGGATGCTGGACCCCAAGGAGCCTGCTTGAGTTTGTTGCAGCAAAGGGTCTCTGAAACCCTGTCCAGCCACGGGGCCTTGGCCTGTTCAGTGCCGGGTTTTCAGCCACGTGAAGGGCAAACCGACATGGCAATGGCCGTCACGCAAACCCTGGAGCAGGGCGGCCAGCTGGTGGTGGAGGCGGGCACAGGCGTAGGCAAAACCTATGCCTATCTGGTGCCGGTCTTGCTCAGCGGTCAACGGGCCTTGGTGTCCACGGCGACCAAGGCCCTGCAAGACCAATTGTTTTCGCGCGACATCCCGCGTCTGGTCGAGGTGCTGGGCTTGCCCATCCGCGTGGCCTTGCTCAAAGGCCGTGCCAACTACCTGTGCTTGCACCGCATGGCGCAAGCCCGGCACAGCGCCGAGTCGGCCCAGCCGGGTGCGCAGCGGGCCCTGGCCAAGATCGAAACCTGGGCGCAAACCACACGCACGGGAGACATGGCCGAGCTGACGGGCCTGGACGAGCGCTCTGCCTTGTGGCCGCTGGTCACGTCCACGCGGGACAACTGTCTGGGGTCGAGTTGCCCCAGTTACCGCGCCTGCCATGTGAACTTGGCCCGCAAGGAGGCGATGGCCTCGGATGTGGTGGTCATCAACCACCATTTGTTTTTTGCCGACATGGCGGTGCGCGAGTCGGGTGTGGCCGAGTTGCTGCCCACCGTGCGTGTCACGGTGTTTGACGAGGCCCACCAGCTCAACGAGATCGGCGTCAATTTTTTGGGCAAGCAACTGTCCACGGTGCAGCTGCTGGAGTTGTCACGCGATGCGCTGGCCACAGGTCTGCAGTTGGCCCGGGGCCTGGTGGACTGGCATGGCCTGACCGAGGGCCTTGAAAAATCGGCCCGCGATTTGCGGCTGGCTGCAGGCCTGCACCGTGGGTCGGTGCGTTTGCGCTGGACTGAGCGCTGCCCCGAAGGCGTGGAGGCGGCAGACTGGGTCCAGGCGTTGCACAAACTGCAAGAAGCCCTGGCGCTGATGCAGGCGGGGCTGGAGATGGTGGCCGAGCTGGCACCGGATTTTCAGCGCCTGCTTGAGCGCAGCCGTGAGTTGGCGCAAAAAGCGGCCTTGTTCTCCGATCCGCCAGACCCGGAGGGCGTGCGTTGGGCTGAAGTCAGTGCGCAGCTGCGCCTGATCGAGTCGCCCTTGGACATCGCGCAGGCTTTTTCTGCCTTGACCCGCCCCGTGCAGGCCGCACCGTCTGGGGGAGCCGAGGCCGCCGCCGACCCCGATTCACTGGAAGCCTTGATGGCGGGTGATCCGCGTCACGCCTCAGGCGAGCCAGCAGCGACTCCTGTGGGGGTGGGGCAGCGGGCCTGGGTTTTCACCTCGGCCACGCTGGGGGACGAGCCGAGCCTGCGCTGGTTCACCGAGCCTTGTGGTTTGACTTCGGCACAGGTCATGCAGGTCAGCAGCCCTTTCGACTATGCACAGCAAGCCGCTTTGTATGTGCCCGAGCATTTGCCCAAGCCCGCTGACCCCGGTCACGCCGGTCATGTGGCGCAGCTGGTGGTCGAGGCGGTGCAATTGCTGGGCGGCCGGACGCTGGTGCTGACCACCACCTTGAACGCCATGCGTTCGATTGGAGAGTATTTACAGACCCGTCTGGACCCGGCCGCGAACGTGGAAGTGCTGGTGCAGGGACAAAGCCCCAAGCGACGCTTGATGGAACGCTTTCGCGAAGGTGGGGGCGATGGGCGTGCGGGTTGTGTGCTGGTAGCCTCGGCCTCATTTTGGGAGGGCTTCGATGTGCCCGGTGAGGCCTTGCAGTTGGTGGTGATCGACAAGCTGCCGTTTCCGCCGCCCGGGGACCCCTTGTTCGAGGCGAGGAGTCAGCGCATCACCCGTGAAGGGCGCAGCGCTTTTGCCGACCATGCACTGCCCGAAGCCGCTGTGGCCCTCAAGCAGGGGGCTGGGCGCCTGATCCGCAGTGAAACGGACCGGGGGGTTTTGGTGGTGTGCGATACGCGCCTGGCCACCATGTCGTATGGCCGCAGGCTGGTTCGGGGACTGCCGCAGATGCGCCGCCTGAGCGGGCATGCCGAGTTTTTGGCGACCTTGCGTCAGTTCACCACAGACGCCACCAACTCGACGACTTCTTGACCCCACCGGCCTTCAGGTAGTCGGACTGGGGGAAGTTCTTTTCCAGCACGCGCTTGGCATCGTCGCGCAGGGCGTTCATGCCCATGGCGTCGTAGGAGCTGACCAGAATGGCCAGTGCTTCTTCGACCGCCGGCACGCCTTGGTAGTCGGCAATCGCCTGTTGAGCACGGTTGACCGCGGCCACATGGGCGCCTCGGCTGGCGTAGTAGCGGGCCACATGCACTTCGTAAGCGGCCAACGAGTTCACGATGTGCAGCATGCGCTGACGTGCTTCGGGGCTGTATTTGGATTCCGGAAGGCGCGTGGTCAGTTCCTTGAAGGACTCGTAGGAATCCTTGGCGGCTTTCTGATCGCGTTCAGACAGGTCTTGCTTGGTGATGAACGAGAACAGACCCAGGTTGTCATTGAAGTTCACCAGACCCTTGAGGTAGATGGCGTAGTCCAGTGCAGGGCTGGCCGGGTGCAGGCGGATGAAGCGGTCCAAGGTGGCGATGGCCTGGATCTTGTCGCCCGTTTTGTATTGGGCGTAGGCCTTGTCGATCTGGGCTTGTTGTGCCAGCACGGTCCCGGCCGCGCGGCCTTCGAGTTTTTCGTAATAGCCGATGGCCTTGTCCCAAGCCCCGGCGTTGGCCTCATCGCGTGCTTCGGCATAGATTTTTTCGGGGGTCCAGCCAGCGGTGACGTCCTTGGTGGTGTTGGCGCAGCCCGACAGGAACAGTCCCGCTGCCAAAACCAGGCCAGCTGGAACCATCGATAATCTGAAGCTTCGCATCTGTGACACCCTTGTACTGTTGAACGCCTTGATTATATCGACCGACCCCGAAATGGATGAGCCTTCCGCCTTGCTGGATGATGGCGAGCGCGTGCTGGAGGCATCGGACGAGGAAGTGCGCAGCAGCCAGGTGCCTGTGGCGCTGCACGG
This sequence comes from Limnohabitans sp. TEGF003, assembly GCF_055395455.1. Taxonomy (NCBI): domain Bacteria; kingdom Pseudomonadati; phylum Pseudomonadota; class Betaproteobacteria; order Burkholderiales; family Comamonadaceae; genus Limnohabitans; species Limnohabitans sp. TEGF003. The sequence goes on along the minus strand of NZ_AP029225.1, from coordinate 2,172,883 downwards.
CCAACGTCTGGACCGTGCCTTGGCCCAAATGGTGCCCGAGTTTTCACGCAGTTATTTGCAGCAACTGATCGAGCAGGGTGATGCCCTGATCGACGGGCGTGTGGTGACCAAGGTGTCGACCAAAGTCCGGTTGGGGCACCAGCTCGTGGTCACCTTGCGGGCCACGCCGCAGTCGCAGGCTTTTGTGCCGGAAGCCATGCCCATTGACGTGGTGTACGAAGACGCCCACCTGCGTGTGATCAACAAGCCTGCGGGGCTGGTGGTTCACCCGGCACCCGGCAACTGGCGCGGCACACTGCTCAATGGCCTGTTGGCGCTGGACCCGCAGGCCAGCGAGGTGCCCCGGGCGGGCATTGTGCATCGCCTTGACAAAGACACCAGTGGTCTGATGGTGGTGGCCCGCACCCGCCAGGCCATGGACGCGTTGGTCCAGCAAATTGCCGCGCGGGATGTGCGTCGCCAGTATCTGGCCATCGGACACAAGCCCTGGACAGGGCCTTCACCCACCACCGTGGAAGCGGCGATTGGCCGTGACCCCGCGAACCGCTTACGCATGGCGGTGGTCGATCTGACGCACCAGTCGGGCAAAACGGCGGCCACCACCATCGAAGTGCTGGACAGCCAGGCGCTCGGTTGTCTGGTCGAGTGCACCCTGCACACCGGACGAACCCACCAGATCCGGGTGCACATGGCGCACATCGGCCACCCCTTGTTGGCCGATGCGGTTTATGGCGGGGCCCAAGCCGCGGGCATGGCGCGCCAGGCCTTGCATGCCTGGCATTTGGCCTTTGTGCATCCCATCACCGGTCAGTCCATTGACATCCGTTCGCCTTTGCCCGAGGACATGGCGCGGGCCCTGTCAGATTGGGGCCTCAGCTACAATGCAGCCAATCAGGGAGCTTGAGCCGGATTACCTGGTTTGAGCGCATCCAGGGCCTGGCCAGCGGCCAAGGTCCTCCAGAACGGGGTTGTTTCTTTGCAGAAGCGGCCATGACCTCTGCACCTTTGACGCCGTGAGGCGTTTTTTTCCCGAAAGATCGACACATGAATACGGCGCAAGCCAAGCGTGTCCTGGAAACGGCCTTGCTCACCGCAGGTCAGCCTTTGTCATTGCGCGACATGCGCGTGCTGTTTGACGATGCGCTCGGGGCCGACACCCTGCGGCAAATGCTGCAAGACCTGCAAAACGAATGGGCCCAAAAAGGTCTGGAGCTGGTCCGCGTGGCCAGTGGCTGGCGCTTTCAGAGCCGGCCCGAGTTGCGCACATACCTCGATCGCCTGCACCCCGAAAAGCCGCCCAAGTACACCCGCGCTGTGCTGGAAACCCTGGCCATCATCGCCTACCGCCAGCCGGTCACGCGGGGTGACATGGAAGACATCCGGGGTGTCACCATCAACTCGCAAATTCTCAAACAGCTTGAAGACCGGGGCTGGGTCGAAGTCATCGGGCACCGCGAAACCGTTGGCCGTCCAGGTTTGTATGCCACGACGCGCCAGTTTCTGGACGATTTGGGTTTGGCGGCTCTCGACCAGTTGCCCATGCTGTCGCAAGTCGACGGTCAGACCTCGGCTTTGTCGGGTCTGGTGGACGAGTTGCCGGTCCAGCCCTCCTTGTCGCTCGAAGACGCGATCAATGCCTTGCCTTTCGAGATGCCCATCGTCGCGGATTCGGACGCTGCCCCAAGTCCTGCCGAAACGGCCAAGCTGAATGAACCTCTGGACGCCCCAAGCGTCACTTCCGATCACAGCGATGATCCTAGCCTGTCTGCGCAATCAGATAACCACCCTGACCATCCGCTGCATGGCGAAGCGTCCTCCAACACATGAACCCAGACTCTCAAGACGACAAGCGCTCGTCACCCGCTGACGCCCCGGCCCGCCGACCCAAGACGGCTGCGCCTGCCGAGTCGGTTTACAAGCCGATCGCGCTGGCCGATGTGGTTTCGGGCCAGTTTGACGACGAAGAAGCGGCCGAAGCCGTCGCCATCGACCTGGGCAAGCGGGTCCTGGCGCCCCAGACCGATTCGCCCAAACTGCACAAAGTGCTCGCGCAAGCGGGCATGGGTTCACGCCTCGAGATGGAAAAGCTCATCGCTGAAGGCCGCATCATGGTCAACAACGAGCCTGCCCACGTAGGCCAGCGCGTGCAATACGGGGACCAGATCAAGGTCAATGGCAAGCCCATCCACATCCGGATCGACCCGCCGCCCGCCCGCGTCATCGCTTACCACAAGCCCGCGGGCGAGATCGTCAGCCATGACGATCCGCAAAATCGCCCCTCGGTGTTTCGCAAGCTGCCGCGCCTGCAAAACGGCAAATGGCAGTCGGTGGGTCGCCTGGACCTGAACACCGAAGGCCTCTTGTTGTTCACCAGCTCGGGCGAGTTGGCCAACCAGCTCATGCACCCCCGTTTTGGTCTGGAGCGCGAATACGCCGTGCGTGTCCTGGGTGCTTTGAGCAAGGAAGAAAAGCAAAAACTGCTCGACGGCGTGATGCTCGACGACGGCCCTGCGCAATTTGGCTCCATTGAAGATGGCGGTGGCGAAGGCTCCAACTGCTGGTACCGCGTCACCATTTCCGAGGGCCGCAACCGTGAGGTCCGCCGCATGATGGAAGCCGTGGGCCACGCGGTCAGCCGGCTGATCCGCATCCGTTACGGGGCCATGGTGCTTCCCCATGGCTTGCGCCGGGGTGCCTGGCTGGAACTGGACGAGTCCGATATCCGTGCGCTCATGCGTGCTGCGGGCACGCTCGACCGGGCTCGGACCCCAGCGCCACGCCCGGTCTCACGCACCGACCGCAACGATCGTCGTCCTCGCACAGGCGGACAGGGCAGGGCGGGCACCGCCGTGCCGCGGGCCAAACCCGCAGCCAAACCCAATCAGGCACCCGGTGGATCGGGCTTGCATGCCAAGTCGGATGGCCCGAAAAGCGAAGCCAAATACATTGGTGCCGAGAGCTTCAACCGTTTGAAAAAAACCCCGGGTGGCCCAGGCCGTGGAGGGCGAGGCGGCGGTGGCCGAAGCCGCTGATTCCGGCTTTTGCCGTGGGGCCATGTGCCCCAAACGCGCCGTTTGGCGGGTTTGCTCAGGTTAGAATAGCGGGCTTTGCCGCAGGGCAAAAATGCTTTTCAAAACCTTTTCGTTACAGGAAACACCATGGCCATCGAACGCACCCTCTCCATCATCAAGCCCGACGCAGTCGCCAAGAACGTCATCGGTCAAATCTACGCCCGATTCGAAGCTGCCGGCCTGAAAGTGGTCGCCGCCAAGATGGCCCACCTGTCGCGCGGTGAAGCCGAAGCTTTCTACGCTGTGCACAAGGCACGTCCTTTCTTCAAGGACCTGGTGGACTTCATGGTCTCCGGCCCTGTGATGATCCAGGCCCTGGAAGGCGAAAACGCCATCGCCAAGAACCGCGACCTGATGGGCGCCACCGACCCCAAGAAAGCCGCTCCCGGCACCATCCGCGCTGACTTCGCAGACAGCATCGATGCCAACGCCGTGCACGGTTCTGACGCCCCTGAAACTGCTGCCGCCGAAGTTGCTTTCTTCTTCCCCGGCATGAACGTTTACACACGCTGATCGCGTCGCGGCTCCAGCGCGACCTTGCCCCCATGACGGCCAACCTTCTCGAATTCGACCTGGAAGGTCTGGCCGTTTTTTGCGAGGGTCTGGGCGAAAAGCGTTTTCGGGCCACCCAGTTGTTCCGCTGGATCCACCAGCGGGGCGCTGCGGATTTTGATCAGATGAGCGATCTGGCCAAGTCCTTGCGCCAAAAGCTCCAATCTCGCGCGCACGTCACGTCATTGCCCGTGATCAGCCAGCACATTTCTGCCGACGGCACCATCAAGTGGCTGTTCGATGTGGGCGATGGCAACGCCATCGAATCGGTGTTCATTCCCGAAGACGACCGGGGCACCTTGTGCGTTTCATCCCAGGCCGGTTGTGCCGTGGGCTGCCGTTTTTGCTCCACCGGCCACCAAGGCTTCAGCCGCAACCTCACCACGGGTGAGATCCTGGCCCAGCTGTGGTTCGCCGAGCACTTTTTGCGCAAACACTTGAAGACCGACGAGCGCGTTATCTCCAACGTGGTGATGATGGGCATGGGCGAGCCGCTGCAGAACTATTCGGCGCTCGTGCCCGCGCTGCGCGCCATGCTCGACGACCACGGTTATGGCCTCTCGCGCCGCCGTGTCACGGTGTCCACCTCGGGTGTGGTGCCCATGATCGAGCGCTTGTCGGGGGACTGCCCGGTGGCATTGGCCGTGTCGCTGCACGCACCTTTTGATGCGCTGCGCGACAACCTGGTGCCGCTCAACCGCAAATACCCGCTCGACGAACTCATGCAGGCCTGCATCGGCTATTTGGCCCATGCGCCGCGTGACTTCATCACCTTTGAATACTGCATGCTCGATGGTGTCAATGACCAGCCCGAGCACGCCAGCGGCCTGATTGACCTGGTGCAAAAACACGCCCGCCAGGGCCTGCGTTGCAAGTTCAACCTGATTCCCTTCAACCCTTTCCCGGCTTCGGGCCTGCTGCGCTCGCCCCAGGCGCGGGTGCAAGCCTTTGCCAAGCAGCTGCAAGACGCGGGTTTGGTCACCACCGTGCGCAAAACCCGGGGGGACGACATCGACGCGGCCTGCGGTCAGTTGGCCGGGGACGTGAAAGACCGCACCCAGGTGCAAAATCGCATGGCACAGCAGCGCACCATTCGGCTGGTGCCCGCTTCCACTGTTCAAGCCCAGGAGCCTGGTGATGCCTGACCACACGAATTCGGACGGCAGTTTGTCGACCCCTGAGACCCCGGCCAGCGCCCCCTCGACGGCGGGTGGCTTGTTGAAAGCCGCACGCCAGCAGGCCGGGGTGCATCTGGCGGTTTTGTCGGTGAACCTGAAAGTGCCGGTGCGTCAGCTGGAGGCTTTGGAGGCCGACCAGCACCCGGCGGACCAAAGCCCTGTGTTTGCCCGAGCGCTGGCCGCCAGCGTGTGCCGCCAGTTGCGCATCGACCCTGCTCCGATTTTGGCGTTGATGCCCATGGCTGCCAATTATCTGGAGCCGCATGGTGCCGTGCGCCATGCGTACTCTGCGCCTGCTGATTTGGGCCGGGTGCGCCGATCTTCGGCGGATGTGCCCGCCAAGGCCTGGTGGGCCGCGGCTGGCATGTTGGTGCTGATCGCCGCCCTGATTTGGGTCCCGCACCCTTCGCAATGGGCCTGGCTTGCGGCAGTGAGTGCTGCAGTGGCTTCGCCCGAGCCTGCGCCCGAGACGCAGGCACCTGCCCCGACCACGGTCACCGAGGTCATGACGCCCAACGCGCAGACCGTGACCGATCCGTCGCAAGCGGCGGGGCAGGGCAGCCCATCTCCTTTGCCAAGCGTGACGCCCGCAACGCCTGGCATGCCCGTAGTAGCCGCAGTGTCCGTTGGCCCGGCTGTTGCCCCCGAACCTGCCAAGGCGGTCACGCCAGCGGCTGCGATGCCAGCGCCTGAATTGGTCTTCACCGCCCTCAACACCAGCTGGATCGAAGCGCGCGACAGCCAGAACCAGCTGCTGTGGAACGGCGTGCTGAACGCGGGCGAGGCCAAACGCCTGCAAACGCCCCAGGCGGTCTCGGTGGTGGTCGGCCGGGCCGATGCCATCCAGGTCAGCTTCAAGGGCCAAGCGGTGGACATGAAGCCCCACACCAAAGTCAATGTCGCCCGTTTTGAGGTGAAACCATGAGCGCTCCATCTCCCATCGCCATCGCTGTGCCCGCCCAGCGCAAAAGTCGCCAGTCCAAAGTGGTCTGGGGTTCGCGCGTCGTCACCGTGGGCGGTGGCGCCCCGGTGCGTGTGCAGTCCATGACCAACACCGACACGGTGGACGTGATCGGCACCGCCATCCAGGTCAAGGAACTGGCTTTGGCAGGCTCCGAGATGGTGCGCATCACCGTCAACACGCCCGAAGCCGCCGAGGCCGTGCCGCACATCCGCGACCAGCTCGACAAGATGGGCATCGATGTGCCGCTGATTGGCGACTTCCATTACAACGGTCACCGCTTGCTGACCGATCATCCGGCGTGTGCCGAGGCGTTGTCTAAATACCGCATCAACCCCGGCAACGTGGGCAAGGGCGACAAGCGCGATGTGCAGTTCGGCCAGATGATCGAAGCGGCCATGCGCTGGAACAAAGCCATCCGGATTGGTGTGAACTGGGGCAGCCTGGATCAGGAGTTGTTGGCCGAATTGATGGATGCCAACAGCCAGCGCGCCGAGCCGTGGGAAGCGCGACAGGTCATGTACGAGGCGCTGATTTCGTCGGCCATCTCGTCAGCCCAGCGTGCCGAAGCCATGGGCCTCAATGGGGACCAAATCGCCTTGTCGTGCAAGGTCTCGGGCGTGCAGGATTTGATCTCGGTCTACCGCGAGCTCGGTCGCCGCACCGACTATGCGCTTCACCTGGGCCTGACCGAAGCGGGCATGGGCACCAAGGGCACCGTGGCCTCAGCCGCGGCTTTGTCGGTGCTGCTGCAAGAAGGCATTGGCGACACCATCCGTGTCTCGCTCACGCCGCAGCCGGGCGAAGCCCGCACGCAAGAGGTGGTGATCGCCTCCGAGATTTTGCAGTCGCTGGGCTTGCGCATTTTTGTGCCCAGCGTCACGGCCTGCCCCGGCTGTGGCCGCACCACCAGCAGCACCTTCCAGGAACTGGCCAAACAGATTGACGACTTCTTGCGCGCCCAAATGCCCGTATGGCGCGTGCGCTACCCCGGGGTGGAAAACCTCAAGGTGGCGGTGATGGGCTGCATCGTGAACGGCCCCGGCGAGAGCAAGCACGCCGACATCGGCATCAGCTTGCCGGGCACGGGCGAAGCGCCTGCGGCCCCCGTCTTCATCGACGGCGAAAAGCGCCTGACCTTGCGCGGCGAAGGCATCGCGCAAGAGTTCCAGGTGCTGGTTGAAAACTACATTGAGAACCGTTTTGGTTCCGGATCTGCAGAATAAAAATGAGCGAAGCGCTGAAAGAAAACACCCCCAAAGTCGAAAAAACGGCCAAAGCCCAGAAGCTGGTGGGCGTCAAAGGCATGAACGACATCCTGCCGCCCGACTCGGCCCGCTGGGAGTGGCTGGAGGGCCAGGTGCGCGCTTTGATGGCGCGTTACGCCTACCGCAATGTGCGCTTGCCCATCGTCGAACCCACTGCGCTGTTTGTGCGCGGCCTGGGCGAGGTGACCGACATTGTTGAAAAGGAGATGTACTCCTTTGAAGACCGCCTGAATGGTGAGCAGCTGACCCTGCGTCCCGAGGGCACGGCCGGTCTGGTGCGCTCGGTGGTCGAGCACAACTTGCTGTACGAAGGCGGCAAGCGCCTGTATTACATGGGCCCCATGTTCCGCCACGAGCGCCCACAGCGCGGCCGTTACCGCCAGTTCCACCAGATCGGTGCCGAGGTGCTGGGTTTTGGCGGTCCTGAGGTCGATGCCGAGCTGATCTTGCTGGCCCATGACCTGTGGAAGGTGCTGGGTCTGAAAGACGTGCGTCTGGAACTCAACAGCCTGGGCCAACCCGCCGAGCGCCAGGCCCACCGCGCCGCGCTGATCGCCCACCTCGAAAAGCACAGCGATGTGCTGGACGAAGAAGCCAAGCGCCGCCTGCACAGCAACCCGCTGCGCATTCTGGACACCAAAAACCCGGCCATGCAAAGCGTGGTCGAGGCGGCGCCCCGTTTGCTCGACTTTTTGGGTGAGGCCTCTTTGGCGCATTTCAACGCGGTCAGAGCGATTTTGGACGCCAACGGCATCGCCTACAGCATCAACCCGCGCCTGGTGCGCGGCATGGACTACTACAACCTCACCGTGTTCGAGTTCATCACCACCAGCCTGGGCTCGCAAGGCACCATCTGCGGTGGTGGCCGATACGACTACCTGATCGAGCAGGTCGGCGGCAAGCCTGCGCCTGCGGTCGGCTGGGCTTTGGGCGTCGAGCGGGTGCTTGAACTGATCAAAGAGCAGGGCGAGGCCTTGCCCGATCTGGCCCCCGATGTCTACGCCATCATCCCCGAAACCGCCGCCTTGCCCGTGGCCATGCAGGTGCTGCAGACGCTGCGCGCCTGCGGCGTGTCGGCGCAAATGCATGCGGGCAGTGGCGAAGGCATGGGCAGCATGAAGTCCCAGTTCAAAAAAGCCGACGCCTCGGGTGCGCGTTTTGCCTTGGTTTTTGGGGCCGAAGAGCTGGCTCAAGGGCTGGTGGCGGTCAAATCGCTGCGCGACGGTGCGGGTGCCCAGCGCACCGAGCCTCTGAGCGACGTGGCCCACTGGGCCCACACCCTACAATCTTCGCTTTGATGCGCAAACAGCAGTAAACACACCATGGCCAAAGCACTCGACCTTGAAGAACAAGAACAACTTGACCAGATCAAGCATTTCTGGCGCACCTGGGGCAATCTGATTTCCTGGGTGCTGATCGCGGTTTTGGGCAGTTACGCCGCCTGGAACGGTTACCAGTACTGGCAGCGGACTCAGGCCACCAAGGCGGCTGCGTTGTATGACGAGGTGGAGCGCGCTGTGGCTGCAGCGGACATCGGCCGGGTCGAGCGCAGCTTGGCGGACATGAAAGACAAGTTCGGCAGCACCCAGTTTGCCCAGCAATCGGCTTTGCTCGCAGCCAAAGCCTTGTATGCCCAAGGCAAGACGGAAGCCGCGCGAGATGCTTTGAGTTGGGTGGCCAACGGGGCCTCTGACAAAGCCTACCGCGACATTGCCCGTTTGCGTCTGGCGGCGCTGCAGCTCGATGCCAAGGCCTACGACGAGGCCTTGAAGCAGCTGACTTTGGAGTTCACGCCCGAGATGTCCGGCTTGGCGGCCGACTTGCGCGGCGATGTGCTGCAAGCCAAAGGTCAGAATGCCGAAGCCATTGCGGCTTACCAGCAAGCCTGGCAAAAATTGGCCGACACCCCTGATTACCGCCGTTTGGTCCAGGCCAAACTCAATGCCCTGGGCATCGATCCCGATGCGGCCGCTGTTTCGGAGACCTCCAAGTGATGACTGTTTTCTCCCACACCTGCACCCGTTGGACCCTGCTGGGGGCCTTGGCCCTCTCGATCGCTGCTTGCTCCAGCGCGCCCGACAAACCCAAGCCCGCTGCGCTGCCCACCGTCAGCGGCCAACTGGCCGTGCAAAAAGCCTGGTCCAACACCGTGGGGCCTGTGACGACGCCCTTGTTCGCCTCTGTGCATGGCGATCAGGTGGCGGTGGCTTCCACCCAAGGGCAGGTGGCCTTGATCGATGCCGCCAGTGGCAAGGACGTTTGGCGGCTCCAGCTCGACAGCCCCATCCAGGCGGGCGTCAGCGGTGACGGTCAGCGTTTTGCCGTGATCACCCGAAACAACGAGGTGGTCGCCATGGAGGCGGGTAAGGTCGTTTGGCGTTACCGCTTGCCCGCTTTGTCTTACACCGCGCCCGTCGTGGCAGGCGCTCGCGTGTTTGTCTTGACCGCGGACCGTGCGGTCACTGCGCTCGACGGCGCCTCGGGCCAGAAACTCTGGAGCCAGCAGCGCACAGGCGACCCCTTGGTCTTGCAACAAGCCGGCTTGTTGATGCCTTTGGGCGACACCTTGCTGGCCGGTTGGGGCGGACGTTTGGCCGCCCTGAATCCCAATACCGGCGGTGTCCTGTGGGAAACGCTGGTGGGCTCGTCGCGTGGCACCAACGAGGTGGAACGCCTGGTGGACCTGGTCGCTGGGGCCAGTCGGCAGGGTCAAACCGTGTGCGTGCGGGCATTCCAGTCGTCGGTAGCCTGCGTCGATGGCAGCCGGGGCGCCACGTTGTGGACGCGCCCGGCACAGGGCCATGAAGGCCTGGACGGGGACGACAAGCTGGTGTTTGGTGTCGAGTCGGACAGCAAGGTGCTGGCCTGGCAGCGTCAAGGCGGACAGCCCGCCTGGACGCAGGATGCCTTGCGTTTTCGTGGTCTGAGTGCGCCCTTGGTGCTGGGGCGCTCGGTGGTGATGGGTGATGACAACGGCTTAGTGCACTTCCTGTCGCGCCAGGACGGACAGGCTTTGCAGCGTTTGAGCACGGATGGCAGCGCCATCACCGGCAAGCCCGTCGCTGCTGGCCAAACTTTGGTGGTGGTGACACGCGCCGGGGGCGTCTTCGGATTTCGCCCTGAATGATGGATCGGAAAATTTTTAAGTGAAACCTGTACTGGCCCTCGTTGGCCGCCCCAATGTGGGCAAATCCACGCTGTTCAACCGCCTCACCAAGAGCCGGGATGCCATCGTGGCCGATTTTGCGGGCCTGACCCGCGACCGCCATTACGGCAATGGCAAACAAGGCCGTCAGGAGTTCATCGTCATCGACACGGGCGGTTTCGAGCCCGATGCGAGCAGCGGCATCTACAAAGAGATGGCCAAGCAGACCCAACAGGCGGTGGCCGAAGCGGATGTGGTCATTTTTGTGGTCGACGCCCGGGGCGGCCTGTCGGCGCAAGACCACGACATTGCCAAATACCTGCGCAAGATTGGCAAACCTTGCCTGCTGGTGGCCAACAAGGCCGAAGGCATGCTTGAAGGCATCCAGCTGACCGAGTTCTACGAACTGGGTTTGGGCGAAGTAATCCCCATTTCGGCCGCGCACGGGCAGGGCACACGTGGCCTGGTGGAGTTGGCCTTCGATTTACTGCATTTACCCGACGAGCCCGAAGAGACCGAAGAAGACCCCTCGGTCATCAAACTGGCCGTGGCCGGTCGCCCCAATGTGGGCAAGTCCACCCTGATCAACACCTGGCTGGGTGAGGAACGCCTGGTGGCTTTTGACATGCCGGGCACCACGCGCGACGCGATCAGTGTGCCGTTTGAGCGCCAGGGCCAGAAATTCGAGCTGATCGACACCGCTGGTTTGCGCCGCAAGGGCAAGGTGTTTGAAGCCATCGAGAAGTTTTCGGTGGTCAAAACCCTGCAAGCGATCGAGTCGGCCAACGTGGTCCTGCTTTTGCTTGACGCGGAGCAGGGCGTGACCGACCAGGACGCCCACATCGCCGGTTATGCGCTGGAAAGCGGCCGCGCCATGGTGCTGGCGGTGAACAAATGGGACGCGGTCGACGACTACCAGCGCCAGTTGGTGCAGCGCTCGATTGAAAACCGTTTGCCTTTTTTGAGCTTTGCCAACATGCACTTCATCTCGGCCAAGAAGCGCCAGGGCTTGGGGCCGGTCTGGAACTCGATTGTGCAAGCCCACAAATCGGCCATGTGCAAGATGAGCACCCCGATCCTCACGCGCTTGCTGCTGGAGGCGGTGCAATTCCAAAGCCCGCAGCGTGGCGGCATGTTCCGCCCCAAAATGCGTTATGCCCACCAAGGCGGCATGAACCCGCCCGTGATCGTGATCCACGGTAATTCGCTGGAGCACGTCACCGACACCTACAAGCGCTTTTTGGAAGGGCGTTTTCGCAAAGCCTTCAATTTGTCGGGAACACCGCTGCGGATTGAAATGAAAACATCCACCAATCCCTATGCGGACAAAGAATCCAGTTGATATTTGAGGAAATCCATTTTTCCTGAATGTCGGCCCTTTGCCCTGTGGTAAGGTGGCAGCTTCAAAACTTCTGAACACGGAGAATATCGTGAGCAACAAAGGTCAACTTCTGCAAGACCCCTTCCTCAATGCCCTGCGCCGCGAGCATGTGCCGGTCTCGATTTACCTCGTCAACGGCATCAAGCTGCAAGGCCAGATCGAATCTTTCGATCAGTATGTGGTGCTCTTGCGCAACACCGTGACCCAGATGGTCTACAAACATGCCATCTCGACCATCGTTCCCGGTCGTTCTGTGACTTTCAGCACACCCGAAACGGGTGAAATCACCGCTTGATGCTTTTTTGTGCGGCAGCGGTTTGAAGCCACCGCTGCAGGTTGCTGACATTGTCTGAAACATCTTCCCGCCAGCCCGCGCCGACCTTATTGGTCGGCGTTGACTTTGGGCTGCCGCATTTCGATGGCGAGCTGCAAGAGTTGGGCCTTCTGGCCGAATCCGGCGGGCTCAAACCCGTTGCCCGCTTGACCTGCAAGCGCAAGGCACCGGACCCGGCGCTGTTTGTGGGTAGTGGCAAAGCAGACGAGATCAAGGAACTGGCCCTGATGCACGGGGCGCTTGAGGTCTTGTTCGACCAGGCCCTGAGCCCAGCGCAGCAGCGCAATCTGGAGCGTCACATCGGCTTGCCCGTGAACGACCGCACCTTGCTGATCCTTGAAATCTTTGGCCAACGTGCCCGCAGCCACGAAGGCAAGCTGCAAGTCGAGCTGGCCCGCCAGCAGTACCTGAGCACCCGCCTGGTGCGCCGCTGGTCACACCTGGAGCGCCAAAGCGGCGGCATCGGTATGCGCGGCGGCCCGGGCGAGACCCAGATCGAGCTGGATCGCCGCATGATCAACGACTCGATCAAGCGCATCAAAGAGCGTCTGGTCAAGGTCAAAAAGCAGCGCAATACCCAGCGCAGGCAGCGCGAGCGGCGGGACACCTTCAACATCTCGCTGGTGGGCTACACCAACGCGGGCAAGTCGACGCTGTTCAATGCCCTGGTCAAGGCCCGTGCTTACGCGGCCGACCAGTTGTTTGCCACCCTGGACACCACCACGCGCCAGCTGTATCTGGGCGAAGCGGGGCGCTCGGTGTCCTTGTCTGACACAGTAGGGTTCATCCGTGATTTGCCGCACGGTCTGGTCGAGGCTTTCCAGGCCACACTGCAAGAGGCGACCGAGGCCGATTTGCTGTTGCATGTGGTGGACGCGGCCAACCCGGATTTCCCGGAGCAGATGGCCGAGGTTCAAAAAGTGCTGGCCGAAATCGGCGCTGACAACGTGCCGCAATTGCTGGTGTTCAACAAGCTCGATGCATTGACCCCTGAGCGTTACCCTTTGCAGATGCAGGACCAGTACGAGCTGGACGGCGTCTCTGTGCCCCGTGTTTTCCTGAGCGCCCGATCGGGTCAGGGGTTGGATGTGCTCCGGTCGGCCCTGTCGGAGATCGTCAAGGCTGCCTTGCCCGCATCCGTTCCTGAGCCCGCAGATCCCCGTGACTTGTCCCGGGAATATCCGGGTGATCTGCCTTGAAGCCCCTCCGAATTCGGCACAATGCGGATTCGTCATTCTGACAAAGACACTTCACCATGAATTTTCACCTGCCAGCCCTGCGATGGTCCTTGCTCCCGGCAAAGATCCGAGGCATGTTCAACCTGAATGACCCACGCTGGGGTCGGGACGACGACAAATCCAGCCCCGATGCCGGTAACAAGCCTGCGGGCGATGTGCCGCCAACCGGCCCCAAACCCGACGCCTGGCAGCAGCCACCCGGTCGTGGCCCGCAGCAACAACCCAATGGTCCACCCGATCTGGACGAGCTGTGGCGTGATTTCAACCGCAAGCTCGGTCAGTTGTTTGGTGGCAAGGGCGGCCCGCAAAGACCGCAAGGCCCCGGCGGCTCGGGCGGTGGCTCTGGCGGCCCCGGTATCCCGGTTTTCTTCAAAAACCTGGGCTTGGGTGTAATTCTGGGGGCCGCATTGCTGGTCTGGCTGGGTACAGGCTTCTTCATTGTGCAAGAAGGCCAGCAAGCCGTGATCACCCAATTTGGCAAGTACCACTCGACGGTGGGTGCCGGTTTCAACTGGCGCATGCCTTACCCCATCCAGCGTCATGAGCTGGTGTTCGTGACCCAAATCCGCTCTGTGGACATCGGCCGCGACAGCATCATCAAGGCCACGGGTCTGCGCGAGTCGGCCATGCTGACCGAGGACGAGAACATCGTCGAGATCAAGTTTGCCGTTCAGTACCGTTTGAACGACGCCCGTGCTTACCTGTTTGAGAGCCGCAACCCGACCGAGGCCGTGGTGCAGTCTGCCGAAACGGCGGTGCGCGAGGTGGTGGGCAAAATGAAAATGGACTCGGCACTGGCCGAAGAGCGCGACCAGATCGCCCCCCGCGTCCGTGAAAAAATGCAGACCATTTTGGACCGCTACAAGGTGGGCATCGAGGTGGTGGGCATCAACTTGCAGCAAGGCGGGGTGCGTCCTCCCGAGCAGGTTCAGGCGGCATTTGACGATGTGCTCAAAGCAGGTCAGGAACGCGAACGCGCCAAGAACGAAGCCCAGGCCTATGCCAACGATGTGGTGCCCCGGGCTGTGGGTGCCGCTTCGCGCCTGAAGGAAGAGGCTGACGCTTACCGTGAACGCATCGTGGCGCAAGCCGAAGGTGATGCCCAGCGCTTCAAGACCATCTTGCCCGAATACCAGAAAGCGCCCCAAGTCATGCGTGACCGCATGTACACCGACGCCATGCAACAGATCTACAGCAACGTGACCAAGGTGCTGGTGGACAGCAAACAGGGCTCGAACCTCTTGTACCTGCCGCTCGACAAAATCATGCAGCAAGTGGCCGCAACGGCGCCTCCCGCTGTGGACGCTCCCGCCGCTGGGCCAGTGAATGGCAATGGCAATGCGGCCAACAACGGGACTGTGGACACACGTTCACGTGATCTGCAGCGTTCGCGTGACCGCGATCCACGATAAGGACAAAGAAAATGAATCGCATTGGATTGTGGATTTCGACGCTGCTGGTGGCCTTTGTGCTGTTCAGCTCTACCGTGTTTGTGGTCGATCAGCGCCAGTTCGGCGTGGTGTATGCCTTGGGTCAGATCAAGGAAGTCATCACCGAGCCCGGCTTGCACTTCAAGTTGCCGCCGCCGCTGCAAAACGTCAATTACATCGACAAACGCTTGCTCACGCTGGACAGCCCCGACAACGAGCCCATGCTCACGGCTGAAAAGCAGCGTGTGGTGATCGATTGGTATGTGCGTTGGCGCATCACCGACCCGCAGGCCTACATTCGCAACGTGGGCCTGGACGAGAAGGCCGGCACCAATCAGCTCAACCGCGTGGTGCGCAACGCTTTCCAGGAAGAAATCAACAAGCGCACGGTCAAGGAGTTGCTGTCCCTCAAGCGGGAAGAGCTGATGGACGATGTGAAAGCTGCCGTGCTGCTGGTGGTCAAGGGCGCCAAGCCCTGGGGCGTCGATGTGGTGGATGTGCGGATCACCCGCGCAGACTATGTGGACACCATCACCGAGTCGGTCTACCGACGCATGGAGGCCGAGCGCAAGCGCGTGGCCAACGAACTGCGCTCGACGGGTGCGGCCGAGGGTGAAAAAATCCGCGCCGATGCCGACCGCCAACGCGAAGTGACCATTGCCAACGCTTACCGCGATGCGCAGAAGATCAAAGGGCAGGGCGATGCGCAGGCAGCGCGGCTGTACGCCGAATCCTTTGGCCGTGACCCCCAGTTTGCGCAGTTTTACCGCAGTCTGGAGGCTTACAAATCCAGCTTCGCCAGCAAGAGCGACGTGATGGTGCTCGACCCGGGCAGCTCCGAGTTCTTCAAAGGCATGCGCGGCACACCGGGCAACACGCCTGCCCGGAAGTAAATCTTGCTTGACGCCTTCCTGCTGGCATTGGGCCTGATGCTCATCCTGGAGGGCTTGATGCCCATGGTGTCGCCATGGAAGTGGCGACGCCTGTTTGAGCAGCTGCTGCAGCTCGAAGACGGGCAAATCCGCTTCTTTGGGATGGCCATGGTCATCGCTGGCTTGTTGCTGTTCTGGTTTGTTTCCTGAACGCAAACCCGGAAACGGGCTTTCAAGCCGGTAAAATCTCGTTTTTAATCGTCCCCCTCCATTCCCATGTCTGCTTGGGTCCTCCCGGATCACATTGCCGATGTCTTGCCCTCCGAGGCTCGCCACATCGAAGAACTCCGCCGCGAACTGCTCGATACCGCCCGTGGCTATGGCTACGAGTTGGTCATGCCGCCGCTGCTGGAGCATTTGGAGTCCCTGCTCACCGGCACGGGTGAGGCGCTGGATTTGCAGACCTTCAAGCTGGTCGACCAGCTGTCGGGCAGGACGCTGGGTTTGCGTGCCGATACCACCCCCCAGGTGGCCCGCATTGATGCGCATTTGCTCGGCCGTGCCGGCTTGACCCGTCTTTGCTACTGCGGCCCCGTTTTGCACACCCGTCCCGCACGCCCCCATGCCACCCGCGAACCTCTGCAGCTGGGGGCCGAAATCTATGGCCACGGCGGGCCCGAGGCCGATCTGGAAATTCTGCAATTGGCGCTGGACTGCCTGCGTGCCGCCCGTTTGGGTGATTTGCAGGTGGACCTGGCCGACGCCCGCATTGTCAACAGCCTGTTGCAGTCCGAGACCCTGTCGGACGCGCTGCGGCACGACATCCATGCGGCCTTGGCGATCAAGGACGCCAGCGCCATTGCCCGTCTGACCAGCGGCTTGTCTGAAACCTCGCGCAACGGTTTGTTGGCGCTGGTGGATTTGTATGGCGACGTCCGTGTGCTGGACGAGGCTGCCCGCCGCCTGCCCGCAACCCCGGCCATCACCCAGGCCTTGAGCCAGCTGCGCTGGCTGGCCGAGCAAATTCCGGGCGTGGCCGTCAGTTTCGATCTGGGTGACTCGCGGGGTTACGCCTACTACAGCGGCATGCGTTTTGCCATTTATGCCAAGGGCGCATCGGATGCGCTGGCCCGCGGCGGTCGTTACGACGGCGTGGGCGCTGTATTCGGTCACCGCATTGACCGTGACCGGCCCGCCGTGGGCTTTAGCCTGGATTTGAAAGAATTGGTGGCCGCTGTCCAGCCCTTGGCTTTGCGGGCAGCCATCCGTGCGCCGTGGGGCCATTCGGCCAGTTTGCGCACGGCCATTGCCGCTTTGCGCAGCCAGGGTGAAACCGTGGTGTGCGTCCTGCCCGGGCACGAAAGCGAAGTTGACGAATTCCATTGCGACCGAGAGCTGACAGAAGCGGCCGGGCAGTGGGTGGTACAGGCTCTTTGAGAAAGAACATTTCAAGCATGAACAAGTTGCAAGGCCGTAATGTGGTCGTCGTGGGCACCCAATGGGGCGACGAGGGCAAAGGCAAACTGGTCGACTGGCTGACCGAAAGCGCCCAGGGCGTGGTCCGTTTTCAAGGCGGCCACAACGCAGGCCATACCTTGGTGATCAATGGCGTGAAAACCGCCTTGCACCTGATCCCCAGCGGCATCATGCGCGCTGGCGTCAAGTGCTACATCGGCAACGGTGTGGTGCTGTCGGTGCCCAAACTGCTCGAAGAAATTGCAGGCCTTGAAAAAGCCGGGGTCGAGGTGCGTTCACGCCTGCGCGTGAGCGAGGCCTGCCCGCTCATCTTGCCTTACCACGTGGCACTGGATGTGGGTCGTGAAGCCGCCAAGGAAAAAGCCGGAACCGCCAAGATCGGCACCACAGGCCGTGGCATTGGCCCCGCTTACGAAGACAAGGTGGCGCGCCGTGCCCTGAGGGTGCAAGACCTGAAATACCCCGAGCGTTTTGCCACCAAGCTGCGCGAAAACCTGGCTTTGCACAATGAAGTGTTGGTCAATGTGCTGGGTGCGGCGCCTGTTGATTTTGACGCCACGTACAACGAAGCCATGGCATATGCCAAAGCGCTGTTGCCCATGGTGGCCGACGTGTCGCGCGAACTGAACGACGCCCACAAGGCGGGTGCCAATTTGCTGTTCGAAGGTGCACAAGGCACCTTGCTCGACGTGGACCACGGCACTTACCCGTTTGTGACCTCGAGCAACTGCGTGGCGGGCAATGCTGCAGCCGGTTCGGGCGTCGGCCCGGGCATGCTGCATTACATCCTGGGCATCACCAAGGCGTACTGCACCCGCGTGGGCGGTGGCCCATTCCCCACCGAGCTCGACTGGGAAACCCCCGGCACACCCGGTTACCACATGTCCACCGTGGGGGCTGAAAAAGGCGTGACCACCGGTCGTTCGCGCCGCTGCGGCTGGTTCGATGCGGCCTTGCTCAAGCGCAGCGCCCAGGTCAACGGTTTGAGTGGCCTGTGCATCACCAAGCTCGACGTGCTGGACGGCTTGAAAGAGCTGCTGCTGTGCACCGGCTACGAGCTGGATGGCGAAGTCATCGACATCCTGCCCATGGGCGCGGATGAGATCGCCCGCTGCAAACCGATTTATGAAGTGATTCCCGGCTGGACCGAAACCACCGTGGGCGTGACCGAGATGGACAAGTTGCCCGCCACCGCCCGTCATTACCTGGACCGCATCGCCCAAGTCACGGGTGTGCCCGTGCACGTGGTGTCCACCAGCCCGGACCGTGACCACACGATCTTGCTGCACAACCCGTTTGCAGCCTGATTTCCTTCGACGACTTTTTCACCCACACTGATTTTTCACTGGAGTTCACCCCATGTTGACCGAAGACGGCAAGCACCTGTACGTGAGTTACGACGAGTACCACAACCTCATCGAAAAACTCGCCATCAAGATCCACCAATCTGGCTGGCAATTTGACAACATCCTGTGCTTGGCCCGTGGCGGCATGCGCCCTGGCGACATCTTGTCGCGCGTGTTTGACAAACCCTTGGCCATCATGTCCACCAGCTCTTACCGCGCTGAAGCCGGCGCGGTCCAGGGCCACTTGGACATCGCCCGCTACATCACCACCCCCAAGGGCGAGATCGCTGGCAAAGTGCTGCTGGTCGACGACCTGGCCGATACGGGCCACACCTTGCGTGCCGTGGTGGACCAGTTGAAAAACAACTACAAGCCGGTCACCGAATTGCGCACCGCCGTGATCTGGACCAAAGGCGTGTCCACCTTCAAGCCCGATTACTCGGTCGAAGATTTGCCCACCAACCCCTGGATTCACCAGCCCTTCGAGCCGTATGACAACATGCGCCCGGAAAAACTCCTGGAAAAGTGGAGCGTCTGAGCACACTCGGACATACCCTGTATCGTCTTTCAACAGCCTCCTTCGGGAGGCTGTTTGCATTAGGATGCGCGAATGCAAGCAGAATCCCCAAACGCCTCTTTCGCCCACATGGCCACTGGCCTGATCCACCACCCCTACACGCCGCCCCCCGGTTTTGAGGCCCCCCAGCCGGGCGTCTTCAAGGCTTCAACGGTGTACTTCCCGACCGTGGCCGACATGCGCCAGCGTGAGTGGAAAGACAAGTCCGCCTACACCTACGGGCTGCACGGCACGCCCACCACCTACTTGCTTGAAGAACGTCTGTGCAGTTTGGAAGGGGGACAGCAGTGCGTGTTGGTGCCCAGCGGCCTGGCGGCTCTGGCCCTGGTGGCCCTGGCGGTGCTGAAAACCGGCGACGAAGTGTTGATCCCGGACAACGCTTATGGCCCCAACAAGGCGCTGGCCGATGGCGAGTTGCGCCATTTCGGCATCACACACCGCTTTTACGACCCGATGGACCCGCAGGATCTCGCCAGGCAGATCACGGACCGCACCCGGCTGGTTTGGCTTGAAGCCCCGGGTTCGGTGAGCATGGAGTTTCCCGATTTGCCCGAGATGGTGCGCCAGTGCCGCGCACGCGGCGTGTTGTGTGCCCTCGACAACACCTGGGGTGCGGGCCTGGCCTTCAAGCCCTTTGATTTGCTGGGCGACGGTGCAGGCGCGCAGGGCAGTCTGTTGGTGGACATCAGCGCCCATGCGCTCACCAAATACCCCAGCGGTGGCGGCGATGTGCTCATGGGTAGCGTGATCACCCGCGATGCGGCCTTGCACCTGAAAATCAAGCTTTGTCACATGCGCCTGGGTCTGGGTGTGGCCGCCAACGATGCCGAGACCGTGCTGCGCTCATTGCCCAGCATTGACCTGCGGTACAGAGCCCACGACCAGACTGCCCGAGCGCTGGCCGCTTGGTGGCAAAGCCAGCCACAATGTGCGCAACTGTTGCACCCGGCTTTTGAAGGGGCGCCTGGCCATGCGCATTGGCAAGCCCTGTGTGACCGTGTGCCTGGCACGGGACTGGCAGCGGGCTTGTTCAGCGTGATGATCGACGCCCGTTACAGCCAAGCCCAGGTCGACGCGTTTTGCGATGGCCTGAAACTTTTCAAGATCGGTTACAGCTGGGGCGGCCCCGTGAGCCTGGTCGTGCCCTACGACATCGCAGCCATGCGCCAGGCTTGGCCCGCACACCTGCAGGCCGGAACACTGGTGCGTTTTTCCACGGGTCTGGAGTCCGCGCAGGACCTGATCCTTGACTTGCATCAAGCTGTACAGACGCATTTGCCCACGGCCTGATCGCGCAGGTGACACGGAGGCGCATTTTTGCGCCGCGCACCCACTTCGTTGGGGGCTTTCCTGACTGTTCAAAGCTTGGCAGTGGCAGTAACCTGAGGGCTTTCCATGCTTGAATCCGTTTCTTTGCCATGACCGCTGCCAAACAGTCCCACGACCCTGATGCAGAGCTGCCCACGATGGCGGCGCCCTATGTGCCACCACCGCCCGAAGGGCCACGCTCGCACATGCGGCCTCTGGGCTGGGCAGACCCTTTTCGCTGGTTGGCAAGGGGCCTTCTGGACCTGCGACAGCACCCGGGCATCGCGCTGTTTTATGGCTTGTGTTTTTGGGGCATGGCACAGGTGCTGGCCTTGGTGTTCAAACACAAGCCCGAGTACACCTTGTCGCTGGTTTCGGGCTGCTTGCTGGTCGGGCCTTTTTTGGCCATGGGCCTGTACGAGGTCAGCCGCAAGCGCGAGCGGGGCGAGTTGCCCGACATGGCCACCTCGCTCATGTGTTGGGACCAGCACATCCGCAGCATGGCCATGTTGGTGTTGGTCCTGATGGTGCTGGAGCTGCTGTGGGGCAGGGCATCGCTGGTGGTGTTTGCGGTTTTCTTCAACACGGGCATGCCCTCGACCACGGGGGTGATCGAGGCCGTGTTCAACCCACAAAACCTCGAATTCATCCTGGTTTATCTGGCCGTGGGAGGCGTGTTTGCTGCCCTGGTCTATGGCCTGTCGGTGGTGTCGATTCCCATGATTCTGGACCGCGACACCGACGCCATTTCTGCGGTGTTGACGAGCATGCGGGTGGTTTTTTCGCACCCCGGGGTGATGCTGCTGTGGGGCTTGCTGCTCAGTGTCTTGGTGTTGGCGGCCCTGTGGCCTTGGGCCTTGGGCATCATCTTGGTCGGGCCATGGCTGGGTCATGCCAGCTGGCACGCTTACCGGGGCAGCGTTGAATGGGAAGAAGGGCCCCAAGAAGCTGTTACATTGGGCAGCTCAAATTAAAGGAGCCATCTTGGCCACACCCAACTACGGATTCGAAAAACGCCAGAAAGAATTGGCCAAGAAACGCAAAAAAGAAGACAAGCTCAAGGCCAAGTCCGAACGCAAGTCGGGCCTGTTGGCAGAAGACGGCTCTGAAATCGAGGGCCAAGAGGGCGATGCCGACACGGCAGCGCCCGGTGCGGCCGATTCATCTGCGCCAGCGGCCTGACGCACCTGTTTGATCGATTAAGGGGCTTGAACCAGCTCACGCGCCAAAACCAGCATGTCCGCCATGCTGTGGCTCGCTGGGGTGACCAGCGGGGCTTGGGCGTAATGCACAAAGTTGTGGCCCGTGGAGGTTTCGTAGCCCGGGTCGTAGTGCCCTGAGAGCAATTCGGTCACCACCTCGTGCATTTCCCCCCGCTCGATGCGCTCTTGCCAGCCTTGCACCACGGCCTTGCCGCGCAGGGCCGTCAGTCGCTCCAGGCGGTCGGCAAACAGGGCGCGGTCTTGCGTGAAAAACGCATAGTCTTCCAGCAGCAAATTCACCCGGTTTTCCAGCGACAGGTCCACCCGCAGGCAGGGGCTGGCCCGCATGGCGACCATCAGCGCATCGGGTACCGCCAGATTGCCCACTTTTTTGCTTTCAGCTTCCACAAACACCGGGCGGTCTGCACTGAAGCCGCGCAAGGCGTCCCACACCTGCGTGTCAAATGCCTTTTGGGTGGGCTGCGGCGTGCCGGGAATCAGGCCCAGCACCGAGCTGCGGTGGCAGGCAATGGCTTCCAGGTCCAGCACCTGGGCACCTTCTTGCGCCAAGGCTTGCAGCAAGCGGGTCTTGCCCGAGCCGGTGGGTCCGCACAAGACCTGAAACTGCAGGCGCTGCGCCTGGCGGGGCGTGTCCTCCATCACGGCTTTGCGAAAGGCCTTGTAGCCGCCCTCGATCAGGTGCACCTTGAAGCCGATCTGCCCCAGAATCAGCGCCAGCGAGTTGCTGCGCTTGCCCCCGCGCCAGCAATACACCAGCGGCTGCCAGTTCTTGGGCTTGTCCATGACATGGGTTTCGATGTGGCGGGCGATGTTTTTGGCCACCAGCGCGGCGCCCACTTTTTGCGCCTCAAAAGGGTTGACCTGCTTGTACAGCGTGCCCACCTTGATGCGCTCTTCGTTGTTGAGCGACGGCCAGCTCAGGGCGCCGGGCAGGTGGTCTTCGGCGTGTTCGCCTTCGGAGCGGGCGTCCAGGATGGCATCAAACTGGTCCAGTTGGGCCATGGCATCCGAGGCCGAGATCAGGTGAACGCTCATTTCAGTTGTTTCTTCAAAGTGGGCCAGACGTTGGCCAGCATGCGCGGCTGCGCGGCTTCGTTGGGGTGGATGCGGTCGGCCTGGAACCATTTGAGCGGTTCGGGGTCGTCGCCAATGCCTTTCAAAAAGAAGGGCACCAGCGCCGCCTTTTGGCTTTTGGCCACTTGGGTGTAAGCCGCTTCAAACTGGCGGGCCATGTCGGGGCCGTAATTGGGCGGCATTTGCATGCCCAGCAGCAGCACCTGCGCCCCGGCGGCTTGGGCTTGTTGGGTCATGTCCAGCAGGTTGCTCTGCGTCATCGCCATGGGCAGCCCACGCAGCGCGTCGTTGCCGCCCAGCTCGATGACCACATGGCTGGGCTGGTGTCGTTTGAGCAAGGCGGGCAGGCGAGAGCGCCCGCCCGAAGTGGTGTCGCCGCTGATGCTGGCGTTGATGACTTGCACACCGGGCTTTTCTTTGTCCAATTGTTTTTGCAGCAAAGCCACCCAACCTGTGCCGCGGGCAAGGCCATATTCGGCACTCAGCGAGTCGCCCAGCACCAAAATGCGCTGCGCAGCAGCCGCTGGCACAGGCAGGGCAAAGCCCCAGCCGGCAAGGGCCAGCAGGGTCCAGTTAAAGTGGCGTCGTCTCAACAAAGGTGTGTGCATGCCTGAATCTATCATTGCCGTGCGTGGCGTCTCGAAAAGTGTGCAAGATGCCAGCGGGCAGCTGGACATTTTGCGCGATATCGATTTCTCATTGAACGCCGGGGAAACCGCTGCGATTGTCGGTGCTTCCGGTTCGGGCAAAAGCACGCTGTTGGCCATCCTGGCGGGCCTCGATACACCCAGTGCCGGGCAGGTGCTGTTGGCCGGGCAATCGCTGTTTGATTTGTCCGAAGACGAACGCGCCGCTGTGCGCGCCCAGCATGTGGGTTTTGTGTTCCAGAGCTTTCAGCTCATGCCCAACCTCACGGCCCTCGAGAACGTGATGCTGCCGCTGGAGCTGGCCGATCGGCCGGATGCCCGCAGCACCGCCACCGCCATGCTGCAGCGGGTGGGTTTGGGTGAGCGCCTCAAGCACCTGCCCAAAGTGCTCAGCGGCGGCGAGCAGCAGCGCGTGGCCCTGGCCCGCGCTTTTGTGGTGCAGCCCGATTTGCTGCTGGCCGATGAGCCTACGGGCAGCCTGGACCACGCCACGGGCGAGGCCATCATGGACTTGATGTTTGCGCTCAACCGCGAACAAGGCACCACCTTGGTCTTGGTCACGCACGACCGGCAATTGGCCGCGCGTTGCGAACGCAGCCTGGTGATTCAGGCGGGGCGCTTGTCTGAGGCGTCTGGCGCTTCGGCGGAGCAACGATAATCACCGGATGTCATCCCACAAAGTGCTGTTCGGCTTCCATGCCGTGGGCGTTCGCCTCAAGATCGCCCCCCAATCCGTTGTTGAAATCCATTACGAGGTCACGCGCCGCGACGCCCGCATGCGGCAGTTCATCGACAAGGCCCGTGATTCGGGCATGCGCCTGATCGAGTCGGACAACGAACGCCTGGCCAAGCTGGCCGGGGGCCATGGCCACCAGGGCGTGGTCGCCCTGGTCACGCCCATCCCACAAAACCATTCCCTTGACGATCTGCTTGACACCGTCGAAGGTCCACCTTTGCTCTTGGTGCTGGACGGCGTGACCGACCCGCACAATCTGGGCGCTTGCCTGCGCGTGGCCGACGGTGCGGGTGCGCACGCGGTCATCGCCCCCAAAGACCACGCCGCCGGCATCAACGCCACCGTGGCCAAAGTCGCCAGCGGTGCGGCCGAAACCATGCCGTACTTCATGGTGACCAATCTGGCGCGGACCTTGGGCGAGCTCAAGGAGCGCAGCATCTGGGTGATCGGCACGAGCGACGATGCGCCCCGCACGATTTACCAAACCGACCTGAAGGTACCCACCGCCCTGGTGCTGGGCGCCGAGGGCACCGGCATGCGCCAGTTGACCCGCAAGAATTGTGACAAGCTGGTGAGCATTCCCATGCGCGGCGCGGTCGAGAGCCTGAACGTCTCGGTGGCCAGTGGTGTGTGCCTGTACGAGGCGCTGCGTCAACGCAGTTGAGCTGAAAAGGGGTTTTGAATGTCCAAGAAAACACAGCGCATCGCACTGACCGCCTTGCTCGTCACCGCCAGCCTGCTGGCCGCTTGCACCCAAGAGCAGCAAAACAAGATCAGCCGAGACATCCAGAACTGGACGGGCACCAATGGCGTGTTGGAGGTGTATGCCGGAGACAAACTGGTGCGCCGTTTTTTGAAGGTGGACAAGATCAGCACCGCCTTGGGTACCGATGACAAAGCGCCACGCGCCTACCGCTACGGCTATGGCGTGCTCGATGAGAACCTGAACATGGTGGCCGATCCCGATGAAAAGAAGGTGTATTTCGAGGTCAGTGATTACTCGAACACGGTGTTCTTCGAGAACCCGCGTTGATCGGGCTCAAACCCAGCCCAGCCCACCGAGCAGGGCACCCAGGCCGATCAACCACAGCATGTGGACCCGGGTGCGCCAGACCACCAGGGTGGTGACGGCGGTCAACACGTACAAAGGCCAGTCGCGTGCAGGCTGGTTGTGGCTGATGGTGAGCAGCCAGGCCGTGCTCAGCAAAAGCGCAATCACGATGGGAGCCATGCCCGATTTGAAGGCTCGGATGCCCAGCTTGTCGCGGTGTTGGTGCGCCCAGCGCGTGGCCGTGTAGGTCAGGATGGAAGAGGGCAGCATGATGCCCAACATGGCCAGCAACACACCCAAACTGGCCAGGGCAGCACTGAACCAGCCGCCGCCCAGACCAGCAGCGGCGTTCAAGCCCACGTTGAAGCCCATCAGCGCCACAAACAAAATATTGGGCCCTGGTGCAGACTGCGCCAACGCAATCGACGAGGTGAATTGCGACTCGCTCAGCCAATGTGTTTCATCCACCAGGTAGCGGTGCATGTCCGGCGAGGTGGTGATCGCGCCACCTACGGCCAGCAGCGACAAAGAGGCAAAGTGGCTGAACAGGCTCAGCCAATCCTGGACCGACAGTTGAAGCACCGGGTTCATGGCCAACCCCGGGTCTGGCTGGCTTGTCGTGCCAGTTGCAGATAGGCCCAAGCACAGGCCATCAAGCCCGTGCCCAGCAGCACCACAAACAAGGGCCATCGCAATACCCCAACCCCAGCGAAAGTGGCTACAGCCAAAGCGATGCAGACCGGTTTGCCCATCGGGTTGTGGCGCAGGGCCGTGATCAGTTTGAGGCCCACCGCCGCAATCAGACCCGCCGAGACCGCGCCCATGCCACGCAAGGCGCCTTGTGCCCACGGCTCTTGCGACACGCCGCCAAAAGCCACAGCCAACAGCAAAACCACCACCAAGGGGGCGGCCAGCATGCCCGCCACGCCTGCCAAAGCACCCGGCAGGCCAAAGTAACGACCGCCGATCATCAGTGAGAGATTGACCACATTGGGGCCGGGCATGACCTGGGCGACGGCCCAGTCTTCGACAAATTGCTCGCGGGTCATCCAGCGCTTTTTCTCGACCAGTTCGCGCTGAACCACAGCCAAAACGCCACCAAAACCCTGCAGTGCCAGCAGGGTGAAAGACACAAAAAGATCGGTTTTGGAGCGCGGGCTGTTCAAGAGGACAAGTTCTGACATGCCGCCATTATCCGGGGGACTTCAAGCCCCTTGTTCGGTGTCCAGCCAAATCAACTGGCCGCGCCCACTCTCGTTCAGGCGCATCACCAAGGCCACGGCTTGGGTTTCTGGCAATTCAAATTGCAGGCTCACCATGCTGGCGTGTGTGACGCTGTTCAACACGGCTTGTACTCCCTCCAGCTCCCTGCGAACGAGGCCTTCCAGTGCATAGGGCACGCTGCAGGCCAGATGCTGTGTCTTGATCCGTGCCACCTTGTCTGCTGTCAATAAGGCTTGCGCCACCGCGTCGGTGTAAGCCCGCACCAGACCGCCTGCACCCAGCTTCACGCCGCCAAAATAACGCACCACCGAGGCCATCACGCCGTCAAGGTCCTGGTGCCGTAGTACCTCCAGCATGGGGCGACCGGCGGTGCCGCCCGGTTCACCGTCGTCGTTGGCGGCCGACTGCCCACCCGCGAGCAGAGCCCAGCAGACATGGGCGGCGTCCGGGTGCCGGGCCTTGAGTTGCGCCACACGGTTGAGCGCTTCGTCACGCCCAGAGACCGTTTCGACGCAGGCGATGAAACGGCTTTTTTTGATGATCAACTCGTGGTGAGCGGGACGGGCGAGCGAGAACGGCATGGCTCGATTGTCCTGGATGCGGCGATGGCCGGATTCAAACCACCCGGTCATGCGGATTTGCCTCTTTTTGGCTGAATACCCGCTGCTTTCTCAAGCCCACCCCCGAACCCCTACACTAGCGGGTTATCCCGATACCGAGCCCATGAACGCCTTCACCGACGTCTCTTTCTTCCCGCGCGACGCCAAGCCGCTGACCAGTTACCGCAAGTACTGGGCACAGCGCTTTGGCACGGCCCCATTTTTGCCGATGAGCCGCGAGGAAATGACCCAACTGGGCTGGGACAGCTGCGACATCATCATTGTCACCGGTGACGCCTATGTCGACCACCCCAGCTTTGGCATGTCTGTCATTGGCCGCATGCTGGAAAATCAGGGTTTTCGGGTCGGCATCATCGCCCAGCCCGACTGGACCAGTGCCGAGCCCTTCAAGGCCCTGGGCAAACCCAACCTGTTTTGGGGGGTGACCAGCGGCAACATGGATTCCATGATCAACCGCTACACGGCGGACCGCAAAATCCGCAGCGACGACGCCTACACCCCGGGCGATGTGGGCGGCAAGCGGCCCGACCGCGCCGCCATCGTCTACAGCCAGCGCTGCCGCGAGGCTTTCCCGGAAGTGCCCATCGTGCTCGGCGGCATCGAAGGCAGCCTGCGCCGTATCGCGCATTACGACTACTGGTCGGACAAAGTGCGCCGCTCCATCGTGGTGGACAGCAAGTGCGACCTGCTGCTGTACGGCAACGCCGAGCGGGCGATTGTCGAGATCGCCCACCGCCTGGCTGCCCGCGAGCCGGTGCAGCAGATCACCGACGTGCGCGGCACCGCCTTTGTGCGCCGCGAAACGCCCGAGGGCTGGTTTGAGATCGATTCCACCAGTGTGGACACACCCGGGCATGTGGAGGCCCACATCAACCCGTATTTGATGATCTCGGACCAGGCGCGGGAGCAGGGCGCCACCTGCGCCCGTGAGGAAGAAGCCAAGGAAGTGGCCGATGCCCACAACGCGCAAAACATCGAAGCCGATTTGTCCACCGCCGTGGCCCAGGCCCGCACCGTGCATGCAGCCATACAGCCGCTCACTTTTGTGCCCAACCCCGCTTTGCGTGGCAAAGGCACCCACAAAGTCCCGCCCCGCGACAAAAGCGTGATCCGCCTGCCCAGCTACGAGCAGGTCAAATCCGACCCGGTGCTCTATGCCCACGCCAACCGCGTGCTGCACCTGGAAACCAACCCCGGCAACGCCCGCTGCCTGGTGCAAGCGCACGGGGAGGGCTCCACCGCCCGTGACGTGTGGATCACACCGCCGCCCATCCCGCTGACCACCGCCGAGATGGACCATGTGTTCGATCTGCCGTATGCCCGCAGCCCGCACCCGCGCTATGCCGACGAAAACGGCAGCCACGACCACGCGACCAAGATCCCGGCGTGGGAGATGATCCGTTTTTCGGTCAACATCATGCGCGGCTGTTTTGGCGGCTGCACCTTTTGCTCCATCACCGAGCACGAAGGCCGCATCATCCAGAGCCGCTCCGAAGAATCGGTCATCCGCGAGGTCGAAGACATCCGCGACAAAGTCAAAGGCTTCACCGGCGTCATCTCTGACCTGGGCGGCCCCACGGCCAACATGTACCGCCTGGGCTGCCGCAGCCCCGAGATCGAATCGGCCTGCCGCAAACCCAGCTGCGTGTTCCCCGGCATCTGCCAGAACCTGACCACCGACCACGGCCCGCTGATCAACATGTACCGCCGGGCCCGCAACCTGAAGGGCATCAAGAAAATCTTGATCGGCTCGGGCCTGCGTTACGACCTGGCCGTGCAGTCGCCCGAGTACGTGAAAGAACTGGTGCAGCACCATGTGGGCGGTTACCTGAAGATTGCGCCCGAGCACACCGAGGGCGGCCCGCTGTCCAAGATGATGAAGCCGGGCATCGGCACCTACGACCGCTTCAAGTCGATGTTCGACAAGTACAGCGAAGAGGCCGGTAAGAAACAGTTCCTCATCCCGTACTTCATCGCCGCCCACCCGGGCACCAGCGACGAAGACATGATGAACCTGGCCATCTGGCTCAAAAAGAACGGTTTTCGCGCCGACCAGGTGCAAACCTTCTACCCCAGCCCCATGGCCACGGCCACGGCCATGTACCACTCCACCCGCAACCCGCTGCGCAAAATTACCCGCGACAGCGAAAAGGTGGACATCGTCAAAGGCGATAAACGCCGCCGCCTGCACAAAGCGTTTTTGCGCTACCACGATGCCAACAACTGGCCGCTGCTGCGCGAAGCCTTGAAAGCCATGGGTCGCTCAGACCTGATTGGTAACGGGAAACACCATTTGATCCCGAACTGGCAGCCGCTGGCCGAAGAGGGCTACAAGAGCGCCCGACGCAAGAACAGCACGGGCGCTGGGGGGAAGTCATCGGTGGCTTTGTCGACCGCGGCCAAGCGGTCGGGTCAGCCGAAAAAAGGCCAGATGCTCACGCAGCACACCGGTCTGCCACCACGCCGAAAAGCATGACCAAGAGGCCAGTTGACTGGCCTCACCCAGCCTGCAGCGCTGCCAGCAGCTCCGTCTCGATCTCGATCTGCGCCTTGTTTTGCTGCAACTCAGCGCCGCTGATCAGGAAGGTGTCTTCGACGCGTTCGCCCAAAGTGCTGATCTTGGCAAGTTGCAGGTCAATGCCGTGCTTGGCCAGAACGCGGGCGATGCTGTAGAGCAGGCCATTGCGGTCGCTGGCCGAGATGCTGAGCAGCCAGTTTTGCGCTTTTTCGTCGGGTTTGAGGGTGACCCGTGGGGTGATCGGGAAGCTTTTCACCCGGCGTGACACCCGGCCTTTGGTGGGCGTGGGCAGGGGGCCTTGGTGCTCCAGCGTCTGTGTCAGGCCCGATTCGACCATGGTCATCAGCTCCCGGTAATGCTCAGGCAGCATGGTGGTGACGATCTGGAAAGTGTCCAGCGCCCAACCGCTGCGGGTGGTGTGGATCTTGGCGTCCAGCACGCTGAAGCCTGATTGGTCAAAATGCCCGCAGATGCGGGCAAACAGGTCTGCTTGGTCAGGTGTGAACACCAGCACTTGCAAACCTTCTCCGACGGGGGAGGGGCGGGCCCGCACAATGGTCCGCGATTGTTCCGGCGCAGGCCTGGCCACGTGCCGTGAGAGCTGCCGTGCATGCCAGGCGATGTCGGACGCATCGTGGCGCATGAAGTAGCTCACGTCCAGGGTGTCCCACAGGGCCTTGTGGCCTTCATGCGGTTGGGCCTGTCGGGCCAGTTCGATGAGCGCCTCCCGCTTGCGGGCTTCCACCTCGGCATTGGCGTCGGGGGCGCGGCCACCGAGCACACGCAGGGTGGATTTGTAGAGGTCTTCCAGTAGCTTGCCTTTCCAGGCGTTCCACACTTTGGGGCTGGTGCCCCGGATGTCGGCCACCGTGAGCAAATACAGGGCCGTGAGCCGACGCTCATTGCCGACGCGCTGGGCAAAGCGGCCGATGACTTCCGGGTCGCTCAGGTCTTCTTTCTGGGCCACATGGCTCATCGTCAGGTGTTCACCCACCAGAAATTCGATCAGTTGCGCATCCGCCTTGTCGATTTGGTGTTGACGGCAAAAGGTGCGCACTTCGGTGCACCCCAGTTTGGAGTGGTCACCGCCGCGGCCTTTGGCGATGTCGTGAAACAGCGCGGCCGTGTACAAAATCCAGGGCTTGTCCCAGCCCCCCGCCAGCTGCGAGCAAAAGGGGTACTCGTGCGCATGCTCGGGCATGAAAAAGCGCCGCACATTGCGCAGCACCATCAGGATGTGCTGGTCCACCGTGTAGGCGTGAAACAGGTCGTGCTGCATCTGGCCCACGATGCGCCGGAAGACCCACAGATAACGCCCCAGCACCGAGGTCTCGTTCATCAGGCGCATAGCGTGCGTGATGCCCTGGGGCTGTTGAAGGATCTGCAAAAACGTCTGGCGGTTGACCGGGTCGGCGCGGAAACGCCCATTCATGATGGCCCGTACGTTGTATAGCGCACGCAGGGTTCGGGCCGAAAAGCCTTTCACACCCGGCGTGGCCTGGTACAGCAAAAAGGTCTCGAGGATCGCGTGGGGGTGCTTTTGGTAGAGGTCGTCGCTGGCCACCTCGATCAGGCCCGCTTTTTCAAAGAAGCGCTCGTTCAGGGGCCGGAAATCGTTGACGGATTCACCCCGATCGGCTTTGAGCCGGTCTTCGATGTTGAGCAACAGGATCTGGTTGAGCTGCGTAACTGCCTTGGCGGCCCAGTAGTATTGGCGCATCAGCTTTTCGCTGGCACGCAAAGCCAGTCGGCCTTCCGGCGTCACGTCGGACGCATAGCCAAACGACTCGGCCACATTGGTTTGCAGATCAAACACCAAACGGTCTTCGCGCCGCTTCGCTTGCAAATGCAAGCGGGCACGGATCAGACCCAGCAAGGCTTCGTTGCGTTTGATTTGCCGCGCTTCCAGCGCTGTGGCCAGGCCTTTGCGGGCCAGCTCGTCCCAGCTTTGGCCCAGGCCTGCGGCACGGGCCACCCACAAAATCACCTGCAGATCGCGCAAGCCACCGGGAGACTCTTTGCAGTTGGGCTCCAGGGCATAAGGCGTGTCTTCGAATTTGGTATGACGCTGCCGCATTTCCAGGGTTTTGGCCACCAGGAAGGCCTGCGGGTCCATGGCCGCGAGGAACTTTTTTTGAAACTCGGCAAACAAACGGGTGTTGCCGGTCACACGGCGGGACTCCAGCAGCGAGGTTTGCACCGTGATGTCTTTGGCCGACTCGGCCAGGCACTCGCTCAAGGTGCGCACGCTCGCGCCAATTTCGAGGCCCGTGTCCCAGCAGCTGCCGATGAAGCGCTCGAGCTGGCCTTGCAACTCGGGGTTGTTTTCTGGTGATTGGCCGTCCGGCAAAAGCACCAGCACATCCACATCGGAATAAGGAAACAGCTCGGCCCGGCCGAAGCCGCCCACGGCCACCAGACACAGCTCGGGCGAAAAGCCAGCGTTGTGCCACAGCTCAATCAGCAAACCATCGGCCAGGATGGACAGTTGACGCAAGGTTTGTTTCAGGCCCCGCGTGACCGCACCGCTGTGGGCCAGTGTGTGCAAAACAGTCGCTTTGTCTTGCTTGTAGCTGTCGCGCAGAGCAGCCAGATCGGCCGTGGGGACCGGGCCGTCCATGTCAGGCGATGGCTTTTTGGGTGATGAAAGCCGGGATGGGCGGGCTACCCGCCGACAAGGTCAACACCTCGTAGCCGGTTTCGGTGACCGCCACCGTGTGCTCCCATTGGGCGGACAAGGAGTGATCTTTGGTGACGATGGTCCAGCCATCGCCCATTTCCTTGATGTCACGTTTGCCCGCATTGATCATCGGCTCGATGGTGAAGACCATGCCAGGGACCAATTCGGTCAGGGTGCCAGGTTTGCCGTAGTGCAACACCTGCGGCTCTTCGTGGAATCCGCGCCCAATGCCGTGGCCGCAAAACTCGCGCACCACCGAAAAGCCGTGACCTTCGGCAAATTTCTGAATAGCGTGGCCAATGTCGCCCAGGTGGGCGCCGGGTTTAACCTGCTCAATGCCTTTCCACATGGCTTCATACGTCAGGCTGGCGAGTCGTTTGGCCGCAATCGAAGCTTCGCCCACATGGAACATGCGGCTGGTGTCACCGTGCCAGCCATCCTTGATGGTGGTGATGTCGATGTTGAGCGAATCGCCTTTTTTGAGCGGCTTGTCGTTCGGGATGCCGTGGCACACCTGATGGTTGATCGAGGTGCAGATCGATTTGGGGTAGGGCTTGTAGCCGCCGGGTGCGTAATTCAGCGGGGCCGGAATGCAGCCTTGCACATTGACCATGTAGTCATGGCAGAGCTTGTCAATCTCGTTGGTGGTGATGCCCGGTTTGATGAATGGCTCGATGTAGTCGAGGACTTCCGAGGCCAAGCGGCAAGCCACGCGCATGCCTTCGATGTCTTCGGCGGTTTTGATGGTGATCGTCATGGGGTCGAATTATCCCATTGAGTGATTCGGAGTGCTTGGATGGAGGCCATCAATCGTTTGGGTCGGCGGGTCGCGCGCGAGACTTTTTTGAGGGCCGAGCGTCGACCATGGCACGCAGAGAAAGGGTAAAGTGGATCAAATATTTGGCAAGCCGAGATCGCTTGCTGAGCTGCACTGTGATTGGATGAACCGAAAGCCTCCGCATGAACCTGCACGCCAAACTCCTGCAACGCGCAGCTGAAAACCGCCCCATTCGCATCGGTCTGATCGGCGCGGGCAAATTCGGCTCCATGTACCTGGCGCAAATTCCGCGCACCCCCGGCGTTCACCTGGTGGGCATTGCCGATTTGTCGCCCGCCAACGCCCGCGTCAATCTGGCCCGCGTGGGCTGGGACCCCGAGCGCCTGACCGCCAAAAGTCTGGACGATGCCGTCAAACACGGCACCACCCATGTGGGCGACGATTGGCAAACCCTGGTGCGCCACCCGGCGGTGGACGTGGTCGTGGAATGCACCGGCTCACCCCTGCATGCGGTGGACCACATTCTGGAAGCCTTTGCGAACCGAAAGCATGTGGTCAACGTGACGGTAGAGGCCGACGCCTTTTGCGGCCCCTTGCTTGCCACCCGCGCGCAGACGGCGGGCGTGGTGTATTCGCTGGCCTTTGGTGACCAGCCTGCGCTCATTTGCGATCTGGTGGACTGGGCCCGCACCTGCGGTTTTCCGGTGGTGGCGGCAGGCCGTGGCCACAAGTGGTTGCCGCATTTTTCTGAATCGACACCCGAAACCGTCTGGGGCTATTACGGCCTCACGCCCGAGCAGGCCGAGCGCGGCGGCCTCAACCCCAAAATGTTCAACAGTTTCCTCGACGGCTCCAAGCCCTCGATCGAGAGCACCGCGGTGTCCAACGCTACGGGCCTGGGCGTGCCCAGCAACGGCTTGCTCTACCCGCCCGCCAGCGTCGAAGACATCCCCTACGTCACCCGCCCGATCTCGGAAGGCGGTGTGTTGGAGCGCAAGGGCATGGTGGAGGTGATCTCCAGCCTGGAAAAAGACGGCCGCCAGATCCCTTACGACATCCGCATGGGCGTGTGGGTCACGGTCGAGGCCGAGACCGACTACATCAAGAACTGTTTTGAAGAGTACAACGCCCACACCGATCCGTCTGGCCGTTACTTCACGCTCTACAAGCGCTGGCACCTGATCGGTCTGGAAGTGGGCGTGAGTGTGGCCAGCGTCGCCCTGCGCAACGAACCCACGGGCGTGGCCATCGGCTGGAACGCCGACGTGGTGGCCACCGCCAAACGCGACCTGAAACCCGGCGACATGCTGGACGGGGAGGGTGGCTACACCGTCTGGGGCAAGTTGCTGCCCGCCGCCACCTCCAAGCGCATGGGTGGCGTGCCGCTGGGCCTGGCACACGGCGTCAAAGTCATTCGCCCGGTGGCCAAAGGGCAAAGCCTGACTTGGGACGACGTGGCCATGGACACCAGCACCCACGCCTACCAAATCCGGCGCGAGATGGAGGCGACTTCGGTGCTGGGTTGAGTACTCCCACCCGTTTTATTTGGTATGCCGTGCTGCTTGGGTGGCGCGGCATCGCTGTTTTGGGAGGTCGACAGGCCACTGCGCAGCACCAAACCGACGCTTTTTTCTCTGCTGAAAAAGACTGATCTCTGATCTGTCTATCTGCCCGTCCAATCAGGGTTTCCCCGGCTAAAATACTGCCTTTGCCGACCAGCCCCAGTCAGCGGCCTCGGCGCTACGGTTTTCCGTCTCTTTACAAGGCCACCCCGTGTCCCTGCACATCACGACTTTCGAAGGCGCCAGCGCCCTCAGCGACTTCCGCATGGCCCAGCTTTTGTCCCGCCTGGCCACCGTTTCACCTCAAATTCAAGGCATTTCTGCCCGTTTTGTCCACCTGGTGGCCACCACGACGCCCTTGCAGGATGCCCAGAAAAAAACGCTTTCAGCCCTGCTGACCTACGGCGAGCCCTATGCCGGACCCACCGATGGCCCGGTGATCGTGGTCAGCCCGCGCATCGGCACCGTCTCGCCTTGGGCGTCCAAGGCCACCGACATTGCCCACAACTGCGGTTTTGACGTGCGCCGCATCGAGCGCCTGACCGAATACCGCTTGACCCTGAAATCCGGCCTGCTCGGCACCGCCAAGTTGACGGCCGATCAGTTGGGTCAGGTCGCTGCCCTGCTGCACGACCGCATGACAGAGTCGGCCATGCCCAGCCGGGACGAGGCAGCGGCCTTGTTCACCGCGCTGGACCCTGCGCCCATGGAACATGTGGACGTGCTGGGTGGCGGTCGCGCTGCGCTGGAAGCGGCCAACAAGGCCTGGGGCCTAGCCCTGGCCGAAGACGAGATCGAGTATTTGGTCAACGCCTTCAACGGGCTCAAGCGCAACCCCACCGACGTGGAGTTGATGATGTTCGCGCAGGCCAACAGCGAGCACTGCCGCCACAAGATTTTCAACGCCGAGTTCACCATCGACGGCGTGGCCCAGCCCAAGAGCCTGTTCGGCATGATCCGCAACACGCACCAGCTGAGCCCCCAGCACACCGTGGTGGCGTATTCCGACAACGCCTCGGTGATGGAAGGCCACCAGATTGAACGCTTTGTGGCCAGAACTTCGGGGCAGGGCGCGGCTTACGAAGCCGAACAGGCTTTGCACCATGTGCTGATGAAGGTCGAGACCCACAACCACCCGACCGCGATTTCGCCGTTTCCCGGCGCATCCACCGGTGCGGGCGGCGAAATCCGCGACGAAGGCGCCACGGGTCGCGGCTCCAAGCCCAAGGCGGGCTTGAGTGGTTTCACCGTGTCCAAACTCTGGGGCGGCCTGAGCGACCAGCCGGGCGGCAAGCCCGAGCACATTGCCAGCCCCTTGCAGATCATGACCGAAGGCCCTTTGGGGGGCGCAGCCTTCAATAACGAGTTTGGCCGCCCCAGCCTGACAGGGTATTTCCGCGAGTACGAACAAACCGTGGACGGCGTGGTGCGCGGCTACCACAAGCCCATCATGATCGCGGGCGGTCTGGGCCAGATCGACGCGATTCAGACGAAAAAGATCGAATTCCCGGCGGGCACGCTGCTGATCCAGCTGGGCGGACCGGGCATGCGCATCGGCATGGGCGGCGGTGCAGCCAGCTCCATGGCCACGGGCACCAACGCGGCCGAGCTCGACTTCGACTCGGTGCAGCGCGGTAACCCCGAGATCGAGCGCCGCGCGCAAGAGGTGATTAACCACTGCTGGGCGCAGGGCGCCAATAACCCGATCCTGGCCATCCACGACGTGGGCGCGGGCGGTTTGTCCAACGCCTTCCCCGAGCTGACCAACGATGCGGGTCGTGGTGCGCGCTTTGATTTGCGCGCCGTGCCGCTCGAAGAGTCGGGTTTGGCCCCCAAGGAAATCTGGTCCAACGAAAGCCAGGAACGCTATGTGATGGCCATCGCACCCGAGTCTTTGGAACAGTTCAAAGCCTTTTGCGAGCGCGAGCGCTGCCCGTTTGCGGTGGTGGGCGTGGCGACCGAAGAACGCCAGCTGGTGCTGGAAGACAAAGGCCAGGAATCGCCCGTGGACATGCCCATGGACGTGCTTCTGGGCAAGCCGCCCAAGATGCACCGCGATGTGAAGACGGTGGTGCGTCAGTCGCCTGCGATGGACCTCACTGGCGTCAGTCTGCAACAAGCCGTGATCGATGTGCTGAGCCACCCCACCGTGGCGTCCAAGCGCTTTCTCATCACCATCGGCGACCGCGCCGTTGGGGGCCTCACGCACCGTGACCAGATGGTCGGCCCGTGGCAAGTGCCCGTGGCCGACGTGGCCGTGACACTGGCCGACTACCAAGGCTTTGCAGGTGAAGCCATGAGCATGGGCGAG
Organism: Limnohabitans sp. TEGF003; assembly: GCF_055395455.1. Taxonomy (NCBI): domain Bacteria; kingdom Pseudomonadati; phylum Pseudomonadota; class Betaproteobacteria; order Burkholderiales; family Comamonadaceae; genus Limnohabitans; species Limnohabitans sp. TEGF003. The sequence continues at coordinate 2,136,322 of NZ_AP029225.1, read as the reverse complement.
CGCACCCCGCTGGCTTCGCTCAATGCCGCGGCGTCCGGCCGCATGGCGGTGGCCGAAGCCATCACCAATTTGCTGGCCGCGCCCATCGAGCTGCCCCGCGTCAAGATGTCCGCCAACTGGATGGCCGCTTGCGGCGAGCCGGGCGAAGACGCCGCTTTGTACGAAACCGTCAAGGCCGTGGGCATGGAGCTGTGCCCTGCGCTGGACATCTCGATCCCCGTTGGCAAAGACAGCCTGTCAATGCGCACGCAATGGAACGACAAGGGTGAGACCCGCAAGGTAACTTCGCCCGTGAGCCTGATCATCACCGCCTTTGCCAGCCTGCCTGACGTGCGCGGCACGCTCACGCCGCAGCTGGACGCCCAAGAAACTGACACCAGCTTGCTGTTGATCGACCTGGGCCAAGGCCGCAACCGCATGGGCGGCAGCGTGCTGGGCCAGGTGCTGGGCCAGTTTGGCGACAGCGTACCCGATCTGGAAGACCCGCAGGCGCTGGTCAATCTGGTCAAGGCCATCAACACCTTGCGCGCCCAAGGCCAGATCCTGGCCTACCACGACCGCAGCGATGGCGGCTTGCTCGCCGCTGTGGCCGAAATGGCCTTTGCCGGTCATGTGGGCGTGGCCCTGAACGTGGACATGCTGGTCACCGAGGGTGACGGCATCACCGACAGCCGTGCCGACCATGGCGACGCCAAAAACTGGGCAGGCCAGGTCAGCGCCCGCCGCGAAGAACTCACCCTCAAGGCCCTCTTCAACGAAGAGCTGGGCGTGGTGCTGCAGGTCCGCACGGCCGAGCGCAATGCGGTGCTGCAAACCCTGCGCGAGCACGGCCTGTCCAAGCACACGCACGTCATTGGCAAGACCCGTCCGGTGCAATCGACCATCCAGAAAGGCGTGGGCGAACTGAGCATCTGGCGCGACACCAAAGAGGTGTTTGCCGCCAAGCTGGAAGACCTGCACCAGGTCTGGGACAGCGTGAGCTGGAAGATTTGCCAGCAGCGCGACAACCCCGCCTGCGCCGATGCCGAACATGCCGCTGCTGGCCGCGCTGACGACCCCGGCATGCATGTGGCGCTGAGCTTTGACCCGGCTGAGAATGTGGCCGCGCCGTTTTTGAACCTGTCGCGCCCCAAAGTGGCGATCTTGCGCGAGCAGGGCGTCAACTCGCATGTGGAAATGGCCTACGCCTTTCACAAAGCGGGCTTCGAGTCGCACGACGTGCACATGACCGATTTGCAATCGGGCCGCGCCAACTTGGCCGACTTCCAGGGCTTGGTCGCTTGCGGCGGTTTCAGCTACGGCGACACGCTGGGCGCTGGCATTGGCTGGGCCCGCAGCATCACTTTCAACCCGACCTTGGCTGAGCAGTTCAAGGGCTTTTTTGGCCGCGCCGACACCTTCGGTCTGGGCGTGTGCAATGGCTGTCAGATGTTTGCGGAACTCGCCGACATCATTCCGGGCGCTGAGGCTTGGCCGCGCTTCACCACCAACCAGAGCGAGCGTTTTGAAGCCCGCCTGTCCATGGTCGAGGTGCTGGAATCGCCCAGCCTGTTCCTGCAAGGCATGGCAGGCAGCCGCCTGCCGATTGCCGTGGCGCACGGGGAAGGCTTTGCCAACTTCAAGCACCGGGGCAACGCCGCACAGGCCATTGCCGCGATGCGCTTTGTGGACAACCATGGCCAGGCGACCGAGCAGTACCCCTTCAACCCCAACGGCAGCGCGGGGGGGCTCACAGCCGTGACCACGTTGGATGGCCGCTTCACGGCCATGATGCCGCACCCCGAGCGCGTGTTCCGCAATGTGCAGATGAGCTGGACCAGCGGCGACATCTCCTCCACCAGCCCTTGGCTGCGCGTGTGGCAAAACGCCCGCAAGTGGGTCGGTTGACGCGCCCAGGGCATGAAGTCCAACGCGCCACAGCAGTGGTTTCCCCCCTCGCAACTGGCTTTTTACTTTGACCAGGGGGCGTGGTCTCGGGGGACCACGCTCTACCTGCAAAACAAGGTGGTCTCGTCGCAGCTCACCCCCGACGGCGACGGCTGGCGTCTGCAAGGCCAGGTGCAAGGCAGCGAGGCCCGCCCTTACTCGGTCAATGCCGAGCTGCGTGTCAGCCCGGGTGGCAATCTGAGCGAGTGGCGCAGCGGCTGCACCTGCCCTGTGGGTCGGTATTGCAAACACGGCGCGGCCTTGGGCATTTTGGCGTCCATGCAAGGCCTGGCCTTGCTCGATGAGTGGGGCGCTGATGGGCCTTCGCCTGAGGTGCTGGCGCGCCGTGGCCAGATGGAAAAAGAGCGGGCCCTGAGCCACGCCGAATACCAGGCCCGCGAATGGCTGTCTCGGCTGGAAAACGCCAACGGCCCTGCGGCCTACACCTTGCCCGGTGGCACGCAAGATCGGTTGGTGTACACACTGGCCTTGGTGCAAGCTGGCCACAAATCGGTGTTTCACCTCAGTGTCAAACGCGCAGCGCAAAAGCGCGATGGCGAATGGGGCAAGCCCAAAAAGCTGAGCAGCGAGCCCTCGCCATATGACCCGATCTGGCAAGCCAGCACCCCGCTGGACCGCGACATCTTCGACCTCATGAAAGCTTGCCCGGCAGCCAGCAGTTTCAGCTCTTACGGATTTCAAGGCACGGTCAAGCTGCACGGCATGCCCGGGCATTTGTTGTTGCAGCTGTGCAGCCAGACAGGGCGTCTGGTGGCAGAAGAGGGCCTGGTGCCCTTGCGTTGGGTGGATGCGCCTGAAAAACTGATTGGCACCTGGCACGAAGTCGCGGCGCAAGACAAACTGCCCGGCGGTTGGCAACTGAGCCTGCAACCCCAGCGTGCAGGCGTGTTTTACGGCTTGAACGAACCGCCTTTTTACATGGACACCCTGCAAGGCCATTGCGGCCCGCTGGACACACAGGGCCTGAGCGCCAACGAGTTGCAGCTGATGTCGAACGCGCCCGTGTTGCCCGAAAGCGTGGTGTTCAAGTTTCAGAACCAGTTGTTGGCACGTCTGGGGCCTGTGCCCCTGCCTCCTGTGATCGCACACATGCCGGAAATCCGGGACGTTCAGCCGCGGCCCGTGCTCGACATCCGACCCGTGCACCCCAAGGACCGCGATGCACAGGGCTTGTTTCAGGCCGAGTTGAGTTTTGATTACGCGGGTCAGCGCGGCTTTTGGGCTGGCCCCCAAGTTCGTGTGATGGTGGGCCACGGACCGCAAGCCCGCTTGCTGGTGCGTGACTTGCCCGGCGAGTTGAAGGTTTGGCAAACGTTGGACGCTCTGGGCTTGTCGGTCCGTGCCCCGAACTTGCTGGGCTTGGCGCCGCCTCAGCCCCAACAGCGCTGGCTGGAGTGGCTGGAAACCGATTTTGCGAGTTTGCGCGAGGCTGGTTTCGAGGTCCGTTTTGACGCGGGTCAGACCCGATGGTTGCGCGAGGCCGATGACGTGCACATCGACCTGTCGGGTGATGCCGATGCGCCCGAAACCTCGCCTTGGTTTGATTTGTCCTTGGGCATGGACATCGACGGTCAACGCGTGAACATCCTGCCCTGGGTGCCCACCATCCTCACCGCTTTGGCCCGTCTCCATGTCAACACAGCCGAAGGCGAGACCGCCAGCCTGCCGTCGTTTTTGTACCTGCCTGATCTGCAAGGCGAAGGCTTTGTGAAGCTGCCCACTGCCAAGATCGAACCTTGGTTGAACACCTTGATGGAGCTGGTCTCCGAGCGCGGTCGCGACTGGGGTGGGGACGAACTGCGCTTGTCGCGACTGGAAGCCCTGCGCACCGCTGCCTCTTTGGGGGAGGGGGTGACTTGGGCAGGTGCCCAAAGCCTGATGAAGCTGGTCCAGCAAATGCGAGGCTTCGCCAGCCTGCCCGCGGTGAGCGCACCCGCGAGCTTGCAAGCCACGTTACGGCCCTACCAGCAACAAGGCTTGAATTGGTTGCAGTTTTTGCGCACGCACCAGCTGGCGGGCATCCTGGCCGACGACATGGGCCTGGGCAAAACCCTGCAGACCCTGGCGCACATCCTGACCGAAAAGGAAGCGGGTCGCCTGAACCACCCGGCCTTGATCGTGGCCCCGGTGAGCTTGCTGGGCAACTGGCAGCGCGAAGCCACCCGTTTTTGCCCGAGCCTGCGCACGCACATCCACCATGGCCTGTCACGCCATGAATCCGCCCAAGACCTGAGCGGTTTTGACATTGTCCTCACGCCGTACTCTTTGCTGCACCGTGACCGCGAGCTGTGGCTGGGTACCGACTGGCATCTGCTGGTGTTGGACGAAGCACAGAACATCAAGAACGCCAACACGCATGCCGCGCAAACTGTGGGCAACATCCCGGTCGCACACCGCCTGTGCTTGTCGGGCACGCCCATGGAAAACCACCTGGGCGAGCTGTGGAGCCTGTTTCACTTCTTGATGCCCGGTTTTCTGGGCAGCCAAAAGCGCTTCAGTGAGTTGTTTCGCCACCCCATTGAGCGCCAGGGCAACAGCGACAAAATGGACCAGCTGCGCAAGCGCATCACGCCCTTCATGCTGCGCCGCACCAAGGACGTGGTCGCCAGCGAGTTGCCACCCAAAGTCGAAACCCTCATGCCCGTGCCCCTGCAGGGCAAGCAGGCGGACCTGTACGAAACCATCCGTTTGGGCATGGAAAAAACCGTGCGTGACGCGCTGAACGCCCAGGGTTTGGCCAAATCGCAGATCACCATTTTGGATGCGTTGCTCAAGCTGCGCCAGGTGTGCTGCGACCCGCGTTTGCTCAAACTCGGCTCGGCCAGCCAGGTGCAGCAATCGGCCAAGCTGGAGCAGCTGCTCGACATGCTGCCCGAGATGGTGGCCGAAGGGCGCAAAATTTTGTTGTTCTCGCAATTCACCCAAATGCTCAGCCTGATCGAGCAAGAGCTGCCGCGTTTGGGCATTCCTTGGGTCAAGCTCACGGGCCAAAGCAAGAACCGCGACACGATCATCGATCGGTTCACCAGTGGGCAGGTGCCTTTGTTCCTCATCAGCCTCAAAGCCGGGGGCGTGGGCCTGAACCTGCCGCAGGCCGACACGGTGATCCATTACGACCCTTGGTGGAACCCCGCTGTGGAAAACCAGGCCACCGACCGCGCGCATCGCATTGGCCAGACGCAAAGTGTCTGGGTGCTCAAACTCGTGGCGCAAGGCACCATCGAAGAGCGCATGCTGGCCCTGCAAGAGCGCAAAGCCCAGCTCGCGCAAGACATGTATGCGGGGGCGGTGAAGCGCCAAGAGCCCTTGTTTGGCGAGTCCGATCTGAACGAGTTGTTCAAGCCCCTGGGCTGAGATTGACAAGCTTGACTCCCGGTGTAATAATGAACGTATTACCAGAGGGCCAAACCATGACCACCACCGTGAAACTGCCCGATCCGCTGGAGAAATCCTTGCGCCAGCGCTGCGCCCAAGAGGGCCGCAGCATCAGCGAAGTCATGCGCGATGCACTCACCGCCTACCTGGCGCAGCCCGCAATCACTGCTTCGCCCTTTGCATTGGGCGAGGGGGTGTTTGGCCGATTCAGTGGTCCGGTGGATATGGCCGAAAACCGCAAAAGCCAGCTGTCCGATGTTTGGCAAGACAAGCACGAGCACCGCGCATGAGCGCTCAAAACCACTGGGTAACAGCGGCGGTGAATACGGGCGTTGGGCAGCCTCAATCAGTTTCGGCCCAAGAACCGCACGCTCAGTTTCTGCGGCAGTTGCCTGTGCAAGACGCGCTCATCGACAGCGGCCCGCTCCTCGCGCTGTTCAACCGCAGCGACAAATGGCACATGCCCACACGCACGTGGCTGCAAGCGAATCCACAGGTGCGTTTGCACAGCACGTGGCCGGTGCTGACCGAGGTCTGCGCCTTGCTGGCGCGGCGCATCCACAACGAGGCCGCACTCGACTTTTTGCAGTGGGTTCAGCGCGGCGCAGTGCAGCTGGACAGCCCAGCTGACTGGAGCCTCACCAGCGTGCTGGCCATTTGTCAGCGCTTTGCCAGTTTGCCGCTGGACTTGGCCGATGCCTCCATCGCCGAGGCTGCCGAACGTCTGGCCATTCGGCATGTGGTGTCCATTGACCAGGACTTTGACATTTACCGCGACGCCAAGGGTCACCCCTTGCACAACCTTTTGCGCTGAAGCGCGCCTGCACACTCGGGAAAGACACGCCTATGGCCGCCTCCAGTTTGCTGACCCTGATCGACGACATCGCCACCTTGCTCGACGATGTCGCCACCATGACCAAAGTGGCCGCCCGCCAAAGCGCGGCAGCGGCTGACGACGTGGCCGCCATGACGCACATGGCAGCGAAAAAGACCGCTGGCGTGCTGGGTGACGACTTGGCCCTCAACGCGCAACAAGTGACCGGGGTGAATGCCGACCGCGAGTTGCCCGTGGTCTGGGCTGTGGCCAAAGGCTCGCTGGTCAACAAAGCCATCTTGGTGCCCACCGCCTTGGCGATCAGCGCCATGGCGCCTTGGCTGATCACCCCCTTGCTGATGCTGGGTGGTTTGTTTTTGTGCTTTGAAGGGGCCGAAAAACTGTTGCATGCCTGGTTGCACAGCCGTGAAGAAGCCGAGACCCACCGTGCCGAATTGGTGCGAGCCGTGGCCGATCCACAGGTGGACTTGCTGGCTTTTGAGAAAGAAAAGATCAAAGGCGCGGTGCGCACCGACTTCATCTTGTCGGCTGAAATCATCGTCATCACCCTGGGCACGGTGGCCACCGCCAGCTTTGCGCAGCAAGTGGCGGTGCTGGTGGGCATCTCCGTGGTCATGACGGTGGGGGTCTATGGCTTGGTGGGCGGCATTGTCAAGCTGGACGATGCGGGGATTTACCTGATCCAAAAACCGCAAGCCGCGATGCAAGCCTTGGGCCGTGCTCTATTGGCATTTGCACCCTGGCTCATGAAAGCGCTTTCGGTGCTGGGCACCGCCGCCATGTTTTTGGTGGGCGGGGGCATCTTGCTGCATGGCGTGCCGGCCATCGGCCATGCGGTCTCGCACTGGGCTGACAACTTGGCATTTGGCGGTGCGCTGGTGGGCAACTTGGGCGGTGGCGTGGCTGGCTTTGTGGCGGGGGCGGTGATGGTGGGCGTGCTGCAGTGGGTGCGCAAAATGCGTCACTGACATTGTTTCAGTGCAAGCCCACCACAGGCCGTGTCTTGTAGAACTGCACTGGGCTTTCCGGCACCGCATTCAGCACCGATTTCTTGATCTTGCCGACCACATGCATTTCGCAGGGTTTGCAGTCGAAGCGCAGGGTGAGTTTTTCCTTGCCGTTGATCAGTTGCATCGGCTCGGCTTTCACCGTGCCTTGTACGCCGGTCACGCCTTTGGCCTGTTTGGGGCACAGACTGAGGCTGAAACGCACGCAGTGTTTGGTGATCATCAGGCTGACTTCGCCCAGCTCTTCTTGCGCCTCATAAGCGGCGGCGATCACCTTCACGCCGTGTTTGGCATAGAAGTCGCGGGCTTTCTGGTTGAACACATTGGCCAGGTAGGTTAGGGTGTCTTCGGGGTAGGGCGCAGGCGGCTCCACGGGCACGGCACGCGGCAGTCGGTGCAGGCCCTGTGCACGAGCGGTCTCCAGCGCAGCGACTGCGTCGCGGCGGAGTTGGTTCAGCTGTGAAGGTGGCACAAACCAGGGCCGGGGCAGGGCGAGTTGCACGTCCAGCGGCTCGAACACGGTGTCGCCCAGCTTGCCCAAGGCGGCTTTGAGTTTGTCCTCTGCCTGGGTTGGGTCTTTGGGCGCTTGCCAGCCGATGGCCAAGACCGCCGAGCCGCTGTGGCCCGCTTCGTCGGTCAGCGTCAGTTGCAGGCCATCACCCTGGCCATTTGGGGTTTCGGCCAGTTGCATCCACACGCCCATGCGGCGCTCGGCCGATTTTTTGTCCAGCGTGCGCACCCAGCTCATGTCGCGGTTGCGGTTGACCTGCACGCCTTGGCGCAGGTCCTTGAAGCCGTCCATCGGATCTTTGGGATATAGCCTCCAAACGCCTTTGGCTTTGGCGGCTTCGGCGCGGTTGATCTGCAGGCCGACCAGTTCTTTTTGCAGGTCGTAGTAGCACAGGCCATCGCCGTTGTGCAGCTCGGTGGCCGGGTCGTCGGTGGTGATCTCGATGTGTTCGGCCGTGACCTTGCTGACCCAGCCAATCGGCTGACCGGGATTTTTGGGCGTGTCAAACGCGCCGATGTCTTCTTTGCGGCCCTGCACAAAGTAGTCGGTGAACTCGCGGTTGAAGTTCTGGTTCGGGTCGGGCTCGAAGCTGAAGGTGGTGCGGCCATGCGAAGCGGCCGCCAGTTCGGGGCGCTCGCTCAGCACCTCGTCGAACAGCTTGCGGTAATGCGCTGTGATGTTCTTCACATAGGCCATGTCCTTGTAGCGGCCTTCGATCTTGAAGCTGCGCACGCCCGCGTCCACCAGTGCGCGCAGGTTCTCGCTCTGGTTGTTGTCCTTCATGCTCAGCACATGCTTGTCGTGTGCCACGATGCGGCCTTGCGCGTCTTTGACCTCATAGGGCAGACGGCAGGCTTGCGAGCAGTCGCCTCGATTGGCGCTGCGCCCGGTGTGGGCGTGGCTGATGAAGCATTGGCCGCTGTAGGCCACGCACAGAGCGCCATGCACAAAAAACTCGATCACGGTGCGATCGGTGTCCACCGCGTCGCGGATGGCGGCGATTTGCGGCAGCGTCAACTCGCGGGCCAGCACGATTTGGCTCAATCCGGCATCTTGCAAAAATCGGGCTTTTTCGGGCGTGCGGATGTCAGTCTGGGTGCTGGCATGCAGCTGAATGGGCGGCATGTCGATTTCGAGCAGGCCCATGTCCTGGATGATCAGTGCGTCGACGCCTGCGTCATACAGCTGCCAGGCCAGTTTTCGGGCACCTTCGAGCTCGTCATCGCGCAAGATGGTGTTGAGCGTGACAAAGATGCGGCTGTGAAAGCGGTGCGCATGCTGCACCAGCTTGGCGATGTCTTGCACCGAGTTGTCGGCCGTCGACCGTGCCCCAAAGGAGGGGCCGCCAATGTAGACCGCGTCCGCGCCGTGGTTCACGGCTTCAATGCCAATGTCCAGGTTGCGGGCGGGGGCCAGGAGTTCGAGTTGGTGGGGCTGCATGGGCTGGGATTATCCCAGCTTGCGAAGCAAGCAACTCGGCAGGCCGCCAGCTCTGGGGCTGTGGGTGCTGGTTGGGGCGATGTGGCAAAGCGAAGCGCTTCTGAGCCCCGGCCAGTGCCCGCAGCCCCAGAGCGTTGTATGCACAGGCGAGCCATTAAAAAACGCGACCGAAGTCGCGTTTTTCAAAGGTGTAAAGCGCAGATCACTGGATCTTGGCTTTGCTGCGCAGACCTTCCTGGTAGGTGCTGAGTTTTTGCTGTTGCAGTTGCTGCGAGATCTGAGGTTTGACTTCTTCCAGCTTGGGCAGCTGGGCTTCACGCACATCGTCCACGCGGATGATGTGGTAGCCGAACTGGCTCTTGACAGGGGTATCGGTCATCTGGCCTTTGTCCAGTTTGACCATGGCACCGGAAAACTCGGGCACATAGCTGCCTGCGGCGGCCCAGTCCAGGTCGCCACCGTTGGCACCGGAGCCTGGGTCTTTGGATGCCTTCTTGGCCAGGTCTTCAAACTTGGCGCCTTTCTTGATGTCGGCGATCAAGGCCTTGGCCTCGTCTTCCTTTTCCACCAGGATGTGGCGCGCGCGGTATTCCTTGCCACCGTTGGCCGCCACGAATTTGTCGTACTCGGCCTGGATCTCGGCGTCGGTCACGGGGTTCTTCTTCTGGTGATCGGCAAACAGCTGACGGATCAGGATGGTCTGGCGTGCCAGTTCGATCTGGTTTTTGTACTCGTCGGTGGCGTCCAGGCCGCGCTTTTTGGCCTCTTGCATGAAGATTTCGCGGGCGATCAGCTCTTCCTTGATCTGGGCCAGCACTTCGGGTGTCACAGGGCGACCCGAGGCTTCGATTTGTTGCTGCAAGGCTTTGACGCGGGAAGACGGCACGGGTTTGCCGTTGACCACGGCCAGGTTTTGCGCCAGGGCGGGAACCGCTAGCAGGGCCACCAGGGCGGCGCTGAGCATTTGCTTTTTCATCGTGTTTTCCTCAATGACTCGGTGTCAAATATGAATAGAAGGGTTCAAAAAAAGGGGCTGCCACCAATGGGTGACGGCCCGGTTCAGATCAGCTCGATGGCCAAGGCATGCAAGCCTTGGTCAATGAAATCTTGCAGCGCATCATACACAAGGCGATGGCGCTGAACGCGGCTGATGCCTGTAAACAAAGGTGAAGCAATGCACACCCGCATGTGCGTGCCTTCGCCGCTGTCGTTGGCACCCACATGCCCCGCGTGCGCTGCGCTCTCGTCGATGACGCGCAACTCGGTGGGTTGCAGGCGTTCGGTCAGCCGGGCATGGATTTGCGCGCTCAGGGGCAGGGTGGCGGTGCTCATTTCTGGCCTCCTTCGTCCTTGGGCAAATAGCGCGAGATGTACAGGCCCTGGCCCAGAATGAACACCACCGGGAACACATAGCCCCAGAGCTTGAAGTTCACCCAGTCTTCGGTGCTGAAGTAATGCGCCACGTAGGCATTGATGCCCGCCATGAACAGGCAATACAGCATCCACGACAGGTTCAGCCGGTTCCACACGGCGTGCGGCAGCTGCAGTTGCGTGCCCAGCAGCATGTGCAGAAAGTTCTTTTTCAAAAACCAGTGCGCCACGGCCAGGGCCATCGCCAGGCCCGAGTACAGCAAGGTGGGTTTCCACTTGATGAAGCGCTCGTCGTGCAGGCTCAAGGTGAGGGCACCAAAGCCCAACACCAGGACCAGCGTGATCTTGTGCATGGTCTGCAGCTTGCCGTCCATCTTGTAAATGATGGCGGTTTGCAGCACGGTCGCGCCCATCAGCACCGCTGTGGCGGTGTAGATGTCGGCCATCTTGTACGCGCCAAAAAACAGCAGGATGGGGAAAAAGTCAAGGATGAATTTCATGAAATGGGGGCGTTGGCGGCGCACAGCGTACGCCGCTGGGGTCGGTCAGGAAGGCTCGAAGTCTAACGAAGCCGAGTTCATGCAGTAGCGCAGGCCCGTGGGGGCCGGGCCGTCTTCGAACACATGGCCCAGGTGCGCGCCGCACTGGGCGCACACCGTCTCCACCCGGCGCATGCCGTGGCTCAAGTCCACGCGCTCTTCGATGGCCCCTTCGGAAGCTGCCTGGTAAAAGCTCGGCCAGCCGCAGCCTGCGTCAAACTTGGTGTCCGACTTGAACAGCTCGGCGTCGCAGCAGATGCAGCGGTAAATGCCGCTGGACCAGTGGCCCTCGTATTTGCCGGTGAAGGGCCGCTCGGTGGCCGCTTGGCGGGTGACGGCATAGGCCACAGGCTCGGCGCCTTTGGCGGCCAGCAGCTCGCGCCACTCTTGTTCGGTTTTGGTGATTTGGCTCATGATGAACAGCTGATTTCCAGTTGACCCGCCCAGTCGGGCGGCAAGTCGGCATAGGCCTCAAAGCCCGGGTGCTCGTCGAAAGGCGACTTTAACAAGGTGTGCAGGGTGTTGATTTCCGAGAAGTCACCTGCTTGCGCTTGACGAATGGCGATCTCGGCCAGGTGGTTGCGCAGCACAAACTTGGGGTTGGTGCGCAGCATGTTCTGGCCCATGGCCGCAAAGTGGGCGTGGCCAGCGCGGGCGGTGTAGCGTTCGAGCCAGTCCAGCAGGCGAGGGCGATCCAGCACCAGGTCGGTCACCGCGCTCCAGCCCGCATCGGTCAGCGTGGGGGCTTGCGACTGCTGCACCAACGCCTGGCTCAGTTGCCGCCAAAACAGGGTGAAGTCCACTTTTTCGGCCGCCATGAGCTGCATCACGTCTTCGACCAGCGTCCAGTCGGCTTCGCGCTCGGATTCGGGCGCCAGTGTCCCCGTCAGGCCCAGTTTGGCCCGCATGGCGTCGCCCAGGTAGCGGGGGAACAAAGTCTTGTAGCCCTCGAGCACCTGCAGCGTCATCTCGTGGTCATCGATCAAAGGGGCCAGCGCCTGCGCCAGGCAGTACAAATTCCAGTACGCCACGTTCGGCTGGCGTCCATAGGCATAACGCCCCTGGGGGTCCGAGTGGTTGCAGATGTGGCCGGGGTCAAAGCCGTCCATGAACTGGAAGGGGCCGTAGTCGATGGTCAGTCCCAAGAGGCTCATGTTGTCGGTGTTCATCACGCCGTGACAAAAGCCCACAGCCTGCCAATGCGCCAACAATTTGGCGGTGCGCTCCTGCACTTCGTCGAGCAAAGCCGCGTAAACATTGCCCTGCCACCGCTCGGCCCGCTCCTTGCACTCGGGCATGTGGTGGGCGATGGCATGGTCGGCCAGGGTGCGCAGGCTGTCGGTGTCGCCCTGAGCCGAAAAATGTTCGAAGTGCCCAAAGCGTAAAAAGCTCGGGGCCACCCGCGCCACAACGGCGGCGCTCTCTAAGGTTTCGCGCCGCACCTGCTCGGGCGATGCCACCAGGCACAGCGCCCGGGTGGTGGGTATGCCCAGGCCGTGCATGGCCTCGCTGCACAAATACTCGCGGATGCTCGATCGCAGCACGGCCCGGCCATCGCCGCCGCGCGAGTAGGGCGTGCGGCCTGCACCTTTGAGCTGGATTTCCTGCGGACCCAGTTGAGACGCGGCTTCGCCCAGCCAGATGGCCCGCCCGTCGCCCAGCTGCCCGGCCCATTGCCCGAATTGGTGCCCGCTGTAGACCGTGGCCAGCGGCTGGGAGCCGACCATGAGTGCGTTGCCCGCAAAGGCTTGCAGGTGGTCGTCGTCAAACAGCTCGGCGGGCCAGCCCAGTTCGGTGCGCAAGGCCTCGTTGCGGGCGGCCCAGCGCGGCGCGGCCACGGGCGTGGGCTGCAGCGGTGTGAAAAAACGGGGCCCCAGTTGGGTCAGGCGGTGGGTCCAGTCCAGCACGGGCAAATCGTGGGGTGGATTGGCGTGGTGAGGGCAGGCATGGGTTTCCAAAGGGGCAGATGACATGAACAGATTGTCACGCCCTTGACAAGCACCCGGGTAATTGCGGGTTTTATGGCGGGTTTTATGGCCGGACGGTGTCCCACTCGGGTGCACAATGATTCGTTCAAGAACAACCCCTCTGACAGGAGACCCCATGCTGGGACTGATGCAACAGCAATCATTGCTGATTTCTTCACTGATCGACTTTGCCGAGAAACACCATGGCGACAGCGAGATCGTCTCGCGTCGCGTGGAGGGCGACATCCACCGCTACGCCTGGGCCGACGTGGCCCGCCGCTCGCGCCAGGTGGCCAACGCGCTGGACGCACAAAAAGTGCCACAAGGCGCCCGCATCGCCACGCTGGCCTGGAACGGTTACCGCCACCTGGAGCTGTACTTCGGCGTGAGCGGCTCGGGCCGTGTGCTGCACACCATCAACCCGCGCCTGCACCCCGAACAGATGGCCTGGATCGCCAACCATGCCGAAGACCAGGTCCTGTGCTTTGACATGACGTTTTTGCCTTTGGTGCAGGCCCTGCACGCGCACTGCAAGACCATGACCCAGTACGTGGCGCTGTGCGACGCCGACAAACTGCCCGAGGGCACCGGTATCCCCAATTTGGTGAGCTACGAGGCCTGGATGGGCCAGCAGCCCAGCACCTACAGCTGGCCCCAGCTCGATGAAAACACCGCCTGCAGCCTCTGCTACACCAGCGGCACCACCGGCAACCCCAAGGGTGCTCTGTACAGCCACCGCTCCACCGTGCTGCACGCCTACGCCGCCGCCTTGCCCGACTCGATGTGCATCTCGGCGCGTGACGCGATCCTGCCCGTGGTGCCCATGTTCCACGTCAACGCCTGGGGCATCCCCTACAGCGCGGCCATGGCGGGTGCCAAACTGGTGTTCCCCGGCCCGGCCTTGGACGGCAAATCGGTGTACGAGCTGATCGAAGCCGAAGGCGTGACCTTTGCCGCGGGCGTGCCCACCGTGTGGCAAATGCTGCTGGGCCACATGAAGCCTGCAGGCCTGAAATTCAGCACCTTGAACCGCACCGTGATCGGCGGCTCGGCCTGCCCGCCCGCCATGATCGATGCCTTCCGCCAAGACTACAACGTGGACGTGCTGCACGCCTGGGGCATGACCGAGCTCAGCCCGCTGGGCACCGTGTGCACTCTGAAAAACAAGCACCTGCGCCTGTCTGCCGAGCAGCAGATGAAGCTGCGCATGAAGCAAGGCCGCTGCATCTTCGGCATCGACATGAAGATCGTGGACGCCGAAGGCCGTGCTTTGCCGCACGACGGCAAGGCCGCAGGTGACCTGCTGGTCAAAGGCCCTTGGGTGATCGCTTCGTACTTCAAGCAGGAAGGCGGCAACCCGCTGGTGGACGGCTGGTTCCCCACGGGCGATGTGGCCACCATTGATGCCGACGGCTTCATGCAGATCACCGACCGCAGCAAGGACGTGATCAAGTCTGGTGGCGAATGGATCAGCTCGATCGATGTGGAAAACATCGCCATGGCGCACCCGGCCGTGGCCATGGCCGCTTGCATCGGCATGCGCCACCCCAAGTGGGACGAGCGCCCGATTGTGTGCGTGGTCAAAAAGCCCGGCGCCGAAGTCAGCCGCGAAGAGTTGATTGCTTTCTATGAAGGCAAGACCGCCAAGTGGCAGATCCCGGACGATGTGGTCTTTGTCGATGCCATTCCTTTGGGCGGCACTGGCAAGATGCTCAAGACCCGTTTGCGCGAGCAACTGGCCGACTACAAGCTGCCTGGCCTTTGATGCGCATCAAGCCCGCGCGCGTTCAAGTCGCGCGGGTGATATGCCTTAGGGGCAAACCCCGAGCCTTTTCAGCCACACAGCGGTTACGCTGAACTTGTTCTGATTCACAACGCAGGAGACCTTGAATGAAAACCACCACCCGTTTGATCGCCGCTGCCGCTTTGGCCGCTTGCTCCCTTGGCGCTTATGCGCAAAAGGGCGAAACCGTCAAAATTGCCTGGATCGATCCCTTGTCCGGTTTGATGGCCCCTGTGGGCAGCAACCAGCTCAAGAGCTTCCAGTTCTTTGCTGAAAAGTTCAGCAAGACCAACCCGGCGGGTGTCAAGTTCGAGGTGATTGGCATTGACAACAAGTTGAGCCCCGCCGAAAGCCTGAACGCGCTCAAAGCCGCGATGGACCAGGGCGTGCGCTACATCACCCAAGGCAACGGTTCGTCGGTGGCGGGTGCCCTGATCGAAGCCGTGAACAAGCACAACGAGCGCAACCCCGGCAAGGAAATCATCTTCCTGAACCACTCGGCCGTGGACCCCGACTTCACCAACAGCAAGTGCAGCTACTGGCACTTCCGCTTTGACGCCGACACCTCGATGAAGATCGAGGCCATGACCACGTTCATGAAGGACCAGAAAGACATCAAGAACGTCTATCTGCTCAACCAGAACTATTCGCATGGCCACCAGGTGGTGCGTTTTGCCAAGGAAAACATCGCACGCAAGATGCCGGGCGTGAAGATCGTGGGTGAAGACTTGCACCCCTTGGCGCAGGTGCGCGATTTTGCGCCTTACATCGCCAAGATCAAGGCCTCGGGTGCCGACACCGTCATCACCGGCAACTGGGGCTCTGACCTCGCCTTGCTGATCAAGGCGGCCAACGAGGGCGGCTTCAATGGCAAGTTCTACACCTACTACACCGGCGTCACGGGCACGCCCACGGCCTTGGGCCAAACCGGTGCTGGCCGCGTCTACCAAATCGCCTACAACCACTACAACATGGGTGGCGACATGGGCAAGTGGATGGCGGAGTTCAAGACCAAATTCAACGACGACTTCTACACGGGCTCGGTGGTTTCGATCTACAGCGCCTTGGGAGAAGCCATGGCTAAAGCCAAGTCGACCGATCCGGTCAAAGTGGCAGCGGCCCTGTCGGGCCTGAAGTTCAAGAGCTACCACGGCGATGTTGAAATCCGCAAGGCCGACCACCAACTGCAGCAGCCGCTGTGGATGACCGTCTGGCAAAAAGCCGACAAAAAGTACCCCTACAGCCCCGAGAACACGGGCATGACGCTGGCCCCCGTCAAGGAGTTCCCTTCGTACGTGTCTAGCACACCC
Organism: Limnohabitans sp. TEGF003; assembly: GCF_055395455.1. Lineage (NCBI taxonomy): Bacteria > Pseudomonadati > Pseudomonadota > Betaproteobacteria > Burkholderiales > Comamonadaceae > Limnohabitans > Limnohabitans sp. TEGF003. Next base: position 2,120,237 of record NZ_AP029225.1, on the reverse strand, counting down.
ACCAGTTGCCAGATGAAGCGCCCCGGTTAATGGGCGCCGTTTGTCGGTCAGTCTTGCGCAGCGCAGGCCTTTGGGCCTGAACTGCGCGAGCCGATAGGGTTCAGGCCCGATCAACGTCAGGTTTGTCGGGCTTTTTTATGGGCTTCAGGCCCTTGGTGGCTCGGTTTTGAGTTTTTAAAACCACTTTCGGTAACGCAGTTAGGCCAAAAAAGGCCTGGAAAGTTTCTTATGGAGTTTTTCATCATCTCCATGCTCAATGGCCTCAGTTACGGGCTGTTGCTCTTCATGCTCAGCTCTGGGCTGACGCTGATTTTCAGCATGATGGGCGTGCTCAATTTCGCGCACGCCAGCTTTTACATGATCGGGGCCTATTTCGGTTACACCCTGTCGGGCTGGATCGGTTTCTGGCCCGCCCTGATCGTGGCCCCACTGTTGGTGGGTGCCTGCGGTGCGGTGTTTGAGCGCGTCACCTTGCGCAAGGTTCACCCCTTTGGCCATGTGCCCGAATTGCTGGTCACGTTTGGCCTGTCTTATGTGGTGCTGGAGCTGGTGCAGCTGGTCTGGGGCCGCACGGCGGTGGAGTTTCCGCCGCCCGAAATCTTGCGCAGCTCGGCCTTCACCCTGATCAACCATTCGGTCAATGGCCTGAGCCTGGTCTGGGGGGCCGCGCCTGCCGAGATGTGCAGCGCCGCAGACGCCGCAGTGCGTGTGGTTTGCTCGCCATTTCCTGCAACCCGGGGTTTCATGATGCTGGTGGCCTTGCTGATGCTGGTGTCCTTGTGGTTGTTGCTCACCCGCACCCGCATTGGTCTGGTGATTCAGGCGGCCTTGACCCACCCCGAAATGGTGGAGTCTTTGGGCCACAACGTGCCGCGTGTGTTCATGCTGGTGTTTGGTGCGGGCACAGGTCTGGCCGGTTTGGCAGGCGTGATCGGCGGCAGCACTTTCGTGACGGAGCCCGCCATGGCAGCGACCGTGGGCTCGGTCATCTTCGTGGTCGTGGTGGTGGGTGGCATGGGCTCGCTGTCGGGGGCCTTCCTGGCTTCCTTGCTGATTGGCGTGATCCAGACCTTTGCCGTGGCCATTGATTACTCCTTCCTGACCTTGGCCAAAGACATGGGCTGGGCCTTGTCGGCCGCCACGCAGGACAACTCTTTTGCCAAGCTCACGCTGTCACAGGTCGCGCCCATCTTGCCTTACCTGTTTTTGGTGCTGATCCTGATCTTCCGGCCCAAGGGTCTTTTGGGCACACGCGAGGGTTAAGACATGGCTGCTGTTTACAAATTCAAACCCTACAACGTCGGCCGCTGGGTCATCTGGAGCCTGTTTGCCTTGGTGCTGGTCCTGGCCCCCTTGGTGTTCACCAGCAACCTGTCGGTGACCATGTTGGCGCAAATGGGCATCGCCATCATTGCCTGCCTGTCCTACAACATCCTGTTGGGGCAGGGCGGCATGCTGAGTTTTGGCCATGCGGTCTACACCGGGCTGGGCTCCTACATGGCCATTCACGCGCTGAACGCGGTCAGTGGCGGCAAGCTCAACATCCCCGTCAGCCTGCTGCCCATTGTGGGCGGTGTGGCGGGCATGGGCTTTGCCATTTTGCTCGGCTGGGTCACCACCCGCAAGTCGGGCACGCCATTTGCCATGATCACCCTGGGCGTGGCCGAGCTGGTGTTTGCCATGTCGCTCATGTTCTCGGAGTTTTTCGGGGGCGAGGCGGGCGTGTCGGGCAACCGTGTGGCGGGTGAAGCCTTCTTTGGCATCACCTACGGTCCGCAAATTCAGGTGTATTACCTGATCGCGGTCTACACCTTTGTGTGTGTGGCGCTCATGTACGCCTTCACGCAAACGCCGCTGGGCCGCATCCTGAATGCGGTGCGTGACAACCCCGAACGGGTCGAGTTCATCGGCTACAACACCCAGCGCGTGCGCTACATCGCTTTCATCATCGCGGGCTTTTTTGCAGGCATCGCGGGCGGTTTGGGCGCCCTCAACTTCGAGATCGTCACGGCCGAAGTGGTGGGGGCAGGGCGCTCGGGCGCTTATTTGCTGTTCACCTTCTTGGGGGGTGCCACCTTCTTTTTTGGCCCCATCATTGGCGCGATTTTGATGATCATCGCCTTTGTGCTGCTGTCGGAGCTGACCAAGGCCTGGTTGCTGTACCTGGGACTGGTTTTCCTGTTCATGGTCATGTATGCCCCGGGTGGCATCGCCAGCCTGATCATGATGAACCTGCGGGTGGCCAAATTCGGCAAGCTGCGCCAGATCTGGACCAGCTACCTGGGCCTGGGCCTCACCGCCATCGTCATGCTCGCGGGGGCCGGGGCGATGATCGAGATGGTCTACCACCTGCAGCTCAATTCGGCTTTGGGTGACACCGTCAAGTTCATGGGGGCCACGCTGAACGCCAAGAGCCTGGACAGCTGGTTCGGCTCGGCTTTTGTCATGCTCACGGGCCTGGGTTTGTTCGAGCTCGCGCGTCGGCAGTTTGCCCGCGACTGGGGCGAGATCCAGACCGACATTGAAAAAGAAATCAAGCGCCGGGAGACCGCAGTATGAGTGCCTACGCTCTTGAACTCAAAGACGTCCGAAAGAACTTCGGCAAGACCGAAATCATCCGGGGTGTGAACCTGGCGGTGCAGGCCGGTGAACGGGTGGCGGTGATCGGCCCCAACGGCGCGGGCAAGTCCACGCTGTTCAACCTGATCAGCGGCCGCTTTGGCCCGACCAGCGGCGATATTTTGCTGAACGGCCAAGCCATTCAGCACAAAACGCCTTACGAGATCAACCGGATGGGGCTGTCGCGCAGCTTCCAGATCACCAACATCTTCCCCAAGCTGAGCGTGTTTGAAAATTTGCGCTGCGCCGTGCTCTGGAGCCTGGGCTACAAGTACACCTTCTTCAAGTTCCTTTCGGGGCTGAAAGATGCGAACGACCGCACGAACGAATTGCTCGAGATGATCCACCTGGACAAAAAGCGCGATGTGCTGGCCGTCAACCTGACCTATGCCGAGCAGCGCGCGCTGGAAATTGGCGTGACCATTGCGGGCGGCTCCGATGTCATTTTGCTGGACGAACCCACAGCCGGCATGAGCAAAAGCGAAACCTCGCGTTTCATCCAGCTCATCAAGGAGGTCACGGTGGGCAAAACCCTGCTCACGGTGGAGCACGACATGGGCGTGGTGTTCGGGCTGGCCGACAAAATCGCGGTGGTGGTGTACGGCGAAGTCATCGCCTTCGACACCCCCGACGCGGTGCGGGCCAATGCCAAGGTGCAGGAAGCCTATTTGGGCTCTCCGGTGGCGGACAGTCAGGCAGGAGGCCATTGATGCTGCAGATAGACAACCTTCACGCCTATTACGGCAAGAGCCATGTGCTGCATGGTGTGGGCTTCGAGGTCGGGCAGGGCGAAATTGTGGCGCTGCTCGGGCGCAACGGCTCGGGCCGCTCCACCACGGCCAAGGCCATCATGGGCTTGGTCGAGTGCCAGGGCCGCATTGACTGGAAAGGCCAGTCGATCCAGGGCAAAAAAGCCTATGAGATCGCTCACCTGGGGATCGGTTATGTGCCTGAAAACCGCGACATCTTCCCCAAGTTGACGGTGCACCAGAACCTGCAACTGGGCCAAAAGCGCAGCGGCCACAACGGTCGCTGGTCGTTTGACGACATGTACGCCATGTTCCCGCGCCTCAAAGAGCGCGAGCACACCGAGGCCGGGGTCCTGTCCGGTGGCGAACAGCAAATGCTCACGCTGTGCCGTACCTTGATGGGCGATCCGGACCTCATCATCATCGACGAGCCGACCGAGGGCCTGGCCCCCAAAATCGTGGAATTGGTGGGGCAATACCTGCAAAGCCTGAAATCAAGGGGTGTCTCGGTCTTGCTGATCGAACAAAAGCTGACCATTGCCATGAGCATTTCGGACCGGGCCTTGGTCATGGGCCACGGTGCCATCGTGTTCCAGGGCACACCCGATGAGCTGCGCGCCAACAGCTACATTCGCAAGGAGTGGCTGGAGGTTTGATGGGTTTGGCCCACGTCTCTGTGGCGACAAAATTTTTGTAATCGGGCCGTTTTTTATGTCTACAATGCAAAAAACGAACGGTCGTTCTTTTTTAACTTTTCACGCAAAGGAAGTCCAGCATGACAGCTGAATACAAAGTCCACGGTGATGTCGCGGTCATCACGTTGATGAACCCGCCCGTCAACGGTTTGGGCCTGTCCACCCGCATCGGCATCACCGATGGTCTGGAAAAAGCCAACAACGACGCATCGGTCAAGGCCATCGTCATCACAGGCGCGGGCAAAGCCTTTTCGGGCGGTGCAGACATCCGTGAATTTGGCTCGCCCAAGGCGATCCAGGAACCCAATTTGCTGAGCGTCATCCGCGCTTGCGAAAATTCGGCCAAGCCCGTGGTGGCGGCCATCCACTCGGTCGCCATGGGCGGCGGTCTGGAACTGGCACTCGGCTGCCACTACCGCATTGCCGCGCCCGGCGCCAGCATTGCGCTGCCCGAAGTCAAGCTGGGCCTGATCCCCGGTGCCGGTGGCACGCAGCGCCTGCCCCGCGTGATCGGTGTGGAGCCTGCGCTCAACATGATCGTCAGCGGCGAAGCCATCAAGAGCGAGATGCTGGCCATGCTGCCTGGCCAAAAGCTGTTCGATGCCATGGCGAAGTCGGCCGAAAGCCTGCCCGAAGAGGCTCTGGCGCTGGCCCGCAAAGTGGCCGCAGCGCATGCCGACGGCTCGCCGCTGCCACTGGTGAAAAACCTGCCTTGCAAGCACCCGCAAGGCGATGCTTACTTCCAGTTTGCCCGCAACATGGTCAAGGGCATGGCCAAAAACCTGCCTGCACCCGCCAAGTGCGTGGACGCGGTCGAAGCGGCCACCAAGAAGAAGTTTGAAGACGGCATGGTCTTTGAGCGCGAAATCTTCATGAACCTGATGATGACGCCCGAGTGCCGCGCACTGCGCCACATCTTCATGGCAGACCGCGCCGCCAGCAAGATCCCCGACGTGCCCGAAGACACGCCCAAGCGCGAGATCAAGAGCGTGGCCGTCATTGGTGCTGGCACCATGGGCGGCGGCATCTCGATGAACTTCCTGAACGCGGGCATCCCGGTCAAGATCCTGGAGATGAAGCAGGACGCGCTGGACCGCGGCATTGCCACCATCCGCAAGAACTACGAAGCCCAGGTTAAAAAAGGCAAGCTCAAGCAAGAAAAATACGATGAGCGCATGGCGCTTTTGAGCACCACGTTGAGCTACGACGACATCGGTCAGGCTGACTTGGTGATCGAGGCCGTGTTCGAAGAAATGGGCGTGAAAGAAGCCGTCTTCAAGAAACTCGACGAAGTGATGAAGCCCGGCGCGATCCTGGCGTCCAACACCTCCACACTCGATGTGAACAAGATCGCCAGCTTCACCAAGCGTCCGCAAGACGTGGTCGGCATGCACTTCTTCAGCCCCGCCAACGTCATGAAACTGCTCGAAGTGGTGCGTGGCGAAAAAACCGGCAAGGACGTGCTGGCCACCGTGATGGCGATTGGCAAGAAGATCAAGAAAACCTCGGTGGTCTCGGGCGTGTGTGATGGTTTCATCGGCAACCGCATGATCGAGCAGTACAGCCGTCAGGCGGGTTTCCTGATCGAAGAAGGCTGCACCCCGGCGCAAGTCGACAAGGCCATCGAGAAATTCGGCTTTGCCATGGGTCCGTTCCGCATGGGTGACTTGGCGGGCAACGACATCGGCTGGGCGATCCGCAAGCGCCGTTATGTGGAAAAGCCGCACCTCAAGTACAGCAAAACCGCTGACCTGCTGTGCGAGATGGGCCGCTATGGCCAAAAGACCGGCGCAGGCTGGTACGACTACCAGGCCGGCAAGCGCGATGCGATTCCCAGCCCTGTGGTGGTCGAGATGATCGAAAAGCACCGCGCCGCTTTGGGCATCACGCCACGCAAGATTTCCGACGAAGAAATTGTGCAGCGCCTGGTGTTCTCGCTGGTCAACGAAGCTGCCCACATTCTGGAAGAAGGCATCGCCAGCAAGGCCAGCGACATCGACATGGTGTACCTGACCGGCTACGGCTTCCCGCTGTGGCGCGGCGGCCCCATGATCTACGCCGACACCATCGGCTTGTTCAACGTGGCCGAAGCCATGAAACGCTTCGCCAAGAACCCGCACGACGACGCCCAGTTCTGGCAACCCGCGCCCCTGTTGGCCCGTTTGGTGGCCGAAGGCAAGACATTCAACTGATTTTTTAAATTTTTGGCGGGACAGATCTTTAGCTCTGTCCCCCACATGAAAGGACCATCATGACGAATGCTGTCATCGTATCCACCGCCCGCACCCCTCTGGCCAAGAGCTGGAAGGGCGCTTTCAACATGACCCACGGCGCCACCTTGGGTGGCCATGCGGTTCAGCACGCCGTGGCCCGCGCTGGCATTGACGCCGCCGAGGTCGAAGACGTGATCATGGGCTGCGCCACGCCCGAAGGGGCCACGGGCGCCAACATCGCCCGCCAGATCGCGCTCAAGGCCGGTTTGCCCATTTCGGTCTCGGGCATGACCGTCAACCGTTTTTGCTCCTCGGGCCTGCAAACCATCGCCCTGGCCGCACAACGCATCATCGCGGGTGAAGGCCAGGTGTATGTGGCCGGTGGCGTAGAGAGCATCTCCTGCGTGCAGCAAGAGATGAACACCCACATGCTGCAAGACCTGTCGCTGGCCAAACAAAAGCCCGAGATCTACTGGAACATGCTGCAAACCGCCGAGCAAGTGGCCAAGCGCTACAAGATCGGCCGTGACCGCATGGACGAATACGGCGCTGCCAGCCAGCAAAAAGCTTGCGCCGCACAAGCCGCTGGCCTGTTCGACGCCGAAATCGCCCCCATCACCGTCACACAGGGCGTGATCGACAAGGTCATGGGCATGACCACCAAGCAAGTCACGGTGAGCAAGGACGAAGGTCTGCGCGAAGGCACCACGGTGGAAGCCATCAGCGGCCTGCGCTCGGCTTTGCCTGGCGGCCTGGTGTCGGCGGGCAATGCCAGCCAGTTCTCGGACGGTGCAGGCGCTTGCGTGCTGATGGACGAAAAACTGGCCGAGCAACGCGGCATGAAGCCGCTGGGCCGATTCCTTGGTTTTGCGGTGGCCGGTTGCGAGCCCGACGAAATGGGCATTGGCCCGGTGTATGCCGTGCCCAAAGCCTTGGCACGTCTGGGCCTGACGGTCAACGACATCGACCTGTGGGAACTGAACGAAGCCTTTGCCGTGCAGGTGCTGTATTGCCGCGACAAGCTGGGCATTCCAGCCGACCGCCTGAACGTCAATGGCGGTGCGATCGCCGTGGGTCACCCCTACGGTGTATCGGGCCAGCGCCTGACTGGCCACGCCCTGATCGAAGGCAAGCGCCGTGGCGCCAAGCGCGTGGCGGTGACCATGTGCATTGGCGGCGGCATGGGCGCTTGCGGCATCTTCGAAGTGCTCTGATGAACTGTCGCGTGGATGGCTGATCCACACGGGGGCAGAGGGCATCATGCTCTCTGCCCCTTTTTTCTGTGGGAGGCTGCCCCTGCGGCCGAATGCTTCGCGAGCAGGGACTCGCTCCCACAGGGCATTGCCATGAAAGAACGATCCGATGAGCCTGCGCCCCACTGTTGATTTTTTGCTGCACGACTGGCTGAACGTCGAAAGCCTGCAGTCCCGCGAACGCTTCGCCGACCACAGCCGGGAAACCTTTGACGCGGTGCTCGACACCTGCGAGCGCATTGCGCGTGAAAAATACGCCCCGTTCAACCGCCTGGTGGACACGCAAGAGCCGCACTTTGACGGCGAAAAAGTCATCCTGCCGCAGGCCACACACGACGCGTACAAGGCCTATGCCGAGTCGGGCATGCTGAGCGCCGCGCAAGACTACGAGATCGGCGGCATGCAGCTGCCCTACACGGTGGAAGCGGCAGCCAACGCCTTTTTTGCCATGGCCTCGGTCAGCATTGGCTCGGGCATGCTGACCAGTGGCAACGCCAATTTGCTCATGGTGCACGGCACCGATGTGCAAAAAAAGGTGTTTGCCGCCAACGAATTTTCAGGGCGCTTTTCCGGCACCATGTGCCTGAGTGAGCCGCAAGCGGGCTCGTCGCTGAGCGACGTGATGACCCGCGCCACGCCCGATGGCGAGGGTTTTGAGGCCGATGCCTTGGGCCCACGCTACCGCCTCAAAGGCAACAAGATGTGGATCTCCTCGGGTGAACACGAACTCTCCGAGAACATCATTCACCTGGTGCTGGCCAAGATTCCCGATGCGAACGGGCAACTGGTGCCCGGCGTCAAAGGCATCTCGCTGTTCATCGTGCCCAAGAAGCTGGTGGACACAAACGGGCAATTGACGGGCGAGCGCAACGATGTGGCGCTGGCGGGCCTGAACCACAAATGTGGCTGGCGCGGCACGACCAACACGCTGCTGAACTTTGGCGAGGGCAAGTACCCCGTCAGAGGTGATACCGGTGCCATTGGGTATTTGGTCGGCAAGCCCGGCGAAGGCCTGCGCTGCATGTTCCACATGATGAACGAGGCCCGCATCGGTGTGGGCATGGCCGCCACCATGCTGGGCATGGCCGGTTATTACGCCAGCCTCGACTACGCCAAAAACCGCCCACAAGGCAGGCCCACCGGGGCAGGGGGCAAGGATGCGAGCCAACCCCAGGTGCGCATCATCGAGCACGCCGACATCAAACGCATGCTGCTGGCGCAAAAAGCCTACAGCGAAGGGGCGCTGGCGCTCGCCTTGTACTGCGCCCGACTGGTGGACGAGCAACACACCGGCACCGCCCAAGACGCCGATGTGGCGCGGCTGCTGCTCGAAGTGCTCACCCCCATCGTCAAGAGTTTCCCCAGCGAATGGTGTCTGGAAGCCAACAGCCTGGCCATCCAGATCCACGGCGGCTATGGTTACACGCGCGATTTTCCGGTGGAGCAGTACTGGCGAGACAACCGCCTGAACATGATCCACGAGGGCACGCACGGCATCCAGGCCATGGACTTGCTCGGCCGAAAGGTGCTGATGGAAAAAGGCCGGGGCCTGCAATTGCTGGCCGAACGCATGCTGGCCACCGCCGCCAAAGCCGAAACTGCTTGGGGCCCTGAAGCGGCCGCCTTGCGCGATGCCTTGAAGCAAGTGGGCGAGGCCACGCAACAAGCCTGGGCGGGTGCCGAACCCGCGCAGGCCCTGGCCAATGCCGTGCCGTATCTGCAGGCTTTTGGCCACACCGTGATCGCCTGGATCTGGCTCGACGTGGCCTGCAGTGCAGTCAGTGACCACAGCCCAGCCGCGCAGGGTCGTCGCGCCGCTTGCCGCTATTTCTTCCGCTACGAACTGCCCAAGATCGGCGCCTGGCTGAACGTGGTCAAAAGCCGTGACCCGACCTGTGCCGACCTGCCCGAGGAGGCGTTCTGATGATCCGTCACATCGTGATGTGGAACCTGCACGAGCAGGCCGAAGGTGCCGACAAGGCCACCAACCTGGCCAAGGCCAAAGCCCTGCTGCTGTCTTGCGCCCAGGTGGTGCCCGGCATCCGCACCTTTGAAGTGGCCACCGCCACCCCCGGCATGGACTGCACCAACGACCTGGTGTTGCACATGTTGCTCGATGACGCGCAGGTGCTAGCGGCTTACCAGAATCACCCCGATCATGTGGCCATCAAGCCCTTCATGAAGGCGGTTGTGAAAGAGCGCCGCTGCATGGATTACATCGTTGAATAACAGGAGTACAAGATGGCACGCACCATTCAACAACTTTTTGACCTGACGGGGCAAGTCGCCCTCGTCACCGGAGGCTCGCGCGGCCTGGGCCTGCAAATGGCCCACGCCCTGGGCGAGGCCGGGGCCAAGATCATGCTCAGCTCGCGCAAGGCGGCCGACCTGGAAGAAGCCGCTGCCGAGCTGCAGGCCGCAGGCATCGATGCCCGCTGGATCGCGGCCGACTGCGGCAAGGAAGAAGACATCCGCCGCCTGGCGGCCGAGACCATGGAGCGCATGGGCCCGATCGACATCCTGGTCAACAACGCGGGCGCGACCTGGGGAGCGCCCGCAGAAGACCATCCGGTCGAAGCCTGGGACAAGGTCATGAACCTGAACGTGCGCGGTTATTTCATCCTGTCTCAAGAGGTGGCCAAGCAAAGCTTCATCCCGCGCGGCAAAGGCCGCATCCTGAACGTGGCCTCGATTGCCGGTTTGGCGGGCAACCCTTCGGAGATGAAGACGATTGCCTACAACACCTCCAAGGGCGCGGTCATCAACTTCACCCGCGCCCTGGCGGGAGAGTGGGGCGAGCACGGCATCACCGTCAACGCGATTTGCCCGGGGTTTTTCCCCAGCAAGATGACCCATGGTCTGCTGGAAAAGCTCGGCGCCGACAAGATGGCCCAAGGCGCACCCCTGCGCCGCTTGGGTGATGACGAAGACCTGAAGGGCTTGGTCGTGCTCTATGCATCCGACGCGGGCAAGCACATCACCGGCCAGTGGATGGCCGTCGACGGTGGCGTGAGCGCCATCATCGGTGGTTGAAACTTTGGCGGACCTGAAGATATGAGCATTCCATTTGGTGCCCGGATTCCGTTCGTTGACCATTTGGGCTTCACGCTGGAGAAGTTCGAAGGCGGCCAGTCCGAGCTGTTGTTTGCCCCACGACCCGAACACTTCAACTCCTTCGACGTCACGCACGGCGGCGCGGTCATGACCTTTCTGGATGTGATCATGGCCACGGCCGCGCGCAGCGTGGACCCCGAGATGGGCGTGGTCACCATCGAGATGAAAACCACCTTCATGCGCCCCGCCAAAGTGCCTGCGGGTCAAGCGCTGGTCGGCAAGGGGCACCTGCAGCACCGCACACGCAGCATGGCGTTCACCGAGGGCAGCGTGTTCGATGCCCAAGGCCAGTTGTGCGCCCACGCGACGGGCACTTTCAAATATGTGAGTCGTCGCGATTCCCCATCACCCTCGACCGACTGATTCCGATTCATTCACCCATTCCAACGCACTGGAGACCTTCATGCCCATCAACCACCGCATCGTTCTGGACAACCGCCCGCAAGGCGAGGCCACTGTCAACAATTTCAAAATGATCGAGCTGCCTTTGCCCGAACTGCAAGACGGCCAGGTGCTGGTTTGCCACCATTACCTGAGCCTGGACCCCTACATGCGTGGCCGCATGAACGAGAGCAAAAGCTACGCCCAACCGCAGCCGCTGGGTGAAGTCATGATCGGAGGCACGGTGGGTGAGGTGGTGGACAGCCGCCACCCCAAATTCAAAGCCGGTGACCAGGTGGTCGGCATGGGCGGCTGGCAGGAATACAGCGTGGTCGACGCCAACGTGGTCGGCGCACTGCGCAAGGTCGACACCACCCATGTGCCGCTGTCGCATTACCTGGGCGCGGTGGGCATGCCTGGCGTGACCGCCTGGTATGGCCTGGTGAAAATCATCGCCCCCAAAGCTGGCGAGACCGTCACGGTGAGCGCGGCCAGCGGCGCGGTGGGCAGCGCCTACGGCGCTTTGGCCAAGGCCCGGGGCTGCCGCGTGGTGGGCATCGCAGGCGGCAAAGACAAGTGCGACTACGTGGTCAAGGAACTGGGCTTTGACGCCTGCATCGACTACAAGGAACACAAGGACTACCTGAGCTTGTCCAAAGCCCTGCGCGAAGCCTGCCCCAACGGCATCGACGGCCACTTTGAAAACGTGGGCGGCATGGTGCTCGACGCCGTGATGCTGCGCACCAACGCGTTTGCCCGCATCGCGGTGTGCGGCATGATCGCCGGCTACGACGGTGCGCCCCTGCCCATGGCCAACCCCGCGCTGATTTTGGTCAACCGCATGAAGATCGAAGGCTTCATCGTCAGCGAGCACATGGAAGTCTGGCCCGAAGCCCTGCAGGAACTCGGCGCCCTGGTCGGCACGGGCAAACTGCGCCCCCGCGAATCGGTGGCCCAAGGCCTGGCGGCTGCACCCGAGGCTTTCCTCGGTCTGCTCAAAGGCAAGAACTTCGGCAAGCAGCTGGTCAAACTGATCTGAGGCCCCAGCCATGTCCGACCTGATCCTGCACCACTACCCGGTTTCGCCCTTTGCCGAAAAAATCCGGCTGATTCTGGGTCACAAGCAACTGGCCTGGAAGAGCGTGTTCATCCCGATGGTCATGCCCAAGCCCGATCTGACGGCGCTCACAGGCGGTTACCGCAAAACCCCAGTGCTGCAGATCGGTGCAGACGTGTATTGCGACACCGCCCTCATCTGCGATGTGCTGGAGCACATCGCACCCACACCCACGATCTACCCCGAAGCCATCAAGGGTGCCGCCCGCATCGTGGCGCAGTGGGCCGACAGCGCCCTGTTCCCCGCCGCCATGGCCTACAACTTCCAGCCTGCGGGTGTGGCGCAAGTCTTTGCGGGTGCGCCTGCTGAGGGTGTGCAGGCCTTTGTGGCCGACCGCACCGCCATGCGCGGCGGAGCGGCCCGCATGGCGTCTGCCGACGCCACTGGCACGTACAAGAGCTATCTCCGGCGCATCGCCAACATGCTGCACGGGCAAGACTTTTTGTTCGGCGTCCAGCCTTGTGTGGCCGATTTTGCGGTCTACCACCCGCTGTGTTTCACGCAAGAGCGCACGCCCGCACTGGCCGGCATTTTTGACGCCACACCCGAAGTGAAGGCGTGGATGTCCCGCATGAAGGCCATCGGTCACGGCACGCCTGGTAAATGCAGCGCCGAAGAGGCTTTGCATGTGGCCCGCAGCGCCACGCCTGCGCCTGTGCCCAGCGAGGTTTTTCAGGACGATCACGGCATCGCGCTGGGCAGCGCGGTGGTGATCGCGGCCGACAACTTTGGCCTGGAGCCCACCGAGGGCGAGCTGGTGGCCGCCACCCGCACCCGTTACACCCTGCGCCGCACCGATGACCGTGCAGGCACTGTCCATGTCCATTTCCCGCGCGTCGGGTTCACACTCAAAAAGGCCCTTGCATGATCGAGAATTTCAAAGGCAAAACCGCAGTCCTGACCGGTGCCGGTTCGGGTTTCGGGCTGGAATGCGCCCGCATTGGCGCCAGGCTCGGCATGAACCTGGTGCTGGTCGATGTGCAGCAGGATGCGCTGGACAAAGCCGAAGCCGAAATGACCGCCCAGGGGGTGCAGGTGCTGGCACGCAAGGTCGATGTGTCGAAGGTGGCGGCCATGGAGCAGCTCGCCGCTGACGTGAAGGCCCGTTTTGGCGCACCGCACTTCGTGTTCAACAACGCGGGTGTCGGGGCAGGGGGCCTGGTTTGGGAAAACTCCGTGGCCGACTGGGAGTGGGTGCTGGGCGTGAACCTGTGGGGCGTGGTGCATGGTGTGCGCCTGTTCACCCCCATGATGCTCGAAGCTGCCAAGGCCGACCCGGCTTACCAAGGTCACATCGTCAACACCGCCAGCATGGCCGGTTTGCTCACGCCCCCCAACATGGGCATCTACAACGTGAGCAAACACGCGGTGGTGTCCTTGACCGAAACGCTCTACCAGGACTTGCAGCTGGTCAGTGACCAAGTCAGCGCCAGCGTGCTGTGTCCTTACTTTGTGCCCACCGGCATCAGCCAGAGCCACCGCAACCGGCCCGCAGACTTGCCACCCGAAAAACCCACAGCCAGCCAATTGATTGGCCAGGCGCAAAGTGATAAAGCTGTCAGCAGTGGCAAGGTTTCAGCCGCCGATGTGGCGCAAAAGGTGTTTGATGCTGTGGCCAGCGGGCAGTTTTACATTTACAGCCATCCGCAGGCGCTGGGCAATGTGCAAAGCCGCATGGAGGCGATTGTTCAGGGCATCAACCCGCCCGATCCGTTTGCGGCGCGGCCTGACGTGGGTGAAAGTTTGCGAAAAGCCCTGCGCGCCATTTGAGGCTGATCGGCTCCGTGAGCCCAGCGCCATGGGCGCTGGGGTTTACTTGTGGAAGTGGCCTTCAAAACAGTGGCGAACTTCGTGGCCCAAAGCCACATGGGAAGTTTCCCTGCCCGTCACGATCACGCATTCCTGGCGCTGCACGTGCCAAACCGCGCACGCCACAGGTGGAGTGATGTAAGCCTGTTCCCGGCCCATGCCAATCGACTTGGCGCAGTACTGGGCCACATCGTCACGCACTTCCCAGCGCAGGTTGACCTCTTTCATGATCCGCTTGTCCGTGGGTTTGGGGGTGAATTTTTCGTATTCAACGTTGGGGATCACACCGCCCCCCATGGTTTGGCAACCCGTCAGAAAGACCATGGACAAACAGACCATCACCACCATGGCCAGCCGCTTGGCGGCACCAACGCTATGTTGATTTGTCAAATTCATCATCACTCCCTCAATTGACTGTTTTGTTGATTTGACCTCAGTTTACAGTTTTGATGGTTTGATGTCTATAAATTTGTGAAATTATGGGATTATTTTTTGTTTTTAATATTATTTAACACTCAAACTGTGATTTGACAGTTTGAGCGGTGGTGTGGCGGCGGCTCAGATGGCTTGTGGCAAACTTGCCCGCTTTCCCCTCTGGATGTGACCTGAGACATGCAAAAAATCCTGGCCCAACTGGCCGCAGAAATCCGTATCCGCCCTGACCAGGTCAAGACCGCTGTGGAATTGCTTGATGGCGGTGCCACCGTCCCGTTCATCGCCCGTTACCGCAAAGAGGTGACCGGTGGCCTGGACGACATCCAGCTGCGCGAACTCGAAGCACGCCTGGCTTACTTGCGCGAGCTGGAGGACCGCCGCGCCGCCGTCATCAAGAGCATCACCGAGCAGGGCAAGATGACGCCCGAGCTGCTGGCCGCCATCGATGCGGCACCCACCAAACAGGAGCTGGAAGACCTGTATTTGCCCTTCAAACCCAAGCGCCGCACCAAAGGCATGATCGCCCGCGAAGCTGGGCTGGAGCCGCTGGCCGACAAGCTGTTTGCAGATCCCTCGCTCGACCCGCATGCCGAGGCCGCTGCCTTTGTGCTGCCTGCAGGCAAGATTGAAGGCGCCGACTTCACCACCACCGCTGCCGTACTGGACGGTGTGCGTGATTTGCTGAGTGAGCGATGGGCCGAAGACGCTTCGCTGGTGCAAGCCCTGCGCGAGTGGCTGTGGAACGAAGGCCTGTTCAAAAGCAAGCTGGCCGAGGGTAAGGACGAAAACAACGCCGACGTGGCCAAGTTCCGCGATTACTTTTACTACGACGAGCCGATTGGCCGCGTGCCTTCTCACCGTGCATTGGCGGTGTTCCGTGGCCGTGCATTGGAAATGCTGGACGCTAAATTGGTTCTCCCGGTCGAGCCCGAGCCCGGCAAACCCAGCATCGCCGAAGGCAAGATCGCCATGCACCTGGGCTGGAGCCATTCGGCCCGCCCCTCGGACGACCTGATCCGCAAATGCGTGGCCTGGACCTGGCGCGTGAAGCTGAGCCTGTCCACCGAGCGTGATTTGTTTGCCCGCCTGCGCGAAGAGGCCGAAAAAGTCGCCATCAAGGTGTTCAGTGACAACCTGCGTGACCTGCTGCTGGCCGCCCCCGCAGGCCCCCGTGTGGTCATGGGCCTGGACCCAGGCATCCGCACGGGCGTGAAGGTGGCCGTGGTCGACGCCACCGGCAAGCTGGTCGACACCGCCACCGTCTACCCGCACGAGCCGCGCAAGGACTGGGAGGGCTCGCTCTACACCCTGGCCAAGCTGTGCGAAAAGCACAACGTCAACCTGATTGCGATTGGCAACGGCACCGCCAGCCGCGAAACCGACAAGCTGGCCGGCGACCTGATCAAGCAACTGGCCCGACTGCGAGATGGGGTGGAAATCCAGAAAGTCGTGGTCAGCGAAGCAGGCGCTTCGGTGTATTCGGCCAGCGAATTTGCCTCACAAGAAATGCCCGATGTGGACGTGAGCCTGCGCGGCGCGGCATCCATTGCCCGCCGCCTGCAAGACCCGCTGTCGGAGCTTGTCAAGATCGACCCCAAAGCGATTGGCGTGGGCCAGTACCAGCACGATGTGAACCAGAGCGAGTTGGCCAAGACGTTGGACGCCGTGGTCGAGGACTGTGTGAACTCGGTGGGTGTGGACCTGAACACGGCCAGCGTGCCTTTGCTGACGCGCGTGTCGGGTTTGTCGGCCAGCGTGGCCAAGTCGGTGGTGCGCTGGCGCGATGCCAACGGCGTGTTCAAGACCCGTCAGGATTTGCTCAAAGTGACCGGACTGGGGGCCAAGACTTTCGAGCAAAGCGCGGGCTTTTTGCGCATCAGGGGCGGCGACAACCCGCTGGACATGACGGGCGTGCACCCCGAAACCTACCCGGTGGTCGAGCAGATCATCGTCAAAACCGGCAAGCCGATCCAGGAGATCATGGGTCGCACGGACGTTTTGAAAACGCTCAAGCCCGAGCTGTTTGCGAACGACAAGTTCGGGGCCATCACCATCAAGGACATCCTGGGCGAGCTGGAAAAACCCGGCCGCGACCCCCGCCCCGACTTCAAGGTGGCGCGCCTGGCCGACGGCGTGGAAGACATCAAGGACCTGAAAGAGGGCATGACCTTGGAGGGCACCGTGAGCAACGTGGCCCAGTTTGGCGCGTTTGTCGACCTGGGTGTGCACCAGGACGGCCTGGTTCACGTCAGCCAGCTGGCCAACAAGTTCGTGACTGACGCCCGCGAAGTGGTCAAGACGGGTGACATCGTCAAAGTGAAGGTGCTCGAAGTCGATGTGGCCCGCAAGCGCATCAGCCTGACCATGAAGCTTGACGCCGCACCTGTCAGACGCGATGGTCCACGCGACAACAAGTTTGAAGGGGCAGGGCGGGACAACCGACAACGCGGCGGAGGATTCGCCAGTGGTGGCTACACCTCGCCACCCCCAGCGGGGGCAGGCTCGGCCATGGCCAGTGCGTTTGCCAAGTTGCAGGGCTTGAAGAAGTAACCCCCCGGCAATGCGGTCATGCCCGCGCATGCGGGTATGAACGCGCAGTGGTCTCTGTTTGTGTCATACCCGCGCACGCGGGTATCCATCTTCGGGGGACGTGAACTCGGCCTTGACAAGACTCAGAGCCCCTACACTCGACACCATGCAAGCCCTCCATATCCACGCAGGCCCCAAAGCCTTGGCCCATATCCGCGAACACGGCCTGCGCCCTGAGCACATCGGCGTCATTCCGGGCGCAGCCGGTGGCCCCAAGGGTTTGATCCTCGGGCCTCTGGACCGCTTCATTTTTGGGGACTGGCTGCCTCAGAGCACGCAAGCCGTGGACTTGGTGGGCGCCTCGATTGGTGCCTGGCGCATGGCCACCGCTTGCCTGAACAACTCGGTGGCGGCGTTTGAGCGCTTGGAGCACGACTACATCCACCAGCACTACGAACCGTTGCCGGGCCAAAAGCGTGTGAGCGCCGAGCAGGTCAGCGGGGCTTTTGGACAGAGCCTGCAGGCCTTTTACGGCGGTCGCATCCACGAGGCGCTGAGCCATCCGCGCTATCGTTTGCACATCGTCACCTCACGAGGGCGGCATGTGCTGCACCGCGAGCACCTCGTGGCGACGCCGCTGGGCTACGCCGGGGCCTACCTCAGCAATGCCGTGAGCCGCCGGGCGCTCGGCGGTTGGCTGGAGCGGGTGGTGTTTTCAGGGCAGGGCGCGGCTTTGCCGTTTGATGCGCAAGACTTTCGCACCCGCGCTGTGGGGCTGACCGAAGGCAACTTCATGCCTGCGCTGCAGGCCAGCTGCTCCATCCCCTTTGCCCTGAAAGCCGTGCACGACATCCCCGGTGCCCCTGCTGGCGCGTATTGGGACGGCGGCATCACCGATTACCACCTGCATTTGAACTGGACGGCGCCAGCAACAGGGCCTGATCGTTCCATCGTGCTCTACCCGCATTTCCAGAAAAACGTGGTGCCCGGCTGGCTGGACAAAGCGCTCAAGTGGCGGCACGCCGCGACGGCGTTTCTGGACAACACCATCGTCCTGGCCCCCAACCCCGAATGGGTCAAAACCCTGCCGGGCGGCAAGCTGCCCGACCGCCAGGACTTCATGACCTACGACCGGGATCTGGCGGGGCGGGTGAAGGTGTGGAAGGCGGCGGCCAGCGCGGCGCAGCAGCTGGCCGATGAGTTCGGGGAATGGCTGGCAAGGCCTGCAGTGGCGGACGTTCGGCCTTTGTGATGGGGTGTTGCACACACTCGAGAGCACTTCCAGAAATGGCCTCCGGTTTCAAACGCGTCATGCCCGCGAACGCGGGTATCCGTGGACACCGAAGGCATAGACGCGTGATCCAGTCGGGCGTGACGAATTTCCAGCTCGCCGGGCTGGGATAATCACCCCTATGCAAGCCGATACCCCGTTCCTCACCGCCGCCCTCTATAAATTTGTCGATTTGCCCGACTTCGCTGATCTGCAAGCGCCTTTGCAGGCTTGTTGCGAGGCCAACGAGGTCAAAGGTACTTTGCTTTTGGCGCATGAGGGCATCAACGGCACGATTGCCGGCCCGGAAAAAGGCATCCGCGCCGTGCTGGCGTTTTTAAGGGCTGACCCGCGTCTGTCCAATCTCGTGCACAAAGAGTCGTGGAGCCCCAAGCCGCCTTTCACGCGCATGAAAGTCAAGCTCAAAAAAGAGATCGTGACCTTGCGCGTGCCCGAGCTGGACCCGAACAAGACGGTGGGCCAGTACGTCAAGCCCGCCGACTGGAATGCCTTGCTGGCCGACCCGGATGTGGTGGTCATCGACACGCGCAACGACTACGAGGTGGCGATTGGCACCTTCAAGGGCGCAGTCAACCCGAACATCAAGAACTTTGTGCAACTGCCTGCCTGGCTGGATGCACAGGAAAACCTGCAAGGCGAAGCCGCCAAAAAGACCAAAGTGGCCATGTTCTGCACGGGCGGCATCCGCTGTGAAAAATCCACCGCGCTCATGAAAATGCGTGGTTTTGACGAGGTCTACCACCTCGAAGGCGGCATCCTCAAGTACCTCGAAGAAATCCCGCCAGAGCAGAGCATTTGGGAAGGTGAGTGCTTTGTGTTCGACGAGCGCGTGAGCGTGGGCCATGGCCTGGGCGTGGGCAGCCACGAACTGTGCCGCTCCTGTCGCTGGCCCTTGAGCGCACAGGACAAGTTGTCGCCGCATTACGTGAAAGGCGTCAGCTGCGACCATTGCCACGACCAGCGCACCCCGGAACAGAAGGCCAAACTGGCCGAGCGCCAGCGTCAGGTAGAACTGGCCGAGGCCCGTGGCGAGGTGCATGTGGGCGCCAAGATGCCCAGCCACGACACGCCCTGACGTCGGCCCCGCACATGAGTGACTTCATCCCTTTTGTGCAGGAGTTGCTCGAAGGTTGGGGCCCTGTATCGGCCCGCCGCATGTTTGGCGGCCATGGCCTCTACCACGAAGGTTTGATGTTCGCCATCGTGATGGACCAGCGGCTGTACCTCAAGGCCGATGAAGTCAATCGGCCTGAATTTGAAGCGCTGGGTCTGACACCTTTCACTTACGCCATGAAAGGCAAGGACGTGGCGCTGTCTTATTGGGCGGCACCGGATGAAATGTTCGACGCGCCAGATGACGCCCAACAGTGGGCCAAATCCGCTTGGGAGGCTGCTTTGCGTGGCCATTTGGCCAAGGTGCAGGCGAGGGAAAGAGCCAAAGCGAAATTGGCGGACAAAAAGACCGCCCGATCCTCTCGGGCGTGACCTCACGCAGCTCACATGCTGGTCAGCAACATGTCGCGGTATTCGTCTGCCGAGGCGATGCGCGGGTTGGTTTTGTGGCAGTGGTCGGCCAGCGCCCCGGTGATCACGGCGTCGAACAGGCCTTCGGTCACGCCCATGGCACCCAAGCCCGCGGGGAGCCCCAAGCGGGCGCACATGTCGCGGATGGCATCGGGAATGTCCGAGCCGCTTTGAAGGCCCATGGCCTGGGCCATGCGGTTGAGGCGGTTTTCTTTTTGCACGCTTTCAGCCGACGCGTTGAACTTCACCACCGCTGGCAAAAACATGGCGTTCAAAGTGCCGTGGTGCAGGCGCGGGTTGACGCCGCCCAGGCTGTGGCTGAGCGAGTGCACGCAGCCCAGGCCTTTCTGGAAAGCCATGGCGCCTTGCATGCTGGCGCTCATCATGTTCAGGCGTGCTTCGCGGTCCTGGCCATTGTGGGTGGCGCGTTCGATGTGCGCCCAGCCTCGGGCCAGGCCGTCGAGCGCGATGCCGTCGGCAGGCGGATTGAAGGGCGCGGCCATGAAGGTTTCCATGCAATGCGCCACCGCGTCCATGCCGGTTGCAGCCGTGAGGATGGGGGGCAGGCCGAAGGTCAGCTCAGGGTCACAAATGGCCGCTTTGGGCACGATGAACCAGCTGTGGAAACCCACTTTGCGGCCGTCGTCCAGGATCAAAATCGCGCCGCGTGCCACTTCGCTGCCGGTGCCGCTGGTGGTGGGCACCGCGATGATGGGGGCCACCCGGTCGGTGATCTTGAGCGAGCCGCC
Source organism: Limnohabitans sp. TEGF003 (assembly GCF_055395455.1). Classification (NCBI taxonomy): domain Bacteria; kingdom Pseudomonadati; phylum Pseudomonadota; class Betaproteobacteria; order Burkholderiales; family Comamonadaceae; genus Limnohabitans; species Limnohabitans sp. TEGF003. Next base: position 2,099,759 of record NZ_AP029225.1, on the reverse strand, counting down.
CTCGATGGTGGCGTAGGTTTTGAGCGGGCCTTCGTGGCTGACGGCAATCGCCACGCCCTTGGCGCAGTCGATGGCCGAGCCACCGCCCACCGCAATCAGGCCGTCGCAACCGTTGGCTTTGTACAGGGCCGCTGCGGCGCGAACCGCCGCCTCGGTCGGGTTCGAGGGGGTTTGGTCAAACACCGCAACAGGCAGGTCGGGCAGGGCGTCGAGGGCTTTTTGCAGCACACCGGCGGCTTTGACACCCGCGTCGGTCACGATCAGGGGCTTGCGGATGCCCACGCGCTCACATTCGGCTTGCAGCAGCTTCACCGCGCCAAAGTCGATCTGGATTTGGGTGACGTAGTTGATAAAGGACATGCGAAGACTCCAATTTGGTGCCCCGGTTCGGAAGTGACAGAACAGCGGGGCAGGGCGTTGTACGATCAAAGCCCATTTTGATGCAAGAAGGCATTGGTGACACGCCGAGGCTGTCACCCTTGTTTGCCCCTTGTTTAAATTGGCCCCTGCCGCCCAGCCCTGAGGGCATCGACAACCCACACACCCATGAGCAGCCACCACACCAACCCCCGATCGTTGTTGAATGCCGCCACACGCAGCCTGATCGAGCGCATTGAACGCGCAGGCCGCCCGCCCATGGCGGTCATGACACCATTACAGGCGCGTGAGTTTTACGACATTGGCGGGCCCATGCTCGACCTGCAGCCCGCCCCGCAGGTGGACCAGGTGGAGGACATCCAGATCCCGGCCCGCGATGGCCACGCCATGCCCGCCCGGCTGTATGCCCCGCGCAGCGAGGTCGCCTTGCCCGTGCTGCTGTACATCCATGGCGGGGGCTTCAGCGTGGGCAGCCTGACCACCCACGATGTGCTGTGCCGCCAACTCTCGCGCCTGGGTCACTGCGCCGTGGTGTCGCTGGACTACCGGCTGGCTCCCGAACACCGTTTTCCAACGGCCGTCCACGACAGCTGGGACGCCTTGAACTGGCTGCGCCAGCAGGGCCAGGCGCTGGGCCTGGACACCACACGATTGGCAGTGGGCGGAGACAGTGCAGGCGGCACCCTGGCCATCGTGTGCGCCTTGATGGCACGCGATGCAGGCCTGGCCTTGTGCTTGCAACTGCTGTTTTACCCCGGCTGCATTGGACGGCAGGACACCGCCTCGCACCACACCTTTGCCGAGGGCTTCATGCTCGACAAGCAGACGGTGGACTGGTTTTTTGCCAACTACATCGACGAAGCCGACCGCGATGACTGGCGCTTTGCCCCGATGAACGCGCCCGACCACTCAGGTTTGGCCCCCGCCTGGATTGGCCTGGCCGAATGCGACCCGCTGGTGGACGAGGGCGTGCAGTACGCGGACAAGTTGCGCATGGCGGGTGTGCCGGTCGATCTGGAGATTTACAAAGGCGTGGTCCACGGTTTCATCACCATGGGCCGCGCCATTCCCGATGCCTTGCAAGCCCATGCCGATGCGGACCGGGCTTTGCGGGCGGCCTTTGAAGTCAGGGATGCCCGGTCAAGCCGGATATGACCAAACACCAAAAGCTTGACTTGCCTCAACCTTAAAAAATCTTGTCATACCCGCGCATGCGGGTATCCATCCCACAAAAGGAGCTGATTCATGAAACGCCAGGATTTCCGTTTTTCTCACCGCATGCGCGTGCGCTGGGTCGAGGTGGACATGCAAAAGATCGTCTTCAATGGCCACTACCTCATGTACTTTGACACCGCGGTCACCGACTATTGGCGGCAGTTGGCCATGCCATACGCCGAAACCATGCACCAGCTGGGTGGTGACCTGTTCGTCAAAAAGGCCAGCGTCGAGTACCACGCCAGCGCGGAAATGGACGACTATCTCGATGTGTGCATGCGCTGCGACCGGGTGGGCAACTCGTCCATGACGTTTGCGGGGGCGATTTTTCGGGGTGATGAACTGCTGATCACCAGCGAGCTGGTCTATGTGTACGCCGACCCGGTGGCCAAAAAGAGCCAGCCCATTCCCGCGCCCCTGCGCGACATGCTGGAAAGCTTTGAGCGCGGTGAAGACATGGTGCAGGTGCATGTGGGCTCGTGGCACGACTTCCAGAAACTGGCCAGCCCGCTGCGCACCGAGGTGTTTGTGCACGAGCAAAAAGTGCCCGCCGAGCTGGAGTGGGACCACGAAGACAAGAACGCCTTACACGCCGTGGCCCTGAACCGCATGGGCTTTTGTTTGGCCACGGGCCGCCTGATCCAGCACGCGCCGGGTGTGGCCCGCATCGGCCGCATGGCGGTCAAAAAGCAAATGCGCGGGAGTGACCTGGGCCGCCGGGTGCTGCATGCCCTGATGGACGCTGCGCAGCACCGAGGCGACAAGCAGGTGATCCTGCACGCCCAGTGCAGTGCCGAAGGTTTTTACAAACGCTCTGGCTTTGAGCCGCATGGCGCGGTGTTTGAGGAGGCAGGGATTGCGCACATCGAGATGGTGCGCAAGATTTGACTGGAAGCGGTTCAGGCCGCTTTTTCAATGTCAGCCAGTGCTGTTTTCACAACATCGGCCACTGTCGACCGGTTGATGCCTTTTTCTTTGCAGTAGTTGGACTCGAGCCAAATCCGCAAATCCTTCGCACCTTTGCTCGCATTGCATGACATGCAGCACAGTGAAATATTGGTGCGGGTGATGATGGCTTCGTCATTGATGATGTGTTCCCAAGAAGGCTTTTCCCCACGGCTAAGTGCCGGTACTGAAAAGTCTCGGCGGCAATAGACGCAGGCTTTGTCTCTCTGCAACACCTCTGCTTCTAGCCATGGAGGTATGTTCCAACGGTTCAAGTCAGTTCTCCAGCGCTGGCCACTTCAGATATCCGCGAGCAACTCGTAAGGCAGCGCGATGGGCGTCATGGCCGTACCTGTTGACAGATCCGCTCGCCAGCCTGTCTGCAGACTCTCGGTCGTGCCGCTCACCAGCGCATCAAATCCTTGTCCGTCAGGCCGCGCGGCACACAAGACCACGGTGGCGCAGGGTTGTTCGGGGTCGGTGGGCGTGAAGATGTCTTGCCCGGCTTCCAAGGCCACGGGGCTGTGCATGAGCGCCGTGCGGCGCTTGAGCGTGCCGCGAAACTGGCTGCGTGCCACCACCTCTTGTCCGGGGTAGCAGCCTTTTTTGAAGTTCACGCCGCCCACTGACTCGTAATTGAGCATTTGGGGCACAAAAGCCTCGAACACAGGCAGGCTGACCAGGGTCACGCCGCTCATCACTTCGGACCATTGCCAGACTTCGGGCGAGACCTCGGGGCCTGCAGGCAGCGCATGGCCCGCCGGGGCGATCCACAAAGCGCGTGGGGTTTTGGATTCGCCCAGCACGGCCGGATAAAGGGCCACAGCATGCGCCCCGTCGGTGACCGTGGTCTGCCAAGGGGCAGCTGAGCCGACTGGAGCCCGAGCGCTGTCGCCCAGCAAGCCGCGCAGCTGCCACTGGCTGGTGGCGTCGCTCATTTTGACTTTGGCCCGCAGCACAAACATGGACAGGCGCTTGAGGGTCTGGGCCAGCAAATCGAGGCTCAAGACCAGCAAGACGGTGTCGGGCGCGGTTTTGACCAGGATGAAGCTGGCCTGCATGCGGCCTTTGGCCGAGCAAAAAGCCGCCAGGCGCGATTGGCCCACGGGCAGCAGCAGCACGTCGTTGCTCAGCTGGTTGTGCAAGAAGTTGGCCGCGTCCTCGCCCTGGGCCTGGATCACGCCCAAGTGGGGCAGGGGACTGGTGCCGTTCAAGAGGGCTGGAAGCTGAGGGCTGAAATCTGCAGGGGTGTTCATGGGGCGGCTCGGTCGTCTGGCAAGGCGTGAATTATCATCCCGTCCACGTTTTCAACACCCGAACAAGGACATGCCCGTGCTCAAAGGCTTGATGAAGTGGTTGGTCAGCCTGTTGCTCGTGGCCTTGGGCCTTCTGGGAGGGGCGTATTGGTGGTTGCACCATCCCATGGACACCCGTCAGGCCACATTGGATCTGTCCATCGAGCCGGGCACAAGCCCCAAGGCGATTGCCCAGGCCGTGGCCGATGCCGGGGCTCAGACCTCGCCCACGCTGCTGTATGCCTGGTTTCGCTTGTCCGGCCAGTCGCGCCAGATGCGGGCGGGCAGTTATGAAATTGCACCGGGCACCTCGCCGCAACGGCTGCTGAGCATGCTGGTGCGAGGCGAGGAGAGTCTGCGCACTGTGACGATTGTGGAAGGCTGGAACTGGCGGCAGGTGCGCCAGGCTTTGGCCAAGGCCGAAAGCCTTCAAGCTGACAGCCGGACCTTGAGCGACGAGGCCGTGATGGCCAAGCTGGGCCGTCCCGGCGTGGCCCCAGAAGGGCGCTTTTACCCGGACACGTATTCTTACGCCAAAGGTGCCAGCGATTTGGCGGTGCTGCAGCGGGCCATGAAAGCCATGGACAAGCACCTGCAGCAAGCTTGGGAAGCTCGTCAACCTGGAGCCGCCCTGCAGTCGCCCGAGCAAGCGCTGATTCTGGCGAGTATTGTGGAAAAGGAAACGGGCAAGGCGCAAGACCGGGCGCAGATTTCGGGCGTGTTCAACAACCGGCTGCGCATCGGCATGCGCCTGCAGACCGACCCCACGGTGATTTATGGCCTGGGTGAAGCATTTGACGGCAATTTGCGTCGTGTGCACCTGACGACCGATACCCCCTGGAACACCTACACCCGGGCCGGACTGCCACCCACGCCGATTGCCATGCCCGGCAAAGCCGCTTTGCTGGCTGCGGTGCAACCCGCCAAAACGGCCGCCATTTATTTTGTGGCCAAGGGCGATGGGACCAGCCACTTCAGCGCCACCCTGGATGAGCACAACCGGGCCGTCAACCGCTACCAGCGCGGGCAGTGATGGCCTGTGTGGCCTGTCCAGTGGCATCGGCGACAATGGGGGATGGATTTCACACCTTTATGAGCAGCGGCACATTCATCAGTTTTGAAGGCATCGACGGCGCGGGCAAGTCCACGCACATCGCCCGCGTGGCCGATCTGTTCCGCCAAGCGGGCAGGGCCGTGGTGTTGACCCGCGAGCCGGGCGGCACGCCGCTGTCGGAAAAACTGCGCGAATTGGTGTTGCACGAAGCCATGGACCCGCTGACCGAAGCGCTGCTGATGTTCGCAGCCCGCCGTGAACACCTGGTTCAAGTCATCGAACCCGCACTGGCACGGGGTGATGTGGTCTTGTGCGACAGGTTCACCGATGCGACCTTCGCCTACCAAGGCGGTGGGCGGGGCTTTGACTGGCAAGTGCTGGCTGAGCTGGAGCGCATGGTGCAGCAGCGCCCTGTCGACGACGCCACAACAGGGCATGAGGGTCAATCACGTTATGCCCCCGAAGGCGGCTATCCAGCTTTCGGGTCAACTTGGACCCCCGATCAAGTCGGGGGTGACAAGTCTGGGCGTTTTGACAGCGCCCGTAAAGGTCATACCCGCGAAGGCGGGTATCCATCTTTGCGGCAACCCGATTTGACCGTCTGGTTCGACCTTGACCCGCTCATTGCAGCCGAGCGTCTGGCCTCTGCCCGTGTGCCCGACAAATTCGAATCCCAGCCCGCCGAATTTTTTGCGGCCGTTCGTGCCGGGTATGCCCGCCGCCAGGCTGAGATGCCAGGTCGATTTGCCCGCATCGATGCTGCGCAAAGCATCGATGAGGTGGGCGCAGATGTGTCACGCGTCGTGAGCGATTGGCTTCAGCGGAGCGCCGCATGAGCGCCAACATGCCAGCACCCTGGATCGCCCGGCAAGCCACCGATTTGCTGGCGCAGCGCGGTCACGCCTGGTTGCTGCAGGGGCCCTCGGGCCTGGGCCAATACGACCTGGCTTTGGCTTTGGCATCGGCCTGGCTCTGCGAAAAACCCTCAGCGCATGGCGCTTGCGGCGATTGCGCCAGCTGCCACGCCATTGCCGTGCGTACCCACGCCGACCTGGCGGTGCTGATGCCCGAGACGGTCATGATCGAGCTGGGCTGGCCTTTGTCGGAAAAAGCCCAGGACGAGATCGACAAGAAAACCCGCAAGCCCAGCAAAGAGATCCGGGTCGACGCGATGCGCGATACGGTCGAATTTTCGCAGCGCACCGACGCACGCGGGCGCGGCAAGGCGGTGCTGGTGTTTCCGGCCGAGCGCATGAACACCATCACGGCCAACGCCTTGCTCAAAACGCTGGAAGAACCGCCTGGCGATGTGCGCTTTGTGTTGGCCACCGAAGCGGGTCACCTGCTGTTGCCGACCATCCGCAGCCGATGTCTCGCCCACACGATGAAATGGCCAGAGGCCGATGAAGCCTTGAACTGGCTGAGCGGGCAGGGTGTGCAAGCGCCTGTGGCGCAGGCTTTGCTGCGCAGTGCAGGGGGCCGCCCCACCGATGTGCTGCGCCAGGCCGAAAGCGGTTTGTCGCCCGATTGGTGGGCCGCTTTGCCCAAAGCCATGCGCCAGGGCGATGCCCGTCACTTGGCTGAACTCAGCCCGGCCCAGGCCATCGATGCCCTGCAAAAACTGTGTCACGACCTGGTGCTGCGCCAGTCGGGAGCCTTGCCTCGATTTTTTGACGCCAGCCAGTTGCCTGCTTGCGCCGCATCGGTCGCGGTGCTGACCGATTGGTTCAAGCGCCTGATGCAGTCGGCCCGCACGGCCGAACATCCCTTCAATGCTGGTCTGATGCTCGAAGCCCTGACCGCCGACGCCCACCAAACCCTGATGTCCAAGGGCTGAGCCATGTACACCGACTCCCACTGCCACCTCAATTTTCCGGAGCTGATGAGCCAGCTGGACGTCATCGAGCAGGCCATGCAGGCCGCTCAGGTGACGCGTGCCCTTGTCATTTGCACCACCCTGGAAAAGTTTGATGAAGTGCACAACCTGGCCATGGCCCACGGCAACATGTGGGCCACGGTGGGTGTACACCCCGACAACGAAGGTGTGCGTGAACCGAGCCTGCAGGATTTGCTGGATGGCGCGGCCCGTCCCAAAGTGGTCGCCATTGGCGAGACGGGCCTCGACTATTACCAAATGGACGAGCGCAAAGGCGGGCGCACTGTGGCCGATCTGGAATGGCAGCGTGAGCGTTTTCGCACCCACATCCGGGCGGCCCGCCAGACAGGCTTGCCTTTGGTCATCCACACGCGGCAGGCTTCGGACGACACCATCGCCATCCTGAAAGAAGAGGGCGAGACGGGTGGTGCGGGGTGCGCAGGCGGCGTATTCCATTGCTTCACCGAAAGCCAGCAGGTGGCCCGGGCCGCGCTCGACTTGGGTTTTTACATCTCGTTCTCAGGCATCCTGACCTTCAAAACAGCAGCCGATTTGCGCGAGGTGGCCAAATTTGTGCCAGATGATCGCTTGCTCATCGAAACCGACAGCCCTTACCTGGCCCCTGTGCCTTACCGGGGCAAGACCAACAACCCGTCTTATGTGCCCTACGTGGCCAAGTTGCTCGGGGAGTTGCGCGGCTCGACGAGCGAGGCCATCGGTGAACTCACCACGCGGAATTTCCTTCAATTGTTTGCCCGAACCTCGGCTGAATAACTTCATGCACAGCTTTCAGTTGTTTAAAAAAATCATTGTTTTTACTGGGTTTTTTTCTTCCTTGAGCATCACGTGGGCAGGCTCTTACGAAGACTTTTTCAAGGCGATCCAGTTCGATGATGTCAAAACAGTCCAGAGCTTGTTGCAGCGTGGTTTCGATCCCAATACGGTCAATCCGTCCGGTGTTTCTGGCCTGATGCTGGCCGTGCGGGAGCCATCGCTCAAAGTGGCGGAGTTGTTGGCGGATTGGCCCAAAGTCAAAGTGGAAGTTCGCAACGACAAGGATGAAAGCGCCTTGATGCTGGCCGCGCTCAAAGGCTATTTGCCCTTGGTCAAAAAGCTCGTGGAAAACGATGCCGATGTCAACAAGCCCGGATGGACGCCTCTGCATTACGCGGCCTCTACGGGTCAGGTACAGGTCATTGAGTTTTTGCTCGAGCAAAGCGCCTACATCGATGCGGAATCTCCCAACGGCACCACACCCTTGATGATGGCCGCCATGTACGGCAGCCCCGAGGCCGTCAAAGTGCTGATCCAGGCGGGTGCTGACCTGAACATCAAAAACCAGCTGGGCATGACGGCGCTGGATTTTGCTGTACGCGGTCAGCGCCAAAACGCCAAGGAGTTGATCGAAGTCGGCTTGCAGCGCCAACGTGCACGTGCGGCAAAGCTCGAAGAAACTGCAGCGCCCACACACGCTCCAGAGCCTGCCACCAGCGCAGCGGTGACTCAGCCCGCATCAGTGCCTGCCGGGGTTCAGACAACGCCGCCGACTGGACCCGCTCAGGCGGACAGTGCACCAAGGGTGCCGAGCAAGCCTTTCAAAACAGGCTGGTGAAGCTGCTGCAACTGAGCTATCGTTCACACAAGTAAATTTGATGCTAGTAACAGCTGGATCTTCCCTCTGGAGGGTGTCGCTTTCCAAGTAAAGTTGATGCTACGAATTCCAAGTAAAGTTGACGTTAAGTGATTCTTCCTTTTTAATGAGTCTTGGATAGACCTTTAACTAGGAGGTTCTATGGCTTTATCGGGACGAATTGGATATCGCTCAACTCCGAATTCTGAGCTATCGAGCCAGAGCATTGACCTTGGCAATTGGCCTATGGTGGATGAGAACAGCTTGTCAGCTGCTCGCAAAACTAAATTTTTAGCCCGAAAAAAAGCCATTGAGCTGTATCTCAAGGGTGCTACCGATGCAGTTTTGCAGAAGAAAACGGGTGAAAAACGATCCAATATCTACCGAATCATCACAAACCGATGCCTTCAAAGGCACTCAGATGGGGATATTTTTGGTTGGCGAGGAGCACTTCCACATTTCCGTGTGACCGCTTACGAGCGTCAAACTGCACCTGTTGTTCACGAAAATGGGGCTGGAGCAACCGGCGCGTTGAAGTGGCTACTTGAACGTCCACAGTTCAAAGATTTGAAAGATCGTTTTCACAAACGAATCCTCAATAACGCCGATTCTCTTGCACACCCTAAGATCAATGTTCAAACGATCTTTCGATGGTTCATTGACGAGCTAAGAAAAGCTGGCTTGGAAGATCAGAAAGCCTGGCCATTCAATTCAGAGTCGCTCGGCTATGAGTCAGTTCGTCTGTACATCAAGAAGGTTTTGGCAGAGCATCCTTTTTTAGCCATGTCAAAAATGGGGGGGCCTGACGCAATTGCAAAAGCCAAAGCCTCCGATGGAACCCGACGACCTGATTTCAAGCTGTTTGATCGGGTCGAGTGTGATGCCCACAAATTGGACTGCCGAATGGTGGTCATGGTGCCGTCTCCTCACGGCGGTTATGAACCCAGAAAAATCCGCCGCATCTGGATCATCGTGATCATTGACGTCAGATCCCGTGCAGTTCTGGGGTATCACATCAGCTTGCGACGCGAATGCAGTGCGCTCGACGTTCTGATCACCATCAAAAATGCTTTATCCAAGTGGGCCCCAAGAACCTTGACGTTTTGTGAGGATGGGTACGCAGAAGGCGCGGCCTTGCCATCCGCACACTCTGAAGTCTATTTGTCAGCTTGCTGGAATGAGTTCAGCGTTGATGGCGCATTGGCCAACGTTTGCCCCAGAGTCGAGGAGCCATTGCTGCATATTGTTGGCGCCAAGGTCATCAAACCCCAAGACCCTACGTCTTACAGTTCAAGGCGCAGCAAAGATGATCGGCCATTCATTGAGTCGTTTTTCAGGGTTTTGGCCTCTGGCACCATGCACCGACTCTCTCCGAGCACAGGCAGCAGTCACGAAGATAAGAAAGGACGAGATCCAGAAAAAATTGCTGCGGAGGTCCAGTTCCAACTTGACTATGCCGAGGAGTTGCTGGATGTCACCATCGCGAACTACAACGCCACGCCACATACAGGTCTGGGCTATCGCAGTCCTCTTGCACAAATGGACTTCTTGTCTGCCAAAACAAAAAATCGCATTCGTCACGCTGACCCGGAGCTCGTTAAAAGAATGGCGGGAACCAGAAAGGTCTGCACATTGCTTGGCGGTGAATACACAGGCAAAAGACCGTATTTCAACTTTGAGAACGCCAAATACACCTCCGAGTGGCTGGTTCAACGTCCGGATCTTCTCGGTAAAAAACTATGGCTTCAACTGGATGACGAAACAGACGCACGCTGGGCCACAGTCTCCGATTCAAATGGACTGATCTACGGAACCGTCCATGTTCAACCGCCGTGGCACCGATCACCCCACACCCTTTACATGCGGCAAGCCATTCGGGCACTTGCAACAAAGCGATTGTTATTTCTGACCGGCAATAGGGATCCCGTCCAGGCGTTAATTGAATACGCTGAGATACATGCCAACAAAAAGCTACCTGTTCATCCGGCCTATCTGCAGGCGCGACGAATCATGATGACCAGCACTCAAGCGTTGGATGAAATGAAGGAGCCGAACTTTTCGGTGCCAGACGTCATGGGTGAAATCAACCGTCAGGCCATGCCCGAAGAGCTGACCAAGGTCTCCGGAGCATCCAAGAAAACGAAGGGCACCTCACCGCCACCTGAGCCGAAACCCAAATCTGCAAGCCAGAGCGCTCCACTTCCCAAGATGCGCATGGCAAAGACCTGGTGATGGAAAACTCAGACTTTCAGCTCGTTCCAGAGCACATCCCCAAAGACCATCCCCTGGTCACGAGAGATTACTCGTTGTTCACCCCCGCCATTGAAAAAATGGTGAGCACCATCGGACGGTGGCTAGACGATCAATTTGATGGTGCCACCATTTATGGGGCCTCTCGACTGGGTAAATCCAGCGCTGTTGATAACTGGCTAGAAGGCTTGCTCGCTGCCAGGTATGGAGGATTCATACCGATGGTGATCTGGAGTCATACCGAATCGGGCGGTGCCAGCGCATCCGGGCGGTTCTATGCAAATTTGCTGGAAGCAGCCAAGCATCGGTTGGCCAGATCAACACGTAGCCCAACGGAACGCTTGGGAATGCTCGTGGACCGTTTTGAACAATTGTCAGCACAGGCGGGCGGACGTTTTGTTGTACTTGTGATTGACGAAGCACAAGGCATGACGATGCGCGAGTGGTTGTGGCTTGTCGAGCTGCACAGCATGCTGGAGAAAAAGAGGATTCGGTTGTGTGTGATTTCCATCGCTTCTGTTCAATTTCGGGATGACCCGATCAATCTCGCCATGGCTGGCGGTGCACATGTCGCTGCGAGGTTCTTGCTTACCGCTGCCAGGTTTCATGGCATTTGCGATGAGGCGCAATTGGGGTACGTGATGTCCGGGTATGACGAAGGCTCTGAATGGCCTGTGGGATCGGGCATTTCTTTTACTGCCAGCATCATCCCTGAGCTTTGGGGCAATGGATTTCGCCTTGCCAGTTATGCGGCACCACTTTGGGAAGAGTTCATCAACCAATTGCCGCATCGCTATGACGGGCCGCATGAAATTCCAATGAAAACGATCTCTGTGGTGTGCAGACGGATTCTCCTTTTGCTGGCGTCTGGACGAGCGGAGTCAGATGTGCTGTCAAAAAAATCCATCAGTGAAATCGTCGAGCATTCTGGCCATGGTGCCCTGATGGCGATTATTTCAGCGGGGGCACCAAGGGGACGAACACCAAAGGGGTAAGCGCATGACAACTCTGACATGGAAGCCAGGCACGCTGTTGCCCTACACGTCACTTTGGCTGACATTGAGAAAACTGGCCCACTTGAACAAACTCAGAATTTCTGACTTTCCACTGAGTGAAAGTTTTTCACCCAGGGCGAAACGTGCGCAGAGTCAAAGCCGTTCGGTTCAAAATGTTGATCTTCGAGTTTTGGCTCGATTGATGGGTGAGCCAGTTCAATTGTTTTCATTTTGTGATCATCGATTCATTCCATACTGCTGGCAATTCTTGTTCACACCCCAAAACGGCTACTGCCCAAAGTGCTTGGAGTTGGGATATCACACCAGGCTCTTTTCACTGAAATTGCTTACTCAGTGCCCGATCCACGAGGAGCCGCTGCACGTCGAATGTTCGTGCATGAAGAACGATGGAGAGAGTGTTGATGCCATGTCTCTTGCTTATCCAAATACCTGCCAATGTTCAAGCCTGAAGTATTTCGATCCATCGCGCTTGCACGGAAACGATCATCGTTTGATCGACACCGAAAAACTCAAGCCGCTTGCCGATTGGTTGACGTCGTTGAGCGCCATTTATCTGGCCTCGTACATGAACAGAAAATTTGATGCTTTGCACGAGGAAGAATGGCTCATTCGACTCAAAGAATTGTGTGAAATCCAAGCTATCGCATATCCGAATGCATTGATCAAATATGAAACACCTAATTACCGTTACGCCTACAGAACTAAGAGTATTGAATTTCGAGAGCTACCAAATAAACCTCGGCTGGGAGTCGAGCAGGGTGGTCACACTGATTTTTGGAGAATGAGTTTTGTACCAACAGATGTCTACAAATCTGTAGCGCGGTATTTGCGTCGGCACGTGGTTCCGCGATCTGATTATTGGGTGTGGCAATTCAGAAAGTGCATAACGCCAGAGGCGATTGCAGCACTGCTGCGATCCAACCGGCAAGCTCGTCTGGCATTCATAGAGCTGATTTGGGCCAGAACCGTTGAGCCGACGGTGGACATAAGGCGTTGGGATGAGCGTAAGAAATTCCCCCCAGAAGGAGGGTGGTACAGATGCAAATTTTCAGAGTTCTTGGGTGAGGCGTCCGTTGGATTTGAGCAGTACCTTCAGAGGGCGTCAAAAGCAGAGAATTCATTATGGGTCCGAAGTCACGTCTTTGGCCTGTACTGCCTTGCAGTTTGGAAAGAAGCAGAGCGATTTGTTGAATACAAGATCAAACAGGGACGATGCACTTGGTCAACCGATGAAATTCGTCAATTGAACCTTTTCCAGATCACAGTGACCCGGCATACTGCACGAAGTCTGGAGTTCACAAGCTATGTGGATGAGCCATTGGCATTGACACGAAAAATCGGACGAAGCAAATCACAAAGAGTTTTGGATCATGACAACCTTACCCAAGCGATGAAACAAAAGTGTGGGTCGGGTCTTTGTTTGACTTGGTCTGAGCGTGATGGTTGGCACACAGCGCCAAGTGTTGAACTCTGTGATGGTTGGAAAATCCACCATGTTTCCATCGCTCCCAGACGACGAATCAAATCAATCCTAGTCTACTCAGGAGGGTACTTTTACCTACGGTTGGTTGACTACAAAATTCAAGTCTTTTCAGTCCGCACGTGCGACCTGTTCGGTTTTATGCGCCTGCAATTTGCTCAATTTTGCAAGATGAACAACCTCTCGCTCTCCATCGATGAGCATAATTTTGCTCACCCCTTTAAGGCTATTTCGAGTCCGGTATGTAGGAGTTTTGATCAATATAAATATTTATGTGAACGTGAAATTGATCGGCATGGATTTTGCGCATCAGATCGTCGTATCGAAGCCTTTCGGTTGAACGGGTTGGTCTCATAGCGAAATGATTTCGTTGAAATATGGCCAATTTAGACCCGGTCATCTATCACTGCCTTGAGGGTGAGGTACAGGCCATAAGCGGACGATAAGGATATTGCATCAACCTGAGCTTCAGGCTGATTGCAGGCGTTTGTGAAACCAAGCGTGTTGAGTGTTTGCGCCATGAACGTCACTGCCACTCCCACCGCCAATGACAAACAGTCATGGCGGGGGCCCCAGAACATCAAAGCAAAGTGATGTCTTTGATCAAACGGGAACGCAGTGCGCGCCGTTTGAGTTGATCAACTGAGTCATCTGTCCACCAATGTGAAGAGTTGCCCCAGATCCAATCGGTACCCGTAATCCCTAGTAACTGAACTTCCCCCTTCGTACCTGAAATTGTTCGATCAAAGGTCTTGCCTCCAACATTGAAGGTGATTTGATGAGTCCCCTCTTTTAATCGCAGGCGAATCATGGAGTTTGGAACAGTCTCCATCGCTGCGCCACCATCCACAGAAATGTCCAACGGATGATGTCCGTCGCCCCAATAACGCACGACGTAAACCGTCAGAGCTTCAGGCACTGAGGCAAACGACTTTGCTTCATCATCTTTGGCAATGCTGGGCGCAGCATCTTTGGTGCAGTAGGCGTTTCTGCCACGATCCGTGTGACAGTATGGCTTCTCAGCCAAGCGATCGACCGGTGTCGCACAGCCAGCCAATGCAAGTACAGCTACTAGTGGAGAAATACCTTTGACAAGAAAGTTCATGGCTGCCTTTCAATTGTGCTGGAAAGTGCCGAGAGGACTGTCCCTCTCGGCCCCCGAGTCATTTCAGAACAAATCGTGCCGTAGCAGCCTTGCTGGCAAGATTGACTTGCGCGATAACTTTCGTGCCAGGCGTAACCTTAAAACTCCCCTTGGCTTCAAGCTTGTCTCCGGTCGGCTTTAACTCGACCTCTTGCTTGTCAGCACCGGCAAGCAAGGTAATCTTGGCCGTCGCCTTGCTGACGTCGACTGGTTTTCCGTGATCGCGCACGTACAACTGAAGTACATCGGATTTGGCCACCAATTCGTAGTCCACATCCTTGATCTCGGTGACCAAGCCCCCGTGCAAGGGTTTGTCTTCATGGCCATGATCGTGCTTGTCGGCTGCGAACACGGCCCCCGACAACATCAGAGTCAAAGCAAAGGCAGTAGAGATCAGCTTCATAAAATTTCCTTTCAAAGTACAGGTTAAAAATTCAATGCTTGGATGGCAGGGATAACGTTTAGTGCGAGGTGGTCGCATCTTGCGGATGCACGGGCTCAGCAGTGACATCCTCGTCTTGCTCGTTTGGCCGATGGGCCAGACGATAAAGAATGGGGAGTACGAGTAGCGTCAGTAGTGTGGAAGACAAGATGCCACCGATCACCACAGTGGCCAGGGGCCGTTGAACTTCTGCGCCGGTTCCAGTGGCAATCGCCATCGGGATGAAACCCAAGGAGGCGACTAAAGCCGTCATCAGCACAGGACGCAAACGGGTCAGAGCACCGTCTCGGATGGCTGCGTCTAGAGGCATTCCTTCCTCTCGCAGGGTGCGGATGTAGGAAATCATCACAAGGCCATTGAGCACGGCGACGCCTGACAGCGCGATGAAGCCAACGGCCGCCGAAATCGACATGGGAATGTCGCGCAGCCACAGCGCCAGAATGCCACCCGTCAAGGCGAACGGAATACCCGTAAAAACCAACAACCCATCCTTGGCGTTGCCGAACATCGCAAAAAGCAACACAAACACCAAGAGCAGCGAGACTGGAACAACGATCTGCAAGCGCTGGGTCGCCGACTGCAGATTCTCAAAGGTACCTCCCCAACTCGTCCAATACCCGGGGGGGATTTTGACTTGTGCCAGACCCGCTTCTGCATCCGCAACAAACGAGCCCACATCTCGGCCACGAACGTTGGCACTCACCACGATTCGGCGCTTACCGTTTTCCCGACTAACCTGATTCGGGCCTGGAGCCAACTCGAAACTCGCCACTTCGGCCAACTGGATGAAGTTGGTTCGGCCTTCAGCACCGCCCGATCCGCGCGGCAAAGGAATCGGCAAGCGCTTCATACCTTCAAGGTCGTTGCGCAAAGACTCTGGCAACCGCACCAAGATGTCGAATCGACGGTCACCTTCAAACAGCGTCCCGGCCTCACGCCCTCCGATAGCCGTAGCCACGGTGTCTTGAATGTCGCCAACGTTCAGACCATATCGGGCGGCCTTTTGGCGATCAATGTTGACCGTGAGCATTGGCAATCCGGTGGTCTGTTCAACCTTGACCTCGGATGCACCCTGGATCTTCTGCAACATTGACGAAACTTCTTCGGCCGTCTTGTTCAACACGTCCATGTCGTCGCCAAAGATCTTCACCGCAACATCACTGCGAACCCCAGAGATAAGTTCGTTGAACCGCAGTTGGATCGGCTGAGAGAACTCATAGTTGTTGCCTGGTATCTTGCCCACGACTTCTTGCACCGCAGCAAGCAGCTCATCACGTGACTTGCGTGGCTCTGGCCACTCCGACACCGGCTTGAGCATGATGTAGCCATCAGAGATATTCGGAGGCATTGGGTCGGATGCGATCTCCGCCGTTCCCGTTCGCGCAAAGATGCGCTCGATCTCAGGGAACTTGGCTTTGAGCGTGGCTTCTAGCTGCTGCTGCATTGCCACCGACTGCGTCAGACTGGTGCCAGGGATTCGCAGGGCCTGGATGGCGAAATCGCCTTCGTTCAAGCTGGGTACAAATTCACTTCCCATGCGGGTCGCGATCAAGCCGCACAGAACAACCGCCACTGCGGCAACAGCCAAGACAACAGCCTTGGCAGCCATCACTCGGTCCAGCAAAGGGGCGTACCAACGCTTGGCTTGCACCATCAGCCAGTTTTCCTTTTCGCTGACGCGGTTGCCAATAAACAGTGCGACAGCTGCCGGGATGAAAGTCACTGACAAAATCATTGCCCCGACCAGCGCAGCAACCACGGTGAACGCCATCGGATGGAACATCTTTCCTTCCACACCGGTCAGAGCAAAGATGGGCAGGTACACCACCATGATGATGAGCTGACCAAATAAGAGCGGGCGGCGCGATTCCTTAGAAGCAAGGAATACCTCGTGAAAACGCTCGGAGCGCGTCAATGGCCTGCCGTACTGAGCTTGCGCATGGGCAAGACGACGGACACAGTTCTCGACGATCACAACCGCTCCGTCGATGATGATGCCGAAGTCGAGTGCGCCCAGACTCATCAAATTGGCGCTCACCTGGTAAGTCACCATCCCAGTGAAAGTAAACAACATCGACAAGGGAATCACGGTCGCCGTGATGATGGCTGCGCGAATGTTGCCCAAGAACAGGAACAAGATCACGATCACCAGGATCGCGCCTTCCAACAAGTTCTTCTTGACCGTGTTGATGGCTTTGTCCACCAAGACCGTACGGTCGTAGACGGTGACAGCGTGTACGCCTTCAGGAAGGCTGCGGTTGATCTCAACCATCTTTTTGTCGACGGCTTGGGAGACTGTTCGGCTGTTCTGTCCGATGAGCATGAAGACCGTGCCCAGAACCACCTCGCGCCCATTGTCTGTGGCAGCACCCGTGCGCAGTTCACGCCCCAAGCCTACCTCAGCCACGTCACGTACCCGAATAGGCACGCCACCGGCGCTGCTCAGGATCACGTTGCTGATGTCCTCTAAGGTTTTGACCTGACCTGGGGCCCGGATCAAATATTGCTCTCCACGCTTTTCGATATAGCCCGCGCCCACGTTGCCGTTGTTGCGATCTAATGCCGTCACGATGTCCTGTAAGGTGATCCCCAGCGAGGCAAGTCGCTCGGGTATCGGCGAGATTTGGTATTCCTTGGCAAAGCCGCCAATCGAGTTAATTTCTGTAACGCCGGGCACGTTGCGCAACTGCGGCTTGATGATCCAGTCCTGAATCTCGCGCAGATCGGTGGCCGTATAAGGTTGGCCATCAGGCTTCTTCGCACCATCCTTGGCTTCTACCGTCCACAGGTAGATCTCGCCCAAGCCCGTCGAGATCGGGCCCAACGCCGGGGTGATGCCTGAAGGTAGTTTGTCGCGAGCCTCCTGGATGCGTTCGTTGACCAATTGGCGCGCAAAGTAGATGTCGGTGCCGTCCTTGAAGATCACAGTAACCTGCGACAGTCCATAGCGGGACAGGGAACGGGTTTGCTCCAGGTTGGGAAGGCCCGCCATCACGGTCTCAATCGGGTAAGTCACCCGTTGCTCGGTCTCCAACGGTGAGTACCCCGGTGCTTGGGTATTGATCTGCACCTGGACGTTGGTGATGTCCGGCACTGCGTCGATGGGGAGCTTCTGGTAGTTGAATACGCCGACGGCCGCCATACCGATGACTGCCAGCAACACCAACCATCGGTGCTCGATAGCTGCGCGAATAAGTTTCTCAAACATGGTCGTTGCCTCGTCTCAATGGGTGTGTTCGGCAGAGGCTTTGCCGAGTTCAGACTTCACGACAAAACTACCTGCTGCCGCGTAGGGAGCCCCCGGCTTGAGTCCTTGCACCACCTCGACGCGCTTGCCATCACTACGACCTAACTGCACGGGCTGGGCGATGAAGCCTCCGTTAACCTTCAGGAACACAACAGGCTTATCACCCACAGTTTGAATGGCGTCACTGGCCACGGTCACGGGAACATCCGCCTCCGATGAGATCACTTCCACACTGACAAACAGACCAGGCCGCCAAGCGCCCTTGGGGTTGGACAAGACCACGCGGGCCTTGGCCATGCGGGTCTGCTCACCGATCAATGAGCCCACAAAAGTGATGGTTCCGATCGCGCTGGCATCGAAGGCCGTCGCTTTGATGGTGACCTTCTCGCCAACCCTGACCAGCGGCAAATCCTTCGCAGGCACGTTGATCTCGGCCCAGACCTGTCCCAGGTCAGACACGGTGAACACGGCGGCATCTTCCTTGACGGCCTCACCGAGGCTGAGATGCTTTTCGATCACCAAGCCGTCGAATGGCGCGCGCAGCTCGAAGCGATTGAGCCCCCCCGACGAACTTGAGGCCAACCCCAAGGCGGACAGCTTCTGCTGGGCGTTGGCCACGGCGACCTCTGCCTCGTGCAAGGCTTGTCCGGCTTGCAGATAGTCCTGCTCGGCAGAGATCTTCTGCTCCCAGAGCCTCTTTTCACGCTCATACGTGGTCTTGGCCAAGACCAATCGCTTTTGTGCCGTCTGCAACTCGCTGCGCTGCTCTGATGCCGCCGGGCTGGCGATGACGGCCAAAACTTGGCCTCGTCTGACCGCCTGCCCCAAACTGGCCTGCACACTCTCGACCACCCCCGCGATGCGCGGAACAACGTGCGATGTCCGGTCTTCATTCAGGCGAATCTCGCCCGGCAATTGCAAAGTGGATTTGATGCGGGCCGCACCTGCCGTGTCGATGCCAATGGATGCGGCCTTGATTTGTGCATCGCTAAGTTCGACCTTTCCTTCCTCCTGGTTCAGGACGAACATGAAGGGCTCGGTGGAAGTCTGGGCAACGATGCTGATATCAAAAGCGTGTGGCTCGGGCACCACCTCGCGGCTCACCAGGCTGTCCTTGTCAGGTGCAAAGTTGAGGGTCTGCTTCTCACCGGTCAAGCGCGTGATGGTGGCGCTGACTTTGGCGGCATTGTTTGGAAGCGGCTTATCTTTGCTGAATAGCCAGATCCGCAGGCGTGGTTCGCCGCCATCCTCAGCCAGCAGCGCCTCCAACCCGAAGTCCCCCTCCTTGAACAGCTTGCCCCCATGCGGCCCCTTGCTCGGACCTTCGTGGTGCTCACCGTCTGCATGGCCTTTGTCGTGATCGTGGCCATCTCCGTCCTTCTTGCCGTGGTGCTCTCCATCACTGTGTGCCTTGGCTTCAACGTGGCTGCCATGTCCGTGACCGTCATCTTCCGCCGTCTTGGTTGTCTTGTTGCTGAGGATGGCGGTGCCAAGCACGACGCCAGTCGCGGCAATCGCAGCGATAGCGATCAGCTGCTTTTTGCCGATATTCAGTTTGTTTGTGTCGATTTTCATGTTCATTCCTGGTTAGCTGGCTTGTCGGTGTTCGGCGTGGAGTCGCCGAGCACCCGGTCAATATCCGCCGCCGCGCGATGCGCTTCGGCCAGTGCCTTGAGGTGTTGGGACTTGGCGGCGAAGTAGGTGCGCTGCGCGTCCAGCACTTCCAGGAAGTTGAACTTGCCGTTTTCAAATCCGATGGTGGCTGCGTCGTAGGCACTCTTGGCCCCGGGCAGTACGTCCCGTTGCAGGACATCAACTTCCCAGCGAATGGCATCCAGCCGCTCGCGCGCTTGCAAGACTTCCGTGCCGACGCGTAGGTTCAGGGCCTGGAGTTCGTCCCGGGCTTTGTCTTCGCGCTTCAGCGCTTCCAGCAAGTTGCCCTGATTGCGATCAAACAACGGCAACGGCACGGAGACGCCGAACAGCAGCTGATCACGCTGCAGCTCATTGGGGCGCTTCACTCCCAGGCTGAAGGTGACATCGGGCACCCGCTTGCTGCGCTCCAAATCGACCAGTGATCTGCGGCGTTCCATCTCTAGCTGCGCACGACGCAAGGTTGGCGAGACAGACAGGCGTTGCTGGACACTGTCGAAGCTTGGAACGAGCGGGAGCACTTCAACATTGCCCGCGACGAGGGTGAAGCGAGGTGGATTGGCACCCAGCAAGCTGGCAAGACGTCCCCGAGCGTTGCGCTGCTCGCTTTGCGCCTGGGCGAGTTCAACGCGCACCCCGGCCTCAGCCACCCGGGCCTTTGATTCTTCGACGGGAGAAACCTTACCCGCTGCCACGCGCTTGGCAACCGCGTCGGTCGCTTTTCTCGCCAAATCGACACTGTCAAGAGCCAGTGCTACACGCTCCTGGGCTGCCAGCGTTTCGAAGAAGGCGGCGACCACAGCGGCGCGGATTTCGATGCGCCGCACATTCAGGTCTTCCACTGCGATGTCGCGCCCTCGCTCGGCGGCCGCGATACGGGCCGCGCGCTTGCCGCCCATTTCAACGGGAAGGTTAATCTGCACGCTTTGTGTACGGGTCTGTGCGCGCTGGTCTTCCAGTAAATAGGCAAGCTCTGGGTTAGGGCGCGCTTGCCCTTGAAGCACCTGACCTTCAGTAGCCTCAATTTCACGTTTTGCGACGGTAAGGTCTGGATTGCCGTCGAGCGCCAACGCGATGGCTCTCTGCAACGTCAGAAGCGTCGCCACATCGGCCTGCGACTCAGATTGGGCTGTGCGGTTGGCTTGCGCAGCAGGCAGCGATTGGGCAAAAGATACCCCTACGGTGAGCGCAATAAGCAGGCCCGCTGCAGTTGCCTTTTTTGTAGCCCTATGAACGGCAAGTGACGCCCGTCGTTTTTGCTTGTGAATACTCTTCAACATCCGATTCTCCAGTGATTTCAAAGACACGAGGAAATCGGCGGAGAGCGATCCAAATGATCGCCTGCTACATCGTCACGTCAGCGGCGCAAAGGCGGCTTTGTGCGGTCACGCACCAAGCGCGACTGCTTTAGTGACGACGAGGGAAGGAACGCGCTCCCCGCCGATCAGGCGAGGACACGCCACTGCGGGCGTTCTAAGCGTTCGAAAGGGGGCGACGTAAGATGCAGCCAGTAGTCCGCTATGTCTAGGGACGAGCTGAACATCGGCGGGAGAGTCACCTCCCCAGGCAGGGCTGATGAACACCCCGCATGGCAGGATGCGCAATCAGGATCACCGCCACCGGTTTTGGCTGGATCGGGTGCTGTCTCTTTACCATCAGTAGCCTTGTGCTGATGGTCATGGTGACCGAAGTGTTTGGCTGCGGCTCCAGTTTCGTGCTGGCAATAGCTGGCCACTGCCGCCCAGCTAAGCTGCAGCGGCATGAACACCAACAGAAAAATTGCCAGCCATTTACGCATGAGTTGAACAGTGTAGCAGCTATAGACTTATTCGTCTTTTGAGTTTTCTACCGCCTTGCCTTGGGTCGTCAGCTGGACGATGAGCAAGGCAGCGCCCGATGTGATCGCCACATCAGCGAAGTTGAAGGCGGGCCAGTGCGCAAGCCGCCAATGGAAGTCGAGGAAATCAACAACCTGTCCACGAAACACACGATCCGCGACATTGCCAAGCGCACCACCAAGGATCAGGCTGTAGCCCACCGCTTCAAGAGGTGGTAGTTGCTGACGCAACATGCGCCCCAGCCAAACAGAAACGACCAGACCCAGCGTGATGAAGAAGTAACGTTGCCAGCCGCCAGCACCGGCTAGAAAGCTGAATGCTGCGCCCGGATTCAGGACATGGACGAAGTTGAAGAATGAGGTGACTTCGACCTGTTCTCCGTAGGCAAACGTGCGGGTGATGGAGAACTTCGCGAGCTGATCGATCATCCCCGCACCGGCGGCCACCGCGAACCAGACCGAGGCTGATGTGCGGCGAGTTGATTGCCACAGAGAGGCCGCCAGCGGTATCAACCACCCGGCGAGCGCCATGCAGATCCATCCAAGTCCCCATCCCGCGAGCACGTCGGCAGGGAAGTGCACGCCGGCGGCGACGCGCGACCAACCGACCAATGCAGCGTACAACACCATACCGATGCGGCCAAGACGACCCATCAAAGGCCAGAGCGCGCCGACCACCAGCGCGGTATAGGTGGAATGTCCGCTGGGCAGGCTGTAGTGGCGTTCGATATCACCGATAACGCGCACCGTGTCGCCAAGGACGGCCAGCGGGCGTGGAAAGTCCAGCCATAGCTTCAAGACGGTGGCGATCAGCAAAGCCAGCAGGAAGGCCGCGCAAAAACCAAGGAGGCGGTGCAAAACTGCCGCGCCACGAGCCGGGTTGGCGGCCGACTTTGACCACCACCACAGACCCAGCATCGTCAGCGGCGCCGTCCAGTAACTTCCCGCGAGGCTGAAGAACCACACCAGCGGCCCCAGCGCGGCAGGCGTACCCGTGTTGATGGCTTGAAACAGCGCGACGTTCAGGCCACCCCAGTCATAGAGAAAGAATTTCCATGTCATCGGCGCAGCAGCCTCAAGCCGTTACCGACGACAAGGAGGCTGGCGCCCATGTCCGCAAACACAGCCATCCACATCGAAGCGTTATCAAAGATGGCCAGCAGCAGGAACACCAGCTTGATGCCGAGCGCAAGACTGATGTTCTGCCAAAGCACAGCGTGGGTGCGCTTTGAGAGCCGTATCGTTTCGGGCAAGCGACGCAAGTCATCGTTCATGACGACAACGTCGGCGGCTTCCATGGCGGTGTGAGTTCCGGCCGCACCCATCGCGAAACCGATGTCAGCCTTGGCGAGGGCTGGCGCGTCGTTGATGCCGTCGCCGGTCATCGCCGTGACGCCCAAGCGCTGTTGCAGTTCGCCAATGGCCTGCAACTTCTCTTCGGGCAGCAAATTCCCACGTACCTCGGCAATGCCAGCCTGAGCGCCGACTGTACGTGCGGTCGCGATGTTGTCGCCCGTCAGCATGACCGTTGTCACACCCATGGATTTCAGGTCGGCCACGGCCTGGGCGGATGAAGGCTTGATGGTGTCTGCCACCGCGCAGATGGCCATGACTCGCTGGCCGTTCGCAAGGATCGTGACGGTGCGTCCGGCTTCCTCATGAATTGCAAGGCGCGCTTCGAGCTGAGTCGAACATTGCCCGCGCTCTTCGATCCACCGGTGGTTGGCCAGCGCGTAGGGATGATCGTCGATCACGCCTTGCACGCCGCGTCCTGCAACTGCTTGAAACTCACCGACCTCCTGCTCGTCCGTTGACAACCCCTCGGCGATGGCCTTAGAAACCGGGTGATCCGACCGTGCTGCGAGACTTTTTGCAAGCCCCTCAAGAACTCGTTGATCAACACCGGGGTCCACCGACTCGAATGCCACCAGTTTGGGCTTGCCTTCGGTCATGGTGCCAGTCTTGTCCATGGCCACGGCCTTGATCTTGCGGGCCTCCTCCAGGTACACGCCGCCTTTGATCAAAATTCCCCGACGTGCCGCAGCCGCCAGGCCGCTGACGACTGTGACAGGCGTGGAAATCACCAAGGCACACGGGCAGGCAATGACCAGTAGCACCAATGCCTTGTAGACCGCTTGCAGCCACGTCACCCCCGTGATCCAAGGCATAAGCAGAGCTACCGTAATGGCGAGGGCGAAGACCGCCGGAGTGTAGATGGCAGCGAACCGATCCACGAAACGCTGCGTCGGAGCACGCGAAGCTTGGGCCTGCTCAACGGCATGGATGATGCGCGCCAGGGTGCTGTCTGAAGCGGGTGCCGTAACACGCATTTCGAGGGCAGCCGCCTGATTGATAGTGCCTGTATAGACTTCGTCTCCGGGTGCCTTGTCGACTGGCAGGCTTTCGCCTGTCACCGGCGATTGATCAATGGCACTCTGGCCCAAGGTCACGACACCATCCAGCGGAATGCGTTCGCCCGGTCGGATACGCACTATCGCGCCCACTGCAACCGCTTTGACCCCAACCCGACTCCAGCTACCGTCGGCCTGACGCACTTCAGCCTGCTCCGGTGCAAGTGCCAACAGGCTCTTGATGGCGTTGCGCGCCCGATCCACGGCCCTCGCCTCAATGGCTTCGGCAATCGCGTACAGGGCCATCACCATGGCGGCTTCCGGCCACTGGCCGATCAAAAATGCCCCGGTCACGGCCACCGTCATCAGGGCATTGATGTTCAAGCGCCCCTGCCGCAGTGCGGCAAGACCTTTGCCGTAGACCGAGAAGCCCGAAAGCAGAATGGCCACTGCTGCCAGCACCATGCCCAACACCTTCACCGGCCAACTGTCCGGCAATGCGAATGCCAAGCCTTCAGCAGCCAACGCTAGCCCTAAAGCACCGATCAACTTGCCCCAAGAAGTCCAGAAGCCTGTTGGCGGGGCGGGAGTAGCGTCCACCGTTTCATCTTCCACGCCAAGCGGTTCCGGCTTGAAGCCAGCCTTGCGAATAGCCTCCAGTGCCTGCGACAGCGCACTGTCATCGGCTGCAATAGCCAACTCGCGATCACCCAGGTTGAATTGCAAGCCACGAATGTCTGCCACACCGTCCAGCGCTCGGCGAATCTCCGACTCTTCCGAAGCGCAGTCCATGTTCGCAATGCGAAACCGCTGCGATCCTCCATTTACCTGCCCGGGCGGCAGAGATTCAGTGGACATCGCTGAGGCTTGGCAAGAACTTGCGCAACCGCAAGCAGTGTCGGTGTTTGTGTCGGGCAACGTATGTGGCGCAGACGGGCTCATGATCTTCTCCTTGTTGGGTTGATTAGAAACCCTGTAGCCACTACAGTGTCAAGCGCCTACAATGAGATGTGATAAGAAAACTCGCTACTGCTCAAGGTGCAGACATGAAAATCGGCGAACTGGCCAAAGCCACTCATACTCAAGTGGAGACCATCAGGTACTACGAACGCGAGGGATTGCTGCCGGAAACAGCACGAACGGAAGGCAACTACCGCGTCTATGGACCGGAGCACGTTGAACGACTTTCGTTCATTCGGTACTGCCGAAGCTTGGACATGGCCCTGGATGAGATTCGAGCGCTGTTGCGCATGAAAGATTCCCCCCCACAGGACTGTTCTGACATCAACGCCTTGGTTGATGAGCACATCAAGCATGTGGCGGTTCGAATCAGAGAGCTGAAGGTCTTGCAAAGGCAACTTGTTGAGTTGCGAACCGGTTGTGCCGGAAACGGCTCTGTCAGTGAGTGCGGTGTGCTTTCCGGAATTGCTCAGGCCTCTAAGGAAGTGGGGCCGGTGGGCAAGCGAGGCGCGCGCCATGTGCATGGGGCGCACTGATTTGCGTCAAAGGGGTACGAGTCCCTTTGAGCGCCCGTAAACACTGTTCCGAGATCCGCAAGCAAGGCGCTTTTTTCAAAGCATTCTCTAAATTGAGGATCTGTTCCTAGCGCGGTTGAAAGGCAATGATGCTCATACCCAGCAGGGCCACGGCAACACCCGCGACATCCCAATTCGATGGTCGGATGCCGTCGACGGCCCATAGCCAAAGAATAGCTGCAAAGATATAGACACTCCCGTAAGCAGCGTAGACGCGTCCGGTGGCAGCTTCGTGCAGTGTCAGTAGGGGTCTCCTCGTTTTCAGTGCAATAAGTGACGGTACGAAAAGCTAGCACTGGCGCGGAGGTGGTGTTGGTAGATCGTTGATTTCATTGACTTTCCTGTTCACTTTCAAATCTGCGATTCGTGGCGTCAAACCGTGGTCGGTTTCATCCATTGGTGCCAGTTATCGATGCATTTGGCCGCGAAGGCAGGATTTGGTCAGCATAGCGGTCAACCGGGAAGCGAAACACACCCCGCAAGTTGATGCTCTCCAGCCTGGTGGGCGCAATCTTCCCGATCAGTTCCGGTGGAATGACCTGGCGGCGGTTCGACCAGCGATCCAGGACCGCCTGCATCTGTGAGGTATTCCACGCCATCACGATGTTGGCCATCAGGCTCAACGCATCGGCCACAGCCTGCATTTCATCGACACGTTTGGCCTGCGCCGGGCTGATCCGGCCGGTATAAATGGCGCGCTTGAGGGCGTTAACAGCCTCGCCCCGATTGAGCACCCGGCGCAACTCGTTCCTGAAAGCGTCCTTGACAAAGTAGTCAGCCAAAAACGCCGTACGCAGCAACCGCCCCAATTGCACGCCAGCCTCATAGATTGGATCGCCCTGGGCGGCAGAACCGAACCGCGCAAGAGCTGCCACCGCACTGGCATGTCCGCTCATGACCGAGGCTGCCAGGTGCACCAGACTATCCCAATGCTTTTCGATCAAAGCGACGTCGACATTGGCTTCGCACACCGCAGCGATTTCTGCGGGCACTTTGGTGCCGCGTGGCACAAAGAGGTGGCGCTGTTTGAGTTCCTTCAACCGCGGGCAAAGATCAAAACCAAGCAAACGGGCATGTGACATGGCAAAGTCGGTGTAGCCATGGGTATCCACAGCAAGCTGGCTGGTCTCCAGCTTTTCTTGGCGGATGACACCTTCAATGGCCACGCCCGCCTGGCGCTCATTGAGCACAAAGGGCTGCGCATGGAAGATGCCCCACCGGTCTTTTACATGGGAGTAGATTCCAATGGAAGGTGTGTTGCGCCGAGGATCAAGCCGGGCTTGCCACACCCGTTTGGTGGTCTCCATGCTCATCATGTCAGAAGATGCCAAATCGGACCGCCCCCAGGTGGCGGCAATCGGGTGTCGCTGCATGAATTCCAGCACAGCCTGGCAGGCCTGGCTCAGACGCCGTTCGTCCCGCGCCCAGCGCATGGCCTGGCGAATGCTGGTGGCAGACAATTGCGGAATCATGCGCGCGCATTCGACCGCAGTCAGACTGGTGCCGTGGGCCATGATGCCGGCATAGACCATCAGCAGCTCGTCGGTAGAGCGCGGCTCACGTCCGAGCATGATCCAGCTAAAGCGCACCTGGGCGTCAACGGCCAGAATCACTTCCGGCAATTGAACCTCACCGATGCGGTGATCCAAAGCCGCGCGCAGCTTGGTCACTTCTGGGTCTTCGTCCTCTGCGGGCAATGGCGACAAATGGAGTTCATCATCCACGCGCAGTACGCCACTGCGGGCTGCAGCGGCCACCGCATCGACACCGGCAGTTACTCTGGCCAGCAAAGGCTTCAAGAAAGTGGCAGCCTTGCTGGGTAACGATAGACGGGCATAGTGTTTCTTGGACTCTGCCTGCCAACGCTCGTCCGTGAAGAACAAGCGCGCACGACCCCGAAAGCTCAGGCTGTGCTCAATCCAGACCGAGCCATTGCGCACCGCGCGGCGCAGGGCAAACAGGGTGGCCACCTCCAACGCCTGAAACGCCCGTTCCCGGTCTGGGCTGGAGATCGAAACCTGCCAGATCATTCCCAGACTTGGTGCCACCACTTCAACTGGCAGCTTTCTGGATCCTTTGAGATATAAAGCTTGCAGCTTGGCAAGGTACTCGATGGCAGGATGCTCGCCGGTGGCCTGCCAGGGCAGCTTTGCAATGGCGACGAGCAACGACCGCACGGGGCGAATTCCATCAATCAATCCCTCGCGGACCAGGGAGGCCCTGCTCGGTGGTTTGCGTTTCTGGGTTTCGGTGATCAAGGCTTCAAGACGGGCACGCAACTCAGCATCTGGCACCGCACCTTGCGCGCTCAAGGCAACAAGTTCGCCGAGCAGCGTTTTGTACATTGCGGCCCAATTGACGGTAGCGGGGACATCGGCGGCAGCCTGACGCCACAGATCGGCGATCCGGCGCTGCACCATAAGGATCAACTGGTCTGTGGTGGTGAACAGGCAATACCGAAGAAAGCATGCGACCTCCACGGTGCGCGCTGGCTCTTTGATCTTGGCTCCGGCTGAGGGCGGCCTGGAGACAAGTCGGCGCGCGTAGCGGCGCAAGATGAGATCGGGGATGTCTGCCAGGTGCTTATGAACGTCCAGCGTGTAAAGCAGGTCGATGCGCTCCAGTACCTCGCTGATTTGGCGGGTTGAGTGTTTCGCCGGTGCAGCCCATAGCCAACTCTGCTGGGTTTGTCCATCTGGGCGCAGCTCTGAAACTGAGGCTCGCCAGCGATCAAGTGTTGCTGGATCAACGCTGGCGGCGATGGCGGTGCCTGTTTCAACTTCAAGCTGGGCAAGTGCCGCCGCAATCAGTGTCCGAATTGCCCGCTCGTGCACGATCACCAGCTTGTTCTTGTACAGCCATTGACGCGCCCGCACGAGTAGCTGATCGCGGTCGGCGCAGCGCGCCACTTCGTCGCGCAGTTCACGTACCAGTGAGCGGCGCTGGTGCTCGCTCATCCACTGGAATCCAAGGACCGTGCAGGCTACTTGTTGGTGATCGAATAGCGTGCGCCCGCGTTCATACATGGCTCTCAGCGAGGCGACTTCTGGTGCTGCAATGCCAAGCTCGTTGCCAAGGTGGCGCCACAAGGCTACTGGAATTACCCGAAAGGCACCGAGCAAACGCCCACTCATGCGCAGGAAACCAATATGGAGCGCCAGACCAAGCTTGTGGGAATCACCTCGGCGTGCATTGATTGCGTCGCGCTCGGCACCATCGAAGGTGAAAAATGCCTTCATCTCGAAGTCGCTGATATCGCGGGGGAGCCCACGCATCCCCAAAAACGTTGTGTGCCAACCCTGCATCGTGAACCTCAAAAGTGGGAGGCCACCATACCCGTTTACAAAGCGAACAGGAAAGTCAATGAAATCAACGGTCTACCCAGACCACCCCCGCGCCAGTGCTAGCTTTGCGTACCGTCACTTATTGCACTGAAAACGAGGAGACCCCCAGTAGCCACGCGAAGGCCGCCAGACTGACTCCGGCGGGTATCAGCAACCATGGAGATCCGTTTTGCTTGAGCCAGAGCCAGGGCAGGTAGCACCCCACGATTTCAGCGATTGCGGTTGCGAAATAGAGCGTGATGGTCTTCATTTGATCTCCTGTGCCTGATTTTCCATACAAGTTCATACCCCAGTTGAGCTTCAAGTGTTGGGGCGCGCATCTCTCATAAGGTCTGTCACCTCAGCCTCTTGTGTGATGCGGAAATAACCCAACACGGTGGAGACGCTGTGGTGCCCCGTCATGGCCATGGTCTGAGCGAGGGGAACGTTTTGCAAGCCTGCCTCTGTCACGAACCCTGAGCGCAGGGAGTGGGCGGCATAGTTGCCGTCAATGCCTGCCAACAAGCATCGCTTTTTAACGATATCTTTGACAGCGGCAGGGGAGAGCGCTTCACCGATGTGACCGCCTTTGCGCACTCTTCGGAAAATCGCCCCGCTGGTGATGTGGCTGACGGTGAGCCATGCCGAGAGGGCTTGCGCTGCGAGGCCAAAAATGGGTTTGTGGTTTTCAGCGCGTTCTGCGCCGGCTTGGTTCGTTTTGGAGAACGCCAAGTTGTAGAGATAGGCATCGGGGCCGGTGCGTTTTAAAAACTGCATGTCTGCGCTGGCCACCTCGGATCTCCTGCGCCCGCCACTGGACCAGGCGAACAAGATCAGTGCTCTATCGCGGATGCCGATGACTGAGTCATCGCACGTTTGCAAGATGGCTTGAAGAGGCTCTTTGGTGAGGGCGTCTTTTTTGCGGGGGAGGGCACCCCGCTTGACGTAGGCCTTGCGGGTGCGGGAGAGAAGCTCGCGCACTTTGGGGTCGTGGCAAGGGTTTTTGAACTCGCCAATTTGGTGGGCTTTGGACAGGACCGCAATTCGGTGAATCAGGGTGTTGTGTGCGAGTGCGCCGAGTTTGCCTTTGAAGCCGGATTTCACCAGGGCTTGATCGATCTCGATGGGCAGCTCGTGCGCCAGGCCTTTGTCGGTGGTTCGATCCGCGTGGTCGACGACAAACTGGAGCACACAGGCGGTGGGCACGGGCAGCTGTATTTGTCGGCCGTAGCGTGCACCAAACCATGCGGCCCAGTAGCGCAAGGCGCTGCGGTAGCTGATGAGGGTGTTTTTTGATTCACCTTCGCGCAGCAGATCTTCGACGGCGCGTTGGGTGACTTCGCTCAGGGCCTCTGGCTCCAGGGCGGGTGTATTTTTGAGCGTGGGCAGGCGCAAGTTCATGGGCGGCTTATTTCTTTGATGAAATCTTACATAGCATGTAAGATTATTTATCTTTTTATCCTTTAAATCACGATAAATATCTCTTATCGTTGGTAAATTTACAGCAAGGAGCAGGGCGATGCAAGTTAAAAGTCCAAGGGGTGTTCAGCAAACCGATGTCAACGGCGCAGCCGACGAATTGCTCAGTGAGCAACTCAAACCGACCATTGAACGTGTTCGCATGAAATTGGGCCGTGGATCGCCCAACACCGTGGGCCCGATGCTGGAGGTCTGGTTTTCTTCATTGGGAGAGCGTTTGAGAGGACCAACGGGTGAATCCGATAAAACAAGCGAATTGCCAGCTACTGTGCAAGTAGCCATGAAAACCCTCTGGAAAAGTGCTTTGCAGGAGGCTCACAGTACTTTTGAAGTATCAAAAGCAGATTTCGCGAACACAGCAAGTCAGCAAGAACAGCAAATGACGACGGTGCTTGCTGAAATTGAAGCTGAGCGTGGAGCGTTCACGCAGAAGGCATCAGAATTAAAGCAAGCCCTTGATGCGCTTGAACTGAAGCATGCCGAAACACAAGGTCAAGCGCATAAGCTTCAAATGCTTGTGAACAAGAAGGATGAGGAACTCACATCATCGCGTCTGGCGCTTCAACAGCAAGTTGCCGAAGGCAATGAGGAGCGTCGCCGTCACGATGCGCAACTGCGGTCTCACAGCGCTGAAATCCAAGCGCTTCAGGCACAGTTTGTGTCTTCAGAACGAAGACTGATGGCGGAGATTGATCGCGAGCGCCAACAAGTAAAAAAATTACAGGCAGAGGTGGAGATTGAAAAAAAGAAGCAGATACGACATCAAAGTGAGGCTCTGGAAGTGGCAGGAAATTTGACCAAGCAACTGCACGAGCTGAGGATGCAAAACACGCAGCTATCAGAGCGCGCATCAGGTTATCTTGCACGCATCAACGACATGCAACCCAAAAAACTCAAATCTGCAGCAAAGAACAAAGCCGTACGAAGCGTAATCGGATAGAAGTTACGCACATCAACGTTTTGGTCTTGCCAAATCACCAGTCCTTGATAGCGTTAACTTTACTTGGAATATGTGAGTAGCTATAACTTTACTTGGAAAGTAGCGTCAACTTTACTTGTGTGACCGGCTATCCCTCATCGGTGGAATGTTTCACACCCATCTAATTACATACGATGTATATTATGTAAAGTTGCATAGGTGAAACAACTTGATGAAATTGAGAAAAATTAAGTCAACAACCGCATCTTTGCATGGCAAAATCTCGCCGTTCTATTCATTTGGAGAAAATCTTGAACAAAGCAGAACTGATCGAAGCCTTGGCAAAAGAAACAGACATGTCCAAAGCCGCCGCCGGCCGTGCCGTGAGCGCTTTGGTTGAAATCATCACCAAGACAGTTGCAAAAAAACAAGACGTGCAATTGATTGGTTTTGGTACCTTCAAAGCAGCCAAGCGCGCAGCCCGCGTTGGCAAGAACCCACGCACAGGTGAGAAGCTCAAGATTGCAGCCGCTACCGTGCCTCGTTTCACTGCCGGCGCCGCTTTCAAAGCAGCCGTGAACAAGAAGAAGTAATTTTTCAATTGCTTTCGCCGAAAGGCAGCCATGGTGAATAACCTGGCTGCCTTTTTTCATGGGCCGGGTGCTGGGCAAGACATGCACTTGTGTGTGTTGACGCACATCGATTTTCCGCGGGTGCAGATAAGTTGTGCAGATCCACAGTTCGACAAGTTCAACGAAAGCATCCCATGATCTCGACACGATACATCTGCACCGCATTGCTGGTTTTGGCGCCTGCGCTATGGCTACCCCAAGCAGCTCAGGCACAAAAGCCGGATGATGAAACGCCCCGTAAAGCCCAGCGCCAAGGCAAGCCAAGTCAGGATCGCGCTCAGCATCCCATGCGCAAGCGCGATCACGAGCCGCAAGGCATGCACCGCTCGCAAGCAACGCAGCCGCCACACATGTCGGTGCCCTCCTCCGCTGGCACCCTTGCCATTGGTGCTTATTTTCAGCCGCACCAACAAGAAGCGGCACGCGCTTACTACGGGCAAAAAGAAAATATGGGGTTTTGTCCACCCGGCTTGGCCAAAAAAGGCAACGGCTGCTTGCCACCGGGGCAAGCGAAAAAATGGCGCAAGGGTGCACCTTTGCCTGCTGGGGTGGTTTATTACGATGTGCCCCGCTCGGTGGTGCTGACGTTGGGCGTACCTCCTGCGGGCTACAAATACGTGCGCGTCGCCTCTGATATTTTGCTGATCGCCATTGGCACCAGCATCGTCATCGACGCGCTGGAAGATCTGGTCCGCTGAAACTGCATGGCGCTATGGGCCAAGGGATGGGCCCCATGGCGCCACGGTCTGTTGAAAACTCAACCACTGCAACCAAAGTGACCGACAATCAACATCTTTGATTCTCGGTTGGCAGCGGCTTTTATGGCGATTCAATGGTTTCCCGGACACATGCACCTCACGCGCAAAGCGATTGGGGAGCGCATCAAAGAGATTGACGTCGTCATCGAAATGCTCGATGCGCGACTTCCCGGCTCCAGTGCCAACCCCATGTTGGCCGAGCTGATCAAGGGCAAGCCCGCTCTCAAAATTTTGAGCAAACAGGATTTGGCCGATCCAGCCCGAACCACCAAATGGCTGGCCCATTACAACGCCCTGCACGGCGTGCGGGCCATAGGCCTGGACACGAGCATGAGCTCGCCCGCCAAAGCACTGATCGACGCCTGCCAACAACTGGCCCCCCACCGTGGCGGCATGGTCAAACCCATGCGCGTGCTGATCTGCGGCATTCCCAACGTGGGCAAATCCACGCTGATCAACACCCTCAAAGGCAAACGCGCAGCCAAAACAGGTGACGAAGCTGGCGTGACCAAGCAAGAGATGCGCATCGCGCTGGCCGACGATTTTTATCTGTACGACACGCCGGGCGTGCTGTGGCCGCGCATCATCGTTGAGCAAAGCGGTTACAACCTCGCAGCAAGCGGAGCGATTGGCGTGAACGCTTTTGATGAAGAAGTGGTCGCACTGGAATTGCTCAACTACCTGATCTCTCACTATCCGCAGGCACTGACGGACCGCTACAAAATCACCGATGTGGCCAGCCACACCGACGAAACCCTGCTCGAAGCCGTTGGCCGAGTGCGCGGCGCCATGCAAAGTGGTGGACGGGTCAACACCACCAAGGCCGCACACATCGTGATCCATGACTTTCGTTCAGCTGCACTGGGCCGCATCACGCTGGAAACTCCCGAACAATTCGCCCAATGGTTGGCCGAAGGGAAGAAAGCCGATGCTGAACGCACTGTGCGCAAAAAGGCGAGCGACAAGACCAAGAAGACTTCACGAAAAACGGCGGGCTGATCACAT
This sequence comes from Limnohabitans sp. TEGF003, assembly GCF_055395455.1. NCBI lineage: Bacteria > Pseudomonadati > Pseudomonadota > Betaproteobacteria > Burkholderiales > Comamonadaceae > Limnohabitans > Limnohabitans sp. TEGF003. The sequence goes on along the minus strand of NZ_AP029225.1, from coordinate 2,066,295 downwards.
GAGCCCTCGTCATACCACCCCTGATAAAGACGCCATCGCCCTCCTCCCGCTTTTTGAGCGGCTTGGACTGGACCGAATCACCCTGGTCAACAGCGGCGCACAAGCGGAGCAAGCCCATGCGCAGCTGCTTCAGTCCGACGCATGGGGTTTTGACACCGAGTCCAAACCCACCTTCAGAGTGGGTGAAGCTTCTGATGGCCCCCACATCCTGCAACTTGCCACTGCAGAGCGAGCCTGGGTGTTTCAGTTGCACGATCCACAATGCCGAAGCGTGGCTGCCACACTGCTGGCGAAACCGGGGATCGTCAAAGCTGGTTTTGGTTTGGGCGATGACCGAAAACGCATCATCCAGAAACTGGGCATTGAGCCCCAAGGCATTCTGGAACTCAACACTGTCTTCCACCAGCGCGGCTACCGCAAAGACATGGGGGTCAAGGGCGCGGTGGCGGTGTTGTTCAATCAGCGCTTCATGAAATCCAAAAAGGCTGCCACCAGCAATTGGGCCAATGAACGGTTGAGCGAATCGCAACTGGTCTATGCCGCCAACGACGCGTATGCCGCCCTTCGGGTGTGGCAAGCGCTGGGCACAGGCTGAGCCCTTTTGAAATGAAGCCCTAAAATTCCCGCCAACTTCCTGATCGTCATTGATCACGCCCGATTGCCGAACTTTTCCCATGTCTGACCCCACGGGCCACAGCGCCACCTCCAACACTGAAAGCACCAGCTCGGTGCTGAGCTTTGCCAATGCCCTGTGGCGAGTGCGCAGACCCAAGCCTTTTGTGTTGGTCATTGAAGGCGAAGTGGGCCAAGAAGGCGCCCTGCCTAGCGACTACCTGCACGACAAACTCCTCTTGCCCGAATGGCGTGAAGCCTTCTACCAATTGGTCGATGCCACCGGATTGGTCGTTTGCCTGAATGTTCACAGCCAGCATCCCACCTACCGCGATGTGCGCGGGCGCTCCAGCAAGGGGCGCCTCAGCCAGGGGGAGTATTACCACCACGATGGCTGCACAGGCCCCGTCAAGCCGCGCTTTGTCGAGATCCGCTGCCCCATCCAGCCACAAACACGCGGCGTGGCCACCGCCGTGGCACCGCACCGAGACGTGGTCAGAGCCATGGTGCAAGTGCTGCCTGCCGAGCTGGCCACCAACGCGGCCCTGGCTGGACAAGACATGAGCCCCGAAGCCCTTGATCAAATGGACCACGCCGCGCTCGACCAATTGCAAGGCCTCATCACGCGCACCGTGCGCAAAAAGCTCAACGCCGAAGGCGCACGCAGCTACTTCCGCCAAGTGGATGCCGCCGCCAACGCCTACTTTGAACCCTGGGCTCTGGGTGAAAGCCGCTTCATCGCCAACGCCAACAGTGGCGTGACCATGCAACACCGCCGCGCCTACCAAGCCCCACACACCGGGGGTGTGGCCAACGGCCACTTGGTCAAGCGCTGGACCCATGAAGAACTGCTGCTACCCGGCCAAGTGGTGGACCAATCCTTGATTGCAGCGCTGTGCAGCGAAGAAGGTGAAGAAGTGGATGGGGAGCGGGTTGAGGGGTGTTACCTTGGGGTGCATTGAAGCAAGTCACTAAGGCTTGATCGCTGGCTGCTCCCAACCCGGCACATTCACGACATAGCGCGTGGCTTTGCCCAAACCCTCGATGCGCAACAAGCCGTGCGCTGCCAGGTTGGCCAAATCGCGTGCGGCTGTGGCTTTCGAGATGCCAGTGATCCTGGCGTACTTATCGGTGCTCATGCCGCCCAAAAATCCGCCACCCGAGCCCACATGCCCGGCTTCGAGCAAGCGCTCCAGCACCTTGCTTTGGCGCGGGTTGATGTGACACTGTGCTGCGCGCAATCGGAAATGCGCTTTGTCTGTCGCATCGCGCACCACGGCCTGGCTGGCCACACAGGCACGGGTGAACGCCTGCACAAACCATTGCACCCACGATGTGACATCAATCCCTTGAGTATCCAGCGAAACACCTCGCAAGCACTGCGCGTTGTTGAGCGCGTCGTAATAAGCAGAACGTGTTTGATGCATTTGATGCGCCAAGCCGAACACCCGCACCAGCGTGGGATTGGCCTCTGGATCTTGCGCATACATGTCTTGCGCCAAAGCCATATCTGCCAAAGCACGCCCTATGCGGCCATTGCCATCTTCAAAAGGGTGGATGGACTCAAACCACAAATGCACCAAGGCTGCGCGTGCGATACCGTTCAGCGTGGCATCTGGCTTGGCGAACCAAGCTAAAAAACGGTCCATCTCTGCACCCACTCTTGCAGAGGGCGGTGCCTCGTAATGCACCACCTCACGCCCCAAAGGCCCGCTGACAATTTGCATGGCATCGGCATGGTCACGCAGGCGGCCCACCGCAATACGGACAATGCCCGACGTGCCGCCGGGAAACAACGCCGACTGCCAGCGACACAGCCTGTCCACATCCAGCGCTGCACTGTGGTTGGTCAAGGCGTCTTGCATCACCTGCACCAAACCTTCAACAGAACGGTCTGCCCCCGGCGCATCGGCCAGTGCAAGCCGGTGCGCCACCGACGACCGCAAAGACTCCAGGTTGAGCTGCTGCCCCTCAATCGCGGCTGTCGCCAGCGCTTCTTGCACCCACAACTCGCGCTGCACTTCATTGGCTTGCTCCAGCCCAATGGCACCCAACAACCCCAGCAAGCGCCCTTGCTCCAAGCGGGCAAGGTCCAGCGCAGGGGCAAGTGCCGTCGCGTCGAATGTGAGCTGCGGCCAGGCACGGTGCTGCCAGATGTAGCGTGGTTGTGTGGACGGGTTTTGGGTGGACATGAGGCATATTTTGGCAGATACACATCAATTTATGAGGCGTATTTTTAAAAATACCACTCATAAAGTGACTAGCACCCCGGCAATTCGGCAAACTTGGCCGCCATCGTGGGGTTGCCGCGGGTGAGTTTCTTGATCGTCAAGTCGTCGGCCTTGTCGTTGGCCAGACGCAAATTGTTGGCTGACTTGTGCAGCGCTTCCTTGGTTTTTTCCAGGTCTTTGATGGCTTCGTCAATGCGCTTGAGGGTGAATTGGCCCTGAGCCACAAAGGCCAACCGACCGGCGGCGTGGGGTATTTTTTCAGCCTGGATATACTATGGTATCTACCATCGCGCCATGGAGGTTAAACATGTCCCAAACAGCCAAACTTTTCCTGAACGGCCGCAGCCAGGCCGTACGCCTGCCAGCGGCCTACAGGTTTGACACCGAAGAAGTCTTTATCCGCAAAGACCCGGTCACGGGTGATGTGATCCTTTCACGCCGTCCCGATGACTGGACTGGTTTTTTCGCGGCGGCTGACAACGCTCAGGTACCTGACGACTTTTTGAGCCCCGAAGAACGCACGCCACACGACCAAGCTGAGGCTACAGATCGCGACCCTTTTGAGTCGTTACCCAACACCTTGGGGCACTGAGCCAGGCCATGAACACACGCTACCTGCTGGACACCAACACGGTCAGCCACCTCATCAAACGGCATCCGCAGGCGACCCAACACTTGCTGGCCGTGCCCATGCACAGCGTTTGCATATCGGCCATCACGGCAGGTGAGCTGGCCTTTGGTTTGGCAAAACGACCCGAAGCACTGGCGTTGAAAGCGGCTGTGCACGAATTTTTGCGTCGAGTAGAAGTGCTGCCGTGGGACGAAGCCGTGGCTCAGACCTACGGCACACTGCGGGCGCAACTGCAAAGCAAAGGCATCAGCTTGTCGGCTCTGGACATGCAAATTGCCGCGCATGCACTGGAAGCCAAAGCCGTGCTGGTCAGTAGCGATGCCGCCTTTTTACATGCAAGTCAGCTCCAAATCCAAAATTGGATGGATGCCATCGGTTGAGGAGGCTATTACGGCCTGAGTCAACGACACCAGTTCATCAAAAAAAAGCCGCCAACCCATTCAGGTTGGCGGCTTTCTTTGTTTGGGCTTGAAGCGTTTACTTCTTGCTGGGCGGCAAGTCCGTGCAGCTACCGTGCGCCACCTCCGCCGCCATGCCGATGCTTTCGCCCAGCGTGGGGTGGGGGTGGATGGTCTTGCCGATGTCCACAGCGTCTGCGCCCATCTCGATGGCCAGTGCGATCTCGCCAATCATGTCGCCCGCGTGTGTGCCGACCATGCCGCCGCCCAAGATTTTGCCGTGGCCGTGGGCCTCGGGTGAATCGTCAAACAGCAGTTTGGTCACGCCTTCGTCGCGGCCGTTGGCAATGGCGCGGCCTGAAGCCGTCCAAGGGAACAAGCCCTTTTTCACCTTGATGCCTTGCGCCTTGGCTTGATCTTCGGTCAAGCCGACCCATGCCACTTCGGGGTCGGTGTAGGCCACGCTTGGGATGACGCGTGCGTTAAACGCCGCCGCTGCCAGCTCTTTGTTGCCTTGCAGTTCGCCCGCAATCACTTCGGCCGCCACGTGGGCTTCGTGCACCGCCTTGTGCGCCAACATGGGCTGGCCCACGATGTCGCCGATGGCGAAGATGTGCGGTACGTTGGTGCGCATCTGAATGTCGACGTTGATGAAGCCGCGATCGGTCACCGCCACACCGGCTTTTTCAGCCGCAATCTTCTTGCCATTGGGCGTGCGGCCCACGGCTTGCAACACGAGGTCGTACACCTGCGGCGCGGGGGCGGTGCCGCCCTCTTCTGCTGGTGCAAACGTGACTTCAATGCCTTCGGGCAAGGCGCGTGCGGACACGGTCTTGGTCTTGAGCATGATGTTGTCAAAGCGTTTGGCGTTCATCTTTTGCCAGATCTTCACCAAGTCGCGGTCAGCGCCTTGCATGAGGCCGTCCATCATTTCCACCACGTCCAGGCGTGCGCCCAGCGTGCTGTAAACCGTGCCCATCTCCAGGCCGATGATGCCGCCGCCCAAGATGAGCATGCGCTTAGGCACTTCTTTGAGTTCCAAAGCGCCCGTGCTGTCGACCACGCGTGGGTCGTTGGGCATGAAAGGCAAGTGCACGGCTTGTGAACCCGCCGCGATGATGGCGCGTTTGAACGCGATCACTTTTTTGCTGCCGGTTTTTTCTTGACCCGTCCCAGTCGTTTCCTCCACTTCGAGGTGGTTCGCGCCTACAAACTGACCCAAGCCGCGCACGGTGGTGACCTTGCGCATCTTGGCCATGGCGGCCAAGCCACCCGTGAGTTTGCCGATGACTTTTTCTTTGTGGCCGCGCAGCTTGTCGATGTTGACCGCAGGCGCACCGAAGTCCACACCGAGGTCGGCCATGTGGGCCACTTCGTCCATCACCGCTGCGACGTGCAGCAAAGCTTTGGACGGGATGCAGCCCACGTTCAAACACACGCCGCCCAAGGTGGCGTAGCGCTCGACGATGACCACGTTCAAGCCGAGGTCAGCCGCGCGGAATGCCGCCGAGTAACCGCCGGGGCCACCGCCCATCACGAGCACATCGCACTCGAGGTCGGCAGAGCCGCCGAAGCTGGAAGCCACGGGGGCTGGTGCAGTAGGTGCAGCCGTCGTAGCCACAGGTGCAGCAGCCGGAGCCGCTGGCGCAGACGCGGTAGCTGGAGCCGCCGCAGCGCCCTCCGCTTCGAGCACCAGCACGACCGAGCCTTGCTTGACCTTGTCGCCCAGCTGAACCTTGAGTTCCTTCACAACGCCAGCGTGGGAGGACGGGATTTCCATCGAGGCCTTGTCGGACTCGACGGTGATGAGCGATTGCTCGGCCTTGACGGTGTCGCCGGGTTTGACCAGCAACTCGATCACGGCCACTTCGTCGAAGTCGCCAATGTCGGGAACTTGAATATCAATCAGTGCCATATCAAATCCTTAGAGCAACACGCGACGGAAGTCGCTGAGGATTTGACCCAGGAACGCGTTGAAGCGTGCCGCTGCGGCGCCGTCGATGACGCGGTGGTCCCATGTCAAGGACAGGGGCAACATCAGGCGGGGCACAAACTGCTTGCCGTCCCAGACAGGTTCCATGGTGCTCTTGCACACACCGAGGATGGCCACTTCGGGCGCATTGATGATGGGCGTGAAGTACTTGCCACCGATGCCGCCCAAGCTGGAGATGGTGAAGGTCGCACCCGACATGTCGGCGGGGCCGAGCTTGCCGTCGCGGGCTTTCTTGGCCAGCTCACCCATTTCCTGGCTGATCTGCAGGACACCTTTTTTGTCAGCGTCCTTGATCACAGGCACCACCAGGCCGTTGGGCGTGTCGGCCGCAAAACCGATGTGGTAGTACTGCTTGTAGATCAGCGCGTCGCCATCGAGCGAGCTGTTGAACTCGGGGAACTTCTTGAGCGCGGCCACGCAGGCCTTGATCAGGAAGGCCAGCATGGTGACCTTGACGCCACTCTTCTCGTTCTCTTTGTTGGTCGAGACGCGGAAGGCTTCGAGGTCGGTGATGTCGGCATCGTCGTGGTTGGTGACGGCCGGGATCATCACGGCGTTGCGCAAGAGGTTGGCACCGCTGATCTTCTTGATGCGCGACATTTCCTTGCGCTCGATGGGGCCAAACTTGGCAAAGTCCACCTTGGGCCAGGGGATCAGGCCCAGCTCGGAACCGCCACCACCACCTGCGGGCGCTTTGGCGGCCTGCGCCTTGGTTTGTGCAGCACCCGACATGACCGCCTTGGTGAAGGCTTGCACGTCGTCCTGGGTGATTCGGCCCTTGAGGCCCGAGCCTTTGACTTCTTCCAGCGGCACGCCCAGCTCACGGGCGAACTTGCGCACCGATGGCGAGGCGTGAGGCAAGCCCAGCGTAGTGCCGCCAGGCGCGTGGGCGGGTGCGGCCACCGCAGCGGCAGCGGCCGCTACGGGAATTTGCGCAGCAGCCGGGGCCGAAGCCACGGCCACAGGAGCCGCAGCAGCAGCGGCCACAGGAGCCGCAGCAGCAGCTGCCACAGGAGCCGCAGCAGCAGCGGCCACGGGGGCAGCAGAGGCAGTGCCTTCCAAAATAGCCAGCAAGTCACCAATGTTGACCGTGTCGCCCACTTTGACTTTGAGCTCTTTGAGCACGCCCGCGGCCGAGGACGGGATTTCCATCGAGGCTTTGTCGGACTCGACGGTGATCAGCGACTGCTCGACCTTGATGGTGTCGCCAGGCTTGACCATGACTTCGATGACGGCCACGTCCTTGAAGTCACCGATGTCAGGCACACGCACTTCAACGGGACCGGATGCAGCAGGCGCGGCAGCAGGTGCAACAACCACGGGCGCTGCGGCGGGTGCGGGTGCAACCACTGCGGCAGCGGATGCAGCAGCCGGTGCCGCGGATGCACCAGCGGCCTCCACCACCAACACGACCGAGCCTTGTTTGACCTTGTCACCCAGCGCCACGCGCATTTCCTTGACGACGCCCGCAGTGCTCGACGGGATCTCCATAGAGGCTTTGTCGGATTCGACCGTGATCAGCGATTGCTCGGCTTTTACCGTGTCGCCCACTTTGACCATCAACTCAATGACGGTCACTTCATCGAAATCCCCGATGTCCGGGACTTGTACTTCTACCAATGCCATGTGTATCTCCCGGATTTATGCGTACAGCGGGTTGATCTTGTCGGTTTTGATGCCGTACTTCTTGATGGCCTCGGCCACTTGCGTTGCAGGCACCACGCCGTCTTCGCTCAGCGCTTTGAGGGCCGCGATCACGATGTAGTGGCGGTTGACCTCGAAGTGCTCGCGCAGCTTGCTGCGGAAGTCCGAGCGACCAAAACCGTCGGTGCCCAGCACTTTGTAAGTGCGGTCCTTTGGAATGAAAGGACGGATCTGCTCGGCATAGGCCTTCATGTAGTCGGTCGATGCGACCACGGGGCCACTGTGCTTGGCCAGTTGTTGACCCACAAACGGCACGCGGGGTGTTTCCAGCGGGTGCAGCAGGTTGTAGCGTTCGGCGTCCTGACCATCGCGGGTCAGCTCGTTGAAGCTTGGGCAGCTCCACACGTCGGCCTGAATGCCCCAGTCGGTGGCCAGCAGGGTTTGCGCGGCAATGGATTCGCGCAGGATGGTGCCCGAGCCCAGCAATTGCACGCGCTTCTCGCCAGCAGCACCGGGCTTGCACAAATACATGCCCTTGATGATTTGCTCTTCGGTGCCGGGCGTCAGACCTGGCATGGCGTAGTTTTCGTTCAGCAGCGTCAGGTAGTAGAAGACGTTGTCTTGCTTCTCGACCATGCGCTTCAAGCCGTGGTGCAGGATGACGCCGACTTCGTGGGCGAAGGTGGGGTCATACGACACGCAATTCGGGATGGTGTTGGCCATGATGTGGCTGTGACCGTCTTCGTGCTGCAAGCCTTCGCCGTTGAGCGTGGTGCGACCCGATGTGCCGCCCAGCAAGAAGCCGCGCGCTTGCATGTCGCCCGCAGCCCAAGCCAGATCGCCAATACGCTGGAAGCCGAACATCGAGTAGTACACATAGAACGGGATCATGATCCGGTTGGACGTGCTGTAGCTGGTGGCCGCAGCGATCCAGCTGGACATGCCACCGGCTTCGTTGATGCCTTCTTGCAGGATCTGACCGGCTTTGTCTTCCTTGTAGTACATGACCTGGTCTTTGTCGACCGGGGTGTACTGCTGACCCGCCGGGTTGTAAATACCGATCTGGCGGAACAGGCCTTCCATACCGAAGGTACGGGCTTCGTCCACCAAGATGGGCACCACGCGGGGGCCCAAGGCTTGGTCGCGCAGAAGCTGCGTGAGGAAACGCACATAGGCTTGCGTGGTGGAGATTTCACGGCCTTCGGCGGTGGGCTCCATCACGGCCTTGAAGGTCTCGAGCGAAGGCACGGTGAAGCTCTCGTCGGCCTTGGCACGGCGCTTGGGCAGGTAGCCGCCCAGGGCTTGGCGGCGCTCGTGCAGGTAACGCATCTCGGGCGTGTCGTCTGCAGGCTTGTAGAACGGGATCTTGGGCAACTCGCTGTCCGGGATCGGGATGTTGAAGCGGTCGCGCATGTACTTGATGTCATCGTCCGTCAACTTCTTGGTCTGGTGGACGGTGTTCTTGCCCTCGCCCGCCTTGCCCATGCCAAAGCCCTTGACGGTCTTGATCAGCAGCACCGTAGGCTGGCCCTTGGTGTTGACGGCCTTGTGGTAAGCGGCGTAGACCTTCTGAGGGTCGTGACCACCGCGCTTGAGGTTCCAGATGTCGTTGTCTGACAGGTGCGCCACCATCTCGAGTGTGCGCGGGTCGCGGCCAAAGAAATGCTTGCGCACATACGCGCCATCGTTGGCTTTGAAGGCCTGGTAGTCGCCGTCCAGGGTGTCCATCATCAGCTTGCGCAGCGCGCCATCCTTGTCGCGGGCCAGCAGGCTGTCCCACTCGCTGCCCCACAAGAGCTTGATGACGTTCCAGCCCGAGCCGCGGAATTCACCTTCGAGTTCTTGGATGATCTTGCCATTGCCGCGCACCGGGCCGTCCAGGCGCTGCAGGTTGCAGTTGACGACAAAGATCAGGTTGTCCAGGTTCTCGCGTGCGGCCAAGCCGATCGCGCCCAGTGATTCGACTTCGTCCATCTCGCCGTCGCCGCAGAACACCCAAACTTTGCGGTTTTCGGTGTTGGCGATGCCACGGGCGTGCAGGTATTTCAAAAAGCGGGCTTGGTAGATCGCCATCAAGGGGCCCAAACCCATGGACACCGTGGGGAACTGCCAGAACTCGGGCATGAGTTTGGGGTGTGGGTAGCTCGACAAACCTTTGCCGTCCACTTCCTGGCGGAAGTTGAGCAATTGCTCTTCGGTCAGGCGGCCTTCGAGGTAAGCGCGGGCATAGACGCCGGGGGAGACGTGGCCCTGGATGTAGAGGCAATCACCGCCGTGGTTTTCGCTCTCGGCGTGCCAGAAATGGTTAAAGCCGGCACCGAACATGTGGGCCAGCGAGGCGAACGAGCCGATGTGACCACCCAGGTCACCACCGTCTTCGGGGTTGTGGCGGTTGGCCTTGACGACCATGGCCATGGCATTCCAGCGCATGTAAGCCCGCAGGCGTTCTTCGATTTCGATGTTGCCGGGGCAGCGGGCCTCTTCATTGGGCTCGATGCTGTTCACATAACCGGTGGTGGCCGAAAACGGCAGATCGATGCTGTGCTGGCGGGCTTCTTCCAGCAGCTCTTCAAGCAAAAAGTGGGCACGCTCTGGGCCTGCTTTTTCAATCACGGCGGACAGTGCGTCCATCCATTCACGGGTCTCCTGTGCGTCCAGGTCACGGCCCGGTTGTTGTGGTGTAGCCGCTGTCATGCGTGTCTCCTGTTGCTGTTGTGAACAAATGATGCCCGAATTCTCACATATTTTTTTCGTTATTTCAAATTGTGCTTTAGCGTTTTGTATGGTGAAATTTAATACCTGTTTTCATGGACTGCCAAGCGGATCACAAGGGCATGACAGAGGGCTTGTCCCCTAAACTCCGGGGATGGAATTGAACAAAGCAGCATCGGTCGTGACCCAGGTCGGACCGTGGGCTTGGTGGCGCTCGTGGTGGCACCGCCAATCTCCCAACAGACAGGACCGTTATGCCAACCTGGCCCCCGTGGTGGCTGTGGTGCTTTTTTTGGCCGCCATTGCCAGCGCATTCTGGTACTTGCGGGTCGAAGAGATCGAGCGGGAACAGGAAGCCATCAAACGGGATGTGGAATACGCTCAACAACGCCTGCGTCTGCGTTTGCTGGAGCGGCAAGAGCAGGTCATGCGCCTTGCACGCGATGTCTCTAACAAGGAGATCCGCACCGATCAGTTTTTGTCCCGAGCTGAAGCCCTGGTGCAGCAATACCCGGAGTTTCTGTCCTTGACCTGGATCGACGACCGTCGGCGCATCATCGCCAACCAGAGCGTCTCCAGCATTTCACCCAGCCAGCACATGCGTGCAGGCACGGTGCTCAAAGTGGGCGAAACCGAAAGCCACTTCAGCCTGGCACGCGACTTGATGCAGCCCATCTATGGCCAGATCAACACCGATGTGGACAAGGACGCCCAACTCGCGGTGTTGCAGTTGCACACCCCCCTGAGCAACGACCAAGGCCGCTTCAGCGGGGTGATTCTGGCGGAATACACCATGGAAGGGCTGCTGCGCTACGGCATCCCGACCGAGGTGCTGGCCAAATATGCCGTGGCACTGCAAGACGGCAAAGGCCAATTGCTGGCCGGACAAACCATTCCGGGCCGCATTGCCCTGTGGCGCTTGCTGCCCGGCAGTGACAAACCCAACAACGATTACGAAGTACCCGTCTCGCCCGTCGGCAACGACCTGATTTTGCGGGCCCAAGCCTGGCGCACTTCTCAGGGCCTGGTGGGTGGCGGCTTGTTTTGGTTGGTGAGTGTGTTGAGTGTCATGACGGCCTGGATGCTCATCGGCAACTGGCGGCATACCCGCAGGCGCATACAGGCCCAAAAAGCCCTGGTGGCCGAAACCAACTTCCGACGCGCCATGGAAAACTCCATGCTGACGGGCATGCGGGCCCTTGACCTGCGCGGGCGCATCACTTACGTCAACCCCGCTTTTTGCCAGATGACGGGTTGGAGCGAGTCCGATCTGGTCGGTGCAGTGGCACCCTTCCCCTACTGGCCAGACCAGGACCGCGAGTTGCTGATGAAACGGCTGGAAGAAGAGATCAGTGGGCAACACTCCGCAGGTGGTTTTCAGGTGCGGGTCAAGCGCAAAAACGGCCAACTGTTTGATGCACGCATGTATGTGTCGCCGCTGATCGATGCGACCGGCAAGCAAACCGGCTGGATGACCTCGATGACCGACATCACCGAACCGAACCGGATTCGTGAGCAGCTGGCCAGTTCGCATGAACGCTTCACCATCGTGCTGGAGGCGCTGGACGCCTCGGTTTCGGTGGCCCCTTTGGGCAGCGAAGAGCTGCTGTTTGCCAACAAGTTGTACCGGCTCTGGTTTGGTCAGAACACCGTGGGGCACCTGAGACTGGTGCAGCAAGCGGGCGCGACCGACAGCAATGACCGGGCTGAAGAGAACGACGATGTGGACGAGATGGCGGGTCTGCCCACGGAAAGCCTGACCGTCGCCAAATCCGAAAACTCCGAAATCTTCGTTTCGGAGTTGGGCAAATGGCTGGAAGTGCGCTCGCGCTACATCAACTGGGCCGACGGGCGTCTGGCGCAAATGGTGATTGCCAGCGACATCACGCCGCGCCGACAGGCCGAAGAGCTGGCGGCCCAGCAAGCCGAACGCGCCCAAAACGCCAGCCGCCTGATCACCATGGGCGAAATGGCCTCCAGCGTGGCGCATGAGCTGAACCAGCCGCTCACAGCCATCAGCAATTACTGCAGCGGCATGATTTCGCGCATCAAGTCACAGCAGGTCAAGGAAGAAGACCTGCTGTCTGCGCTGGACAAAACCGCCCGCCAGGCTCAGCGCGCCGGTCAGATCATTTTGCGCATCCGCAGCTTCGTCAAACGCAGCGAGCCCAACCGCACTTTGTCGGATGTGTCGGCCATGGTCAGCGAAGCACTGGAGCTGGCCGAAATCGAGATGCGCCGTCGCAACGTGCGCCTGACCCACCATGTGGCGGCCCGACTGCCACAGCTGATGGTGGACCCGATCCTGATCGAACAGGTGTTGATCAACCTGATGAAAAATGCGGCCGAATCGATCGACAACGCCAACCGCCCCGCCGGGCAACGGCATGTCGAGTTGCGCATCGTGCCCAGGCAAATCGACAACCAGTCGGTGGTGGAGTTTTCAGTCACGGACACAGGCCAAGGTTTGCCACCGGAAGACACCGAGCGGGTCTACGAGGCCTTTTTCTCGACCAAGGTGGAAGGCATGGGGATTGGCCTGAATTTGTGCCGCAGCATCATCGAATCTCACCAGGGCCGGATCGTTTCGGAGAACCTCTACAATGCCGGCGAGGTGACCGGTTGCAGGTTCTCCTTCTGGATTCCGGTCGAAGCCGCTTTGACCACATAACAACCCACGGGGTAAATGAATGAGCTTGATTCCCAAAAAAGGCACTGTGTACGTTGTGGACGACGACGAAGCAGTGCGCGATTCCTTGCAGTGGTTGCTCGAAGGCAAGGATTACCGGGTGCGTTGTTTTGACAGTGCCGAGTCTTTCATCAGCCGCTACGACCCCCGCGAAGTCGCCTGCCTGATCGCCGACATCCGCATGGGTGGCATGACCGGTCTGGAGTTGCAAGACCGCCTCATCGAGCGCAAATCCCCCTTGCCCATCGTGTTCATCACCGGTCACGGCGACGTGCCCATGGCCGTGAACACCATGAAAAAAGGCGCGATGGATTTCATCCAAAAACCGTTCAAAGAAGAAGAACTGTTGGGTCTGGTCGAACGCATGCTGGACGAAGCCCGTGACTCGTTTGCCGACTACCAGCAAGCGGCCAGCCGAGATGCCTTGCTGTCCAAACTCACGGGTCGCGAAGCCCAGGTGCTCGAGCGCATTGTGGCCGGACGCCTCAACAAACAGATCGCCGACGATCTGGGCATCAGCATCAAGACGGTGGAAGCGCACCGCGCCAACATCATGGAAAAGCTCAACGCCAACACCGTGGCCGATCTGCTCAAGATCGCGCTGGGGCAAAACGCACCCAAAGCCTGATCCGCACCCACAAGCCCCAAACGCCCGCACCCGCCGGGCGTTTTGCATTTTTCACTGACCTTTTCGAGTTTCAAACATGACCGCCCAACTCATCGACGGCAACGCCTTGTCCAAACAACTGCGCACCGAAGTCGCCAGCCGAGCCCAGGCCCTCAAGGCCAAAGGCATCACCCCCGGTCTGGCCGTGGTGCTGGTGGGCGACAACCCGGCCAGCCAGGTGTATGTGCGCAACAAGGTCAAAGCCTGCGAAGACAGCGGCCTGCATTCGGTCCTCGAAAAATACGCGGCCGACATGACCGAAACCGCCTTGCTGGCCCGCGTGGAAGCGCTCAACCAAGACCCCAGCATCCACGGCATCCTGGTGCAGCTGCCCCTGCCCGCCCACATCGACGCGCAAAAAGTGATCGAGGCCATCAGCCCGGCCAAAGACGTGGACGGCTTTCACATCGCCAGTGCCGGGGCCTTGATGACCGGCATGCCGGGTTTCTGGCCTTGCACGCCTTATGGCTGCATGAAGATGCTCGAGAGCTTCGGCTACGACCTGCGCGGCAAACACGCCGTGGTGATCGGTCGCAGCAACATTGTGGGCAAGCCCATGGCACTGATGCTGCTGCAAAAAGACGCCACCGTGACGATCGCGCACTCGCGCACCCAAAACCTCAAAGCGCTGACATTGCAAGCCGACGTGATCGTGGCCGCTGTGGGCAAGCGCAACGTGCTGACCGCTGACATGGTCAAACCCGGCGCGGTGGTGCTGGACGTGGGCATGAACCGCAACGACGAAGGCAAGCTGTGTGGCGACGTGGACTTTGACGGCGTGAAACAAGTCGCAGGCTACATCACCCCGGTGCCCGGTGGCGTGGGCCCCATGACGATCACCATGCTGCTGGTCAATACCCTTGAAGCGGCTGAACGCGCCTCCAAGTGATACAAAGTACCGACTGAACCCCTATTTGGAAACCCATGACCAACCCCTTGCTCGACACCTCTGGCCTGCCCTTGTTTGACCGCATTGCCCCCGAGCATGTGGCCCCGGCCATGGACGAACTGCTGGCTGCGGCCGAACAAGCTCTGGAGAAAGTCACCGCTGCAGACTTTCCAGCCGACTGGACAGCCATCGCCCAGACCCTCGACGTGGCCACCGAACGCTTGGGACTGGCCTGGGGCGCGGTCTCACACCTCAACAGCGTGGCCGACACGCCCGAGTTGCGCGCCGCCTACAACGCCGCCCTGCCCCGCGTGACCGAGTTCTGGACACGCCTGGGCAGCGACGAGCGCCTGTACGCCAAATACAAGGCGATTGACGCGACCCGTCTGAACAACGAACAAAAACAAGCCCACAAAAATGCCTTGCGCGCCTTTGTCTTGGGCGGTGCCGAGCTGCAAGGTGCAGCCAAAGAGCGCTACGCCGCCATCCAGGAGCGGCTGGCCGAAATCACGCAAAAGTTCAGCGAAAACACGCTGGATGCCACCGACAAATTTGCGCTGTACGTGAGCGAAGACCAGCTCCAAGGCGTGCCCGCCGATGTGGTGCAGGCCACCCGGGAGGCCGCCCAAAAAGAAGGCAAAGAGGGCCACCGCCTGAGCCTGAAAATGCCGGTGTACCTGCCCGTGATGCAGTTTGCAGACAGCGGCGCACTGCGCGAGCAGCTCTACAAAGCCTATGTGACCCGCGCGTCGGACCAGGCCCCCGAAGACTTTAAGCACTTCGACAACACGCCCTTGATGCAGGAAATCCTGGCGTTGCGCCAGGAAGAAGCCCGCCTCTTGGGTTTTGACAACTACGCCCAAGTGTCGGTCGTGCCCAAGATGGCCGAATCCCCCGAAAAAGTCACCGCCTTCTTGCGCGACCTGGCGGCCAAAGCCCGCCCATTTGCCGAAAAAGACCTGGCCGACTTGAGCGAATTCGCAACCAACGCGCTGGGCATCACCGGCCCGCTGAACGCCTGGGACGTGCCCTACTTGAGCGAAAAACTCAAGGAAGCCCGCTACAGCTTCAGCGAGCAAGAGGTCAAGCAGTACTTCACAGCCCCCAAAGTGCTGGCCGGCTTGTTCAAGATCATCGAAACCCTGTTTGAAGTGTCTATCCGACCTGACCAGGCCCCCGTCTGGCACCCGGCCGTGGCTTTTTACCGGATCGAGCGCGACGGCCAATTGGTCGGCCAGTTCTACCTGGACCCACCCGCACGCGCTGGCAAGCGTGGCGGCGCCTGGATGGACGATGTGCGCGGTCGCTGGCAGCGGCCCGACACGGGCGTGCTGCAAACGCCCGTGGCGCACCTGGTGTGCAACTTCGCCGAAGGGGTGAATGGTCAACCCGCCTTGCTCACCCATGACGACGTGATTACCCTCTTCCATGAATTTGGCCACGGCTTGCACCACATGCTCACCCAAGTGAACGAACGCGATGTCTCGGGCATCAGCGGCGTCGAGTGGGACGCGGTGGAGTTGCCCAGCCAATTCATGGAAAACTTCTGCTGGGAATGGTCGGTGCTGCGTCACATGACCGCCCATGTGGAAACGGGCGAGCCGCTGCCGCGCGCGTTGTTCGACAAGATGCTGGCCGCGAAAAACTTCCAAAGCGGCTTGCAGACGCTGCGCCAGATCGAGTTTGCATTGTTCGACATGCTGGTGCACGCCGAGCACGACCCGGCGCAAGACTTCATGCCGCTCTTGCAACAAGTACGCGACGAAGTGGCCGTGCTGCACCCACCCGCTTTCAACCGCATGGCCCACACCTTCAGCCATATCTTTGCAGGTGGCTACGCTGCGGGCTATTACAGCTACAAATGGGCCGAGGTGCTCAGCGCCGATGCTTATGCCGCGTTTGAAGAAACCGCCGCTGCCGATGGCACGCCCAGTGTGGAAACCGGTCGCCTGTACCGCCAAACCATTCTGGAAGCAGGTGGCAGCCGCCCAGCGCTGGAATCGTTCAAGGCCTTCCGGGGCCGCGAACCCAGCCTGGACGCCTTGTTGCGCCACCAAGGCATGGTCGCCGCCTGAGTCCAACGCCGCGCCCTGAATGCTTGGGGCTTCAATGGGTCATTCGATGCTGTCAAGGTCACAAAAATCATGAGCGACAACGCACGCAACGTCTTGGGGGAGGCGCTGGTCCCCTGCTCCTACGACCCGTTGACCGGGTACTACCGGGACGGTTGCTGCAACACGGACGAGCATGACCAGGGCAGCCATGTGGTGTGCGCGAAAGTCACGCAGGAATTTCTGGATTTTTCGCTGGCCCGGGGAAACGACCTCATCACCCCCCGCCGCGAATACCGCTTTGCCGGTTTGAAAGCGGGCGACCGTTGGTGCCTGTGCGCCACCCGCTGGAAAGAAGCCCTGGATGCTGGCGTTGCACCGCCCGTGGTGCTGGAGTGCACGCACGAACGTGCGCTGGACTTTGTGACGCTGGCGCAGTTGCAGTCACACGCCATCAAAGCCGTGGGCAAGCCTTAAAGACAAACTGTTCAGGCCCGCATGCACACTGGGTGGACCGCAAAGTGCATGCGAGTGGCGGAAAAGTGACCGAGATACGCTCAATTTGTGCGTATGGACGAAAAAAAAGCACCGGGCGTTTCCGCCAAGTGCTTGATTTTCCTACCGAATTTGGTAGGCGCGACTAGATTCGAACTAGCGACCCCCACCATGTCAAGGTGGTGCTCTAACCAACTGAGCTACGCGCCTGCTAAGCCTTGAATTATAGCGGGAAAAATTGCGTTTTCAGGGCGTGCTTCAATAAGACGTGCTCACCGCCTTCGTGCAGCCCGCACCCCCTTGACACTGCGCACGGTGCCCAGAACCTTGTTCAGGCGGGCGGCGTCGCCGATCTCCACCGTGAAGGTCATCCAGGCCGTGCCTTTGACGGACTGGGTTTGCACACCGATGACGTTCATCTTTTCTTTGGCAAACACTTCGGAGATGTCGCGCAGCAAGCCTTGCCGGTCAAAGGCTTCCACCGCCACGTCAACCGGGTACACCAAGGCATCTGCACCCTTGTGCTCACCCCAACGCACCTCGATCACACGCTCGCCATGGCGTGAGGCCAATTCGCGGAAGTTGCTGCAGTCCTGGCGGTGGATGCTCACGCCCTTGCCGCGCGTGACAAAGCCGCTGATCGCATCGGGCGGCGCAGGTTTGCAGCAGCGTGCCAGTTGTGTGAGCAAGGAATCCACCCCCACCACCAGCACGCCCGAGGGCGATTTGCGGGCCGCGACACCTTTGAACTTTTTCTGAAAATACTCATCCGGCTCCAGCGTAGGTTCGGGCGGGTTGAGCAGGACCTCGATGTTGCGCAGGGAGTATTCGTCCTTGCCCACCACCTCAAACAGCCCTTCGGCTGACTTGAAGCCCAGCTGTGTTGCCAGGTCCTCCAGGCGGATCGCGGTGCGCCCCAGGCGTTGCAGGAATTTCTCAACCGCTTCGCGCCCACGGGCCACGGTTTCGGCGATCACTTGCGCGTTGAACCAGGCGCGCACTTTGGCCCGCGCACGCGGACTGGCCAAAAAGCCCAGTTCCGGGTTGAGCCAGTCGCGCGACGGCCCGCCTTCCTTGATGGCGGTGATCTCGACCGTCTGGCCGTTGGCCAGCTGGGTGTTCAGCGGCACCATCGCCCCGTCCACCTTGGCACCCCGGCAGCGGTGACCCAGGTTGGTGTGCACGGTGTAGGCAAAGTCGATGGGCGTCGCGCCTTGCGGCAGCTCCACCACGGCCGCATCGGGCGTCAGCACATAAATGCGGTCGTCAAACAGGCCACCGCCCTGGTCATTGGCTTGTGCAGCCCCGGACAGGTCGCGCTCCCAAGCCAGCAGCTGGCGCAGCACGGCGATTTTGGTGTCGTATTCGCTGGTGGCCGACACCCCGGCGTAGCCTTTGGCCCCGGCCTCCTTGTAGGCCCAGTGCGCGGCCACGCCGTGCTCTGCGTGTTCATGCATGGCCCGGGTGCGGATTTGCACCTCGATGGGGCCCCCATCGGCATCGCGCACCACGGTGTGCAGCGACTGGTAGCCGTTGGCTTTGGGCTTGGCGATGTAGTCGTCAAACTCCTCGGCAATCGGCACAAAGTGCTCGTGCACCCAGCTGAGCACTTGGTAGCAGTCGGCCACGGTGGGCACCACCACGCGCAGTGCCCGGATGTCGAACACACGCTCAAAGGGCAAGGCCTTGCCGCGCATTTTGCGCACGATGCTGTAGATGTGTTTGGGCCGCCCCTCGACCGAGGCCTCAATGCCCTGGCTAGCCAAGGCCTGCTGCAGGCGTTCGCGCAGCGCCACCATGTAGCGCTCGCGCTCGGTGCGTTTTTCATCCAGCAGGCGGGCAATGTCCTTGTAAGTGGCAGGCTCCAAAAAACGGAAAGACAGGTCTTCCATTTCCCATTTGATCTGCCAGATACCCAAGCGGTTGGCCAAGGGCGCGAACACCTGCAGCGACTCGCTGGCCAAAGCCGGGGGCACGGGCAGCTTGATGGCGGCGTAATGGCGCAGGGTTTGCAAGCGCGAAGCCAGGCGCAGCATGACCACGCGCAAATCGCGGCTGAAAGCCAGCAGCATTTTGCGCACGTTCTCGGTCTGCATGCGGGGGCTCAGCGGCGTGTTGTCAGGGCCGTGCGTGCTCGATTCAGCTGCCCGAGACAAGCGTTGCACATGCACCAGCTGGTTGGTCTGCATGGCCAGTTGCGCCAAATGCGGGCCAAACGCCTTGGCGATCACCTCTTCCGGTTTGTTCAGGTGCGGGCAGGCATAGACCAAATAACTGGCCGCCTGCATGGCCACCGAGCCGCCAATGTCCGCCAGGATCGCGGTCACGGCATCGGCATGCGCCAGGATGTTTTCGCCCGTGTCCAGGGTTTCACCGGCAATCAGGGGTTCGGCAAAAGCACGGGCTTTGGCCAGCGTTTCGGCGGGATCAACCACCCCAGAGGCATCGGCCGTGGCCAGCATGACAGGGGGCAATGGCGGCGCGTGCAGACTGGACGCGTGCAAACGGGGGGCGGTCGCCATCGGGCTGGCGGAATGGCTGAATGTGGGGCTGACCATGGTGTCAAGGTCCAAGCAAGAACTTGGCCACCACTGCGATCTGGTCGTCCCCTGTCAGAGTGGGCGCGTGGCCAAAGCCGGGCCAGGTGTCTAGTCGGGCACAGGGGCCGCGTTGGGTCATCTGCAAGGCCGTTTCTGCGGTCAGCAAATCCGAGTCCTGCCCCCGAATCAAGAGGGTTTGCGCCTGGATCTGGTCATACAAAGTCCAGAGCATGGCTTCGCCAGCAGCGGCCGTTTCGGGGGTCATGGCCCTGACGGGCACGCCAATGGCCGGGTCGTAATGCAGGGTCAGTTGGCCATCGGTTCCTGGGCGCATCATGTGGTCCGACATCTCGCGCCAGACTTCGGGCAAGACCGGTCCGAAGCCTTGCGACAAGTCCCAGAGGGCTGCAGCAGCTTCATCGAGGTCGCGGTATTGACCGTACTGACCCACATAGCCTTGCATGCGCTGCACCGATGACCAGGTGATGGCCGGGCCCACATCATTGAGTACCAGGCGGCGAATGGGGCACGGCAAAGGCAGCCCGGGCTGCCCAGCCAGCACCATGCCAATCAGTCCGCCCATGCTGGTGCCCACCCAGTCCAAGGTTTGCAAGTGCCGGTCGGCCCCCAACTGCTGCTGAATCTGGCCCAGCATGGCCAGCATGTCGCCTGCATATTGCGGAATTTGGTAGTGGGCGGGATCACTCAGCCACTCGCTGCGCCCTCGCCCGGCCACATCGGGACAAATGACCTGCAGCGGCTCTGGACTTTGTGCGACCAGTGCTTGGGCCAGGCGATCAAAATCCCGGCCTTGGCGGGTCAGGCCATGCACGCACACCACCACACAGCGAGCTGTGGCTTCGCCCCAACGCCAAAAAGCCATGCGGTGCTGGCCCTCGGGGTGGGGACAAGTCACCCATTCGAGTTGGGGCGAGAGACGAGAGGCGTTGTGGATGGCAGTCATGACAATCGGAAACAATCTGGCGGCTTTGCCACTGAAACAGGTCGGTGACAGCGCCATAATGGACTTTTGAACATCCTAATTCATCTTTCGGAGTGGAAATCATGTTGCAAGGTAAAACAGCACTGGTCACGGGTTCAACCAGCGGTATCGGTCTGGGCATTGCCAAGGCTTTGGCCAAGCAAGGCGCCAACATTGTTTTGAACGGTTTTGGTGATGCCGAAGGCCCCAAGGCCGAGATTGCTGCCTTGGGCGTGAAAGTGGCTTACCACGGCGCCGACATGAGCAAAGCCAGCGAGATTGAAGCCATGATGAAGTTCGCCGCAGACACCTTTGGCCGCGTCGACATCCTGGTGAACAACGCGGGCATCCAACACGTTGCCCGCATCGAAGACTTCCCGGTTGAGCGCTGGGACGCCATCATCGCCATCAACTTGAGCAGCGCCTTCCACGCCACACGCCTGGCCCTGCCCGCCATGAAGGCCGCCAACTGGGGCCGCATCATCAACGTGGCCTCCATCCACGGCCTGGTGGGCTCTGCCGAAAAGTCGGCCTATGTGGCCGCCAAGCACGGTGTGGTGGGTCTGACCAAGGTCACCGCCCTCGAAAACGCCACCACAGGCGTGACCTGCAACGCGATTTGCCCCGGCTGGGTGTTGACACCGCTGGTGCAAAAACAGGTGGACGCCAAGGCTGCCGCCATGGGCTTGTCCAACGAAGAGGCCAAAAAAGTCCTGCTGCAAGAAAAAGAACCCTCCATGCAGTTCACCACACCCGAAGAGCTGGGCGAGCTGGCGGTCTTCTTCTGCTCGGCCGCGGGCAACAACGTGCGCGGCGTGGCCTGGAACATGGACGGCGGCTGGACCGCCCAGTAAAGCCATGAGTACTTCTGCACGCCTGGACAAGATCGTCATCGTTGACGACGACACCCGCATCCGCCATTTGTTGCGTCGATTTTTGTCGCCCGAGGGCTTCGATGTGCTGCTGGCCGAAGACGGTCGAGCCCTCGACCGCATCTTGCAACGCGAAACGATCGACCTGATCGTGCTCGACCTGATGCTGCCCGGCGAAGACGGTCTGAGCATTTGCAAGCGGCTGCGGGCCGCGGGCATGAAAACCCCGGTCATCATGCTCACCGCCAAAGGTGAAGACGTGGACCGCATCACGGGCCTGGAAATCGGGGCCGATGACTACCTGGGCAAGCCCTTTAACCCGCGCGAGTTGCTGGCGCGTATCCATGCGGTGTTGCGCCGCAGGCCCCAAGGCGAGGTGCCCGGCGCGCCCTCCTCGGGTGACCACGAAGTCATTGTGTTTGGCGCTTTTTCGCTGGACTTGGGCACCCGATCCCTGTCCAAAAACGGCCAGGACATGCCTTTGACGAGCGGCGAATTTGCCATGCTCAAAGCCCTGGCCCGCCACCCCAAGCAACCCCTGACACGCGACAAACTGGCCCAATTGGCCCGTGGCCGCGACTTCGAGCCGTTCGACCGGAGTCTGGACGTCCAGATTTCCAGGCTGCGCAAGATGATCGAGGCCGATCCCGCATCGCCCAAAATCATCCAGACCGTCTGGGGCGTCGGTTATGTCTTTGTGCCTGATGGGCAGCCGTGAACCCTGCAGAAATCACCTCGCCCGAAGGTGCCCAGCCCGATAAATCGCCGCGCAGGCTCAAACTGAGCCTGTTTTGGCGCACTTTCTTTTTGCTGGCCTTGCTGATCCTGTTCAGCAGCCTGGCTTGGCTGCAAATGTTTCGTACCCAAGAGTACGAGCCGCGCATCTTGCGCAATGCCCACCAAATTGCGACCGTCGTCAACCTGACCAAAACGGCCTTGATGCACTCGGATGCCATTGCCCGTGTCGCGCTGCTCAAAATGGTGGCCGACGAGGAAGACCTCAGCATCCTCATTCGAGAACCCAGCGACCGTGTGGTGCCTTATGGTGAATCCGACATGGAGAGCCGATTGGCGCAGGAAATGGCCAGACGACTCGGGCCGGACACCGTCATCGCATCACGGGTGAACGACGCCTCCGGTTTGTGGGTGGGCTTCAAGATCGAGCGAGACAGCTACTGGCTGCAAATGGACCCGGAGCGGCTTCGTCCCCTGGGCGGCTCGGCCTGGCTGACCTGGTTGGCCGTGACCTTGGCGCTGTCTTTGGCGGGGGCAGCCATCATGGCGGGCCTGATCAACCGCCCGCTTAAACGCTTGTCCTTTGCGGCGAGCCAAGTGCGCGAAGGCCACTTCAACACCTCGACCTTGGACGAAGACGCGGCCACCAGCGAAATCCGCGAGGTCAACATCGGCTTCAACCGCATGGCCGAACGCCTGGCCAAAATCGAGCAAGAGCGGGCCTTGATGCTGGCGGGCATCTCGCACGACTTGCGCACGCCCCTGGCCCGCTTGCGGCTGGAGACCGAGCTGAGCGTGGGCGATCCAGAAACCCGCGACTTGATGGCCGCCGACATCGCGCAACTCGACGCCATCATCGACAAATTCCTCGACTACGCCCGCCCTGAACCGACCGAGCTCGGTCCGGTGTTGCTGTCCGGCGTGATCAGCCGCAGCATCGCCCCCTGGCGCAACAACCCGCGCTTCGAAATCAGTGTGGACGTGGCAGAAGACCTGCAAGTCAAGGCCGAACAAGTGGAACTGTCTCGGGTGTTGTCGAACCTGCTGGAAAACGCCCGCCGCTATGGTCAAAGCCCCAGCGATGGCATCACGCGGGTCGAAATCGTCGCCCGGGTGCATGAGGGTTGGGTCCTGTTGCGTGTGCGCGACCAAGGCCCCGGGGTGTCTGATGAGGCCCTGAAAAACCTGACGCAACCGTTTTTCAGGGGCGACGCGGCCCGGACTTCGGCCACAGGCTCGGGCCTCGGCTTGGCCATTGTCGAGCGTTCGGTACAGCGCATGGGGGGCACGTTTTCGGTGTTCAACAACAGCGCGGGCGGCTTGATGGCCCTGATGAAGTTCAGGCAAGCGCACAACGAGGCTTGAGCCACAGCAGAAATTCGGCCGCAGGGGCGACCTCCTACAAAGTCAAAGCCAGGAAGTTGGGTCTTCGTGGGAGCGAGCGCCTGCTCGCGAATGTGCGATCACCAGCTCAAGCTTGCCATCAAGCCTTTTTCAGCAAAGCCACCGCACGCGCTTCGATGCTTTGGCCCATGCCCACAGGACCGAGTTTTTCGGCGGTCTTAGCCTTCACATTCACTTGGTCCGCTTGCACGCCCAACGCCTTGGCCACCCCGGCGTTGATCGCCGCCATGTGCGGGGCGAGTTTGGGGGCTTGCGCCACGATGGTGCTGTCCACATTCACCAGCTCCCAGCCTTGGGCGCGTACCCGGCGCATGGCCTCTTGCAACAACACCGACGAATCGGCGCCCTTGAACTGCGTGTCCGTGTCCGGAAAATGCCGCCCTATGTCGCCCAAGCCCGCAGCGCCCAGCACCGCATCGGTGATGGCGTGCAACAGCACATCGGCGTCTGAATGGCCTAGCAGGCCCGTGGTGTGGGGTATGACCACCCCACCCAAAATCAGCTGTCGCCCGGGCACCAAGGCGTGTACGTCCCAACCTTCGCCAATGCGGATGTTCATGTTCTGCCTTTCAAAACCGCCTCGGCAAACGCAAAGTCGGCCGAGTAGGTGACTTTCAAATTCTGGGCCGAGCCGGGCACCAGGCGGGGTGCCAAGCCCAGGCGCTCCATCGCGCTCGACTCGTCGGTGATGCCTGCAAACCCTGTGGCTGCCGCGTCTGCCAAGGCAGCATGCAAAGCGCCCAAACGGAACATTTGCGGCGTTTGCGCCAACCATTTGTCCTCACGCGGCACGGTGCTGGCCACGCGGGCAAGCTGCCCGTTCAGGGTGTGTGATTTCAAAGTGTCGGGCAGCGGCAAAGCCAGCAAACCGCCCACCGGGTCATCTTGGCAGGCTTCGATCAGTTTCGACACCGCCTCGGGGGTGACCAAGCAACGCGCTGCGTCGTGCACCAGCACCCAGTCTTGCGCCGCGACGCCTGCTGTCAGCATGGCACTCAGGCCGTTGAATACGCTCTCGGCCCGGGTCGCGCCACCGCAAGCCTCACGCCTGAAATGCGCAGGCCAACCGACTTGGGGCCATTTGAAATCATCACCCGGCGACAGAATCACCCAACCACTGGCCAGCTGCGGCACAAGGGCCAGCGCCTGCAGGGTGTGCAAAACCATGACTTGCCCAGCCACCATCTGGTATTGCTTGGGCATGGGGGTGCCCGCGCGGCTGCCCGTGCCCGCACAGGGCACCAAGGCATGGAAACGGGGAGAGGTAGGGGTCGACGACATGGACTTGAATTGTAGGAGGTCGCCCCGCGGCTGAATCGGTGGGCTTGTGGGAGGCTGCCCCTGCGGCCGAATGGTGGTTCGGCATAGGCGCCTGAGCCAGATCACACATTCGCGAGCAGGGGCTCGCTCCCACAAATTCCAGTCGATCACATTTGTGCCTCTGTGGGAGGCTGCCCCTGCGGCCGAATGTTTGATGCCCTAGCTTCGCTCATGCCCTTGGCCACTCTGGGGGCTATGCCGCAACGCTTCTACAATGATGCCGTCTGATCTTTTCTTCACCCCCCTCCTTTCTTGGCGGGGGGTGTTTTGCTTTTTTCATCGCCTTTGCCCATCGCCACCATGCAACTGCCAAGCCTCATTTCCGGCAAACGTTTCACCCTGCCCCGCCCTGCCGGATCGGCCGATGCCGTGCTGCTGGCCCAGCTGGCCGAGCGCGAAAAGAAAGCGGGCAAGCTCACCGCCATCGTCACCGCCGACGCGGCCGATGCCCAGCGCCTCATGGACGAGCTGGTGTTTTTTGCGCCCGATCTGCGTTGCGTGATGTTCCCCGACTGGGAAACCCTGCCCTACGACACTTTCTCGCCGCACCAAGACTTGATCAGCGAGCGTTTGGCCACGCTCTGGCGCATCAAGCAGCGCAACCATGCCGAGAGCGCAGACGTAGTGCTGGTGCCTGCCACCACGGCGCTGTACCGGCTGGCCCCGCCGTCCTTTTTGGCGGGCTACACCTTCGAGTTCAAGGTCAAGCAAAAGCTCGACGAAGCGCAATTGAAAGCCCAGCTCACGCTGGCGGGTTACTCGCATGTGAGCCAGGTGGTCAGCCCCGGCGAATACGCGGTGCGCGGCGGCTTGATCGACCTCTTCCCCATGGGCTCGCTGGTGCCTTACAGAGTGGACCTGTTCGACGACGAAATCGACAGCATCCGCACCTTTGACCCTGACAGCCAGCGCAGCCTCTACCCCGTGCCCGAGGTGCGTCTGCTGCCCGGCCGCGAGTTCCCGATGGACGAGGCGGCGCGTGCGCGGTTCCGCAGCCGCTGGCGCGAACTGCTCGAAGGTGACCCGACCAAGAGCCGCATTTACAAAGACATGGGCAACGGCGTGGCCACGGCGGGCATCGAGTACTACCTGCCGCTGTTTTTTGAAGAAACCGCCACGGTGTTCGACTACCTGGGAGCTGGCCAGGCCGATGCCGCCACCGTGGTGCTGCACGGCGATCTGGAACCCGCCTTTCAGCGCTTTTGGCAAGACACCCGCGACCGCTACCGCCTGGTGCAGGGCGACCCCGAGCGGCCCGTGCTGCCGCCCGATGCGCTGTTTTTGAGTGCGGAGCAGTTCTACACCCTGACCAACGGCCACGCCCAACTGGCCCTGCGTGCTGGTACGCAAGACGTGCCCGACAACACCCTCGCCCAGCCCCTGCCCGAACTCACCGTGGTGCGCGGGGCAGAAGACCCGCTGGCCAGGTTGCAAGCGCACATCCGCAGCAGCGCCAGCCGCGTGCTGATCCTGGCCGAGAGCGATGGCCGCCGCGAAAGCCTGCTCGACTTCGTGCGATCGAGTGGCCTCACGCCGCCGGTGTTTGACAGCCTGCAAGAGTTTTTGGCCAGCGACGAAAAGGTGGGCATGGCCACCGCCGCGCTCACCAGCGGTTTCCACTGGTTTGAAAAAGACATCGACCTCGTCACCGAAACCGAACTTTTCGCGGCAGGGGCTGTCACCCGCCGCCGCAAAAAGCAGGAACAAGTCAGCGATGTGGAAGCGCTGATCAAAGACCTGAGCGAGCTGAACGTGGGCGACCCGGTGGTGCACAGCGCGCACGGCATCGGCCGCTACCGGGGTCTGGTCAACATGGACATGGGCCAAAAAAACGAAGACGGCACGCCCGCCCTGCAGGAATTTTTGCACCTGGAATACGCCGACAAGGCCACGCTCTATGTGCCCGTGAGCCAGCTGCAACTGATTGGCCGCTACACGGGCGTGAGCGCCGACGAAGCGCCGCTGCACAAGCTGGGCAGTGGCCAATGGGAAAAAGCCAAACGCAAGGCCGCCGAGCAGGTGCGTGACGCCGCCGCCGAGTTGCTCAACATCTACGCCCGCCGCGCCGCACGCGAAGGGCACCCCTTCCGTTACAGCCCGCAAGACTACGAGACCTTTGCCAACGACTTCGGCTTTGAAGAAACCGCCGACCAAAAGGCCGCCATCCACTGCGTGATTCAAGACATGATCAGCCCCCGCCCCATGGACCGCCTGGTCTGCGGCGATGTGGGCTTTGGCAAGACCGAGGTGGCCCTGCGGGCCGCTTTTGTGGCCGTGACGGGCGGCAAACAGGTCGCCCTGCTGGCGCCCACTACGCTGCTGGCCGAGCAGCACTACCAGACGCTCAAAGACCGCTTTGCCAAATGGCCTGTCAAGGTGGCCGAAGTCTCGCGCTTTCGGTCGGGCAAAGAAGTCACCGCAGCACTCAAAGGCATTGCCGACGGCACGGTGGACATCGTGGTCGGCACGCACAAGCTGCTGAGCGAATCCACCAAGTTCCACGACCTGGGCCTGCTCATCATCGACGAAGAGCACCGCTTTGGCGTGCGCCACAAAGAGGCCATGAAAGCCCTGCGGGCCGAGGTCGATGTGCTCACACTCACCGCCACCCCCATCCCCCGCACCATGGGCATGGCGCTGGAGGGCTTGCGCGATTTGAGCGTGATTGCGACCGCACCGCAACGCCGCCTGGCGATCAAGACCTTTGTGCGCAACGAAGGCACGGGCGTGATCCGCGAGGCGGTGCTGCGCGAACTCAAACGCGGCGGCCAGTGCTACTTTTTGCACAACGAGGTCGAGACCATCGAGAACCGCAAGCAAAAGCTCGAAGAAATCTTGCCCGAAGCCCGCATCGCCGTGGCCCACGGCCAGATGCCCGAACGCGAGCTGGAGCGCGTGATGCGCGACTTTGTGGCCCAGCGCTACAACATCTTGCTGTGCTCGACCATCATCGAGACCGGCATCGACGTGCCCACGGCCAACACCATCGTGATCTCTCGCGCCGACAAGTTCGGCCTGGCCCAGCTGCACCAGCTGCGCGGGCGCGTGGGCCGATCGCACCACCAAGCCTATGCCTATTTGATGGTGCCCGAGATCGAAGGCCTGACCAAACAAGCCGCCCAGCGGCTGGACGCGATCCAGCAAATGGAAGAACTGGGCAGCGGCTTTTATTTGGCCATGCACGACCTGGAGATCCGTGGTGCGGGCGAGGTGCTGGGCGAAAACCAGAGCGGCAACATGCTCGAAGTGGGCTTTCAGCTCTACAACGAAATGCTGTCCGAAGCGGTGCGCAGCCTCAAAGCAGGCAAAGAGCCCGATTTGCTCAGCCCCCTGTCGGTCACCACCGACATCAACCTGCACGCCCCCGCCCTGCTGCCCAACGACTACTGCGGCGACGTGCATCTGCGCCTGAGCTTTTACAAAAAGCTGGCCACCGCCAAAACCAGCGACCAAATCGACGCCTTGCTCGAAGAGCTGGTGGACCGCTTTGGCAAGCTGCCCCCGCAAGCGCAAACCCTGGTGGATGTGCACCGCCTGCGGGTGCTGACCCAGCCGTATGGCGTGATCAAGGTCGATGCCGCCCCGGGCGTGATCCAAATTACCTTCAAGCCCAACCCACCCGTGGACCCCATGGCCATCATCGGCCTGATCCAGAAGAACAAACACATCAAGCTGGCGGGCAACGACAAAATCCGCATCGAACGCGAACTGCCCGACCCCAAGGCAAGAGCGCAGATGGTGCGGGATGTGCTGCGGAGTTTGGGGCAACCCAAGACCGAAACCGCTGCAGCCTGAGCCCATTCAACGATCTTCGATAATCCTGACCCATGACCACCGCCACCGCCTCCCCCACCGAGTTCGCCCCCGGCCTCGCCATTCAAGGTTTCACCGCCCCCCTGTCACTGTCCCAGTTCAAGCTCATCGCGTTTGACATGGACTCCACGCTCATCAGCATCGAGTGCATCGACGAGATTGCCGATGCCGTGGGCCGCAAGGCCGAGGTGGCCGCCATCACCGAAGCGGCGATGCGCGGCGAGATCACCGACTTCAAAGAAAGCCTGCGTCGACGCCTGGCCCTGCTCAAAGGCGTCACGCTGGCCGACATGGAACGTGTCTACACCGAGCGCCTGAAAATCAACCCCGGCGCGGCCGAGTTGATCGCGGCTTGCCAAAAGGCGGGCATGAAGGTGCTGTTGGTGTCAGGCGGCTTCACCTTTTTCGCGGACCGCGTGAAAGAGCGCCTGAACATCGACTTTGCCCGCTCCAACCGACTTGAAGTGGTGAACGGTGAACTCACGGGCGACCTGGTCATGCAAAGCTGGGGCGACATTTGCGATGGCGCCGAGAAGCGCCGAACCATGCTCGAAGTGGCGTCGCTGCTGGGCATCGAGCCGCACGAATGCATCGCTGTCGGCGATGGTGCCAACGACCTGCCGATGATGGGCGCAGCCGGTTTGTCGGTGGCTTACCACGCCAAACCCAAGGTCCGCGAGCAAGCCATGGTCGCCATTCAAGAAGGCGGCTTGGATCGGCTGCTGGAAGTCGTCAGGCCTTGAGTTCAAGCTGGCATGGACCCCGCATCAAGTGCGGGGTGACAGTCATGAGAAAGTCGCTTTACTGACCTAGGACATGCAGGACTTGGCCATCTCATGCCGGACTAACCCATGTCATGCCGGACTAACCCATGTCATGCCGGACTTGATCCGGCATCCATGCATGACCGAGCGCATCATCGGCGCAAGGGCCGCAGCAGGTCTTTCAGCCCGTTGTGGTCAATCTCCTGCATCAGCTGCAGCAAGCGGCCCACTTCGCCCTTGGGGAAGCCCTCCCTGGCAAACCAGTTGAGGTAGTTTCCGGGCAAGTCGGCGATCAGCACACCCTTGTGTTTGCCAAAGGGCATGGGGGTGTTGACGAGTTTGAGCAGGTCTTCGGCTTGCATGCCTGCACCCTCAAGCCCCGCCCCACAGCCATTCACGCACACGGGCATGGAAGGCCTCCGGCCGCGAGACCATGACCCAATGCCCGCAAGGCAAACCTTGCACCACGCAGCCGGGCGTGGCGGCGACTTTCTCCAGCCATTTGGAAGAATGGAACATGAAGGGCTTGCGCTCGCCATAAACAAACAGCAGCGGCATCGGCAATTTGATTTGCGCGGCGCCTTTGAACCCACCCGCCGTGCCAAACCATTGCATGGCGTAGGGGTAGTTCATCTTGTGGGTGATGCGCTCGGGCTCGGTCGGGCAGCGTAGCCAGCTGGCCATGGCACGGGTCATGCGGGTGCCCAGACTGCCGCCGATCTGCCACGCCAGCGCCAGCCAGAGCTGGTAGCCCATGACAGACAGCTTTTCCTTCAGGCCCCACTCTCGCAACAAAGCACTTGAGTTGTGATCGCCCACGTCCACCGCCACCACACGGGCCACGCGCTCGGGGTAGCGCATGGCGAATTCATAGCCAAACACGCAGCCCCAGTCGTGCAGCATCAGGGTCACGGGGCGCTCAGGGCTGATGCGGTCCACGATCTGGCGCAGCAGCTGGCACATGTCTTCGAGACCCGTGGCCGAAGGGCCACTTTCAAAACCGGGCAGCGTCAGGCGGGCACAGGTGGCGTTGTCTTGCAGGGCTGCCACGGTGCCATCCCACAAGGCACGGGTGTCCGGCCAGCCGTGCAGCATGAGGATGACTTCGTCGCCCTGCCCTTGCAGCCAGACTTCGGTGCCGTTGATGGTGATGCAGCGTTCTTGATTCATGTTGGCCTCAATTCAAAGCCACGGCTTGGCTGCTGTGGGAGGCTGCCCCTGCAGCCGAATGCTTTTGATGGCATGGCAAGCATTCGCGAGCGGGAGCTCACTCCCACAGAGAACTTGCCCTCACCCGGGATCGTCAAATCACAGCGCCTTGGCCAGGCGCGAGACGCCTTCAAGAATCTTGTCTTCACCCACCGTGGCAAAACTCAGGCGGAAGGTGGCGTGGTCGGGGTTGGCGCAGAAAAACGGTGTGCCCGGTACAAAGGCCACGCCCTGCTCGATGGCGCGTTTGGCATACGCGTTGCCATCCGCCACCTTGCCACCCGCACCCGTGAGGCGCGCCCAGACGAACAGGCCGCCCTGAGGCTGGACAAACTCGACCGCATCGCCAAGCTCCTTGCGCAAGGCATCGCCCATGGTTTGGGCACGTTGGGCATACACCGCACGCACCTTGTCCAGCGTGGCGGGCATGCGACCGGCTTTCAGATATTGCGCCGCCGTGGCCTGGGCAAAGGTGCTGGTGTGCGCGTCGCTGAATTGCTTGCACATGGTGGCTTTGCCCAGCAATTCGGCGGGTGCGATCATCCAACCCACGCGCAGGCCGGGCGACAGCACTTTGGACAGCGAGCCGCAATGCACCAGCAGCTCGCGGCTGCCGGGCACCGAGGCGCTCATGGCCAGCAGGCTGGGCGGTGGGGCCTCACCAAAATACAAATCGCCATAAGGGTCGTCTTCGACGATCAGGGTCTGGTGCTTGACGGCCATCTCCAGCACCTGCTTGCGGCGCTCGGCGCTGAGCAAGGCGCCGCTGGGGTTGCCAAAGGTCGGGATCAGGTAGACGAATTTCGGCTTGTGCTCCGCGATCAGTTTTTCCAGCTCGTCGGTTTTCACACCATGACCGTCCACCGGGGCGCTGATGAGCTCGGCCCCATACAAGCGGAAGCACTGGATGGTGGCGAGGAAGGTCGGACCCTCCACGATCACCTTGTCGCCAGGGCTGATCATGGTTTTGCCAATCAAATCCAGCCCTTGCTGACTGCCCGTGGTCACGATCAGCTGGTCTGCGGCCACGTCTTTGGCACCCTTTTGGCCCATGAACTGGGCCAATTGCTCGCGCAGCGGGCCAAAGCCTTCGGTCGCGCCGTATTGCAGCGCGGCACCTGGGTCTTGGCTCAGGGCCGCGTTGCTGGCTTCGCGGATGCCGTCCACGTCAAACATGGCGCTGTCGGGAAAGCCGCCTGCAAAGCTGATGATGCCTGGCTTGCCCAAAAGCTTGAAAAGCTCGCGGATGGCGGAGGTTTCGACGTTGTTCAGGCGATCGGCAAATTGCAAAGGCATGGTGTATCTTCCCGTGTTGACTTGGCCGTCATTTTGCCAACTTCTGGACACCCCATGAAACCCGCACAGATCGAATCCTTCTTTGCCACCCTGCAAGCCGCCAACCCCATGCCCGTGACCGAGCTGGAATACACCAGCGTGTTCGAGCTGCTGGCCGCCGTGCTGCTGTCGGCCCAGGCCACCGATGTGGGCGTGAACAAGGCCACGCGCAAACTCTTCCCGGTGGCGGGTACGCCGCAAAAGATCCTGGATCTGGGCTTGGCAGGTCTGGAGAGCTACATCAAGACCATTGGCCTGTACCGCAGCAAAGCCAAGCACCTGATGGAAACCTGCCGGATTTTGGTAGAGCAACACGGCGGGCAGGTGCCCCGCACGCGCGAAGCCCTCGAAGCCTTGCCCGGCGTCGGCCGCAAAACCGCCAATGTGGTGCTCAACTCGGCTTTTGGGGAAGCGACCATGGCGGTGGACACGCACATCTTTCGCCTGGGTAACCGCACGAGCCTCGCCCCGGGCAAAACGCCTTTGGAAGTGGAGCAAAAGCTGCTCAAACGCATTCCGGCCAAATACCTGGTCGATGCGCACCACTGGCTGATCCTGCACGGGCGCTATGTGTGCCAAGCCCGCAAACCGCTGTGCGGGCAGTGTGCGGTGGCGGCGTTTTGTGATTTCAAACACAAGGTTTTGTGAAAAGCGGGGACGTGGATACCCGCATGCGCGGGTATGACCAAAATACTTGCGACCACTCTGTTTCGTCACCCCCGACCTGATCGGGGGTCAATGACTTCTGCTGCCATGGATACCCGCGTTCGCGGGTATGACAAAGTGGTTTTTCCAGTCGTCTGGTCTTTATTTCGTCACCCCCGACTTGATCGGGGGTCCATGCCTTCGACGGGTAAAATCACAATTTTGCTGAATCGGTTGTTCCCACCAGGGCAGCCTTCCCCCGAGCCACGCCGCTCTGCTTTTTCGTATCCCAAAACACCCACCCATGACGCGCCCCTCGCCGCGTGCCCATTTCAACAGCTCCCGATTGGTGCGTTTTTTGACGGAAAACGCCCTGCTGGAGGCTGCGCGGTCTGAGGACGATGTCGGACAGAGACTGGGCGATTGGCTCAATTTTCGCCAGGCCATCGCCTTGCATGGCGTGCTCAACCCGGAATCCCCGGTGGAGCAAGCGCCGCACATGCGCCGTGCCGCCCCGATGTCCGGCGAAGCCCTGAGCCGACATGTGGAAAAAGTGCGGGCGCAATTGGAGCAATCGATCCTGCAGGGGGCACCGCCGGGCTCGGGTTTGACACGGATTGAGATGCCCCCGGCTGAGCTGGACGAGCCCATCGATCCCAAAACGGCTTTTGAGCCATACCGGCGGTTCTATGCCGCCCACCAAAGGCAAATGGAAAGCACCTTGCAGACCTTGCGTGCTCAAGTGCGTGCGCAACTGGCCAAAGGCTCCAGCGCCTTGCAGCAACTGGCCACGCTCGACGCAGCTTTTGAAAACATCCTCGCCGAGCGTGAGGCCGCTTTGCTGGCCAAAGTGGCCAAGTTGCACGAAAAACGCTTTGCACAAGCCGTCAAGGCGCACACCAAGCGACAGGCCCAAGCCATCCAGCAGGTCGGCGCTGACGCTGATCCCGCAGACAACACCGCCCTGTTGAGCCCAACAGCCCCCTGGCTCATGCCATTGCGCCAAGCCATGCGCATGGCTTTGCTGGCAGAACTTGACACACGCTTGCAACCCACGCTGGGCTTGCTCGAAGCGTTCAACCAAGAAAACCCACAACAACCATGAAACGTTATTCCTTCCTGATCGCCTTTGCGCTTGGTGTCTTGGCGCTGGTCTGGGTCGCTGCATCGGTGGCGGCCAGTCACCCGCTGGTTCTGGCCATGACGGTCTGCATTGGCGCGGTTTATGTCTTTGGCGCGATGGAGTTGCGCCAGTACCGCGCTACCACCCAGGCTTTGAATCAGGCATTGACGTCAATCCCGCAAGACCTTCAAAGCCTCAGCGACTGGCTGATCACCTTGCCCGCCGGGCTGCAAAATCCGGTGCGTCAACGTGTCGAGGGTGAGCGAGCAGGTCTGCCCGGTCCGGCCCTCACGCCTTATCTGGTCGGGCTCTTGGTCATGCTGGGCATGTTGGGGACCTTCCTGGGCATGGTCGTCACCCTCAATGGAGCCGTGTTTGCGCTGGAGGGCTCCAGCAATGTGGCCGGTATCCGTGCTGCCTTTTCAGAGCCGATCAAAGGCCTGGGTCTCGCGTTTGGCACCTCGGTGGCAGGTGTGGCCACCTCGGCCATGCTGGGCCTGATGAGCAGTCTGGCCCGCCGCGAACGGGCACAGGCCACCCAAGTTCTGGACACCTGCACGGCAACCACCCTGCGTGGTTTTTCTCTGGTGCACCAGCGGCAAGAAACCTTCAAAGCGCTGCAGCAACAATCGCAAGCCCTGCCGCAGGTGGTACAGCAGCTGCAGACCCTGATGGCCCAAATGGCCGACACCAGCCAGCAACTGAACGAGCGTTTGCTGGCCAACCAGCAAAGCTTTCACCAGGAAGTCAAATCCGCCTACACAGGGCTGGCCCAGTCGGTTGACCAATCGTTGCGCAGCAGTCTGAGCCAGAGCCTCCAGCTCGCCAGCGAGGGCATTCGCCCGGTGGTGCAAGCCAGCATGACGCAACTGGCCGAGCAAGCCCAGGGCATGAACGAGCGCCTGCTGCACAACACGCAACAGCAACTGAGCCAGCTCAACGACCAAATGGCGAGCCTGGCCGCCGCCTTGGCGCAGACCAGCACCGAGACACTGACGCGCCACGAGCAAGCCAGCAGCCACATGACCGAACGCGTCGGTCAGACGCTGGATGTGTTCAGCCAGAATTTCGAGCGCAGCGCCCGGGCCTTGGTTGACCAGGTCAGCGCCGCACAGACCCAGCAGCAGGCCCTGCAAAGCAGCGCCGACCAGCAGCGTCTGCAAGCTTGGCAGGCCTCGCTGGAGCAGATGGCCGCATCGCTGCGCGATCAATGGCAAAGCACGGGTGCGCAGACCCTGGCGCAGCAGCAAGCCATCTGCGACACCCTGAGCCGCACCGCGCAAGACATCACCACCCACACCCAAGCTCAGGCCACACAGACTTTGGCAGAAATCACACGCCTCGTGGCCAGCAGCGAAGCGCTGATGCGCGAGCGCATCGCATCGGAGGCGCAATGGACAGCAGGACACCAGCAACGTGCCGAAGAACTGGCCGCAGTGCTACGCCAGGAGCTGTCGGCCCTGCGGGATGCCGAAGACGTGCGGGGTCAGACCGCCGTGGCCCGCCTGGCCGAACTGCAAACAGCGGTGACCACACACCTGACCACGCTGGGCACCGCGCTGGAAGAGCCCATCACCCGCCTGATCGAAACCGCCTCTGAGGCGCCCAAAGCCGCGGCCGAAGTCATTGGGCAGTTGCGTCAGGAAATCTCGGTCAGCGTGGCGCGTGACAACGCCTTGCTCGAAGAACGCACCCGCATTCTGGGCACACTCAGCACCTTGCTGGACGCGATCAACCATGCATCGACCGAGCAGCGTGGCGTGATTGACGCCATGGTCACGGCCAGCCAGGCATCGCTGAACCAAACCAGCGGCCAGTTCCATGAACACGTGGCGGCCGAGACGGGCAAGCTGAGCGACATGGCTGCGCAAGTCACGGCCAGCGCGGTGGACGTGGCCAGCCTGGGTGAAACCTTTGGCTTTGCGGTGCGTTCGTTCACCGAAACCAACGAGAAACTCATGGCCAACCTGCAGCGCATCGAGCAGGCCATCGAAAAATCCATGACGCGCAGCGACGAACAGCTGGCTTATTACGTGGCGCAGGCCCGTGAAATGATCGACCTGAGCATCGGCAGCCAGAAAGACGTGCTGGAAGCCTTGCAGCAACGCCAAGCCGAAGGAGCTGCTTGATGCTGGAACTGGAAGCCGAGAGCGAATCCACCACGCCCACCTGGATCTCGTTCGCCGACTTGATGACCGGCCTGCTGGGCGCGTTTGTTCTGCTGCTGGTGGGGGTGATGGCGGCGCAACTGGACATGGCGTCCAAGCTCGAAGACGAGGTGCAAAAGCGCCAAGTCGAAGAACAAAAACGCCTGTCGCTGGAGCAAGCCCTGGCTATTCCGCTGGCCAGTGGCCGCATCACCTTGAACAACGGCCGCATCGGCATCAGCGGCAAGCTGCTCTTTGAGTTGAATTCCGACAAGCTCGAACCCGAAGGGCGCCAGCTGCTCAAAAGCCTGGTGGTGCCCCTGCGCAGCTACCTGCAGTCGCGGGACGAAATGCTGATGGTCAGCGGTTTCACCGACGACAAGGCGGTTGGCAGCCGCAACCGGCAGTTTGCAGACAACTGGGAGCTGTCGGCCCAACGTGCCCTCACGGTGACACGCACCTTGATCGAAGAAGGCATGCCTTCGTCACTGCTGTTTGCGGCGGCCTTTGGCCAAGAGCAACCTTTGGTGGCCAACACCAACGAGAAAGCCCGAGCCCAGAACCGCCGCGTGGAAATGGCCCCGGTGCCCAAAGCGGCCAACGCAGCCAAGCCATGAACCCAGCCGCACCTGCCCTGCCAGACCTTGACGCCTTGCGCGCCTCGGGTGCTGCGCGGGTGGATGCGGTCGGCTGGCATTACATCGAAGCATTGAACCAGCGCATGCAAGCGCTGTCCGGCCCTGCGCAGTTGTTGCTCCTGGCCAAACTGCAAGAGGCTGTCCAGCGTTTGGAAGCACGGATGAGCACTGCGTGCGAGCCCCATGCAGCGCCTGCAGCGATGCCCTCCCCCTTGGCCACGCTGCTGCAAGACATGCGCTCGAAAAATGCCCCGCAAGCGGGTGGCAAAACACCAGGGTGGCCATCCGAAAATCCGCGCATCCAGCAGTTCCGAAAGCAGCTGAGCAAGATCAGCGTGCAAAAGCAGGTCAGCCAGGCCATCGCCCAGGCCCCGCAAAACGCAGGCCCCATCAATTCGCACATGTTGGTGCTGCGCTCGCTGGGCCTGATGCGCGACCTCTCGCCGGACTACCTCAACCGTTTCATGGCGCATGTGGACACACTGCTGTGCCTGGATGACGCCGACAAGGGCAAGTTGATGCCCAAAAAAACGACCCTCCCCGCCAAAACCCGTCCATAAGTCAGAGGGTCTTTGGCGGACCCATCAGGCGAGTGCTACAGGTGCCGGGAACCCGTTACGACCTGGAAACTCCGGCGCCAATGTCCGCGCATTGGGCATCTTGACCCACAGGCGCAGCATTTTGCGGTTGAGTTCGTGCACGCCATGGTCTTCAAACTCATTGCGCGAGTGCAGCACCGCATAGTTGTTGGCAAACTGCAGGTCACCGGGCTCCAGCATCATGCTGAGGCGGAAATCCTCGCGGTGCATGATGTCATCAAACAGATCGAGCGCTTCGATTTCGACCTTCGACAAAGGGAGCTGGCGGATCTCATGGCCCAGTTCGATGTACTGGCGCAGGTAGCGGCAGCTGAGCTTGCCCAGGTGGTGGCTGAAAATCGGCGACAAGCTGGGCAGGTCCTCGCACAGGTGCGAAAAATACCAAGTGCGGTAATACAGACCCAGGTACTCGGGGTGGTGTTGCAGGATCTCGTTGTAGATCGCGGCCACGCTCACCAAGCTGCTCAAGCCCCCCTGCTTGGCCTTGCGCAGACACAAAAGGCCCACCACGTCCGACGGGTCCGAGTGGTAAGGCAAATACAGGTTGGTTTCGTAAACGCGGGTGGTTTTTTTCGTGACATCGCCCACATTCATGACCACGCCCAGCAGATCGCCCTTGGGGTTTTGCCTTACAGGCACGCCCATGTGCAGACCAATGCCGTAATACAGGATCTGGATGTCTTCTTCGCTGTAGCGCTCCACAGGCAGGCCACGCAGCACCAGAAAGCCCCGGCCGTTTTCCAGCTCGTCGCTGTGCGCCTTCAGGGTGTGTGCCCAGTCGCCAATTGGAAAGTCTTCGCGGGAGAAATTCGGAAACGTCAAGCCTTGGGCTTTGACATGGGCCAGCGCGGCATCCAGCGTTGCGATCACCTCCGCCGACAAGTGATGCAACCAAGAGGTGTCCCCCACCATCTCGGCACCCTTCCAGGCCGCAGGCCCGGTGATCGTTTGTTTGAGTATCAGGCTCATGTTGTCCTTTCAGGTTGGTGTTGGCCGCAGATGACCTTTTGCGCACCACAAGAACAAGTTTACCGGGCACGCCAAAGAGGCTTTGCGAACAGTGTTCATCCCCACAAGAGGCGCAGAATGGGACAATACCCGGAAAGGCTCCTCATGCGCCACATCCTGTCCAACCACAGGGCCAACCTTTCGACCATCGCCACCTGGGCCATGTTCAGCAGAGGGCTGGAGCCGGAGTTTTCACACGCTGTACAGCGACAGGTCGCCTCGCTCAAAGGCCCTGCTACCGAGTCTGACGAGGCTGTCCGGGACCTCACCGGATGGCTGTGGTGCTCGATCGACAACGACGATTCGCGTGACCTGGACCAATTGACTGTGATCGAGCCGCTGCACCAAGGCAAGATCCGGGTTCATGTGGCCATTGCCGATGTCGATGCGTTGGTGAAAAAAGGCACGCCCATCGATGAACATGCGCGCCAAAACACCACATCGGTCTACACCTCGGCCCTGATCTTTCCGATGTTGCCTGAGCGGCTGTGCACCGATCTGACCTCCCTCAATCAGGACGAAGACCGTTTGGCTGTGGTGGTTGAAATGGCTTTCAGCGAGGACGGGGTCTTGCTGGAGTCGTCGATCTATCGGGCGCGGGTGCGCAACAAGGCACAGCTGGCATACGACGCCGTTTCGGCGTGGCTGGCGGGTGAAGGCGATTTGCCGGAGCCCGCTCGCCGGGTCAAGGGCATGCAGATTCAGCTGCGCCTGCAAGACGAGTTGGCACAAAAACTCAGGGTCTTGCGGCGTGCAGAAGGTTCGCTGGAATTTGAAACTTTTCAGCCCAAAGCGCTGTTCGATGGCGACCGG
Source organism: Limnohabitans sp. TEGF003 (assembly GCF_055395455.1). Classification (NCBI taxonomy): domain Bacteria; kingdom Pseudomonadati; phylum Pseudomonadota; class Betaproteobacteria; order Burkholderiales; family Comamonadaceae; genus Limnohabitans; species Limnohabitans sp. TEGF003. Next base: position 2,027,336 of record NZ_AP029225.1, on the reverse strand, counting down.
ATCACGGACATTCAACAGCAGCCACACAATCGGGCCAGGCAGTTGATCGAAGAATTCATGATCGCCACCAATCGCTGCACCGCCCGTTTTCTGGCGACCCACGGCCGTGCATCGCTGCGCCGCGTAGTGCGCTCCCCCGAGCGTTGGTTGCGCATTGTGCAGGTGGCACAAGAGTACGGGGTCACATTGCCGAACGAACCCGACGGACAAGCCCTGGAAACCTTTTTGGCCAACCAGCACAAGCGGGACCCGCTGCGGTTTCCCGACCTGTCACTGGTCATCGTGAAACTCATGGGCTCGGGCGAATACGTGGTGGAACGCCCCGGCCATGTCCCGATCGGCCATTTCGGTTTGGCCGTGCACGACTACATGCATTCCACCGCGCCCAATCGGCGCTTTCCTGATCTGATCACCCAGCGGCTGATCAAGTCGGTCCTGAACAACGCCAAGCCCGCTTACGCCCATGCCGAATTGGCCGATCTGGCGTCGCACTGCACAGCGCAAGAAGATGCCGCACAGAAAGTGGAACGCCAAGTTCGCAAATCCGAGGCTGCCTTGTTGCTGCATTCCCATGTGGGCGAGCGTTTCAGGGGTTTGGTGACGGGCCTGGGGGAGCACGGCGTTTGGGTCCGCATCCTTCAACCTCCGGCAGAAGGTCGGCTCACGGGACCACTGCCCGACCTGAGGGTTGGCCAGGCGGTGACCGTCAAGCTGGTCTCCACCTCGGTCGAGCGGGGGTTCATTGATTTTGTGCTGGTGCATTGATGCAGGCCGCGCAGCACCACGGCGTTTGATCTGGTGCGTTTCAGGTGTCAGGTATCAGGTGCCGGGTTGGCGTGGCTTGGCATGGGCCCCAGCATCCCCGCGGGCTGAAGCCAAAGATCCAATTGCGCCTGACTGGCATAGCCCAGCGAGAGCGCAGCCTCAGCAAGTGAACTGCCATTCTTCAAAGCCCACTTGGCAATCTCTGCAGATCGGTCATAGCCCAGGTGCGGGACCAAGGCGGTCACCAGCATCAAGGATTTCTTCAGGTGCGCCTCGATGCGCTCAACATCGGGCTGGATACCCCGCACGCAATGCCGGTCGAAACTGCGCATGCCGTCGGCCAAAAGACGAATGCTCTGCAGCAGGTTGTGGGCCAACAGCGGTTTGTAGACGTTGAGCTCCAAATGCCCGGACGCCGCGCCGATGCCCATGGCCACATCGTTGCCCATCACTTGGGCACACAGCATGGTCAACGCTTCGCATTGGGTGGGGTTGACCTTACCGGGCATCATCGAGCTGCCGGGCTCATTGTCCGGGATGGTGATTTCGCCCAAACCCGATCTCGGGCCTGAAGCCAGCCATCGAATGTCGTTGGCGATCTTGGTCAGCGCAATGGCCAGCGTTTTGAGCATGCCATGCGTCGCCACCAAAGCATCGTGTGCAGCCAAGGCTGCGAACTTGTTGTCGGCACTCGCAAAGGGCATGTGGTGCAAACGCGCCAACTCGGCCGCCACACGTGGGCCAAATTCCGGGTGGGTGTTCAGGCCTGTTCCGACCGCTGTGCCGCCGATGGCCAATGGGTAAAGCCAGCTCAGCGCACCCTGGATCAGCTGGCGGGCGTTGGCCAATTGCGCGGCATAGCCCGAAAACTCCTGTCCCAGCGTGATCGGCGTGGCATCTTGCAGGTGTGTCCTGCCCAGCTTGACGATGCCCGAGAAAGCCTGTGATTTCTCCTGCAGGCTGGCCTGCAGCTCGTCCAGCGCGGGCAACACGAGTGTCGAAATGCCCAAAGCCGCAGCCACATGCAAGGCCGTTGGAAACACATCGTTGGACGATTGGCCCAAATTCACATCGTCGTTGGGATGGACCAGCCGCTCTGGACCACGAGGGCCTGCCAAATGCTCGGATGCGCGATTGGCCAGCACCTCGTTCATGTTCATGTGGGTCTGTGTGCCAGAGCCGGTTTGCCAGACCGACAGCGGGAACTCGGCGTCGTGCGTGCCTGCCATGACTTCTTCGGTCGTCACCATGATGCTGCGCACTTTTTGCATCGGCAAAAGTCCCAAGTCACCATTGACCTTGGCGCAAGACCGCTTGACCGAAGCCAAGGCGTGGATCAGTTCCACAGGCATCCGTTCACTGGAGATGTTGAATTGCAAGAGGGCGCGCTGAGTTTGCGCCCCCCACAAGCGATCCGAGTCGACCAGCACGGGGCCCAAGGGGTCGAACTCCTGTCTTTGGGATGTCATCAGCGCCCTCTATTTCATGCCGGAATGCATCACACAGGTCTTGAGAAGTCGATGACTCTCAGGTGCCAAAAATCTTGTTGGCTGTTTGCGCAATCAGCATGCCTTGATGGCGCGCACCCTCCAGCTCGATCTTGCTGGGTTGACGTTCTCCCTTGCCGCCAGCAATGGTCGTGGCCCCATAGGGCGTGCCACCCACAATTTCGTCCAGACTCATTTGTCCTTGGTGGCTGTAGGGCAAGCCCACGATGACCATGCCAAAGTGCATCAGGTTGGTGATGATGGAAAACAGGGTCACCTCTTGCCCGCCGTGCTGCGTGGCCGTCGATGTGAAGGCGCCGCCCACCTTGCCATGCAAGGCCCCGCGTGCCCACAGACCACCCGCCTGGTCCAGAAAGCTGGCCATTTGAGCAGGCATCCGGCCAAACCGTGTGGGCGCACCGACAATGATGGCGTCGTAGTTTTCCAGCTCCGCCACTGTGGCCACGGGTGCGGCCTGATCCAGCTTGAAATGACCGCTTTGGGCAATCGCCAACGGCACGGTTTCCGCGACCCGCTTCAGATCAACATGCGCCCCTGTTGACCGAGCGCCCTCGGCCACGGCCTGCGCCATGGTCTCCAGGTGACCATAAGTGGAATAGTAAAGAACCAGAACTTTGGACATGAGAACTCCTGAAATGCACGGCACCTGCCAAGGCACCATCATTGATCAAGCGTTCGTCATGAACGGTTCGCCAGCACACAGTTCGCAGCCCTGACGCAGCGGGTGCTGGCGTCGAGGTCAGGGCTTGGGGGTCTCAGCGCCCGAGTTGAACCAAGGCCGCCTGCAAGCCAGCCAGACCACCCACGCGCTGGTCGTTGATGAAAATCTGGGGCATCTGGCGGACCGAAGGGCCGCATTTTTCGTAAAACGCCATGCGCTCGGCTTCGCCATCGATCTTGATTTCTTCAAAAGCCAGCGACTTGGTTTTGAGCAGCATTTTGGCGGACTCGCATTGCGGGCATGCGGACTTGGAGTAGACGACGATTTTGAGTTCCATGGTGCTGATTTTACCGGGCGGTGGGGTCTTGAATCAGCCGCTGCAAGACGGCGGGATCGATGTGCTGTTCAATGAAATCTGCCAAGCCGTTGAACACCGTTTCGAGCGTCGGCACCCCAGCGCCGAACAAGGCTTGCAGCACAGCCGGGCATTCGAACAGCCCGTGCAAATAGGTGCCCAAAACCTGACCGCTGCCACTTTGCCACGCCATGCCCGGCATGACTTCACGTAGAACTGTGCCTGCTGCCAGCATGGCGCTGTGCCCCTGCGTCTGGCCGTGGTGGATTTCATAGCCTGCGACCTCGATGTCACTCAATGCAGCCCAAGCCCCTTCCAGCAGGCCAAAGCGTGACACGGTTTGGGTCACCGTCTTGTCTGGCGCGAACTGAGTCACCAGCGGCAGCAGACCCAGACCCGGTGCGTTGCCATCGATGCCATGGGTGTCGATCAGCGCTTCGCCCAGCATTTGCAGGCCGCCGCAAATGCCGAGCACCGCACCACCGCGCTGCGCATGCTGCGCGATGGCCGCGTCCAGCCCCTGCTGGCGCAGCCAGGCCAAGTCGCTGCTGGTGTGTTTGCTGCCTGGCAGGATGACCCAGTCACTGGCTTCCAAGCCTGCCAAGTCGGCCGGGCTGCGGGCCCAAAGCAGACGCACGCCGGGCACATTTTTGAGCGGCTGAAACTCGTCCAGATTGCTGATGCGCGGGTAAGCGATCACGACCACGGTTTTGGTCACCGCCCCATTGGCACGGCTGCGGTCGTCAAACACGCCATCTTCTTCGGGCAAGCCGTGCTGCCACCACATGGGCAAGACGGCAACGGTGGGCACACCCGTCATGTCCTGGAGCATCTCGGGCGCTGGGGCCAGCAAACTGGCGTCGCCCCGGAACTTGTTGAGCACAAAGCCCGTGATGCGTTTTTGGTCTTCGGGCGGCAGCAGTGCCCAGGTGCCATACAGGTGGGCAAAGGCCCCACCCTTGTCAATGTCGGTCACCAGCAGGCATTGGGCGTTGGCGTGGCGTGCCACGCGCAGGTTGACGATGTCGCTGGCCATCAGGTTGATCTCGGCTGGCGATCCCGCGCCTTCGATCACCACCACATCGTTCTCGGCGATCAGTTCGTCCAAAGCCTGCGCAATCTGTGGCCAGACTTTTTCGCTGCGCCCGCGCCAAGGGGTTTCGGTCAGTTCGGCATGCACCTGCCCCAACAGCACCACTTGGCTGCGCGTGTCGGCCTCGGGCTTGAGCAGCAAGGGGTTCATGCGCACATCGGGTTCGGCTTTGGCCGCCAGCGCCTGGAAATATTGCGCACTGCCAATCTCGCCCAGCCCACTGGCACTGGCGACCACGCGGGCGTTGTTGCTCATGTTCTGTGCCTTGAAAGGCGCGACTTTGAGGCCCTGACGGGCGTAGTGGCGGCACAGTGCGGTGGTCAGCCAGCTTTTGCCAGCGCCGCTGGATGTGCCCAGCACCATGATGCAACGCGCTTTTTGAGGTGAAGTCATGACATCACAAGCGGGGCAGCGCCACGCTTTGCCCTTCTACCGACACGATGCGGATGCGCTGGTCGAACACCGCTTCAATGGCCCGTTGCGTGGCTTCATCGGCGCAGGCACCATGGTGCACCACGCGCCCGGCTTGCATGACCACCACGTCATCGGCGTGCAAGGCCATGCCGATCTCGTGCAACACGCTGACCACCGTGGTGCCTTGGGCCAACAGGCAATGCACCTGCTCCAGCCAGTCCACTTGGTGCGGTGGGTCCAGATTGGCCAGTGGTTCGTCCATCAGCATGATGGGCGCATTGACCGCCAAGGCACGGGCCAGCAACACGCGCTGACGTTCACCGCCCGACAACTGCCCCAAGGTACGATCACGCCAGTCCCAAGCTTGCGTGGCCTTCAGGGCCGACTCGACCATTTGCTGGTCCAGCACACTGGGCGCCGACAACCAGTCCTGAAAAGGCAGGCGGCCCAGCATGACCACATCAAACACCCGCAAGTCGTCGCTGGCGCCCTCGCCCTGCCCCAACCAGGACAGCTGCTGCCCCCGCTCTCGCCGCGCGATACCGGTCAAGGGTTGGCCAAACCAATGCACCTGGCCTTGTGCCGGCAGCAAACCCGACAAAGCCTTGAGCAAGGTGGATTTGCCAGCGCCGTTGGGCCCCACGATGCTGGTCCAGCGGCCAGCGGGCAGGGTCAAGTTCACCCCGTGCAGCACCTCCTGCCCACCGAGGCCAACACGCAGATCAAGCGCTTGCAAGGCGGCGATCATGACAGCCCCCGAACCGATGAGATGCGGGACATGCGCCACAGCAAATAACCACCGCCCAGCACCGCTGTGAGCACACCCACCGGCATTTCCTGTGGGGCGATCAAGCCGCGGGCCAGCAGGTCCGCCAGCAACAACAGCCAACCGCCCGTCAAAGCGGCCAACACCACCGTCCAGCGGTGCGTGGTACGCACCACCGCCCGCACCACATGGGGTGCGGCCAAGCCCACAAACGCGATCAACCCCATTTGCGCCACCGCCGTGCCCGTGGCCAAAGCGATCACGGTGATCAACCACACGCGGGCTTGTGCCAATGGCACCCCAAGGCTCAATGCGGTGTTTTCGCCCAAGGTGAGGGCATCCAAAACACGCGCCATCACCACCGCCAAAGCCCCGCACAACAGCAAGACCGCGCACATCAACACACACGAGGTCCAGGCCATGAAGCCTGTGGAGCCCAGCATGAAGCCTTGCATGCCCTGCCAGACCTCGGGCCGCCACAAATTCAAAAACGAGGTGATGGCGCCCAGCACCACGCCCACCACCACGCCCGCCAGCAACAAGCGCAAGGTGTGTTGCACACCTCGGGCCAGCAGCAAGGTCAGCATCACGGCCAGCACCGCACCCACGAACGCAGCGCCCGTCATGCCCAGTTTGACCCACCATCCCATGGCCATCACGCTGCCGCCAAACAGGCTCAGGTAAATGGCCACGCCCAGTGACGCGCCCGAGGCACTGCCCAACAAATAAGGATCGGCCAAGGGGTTGCGAAACAAGCCTTGCGCCAAGGCCCCGGCCAAGCCCAGCAAAGCGCCGCCCGCCCAGGCCCCCAAAGAACGGGGCAAACGGATGTCCCACACGATTTGCGAGGTGATCGGGTCTTGCACGTCCGACCACCAAGGCGCCCAACCCGTGCTGCCCATGGCACTGCCCACGGCAATGCCCACCGCGCCCAGCACCATCAGCACCAGACTCAGCAGCCAGGGCTTGGGGGAATGGCTCAAGGCTTATCCCCCGCCATGCGCAGCAAACACTGCACCATGAGGCGCGCACCTTCGGCGATGCGCGGACCCGCACGCACCAGCATGTCGGACTCTTCCGATGAAAAGGCGCAGACCTTGCCCGACTGGATCGCCTTGAGCTGAGACCACCCGGGTCGCTGCGCCATGCTGGCGCGGCTGCTGTCTCCGGCCATGATCACATCGGGCTGGGCACGCACCACGAACTCGGGGTTGATTTTGGGGAAAGGCCCCAAGCTGGCGGGCAAGATGTTGCGCATGCCCAAACGCGCGAGTGTCTCGCCAATGAAAGACGACTCGCTCGCACCGTAAGGCGCAGGGCTGACTTCGACGTAAATTTTCTGCCCTTTGGCGTGGGACAGCAAAGACTGCGCAGCCGCAACCACACCCGCATCGATCTGCCGCCAAACGGCATCGCTTTGGGCTTTGGGCACACCCAGCGCCTGCGCCACGGTGTGCAGCACCCGCTGCGCATCGGCATGGGTGCGCGGCTCCAGCACCAGCACGGTCAAACCAAGGGCTTGAAAGCGCTCGGCACCCCGCGCCGAAGTGGCCATCAGCACAAGATCGGGGCGTAGCGCCACCACCGCTTCCATGCTGGGGTCCAGACCGCCGCCCATGCGCGGCAGCTGACGCACCGATTCGGGCCAGTTGGAATAACGGTCCAAGCCGACCAACTTGTGGCATTGGCCCAGCGCACAAACGGTTTCGGTCAGAGACGGCAAGAGGCTCACAATCCGCTCAGGCGGCTTGGCGATCACCACGTCCTGCTGGCGGTCGTCACGCACCGTCACAGCCTGTGCCAAGGCGGAGCAAAGCATCAAACCGATCCACCAGAAAGACCGAGCTTCACGCATATTGGTCCACCCATTGGCTGATGATGCGGTGCATCTGGGCCACGCCATCGGTCAAGGCGGCAGGACCCGGCTGCAAAATGTCGGCCGATTTGATTTCAAACAACTGCCCATTGCGCACGGCCGGCACATGCTGCCAGCCGGGTCGGGCTGCGACTTTTTCAGGGCGGAACTTCTTGCCGCACCAGGAGCCGATGACGATGTCGGGGGCGCGGTCGATGATGGTCTGTGGATCGGCGATGATGCGGTCCTTGCCCAGCGACTGCACCGCCAGCTCGGGGAACACATCGTCGCCCCCGGCCATGCCCAACAATTCAGACACCCAGCGGATGCCACTGATGTGGGGCTCGTCCCATTCTTCAAAAAATACCTTGGGTCGGCGCTTGAAGCCTGCCGCCTTGTGCTGGATCGCCTCCAGCTCGGCCCGCATGGCCTGCAAACGCTGCAAGCCCTGCTCGGCCTGCCCCACCATGGCCGCCACCTGATACAGCATGGAAAAAATTTCATCCACGCTGCGCTGGTTGAACACCGTGACCTGCACGCCTGCCTTGATCAACAAGGACGCAATGTCGGCCTGAAGGTCTGAAAAACCAAAAACACAATCAGGCTTGAGCGCCAGGATCTTGTCGATCTTGGCGCTCAAAAATGCACTGACCTTGGGCTTCTCTTCACGGGCACGGCGCGGACGCACCGTGTAGCCCGAGATGCCCACGATGCGCTGCTCCTGCCCCAACAAATAGAGCCACTCCGTTGTCTCTTCGGTAAGACAGACGATGCGTTGGGGGCCGAGCACCAAGCTTTGCATACAAGCGTCAAAACTTGTACTTAGCCGTCAACATGAGATTTCGTCCCATGTCCGGATACAAGGTGTAACCACTGGTTGTCGTGGCATAGCCATAGTATTTCTTGTCCAGCAGATTTTTCACAAGAATCGACAACTCAAGTTTGTCGAGGCTATGTGCATAGCGCCAATCGAGTGTGGCGTATCCGGGCATTTTGCTGGCGTTATCAAAGCTGCCTGCAATGGCTTGCTGACTAACCGCCGTCACCATCCATGACATGACTTGGTTGGCAGGCATGCGCCAATCGACCCGTACACCCAATGACTGCTTGGGCGACATGGGCACTTGTTTGCCCATATTGGCGCCAGACAAGAACTTAGCATCTCGCAGACTCAGGCTACCCGAAACACTGAGGCTAGAGCTGTGCGGATAGCTCCAGAAGAATTCCAGAGTCTGGCGGCGGGTAGGTTCCAGATTGATGTTGGCCCAGTTAGCAGGGTCGTAAATGATCTCGTTTCTCAGATCTGAGCGCGCCCAGCGGACACTGGCACGAGCCTGGCTTGGCCAGCGGTACTTGAGGCCAAGCTCCTTCTCCGTAGAGGTTTGGGGCCGCAGAGCAATTGGGTTACCGTTCATGTCGTAGGCCGGAGTCGTGAACTCATCTACGTTAGGCAAGCGGTAAGATTCCGCCCAACGCCCATACACCGTCGCAGCCTCGTTCAGTGTCTGCGAAAACCCCAACTCTGCCGCAGACAATTTGTCTGTACTGACCGTTTTCCCTGGAGTGAATCCCCCCACGATACTCTGGAATTTATCAATATCTTCGGAGCGATAACCCACCGACAACTGCGTACCGGTAGCCTTCAGGATCGAATCGCTTTTAAGGAAATAGGATGTGGTGTTGTAGCCCAGTTTGATGCTGCTGCCAAAACTGGGATTGAGCGGGTAAATGCGGTTTTGATCCCAGTTAATTTTCTCTGTACCGACCGTTAAGGTTTGGCGACCCCAGCTTGTGTCCATGGGACGAATCGCTTGCAGTCCCGTGCTGTTGTTGCTGGTTTCAAATCGCAACGGATATGCGGAAGCTCCCATGACCGCCAGCGCTTCGTAATCTCGCTTGCGCTGAGCCAAATCCAATCGCAACACACTCCCCAAGACATCCGCCTCAACAAATGCCGCCTGGCCATTGGCCCTAGCATCCAGATAAGTTCGGTTGCTGAATGAAGAGGGTTGTGCTTGGCGTGGGTCGGCAGCGTACTGCGTCAGCGTCAATCCACCCGGTGTCTGTGCATGCTCACTGCGCTGATTAGCAATGACGCCAACGCGAAAGCTATCTCCACGGAACTGTGCGGACACATTGACGTTTTTGTCAGAACTTGCGCCGTTTTGACGATAACCGTCTGATCGACGGTCTAGTCCCGAAGCATTGAAACTCCATTGCTCAGCCGAATAGAACAAGCCGCCTTTCACTTCACGTGTCCCGTAGGAGCCCACAGAAGCGGTAGCCTGCCCCGAGACACCCAATGGATGCACCAGCCCCGAAGCTTTCGTGATGATGTGGATCACGCCTGCAACCGCCCCTTCGCCGTACAGCACAGACGATGAGCCTCGGAGAATCTCGATTCGCTCAATCTGATCAAGCGCCAAGGCAGACAATCTCAGTTCACTGGAGTCTCCCTGCTTGTAAGCGATACCGTCAATGACCACCACCATGTTGGAGGCGGCAGTATCACCAAATCCCCCGAGGTCCAAAGAGTATTCGTTTCCCCCGGAAAGACTTGGACGGCCCAGCACACCACCGAGTTTCATGATGGCCTCGTTGACTGTTCCAACACCAGAGGACTCGATCTCGGCACGGGTAATTACGGTGGTGGCTACCGGCAACTCATGCGCATCCTGTTTGTATTTGGATGCACTGATCACCACAGAGTTTTGTGACAGGTCAAGGCTTGGGGCTACGCCCTGCACCTGAGCATGGACAACCGAAGCCCACAAAATTGGAGCGACACCACAAGTATGGGCGGCATAACGCGCCACAGTAGAAATATTTTTCTTCATGAGAAACTAACAAGTCAAACGCCCTCACCGCCTTCCCCGACAGTGCATGGGCTTTACAACCTATCTTGCGACAGGTCACCTTGTTGGCCGGTATCCGGGCTGACAGAGCGACTTCCATCACCTTCCCAGTTGCCTGTTTCAGGGCGACCAGTGGTTTGAGATGAAAGCTGGGTTTTCTTTTGACAGAAAACCCGTCTGCTTACCGTTGCGGGGGCAGCGCAGGTTAGGTCGGCCGTGGTGGCTTTTCCCTCCTGCTTCCCGTTGAACTGCGCGCCGTGAACCGGCATCGCGAGCACCAACAGCGATCATTTTATGCGCCAAACTGTCTCCCAGCCTACAAAATCGCCCACGCTCTACAATGCGAAATCTCTTTTTCTTTGTCTGCCATGGCCCATTCCGACACCATTGATCAAATTGCCGAGCGTGTGGATCATTTGTTGCTGCGCCACGAAGAGCTTCAACGCACCAACGCTTTATTGGCCCAGCAAGTCCAGGCGCTGACCCTTGAGCGTGACCAGCTCAAATCCCGACTGGCGGCAGCCAGAGCGCGTGTGGATGCCCTGATTGAGCGTTTGCCCGCATCCAGCACCCCCGCATCTCCTGAGGCTTCAGCATGAGCAACAAACAATTGGACGTCCAGATCATGGGACAAAGTTATATCCTCGGTTGCCCCGAGGGGGGTCAAGAGCGCTTGTTGGCTGCTGTGCGCAAAGTGGATGAAGCCATGTGCAAGATCCGCGATGCCGGCAAGATCAAGGCGCGTGACCGCATCGCCGTTCTGGCAGCGTTGAATCTGGCCTTCGAGCAATCTGAAACGCCTTCGCCCACCACCAACACCCAAGCTGCTGCGGCAGATGTCCCCGAAGCATCACAAGAGCGCTTGTCGCAGCTGCTCAAGCGTCTGGACCATGTTCTGGAGCAAGACGGTCAATTGATCTGATGCAGACGTTGTTCTGTGGCAGGTCTTTTGAAAGTCCTACAATGCCATGGTCTGCGGTGCATGCCGGGCTTTATATTTCCTTGAACCAATGCTCTTAGAGCCCGGGCTTGGTACATTGGCTGGTGAGCGTGATCGTCTCGCGTCAGATGAACCCAACGCCAGTCTGCCCTCGCCCACCTGAACCCCGGTTCAGGATGCCGGTCCGGTGGCACTCGCAGACACCTTTCCTTTCTAGACTCTCCATTCCCCCATGATCATCGAACCTCTGCTGTTGGCCGAATTGGCCGTTTTGGGCCTGTGTACGGGCTTTTTGGCGGGCCTGTTGGGCATTGGCGGCGGCATGATCATGGTGCCGTTCTTGACTTACCTGCTGGGTGCGCGTGGGGTCAGCCCCGACCTGGCCGTCAAGATGGCGATCGCCACATCCATGGCCACCATCATCTTCACCAGCGTCTCCAGTGTGCGTGCCCACCATAAGAAAAAAGCCGTGCGCTGGGATCTGGTCAAGGGCCTGGCCCCAGGCATTGTGATCGGCAGCCTGATCGGCAGCATGGGCATTTTTGCTTTCGCCAAAGGCACTTACCTGGCCTTGTTTTTTGCGGCTTTTGTCGGCTTCTCGGCGACACAAATGTTTCTGGACAAAAAACCCGCCCCTTCTCGCCAAGTGCCTGGCTTCCAGGGTTTGCTGGGCGCAGGCGGTCTGATCGGCTTGCTGTCGGGTCTGGTGGGTGCAGGCGGAGGCTTCATCAGCGTGCCGTTCATGGCCTGGTGCAATGTGGCCATCCACAACGCGGTGGCCACCAGCGCAGCTTTGGGTTTTCCGATTGCGCTGGCCAACGTGGCCGGTTACATCGTCAGCGGTCAGAACGTGCAGGACCTGCCAACCTACAGCTTTGGCTACTTGTGGTTGCCGGCTTTGGCGGTGATCGCCGTGTGCAGCGTGCTCATGGCCCCCATTGGCGCGGCAACGGCCCACAAACTGCCGGTCAAGCAACTCAAGCGCGTTTTTGCCAGCGTGCTTTATCTTCTGGCCGCTTACATGCTCTACAAAGGCCTGTCCGCCTGATTCAGGGCCTGAACTCAGGCCCACCCTGTCAGCGCATGGCGATGCTGCCCGTCAGGTTCACCACCACGCGCGACTTGCCTGCCATCGTAGGCACAGCAGCGGGTGCCTCGTCCATCTGCACCATGGCCATGCGGGGCATGACACTGCCCTCACTGGCCTCTTGCGCGTTCACGCGCACTTCCCTGAGGGTGTAAGCGCTGAAGCCAAACTGCTGCGTCAAGGCTTGGGCTCGGGTCTGAAAACGTGCGACCGCCTCGGCCTGGATGCGTGTTTCGGCCGCATTCTTTTGCTCTGCACTCAGCCGCCATTCGATCCGCGAGACCGTCATCTCTGGCAAGCGCGCCGCGAGGGTGGCGATCTGCTCGGCATCGCGGCCCTGCAACACCAATTGCGCCGTCCCTGCCCAGCCATTGATCTTCCCATCTCGCCCATACCGGGGTGAAACGTTCATCTCGCCCGTTCTCACTTCCAGTGCGCCGGGCTTGGCCATGGGGCTGGCAACAGCCAAGGCGGCCGACAGCACCGCGTTGAGCTGCTTTTGAACCGCAGGCGCTTGCAAGCCCTCTTTTTGAACCGACAAGCTCATGACCAGCCAGTCTTGAGCCACTTCGGTCTGTGCCGATGCACTCAGGTGCAGGACTTGATGCGCGACAGCATGGCCCGCATGAGGCATCTGAGAGGTGGATGGGTTTGGGCCTTGTGCGAAGGCGACAGGCCCCAAAAGCGTGGTCATCAGGGCCAAGGCCATGGAAGGCTTGGAAATCAAAGTCATGGGCTCTTTCCGGGAATGGGTCAAAACAACTGACAGAAACACGCGCATTGTGAAGGCCAGCAGGGTCAAAGAACTGTCTGGTCCGGTGCGGTTTGGTTTCAGGGTGTAACGCACCAGGGGGCTTGGTCATGCACCAAACCCATCCACAAAGCCCAGGCCGAGACGCCTGCCAGCGCCAAACCAGCCACACGCATGCCCCAGGCTCCGTCACCGAGTGTTTGCATGCGCAAAAACAACCAGGGCCCAGCCCACAGGCTAAGGCTGCTGCCCAGCGCAAACAAGGCCATGGTCGCCGCACCCTCCACAGGCTGGCTGGTCAAAGCGGCCACCATCAAAGCCGAATACAGCAAACCGCAAGGCATCAAGGCCCACAGCCCGCCCACCATCCAGGGCGCGGCGCGTCCCCAGCGGCTGTTGAAGGCTCGCACATGCGCCCACAAGCGGCGAGCGGCGGCATCGAGCCACACGGGTTGTCGTGCCTGCAGCATGAGCAGCAAGCCCAGCACCAGCGCCGTGAGGTGCAGCAAGGTCCAGACCGGGCGAATGGCGGCCGACTGCGTGGTCAACCAGCCCAGGCCCTGCACGCTGGCTGCAGCCACCGCGCCCAGCAGTGAATACCCGGCCAAACGCCCGAGCTGAAAAGCCAGCAAGGCCTGCGCCCGCCGCTCACCCGCCGCCCGGCCCAGGCCCGCACAGGCGGCGCCACACATGGCCACACAATGTGGCCCACCCAACACCCCCATCATCAAGGCCGTGATGGCCAAAGAACTTTGCATGCCCTGCCTGCTGGTTGATCTGCGTCGCATTGTCGGCGATGCGCACAGCCCATGGCCGGGCCATGCCCAAAGCCCCAAGGCATCAGATGATTTTGGAAAAGCGGCTGCGGTTGCGGTCGGCTTGGACGTAACGGTCAAACACCATGGCCACGCCCCTCACAAAAAACCAGCCCATGGCGGTGACCTGGATGCCGGAGTCACTCAGCGCCACCAGGCCTTGCGACTGCATGTCTTCGAGCTGGCTCAGCTCTTTGGCAAACAGGGTTTTGAAATCGACCAACCAGGCCAGGTTGATGGACTCGTATTGCAAATGGCCCTGGCACATCAGCGCCATGATGACCGAGCGGCGAATCAGGTCGTCGCGCGTGAGCGCCAGGCCCCGCACCACTGGAAAGTGGCCCTGATCGAGCAGGTCACAGTACTCTTCCATGGTCTTGGCGTTCTGGCTGTAAGTCGCGCCGATCCGCCCGATGGAGGAGACGCCCAAGGCAATCAGGTCGCAATCGGCTTGCGTGCTGTAACCTTGGAAGTTGCGGTGCAAACGCCCTTGCCTTTTGGCCACGGCCAAGGCGTCGTCGGGCAAGGCGAAGTGGTCCATGCCAATGTAGACATAACCCGCATCGGTCAAGGCGTCGAGCGAGCGCGACAGCATGGACACTTTGGCTGCACCCGAGGGCAATTCTTGCGCATGGATGCGGCGTTGGGGCTTGAAGCGTTCGGGCAGGTGCGCATAGGCATACAGCGCAATGCGGTCAGGACGCAGACTTTTCACCTGCTCAAGTGTGCGGTCAAAGGACTCGGGGGTTTGCAGAGGCAGGCCGTAAATCAGATCGACGTTGACCGACTCGAAGCCGAGGCGGCGAGCCGCTTGAACCAGTTGAAACACCTGCTCGGACGGCTGTATGCGGTGCACGGCTTTTTGCACCGCAGGGTCAAAGTCCTGCACGCCGAAACTCAGGCGGTTGAAGCCCAATTCGGCCAGCACGGCCAGTCGACTGTCGTCCACGGTGCGCGGGTCCACCTCGACAGAGTATTCACCGCCCGGCACGAATTCAAAATGCTCGCGCAGCATGGCCATGAGTTGGCGCAGCTCTTCGTCGCTCATGAAAGTGGGCGTGCCGCCACCCAAGTGCAACTGGCTGACCGACTGCCCTCGCCCCAGGTGCCGGGTGTGCAGTTCAACCTCTTTGCCGAGGTATTTCAAATACGCGGCAGAACGCTCTTTGTGTTTGGTGATGATTTTGTTGCAAGCGCAGTAATAACAAAGCGATTCGCAAAACGGGATGTGCACATACAAGGACAGCGGTGTCTGCTTGCCCACCGTACCCGATTGACGCTGCACCAAGGCTTGCACATAGTCGGCCTCGCCAAAGGCTTCGACGAAACGATCCGCTGTGGGATAGGAGGTGTAACGCGGACCGGGCACGTCAAAACGTGTCAGCAATTCAGGCGTGATGACGGACATGCGGCTGCCCCTTAATTCGAATGTGTTCACAACAATGGTGCGACTTTGCCTGTTTGCCCCCACGCTTGTATTGACTCAAGTCAAACGCTTTACCGGTTTCCCGGGATTTCCTGCACAGACAGGGTATACCCTGAAATTCGGGGTCGTTTTCGGTATAAGCTCAAGACTTGATCTAAGGCAAATCCATTTCTCAACCATGAGATCAACCATGAATCCCCAAGCCATCAAAGTCGCCTGCTCCAATTGCAACCTGCGTGAGTTGTGCATGCCCATGGGCCTGAGCGAGCATGACCTCAACCGCCTCGACGATCTGGTGGCGGTGCGCCGCAAAGTCAAGCGCGGGACCACTTTGTTCACCAACGGCGAGAAGTTCACCTCGCTGTACGCCATCCGCACGGGATTTTTCAAAACCTGCCTGGCCACCGAAGATGGACGCGACCAGGTCACGGGTTTTCAGATGGCAGGCGAAATCATTGGTTTGGATGGCATCGTGAACGACCAGCACACCTGCGATGCGGTGGCCCTGGAAGATGCCGAGGTCTGTGTCATGCCGTTTGACCGCATCGAAGAGATTTCACGCGAGGTGACCGCGCTGCAAAGCCATGTGCACAAAATCATGAGCCGCGAAATCGTGCGCGAACACGGCGTGATGCTGCTGCTGGGCAGCATGCGGGCCGAAGAGCGACTGGCCGCTTTTTTGCTGAATCTGGTGCAACGTCTGCATGCCCGTGGCTTTTCCCAGTCCGAGCTGGTGCTGCGCATGACGCGCGAGGAAATCGGCAGCTACCTGGGTTTGAAGCTCGAAACCGTCAGCCGCACTTTCTCCAAATTCGTCGAGGAAGGCATGGTGGAAGTCAAACAACGCCATGTCCGCATTCTGGACACCGAAGGCCTGCAGCGTCTGGTCAACAACAACGCGTGCCATTGACGCCGCCCTGCGCACAGTCTGCCGGGCGATCGCCCGGCGCTACCGGGCAGCGGTTGACTTCAAACGGGGACATGCCCAGCAGCGTGGTCAGGGCGCTGGAGAGCATGGTCAGACCCCAAAACGCGAAAAAAGCCAAGGTGTAAATCGCTTGCCTGGACAAGTCCAGATCGCGCCCGAACCAGTGCAGGTCTCGCGGGTCGACGAAGGCGAACACCAGCATTTCCATCAGTCCGGCCACCAAAAAGGCAGGCCAGGCAATCCACATCCAACGTTGAGCCCGCATGGTGTCTCCCTTCGCCTCAGGGTTGAGTCGGTGCGGCAGCAGGCGCCTGGACCGCTGAGGGCAATTCGCCCGTGGCCGCGTGGTTGCGGCCTTGCATGGCTGGAGCATGCGTGATGCCCTGGCGTTCCTGCATGGCGCTGCGCGGCGTCACCTGAAGCACCGGGTCGGGGTTGCTGGCGGCAATGTAAAACGTGACCAATCCCGCCACGACCACCACGGCCGGGCCGCCCACCACCATCCAGACCAGGCCAAAGCGCCACCAGGGTTGACCCTCTTGGGGCTTGCGCAGTGCGTTGTTCATGTGTGTCTTTCTGAAAAGGAGGTCACCCATCAACGGGGAACCAGGAACACGGTTTTCTCGCTCAACTGTCCCACCACTTGGCCATCGGGCGCGCGTGAGGCGATGCGGAAATGGATCGGGTGCGAGCCCGCAGCGGCCGCATCATAGGGCAGCTGCAAACGCACCGAGACCCAGCGGGACTCGGTGGCGGCCACTTGCACCTCTGGCTCACCCACCAGCTTAAGGCCAGGCAAGCCATCGATCTGCAACTCAAAGTTCAAGTGGTGTTCGGCTGCATTCATGATTTGCAGGCGGTACACGTTCTCGATCTGACCGCCTGCAACGATGCGGGCCAAAGTGGCACGGTCGCGTTCGATGTCCACTTTGAAAGGCTGGCGCAGCCACAGGGATGCCCCGACACCGACGATGATGGCCCACAACACGGCGGTGTAGACCAACACGCGGGGGCGGAAAATGCGGCGCACCGTTTGCGCCCAGTTCCAGCCCTTGTCCATCGCGTTTTGCGTGGAAAACTTGATCAGGCCGCGCGGATAACCCACCTTGTCCATCACGTTGTCACACACGTCCACACAAGCGCCGCAGCCAATGCATTCGTACTGCAGGCCTTTGCGGATGTCGATGCCCGTGGGGCAAACTTGCACACACAAGGTGCAGTCCACACAAGAACCCAGGCCCAGGGCTTGGGGATCGGCTTTTTTGGAGCGGGCACCCCGGGGCTCGCCCCGCGCTTCGTCGTAGGTGACGATGAGCGTGTCCTTGTCGAACATGGCGCTTTGAAAGCGGGCATAGGGGCACATGTATTTGCACACCTGCTCGCGCATGAAGCCCGCGTTGCCATAGGTGGCAAAGCTGTAAAACAGGATCCAGAAAATTTCCCATGGGCCAAAGCCCAGCGACAGGATCGATGCCGTCAACTCGCGGATGGGCGTGAAGTAGCCCACGAACGTGAAACCCGTCCACAACGAGAACACGATCCAGGCGAGCTGCTTGCCCGTCTTGCGCCAGACTTTGTTGAAGCTCAGCGGTGCGGCATCCAGGCGCATGCGGGCAGATCGATCGCCCTCGAACTGGCGCTCGATCCAGATGAAAATTTCGGTGTAAACGGTTTGCGGGCAGGCAAAACCACACCACAAACGCCCTGCCACTGCCGTGAACAGAAACAAGGAGAGTGCCGAGATGACCAGCAAAGCCGTCAGGTAAATGAAGTCTTGCGGATACAGGACGAGGCCGAAGATGTAGAAGCGGCGAGCGCCCAGGTCGAACAGCACCGCCTGGCGCTGCCCCCATTCCAGCCAAGGCAGGCCATAAAAAACCAATTGCGTGATGACCACCATCAACCAACGCCAGCGAGCGAAAACGCCCTGCACACTGCGTGGGTAGATTTTTTGGTGCGCCTGGTACAGCGACACCAGTTCCGCATCACCGTCGGTGGGTACGGGGGTGATGGGGATCACGCTGCGGGGGGGACGCTGATCGGGGATGGACAAAATGCAGACCTTGGGTCAAAGGGTGCAGCAGGACGGGCCTGCTGCACGGGGGACATCATTTCGCGGCGCTGACCGTGGTGCTCGCCGGGGCGTTGTTGGACAAGCCCCAGACATAAGAGGCCAGCACATGGATCTGACCTTCGGTCAGCTTCTGGGCCTGGGCGGGCATCTGGTTGACCTTGCCGTTGTTGATCATGTTCACGATGGCGTTTTCACCCCAACCGTGCAGCCAGATGTCGTCGGTCAGGTTGGGCGCACCCAGGGCGTGGTTGCCCTTGCCGTCCATGCCGTGGCAGGCTGCGCAGACACCAAACTTGGACTTGCCCAGCGAGGCGCGCAGGGAGTCGTGCGGGCTACCCGACAGGCTGAGCACATAGTGGGCCACGTTGCGCACGTCTTCAGGGCCACCCACCGCTGCGGCCATGGGGGGCATGTTGCCCGCACGGCCTTGCACCAAGGTGGTCTTGATCGCGTCAGGTGTGCCGCCATAGAGCCAGTCGGCATCGGCCAGATTGGGGAAGCCTTTGCTGCCCCGTGCGTCCGAGCCGTGGCATTGCGCACAGTTGTTCATGAACAAGCGGTCGCCAATGGCCAGGGCTTTCGGGTCTTTGGACACCTCTTCAGGCGGCATACCCAAAAACTTGGCGTACAGGGGGGCCACTTCGGCGTTGCCTTTGGCCACTTCGGTTTCGTATTGACCCGCCGAAGACCAGCCGAATTTGCCGGCAAAACTGCCCGCACCGGGGTACATGGCCAGGTAAACGAGGGAGAAGACAATGGTGATCACGAACAGGCCCACCCACCAACGCGGCAAGGGGTTGTTCATCTCGCGCAGGTCACCGTCCCAGACGTGGCCAGTGGTGTTGTCGTTGGCGGTCATGGCCTTGGCCTTGCCGCTGAACCACAGCAAAAGCAGGCAGGCGATGATGCTGACCAGCGTGATGCCTGCCACGTACAAGTGCCAGAAATTGCTGATGAAGTCACTCATGGGGATTCCTTGGTATTTTTTGAGTTCTGGCGGACAGCTCAGTCGTCCTGACGGAATGGCAGCTGCGCCGCCTCGTCAAAACTGGCCTGGTTACGGCGCGACCACGCCCACACCACAATGCCGATGAAGGCAGCAAAGGCGAGCAAAGTCACGATGGATCGCAATGTGTTGATGTCCATGGCCGTTCCTTATTTGCGGTGGGTGCCCAGCACCTGCAGGTAGGCGATGACAGCGTCCAGCTCGGTCTTGCCTTTCACCTCTTCAGGGGCCTTGGCGATTTCTTCGTCCGTGTAAGGCGCGCCCAGTGTGCGCAGACCGCTCATGTGGGCCTGAATGGAGCTGGCGTTAGCCGCTGTCTTTTCCAGCCAAGGGTAGGCGGGCATGTTGGACTCGGGCACCAGATCACGCGGGTTGGTCAGGTGGATGCGGTGCCATTCGTCGCTGTAGCGCCCCCCCACACGGGCCAGATCAGGACCTGTGCGCTTGGAGCCCCACTGGAAGGGGCGGTCGTAGACGAATTCACCCGCCAGCGAGTAGGAACCATAGCGCAGCGTTTCGGCGCGGAAGGGGCGGATCATCTGGGAGTGGCAGTTGTAGCAGCCTTCGCGCACATAGACATCGCGTCCGGCCACTTGCAGCGCGGTGTAGGGCTTGAGGCCCGGCACCGGTTCGGTGGTGGATTTCTGGAAAAACAGCGGCAGGATTTCGACCATGCCACCGACCAACAAGACCACCAGGATCAGCACGATCATCAGGAAGTTGTTGGTCTCGACTTTCTCATGCGACAAGCCGCCTGATTTTTGGTTTTGAGCCATGTTTGATTTCTCCTCAGGCGTGTGCAGGTTCGAGAGTAGGGATGCGGACTTCAACAGAACGCCCCCGAGTCACCGTCTTGAAGGTGTTCCAGAGCATGATGAGCATGCCCATCAGGTAGAGCAAACCGCCCAGCAAACGCAAGACATAGAACGGGTAAGTGGCTTTGACCGACTCGACAAAGGTGTAGGTCAGGGTGCCGTCGGCGTTCACAGCGCGCCACATCAGGCCTTGCATCACACCGGCAATCCACATGGCCGCGATGTAGATCACGATGCCGATGGTGGCCGTCCAGAAGTGCACTTCAATCGCCTTGACGCTGTACATCTGTTTCTGACCGAACAAGCGCGGAATCAGGTAGTACATGGAGCCCATGGTCACCAGACCCACCCAACCCAGGGCACCGGAGTGCACATGGCCCACGGTCCAGTCGGTGTAGTGGGAGAGCGCGTTGACGGTCTTGATGGACATCATCGGGCCTTCGAAGGTCGACATGCCGTAAAAAGACAGGGACACGATCAGGAAACGCAGGATCGGGTCGTCGCGCAGTTTGTGCCAGGCGCCCGACAGGGTCATGATGCCGTTGATCATGCCGCCCCAGCTGGGGGCCAACAAAATGAGCGAGAAGACCATGCCCACCGATTGGGTCCAATCAGGCAGCGCGGTGTAGTGCAGGTGGTGTGGGCCGGCCCACATGTAGGTGAAGATCAGGGCCCAGAAGTGGACGATCGACAGGCGGTACGAGTACACGGGACGCTCAGCCTGCTTGGGGATGAAGTAATACATCATGCCCAGGAAACCGGCCGTGAGGAAGAAGCCCACGGCGTTGTGGCCGTACCACCATTGGACCATGGCGTCCTGCACACCCGCGTAGGCGGAGTAGGACTTCATCATGCCCACGGGCAGCGCTGCGCTGTTGACGATGTGCAACAAAGCCACGGCGATGATGAACGCACCAAAGAACCAGTTGGCCACATAGATGTGACGCACCTTGCGTGTGCCGATGGTGCCAAAGAAGACCACGGCAAACGCCACCCAGACCAGGGTGATCAGGATGTCGATGGGCCACTCCAGCTCGGCGTATTCCTTGCCGCTGGTGTAACCCAAAGGCAGGGAAATGGCGGCCAATAAGATGACCAGTTGCCAGCCCCAGAAGGTGAAAGCCGCGAGTTTCTCGCCAAACAGCCGGACGTTGCAGGTGCGCTGCACCACGTAGTAAGCCGCCGCGAACAAGCCGCAACCACCGAACGCAAAAATCACCGCGTTGGTGTGCAATGGCCGCAGGCGACCGTAGCTGAGCCAGGAAATGCCCAGATTGAGCTCCGGCCAGGTCAGCTGGGCCGCGATGATCACGCCCACCAGCATGCCCACCACACCCCAAACCACCGTCATGATGGCGAATTGCCTGACAACCTTGTCGTTGTAGGACGTCGCCTGCATATTGGCAAATTTCATTTTCACCTCTTCTTTTTAAAAACTACCAGCACAGTTTGCCCGGGTATACACCGAGGTCACTTGATCAAAATCAATCGTCACGCAAAATGCGCTCGCCTTCGGCCTCGATGTCTTCAAATTGACCCCGATCAATCGCCCACCAGAGACCGGCCAGGATGAAAAACACCAAAGCCACAGACAAGGGAATCAGCAAATACAGGATGTCCATGGTCTTGCCTCAAGCAGCTTGAAGGATCAGTGCGGGTGCAGGCGTCACTTCGCGCAGCGCCTGTGCCAGCCGCAAGGCATTGAGCACAACCAGCAAGGAACTGAGCGCCATGCCCAGGCCTGCCGCCCAGGCGGGCAACCACCCCATCAGGGCCAGCGGCACGCAAGCGGCGTTGTAGGCCGCTGACCACCACAGGTTTTGCCGCACGATGCGCATCGTCTGGCGGCTGCGCAGGACAGTGCTCACCAGCACATCGAGTTGGCCGCCCATCAACACAAAATCGGATTTGGACTGGGCCAGTGGCACGGCTTGGCCCAGAGCAAAGGACACATCGGCTCCGGCCAACACCGGGCCGTCGTTCAGGCCGTCACCCACCATGGCCACTTTGTGGCCCTGGGCCTGCAGGGCCTGCAACGCCTGCAGCTTGTGTTGGGGGCTGCAGCCGCCGTGCGCGGAGTCAATGCCCACGGTCTGGGCAACCTGACTCACAGCGGTCTGCGCATCGCCAGACAGGACCTGGATAGACAGCCCCAGGCTGGCCAGCTGGCGGACCACACGGGCCGCTTCGGGCCGCACCTCTTCGGCCAACTCGAAGCTCGCCAACCAGCCAGAGGCATCGGCCAGGCTGACCTGCAAATGGTGCCCGGGCAATGCAGGTGCCGCACAAAACGCCGCCGAGCCCAGACGCAAAGTTTGGGCAGACTGGCCTTGCAGCGTCAAAACACCATGCACGCCCTGCCCTGCCCGCTCGCTCACCTCTTGCGCGGTCATGGCTTCGAGTTCGGCCAAACGGCCTGTCGCATCGGCACGGCGACGGGCCTCGGACCACAAGGCCCGCGAGACCGGGTGCAAGGAATGCCGCGCCAGGCTGGCGGCCCAATCCAGGGCCAGGGCCGCGCTCACGCTTTCGCGTGTGTGGATGCGAACGACCTCAAAAGCGTCGCGTGTCAAGGTGCCGGTTTTGTCAAAAATCACGGTGTCAATGTGGGCCAGGTTTTGCAAGGCACTCAGGCGTCGCACCAGCACCCCGCTGCGGGCCAGTGCCCCGGCCGTGGCCAACATGGCCGCAGGCGTGGCCAAAGACAAAGCGCAAGGACAGGTCACGATCAGAACGGCGACGGCCACCATCACCGCATGCGCCGGATCGCTTGGCCACCAGTAAACGGCCGAAGCCAATGAGGCCAGCATCACCGCCACCAAAAAGGGCTTGGCCCAGCGGTCGACCAGCTGCGCCATGGCGGGCTTGGACACCGAGGCGCTTTCCATCAGCGAGACGATTTGCGCATAGCGGGTGGCGGCGCCCACCTGCTCGATCTGGACCTGCAAGGTGCCGCTCAGGTTGTGGCTGCCTGCAATCACGCGGTCGCCCGCGCGCCGTGCCAGCGGCCGCGACTCGCCCGTGAGCAAGGCTTCGTCCACCTGGGTCTGGCCGGACAGCACCAGGCCGTCGCCCGCAAAGGCTTCACCGGGCAAGACCTCGATCACGTCACCGACCTGCAGGCGGCGAATGGACACCAGCGCCCAGCTGCCATCGGCCTGGCGCTTGCGCACGCTGTCGGGCAGTCGGTTGAGCACGGCCTCCAAAGCCCCGGCCGTGCGGTCGCGCATGCGCAACTCCAGCCAGCGGCCGGTGAGCAAAAAGAAAACGAACATGGTGAACGAGTCAAAAAAGACCTCGGCCCCGAAGGGGCCCTGGGGCTCGAAAGTGCCCAGCGTGCTGACCACAAATGTCACCACCATGCCCAGCGCCACGGGCAAGTCCATGCTGATTTGGCGTTCACGCAAATCGCGCCAGGCATTGCGCAAAAATGGGGCACACGAAAACAGCATGACGGGCAATGACAGCACCCAGGACGCCCAGCGCAGCAAGTGCATGGCTTCGTCCGAGATGTCGCCCGGTTGCGTGAGGTACGTCGGGGTGGCGTACATCATGACTTGCATCATGCACATCGCCGCCACCGCCCAACGCCAGACCATGCGCCGGGCTTCTTCGCGTCGTTGTGCATGCGCATGGGCATCGTTGGCGGGCAAGGCCTTGTAGCCATGGCGCTCGACCGAGCGCATCCACTGCGAAGGTCGGGTGCATTCGGGTGACCAAACCACTTGCCCCCGGTGACTGGCCCCACTGATTTGCACTGACCGGACCCCGGGCACAGCCCGCAAGGCATCTTCCAGGGTGATGGCGCAGGCGGCGCAATGCATGCCTTCGAACACCACGCTGGAGCGCCAGCAACCCGGTTCGTCTTTTTCGGGCAGACTGAACGCAGCCCACTCCTGCGGTTCATCGAGCAGCTGCAGGCGCAGGTCGTGGTCTTCGCTGCCCGGGCCCATCGGTCCCATGGGCTCAGCCGCCATCGGGGTCGCTTGGGGCAGAACATTGACTTGTGTCATGTTTTGAAGATACGACAGATGCCGCGCTGAAAGCTTGATGTGCATCAAGTGGGCGCGTTTGCAGCTCTTTTAAGCTGCACTTTCATCAACGACGTCAGGAGCAATTCATGTACAAACGCATCCTCGTAGCCACCGATGGCTCCACCCTCTCCAAAAAAGCCGTGGCCAGTGCCATTGAGCTGGCCGCCACCTGTGGCGCAGAACTGGTTGCGCTCAAGGTCGTTCCCCGCTACCCACAGGCTTACTTTGAAGGCAGCATCCCCCTGTCTGCAGAGGAGATCGCCCGGGTCGAGGCCCAGTGGACCGACTCGGCACAGGCACAACTGGCTGCAGTCGAAAAATCGGCCAAAGCCAAAGCCGTCAGCACCAAGGCCATCACCGTGAAATCGGATGTGGTGTCCGACGCCATCATCGCAGCGGCCAAAAAGCACAAAGCCGACCTGATCGTCATGGCCTCGCACGGGCGCAAAGGCATCAAGCGGCTGCTGCTGGGCAGCGAGACCCAGCAGGTCCTGACGCATTCGCACATACCGGTGCTGGTGCTGCGCTGACCCATGCCATGGTGCGTCGAGGGGCGGCATGCCCCCTCGACCCCAACAGTTCGGGCTGCCGGGGCCGTGTCTTTTGAAGTCCTAAAATGAATACATTTTCAGGAATACCGAGACATGGCCAGTTTGCTGCAGCTGCAACCACACACCCATCCGCGACCCCGCACGAGGCGGGTCCTGCGTCTGGCATGGGCTTGGCTGGCGCTGAGCATGATGGCCTGCACGGCCCTGGCCCAAAATCTGGTGATCGAAAGCTGGCGCAAGGACGACCAGCTGTTTTGGGACAAAGTGCTGATCCCGGCATTTCAAAGACAGCATCCCGGCATCCGCCTGAGCTTCAGGGCAGAAGAACCCTTGGCATACGACGCCCGCCTGGAGTCGCGTCTGTCCACCCGCCGCGCAGGCGATCTGGTGTTTTGCCGTCCCTTTGATGGCAGCGTGCGCATGCATGCCAAAGGTTATTTGTTGCCTTTGAAAGCACAGGAGCTCGAGCACTTCAGCCCGCAGGCGCGACAAGCCTGGACCACGGACGACGGCCAGACCACCTATTGCCTGCCTGTGGCTTATGTCATGCACGGCTTGTTCTACAACAAGAAGATCTTCAAGGACCTGAACCTGCAGCCGCCCGTCACGGTCGAAGAATTTCTGCATTTGCTGGGCCGGATCGGGGCGGCTGGCAACATCACCCCCTTGGCGCTGGGCACGGCCGATATGTGGGAGTCCACCCAGGTCGTTTTCACAGGCATGGGGCCCAATTTCTGGGGCGGCGAGAAAGCCCGCTTGGGCCTGATCCGGGGCACAGCCAAATTCACCGACCCTGGCTTCATCAAGGCCTGGGAGATGATGGCCAGGCTCAAGCCGCACATGCATCCCCGACAAAACGACATGTCCAACGCCGACATCCAGCTGCTGTTTGCCACTGGCCACGCCGCGGTGTACCCGACCGGCTCATGGGACATTGATTTTTTGCGCAGCACCAGTTTTGCCTACAAAAAACCGATTGACTTGGGCGTTTTCAAGCCACCGCTCGAAAAAGCCGGTCAGACATGCCACATCTCGGTGCACCCGGACTTCGGGATTGGCGTGAACCGGAACAGCCCCAACCAGGCCGCAGCCCTGAAATTCATCGCCTGGCTGGGCAGCGCCGATTTCGCCCAACTGCTCACCGACACCCTGACAGGCTACTTTCCCTTGTCGGATCACCCGGTCAAAGTCCATGACCCGCTGGGGCAGGAAATGCTCAACTGGCGCCAAGAGTGCCAGGACACCATCCGTCTGAACACCCAAAAAATCAACCGGGTGTGGCCGTCCATGGAAGAGGAGCTTTGGTACGCCAATGTCAAAGTCATCAACCAGGACATCACGCCGGAGCAAGCCGCTCGGCACATCCAGGGCGTGCACGAAAAAAACAGTTACCTGCCCTGAGGCCGCCCCGCTAAGCGATCAGCTGGCGAACAGCGCCTTGTACTGCTCGCGCAGCAGGTTCTTTTGTACCTTGCCCATGGTGTTGCGCGGCAACTCGGCCACCACAAAGCAACGCTTGGGGATTTTGAAATTGGCCAGTTTGGCCTTCAGTTCGGCCAGAATCGCATCCGGCTGCACATGGGCCCCGGGCTTGGCAATCACCACGGCCACCCCCACCTCGCCAAAATCGGGATGGGGCACGCCCACCACCGCACTTTCGGCCACGCCCTTCATCTCGTTGATGTAGCCCTCGATTTCGGCCGGGTACACGTTGTAGCCGCCGCTGATGATCAGGTCCTTGCTGCGGCCGACGATGGTCACATAACCCCGCTCATCGACCTTGCCCACGTCACCGGTCTTGAAATAGCCATCGGCGGTGAATTCTTCGGCGGTTTTTTCGGGCATGCGCCAGTAGCCTTTGAACACATTGGGGCCTTTGACCTGGATACCGCCGATCTCGCCCACCGGCAGGTCTTGCCCGTCGTCGCCGCGCACGCGCAAGGACACGCCGGGCAAAGGAAAGCCCACGGTGCCGCCGCGGCGCTCGGACTGGTTGGCGTAACGCTTGTCCGCCGCATACGGGTTGGAGGTGAGCATGGCGGTTTCGCTCATGCCGTAGCGCTCCAAAATGGTGTGGCCCGTGCGTTGCTGCCATTCGGTGAAGGTCTCGATCAACAAGGGCGCAGAGCCCGCGATGAACAAACGCATGTTTTTCACCGCCGCCTTGTCCAGCGTGGGCTCTGCCAGCATGCGCACATACAGCGTGGGCACGCCCATGAAGACGGTGGCCTTTTTCATGTGCGCAATGGCACGCTTGGGGTCGAACTTGGCCATCCAGATCATCTTGCTGCCGTTGATCAGCGCGCCATGGATGGCCACAAACAAGCCGTGCACATGGAAAATGGGCAAAGCATGGATCAGCACATCGCCGCGGCCTTCAGGGCCCCCAGTCTGGGTCCAGCCCCAGTAGTCCTTGAGCGTGAGCGCGTTGCTGAGCATGTTGCCGTGCGTGAGCATGGCACCTTTGCTGCGGCCGGTGGTGCCGCTGGTGTAGAGGATGGCCGCCAGGTCATCGGCCTGACGCGGCACGGCCTGGTGCTGGTCGCTGTGGTGCGCGGCCCGCTCCAGCAAGCTGCCGGTGCGGTCCTCGCCCAATGTGAACACATGCTGCGTCCCCGCCTTGAAAGCGATCTTGCTGACCCAGCCAAAGTTGGCCGGGCTGCAAACCACGACAGCCGGTTCGGCATTGCCGATGAAGTATTCGATCTCGGCGCTCTGGTAGGCGGTGTTGAGCGGCAGGAACACATAACCGGCACGCAAGGTCGCCAGGTAAAGCATCATCGCTTCGACCGATTTTTCGACCTGCACCGCCACGCGGCTGCCTGCGGGCAAGTCCAGCGATTGCAGCAAATTGGCCATCATGGCCGTGGCGCGGTCCAGGTCTTGCCAGCTGTAGTGCAAGCCCTCGTCGGTTTCGATCGCCACCGCAGTCAGGTCGGCAGGAAAAGCAGCCCGCAGGGCCGAAAACAGGTTCTGGTCGGTCATGGTTTCAAAGTAACAACGTGAAAAAAGCATGAAAAAGGGCCCGATCACAGGCCCATTCCTCATTCAATGCCGGACTCAGTCGAGCTTGGCCCCCGAGGCCTTGACGACCTGCGACCATTTGGCCAGCTCTTTTTTGATGAAAGCGTCAAACTGGGTGGTGGTCAGGTTGGGGAAGTCTGCACCCTGGTTGGCCCAGACGGCTTTGGCTTCGTCGGTCTGGCAGGCACGGCGGATTTCTTCGATGGCCCGGGCTTGGGCGTCCGCTGGCGTGCCTTTGGGGGCCCACACGCCATACCAGGTCGAGACGGTGTAATCGGGCAGACCCAATTCGGCCGAGCAAGGCACGTCCGGGAATGCCGCATTGCGCTTGGCGCCCGAGACCATCATCGCCTTGATCCGGCCGCCTTTGATGTGGGCAGCCGAAGAACCCAGACCGTCGAACATCATGTCCACATTGCCCGCGATCAGGTCCTGCAAAGCCGGGCCTGCGCCGCGGTAAGGGATGTGGGTGATGAAGGTCTTGGTCTGCAACTTGAACAACTCGCCCGCCAAGTGGTGTGAGGTGCCGCCGCCCGCTGAGCCGTAATTGAGGCGTCCGGGGTTCTTTTTGACCATCTCCAGAAAGGCCTTGAAATCGGCCATCGGGACTTTCTTGGGGTTGACCACCAACACTTGCGGCACATTGGCCACCAGGATCAAGGGGACCAGGTCACGCTCCAGGTCGTAGTCCAGCTTGGGGTACATGCTGGGCGCAATCGTGTGGTGCACAGCGCCCATGAACAGGTTGTAGCCATCGGGGGCCGACTTGGCCGCCACCCCGGCGCCCAGGGTGCCGCCTGCGCCGCCCCGGTTGTCAACGATGAGTTGTTTGCCGGTCAATTTGGCAAACTGGGCGGACAGGGGTCGGGCGAATGCATCGGTGCCCCCGCCTGCCGGAAACGGCACCACCATCGTGACAGGTTTGGTGGGCCAGCTGCTTTGGGCTTGCGCCCACAGGGGCAAGCTGCCGGACAAGGCGGCCAGGCTCTTCAAGAAATCCCGGCGCTGTTGGGCGTTGAACTGAGCGGTCATGAAACGTCTCCTCGTTTTAGGTGCCCGCATCATAAGGCGAGTCGAGCGAACTTGCCCGGCGTCTATGGGCGTAGGAAATGGGTGGGTGTCACCCGGATGTCTTGCGGCTCCAGACCCACAGCGCCACACCGCCCAGCATCATGGGCACACACAGCCATTGCCCCATGCTCATGCCCAGGCTCAAGAGGCCCAGATGGGCATCGGGTTCGCGGAAAAACTCGGCCACAAAGCGGAAAAAGCCATAGCCCAGCAAAAATGCCCCCGACACCTGGCCCGTTGGGCGGTCTTTGCGGGCAAACCACCACAGCAACACAAACAGCAACAAGCCCTCCAGCGCAATCTGGTAGAGCTGCGAGGGGTGGCGCGGCAAATCGCCCGCGCCCCGGAACACCATGCCCCAAGGCAAGGACGGGTCGGCCACACGGCCCCACAACTCGCCATTCAGAAAGTTGCCCACCCGCCCCGCCGCTAGGCCCGTGGGCACGCAGGGGGCCACAAAGTCCATGACCTGCAAAAACGGGCGTTGGCGCGTGCGGGCAAACCAGACCATGGCCAGCATCACGCCCAGCAAGCCGCCATGAAAACTCATGCCTCCTTGCCAAACTGCGAATATTTCGAGGGGGTTGGACAGGTAATAAGCCGGCTTGTAAAACAGGCAGTACCCCACACGCCCGCCCAAGATGACGCCAAGCACGCCCAAAAAGAGGATGTCCTCGACATCGCGTTTTTGCCATTGCGGCAGATTTTTGAACGGCAAATGCGCCAAACGGCGTGTGCCCAGCCAGAAAAACAAGCCAAAAGCGGCCAGATAAGTCAGGCCGTACCAGTGGATGGCCAAAGGGCCGAGTTGCAGGGCGACAGGGTCAATTTGAGGATGGATCAGCATGCCCGGATTGTGCACCGGTCATGCCTCCGACCGGACACAAAGGCCTGTGACTCGCCCGTTAGAATGTGGCGACCTTCTTTTGGGCATCTACCTAGACACCACCATGAGCGACAAAATCATCCCAATCACCCCCATCAACCGCCGCAGCGCCAACATCACCGAGGGCAAATCCCGCGCCCCGAACCGCTCGATGTACTACGCCATGGGCTATGAAGAAGGCGATTTCGTCAAACCCATGGTCGGCGTGGCCAACGGCCACAGCACCATCACGCCTTGCAACAGCGGTCTGCAAAAGCTGGCTGACGCGGCCGTGGCGGGCATCGAAGAAGCCGGTGGCAACGCCCAGATTTTCGGCACTCCCACCATTTCCGACGGCATGGCCATGGGCACCGAAGGCATGAAGTACTCGCTGGTCAGCCGCGAGGTGATCTCGGACTGCATCGAGACCTGCGTGCAAGGTCAGTGGATGGACGGCGTGCTGGTGGTCGGCGGCTGCGACAAGAACATGCCCGGCGGCATGATGGGCATGCTGCGCGCCAACGTGCCCGCCATCTATGTGTACGGCGGCACCATCCTGCCCGGCCGTTACCAGGGCAAAGACCTGAACATTGTGAGCGTGTTCGAGGCCGTGGGCGAAAACGCTGCAGGCAAGCTGAGCGATTTCGACCTCAAGGAAATCGAAAAACGCGCCATCCCTGGCACGGGTTCCTGCGGCGGCATGTACACCGCCAACACCATGTCTTCGGCTTTCGAGGCACTGGGCATGTCCCTGCCCTACTCGTCGACCATGGCCAACCCGCATGACGAAAAGCAGAACTCGGCCAAGGAATCGGCCAAGGTGCTGATCGAAGCCATCAAGAACGACCTCAAGCCCCGCGACATCGTCACCAAGGAAGCCATCGAAAACGCCGTGGCCGTGATCATGGCCACGGGCGGCTCGACCAACGCGGTGCTGCACTTCCTGGCGATTGCCCACACTGCGGGCGTGGACTGGACCATTGACGACTTCGAGCGCATGCGCAAGAAAGTGCCTGTGATTTGCGACCTTAAACCGAGCGGCAAATACCTGGCGGTGGACCTGCACCAGGCCGGCGGCATCCCGCAAGTCATGAAGGTCCTGCTCAAGGCCGGTTTGCTGCACGGTGACTGCATGACCATCACGGGCAAAACCGTGGCCGAAAACCTGAAAGACGTGCCCGACACGCCCCGCGCCGACCAGGATGTGATCCGCCCGATCGACAAGCCGATGTACGCCGAAGGCCACCTGGCCATCCTCAAAGGCAACCTGTCGCCCGAAGGCGCTGTGGCCAAAATCACCGGCCTGAAAAACCCCGTCATCACCGGCCCCGCCCGCGTGTTCGACGACGAGCAATCGGCCCTGCAAGCCATTTTGGCGGGCAAGATCAAGGCCGGTGATGTGATGGTTTTGCGCTACCTCGGCCCCAAGGGCGGCCCCGGCATGCCCGAAATGCTGGCCCCTACGGGCGCTTTGATTGGTGCCGGTCTGGGCGAAAGCGTGGGCCTGATCACCGACGGTCGTTTCTCCGGCGGGACCTGGGGCATGGTGGTGGGCCACGTCGCCCCTGAGGCTGCTGCAGGCGGCACGATCGCGTTTGTCAAAGAAGGCGACAGCATCACCATCGACGCGCACAAGCTGATCCTGGAGCTGAACGTGCCTGAAGCCGAACTGGCCAAGCGCCGCGAAGGCTGGAAAGCCCCTGAGCCCCGTTACACCCGGGGTGTGCAGGCAAAGTTCGCCTTCAATGCATCGAGCGCCAGCAAAGGTGCTGTGCTGGACCTGTACTGATCCCGTGAAAGCCACCCGCATGCTGCGCATCCTGGTCTCCGGCGCACTGGCCTTGTTGGCGGTGGCTCCGGCCATGGCCGACCAGGCTTTGGCCACGAGCAAAAGCTGCATGGGCTGCCATGGCGTTCAGCGCAAAGTGGTGGGCCCGGCCTTCAAGGATGTGGCCGCCAAGTACAAAGGCGACAAGAACGCGGTCGAGCACCTGACCCGCAAAATCAAACAAGGCGGTTCGGGCGTCTGGGGCAAAGTGATGATGCCGGCCAACCCGCAGGTCAGCGATGCCGATGCCCAAAAACTGGCCTTGTGGATTTTGAACACACCCTGAAGCGCACCGCGCTCACAGCAAAAAGCCGCTCCCTGGAGCGGCTTTTTGCTGGGTTCAGCGACAGCTGTGGCGATCTGTGGACAGCCTGCGCCGCCCACTCAGGTCCTCACAAACCAATGGCAGCGATACCGGCTTTGGCGATCTGGGCGTCTTCGTTCGACTTGACACCGCTCACGCCGACCGCGCCCAGGCAAAAGCCGTCTTTCATGATCGGCACACCCCCTTCGAGCATGCCTTGAATGGTCGGGGCCGACAGGAACGAGGTGCGGCCGCCGTTGATGACGTCTTCGTAGCCCTTGGTCTCGCGGCGGCCCAGAGCCGCCGTGTGGGCTTTGGCCGGGGCGATGTGCGAGGACACAGGCGCTGCGCCATCGAGACGCGCAAAGTGCAGCAAATGGCCGCCTGCATCAACGATGGCGATGCTCACCGCCCAGTTGTTCTTGAGGGCTTCGGCTTCGGCCGCAGCGGCAATGGCTTTGACATCGGAGAGTTCGAGGCTGGCTTGAGTTTTCATGGTGTGGACTGGTCAGTTTTGAAAACCGCAAGGATACACGGGCGCACGACCGCCATTGCACACCCTTGCGCAAAACTGATTCACCCGGATAACCCCATGACGGCGCGGATATTGGGTGTGGCGAGCAGCCTCACCCTACAATGCATTAGCCCTGAAATCAGGGTTTGAACAGGAGAGACAAGCATGAGCGACCTTCGCACACTGAACACCACAGACTGGGGCCACGGCTCCGATCTGGCCACACGCAACCGCGTGCTGCGCAACACCTACTGGCTGCTGGCCCTGAGCTTGCTGCCCACCGTCTTGGGCGCCTGGCTGGGCGTGAGCACCGGCATCACCCGCTCGCTTTCGGGCGGCGTGGGGCTGGTGGTCTTCCTGGCGGGTGCCTTCGGCCTCATGTTCGCCATCGAGAAAACCAAAAACTCGGCTGCTGGCGTGCCTGTGCTGCTGGCCTTCACCTTCTTCATGGGCCTGATGCTCTCGCGCATGATCGCCATGGTGCTGGGTTTCAAGAACGGTGCCGACCTGGTGATGACCGCCTTTGCGGGTACCGCTGGCGTGTTCTTCGTCATGGCCAGCCTGGCCAGCACCATCAAACGTGACCTGTCAGGCCTATCCAAGTGGCTGTTTGTGGGCGCCTTGGCCATCATGATCGGCGGCATCATCAACGTGTTTGTTGGCTCCACCGTGGGCATGATGGTGATCTCGGTCATGGCCATCGGCATCTTCAGTGCCTACATGCTGTACGACCTGAAACAGATCATCGACGGCGGCGAGACCAACTACATCAGCGCCACACTGGCCCTGTACATGGACATCTTCAACGTGTTCCAGAGCCTGCTGGCTTTGCTGGGCATCATGGGCGGTGAGCGCGACTGATTCGCCTCACCCACCCCAAACAAAGGCTCCCTCGGGTGCCTTTTTTGTGGGTGCAGGGCTGCTGGCCTGCCAAAAGACCCAGGGGTCTCAGGCCAACTCGAACACCGCCATGCTCTCCACATGGGCCGTGTGGGCGAACATGTTGATGACCCCAGCACTCACGCAGCGGTAGCCCGCACGGTGCACCAGAATACCGGCGTCACGGGCCAGCGTGGCGGGGTTGCAGCTGACGTAAACGATGCGCTTCGGCGGTGTCCAGCCCTGGCGCAGGTCCTGGTTTTCGTGCAATTCGGCCAGCGCCTTGCTCAGGGCAAAAGCGCCTTCGCGTGGCGGGTCCACCAGCCATTTGTCTGCGGTGCCATCGGCCACCAGCATCTCGGGTGTCATCTCGAACAAATTGCGCGCCACAAACTGCGTGGGGGCCAGGGCCTGGCCTTCGGGCCGGGTGGCCTGGTTGCGGGCGTAGTTGTCGCGTGAACGGGCCACCAGCGTCTCGGAACCTTCGATGCCCAGCACCATTGCCGCTTGTGTGGCGATGGGCAGGGTGAAGTTGCCCAGACCGCAGAACCAGTCGATCACCCGCTCGGTTTTTTGCGCTTGCAGCAGGCGCAACGCACGGGCCACCAGCACGCGGTTGATGAAGGGGTTGACCTGGGTGAAATCGGTGGGCCGAAACGGCATGGTGATGCCAAAGTCAGGCAAGCCATAACTCAGCTGCGCCCCACCCTCGTCGAGCAAATGCACCGTGTCCGGCCCTTTGGGCTGCAGCCACCACTGCACCTGGTGCTCGGCGGCAAAGGCTCGCAGCAGGGCTTTGTCGCCCTCGCCCAAGGGCTCCAGATGCCGCAGCACCAAGGCCGTGACCTCGTCGCCGCAGGCCAGCTCCAGCTGGGGCAAGGTTTCGCGGGCGTCCATCTGGCCAATCAGTGCCCGCAATGGCAGCAGCATGCGGCTCACATGGGGCGGCAGAACCGGGCAGACCTTCATGTCGGCGATGTAACGGCTTTTGCGCTCGTGAAAGCCAATCAGCACTTCGCCTTTTTTGATCACATAACGCACCGACAAGCGGGCGCGGTAGCGGTAGCCCCACGTCGGCCCCTCGATCGGGCGCAACAAGGTTTCCGGTTTCACCTTGCCCAGGTGCCACAGGTTGTCTTCGAGCACGCGCTGCTTGACAGCCACCTGGGCCGAGGCCTCCAGGTGCTGCATCTTGCAGCCGCCGCAGGCGCCCGCATGCAGGCCGAAATGCGGGCAGCCCGGCCGCACGCGCTGGGAAGACTCGTGGTGGATCTGGGTGACGGTGCCCTGCTCCCAGTTGTTCTTTTTGCGGTGCACGTTGACTGACACCAGCTCGAAAGGCAAAGCGCCTTCAATGAACACGACTTTGCCGTCGGGTCGGCGGGCGATGCCTTGGGCATCCATGTCCAGGGAGCCCACGCGCAGCCAGCCCTCGGGCAGGTCGGCGCTGGAGTGGCTGGGTTCGTCGGCGTGGGCTTGGGAAAGGGAAATGTCGGGTTCGCTCATCCCCCAATTGTCTCAGGATGTGAGGCTCGACTTGAGGGCCCAGCACACAGTTTCGCAGGGAAACTTCAGGTCCAGGCTTGCAGGTATTCCTGCCAGTGCGGCTCTTGCGGGGCCAAGTTGCCCAACTCGTCTTGGACAAAGGCGATCTCCTGCGCGTACTCGGTCTCGGAGAAGCCGCCGCGCATTTTCTGAAAGCGGCAGTACAGCAAATAGGTGTTCATCACATCGGTTTCGCAATAGCGCCGGATGTCTTCGGTGTGCCCCGCCTGAAACTGCGCATACACCTGCGCGCCATCCATGCCCAGCTTGCCGGGAAAGCCGCACAGCTTGGCCAGGGCGTCCATGGGGGCGTTGTTTTTGGGCGTGTATTTGGCCAGCAGGTCCATCAGGTCCAGGTGGCGCATGTGGTAGCGCGAGATGTAGTTGTTCCACTTGAACTCGCGGTCATCGTCGCCCAAGTCCCAGTATTTGTCGGCCACCACGCCGTGCATCAGGCCCCGATAATGCAGCACCGGCAAATCGAAGCCGCTGCCGTTCCAGCTGACCAGCTGGGGGGCGTGTCTTTCGATGGCGTTGAAAAACGTCTGCACAACCTTGGCCTCGCTTTGCCCATCACGGTCCACAAAGGAATGCACGCGCAAGCCTTCGGCATTGCGAAACACGCAGCTGATGCACAGGATGCGTTGCAGGTAAAGGGGCATGAAATCGCTTTTGCCCTCCGCAGCCCGATCAGCCTGCCACTGCGCATGCAGCTGGGCATCGGTCACATCGGCAGGCCCCGGATTCAGCCGACGCCAGCCGGCCATGTCCGGGATGGTTTCGATGTCAAAAACCAGGACGGGCCACGGCATGGACAAGCCGCTCAGCGTGCGGGCAAAAGCTTGGCCGGGTCTACGGGCTTGCCTTGTCTGCGCACTTCAAAGTGCAGTTTGACGCGGTCTGCATCGGACTTGCCCATTTCGGCAATTTTCTGGCCCTTGCGCACCTTTTGGTCTTCTTTGACCAGCAAAGCCTGGTTGTGCGCATAAGCCGTCAAAAACGTGTTGTTGTGTTTGAGGATGATCAGGTTGCCGTAGCCACGCAGGCCCGAGCCGGCATAGACCACCTGCCCATCGGCAGCGGCCATCACGGGATCACCGGCTTTGCCCCCGATGTCCAGGCCTTTGTTTTTGGCCTCGTCAAATCCGGCAATCAGCACCCCATTGGCGGGCCAGATGAAACCCAGGCCTTCGTCGCTCAGCGAGCCGTTTTGTGCAGCCGGTGCAGGCTCGGGCTTGGGCGGTGTGGCCGTGGCCGAGGTGCTGCCCGAAGGCGCAATCGGGCGAACCACAACGCCGGAGTTCTCAACAGCAGCCCCAGGTGGGGCCACGCGCAAGACCTGACCCACTTCGATCAGGTCGGGGTTGGTCAGATTGTTCCAGCGGGCCAAATCACGCCAGCCTTGGCCATTGTCCAGACCGATGCGGGTCAGGGTGTCGCCTCGCTGAACGGTGTAATAACCGGGTTTGCCAGCGTTTTCACTGCCAGGCAAGGACTTGGCTACCTCACCCGAGGCCGTTGTCACGGGGGCGGACGAGGTTTGGGGTGCACGGCTCATCCCCGTTCGGTCCTCCACTGGCGCAGGCACCCGAACAGACGAGGTGCAGGCGCTCAACAATGCCACGGCCAAAGTTGTCAAAACCAGGGGACGAAAAGGTAGGAGTGAAGTCATCGGTTTTTACGTGTTCAGGCGACGCCTGATTTTAGAGGGACAAAATGCACCGCCTCGAGCACCTGACGCTCATAGCCCTGTGCAGTTTTCAAAATCACGACCAGCGCCTGATGGCCCGCCGGGGTGATGGTCGGCGCAATCAAACGCCCGCCCAGCGCCAACTGGTCGAGCCAAGCTTGGGGCACGGCCTCGCCGCCAGCGGCCGAAATGATGCCGGCATACGGCGCGCCTTTGGGATAACCCAGCATGCCATCGCCAAAAATCAGGTGCACGTTGTGCAGCCTGAAGGGCCGCAAATTGGTTCGGGCTTTTTCGTGCAGGCCTCGCAAACGCTCGATGCTGTACACCTCGGTGGCGACATGGCTGAGCACGGCGGCCTGGTAGCCGCAACCGGTGCCAATTTCCAGAACGCGGCCCAATTTGCCCGGCACGTCCTGGCACAGCAATTCGACCATGCGCGCCACCACATTGGGTTTGGAGATGGTTTGCCCCAGGCCAATCGGCAAACTGGTGTCCTCGTAAGCCTGGTTGACCAAAGCGCTTTCCACAAAACGGTGGCGTTCTACCCGGCCCATGGCCTCCAGCACCCGGGCGTCCTGCACGCCTTGTTCGGCCAACTTGCGCACCATGCGTGCCCGCACGGCACCAGAATCGAGGCCCAGCCCCGAGACGGGCGCAGGCTGGCGTGTCGCTGGCCCTTTCACGCCTGGGGTTGACGCCACCACAGGACTCGGCTTGGTGAGGGGACGGGTCGGCGCAGCCGCAGGCGTTTTGCGCGCAGGACTTGAGGCGCCTGTTTGCGACAACTTGACCGGAAAACCAGGGCGCTGACTCATGCGCGGCCTTCAGTAAACAGACGGCCCAGGGTCTGGGCCCAATGGTCCAGGTGGGCGTGTTCGGTCAAGTCCACCTTGAGCGGCGTCACCACCACATGTCCCAAGCCTGCCGCATGGAAATCGGTGCCTTCGCTGTCGTCCATGGCCGGGCCAGCGTTGCCAATCCAGTACATGGTCTGGCCACGCGGGTCCACCTGGGTGATGACCGGCTCGGCCGCGTGACGACGGCCCAGGCGGCACAGTTTGGGCGCTTTGATCTGCGACAGGGGCAAGTTGGGAATGTTCACATTCAACAGCCAGGGCCGGGTGCCCATCAAATCACCCGATCGCATTTGCTGCACCAAAAGCTTGACCTGGGCGGCTGCGGCATCCAGATGCGCCCAGCCTTTGTCGATTTGAGACACGGCGATGGCGGGAATGCCGAAAAGATAACCTTCCATGGCTGCGCCGACGGTGCCTGAATACAGCGTGTCGTCGCCCATATTGGCCCCATTGTTGATGCCGGAAATCACCAGATCGGGGCGATAACCCAGCAAGCCCGTGAGTGCGATGTGCACGCAATCCGCAGGCGTGCCGTTCACATACCGAAAACCGTTGTCGGCGCGGTGCACGTACAAGGGCGTGTGCAATGTCAGCGCATTGGATTTGGCGCTGTTGTTGTGCTCGGGGGCCACCACTTCCACCTCCACATCGGCGATGCTTTGGAGCGCCTCGTAAAGGGCCACAATCCCCTCGGCGCGAAAGCCATCGTCATTGGAAATGAGAATTTTCATGTTGTGTTCCTGTCCAGACCTCGATTGTAGGCGGCACCCTGCCTTGGTCGCTCGGGGGACATGGCCACGCCCCCCGGTTTGCCTAAGATGCAGGCCCATCCCATGAAGCAGATGACAAGGAGAAAATGCATGCACGCTTGGCTTTGCGAGAACCCCATCGGGGTGGACGCGCTCACCTGGAAAGAACTGCCCACGCCCACGCCTGGGCCAGGCCAGGTCCTCATTCAAATACAGGCCGCCAGCCTGAACTTCCCCGACTTGCTCATCGTTCAAAACAAGTACCAGATGAAGCCTGAGCTGCCCTTCGTGCCGGGCTCTGAGTATGCAGGGGTGGTGCAAGCCCTGGGCGAAGGCGTCAAACACCTGAAAGTGGGGCAGACCGTGGCCTGCCTGTCGGGCACCGGTGGCTTTGGCACCCATACGCTGGCACCGGCCAAACTGTGCATGCCTTTGCCCGACGGGTTTTCGGCCATCGATGGTGCAGCGTTCATCATGACCTATGCCACCTCGCACCATGCACTGGTCGACCGCGCGGCCCTGAAAGCCGGGGAGACGGTGCTGGTTTTGGGTGCCGCAGGGGGTGTGGGCACAGCGGCCATTCAGATTGCCAAGGCCATGGGAGCCAAAGTGATTGCAGCGGCGTCCACCGACGAAAAATGTGCCCTGTGCACCGCATTGGGTGCGGACGCGACCATCAATTACGGCCGCGAGAACCTGCGCGAAGCCCTGAAAACACTGACCGAAGGCCGCGGCCCGGACGTGATTTATGACCCGGTAGGTGGCGATCTGGCCGAGCCTGCCTTCCGCTCCATCGCCTGGCGCGGTCGCTACCTGGTGGTTGGCTTTGCCGGGGGGCCCATCCCTGCCCTGCCCTTGAATTTGCCTTTGCTCAAGGGCGCTTCATTGGTAGGCGTATTCTGGGGTGACTTTGCCAAACGTGAACCCCAAGCCAACGCGGCCATGATGGCCGAATTGGCGCAGTGGTATGGCCAAGGCAAGATCAAGCCGGTGATTGACCGGACCTTGCCCATGAACGACCTGAAGGCCGCTTACACCTTGATGGGCTCGCGCAGCGTCAAAGGCAAGTTGGTCATGGTGAACTGACACTGCAAAAAACGCACGGTGGTGAGTCATAAAAAAGGAGGCCTGTTGAGGCCTCCTTTTTTGCAGCGCTGAACTGCTCTATCAGCTGGCCGTGGCCTCTTCCGGCTCGGCAGGTTCCGAGCGCGAAGCGCGGCTTTCCTTCTTCGGGTTGGGCGTGATGTCCAACTGCACTTCGTCCTTGTCGTCGATGTCCACCGTGAGGCGTCCGCCCTCGGTCAGGCGACCAAACAGCAGCTCGTCGGCCAAAGCCTTGCGGATGGTGTCCTGGATCAGGCGCTGCATCGGGCGAGCGCCCATGAGCGGATCGAAGCCCTTCTTGCCCAGGAACTTGCGCAGCGCATCGGTGAAGGTGACTTCCACCTTCTTCTCGGCCAGCTGGGTTTCCAGCTGCAGCAAGAACTTGTCCACCACGCGCAGGATGATCTGCTCATCCAGCGGCTTGAAGCTGACCATGGCATCGAGGCGGTTGCGGAACTCAGGCGTGAACAGGCGTTTGATGTCGCCCATTTCGTCCCCGGCCTGACGCGGGTTGGTGAAACCAATCGTGGCCTTGTTCATGGTCTCGGCCCCCGCGTTGGTGGTCATGATGATGATCACGTTGCGGAAGTCGGCCTTGCGCCCGTTGTTGTCGGTCAAGGTGCCGTGGTCCATCACCTGCAACAGCACGTTGAAGATGTCGGGGTGGGCTTTTTCGATCTCGTCGAGCAAGAGCACGCAGTGCGGCTTCTTGGTCACGGCTTCGGTCAACAAACCGCCCTGGTCAAAGCCCACGTAGCCTGGGGGCGCACCGATCAGGCGGCTGACCGCATGGCGCTCCATGTACTCGGACATGTCAAAACGGATCAGCTCAATGCCCAGGATGTAAGCCAGTTGCTTGGCCGCTTCGGTCTTGCCTACACCCGTGGGGCCGGAGAACAAGAAGGAGCCAATCGGCTTGTCGGTCTTGCCTAGACCCGAGCGGGCCATCTTGACGGCCGAGGCCAGCACTTCCAGCGCCTTGTCCTGTCCGAACACCACCGACTTCAAGTCGCGCTCGATGGTTTGCAGCTTGCTGCGGTCGTCGTTCGAGACGTTGGCAGGCGGGATGCGGGCGATCTTGGCCACGATGTCTTCGATCTCGGTCTTGCCAATCGTCTTCTTGCGCTTGGACGCCACCTGAATGCGCTGGGCAGCCCCGGCTTCGTCGATCACGTCAATCGCCTTGTCGGGCAATTGGCGGTCGTTGATGAACTTGGCCGACAACTCGGCGGCAGCCTGCAAGGCGGCGATGGTGTACTTGACACTGTGGTGGTCTTCAAAACGGCTCTTGAGGCCTTTGAGGATGTCCACCGTCTCGGACACGGTGGGCTCGACCACGTCCACCTTCTGGAAGCGGCGAGACAGGGCGGCGTCTTTTTCGAAGATGCCGCGGTACTCTGTGAAGGTCGTGGCACCAATGCATTTGAGCTGACCGCTCGACAGCGCAGGCTTGAGCAGGTTGGAAGCGTCGAGCGTGCCGCCCGAGGCCGCACCCGCACCGATCAGGGTGTGGATCTCGTCGATGAACAAAATGCCGTTGGGCTTGTCCTTGAGCGACTTGAGCACCCCTTTGAGGCGCTGCTCAAAATCACCCCGGTATTTGGTGCCTGCCAGCAACGCGCCCATGTCCAGCGAATACACCGTGGCTTCGGCCAGGATTTCGGGCACCGTGCCCTGCGTGATGCGCCAGGCCAAGCCCTCGGCAATCGCGGTTTTGCCCACGCCCGCTTCGCCCACCAGCAGCGGGTTGTTCTTGCGGCGGCGGCACAGGATCTGGATGGTGCGCTCGACTTCGTACTCGCGACCGATCAGCGGGTCGATCTTGCCGTCTTTGGCCGCCTGGTTCAGGTTGTTGGTGTACTGCTCCAGTGGCGAGGCTTTTTCATTGCGCTCACCACCATTGCCACCCTCTTCGCTCTCGGAGCTCGATGGGTTATCGGCCGATTTGGCCGCTTCGGGCGGGTCGCTTTTGCGGATGCCGTGGGCGATGAAATTCACCACATCCAGCCGGGTGATGCCCTGCTGGTGCAGGTAGTACACAGCGTGCGAATCTTTTTCGCCAAAAATGGCCACCAGCACATTGGCGCCGGTCACTTCTTTTTTGCCACTGCCTGTGGACTGCACATGCATGATGGCACGCTGGATCACGCGCTGAAAGCCCAAAGTCGGCTGGGTGTCCACCTCTTCGGTGCCCGCGACCTGGGGCGTGTTGTCCTTGATGAAATTGCTCAAAGCTTTGCGCAAATCATCGATGTTGGCTGCGCAAGCGCGCAACACTTCGGCGGCGCTGGGGTTGTCCAGCAAAGCCAGCAGCAGGTGCTCAACCGTGATGAATTCGTGGCGCTGCTGACGGGCCTCAACAAAGGCCATGTGCAAACTGACTTCCAATTCCTGGGCAATCATGTGATTTCCTTTTTGCCTTGCTGAGAGAGATAGAGACGATGTGGGGGGTAAGCCACACTATTCAATAGGTTCACTGACACATTGCAGCGGGTGACCGGCCTGTTTGGCCGCGTCGAGGACCTGATCCACTTTGGTGGCGGCAACATCACGGGAGTAAACCCCGCAAACGCCTTTGCCGTCGAGATGGATCTTGAGCATGATTTGCGTGGCGGCCTCTCGGTCCTTGCTGAAAAACTCCTGGATCACCATCACCACGAACTCCATGGGGGTGTAGTCATCGTTCAACATCGCCACCTGGTACATCTGGGGCGGTTCAATTTTTTGGGCGCGGCGTTCCAGGACCACCGAATCGCCACCATCGGGCACTCGGGGGGTCACGGTCGGCAGCGTGGGATTTTGAGGTTTTTTCGTTGCCATGAATTCATTCTATCGACGCTTTGGGCCATCTTGAGACGGACCGCGACAAAAGTCTTGGCTGGAAATGGTCATCCCGTCCGGCATCGGGGAAAACCTCACATTGACAAAATTGATAATCCCGAACCACACTGGGCAAAAAACGGAGACATCGCATGCCCAGTGGTACGGTCAAATGGTTCAACGATGCCAAAGGTTTTGGGTTCATTCAGCCCGATGGCGGCGGGCCGGATGCTTTTGCCCACTTCTCGGCCATCCAGTCCGAAGGCTACAAAAGCCTGAAGGAAGGTGCCCGCGTCAGCTTTGAGCTGAGCCAAGGCAGCAAAGGCCTGATGGCCGCGAACATCCGCACCGAATCGGATGCCCCCGGTCCTGCGCAGCCTGACGCGGCGAGGGACCCGGCCACGTCTGACTCTGCCGCCCCTGCGCCCGGAGTTTGAACGCCCGAATCTGCACGCGCCTCCCCTCACAGCATGGGGATGCCTTTATCCTATGGGCTTTCACCCGCGCATCCCGAACCCATGAACATTTCTGCACTCTTGAACCGCCCCACGTTCCATCGATGGCATCGCCTTGGCGCTTGGGCCTTGGCCTTGCTGGCCGTCAACTGCTGGGCCCAGCAGGGGCCCCAGCTGAATCTGCCCAGAACCCAGCTGCAAGCGGGCATGCACGTGCTGGATGTGCAGCTCGCCCAAACGCCGGAGCAGCGCCAAATCGGTCTGATGTGGCGCAAGGAAATGCCTCAGCACGAAGGCATGTTGTTTGTCTTTGAGCAGCCCGCCACGCAATGCTTCTGGATGCGAAACACCTTGATCCCCTTGTCTGCCGCTTTTCTCGCAGATGACGGGACGATTGTGAACATTGCGGACATGAAACCCCTGAGCGACGACTCGCATTGCTCTGAAAAGCCTGTTCGCTATGTCCTGGAGATGAATCTCGGCTGGTTTGCCAAGCGACAACTCAAGGCGGGTTACAAATTGGGCGGCGCAGTCTTCAAACGCTGAGCGAAGCGCTGCACCGGGAACGCTCAAACACCCCAAACCACATCAGCGCCCTGAGCCGAGCTCAGTTTCAGCAGCTTGAGCATGGGGGCAGCGCGCTGGGCCAAACTGACGGCCTCCTGCAGCTTGGCCTCTCCGTCGTCTGTCCGCTCGGCAGCCACTTCTTCAGGCTTGTTTTGGGCTGCACGCTGTTTGCGCATGGCCTCATCTTGCGCCACGGCCGCTTCCAGGCGAGCCATGGCCGCGGGCAGGTCTTGCGCCAGCACGATCCCTTGAACGGGGTCCTTGTCCAGGATGATTTTCAGCAGCCTTCGGGCGTCGGCTTCCAGCATGATGAGATCGCTGGCGGCTTGGGATTTGAATTTGAACAACATGGGGGCTCCAATCGTGTTGGATTCAGCGGCCCACCGTCTCCACACCTTCGTCGTCAACGGCATCGCCCTGGATCAAGGCCTTGAGTTTATGGCTGGCATGAAAGGTCGCGACACGACGTGCATCAATAGGGATCAATTCTCCAGTGCGCGGGTTGCGGCCCGGACGCGCTGCCTTGGTGCGGATCTGGAAGTTGCCAAAGCCTGAGATCTTCACGTCGTCCCCGGCGATCAGGCTGTCCACGACCAGGTCGAAGAAGGCATCGACCATGTCCTTGGACTCGCGCTTGTTCAAGCCGATCTGCTCGAACAGCAAATCGGCCAGGTGCGCCTTGGTCAGGGCCGGGGTTTCCAGGGTTTCAAAGCTGATTTGCATGGGCGCGTCCGTTCAAAGAAGCCGCGGCATCAAGCCCGCAAACGGCCCGACACCTGCCGTGCGAGCTGGTCAATCACCGCCGTCATGGCCGCGTCGATCTGTTCATCGGTCAGTGTTGCCTCGTCGCTGTGCAAAGTCAGGCGTACCGCCAGGCTCTTTTCACCAGCGGCCAATGGGCCAACGGACTCGGCTTTGGGGCGGTAAATGTCAAACAGCACCGCATCGCGCAGCAAACCTTGGGTGGGCGCTGCATGAATGGCCGCCATCAATTGGCCGTGGGTGACCTGCTCGTTCACGATGACTGCGAGGTCGCGCTCCACCGACTGGTGCTTGGCCACCGCCTGGGCCACAGGCACCACGCGGGCCGTCACGGCGTCGAGCGACAGCTCGAACACCACTGGCGCACTGGACAGCTCCCAGGCCTGACGCCAACGCGGGTGCAACTCGCCCACATGGCCAATCACCACACCGTCCAGCAGCACCTGGGCCGAGCGGCCGGGGTGCAGCGCGGGGTGTTCGGCGGCTGCAAAAGTCGCTTTGCGCGGGGCCAGCAGCTTTTCCACATCGGCCTTCACGTCGTAAAAATCAACGTTGCGGGCCTTGCCCTGCCAGCT
Organism: Limnohabitans sp. TEGF003; assembly: GCF_055395455.1. NCBI lineage: Bacteria > Pseudomonadati > Pseudomonadota > Betaproteobacteria > Burkholderiales > Comamonadaceae > Limnohabitans > Limnohabitans sp. TEGF003. Next base: position 1,983,025 of record NZ_AP029225.1, on the reverse strand, counting down.
CAGGGGCTCCACAGGGCCCCAGGCCATGCCCGCCACGCGCATGGGTTGATCAAAGCCCTCCACCGTGGTGTCGGTGCTTTGCACCGCGGCGTTGCGCAGGAACACGCGGCCCAGCTCAAACACGCGCACGCGGTCGGCCTTGCGGTCGGCGTTGAATTTGACGACCTGCAGCAGCGAGCCGATCAGGCTCGAGCGCATCACGCTCATCTGGCTGGCGATCGGGTTGAGCAGACGGATCGGCTGGGCGTTGCCCGCCAAGTCGCGTTCCCAGCTTTCTTCGACAAAGCTGTAGTTGATGGTTTCCTGGTAACCCAAAGCGGCAATGGCGCGGCGCACGGCGGAGGGGCTGCGCTCGGTCTCTGGGCGCACTTTGGCGGTGATGGGGGCCAGCGGCGGGTTTGTGGGCAGGTTGTTGTAGCCCACCATGCGGGCCACTTCCTCGATCAGGTCTTCCTCGATCTGCAAATCGAAGCGGAAGCTGGGCGGGGTCACGGTGACGGTGCCCTCGCCTTCTGTGACTTGCAGACCCAAACCGCGCAGCGCGTCGGCGCATTGCTTTTGCGTGAGCGGCATGCCGATGACTTTGACCGCACGGGCCACACGCAGCGTGACGGGCTGGATCGCCGGGATGTTCAGGGTTTGGTCGTCGATGGGGCCGACCTTCGTCTCGGGCGTGCCGCAGATGTCCAGCACCAGCTGGGTGATGCGCTCGATGTGCTCCACCGTCAGCTGAGGGTCCACACCGCGCTCAAAGCGGTGACCGGCATCGGTCGAGAAGTTGTAGCGGCGCGAGCGGCCGGCAATGGCGGTCGGCCACCAGAAAGCGGCTTCGATGTAGATGTTTTGCGTGTCATCCGACACGGCCGTGGCGTCGCCACCCATGATGCCCGCGAGCGACTCAACCTGGCTGTCGTCGGCGATCACACCCACCTTGTCGTCCACGGTGACGGTGTTGCCGTTGAGCAGCTTGAGCGATTCACCCGCTTGGCCCCAGCGCACCTGCAGGCCGCCGTGGATCTTGTCGAGGTCAAAAATGTGCGAAGGGCGACCGAACTCGAACATCACGTAGTTAGAGATGTCCACCAGCGGGCTCACGCTGCGCTGACCGCAACGGGCCAGGCGGTCCACCATCCACTGTGGGGTCTGGGCCTTTGTGTTCACGCCTTTGACCACCCGACCGCTGAAGCGGCCGCACAGGTCGGGGGCCTGCACATTCACAGCCAGCTTGTCGCTGACTTGGGTGGGCACGGTGGGGAACGTCGGGGCCTTCAAAGGCGCGCCAGTCAGGGCCGACACTTCGCGGGCGATGCCGTAGACACTCAGGCAATGCGCCAGATTGGGCGTGAGCTTGAGCGTCATCAAGGTGTCGTCGAGATTTAGATACTGGCGAATGTCCTGGCCCAGTGGGGCGTCCAGCGGCAGCTCCAGCAACCCGCCGTGGTCGTCTGCGATCTTCAGTTCCTTGGCAGAGCACAGCATGCCCTGGCTTTCCACGCCGCGCAGTTTGCCGACCTTGATGACAAACAGTTTGCCGTCTTCACCCGACGGCAGCTCGGCCCCCACCAGGGCGCAGGGCACACGGATGCCCACACGGGCGTTGGGTGCACCGCACACGATGTTGAGCAGAGCACCCTGCCCTACGTCCACCTGGCAGACACGCAAGCGGTCGGCGTTGGGGTGCTGCACGGCTTCCTTGATTTCACCGACCACGATCTTCGTGAAAGGTGGAGCGACGGGCTCGAGCTCTTCCACTTCGAGGCCGGCCATGGTCAGGGTATCGGCCAGTTGCTGGGTCGTCAGGGACGGGTTGCAGAATTCGCGCAACCAGGATTCGGGAAATTGCATGTCTCGGGTCTCGGCTTGGAATTACTGGAACTGGCTCAGGAAACGCACATCGCCGTCAAAGAACAGGCGCAGGTCGTTCACGCCGTAGCGCAGCATGGTGAAGCGGTCCATACCCATGCCAAAGGCGAAGCCGATGAAACGCTCGGGGTCCAGGCCCATGTTGCGCACGACGTTCGGGTGCACCTGGCCGGAGCCACCCACTTCGAGCCAGCGCCCGGCGAGCGGGCCGCTCTGGAACTGGATGTCGATCTCGGCGCTGGGCTCGGTGAAGGGAAAGAAGCTGGGGCGGAAACGCAGCACCAGATCGTCGCTTTCGAAAAAGGTGCGGCAGAAATCGGTGACCACGACCTTGAGGTCCTTGAAGCTCACGTTCTCGCCGATCCACAGGCCTTCGCACTGGTGGAACATGGGCGAATGGGTGGCGTCGCTGTCCACGCGGTAGGTGCGGCCTGGGGCGATGACACGGATCTCGGGCATGGATGCCGAAGCCCCTTCGGTAGCGTGACCCGCATCAAGCAAGTGACGGTAACGCTTGACGTGCTGCACCGCGTGGCGGATCTGCATGGGGCTGGTGTGCGTGCGCAGCAGGTGGCCGCCTTCGACGTAAAAGGTGTCGTGCATGGACCGGGCCGGATGGTCCTCGGGCGTGTTGAGCGCGGTGAAGTTGAACCAGTCGGTCTCGATCTCGGGGCCTTGGGCCACTTCAAAGCCCATGGAGCCAAAAATTTGTTCGACGCGCTCCAGCGTGAGCGAGACGGGATGCAGGCCGCCCACATTGGCGCTGCGGCCGGGCAGGGTCACATCCAGCGCCTCGGCCTTGAGCTGGGCCTGCAGCTCTGCGTCTGCCAGCGCCTGACGGCGGTCATTCAGGGAAGCCTCGATCGCCTGCTTGGCGAGGTTGATGGCGGCACCCCGGGTTTTCTTGTCTTCCACGCTCAAAGCGGCCATGCCCTTCATCAGCTCGGTGATGCGACCGGCTTTGCCCAGAAACAGGGCCTTGGCGTTTTCGAGGTCGGCAGGTGTCAGTGCCTGCGCAAAACTCTGGCGTGCGGATTCGACCAGGGTGTCCAGCTCGTTCATGGTGTGGGGATCGGTGGAAGATCGTTGAATGGGGGAATAAAAAAGGGACTGAAGCTGTTGCGAGCCTCAATCCCTTTGATCGAGTGCGTGGCACAGACCCGAGGGCCCGTGTCACTCATGGACTCAAGCTGCAGCCAGTTTGGCTTTGACTTGGTTCACGATGCCAGCAAAAGCGGCCTTGTCGTGCACGGCGATGTCCGCCAGCATCTTACGGTCGATTTCAATGGCAGCCTTCTTCAGGCCGTTGGCGAACTGGCTGTAGGTCAGACCGCATTCACGCGCAGCGGCGTTGATACGGGCAATCCACAACTGACGGAACACACGCTTTTTGGTGCGGCGGTCACGGTAGGCGTATTGGCCTGCCTTCATCACCGCCTGTTTGGCGATGCGGAAGACATTGCCGCGGCGACCGCGGAAACCTTTTGCAAGGGCCAGGACTTTCTTGTGACGGGCGCGTGCCGTTACACCACGTTTAACGCGAGGCATAGTTTTTCTCCTTGTTCGTCAGTGATTACAGGCCAGCCATGGGCAGCATCTGTGCCATGTGACCCATATTGGTCTCATGCACAGCGACTGCACCGCGAAGGTGACGCTTGTTTTTGGTGGTCTTCTTGGTCAGGATGTGACGTTTGAAGGCTTGGCCGCGTTTAACGGTTCCACCGGGACGAACACGGAAGCGCTTTTTAGCACTGCTTTTGGTCTTCATCTTGGGCATGTCAATGCTCCTTTAATTGTGCTCGTGAGGCGTCTGCAAAATCTTTGCAGCCTTGTTGGCCCCGAGCCACTTTTAACAAAAGCCACCCAAAGGCAGCTTTTGATTCAACCGGCCCGAAAGCCAGTCAAATTCTTCATCAAGCCGGTTCAGCAGGTGCAGACGCGTCTGCAGCTTTGCCGCCACCAGCAGGTTTTTTCCGCCCTGGCGCGATCATCATGATCATCTGGCGGCCTTCCAGCTTGGGAAATTGCTCGACGATGATGGAATCGGCCAATTCGTCGCGAATCCGGTTCAGCAAGGCCATCCCCAACTCTTGGTGGGTGATCTCGCGGCCCCGGAAACGCAGGGTAATCTTGCATTTGTCACCATCGGCCAAAAAGCGGCGGATGTTGCGCATTTTGATGTTGTAGTCACCATCGTCTGTGCCGGGACGGAACTTGACTTCCTTGATGTCAATGACCGTTTGCTTGGCTTTGGCTTCCGCCGCACGCTTTTGCTCTTGGTACTTGAACTTGCCGTAGTCCATCAAACGGCAAACCGGAGGGGTGGCTGTGGCGGCAATTTCAACCAAGTCCACATCCATTTCTCCAGCCAGGCGCAGGGCCTCGGCCAGCGACAAGATACCCATGGGTTCATTGTCAGGGCCAGACACACGGACCTCGGGGGCCATGATTTCACGGTTCAAACGGTGTTTACGTTCTTCGCGGTGGCGACGATCACGAAATTCGGTAGCGATGACTCAATCCTTTACGGAACAAAACTGCGACATGCAGCGCATCCATCTTTGTGCCCACGGGCCAAAGCATTTGGCGAAACTCACCTTCAGGCTTTAGAAGCGATGTCGGCAGCAACGAGTTCAATGAACGCATCGATCGACATCACACCGAGGTCTTTGTTGCCTCGGGCGCGCACTGCGACGGTACCTGCTGCCTTTTCCTTGTCGCCAGCGACAAGGATGTAAGGCAGCTTTTGCAACGAATGCTCGCGTATTTTATACGTGATTTTCTCGTTACGCAGGTCCAGATCGACCCTAAGGCCTTGATTTGACACCGATTTTTGCAGTTTTGCAGCGATTTCGCGACAGTAATCGGCCTGTGCGTCGGTGATGTTGAGCACAGACACCTGCAGGGGCGCGAGCCAGGTGGGCAGAGCCCCGGCGTGCTGCTCGACCAGAATACCGATGAAACGCTCCATGCTGCCCACGATGGCGCGGTGCAGGATCACGGGGCGTTGGCGGCTGCCGTCTTCGGCGGTGTATTCGGCGTCCAGGCGCTCGGACAAGTTGAAGTCCACCTGGATGGTGCCGCACTGCCATTCGCGGCCAATGGCGTCTTTCAAGGTGTATTCGATCTTGGGGCCATAGAAAGCACCATCGCCTTCCGAAATCACAAACTCGCAGCCCGAGGCGCGCAAACTGTCCATCAGGGCTTTTTCGGCCTTGTCCCACAACTCGTCGGAGCCAATGCGGGCGGCCGGGCGGGTCGAGACCTTGTAGAGGATGTCGGTGAAGCCAAAGTCGGCATAGACCTTCTTGAGCACCTTGGTGAAGGTGTCGCACTCGGGCAGGATCTGGTCTTCGGTGCAGAAGATGTGGCCATCGTCCTGCGTGAAGCCACGCACGCGCATGATGCCGTGCAGGCCACCCGAAGGCTCGTTGCGGTGGCACTGGCCGAATTCGCCATAGCGCAACGGCAGGTCGCGGTAGCTCTTGATGCCCTGCTTGAAGATCAGGATGTGGCCCGGGCAGTTCATCGGCTTCAAGGCGTAATCGCGCTTTTCCGACTCGGTCGTGAACATGTTGTCGCGGTACTTGTCCCAATGGCCGGTCTTCTCCCACAGGCTCTTGTCGATGATCTGCGGGCCTTTGACTTCCTGATAGCCGTTGTCACGGTAGACCTGTCGCATGTACTGCTCGATGGTTTGCCAAACGGTCCAGCCTTTGGGGTGCCAGAACACCAGGCCCGGGGCATGCTCGTCGATGTGGAACAGGTCCAGCTCGCGTCCGAGCTTGCGGTGATCGCGCTTTTCAGCCTCTTCCAGGCGCACCAGGTACTGCTGCAGGTCTTCCTTGCTGGCCCAAGCCGTGCCGTAGACGCGCTGCAGCATCTCGTTCTTGCTGTCACCGCGCCAGTAAGCGCCAGCCACTTTCATGAGTTTGAAGTGCTTGAGTTTCCCTGTACTGGGCACATGAGGGCCACGGCACAGGTCCTCAAAATTGCCTTCGCGGTACAAGCTGACTTCCTGATCGGCCGGAATGCTGGCAATGATTTCGGCCTTGTAATGCTCGCCCAAACCCTTGAAATAGGCCACCGCCTCGTCGCGAGGCAACACCCGGCGCACCACAGGCTCATCCTTGTTGGCCAGTTCGGTCATGCGTTTTTCAATGGCCACCAGATCTTCGGGCGTGAAGGGGCGGCTGTAGGAAAAGTCGTAATAAAAACCGTTGTCGATGACCGGACCGATGGTGACTTGTGCTTCAGGGAACAAGTCCTTGACGGCATAGGCCAGCAAGTGGGCCGTTGAGTGGCGGATCAACTCCAGGCCCTCAGGGTCCTTGGCGGTCACGATGGCCAGGTTGGCGTTGGTCGACATGCTGAAGCTGGTGTCCACCAGTTGCCCGTTGACCTTGCCGCCCAAAGCCGCCTTGGCCAAGCCTGCGCCAATGGAGGCGGCGACTTCGGCCACGGTGACCGGAGCGGGGAATTCGCGCAATGAACCGTCGGGGAGAGTGATCTGAACCATGTGTCTACAAGTAAAAAAGCGCGGCACAGGCCGCGCTTGGAGGATGTGTCTAAACGCTGAGGGGGGATTTTACGCCGCCCTCGCCTTCAGATACCCGCAGTCGATCAGTGGAACTGCTCTTCTTCGGTCGAACCTGTGAGGGCTTTCACAGAAGACGAGCCACCCTGGATCACGGTGGTCACGTCGTCGAAGTAGCCTGCGCCGACTTCTTGCTGGTGCGACACGAAGGTGTAACCCTTGTCGCGGGCTGCGAATTCGGGCTCTTGCACCATCTCGGTGTAGTGCTTCATGCCTTCGCCGCGGGCGTAAGCGTGGGCAAACTGGAAGGTGTTGAACCAGTTGATGTGGATACCGGCCAGTGTGATGAACTGGTACTTGTAGCCCAAAGCCGACAGGTCGTCCTGGAAGGATGCGATCTGCTTGTCGTTGAGGTTTTTCTTCCAGTTGAACGATGGCGAGCAGTTGTAGGACAGCAGCTTGCCGGGGCAGGCGGCGTGCACGGCTTGGGCAAATTCACGGGCAAAGCCGATGTCAGGCACGCCAGTTTCACACCAGACCAGGTCGGCATAAGGGGCGTAAGCCACGCCGCGGCTGATGGCTTGCTCCAGACCATTTTTCACGCGGTAGAAGCCTTCTTGTGTGCGCTCGCCAGTCAGGAACGGCTTGTCGTTGGCGTCGTGATCGGAGGTGATCAGGTTCGCGGCTTCAGCGTCGGTGCGGGCCAGCACAATGGTGGACACGCCCATGACGTCGGCGGCGAAGCGTGCAGAGATCAATTTTTCGCAAGCTTCTTGAGTGGGCACCAGCACCTTGCCGCCCATGTGGCCGCATTTCTTCACTGCCGCCAATTGGTCTTCAAAGTGCACCCCCGCGGCGCCCGAGGCGATCATGTTCTTCATCAGCTCGAAAGCGTTGAGCACGCCACCGAAACCGGCTTCTGCATCGGCCACGATGGGCAGGAAGTAGTCGATGAACTCCTTGTCACCGGGGTTGATGCCACGGCTCCACTGGATTTCGTCAGCGCGCTTGAAGGTGTTGTTGATGCGGCGCACCATGGTGGGCACGGAGTCGTAGGCGTACAGCGACTGGTCGGGGTACATGGTCTCGGACGTGTTGCCGTCGGCAGCGACTTGCCAGCCCGACAGGTAAACGGCTTCCAAGCCGGCTTTGGCTTGTTGCATGGCCTGACCGGCGGAGATCGCACCGAAGGCGTTGACGTAGCCTTTCTTGGCGCCGCCGTTGATTTTTTCCCAGAGCTTTTCTGCACCGCGCTTGGCCAGGGTGTGCTCGATGGGCATGCTGCCGCGCAGGCGCACGACGTCGGCTGCGGAGTAACCGCGCTTCACACCTTTCCAACGTGGATTGGTGGCCCAGTCTTTTTCGAGGGCGGCGATTTGCTGTTCACGGCTCAGTTGTTGTGTGAGGTTGGCTGGCATGGAGAACTCCTGTAGTCAAGTGGAAATCTGGCGATGTAGGCAGCGAATTCTGCTTCGTCGTTGGATTCATCTTAACTCTTATAGAAGACCAACTCACATTCTTATGTCTTATACAAGACATATTTTTATTTGTTTAAAATCAATGGCTTACGTAAATAATTTCGCAATGTGATTTATTATTTCCCATATTGAGAAAAATTGCGGCATCGCAGCATGTGTATTTTTCAAATTATGAAAATACCTGACAACTTATGAAATGTGCAGGGCATGGCGACTGAGCACCATGCCATCGCTGTCCGCATAAAGCCAATCCCCTGTATGCACAAGCGTGCCTTGAACCGACACGGTCACGCCTGTTTGACCCTGATCGGCACGCACCGTTGGCATCGGGTTCAAGGCCAGGGCTCGAATGCCCATGGGTAAAACGCTGATCTCTGAAAGATCACGCACACAACCATAGACCACTACACCCGCCCAACCATGGCGTGCGGCAGCCGCGGCCAGATTGCCTCCAAGCAAAGCGCGTTGCAAACAACCCGCCCCATCGACCACCAGAACACGTCCCAAACCATCGGACTCCACAGCCTTTTTGACATGGCTGTTGTCCTGGTAGCACTTCACGGTCAACACCTGTCCATGAAAAGACGTCCGTCCACCAAAATCTTTGAAGACAGGTGCCAACACCCGAAAATCACCCGAGTCATCCGCTTTGTGCGCGTCACAAAAATCACAGGTCGAAAAAGAAGCACTTGTGTTCATCGTCATCACCATGCCGTGGCCAATAAAAAAACAAGTGGAATCGAAGCGACTTACACAGCGCATACGCACTGAGTCGGTGCGTATGTCCAAGCAGCGATGAAAAATCCGCGAATCTGCACGTAAATCAGCAACAACCCCTATAGAAAAATGCGGATTCGGCTTGGAAAGTCGCAGTTTCTCCAGTAGCATGCAGTCAGCTGGAAACAAACTGTTACTCAGCGACGAACCCACTTCCGATCAAAGGAATTTCAACATGGCAACTGCGAAAAAAACCCCGGCAACAAAAGCTGCACCCGCTAAAAAAGCAGCTCCGGCCAAGAAAGCTGCTCCAGCGAAAAAAGCTGCAGCACCCGCTAAAAAAGTAGCGGCAAAAGCACCCGCCAAAAAGGCGGCACCTGCTAAGAAACGCACCCCCAATCCCGCTTTCATGAAAGCCTTGACACCCAGCCCAGCATTGGCTGCTGTGGTGGGCGCCACACCACTGCCACGCACCGAAGTGGTCAGCAAGATGTGGGTCTACATCAAGAAGCACAACCTGCAAGACAGCGTGAACCGCCGTGCCATCAACGCCGACGACAAGCTCAAGGCTGTGTTTGGCAAGGCACAAGTCACCATGTTTGAAATGGCCGGCTTGATTGGCAAGCACCTGAAGTAATTCAGCTTGCTGCCTCATGAAAAAACCCGCGCTAGCGGGTTTTTTTACGTCGGTTTGAAAGCCATGCCTTTCATCTCTTGGCCAAAGACGCTTGCGTGATCGCCTGCAAGGTGCCGCGTGTGGTGATCACTTCAGGGTCAAGCGTCACCTCCATCAGGGTGCCCTGTGAACGGGCCAGTGCATCCAGCAGTGCCGATTCGAATTGCGCCGTCTTCTGAATGCGCACCCCAACATAGCCATACGCCTCGGCCAAAGCGGCAAAATCAGGATTTTTCAGCTGCGAGCCTGTCACGTGCGTGGGGTACTCGCGCTCCTGGTGCATGCGGATCGTGCCGTACATGCCGTTGTTCAACACCACAATGATGCTTTTGCCGCCGTGCTGCACAGCGGTCGCCAACTCCTGACCATTCATCAGGAAGTCACCGTCACCTGCGATGGTGAAAGCCACCCGTCCGGTCAGTAAATTGGCCGCAATGCCTGCCGGGACGCCATACCCCATGGCCCCAACCGTGGGCGCCAATTGGGTTTTGTGGCCCTTGGCCAGGCCATGGTGCTTGAAGAAACGGTGCATCCAGCTGGCAAAGTTGCCAGCCCCGTTCGTGACCACCGCATCGGGAGGCAGATGCTTTTGCAGCGTAGCCACAATGTCGGGCATGTCCACATCGCCGGGCAAGGCCTGGGGTTTCAGGTTGTTCAAATAACCCTGATGCACCTGCTGCGTCCATTCGGTCCAAGGCAGCTCGGTGGGGGCTGTCAGCACTTCAAGGCTGCGAGCAGCCGCATTCATGGTGGCGAGGATAGCCAAATCCGCTTGGTAAACACGGTTCAACTCTTCTGGGCTGCCATGGATGTGCACCAATTTCTGGACGGGTTTGGGCGCTTGCAGCAAGGTGTAGCCACTGGTCGTCATTTCGCCCAAGCGCGGCCCCAAGGCCAAGATCAGGTCCGACTCTCGCACCGCTTGGGCCAAAGCCGGCCCGATGCCAATGCCGACATCACCGGCATACAAAGGGTGGTGGTTGTCAAAAGTGTCCTGAAAGCGGAAAGCGTTGGCCACAGGCAGTTGCCAGTTCTCGGCAAAACGCTGCAAGGCTTGAGCGGCCTGCGTGGTCCATCCGCCGCCACCTGCAATCACCAAAGGCTTGCGGGCCGCCAGCAGCAGGTCGCGCAGTGTGCGCAAGGCGCCCGGGTCGCTCCAGGCCTGAACCGGCTCCACGCGCCCCAGCGCCTCGGCCTTGACGGGGCGGGTCAGCATGTCTTCAGGCAACACCAAGACCACAGGGCCAGGCCGACCGTTCATGGCCGTGGCAAAAGCGCGGGCCACATACTCGGGCAAGCGCTCCGGGTCGTCCACGCGCTCGACCCGTTTGGCCATGCCTTTGGTCGACGGGCCAAAGAAGTGGGTGTAGTCCATTTCCTGGAAGGCCTCGCGGTCACGGGTGTCGCTGGCCACATCGCCCACAAACAAAATCATGGGCGTGGAATCCTGGAACGCGGTGTGCACACCGATGGAGGCGTTGGTGGCACCCGGGCCGCGCGTGACGAAACAGATACCTGGGCGGCCCGTCAGCTTGCCTTGGGCCTCGGCCATGAAAGCCGCCCCACCCTCCTGCCTGCAGATCACAAAGCGGATCGAGTCGCGGTGCAAATGAAAGCCATCCAGCACCGCCAAATAGCTTTCGCCGGGGACGCCAAACGCATGGGTAACGCCTTGGGCCAGAAGGCATTCAACGAGCAGGTGGCCAGCAATTTTTGAAGTCATGCCCCATTGTGCCCAAGGCCACAGGGCGGGGCTGTCACAGCCGTGCAAGTGCTGCTTGCACGGCTTGTCGCGTCACGACGCGTGTTCAACCACCTGGAAGTCGAACTGGCCCGGGGCGCGCACCGGGTCCACGGAGACCTCGATGGTGCACTTGGGCGGAAAGCGCCCTTCCAGCAGCCGTTTGGACAAGGGGTTTTCCAGACGCTGCTGAATCGCCCTTTTCAGTGGCCGTGCACCAAACACCGGATCGAAGCCCACCTTGGCCAATTCGGACAAGGCGGCGGCACTGACCTTCAAGGTCAGATCCATGCGGGCCAGACGGGTTTGCAAGACCTGCAGCTGGATCTCGGCAATCGCGGCGATGTGCTGGGCATCCAGCCCATGGAAGACCACGGTCTCGTCGATGCGGTTCAGGAACTCCGGACGGAAACGGGTTTTCAACTCATCCCACACCGCGTCCTTGATGTCTTCGGCAGGCTGCCCCACCATGGACTGGATCAGGTGCGACCCCAAATTGGAGGTCATCACGATCACCGTGTTCTTGAAGTCCACCGTGCGGCCCTGCCCGTCGGTCAGGCGACCGTCGTCCAGCACTTGCAGCAGGATGTTGAAGACATCGGGATGGGCTTTTTCCACCTCGTCGAGCAGCAGCACGCTGTAGGGCTTGCGGCGCACCGCCTCGGTCAGATAGCCACCCTCTTCATAGCCCACATAGCCCGGTGGCGCACCGATCAGGCGGGCCACCGAATGCTTTTCCATGAACTCGCTCATGTCGATGCGGATCAGGTGGTCCTCGCTGTCAAACAAAAAGCCCGCCAGCGCTTTGCACAGCTCGGTTTTGCCCACCCCTGTGGGACCCAAAAACAGGAAAGAGCCGGTTGGGCGGTTCGGATCGGACAGGCCCGAACGCGAGCGCCGGATGGCGTTGGCCACGGCCGCAATCGCTTCGTCCTGGCCCACCACGCGCCGGTGCAGCTTATCTTCCATCTGCAACAGCTTTTCGCGCTCGCCCTGCATCATCTTGGACACCGGGATGCCTGTCGCACGCGACACCACCTCGGCAATCTCTTCGGCCCCCACCTGCGTGCGCAGCAAGCGGTGCACTGGTTTTTCACCGGGGGCCGACTCTTTGGCCTGCACCTCTTTCAGGGTTTTTTCCAGCGCAGGCAGCTTGCCATACTGCAGCTCCGCCACCTTGTTGAAATCGCCCCTGCGCGTGAACTCCTCGATTTGCTGCTTGAGCTGGTCGATTTGCTCGCGCACCTGCTGGCCGCCTTGGGCCTGGGCCTTTTCGGCGTGCCAGATCTCTTCCAGATCGGCGGCTTCCTTTTTGAGTTTGTCGATCTCTTCCTCGATCAAGGCAAAGCGTTTTTGTGACGCCTCGTCGCTCTCCTTGCGCACCGCCTCGCGCTCGATCTGCAACTGGATCAAACGGCGGTCGAGCTTGTCCATCACCTCGGGCTTGGAGTCGATCTCGATCTTGATCTTGGCCGCGGCTTCGTCAATCAGGTCAATCGCCTTGTCAGGCAGGAAACGGTCGGTGATGTAGCGGTGGCTGAGCTCGGCCGCCGCCACAATGGCCGGGTCGGTGATGTCCACCCCGTGGTGGATTTCGTATTTCTCCTGCAAACCCCGCAAGATGGCAATGGTGGCCTCCACTGTGGGTTCATTGACCAGGATTTTCTGGAAACGGCGCTCCAGCGCGGCGTCTTTTTCAATGTATTTGCGGTACTCGTCCAGCGTGGTCGCGCCCACGCAATGCAACTCGCCCCGTGCCAATGCGGGCTTGAGCATGTTGCCCGCGTCCATGGCGCCCTCGGCCTTGCCCGCGCCCACCATGGTGTGCAGCTCGTCGATGAACACGATGGTCTGACCCTCGTCCTTGGCCAATTCACTGAGCACGGTTTTCAGGCGTTCTTCAAACTCACCCCGGAACTTGGCCCCGGCCAGCAAGGCGGCCATGTCGAGCGACAGCACCCGCTTGCCCTTGAGCGAATCGGGCACCTCGCCCGCCACAATGCGCTGGGCCAGGCCTTCGACAATCGCGGTCTTGCCCACACCAGGCTCGCCGATCAGCACCGGGTTGTTCTTGGTGCGGCGCTGCAAAACCTGGATGGCGCGACGAATCTCGTCGTCGCGGCCAATCACCGGGTCCAGCTTGCCGATGCGGGCACGCTCGGTAAGGTCGATGCAATATTTCTTGAGGGCTTCGCGCTGGCCTTCGGCTTCTGCACTGCCCACCGACTGCCCCCCGCGAACCGCGTCGATGGCCGTCTCCAGGCTCTTGCGGCTGAGGCCATGCTCTTTGGCCAAGCGTCCAATATCGCCCTTGTGGTCGGCCACAGCCAGCAAAAACAGTTCGCTGGCGATGAAGGCGTCACCCCGTTTGATGGCTTCTTTTTCAGCCCCCTGCAGCAGCTTGGCCAGCTCAGGGCCGACCTGGACCTGGTCCTGCCCCGTGACTTGCGGCAAGCGGCCCAACGCAGCTTCTGCGGCCAGGGTCAAGCCGGGCACTTGCACGCCAGCTCTCAACAGCAAGGCCTTGGGCCCCTCTTCTTGCTTGAGCATCGCCACCAGCACGTGGACAGGCTCGATGTACGCGTGATCCCGTCCCAATGCCAGAGATTGGGCATCGGACAAGGCTTCATGAAATTTGGTGGTCAGTTTGTCTAGGCGCATGAGATTTCTCCAATGATGGACATTTGGGGAGGCATTGCCCATTTTCAAGTCAGGCAACCCGGCTCGGGCTTGCCTAAAATCAAGCCATGAACATTCACCAGCTGTCCGTCAGCCATGACGAGCGTCAAGATCGCCTGTTGTTGCGCCTGAACACCCAGGACGCCCAGGAGTTTCGTTTTTGGCTGACCCGCCGCATGGTGATGCGCTTGCTGCCCGCCATGGACCAGTCGATTGGCCGCCTGGAGGCCGCGCAGCCAGGACTGGCTGTTGCAGACCCCGCAGCCCGGCAAATGCTGACCGAACTCAAACGCGAGGCTTTCTTGCAAACTGCAGACTTTGCGACCCCGTACGACGGCAAAGTGCAGCAGTTACCTTTGGGCAGCGAGCCCCTGTTGGTCACCGATGCACACATCAGTTTGCAAGCCAGCGGCGGATTGCAGATCGTGTTCCAGCAAAAAACTGGTGACAACACGCAGTCTTGCCAGATGAACTTACAAGCCTCACTGGTCCACGGGCTGATCCACCTGATTCGCCAGTGCATGGCCAAGGCCGATTGGGGTCTGACGACGGCCAGCCCGCCCCCAAGCCACGGTGACAGCGCCGGAACGCTGGCCACGCCCCCGGTTTACAAACACTGAGGCCTGCAACTGCTCAGGCGTTGCGGCCCTCAATGCCCCAGCGGGCCAAGGCCGCATCGTCGGACACCCGCGCGTCGACCCACTGTGCCCCTTGCGGGGTTTGCTCTTTTTTCCAGAACGGGGCCTGGGTCTTGAGGTAGTCCATCAGGAATTCGCAGGCCTTGAAGCTCTCGCCACGGTGCGCCGAAGTGACTGCCACCAGGACAATCTGGTCGGCGGGCAGCAAGCGCCCCACCCGATGCACCACGCGGGCGGCATAAAAGTCGAAACGCTGGTGCGCTTGCTCGATCATGGCTTCGATCGATTTTTCGGTCATGCCCGGGTAATGCTCCAGCTCCATCACCTGCACCTCGTCTTGCGCCTGGCCTGTCAAGGCGCGGGTATCGCGCACCGTGCCCACAAAACTGCACACCGCGCCCACGCGCAAATCTTGTGCCCGCAAGGCGCTCAATTCCTGCGACACATCGAAGTCTTCTTGCTGCACGGTGACGAGATCGGGCATGGCTTAGCCTCCGGTGACAGGCGGGAAAAAGGCCACTTCGGCGTTGGCCGTGAGCGGCGTGGCATCGGTGGCCATGACCTGGTTGACCGCCACGCGCACGGGCCGCTGGCTGGCCAGGCATTCGGCATGGGCACCGCCGCGCGCGATCAACTGCGCCCTGAGGCCCGCCACGTCCTGACTGTCCGTGTCCACCATCTCGCTGGCCAGTCCAATGCTTTCGCGCAGAGAGGCAAAGTAACGCACCTGAATCTTCATGACAACCACTCCGCAAATGGCCAGAAACTGACAAGGTCCCCATGGGCAATGGTTTGACCTGCGGGGTTGTCCACCACGCCATCGCCCCAAACCACCGAGGTCAGCACCCCCGAGCTTTGGTTGGGAAAGAGGTCCAGCCCACCCGACGCATTGCGGCGAACACGCAAGAATTCACGCCGCTTGTCGGCTTTGGGCAACTCAAAATGGGCCGGCAAGGACATCCGGACAGGCGCATGCTGCTCAGCCCCCTGGAGGGCCAGGATCAAGGGCTTGACCAAGAGCAAAAAGGTCATGAAGCTCGACACGGGATTGCCCGGCAGACCCACAAAATGGGCCAGGCCCGTCGCTGTCTCGCGCCGCACATGGCCATAGGCAAAGGGTTTGCCCGGCTTCATCGCGATCTGCCAAAGCGACAAGGCCCCCAAAGACTGCACGGCAGGTTTGACATGGTCTTCTTCACCGACCGACACCCCGCCGCTGGTCACAATCAGGTCGTGGTGGTCGGCCGCCGTTTTGAGCGCGGCCACCGTGGCTTCCCGGCGGTCGGGCACGATGCCCAGATCGCTCACCTCGCAGCCCAGACGGTGCAGCAAAGCCCGCAAGAAAAACCGGTTGGAGTTGTAAATGGCCCCGGGCGGCATGTCGGCAGGGGCCACATCACCGGGCATGACCAACTCGTCGCCCGTGGAAAACAAGGCCACTTTGGGTCGGCTCATGACCTGCAGGTGGGCCAAACCCAGGCTGGCCGCCAGACCCAGCTCGGCGGGGCCCAGTTTTTGACCCCGCTTCAACACGGTATCCCCCTGACGAACGTCTTCGCCATTGCGGCGAATCCACTGGCCGGGCTGGGCCGCAGCCACAAAACGGACCTGGTCGGTCTGTTCTGCGGGCTCGGTTTGCTCCTGCATCACGATGGCGTCAGCGCCTGAAGGCACCGGGGCGCCTGTGAAAATGCGGGCAGCCTGCCCGGGTGCCAAGGGCTGCCCGAAGTGCCCAGCGGGAATGCGCTGGGTCACCTTCAACGCCACCCCGGCTTGCTGCACATCGGCGCTGCGCACCGCGTAGCCGTCCATGGAAGCGTTGTCAAAGGCCGGCACTTGCAAGGAAGACACCACGTCTTGCGCCAGGATGCGGCCATCAGCATCCAAGGTGGCCACCGACTCTGTGCCGGCCAAGGGGCTGATGTGCGCCAGCAGCGTGGCCAGTGCCTCGTCCAGCGACATCAAAGGTGGGCGGGGGGACTGGCTCATCGGCTTCAATCGCAGTGCTGCGAGATGTAGGCCTTGACCAATTCCACGTCGGCTTTCATGACCTGCACACGCTTGGGCAAGGCTTCGATGCCTTCAAACTGCGGTGGACGCTCGGGCTGGCGACCCAAAGCCTCCACGATGGTGGCGGCAAACTTGATGGGCAAAGCGGTTTCCAGCACGATCATGGGCACCTGCGGGTTCAAATGCTCTTGGGCCACCTTCACGCCGTCGGCGGTGTGGGTGTCGATCATCACGCCATAGCGCTCAAACACCTGCTGAATCGTCTTGAGACGGTCGGCATGGGTGCTGCGGCCGCTGTCAAAGCCGTAGACCGCTGCGGCCTTGGCGAAGCGCGCATCGCCCGACAAATCGAAGAAGCCTTGGCGGCTCAACCCTTCGCCAAAAATGGCTTTGGTTTGGGTGCCATCGCGCTCCAGCAGGTCAAAAACAAAGCGCTCGAAGTTGCTGGCCTTGGAGATGTCCATCGAGGGGCTGGAGGTTTCATGCGTGTCGGCGGTGCCGCGCACGCGGTAAACGCCTGTGCGGAAAAACTCGTCCAGCACATCGTTTTCGTTGGTGGCCACCACCAGGCGGTCGATCGGCAAACCCATCATGCGGGCCACATGGCCTGCGCACACATTGCCAAAGTTGCCGCTCGGCACCGTAAAGCTGACCTTTTGTGCGTTGCGCTGGGTCGCCTGGAAATACCCGGCAAAGTAGTACACCACCTGGGCCAGCAAACGCGCCCAGTTGATGGAATTCACCGTGCCGATCTTGTATCGGCGCTTGAAATCCAGATCGTTGGACACCGCCTTGACGATGTCCTGGCAGTCGTCGAACACGCCTTCGATGGCGATGTTGTGGATGTTTTCGTCGAGCAGACTGAACATCTGCGCTTGCTGGAACGGGCTCATGCGGCCGTTCGGGCTGGTCATGAAGACGCGCACCCCCTTTTTGCCGCGCATGGCGTATTCGGCCGCGCTGCCAGTATCGCCCGATGTCGCGCCCAAAATATTGAGTTCTTCGCCGCGCCGTGCCAGCTCGTATTCAAACAAATTGCCCAGCAACTGCATGGCCATGTCCTTGAAGGCCAAGGTCGGGCCGTTGGACAAAGCCTCCAGATACAGGTCGGGCTGGGCCTGACCTGCGGTTTGCAAAGGCTTGAGCGGCACGATGGCTTGCGTGCCAAACACCGCTGGGGTGTAAGTCTTGCGGCACAGCGCTTGCAGATCGTCGCGCGGGATGTCGTCGATGTAAAGCGACAGCACCTCAAAAGCCAAAGCCGCATAGCCCTGGCTTTGCCAAACGCCGCGCAGGCGTGTCAGCGCGGCATCATCGAGTTGCGGATAGCTTTCCGGCAGGTACAGGCCACCGTCCGGCGCCAGACCTTCCAGCAGGATTTCACAAAATTGCTTGCGGTCGGCGTGACCGCGGGTCGACAGGTAGCGCATCAGTTCAACTCTTCCTTGCGAATGCGCACGATCGGCGCCATCACGGTGGGCAGCGCCTGCATTTGGGCCAGCACGTCGTTCAAAGTGCCTTCGCGGGTGTCGTGGGTCAGGATGATCACGTCGGTCTGGTTTTCACCCGCCTGGCTCACCTGATCGGCCTCGCGTTGCAAGACCGCGTCGATGCTGATGTCGGCCTGGGCCAGCAGCCCGGTCAACTTGGCCAGCACGCCCGCCTGATCGGCCACGCGCAAGCGCAGGTAATAGCTGGTCACCACCTCGGACATGGGCAGCACCGACAAATTGCTCATGGCACCGGGCTGGAAAGCCAGATGCGGCACGCGGTTGAGGGGGTCGGCGGTGTGCAAACGGGTGATGTCCACCAGATCCGCGATGACCGCGCTGGCGGTGGGCTCGGAGCCTGCGCCTTTGCCGTAATACAAGGTGGTGCCCACGGCATCGCCTTGCACCATCACGGCGTTCATGGCGCCTTCCACATTGGCAATGAGGCGCTGGGCAGGCACCAGGCTGGGATGCACCCGCAGCTCAATGCCCTGTTCGGTGCGTTTGGTGATGCCCAAGAGTTTGATGCGGTAGCCCAGCTGCTCGGCGTACTTGATGTCGGCAGCGCCCAGCTTGGTGATGCCCTCCACATAAGCCTTGTCAAACTGCACCGGAATGCCAAACGCGATCGCGCTCATCAAGGTCACTTTGTGCGCGGCATCCACACCTTCGATGTCAAAGGTCGGGTCGGCTTCGGCATAACCCAGACGCTGGGCTTCCTTGAGCACCACATCAAAGTCCAGCCCTTTGTCCCGCATTTCGGACAGGATGAAGTTGGTCGTGCCGTTGATGATGCCGGCCACCCACTGGATGCTGTTGGCCGTCAGGCCTTCGCGCAGGGCCTTGATGATCGGGATGCCCCCGGCCACGGCGGCTTCAAAAGCCACCATCACGCCTTTGGCCTGGGCGGCAGCGAAAATCTCGGTGCCATGCACCGCCAGCAGGGCCTTGTTGGCGGTGACGACATGCTTGCCTGCAGCAATGGCTTCCATGACCAGCGCCTTGGCCACACCATAGCCACCGATCAATTCGATCACGATGTCGATTTCCGGGTTGGCGATGACCTCGCGTGCATCGGCCACGACCTGGACGCCATGACCCACCAGTTCTTGGGCCCGCGCCACGTTCAGGTCGGCCACCATGGTGATCTCGATGCCACGACCCGCACGGCGTTGGATTTCCCCCTGATTGCGTTGGAGCACATTGAAAGTGCCGCTGCCCACAGTGCCAATGCCCAGCAGGCCCACTTTGATCGGTTTCATTTTTTTTCACTTCTTTACGACGTTACACCCGAAACAACCGGGTGTTCATTTTCAAATTCAGGCCACCAGGGCCTCGGTGCCAAAGCGCTTGCGGGCACCTTCCAGGAAACGCGCCACGCGGGCAATGGCCTCGCGCAAATCGTCCTCATGGGGCAAGAACACGATGCGGAAATGGTCGGTATCGGGCCAGTTGAACCCGGTGCCCTGAACCAGCATGACCTTGGTTTCTTCCAGCAGTTGCAAGAAGAAATCCTGGTCGTCCTTGACCGGGTAGATGCGCGGGTCCAGCTTGGGAAACATGTACAGCGCCGCCTGCGGCTTGACACAACTCACCCCGGGAATGGCCGTGATCAGGGCATAAGCCAGATCGCGTTGCTTGCGCAAGCGGCCACCCTCACCCACCAATTCATTGATGCTCTGGTGTCCGCCCAAGGCGGTCTGAATCGCCCATTGGCCCGGAACGTTGGCACACAGGCGCATGTTCGAGAGCATGTTCAGGCCCTCGATGTAATCGCGAGCGTTTTTCTTGTCGCCCGAGATGACCATCCAGCCCGCACGGTAACCACATGAGCGGTAACTTTTGGACAAGGAATTGAAGGTCAGGGTCAACACATCCTGAGACAACCTGGCCAGCGGCGTGTGCTTGACCCCGTCGTACAACACCTTGTCGTACACCTCATCGGCAAAGATCACCAAGCCATGTTCACGCGCAATGGCCACAATGCCTTTGAGCAAGTCGTCGGAATACAGTGCGCCTGTCGGGTTGTTCGGGTTGATGACCACGATGCCCTTGGTGCGCGGGGTCACTTTGGCACGGATGTCGTCCAGATCCGGCATCCAGCCATTGGCCTCTTCGCAGCGGTAATGCACAGGCGAGCCGCCCGACAAACTGGCCGCCGCCGTCCACAAGGGGTAATCGGGCGATGGCAACAGGAGTTCATCGCCGTTGTCCAGCAAGGCATTGGTGGCCATGACGATCAATTCGCTGGCGCCATTGCCCAGATAAATGTCATCCAGCGTGACACCCACGACCCCTTGCTTTTGGGTCTCGTGCATCACGGCTTTGCGTGCCGCAAAAATGCCTTTGCTGTCGGAGTAACCCGCCGAATTGGGCAGGTTGCGGATCATGTCCTGCTGAATTTCTTCCGGTGCATCAAAGCCGAAAACTGCCAGATTTCCGATGTTCAATTTGATGATCTTTTGCCCGTCCTCTTCCATCTGACGGGCACGGTCCATGATCGGCCCACGGATGTCATAACAAACGTTGGCGAGCTTGGCAGATTTTTGAATGGGCTTCAAAGTGCCTCCAAAGGCGGTTGCGAGAGGGGAAAACCTATAATTTGACCACAATTCAGCGCCGTTTCAGCCCTGCCATCCCGAGCGACGACTCTAATATCGCCACGCAGCTCACCCGTTCGCTCCGAAGACCCCATGAAACTACAACCCGACAAGTCCAACAGCCTCACCATCAACGCTTACGGCCCCGGATGGATCGAAGTCAATGGTGAAAAATTCACCCACTCTTTGACCGTCAGCAGCCTGCAGGGCGCCGTGCCTGAAAAATGGGCGGTCAGCCAGTTTGAAGCCCTGAAACCCGAAGATTTCGCGCCACTGGCCACCAGCGGTGCCGAGTTGGTCATCTTTGGAAGCGGCCAGCGCCTGCGCTTTCCTCAGCCTGCTTGGCTTGCGCCTTTGATTTCGCGGGGCATTGGGCTCGAAACCATGGACACCGCAGCCGCTTGCCGCACCTACAACATTCTGGCCAGCGAGGGGCGAAAAGTCGTGGTCGTTTTGCTGCTGGAAGCTTAAAGCATGCATTTGCATCGCCTACTTGTTTACAAGTACTTGCTCATCTGAAGGCCCTCATTCAGAGTAAAATCGAAGGTTGCCGAGGCCTATGCCTTCAGCGCATTTGACGTCACCCAATGGCGGCAAGCGCTCAACCTGTCAAGCGAGATCAAAGTTTTATGGCGATCGTTCTGAACAAGCCCCTTCCCGAATTTGAAGCGAACGCGACCAGCGGCCTGAAAGTTTCCAACATCTCCCACCTCGGTCAACCCGTGGTTTTGTTTTTCTACCCCAAGGACAACACCCCTGGCTGCACCACCGAGGCCATGCAATTCCGCGACAAGTACAAGGATTTCGTCAAAGCAGGCGCCTTGGTTCTGGGCGTGTCCCGTGACAACATGAAGTCGCACGACGATTTCAAAGCCAAGCTGGAATTGCCTTTTGAGCTGATTGCCGACACCGAAGAAAAAATGTGCCACATGTTTGGGGTGGTCAAAAACAAAATCATGTACGGCAAAAAGGTCAAAGGCATCGAGCGCAGCACCTTCCTGATCGGCGCAGACGGCACGCTCAAGCAAGAGTGGCGCGGCCTGAAAGTGCCCGGGCATGTGGAAGAAGTGCTGAAGGCGGTCAAGGACCTGAAAAAAGCTGCTGCCGTGGCGTGATGCCCCCGGGCGGGTTTTGTCTTTCGGCTCGTGCATAATGAATTCATGCCGCTGAAAGTCAGCCCCCTTCTCTTCCCTACCAAAAGCCGCCTTGGCCTCCAGGCGGCTTTTTATTTTTCAGCGTCCGGATTTTTCACCCCTCAAGAGGCCTTCGCTCATGCCACTGCCACCCGCTCCCACACAACGCGCCAGCCGCTTGACCCACACCGCCTTCGAGTCCGCACACACTGAGGACGATGCCCCGACCGGTTTGATCCAGGTCGAAACCAAGACCCAGGCCGTGGCTGCAGAGCCAGCTTCAGAAGCCAAACGCGGACCACGAAGCCGTAAAAGCGCACCTGCTGCCCCCCACCCTCGCAACGAGCCATCTGTGGTGGTCAGCTCTGCTGCCGCCCCTGCCCGCGCGGCCAGCCCGGCCCGGCCCAAACGCAGGTCCGGCGGCCCCAGCAAACTCTTTGTGCTCGACACCAATGTGCTCATGCACGACCCGATGAGTCTGTTCCGCTTTGAGGAGCACGATGTCTTTTTGCCGATGATCGTGCTGGAAGAGCTCGACGGTCACAAGAAAGGCATGACCGAAGTCGCCCGCAATGCGCGCCAAGCCAGCCGTTCGCTGGACACCCTGGCCTCGGCGCAAGGGGCCGATCTGGGCAAGGGCTCCCCCCTGAGCGCGACGGGCCACACCGATGCCATGGGCCAATTGTTTTTCCAGACCCAGGCACTGGACCTGAGTCTGCCCCTGGCGCTGCCACAGGGCAAGGCCGACAACCAGATCCTGGGCGTGGTCAAGGCGCTGGGCCAAATGCATGCACCCCGTGAAGTGGTGTTGGTGTCCAAGGACATCAACATGCGCGTCAAGGCCCGTGCGCTGGGGCTGCAGGCCGAGGACTACCAAAACGACAAGACCCTCGAAGACGGGGATTTGTTGTATCCGGGCTCCCTGGCTTTGCCCAGCGACTTCTGGCTCAAGAACGGTAAAACCGTGGAAAGCTGGCAGCAAGGCACGCACACCTACTACCGCATCAGCGGCCCGATCGTGCCCAGCTTGTTCATGAACCAGTTTGTGTACTTTGAGGCCCCCGGAGAGCCCAGCCTGTATGCCCGCGTGACCGAAATCCGCGGCAAAACAGCGGTGCTGCGCACCCTCAAGGACTTCACCCACCAAAAGAACGCCGTCTGGGGCGTCACCACGCGCAACCGTGAACAAAATTTCGCGATGAACCTGTTGACCGATCCGGACATCGACTTTGTCACGCTGGCAGGCACCGCTGGCACGGGCAAAACCTTGATGGCGCTGGCCGCTGGTTTGACGCAAGTGCTGGATGACCGCCGCTACACCGAGATCATCATGACCCGGGCCACCGTGAGCGTGGGCGAAGACATCGGCTTTTTGCCCGGCACCGAAGAAGAAAAAATGGGCCCATGGATGGGCGCGCTGGACGATAACCTGGAGTTTCTGGCCAAGGGCGATGGCGGCAATGCGGGTGAATGGGGTCGCGCTGCGACCAACGAGCTGATCAAGAGCCGCATCAAGATCAAGAGCATGAACTTCATGCGCGGTCGCACCTTCATGAACAAATACGTGATCATCGACGAAGCGCAAAACCTGACGCCCAAGCAAATGAAAACGCTGATCACACGCGCAGGCCCGGGCACCAAGATCATCTGCATGGGCAATCTGGCCCAGATCGATACGCCCTACCTGACCGAAGGCTCATCGGGCCTGACGTATGCGGTCGACCGCTTCAAGGGCTGGGCCCACGGGGGCCACATCACGCTGGCACGGGGTGAGCGCTCGCGCCTGGCCGACTTCGCCAGCGAAGCGCTTTAAAAACCCGTCCTCGGGTCTCAGTAATCGTCGCTGAGGCCTGAGGCCAGGCTTTCAAACCGGGTCAGGTTCTTCAGGAACGTGAGCCGAACCGTGCCTGTCGGGCCGTTACGCTGCTTGCCAATGATGATTTCCGCCACACCCGGATCTTTGGAATCCTTGTTGTAGTAATCGTCACGGTAAATGAACATGATGATGTCGGCATCCTGCTCGATGGCGCCGGACTCGCGCAAGTCGCTCATCATGGGGCGTTTGTCGGTGCGCTGCTCGACGCTTCGGTTGAGCTGCGACAGCGCAATCACCGGACATTGCAGTTCTTTGGCCAGCATTTTCAGGCCCCGCGAAATCTCGCCCAGCTCGGTCGCGCGGTTGTCGCCGCCCGAGCCACCCGAGCCGCTCATCAGCTGCAAATAGTCCACCACAATCAAACCCAGCTTGCCGCATTGCCGCGCCAGACGACGGGCGTTGGCCCGCAATTCGGAAGGGGTGAGACCTGGGGTTTCATCGATGTGCAAAGACACGGTGCGCAGTTTCTCGATGGCTTCGGTCAAGCGTGGCCACTCGTCATCGCTGAGCTTGCCGGTGCGCAAATGGCCCTGGTCGATGCGGCCGATCGAGCCGACCACACGCACCGCCAGCTGGGATGCGCCCATTTCCATCGAGAACACCGCCACTGGCAAGCCCTCGTTCAAGGCCACATGCTCGGCGATGTTGATGGCGAAAGCCGTTTTACCCATGGATGGACGCGCGGCCAGCACCACCATGTCCCCCGGCTGCAGGCCAGATGTCATGCGGTCCAGGTCATAAAAGCCGGTGGGCACCCCGGTGATGTCGTTGGGGTTGTCGGCCATCTCCTGGACGCGGTCGAGCAGTTCCACCACCAGCGTGTCCATGGACTGGAAGCCCTGCTTCATGCGCGAGCCTTCTTCACCGATGTTGAAGATCTTTTGTTCGGCTTCATCCAGGATACGGTCAATCGCCTTGCCCTGAGGGTTGAAGGCATTGGTCGCGATCTCGTCGCTGGCCGACACCAGTTTGCGCAAGATCGAGCGCTCGCGCACGATCTCGGCGTAGCGGCGGATGTTGCTGGCGCTGGGCACATACTGGGCCAGGGAGTTCAGGTAGCTCAAACCGCCCGTCTCGGCGGTTTTGCCCTGGTTTTGCAGATGCTCGCTGACGGTGATGACATCGGCCGGTTTGGACGCATTGATCAAAGCGCCAATCGCGGCATAAATCAACTTGTGCTCGTGACGGTAAAAGTCGGAATCCACCAACAAATCACCCACACGGTCCCAAGCACCGTTGTCCAGCAGCAGGCCGCCCAGCACACTCGATTCGGCCTCGATCGAGTGAGGAGGAACACGCAATTTGGCAATTTGGCTGTCAGAGGACAGGTCTGAGGGGAATTCACTCAGATGGGGAGAAAAAACAGCAGACATGGCGTACCGACAAATCAAAAAGCAATGGTAGCCCCCACAGCGCCTGGCGTCACGGGATAACCCTGTGGATAAACATGGGGTATCCGGTGCCCAAACGAGGACAACTCGGCAACACAAACAAAGTGATGCACAAATGAAAAGGCCCTTTCGTTGCCGAAAGGGCCTTGGAGACTTTGGGGTGGCTGATGGGGCTCGAACCCACGACAACAGGAATCACAATCCTGGACTCTACCAACTGAGCTACAGCCACCGTAGAGCGATATTATAGCCTGAAGCTCAGGGCTTTTCGGCCTCGGAACCTTCCAACTTTTTAGGTTTTTGAGCCAACATTTCAACTTTGAATTGCGACTTCAAACTGGCCAGGTAAGCCTGAGACTCGGCCTGCCCCCACAAGCGGGCAAATTGCTGGCGGCTTTGCTCGGATTGTTGAGCCGTCGACTCCGGACGCGGCACAATTTTGTTCACACGCACAACGGCAAAGCCCTGAAGGCCCAGGTCCACACCCAACAGGGCTGGCATTTTGGAGGGATCGGCACGCAAAGCAGCATCGATCACCGCTTGCGGCCATGCAGGCGCCTGATCACGCGAAACCGTCACCGCCTCACCCAAGTTGGCCTGAGCGGCATCGGTCTTCCAGGCCGCCAGTCGGGCTTGACCTTCGGCTTTGGCCAGCTCGGCAGATTGGGCTTGAATCAAAAGTTGACGCGCATCGGCCTTGACCTCTGCAAAAGGACGAACGGCCGCTGGGCGGTGGTTCACCACACGGGCTGAGACCAGCGTGTTCGGAGCCACCTCCACCGCTGCCGTGTTGCGGCGTTTGACGATCGCGTCTTCAGAGAAGATGGCTTGCAGCAATTTGGGGTGGCTCAAAACGCCCTGCGCACCGGGTGGTGGTGTGCGGGTCAACGCTTGCGCTTTTTGTACCGACAATTTCAGCCGCTCTGCCACGGGCGTCAAACTGTCCGACTGCTCGTACACGCTGTTGCTGAAGGTTTCGGCCAATTCTGCGAACTGGCGCTGGGCTTGCTGTTTGCGCAAGTCCGCTTCCAATTGCGGGCGCATGGACTCGAAAGACGGCGCCTGGGGCAGCTTCACATCGGTCAACAAGATGATGTGGTAGCCGAAGTCGGACTCCACGATGTCGCTGATGTCACCCTTTTGAAGCGCAAAGGCGGCATCTTCAAAAGGCTTGACCATGGCGCCTCGGGCGAAAAAATCCAGATCACCGCCGCGTGCGGCCGAACCGGTGTCATCCGAGTTCTTGCGTGCCACCTCGGCAAAGGTTTTGGGTGACTGGCGAACGGTGGCCAACAGGTTTTCGGCCTTGGCACGGGCTTTTTGCTTGTCTGCCGCGGGCAAATCTTTCGCGGCATTGATCAGGATGTGGCTGGCGCGGCGCTGCTCCTGACCCGCGAGCCGTTGCAGGTTTTGCTCGTAGTAGGTTCTCAGGTCCTGCTCGGGCAATTCAATCCGGCTTTGCAGGGCCGCCACGTCCAGGACGAGGTATTCCAGGTCCACGTTTTCCACCGAACGAAAACGCTCCGCATTGTCTTTGTAATAGCGCTCCAGGTCCGCATCCGACACCTCGACCTTGGCGGCAAAGTCTGCCGGGCTCCAGCGCTTGACCTGAATCTCACGGCGCTGCAAGTAGGCATCCAGTGCGGCATCGGTCTGACGCTGCGTCGCAAACACCGAGGCTTGCAAACCGGCCAACACCTGCTGGTTGGACAGGTCACGGCGCACACGGGCTTCGAGCATCTCGGGGGTCATGCCTTGGCTGGCCGCCAACTGGCGGTAGCGTTCCATGTCCAGCTTACCGTCTGCGCCACGCAAGCCTGCAATCGAGGGGTCTTGCTGCAGGTAGCGGGCCAGGCGTTGGTCACTCGTGACCAGCATTTGCTTTTCAGAGGCGCGGGCAATCAGACGGTCGTTGACCATTTTTTCGAGGGTCGCATAACGCGCCTCTGCCGAGTCCAGCAGTTTCGGGTCCAGGTTCGGCACCGATGCGCGAATGCGGTCCACTTCCTGCTGGTGGACAGCGTCCCACTCGGACTGGGTGATTTTTTGCCCGTCCACCCGGGCCACCACGGCACCTTTGTCTTCAAACTGGCTGTAGCCCTCGATGCCAAACAGCACAAAAGACGGAATCACCAACAAGAACAACAACCCCATCAAAATTTTTGAGTTGTTGCGAATGGAATCAAACATGTCTGAAGTCTCGGGTTATCAAGAAAAAAGGCGAACACTGGGTTCGCCTTTACTTTGTAGGGTGGTGGGCGCTGACGGTCTCGAACCGCCGACCTACTCCGTGTAAAGGAGCCGCTCTACCAACTGAGCTAAGCGCCCCACCTGAAAAGTGTTGTCAGTTCAAAGCATCCTTCAGGGCCTTGCCTGGGCGGAACTTTGGAACTTTGGCTGACTTGATTTTAATCGCTGCGCCTGTGCGTGGATTGCGGCCCGTGCGTGCAGCACGTTTGCCCACCGCAAAAGTGCCAAAACCCACCAAAGACACGGTGCCGCCTTTTTTCAAGGTGGTGCGCACAGCGCCCATGGTGGCTTCCAATGCGCGGCCTGCTGCAGCCTTGGACAGGTCTGCTTGTTTTGCAATGTGTTCGATCAGCTCTGTTTTGTTCACAAGAAACCTCTTGAAGTTACAAACCGGTGCAACCGGCAGTGGACAGAAAATTGGGGCCACAGACTCGGCTGTGGGGCTTGAATTCTAGCCTTTAAAACTGTCCATGCATGTCCCGAAGCGGCCTTTTTCGACGCCAAAGCGACCACCGCGGCAGCCGCAAGGGGCCTCAAAGCGCCTCGGCAATCGCCCGGCCCACATCCGCTGTCTTGGCTGTCCCGCCCAGATCGGGCGTTCGCGGAGCGTCCTTTCCCGACGCCAGCACCTTCTCGATGGCCCCCAAAACCGCATCGTGGGCGGCTTTATAGCCCAGGAACTCCAGCATCATGGCGCCGCACCAGATCTGGCCGATCGGGTTGGCAATGCCTTTGCCTGCAATGTCCGGGGCCGAGCCATGCACGGGCTCGAACAAAGAAGGGAACTTGCGGTCGGGGTTCAGGTTGGCGCTGGGGGCGATCCCGATGGTGCCCGTGCATGCCGGGCCCAGGTCGGACAGGATGTCACCAAACAGGTTGCTGGCCACCACCACATCGAAAAAGTCAGGGCGTTGCACAAAATGCGCCGTCAGGATGTCGATGTGGAACTTGTCGACGTTGATGCCCGGATACGCCTTGGCCATCTCGGCCACACGCTCGTCCCAGTAAGGCATGGTGATCGCAATGCCGTTGGACTTGGTGGCACTGGTCAGGTGCTTCTTGGGGCGCGACTGCGCCAACTCAAAAGCAAACTTCAGCACCCGGTCCACGCCCACGCGGGTCATGATGGATTCCTGCATGACGATCTCGCGCTCGGTGCCGGGGAACATGCGCCCGCCCACGCTGGAGTACTCTCCTTCGGTGTTCTCGCGCACGATGTACATGTCGATCTCGCCAGGCTGGCGTGCGCTGCCATCGCGGCGCACCACAGGCGCGATGATGCCGGGCATCAAGCGGGCGGGGCGCAGGTTGATGTACTGGTCAAACTCGCGACGGAACAAGAGCAAGGAGCCCCACAACGAGACATGGTCAGCGATTTTGTCGGGCCAGCCCACAGCACCAAAGTACAAGGCATCGTGGCCACCGATCTGGTCTTTCCAGTTGTCGGGCAGCATCTGGCCGTGCTTTTCGCAGTAGTCCCAGCTGGAAAAATCAAAGTGATCAAAGTGCAGATCGATGCCGAATTTGCGGGCTGCAGCGTCCATCACGCGCAAGCCCTCGGGCATCACTTCCTTGCCAATGCCGTCTCCTGGAATCACGGCGATGCGGTGCTTTGTCATGGGAATCACTTTCTGCTTGAAAAATAAACGGCTCACGCTGCCCACATGTGCCCGGGCACATCAAGGGGTCGCAGCTTAATCAAAAAGGGCAGCAAGGGCTTTCACGAACGTGACGGCCGCACGACCAGGCTCACGCCCAAAGCCGTCAGCGCCGTCCCGACCAAGGTGGCGGCCGTGATGGTTTCGCCAAACAAGACCCACGCCATGATGGCTGTTGTCGGCGGCACCAGGTACATGAGGCTGGTCACCGAAGCCGCTGCGCCGCGCTGAATCAGCACATAAAGCAAGGAACTGCCCCCCACCGTCAAACCCAGCACCGACCACGCCATGGCGCCGACCAGCTCTGGATTCCACTGCATGAGCTCCGTCTCGGCCAAGGCCAGGGGCACCGTGATGGCCAGGGCCGCCATGATCTGCACCGTGTTGGCCGAGCGCACATCGCAAGGTTGAACAAAACGCTTTTGGTACAAGGTGCCGATGGTGATGCTGAACAAGGCCCCCACGGCAAAGGCCATGTTGAGCGAGGTCACATGGTCCATGGGCGAACCCAGCGTGAGCTTTCGCCAGACCACCATCAGCAGGCCGACAAAGCCCAGCAAAAGACCCAGCCACTGGCGGCGAGACACCCCGGGCTGGTCCGATCCGCGCAGGCTGTAGGAAAGCCAGATGGCCGTCAGCACTGGTTGAAACCCCACAATCAGCGACGACAGGCCAGAACCCATGCCCGCCTTGACCGCCACCCACACACCGCCCAGGTAGCCGCCATGCATGAGCATGCCCGTGACCGACAAGTGCAGCCACTGCATGCGGTTTTGTGGCCAAGGCACCTTGGCCCAAAAAATCCAGGGCAAAAAGCAGGCGATGGACAGCACGTACCGAACCACCAAAAAGGAGAAAGGTGGGGAATGCGGCATGCCGTAGCGGGCGACGATGAAGCCCGTGCTCCAGATCAACACAAACACAGCAGGTGTCGCCCGGACCCAGGCGTCAGATACGCGGCCCCCGCTCATTTCACACGTACCCGGATTTCAGGCAAGGCCTTTTGCATGTAGTACACCATCGACCAGATGGTCAGCACGGCGGCGATGAGGATCAGCACCGCCCCCCAAGTGCGGGTGTCGATCACGCCCAGCAGCACGCCGTCGTACAGCAGGAAGGGAATCGCCACCATTTGCACCGTGGTCTTGAGCTTGCCCACCATGTGCACGGCCACACTTTTGCTGGCCCCAATCTGCGCCATCCACTCGCGCAAGGAGGAAATGGCGATTTCGCGGCCGATGATGATGAGAGCCACCAGCACATGCACCCGGTTCATGTGCACCAGAATCAACAAGGCGGCGCAGACCAGGAACTTGTCGGCCACGGGGTCCAGGAACGCACCAAAAGCCGAAGTCTGGTTGAGTTTGCGGGCCAGAAAGCCGTCGAGCCAGTCGGTGATGGCAAACAGCACAAACATGACCGTGGCGATCAGGTTTTGCGTCTCGACCTTCAGGCTGCCCAGGTAATACACGCCAACGATCAAAGGGATCGCGACAATGCGCGTCCAGGTCATGAGGGTGGGAATCGTGAAAAACATGGTTTGGATTGTGGCACGCCCGGGCAAGGGCTTCATGACAACATGACGTGCGCTCAGTGCAAGGCGTTGTAAATGGCCTCGGCGAGCTCCCGGGAGATGCCTTCCACACTCAGCAAATCCTCGACACTGGCACTTTCCACACCCCGCACTCCGCCAAAGCGCTGCAGCAGCTTGGCCCGTTTGCGCGGCCCGATGCCGGGAATCTCTTCAATCTTGCTGCCGCCCACCCGCACCTTGGCGCGTGCCGCCCGCATGCCGGTGATGGCAAAACGGTGCGCCTCGTCTCGGATCTGCGCCACCAGCATGAGCGCCGCCGAATCCTTGCCCAGATAGACCTTCTCGCGGCCATCGGCAAAGACCAGCTCTTCCAGACCGACCTTGCGGCCTTCGCCTTTTTCAACGCCCACGATGCGCGACAGGTCCAGCCCCAGGTCGGTGAAGACTTCTCGGGCCATGCTCACCTGGCCTTTGCCGCCGTCGATCAACACCAGGTCAGGCAACTTGGCCGTGCCCTCGCCCGAACGCAAGGTCTCGGCCAATTTGCCGTAGCGTCGCATCAGCACCTGGCGCATGGCGGCGTAGTCGTCACCGGGCGTGATGCCCTCGATGTTGTAGCGGCGGTAGTCGCTGCTTTGCATCTTGTGCTGGCGAAACACCACACAAGACGCCTGGGTGTTCTCGCCCGCCGTGTGCGAGATGTCAAAACACTCGATGTGCAGCTGGTCCAGATCGTCCGGAGCCAAATCCAGCGCCTCAGCCAGCGCCCGGGTGCGGGCCTGCTGCGAGCCCTCTTCGGCCAGCAAGCGGGCCAGTTGCAGCTCGGCGTTTTTCTCGGCCATCTCCAGCCAGACGCGGCGGTGCTCGCGCGGCTGCGTCACGGTGCTGATCTTCACACCCGACTGCGCCGACAAAGCCGCGATCAGCGCTTTGTCGACCGCCGCGCTCAAGATCAAGAGCGGCGGCACGGGCACGCCGATGTAGTGCTGCGCCAAAAAGGCTTCGAGCACCTGCACCTCTACGGGGCGCTGCGACTCTCCTTCCTCCAGACCCAGCAAGTCCTGCGCGTCCTGAACGTGCACCGGAAAATAAGGTCGGTCACCCAGATGCCGTCCGCCGCGCACCATGGCCAGGTTCACGCAGGCGCGGCCGCCCTGCACTTTGGCCACCAAAATGTCGGCATCGGTGTCCACCGCCGTGTCAACCGACTGCTGGTGCAAGACCCGCGACAGCGCCGTGAGCTGGTTGCGCACCTCGGCCGCCAACTCGAATTCGAGCTTGTCGGCATGCTGCATCATCCGCGCTTCCATCTCGCGCATCAGCGCCTGGGTCTCGCCACGCAAAAACTGCTCGGCATGCTGCACATCGGCCTTGTAGTCCTCGGGGCTGATCAGGTTCACACACGGGCCGGAGCAACGCTTGATCTGAAACAGCAGGCAAGGCCGGGTGCGGTTGGCAAACACCGTGTCCTCGCAGGTGCGCAGCCTGAACACCTTCTGGATCAGCTGAATCGACTCCTTGACCGCCCAGGCGCTGGGGAACGGCCCAAAGTAACGGTGCTTCTTTTCCACCGCCCCCCGGTAATAGGCCACACGCGGGTAATGCTGCGCCTCGGGCGTCTTGACCAGCGCGGGCAGCGCCACGCGGCCATTGCCCGTGAGCTTGAGGTAGGGGTAACTCTTGTCGTCCCGAAACAGGATGTTGAAGCGCGGGTGCAGGGTCTTGATGAGGTTGTTTTCCAGCAGCAGCGCCTCGGCCTCGGAGCGCACCACGGTGGTTTCCATGCGCGTGATCTTGCTGACCATGTGGCCAATGCGGGTGCCGCCGTGGTCCTTCTGGAAATAACTCGACACCCGGCGCTTGAGGTTCAGCGCCTTGCCCACATACAGCAGCTGGTCCTGGGCGTCAAAGTAGCGGTACACGCCCGGCAAGGCGGGCAGCGCGGCAACTTGCGCGAGCAGGGCTTCATCATGGGTGTTCGACATGGCGGCTATTGTCTGTGAAAAGATGTGTGTGAAATCTCCAGCGACAATCGCCGCATGCAAACTGGCCGACTCTGGGACATCTTCTGCACCGTCATCGACAACCACGGCGACCTGGGCGTGTGCTGGCGCCTGACGCGCCAGTTGCGCGACGCTGGCCAGCGCGTGCGCCTGTGGGTAGACGACGCCTCGGCCCTGGCCTGGATGGCCCCCACCGCCCACCAGGAGCCTGGCATTGAAGTGCGCCCGTGGGCCGATGCCAGCCAAGCCAGCACCCTGCAAGCGCTGCCCCCGGCCAACGTCTGGGTCGAAGCCTTTGGCTGCACCTTGCCCGAAAACTTTGTGGCGCATGGTGTAGCCACCCGAGCGCAACAACCTAGGTGGATCAACCTCGAATACCTGAGCGCCGAAGACTGGGTGCCCCGCATGCACCAGCTGCCTTCGCCCATCATGAGCGGCCCGGCCAAGGGTTGGACCAAGACCTTCTTTTATCCCGGCTTCACAGAGGACACTGGCGGCCTGCTGCGCGAAACCGACCTGCTGGCACGGCAACAACGCTTTGACCGCGCTGCCTGGCGTCAGCAACATGCCCCCAGCTTGGCCCCGGCTGGCCTGCTTATCAGCCTGTTCTGCTACGAACCCACCGCCCTGCCCCAGCTGCTGGCACAAGGGGTGGGCACCCCCCATCACCTGCTCGTCACCCCCGGCCGCCCACTGGCGGCGGTTCAGCAAGCATTGGCCAGCCTGGCCGAGCAACCAAACTGGAGCGCCCTGCCCTACACCGACCAAAACGGCTTCGACGAAATGCTCTGGGCCTGCGACTTGAATTTTGTGCGCGGCGAAGATTCACTGGTGCGCGCCCTGTGGGCAGGCCAGCCCTTCATTTGGCACATCTACCCACAAGACGACAACGCCCATCACGCCAAGCTGGAGGCGTTTTTGGATTGGATGCAGGCCCCGGAAAGCTTGCGCAAAGCGCACCGGGTTTGGAATGGACTGGAAGCGGGTGAATGGCCTGCGCTCAGTGCCGAAACGCTGCAGATTTGGAGCCACAATACCCAAACCAAGCGCCATCAAATTTCTGGGCAAACTGATTTGGTCACGCAACTGATCCATTTCGTGGGTTGAAAATCGACAAGGGCAACTTCAGGTTTGCACCCGTCATGTATTTGCAGCCATCGCTGGCACACATCAGCTCCATGCCACAGCAAACCTTCGAACAAATCGTCGAGAAGTACGTTTTCCGTGTCTTCGTTGTCTTCACCGAGGACCGCATCGACTGTGCTCTCAAGTTGGCTTGAACCCGGAGCCATCAAGCGAACTTCTGTTTTTGTTTCCTGAACCGACCATCCAAGATTGCGGAGGCCGTTACGTAATTGATGAAACGTAGAGGACGTTGGATTAAGGCCAGTGGGAACGCTTTCCGGATGCAGCCGCAGCCACTCTTTCATCCGATGGAACTCTAGCCGCCATCGTCTCTTGGAATAACGACTTTGAATCGCTTCATGGGGACTCCTGCGGGCTAACGTCCGAGTTCAGGGGCGCTGCGTGGCTTCATCGCGCAGCGTCCCCTGGAGCGAAGTGTTAGGACTTGTTCTTGATCTTGTTGATGAATTCATCGAGTGTCAGAACCTTTTGATCTTTACGTAGTACTTTGATTAGCCAAACAAGGGACGCAATACCGATCAGAGCGAAAGTGGAGCGCCAAAATTCAGGGCCAAGGCCAATGAACGTATCGAACTTCGCGGTGCAAAAAGTGGCGACGATAGAAACAAGGACGCTGAATGGAGCAACCCAACCACCACTTTGAACGATTGAATCTAGGTGATCCTTGAGAATAAGACGCAACTTGTCTTCGGTAATTTGAATTACTTCTTGGTCGACATTTACGTGGACGTCGACAACCTGAACTCCATTGAATCCAGGCCGGCGGGGAGGCTTAATTTGGGTCATGTTTGCCCCCTGCGCATGAACTGAAGGAATACTTGATGGGCTTCGCCGATCTTCCACACAGAGCAAAGCACTGCAATTTGGCGCCCCTGATCGTCCACAGCAAATTCCAAAGGTTCCTTTGTGGCAGCACCAAGCGAGTTGTTCCAATCAGTGAACGTAAGCACGCCATCATTACCTTCACCTTCAACTGACAACGTCGCTTTAGGTTTTTCTCCTTCCTTTGGTGGCGTGCTCTTGAAGCGCACTCTTACGACCAAGGGATCATCTGGCGTCAATACGATTCGCGCCTCTTGTCCTTCCTTGATCAAAAGGGTTGTGGCCAGTATCACCTCCCACTGGTCCAGATGAATCGATGCATTATTCATGGGCAAAAAGTCCTAACGTGATGTAGACCGCAAAACCCGGTGGATACATCCGGGCCGAGTCGATACATCCTTTTGACGAATGGATTGCAAACGGCATCGGACAAGGCCGTCGGCCCCCATGCCTGAATTTTTGTACAGGTATAAATTCACCATGAAACCCGGCACTCCTTGTTGGCCATCCGCTGATCTTCGTCAGTCGTTACGGAAGCAAACTATAACCTTATTACCTACATTTTCAGAGATCACTTCCTAGCAAGATAAAAAATTGAGGGCACTCCTGAACCCCAGAGCCTTCAAGCTGGATGTCCGCAAAATTGACCCGGTCCGCGTGCCCGATAATCCCGACCCATGACTCTGATTGACACCCTCTTCCCCCTCGGCTGGCAGCACTACCTGCTGGGCGGCCTCACCATTGGCGCTGGCGTGGCGCTGCTGTATTTGTTCAACGGCTGGGTGGGCGGCATGAGTTCCGTCTTTTCCAGCAGTTGGTCGTTTGTGTCCAAACGGGCGTTTTTTCAGCAAGCCCGCTTCGTCAACACCCGCCACTGGCGGCTGGTCTACGCCTTGGGCGTGGTGCTGGGGGCGCTGGTTTGGCGATTCACGCTGGCGGGCGGCGAGGCGCAGCACACCAGTGTGCCCGCCTGGCAGCTGCTGGTGGGCGGCTTTTTGGTGGGCTACGGTGCCCGCTTGGGCAATGGCTGCACATCGGGCCACGGCATTTGCGGCCTCGGCTCTTTGCAACTGCCATCACTGGGCGCGGTGCTGACCTTCATGGCCACCGCCTTCATGACCGCCAACCTGATGGCCATCTTCACGAAAGGCCTGGCATGAACCCGCTGACCCCCCACACCCTGACCCTGCCCAAGGCGCTGGTCACCCTGATCGCCGGGGCCTTGTTTGGCTTTGGCCTGTCGCTGGCCACCATGGTCCAGCCCGATGTGGTTTTGAGCTTTTTGCGCTTTCAGGACTGGGGCCTGATGTTGGTCATGGGCGGCGCAGCGGGCTTGGCCATGCTGGCTTACAAAGGTTTTCCGCGCTGGCTGGGCCGCCCCTTGCTGGGGGGTGAGTTCCTGACACAACCGGCCAGCTGGAACCGCCAGACCGTGATCGGCTCGGCCATTTTTGGCGTGGGCTGGGGTTTGAGCGGGGTGTGCCCCGGCCCAGCCATTGCGGCTTTGGGCACAGGCAACACCGACATCCTGTGGGCCTTGGGTGGCATTGTGCTGGGCGCTCTGGCCCATGGCCTGACGGCGCGGGACTGAGTGCCTGCGGGCACCTTCAGCCCAAAAGCCAAGCCCCACAGGTTAGAATAATGGGCTTGGCTTCAAGCCACCCCTTTTCATTTCAGACTCAATTCCTATGAAAACCGCTCAAGAAATCCGCGTCGGCAACGTCATCATGCACGGCAAAGACCCCATGGTCGTCCTGCGCACCGAATACCAACGCGGTGGCCGCGGCTCGTCCACCGTGCGCATGAAGCTCAAAAGCCTGATCGCCAACTTCGGCACCGAAGTCGTGTTCCGCGCCGACGACAAGATGGACCAGGTCATTCTGGACAAGAAAGAGTGCACCTACTCGTACTTCGCTGACCCGATGTACGTTTGCATGGACACCGACTTCAACCAGTACGAGGTCGAAGCCACCAACATGGGCGACGCGCTGAACTACCTCGAAGACGGCATGGAACTCGAAGTGGTGTTCTACAACGAGAAAGCCATCTCGGTCGAATTGCCCACCACCGTGGTGCGCGAAATCACCTGGACCGAGCCCGCCGTCAAAGGCGACACCTCGGGCAAAGTGCTCAAGCCCGCCAAGATCGCCACTGGCATGGAAGTGCCTGTGCCCTTGTTCGTGGACCAAGGCGACAAGATCGAGATCGACACCCGCACTGGCGAATACCGCAAGCGCGTCTGATTTGCCGATCCCGCCCCGATGAAAGCCCCGCAAGGGGCTTTTTTCATGGTCAAAGGGATTCGTTTGGGCATCTCCGTCTTGCCTGCAGGGCTGGTGCATGCACAATGCCGCCATGCAATCCCGACAAGACCTCCTGACCCCCTCCCTGCCCCACGCCTGGGCCGATCTACAAGCCGAGGCCAACACCGCCGACTGGCTGGAGCCAGAAGCCCACCGCCTGGCCTTTGCCGACCCCGAGTTTTTGCTGCGCCGCGAGACCCGGGGCATCCGTTTCCAGCTGGAGATGCTCAAACCCGACCTGGCGCAAGCCGAGGCCAAAATTGAACACACCGTGGTGGTCTTTGGCAGTGCGAGGTTCATGGACATGGCCAGCGCCCAAGCGCAACTGCAAGCCGCCCGGCAAAGCGGTCAGGCGCAGGACATCGCCCGGGCCGAAACCGCGGTGCGCAACGCCCACTATTACGAAAACGCCCGCATTTTTGCGCAACAAGTCGCCAAGTCCTGCGCGTCCATGCCCGACGATGAAAAGTTGTTCATCTGCACAGGCGGCGGCCCCGGCATCATGGAGGCGGCCAACCGGGGGGCCCAAGAAGCGGGGGCACCCTCGGTGGCCCTGAACATCGCCCTGCCCCACGAGCAAAAACCCAACCCTTACGTCACCCCCGAGCTGAGCTTCAAGTTCCACTACTTTGCGCTGCGCAAGATGCATTTCATGATGCGGGCCAAGGCCCTGGTGGCGTTTCCGGGCGGGTTTGGCACGCTGGACGAGCTGTTTGAAGTGATGACGCTGGTGCAAACGCGCAAATCACGCCCGGTGCCGATCTTGTTGTTCGGGACTGCGTTCTGGCAGCGCTTGATCGACATGGAGGTGCTGGTGCAAGAAGGCACCATTTCCAGAGACGACCTGAAGCTGTTCCGCTATGTGGACACACCCGAAGCGGCGTGGCAGGCGATTTGCGAGTTTTACCAGCTGAAGGTGGGTTAAGCAGGCCGCAGGCGCCACGCCGCGCGTGCGCCCAGGCCCACAGCCGTGCCCACCACCCAAAACACCGGGGCCACCCCGGCAATGGCCCCCGCAGCCCCAAAGACCATGGGCATCAGCACGCTCGACGCATTGATGCTCATCAATCGCAGACCCAGCGCCTCGCCCTGTCGGTGCTTGGGGGTGATCTGGTGCAATGTGCTCATGATCATGGGCTGCACCGTGCCCAGCACCAAGCCCAGCAAGACCGAGCACAAGCCCATGCTCCAGGGCGTGGGCATGAAGGGGTACAGGCCAAACAGCAGCGCGGTGCACACCATGGCCCCGGTGATGATCTGGTGCTCCTGGACATGCCGCGAAATGAAGGGCAAACACACCCGGATGAACGCCGCAGCGACAGCAAATGCGCCCAAAATCGTGCCCACCACCGAAGCACTGAAACCCCGCTCGTGGCCCAGCACCGGCACCACAAAGGTGTGGACATCCCAGCACGAAGACAGCAGCCAGTTGACCCCCAGCAAACGCCGCATCATGGGCTCGGCCAGCAAATCCATGGCGCGGCGCGGTGCAGCGTTGTCGAGGGCTGGGGGGTTGTGCAGCTCGGGCACCGTGCGCACCCAAAACCAGGTGCTCAGCGGCAACACCGCCATCAACAAAAAGGCCCAGCGAAAACCGCTCAGGTCGGCGGGCTCGGGTCCGGCGTAATCGATCAGCAAACCCGCCAGGACCGGCCCCAAGAAGTTGGAAATCGCCGGGCCAATCGACAACCAGCTGAACGCGGCCTTCAGGTCTGCCGGGTCTTTGGCCAGACGGCCCACATGCCGTTGCAAGGCAATCACCGCCATGCCCGTGGCCCCGCCAGTGGCCAGGGCGCTGAGGCACATGACCGGAAAAATGGGCCACAGCACCGAGAGCCCCGCCCCCACGGAGGACATCGCCACGCTGAGCAGCAAGGGTTTTTTCAGACCCGTGCGGTCGGCGTAACGCCCTGCGGGCAAGGCCAAAAAGACCTGGGTCAGGGCAAACAAAGCCAGCAAGGCCCCGACAGCCATGGCGCTGAAGCCCTGTTTGAGTGCGAGCAACGGGATCGCCATGCGCATGCCCGCCATGCAGGCATGCAAAAAAATCTGGCCAGCGATCAGACGGGGCAGTGTTTTCATCCCCGGGCCTGCCTCGGCCGCTTGGCCATCAGTGGTCTCCGCCGGGCAGCAGCGCTTGTGCGTCGGCCTCGGGCAAGGCATCGACCTGGCGCAAGGCCCGGTTCATCACGTTGCTGCGGGTCTGGGCCTGGTCCAGCGTGTTGAGCACGGTTTGCGTCTGGTTGCGCACCTTGTCCAGCACGTCGCCAAACTTGCCAAACTCGGTCTTGACCGCGCCCAGCACCTGCCAGACTTCGCTGGAGCGCTTTTCCAGCGCCAGGGTTCTGAAGCCCATTTGCAAGGCGTTGAGCATGGCCATCAGGTTGGTCGGGCCTGCCAGCGTGACGCGGTGGTCGCGCTGCAGGGTTTCCATCAAACCCGGGCGGCGCAAGACCTCGGCGTACAGCCCTTCGGTGGGCAGGAACATGACCGCAAAGTCGGTGGTGTGCGGGGGCTCCAGGTACTTGTCGGCGATCGATTTGGCTTCGAGCTTGATGCGTGTCTCGAGCGCCTTGGCGCACAACTCGGCTTGCACCGGGTCGGCCCGGCCTTGCGCTTCGAGCAAGCGCTCATAGTCTTCGTTGGGGAACTTCGCATCGATCGGCAGCCAGACGGGCTGGCCATTGTCGGATCGGCCGGGCAGGCGAATCGCAAAATCCACCCGGTTCTTGTCGCCGGGTCGGGTGGCCACCTGCACCGCGTACTGCTCGGGGGTCAGCACCTGCTCCAGCAAGGACGCGAGCTGCGCTTCGCCAAACATGCCACGGGTTTTGACGTTGGTCAGCAGGTGCTTCAAGTCGCCCACGCCTTGCGCCAGGTTGTGCATTTCGCCCAAGCCCTTGTGCACCTGCTCCAGCCGCTCGGCCACTTGCTTGAAGCTCTCGCCCAGGCGGGCTTGCAGGGTGGCTTGCAGTTTTTCGTCCACGGTCTGGCGCATTTCGTCCAGTTTGGCGGCATTGCTTTGCTGCAGCTGGGCCAGTTGGGTTTCCATGGTGCTGCGCATCTCCGTCAGGCGTCGGGCATTGGCTTCCGACAGCGAATTGACCTGTTGGGCCAGGCTGTCGGTCAGGCTTTTTTGCAGCAAAGCCAGTTGCTGGGCCAGTGCATCGATCTGCTGGTTTTGGGTGCGGGTGGCTTCTGCGCTTTGCTGCAGCAGCGATTGCTGGAACAAGGTGAGGGTCTGCATGGCCTCTTGGCGGCCTTGCACGCCCGACTGGCTGATCTCGGTGCGCAGCTCACGTTCCAGCCGCTCGGTCTGGGCCAGCACAGCAGCAAACTGCTGTTGCTGCCAAGCGGTTTGCTCGGCAGCACGCAGATCCTGAGCGTTTTGCGCACTCTGCGCATCAGGGGCGGCTGTGGAGCGACGCCACAGCCCCAGCAGCAGCAACACATTCAGCCCGCCCAGGGCCAGCAGCACCCATTCACTCATGCAGCGGCGCCTGGCATGGTGTTCAAGGGGGTCAAGGCCTGGCCACGGGTCAGGTAGGCCACCAGGTTGTCGGCGGCCAGCTGGGCCATGGCCTTGCGGGTCTTGATGGTGGCGCTGGCGATGTGGGGGGTCAGGACCACATTGGGGACTTTCAGCAAGTCGGGGTGCACAGAGGGCTCACCCTCGAACACATCGATGCCTGCGGCGGCGATTTGCCGCGCCGCCAAGGCCTTGGCCAGGGCCGCATCGTCCACGATGCCACCACGGGCAATGTTCACCAGCGTGGCGGTGGGTTTCATCTGCGCCAGCTCGGCCACGCCAATGGTGTGGTGCGACTCGGCGCTGTAAGGCACGACCAGCATCACATGGTCAGCGGTCTGCAGCAGTTCTTGCTTGGACACATAAGTGGCCTTGCACTCGGCTTCGAGCTCGGCGCTCAGGCGGCTGCGGTTGTGATAGACGACCTTCATGCCAAAGCCATGCGCCGCACGGCGGGCAATGCCCTGGCCGATACGCCCCATGCCGATGATGCCCAGGGTCGAGCCATGCACCTCGGCCCCGGCAAACATGTCGTAGCTCCACTTCTTCCACAAGCCAGCTCGCAGGTAATGCTCGCTCTCCGTCACGCGCCGGGCCGTGGCCATCAAGAGCGCAAAGCCAAAGTCGGCCGTGGTCTCGGTCAGCACATCGGGGGTGTTGGTGGCGACCACGCCCGCAGCGGTCATGGCGGGCACGTCGAAGTTGTTGTAGCCCACGGCCATGTTGGCCACGATGCGCAGTTGCGGGTTGGCCTGCAAGAGCGCCGCGTCGATGCGCTCGCTGCCTGTGGTCAAAGCCCCCGCTTTGCCCTGCATGCGGCGGGTGAGCTCGGCGGCAGACCAGACCTCGTCGGCCTGGTTGCTCTCGACTTCAAACACCTGCGCCAAAGACTGCAGGACCTCGGGGAAGATGGCGCGGGCCACCAGAATGGAAGGTTTGGACATCATTTGAACCAGATGAAACTCATCACGACAAACAGGGGCACCAAAATGCCGCCCGACCAGAGCATGTAACCAAAGAAGCTGGGCATTTTCACGCCACGGTCTTCGGCAATGGCTTTGACCATGAGGTTGGGCGCATTGCCAATGTAGCTGTTGGCCCCCATGAACACGGCACCCGCTGAGATGGCCGCCAAAGTGGGGGCCAGCGTGGTCATCAGGACCTGCGGGTCACCCCCGGCCGTGTTGAAGAACACCAGGTAAGTGGGCGCGTTGTCCAGGAAAGAGCTGAGCAAGCCCGTGATCCAGAAGTACATCATCACGTCTGGGCTGCCGTCGGGCTTGGTCACAGCAGACACCACGGCACCAAAAGGTCCGTTGGTACCCGCCTTGAGCATGGCGATCACGGGGATGATGGTGAGGAAAATGCCGGCAAACAACTTGGCAACCTCTTCCATGGGTCCCCAGCCAAACTGGTTGTCGGCATGGACTTGGGAGGGTGTCCATTTGAGCGACAGCCAGGTGATCAAGACCAAGCCCAGGTCACGCAAGACGCCCGGCAAACCCACTTCGGTGCCCGCGATGTTGAATGACACGGGCGATTTCCAGACGCCGCTCATCAGCACCAGAGCGACCACGCCGCCGAGCAAGGCAAAGTTGATGCGGCCATCAAAGCCGATCTGGCGGGAGTCGGGGGTCGGGTCGACCGGCAACAGCTCTTCACGGCGGTGGTAGAACCAGGAGTCCAGCGCGTAAAAGATCACCAGCAATGAGCCGATCAGGAACAGGCTCTCCGGGAAAATGTGCTTCAGGGTCCAAAAGAAATCCACGCCCTTGAGGAAGCCCAGGAACAAGGGCGGATCGCCCAGCGGGGTCAGCGAGCCGCCCGCGTTCGACACAATGAAGATGAAAAAGACCACCACATGCGCCACGTGCTTGCGGTTGTCGTTGGCCCGGATCAAGGGGCGAATGAGCAGCATCGATGCCCCGGTGGTGCCCATGAAACTGGCCAACACGGCACCGATGGCCAAGATGGCCGTGTTCAGCCCCGGGCTGCCATGCAGGTTGCCCCGGATGAAAATGCCCCCCGAGACGGTGAACAAGGCGGTGAGCAAGATGATGAAGGGGATGTATTCGGCCAGCAGCGCGTGCACCAGGTTCACACCTGCCACGCCCGCACCGAACACCGCCGCAAAAGGCAACAAGAAAGTCAGCGACCAGGCGGCCGCCACTTTGCCGTAATGGTGGTGCCAGAAGTGGGGGGTCAGCAAAGGCATCAAAGCGATCGACAGCAAAATGCCGGCAAAAGGAACACCCCAAATCGCAGTCAGCTGCGCACCATCGAAGTCGGCCGC
Source organism: Limnohabitans sp. TEGF003 (assembly GCF_055395455.1). Taxonomy (NCBI): domain Bacteria; kingdom Pseudomonadati; phylum Pseudomonadota; class Betaproteobacteria; order Burkholderiales; family Comamonadaceae; genus Limnohabitans; species Limnohabitans sp. TEGF003. Next base: position 1,940,658 of record NZ_AP029225.1, on the reverse strand, counting down.
TGCAGCCCAGCCTGGCCAGGCCATCAGCCCGAACAAGCCTGCCTGTATGCCCCTTCGCAATGACGATTGCTTCATCTTTCAGCCCTCTTGGTTTTTTTGTGGATGCGTATGGTAACGGCCCCGGGCATCGGCATCAGGCCGAAGGTGTAATGTCGAAGACTTGCCGCAAATAGGCCAAGTACTTCTCGTCATCGCACATGCCCTTGCCCGGCGAGTCCGACAGCTTGGCCACAGGCTGGCCGTTGCAGCGCGTCATCTTGATGACGATCTGCAGGGGCTCGTAACCCAGGTCATTGGTCAGGTTGGTGCCCACCCCAAAAGCCAGCTGGCAGCGCCCGCGGAACTGCTCGAACAGCTCGATGGTGCGCGGAATGGTCAGGCTGTCGCTGTAAATCAACGTCTTGGTTTTGGGGTCCACCCGGTTTTGCTGGTAGTGCGCGATCATGCGCTCCCCCCAGCTGAACGGGTCGCCACTGTCGTGGCGGGCGCCGTCAAACAGCTTGCAAAAATACATGTCAAAGTCGCGCAGGAAGGCGTTGAAACCGTACACATCGCTCAGGGCAATGCCCAGGTCACCGCGGTATTCCTTGGCCCAGGATTCGAAAGCAAAGACCTGGCTGTCGCGCAAGCGAGGGCCCAGAGCCTGCGCCGCCTGCAAATACTCATGCGCCATGGTGCCCAGCGGGGTCAAGCCCAGCAGGTGGGCGTAATACACGTTGCTGGTGCCGGCAAACTGCCCTTCAGGCCCCGTGCCCAAACGGGCCGAGAGCACGCGCAAGACCTCTTCGTGCCAGGCCCGAGAAAAGCGGCGACGGGTGCCGTAATCCGCTATCTTGAGGGTTTCCAGGCCAGGGGCCTGCAGTTGGGCGATCTTGGTGTCCAGACGGCGACGACCTTCCATCAGGTCGGGCACTTTTTGGGTGTTGCGGAAATACACCTCATTGACGATGGCCAGCACCGGAATCTCGAACAAGATGGTGTGCAGCCAAGGGCCCTGGATGGTGATGTCGATCTCGCCAGAAGGCAGCGCCGTGACCTGGATGTATTTTTCATTCAGCTTGAACAGCCCCAAAAAATCCACAAAATCGCTCTTGATGAAACGCAGCGAGCGCAGGTACTGCAGCTCCGACTCCTTAAAGGTCAGGCTGCACAAGGAGCGGATTTCCTGCCGGATTTCATTGACAAACGGGGCCAGCGCCACGCCGGGATTGCGGCACTTGAACTTGTATTCGACCTGTGCACCCGGGAACTGGTGCAGCACGACCTGCATCATGGTGAATTTGTACAGGTCGGTGTCAAGCAGGCTGGTGATGATCATGGTGTGTTGTCTCTGGCGGCTGGGGCCGCTCGTCGTTGTCAGGCAGTGTAAGGGATGGCCAGCTAGCGCATCCTGATGCGGCTGCGCGCAGCTGGGGGCTCTGCGGGCATCAGGCCGCCCCGTCCATGCGCCCACTGGTCAGCACCAGCACCCGCTGCGCGTGCCGGGCCAGGATGTTGTTTTGCTCGGCCACCAGCATGGCCACGCCTTCGCGGGCCAGTTGCAGCAAGGCGTCGCGCATGGCCGCCACCAGCACCGGGGCAATGCCTTCGCAAGGCTCGTCCAGCAGCAAAAGGCGCGGGCCCGTCATCAGGGTGCGGGCCAGCGCCAGCATTTGCTGCTCACCCCCACTCATTTGGCTGGCCGGACGCTGCAGCATGGTGTGCAGTTGTGGAAACAAGGCCATCACACGGTCAAAACGCTGCGCGGGCGTGGCCTGAGCGCTGGAACCCGAGCTTGCGGCGATCCACAGGTTTTCCTTCACCGACAAAGCCGTGAACAAACGCCGGTCTTCGGCGACAAAACCCAGACCCGCCTGGGCGCGGCGGTGCGCGGGCCAGGTTTGGATGGGCTGGTTTTGCCAGGTGATGCGAGCTTGCGCCCGGGGGCCGATGCCGATCAGGCTTTGCAGCAGGGTGGATTTGCCCGCGCCGTTCAGGCCCTGAATCACGACCAGCTCGCCCTCGCCCACCGACAGGCTCACGTCAAACAAGGCCTGGGCTTGGCCATACCAGGCGTTCAGACCCTCAACGGTGAGCATCGCGCAAACCTTTCATGTCGAAGTCGAGCCCCAGGTAGCGCTCGCGCACCTGCGGGTCTTGCGCCACCGCTTCGGGCAGGCCGTCGGCCACCAGGCGGCCTTGCATCAGCACCAGCACCCGATCGGCCACGCCAAACACGGCGTCCATGTTGTGTTCGGTGTAGAGCACCGTCACGCCTTGAGCGGCCACCTGGCGCACCAGCGCCATCATGTCAGCCCGCTCGGCAAGAGCCAGCCCGGCAGCGGGCTCGTCCAGAAGCAGCAATGACGGGGCTGAGTGTGCACCTTGGTCTGCCCCGGAGCCAGGCACCGCGTCGGGCAAGCCCGCCAGTGCCATGGCCAGCTCCAGGCGTTTTTTCGCGCCATAAGGCAAATCGGCCACGGTGGTGTGGGCCTGGGCTTGCAAACCCGCTTGCGCGGCCAGGCGCAGCGCCCGCTCGGGTTGGCGGCGATCCAGCCGGTCCCACCAGGCAAGCGGCTGGGCGCTGCGCAGCACCAGCTGGATGTTTTGCAGCACCGTGAGCGCCTCAAAGGTTTGCGCCACCTGGAAGGTGCGGGCCACACCCAGGCGCTGGCGCTCGGCGGGCGGCTTGCCCAACAGCGACTGGCCTTGCCACAGCACCTCACCCGCCGTGGGCACCTGCTGACCCGCCAGACAGGCAAAACAGGTCGACTTGCCCGCGCCGTTGGGGCCAATCAGGGCCACGCACTGGCCTGCGGCCACAGAGAAGTCCACACCGTCCAACGCCCGCACGCCGCCAAAGTGCTTGGCCAAACCGCGCACCTGTAAAACTGTATTAAGGCTCATGCGCGGCTCCCCTTTGGAGAAGCAAAGCGGGCCAACAGCATCTGCAGCCCACCCAGCACGCCACTGGGGGCCAGCACCATCACGAGCATGATGACCAAGCCCAAAACACCGCGCCAATAGTCCAGACCCTGCCCCAGCTCGGCCCCGCCCCAGACCAAGAGTGCACTGCCCACGGCCGAGCCCCAGAGCTGGTGCACCCCGCCCAGCAAAATTACCAGCAAAGCGTCCACCGACATGGCGACGGAGGCCACCGACGGAAACACCGCCCCTTTGAACGCCGCCCACAAGCCCCCGGCCAGGCCCGCCAAAGTGGCGCTGCCCACGAACACCTGGTAACGGAAGGCCTGCACCGGCAAACCGCTGGCCGCTGCCCGCAGGGGCGCGTCGCGCAGAGCCTGCAAAGCCGCGCCCCGGCTGGAGCGGGCCACACGCGCCATGCCCGCCAAAACCAACAGCATGAAAATACCCAGCGCCGCGTCCCACAGCGCACGCGACTCGGGGGCAATCAAACGCAGGCCGATCAGGCCGTTGTCGCCCCCTGTCAGATCCACCCATTGCGTGGCCCCCGCCCAAATCATTTGTGCCAGCGCCAGCGACAGCATGGCCAGGTACACCCCGCTGCTGCGCACCACCATAGCGCCAAAGGCCACCGCCACGGCCAGCGCCAGCGCCATGCCTGCGGCCAAAGCCGCAGGCAAACCCGCGCCCCAGTGCAGGTGCGAGAGCGCTGCGCCATAAGCACCCAGCGCAAAAAACGCCGCATGGCCAAAGCTGACCAAGCCACCCAGCGCCATCATCCACTGCAGGCTCAGGCCAAACAGCATCATCACCATCACGTCTTCGGCCAGGCTGCGGCCGTAATCGCCCTGCCCCCAGGCCAGCAGCGTCAAGCCCACAAAGACCGCCACCAACAGCGCCCGTCCCCAGGCTGCCACAGGCCAGAGCGCAAACACCGGCACGCTTTCGCGTTGCTCGGCATGGGCGGCCGACCCGGCCAGGCCCTGCGGCCGCCAAACCAGCACCACCGCCATGGTCAAAAACACCAGCACCAAGGTCGCTTGCGGGAAAAAGCTCAGGCCCAAGGCGTGGATCACGCCGATCAGCAGCGCCGCCACAAAAGCCCCGCCAATGCTGCCGAGGCCGCCCGTGACCACGACCACAAAGGTCTCGACCACCACGTTCACGTCCATTTGCAAATGTGCGGGCTCGCGCGGCAGCTGCAGCGCCCCGGCCAAGCCCGCCAAGCCGCAGCCCAGCATCACCACGCCCAACATGAGCGGCGCGGGGTTCACGCCCAGCGCGGCGAGCATCTCGCGGTCTTGTGTGGCCGCCTTCACGCGCTGCCCCCACAGGGTGCGCGTGAGCAAAAGGTGAAGGCCCAGCCAGACCAGCGGCCCCAGCACCAGGGTGAACAGTTGCCAGGTCGGGAAATACGACTCGCCCAGCTGGACCGCGCCCTTGAGGCCCGGAAAGCGCGGCGCGAACACCTCTTCAGGGCCAAAGAACCAGCGCATCGCGTCGTGCAACGCCAGGGTCAGGCCGAAGGTGGCCACCAGTTGGTACAGCTGCGGCGCGTGGCGCATGCGCTTGAGCAGCGTGACTTCGGTCACGGCCCCGAGCAAGGCGGCCACACACGCGCCCATCAAGATCACCGCGCCATAGCCCCAGGCGCTGTCCGCCATGTCGGGCCACCAGTTCGTCACCGCATGCGCCGACCACAAAGCGCCCAGCATGAAGAAGCTGCCATGCGCAAAGTTGACGATCCGGGTCACGCCAAAAATCAGCGTCAACCCGGAGGCCATCAAGAACAAGGTGGTGGCGTGGCTCAGGCCATTGAGCAGTTGCAGCGCCAGTGCGTCGAATCCCAAACCAGACCCTTGTCTTTATAGAAGCGTCAGTCCACCCAGTGGGTGAAGTCTTGGGCGGGCACGCGGGTGGTCTGGAAGGTGTTGACCAGCGCCGACTCGTCGGCATAGCCCAGCGCCATGCCGCAGACCACCATCTCGTTCTCGCCCGCGCCCACATGGGGCAGGATGATTTTGGAAAAGCCGTTCCACGCCGCCTGAGGGCAAGTGTGCAGGCCACGGGAGCGGGCGGCGACCATGATGCTTTGCAAGAACATGCCGTAGTCCAGCAAGCTGCCCCGGCCCATCACCTTGTCGATGGTGAAAATCAGGCCCACAGGCGCGTCGAAGAAGCGGAAGTTCTGCTGGTGCTGCTGGTGCATGCGCGCCTTGTCGCCCTTGCCAATGCCCAGCACGCCGTACAGGCCAAAACCGCACTCGCGGCGGCGGTCGATGTAGGGGCTGACCCATTTTTCGGGGTAATAGTCGTAGGCCTCGGCGTAATCAGAGGCCAATGCCGGGTTGGCGCTGATGGCGTCGTGCGCCGCGCAGGTCTTGGCCACCAGCTCGTCGCGCTTGGCGCCTTGCAGCACATAGACCTTCCAGGGCTGGGTGTTGGTGCCGCTGGGGGCGCGGGCGGCAATGCTGAGCACCTCTTTCAAGATGCCGCGGTCGACGGCTTTGGGCAAGTAAGCGCGGGCTGAAAAGCGGCTCAGGATGGCGGCGTCCACGCTCGCCGGGTCATTCACGCGGGTGCTGACCTGCGGGCCGATGGGGGAAATGCTCATGTCAAAGTCTCCAGAAAATTTTTGAGTGCGGCAGGCAGGGGCACCGGGCGGCGGGTCTCGCGGTCCACGTACACATGCACAAAGTGGCCCCGGGCGGCGGTGAGGTCTTCGCCCTGCGCGAACAGGCCCACCTCGTAGCGCACGCTGGACGTGCCCAGCTTGGCTACGCGAATGCCCGCGTCGATGGTTTGAGGGAACGCCAAGGGCGCAAAGTAAAAACACTGGGTTTCCACCACCAGGCCGATGGTCGAGCCCGCGTGGATGTCCAGCACGCCTTGCTCGATCAGGGTGGCGTTCACCGCGGTGTCGAACCAGCTGTAATAGACCACGTTGTTCACATGGCCGTAGACGTCGTTGTCCATCCAGCGGGTGCTGATGGCGCGAAACGCTTTGTAGCTGCTGCGGGCGTCGGCTTGGGGTTTGGCAGGCGTGTTCATCGCCCGAGATTGTGCCAGCGTTGCCAGTAGCCCAAAGCGACATCCCAGGTCTGCATTTGCACCTGCACCGTGGTCTCGATGTCGTGGCCGTAGCCCCCGCCCATGCACAGCACCACCGGCAGCCTGCGCTGCCAGGCCCAGTCCATCACCACCCGGTCTCGCGCCTGCATGCCGTCGGCAGTCAATTTCAGCCGCCCCAACCGGTCACCCTCGTGCGGGTCGGCCCCGGCCAGGTAAATCACCAATTGCGGATCAAAGCGGTCCTGCAGGGTCTGCAGCGCCTGGTGCAGCGCGGCCAGATACGGCTCGTCGGTGCAGCCGTTCGGTAGGCCGACGTCCAGATCGCTCGGCTCCTTGCGGAAGGGGAAGTTCTTTTCGCCGTGCAGCGACAGGGTGAACACGCTCGGGTCGCCCGCAAAAATATGCGCCGTGCCATTGCCCTGGTGCACGTCCAGATCGATCACCGCCACCTTCATCTTTTGGCGGTGGTGCCGCCAGGCCTCGGCCTGCATCAGGCGGGCCGTCACGGCAATGTCGTTGAACACACAAAAGCCCCCGCCCTTGTGCGCATAGGCGTGGTGCGTGCCGCCCGCCAGATTGCCCGCCACGCCCTGGGCCAGCGCATCCCGCGCTGCAGCCACCGTGGCCCCGACCGAGCGGCGCGCCCGCTCGGCCATGGCCGGACTCCAGGGGAAACCGATCTCGCGCTGCAAGGCCGCCTCGAGGCTGCCCGTGGCCACGCCCTGGATGTAGGTGGGTGTGTGGACCAGCGCCAGCTCGCCGTCGCTCGCGGCCGGGGCTTCGCGCATGACCACGCCGGGCAGCTCTTGCGTCAGGCGGTCGCGCAGGCGGCTGTATTTGCGCATGGGAAAGCGGTGGCCTTCGGGCAAAGGCAGGACAAAGTGGTCGGCGTAGTAGGCGTGCATGCTGGGGTCTGGTGGGGCCTTGATTCTAGAAAACCCTCTCTAAACTGAGCCGCGAGCAGGTCCATCCCCTTGCAATACCCCGTGGAAACCCTAAAATTCAAACCATGCTGCACTGCAACATAGTTGTACGGCCCCGGCCAGTTACGGCGCAGTCTTCCTGAAACCACATTTATCTTTTGATCTGGAGATCCTCATGATGACCGCTGAACAAATCGTCGCCTCGCACAAAGCCAACCTGGAAACCCTGTTTGGCCTGACCGCCAAAGCCTTCGAAGGCGTGGAAAAAATGGTCGAACTGAACCTGAGCGTGGCCAAGGCTGCCCTGGACGAGTCCGCCAACAACACCCAAGCCGCCCTGAGCGTGAAAGACGCCCAGGAACTGTTGGCCATGCAAGCCAACCTGTTCCAGCCTTTGGCTGAAAAAACCGCCGCTTACAGCCGCCACCTGTACGACATCGCCTCGGGCACCAACAGCGAGTTCACCAAGGCTTTCGAAGCCCAGGCCGCTGCCGCACAAAAGCAGTTCGCCAGCTTGGTGGACAGCGCCGCCCAAAACGCCCCAGCTGGCTCCGAGCAAGCTGTGGCCATGATGAAGGGTGCCGTGACTGCCGCCAACACCGCTTTTGAGTCGGTGCAAAAAGCCGTCAAGCAAGCCACCGATCTGGCCGAGTCCAACCTGGCCGCCGTGACACAAACTGCTGCCCCCAAGGCTGGCAAGAAGAAGTGATTTTTCAACGCGGACAGGTTTTGCAAAGGCCTGTTCGCTGCAAGTTGTCTCCTCGGATCTCTTTGAATTTCGTCTGGGAAACAGGGATCCCTTCCAGGGCTGATCGCAAGATCAGCCCTTTTTTTATCCTTCAGCGTCCGTGGGTAGCCGCCTTCGCGGGTGTGACGAACAGCTGTCGCAGTTCCATGCCCTCATCGCCCCTCTTCAAACTGAGCCAAACGCACTTTCAGAGCAGGCAACGCAGCCCGCATGGCAGCTCGGCCCGCTTCAATGGCCCGCTGGCGTGCCCCGAAATCGGCACTTTTGACCCCTGACAAAGCCGGACGCACCACCCAATCGGCCTCTTTGAGCGCCAGGGTGTTGATGCTTTTGCCCATGATGGCGAAGGTTTGCATCAGGATCTGGAAAGTGTCGCCATAAGGGTTGCCCTCCGGGTCGCTCGAGATGTCCACCGCGATCACAAAGTTGGCCCCCATCTCACGGGTCTGACGCACAGGCACGGGGGCCACCAGACCGCCATCGACATATTCCCGCTCACCCACGCGCACGGGCTGGAACACCGCAGGCACTGCGCTTGACGCCCGCACAGCGGCCCCGGTATTGCCCCTTCGGAACGTGATCGCCTGCCCGCTGCTCAAGTCGGTGGCCACGATGCCCAGCGGAATCTTCATCTGCTCCAGCGTTTTGCCGCCCACCTGGGTGTTCACATACTTGGCCAAGGCCTCTCCGCGCAAGGCCCCCCGGTTCAGAATCGGCAGCATCCAGTCGGTGATCTCGGCTTCCTGCATGGATTCGGCCACACGCACCAACTCCTGCGGGCTTTTACCGCTGGCATACAAGGAGGCCACCAAGCTGCCTGCCGACGTGCCCACCACATGGCTGGGCCTGAGACCCGCCTCCTCCAGCACCTGGATCACGCCCACATGGGCAAACCCCCTGGCTGCACCACCGCCCAAGGCCAGTCCGAGACGCAACTCGCGGCGCTCAGCCGCAGGCAGGACGCCAGGCTCAGCTGGCGGCGTTGTTTCCAAACTGGTGCATGCACCGAGCAACAGCCCTGCTGCCAAGAGTCCCAGCCCACAGGCGGCCCGCTTGACCAAGGGCCAAGCCTGGTTGTTGGATTTTTGACTGGCCTGCTGGCCAAAACCCTTCAATGAATGCATGTTTTCCTCAAATCTTATTGATAATGATTCGCATTTGGATTAAACTCTGGCCATCAACACACACCCAGCACGACACCACCATGACATTTTCCAAATCCCTTTTGAGCATCGCTTGCCTGATGAGCGCCGCATCGGCCATGGCCCAAGACAAAGTGCTCAACATCTATTCAGCCCGCCACTACCCGACCGATGAAGTCATGTACAGCGACTTCACCAAAGCCACCGGCATCAAAATCAACCGGGTTGATGCGGACGATGCCGGTATTCTCGCTCGCCTCAAGGCAGAAGGCGCCGCCTCGCCTGCCGATGTGATCTTGTTGGTGGACGCCTCGCGCCTGTGGCGCGCTGAAGTCGACGGCTTGTTCCAACCCGTCAAATCCAAACTGCTGGAAGACGCCATCCCCGCCCACTTGCGTGCCAAGCCCGCCGACAACGGCGGCACCGCCTGGTTCGGTCTGTCCACACGGGCACGCGTGATCGTGTACGACAAAGTCAAATTCAGCAAAACCGATGTGGACAGCTACGAAAAACTGGCCGACGCCAAGCTCAAAGGCAGCCTGTGCATCCGCAGCGGCTCGCACCCCTACAACCTGAGCCTGTTCGGCGCCATGACCGAGCACCTGGGTCCGCAAAAAGCCGAAGTCTGGCTCAAAGGGCTGGTGGACAACATGGCGCGCAGCCCCAAGGGCGGTGACACCGACCAGATCAAAGGGGTGGCGTCTGGCGAATGCGGCGTGGCCGTGACCAACACCTATTACCTCGCCCGCCTGATGCGCTCGACCAATCCGGCCGACAAGACCGTGACCGAAAAGATCGGCGTGGTCTTTCCAAACCAAAACAGCTGGGGCACGCACGTCAACGTGGCCGGTGGCGCGGTGGCTAAAAACGCCAAAAACGCTGACAACGCCATCAAGTTCCTGGAATACCTGGCCAGCCCCTCAGCCCAGAACCACTTTGCCAACGGCAACAACGAATGGCCCGTGGCCAAAGGCGTGAGTTTTGACAATCCGGCCCTCAAGGCCATGACCGGCGGCAGCTTCAAGAGTGAACTGATTCCGATCAGCGCCGTCGGCATGAACCAGATCAAGGTCCAGCAAATGCTCGACCGCGTCGGCTTCAAGTAAAGCCCGCCTGCGGCAGGCGCCAGTGCCTGCCGCCCTCCTTTCGTCTCCTCAGCAAGCCATTCGCCCTGCCTCGCGGCATGGGGTGATAGCCAGCCTTTGTCTTCGTTTTGCTGTGAAAGCAACTTTTCAAGGCTATCGCCCCATGAACGCACCCACCACCCCCAACAAATTGTTGCCCCTGGCCGCCATGATGCTGGCCGGCTCACTCGGCACCACTGCGCAGGTCCTCGCGCAGGAAGCACCTGAAAAAACCCTCAAGACCGTGACCGTTCGAGACACGCAGGAATCGGCCACTGCCGCCAAAGACAAGCTGCTGGTGACAAGAACCGGCATTGCCAAAGGCAATCAGGCACTCAAGGACATCCCGCAGACCGTGACGGTGATGACCGAAAAACTCATGGACGAGCGCAATCTGGACGATTTCCGGGAAGTTCTCAAGACCACTGCAGGCGTCACTTTCATGGCGGGCGAGACCGGAGAAGAAGATGTGCGCATGCGCGGTTTCTCGCTCGGCCAGGCTGGAGACATCTACGTCGATGGCCTGCGCGATGCCCCCCTGATCGAGCGCGACACCTTCAACCTCGACCGGGTTGAAGTGCTCAAGGGCTCGGCCTCCATGCTGTTTGGCAAAGGCTCCACCGGTGGCGTGGTCAACCAGGTCAACAAACAGCCCTTCCTGATGGACCAAAACGAAATCAATGTCATGGCAGGCAGCGGCCACACGCGCCGCATCACCGGTGACTTCAACCGGCAGACGGGCGAGAGTTCGGCCGTGCGCCTGAACGTCATGGACCACCAGGCCGACAACTGGGGCGCCAAAGTGGACAAGAAAGGCGTGGCCGGCACCTACCGCTGGGGCGTTGGCGAGCGCGACGAATATGCGCTGGGCCTGTATCACCTCGAAACGAAGGGCCGCCCGCTTTACAACCACCCCTGGCTGATCAACACCGGCAGCGCCATCACCAGCGCGAGCGGCTCGATCGGTACCCTGGTGCCCACACTGCCCGCCAAAAACTACTACGGGCTGGTCAGCGACCACCTGCGCACCGAGAGCAGCTACGGCACCTTCAGCCACAAGCGCCGCTTCGACCAGGACAGCGAACTCAAGACCACTGTTCGCCACGGCCATGACGAGCGCGACCTGCTGGCCAGCGCCATCCGATTCACCAACATCACCACCTTGTCCACGCTCGGCAACAGCACCGCGCTGACCCGCTCGCCCAAAGCCCGCCGCGCCGAAAGCGATCTGACACAAATCCAGAGCGACTACACCACCAGCTTTGAAGCCCTTGGCCACAGGCACAGCCTGATCGCCGGCGTGGACTACAGCGATGAAAAAGCCCTGCGTAACAACAGCGCTGTTGCAGGTCTGCCCAGCTACACATTGCTGGGCACCACGGTCGGCATCCCCAACAATGGCCAATCGATCACTGACACCCGCGCGGTGGCTCTGAACCACTTCAGGGCTCGAAACATTGGCCTTTATGCCCAGGACACCCTGAGCCTCACAAGCGCGATCAAAGTCATCGTCGGGCTGCGCATGGACCGGTTTTCGGCGCAATACACCGACACCAGCGGCAACCGCAACGAGCGCAATGACACACTTTGGAGCCCACGGATCGGTGCCATCTGGCAGCCCGCAGACGACGCAACTTACTACGTCTCTTATGGCACCTCTTACAACACCTCGGGAGACACCTACCAGTTCGCCCTGGGCAGCTTTGCGGCAGGCAGCCACAATGCCCGCACCGCCAACACCTCACCTGAGAAAAGCCGCAACATCGAGATCGGCAGCAAATTCGAACTGTTCGAAAAGAAAACGCTGCTCGGCATCGCCTTCTTTCACTCCCAAAAATTCAACGAGCGCAACACCGACCCCGACAGCGCAGCCAGCCAGATGTTGCTGTCCGGCCAGCGCCACGCCAGCGGTATGGAGTTCAACTTCGCAGGTCGCATCACACCTGCGTGGGAAGTGTTCTTCAACCACACCTGGATTCCAAGGGCCCGCATCGACGTGAGCAACCAGACCCTGAGCGCCAACGGCACCGGTGCCCAGGTGCAAGGCGACCGCTCCGCCCTCACGCCCAAACACAGTGCCAGCCTTTGGACCACCTGGCGCCTGCATCCGCAGTGGCGCATGGGCGCTGGCCTGAACCACCGCAGCGAACAAAACCCCGAGGGCGCGCGCCATGTCACGGCACCGGCCTTCACCACCGTAGACGCCATGGCCGAATACACCCTGAGCGACGCCACCCTGCTCAAGCTCAACATCACCAACTTGGGCAACCAACTCTACGCCGACAGCCTGTACCGCGGCTTTTACATGCCGGGTGCGTCACGCCGCGTGGAACTGAGCCTGAAAACCCTGTTCTGAGGACAACACGGATGCTGCTGCAACTGAAACAATTGCTGACGCCCGACGAGGTCGCGCAGGCCCGCCAGCTGCTGGGCCGCGACGCCCCCTGGCTCGATGGCCGCGTCAGTGCGGGCAGCCAGGCCCGCACCCGCAAATCCAACCAGCAACTCGCCCAGGACAGCGCGGTGTCACGCCAGTTGCAGGCGCTCGTGCGCCAGGCCCTGCAACGCGAACCGCTGTTCCTGTCGGCCGCCCTGCCCCGGCGCATCTACAACCCGCTGTTCAACCGCTACGGCGGCGACACCAATGCCTTCGGTCCGCATGTGGATGGCGCCGTGATGCACTCGGCCAGCACTGGCGAATGGGTGCGCAGCGACATCTCCTGCACCCTGTTCCTGAGCGAGCCGCAAGACTACGACGGCGGCGAGCTGTGCGTACAGGACAGCTGGGGCAGCCGGGGCATCAAGCTGGCCGCAGGCGACGCGGTGCTCTACCCCGGCACCAGCGTGCACGAAGTCACGCCGGTCACCCGCGGCGTGCGACTGGCCTCGTTCTTCTGGATTGAAAGCATGGTGCGCAGCGACGAGCAACGCCGCCTGCTGTTCGACCTGGACATGAACCTGCTCAAACTGCGCGCCCAGCTGGGCGAAACCACCGAGACCATTGCGCTGACCGGCGTCTACCACAACCTCCTGCGCCAATGGGCCAGCACATGAAACCTGTCCTGCGCACCAGTGGCGCCGTTTTGCTGGCCCATGCCGGCGTGGTCTGGCTGGTCGTCCACCCGCTGGCCAGCCCCAGCTTGCCGGGCGCCAGCGACCCGGTCATTTTGGCCAGCGTGGTGGCTGAAATTCCCGTGGCCGTTGCACAGCCCGTGCAGACGACACCGACCCGGCCAGCGCAAGCGCTTGCACAGCGCCCTGCCGTGCAGCAGACCGTGACGCCGGAACCCCAAACCGCACCCAGCGAGATCACCCCCGCCAACCATGCTGCCCCCACATCACCCACCGCCGCTGCGACCCCTGTGACCACTGGCAGCGCACGCCCGGCCCCGACCGTCGCCCAGGCCATGGTGCTGCCATCCAGCGACGCCGACTACTTGAACAACCCGCCGCCAGCTTATCCGCGCATGAGCCGCCGCCTGGGCGAACAGGGCACGGTGCTCGTGCGGGTTTTCATCAATGCCGAAGGCCGCGCCGAAAAAGCCGACATCCGAACCACCAGCGGCTACCCGCGGCTGGATGACGCCGCCCTGGAGACGGTGCAACGCTGGCGCTATGTGCCCGGAAAGCGCGCCGGCCAGCCCGAAGCCATGTGGTTCAACGTCCCCATCCGCTTTGTTCTCGACTGACCCCCATTTCAAGGAGTAATTTCATGCCCACCTCTTTCGGCCTGTCCCACATCTGGGCGCAAGGTGACGCCGTCACCCACCTGATCCTGATGGTCCTGATGACCATGTCGGTCATCAGCTGGGTGGTCATCGTGCTCAAGGCGCTGGACGTCTGGCGCCACAAGCAAAGCGCCCTGGGCAGCGAGCAGTTCTGGCACACCACCAGCCTGGCCGAAGGCCTGTCGGTGCTCAGCCAGCGGCCCGGCAACCTGTTCCACACCCTGGCCCAAGTCGGCCAGGAAGCCACCGAACACCATCAAGCCGCACAAAAACAGCTGCACGACCGGCTGGACATCAGCGACTGGGTCACACGCAGCCTGCGCAATGCCATCGACGACAGCACCAGCCGCCTGCAAAACGGCCTGGCCGTTCTGGCCTCGATCGGTTCGACCGCGCCTTTCGTGGGCCTGTTTGGCACCGTCTGGGGCATTTACCACGCGCTGGTGAGCATCAGTGCCAGCGGCAACGTCAGCCTCGACGCCGTGGCCGGCCCGGTGGGCGAGACACTGATCATGACCGCACTGGGTCTGGCCGTCGCCATTCCCGCCGTGCTGGGCTACAACGCCCTGGTGCGCGGCAACAAGTTCATCATCGCCCGCATGAACCGCTTTGCGCACGATCTGCATGCCTACTTTGTGACCGGGGCCCGTGTTCAGCACCACGGAGGTCAGCATGGCCTTTGAAGCCCACGAAGACAGCGATGAGGTCATGAGCGAAATCAACATGACCCCCCTGGTGGACGTGATGCTGGTGCTGCTCATCATCTTCATCATCACCATGCCCGTCATCCAGCACACGGTCAAAGTGGCGCTGCCTCGTGCCAGCAGCAGCCGCGACCAGACCCCAACCGACAAGCTGCAACTGTCGGTGGACGCCCAGGGCCAGTTCTATCTGGACCAGCAGGCCGTGAGCGCCGATGCGCTGCAAGAGCGCCTGCGCGAGCAAGCCGCCCGCGAGCCGCAACCCCAGCTCTACATCCGGGGCGACAAAAACGTGCCCTACGAGCATGTGGCCCAGGCCATGACGGCAGCCCAACGCGCCGGGCTGAGCCGGATCGGTTTTGTCACTGAGGGCCAGCGGCCATGAACGCTACGCCCTCTGTGTCCATCACCCCACCCTGCAAAGAGATGGATGCGCCAAAGCTGCCCCCTGCCGTTGCCCACCAAGGGCTCAAAGTGAAGTCCACCAACCCGCGAACCCTGGACAGCCGCGATGTCCTGGGCGACCAGAACCTGGTGCTCATTGAGCATCTGGGGGCCACTTACCGCCTGCAAAGCACACGGCAGGGCAAGTTGATCCTGACCAAATGAAAAACCCGGCCAAGATGCCGGGTTGATCAGGGGCGCTGCCGAACTCAAACCGCTTCGACCGCTGCCTCGGCTTGGGCCACAGCAGGCAAGCGGATCAGGTGGTCAAAGGCGCTGAGTGCGGCCTTGGCGCCCTCGCCTGCAGCAATGACGATCTGCTTGTAAGGCACGGTGGTGCAGTCTCCGGCCGCAAACACGCCGGGCACATTGGTGTGGCCCTTGGCGTCCACCACGATCTCGCCGAACTTGCTCAACTCGAAAGTGCCTTTGAGGAACTCGGTGTTGGGCACAAGGCCAATCTGCACGAACACGCCTTCGAGCTCGACCCAGTGGTCATCGCCGGTGGTGCGGTCCTTGTAACGGATGCCGTTGACCTTGCCGTCCGCTCCGGTGATTTCGGTGGTTTGGGCGTTGGTGTGCACGGTGACGTTGGGCAGGCTCTTGAGCTTGCTCACCAGCACCGCGTCGGCTTTGAGCTGGTCGGCAAATTCGAACACCGTGACGTGGGCCACGATACCCGCCAGGTCAATCGCCGCTTCGATGCCGGAGTTGCCGCCACCAATCACTGCCGTGCGCTTGCCCTTGAACAGAGGACCGTCGCAGTGCGGGCAATAAGCCACGCCCTTGTTCTTGTACTCGGCTTCGCCGGGCACATTCACATTGCGCCAACGGGCACCGGTCGACAGGATCACCGAGCGGGCCTTGAGGCTCGCACCATTGGCCATCTGCACTTCAATCAGGCCGCCGGGCTGGCTGGCGGGGATGATTTTTTCGGCGCGCTGCAGATTCATGATGTCCACCTCGTAGTGGCGCACCTGCGCTTCCAGAGCCGCTGCAAACTTGGGGCCATCGGTTTCCAGCACGGAAATGTAGTTTTCGATGGCCATGGTGTCGTTGGTCTGGCCACCAAAACGCTCGGCGGCCACGCCCACGCGGATGCCTTTGCGGGCCGCGTACACCGCAGCAGCCGCACCGGCCGGGCCACCGCCCACCACCAACACGTCAAACGGGTCTTTGGCACTGAGCTTGGCCGCGTCGCGCTCACCGGCGTTGGTGTCGAGCTTGGCCACAATTTCTTCGACCGACATGCGGCCCGAGCCGAACACCTGGCCATTCAGGAACACCATGGGCACGGCCATGATCTGGCGTGATTCGACTTCGGCCTGGAAGGCGCCGCCTTCGATGACCACGGTCTTCACCTTGGGGTTGACGATGGCCATCAGCGACAGCGCCTGCACCACGTCGGGGCAGTTGTGGCAGCTGAGCGACATGTAGACCTCGAAGTTGAAGTCACCATCCAGGGCCTTGACGCTGTCGATCACGTCTTGCTCGACCTTGGGCGGGTGGCCGCCGGTCCACAGCAGCGCCAACACCAGCGAAGTGAACTCGTGGCCCAGCGGCAAACCGGCAAATCGCACCCCGGTGTTTTGGCCGTCTCGTGCCACCACAAAAGAAGGCTTGCGGGCGTCATCGCCCGACGTGTCCAGCGACACCTTGTCAGACAGTCCCACGATGGTTTCCAGCAATTGCTTCATGTCCACACCGGTCTCGCTGTCGTCGAGCGAGGCGATCAGGCGAATCGGCTGGCGCAACAGGGCCAGGTATTGCTGCAATTGGGCTTTGAGGGTGTCGTCGAGCATGGTGTTCTCCGGTTTTCAGGGTGCAGTGAACTCGGACCCGCACTTGTGGTGCAGGTCTGGGGGACAAAAAGTGGGGGAAATCGTTGGGCGCAGCACACGCGGACTTGTGGCCTGCATGCGCTGAACCCAACGCCCTGAGTGATCAGGGCGTCCGAGACAAGATTTAGATCTTGCCGACCAGGTCGATGGAAGGCGCCAAAGTCTTGGCGCCTTCTTTCCACTTGGCGGGGCACACTTGGCCGGGGTTGGCGGCGGTGTACTGAGCGGCTTTGAGCTTGCGCAGGGTCTCGGACACGTCGCGGGCGATTTCGTTGGAGTGCACTTCGGCGGTCTTGATCATGCCTTCGGGGTTGATGATGAAGGTGCCGCGCAGTGCCAGGCCTTCTTCTTCAATGTGCACGCCAAAAGCGCGTGTCAGCTGGTGTGTGGGGTCGCCAACCAAGGGGAACTTGGCCTTGCCCACAGCTGGCGATGTCTCGTGCCAGACTTTGTGCGAGAAGTGGGTGTCGGTGGTCACGATATAAACCTCGGCACCGGCTTTCTGGAACTCGGCGTAGTTGTCGGCCGCGTCTTCGATTTCGGTGGGGCAGTTGAAGGTGAAGGCTGCGGGCATGAAAATCAGCACGGACCACTCGCCCTTGAGGGTTTCGTTGGACACTTGCACGAACTTGCCGTTGTGGAAGGCCTGGGTCTTGAAAGGCTGGACTTGGGTATTGATCAAAGAGGACATGGTCATTTCCTTGGGTTGGTTTAAAAAAACTATCGAATGAGAAAACTCATTGGTCGTAATCATAATGCAACCTAGGGTTTTCACTCATGAGTAGTTTTTATGGGACCGATAGGCAAAACCTTCGGCTTCAAGCCCACCCACTTGGCTCCACACGCCCCTTGAAGCAAGCGACCGCCAGACTCAACCAGGCCAAAATCCAAGCCACCCCGCCCCAAGGCACTGCCGCGCGCCAGGCGTCAAAACCCAGCACATGCCGCGCATACAGGTTGAAGCTGAACAACAGCAAACCCACCAGCATCAGCCCACCCGCAGCCAAACTCCAGCGGGACACGCCGCACACCCCGATGGCCAAACCCGTGATCAGCAAGCCCACCGAATGGAATTGATGCTGGCTCAAGGCGGTTTGCACCGCTGTCGGCACACCCGCGGCAAAGACGGGCAAATGGGCAAACGCGGCACTGAACACCACGCTGGTGCAGGCGCTGAGCGCTCCCAAAGCCCCAAAAATGCGGGCGGACACAGGCAAGGAAAACATCGGCAAGGTGGTCATGTCAGGCTGGGCTTTGCGCCAGAAAAAAGGACAAGGCGCATTGGAGCACGGCGCATGCCCGGACTTTGACTTTCGTCAGCGCTTTTTCGGGGCTTTTGCAGCACAGTGAAACGTCAAAACCAACAAAAGGAAGCCCCATGAAACTCTTGACCGACCTGTTTTCCACCGATTACGGCCTGATGAGTTTGGCCGTGATCCTGTTCGTGCTGCTGATGGCCGCCTTCTTTGTGCGCATGTTTGTGCGCAAGATGAACAACAAGGAATGAGCCACGGACTCACTGCCTCGGGTCCATCCTCACATCAAAGGCCTGCGGTAGCCCCCGGTCTTGCCGCCCGGTGACAGCACCACTTGCCACAGCTGGTTGTCGCGGGCGCGGAAGGTGCCTGCGCAGCACAGCAGGTAGTAGCGCCACATGCGGTAAAAGCGCTCCCCGTAGCGTGCTTTCAACCCCGGCCAGGCCGCCTCAAAACGCGCATGCCAGGCCATCAGCGTTTTGTCATAGTCTTCGCCAAAGTTGTGCCAGTCTTCCATGACAAAGTGCTCCTCGCTGTCATACGCGATCTCGGAGGCCGAAGGCAGCACCCCGTTGGGGAAGATGTATTTTTCAATCCACGGGTCGATCCCCGCCCCCGCCCGGTTTTTGCCGATGGTGTGCAGCAGGAACAAGCCATCGTCTCGCAAAGAACGCCGGGCCATCTCGAAATAAGCACGGTAGTTTTTGTGACCCACATGCTCGAACATGCCCACCGAGGCAATGCGGTCAAAGCGCTGCTCGCCATGGGGGTTGAATTGCCGGTAATCGGCCAACTCGAAATGCACAGGCAAATCCTGCGCTTTTTCAGCCCCTAGGCGGGCTTGCTCTTTCGAGACCGTAAGCCCCACGCACTTGACGCGGTAATGGCGGGCCGCAAACAGCATCAGGCTGCCCCAGCCGCAACCGATGTCCAGCAGCGTCATGCCCGGTTGGAGCTGCAGCTTTTGGCAAATGAGGTCGAGCTTGGCCTCTTGCGCCTGCGCCAGATTTTTGGCCACAGGCCAGTAGCCGCAGCTGTAGGCCATGGACGGGTCCAGCATGGCTTCGTACAAATCGTTGCCCAGGTCGTAATGCACCTCTCCCACCTGCCAGGCCCTGTGCGGCGACTGCAGATTGGTCAGCCGCGCCTTGAGTGATGCCCACAACCAACCGGCCCGACCCACCTGCTCGTCCAGCCGCGCCCGCAAGATGCGGGTGATCAGCTCATCCACCTGGTCGCAATCCCACCAGCCGTCCGTGTAGCTCTCGCCCAGTCCCAGACTGCCGCGGGTCAGGATGCGGTCGAACGTGGCGTGGTGGTGCACCCGCATGTCCCAGGGCCGGCTGCCCCCGACCTGGATATCGGCCGTGGCCAGCAACTCGCTGGCTCGACGCCAGTTGTCGTCGGTCTGCAAGATCGATGTTTCGCTCTTGTCCCAAGTGAGGTCTGAGGCCATGCCGTTCTCCTGTGCAGATGCAATTTGGGCCAGAGACCCTTGACCCAAACCATGCTAGGAAACCAGGGGGCCTTTGTACATCCAACAAAGCCAGTAGTCGAGTACCGATTTCACGGTACGAACCGACTGAAATCGCTGCGCGGGCACACCCTCAGAGGCCATCCATCTGTGCATAATTGACGTTGACGTAACGTCAATCACATTCAGGAGCAAAACATGGACATTCAAGGCAAGGTTTTCATCGTCACTGGCGGCGCATCGGGCCTGGGCGAAGGCACGGCCCGCATGCTGGCGGCCAACGGCGGCAAAGTCGTGATCGCCGACATGCAGGCTGAAAAAGGCGAGGCTGTCGCCAAAGAACTCGGCGGCGCGTTTGTCAAATGCGACGTGAGCAACGAGGCCGACGGCCAGGCCGTGGTGGCCAAGGCCGTGTCCATGGGCAAGCTGATGGGCCTGATCAACTGCGCAGGCATCGCCCCCGCAGAAAAGACCGTGGGCAAAAACGGCGCGCACAGCCTGGCCGTTTACACCAAGACCATCATGGTCAACCTGGTCGGCACCTTCAACATGATCCGCCTGGCGTCAGAGGCCATGTGCAAGAA
Organism: Limnohabitans sp. TEGF003; assembly: GCF_055395455.1. NCBI lineage: Bacteria > Pseudomonadati > Pseudomonadota > Betaproteobacteria > Burkholderiales > Comamonadaceae > Limnohabitans > Limnohabitans sp. TEGF003. Next base: position 1,920,717 of record NZ_AP029225.1, on the reverse strand, counting down.
CGAGCCCGAGGCCACTGGCGAGCGCGGCGTGCTGATCAGCACCGCCAGCGTGGCGGCCTACGACGGCCAGATTGGCCAGGCCGCTTATGCCGCCTCCAAAGGCGGCGTGGTCGGCATGACGCTGCCCATTGCCCGTGACCTGGCCCGCAACGGCATCCGCAACATGACGATTGCCCCCGGCATCTTCGGCACGCCCATGCTGTTTGGCATGCCCCAAGAAGTGCAAGACGCGCTGGCCGCAGGCGTGCCCTTCCCCAGCCGCTTGGGCACCCCGCAGGACTACGCCAAATTGGCCAAGCACATCATCGAAAACGACATGCTCAACGGCGAAGTCATTCGCTTGGATGGCGCGATTCGCTTGGCACCCAAGTGAGCTGAGGTCTCAGCAGCTGTACAACAGGCCCTGCGGGGCCTGTTTTTTTGGGTCAACGGGGTCGCTGACGCACTGGGCCAAAGCTGCGCTTGCCGCTAACATGGCCAGCACAGGGAGACACCATGAACCGCCCATTTGCTTTGAGCCTGATCGCGCTGGCGCTCTTGAGCGCTTGCGCTACACCGCCCACGGGCTTGACCACGACACAAGCGCCCGCCAACACATGGCGCTACAGCGTGCCCGAACAACCCGAAGCCGCCAGCGGCAACAACGCCAAACCCGGCTGGGCCTATGCGCGGCAGGCCGTGGCCGCCGCCAACCCCTTGGCGACCGATGCGGGGCACCAGGTGCTGCGCGCGGGCGGCTCGGCCCTGGACGCGGCCATTGCGGTGCAAATGGTGCTGGGTCTGGTGGAGCCGCAGTCGAGCGGCATTGGCGGCGGCGCGTTTTTGCTGCACTTTGATGGCCGCCAGGTCACGGCGCACGACGGGCGCGAAACCGCCCCCGCAGGTGCCCGCAGCGACATGTTCATGGACCAGGGCAAGCCCATCCCCTTTGACGATGCGGTGCAAAGCGGCCATTCGGTGGGTGTGCCCGGCGCGGTGCGCATGCTGGAGGTGGCGCACCGGCAGCACGGTCGTCTGCCCTGGGCACAGTTGTTGGCACCCGCCATCACACTGGCCGAACAAGGTTTTCGGGTCAGCCCCCGTCTGCACGCCTTGCTGCAAGCCGATCCACACCTGAAAAAAGACCCGTTGGCTTTGCGCTTTTTCTACAACGCCCAAGGCCAAGCCTGGCCTGTGGGCCATGTGTTGCGCAACCCCGAATACGCCCATGTACTGCGCCGCATCGCTAACGAGGGCGGCCGCGCCCTGCACGAAGGGCCGGTGGCCCAAGCCATCGTGGCACGCACGGCGCAAGCGCCGCGCCCTGGCACCTTGAGCCTGCAGGACTTGAAAAACTACCAACCCAAAGAACGCGATGCCCTGTGTTTTGACCACACGGCCGCATCGCGGGCTTACCGCATCTGCGGCTTCCCGCCACCATCTTCGGGCCAGATCGCCATCGGCCAGATTTTGGGCATGCTGGGCCACACCCAGTCGCAAGGCCCGGAGTTGGCAGGCGGCCTGCCCTCGCCCGACTTTTTGCACCGTTACACCGAAGCCTCACGACTGGCCTTTGCCGACCGGGCGCAGTTCGTGGCCGACCCGGATTTTGTGAAAGCACCCGCTGGTGACTGGCGCAGCCTGCTGGCTCCCGACTACCTGCGTGAACGCAGCCAGCTGATCGGCACCCAGGCCATGAAAACCGCCCCCGCAGGCCAGCCCGGTGGCCCAACCACCAGCTTCGCCCCCATGCCCACACAAACCGAATACGGCACCAGCCACATCAGCGTGGTCGATGCGCAAGGCCGGGCGGTGGCCATGACCACCACCATCGAAGCCGCTTTTGGCTCGCGCCGCATGGTCAGCACCGACCCGTCTCGCCCCGGCGGCTTTTTGCTCAACAACGAGCTGACCGATTTCAGCCTGGCCCCTGCCGACGCGCAGGGCCGCCCCATCGCCAACCGGGTCGAACCCGGCAAACGTCCGCGCTCATCCATGTCACCCACCCTGGTGTTTGACAAAGCCACGGGCCAACTGCTCATGAGCGGCGGCAGCCCAGGGGGCGCGCTCATCATCCACTACACCGCCAAGCTGCTCACGGGCACGCTGCACTGGGGCCTGAACGCGCAGCAAGCGATTGACCTGCCCAACTTCGGCTCGCTGGGCGGCCCCACTTTGCTCGAAGCCCAGCGCTTTGAGCGCAGCACCGTGGACGCCCTCAAAGCGCGCGGCAACGAGGTGCGCGAAATGGACATGACCAGCGGCCTGCAGGCCATCGAGCGCACGCCCAGGGGCTGGTTTGGCGGGGCCGATCCCCGGCGCGAGGGCGTGGTGCTGGGCGACTGAAGCACAGCCACAAAAGCAAAACGGCAGCCTAGGCTGCCGTTTTGCATCAGCGCCGGATCAAGCCCGGCATGACCGATCAGTAAGCCTGACCCAGCTGCCCCAGGATGGCGGGGTTCTCCAGCGTGGAGATGTCTTGCGTGATCTCCTCGCCTTTGGCCAGCGAGCGCAGCAGGCGGCGCATGATCTTGCCCGAACGGGTTTTGGGCAAGTTCTCACCGAAGCGGATGTCCTTGGGCTTGGCGATCGGGCCAATTTCCTTGGCGATGTGGTCGCGCAACTGTTTGGCAATCGCCTTGCCCTCTTCGGTATTGGGCAACGAACGTTTGAGCACCACAAAGGCGCAAATGGCCTCACCCGTGGTGTCGTCGGGACGGCCCACCACCGCGGCTTCGGCCACCAGCTCGGTGCAGCTGACCAAGGCCGATTCGATTTCCATCGTGCCCATGCGGTGGCCAGAGACGTTCAACACATCGTCGATGCGGCCGGTGATGGTGAAGTAACCGGTTTTCTCGTCGCGGATCGCGCCGTCGCCCGCCAGGTAGTACTTGCCCTTGAAGTCCTCAGGGTAGTAGCTCTTCTTGAAGCGCTCTGGGTCGCCCCAGATCGTGCGGATCATGGAAGGCCATGGCTTTTTGACCACCAAAATGCCACCTTGGCCGTTGGGCATGTCTTTGCCCGTTTCGTCCACGATGGCGGCCTGGATACCGGGGAACGGCAATGTGCAGGAACCGGGCACCATGGGCGTCACACCCGGCAGCGGGGTGATCATGTGACCACCGGTCTCGGTTTGCCAGAAGGTGTCGACGATCGGGCAGCGACCGCCGCCCACGTGCTGGTGGTACCACTCCCATGCGGCAGGGTTGATCGGCTCGCCGACCGAACCCAGCAAGCGCAGGCTGCTGAGGTTGTAGCTCTTGGGGTGCACGGCGTCGTTGGACTCGGCGGCCTTGATGAGCGAGCGGATGGCGGTGGGAGCGGTGTAGAAGATCGAGACCTTGTGGTCCTGGATCATCTTCCAGAAGCGGCCGGCATCGGGGTAGGTGGGCACGCCCTCGAACACGATCTCGGTGCCGCCCAGGGCCAAGGGGCCGTAGGTGATGTAAGTGTGGCCGGTGACCCAGCCGATGTCGGCCGTGCACCAGAACACGTCGTCGGCCTTGAGGTCGAAGGTCCACTTGGTGGTCAGCGCCGCGTGCAGCAGGTAGCCGCCGGTGCTGTGCTGCACACCTTTGGGTTTGCCGGTGGAGCCGGAGGTGTAGAGCAAGAACAGGGGGTGCTCGGCACCGACCCACTCGGGCTCGCAGGTGGTGGCTTGCTTATCGGCCAAGTCGGCCATCCACAGGTCGCGGCCAGCGGTCATGGCGATGTCAGCGCCCGAGCGCTTGACGACCAAGACATTTTGGATCGAGCCGCAACCGCCCAGGTTGATGGCTTCGTCCACGATGGATTTGAGGGGCAGCAACTTGCCGCCGCGCACCTGGTTGTCGGCGGTGATCACGGCCACAGCGCCCGTGTCTTCGATGCGGTCGCGCAGGGACTGGGCCGAGAAGCCACCGAACACCACCGAGTGGGTCGCGCCGATGCGGGCGCAGGCCTGCATGGCGGCCACGCCTTCGATGGACATGGAGATGTAGATGACGACGCGGTCGCCCTTCTTGATGCCCAGGCTCTTCAAGGCGTTGGCGTATTGGCAGGTCTTGGCCAGCAACTGGCTGTAGGTGACCTTGGTCACTTCGCCGCCGTCGGCTTCAAAGATGATGGCGGTCTTGTCGCCCAGGCCTTTCTCGACATTGCGATCCAGGCAGTTGTAGGAGGCGTTCAGGGTGCCGTCTTCAAACCACTTGAAAAATGGTGCGTTGGACTCGTCCAGCACTTTGGTGAAAGGCGTCTTCCAGGTGATCAGCTCTTTGGCCAAACGGCCCCAGTATCCTTGGTAGTCGGTTTCGGCTTCTTTGCACAGCGCGTCATAGGCGGCCATGCCGGACACATGGGCGTTTTGGACGAAGTCGGCGCTGGGTTGGTAGATGGTGGAACTCATCGGTTTGTCTCCTCAAGGACGTGGCGTTTTTGGAACTGGTGCAAATGTCGGCTTTCGCTCTTACAAAGCACTGACTGACGGCAGACTTGCAGGCTTTGCGGCCGGAAAGACCCGTCTAAGCCCTAGAATTCGGGTTTGCCCGAAGTCACGGACTTCCCACACAGGAAAACCATGTCCAAACCCACGCCGTCGAAAAAAAATTCCTTGAGCCCGCTGAACAATTTCATTTTCGCCAGCCGCTGGCTGCAACTGCCCCTGTACCTGGGCCTGATCGCCGCGCAAGCGGTGTATGTGTTCCATTTTTGGGTCGAACTGGTGCACCTGCTCGAAGCGGCTTTTGGCAATCAGCAAGCCCTGCAGGCCTTGATCAGCAGCATTGGCTACAAAGCCGATGCCCCCATCACCGCGCTGAATGAAACCGTGATCATGCTGGTCGTGTTGGCCCTGATCGACGTGGTCATGATTTCCAACCTGCTGATCATGGTCATCGTGGGCGGTTACGAAACCTTTGTTTCGCGCCTGAATCTGGAGGACCACCCGGACCAACCCGAGTGGCTGGACCATGTGAACGCCTCGGTGCTCAAGGTCAAGCTGGGCACGGCCATCATCGGCATCAGCTCAATCCACCTGCTCAAAACCTTCATCAACGCCGCCAACTACGACGAAAAAGTGCTGATGTGGCAGACCCTGATCCACATGGCCTTCCTGCTCAGCGCCATTGCCATCGCCTATGCCGACCGCCTGATGTCGCACCACGACAAGGCCCACTGAGCACCTCAAAGCACCTCAAAGCGCCTCACAGTGCCTGACAACGACCGATTTTTGATTTTCACGGAACCCCTAGCACCATGACCACACTGATCAAACAAGCCGACCTGATCGAATCCGTTGCCGCTGCGCTGCAGTACATCAGCTACTACCACCCCGCCGATTACATCCAGCACCTGGCCCGCGCCTACGAGCGCGAGCAAAGTCCCGCTGCCAAAGACGCCATCGCCCAGATCCTGACCAACAGCAAGATGAGCGCGACTGGCCACCGCCCGATCTGCCAGGACACCGGCATCGTCAACGTGTTCCTCGAAATCGGCATGGACGTCAAGCTCGACGGCTTCACCGTCAGCCTGGAAGACGCGGTCAACGAAGGCGTGCGCCGGGGGTACAACCACCCCGACAACATGCTGCGTGCGTCGGTGGTGTCTGACCCGCACTTCAACCGCAAAAACACCAAGGACAACACGCCCGCCGTGATCTTCACCAAGATCGTGCCCGGCAACAAGGTGGACGTGACTGTGGCCGCCAAAGGCGGTGGCAGCGAAAACAAGTCCAAGATGATCATGCTCAACCCCGGCGACAGCATCGTCGACTGGGTGTTGAAGACCGTGCCCACCATGGGCGCGGGCTGGTGCCCACCCGGCATGCTGGGCATCGGCATCGGCGGCACCGCCGAAAAAGCCGTGCTCATGGCCAAGGAAAGCCTGATGGACGACCTGGACATGTACCAGCTGCTCGAAAAATCCAGCAAAGGCGAAAAGCTCGACCAAGTCGAAGAAATGCGCCTGGAGCTGTACCACAAGGTCAACGCCCTGGGCATTGGCGCACAGGGTCTGGGCGGTTTGACCACCGTGCTGGACGTCAAGATCAAGATGTACCCCACCCACGCGGCCAGCAAGCCCGTGGCCATGATCCCCAACTGCGCGGCCACCCGCCACGCACACTTCGTGCTCGATGGCTCCGGCCCCACCTATCTGGAAGCGCCGTCGCTGGACCTCTGGCCCAACGTGGGCTGGACGGCCGACACCGAAAAGAGCCAGCGCGTGGACCTCAACACCCTGACACCTGAGCAAGTCGCCGCCTGGAAACCCGGCCAGACCCTGCTGCTCAACGGCAAGATGCTCACCGGCCGCGACGCCGCGCACAAACGCATCCAGGACATGCTGGCCAAAGGCGAGAAGTTGCCCGTGGACTTCACCAACCGCGTCATTTACTACGTTGGCCCGGTCGACCCCGTGGGCGACGAGGCTGTTGGCCCCGCAGGCCCCACCACCGCCACCCGCATGGACGGCTTCACTGAAATGATGCTGGCCAAAACTGGCCTGATCGCCATGATCGGCAAAGCCGAGCGCGGCCCCGTCGCCATCGAAGCCATCAAGAAGCACAAGAGCGCTTACCTGATGGCCGTGGGCGGTGCGGCCTACTTGGTGTCCAAAGCCATCAAACACGCCAAGGTCGTGGGTTTTGCCGACATGGGCATGGAAGCCATTTACGAATTCGACGTCGTGGACATGCCCGTGACGGTGGCGGTCGATGCGGGCGGCACCAGCGCCCACATCACCGGCCCCGCCGAATGGCAAAAGCGCATCGCCACGGGCGAGTTCAAAGGCATTGGCGTCAACGCCGGTTGATGGATTTCAGGCCGCGCAAGCGGCCTTTTTTCCAAGCCGCCTGAGCCACACACCCAGATGACCACCGACCAGCGTCCGATCGGCGTGTTTGACAGCGGCATTGGCGGGCTGAGCGTGTTGCAGGCCTTGCAAAAAGAGCTGCCCCACGAGCGCTTTGTCTACATCGCTGACAACGCACACGCGCCCTACGGCGAAAAAAGCGAAGCCTTCATCAGCCAACGCAGCCATGCGATTGCCGAGCATTTGCTGGCGCAACACCACATCAAAGCTTTGGTGGTGGCCTGCAACACGGCCACGGCCGTGGCGATCCACGAGTTGCGCAGCCGGCACCCGACGCTGCCGCTGGTGGGGGTGGAGCCCGCGCTCAAACCGGCCTTGGCGCTGAGCCAAACCCGTCGCATTGGCGTGATCGCCACACGCGGGACTGTGGGCAGCGACAAATTCGCTCGCCTGCTGGACAGCGTGCAGGACGGGGCCCAATTTGTGGTGCAGGCCTGCAACGGCCTGGCCCTGGCCATCGAGCAAAGCACCCTGCCCGACCAGGCTGCAGCCGCGCAAGAACACATCACACACTTGCTCAAGACCTATACCCAAGCCATGGGACGGTTTGGCTCAGCCCCCGGAGAGATCGACACCCTGGTGCTGGGCTGCACCCACTATGTGTTTGTCCAGAACGAATTGCGAACGCTGGTGGGCCCCGATGTGCAGCTGGTTTCCACCGGCGAGCCCGTGGCCCGGCAAACCCGCCGCTTGCTGGCTGCCGCAGGCTTCTTGCACGCAAGCCCTGTCGCCGAAACCCAGCGCCTGCACTTGTTCACCACAGGCGACTTGAAAGGCCTGCAAGCCGCCGCGAAACGCTGGTTGGGCTTGCCGCCACACCTGTGCCAAGCGGTGCCAGCATCCCTGCAAACCTGAGCCTGCTGATTCAAGCTTGTGCTTGAGCCGCCAACCGTCCTCGCTCCACGTCCACCGGCATCAGCAGCACCAGGCCCAGCACAAACAGCAGCGAGGTGGAACCGATGGCCAGGCGCTGGTTGCCGTCGCTCAACCAGGTGATCAGGCCATAGGTCAATGGCCCCAAAATGCTGGCCAAGCGAATGGCAAATGTCCACAAGCCAAAGAACTCACCCAAACGCTGCGGCGGCACCATCAAGCCCGCCATGGCCCGGCCCGACGACTGGCTCGAGCCCATGCAAAAACCGGCAATCGCCGCCGCCCACCAGAACATGGCCTTGTCGGTTGACAAGGCCGCGATGAAACAAGTGAGCACCCAACCGACCAGGGTCAGCGACAAGGTGAGTTTGTGGCCCATGCGGTCTTGCAGGTGACCGAGCAACAAGGCCCCGGCAAAAGCGGCCAGGTTGAGTACAAAGATCAGCACCATGGTTTCCTGGGGCTGAAAGCCAATGACCTGCTCGGCGTAAATGGCCGCCAGTGTGATGGCCACAGCCACACCGCCCTGGTAGGCCACCGCGCAAGCCAGGAGACGAGTGAAGTCGCGGTAGGGCCTGGCCTCGCGCAGCGTCTGGCGCAAGCGGCGCAGACTTTGCGTCACCGTCACCACCGGGGCATTGGGCTGGGGCGGCGAGTGCTCGCGCAACAAAGCAAAAGTGACCAAGGCTGCTGCACCGTAAACGGCCGCGGTGATCCACATGGTCACGGGCACAAACTGGGCACCGGTTTCGCCCCGGGCTTGCGCGGCCAACACATAGGCCAAGCACACACCCAGCGTGAGCATGCCGCCGATGTAACCCAAAGACCAACCCCAACCGCTCATCCGGCCCATGGCCTCTGGCCTGGCCAATTCAGGCAAAAACGAGGCCGTGAGCGACTCACCATACGAAAAAAAGGTGTTGGACAGCACCAGGATGAACAAACCCAGCACCACCTGGCCTGGCCCGACCAGCGACAAAGCCGCTGTGCTGAGCACACAACCCGCCGTGACCCACATCAGCATTCGCTTTTTGCCCGCCACCCGATCAGCCCAAGCGCCCAAACCGGGCATGGTCAGCATCACGACAAAATAGGACAGGCTCAAGCCCGATGTCCACGCCAACGTGGCCCAGTCGGCACCGTTGGCCACACCGCCTACGAAGTAAGCGGCAAACACGGCTGTGATGACCACGGTGGAGTAGCCCGAATTGGCGAAGTCGTACATGGCCCAACCCAAGACCTCGCGCAAACGCACGCCCGGGTTGAGTGCAGAACGAAGGCCTTGGGCGTTCATGCTGCAAGCCGATCAGTGCAAATGGCGTGGGCGGCGTCCACCACCGCCATGGCCGCTGCTGCCGCCCGGGCCACGCGGCGGTTTGCCGATGTCGAGCGAGCTGACCAGGCTGTCAAAGCGCTGGCTGAACAGCTTGTCGATTTCAGACACCACGCCGGACAACTCGGCGCCGTCGAAATGACGCTCCATCATGTTGACCACGTCGTGCACCAGCAAATCGCGTTGGGCCTGCATGATGGCGCCAGGATCGGGCCCCACAAACAGCATCACAAAATCGTCACGCGACTCGGCGCCGCTGGCCTCGTCCTCGTCGTCAAATTCGGTGTCGTAAAAAGTGACCTCGATCTGCGTGCCTGCTGCAGACAACTCGTTGAGGTTCATGCACAGGTCGTCCATGACCATGCGAAAGTCATCGTCGCCACGCACCGTCCAGCACAGGTTCAGACGCTGGGCACTGGGATCAAAACGGATGCCGGGCTCTTCTTCGTACAGGCTCACGGCCCCCTCACTCAGGTTGCGTGCCCCGGCGTAGTGCCAAAGGGGCTTGAGCGCCTCCTGGATCGCCTGGATGTCGGTGCCGGGTTTGATCGGCACATCACCATGCACGTGAATCTCAAGCGGTGCGTTGTCGTGGTTCATGATGATGTTTTCCTCAAATGGTGCCCCGAGCCGGAATCGAACCGGCACGCCCCTTTTCAGGAAGCAACGGATTTTAAGTCCGGTGTGTCTACCAGTTTCACCACCGGGGCAGAGCACTTATTGTGCCTTGATAAAGCGGTGTTTCTGCCTCAATCGATCTGCAAATTCAGCATGGCCAAGGCGAATAAGGCGATCACCGTCAGGTAGGCCGCCGACCAGACCATGGTGCGCCACTTGGCTTTGTCGGTGACGTAAAAAAACACATACGCCACCCGTGCTGCAACAAAGAACAGGGCCAGCGCGTCGACCGTGGCCGGGTCAACACCTGTGAGCAAAGCCAGGATGACGCCGACGGCAAAAAAAGGGAACGCCTCGAAGCAATTGGCTTGCGCGGCATTGGCGCGGGCCCTGAAACCGGTTTGCCGGGCCAACCAGGCTCGGGGGTCGCTGTTGTCATAGCCCTTGAAGCCCGATTTGGCAATGCCCGCACACACCACCGGCATGATGCCCGCTGCCAACACGGCGCCATAAGAAATCAACATGGAGCTCTCCTTGATCCCGCAAAACCGAAAAAAAAGCCACTGAGGACATCAGTGGCTGTGCACTGGCCCGGCAAAGCGCCGGGCGCACCGGGTTCAACCGCCCTTTTTGGAGCGCTTGCCAGGGTTTTTCTTGCTGCGTGTCGCGACACCGCGCTCCAGGCTCACGCGCTGGCCACGGCCGCCAGTGCGCAGGGTCACGCCTGGCAATGTAGGCAGTGGGGGGGTGAATTTACGATCTGCTTCGGTGACGATTTTGTTGCCCATCTGTGGCTCCGGATAAAAATACAAAACGATATTAAGCCACAAGAATGGCCCCTTTTCGCCTCGGCCCTGCTTTGCACTTGCCCTCGGCCAGCACGGCCGGGGCGTTTCGACTGGCGATAAACTGCCCCCATGGACTTCACCACCCTCCTGATCGTGGCTTATTTCGCCTTGCTGGCGATCACCCTGCGCAAACGCTGGGGGGTCATCGATGGGCCTTGGCTGTTTTACTTTCGGGCATTTTTCCCCAACTGGAAGTTCTACCACGGCATCAACCCTGCACCGCGGCTATACGTGCGCGGTCAAACCGAATCCGGCGACTGGAGCGACTGGGGACTGGTTTACCCTCGCCTGCCCAGACAAATCAGGCACCTCTTGCACAACCCGGCGGTCAATTTGGCCTTGACACACCAAAACCTGGTGGACCACCTGGCCAACGACATCAACGACATGCCAGAAGGCGCTGATATCCGGGAACGCGTCACCTACCAACTGGTCAGCCAACTGGCCCGGCAAGCCCTTGAGGGCGGCTCCTGGGGCGATCAAGCCATGCTGGCATCCATCCCCGTCGGCAGGCTTTCGGCCTACCAGTTCGAAGTCCGCATGGAGTTACCCGGAAGCCCCAGCAGCGAACGCATGCTGCAATCCCCGGTGCTGCGCCCATGGAACTGACGCTCGCCGTCCGCGTTTTTGAAGTGCTGCTGGGCTTCAGCCTGGTGCTCCAAACCCTGGAGTATCTGCGCCTGCCTTCGCTCGACCGTGTGACCCTTTGGCCCATGCTGGCGCAGGAATTGCCCGCCCAGCCCGCATGGCTCAAGTCAGGCCTGACCCTGCTCCTCCAGCCCGGCCCCTACCGCACGATGCTCATCTTGCGCCTGGTCTTGGCCCTCAGCTTGATGCTGGGCCTTGTCGGCTTGGCAGGTGCTGCCGTGCTGTTTGTGATGGCTTTGCTGCTGCTTTTGCGCTGGCGCGGGGCCTTCAATGGCGGCAGCGACTTCATGACGTTGGTTGGCCTGTCTGGTTTGCTCCTGGCCCATCTGGTGGGTGCCATCGCCAATGAATCCCTGGGTTGGCAAGCCGGGTTCTGGTATATCAGCCTGCAAACCGTCAGTTCTTACTTTGTCTCCGGCTGGGTGAAACTGTTGCGGGCGGAATGGCGTTCGGGTCAGGCCATGACGCTTTTTCTGGACACTGGCGTGTATGGCCCCCTGGCGCAGAACAGCATTTTCCGAAACCCCCAAGTCGCCCGGCTTTGCGCCTGGTCCTTCACCCTCTGGGAGGGCTGCTTCCCTTTGGCGCTGCTCGATGTCCGGCTGGCACTGGTCTTTTGCGGTGTAGCCTCTCTTTTCCATTTCTTGGTGTTCTGGTTTTTTGGTCTCAACCGCTTTTTTTGGGCATGGCTCAGCAGTTTTCCGGCCGTCGTCTATTGCGCCGGCACGGTTTGGTAAGCCTTTGAACCCATGGCCGACCGATGACAGCTTGGCGACTGCCGGGCATGGCGTCGCTGCTTAAGATCGGGTTTTCAACAGCGAGGTGCCCCCCATGAACTCCCCCACATTGGCATCGTTCACAGCCCAATCCCTGGAAGAAGGGTTTGACGAGATCATCGTCCGCGAGTGGGAACCCCACCTCCGACTTGACACCCACACCCACCCTTTCGATGTCAGTGCCCATGTGGTGCGCGGTGAATATTGGCTCACCGTCGGTGAAGAGGTTCAACACCTCAAGGCGGGCGACTTCTTCCGTCTGGCGCGAAATGTGCCCCACGCTGAGCTGTACGGCCCGGAAGGCGCCACCGTGTGGGTGGCTCGCGCCAACTGAAAAGGCAGCGTCGCATAAAAAATGCCTCAGGGGTGTGAACCGCTGAGGCATTTTTTGTTTGGAGGCGCGACCCAGAGTCGAACTGGGCTAGACGGATTTGCAATCCGTTGCATAACCGCTTTGCTATCGCGCCAGAATCAAAAACACGCTGACAAAAATGGGAAGCTGGAGCTTCCCATAGGGCTGAAAGATGTTGACACGTCTTTCATGTGTTTGGAGCGGGAAACGAGGCTCGAACTCGCGACCTCAACCTTGGCAAGGTTGCGCTCTACCAACTGAGCTATTCCCGCAGATCAAAAATTTTTGAAAGACGTTGGTACTTCTTTCGGTATTTGGAGCGGGAAACGAGGCTCGAACTCGCGACCTCAACCTTGGCAAGGTTGCGCTCTACCAACTGAGCTATTCCCGCGTATTTCAGAAAACTTGGCATTGTATGCCTTGTTCGCTGGAATGGTCAAATTGTAATGCAATTTCAGGCTGACTTTGGCGCCAGCCTGAAAATTTTGCATCAATGTTTCACGGCTTCGGTTTTGGCCGTGGCCGTCACAGCCGGCAAAGCTGCGGCCGCCACCTCTTCGTCGCTCAATGGCGTGGGTTTGGCTTCCAAAGCCACATCCAGCACCTGGTCGATCCACTTGACGGGCACGATTTCCAGACCGTTTTTGACATTGCCGGGAATGTCTTGCAGGTCCTTCACGTTGTCCTCGGGGATCAACACGGTCTTGATGCCCCCGCGCAAAGCGGCCAACAGCTTTTCCTTGAGCCCCCCAATGGCCGTGACCTCACCACGCAGGGTGATCTCGCCGGTCATGGCCACATCGGCACGCACCGGAATACCCGTCATGGCCGAGACCATGGCCGTGGTCATGGCGGCACCGGCACTGGGGCCGTCTTTGGGTGTGGCGCCATCGGGCACGTGGATATGCAGGTCTTTCTTCTCAAAGACTTCGTCCTTGATGCCCAAAAGGCGCGAACGGCTGCGCACCACGGTGCGCGCGGCTTCGACGGACTCCTTCATCACATCGCCCAGCGAACCGGTGCGGGTGATGACGCCCTTGCCCGGCATCAAGGCGGCTTCGATGGTCAGCAGATCGCCGCCCACCTCGGTCCAGGCCAAACCGACCACCTGGCCGATCTGGTTCTTTTGCTCTGCACGGCCATAGGTGTACTTGCGCACGCCCAAAAAGTCGTTCAGGTTATCGGCATTCACCACCACCTGGGGCTTCATTTGCTTGAGCAGCAGGGCCTTGACCACCTTGCGGCAAATTTTGCCCAACTCGCGCTCGAGCGAGCGCACACCCGCCTCGCGGGTGTAGTAGCGCACCACGTCGCGCACCGCATCTTCGGTGACCAGCAACTCGGACTCCTTGACGCCGTTGTTGCTCATTTGCTTGGGCAACAAATACTTCATGGCGATGCTGGTCTTTTCGTCTTCGGTGTAGCCCGACAAGCGGATCACTTCCATGCGGTCCAGCAGGGCCGAAGGAATGTTCATCGAGTTGGAGGTGGCCACGAACATCACATCGCTCAGGTCGAAATCGACCTCGACGTAATGGTCACCAAAGGTGTGGTTTTGCTCAGGGTCCAGCACCTCCAGCAACGCGCTGGAAGGGTCACCCCGGAAGTCCGTGCCCAGCTTGTCGATCTCGTCCAGCAAGAACAGGGGGTTCTTGGTGCCGACCTTGTTCAGGTTTTGCAGCACCTTGCCGGGCAAAGCCCCAATGTAAGTGCGGCGGTGGCCGCGAATTTCGGCCTCGTCGCGCATGCCGCCCAGCGCCATGCGCACGTATTTGCGACCCGTGGCCTTGGCAATGGACTGGCCCAGCGAGGTCTTGCCCACGCCGGGTGGCCCGACCAGGCACAGAATGGGTGCCTTGACCTTGTCCACACGTTGCTGGACCGCGAGGTATTCCAGAATTCGGTCCTTGACCTTGTCGAGACCAAAGTGGTCCTGGTTCAGCACGTCCTCGGCATTGCCCAGGTCGTGTTTGAGTTTGGTTTTCTTGCTCCAGGGCAATCCGGTGAGCACATCGAGGTAGTTGCGCACCACCGACGCTTCGGCCGACATGGGCGACATGAGCTTGAGCTTTTTCAGCTCGCCCTCGGCCTTTTTGCGGGCCTCGGCTGACATCTTGGCGGACTTGATCTTCTTCTCGATTTCCTCGATGTCCGCGCCCTCTTCCCCTTCGCCCAGCTCTTTCTGGATGGCTTTGACCTGCTCGTTCAGGTAGAAGTCGCGCTGATTCTTTTCCATCTGGCGCTTGACGCGACCACGGATGCGCTTGTCCACATTCAGGATGTCGACTTCATGCTCCAACTGGGCAAACAGGTTCTCCAGACGGGCCTTGATGTTGGACAAGTCCAGCACTTGCTGCTTGTTCTCCAGCTTCAAGGGCAGGTGTGCAGCGATGGTATCGGCCAGGCGACCGGCATCGTCAATGCTGGAAATCGAGGTGAGGATTTCCGGTGGGATTTTCTTGTTGAGTTTGACGTATTGGTCAAACTGCTGCATCACGGCTCGGCGCAAGGCCTCGATCTCGCTGCTGGCATCGGACTGCTCGGCCGCAGGCTCCACCGGGGTGACCGTGGCCACGAAGTGGGCCTCGCCATCCACAATGGACAACACCTGCGCACGCTGCTGTCCTTCGACCAGCACTTTGACCGTGCCGTCGGGCAATTTGAGCATCTGCAAAATGGTCGAAACGCAGCCCACATCGAACATGTCGTCGATGGCTGGCTCGTCTTTGGCGGCGGTTTTTTGGGCCACCAGCATGATGCGGCGCTCTGCGGCCATGGCTGACTCCAGCGCCTTGATGCTCTTGGGGCGACCCACAAACAGTGGAATCACCATGTGAGGAAACACCACAACGTCGCGCAGCGGCAACATGGGCAATTCGATCGGGGTGGATGGCAAAGGTGTGTGTCCAGACATGGTGTGTCCCTCAGGTCAATTCAAAGCACATGGATGCAATCACCGCGATTTCAACCCACAGAGGCGAAGGGGTATTCATGGCGGTGGGCACCTGTGGTTCAGGCCTGCTTGGCCGACTCGCGATAAACCAGCAGTGGGGGCTTGTTGTCGTCGATGACGGACTCGTCCACCACCACTTTCTCGACATTCGCCTGGTTGGGCAATTCAAACATGGTGTCGATCAGCGCCTGCTCCATGATGGAGCGCAGGCCTCGGGCACCGGTCTTGCGGGCCAGCGCTTTGCGGGCCATGGCCGTCAGTGCGTTCGGACGCACTTCGAGCTCGACGCCTTCCATGGCCAGCAGTTTGGTGAACTGCTTGACCACCGCATTTTTGGGCTCGGTGAGGATCTGCACCAAAGCCTCTTCGGTCAGCTCGGCCAAAGTGGCGATCACCGGCAAACGCCCCACCAGCTCAGGAATCAGACCGAACTTGATCAGGTCTTCGGGCTCGACTTCGTTGAAAACATCCGTGAGGGAGCGCTGCTTTTTGCTTTTGACCGTGGCACCAAAGCCAATGCCGCCCGATTCGGTGCGGTTTTCAATGACCTTTTCCAGGCCAGCAAATGCGCCGCCACAAATGAACAGAATGTTGGTCGTGTCGATCTGCAAAAAGTCCTGATTGGGGTGCTTGCGTCCGCCTTGCGGGGGCACACTGGCCATCGTGCCCTCGACCAGCTTGAGCAAGGCCTGTTGCACGCCCTCGCCCGACACGTCGCGGGTGATCGAAGGGTTGTCAGACTTGCGGGTGATCTTGTCGATCTCGTCGATGTAGACGATGCCGCGCTGGGCACGCTCGACGTCGTAATTGCAGGTCTGCAGCAGCTTGGCCACGATGTTTTCCACGTCCTCGCCCACATAACCGGCTTCGGTCAGGGTGGTGGCATCGGCCATGACAAAAGGCACATCCAGCATGCGAGCCATGGTTTGGGCCAACAAGGTTTTGCCAGAGCCTGTGGGGCCAATCAGCAAGATGTTGCTTTTGGCCAGCTCGACGTCGTCTTTCTTGGCCCCGTCTTTGTGTTTGAGGCGCTTGTAATGGTTGTACACCGCCACGGCCAAACTGCGCTTGGCTTTTTCCTGACCGATCACGTAATTGTCGAGATTGGTCTTGATATCCAGCGGCGTGGGCAGCCCCTCTTTGGCACCTTCGCTCACCGTGGTGGTGGCCAACTCATCGCGCACGATGTCGTTGCACAAATCAATGCACTCGTCGCAGATGAACACCGACGGACCTGCGATCAACTTCTTGACCTCGTGCTGGCTCTTGCCGCAGAAAGAGCAGAACAGGTTTTTCTCAGTGGTTGAGCCTTTTTTATCGGCCATAAATGTCGCCTCGCTATCCGTAATTCGTCAATGATAACGAAAGAAAAACGGCGTTCACCCTTTGGGGGTCAACGCCGTCAGCCAAGGTGCCGGAAAGCCCGGCCACCCTCAAGCGCGTTTGGAAATGACTTCGTCGATCAAACCGTAGTCTTTGGACTCGGTGGCCGAGAGGTAATAGTCGCGCTCGGTGTCGAACTCGATCTTCTCCAGTGGCTGCCCGGTGTTCTCGGACAGGATGCGGTTCAACTGGGCACGGGTCTTGACGATCTCGCGGGCGGCGATCTCGATTTCGGTGGCCTGACCCCGCGCACCGCCCAAAGGCTGGTGAATCATGATCTTGGAGTTGGGCAACGCAAAACGCTTGCCCTTGGCACCCGAGGACAGCAAAAACGCGCCCATGCTGGCGGCCATGCCGTTGCACAGGGTGGACACATCGGGTTTGATGAAGTTCATGGTGTCGTAGATCGCCATGCCGGCGCTCACCGAACCACCGGGGGAGTTGATGTACAGCGAGATGTCCTTTTCAGGGTTTTCACTCTCCAAAAACAGCAACTGGGCCACGATCAGGTTGGCCATGTGGTCGTTGACCTCACCCACCAAAAAGATCACGCGCTCCTTGAGCAACCGCGAGTAGATGTCATAGGCCCGTTCGCCACGGCCCGATTGCTCGATGACCATGGGCACCATGCCCAAATTTGTGATGTCCAGTGCGCTCATCTTTTCTCCAGAAAATTCATGGATGACTTTAACCGGGTTTTCAACCCCACCAAAGAGATGGGGCTTGTGAGCCAGACTGCAAGCCCGGCACAAGCCCCATGCTCAAGGGATTTCAAGGATTCAAATGACCGATCAGGCCTGTTGACCCATCAGCTCTTCAAAGGTGATGGCTTTTTCGACCACCTTGGCCTGAGCCAGGACGAAATCAGACACATTGCTCTCGATGACCACGGCCTCGACTTCGGCCATGCGCTGGTTATCGCTGTTGTACCAACGCACCACGTCATCGGGACGCTCGTAGCTGGAGGCCAGCTCCTGGATGTGAGCCTGGATCTGCTCGGGCTTGGCGTGCAAGGTGTTGCCGCGCACCACTTCAGCCACCACCAGGCCCAGACGCACGCGCTGCTCGGCTTGGGGGCGGAAGATGTCGTCGGGGATCGGGGCCTTGTCGGCGTCCTTGATGCCGCGCTGCTTCAGATCGGCACGGGCCCCCTCTTTCAGGCGCTCGATTTCGTTTTGCACGATGGCCTGGGGCAGATCCAGCTCGGCCTTGGCGACCAAAGCGTCCATAGCGGCTTGTTTGTTGCGGGCCAGCAGGCGGAATTTCACTTCGCGCTCGAGGTTTTTGCGGATGTCGGCACGCAGGCCTTCCACCGTGGCGTCGGCAATGCCCAAGGACTTGGCCAAGGCTTCGTTGACTTCAGGCAGGTTGGCGGCTTCGATTTTCTTGACCGTGACCAGGAAGTCAGCTGTTTTGCCAGCCACGTCTTGGCCGTGGTAATCAGCGGGGAAAGCCAAGGGGAAGGTCTTGCTTTCGCCGGACTTCATGCCGCGCACGGCGTCTTCGAATTCCTTGAGCATCTGGCCGTCGCCCAAAATGAACTGGAAGTCTTCAGCTTTGCCGCCAGCGAACACTTCACCGTCGATCTTGCCTTCGAAGTCGATGGTGGCGCGGTCGCCGTCTTGTGCAGCGGCGTCTTGGGCGCGCTGGGCAAAGGTGCGGCGCTGCTTGCGCAGGATGTCGATGGTCTTGTCAATGGCGGCTTCAGACACTTCAGCCGTCAGTTTTTCCACTTCGGTGTCAGCCAGATTGCCCAGCTTGACTTCAGGGTACACCTCAAAAATGGCTTCGAAGTTCAGCTCGCCTTCTGGCGCGCCTTCTTTTTCGGAGATGCGGGGCTGACCGGCCACACGCAGTTTGGCTTCGTTGGCGGCCACAGCAAAAGCCTCGCCCACTTTGTCGTTCAGAACTTCATACTGAACCGAGTAACCATAGCGCTGGGCCACCACATTCATGGGCACCTTGCCAGGACGGAAACCGTCCATTTTGACCGTGCGGGCCATTTTCTTCAGGCGTGCATCCACTTCGGACTGGATGGCCGTCACAGGCACAGTCAGGGTGATCTTGCGTTCCAGCTTTTCAAGGGTTTCAACAGTCACAGTCATCGTCGTTCTCGGTTAATTGAATGTCTCTCAGGCCACCGGGTTGCCCCCTTGGCCACAAGTCGGTTGGTGCGCGGGGCGGGACTCGAACCCGCACAGTGTTGCCACCGTCAGGACCTAAACCTGGTGCGTCTACCAATTTCGCCACCCGCGCAGGTCCAAACAAAAAGGGCGTCAGGCTTGTCGCTGGGCATAAAAGCCACCTGACGCACCTGACCGCCCGCTTGAAATCGGTCAACTTTCTATTTTAGCCGCTTCAATTGGCCAAATTCAGGCACGGGCTTGATTTGGGCGTTCAATTCTGAACCAGGCCGCGTACATGGCCGGCAGCGCCAGCAAAGTCAGCGCCGTGGCCACGATCAGACCGCCCATGATGGCCACCGCCATCGGGCCCCAGAAAATGCTGCGCGACAGCGGAATCATGGCCAGCACCGCAGCAGCGGCCGTGAGCACGATGGGGCGCAAACGCCGCACCGCCGACTCCACAATGGCCTGCCAGGGCACCACGCCCGCCGCCCGGTCCTGCTCGATTTGGTCGATCAGAATCACCGAGTTGCGCTGGATCATGCCCATGAGCGCGATCACGCCGAGCAAAGCCACAAAGCCAAACGGCCGGTTCAGCACCAGCAAAGCGCCTGCCACCCCGGCCATGCCCAGCGGTCCGGTCAAGAACACCAGCATCGCGCGGCTGAAGCTTTGCAGCTGCAGCATCAGCAAGGTGAAAGTGATGAACAACATGACCGGCACACCCGCCGCAATCGACGCCGAGCCTTTGGCACTTTCCTCCACCGCGCCCGCCACCTCGATGCGGTAGCCGCTCAAGCCCTGGCCCAGCCAGCTGGCTTCGGTCTTTTTCAGTTCTGGCAGCAACTGCGCCGTCACGGTGGCCCCCTGCAAACCTTCGGCGATGTCAGACTGCACCGTGATGGCGAACTGCCGGCCCTCGCGCCACATCACCCCAGGCTCCCAGGCAAACACCGGGGTGGCGATTTGCAGCAGCGGAATCGATTTGCCCGAAGCCGTGGGCACATACGCCTGGGACAGGTCCGACAAGGCATCGCGCTCGGCCAGTGGCTGGCGCAACACGATGTCGATCAGTTTGTCGCCATCGCGGTATTGGCCCACGGTGGAGCCGCTGAGCAAGGTGCGCGAAGCCTGCGCAATCGACTGGCTGGTCACGCCCAAGGCGCGTGCCTTGGCCTGGTCGACTTCGAGCCGCACCGACTTCACCGACTCGTTCCAGTTGTCATTCACGCCGCGCGTGTTGGCGTTTTGGCGCATTTGCGCCTTGATCTCGTCGGCCTTCAGGCGCAGGACCTGAGGGTCCGGCCCGACCACACGAAACTGCACCGGGTAAGGCACGGGCGGGCCGTTGGGCAGCAATTTCACACGCCCACGCACTTCGGGAAACTCCTGCGCCAGCAAGGTCGGCAGCTTGGCCCGCAGCACTTCACGGGTTTTCAGATCATGGGGCAAGACGATCAGCTGCGACACGTTGGTCTGGGGAAAGACCTGGTCCAGTGGCAAATAAAAGCGCGGCACACCCGAGCCCACCCAAGCCGTGACCGACTTCACGCCGTCTTCTTGCGCCAGGCGTTGCTCGACCCGTTTGGCCATGTCTTCGCTGGCCTTGAAGGGCGAGCCCTCGGGCAGCCACAAGTCGACCATGATTTCAGGACGCGAGGAATCGGGGAAGAATTGCTGCTGCACCTTGCCCATGCCCACAATGCCCATCACGAACAAGAACACGGTGATGCCAATCGTCTTCCAGCGGTGCGTCACGCACCAGGTCACCCAGTTGCGAAAGTGCCGGTAAAACGGCGTGTCAAACATCTCGGCCGAATCCAGGTGCTCGGCCGACACGGCATGCGCTGGCGGTTTGAGCAACCAGGCCCCCAGATAGGGCACGAAGTAAACCGAAGCCACCCAGCTGACCAAGAGCGCCACCACCGTGACCGCAAAAATCGCAAAGGTGTACTCGCCCGTCATGGACTTGGCCATGCCAATGGGCAAGAAACCCGCCGCCGTGATCAAGGTGCCCGTGAGCATGGGCATGGCGGTGAGCTCATAGGCAAAGGTGGCGGCACGCACTTTGTCGTAGCCCTCTTCCATCTTGCGCACCATCATCTCCACCGCGATGATGGCGTCGTCCACCAGCAAGCCCAGCGCAATGATGAGTGAGCCCAGCGAAATTTTGTGCAGGCCGATGCCAAAGTAATGCATGGCCAAAAAGGTCACCGCCAGCACCAGCGGGATGGTGATGCCCACCACCAAACCGGGCCGCATGTCCAGCGTCCAGCGCCGCCACAATGGGTGATGGCCCGGACGCTTGTGCAGGCCCAGCGCCAAAAAGCTCACCGCCAGCACGATCACCACCGCCTCAATCAGCACCTTGATGAACTCGTTGACCGAGTTGGACACGGCGCTGGGCTGGTCCTGCACCTGCGTCAGCCTCATGCCCGCAGGCAAATTGGCCTGTGCAGCAGCCACCGCACCCCGCAAGGATTGGCCCAAGGCGATGATGTCGCCGCCCTTGGCCATGGACACGCCCAGCGCAATCACTTCCTGGCCGTCGTGGCGCACCTTCACCGAGGGCGGGTCCATGTAGCCACGCGTCACGGTGGCGATGTCGGACAAACGGATTTGCGCACCTGAAGCGCCGCGAATCGGCATGGCCTGCAGATCGGCCAGACTCTGGAACTGCCCGCCCACACGCACCTGCACCACATCCACCGGTGACTGCAAACTGCCCGCCGACTCGACCGCGTTTTGCTGGTTCAGCTGGGCCAGCACCGCGCCCATGTCCAGGCCCATTTGCGCCAGCTTCTTTTGCGACACCTCGACGAACACCTTTTCGTCCTGGGCACCGAACAGCTCCACTTTGGCCACATCGGGCACGCGCAGCAAATCCTGCCGCAGGCTGTCGGCCTGGGTCTTGAGCTCGGCCGCCGTGAAGCCCTGACCGCTTAAAGCGTAAATGACGCCGTACACATCGCCAAATTCGTCGTTGAAAAACGGGCCCACCACGCCCTGCGGCAAGCTGCCACGCATGTCCCCGATTTTTTTGCGCACCGTGTACCAAACCTGAGGCACATCACCCGGCTTGGAGTTGTCCTTGATCTGGAAAATGATCTGCGCCTCACCCGGCTTGGAATAGCTGCGGATCTTGTCGGCAAAAGGCACTTCCTGCAGGGTGCGCTCGATCTTGTCGGTCACCTGTTCGGCCACTTGCTCGGCGGTGGCCCCCGGCCAGTAGGCCCGCACCACCATGGCGCGGAAGGTGAAGGGCGGGTCTTCGTCCTGCCCCAACTGAAAATAAGACGCCATGCCCAGCACCATGAGCACCACCATCAGGTAGCGGGTGAGGGCCGGGTGCTCCAGCGCCCAGCGCGAGAGGTTGAATCGGGTGTTGTCGGTGCTGCTCATGCGGTCACCGTGGGACTGAAGCAGCGGCAGCGGGGGCAGCGGGCGCAGCCATCGGTGCAGCGCCGTACACCGTGACCTTCTGGCCGGGTGACAAGACATGCACGCCTGCACTCACCACTTTCTGCCCTGGTTTCAGGCCCGCGGTGATGACGACCGCGTTGCCGTCCACCGTGCCGACCTGCACCGCCTGGGTGTTGACGGTCATGCTCGCCTCGTCCAGCACCCAGACCACCGTACCGGCGCCTTCTTGTCGCAGGGCGCTGGTCGGCAGCTTGATCACCGCAGCCTGGCTGCCCGGCAAATCGGCCGCCAGCACATGGACGGTGGCCCCCAATGGCAAGCGCTCGGATGCCTCCAGGGCCAGCTTGACGGCATAGGTGCGCGTCACCGGATCGGCGCTGGCGGCCAGCTCACGGACTTTGCCCTTGAGCGGCTGGCCTGTGCTGGCCAAGATGGCCTGCATGCTTTGCCCTGGCTTGAGGGCCAAAGCGGTTTGCTCGGAAACGGCAAACACCGCGTCACGCGGACCGTCATGCGCCAGGCGCACAACAGGCTGCCCCGCCGACACCACCTGCCCCACCTCGGCCTCGACGCCCGTGATCACGCCGGCGTGGCTGGCGCTCAAGCGGGCATAACCCGCCTGGTTGCCTTGTGCCTGCGCCTGGGCTTTGGCCTGGTTCAGCGCCGCGTCAGCGGCTTTCAGGCTGGCCTCGCGCCGCTCCAGCTCGGCACCGCTGATGAAGTTTTGCGCCTTCAAGGCCTCAAAGCGTTTGTATTCTGCTGCGGCCAAATCGCGCTGGCTTTGCGCCGCGCTCACCTGGGCCTGTGCGGCTTGAGCGGCCAATTGGTAGTCTTGCGCATCGATGCGGGCCAACAACTGGCCAGCCGTCACGCGCTGGCCCAACTCCGCCGGGCGTTCCACCAATTTGCCCGCCACCTGAAACCCCAGGCGCGACTCCACACGCGCACGCACCTCGGCCGAATACTCGCCCGACACGTTCAATTCGCCCGCAGACACCGTGATCAATTTGACTGACCGCAAGGGCTCCAGCGGAGCCTCTTGCTTGGAACATGCTGCCAAAGTTGTCAAAAAAGCTGCGCTCGCGCACAAATGAAAAACTCGCCGCTTGGCGAGTGACCAGGTGATGGGCATGGGGTTTCCGGAAAAAGATAATGACTGACTGGTTAGTAATCTATTCAAAGTCACCGACGGTGTCAAGCGACAATAGGCATTGACCATGCGCCACACCCCCTTATTTTCGAGCGCTCAGCCGAGCGGGCTGAACTCTGCACAAAAAACCATCCTGCAAGGCGTCTCCCGCTCTTTTGGCTTGACCATCCGCCTCTTGCCCCCGGCCCTGCAAGCGCCTGTGGGCATCGGCTACCTGCTGGCCCGCGCCACCGACACCGTGGCCGACACCACTGCCCTGCCCCTGGCCGAGCGGCAGGTCTTGCTGGAACTCATGACATGGGCCATCGCCAAACCCGACACTTCGGCCTCGGACCAACCAGAACTCCAGCGCCTGACCCAGGCCTTTGCCGCGCAACAAACCGACCCACACGAGCGCGCCCTGATGCAAGCCCTGCCCCAATGCCTGCCGCTTTTGCACACCCTGCACCCCGCTGACCAGGCCAGCGTGCGCCAGGTGCTGGGCCACATCACCCGCGGCCAACAGCTGGACATGGCCCGCTTTGGCCCCGGCCTGCACGCTTTGCAGACCGAGGCCGAGCTGAGCGACTACACCTGGCTGGTGGCCGGTTGCGTGGGCGAGTTCTGGACCGAGTTGTGTGGCCGCCACCTGCACGGCTACAGCCTGCTGCCGCAGGCCGAGATGATGCGCATGGGCCGTGCCTACGGCATGGGCCTGCAGCGCCTGAACATCATCCGTGACGCCGGGGCCGACCTGGCCACCGGGCGCTGCTATTGGCCAGAAGAAACCCTGGCGCATGCGGGCCTGACCCCGGAAGTGCTGGCACGAGCTGCCCAAACCGGCGATGCCAACACCCTGCAAGCCTTGGCCCCGCTCTACACCGCCTGGCTGGACCACACCCAAGCGCAACTGGCCGAGGGCATGCGTTATGCCTTGGCCCTCCAACCGCTGCGACTGCGCCTGGCCAGCGCCCTGCCTGCCTTGATCGGTGCGCGCACCATCGCGCTGCTGCGCCAGGCCGGACCTGCCGCACTGACCCAGCGGATCAAAATGCCGCGCCAGGAAATACGCGCCCTGCTGTGGCGCATCGCGCTGGGCTTGGGCACCCGTGCTGTGCTGGACCGGCAATTCCAGAAATTGACCGGCACGCCCCCCGCTTGACATCCCACCTGTCACCCGCCCGGGGGCATTTCTTTCGGTGCGAGAATCCCAGCCCATGAGCCCGCAAGACTACGTCCAGCAAAAAGCCGCCGCCTCGGGCAGCAGTTTCTATTACGCCTTCCTGTTTTTGCCACCCGAGCGCCGTGCCGCCATCACCGCGTTTTATGCGTTTTGCCGTGAAGTGGACGATGTGGTCGACGAAATCAGCGACCCGAGCGTGGCCGCTGCCAAGCTCGGCTGGTGGCAAAAAGAAGTGCTGCAATCCTACGCAGGCCAGCCCACGCACCCGGTCATGCATGCGCTGATGCCGCACACCCAGCCCTTTGGCATCGAGAGCCGCCATCTGCTGGCCGTGATCGAAGGCTGCCAGATGGACCTGAACCAGACCCGCTATCTGGACTTTGCGGGGCTGACGAAATATTGCCACCTGGTGGCCGGTGTGGTGGGCGAAGTCGCTGCCCGCATCTTTGGCCAGACCGACGAGGCCACCACCGCCTATGCGCACAAGCTGGGCCTGGCCTTTCAGATGACCAACATCATCCGCGACGTGGGCGAAGACGCCCTGCGCGGGCGCATCTACCTGCCGCTGGACGAACAGCAACGCTTTGGCGTCAAGGCGCAGGACCTGATGCAGCGCGCGTATTCAGACCACTTCAAAGCACTGATGAAGTTCCAGACCGACCGCGCGCATGCCCTGTACGACGAAGCCCTGGCCCTGCTGCCCGCCGCCGACCGCCGCGCTCAAAAACCCGGCCTCATGATGGCCAGCATCTACCGCACCCTGCTGCGCGAAATTGAAGCCTCGGGCTTTCAGGTGCTGCACCAGCGCATCGCGCTCACACCGCTGCGCAAGCTGTGGCTGGCCTGGAAGATGCAAGCTCTGGGGCGGTTTTGAAACGCCCCACCTGCTCAGCCCCCCGCTCAGCCCTCTGTTGAGTGCGCGCCCCGCCGGCGCACCATGTCCCGCGACATCGCGGTCAGTTGCTCTGCACCGAGTGACCGCTTGGCCTCGGGGTACACCAGATCTTCTTCGGCCAGGATGTGTTCTTTGTAGATGGCCGTAAATGCGTCCATGCTGGCCTGATCCGCATCGCTGAAGGGCGCTCTGTTTTGAGCATCCGAGTGCGCCACCAGCGCCAGTGCCTGGCGCACCTGGCTCCAGAGTTTTTCCATGTCCAGGTGCTCCTGCCGAAGCCGGTCAACCAGCTGATCCAGGCGGTCATTTTGCAAGGCCAGCACCGCCACAAACACATGCCTTTCCTCGTCCAGGTGGTGTTGCGGCGCAGCCAGATCGAAATAGCGCATCACATCCACAGCCGCTGTGGCCGCTTGCGCGTCGCACCCGTTTTTCGCCACATGGTCCCT
Organism: Limnohabitans sp. TEGF003; assembly: GCF_055395455.1. NCBI lineage: Bacteria > Pseudomonadati > Pseudomonadota > Betaproteobacteria > Burkholderiales > Comamonadaceae > Limnohabitans > Limnohabitans sp. TEGF003. Next base: position 1,894,903 of record NZ_AP029225.1, on the reverse strand, counting down.
GAGCCGGGCGAGCAGGTCCAGCATGCGCTCAACCCGCTCATGACACGCCGACAGCATCTCGAACGGGGCTTCAAAGCCCACGCCCGGGGACCTCAGGCCTGGCAAACTGACACCCACGGCAGCGGTGGGTGTCATGCACAGTCTCCCCAGACGCGGGTGAATTGCGACACCTCGGGGCGAGGCTTGAAGGGTTTGCGGGAACTGACCGTCCCCACACTCACACAGCAAATCGCGTGCTCCGAAGCGGCCAAGCCCAAACCGGCACGAAAAGCGGTGGCCTTGAGCGCCTTGCCACTGGTCAGGCCCGAGCCATAACCCATAGCATGGGCCAGCAGCATCAGGTTTTGCACCGCGCAGCCTGCACTCAGCACGCGCTCGTGCATGTCGATCTCGGCAGAGCCCTTGGACTCGTCCACAATGAGCAGCATCAGCAAAGGCGCACGCAACGCCTTGTCGCGGGCTTGTTCCATCTGATCCGGGGATGCACTGGGGTCGCGCTCGATCAAGGCTTGGGCAAACAGATCACCCAGATCCGCCCTTTTGTGCTCGGGCATGATCAAAAACCGCCAGGGGTTGATCAGGTCGTGGTCGGGCGCGGCAGCGGCGGCCTGAAACAGCAGCGCCAGTTCTGCCGCGTCAGGCCCGGGTGCCACCAGGCGCTTGGGCAGCACGGTCTGGCGCGTGGCCATCAGCTGGCTGGCCAGTCGGGTGGCGCTGTCTTTTTCGATATCGCTCATTCAGCTATTTCTCCATGGCCCCACACATCGGGTTCACTCCGAAATGATCTGGCCATCATGCTCCACATACGGTGGAAACGGCCCCGTGCCGCTGTGCGACGACAGCGATGCTGGCACAAAATCGCCCCGCTGCACATCGAACACATGCACCTCGCCCTCTTCGATCACATAGTGCCAGCCGTGCAAGGTCAGGCGCCCGGCTTCGACTTCGCGCCGCACCATGGGGTAGTCCATCAGGCGTTCGAGCTGCAAGACCACCGAACGCTGCTCGGTGCGCAGTAAGGCCTCGGGGCTGGGCCGCACCGGCAGCAGGGCCTCGTCGGCCAGCTTGAGCCAGCTTTGCAAGGCCTTGGCTTCTTCGGGTGCGCCTTCGTAAGCGGTGCGAATGGCACCGCAGTGGCTGTGCCCACACACGATGATGCGCTGCACATGCAGCTGCAGCACCGCGAACTCGATGCCTGCCATGGTGCCGTGCAGCCCGTGCGAGCCATCGAAGGGCGGCACCAGCGCGCCCACATTGCGCACGATGAACAACTCGCCCGGCCCGGTGCCGGTCAAGAGGTAAGGCACCAAGCGCGAATCCGAGCACCCGATGAACAAGGTTTTGGGGTGCTGCCCCTGCGCCACCAGATCCTGAAACCGCTGCTGGTGCAGCGGAAAATAATCCGCATGAAAGCGCTGCAAACGCTGCAGCAGCTCATCGGACGCGTCGGGCAGCGCTGGTTCGTTCATTGCACCAGGGGCGAGGCATCCCCGTCCAGTTCCAGGCCCTCGACCTGCGCCAGGCCGACCAGTCGGCGCATGTACTGCCCCAAGGCGGTGGCGCGTGACTGCCATTGCAGGCGCGCAGCGATCTGCGCCTTCAGCTGTTCAAACGAAGGCAAATGGCCGGGGTTCACTTCGAGCACATCGACGATGTGGAAACCAAAGCGCGTGTGCACCAGACGTGGCCGCAGCCCCGTGCTCTGGCTGGACTCGGCCAGGAAGAACAATTCCTTGGCGAATTCAGGTGCACAGTCCTGAGGCGTGAGCCAGCCCAGATCACCGCCTTGCGCGCCCGATGGGCAGTTGGACAACTCGGCCGCCAATTGCGCAAAGCGCTCGGGCTGCACCGACTTATTGGACAGTTCCAGCAAAGCCGCTTCGGCACGTTGCGCCAGCGCGGGCACGTTCACCCCGGGCGTGACGGCAAACAAAATGTGGCGCACCCGGCGTGCCTGGCCCACGGTGAATTGCGCCTGGTGGGCGTCGTAGTAACGCTGCGCTTCTTCGGGTGTGGGCTGGGGCGAAGCGACCTCGGCCTCCAGCATGCGGTCGATCACCGCCTGATCGTCGGCGCTCAGTTCAGGCGCTGTCAGGCCAGCGTGGCGAGGCAGCATACCCAGCCGGACGGCCTCTTGGCGCAGCAGTTCGGCGTGTGCCCGCTCCAGCAGGTCTTCTGCGGGGAGGCTCTCGCCGGAGGCGAGCAAGGCGATGCCATTGATGGCGGGCGCCACGGCAGGCAGCACATCGCTGGCCTCGTCGGTCTGCGCTGAACCGGCTAACGCGGACATGGCAGCCGCCGTGCGCTCATAAGCCGAAGACGGCGCTGCACTGCCGCAGCCACAAGAGCCGCTGCCGCAAGAACCTGCACCAGATGTGGCGGACTGGTTTTCTGTCAAGGTGTCAAAAGTCATGGTGAAGCCCTGTGTGCAATGGTTTCAAAAATTTCAACACCCGATCAGCCACGGCCGAACGGCGGCCGGGGCGTCATGCCCACACGGCGGCTGCGCACCACCTGGTACGGACGCACCACATAGGCCAGCGTGCCGAAACCACTCCAGACGTGCACCAGCCGCGTGAACGGGAAGATGAAGAAGATGCTCATGCCCAGGAACATGTGGGCCTTGAAGACCCAGCTGGCTTCGGCCAGCAACTCCACCGCACCACCTCGGAAGGTGACGATGCGCTGCGCCCACTCGGCCAGCTTGAGCATCATGCTGCCGTCCAGGTGCTGGGCCGACAGCGGGATGGTGGCCAGGCCCAGCGCAAACTGCGCCCACAGCAAGACCAGCAGCGCGATGTCGCTGGCGCGGCTGTTCACGCGGATGCGCACGTCAAACAGGCGGCGGTGCAAAAGCAGCGTCACGCCGATGAAGCCCAGCACGCCAAACACACCGCCCGAGACCATGGCCAGCAACTGCTTGTCGCCCGCGCTCATGATGTGCTCGTACATGAAATGCGGCGTGAGCATGCCCACGCTGTGCCCACCAAACAAAAACAGCACGCCCACATGGAACAGGTTGCTGCCCCAACGCAACTGGCCTTTGCGCAGCAGTTGCGAGGAATCGCTCTTCCAGCTGTACTGATCGCGGTCAAAGCGGATCAGGCTGCCGAGCAAAAACACGCTCAGCGCGATGTAGGGGTAAATGCCAAAAATGAAATGGTCGAAGTAGTTCATGCTGCAACTCCCCGGGTTTGGGTAGAGGTTTTTCTGACAATGTGGATGGGCTGCACCTCGCCCGGACGGGCCTGGCCGCGTGTGCTGCAGCCATCAAAGGCCTCGGGCTCGCGCCAGCTCTCGTCCAGCGGCTCGTCGGCCACGATCTGCACGGCCTGGGCCTTGTGCCCGGCCAGCTCCAGCACCGCCGCCAACACCACCGCATAGGGGCTTTCGCGTTTGAGCAAAGCGCTGAAGATGGCGTTCAGAATGTGCGCCATCTCGCCCAGAAAGGCCTTGGCCACCTCGGGCGTCTGGGTCGATGCGAACTCCAGCACCACGCACAGATGGTCGGGCAGCTCGTCAGGCGACAAAAACAGGCCCGATTGCGCGTAGGTTTGACTCAAGTCGATCATGGCCGGCCCCCGGTCACGCGAGTCGCCATGCACATGCTCGAACAGGTGCAAGCAGGTGGCGCGGCCCCGGTCAAAGGTTTCCACATAACGCGCCTCGGCGTCCATGGTGTCCAGACGCAGCAGGTGGGATACCAAGGTCTGCAGTTCGGCCTGACGGCCAGCGCTCAAGGCGCCCTCTTCCTTCAGCACGGGCAGCAACTCAGGCAGCTGAGCTCGCAACTCGGTGTCCGGATAAGACAGCAACTGGGACAGCACGCGCAATGAATATCGGTTGTTCTTCATGAAAGACCTCGCTTCAAACGACGGGCTGGATGGGGATGGTGCGACGCTTGTCGCCACCGAACAGGCTGACCTCGGACTGGCCGTCCGAGCAACCGTTGCCAAACGAGAAGCCGCAGCCGCCGCGCATGTCAAAGGTGTTCTCGGCGTATTCCCGGTGCGAGCTGGGAATCACGAAACGGTCTTCGTAATTGGCAATCGCCATGACGTGGTACATCTCTTCGACTTGGGCCACCGTCAGGCCGGTTTGCTCCAGCACCGCCAGGTTGTCCACGCCGTCCACATGCTTGCTGCGCTGGTAGGTGCGCATGGCCAGCATGCGCTCCAGGGCCCGGGTCACGGGTGCGGTGTCACCCGCGGTGAGCAAGTTGGCCAGGTACTGCACCGGAATGCGCATTTGCGACACATCGGGCAGCTCGCCGTTCATGCCCACATGGCCTGCATTGGCGGCCGCCGTGATGGGCGACAGCGGTGGCACATACCAGACCATGGGCAGCGTGCGGTACTCGGGATGCAGCGGCAAGGCTACTTTCCAGTCGATCGCCATTTTGTAGACGGGGCTGTTGCGTGCGCCTTCCAGCCAGGCTTCGGGAATGCCGTCCAGACGGGCCTGCTCGATCACCTTCGGGTCGTGCGGGTTCAGGAAAATGTCCAGCTGCGCCTGGTACAGGTCTTTCTCGTTTTCGGTGCTGGCCGCTTCGGCGATGCGGTCGGCGTCGTACAGCACCACACCCAGGTAACGGATGCGGCCCACACAGGTTTCCGAGCACACGGTGGGCTGACCGGCTTCAATGCGGGGGTAGCAGAAGATGCATTTTTCAGCCTTGCCGCTTTGCCAGTTGTAGTAAATCTTTTTGTAGGGGCAGCCGCTCACGCACATGCGCCAGCCGCGGCACTTGTCCTGGTCGATCAGCACAATGCCGTCGTCTTCGCGCTTGTAGATCGAGCCCGAAGGGCAAGACGCCACACACGCCGGATTCAGGCAGTGCTCGCACAGGCGGGGCAAATACATCATGAAGGTGTTCTCAAACTGGCCCACCATGTCTTTTTGCACCTGGTCAAAGTTGGCCAGGTTAGCGTCCTTGCTGCGTTTGCTGAACTCGCCGCCCAGGATTTCTTCCCAGTTGGGGCCCCACTCGATCTTTTGCATGCGCTGGCCGGTGATCAGGCTGCGCGGGCGCGCCGTGGGCGTGGCCTTGGACTCGGGCGCGCCTTGCAGGTGCTCGTAGTCGTAGGTGAAGGGCTCGTAATAGTCGTCGATCTGCGGCATGTTGGGATTTGAAAAAATCCGCATCAGCAGTTTCCACTTGCCCCCCTGCTTGGGCTCGATCGAGCCATCGGCCTTGCGGGTCCAGCCGCCGTTCCACTTGTCCTGGTTTTCCCAGTCCTTGGGGTAGCCAATGCCGGGCTTGGTTTCCACGTTGTTGAACCAGGCGTATTCCACGCCGGGTCGGCTGGTCCAGACGTTTTTGCAGGTGACCGAACAGGTGTGGCAACCGATGCATTTGTCCAGGTTCAGCACCATCGCAATTTGTGCACGAATTTTCATGTGTTTCTCCTTCAGGCCTGAACCGTGGCGGCGGCTTCACCGTCGAGCCAGTCGATGGTGCGCATCTTGCGCACCACCACAAACTCGTCGCGGTTGGTGCCAATGGTTCCGTAATAGTTGAAGCCGTAGCTGAACTGGGCGTAGCCCCCGATCATGTGGGTCGGCTTGGTCACGATGCGGGTGACCGAGTTGTGGATGCCGCCCCGAATGCCGGTGATCTCCGAGCCGGGCGTGTTGATGGTTTTTTCCTGCGCGTGGTACATCATCACCATGCCGGGATTGACCCGCTGGCTGACCACGGCACGCGCCGCGATCGCGCCGTTGCTGTTGAACAGCTCGACCCAGTCGTTGTCCACGATGCCCGCACTTTTGGCGTCGTCTTCGCTCAGCCAGATCACCGGGCCACCCCGGTTGAGCGTGAGCATGTGCAGGTTGTCGCTGTAGGTGCTGTGGATGCCCCACTTCTGGTGCGGCGTGATGAAGTTGAGCGAGATTTCCTTATTGCCGTTGGGCTTGCGGTCGATCATCTCGTCCACGGTTTTCAAGTCCACAGGTGGGCGGTAGCTGGTCATGCCCTCGCCAAAGGCCAGCATCCAGGGGTGGTCCAGGTAAAACTGCTGACGCCCCGTGAGCGTGCGCCACGGGATGTACTCGTGCACGTTGGTGTAACCGGCGTTGTACGAGACCTTCTCGCTCTCCAGACCCGACCAGGTGGGCGAGCTGATGATCTTGCGCGGCTGGGCCTGGATGTCGCGGAAGCGGATTTTTTCGTCTTCGCGGTGCAAAGCCAAGTGGGTGTGGTCGCGCCCGGTGATCTTGGAGAGTGCCTCCCAGGCCTTGACGGCCACATGGCCGTTGGTCTCGGGGGCCAGCTGCAGCACCACCTCGCAGGCGTCGATGTCGGTGTTGATGCTGGGCATGCCTTGGGTCACCCCTTCTGCGCGCACCTTGCCGTTGAGCTCACCAAGCTGGTGCACCTCGTCGGCGGTGTTCCAGCCAATGCCCTTGCCGCCATTGCCCACTTTTTCCATCAAGGGGCCCAGGGCCGTGAAGCGTTTGTAGGTGTTGGGGTAGTCGCGCACGATCACCGCGATTTGCGGCGCGGTCTTGCCGGGGATCAGCTCGCACTCGCCTTTTTTCCACTCTTTCACATCAAAGGCCTGGGCCAGCTCGGCGGGCGTATCGTGCATCAGCGGCGTGAGCATCAGCTCTTTTTCCACGCCCAGATGGCCCACACAGACCTCGCTGAAGGCTTTGGCAAAACCCTTGTAGATCTCCCAGTCGCTCTTGCTTTGCCAGGCCGGGTCCACCGCGGTGGACAGCGGGTGGATGAAGGGGTGCATGTCGCTGGTGTTGAGGTCGTTCTTCTCGTACCAGGTGGCGGTGGGCAGCACGATGTCCGAATACAGGCAGGTCGTGCTCATGCGGAAATCCAGCGTCACCAAGAGGTCCAGCTTGCCTTCCGGGGCTTTGTCGTGCCAGGTCACTTCGGTCGGCTTGGCGTCTTCGGCCCCCAGGTCCTTGCCCTGCACGCCGTGGGAGGTGCCCAGCAGGTGCTTGAGGAAATACTCGTGCCCTTTGCCCGAAGACCCCAGGATGTTGGAGCGCCAGACAAACATGTTGCGCGGCCAGTTGAGCGGGTGGTCCGGGTCTTCGCAGCTCATCTTGAGGCTGCCGTCCTTCAGGGCTTTGACCGCGTAGTCCTTGGGGTCCATGCCCTGTGCCTGCGCGTCCTTGACGACCTGCATCGGGTTGGTCTGCAACTGCGGCGCACTGGGCAGCCAGCCCATGCGCTCGGCGCGCACGTTGTAGTCGATCATGCTGCCGCCAAACTGGGACTTGTCGGCCAGCGGCGAAAGGATCTCTTCCACGCCCAGCCGCTCGTAGCGCCACTGGTCGGTGTGCGCATAAAAGAAGCTGGTGCTGTTCATCTGGCGAGGTGGGCGCACCCAGTCCAGGGCAAAAGCCAGCGCGGTCCAGCCGGTCTGGGGACGCAGCTTTTCCTGGCCCACATAGTGCGCCCAGCCGCCGCCGCTTTGGCCAATGCAACCGCACATCATCAGCATGTTGATGATGCCGCGGTAGTTCATGTCGCTGTGGTACCAGTGGTTCATGGCCGCGCCGATGATGACCATGGACTTGCCACGGGTCTTGTCGGCATTGTCGGCAAACTGGCGGGCCACGGCGATCACCTGGTCGCGCTTGACGCCGGTGATCTTTTCCTGCCAGGCAGGGGTGTAGGGGGTGTCGTGGTCGTAGCTGGTGGCGGCATTCTCGCCGGGCAGGCCCCGGGCCACGCCGTAGTTGGCAGCCGTCAGATCAAACACCGTGGCCACCAGGGCGTAGCGCTCTTCACCGGCCTTGCCCAGCTTGATGCGGCGCACCGGCACATGCCGCACCAACACGTCGTCCACCGCACTGGCTTGCTTGTTGGCATTGAAGTTGGGGGTGTCGATGCCGCCGAAATACGGGAAGGCCACCTCGCCCACTTCGTAGTCGCTGCCACCTCCTTCTCCATTTCCCTCCATCAGGCTCAGCTTGAGCTTGACTTCGCTGTCTCCTCGCGCCTCTTTGTTTTCCAGATTCCATTTGCCCGCATCGCTGCGGCCTTCAGCACCCCAGCGGAAACCTATCGAGCCGTTGGGCAAGACCACACGGTCGTTCTGGTCCAGCGCCACGGTTTTCCACTCGGGGTTGTTGTCCTGACCCAGCTTGCCGTTGAAGTCGCTGGCGCGCAGGTAGCGGCCGGGTACCGTGACCTTGCGGCCATCGGGCAAGGTGCGCTCTTCGAGCTGCACCAGGTTGGGCATGTCGGTGTAGCGGCGCACGTAGTCGTCAAAGTAGGCGCTGCGTTTGTCGAAGTAAAACTCTTTGAGGATCACATGGCCCATGGCCATGGCAATGGCCGCGTCGGTGCCCTGCTTGGGGTGCATCCACAGATCGGCCAGCTTGCTGATCTCGGCATAGTCGGGCGTGATGGCCACGGTCTTGGCCCCCTTGTAACGCACCTCGGTGAAGAAGTGCGCATCGGGCGTGCGCGTTTGCGGCACGTTGGAGCCCCAGGCGATGATGTAGGTCGAGTTGTACCAATCGGCCGATTCGGGCACATCGGTCTGCTCACCCCAGATTTGCGGGCTGGCGGGCGGCAGGTCGCAGTACCAGTCGTAAAAGCTCATGCACACGCCGCCAATCAGCGACAGGTAACGGCTGCCTGCGGCATAGCTGACCATGGACATGGCCGGGATCGGCGAGAAGCCGATGATGCGGTCCGGGCCGTATTGCTTGGCGGTGTAGACGTTGGCGCTGGCAATGATCTGGTTGACTTCGTCCCAGGTGCTGCGCACAAAGCCGCCCAGGCCGCGCTGCTGCTGCCACTCGCGGCGAGCCTCTTCGTTTTGCACGATGCTGGCCCAGGCGTCCACCGGGCTCTTGGCCACGGCCAGCGCGGCACGCCAGTGCTTGAGCAGGCGGGCGCGGATCATGGGGTATTTGACGCGGTTGGCGCTGTACAGGTACCACGAATACGAGGCACCACGCGCGCAGCCGCGCGGCTCGTGGTTGGGCAAATCGGCGCGGGTGCGGGGGTAATCGGTTTGCTGGGTTTCCCAGGTGACGATGCCGCCCTTGACGTAAATCTTCCACGAGCACGAACCGGTGCAGTTCACGCCGTGCGTGCTGCGCACGATCTTGTCGTGCGCCCAGCGGTCACGGTAAGCGTCTTCCCAGGTGCGGTCTTCGCCGGTGGTCACACCGTGCCCGCCCGAGAAAGGCTCCTTGGGGTTTGAAAAGTAATTCAGTCGGTCCAGAAAATGGCTCATCTTTTTCTCCAATTCAGCGGGGCGGGTTCTGCCCCTTTTCAAAAACTTTCGGGCAAGGTTCAGGGGTTGCGGATCTCGGCGCCCGCGCGCAGGTAAAACCACCAGTTGAGCAAGAGGCACAGGGCGTAAAACACCGCAAAGCCGTACATCGCCACCTCGGGTGTGCCGGCCTTGATCTGCTGACCAATCACCACCGGGGCGATGAAGGCCCCGTAGGCGGCCACGGCCGAAGTCCAGCCCAGCACGGGGCCGGCCTGCTGGCGGTCAAAGATCACGGCGATGCTGCGGAAGGTCGAACCATTGCCGATGCCGCTGGCGGTGAACAACAAGACAAACAGCAGCATGAACACCAGGAAATACTGCTCGGGCATGGCCGACTGGTAGGCCAGCCACATGACATAACCCACCGCGCCCGAGGCCACCACCATCACCGCCGAAATCCATTGCGTGACGATGGAGCCACCGGTCTTGTCCGACAGCCAGCCACCGATGGGCCGCACCAGCGCACCCACAAAGGGGCCGATCCAGGCGTAGGTCAGGGCCGAAGGCGCATTGGGGTTTTTGAGCGTGTGCTGCAGCACACCACTGGCATCGGGCACATGGCTGATGCCGAAGATCACCGTGATCGACAGCGGCAAGGCCATCGAAAAGCCAATGAAGCTGCCGAAGGTGACGATGTAGAGCACCGTCATGGCCCAGGTGTGCTTATTCTTGAAGATCGAGAACTGGGCCGCGATGTTGTCCTTCATGGTGCCAAATGCGGTGAGCTTCATCACCATCAAGGTGCTCACAATAATGAGCGGCATGGCCAGCCACATGTTGAGCACGCCCAGGCCGCTGGGTGCAGGAAGGTACAAATACAGACCGATCCCGGCGGGCACAAACGACAGGGTGTACAGCCAGATGATCTTCAAAAAGGCAGGGATGGTGCCGCCGATGTTGGGCGACACCGTGGTCAGGTTGTTCATGCCGAAAAAGCAGATCACCGACAAAGGCACCAGCAACAGCAGCCAGGCAAAGCCCGCGTTTTGCACCCAGGTGGGCGTGCCTGCGGCGATCTTGCCGAAGATCCAGCCGCTGTCTTTCACCAGCGTCATGGGCTCACCGCCCAGGCCGCCAAACAGGCTCACGGTCATGACCAGCGGGATGACGATCTGCATGGTCGTCACGCCAAAATTGCCCAGACCCGCATTCAGACCCAGCGCCGTGCCCTGCAAACGCTTGGGGAAAAAGGTGCCAATGTTGGACATGGAGCTGGCGAAATTGCCGCCACCCACGCCCGACCACAATGCCATGAGCTGGAACACCCACAAGGGCCACTCGGGGTGCTGCAAGGCGATGCCCGTGCCCATGGCCGGGGCCAGCAGCATGGCCGTCGTCAGAAAAATCGTGTTGCGCCCGCCAGACAGGCGGATCAGGAACGAGGCCGGGATGCGCATGGTCGCCCCCGCCAGGCCCGAGATGGCCGTGAGGCTGAACAGTTCGGCCTGGCTGAACGGAAAGCCCAGGTTGAGCATCTGCACGGTGATGATGCCCCACATGCCCCAGATGGCGAAGCCACACAAGAGCGCAGGCACCGAGATCCAGAGGTTACGGTAAGCGATGCGCTTGCCGGTGCTTTCCCAGAACTGTTCGTCTTCGGGACGCCAGTCGTTGATGTCGGTCGAACGGCCTGCAGTGGGGGTTAAACGGGTATTCATGTTGTGTTTCCTTCGCTGGGGTTCAGGCACGCAAGCCGGGTTGCGTGATGTCGGCCGGGGCTTGCCCCATGACGTCGGTCTGGCGCACCTCGGTCCAGTACATCCAGATGAGCGAGACCCAGACCACGCCGTACATCAGCATGAAGGCGCTGCTGCGCACGCCGGTCAGGTCCACCAGCGCGCCGAACATGATGGGCAGCACAAAGCCGCCCAGGCCGCCGGCCAGACCCACGATGCCGCTGATGGCACCGATGTTGCCGGGGTAGTCGTTGGCGATGTACTTGAAGACACTGGCCTTGCCGAAGGCAAACGCAATGCCCAGGATGAACATCAAACCGGTGAAGGCGTAGACGTTCAGCCCGATCACAAAGGTCTTGGGACCGGTGACGGTGGCGATGGTGAATTCGGTTTGTGGGTAGGACAGCAGGAACAGGCAGATCCAGCTGACCCACAGCACCCACCAGGTGACGCTGTGTGCGCCGTATTTGTCACTGAGCACCCCCCCCACGGCACGCAACACGCCACCGGGCAGCGAAAAGCACGCGGCCAGCAAGGCCGCCACGCGGATGTCCAGCCCGTATTCACCGATGTAGTACTGCACCATCCACAGGGCCAGCGCCACATAACCGCCAAACACGATGCTGTAGTACTGGCAGTACTTGAGCACGCGGGGGTCTTTCAGGCTTTTGAGTTGCGCCATGAACGACACCTGGCTGGGCACCAGATGCGCCGGGTCACTGTGGCTGAACAGCCAGAACAGCACCACCGTGCCCGCCATGATGGCCGCATACACCTGCGGCACCGCCGCCCAGCCAAAGGCCACCAGGATGACCGGCGCCACAAACTTGTTGACGGCCGAGCCCGAGTTGCCCGCACCGTAAACACCCATGGCCATGCCCTGCTGCTTTTTGGGAAACCAGCGCGCCACATATGGGGTGCCCACCGAAAACGAGCCCCCAGCCAAGCCCACAAACAGGCCAATCACCAGAAAATGCCAGTAAGCGGTGGCATGGGACATGAACCAGATGGCAGGCACCGTGATCGCCATCAGCACCGTCATCACGATGCGCCCTCCGTAGCGGTCGGTCCAGATGCCCAAGGGCACCCGCACCAGCGAACCGGTCAGCACCGGCATGGCCATCAAGAGGCCAAACTGGGTGGCGTTGAGGTCCAGCATTTTCTTGATCGGCACCCCGATCACGCCAAACATCATCCACACCATGAAACACACCGTGAAGGCCAGGGTGCTGACGATCAACACCGACCAGGCTTTGCGCTGCTGCACCAATTCACTCGCCATTTTGATTCTCCAAACGCATGCAAGGAGTGTGGTTTTGGCGCGCAGCTTTGTGTATCCATCTGAAGGTTATCTATCCCCCAAGCAAAAGGAGGATGAAGCACCAAGCCTCATCCTCCCATGGAACTATCAAATTTGATATTTATCAACTCAAGTCGTGGCTGGCAGCAAAAATGGCAATTTGAACGCGTGAGGTCAGGTTCATCTTCTTGAAAATGTGCTGGATGTGGATCTTCACCGTGGTCTCTGCAATGTCCAGGTCGCGCGCAATCTGCTTGTTGCTCAGGCTCTTGGCCACCAGAAAGAAAATGTCTTTTTCACGGGGCGAGAGTTTGTCCAATTCCTGCTGGGGTTTGTGGGTCGCAGCCACGGCCATCGGCGGCGTGGCTGCACCCGGCGACTGGCGCAAGCCCGTCACCAATTTGTTCAACATGGCCGGGCTGATCACCGAGTGCCCTTCGTGCACCTTGACCAAGGCCTCGCACAGCTGGTCCGACTCGGCGGTTTTGAGCAGGTAACCATCGGCCCCGTTTTGCAAGGCTTTGGACAAGTCCTCCTCGTCCTCGCTCACCGTGAGCATCAGGATGCGCACATCCGGACAAGCGGCTTTGAGCGCCCCAATGGCATCCACGCCTTTGACGCCGGGCAAATGGTTGTCCAGCAGCAGCAGGTCTGGCTGGACCTTGCCCAGCACGCGCAGGGCTTCGCCCACATCGCCGGCTTCGCCCACGATCTGAAAACGCTCGTCCTGCGAAAGCAAGGCAATCAGGCCCCGGCGAAACAAGGTGTGGTCATCGACCACGAGAAGCTGGATGGGTTCAGTCATGGCTCGGAAGACAGCTCGGCTGTTGGGTTCTGTTTGGTTTTGGGTGGCATGCTGGAGGGCACCCGCAGCGTCACCGTGGTGCCCTGCCCCAGGGCGGAGTCCACGGCCACGGTGGCGCCAATCTGGTCGGCACGCTCGCGCATGATTTTCAGGCCCACCTGCAACTCGCTGCGCTGGCTGCCTTCGCTGAAGCCCACGCCATCGTCACGCACCAGAAAGCGCCAGGGCTCGCCTTTGTGGATTTCAATCTCCACCGCCTGGGCACCTGCGTGTTTGCGCACGTTGGACAAGGCTTCTTGCAGCACATGCAACACATGGATCTGCACATCCTGCGGCAAGGGCAAGCCCTCGCCCGTGACCTTTCGGCTGACCTGCAAGCCCGTCTGGTGCTGGAATTTTTGCAAGGTCTCCTGCACAGCCCGATCAATATCGTCGGCCTGGGTGCGGGTGCGAAAGTGCAGCAGCAACTCGCGCACATCGGCAATGCTTTCCTTCAGGCCATGGTCCAGTTCGTCCAGCGCCAGTGCGGTTTTGGCGCTGTCGTGTTTCAAGATGGCGGTACGCAGCAGCTGCACCTGGATCTTCAAAAAGGCCAGCGACTGGGCGATCGAATCATGCAGCTCACGTGCCAGCAAGGAGCGTTCACCCGCAATGGCCGCCTCGCGGTCCAGCGCCACAGCCCGCATGCCCTCCACAGCGGTGGCCAGGTGGCTGGCCAGGGTGTCCATCAGCTCCAGCTCTTCAGCCGCCAGACTCACCTGGCTTTTGTAGAACAGGTTGATTTCACCCAGCACCTTGTTGTGCTTGCGCACGGGCACCGAGACCATGCCCACATAGCCCATGCGGGCGCAGTGCTGCAACGGGGCCACATCGCTGTTCAAAATCGGGATCACCCGTGAGCGGGCATCGGGCGGAGGCTGACCACAGGCGCAAGCGCCCGCCATCAGGCACTTTTCTTCTTCCTGCATGGCCAGCGGAAATTCATCGGACGCCAGCAACAGCAATTTGGAGGCGTCTTCGCCCGACCACCGCAAGGCAATTGCATCGGCTTTCATGAGCTGGCGCACGCGTTGCGCAAAGCCCTGTGTCAACTCGTTGAGGTCGTTGCTTTGTGCCAGAAAAGCACTCACGCCGTACAACCCTTCCAACCGCTCTTTTTGCGCTGCGATGCGCTGGGTCTTGGCGGCCACCTGGGCTTCCAGGTTGCCATACAACGACTGCAAGGTCGCCGCCATGCGGTTGAACCCCGAGGCCACCTGGCCAAACTCGTCGTTCGAGGCCACATCGACCCGGGCTGAAAACTGAGCCGATTCAATCTTGCGCAAACCATCACGCAGATTGCTCAGCGGGTTGATCACGTACATATAACCCGTGTAGAGCATGACCACCGCCCCGCCAATGGCCAGCGCCATCATCACGAACTGAAACAGGTTGAGGATCGCCGTCAAACCGGCCATCTGGTCTTCGATCGAGAGCACAAAACGGTCAATCGCCATCAAAAAAGTGTTGGTGTGCTGGACCAGGCTCGCATGGTCCATCGAGGGGCTGGCCATGAAACGGGTTTTCTGGTTGTGCCACAAGCGTTCGACCTCGGCATAGCGCTGCCGCACCTGCGGGTCCCAGGGCACAAACAGCGGGCGCGAGGCGTCACCGTTTTTGAGTACCTGCATGCTCCGGTCAAATTCCCGGGTTAAAGCCTCGATGTGCGCTGCTGGCAGCTGCGCCTGCACCTCGCTGGTCAAACGCCAAGTCTGCATGCGCATGCGCCCTGCCTCATTCAACGCCGCAGCGCCGCCACTGAGCTTCCAGGTGACCCACAAAGTCAGGCCAATCGAGATCAGCGCGACCACCAGCAAGCCCGCGCCAATGCGCACCAGTTTGACCGACAGGGATGCCGTGTTTTTCATGCGCGTTTTCTGGCAGGTGACCGAGACGCACGGGGGGTGAACGTCAAGGGTCGCAGCGCGATGTCAGGGGCAGGTGTTTGGTTCATCAAATCGGCCAGGGTGATCCCATCGAGTTTGGCAAAGAAAGCTTCCAGCGCTTGGGCCAAAACCCTCTTCAAATGACAGGCGGGCAACAAGGCACAGTTGCTGAGCCCCTCGCCAAAACACTCCACCATCTGGAAATCGGTCTCGGTCTTGCGCACCACCTCGCCCAGCACGATCTGTGAAGCCGGTCGCCCCAGACGAAGGCCACCACCGCGCCCCCGGCTGGTTTCCAAATAGCCATCGGCGGCCAGCGTCATGACAATTTTGGTCAGGTGGCTTTTGGAAATGCCATGCTGGTCTGCAATCGCCTGGATGGTGGCCACCGTCTGTTGTGACTCGCATTGGGCGCAATACATCAGCACCCGTAAACTGTAGTCGGTCCAATGGGTCAGTCGCATCGTTCTGAAGTCCTAGTTCCTGAGGACGATGCCTCAAATATTCATGACGAGTGCATTTTATGACCGACTCGGTCACCCTTGGACTTCGCTCTCACCCACAAGCCCCCACAAACCCACACTGCGTGCAGTAGTCGCAGCCGTCTTTCTTGATGACGGCGTGCGCGCCACAGTCCGGGCATTTCTTGCCGGCCATCACGCTGCTGGCTGGGGCGGTGGGTGCAGGCTCTGGCACATCGAGCAGCGGCAGCGTCATCTGGTCGGCCGTTGCATGGCGCTGGGCACGCAGCGCCAGGATGTTCTGGATGGCCCAGGCGATGGCCGCCACTTCGGAGTCGTGCCACAGCGGCACGCGGGTGCCATCTTCGCGCACCTTGTGGCCACAGCGCACCGGGCCGCGGTCCCAGGCGACCTTGCGCATGTCCGACAGCCCCCGCTCCAGAAAGCCGCCACGCGCGGCCAGCGACAGCAATCGCATGCTGGCGGTGATCCACTGCTGCGACTCACCGCTCTGGCCCACCGGCATGAAGAACTCGATGGCGCGGTCGACCGTGCCTTTGCCCTCGCCGCGCGAGACGGGCAGGAAGGACACGATCAGGTACAGCGACTTGGCGCCTTCGCTGGTCCAGTATTCGATCTTTTCGGCCACCGCATCGAGCGCGCCCAGCGGGCGGCTTTCGATCACCGTGCGCATCGGGTCCACTTCCGGGGCTGCTTCTGCAACGGGCGTGAGGGCCGGGGCCGCCGGGGCTTCGGCCGGTTTGACTTCGAGCACCGCGCCCAGAATGCTGTTGGGCCGGTAGGTGGCCAGGCCCTTGAGGCGCGCCGTCCAGGCCTGCAGGTACAGCTGCTTGAAGTCCTCATACGGGTAGTCGGCCGCCACGTTCACCGTCTTGGAAATCGAGGTGTCGATGTAGGGCTGCACCGCCTGCATCATGGCGATGTGGTCTTCGGCGCTCATCTCCAGCGCGCCCACAAAAGCAGGCGGCAATCGGGTCGTGTCGCCGCCCAGCGACTGGTAGAGGCGCCAGGCGTGGTCCTGCACCTCGTACTCGCTGCGCGAGCCGTCGGCCTCGCGCTTCTTGCGGGTGTAGGTCCAGCTGAAGGCCGGCTCGATGCCGTTGGAGGCGTTGTCGGCAAAGGCCAGGCTCACGGTGCCGGTGGGCGCAATCGACAGCAGGTGGCTGTTGCGCAGGCCGTGCTTCTTGATCTGCTTCTTGATCTCGTCGGGCAGGCGGCTGGCAAAGGTGCCTTCGGCCAGGTAGGTCTTGGCGTCAAACAGCGGGAACGGGCCTTTTTCTACCGCCAGTTCGACCGAGGCGAGGTAGGCGGCGTTGCGCATGCATTCGGCAATGCGGCGCGCCATCTCACGGCCTTGCGGCGCGTTGTAGGGCAGGCCCAGCATGACCAAGGTGTCGCCCAGGCCGGTAAAGCCCACACCGATGCGGCGCTTGGCTTGCGCCTCGCGCTCTTGCTGCGGCAGCGGCCAATGGGTGAGTTCGAGCACGTTGTCCAGCGCGCGAACCTGCAAGGCCACGCTCTGGGCAAAGGCCTCGAAGTCAAATCGCGCTTCGCCGCCATGACCAAAGGCGTTGCGCACAAATTTGGGCAGGATGATGGGGCCGAGGTCGCAGCAACCGTAGGGGGGCAGGGGTTGCTCGCCGCAGTTGTGCACCACCAGGCCGTTGGCGTCAAAGGCGTGCACATCGCTCACGGTCACGTCGTACACCGGCTCCTCGCCGCAGGGCACCAGGGCCGAGACGGTGACAGTAAAGCGCTCGCGGTTGAGGTCCCGCTTGTAGCCGGCCAGGGCGGCCTGCAGGCGCTCGGCCTTGTCGGTGTCGGCAAAGCCCACGCGCTCGGCAAAGGTGCGCAGGTTTTCGCCGCTGATGACGAGTTCGTGCTGGGCTTGCGTTGCGTAGGCCTGCTGGTCGCCTTGGCCGTCAGGCAACAGGCGCAGACCGGCGGGGCGACGCTCGGTGTAGAGCGTCGACACAATGCCCAGGCGCTGCAGCATGCGCTGGGCGCTGCGCAGCAGGGCTTCGTCGCTTTGCGACAGGCGCACGCTCACGCCCTTGCTCTGGCTGCCCTGCACGCTGCCGTCGGCGTCAAACAGACCGCGCAGCAGGCCGGCATAAAAGTCGGACGACTGGCGCTCGATCTCGGGCGTGAGGGTCTTGGCACCGGGCTGCAGGCCCAGGCTCAGGGCCAGGTCGCGCAGGCTGGCACTGGCCATGCGGCGCTCGCCGCGGCCGGCCACCGGGCGCTGAAAGCCGGCAAAGTCAGCGCGGTGCGGCAGACTGGCCATGGCGGCTTCGGCCGCTTCGATCACGCCGTCTGCGCCGCTGCGGGCCACCACGGCCGCGCCCTGCCCCACGGCGCGCAGCTCGGGCGCCCAGACGGAGATCACGGCCTTGTCGGCCTTGAGCGTGCCGTCAACGATCAACAGGCCCATCAGGTAGCCCTGCGCTTCGGTGCCCGGGCCGGCCCAGCCGAAGGCAGCGCGGTGGTCGTTCAGCACGATCTGGTCGCCCGGCTGCAGGCGCTCGGCGGGCGTCCAGTCCAGCGTCTGGGTGTACCGCGTTTGATGCGCCACGCGGCGCACGCGGTGGTCGGCCGTCAGGCGCAGGCGCTGGCCTTCGCGGGTCTGCAGCTCGAACACCGGCTTGGTGCCGGTGGCAAAAAAGCCGGTGCTTTCCACCGGATAGGCCTGTCCATTGACCAGCGCGTTGAAGGGCTGGCCGATCAGCTCGTGCACCTGGCGGGCGCCGGCATCGGTCATGATCCAGGTGTCGGCCGTCACGCAGGGGTTGGTCGCGTTGATCGACTCCAGCGCGCGCAGGTTGTTGTCGGTCTGGATGCGGTCCAAAAACAAAATGCCGGGTTCGGCGAAGTCGTAGGCTGACTGCATGATGGTGTCCCAGAGCTCCTGCGCGGGCAACGTGCGGTACACCCACTGGCCGTCGGCGCGCTGGTGGGCACCTTGCTCGATCTGATCAGCACCGGGCTCGGCCGGGTGGACCAGGTCCCAGGTTTGGCCCTGTTGCACCGCCTCGATGAAGGCATCGGTCACGCCCACCGAGACGTTGAAGTTGTTCCAGCGGCCGGGCGTGCGCTTGGCGGTGATGAATTCGAGCACATCCGGGTGGTCGATGCGCAGCACGCCCATCTGCGCGCCGCGACGGGCGCCCGCGCTCTCGACCGTGGCACACGACTGGTCGAACACATTGATGTAGCTGCAGGGGCCGGACGCGGTCGACGCCGTGCCCTTGACGCGCGCGCCCTTGGGACGGATGCGCGAGAAGTCGTAGCCCACGCCACCGCCGCGGCGCATGGTCTCGGCCGCTTCGCGCAGGGCTTCGTAGATGCCGGGGTAGCCGTCGTCGTCCACGCCCTGGATGCAGTCGCCCACGGGCTGCACAAAGCAGTTGATCAGCGTGGCCTGAATGCCGGAGCCCGCCGCGCTCATGATGCGGCCCGCGCCGATGGCACCGGCGTCGAGGTTGCGGCGGAATTTGGCTTCGAATTCGGCACGCAGCTCGGGTTTTTCCACGCTGGCCAGGGCACGGGCCACGCGGTCGTACAACGCTTCGACCGTGGTTTCACCGTGCTTGAGGTACTTCTCGCGCAGCACATCGGTGCTGATGGGCTGGGCTGGAAGTGGGGTCATGGTTGGGGCAATTTGGGGGTGGTCGAGTGGACTGTTCATGATGTGAAATTCGAATATGCTTTGGGGGTCTGGCGTTCGCTGAAGGGGGTGGATTGTGGACCGAAAATCGCTCCCCGCAACCACGATTTTTGAGGTAAAAAGGGGCCCGTTCAGGCCCTCAAATGCGGTTCGGCCCGCATCTGTTCGGGAGTGGTGAACCAGGCCGCCGAGGCGCCCAGCCGCTCGCGGGCGCGGGCAATTTCGTGGCGCGCCACAGTGCGCAGGTGCACCTCGTCCGGGCCGTCCATCAGGTGCATGGCGCGGCCCCAGGTCCAGAAATACGCCAGCGGCGTGTCGGGCGAGAGGCCCATGGCCCCAAAGACCTGCATCGCACGGTCCACCACCCGGGTTTGCAGCCTGGCCGCCACGACCTTGATGCCCGAGACCTGGGCCCGCAGCTCGGCTGCAGGCGCATCACCACGGTCCAGCATCCAGGCGGTCTTGAGCACCAAAAGCCGCGCCTGATCGATCTCCAGCCGGGACTCGGCCAGCCAGTCCTGCACGTTGGACTGGTCAGACAAATGCTTGCCAAACGCGGTGCGTTCAAGTGCACGCTCGGTGGCCATCTCCAGCGCCAGTTCGCACTGACCGATGGTGCGCATGCAGTGGTGCACCCGCCCAGGCCCCAGGCGCGCCTGCGCCATGGCAAAACCCTGTCCCCAGGCCCCGAGCAAATGGTCTTTGGGAATGCGCACCTGGCGAAACACGATTTCGCAATGCCCTTCGGGTGCCAGGTGGTGCACCACCGGGATGTTGCGCACCACCTCGACCCCCGGGGTGTGGACAGGCACCAGCACCATGCTGTGTTGCTGGTGTGCCGCGGGGTTGGCAGCGTTGTCACCCGCATGCCCCGCTGGGTCGGCATGGCGGCACATCACGATCAGCAGTTGACAATGCGGGTGTGCGGCCCCGGTGATGAACCATTTGCGTCCATTCAAGACCCAGTCCTGCCCATCGGGCTGCAGCGTGGTTTGCAGGTTGGTCGGGTCGGACGAGGCCACATCGGGCTCGGACATGGCAAAGGCCGAACGGATCTGGCCATGCAGCAAAGGCCCGAGCCACTGCACCCGCTGCGCTGGGTTGGCAAAGCGGTGCAACAGTTCCATGTTGCCACTGTCGGGTGCGTTGCAATTGAAAACCTCGGCCGCCCAAGGCAGTCGTCCCATGGTTTCGGCCAGCGGGGCGTAATCCAGGTGGCTCAGGCCATTGCCCGGCTCACCCGCTGGCAAGCCCGGCAAGAACAGGTTCCACAAACCTTCTTCCTGCGCCAGCGATTTCAGATCGGCCACGAACGGCGGCGGAAACACGCCGTCTTTCACCGATTGATGCCATGCCGGGTTGTACGGCAGCAGATAACGCGCCATGAAGGCCTGCAGGCGTTCGTGCCACTGACGCGCTTGAGGGGATGGCGAAAAATCCATGTCTCTTCTCCTGACAGTCCCCATAGCGTGCCTGAACAATCGTCCCACCACCATCGTGCATTGGAAGGAGGCCGAATACCTGAAAAGCTGTAGGGAAAATATTCACATCGAATGAATCTTATCTGATAATAGATTCACCTTCAATGAATGTTTAAAGGACCCCACATGACTTCCGCCACCACACAGATGCTCACACCCAGGGACGTGCAAGCCCAGCAAAGCATCGGCGCCATCGCCGTGCAGATTCCCGGGGCGACTGCCATCTTTCGCAAGCTCAAGCTGGACTTTTGCTGCGGCGGACAACAGCCCCTGGCCCAAGCCTGCGCCGACAAAGGCCTGGACACCGAGCAGGTCTTGCAGACCCTGAACGCGCTGCAACACACGGCCACCCTGCCCCCAACCCCCACGGCCAGCGAGCTGATCGACCACATCCTGCAGCGCTACCACGAGGTGCACCGCCAGCAGTTGCCCGAGTTGGTCCGCATGGCCCGCCGTGTGGAAGCCGTGCACCGAGACCACCCCGAAGTGCCACGCGGCCTGGCCGACCACCTGGAGACCATGGCGCAAGAGTTGCTGGACCACATGGCCAAGGAAGAACAGATTTTGTTTCCCCTGCTCCAGCAAGGCGGCCACCCGATGGTGGTGCACCCGATTGGCATGATGCGCCACGAGCATGTGAGCCACGGCGCACAGATCGAACGCCTGGCCGAACTCACCACACAGCACCAACCGCCTGCAGGCGCCTGCAACACCTGGCAAGCGCTGTACGCAGGCACCGCCCGTCTGACCGAAGACCTGATCGAGCACATCCACACAGAAAACAACCTGCTGTTCCCGGCCTTTGAAGGCCAGGCCCAGCACTGAGCCATGAACGCCCCCTTGGACCGCAGGGCCTCAGCCCGGCAGTGGCTGAACATGACCGAATCCGCCGGACTGCGCCCGCTGCGCATCTGCGGCAAAACCCTGCTGCCCATCGTGCAGGGCGGCATGGGCGTTGGTGTGTCGGCCTCGGGCCTGGCCTCGGCCGTGGCGCGGCTGGGCGGCATGGGCACGATTTCGTCGGTGGACCTGCGCCGCCGCCACACCGACCTGATGGCACAAACCGCACATCTGGACAAAGAGCCCGATGCGCGCGAACGCATCAACGCGGCCAACCTGCACGCACTTGACCGCGAAATCCGCACAGCCCGCCAAGCCGCGAGGGGCCAAGGCTGGATCGCGGTGAACGTGATGAAGGCGCTCAGCGCTTACGCAGCCTATGTGCAGCAGGCGCTGCAAAGCGGTGCCGATGCGCTGGTGGTGGGCGCAGGCCTGCCTCTGGACCTGCCCGAGCTCGCGCGCGAACACCCGCATGTGGCACTGATCCCGATCCTGTCGGACGCGCGCGGCGTGCAGCTGCTGGTGCGCAAATGGGAAAAGAAAGGCCGCCTGCCCGACGCCATCGTGATCGAGCACCCGCGCTTGGCCGGTGGCCACCTCGGCGCAGCCCAGGTGGCCGACCTGAACGACGGCCGTTTTGACTTCGAGGTGGTCATCCCGCAGGTGCGCGAGTTTTTCAAGCAGGCGGGCTACGAGCGCGACATCCCGCTGATCGCCGCCGGCGGCATCAACAGCCACGCCGACATCGCCCGGCTGCAGGGCCTGGGCGCGGCCGGCGTGCAGCTGGGCACCGCCTTTGCCGTGACCGAGGAATGCGACGCCTCCGAAGTCTTCAAGCGCATCCTGGCGCAGGCGCGGCCGCAGGACATTGTGGAATTCACCAGCGTGGCCGGTCTGCCGGCACGTGCGGTGCGCACGCCCTGGCTGGACAAGTACCTGCGCATCCTGCCCATCCTGCAGGAGCGCGCCCACCGCAAGGCCCGATGCAATATGTCGTTCGACTGCCTGCAAACCTGCGGGCTGCGCGACGGGCTTTCGGGCATCGGTCAGTTCTGCATCGACCAGCAACTCGGCCACGCCATGGATGGCGACGCCGACCGCGGCCTGTTCTTCCGCGGCACCGGGCGCCTGCCCTTTGGCGAGCAGATCCGCGGCGTGGCCGATCTGGTGCGGCACCTGCTCACGCCTGCCCCGCTCGGCGCAGCCTGAGCGCAGAAGACCATGACCTTTGTTGTCACCGAAGCCTGCATCCGCTGCAAATACACCGACTGTGTGGCCGTGTGCCCAGTCGACGCCTTCCGCGAAGGCGGTACCTTCTTGGTCATCGACCCGGACGACTGCATCGACTGCGCGGTCTGTGTGCCTGAATGCCCGGTCGAAGCCATCTTCGCCGAAGAAGACGTGCCGCCAGAGCAGCAGGTTTTTACCGCCTTCAATGCCAAGCAGGCCCGGCTGCTGCCAACGATTTCGCGAGCCAAACCCGCCTTGCCCGATGCCGATGCCTGGGCCACCGTGCGCCACAAGCGCTCAGAAGTCGGGCTTTGACTGACCTGGAAGCGGCGCCCTGGCCTGTGCTGCACGGCCCCGGATCACTTCATCGCCCGGGCCTGCTTTTGGGCAGGCCGCTCCACGCAGGCATGCAACCAGCTGGACACCGCCGGGTATTGCGCCAGCAGCGCAGCGGCAGGGCGAATCCAGTTGGCCACACTGGCCACGCACACATCGGCCACCGTGAAGCGGTTGGCCGCCAGGTAGGCTTCGCCTTGTGCGTGTTGCGCCTGCAGGTGTGATTCCAGCACGGCCAGCGGCACCTTCAACCGGTTTTCGGCCTGCGCGGCCAATTCCGGTTTGCGCTGCTCTGTGGGCATGGCCATGCGGTGCATCAACACAGTGAGCGCGTCATTTTCCAGCTCGGTCACCGCCCAGAAACTCCAGCGCAAGGCTTCGGCTTCCTCGCGGGCGTTGGCCGGTGTGATCGACTGGCCATCGGCACGGCCATGCACGCGGGCGATGTACAGCACACACGCCATGCTCTCCCACACCGTGACCGCGCCTTCGGGGCGCTCGTCCACCACCACCGGAACGTGGCCATTGGGGTTGAGCGCCAAAAATTCGGGCGTGCGTGTCGCACCCGCTTTGTAAGTCATGGCGATGTGCTCAAAGGGCACGCCCAGTTCCAATGCGGCCCACAAGGGCCGCGCGGCGCGGGATGCACTGATGCCGTAAATTTTCAAAGTCATGTCCGTCTCCTGACATTTCAATCGCATAGGTCCCATGTCGGGGCTGAAGCCGCCGACCTACAAGGTGTAGTCAGGCCAGCTGGCGCACAGCGCGTGCAAGTCTCGCACTTCCAGGTGCGGGCGGGTGTCGCCATGGGTCCAGTCGTGGCCTTCGCGATTGAGCCAGGCGACCTGCATGCCTGCGGCCAAAGCCCCCACGCAGTCAGCGTGCGCGTCGTCGCCGATGTGCAGCACCTCATGCGGCTGCACACCCGCCGCTGCGGCACCCGCCACAAAAATACGCAGGTCCGGCTTGGCCACGCCCAGCGACTGGGCACTCACGCTGGCGTGAAAGTGCTGGCCAATGCCCACGCGGTGCACATCGGCATTGCCATTCGACAGCGCCACCACCGGCATGCGCTGGCTCCAGAATGCCAGCGCGGGCAGCGCATCATCAAACAAATCGACCCTCTGGCGCTCGGCAAAAAACACCTCAAAAGCCGCCTCGGCCAGGTGCACGGGCTCCCCGGCTTGCTGCAGCATGGCACGGATCGACTCCCGACGGAGAAACGACAAATCATGCGCGCGGTCGGCGTGGCGGGCGTTGATTTCGGCGCGGATGGCTTTTTTGAGTTCGGCATCGGCCGACAGTGCTGCCGCACCGGGGGCATGAGCGCTCAGCCAGGTCTGTAAAACCACCTCGGCCCGGCCAATCGTGGGCCAAACGGGCCACAAAGTGTCGTCCAGATCGAGGGTAATGGCTTTGATTCGGGAAATGTCAATCATGGTGGTGGGAGAATACCGCATGGCATTTCAACAAGAACCCTCCTTCCAGCATGGTCAGGCCGCCCGCACCGCGGTGCTGTATTGCAATCTGGGCACGCCCAGCGCACCCACCGCCCCAGCCCTGCGCAAGTACCTGGCCGAGTTTCTGGGCGACAGCCGCGTGGTCGAGATCCCCAAACCCATCTGGTGGTTGATCCTGCACGGCATCATCTTGCGCGTGCGCCCGGCCAAATCGGCGGCCAAATACGCCAGCATCTGGACCGAGCAGGGCTCGCCTCTGAAAGCCTTCACCGAACAACAGGCCCAGTCGCTGGGCACTGCCTTGCAAGAGCGTGGTCACCACGTCACCGTGCGTTACGCCATGCGCTACGGCCAGCCGTCCATCCCCGAGCAACTGAGCGCCTTGAAGGCCGAAGGCGTGCAGCGCGTGCTGATCGTGCCCGCCTACCCGCAATACAGTGGCACCACCACGGCCAGCGTGTTCGACGCGGTTTACCGCTGGGGCCTGAAAACCCGGCTCATCCCCGAGCTGCGCTTTGTCAACCGCTACCACGACGACCCACGGTACATTGCCGCGCTGGCGCAAACGGTGCGGGCACATTGGGCCGCCCACGGCCAGGCCGAGCAACTGGTCATGAGCTTTCACGGCGTGCCCGAGCGCACCCTTCAACTGGGTGACCCCTACCACTGCGAATGCATGAAAACCGGCCGCTTGCTGGCCGAAGCACTGGGCCTGTCCAAAGACCAGTACAAACTCACCTTCCAGTCACGCTTTGGCAAGGCCAAGTGGCTGGAGCCCTACACCGAGCCCACGCTGATCGCCATGGCGCAGCAAGGCGTGAAAAAAGTCGACGTGATCTGCCCTGGCTTCACCAGCGACTGCCTGGAGACACTGGAAGAAATTCAGCAAGAAGCCCAAGAGGCGTTTTTGCACGCAGGCGGCGAAAGCTTCAGCTACATCCCCTGCCTGAACAACCACGCCCAGTGGATCGAGGCTCTGGCCGACATCAGCTTGGGCCACATGCAGGGCTGGGACCTGTCAGCGCCAGACGAGAAAGCCTTGACCGCCAGCCGTGCACGGGCTTTGGCGCACGGCGCTAAAGCCTGATTCCTGCGTGTCGTGTGAGCGAGCCCCTGCTCGCGAATGTGTGGTCTGGCTCGGGCATTTGTGCCGCACCACCATTCGGCCGCAGGGGCAGCCTCCCACACGGCACCAGGGATTTGTCTTGGTGGGAGCGAGCCCCTGCTCGCGAATGGGCACTCAAGCTGATTCAATGAACTCCGTCACCCACTCGAGTTGTTGCAGCACATTCAAGGCCGGAGCATGACCGCAGCCGGGTACCTCGATGTGCCGCAGCAGGCCCAGCGCACCCGGCCCGCGAACGCGCATTTCGGTCACTGTCTCGGGCAGCACCAAATCCGACTCCACCCCGCGCAACAGCAGCACAGGCAGTTTGAGTGCGTCGTAGTGCGCCCAAATCAGGTAATCGTTGGTGTGCGCCGTCAGCTGCATCGCCATGGCCGGGTCGTAATGCGGCGTGATGCGGCCATCCGGCAGGCGGCGCACCGAAGTCTCGGTCAACCGACGCCATTGCGCATCGCTGAGCCAGCCAAAGGGCTTGTAGACCTGGCGCAAAAAAGCCTCCAGTTCGGTCACCGTCGCAAAGCTGGGCGGGCTGCCCGCATAGGCTTTGATGCGGTCAATGGCCGCTTGCGCCAATTGCGGCGCGTTGTCGTTCAGGGTCAGGCTCAAGATGCGGTGTTTGAGCGTGGGCTCCACCAGGCCGCCCGCGCACACGGTGCCGATCGCCCCCCCCATGGAGGTGCCCACCCAATGCACGGCACGCAATTGCAAGCCGTCCATCAACTCACGCGCCAGGCGGGCGTAAAAGGCCAGGCAGTACTCGTTTTTCGGGTCAGCGCTCCATTGCGACAAACCGCGTCCCACGGTGTCCGGACAAATCACGCGCCAGCCACGCTGGCTCAGGTGCGCGGCCAGCTCGTCCATGTCGCGGCCCGTGCGGGCCAGGCCATGCCAGGCGATCACCGTGCCTTTGTCGGCCTTGCCCCAGTCGGTGTAATGGATTTCCAGCCCGGCGCAGCGGATGTAGTTGGAAGTGAAACTCATGCGGCCTCCTGAACGTCTGGCTTGCCGCGCTGCTTGAGGGCCGCGCGCACGCGCAAGCGCCCCACCACCCCGGTCGGGAAGTAATACACCGACAGCACGAACAACAAGCCCAGCCACAGCAGCCAGCGGTCAGGCGATAACAAAGCCGACAACAAAGGCCAGGCCGCAGCCGCCTCGCTGGCCAGACGCAACAGGTCTTGCAAATAGCTTTGCGCCAGCAAGAACAGCACCGAGCCAATCGCCGCGCCGTAGACCGTGCCCATGCCGCCGATCACCACGATCAACAGCACATCCATCATGATTTCAAAGCTCAGCGAGGTGTCCGGCCCGTTGTAACGCAGCCAAAGTGCCAGCATGGCCCCGGCCACACAGGCAAACAAGGCCGACAGCACGCTCGACAGCGTGCGGTACACCACCACGCGGTAGCCAATGGCCTCCGCACGGAACTCGTTTTCGCGGATAGCCTGCAGCACCCGGCCAAACGGCGAGTTGACGATGCGCAGCATGGCCAGCAGCATGCCCAAAGCCAGCACGAAGAGCAGGTAATAGCACAGCAAACGCCCGTCAAGGGACACGCCTAAAAATGGCTCCTCGCTGAACTCGGTGCTGGGCAACAAGACCTCAGGCAGCTTGAAGCTCAGGCCGTCCTCGCCGCCAGTGAAGTCGGACAGCTGCGAGGCCAGCGTCTGGAAGGCTGCCGCCACCGCCAGCGTGATCATGGCGAAAAAGATGGCCCGCACCCGCAGCGAAAACAGGCCAATGGCCAGCGATAGCGCGAGCGTCAGGCCCAGCGAGAGCGCAAAGCCCAAACCGATGGCACCCCAGGTCGGCCCCCAGGTGTTGGACGAGATGGCGATGCCATAAGCCCCGATGCCAAAGAACATGGTGTGGGCAAAACTCACGATGCCGGTGTAGCCCAGCAGCAAATCAAAGCCGACCACCAGCACCACAAAAATCAGCACCTTGGCTGCGACCGACAAGGCTTTGACGCCAGGAAAAAAAAACGGAGCAAAGGCCAGGCCCAGCAAAATCAAAACCAGCACCGCTGCGAGTAAACGGCTGCGCGGCTGGTCGTTGGAAATCAAACGGTTCAACATGTCCAGCCCTTCAGCGGTTGGCCACGGGGTAGACCCCCTGCGGACGCCACAACAAAATCGCTGCCATCAGCGCAATGTTCGAAAACAGCGCCACCTTGGGGGCCAAAAAACCGGTGTAGTTGGCCATCAGGCCCACCAGCAAGGCACCGATCAGCGCCCCACCCGTGGAACCCAGCCCGCCGATGATGATGACGATGAAGATCAGCACGTTGACCTGCGCGCCCATCTGCGGCACCACGTTTTGCTGGTACAGGCCCCACATGACGCCGCCCAAACCCGCCAGCGCACTGCCCACCACGAACACGCCCACAAACAGGCGGCGGATGCGGTAGCCGAGCGACTCGACCATCTCGCGGTCTTGCACGCCCGCGCGAATGAGCAGCCCGATCTTGGTGCTGCCCAGCACCCACATTTGCGCGGCAAACACCGCCAGGCCCACGGCCACGGCCAGCAGGCGGTACTTTTCAATGGCCGCATCGCCCCACAGCACCGAGCCACGCATGGCTTCAGGCAAAGGCAAAGCAATCTGCAGCGGCCCCCAGATGACCTTGATGAGTTCTTCGCCGATGATCATGCCGCCCATGGTGATCAGGATCTGCTTGAGGTGCTGGCCATACACAGGCCGCACGATGAAGCGCTCAAACGCCAAGCCCACGGCAGCGGCCACGGCCATGGCGATGAACATGGCGGGCAGCACCGCCACCATGTTGCGCCACCACTCGCCCGAGCCCGTCCAGTCGCCCATGGCGCCCAGCACGCTGGTGGCCACAAAAGCGCCCAGCGCGATGAACAGGCCGTGGCCGAAGTTCAGCACGTCCATCAGGCCAAACACCAGCGTCAAGCCCGAGGCCATGATGAAAATGATCATGCCCATGGCCAGACCGGCCACGGTCAGCGTGAGCCAGGTGGAGCCCGAGCCGATCAAGGGAAAGGCCAACAAGGCCAGCACCGGCACCAGCAGCAAAGGACGCATGTCCACATCTTGAAATAACTTCATAAAGCCAGCCCCAACAAGGATTGCTGCAAAGCCGCGTCTTCGGCCAGCGCCTGCATGCGGCCTGCGTGCACCACGCGGCCGTTGTCCATCACGGCCACGGAGTCGCCCAGTTGCTTCGCAAAGTGGATGTTTTGCTCCACCAGCAAAATCGTCACGCCACTGGCCTTGAGTTGCTGAAAAGCGTCGATCATGTTCTGGATGATGGCCGGGGCCAGGCCCTTGCTGGGCTCGTCGATGATCAGCAGATCGCGCGGCTCCACAATGGCCCGCGACACGGCCAGCATCTGCTTTTGTCCGCCAGACAATTTGCCCGCCGGGTGGTTCCAGAACTTTTCGACTGCCGGGAAGAGTTTGAAAATCCACTGCAGCCGCGCTTCGTCCATCTGCGCCGCGTGCTTGGCGCTGCGGGCGGCCAGCAGCATGTTCTCCTTGACCGTCAGATCGGAAAAGATGCCCATGTTTTCAGGCACATAGGCGATGTTCTTTTGCGCAATCGCGGGCGTGTTCAGCGCCGTGATGTCTTCACCGCCAAAGCTGATGCGCCCCTGTGAGGCCTGCCACAGACCCATGATGGAGCGCAGCGTGGTGGTCTTGCCTGCGCCATTGCGCCCCAAGAGCATGGTCAGCTCGCCACGCGGCACGACCAAGTCCACGCCGTGCAGGATGTGGTAAGCCCCGATGTGCGTGTGCACGCCTTCGAGGGTCAACAAATTCGTGTTCATGTCTGGTTGGCTCATGCGGCCTCCCTGGCTTTACCCAGATAAGCCTCTTGCACGATGGGTGAAGCGATCACCTCGTTCGGCTCGCCATCAGCCACCAAAGCGCCGTTGTGCAACACGATGATGCGGTCGGCCAGCTCGCGCACCACGTCCATCTTGTGCTCGACCAGCAAGATGGTTTTGGTCTTGTCTTTTTTGAGCTGGCGGATCAGGTCCAGGATCACCGGCGCTTCGTCGTGGCTCATGCCCGCCGTGGGCTCGTCGAACATGTAGACCGAAGGCTCCAGTGCCATCAAAAGCGCCACTTCCAGCTTGCGCTGGTCGCCGTGCGGCAAGCTGGACACCGGGGCATCCTGCTGCGCGGTCATCGACACGGATTGCAGAATGTCCAAAGCACGGTTGGTCAACGCCGCGTGGTCGCTCCAGATGCTCCACAGGTTCAAACCGCGGCGGTGGGCACCCTCTTTCGTGGCCTGCACGGCCAGGCGCACGTTCTCCAGCACCGACAGGTTCGGAAACAAATTGGTCAGCTGAAACGCCCGGCCCAGGCCAGCACGGGTGCGTGCCGAAGCGGGCAAGCCGGTCAGCTCGCGCCCGTTCAAGTGCACCTTGCCATCGGTCGCAGGCAACTGCCCCGAGATCAGGTTGAAATAGGTGGTTTTGCCTGCCCCGTTGGGGCCGACGATGGCGGTCAGCGTGCCGGGTTCAAAGCGGCACGAGACCGCATTGACCGCCACATGACCGCCAAACCGCACGGTCAGGTTTTGGGTTTCAAGCATGTGATCAATTCAAAAATGGGCGAACCCGCCAGTGCGAATGAAAGTGATTTTTGTAGGTCGGCGGCTTCAGCCCCGACAAGCGCCTTCGCTTGGGCACCATGTCGGGGCTAAAGCCACCGACCTACAGGACACCCGATCAGCGTTTGTTGCGGATGGGCACGTTCATTTCTTCGGGCTTGATCTCGCGGATCAGCTCGGGCACGCCCCAAGCGAACGCGGGATCAACCTTGATCTTGAAGTGGTACATGCTCTGCATGGCCTGGTGGTCTTCCTTGCGGAAGGTCATCTTGCCCTTGGGCGTGTCAAAGCTCATGCCTTCCATGGTGCTGATGAGCTTGTTGGTGTTGGTGTCGCCGTTGGTCTTTTTCAGCGCCGTCACCAAAGCCATCGCAGCCGAGAAGCCACCTGCGGTGAAGAAGTCAGGTGGCGACTTGAACTGCTGGTAGTGCGAGGCCACCATGGCGTCGTTCACAGGGTTCTTGGGCATGCCGAAGTAATAGTAAGCCGCGCCCTCCATGCCGGGAAACTGCTTGTAGGCCACCATGGCGGGCAGGATGTTGCCGCCCGTGGCGATCTCGATGCCGTAGCGCTTCAAGTCCATGTCGGCGATCTTGAACGGGTTGCCGCCGGCCCAGATAATGAAGATGATCTTGCGGCCGGGTTGGCCCTTCAGCTTGTCGATCATGCGCTGCGCACCCGCGGTGAAGTCGGTGGTGGCGGGCGGCAAGTACTCCTCGTGCACGATCTTGGCCTTCTTGATCGCGTCCTTGTAGGCCTTGACACCGTCACGGCCAAAGGCTGAATCCTGCGCCATGGTGACGATGCTCACGCCTTCCTTGTCTACCGCTACGGCGTTGGCAATCGCGTCCTGGCTGCTGTTGCGGCCGGTGCGGAAGATGTATTTGTTCCATTTCTCGCCCGTGATCGAGTCGGCCACAGCCGGTTCGACCAGCAAAATCTTTTTGTACTCTTCGGCCACGGGCAGCATGGCCAGCGCAACAGGCGAGGCGGTCGGACCCACGGCCAGGTCCACCTTGTCGTCGCCATAAGCGGCGGCCAGCAGGTTCTTGCCCAAGTCGGGCTTGCCTTGGTCGTCCTTTTCAATGACCACCAGCTTGCGCCCTGCAACCTCCATGGTGCCGCCCGTGGCATAGCTCAAGCCCATCATGAGCCCGGTCTGGGTTTGCTTGCCATAGGCTTCCAGCGGGCCGGTTTTGCTGTAAATGTGGGCGATCTTGATGTCTTTGCCCTGCGCCATGGCGGCGGGCATCAAGGCACTGGACACGGCCAATGCGGCCAGAGAAATGAGGTGTCGACGGAACATGGAGGTCTCCTGTTGGAATGGACTGACGGTTGTCAACCTGTGCCTTTGCACAACTTATGCCAAGCACGCACCGCTATCAGGCACACGCCAAGTCCTTGTCGGCATTGAACTTTTCATGAGTACCCGATTGGTCGAGATGGAGTGTATTTTTAAAAGACAGTTCAGATGACCAATAAAAATACAATTGCCTGGAATTCAGACAAATCAAGCAAGGCGCTGGTACAGCTTGGCACGGGACACGCCCAACATTTTGGCCGCTGCCACTTTGTTGCCGCCGGTCAAGGCCAGGGCCTTGGCCACAGCCGAACGCTCCAAAGCCTGCACCTGTTCCGACAAAGGCTGCAGCGGTGTGTCGTCGGCCTCCACGATCTCGCCCTTCAGTGAACGCATGCCCACATCGGCAGGCACAGGTGATATCTGGCTGAGCCCCGATTCACGCAGCACCCACTCGACCTCGGCGACATCCATGACGCCGGTTTCGCTGCGCAGCAAAAGCTGTTCGATCACGTTGCGCAACTCGCGCACATTGCCGCGCCAATGCTGGGCCGACAACAAGGCCACCGCCTGTGCACTGAATTCCGGGTGCGGCAAGTCGCTGCGCAAAGCCAGATCTTCGGCCAAGACCTCCAGCAAAGCAGGAATGTCGTTGGCGCGCTCACGCAAAGGCGGCACCCGCAAAGGCAACACATTCAAGCGGTAAAACAAGTCTTCCCGAAACTGGCCAGCCTGCACCAGCTTGGGCAAATCGCGCGAGGTGGCCGCAATCACACGGGCATCAAAAGGCACCAGGCGGTTGGAACCCAAAGGTTCGATTTCACCCTCTTGCAAGGCACGCAAGAGCTTGGCCTGCAAAGCCAAGGGCATGTCCCCAATCTCATCGAGAAACAAGGTGCCCCCATCTGCCAGCCTGAATTTGCCATCCCGCCCCTTGCGGTCAGCCCCGGTGTAAGCGCCAGGGGCCACACCAAAAAACTCGGCTTCGAGCAAAGTCTCTGGCACAGCGGCAATGTTCACGCTCACCAAGGGGCCTTTGGCACGCGGCGATGCGGCATGGATCGCGTGGGCCAGCAACTCCTTGCCTGTGCCCGTTTCGCCCAACAGCAACACCGGGCTGCTGGACTGAGCCGCCCTTCTGGCTTGGCGCTTGAGCGCCACCACGGGCGCACTGGCACCAATGAAGCTGGCAAAACTGTGCCGCGCCTGGCGCAAACCCAATCCCGCACGCCGCTGAACCGCCAAGGCGTCGCGGGCTTCGTCCAATTCGCGCTGCATCAAGGAAAACTTGGCCAAGAACGGCTGCAAATTTGACTGCGCCTGGTCAAACAACACCACACCCAAAGCCCCAATCACCTGACCGGCATCGTCACGCAGCGGAAATCGGCTGACCACAAAGGTCCCCGCCTTGTTGGTCAGCAGGTCGATCAGAATGGGTTTTCCGGTCTCCAACACACGCTGCATCTGCGTGTTTTGAATCACCTCGCCCACCGGCTGGCCCACAAAGTCCTGCTCGCTGGCAAAGCCCAAGGCGGGCAGATAACGGCGGTACTGGTCGTTGATCCAGACCACACAGCCCGAGCGGTCCACCAGCAGCATGCCCTCGCTGGCATGGGCAAAAACATCGAACAATGATTTGGCCGCCAAGTTCAAAATGCTCTGGGCATCTCTGGGCAAACCCGTCAAATCAGAATCTACAGATAAAGGCATCCCACGATCTTAACGAGGCGCAGGAGCAGGTCTTCGTGGGAGCGAGCCCCTGCTCGCGAATGTGTGGTCTGGCTCGGGCGTTTGTGCCGCACCACCATTCGGCCGCAGGGGCAGCCTCCCACAAACACCACTGTTCTGTCATGAGGCAGCCTCCCACAGAACTGACAAACGGGCGGGGCTTCAGGTGCTGGCCGCGTGCGAGACCCGGGGGCGGCTGACGTCGTAGCCGAACCAGCGGTTCGAGATGGTTTTGAAGTTTTTGTCTTTCACAAGACTTTGCACCGCCTGGGTCAAACGGCTCTCCATCTCTTTGTGGCCTTTGGGCACCGCAAGCCCTACGCGAATGGGCGATGCAAAAGGCACCCCCACTTTCAGAGGCAGACCATCGCGGTCGATGAAATACTCGGCAATCAGGTTCTCTTCCAACACCGCATCGATTTTGCGATCGGCCAGGGCCTTGAAGGCGTCTTCGATCCGCTCGAACGCATGCACCGCCTTACCCAAAGCCCCACGGGCCTGGTCTTCAATACCGGTATTGGCCAAAACACCCAATTTTTTGCCCACAAAGTCGTCCAGGCTCAGAAAATCCCGGTCGTCGTCTTCATGCAAGACGCTGACCAACTGGATCGTGGCGTAAGACCGCACAAAATCAAAATAACGGCGATTCTCTGGCGTGACCAGCAGCTGGTTACCGATGAAAGCGATCTCACCGTTTTGCAGCTTGGTGCGCAGATGCGTCAAGGTGTCCATCACCGGTTCAAGCTCGTAGCCTGCCACCTCCAGCAAGGCTTTGACCACTTCCACATCAAAACCGGTCAAGCGGCCATCGGCCTGAACAAAACTGTAAGGCTGATAGCGGGCAATGAAGCCCACCTTCATGCGGGGCTTGCTGTCTTGTGCCAGTGCTGCAGGCACGGCGCCAGCCACAAGCGCAGACAAGGCCCATTGCAAACACGCCCTGCGTCCCTCTGCCTGAACCCCATTCAACTGACGAGTGCGATTTTCAATCATGAAAAGCCCCCTCAAAACAGTGACGCAGTTCATGCCCCACGTAGTTGAAGCCCGTCACCTCCGGCGTGACCACGGTGCACTCGCGGCGCTTGATGTTCCAGTATGCACAAGCCATCGGGCGCGAAGTCAGGCTGATCGGGACCCCCGTGATGCGCGAACAGAACTCATACCCATCCTTGCGGGCCAGGAGTTTGACCTTGGGCTCGTTGAGCATGCGTTGATCTGGCGGCAAAGGCTCAAACCGCATGCGGTCCACCAGGGGCGGGCGAAAACGCTTGACGAAAGCAGCATCGGGCATGTCGTTGACATCGACCGACTGAGCTTGCGCCATTGGACTGGCGACCAGCACAGCCATCAGACCCACAATCCATGTCTGGAACCCACCGATCATGCTGGCTCTCCGCCACTCAGACACAACAGGAACAATCGCCCCACTTGAGAATGGGTGGTGCGCCCCGTGGTCACGATGGTGCATGTGGACTGGGCGCGAGACCAATACACACACCCCTCTTGCCAGACGGCAAAACCATCGTGCTCCTGGATTTGTGCGCAATGGTCAGCGGCCTCCGGCTTGACCACCCACTGAACCACCGGCTGCACGATTTTGTGACGGTCGATGGCTGGCGGCGCCACAAGCGAAAAATCAAGCAGCGCGTCGCGCGACTGAGCCCACCCCCATGTGGATGCCAAGCCCAACACCAGACACGCCAAGCGTTTCATGCGATCAATGCCATAAAAATGCGTATTTTATGCCTCTAAATAAAACACCAACAAGCCAGCCCAAAGAGCAATCCGTCAATCTGGCGTCAGGTTGCGAAGAGTTGGCAACAAAAATTGTTGGCACGACATGCTGGCCTGACGACCGCTGGAGCCCCCGCAGCCCTGGCGATTGCCCGACGAAGCCGTCTGAATTGGCAGCTCAACCACCCCGGATGCAGCGCCGAACATGACGCTCAGCCCCCCGGCGGCAGAAGGTGTAGGCACCACCATCGGTTGAACCGGGTTGCCGCCCGAGGGACTCAAAATGCTGGCGGTGAGGGTTTGGCTCGGCAACTCATAGTTGCCCGCCAGACCGCCATTGGCCCCATCCGACCAGCGGTAACGCACAACAACAGGCTTGTTGCTGCCGGCAGTCGCAGTATCGAACAAACCCCAAGCGGTTGCCTGGATCGACTCTGCCCCCACCAAACCCGACAAAGCACCCATCGACACGCTGGCCGAGGTGTTGCCATCGTAAGTCTTGTTCTGCACCGACAGCGGCGCCGTCAAGGTCTTGGGCAAAATTTTGGCTTGCGTCGTGAAACTGTTGGCAGACAACTGGTAATTGCCGGCATCGGCCCCCGCCAAAGACAAGCCACTGACCGTGACTGCTTTGGACTGCACCAGACCGCTGCCATCGCGGGCTACATTTTTATCCGCAAACAGCGCACTGGCTGCCTTGAAGACGACCCCATCGCCCGGCACCACACCCGAGCCCCCCAAATCACCCAGATAAGCTTGCAGGGTGCCATCGTAAATCTTGTCGGCGACTGCGCCAGAGGCGGAAAGTGGTTTGGGGGTGATTTTGGCCACACCTGTGAACGTGGTGTTTTGCAAGCTGTAGTTGCCCGCATCTGATCCATTCAAGCTAAGGCCCGACACAGTGACGGTCTTGTTCATGACGTTTCCGTCAGAATCCCGCGCCACATTCTTGTCCACGAAAAGGGCCAAAGTCGGGTTGATGCTGACTGAGTCACCATAAATGATGTCGACGCTCGATGTACTGCTCACGGTCGCGGCCACACCAGCGTCGTACACCTTATCTGCCACAGTTGCAGTGGCCGTCAACGCTTTTTTGGTGATGTCGGCGGTGGTGGTCATCTGACCGGTTGTGGTCAGGTTGTAGTTGTTCCAGCTGCCCGTGCCATCGGCCTTGGTCAGCGCCGTGACATCGGAGACCGTGACGGTTTTACTGGTGGCGGCGTTCTTGTCGCTGAAGGTGCCCGAACCAGTGACGCTCAGCGTCTCGGTGCCGACTCCGGTGGTGATGGCCCCCGAGGTGATGCTGGCGGTGGTGTAGCCGTCGTAAACCTTGTTGGCCGCAGTGATGCTGGTGAGGGTGACATCCTTCTTGCTGATGTCAGCGGTGGTGGTCAGCGAACCGGTGGTGGTCAGGTTGTAGTTGGACCAACTGCCCGTGCCATCGGCCTTGGTGAGTGTTGTGACATCGGACACCGTGACGGTTTTGCCAGTGGCGGCGTTCTGGTCACTGAAGGTGCCCGAACCAGTGACGCTCAGCGTCTCGGTGCCGACTCCGGTGGTGATGGCCCCCGAGGTGATGCTGGCGGTGGTGTAGCCGTCGTAAACCTTGTTGGCCGCAGTGATGCTGGTGAGGGTGACGTCCTTCTTGCTGATGTCAGCGGTGGTGGTCAGCGAGCCGACCACCGGCATGTATCGGGACATCTCGGCCTTGATGCGCGATTGCTGCGCTTCGACATCGCTTTTGAGGGCCAGGATTTCGGGGTTTTGGGCCATGGCCAAGGCTTGCAGCTGCGCCGAGCTCTCAGGGATGGCCGGGAAACGCGCGGTGTCGGGCAAGCGAATGGCCTGCGGTGTGAGGCTGGTCAGGCGCGTCAACTCCAGGGTGGCGTTGCGGTAATTGGCCTGCTGCTCGATGCGAGTCTGGCGGGCGTTCAAGACGCGGGTGCGGGCACGCTCCAGGTCAGAGGGGCTGGCCGCACCCACACTGACACGGGTTTCGAGGTAGGTCAGGATGTTTTGCAGCTGCGCGAGCTGGATGTTGGAAAAGTCCAGCACCAAGCGGGCAGTGGCCACGTCGACCGTGGCACGCAAAACCGACATGACCACGTTGTCGTAGGCCGCCTGCAAACGGTATTGGGCCGAAGCTTCGGCCTGGCGGCTGCCTTGGAACTCGTTGAACAAGGTGGCGTTGATCAGCGGCTGCGTCAGGCGGATCGCGTTTTGGCTGTAGGTGTGTTTGTCTGCGGCTTCGCCCACGTTGCGCGATTTTTCGGGGCCCGTGGCGCGGCGCAGCGACAAGCTGGGCAACAAGTCGGCCCGCGCCACTTTGCGACCCGCTTCGGCCGTGGCCAGTTGTGCGCGCACTTGCTGCAGCTGGGGGCTGATCTCGAGCGCTTTTTCGATGAACTCGGACAAGGCCGTGCCAGTGACTGGCGGTGTGGTGGCGCTGGCATCGGCATCGCCAATTTCAAAAGCGGGCAAGGCCAGCACATCG
Organism: Limnohabitans sp. TEGF003; assembly: GCF_055395455.1. Lineage (NCBI taxonomy): Bacteria > Pseudomonadati > Pseudomonadota > Betaproteobacteria > Burkholderiales > Comamonadaceae > Limnohabitans > Limnohabitans sp. TEGF003. Next base: position 1,857,468 of record NZ_AP029225.1, on the reverse strand, counting down.
GCCTGGGTCAGGTCAACAAAGCGCAGCGGCTTTTGCCCGGCACCCGCCGTTTGCGCCTGAGCGCCCTGTACTGCGATGAGCACAGCCAGCCAAACGGTCCATTGAGAGGCTTTGTGCGTGGCTTGGAGAAGACGGCGAAAGCGTTCAGAACGACTGTTTGCGAATTTCATTTTTGGCAATTTTTAAACTTATTGCCTCAATTTTCTCGCATGCCAGACAAGAACTGTCTTAAATGTTCTTAGGTTTCGATTCTGGTTTCTTAATTAGTTTTAAAGAAATGAAACCTTGACCCATTTGCTGCCCATTCGCTCTGAAAAGCGGGTGGTGAGCACTGCAAAACTGATGATCAAATTGCCAAAAACAAAACCCCGCATCGGATTGCTCTGATGCGGGGTTTGCTGTTTGGCGGAAACGGAGGGATTCGAACCCTCGATGAGGCTCTACACCCCATACTCCCTTAGCAGGGGAGCACCTTCGGCCACTCGGTCACGTTTCCAGTGGGTCAAATTATAACTTAGGCTTGATCCAGATCGAAGGCTTTGTGCAGTGCGCGCACGGCCAATTCCATGTATTTTTCATCGATCACGACCGAGGTCTTGATTTCGGATGTGGAGATCATCTGGATGTTGATGCCCTCTTCGCTCAGGCTGCGGAACATCTTGCTGGCCACGCCCACATGGCTGCGCATGCCGATGCCGACGATGGACACTTTGCAGATCTTGGCGTCGCCCGCAACTTCTGCCGCGCCCAGTGCGGGCAGCACTTTTTCCTTGAGCAGGTCGATGGTCTTGGCGTAGTCGTTGCGGTGAACGGTGAAGCTGAAGTCGGTCTTGCCGTCTTTGCTCAGGTTCTGGATGATCACGTCGACTTCGATGTTGGCATCGGCCACAGCGCCCAGGATTTGGTAGGCAATGCCGGGTTTGTCGGGCACGCCCAACACGGAGATTTTGGCTTCGTCGCGGTTGAATGCGATGCCGGAAACGACGGCTTGTTCCATTTGTTCGTCTTCCTCAAAAGTGATCAGGGTGCCAGATGCGGCTTCTTCGTTGATGTCGATGTCCCAGGGCGTGAAGCTCGACAGCACACGCATGGGCACTTTGTATTTGCCTGCAAATTCGACCGAGCGGATTTGCAAAACCTTGGAGCCGAGCGATGCCATCTCGAGCATCTCTTCAAAACTCACGGTGTGCAGACGCCGGGCTTCGGGCACCACGCGGGGGTCGGTGGTGTAGACGCCGTCCACATCGGTGTAGATCAGGCATTCGTCGGCCTTGAGGGCTGCAGCCACAGCCACGGCCGAGGTGTCCGAGCCGCCACGGCCCAAGGTGGTGATGTTGCCGTTCTCGTCCACGCCCTGAAAGCCGGTGATGATCACGACCTTGCCTGCGTTCAGGTCGCCACGCACGCGCACGTCATCGATCGATTCGATGCGGGCTTTGGTGAAGGCGCTGTTGGTCTTGATGGGCACTTGCCAGCCTGCGTAGCTGACCGAAGGCTGGCCTTCGGCTTGTAGCGCAATGGCCAACAAGGCCGACGAAGCCTGCTCGCCCGTGGAGGCCAGCATGTCGAGTTCGCGGTGGTAGTCCGTGCCGGGTTTGGCAGGGGCCAACTCTTTGGCCAGGCCGAGCAGGCGGTTGGTTTCGCCGCTCATGGCGCTGGGGACCACCACAATCTGGTGGCCAGCACGCGTCCATTTGGCCACGCGCTTGGCGACGTTGCGGATGCGCTCGGTCGAGCCCATCGAGGTGCCGCCGTATTTGTGAACGATCAAAGCCATGTGTAGTTCTGAAAAGAAGGAGAAAGCAGGCGCTGGTTTCAGGAAATGAAGTAACGACAGCACTGCCCACGTCAAAAGGGGTTGAGGCCCCAGCAAAGCCTGTCGATTGTACCAACCGGGCTGACGCCTCCATGACCCGACAAACCGCCCTGCTCATGCCCACGACGCGGGTAACCTTTGCAGCCGAAGGCATGGGCCTCCGATCGAGTCGGGGGCGACAAAGCAAATCGGTCATACCCGCGCACGCGGGTATCCATGCCCGCCGAAGGCACGCCACATCAAGCCAAATAAGACAAACAAGCCCCAGCCCGTAGCACAAAGCCCTGCCCCACTTTCAGGTGCAAGCGGTGTCCACGGGTGGTGCAGGCTGCCACCTGGTCCAGCAGTTCATGCAGCTGCGCGGTACTGGGCGTGGTGGCGTGGTGTTGACGCAGCCAGTGGCGCAGCACCAGCGCTTGGCGGGCGCGGCTGAGCTGTTGCAGCGCCTGGATGCGCGGCGGCACACCCACTTGCGCCAGGTCTTGCGCCGCCACTTCGTTCAACACCTCTTGCGCCTGCGCGGCATGGGCGGCGCTGCGGGCGAAGGTTTCACGAAAAGCGGGCAAGGCCTCGGCCAGCGCGGGCAAGACGCGGGCGCGGATGCGGTTGCGGGTGAACTTCTCGTCGGTGTTGCTGGGGTCGTCGACCCAGCTTTGCCCCTGGCTGTGCAGCCATTCGCGCATTGCGGCGCCCGGCACAGCCAAGCAGGGGCGGTGCCAGTTCAGGCCCTGCCGCTGCCAATGCGCGGGCATGCTGGCCAAACCGGGCAGGCCTGCGCCGCGCGACAACGCGATCAGCAAGGTTTCCACCTGGTCGTCGGCGTGCTGGGCCAGGGCCACATCGCGCACCCCGGGCCACTCGCTGTGCACCGCTTCGGCCAGCGCGGCATAACGGGCTTGGCGGGCGGCATCTTCGGGGCTTTGGCCGGGTGCATGGCCCGCTTGCACGCGCCGCACCGCCAGTGGCACCCCAAGCGCCAGACACAGCGCACGGCAATGCGCCTCAAAGCCATCAGCAGCAGCTTGCAAGCCGTGGTGAATGTGCACCGCCCTCACCTGCCCGGGCCAGCGCCGTGCACAGGCCACAAGCAATGCGGTCGAGTCGGCGCCACCGCTGAGCGCCACGGCAAAAGGAAGGCCCGGGCTGAAATCAGCCAGGGCCTGTTCAAAGGTGTGCGCCATGTGTGAAGCCTGACGGCTCACCTGCGGTTTTATTTGCCCGCTTTGGTGTCGGTGAAGCGGCCGTAGCTGTTCAGGCGCTCGTAGCGGCGCTCCAGCAACTCTTTGGGCTTGAGGTCGGCCACCTGACGCCAGGCGTCGCCCAAGGCGCGCTTGAGGAAGGACACCATTTGCTCGGGGTCCCGGTGGGCACCGCCCACGGGTTCGTTGACGATTTTGTCGACCAGGTTCAAGGCCTTGAGGCGATGCGCCGTGATGCCCAGGGCATCGGCAGCCACTTCGGCCTTGTCGCTGGTTTTCCACAAAATCGAGGCGCAGCCTTCAGGGCTGATGACCGAGTACACCGAATACTGCAGCATCAGCACCTGATCGGCCACCGAAATGGCCAATGCGCCGCCGGAGCCGCCTTCGCCAATGATGGTGGTGATGATCGGGACTTCGAGCTGGGCCATCTCGAAAATGTTGCGGCCAATGGCTTCGGACTGGCCGCGCTCTTCGGCGTCGATGCCGGGGTAGGCGCCGGGCGTGTCCACAAAGGTGAAGACGGGCAGCTTGAACTTTTCGGCCGTTTTCATGAGGCGCAGCGCTTTGCGGTAGCCCTCGGGCTTGCTCATGCCAAAGTTGCGCAGCGTGCGCTCTTTCGTGTCGCGCCCTTTTTGCTGGCCGAGCACCATGCAGGCCTGGCCGTTGAAACGGGCCAAGCCGCCCACGATCGACAAATCGTCGGCAAAGTGGCGGTCGCCGTGCATCTCGACAAAGTCGGTGAAGATGCCGTGGATGTAGTCCAGCGTGTAGGGGCGCTCGGGGTGGCGGGCGATTTTGGTGATCTGCCAGGGGGTCAGATCGCTGTAGATGTCTTTGGTCAGTTGCTGGCTTTTCTTGCTCAGCTGGTCGATTTCGAGGGTGATGTCCACCGCCGACTCGGTCTGCACGTAACGCAACTCTTCGATCTTGGCTTCGAGTTCGGCAACGGGTTGCTCAAAGTCGAGAAATGTCTTTTTGGCCAAGTTGGGCTCCTCTGTTCTGTTTCCGGCTGGACGCGCTGTCCAGCCCTTCAATACGCCACGGGCACGGGGTCCAGCGAGCGCCAAATATACCAAGTCGCCACCGTGGCGAAGGGGCTCCAGGCCTGGGCCACTTCACGGGCATCGCTGCGGCTGACCGGCTCGCCCGAAAAGTAGTTGCGGCTGATGCCGTTGATCAAGCCCACATCGTCGAGCGGCAGCACATTGGGCCGCATGAGGTGGAAGATCAGGAACATCTCGGCCGTCCAGCGGCCAATGCCCCGAATCGCCACCAACTCGTCGATGATGGCCTCGTCGTCCATCTCTTGCCAGGCTTTGACGTGCACCGTGCCCGAGCTGAAATGCATGGCCAAATCGACCAGGTATTCGACCTTGCGGGCCGACAAACCGGCTGCCCGCATGTCGTCGACCTTGAGTTTGAGCACAGCAGCCGGGGTGAGCCGTTTGGGGAGCACCGAAAAGCGGTCCCAAACCGACTGTGCCGCCTTCACGGAGATTTGCTGGCCCACGATGGACCGCGCCAAAGTGACAAAAGCATCGCCCCGCGTCTCCAGAATGGCGTTGCCAAACTGGGGGATGAGTTTTTTCATGACCCGGTCTTTTTTGGCCAGGTGCGCACAGGCCTCGGCCCAATAAGCGGGGGTGACGGGTGTCACCGCGGGTGTGGCTGCGCTCACTGAGCCGCCTCCCAGGTGGTGCCAGCCGCAGAATCCTTGAGCACAATGCCTTGCGCCAGCAAATCGTTGCGGATGCGGTCGGCTTCGGCAAAGTTTTTGGCTTTTTTGGCGTCGGCCCGGGCCTGGATCTGCGCCTGAATGGCCGCTTCATCCAGCCCTGCACCCGCCTGCAGGTAAACCGTGGGGTCGGTTTGCAGCAAACCGAGCAAGCCGCCCAAGGCTTTGAGCAAGCCAGCACGCTCGGCCGAGCCGCTGCGGTTGACTTCACCCGCCAGCTCAAACAGCACAGCCACCGCCTCGGGCGTACCAAAGTCTTCGTCCATGGCGGCTTTGAAGCGAGCGGCCAAGGGGTCGGCCCAGTCGATTTGCACGTCGGCTGGCGGCACAGCCTGCAGCGCGGTGTACAGGCGCTTCAAAGCGCCTTTGGCGTCGTTCAGGTGCACGTCGCTGTAATTGAGCGAACTGCGGTAATGGCTGCGCACGATGAAAAACCGCACCGTCTCGGCATCAAACTCTTTGAGCACATCGCGGATGGTGAAGAAATTGCCCAGGCTCTTGGACATCTTTTCGTTGTCCACATTGATGAAGCCGTTGTGCATCCAATAACGCGCCAGGGGCTGGCCGTTGGCGCCTTCGCTTTGGGCGATCTCGTTTTCGTGGTGCGGAAACTGCAGGTCCGCACCGCCGCCGTGGATGTCAAAAGTCTGGCCCAAAAGTTCGCAGGCCATGGCCGAGCACTCGATGTGCCAGCCGGGGCGGCCCGTGCCAAAGGGGCTGGCCCATTTAACGTCTTCGGGCTCGGTGGGTTTGGCGCTCTTCCAGAGCACAAAGTCCAGCGGGTCTTGCTTGTCCGTCTCCACCGCCACGCGCTCGCCAGCGTTCAGCTCATCGAGTGACTTGCCGGACAACTTGCCGTAACCCGCAAACTTGCGCACCGAATAATTCACGTCGCCATTGCCTGCGCGGTAAGCCAGGCCTTTTTGCTCCAGCGTGCCGATCATGCTGAGCATCTGCGGCACGTAGTCGGTGGCGCGGGGCTCGTGCTGAGGGCGTTCGATGCCCAGGGCGTCGGCGTCCTGGTGCAGCGCCTCGATCATGCGGTCGGTCAAACCGCGGATGGTTTCGCCGTTTTCCAGGGCACGTTTGATGATTTTGTCGTCGATGTCGGTGACGTTGCGGACATACGTGACCCGGTAGCCACTGGCCTTGAGCCAACGCTGCACCACATCGAACGCGATCATCGAGCGGGCGTGGCCCAGATGGCACAGGTCGTACACCGTCATGCCGCAGACATACATGCGCACATGGCCGGGCTCGGCCGGAGAAAACTCGGAGACAGCACGGCTCAGCGTGTTGAAGATGCGCAGACTCATGTCAGATCAAAGATTTTTTTATTACAACCACCCACACGACAGTGTCCGGCATCGGCATCTGATCGGCTCAGGGAAATTCAGGAAACTCAACACAAAGAAACAAGGCCCAAAGCCCCGCTTCCCGGCTGGGCAACAGCCCCCGCCAACGGCCTGATGACCGCGTGCCCTCCGCTACAATGACCCTTCAGTATATCCCCGACGGGGGCCCTGCTCCCAGTTCCTGGCAGCCCGAATTCAACACTTTTGGCGCGCATGCAAGCTCTACTTTCGTTCGTATTGACCAGTCTTTTGCTGCTGTCCAGCGTGAGCGCCCAAGCGGACGTTTACCAGGATGTGAACCGACTGATCGGGGCGGCCGAATGGTCCAAAGCCCAGGCGCAAGCGCAGGAATACCTCAAGACCCGCCCCACCGACCCGCAAATGCGCCTCTTGCTCAGCCGCATTCAAGACGGTCAGGGCCAGACCGCCGAGGCGATGGAAACCCTGCAGGCCTTGACCCAGTCCTTCCCCGAACTGCCCGAACCGCACAACAACCTGGCCGCCCTGCTGGCCCGCCAAAACCGCTATGCCGAGGCGCTGGCCCAGTTGCAAGACGCTGTGCGCGCACGACCCGATTACGGCACGGCCCTGGAAAATCTGGGCGATGTCTACATTGCGCTGGCCATTGAGGCTTACCAAAAAGCCAGCCGGGCACCGGCCCCGCAGCCGCGCGTGACCAGCAAACGCCAGGCGGCCGAACAACTGCTCAAGTCGTCGGCGCCTTGAGGCCGCCACCGACGCGCCGTCCCGCACGCCACCTGCCGCCTCACCTTGCTCCCGTTGGAAGAACACCATGCGACGCTCCCGCTTTTTGACCTCGTTGGCCCTGACACTGGCTTTGGCATTGCCCATGGCCAGCCAGGCCCAGACATCCGGCGTGACCAAGGTGCGCATCAGCACCTCCATGGGTGACATCGAAGCCGAGCTCTACGCCGACAAAGCCCCCAAAACCGTGGCCAACTTTTTGCAGTATGTGAACGACAAGCACTACGACGGCACGATTTTTCACCGGGTGATTGCGGGCTTCATGGTGCAAGGCGGCGGCTATGACGCGCAATACAAAGAGAAGAAAACCCGCGCACCCGTGCCGCACGAAGGCCGACAGGCCCTGGCCGCTGGCCTGAAAAACACCACCGGCACGCTGGCCATGGCCCGCACCAACGACCCGCAATCGGCCACCGCGCAGTTTTTCATCAACGTGGTGGACAACGCTTTTCTGGACCCGACCCCGATCCCCGACGGTGACCCGGTGGCCAAATTTCAATACCAGGGCCGCGTTTACGAGAACGTGGCCCGCGCCCAACTGCTGAACGCCCCTCAGCTGTTCGGCTACACCGTTTTTGGCAAAGTCACGTCCGGCATGGACGTGGTCCAAAAAATCCGCAACACGCCCACGGGCGCTGGCGGCCCCTTCCCGACCGATGTGCCCCGCACGCCAGTCGTCATCCAATCCATCACTTTGTTGAAGTAACACCATGAGCAACCCACAAGTCGAACTGCACATCACCGGCTACGGCGTCATCACCCTCGAACTGGACGCTGAAAAAGCCCCCAAATCGACCGAAAACTTTCTGGCCTATGTGAACAAGGGCCACTACAACAACACGATTTTTCACCGCGTGATCCCCGGCTTCATGATCCAGGGCGGCGGCTTCGAGCCCGGCATGAGCCAAAAACCCACCGACGCGGCCATCGAGAACGAAGCCAACAACGGCCTGAAAAACGACGAGTACACCGTGGCCATGGCCCGCACTTCGGCGCCCCACTCGGCCACAGCGCAGTTCTTCATCAACGTCGCCAAAAACGACTTCCTGAACCACACCGCCCCCTCCATGCAAGGCTGGGGCTATGCCGTGTTCGGCAAAGTGGTCAAGGGCACCGAAGTGGTCGACCAGATCAAAGGCGTGAAAACCGGCAACCGCGGCGGCCACGGTGACGTGCCCAAAGAGGACGTCGTGATCGAAAAAGCCGTCGCACTGTGATGGGCTGAGCCGTGTCGGACCCGCGCACCACCCGGCCGAACATCGGCTTGCTGACCGCGCCAGCGACATGGCAAACCGTGGACCTGATCTCGGACCTGCATTTGCAGGCCTCCGAGACCGCCACTTTTGAAGCCTGGCGTGACTACATGGCCCGCACGCCTGCCGATGCGGTGCTGATTCTGGGGGACTTGTTTGAAGTCTGGGTGGGCGACGATGCCGCTGCGCTCGACCCCTTTTTGCAAGCATGTGCCCAGGTGTTGCGCCAAACCGCGCAGCGCGCCCATGTCGCCTTCATGCCCGGCAACCGCGACTTTTTGGTGGGCCCGGATTACCTGGGCCGTTGTGGCGTTCAGCCCCTGACCGACCCGACTTTACTCGCTCTGGGCACCCAATGCATGTTGCTCACCCACGGCGACGCGCTGTGCCTGGACGACAAACCTTACCAAGCCTTCCGACTGCAGGCGCGCAGCCCCGAATGGCAGCAGGCGTTTTTGGCCAAGCCTTTGGAAGAGCGTCAGGCGTTTGCCCGCAGTTTGCGTGCGCTCAGCGAGTCGCAAAAGCACGAGGGCATGACCTTTGCCGACGCAGACCCGGAGATGAGCCTGTTCTGGCTTGTCCAGGCCCAAGCGGATCGACTGATTCACGGCCACACCCACCGCCCTGCTGACCATGTGCTGGGCACCGCCCAACGGCATGTGCTGAGCGACTGGTCGCTGGACCACGCCCCTGTGCGGGCGCAGGTGTTCAGGCTGCAGCGCGATGGCGCCTCACAGCGCATCGATTGGCTTTAAAACAGCTTTCTTTTCAAGAGACCCGTACCGATCAAAAAAACAGCCGCTCGAGAGCGGCTGTTTTGCATGAAGCGGACTGATCAGCCGCGCAGCAGGTTCTTCAAGACGTTTTGCAGGCGGCGTGCCGTGGCCTCTTCGTGCGGGCCGGACAGCACCTGCGCCACATCCTGAGCCCAGGTTTCGCGGGGGCCGGGCTGGTTGCGCTGGGTCAACAGCTGCAATTGCAAAGCGCGGCGCTCGTTCAAGCTGTCGGCCGGGGTGGGCACTTCGGCTGCCATTTCCAGACGCAACAAAGCCGTGGCAGCGGGCACCTTGGCGGGTGCGCTGACGGCTTGCGCCCATGTCTGACGGGTCGCGGCGTTGATGGCGCGGCCCAATTCCTGTGCGCTGGGCAATGCATCGGCCTGGCGCTCTTGCCAGGCGCTCATCAAGCGGGTCAGGGTTTCGCCGTGCGCTTGCGCGGCCAGTTTGCGCAGCGACATTTCGGCGCGCTCCATGGCTTCGCGCTGAGCACGGAAAGCGGCATCGCCCAGACGCGGACCGCGGTCCTCGCGGACATCACGGCTTTCGCCACGACCACCGCGGTCGCCAAAGCGCTCACCGCCACGCTCACCTGGGCGACCAGCGCCTCGGTCAGCCCCGGAACGCGCACCGCGCTCGCCGGGTCGGCCATCGCGGCGTCCGTCGCGACCTGCAACGGCTTCTGTTTTCTTTTGGCCGGGGCGGTCATCGCCCCGCACCGCCACAACAGGCTTGGCGGGTTTGGGCGGGGCGACGGGCGCAGCAGGGGCTTCACCCTCGGCAACAGCCGCGCTCTCGCCCGGCTCAGCAGCCGATGCGGCTTCATCAGCGGGCAGGCCTGCAGCAGCAGGCGCGGGCGAAGAGGCTGGGTCCACTGCGGGTGCTGCGCTGGTTGCCGCAGCTTTGGCAGCCTGTGCTTCCTGCGCCTGGCCACGCAAGGCGGCATCGAGCGCAGCCATGGCCGCGCGGATCTTGCTGGCATCGCCACCGGCATTGGCTTCGTCCAGGGCTTTGGATGCGTCGATCACGGCGCGGTCACGGGCGGTCAAGGGGGCGGCCGAGGCGTGGCGCTCGGTGCCTTTGCGCTGGAAAGCTTCGTCCAGCGGCGCACGGAACACTTCCCAGAGTTTTTGTTCGGTCTTTCGGTCCAACGGGACCGATTGGGCTTCGACTTGCCAGCGCTGCTGCAAGGCCTTGACGGCGTCCACACGCAAAGCGGGCGCAGCGCCCAGCTCGCGGGCTTCGTTGATCAGGGCCTGGCGGCGTTCGACGCTGGCTTTCTGGGCGGCTTCGAGGCGGGCGGCAGCGGCTTTGAAAATCGCCTTCCACTGCGACTGCATTTCGCCAAAGGCTTTTTCACTCAGGTGGCCCGCATTGCGCCAGCGGTCGGCGAACTGGTGCAGGGCACGCAACTGGGCACGCCAGTCTTCGCTATCGGCGTTGGCCGCCGTCCAGGCTTTGACTTCGTCCATCAGGGCCACGCGTTGGGCGCGGTGGTCGGCAGACTCTTTTTTCATTTGCTCGAGCCAAGCCAGCACGGTTTTGTAGGCTTCGTTGCAAGCGGCATCGAAACGCTTCCACAGCGCATGGTTGGGCAAGCCGCCTTGGTCGGTTTGCTTCCAGCTGTCGCGCAATTGGCGCAGCTTGTCCTGCATTTTGCGGCCGCCCACGGTGGGGGCCTTGTCGGCGTCGAGCAGGCCTTCAGCCTGGGCCACCAGGGTCTGGCGCACCTGGTCGGCCAGCCAGCGCTGCCAGCCTTCGGCGTCACCCGCTGCGGTCAAGGCCTTGTGCACCCGCTCGTCCAAGGTGGTGTCCAGGTTCCTGCCGTGGGTTTTGAGGGCCGCACGCAAAGCGTTGACCCCCTCGGGCAAGGGGGCGCCCTCGCTCTCGGTGATCTGTTTTTCAAGCGCTTCCAGCACGTCGGTCACGGCCTTGAGGGCCTGCTCGCGCAGGGCCTGGCGCTGGGCCGCGTCCATTTTGGGTTTGGCAGGCTTGGGCTCTTTGGCGGCATCGCCAGGCGCAGGCATTGCGGCGGGGGACTGAACGTCCGCCACGACCTCGCCGCGCAAACGGCGGATTTCATCGGCCCACACGGGCACCGAGGGCAAGGCGGCGGTGGCATCGGCCTGGGCTTGCTGGGCCAGCGCCAAGGCGGCAGAAAAACCTTGCCAGACGGCCTGCAGCTGGCTCTGCGCGGCATCGAGCTGGGCCGGGAACTTCAAATCCACGCTGGGCCAGACGGGGTTGGTGCTGAGCTGCCCAGCTTGGGCTTGCCACTGGGCGACATCGGCCTGCACCCCCGTCAAACCGGCTTGGGCCTCGGCCATGGGCTTGGTCGAGAGCACTTCGATGCGCTGCGCCAGCAAGACGGCGGCTTCGCGCTGCACCATCACCTGGTGCTGCAGGTCTTCCACGCCTTTGACCACTTCGGCCAAACGCAGCTTCAAACTGGCCAAGGGCTCGCGCGAGAGGGGTGCGCCCGCTTTGGCAGCGTCGCGCTGCCAGGCCATGGCGTCGCCAATGTTCAGGCGCGGGGCTTGCAGCATCTGCTCTGCTTTTTGCGCCCAGTCGCTGGCCAAGGCGTCCTGACCATGCTGGCGCTTGAGCTCGTCGAGCTTTTCCTTCAGGAGCTTGGCCGCGCCTTTGTCGCGCGAGGCCATCTCGCGGTAGACCTCGGCCAGGGCGTCGGCAGCGGGTTCGGTCGAGAGCCATTCGCGCAGACGGGCGCTGCGCTCGCCTGAAGTGGCGGCATGGAAAGCCCCCCCGGTCAAGGAGTCCAGCGCGGCGAGGTCAAGAGGCTTTGAAGATGAAGTCACGGTAAAAACTTTAAAACACGGTCCATGCCAAATACGGCATCAGCATCGGGCCGGGCGCTGCCCACAAAGTGGGCAGCGGGCCGGACGACAACCCCGTATTTTCGCCGGTATTTGGGCCGCCCCGGCCCTCTGAGCGCAATCCACGGCAATCTCCTGTGATTTCGGCCGCACAAGCAGCTCTATATAATCAAATGAAATGAATTTAATTTTTGATAGTGTTGACTTGATATTAAATATTCCTAGAATTCGCCCATCCCAAGATTAGGGATAACCCGATACCGCTGCCACCTTTGGCCGGTTCTGCTGGTGCACCCCGGTGCGCTGCAGGCCCCGTCCCCCACACCACCCACCCGCGCAGGCTGACATCCGTCACCCGCGTTGGCTACGAGAGGAAGTGCTATGACAGCGTCATTGAACATGTCTCGCCTCGGTCTGTGTCTGCAGACCTGGGCCACCGATGTCCGAGAAGGTTTTATCGAAATCACCCGCCACAGCCTGGCCCTGTTTGGCCTGGTGGTCGTGATCGTGAGCCTGGGCTTTTTGGCCCGTCCCAGTCTGCAAACAGCGGCCAGCGAAATGTTGCTGGGCTGGCTGCAAATCCGCCAAACCGAGGCGGTGGAAGCCCCTGTGGCCAGCAACGCAGCGACCCGCTCGACCACGCAAAGCCTGAACGACCTGACGCCCGACCAAGCGGCCGTGACCCGTTGGCTCAGCCGCAAGTACCGCGTCTCGAGTGAGCCTTTGGGGGCCATGGTGGCCGAGGCCTGGAGCTTGGGCGAGCGCAGCCAGCTGCCCCCCAGCCTGATCCTGGCCATCATGGCGATCGAGTCCCGCTTCAACCCTTTTGCCTCGGGCAGCCAGGGCAATGTCGGCTTGATGCAGCTGGAAATCAAGACCCACGCCGAGGCCCTGGGCCAATTCGGCGGCCCCTTGTCGGCTTTTGACCCGCTGACCAATGTGCGTGTGGGCGTTCGGCATTTGCAAAGCCTGCTGCAGCAAACCAGCAGCCTGGAGGAAGCCCTGGCGCTTTACGGCGCGTCTTCCGGCCAGGCCATGGAAAGCCAGTACGTTGACCGCGTCCTGGCCGAGCAAAAGCAGCTGGAAAAAGTCACCGAAAAACAAAACACCGCCGCTCTGGTGGCCAAGACCCCTGCGGCACGGCTGTGAGCAGGGCCTGACCCGGGCCGAAAGGCTATAGCGCTCGGCTACACTACCGAGGTGCGCGACTGGCGATAGGAGCCCCCTCTTTTCAAAGAACAGGCGGGAACACTCTGACGTGGAGCGCGGTGGCCGTGGGGCCACCCCAGAACCACTGGGAAGCGCACAGCCCGGAACTGGCCATCGAACCCAGACACGGGTTATCCGCCGTTCGCCTGGGCAGCCCTTGTCGGGAACTTGTCACAAGTTGCCTGCCAAGGTTCCATCATCTGAAGGACTGCCATGTACCACCGCAACACACTGATTGAACAAACCGACCCCGAGATCTTTGCCGCGATCCAGGCCGAGACCGCCCGCCAGGAACATCACATCGAGCTGATCGCCAGCGAAAACTACGCCTCGCCCGCCGTCATGGCCGCCCAAGGCAGCCAGCTGACCAACAAATACGCCGAAGGCTACCCCGGCAAGCGCTACTACGGTGGCTGCGAGCACGTGGACGTGGCCGAGCAACTGGCCATCGACCGCATCAAGCAAATTTTTGGCGCCGAAGCCGCCAACGTGCAGCCGCACTGCGGCGCGTCGGCCAACGAAGCGGTGTTTTTGGCTTTCCTGAAACCCGGCGACACCATCATGGGCATGAGCCTGGCCGAAGGCGGTCACCTGACCCACGGCATGCCGCTGAACATGTCGGGCAAGTGGTTCAACGTGGTGAGCTATGGCCTCGACAAGAACGAAGCCATCGACTACGACGCGATGGAAGCCAAAGCCCGCGAAACCAAACCCAAACTGATCATCGCTGGCGCCTCGGCTTACAGCCTGCACATCGACTGGGCCCGCTTTGCCAAAGTGGCCAAGGAAGTGGGTGCGATCTTCATGGTCGACATGGCCCACTACGCAGGCCTCATTGCCGCTGGCCAGTACCCCAACCCTGTGCCCCACGCCGACGTGGTCACCTCCACCACCCACAAGAGTCTGCGCGGCCCGCGCGGGGGCATCATCTTGATGAAGGCCGAGCACGAAAAAGCCATCAACAGCGCCATCTTCCCCGGCCTGCAAGGCGGCCCGCTGATGCACGTGATCGCAGCCAAGGCCGTGGCTTTCAAGGAAGCGCTGGCGCCTGAGTTCAAGGCCTACCAGGCCCAAGTGGTCAAAAACGCGCAGATCATTGCCCAAACCCTGACCGAGCGCGGCTTGCGCATCGTGAGCGGCGGCACCCAGAGCCACGTCATGCTGGTGGACCTGCGGGCCAAGGGCATCACCGGCAAAGTGGCCGAAGCCGCTTTGGGCAGCGCCCACATGACGATCAACAAAAACGCCATCCCGAACGACCCCGAAAAGCCGTTCGTGACCAGCGGCGTGCGCATCGGCACCCCGGCCATGACCACCCGCGGCTTCAAGGACGAAGAAGCCCGTGCCACCGCCCACCTGATTGCGGACGTGCTGGACAACCCGCTGGACGAAGCCAACCTGGCTGCGGTGCGGGCCAAGGTGCATGCGCTGACCAGCCGCTTCCCGGTCTACGGCTGATCGGCCCGCGCGATGAAATGCCCGTTTTGCGCTCACCTCGAAACCCAGGTGGTCGAGACCCGTCTGGCCGAGGACGGGGATTTCATCCGGCGTCGCCGTCAATGTGGGGCGTGTGAAAAGCGCTTCACCACCTACGAAAAGCCGGAAGTCAACTTTCCGGCCATCGTCAAAAAAGACGGCCGACGCATCGACTACCAACGCGAGAAACTGCGCGCCAGCCTGAACCTGGCCCTGCGCAAACGCCCCGTGAGCACCGAGCAGGTCGACGGCGCGATTGAGCGCATCGAAGAAAAACTGCTGAACCTGGGCATCCGCGAAGTCGCTTCGCACCGCATTGGCGAGCTGGTCATGCGCGAGCTGAAAAAACTCGACAAAGTGGCTTATGTGCGCTTTGCCAGCGTGTACCGCAACTTCGAAGACATCGACGATTTCAAGACCCTGGTGGACGAAGTCCAAAGCTGATCCCGCCAGCGCCCTCGCCCGGGCCGCCAGGCTCATGGGCAGGGCTGCGGTGTGTATTTTTCAATGCGGGGCTTGCCCAAAGCGTTGCTCACCACCTGCCAACCTTGGGGCAATCCGGCCCGGCAAAAGCGCCACGTCCCGGCCATGAAAGCCCCGTTGGTGCCCATGCTGCGACCTTCGGGCCCATACGAGAAGTAAGTTTTCACGGTACTGGTCACGTCCAGACTCGTCCCTGCAGGCAGGGCTTCATGCGACTCGATCAATGCCTCGCCGGTATCCTGCAGGCCGTTGTCGTTCCCATCCACAAACACCAGCCAGCCTTGCTGCCATTGGCCCTCGGCGTCACAGCCACCCCCGGGGGCTTGGGCACACAGGCTGATGCGTTGCTGTCGGCGCAAGGCCTCCGAGCGCGCCAGCACCAGGCTGTCCAGAAAGCCTTCTGCCATGGCCTGCAGCTGGTGCCGGGCCCGCAGCGCCGACATGGCGGGCGCGGCCATCCCCACCAAAATGCCCAGCAAAGCCAACACCACCAAAGCCTCCAGCAAGGTAAAGCCCCGCGCTTGAACGCTGGGCTGAGTCTGAGCTGGGCTTGGAGATGGATGGCACATGGTTGGGCGCACGGGTGAATGCACTGTACAAGATGAATACATAAGACCACAATAAAACCCAACAACAGGAGAGCACACATGCCCACAGCCGCCAGGGGCACCTGCCCGCCAAAACGGCGCCCAAGCAAGCACAGCAGCGGCTGGACCTTGGCCGAGCTGTTGATCGTGGTGGCCCTGATGGGCCTGCTCGCCGCCTTGGCCGTGCCCACTTACCAGCAACAACAGCGACAGGCCCGCCGCAGCGACGGACAAGCGGCGCTGCTTCAGCTTCAAATCGACCAGGCCCGCTGGCGCAGCAGCCACGACAGCCACGCCGACAACTTGAGCGCGCTGGGCTGGGCCAGTGACCGTTCACCTCAAGGGCATTACCAGATACGCCTGATCGAGGCCACCCCTGACGGCTATTCAGCGCAAGCCATCGCCTTGAACAAGCAAGCCGCAGACCGTGACTGCACACCTTTGCACCTGCGTTGGCAAGCCAGCGCCACCGCCGTGTTCGGCGCAGGTGAACACCTGGACAGCGACCCCCATCGCTGCTGGCGCCGTTGACGCCATGACCGCTGAACACATGGGCTGCAGAGGCGAGCGCGGCGAAACCCTGATGGGCCTGCTGGTGGGCTTGTCGGTCGGTTTGGTCGTGCTGGCCGCAGGCAGCGCCTTGCTGGCCAACCACCTGCGCGGCCACCGCATGGCCTTGCAAGACAGCCATTTGCACCACGACCTGCGCTCGGCCATGGACTGGATGGCGCGGGAACTGCGCAAAGCCCAATACAGCGCCAGCGCCTGGGAAACCCGCTCACCCACAGTGTGCGAAGACGCGTTTTGCGATGGCCCGGAAGACTTCAGCATCGAAGGCCACAGGATCGAGTTCAGCCACGACCGCAACCACAACGGCGAGCAGGACAAGAACGAATGCATGGGTTTTCGTCTGACGGGCCAAGCGCTGCATGCCAAAAGATCGTGCAGCGCCAGCGGCGACTGGCTGGCCATCACCGACAGCGCCAACCTGCAGATCACCGAGTTGCGCTGGCAGCTGCACTGCGAGCAGCACCAAGGCTGGCTGCGCCGCCGCGTTGAGATGGCCTTGACCGCGCAATGGCCCACCGACGCCTCGCGGCAGGTCAGTCTGTCGCACACCGTGCATTTGCGCAACGACGTGCCGGCCAGCCACCAAGCGCTGTTTTGCCCATGAACCGCCATCGCGACTTGCACCCACAGCGCGGCGCCATCACGCTGCTGGTGGCCATCGGTCTGGTGATCCTGGCCAGCCTGACCAGTTTTTACAGCGCGCGCAGCGTGTTGATGGACCAAATGGCCAGCCAAAACCATGCCCGAGCCAAGCAATCACTGCTGGCGGCCGAAGCGGCTTTGGCCAGCGCGCAGGCCGTGCTCAGTGCCACCCCCACGCAGGACCTGATGCACAGCCCCACCCACTGCCCTGTGGGTTTGAGCGGCCGGCAGTGGCAATGCAGCCCCTTGGCGCTGGCGCCGCACCCGGCTCTGCCCCAAGCGCAGCTGAGCGCCATCGCTGTGCGCGACCTGCTCCTGTCGCCACATGTGATCACGCTGCACGCCAGCGCCCGCCACAGCGGGCAACAGAGCCAGGCGCTGGTGCGGGAAAGCGTGTTCGCCCCCACCGTGGCCCCGGCACCCAGTCTGGCAGCGCCCGCTGCACTCGTGCTCAATGGCTGCGTCAGTGAAGCCGCGGCGGCCCATCTGCGGGTTTGCCCGCTGACCAGCCAAGGCCCAAGCTGCGCCAGCAGCGCCAAAGGCCCTGCAGTGCTCACGCATTGGGTGGCGGACACCAACCGCAACGGCAGCATTTCCACTGCGGAGAAAAATGCCTGCCTGGCCCTGAGCGCCAGCAGCTTGCCCGGTGGGGGCAGCAAAACCGGCCCCAGCTCGGCCAGCGTGCGCAGTCCGTGCACACGGGCTGCATGGCGAAGTGTGTTGGGCGACATCACCGACGCACAGCTGCAAGCTTGGTCGAGCGCCCAAGAGCGCAACGGCCTGACCGCGCAAAGCACCCCACCGCGCACGATTTACTGGATCGACAGCCCCGCCGACTGGCAGGGCAACGTGGGCAGCACGGATCATCCGGCCCTGCTGGTGTTTTCAGCCAAGGCCTGCGCCCAGCGCTGCCCGCGCATCGGCGCTGGCGTGCGCATTCATGGCAGCGTCTTGATCGATTCGGGCTGCAACGACGACAAGATGCGGGGCTGGCAAGCTGGCACCATCGAAGGCCAGCTGGTCGTGGAGTCCGGCTTGCCCGAATGGCGATCGGGCACGGTGCTGGCGCAAGCCGATGGGCGCAATGCCTACATCCTCAACTGGCCGCTGGGCATCGATGCCACACGCCTGCAGCGCATCCACGGCAGCTGGAGTGAGGGCGCGCCGTGACCCGCACAAGGCCAACCCAGCAAGGCATGGCGCTGATCGAGGCCCTGATCGCCTCTGCGGTTCTGGGCATTGGCCTGGTGGGGGCCACGCAGCTCACCCTCAAGACCCTGAACACCGCCAGCGAAAGCCGCCAGCACACGGTGGCCCAACACCTGGCACAAGAGGCCATGGATTGCCTGCACGCCCAAGCCAGGACAGGCATCGCTGGGTGCGCGCCACAGACCAGCGTGCAGGTGCAGGGCGTGCGCTACCAGCGTGAAGCACGCAGCACACCCCGTGGCGATGGGGCGCTGCTCGACCTGCACGTGCGGGTGCAATGGGCCGCCGCAGACAATTTCATCGACTGGCACAGCAGCGTCTCGGCTGTGCCTGGCTGGCTTGGCGTATCCTCCCCCTAGTCCGTGTACGCTTTGCCTTGCACCTTCTGAACCCCTGAACTGTTGTCTGTTGTGCCGCTCTTGACCGATCCATCCCCCATGCTCCAAGCCCTTGCGTTGGCCCGCCAGGCCCTGTGGCTGACTTCGCCCAACCCGCGCGTGGGCTGTGTCATCACCGCCGCCGACGGCACGGTGCTGGGCCAAGGCCACACCCAGCGGGCAGGCGGCCCGCACGCCGAAATCATGGCCCTGCGCGATGCGGCCGAGCGCGGGCACAGCGTGCAAGGTGCCACCGCCTGGGTGACGCTGGAGCCTTGCGCGCACCAGGGTCGCACCGGGCCTTGCTGCGACGCGCTGGCCGCAGCGGGCATCGGCCGCGTGGTTTCAGCGCTGACCGACCCCAACCCCCAAGTGGCGGGCCAAGGCATGGCACGTTTGGCGGCAGCGGGCGTGCAGACCGAGATCCTGGACGTGCAGGACGACATCGCCGTGCAGGCCCGTGAACTGAACATCGGCTTTTTCAGCCGCATGGAGCGGGGCCTGCCCTGGGTGCGCATGAAAGTAGCGGCCTCACTGGACGGCCAAACCGCCCTGCAAAACGGCCAAAGCCAATGGATCACAGGTCCCGAGGCCCGTGCCGACGGCCATGCCTGGCGAGCGCGTGCCTGCGCCATCCTGACCGGTATCGGCACCGTGCTCGAAGACGATCCGCAGCTGAACGTGCGCGGCCTGGACACCCCGCGCCAGCCACACCTGGTGGTGGTGGACAGCCGCCTCGACATGCCGCTGAACGCCCAACTGCTGGACACACAAGGCGCAGGCGATCAGGCGCGGCAGATCTGGATTTACACGGCGGTCGACCCTGCCAACGCAGAGCACGCGCTCAAACGCGCGGCACTGACAGCACGCGGTGCCCGGGTGATCGACATGCCCGGCCCCGGCGGCAAGGTGGATCTGGCCGCCATGCTGCGCGATCTGGCCCGGCGCGAGATCAACGAGCTGCATGTCGAAGCCGGCCACAAGCTCAACGGCTCCTTCATCCGCGAAGGTCTGGTGGACGAGTATTTGGTCTACCTGGCCCCCCAGCTGCTGGGCCCTGGCCAGGGCATGGCCAATTTGCCAGCGCTCGCGGCGCTGAGCGATTCGGTCCAGCTCGCATTTCATGCGGTGGACCGCATCGGCTCCGATCTGCGCCTGCTGCTGCGGCGGGCCTGAGACGCTGACAGGCATTCGCGAGCAGGGGCTCTCCCCCACAAACTTCTTCATTTTGTGGGAGGCTGTCCCTGCGGCCGAATCGCGGTGCCGCGTTCAGCTTGGGACGCCGGGACTCAAAATGTCAGCGTCTTCACACCCGTCGACGTGCCCAGTAAACACACCTGCGCTTTTTGCTGCGCAAACACGCCGACCGTCACCACACCCGGCCACTGGCTGACGGTGTTTTCAAACACCACCGGGTCGGTGATCTTCAGACCCTTCACGTCCACGATGTGCTGGCCATTGTCGGTCACGAGCGGCTGGCCATCTTTCAGGCGCAAGGCGGCGGTGCCGCCCATGGCTGCGAACTGGCGCTTCACGCGGGCCGTGGCCATCGGAATCACTTCCACGGGCAAAGGGAAGGCACCCAGCACATCGACCAGCTTGCTTTCGTCGGCAATACAGACAAACTGTTTGGACTGCGCCGCCACAATTTTTTCGCGGGTGAGCGCTGCGCCGCCGCCCTTGACCATGTGGCCCTGGTGGTCGATCTCGTCAGCGCCGTCGATGTAAACCGACAGGCTCTCGACCTCGTTGCTGTCAAACACCGGAATGCCCAAGGCCTTCAGGCGCACGGTGGAGGCTTCGGAGCTGGACACCGCGCCCTTGATCTGGTCTTTCATGGAAGCCAAGGCGTCGATGAATTTGTTCACCGTCGAGCCCGTGCCCACGCCGACGATCTCGCCAGGGACAACGTATTTCAGGGCGGCTTGGCCCACCAGGGCTTTGAGTTCGTCTTGGGTCATGAAAGGGGCTCGGTTTGGGGGTGAAAAAAGACAGGCCGGGGTTTGCGACAATCAGGGCAACCGATTCAAACGCCGCAGACCTCTGCGCCAGCCCGGAATTATCCAATGTCCCTGATCCCTTACGCCCTCGCCCGCTCGTTTTTGTTCAAGATGGACCCCGAAGAGGCGCACGAACTGACCATCGAGGGCCTGGCCCGCACGCAAAATACCCCACTCGACCGGGTTTACCGCCAGCCCTTTGTGGCCCAGCCCATCACACTGGCTGGCTTGCAATTTCCCAACCGCGTGGGCCTGGCGGCAGGCCTGGACAAAAACGCCCGCTGCATCGATGGCCTGGGCGCCATGGGTTTTGGCTTTGTCGAAGTCGGCACCGTCACGCCCAAAGCACAGCCAGGCAACGCCAAGCCCCGCATGTTCCGCCTGCCCGAAGCGCAAGCGCTCATCAACCGACTGGGCTTCAACAACGACGGGCTGGACGCCTTCATCGCCAACGTCAAGCGCTCCAAATTCCGCCAGCAAGGTCGATTGCTGGGGCTGAACATCGGCAAAAACGCCGTCACGCCCATTGAAAACGCCACCGATGATTACCTCATCGCCCTGGCGGGCGTGTACCCGCATGCCGACTATGTGACGGTGAACATCTCCAGCCCCAACACCAAGAACCTGCGCGCCCTGCAAAGTGACGAAGCGCTGGATGGCCTGCTGGGCGCTCTGGTGGCGCGGCGGGAAGCGTTGGCCGCCGAGCACGGTCGCCGCGTGCCCATGTTCCTCAAAATCGCGCCCGATCTGGACGAAACCCAGGTCGGCGTGATCGCCGCCACGCTGCAAAAACACGGCATGGACGGCGTGATCGCCACCAACACCACGCTGGCGCGCGACGCCGTGAGTGGCCTGCCCCATGCCGAAGAAATGGGCGGCTTGTCCGGCTCACCCGTGCTGGAAGGCAGCAACCGCGTGATCCGAGGCCTGCGCGCCGCCTTGGGCAAAGACTTCCCCATCATCGGCGTGGGCGGCATCCTGAGCGGGCACGATGCGATCTCCAAAATCGAGGCCGGGGCCGACGTGGTGCAGATCTACACCGGGCTGATCTACAAAGGCCCGGCTCTGGTCACCGAGGTGGCGAGTGCGCTGCAGCAGATGAAACGCTGAAATCCATGAGGGCCATGGCGGGCCTCACGGTTGCACCGGGTGTTCCGCCAGATAGCGCCTCAAGGCCTGGTTGATGCGCGTTTGCCAACCCTGCCCTTGGGCGCGAAAGGCCTCCAGGATGTCTTTGTCCAGACGAATGGCCACCTGCTCCTTGACGCCGCTGCCCGCTGGCCTGCCGCGCTTGCGAGCCAACGCCAGACCCTGCGCCAATTCTTCAGGTGTTGCAGGGCGGTCGTCCTCATCCTGGCCATCCCACACATAAGGGGCCTCGCGCTCGCTGACTTTCAAAGCCTTGATCACGTCTTTACGGCTCATCGCATTCGTTTTCGATCCAGACAAGGTACGCCTCTCTTTCTTCACGGCTGGCACGGCGGAAACTGATGACTCGGCAAAGCCCATCACGCGCCACATGGACCACCGTCAGAACCGCAAGAAAACCCATCGCATAGGAGATGGACAAGATCCGCGGCTCTGCGCCTCGGACCACCGGGATATCCAACCTGTAACGGGAATCCAGAACAACCCCTGCCAAGGCAAAGTCCAGTCCATGCTTGCGCAGGTTGATTTGCCTCTTGGTTTCGTCCCAACTCAGCTTGGCATCCATTGATTTAATGTAGATGCAAATAATCCAGCCGTCAAGATCCTCGCACCGACAGAGGGCGCAGCGGCTGAGCGCTCAGTCCTTGAAATACACCAGCTGGTGCGTGCTCGCCAGCAGCTGGCCTTGGGGGCTCCACAGCTCGCCCGTCTGGTCAAAATATCCGTGGCGGTAATTCAGCGCCTTGGCCACGCCCAGCACATGGCGCGTGCCCACCTGCGCCAGCAAGGCGCTGTCGGCGTGGAAATAGGTGGTGAGGGACACCGTCCCGATCATGGCCCGGCGGCGGCGACGGATGTAGATGCGCGGGAAAAAGCTGTCGCTGATGGCCGCCAGCGAGGCAAAGTCCATGGCCCGCTCAGGCTCATCGCGCACCCACAGGGTGGAGCGCGAGTGGGTTTGCTCCTGTTCGTCAAAGGCCGAGGGGAAAGCGCCTTCGACAAAGCGCATGTCGTAGCGCTGCGGCCAGGCGGGCATGCCTTTCACAGGCATGCGGGGCACGGCATCGGGCGCGGGCACGTTGGCGGGCATCACCGCCTCGACATCCGACCAGGTCTCGCGCCGCACGGCAAACACGGCGGTGGCGGTGGCCACCACGCCTTCGGCCTGGTGGGCTTCGATGATCCAGTGCTGGGTCGAGCGGTTGGTGCGCACGGGCCGCGCCACAAAACGGATGTCGCCATCGGCCACCGGGGCGGCGAAATTGACGGTCAAGGCCACAGGCTCACCCAGGCGATCGGGGTGCAGCATGGCCGACTGCAACAGCTGCGCAGCGGTGGTGCCCCCAAAGGGCCCGACCATGTTGGCATAGGCGGGATGGGTCGCGCCTGTGAATTCGTGGGGTGCGTCCGCAAGGGCAGAGGCGCGCAGGTCAATGGCTTCGTCGAATGGATGCATGCGCTCGATGATAGGCGCGCCCTGGCACGCCACGCTGTCCCAAAAGCATCAAGCCAGGCGTGCGCAGACCTCTTCAGCGATGGCCAAAGAGCTGGTCAAACCCGGCGACTCGATGCCCAGCAGGTTCACCAGACCGGGCATGCCGTGCTCGGCCGGGCCCTGGATCATGAAGTCGGCCGCTGCTTCGTGCGGAGCATTGATCTTGGGACGCATGCCCGCATAACCCGGCTGCAAGGCACCGTCTTGCAAGGCGGGCCAGTATTTGCGCACCTCGGCATAAAAAGCGTCGCCCCGGCGCGGGTCGACTTGCAGATCGGCCGGGTCATCCACCCACTGCACGTCAGGCCCGAACTTGGCCTGCCCCCCAAGATCGAGCGTGAGGTGCACGCCCAAGCCCGCCGCTTCGGGCACGGGATAGATCAGCCGCGAAAACGGTGCCTTGCCCGCCAGCGTGAAGTAATTGCCTTTGGCGTAATGGGCCTGCGGCAGCAAGCTGGGGTCCAGCCCGTCCATACCCCGCGCCAGCGCCACAGCGTTCAGGCCTGCGGCGTTGACCAGCACTTGGCAAGCCAGCTCGGTGCCGTCCTGCGTGGTCACACGGATCGGGTGCGTGGCGGTGCCATGCTTGAGACCGATGTGCTGTACGGGCGAGACCAGCGCCAGCAGGCCACCCGCGTTTTCCATGTCGCCTTGCAGGGCGAGCATCAGGCCGTGGCTGTCTATGACACCCGTGCTGGGCGAGAGCAGCGCGGCTTCGCAGGCCAGCGCGGGCTCCAGTGCCTGGGCCTCGGCGGCGCTGAGTTTTTGCAGGTCGTGCACGCCGTTGGCGGCGGCCTTGGCCATGATGCCGTCGAGCGCCAGCACTTGCTCGGGGCTGGTGGCCACGATCAGCTTGCCCAGGCGCTGGTGCGCCACACCGCGCTCGGTGCAATAGGCATACAGCATGTGCTTGCCCTGCACGCACAACCGTGCCTTGAGCGAGCCTGCCGGGTAGTAAATGCCCGCGTGGATGACCTCGCTGTTGCGCGAGCTGGTGCCCGTGCCAATGGCGTTCTCTGATTCGAGCACCATCACCTCGCGGCCTGACAACGCCAGCGCCCGCCCCACAGCAAGGCCGACCACGCCAGCCCCGATCACGACAGCATCAACTTGTTCCATGGGCCCCATTGTGTCGCAAGCGGGGCGCATTTCCTGTTCGGGTGACACCCGAAGGACAGACACGGACACCTCAACCGGGCAGACTGCCCAGCATTCAACAAGGAGACCGTTTCATGTCGTTGTTCAACCTGAAAGGCAAAGTCGCCATCGTCACTGGCTCCAGCCGGGGCATTGGCCGATCCATCGCGCACCAACTGGCCCGGCAAGGCGCCAGGGTGGTGGTATCCAGCCGCAAGCAGGACGCCTGCGAAGTGGTGGTCAAGGAAATCCAGGCCGCAGGCGGCGAAGCCATGGCGATTGCCGCCAGCATCTCCAGCAAAGAACAACTGCAAAACCTGATCGCCCAGACCCGCGCGGCTTGGGGCCCGATCGATATCCTGGTGTGCAACGCGGCCACCAACCCCTACTACGGCCCCACCACGGGCATGAGCGACGAGGTCTTCGACAAGGTCATGCGCAACAACGTGCTGTCCAACACCTGGCTGTGCAACATGGTCTACCCGGACATGAAGGCCAAGAAGGACGGCGCCATCGTGATCGTCTCGTCGATTGGCGGCCTGCACGGCTCGGCCATCATCGGGGCCTACAACATTTCCAAGGCGGCCGACATGCAGCTGGCGCGCAACCTGGCGGTGGAATGGGGCCCGGACAACATCCGCGTGAACTGCATTGCCCCGGGCCTGATCAAGACCGACTTTGCCAAGGCGCTGCACGAAGACCCGGTTCTGAGCGCCAAGTACAACGGCGAAACGCCCCTGCGCCGCATGGGCGAGCCCGACGACATTGGCGGTGTGGCAGTGTTCCTGGCCAGCCCGGCCGGGCAGTATGTGACGGGGCAGACCATCGTGGCAGATGGCGGGATGATGATCCGATAAATTATTGCTACCTAACAATCTTATTGATTTATGAATATTTAAGTAATAGTATTCAATCTCCCAAACAGGAGATATTCATGAAAGCACCTTCCCTTTGCCTCGCCTGCCTGGTGGGCTTGTTCGCTTTGTCTGCTTGCACTGTCCCCAGCAAAACCACCGAAACACAAGCCAAAGACGACAAAAAAGTCACCACGGAAGCAACCGTTACATCTGAACCTGTTGCCGCATCTGTGCCTGCACCAGCACCTGCTGCTTCTTTAAGAGTCGTGCCCTGCAAGGTTCCTAACGATAAAAATTGCAAATGAGCTGGACCATCTTCACAAGGTCTTGAGCCGTGCAACACCCTGCACACATGGGTGCCCAAGGTGTCTGCGCCTTGGGCATGGCCTGCACCATGCTCGCTTGGTCGGTGACCGCGCTGGCACAGGCAGAGCAGGAGACCACTGCCCCACCCAAGGAGTACCGTCAGTTTGAGAAGGTGGAAATCATCGGTTCTGCCATCCTGCAACGGGAGTCCAAGGCCAGCATGCCGCTGCGCATCCTGACCCGCCAGGACATCAGTCGGCGTGGCCTGAGCAGCCTTGACGAGGCCATTCAGAGCATGGCCGATCAGCTCAACGTCCAGAACCATGGCCAACTGGCCAACACAGTACTGGGTGGACCCAATACAGCCGCTTTGCATGGTTTGCCCCACGGGACTCTGGTCTTGCTCAATGGCCGCAGACTGCCCAGTTATGGCTTGCAAACGCTTTGGGGCGAACGCGCTGCGGTTGATTTGGGCTTTGTGCCCCTCAGTGCCGTGGAGCGGATCGAGGTGATGGCCTCCGGTGCATCCAGCCGCTATGGTTCAGACGCATTGGCGGGCGTCATCAATGTGGTGACCCGCTCAGAACGCCCGCAAAGCCACCTGAGCGTGGAAGCAAGTAAACCGCAGCATCCAGGCGGCCAATCCAGGCAATTGGACCTGGCTTGGGGCCAAGGCCAGTTTGATCGCGACGGCTACAGCTTTCAACTCAACTGGCAAAGTTCCAGGCAAGACGCCATCAGCGCAGGCAGCAGGCCCGCCAGCGCACAGGCTGCACGCCGCATTCTCGACGGTGGGCGAGAACTGTGGGTGGGTGCTGAATATGCAAGCGCTTATGGGGCTCCGGCCAACATCGTCGATGCCCAAGGCCAAACTCAACCCCACCCCGGACAAGGCCCCGGCACTTGTGCCCCCCATTTTTACAACCTGCCTTGGTCCAGCGGAGCTGAATGCTGGAGCAATAGGCAGCGCTGGCTAAGCCTTTATCCGCAGACCGATCGTCACCAGCTGCTGGCACAGGCGCAGTGGGCCCTGAACCCACAGCACGCGATTTGGGGCGAAGTTCAACTGACGCGACAAACATTGAATTACGGCTATAGGCCACCAGCTTTGGCCGACATTGCATTGCCCAACGACGAAAGCGCATTGTTCAGTGCAGACACCTTAGGCCCCATCACCTCACAAGATCTGAACCAAAGCCACCGGCTTTCTTTGGGGCTCAAAGGCCAATGGCATGACTGGGACTACGTGCTCTCGGCATCCACCGGTCAGCACCGGGTCGACCGCCGCATGTCTGGCAACGGCTGGCTCACTGACACTGATTTCGCAAGCCTGGGGCTGAGCAAACAAGAACTGCAGACCGATCCCAGTCAATACAGCCCAGAAACCCGAGCCCGTCTGAATTCTTTGTGGGACGGCAGCTCAAGATGGGTGGAAACAGGCTGGACGCGCCAACAAAGTCTGGAGTGGCTGGCATCCACAGAAATTTTTGAAGGCCGCCACGGCCCATGGATGCTGGGCACCGGGCTCAACTGGCGGCGGGAATCTTTTGCACAGCGTTTTTGGGACACCAACTGGTCGCCTGACATGTCGGGCAGCCGCCAGGTGCAAGCGGCCCATGTGGAGTTGCAGGTGCCGTTGGCTGAAACCATCGAGGCCACCGCATCCCTGCGCCAAGACCGCTATTCCGATTTCGGCAGGGCCACCACGGGCAAGCTGGGGGCGAAATGGCAAATCACCGAGTCTTGGCTTTTGCGCGCCTCCACAGGCAATGGCTTCAGAGCGCCATCTTTGGCCCAAATCAGTGACTCGGAGGCTTTCGTCGGCTATGAACCCGACATCAATGGTGGCGCTTCCCTAGGCACATTTGCACGAGGTAATCCACTGCTTCAACCAGAAAAGTCGCGGCTGCACCAATGGGGTGTGCAGTGGCAGCCCTCGGCCCAGTGGATTTTGGGGGCCGACTGGTGGCGACTGGATGTGAGCAACAGTTTCGGCATCCTGTCTGCGCGAAGCATCCAGGAAAATCCGGAATGGCGTGCCCGCTACATCCGAACGCAAGAAGACGGCAGCAGGCGAATCACACAAGAAAACCTCAATTTGGGCCGCAAGCAACTGCAAGGCATCGACTGGCACTTGACGTCTCGGCACCCGCTGGATCAAGGCATTCTGCGGAGCCAAATTCAAATCACCCAATATTTGAAAGCACGCCACCAAGACAGTCCCGAGGGTGCCTGGAACAATGAATTGGGCGAACTCAACACCAAAACAGGTCAGGCGGTTCCACGTTTCAAAACCCGCATCATGCTGGGCTACGACATGGCCAACGGCTTGTCCCTGAGTGGGTTTGTGGACCACCTGTCTGGCAACCGGGAAACCTTTGATGCCTACGATTTCAGCACTGACACCTATCAGACCCTGACCCGGAAAGTGCCTGGATTTTGGACTCTGGGCTTGGGCGCTCAATGGCGACAGGGCCCCCATTGGACATGGCAAGCGCTCTTGAGCAATGCGCTGGACAAACAGCCCCCTCTTCGCATGGCCCTCATCAACAGCAGTGGACTCAGCGGCGTGGACACCCGATATGCCGACTACACAGGACGCAGCCTGAAACTGCGAATCCACTACAAGTTCTGAGCCCGTCCCTCACGAGATCTGCACCCAGCAAAAAGCCCGCATCAGCGGGCTTTTTGACTTGGAGAAAACTTCGATCAGCCGAAGTTCTTCTCAGCGAAAGACCAGTTGACCAGCTTGTCGAGGAAGGTCTCGACGAACTTGGGGCGCATGTTGCGGTAGTCGATGTAGTAGGCGTGTTCCCACACGTCCACGGTCAACAAGGCGGTGTCGCCCGTGGTCAGGGGTGTGCCCGCGGCGCCCATGTTGACGATGTCCACCGAACCGTCGGCTTTCTTGACCAGCCATGTCCAGCCGGAGCCGAAGTTGCCTACAGCGCTCTTGACGAAAGCTTCTTTGAAAGCGGCGTAGCTGCCGAACTTGGCGTTGATGGCGGCTGCCAATGGGCCTGTGGGCTCACCGCCGCCGTTGGGCTTCATGCAGTTCCAGAAGAAGCTGTGGTTCCAGATCTGGGCCGAGTTGTTATAGATGCCGCCGCTGGACTTCTTGATGATCTCTTCGAGGGACATGCTCTCGAATTCAGTGCCTTTTTGCAGGTTGTTCAGGTTCACGACATAAGCGTTGTGGTGCTTGCCGTGGTGGAACTCCAGAGTTTCCTGGCTGTAGTGAGGGGCCAAAGCGTCGATCGCATAAGGCAGTGCGGGCAAGGTGTGTTCCATGAAGGTGTCCTTTTGTTGTTGCAGGTTGAAGGTAGACCCATGCATTTTAGGGGTTGCCTGATCGCCCTTTGGAGCGGCAGGTCACTGAAAACAGTGTCAACCCGGCTATTGCCGTCGTGGGCTGATACCCAGAAACCGATTTCGAAGAGCTCACGCTGCCCATCGCCGTCATGGGCCGGGGCCTGGGCGCCGATTTTGGGTACTCCCTCATGAGGTGCCCAGGCCCCGGCCCATGACGGCTTACCCGCATCCGCCAAATCAGCCTCAACCCATGCAAGCATTCGGCCGCAGGGGCGACCTCCTACAAAAAGAACCGCTCAGCCCTGTACTTTCAAGGGCACTTCGCCGTCAGCCAGCGTCGCCCGAACCGCCTGGCCTGGCTGAAACTGGGCGGCGTGGGTCAGGGCCTGACCATGCGCATCGCTCAGCCAGGCGTAACCCCGCTCGAGCACCTGACGCGGGTCCACCGATGACAGACGCAAAGCGGCACGCTCCAGCCGCTGGGCGCGTTGCGGCACTTGCTGGCCCAAATTAAAGCGCAGTCGGTCATTCAAGCGCTCCAACTGGTGCGCTCGGTCCGTCAATGGGCTTTGCACGCCCGCTTGCAAACGGTGCGCCAAGCGGTCCAGCCACTGGCGGTGCTGGCCCAGCAGGGCTTGCGGGCGACCCAAACGGGTGGCAATCGCGTTCAGGCGCTGACTCTGCCGTTCTTGCTGACGGACCAAACCCACCCCCAGGCGTGCCGCCACCGCATCCAAACGTTGCGCTTGGCGGTCCTGCTGTCGCAGCAGCCCCCGGCCGAGGCGCTGCTCCAGCACCGACAGGGCTTCCAGACCCACGCCCCGGTCGGTCGCGGCCATCTCGGCTGCGGCCGTGGGCGTGGGGGCACGCACATCGGCCACAAAGTCGGCGATGGTGAAATCCGTCTCGTGGCCCACACCGCAAATGAGCGGCACCGGGCTTTGGGCGATCAATCTGGCCAGGTTTTCGTCGTTGAACGACCACAGGTCCTCCATCGAGCCGCCGCCGCGCACCAGCAAAATCACGTCCACGGGCGGGCACAGCGGGTTGTCTTCGGCCGTCAGGGCGTAGATGTTTTGCAAGGCCTGCACCAGCGTGGCGGCCGCGCCTGCGCCTTGCACCAGGGCCGGGGCCATCAGCACCGGGATGTGCGGCACGCGCCGCTGCAAAGCGGTCACCACGTCGTGCCAGGCGGCTGCGCCCAATGACGTGACCACCCCAATGGCGCGGGGCTGGGCGGGCAGTGCGCGTTTGTGCGCGGGATCGAACAGGCCTTCGGCTTCGAGCTTGGCCTTCAGACGCAAAAACTGCTCAAACAAGGCGCCTTGCCCTGCGCGCTCCATGGATTCAACGATCAGCTGCAGATCACCCCGGGCTTCGTACACGCCCAAACGGCCCCGTACCTCGACCAATTCGCCGTCACGCGGGGCAAAGTCCATCAAACTGGCGGCACGCCGGAACATGGCGCAGCGGATCTGGCCCGTGTCATCCTTGAGCGAAAAATAACAATGCCCGCTGGCGGCCCGCGAAAAACCCGAAATCTCGCCGCGCACAGTGACCGGGTTGAACTGGGCGTCCAGCGTGTCAGCGATGGCGCGGCACAGCGCGGAAACTGTCCACGCACGCGGCTTCAGATCGTCGTTCAAGGGCATGGGATTGAGGTTTTATCAGCGTTTCACGGGCATTTCAGGCGGCAAACCCTGATCTGTTCAGCCCAAGTACTCCACAAGCCAAGCCCGATGCAGCTTTTGACGCGTGCGGTGCAAGTGCAACAGTTAGGCCATCGTAAGCCATTGATTTTGTTGAGTATTTTAAAAATAGCCGGACGAATTTTTGAGAATTAATATATACCTGAGTATGCTGAACAGCGCGACAGGCCAAGTTCTTCACAAAGTTATCCACAGAAATCCCAACATCCGGCCCCTGTTTGCAGGGCAGCGCGGGCATTGGCCGATAATCAGCCCGTTCGCGACGCCATCAACGGGAAGGTTTTTTCTTGCTGTCCATCATACAAGCCGCCGGTTGGCCCATCTGGCCCCTGATTTTGTGTTCCATTGTGGCCTTGGCCTTGATCCTGGAGCGCTCCTTGCAATTGCAAGCTGCCAAGATCATGCCCCCCAACATCCTGACGCAAACCATAGAGGCCTCACAACGCGGTGTGCCCTTGCCCGAAATGATCCAGGCCCTGGACAAAGCCGGAGCCATGGGGCAGGTGCTGGCCAGCGGACTGCGATGCCTGCAAGCCAACCCGCAAGCGACCAGCGAAGACATCCAGGCCCAGATGCAAATGGCGGGCCGTCTGGCTGCCCAAGGGCTGGAGCGCTACCTGCCTGCGCTGGCCACCATCGCCTCGGCGGCCCCTTTGCTGGGCTTGCTGGGCACCGTGGTCGGCATGATCGAGATTTTTGGCGCGCACACCGCGGCCAACAACCAGCCCGCCTTGTTGGCCCACGGCATTTCGGTGGCGCTTTACAACACCGCTTTTGGCTTGATCGTGGCCATTCCGGCGCTGATGTTCTGGCGCTACTTTCGCGCGGTGGTGGACCGCCATGTGCTGGCCATGGAAGTGGCCGCCGAGCACTTTGCCCGTTACCTGAGCCGTGCGCGCACCTGAAGGCTGGCTGTGAACTTCAAGACCTCACGCCCCTCCCCCGAGCCCGAGATCAACCTGATCCCGTTCATTGACGTGCTCTTGGTGGTGCTGATCTTTTTGATGCTCACCACCACCTGGTCGAGGCTGACCGAGATCCAGCTGAACCTGCCCGTGGCCGATGCCAGCGCGTCCAGCCAGCGGCCTCGCCAGATTGTGCTGACCATCAGCGCGCAAGGACAGTACGCCATCAACAAATCGCCCGTAGGCGCCAGCTCGGTGGGCGCTTTGGTGGCGGTGTTGACCCCGCTGGCCGACAGAGACGCGATGCTGGTGATCAGCGCCGACGCTGCTGCCTCGCACCAAAGCGTCATCCACGCCATGGAGGCGGCACGCCGCAGCGGTTTGTCCAAAATCACCTTTGCTGCCCAGTCGGCCGAAGTGCCGGGCTCCTGATCGGCATGGGCCTGTCCGCCTACCTCCACCAACTTTTGCCCCGCATCTGGTTGCGGCGAGGTCCACTCGCCTGGGCCTTGCGCCCGCTGGCGGCCTTGTATGGCGCACTCATGGGGCTGCGGCGCATGGCCTACGCCTGGGGCCTGTTCAAAAGCCGGCGCGTCCCCGCTCTGGTCATCGTGGTGGGCAATGTGGTGGCGGGCGGTGCAGGTAAAACGCCTGTGACCATCGCCTTGGCCAAGCACTTGCACTCCAGGGGATTGCAGGTCGGGGTGATCTCACGCGGGCATGGACGCCGAACGCATGACGCGCGGGCCGTGACGCACGACAGCCACCCACTGGACGTGGGGGACGAACCCTTGCTGATCCACCAAGCCACGGGCGTGCCCGTTTGGGTGGCGCGGGCCCGGGCCGATGCGGCACTGGGCTTGTTGCAAGCACACCCGGGGGTGCAAGTGCTGATTTGCGACGATGGCTTGCAGCACCTGGCCTTGGCCCGCGACCTCGAAATATGCGTGATGGACGAACGCGGCACGGGCAACGGCTGGTTACTGCCGGCAGGGCCCCTGCGCGAAGCCTGGCCGCGCCGGGTCGATTGGGTGCTGCACACGGGGCCGACCCGTTCGGCTCATGCGTCAGATAAGGACCAGCCCACCCAATACCAAGCCACACGCCAGCTGGCAGACCACGCCATCACCGCGACGGGCCAGCGCATGGCGCTGAGCGAACTGAGCAAGCGCCCCTTGCATGCCGTGGCCGGACTGGCTCGGCCAGAGGCTTTTTTCCAGATGCTGCGCCAATCGGGCCTGAGCCTCGCCACCACCACCGCCCTGCCCGACCACCACGACTACCAGGACTGGCAAGCCCGACCCGACCGCACCTGGCTGTGCACCGAGAAGGACGCAGCCAAACTCTGGCCTCATGAACCCGGTGCGCTGGCCGTGCCCTTGGTGGTCACACCCGAAAATGATTTTTGGGCAGCCCTGGATGCGCGCCTGGACGCGCTTTTGCAGCACTGACGCCCCCCTGTACCGCCCCACAGCGGACCATGGTCCCGTTATCATTGGCGGCATGGACACCAAATTGCTTGAACTGCTGGTTTGCCCGGTCACCAAAGGCCCACTCAACTTCGACCGTGAACGCCAGGAACTGCTCTCGCGCAGCGCCCGCTTGGCCTACCCGGTGCGCAAGGGCATCCCGATCCTGCTGGAAAACGAAGCCCGCACCCTGAGTGACGAAGAAATTGACCGACTGGCCGCACTGCGTCCAGCGCTCTGACAATTGACCATGACAGATGCCCCAGCACCACGCGGCTTCACCGTGGTGATTCCTGCCCGCATGGCGTCCAGCCGCCTGCCCGACAAACCCTTGGCCGATATCGGCGGATTGCCCATGGTGGTGCGCGTGGCGCAACGGGCCCTGCAGTCTGAGGCCAGCCAAGTGGTGGTGGCTGCAGACGACGAACGGATCGTGGCCGCCTGTACGACCCACGGCGTGCAGGCCCTGTTGACCCGTCAAGACCACCTGAGCGGCAGCGACCGCTTGGCCGAAGCCTGCCAGCTGCTGGGCCTGCCCGATGACGCGGTGGTGGTCAATGTGCAGGGCGACGAACCCCTGATACCCCCCGCGCTCATCAACGAGGTGGCCCGCGTGCTGAGCGAGCGGCCCGATGCCAGCATGAGCACGGCCGCTCACGCGATCGGCTCGGTCGAAGAATTCACCAACCCCAATGTGGTCAAAGTGGTCATGGATGCCCGCCAGATGGCGCTGTATTTCAGCCGGGCCCCCATTCCCTGGTGGCGCGAGGGTCAGGCGGACTCGGGGTTCAAGGCCTTGCCCAGCCCAGCGCCGCTGCGCCACATTGGCATTTACGCTTACCGGGCCGGTTTTCTGGCGCTGTTTCCCACCTTGCCGCCCGCCCCGATTGAAACCATGGAGTCGCTCGAGCAACTGCGCGCCCTGTGGCATGGCCACCGGATCGCGGTGCATGTGACGCCCGAAGCCCCCGGCCCCGGCGTCGACACGCCACAAGACCTGGCGCGTGTGCGCAGCCTGATCGGCTGAATTGAAAACCAGGGTAGGCGTCGTAAGCCAACTTTGAGCCTGGCGTGATATTCTCAAAAACAATCCGGCAGCGGTCATGGAGCCCGCCCCGCCGACACCATTTCTAACGATAAGGACCTTCCCATGAGACTGATTCTGTTGGGCGCACCCGGCGCCGGCAAAGGCACGCAAGCCACTTTCATCTGCCAGAAATACAACATCCCCCAAATCTCCACAGGCGACATGCTGCGCGCTGCCGTCAAGGCCGGCACCCCCCTGGGCCTGCAAGCCAAAGCCGTCATGGAGTCCGGTGGCCTGGTCAGCGACGACCTGATCATCAACCTGGTCAAGGAACGCATCGCCCAGGCCGACTGCGCCAATGGCTTCCTGTTTGACGGTTTCCCCCGCACCATCCCCCAAGCCGATGCCATGAAGGCCGCAGGCGTCAAACTCGACTACGTGCTCGAAATCGACGTGCCCTTTGATGCCATCATCGAACGCATGAGCGGCCGCCGCTCCCACCCCGCCTCTGGCCGCACCTACCATGTCAAATTCAACCCGCCCAAGGTGGCTGGTGTCGACGACCTGACTGGCGAGCCCTTGGTGCAACGTGCCGACGACCAGGAAGAAACCGTGAAGAAGCGTCTGGATGTTTACAGCGCCCAGACACGCCCACTGGTGGACTACTACTCTGGCTGGGCCAAACAAGACCCCGCCGCCGCCCCCAAATACCGCGCCATTCAAGGCACAGGCAGCGTGGAAGACATCACCGCCCGTGCTTTCGAGGCGCTGGCGAGCTGATTCTTCAGCTCAGCCACCCCCACAAAGCCCCGCCCTGCGGGGCTTTGTGTTTTCAGGGCGAGGTCAGACCTGGCCCATCAAATCCAGCATCAAGCTCACCCGCGCCTTGTAGGCGTTCAGACCTCGTGGGGCTGTCTGCAAAGCGGGTTGCCCCACGATCTGGCCTTCGGCGCAGCGGGTGGCCACGCGCACGGCCACACCTTGGTCCTGCGCTCGGGCGAGCGCCACCCACAGGGCCTGGTGCACCGTGCCGTTGCCAGTGCCCGCCACCACCAGCCCCTTCACACCTGCAGCCACCAAGGCATCCACTTGCCTGGCGTCGGCACCGGCATGGCTGGGCACGACCTCGACCCAAGGCCAATCGGCAGCAGGCTGCCCAAGCGCCAGCTGGGCATGAGCATGCGCCACTGGCCAAGCGCCCGGGTCTGTCCAACGCACAACGCCTTGCTCCACCCAGCCGCGCGGTCCTGCCTCGCCCGAGCTGAAAGCGTCCAAGCGGTAAGGATGGACTTTTTGCACGTCACGGGCGCTGTGGATGCGCCCCGCACAAACGGCCAACACCCCCCGAGCCATCGGGTCGCGTACCACAGCGATGGCGTCGATCACATTTTGTGGCCCATCGGGCGAGAGCGCCGTGGCCGGGCGCATCGCGCAGGTCAGCACCACCGGTTTGTGGGTGCGCAGCAGCATTTGCAAGAACCAGGCGGTTTCTTCCAGCGTGTCGGTGCCGTGTGTGATGACGATGCCCCCCACGTCCGCCTGCGCGAGCCAGTGGACACCACGTTGCGCCAAGACCTGCCAGGTGGCGTGGTCCATGTCCTTGCTGTCGAGCTGCGCCACTTGCTCGCACACCAGCTGATCGCCTTGCAGGGCATCACCCAGGCCCGGCACTGCGTCCAGCAGCTGCTGCACCCCCAGCTGTCCGGCGGTGTACGCCGTGTGGTCTGCGGCGCTCGCGGCCGTGCCGGCAATGGTGCCCCCTGTGCCCAAAACCACGATTTTTTGAATTTTTTTTGCGTCTACCACTTGCACAGCCCTAAAAACTGGTTAAAAATACAGTCACTGGATGAAACAACAGCTTCATCCATTTCCTACAAGGAGACCGCCATGTCCGACAGCCCCAAACTCACCGCCCGGCAGCAGGAAATTCTGGAACTGATCCAGAACACCATCGCCAACACCGGTGCCCCACCCACGCGTGCCGAAATCGCCAGCGTGCTGGGCTTCAAGTCGGCGAACGCGGCTGAAGAACACCTCAAGGCCTTGGCCCGCAAAGGCGCCATCGAGCTGGTCAGCGGCACATCGCGCGGCATCCGCCTCAAAGGCAGCAACCGCAGCGCTTTGCGGGCACCGTCCGACTTGTTCAGCCTCACCCTGCCCGGCTTGGGTCAATTGAGTTTGCCGCTGGTCGGCCGTGTTGCAGCCGGTTCTCCCATTTTGGCGCAAGAGCATGTGGACCGGACCTATCAAATTGAAAGCAGCTTGTTTGCCGAGCCACCCGATTACTTGCTGCGCGTTCGCGGCATGTCCATGCGGGACGCAGGCATCATGGACGGCGACCTGCTGGCCGTGAAATCCACCAAAGAAGTCCGCAACGGGCAAATTGTGGTGGCACGGCTGGGCGATGAAGTCACCGTCAAGCGGCTTCGCAAGACCAGCGGCGGCATCGAGCTTTTGCCCGAAAACCCCGACTACCCCACGATCGTGGTCAACCCCGAAGAGCCCTTCGACATCGAAGGCTTGGCCGTGGGCCTGATCCGCAACACCCTCCTGATGTAAAGCACCTGCTTGTTGCATCAGGTGGCGGGCGCTGGCAGCATGGTTCTGCCAGCCCTGATGCAACAGGCTTCTTCAGCAATCCTGCCTGTGTCCAACCTCCATGCTTTTGAAAGGTTTCACATGGGAATCGCTCTGCTTGCTTTTTCGGGTCTTTTTCAAGGCCTCTCCAGTCTCCACCGTGCATCACCTGTTGCGGTCAAACCGCAACGCAGCAAGGCCTATTTGCGGCCGGTCTGGGCCACACGCCAGCCAGCGTGCGGGCCTCTGGCAGCGCGAAACGCGCCCCAGCCGCAACGCACCCCAGCTGTGGCCACACCCGCCCTGCGCGTTGTGCGGGTGACCGACAGCGATCAACGGGTCAAAGGTGCCGGTCGCATGGTGATTTCAGGGCGCATGGCCGATGTCTGCGCCGAACTGGACCGCCTGGCCGCACTGGAAGCCGCACAGGCCCGCATTTGACCTCCAATGCCGTCCGGCTGACCTGAAGGGGTCGCCTCGTCAAGGCACAATGGAGGGATGAACATTGTGATCCTTGACGACTACCAAGATGCAGTGCGCAAACTCGACTGCGCAGTCAAACTCGAGAACTTCCCGGCCAAGGTCTACACCAACACCGTCAAGGGCATCGGGCAGCTGTCTGTGCGTTTGAAAGACGCAGACATCATCGTGCTGATCCGCGAACGCACCCAGCTCACGCGGGCCCTGATCGAAAAACTGCCGCGCTTGAAGCTGATTGCCCAGACAGGCCGGGTGGGTGGGCACATCGATCTGGCCGCCTGCACAGAACGCGGCGTGGCCGTGGCCGAAGGTGTCGGCTCTCCGGTCGCGCCCGCCGAGCTGACCTGGGCCTTGATCATGGCCGCGGCCCGTCGACTGCCTCAGTACATCGGCAACCTGAAACACGGCGCCTGGCAGCAATCGGGCCTGAAGGCCGGCTCCATGCCCGCCAATTTCGGACTGGGCACCGTGCTGCGCGGCAAAACGCTGGGCATTTGGGGATACGGCCAGATTGGTCAGCTGGTGGCCGGATACGGCAAGGCCTTTGGCATGGATGTCATGGTTTGGGGCAGCGACGAGTCTCGCACGCGGGCCGTCCAGCATGGCCACAGGGCCGCCAGCAGTCGCGTTGCCTTTTTTGAAGAATCCGATGTGTTGTCGCTGCATTTGCGCTTCAACGAAGCCACCCAGGGCCTGGTCAAAAGCGATGACCTGGGTCGAATGAAGCCTACTGCCTTGTTCGTGAACACCTCGCGCGCCGAATTGATCGAACCCAACGCACTGATCGGTGCCTTGAACCGCGGTCGCCCCGGCTTGGCAGCCATCGACGTCTTCGAATCCGAGCCCATTTTGCAAGGCTCGGCCCTGCTCCGCCTGGAAAACTGCATTTGCACACCGCACATCGGTTATGTCGAAAAGAACAATTACGAACTGTATTTCGGTGCCGCGTTCGACAACGTGGTGAATTTCATCAAAGGCACCCCCACCAACATCGTCAATCCCGGCGCCCTGCAAGTGCGTCGCTGAGCCTGTACGCCCACACCTTTTGGTGGGTGAACTCAGGCCATAATCTTGGGTGTTCTTCTGCTGTACAAGCCGGAATCTGCAAACCGCTGGCGGCAATTGTTAGATGCCATATTGAATCCCTTTAAGACTTCTTTTTTATGACCCTTGCATTCTCCAAAGTGGCCATCATCGGCGCCGGCGCCATGGGCCGGGGCATCGCCCAAATCGCCGCACAAGCAGGCAGCCAGGTCTGGCTGTACGACACGCAGGCCGAAGCCATCGCCAAAGCCCGCGACGCGGTGTTTCAGCAGTGGGACAAGCTGCAGGAAAAAGGCCGCCTGACGGCCGAAGCTGTGGCTGGCCACAAAAGCCGCCTGCTGGGCGCTGCCACGCTGCAAGACCTGGCGGGCTGCGAGCTGGTGGTCGAGGCCATTGTGGAAAAGCTCGAGATCAAGAAAAGCCTGTTCAGTGATCTGGAAAAAGTGCTGGCCCCCAGCGCCGTGCTGGTGACCAACACCTCATCGCTCTCGGTCACGGCCATTGCCGCCGCCTTGCAGCGCCCTGGCCAGTTTGCCGGTTACCACTTCTTCAACCCCGTGCCGCTCATGAAAGTGGTCGAGGTCATTGCAGGTCTCAAAACCGATCCGGCCGTGTGCCAGCGCCTGTCCGACTTTGCGCGTCAGATGGGCCACACGCCCGTGCAAGCACAAGACACCCCCGGCTTCATCGTCAACCACGCGGGCCGTGGCTACAGCACCGAAGCGCTGCGCATCGTGAGCGAGGGCATTGCCGATTTCGCCACCATCGACCGCATCCTGCGCGACCAGGTGGGTTTCAAACTCGGCCCGTTCGAGTTGTTTGACTTGACAGCGCTCGATGTTTCGCACCATGTGATCGAAGCGATCTACCACCAGTATTACGAAGAGCCACGCTACCGCCCCAATGTGATCACGGCCCAGCGCCTGGCCGGTGGTGTGGTCGGCAAAAAGGTCGGCGATGGTTTCTACAAATACGTCGACGGTGTGGCCCAAGTGCCTGCCGAGCCGCCTGTGCCTGTGGTCGACAACATCCCGCCCGTTTGGGTCTCGCCCCGCGCGGCACGCCGCATGGAGCTGCTGCAGCTGCTCAAGGACCTGGGTGCCAAAATCGAAACCGGTGCCTCCCCATCGCCTGAGGCGCTGACCCTGGTGGCGCCCTTGGGTTTTGACATCACCACGGTGGCCGTGGTCGAACGCCTGGACCCAGCCCGCACGGTGGGCATCGACATGCTGATCGACGACGCCGCCACCAAACGCCGCGTGCTGGCCACCAACCCTGCCACCCGCGCCGACATGCGCGATGCTGCGCACGCCCTGTTTGCCCGCGACGGCAAGGCCGTATCGGTGATCCGCGACAGCGGCGGTTTTGTCACCCAGCGCGTGGTGGCCACCATCGTGAACATCGCCTCCGACATTTGCCAGCAGCGCATCTGCACCCCGCAAGACCTGGAAACGGCTGTCACGTTGGGCTTGGCTTACCCCTTGGGACCTTTGGCCATGGGCAACCGTTATGGCCCGACCAATGTGCTGGAAGTGCTGTTCAACCTGCAAACGGTCTATGGTGACCCACGCTATCGCCCCAGCCCCTGGTTGCGCCGCCGTGGGGCTATTGGCCTGTCGTTGATGCACACCGAAGACTGACCCGCCCCCACACCAAGGACGCCCATGACCGCCCAATTGCTCAGCACCAGCGAAGGCCAGACCCTGGTTTTGACCCTCAGCAACCCGGAGTTTCGCAACGCCCTCGGCCCCGAGATGTACGCCGCAGGCGTCGAAGCCTTGAGCGTGGCCGAATCCAGCGCCGATGTGCGCAGCGTGGTGATCACCGGGGCCAACGGCATCTTCAGCGCAGGTGGCAATTTGCAGCGCCTGCAAAACAACCGCCAGTTGCCACCCGAACACCAAGCGCAAAGCATCGAAGGCCTGCACAACTGGATCGAAGCCATCCGGACCTTCCCCAAACCGGTGATTGCGGCGGTGGAAGGTCCTGCGGCCGGCGCCGGTTTTTCGCTGGCATTGGCTTGCGACATGATCGTGGCCGCCCGCAACAGCGTGTTCGTGATGGCCTACAGCTCGATTGCCTTGTCGCCCGATGGCGGGGGCAGCTGGAGTCTGTCGCGCGCTGTGCCGCGCCAACTGGCCACCGAGCTGCTGATGTGCGGCGAGCGCATCGGCGCAGAACGTTTGCAGCAGCTGGGCGTGGTGAATCGACTGGTGGATGCCGGACAAGCCCTGCAGCAGGCTTTGCAACTGAGCGAACAGCTCAACGCCCGCGCTCCCAATGCGCTGGCCAGCATCAAGGAATTGCTGGGCGATGCCGACGGCAGCAACCTCAATGCGCAACTGGCGCGTGAGCGCGACCACTTTGTGAAAAACCTGCACCACGCCAATGCGGGCATCGGCATTTCTGCATTCCTGAACAAGCAAAAACCCGAATACGAATAAAGCGACTGGTCCCCCAGGCGACAAAAAAACGATTCCCAGTCACTCAAAGGACAGAGCATGGACGAACCGATTCTGACAATGGAGGAAAGAGAGGCGATCAATGGTGGTCGCTGGTTCTCAACCCTTTCACCTTCACTTCGTCACGACATACTTCGATGCGCTTACGTCAAACGTTTCAAGGACGGCGACATGCTCGCGGCACGGGGAGACCCGCCCGAGCAATGGATTGCCTGTGCCAAGGGCGCAGTCCGCGTGAGCTCGACCTCGGTGTCGGGCAAGCAGATCACCTTGACCTATGTGGAGCCGGGCATCTGGTTTGGCGATGTGTCGATCTTCGACGGGGACCGCCGCACGCACGATTGTTATGCACACGGCGACACGACCACGCTCAACGTGGCCAAGGCCGACTTCAAGAAAATCCTGTCGCAGCACGTCGAATTTTACGAAGCCATGCTGCGCCTGCAGTCGCGCCGCATTCGCCAGCTTTATGGCTTGGTGGAAGACCTCAACACCCTGCCCTTGCGGGCCCGGCTGGCCAAACAGCTCAACCACTTGCTGCGCAGCTACGGCGTGCCCAGTCTGTCGGACGCCAAGGCGATCCGCATCAGCCTGCAACTGGCGCAGGAAGAACTGGCCCAGCTGCTGGGTGCGTCGCGCCAGCGCGTCAACCAGGAACTCAAGCAAATGGAACGCGAGCAGATCATCCGCATCGAGCCCGGTGGCTTGGTTGTGCTCGATCGCGACGCATTGCTGCTGATCGTGAACGCGGACCACTGACGCGCCACAGTTTTTCCATCTCACCGCTGACTGCAGCGGCCCTTGATTTTCGACGGGTCACCCCATGAGTGCTTTTGATCATTTCGTGGGGACCCGGCCTGTCACCGGCACCCACACATTCGACATCCCGGCCTTGGAAAGCTGGCTCACGGCCAAGCTGCCCGGCTTTGCAGGCCCCTTGAGCGTGGAAATGTTCAAGGGCGGCCAATCGAACCCCACCTACAAGCTGATCACCCCTTCACGCCAATACGTGATGCGGGCCAAACCCGGCCCAGTGGCCAAGCTGCTACCCTCGGCCCATGCCATCGAACGCGAGTTCGCCGTGATGCAAGGCTTGCACGGCACCGACGTGCCCGTGGCCCAGATGCATGTGCTGTGCGACGACGAGTCGGTGATTGGCCGTGCGTTTTATGTCATGGAGTTCGTGCAAGGCCGCGTGCTGTGGGACCAGTCTCTGCCGGGCATGACCCCAGCTGAGCGCGGAGAAATTTACGACGAGATGAACCGTGTGCTGGCGGCGTTGCACAAAGTCGACTTTGCCAAGCAAGGCCTGGCCAGCTACGGCAAACCCGGCAACTACATCGAGCGCCAGATTGGCCGCTGGAGCAAACAATACGCCGCCTCCATCACCCAGCCCATCCCCGAGATGGACCAGCTGATCGAATGGCTGCCTAAAAACATCCCGGACAGCGCCAAGGACGAGTCTTTGGTCGGCATCGTGCATGGCGACTACCGCCTCGACAACCTGATGTTCCACCCCACCGAAGCCCGCGTGCTGGCGGTACTCGACTGGGAGCTGTCCACCCTGGGCCACCCGCTGGCCGACTTCAGCTACCACTGCATGGCCTGGCACATCAGCCCGGGTACCTTCCGCGGCATTGGCGGGCTCGATCTGGCCGCGCTGGGCATTCCCTCTGAAGCCGAATACATCCGCCGCTATTGCGAGCGCACCGGTTTCACCACGCCCGAGGCTTTGGCCAAAGACTGGAATTTTTACCTGGCCTACAACATGTTCCGCATCGCGGCCATCTTGCAAGGCATTGCCAAACGCGTCGAAGACGGTACTGCGTCCAGCGAACAAGCCAAAACTTCAGGCGCAGGGGCCCGCCCCATGGCCGAGTTGGCCTGGCGCTTTGCCCGCCAAGCGTGACCCCATTTTTAAGAACCGAATCCCAACCCTAGGAGAGAGACCATGGATTTTGAATACACCCCCAAGGTCAAAGATATGCAGGCCCGCTTGCTCGCCTTCATGGACGAGCACATCTACCCCAACGAGGCGAGGTTCTTTGCAGAGATCGCCGAAAACCGCGCCAAAGGCAACGCCTGGGTGCCGACCAAAATCGTCGAGGAACTCAAGCCCAAGGCCCAAGCCGCCGGCCTGTGGAACCTGTTTTTACCCAAGTCCAAGCGGGCACCACAAGGCCTGTCCAACCTGGAATACGCGCCCATGTGCGAAATCATGGGGCGTGTGCCTTTTGCCGCCGAGGTCTTCAATTGCTCGGCACCGGATACGGGCAACATGGAAACCCTGGAGCGTTACGCCAGCGAAGAACTCAAGGACCAGTGGCTGGAACCCTTGCTGCGCGGCGAGATCCGCTCGGCCTTTTTGATGACCGAGCCCGATGTGGCTTCGTCCGACGCCACCAACATCGAGTGCGAAATCCGCCGCGAAGGCAACGAGTACGTGATCAACGGCCGCAAGTGGTGGTCGTCCGGCGCGGGTGACCCACGCTGCGCGGTCTACATCGTGATGGGCAAGACCAACCCCGACGCAGGCCGTCACGAGCAGCAATCCATGATCGTGGTGCCCGCCAACGCGCCGGGCATCACCGTGGTGCGTGCCCTCTCGGTGTTTGGCTACGACGACGCCCCGCACGGCCACATGGAAGTTGTGCTCAAAAACGTGCGTGTGCCGGCCGAGAACATCTTGCTGGGCGAAGGCCGTGGCTTCGAAATCGCCCAAGGTCGCCTCGGACCTGGCCGCATTCACCACTGCATGCGCTCGATTGGCATTGCCGAGCGGGCCCTCGAGCTGATGTGCAAACGCCTGAATGAGCGTGTCGCTTTTGGCCGCGAAGTGGCCCGTCAGACCGTGTGGCAAGAGCGCATCGCCGAGTCGCGCTGCATGATCGAGCAAGCCCGACTGCTCACGCTCAAGGCGGCCCACATGATGGACACCGTGGGCAACAAGGTGGCCAAGGCCGAGATCGCCATGATCAAGATCGTGGCCCCCAACATGGCCTGCCAGATCATCGACTGGGCCATTCAAGCGCACGGCGGTGGTGGGGTGTCACAAGACTTCCCGCTGGCCTATGCCTACGCCCACCAGCGCACCCTGCGCCTGGCCGACGGTCCAGACGAGGTGCATCGCAACTCGCTGGCCAAGCTGGAATTGGCCAAGCAGTTGAGCTTGCCCGGCGATGTCAACATGCCCGTGACACGCGGCAGCTGAACACCCATCAGCCCCCGGAAAAACGGCCTGCTCTGCAGGCCGTTTTCACTGGATTGGCATCGTTCCAGTGCCTCACGCTCAAGGCCGTTCCCTGTCAGTGCGCTGGCGATGGCTCTTGCGCATGACCAGCGGACTTTTTTGAATGCCATGGCCTGAAACAGGCCATTTGGGGGTTAGAATATGCGCAGTCGGAGCGTAGCGCAGCCTGGTAGCGCATCTGCTTTGGGAGCAGAGGGTCGCGAGTTCGAATCCCGCCGCTCCGACCATTTCTTGATGGCTCAGCCACAAGAAGATTCCAAAGTCTGTTTTCAGACAAACTCACAAAAAAAGGCCCGTCAGGGCCTTTTGTGTTTCTGGATTGTTTGACACTTCTGCCCGTAGCTCAGTTGGATAGAGCAACAGCCTTCTAAGCTGTGGGTCACAGGTTCGATCCCTGTCGGGCAGACCAATCGGCCATGCCCGAGCCTGGTGCCATCAGTTGGCGTAATGCGTCTTGCGGCCAGTGTCTGCCAACAAACTGGGCAAAGTCTGCCAAGCTTGCGAGATGTCCCTGATCAGGGTTTTGACCTCTTCAAGCGCTGCCAAGTCGTTGTGTGCGTTGATGTGGAACAGTCGACGTGTGATGTAGGCGTACAACTCGTTCAGGTTTTGAGCCAACTCGCCGCCGCGCTCGAAATCCAGCGCACCTTGCAAACCCACCACAATGCGGCCTGCACGCGCCAAAGCCTTGGATTTATCCTCAATGGCATTGTTCTGAATGTGGCCGG
Source organism: Limnohabitans sp. TEGF003 (assembly GCF_055395455.1). Taxonomy (NCBI): domain Bacteria; kingdom Pseudomonadati; phylum Pseudomonadota; class Betaproteobacteria; order Burkholderiales; family Comamonadaceae; genus Limnohabitans; species Limnohabitans sp. TEGF003. The sequence goes on along the minus strand of NZ_AP029225.1, from coordinate 1,813,272 downwards.
TCGCCGTCGCCAGACTCTCCAGCAAGCCATCAAACAACATCTGGATCAGCTGAATGTTGTCCGCCGTGGCCACACCGGTGGTGACTTGGACAGAACCATAACTCTCAGCAAATTTGGAATAGGCACGCATGGAAAGAAACCCCTTTACTACTTCAGTAACAGAGGAATCGGCGGGATCCCGGAAAACTTGAGTCCGGTCCGCACGATCTGCACACTTTCTTTCAAACCGTCATGGCGCCCGGCTGAGCCATCGGCTCACCGCTTGCAGACAACACAGGCTGTGGGCTCTGTGCGGCACCAGCGGCCACCACGGGCTGGAGGGCTGGCATGAGCCAGTCAGACAGCGGGCTGCTGGTGTCCAACAGGGTTTTGCTCATCAAGAACTGGCCGGCTTCATCCATGGAAGCCCGAATGGGGCCCCACTCTGCTTCGGGCGTTTGTGATGCGTTCAAACCACATTGGTACAAAGCGTTGGCTTGGGCCGATGGCATCCACGACTCGACGAGCCCCTTGGAGGTGGAAATCTGCTTGGTGTTCTTGGGCTCGCCCGACAAGCCACGCTGCCCATCCTTGAAGCCCTCTTGGTACAGGGCTTCGATGTGCTTGGACAGCACCACCTGGTACTGGCTTCGCAACTCGGCAATGGCTTCGGCATCGAGCCCCTCGGTGGTTCTGCCGGTCATGGCATCCCACAGCTTTTTGGAGGACAAGCCCATGAACGGGGTCGCTGCACGCGCCGACTTCTCGTTGATGGACGTCATCACCTTGCGGGTCTCTTTTTCAATGGCATTGACCCGATCAATCAGGTAGATGACCAGTATCAGGATCAGCAGCAAGCCGATCGCCATCAGGGCGTTGACCAAGGCTTCCATGGGGTTCAAAGGGCAGAAGGGCTGCCTGGGGGGGGTAAGGGATTATCAGCTGACGCCGGGTTTGGGGTCAAACCCTGCTCGGCCTCCTCCAACGCCGCTTGCGCCGCCAGCTCGTCGCGCAGGAAGCTCAGAACCTGAAACGGCTCTTCCAGTCTCAGCTCGTAGTAACTGATCTGGTTGGCCAGGGCCTGCATGGCCTCGATGGCTTTGGGCGCCGACAGGTCCATCTTCTGGTAGCGTGCGCCCAAAGCGAAGGCTTCGGTCACGTACTCTTCAGGCAAATAAGCATAAATGTCCGACTCACCCGCGCGTATTTTTTGAAATTTGGAGGGCGTCGGGGGCTCAGGCACAGGCTTGCCGGCCACCAGCGCCAGCCGGGCCAGCTCTTGCCAAGCCGATGTTTGTTCGGCCCCGGCCACAAATGTTTTGTCCAGGTGAGCTCGACAGATCATGCCCATGCGCATGCGCAGGCTGCGCGCCTCGCGGGAATCGGATGCCAGTGAAGTCACCTTTTCAAAGGCGGCGACTGCACGCTTCATTTCGTCTGCGGGGTTGCTGCGGTTGAAAATGCTGAGCATCAAGGTTTTTGGTGAATTTATGATATTTGCAGATTTTGCCGCAATTTCTTCACCACTGCAGAAAGAATTTGACTCACCCTGGACTCGCTGACCCCCAAAACCTCGCCAATTTCCTTGAGATTGAGTTCTTCGACGTAATAAAGCGACATGACCATGCGCTCGCGCTCAGGCAACTGGTCAATGGCCTGGACCACGGCCTCCATGAACTCGGCCTCCTCCACCATGACCTCGGGCTGCATGGCGCTGTCGCCGGGCATGCTCATGACCTCGTCGTTGACCACTTCCATCGAGAAGGTCTCAAAACGCTTGGCCTGCCCCCGCTCTTTGTGGAATTCCTCGATGTCCTTGCCCATGTACAAGGCCAATTCGGCCTGGGTGGGGGCACGCCCGAGCTCGGCGGCCAAAACGTGCACGGCTTCGTTCTCGTTTTTATTGAACGCCACGGCCGAGCGCGGCAGAAAAGATTGCCTGCGCACTTCGTCCAGGATGGCCCCGCGCACCCGGCTGAGTGCGAAATGCTCGAATTCAAAACCCTTGGTGGGGTCAAAAGACCGGGCGGCCTCGATCAGACCGACCATGCCCACCTGAACCAGCTCATCCAGCTCCATGAATGGCGGCAAACGGGCCTTCAGGTGCACAGCCACCCGCTTGACCATGGGCATGTGTGCCAGGATCAGCGATTCGTGCCGGTTACCGACCTCTTCGTACAAGGAGACGTTGCTGCTCATGCGCCTCACCCACCCACTGGAACACGGAGCATGCGCTCCATGAAAAACTGCATCCGCCCGGATGCCGACTGGATCGGTGGCAATTGGGTCACCGCTTCGGCCAGCGCACGGAAATCCCGCGCAGCGGCACTGCCGGGCGCGTAATCGAGCACCGACTGGTATTTGCGCAAGGCCTGCAGCACCAACTCATCGCCCTCGATGGCGTTCAAGTAACGGATGGACACCCCCAGAAAACGGGTACACACATCGTTCAGGCGCCTGTACAGCTGGCGTCCTTCATGGGCACTGCCGACCATGTTGGGAATCAGGTAAATCTCGTCCAGGGACTGCTCGGTGGCCATGACCTTGATCAAACCATAAGCGTCGGCGATCGAGGACGGCTGGTCGCACACCACCACAAAGCGGCGCTGACAAGCGGCCATGAACTCCAACACGGCAGGCGCAATGCCCGCTGCGACATCCACGACCAGGTAATCGACGGGTTCGTCCAAGGTGTCAAACGCATGGATCATGGTGGCAATTTGCGCCGAATCGAGCGCGGCAATGTCGCGCAAACCGGAAGCACCGGGGACCAGCCGCACGCCCTGCGCGGTCGTGATCAGCACCTCTTGCAAGGTTTTGCTGCCGTTGAGCACATGGCTGATGTTGAAAGGCGCATGCGCTCCCAGCGCGATCTGCGCATTGGCCATGCCCAGGTCGGCGTCCAGCAGCATCACCTTGTGGCCGCGCATGGCCAAAGCCACAGCCAAATTGATCGACACGGTGGTTTTACCGGCCCCCCCTTTGCCGCTGGCGACACCGATGACTTGGGGGAAACTTTTTTTATCCATGAACAGCTTTGGCAGACGACTTGGCCGTCACAGCCCGTGGCCTGACGGCACGGGTCTTGGGTTGAACTTCAGGGGCCAAGGCCACCTCTTTTTTGACACGGGGTTTGCGCGCGGCCTTGGCAGGCTGGGCAGCGGCTTGCACATGCACGATCTCGGGCAACAAGGCCTGCAAGGGCGTCATGGCCAGACCAACCAGACGCTCGGCGCCAAAGCGCAGGGGTGGCACGTTGATTTTGCTGTCTTCGGCCATGCAGGAGACGGCCAAGGGCTGGTCGCAAAGACCCTTGATCAAAGGCCATGGGTAGGCCGCTTCGTCCACTTTGGTGAGCATCAGGGAAGCCCAGCGCATGTCTGAATTCTGGAGGATTTTTTGCACACTGGTCACTGTAGCATCAACAGGCAAGACCGCATGGATGCCCAGGGCCGAAAAAGACTGTTTCAACTGCTGGGCGTGGACTGCAAAATCGGTGCCGGGCGTGTCGATCCAGATGGTTTTGCCTTGCAGCTCGTCGAGCAAGGTCTGCAGCATGGCCAGGTCAGCGGCGCGATAGCACGCGGCGCCCGCTTGCGAAGCCAACAACTGGATTTGCGACCAGGCACCGGGGCGCTGGTCGCCATAACTGATCATGACCTGCTTTTCAGCGCCGTGCGCTTGGGCTGCGGCGTAGGCCAATCGGCCCAGCATCGAGGTTTTGCCCGCGCCCGAAGGCCCGCACAAGGCATGCACGCCCACATCGGGCACCTTCATGGCCGGGCGGCTGATGGCGTCGGTCAAGAGGCCTTCGACCACAGGCCAGGCCTCCCCCAGGGTTTCCAGGCCCTGGATGCTGTCGGTCAGCAAACTGCGCAGCGCCACCGGCATGCCCACTTCGTGCATGGCCAGGGTCAACTTCTGGATATCGGGCGACAAGCCCTGTGCGGCTTGCCAAGGTTGCATTTGGCGCGATAAGGCAAACTCTTTGCGCAAAGCCGACATTTCCTGGCGCAGCATTTCGACGATTTCCTGGCTGCGTTGCTGTTCATAACGCGCCGCCTGGATGGCCGCTGGGTGCAGGGCGGCCTCGCCCGGCGCCGGGGCCGGCGTGACCACAGCCTGAGGCTGGGCAGGCAGGCTGCGTGCACGAAAAGCTTCCTGCGCCGTCTGCAAATCCAGGTCGGCGGCTTCTTGCGCCATGTTCTCTTGCGCAAGGTCTGTGGCGGCCTGTGAATTTGCGTTTTGAAACACCTCGGCAAAAGGCAAAGACGCGTCTTTGTCCGCCTGGAAGGACACGTCCTGCGCCGGGGATGTGAGCGCAGACGACGCGTTGGCTGGGGGCTGCACCGCTTCGCTGGCCACGTCGACCGCCACGATCAGTTCGGTCTGCTGGTCGACCCTTTGGCTTGAAATGATCAGCACATCGGGGCCATACATCTGAATGGCTTTCTCGTTGGCTGAGCGGCTGTCACGGGCGATGATGCGTTTGAGTTCCATGATTTATCAGGCTTGGGTAACAGAAGGGTTGCTGCGCGGATCGGCTTGCACGGTGTTGATCACCTTGACGGCCTGATCGTCCGGAATTTCGCTGTAGGACAGCACCGTGAGGTCGTTCACGCGGTAACGCACGGCACGGGACATCCAGGGCCGGATGGCGGGCGAGACCACGAGCACCGCGGGCAGCCCCTGCTCTTCGGTGGCCCGGGCGCTCTCGCGCAACGCGGTAAACAGGCTTTCGGCCAAACCTGGCTCCAGCACCATGCCGGCCGAGTTGGTGTTTTGCTGCAATACGTTGTGCAGCAGCTGCTCCAGCTGAGGGTCCAGCGTCAGGACCGACAAGGTGTCGCGGTTCTCGGTCAGGCTTTGCACGATCATGCGGCCCAGCTTGGGGCGGACCAACTGGGTCAATTGGTCGGGGTCTTGCGTTCGGCCGCAGACTTCGGTCAGGGCCTCGACGACGGTGCGCATGTCGCGGATTGGCACCGATTCCTGCAGCAGGTTTTGCAAGGTGCGTGTGACCACGCCCAAGGACAGTTTGGCAGGCACCAGCTCTTCCACCAGCTTGGGGGATTTGGCGGCCAGTTTGTCCAGCAGCTTCTGGGCTTCGTCGTGGCTCATCAGTTCGGAGGCGTTGTCGCGCAAGACCTTGTTCATGTGGGTCGCAATGGCGGTGCTGGGGTCCACCACGGTGTAGCCCAGCGCCCGGGCCTGGTCGCGCCAGGCGGGCTCGATCCAGACAGCCTCCAGACCGAAGGCGGGCTCTTTGGTCGCCTGCCCTTCGACTTTGCCGTACACCTTGCCCGGGTTGATGGCCAACTCGCGGCCGACCTTGACTTCGCCACGGCCGCGCACCACACCATTCAAAACAATGTGGTAGGCGTCGGGCTCCAGATTGAGCGCATCGCGGATGCGCACCGGTTGCACCAGAAAGCCCAACTCAGCCGAGAGTTTCTTGCGCACGCCCTTGACGCGGGTCATCAGCTGACCACCCGACTCGACGTTGACCAGCGGAATCAGGCCATAACCGATCTCCAGACCGATCAAATCCACCTGCTCCACATCGTCCCAGTCCAGCTCTTTGGGGGCTTCGTTCACGGGCAAAGCCGGAGCGGCCGAGCTTTGCTCCAGCAGCATTTGTTTGCGCATGACCATGAAAGCCACCCCGGCCGTAGCGGCCGCCAGGGTCAAAAAGACCAGGTGCGGCATGCCCGGCACCAAGCCCAAAATGGTCAAGATACCGGCCGCAATGAACAGGGCCGGCACGTTCGACAGCTGCGTGGTGGCCTGCTCGGTCATCGACTCGGAGGTGGTCACCCGGGTCACGATGATGGCGGTGGCCAGCGACAAGAACAAAGAAGGGATTTGTGCGACCAGACCATCGCCAATGGTCAGCAGCACATAAATGCGGCTGGCATCGCCCACCGACAGGTTGTGCTGTCCGATGCCAATCGCCAGACCACCCACGATGTTGATGATCAAAATCAAGAGGCCCGCCATGGCGTCGCCGCTGACGAACTTGGAGGCACCGTCCATGGAGCCGAAGAAGTCCGACTCCTGCGCCAGCTCCTCGCGGCGTTTTTTGGCGGTTTCCTGGTCGATCACCCCGGCGTTCAGGTCGGCGTCGATCGACATTTGTTTGCCGGGCATCGCGTCCAGGGTGAAACGGGCATTGACCTCTGAGACACGGCCGGCACCCTTGGTCACCACAAAGAAGTTCACGATCATCAAGATCACGAAGATGATGAAACCCACCACATAGTTGCCGCCGATCACGAACTCGCCGAACGCCGCGATCACCTTGCCGGCCGCTTCCGGGCCTTCGTGACCGTTGACCAGCACCACACGGGTCGAGGCCACGTTCAAGGCCAGACGCAGCATGGTGGCAAACAGCAAAACCGAGGGGAAAGACGAAAACTCCAGCGGCTTGCGGGTGCCGATCGCGATCATGATCACCACCAGGCCGATCATGATGTTGAACGTAAAAAGGATGTCGAGCAGCAAGGGGGGCAGCGGCACCACCAACATGGCCATGATCAACAGGACCAATGCGGGCAAACCCAAACCCGCCAGATCGAAGCGGGCAAAGTTCTGTCGGATGGCTGACAGGGTCAATGTGGTCATTTGAAAATGGGCGCTGACAGAGTGAACAGAGGGTCGGGGTGTAAAAGTTTCAACACCATGAAGCAAGGTGCATGCCACACCAACCGACACCCCGCCCCCGACTCCGGCTGCGTTCACCTGCAAAGCTGGTGCGCAACTTGCTCAATCAGGTGATCACAGGCGCAAACGGCAAAAAATGGCCGCTGCGTCTGCGCCACATCCACCCGTGAAACCCCTGACCAGACGCCACGCCCATGACCTTCGCCCTGACAGACACCGCCAGCCGCGCCTCCAGCAGTGCCCCGAACGATTTCGGACCCAAGAACGAGTCTGCCGCACCCCGGGACAGCACCGAATTCGGCCAGGTGATGTCGGACGTCATGGGCCCGCTGAAAGAGACGCCTGTGCCCCCTTCCGGGCAAACCTTGGCCGATGGCACAGCCATGCTGCCCGGCTTCGGCACCACTTTCGGGGGGGACGCGCTCAAAGCCGTTCATCTGGGCCCCCACTTGAATGTGATCACCGCAGACACCACCGCCCCCGACGAGCAAAGCCTCGAAGCCTTTGCAAGGTCGCAAGGTCTGGACGAAACCGCAGTGCAATGGCTCATGGGCACAGCGCCTGTCACGCCCCCACTGGCGCGACCTGAGCCAGTCAACGGCCTGGGGGCCTCAGGCGGCCCCATGGGGATCGAGGGCATCGAAGGCATCAAAGGCCTGGGGACAGGCTTGCCACAAGCCTCATTAATGAATACTTTGGACGTATCATCCAAGACTCTTGCGACAGATGCTGCCGCCAGCTTACCCGGTGAACCCATGAAAACAGGTGCAACGCTCAAGCCCGACACGCCCGCATTGGTCAGCGGCTTGAACAGCGCTGCCCTGTGGGTCATGAGCCAAGCCACCGAAAAAGCCCGCATCACCAGCCCAAGCACTGAAGCGGCCCCCGATGCCACGAAAGTGACGCTCCAGATGATGCCCCCACCCCCTCCGGCAGCCATCTGGATGCTGCGCCATGGCCTCGCCCCCACCCAGCCCAAGGACAACGTGAGCACCCCCGGTGCTGTGGCTTTGAGCGAACTGGACCTGAGCGAGGTGGCCAGCCCCGAGCTGCTGGAAAGCCTGAGCCAGAGCATGGCTGAAGGCGGTGGCTCGGCCACTGCAGGCGCCGCCCCCACACCTTTGTCTGGCCATGGCTCACACCGCCTGGACCCGGCGGCTGCAGCCCGCCAGGAGGCCCAGAATGCCGACGCCAGCGCCTCCGCACCCGACGCCGCCTTGGCACAACGCAGCGAAAACGTACAGAACCTGGCCGAAAAAATGGGCCAGGCGGTGGGCCAGCGCATCCTGTCCGAGATCGAAAAAGGGCAATGGCACCTCAAACTCTCGCTTCGGCCCGCCACCTTGGGCCACATCGAGGTCGAGATGCGCATGCGCAGTGGTGAGCTGGATGCGGTTTTCACAGCCCCGCAAGCCATGACGCGAGAACTGCTGCAAGACGGCATGGCCAAACTCAAAGAGACGCTCAATCAAATGGGCATGGATGTTGCTTCCATGCAGGTAGGTGATGGGCAAACCCGACAACGTGGCGGAGAGTCGACACCCGGACAAATGTCAAAATCGACAAATACCGGCGTCAACGCTTCAGAATCCACGACCACCTCTGCCGTCAACGCCCCGCGCATGAAAATGGGACAAGACGGCTGGGATGTACTGGTTTGACACGCAATCAATCAAGGAATCAACATGGCAGACGAAGAAATTGAAGTTGAAGGCAAGAAAAAATCGCCTCTGATCAAAATTGTGGTGATCGCCCTGGTGGCCATCTTGCTGTTGGTCGGCACGGCCGTGGGCACGATGTTCGTCACAGGCTTCTTCGACAAGAAAGACACCGCCGCTGCCGAACAGGCCCTGAAAAACATGGAAGCCGGTGCTGCCGACAGCAAAGCGGCAGCGAGCGAGGCCGCACCCCAAAAAGTGGCCAAGGAATCGCCTGAACTGCAGCGCTTTGAAAACAGCTACATGGAGCTGGAAAAGCCCCTGGTCTCCAACCTGACCAACACCCGCAAAGTGATCCAGTTGAACCTGGCCATCATGACGCACTACGACGAACGGGTCTTCAAGAACGCCAAGAAACATGAATTCGCCCTGCGCTCGGTCGCCCTGGATGTGATGCGCCAGATGACCGAGGCCGACTTGGCCAAGCCCGAGTTCCGTAAGGAACTGGCCGCCAAGATCCGCGAAGAAATGAACGGGGTCTTGCAAAAATACGAAGATTTCGGTGGCATCGAAGAGGTGTTCTTCACCAGCTTTGTGGTGCAGTGAACCCGCGAGCCCTTGAAAAGAAACCCTGACCATGGCTGAAAACCAACCCTTGTTGTCCCCGGATGAACTGGCCGCTCTGTCGGCCAGCATCAGCGACGGCAGTCTGGACGTCGACACGGGCTACAACCTGGACGCCCAGGTGCGCAAGCACGATCTGGCGGCAGAAGACAGCAGCCTGGGGGTGAACGTCTCCTCGCTGGACATGATCAACGAGCGCTTCATCCGCATGTTCCGCTTGGGCATGCTCGAAGTGCTGCGCACCAGCCCCCGCATCAACCCCAGCCGCGCCCAGATCGTTCGCTTCAGCGACTACATCAAGGACCTGAAAGCGCCCTTGTCGGTGAACATCATCCGCATGGCGCCTTTGCGTGGCTATGCCATGGTGGTGATCGAGCCGACCGTGGTCTTCAGCTCGCTGGACAGTTTCTTTGGCGGTTTTGGCCGCGGCGTGGGCCAGCTGCCCCCGGGTCGGCTGTTCACACCGACCGAAACCCGCATCATCAAAATCATTTTGCAGGTCTTCTTTCGGTCCTTCAAAGAGGCCTGGTCGCCCGTGGCGGCCATCGATTTCGAGCATGTGAGCTCCGAAATCAACCCCCAATTCGCCCAGATTGCCGATGAGAACGACCTGGTCGTGCTCAGCCGCTTTGAGTCCGATGCCACCGCCCAAGGGGCCGGTTTCATTGACATGGTGATCCCCTATGTGGCGCTCAAGCCCGTGCGCGACTTGCTGCGCAGCCGCGTGCAAACCGGGGACGGCAACGAAGAATCCGACAAAGTCTGGCGCAGCCAGCTGGCCGATGCCGTGAAGGACGCGGACCTGGAAATCCAGATCCTGCTGGGCAAGCTCCAGCTGTCGCTCCAGCAACTGCAGTCCATGCAAGCTGGCGATGTTTTGCCATTCAAAAAGCCCGAATCGGCCAGAGCGCTGATTCAGGACATGCCGGTCTACGATGTTGAAGTAGGTGCCCTGGGCAGCCAGGTGGCGGTCAAGATCGTCCAAGCCATCAGCCCCAACACCCAAGCCTGACCCCCTATCGAGGAGCGCCCATGAGCGAACTGACCCCCACCGCCGAATCCAGCACAGAAGCTGCCGACAAAGGCCAAATCCACGGCGATGTGCTGCAAAACATCCCCGTCACCCTGTCCATCGAGGTGGGCCGTGCCGTGATCAAAATCCGCGACTTGATGCGCCTGACCCAGGGCAGCGTGGTCGAGCTCGACCGCATCGCAGGCGAACCCCTGAACCTGCTGGTGAACAACACCGTGGTGGCCCAAGGCGAAGTGGTGTTGGTCAACGACCGCTATGGCATCCGCCTGACGCGCGTGGTGCCCGCCTCCGAACGACTCGACAACCTCTGACCCGGAGCGGCCTGGGCATGAACTCGGTATGGACATTGGGAGACTGGCTGCAATACCTGTTCAGCTTCATTTTCGTCATCGGTTTGCTGCTGACGCTTTTGTGGACGCTGCGCAAACTGCAAAACGGCTCTTCACTGCTGCGCAAAAGCACACAGCGCCTGCAAACCCTGGAAACCCTGTCGGTCGGCACGCGTCAAAAAATCATGCTGATCCGGGTCGACAACCGTGAAATCCTCGTGGGCGTGACCGCCCAACAAATGACCGTATTGACCCCATGGCCTGACGCTTCTGACGCTTCGCTGGCCACCGCCTCTGAAACACCCCGACCATGAAGCGCTCTTTCCACATTGGCCTGATCCTCACGGTTTTGTTGGGGCTGCTGCCCATCTTGGCGCAGGCCGCCCCCGACATGCCGGCCATCACCAGCACCAACACGGGCAAAGGCACGCAGTACAGCATCACGCTGCAGTTGCTGGCCTTGATGACCACCCTGTCGGTGCTGCCGTCGCTGCTGCTCATGATGACCGCTTTCGTGCGCATCGTGATCGTCATGTCCATCCTGCGCCAGGCCTTGGGCACTGGCCAGACCCCACCCAACATGGTCATCGTCGGCTTGTCGCTTTTCCTGACCCTGTTTGTGATGTCGCCCGTGCTGAACGACGTCTACCAAAACGCCCTGCTGCCCTACATGAACCAGGGGATGTCGTTCGACAAAGCCCTGGCCGCAGCCGAAAAACCGATCCGCGCCTTCATGCTCTTGCAAACCCGTGAAGACGACATCGCCATGTTCATGGAGATCGCCCGCAACAAAGGCGTGGCCAGCTCGCAGGATGTGCCCTTCATGACGCTGGTGCCGGCCTTCCTCACCTCCGAGCTGAAAAGCGCGTTCACCATCGGTTTCCTGATTTACATCCCCTTCGTTGTCATCGACTTGATCGTGGCCAGCGTCTTGATGTCCATGGGCATGATGATGCTCTCGCCCATGATGATTTCGATGCCCTTCAAGCTGATGTTGTTTGTGCTGGTTGACGGCTGGAGCCTGATCATGGGCTCGCTGGCTGCCAGCTTTGCCATGCCCTAAAGGAGCACACCATGGACACCGCAATGGTCATTGAGTTGGGGCGCCATGCCCTGTGGACAGCCGTGCTGGTTTGCGCCCCCTTGCTGGGCGTGGCCCTGGCCGTGGGTTTGGTGATCGGCATCATCCAGGCGGCCACCTCGATCAACGAGATGACGCTGAGCTTCATTCCCAAGCTGATCGCGCTGGCCCTGGCCTTGCTGATTTTCGGCAGCTGGCAATTGGTCACCCTGATCGACTTCACGCGCGCCATCTTCCAGCGCATCCCCGCCTTGTTCTCCTGAAACCGGACACAACGGCCATGAATTTCCTCGCAGCAGACATCGTCGAAAGGTTCTACACCTTTCTGTGGCCGATGCTGCGCATCTCGGCCTTGATGATCACGGCCCCGATTTTTTCGGTCAACGCCTTCAACCTGCGCTTGCGCATCCTCATGGCCCTGGTTTTGGCCTGGCTGGTCTACCCCTTGCACAGCTGGCCAGTCATCGACCCGTCCACCGCCCCCGGTTTGGTGGAGGTGTTCAACCAGATCATGATCGGCTCGGTCATGGGCCTCATCCTCCAGGTGGTGGTGGCCGCCATGGTCGTGGGCGGTCAAAGCATCGCGGCGGCCATGGGCCTGTCCATGGCCAACATGATGGACCCCAACATGGGCAACGTGCCCGTGATCTCCCAGCTGATGATCGTCATGTCGACCCTGATCTTCGTTGGCTTTGGTGGCCACGCCATCATGCTGGGCCTGATCTCGGAGTCTTTCAACACCTTGCCAATTGGCACTTCCATCCTCAATCAGAACGTCTACGGCCGTGTTTTGCAGTGGAGCTCCATGGTGTTCCTCGGCGCGGTCCTGATGGCTTTGCCGGTGATGGTCTCGCTGCTGTTCATCAACATCGGTTTGGGCGTGGTGACGCGCGCCGCGCCCAGTCTGAACATTTTTGCCGTGGGCTTCCCCGCCATGATCATTGCGGGCTTTTTGATCTTGATCATCTCCATGGAGAGCATTGGCGCCCGCATCGAATGGTTGTGGGTCCAGGGCTTCACCGTGGTGCGCGACGTGTTGGGGGTGCCCCATGTCTGAAGCCACAGGACAGGACAAAACCGAAGAACCGACGGCCAGAAAACTGAGCAAGGCGCGGGAAGACGGCCAGGTGGCCCGCTCCACCGAATTGCCCGCTGCCGTCATCGTGATCGGGGCACTCATGTTGCTGCTGATGACCGGTGGTTGGCTGATCTCCCGCATGGCCACCGTGTTTGCCAACGGTTTTGTGTTTGACCGCACCACCATCAACAAGCCTCTGCTGCTGCCCGCGCACTTTGGCGATCAAATGCTCTCGTCCTTTGTCACCGTCATGCCCATCATGGTCTTCACCGTGATTGCGGCCATCGTGGCCTCGGGCGTGACCGGGGGGTATCTGTTTTCGCTCAAGGCCGTGGCCCCCAAGGGCTCCAAACTCAGCCTGATCAGCGGACTCCAACGCATATTTGGCACCCACGCCGCGGTCGAACTGGGCAAAGCCATCCTCAAGTTCACGCTCGTCTCGGCCGTGCTGTGGTGGTCGCTCATGTCCAACATGGACGACCTGATCCGCATGGGCCAGATGGGCCTCGAACCCGCCCTCGCTGCGGCGGGTGTGATGCTCATGAAGTCGGCCTTGTGGGTGGCCTTGAGCCTGGCCGTCATCGCCCTGATCGATGTCCCGTACCAGAAATATTCGTTCAACAAGCGCATGCGCATGACCAAGCAAGAGGTCAAGGACGAATACAAGCAAATGGAAGGCAGCCCCGAGGTCAAGGCGCAGATTCGCCGCCGCCAGCGCGAGATGGCGAACTCGCGCATGATGGCCCGCATCAAAGACGCCGACGTGGTGATCACCAACCCGGAACACTTTGCGGTGGCGCTCGAGTACGACCCCACGGGCGACGGCGCGCCCATCATGGTGGCCAAGGGCTCGGACCACATGGCGGCCCTCATCCGCGAAGAAGCCAAGGCCCATGGCGTGCACCTGTTCGAAGCCGCGCCACTGGCCCGTGCCATTTACTTCACCACCGAAGTCGACCAACAAGTCCCCGAAGACCTCTACCACGCCGTGGCCCAGGTGATTGCCTACGTCTTCAGCCTGGAGGCGGCATCGCCCATGAACCCACCGCAAGCCAAACCCCGAGTCAAAGTCCCGCCCAGCATGCTGTTCAATCCGGACGGCAGCCGACTTGAAAAAGCGGGAGCCCGCGCATGAACATCCAGATCCATCCCGACAACGCTGCCTTGAACCACTGCGTCTTCCGCGCGGCCGACCGCATGCGGATCGACGGCTGCGCCAACGCCGTGGCCCACGAAGGCCTGAGCCTGGCGCTCTACTGCCCGTTTGAGGCCTTGCTCGACCACTATGTGAACCTGCTGCTGGCACGCTTGCGCCAACAAGCCCCGGACCACCGCATCGAGGTCTACTTCCCGGCCAATACCGACTCCTTGCTGGGCCGCTTCAACGAGGTGCTGGCCAGCCAATCGCTCAACCAGGCGGTCAAGGCCCCGTCCACCACCCACCAGGCCCAAATCTGGCTGGTGCACGACGCGCAAACCCTGCCCGAGAGCGAAATCCAATTGCTCGCCCGCCTGATCCAGAACTTCCCGGGCGCGAACATCCGGGCCATCTTGCTGATGTCGGGCCACGCCAATGCCCAAAAATCACCGTTGTCGGCCTTTGGCCGAAAAATCCTGCGCTGGGACATCGAAGCGCCCACCGAAGACCAGGCCCAGGCCGCACTCGACTTGGCACGCCACGAGGGGCACTTCCATGCCGTGCAGCAATTGGTGCAGCGCATCCAGCGCCAGCAGCGCCCGCCCGAGCTGGACGTGCCCTTTCAGGCCCCGGTCCTGAGCGCCGGTCTGCCCAGCACGGAAGCGGACAAGCCAAGCACGTCTTCCCTGCGAAACCAGATCAACACTTTTCAGCAACGTGGTGCCGCCGCCGTCCGCTCATGGCAACAAGCCGGGCAGCGCCTGCGCCATGCGCCCCAATGGCTGCGGCACAACAGCAAGCTGGCGCTGGGCATCGCCTTTGCGCTGGTCATGTCCACACTGATGATGCTGTGGATTCAACCCGAAGCCTTTGGCTTGAAATCGACCAAGCCCGTCGCGGCAGCGCCGCTGACCAGCCCGCAATTGGCGGCCGCCCTCCTCGCTGCCGCCCTGACCGCCACGCCATCCGAGGCCCCCACCCCGCCAGCCCCCATGGCCGTGACGCCACCCGCGCCCGCCATCGAGCCGCCGGAAGCCACCGCGTCAGGCCAGGCCTGGCTCAAACAACTGGACCCCAGCAGCTTCCTGCTGCAGCACGGCACGGCGAGCAGCTACGAAAAGGTCCTGGACATCCAACGCAAACACCCCGCCTTGAAGGACGCCCAGATCATCGCGGCCTACCGTCCCGGTGAAAAGCTGGCCCATTTCGTCATCGTCTCGGGCCCCTTCAGCGAATTGAACCAAGGCTACGAGGCCTCCAAGCGCCCTGGCATCCCCAGAAGCTGGGTACGCCCCACGCGCGGCTTGCAAGAGTTGCTCAAGAGCCCGACCTGAGCCATGGAAGCACACCGATGAAAAAGAACACAGTCCTGCGCAACGAATCACCCCACGCCGTCAAGATGCAGGCGGGCTCCAATGTGGCTGAGCACAAAAGCCGCAAGGTGGCGGGTGTCAAAGAGCCTGCGGCCAAAACCAAGGTGGACAGCCCAACAGTCAGCCCGCCAGTGGTCGAAGCCCCCCCCGCTGCAGCCAAAACCGCCCCACGCACCCCTGCCAAGCCCCGCGCCAAAGCCCGGCTGAAGTCGCCCGCCCAGACGAGCGCCCCTGCCGCTCGGCAAAGCAGCCGCCCACCCGAAGACCCACCAGCCGTGCCCAGCCCCCCTGTGCTGGACGAAGCCGCCTTGTGGGAACAAGACAGCCCGGTGAAAACCCGCCTGGCACAGCTCAAAACACGCAACGCACTTTTGAGTGAGCAACTTCAAAGACTGAAGTCACCCCTTCCAGCCCGAGGAAAGAAACCATGAGCGAGAACACTTTCACGCCCGCCGCCGAACCGCAGGAAACTGCCTCTGCACCAGCCACTGAAGCGGCGGCGCTCAGCGCCACACCCCCGAGCCCGTCCGAGCCACAGCCCCCTGTGACCGAACCGGTCGCTGCACCAGCTGCTGCACCAGCCGCGGCACCTGCGGCCGCCCACAGCCTGCCCATCCCGCCCCAGCATGCGGGCATCACCTTGGACCAGCGGGCCTACCAGCAATACCAGTCCCTGGCGAAAGTGGTCCTGGATTCGGCAGACCTGGCCACCCAATCGGCCGAGGCGGCCGCCAACGTCAGCAGCCAACTGCGACAAACCACGGCCGACTTCAAAGCGCTCACCGAGGACGGTCACAAGAAAGCCCGCCTGTTGCTGGCCATCACCGGGGGCGTGCTGGTCATCAGCCTGATCTTCTTCCTGATCATGGGCGTGCGCCTGGTCAGCCGCATCAACCAGCTCGATGCCATGCTCACCGCCGTAGGCAAACGCGTGGTCGAACTCAACGCGGGCATGGAGTCCCTGGAAGGGGTCAACCAGAGCGTGAAAGAGCTGGCCGCCCAGCAAATGGCCCTGACCAAATCACAAGGGCAGATCGAGGGCCGCATTGACGCCTCGCTCAAGCAATCGGAAAGCCTGGTCCAAAAAGTGCCCAGCGAAACCGCCAAACAAGTCGCGGCCACCAGCGACTCGGTGATGCGCCAGGTGCAGGGGATCAACGCGAAACTGCAAACCCAGGCCAATGCGGTCCAGTCCTTGGGCAACGAAGTCAAGTCGCTCAAATCGGCCGTGGGCAATGTCGACGGCCTCAAGCGCGATGTCGAAGCCTTGGTGACCTTGCAAAAAGAGCGTTACCTCGAGACGGTGCAAAAGAACAACGCCAGCGCCTCACGCGAGCGGGCGGTGCAGTTCCCGCGTTACACCGCGCCCAAGCCTGGAGAGAGCAGCCCGAATGCGGCGTCCGGCGGCCCCGCCACAACGGCCACCAAGCCCTGAACGGCCCCTGGACAACAGGATTTCAGCTTGCGCTCACTCGATGCACACCGCAATGTAGGTCAGCACGAAAACGCCATTGGGCGGTATTTTTCGCCAGTACCCCATCTCGTTGACGACGGCGACTTTCTCGCCCGTCATCTTGGGACCGGCAAAACTGGTCATCTGTCCCATGCGGTGCATTTTGTAGTTGCAGTCGTACTCGTTCAGGTAGCGTCTGGAACGCACGCCTTCGGCGTCAGGGGCCTTGAGGTCCTGCATTTCCCAAACCCGGCGAATGGTGTCCGCCCGTTCGATGGAATTGCGGTTGACGTACAGCGTCACTTCAGGGGTTTCACCGATGCGGGTCCAGGCCCAAGCCGACACCGGGGCCAAGCCGCCCAGCAAGCCCACACAGCACACACCACAGCGAAGAAAAGCACGCATTGAAAACCCTGGCAAAGTCATGTTCGTTCTCAAAAATAAGTCCCCGCAAGGGTCACGGCGCGGCCGCCTGTGCCCAATTTGAAGCGCGAGATGCCGGGCAAATCGTGGGTGTTGACGCCCCCCAGATCGAGCACCGCCACGCCCTGGCCTTGCAAATAAGCCATGGCCTGCCACAACAAGGCGTTGTGGGCATTGAGCTGCCGGCCTTCTTCGTCAGCCCAGCCCATATGGTAACTGGCCACCCGGCCATGGATCAAAAACAACATGCCCGCCACGGTGTTCTTGCCCAGCTCGGCATAGGCCACCACAAAGGCCTGACGGGGGTCTGCTGCAGCAGCGATGTAAGCCTGCACAAAATCGGTGGGCAGGCCATGGAACTTTTTCGCCTCCCGCTGGGCCTGCTCCTGCGCCAGCAGCCATTCGCAGCGCTTGCGGCTCGCTTGCACATGAACCCGGAGCTTGTCATTCAAGAGCACCTTGTTCAATCGGTTGCGCCATTTGCCGTCCAGCTGGGCTTTCAGGGTGGCCAGCGGCAGCGTCAAATCCAGCAGCACGGTGGCGTAACCGGTCATCACACGCGACATGCCCCGCGTCTCTGCCGGGTCCACCTGAGCCGCTGTGCGGTCGGGCGAAAACAAAGCCACTTTCAAGCGCGGCAACGGCAAAGTTTGGCGCAAGCGCTTGTAGATCTGCGCCCGTTGAGCGGGCGTGACATCTGGCAGAAAAACAGGGCCCCGCGTGCACGAAGCCAAAGAGATGTAGCCCAGCACGCGCTTGCACATGAACTGGGCAATGGCCAACAGTCGGCCCTCTTCCCAGACCATGGCCCGCTGCATGCCCACATCCAATGCCGTCAAGGCCTCGCCATAGCCCCAAGCTTGCTGCAAAGCCCCCTGCTGCGCCGAATGGAAGGCTTCCCATTCGGCCTTTGGCAAAAGCTCCCACTTCACATCCATATCGTCATAATAGGCAAAATTTTTAAATTCACTCAAGATACCCCATTTGTGTCCGATGCACACAGGTGTCTATGGAAAAAATGAGCGCGCCATCCCCCAAAGACCACACCATCCTGGGCCATGACATCCCCAAAGCCCGGCTGACGGCTTCGGGTTGGGCCTGGGGGGCGCTGTATCTGGGTTTGCCCGTCCTCTTGCTGGGCAATCTGATGGACTTCATATTTCAATGGACACTGGGTTGGTGCATCGGCGTTTGGTGCATTGTCTAGCTTTAAAGGGCCACCATGTTTTTCTTTGTCGGTTTAGCGGTTGTGTTTGGTGCGGTGTTTGGCGGGTACATCCTCGCAGGCGGCAAGATGGCCCCCATCATCAAGGCCGCACCTTTCGAATTCATCATCATCGGGGGCTCGGCCATCGGCGCTTCTTTGGTGGCCAACAGTTTTCCTGTGTTCAAGGCCGCGATGGGTGGCATCGGCCAATGCATCAAGGGCCCCAAGTGGCACCAGGCCGACTACCTGGCCCTGATGCTGCTGATTGGCAAACTGCAAACCGTGATGAAAAAAGAAGGCGTGGTGGCCCTCGAATCCCACGTGGAGAACCCCGACTCCAGCCCGATTTTTGGCGAATTCCCCAAGCTGGCCAAAGACCACTCGATCGTCCAGATGATTTGTGATCCGCTGCGCTTGATGGTGATCTCGCAGGGCAACCTCGATGCCGACGCCTTGGACGACCTGATGAAAAAAGCCATCAAGGTGCACCACCACGAAGCCTTGCTGGCACCTGCCGCCCTGGCCGGTATTGCCGGTGGTTTGCCCGCTCTGGGTATCGTGGCCTGCGTGTTGGGTGTGGTGAAAACCATGGGTGCGATCGACCAACCACCACCTGTGCTGGGTGCGCTGATCGGTGCGGCGCTGGTGGGCACGCTGATGGGCGTGTTCTTGGCTTACGGCATGTTCGAGCCCTTTGCCGGGCGCCTCACCCAAATCATCAACGAAGACGCACAAGCCTTCGACGTGATCCGCGAAATGATCGTGGCCAACCTCAAGGGCTACCCCCAGCCGCTGGTCATCGAGTCGGCACGCGCCTGCATTGCGCACCACAGCCAACCGAGCTTCTCCGAAGTCTTTGACGGCATGCGAGGCTCCTGATGGCCGAGGCAGACAAAGCAGCCCCTGCAGCGCCCGACGAGGCGGCAGCTGCGGCCGAAGCTGCAGCAGCGGCCGCTGCTGCGGAGGCGATGCGCCCCATCATTCGCAAGATCATCGTCGAAGATGGTCATGCGGGTGCGCACGGTGGTGCCTGGAAAATCGCCCTGGCCGACATGATGACGGCCATGATGGCCTTCTTCTTGCTGATGTGGCTCCTGGGCGCCAGCAACGAAGACAAACGCAAGAGTGTGGCCGACTATTTCCGGCCGGCCTCTCACAGCCAGATCGTGTTTGGCGAGTTGGCGGGCTCCAACGGTTTGTTCGGGGGCAAATCCATCATCGACACCGACGGTTTTCCTTTCACCGCCAAACAAACCGCCATGCTCGAGCGCTTGACGCCGCAGGCCCAAGGCGGCCCGGCTGAGAGTTTTGGCTCGTCCAAGGAAGAAAACAACAAGGACGGCCCCTCCGAGCAAGACCCCGGCAAAGACAGTGGTTCCGGCTCGCCGGGTCAAGGCGGCGGCACCGGCTCGCCTGGCCAGAAGCAAGACAAGGAAAACTTCGACAAGCTGGAAAAAGAGATCAAGCAAAAGCTGTCGGAAAGCAAACAGTTCGAAAAAATCAAGGACCAGGTCAGCATCACCCGCGACAAGGAAGGCTTGCGCATCGAGGTGATCGACAAGGCCGACTTCGCCATGTACGGCTCAGGCGGCTCGGAGATGGGCGCCAAAGCTGCGGCCTTGATGACCGAGGTGACCAAATCCCTCAAGCCCCTGCCCAACAAACTGGCCATTCGCGGACACACCGACAGCACCGGCTTCCCGCCTGAGAGCATGCGCAACAACTGGTCCTTGTCGACCGAGCGGGCCGATGCCACGCGCCAGTTCATGCAATCACAGGGCATCAGTGCCGACCGGTTCTCACGCATTGAGGGTGTGGCCGACACCAACCCCAAGGTGCCCGGCAACCCGGCCGACCCCAGGAACCGCCGTGTCAGCATCACCGTGCTCAACCAGTGATGGGCGCTGGACTGACGCTGCACCACTTCACCTATGATGACGGATCACCTTAGCCCGTATCACCCCCTGCAAGAGGTTCATCCATGTTGAAAAATATCGCCATCGGCATTGTCATCGGCCTTCTGGTGATGGGCGGCATCTGGGGGCTGGTGCACCTCATGGGCGACACCACCGCGCCGCCCGAGTTGACCAGCGAGAGCATGCCCGGTGGCAACAAGGGCGTGATCGATCTGATTTGCGAACTGGAGCTGGATCTGGACGGGCAACTGGCCCTCGGCATCAAGGAAAACGAGCCCTCCAGAATCACCATGGCCCAGGTGGACTTCGAGAAAAATTCGGGCTGGTACCAAGGCAAGATTGCCATCTCCGAGAGCCGTGCGGGCACACTCAGCTTGATGGGCACGCGTCTGAAAATTTATCGGCCAGCCATGTTCCAGCGCTTTGGCGTGATGATCACAGGCGAAGAGTTTGTGGTGGACCGCAAAACAGGCAGTTTTGTGCAATCCCTGAGTCTGCAAGACGGCCGCACCGTCAAGCTGATCAAGGGCACCTGCGCCAAAGTGATCAAGCCACCTTTCTGAACGCCACGCCCTGCTGCCCCAGGTGCCTGACCTGAGACCGCGCCGCCTCAGCCCTTCAAGCGACGCCGCGCAACTCGTACTTGTTGATCTTCTCGATCAGCGTGGTTCTTTGCAGTTGCAGCAACTTGGCCGTTTGTGACACATTGCCTTGGGTCCGGGCCAGCGCCTGCTCGATCAAGCTGCGCTCGACTTCGACCAAATGCTGCTTGAGCGACATGCCCTCTGGCGGCAAGGTCTGAATGCCTTGGGCCAGCAAGATGGCTTGTTCCACCTCGTTGATTTCGTCGTTGGAGGCCGACAGGGGCGCAGGATTGAAGACCTTGGCAGGCAGCCCCACAGAAGAGCCAGAGCCCGCCAACAAATGGGCCATTGGATCGTTCTCGTCCTCAAAAGGCGAGCTGGCTTGCGCCTGCGGTGCCGCAGGCACCACCTGGGACACACCTGTCGATGCGCTGAGCGAAGGCGGGAAGGCGTTGGCGGCCGTCAGGCCGTTCTGAGCCAGCCACTCGGCCTGCAGAGCCGCCAGGCCCAGCGGCATCATGCAAGCGGGCACGGTCTGAACTTGCAACAACTGCGCTGGGTACAAAGTGGAGAAACGGTCCACCAGGTTGGACAACTCGCGCACATTGCCAGGCCAGGCATAGGCCTGCAGCAGCTGCATCATCTCGGGTGAAAAGCGCACCGCCTTGGCGTTGGGCAAAGCGTGCTTGTCGGCATAAAAATTCAACAAGGCGGCCACGTCGGCGGGGCGCTCGCGCAGCGGTGTGGTGACGACCGGCAACACATTGATGCGGTAGTACAAGTCTTCCCTGAAGCGCCCGGCCTCGACCTCGGCTTCCAGCTTTTTGTGGGTGGCGGCTACCACGCGCACATCGATCGGCACCTCTTTGGATGCGCCCACGGGCAGGATGCAGCGCTCTTGCAAGACGCGCAGCAACTTGACCTGCATGTCCATGGGCAGATCGCCGATTTCGTCCAGAAACAGCGTGCCGCCATGGGCCAACTCGAAGCGCCCCAGGCGGTCCGAAACCGCTCCGGTGAAACTGCCTTTGCGGTGACCGAACAACTCGCTTTCGATCAATTCGCGGGGAATCGCACCGCAGTTGATCGGCACAAAAGGCCCGGCAGCACGTGGCCCTTGCATGTGCAAGGCTTGCGCCACCAGCTCCTTGCCGGTGCCGCTTTCCCCGGTGATCAGCGCCGTCGAGGACGAGGCCGACAGCGTTTTGATCAACTCACGCAGGAACAAAGTGGCCTGGCTGTCACCGATGATGAGGGGTTTGGAGTGGGGTTTCATCCGCAAATGACCAGGTGATGGTGGGTGATGTTGGCGGGCTTGAAACCCGCTGTGAGTGCGAGCACCAACCCTGTCAATTCGTTTTTAATGTCAATGTTGAGTTTATAAATCACTTATGACACTTTTGGCAAGAAAAAATGATAACTTTAGAGAACAAACAGACAAATTTAACAATATCGTCTGATTTTTGACACGTCCTAGCCGTGCCCACCGGCCCGTGCAACAGGCGTTCTGCGCTCAAGACTTCCCGGGTGCTGCCGATACTCCAGTCAAGACAAATCAGCCGGGCCAACCACTTCGGGACGCGCCGGGCTTGCCTCTGGAGTTTTAAGATGACCTTCAACCGACCCTTGGCGTTCGCGCTGCTCACTCTGGTGGCTTTGACCGGCTGTGAAACGGTCCCACTGCACGCCCAGACACCGGGGGCTGCCGCGCCCGCTTCCATGATCACGCCCATGGTTGAAAAGCGCGAAACCCTGGTCGCCACAGGCTATGCGGTGATCAGCGTGCAGAACCACAAGAACCCCGCCCAACAACGCCTGTTGGCCATTCGTGCGTCCAAGCTGGACGCCTACCGCTCACTCACCGAGCAGGTCTATGGCCAGCAACTCGATGCGACCACCACCGTGGCCGACATGACCGTCATGAGCGACACGTTCCGCGCCAAGGTCGAAGGCGTGATCTACGGTGCGGTGCTGGTCAGCATCGCGCCCGTGGGCGAAGACACCTATGAAACCACCCTGTCGCTCGACCAGCATGTGGTGCGTGATCTGCGCACCTTGTACCTGAGCCAATTGGCCGCACGCCGCCGCTGACACCATGCTCACCTCACCGGCCCTCTCAAAGTCCATGCGCGCGTCCATGCAGCACATCGTCCGCCCTGCGGCCAAAGTCATGCGCCTGGGCCAAGGGCTGGCCGCGGGGCTTTTGTGCGCTGCAGCGCTCGGGGCGCAAGCGCAAAGCGCTGCAACCAACCCCTCCGAGGCGCGCCAGCTGGACAAGCCCCAGGTCCCCATGGCCAGCCGGACTGCCCGCTCGCCCTCAGCCAAGCAGCACGAAGCCCAGCTCGAAGCGATCCGCCAGGCGATTTTGCAAGCCACCATCGATCGCCCCACGCGCGTGCTCAGCACAGCCTGGATCGACGACAAAGGCGCACTCCACGAAAGCGCCCACTTCCAATCGGAGGCCCAGGTGCGGGGTGTGCGCGTGCTGTCCTATCTGCAAGACGAGCAGGATGCCGCCCCACAGGTCAGCGCCGAAGTGCTGCCTTGGGGCTGGCGTGAAGCCCGGACCCAGGCCACCGAATGCAAGGCCCCGCCACGCCCTTGGCGCTTGCCCTTGGTGCTCCAAACCCGGGTGGAACAGGGCTTTGCGGGCGCACAACAATTCGCCAGCCAATCCTTGATGCACATCGCCAGCCAATCGTGGACGCGACAGATGCAGGCCTCGCAGCGCTGGCGTGCCCAGCACAAGGCCACGCCACCCGAGAACGCCTACATGCGGGCCCTGACGGGCCCCAGTGAAAGCCCGACCGGCTGGACCGCCGAGCTGGTGCTCAAGCCCCATGCGGCTGCGGCAGGCTTGAGCATGCGCCAGGCATGGCACGCCCTGAACCAGGACGAGCACGACTGGCGCTGGACCCTGAGCTTCACCTTGGGTGAACGCCACACCAGCCAGGGGCCGATCGAGCCGCGATGGCAGATCGAACAAGTCATCACGATCGACCCCCAGGCCGCCGGCCAAAACCCCAGCGCCTGGCTCCACCGCCTCAAAGAACAAGTGCAGCAGCAGATGCAAGTCTGGGTCAAACAACTGGACAAGCGCTCCGAATGCGAACCGGTGCAATTCCATGTGCGCCGCAGCGGCCAGGAAGGGCTGCTACTGCAAGCCGGCTTTGAAAGCGGGCTTCGGGCGGGCGACCGTGTTCTGCTGGTGAACCCCAGCCACATCCCCAGCCAGATGCTGGAGCCCGGTGCCACCCAGCACCTCGCGCTGGCCCAAGTGGTCAAAGTCGGCGCCGAGCGCACCGAGCTGCAGCAGCTGGCCGGCCCGGCTTTGTCCGCACAAGGGCACTGGATGGCCCTGCCGCTTTAAACTGGCCCTGCCTGACCTTGAACCTTCGATCTGACGCGATGCGCCACCACCCCATGCCAGCACTGACCATGACCGCCCTGCCCGACACCCCCGCCAAACGGCACCAGGCCGCCCTGCAGTTGGCGACCTGGCTGCTGTGCGGCGCTGTCGCCGCCTTCGGCGCCTCTGCGGTCCAAGCCGCCGAAACCTCGGCGGCTGCGGCCTCGGCCCTCAAGGTTTTGACCACACCGCTGAGCGACGCTGCAAGCCCAGCCAGCCCATCGGGACAGGCCACCCCGGCCCACGACGGCACAAGCGCTGGGGCCAGCATCACGGTGCAAAAAGGCGAGAGCATCGACGCCGTCATCCGGCGCGGCTTGCCGGGGCTGATCCTGAACGACGAGTTCATGCGCCAAGCACTGGCCAAAGCCAACCCGCGGATTTTCCCGAGGGGCCGCACCTACCCCGTGCGGCCTGGGACGGTGCTGATGCTGCCCTCGCCTGAGGCCCTGCGCCAGCAAATCCTGTTGCAGTACCCGCAAACGGCGGCCCTGTTTCAGACATCGACCGAGCCTGCCGAGCCCGCACCAACCTCCGGCCCCGACAAGCGCCGCTGGGTGCGCTTTCCTTGACCGCCAGCAGGCTGGGGTTCGCATGATCACGGGGGCTGAAACCGCCCACCTCAGCCCCAAAACGCCCACCATTTACTTGGAGGGCAAACTGCCGCTGGTCATCGAAAAAACCGCTGCCGAGCTGGGTTTGCGGGATGGCCAAGTGGTGCAAGGCACCCTCGAATCCAAAATCGGCGCGCTGCGCCTGATGCTGCAAGGCCCGCAACCCGGGCAAGCCGGGGCCGCCATTGACCTGCCCAAAGACCTGCCGGCCGGACTGCGGCTGGCGGCGGGTGACACCGCCTTGTTCAGGGTGCAGGTGCTGGCCAATGGCAGCATCTTGCTGCGCCCCCTGCAAGCAGCGCCAGCGCAAGCTGCGGCTGCGCCCTCTCCTGCCGCCCAAGCCAGCCTGCCTGGCCGAACGGAGCAGCTGGGCTTCAGACCCCCTGACATGCAAGCCTTGGCGCAATTGCTGCGCCCGGGCGTGCTCGACAGTCTGCTGCAAGGCCTGAGCGCCTCGGCACCCGAGCTGGGCGCTTTGCAGCAATGGCTCAAATTGCGCCCCAGCATGGCCCAACTCACCCCCGAAAAGCTCCAGCAAGCGATGCACCGCAGCGGCTTCATGACGGAAAACCTGCTCACGCAGGGCTTGGGCGGCGGGCTGATGGACTTGAAAAGCGTGTTGCGCCAGCTGCTGCGCAGCGGTGCCACTGACAAGGACAGCTTGTTGAGCGACAGCCTCGACGACATCGAGTCGCGTCAATTGCTCGCCAGTGAGAGCCTGAACGGGCGCGAATGGGTGTTCTCGATGATGCTGCCTTTTGCCGACGCCGATCCCGTGGCTCTGCGGCTGGTGCGCGGCAGGCGTCAGCCCGGACAGGACAAACCGCCTTTGGTCATCCACCTGCACACCCGCAACCGCGATCTGGGCGAAGTCTGGCTTCAAACCCGCATCAGCGAGCAAACCGAGGTGGACATGGTCATGTGGGCCGAACGCGAAGACGTGGCACAAAAGGCCCAGGCCATGGCGGCGAACCTGGAGCAAGAACTCGACAGCGCGGGGCTGCACATGACACGGCTGCAGATCATCCACGGCCAGGGCCCGCAAGCGCCCATGCCCTATGCCCCGCCGGACACGGGCAGCCTGCTGGACGTGCAAACATGAAAGCCCCACTCAAGGAAGCCCTCGCGCTGGAATACGGGGCCCGCAAAACCCCGGTCATCAGCGCCAAGGGGCAAGACGATCTGGCCCAAAAGATCATCGAAGAGGCTTTGAAACACGGGGTTTATGTGGCCCAAGACCCGCAATTGCTGGCTTTGCTCAGCCGGGTGGACCTGGACGCCGAAATACCGCCCGAGATGTACACGGCGGTGGCGGTCATTTTGTCGTGGGTGTATTGGCTCAAGGGCATGCGCCCTGGCGATGAGAAAAAGCCCCGGTGAATGGGCTGGACGCACAAATGGGCGAGCTGCCCGCCCTGAAATACAGCTGGCAAGCCAGCCCGCTTGGGCCTTTAAGCCAGCTGAACGCCCCAAGCACCCGGACGGCGGGCGATTTGACCCATGCGGTCGTACAAATCGACGGTGGGGGCTGCTGATTCGCCCTGCAAGGCCTGCAAAGTGCCTTTGACCGCCTGCAGCTGGCGCTGCAAAAGCTGAATATTGCGCAGATGGTCTTGCTTGCTCTGCTGCAAACTGGCCTGAATCTCTTGCCACAGGGCTGGCACCGGATCCTGAGTGGACGCCCAAGCGGCCACATTCGCCAGGCGCTGCAACAACAGGGTTTTGTCTTCCTGAATGCCCTCAAAAGCGGACAGATCCCGAATTTTCAGGGCTTCAAACTCCAGAGCCAAAATCTCCGCCAGACGCGCCGCGTCCTGCGGCGCAGCCAACAAGGCTGCCTGCATGGCGTCGTGCGGATCATCCGATCGGGTCATCTCGGTCATGGGGCCATCAGCCTTTGATCATTTTTTCGATCGCGATGAAGTTCTCGGCGATCCGACGTGAATCCAGCGGGTACTGCCCTTGCTGGATGGCGGTCTTGATGGCGTCCACCTTGGCGCGGTCAAATTCGGGCTCTTGCATGGCTTGTTGGGCGACTTTGCTCAGTCGCAGTTCGTCCGTGGCAGGGGCAGCCAATCGCCCGACTTCCTCGGAAGCTGGCGTAAAAGCCCTCGGCTCACCCTTGGCAACCGACTGGCGGTTGGCAGATTCTATTTGGGCCTTGCGGCCGAAATGAGAGATGGGATCGGTCATGGTGTTTCTCTTTTCTGGTCTCTGGACATGGAGCTGAGACCCTGCTCGAATACTGAATCGGCATGAGATTCTAGAACTTGAGCCGGAAAATTAGATTTTTCGAATTTCACCCTACAAAACCTCGGGTCAACAGGTTTCACAAGCCCACCACCTGGTTGGGACCTTGCACACGACCGCTCAGTTCACGGCCGGAATCGCGATTCTTGAGCTTGATCTGCTCACCAAAACGCCCATCCTGCAAAGCCTCCACCCGGGCGGAGATTTGAAAACCCTGGGGCTGCCCCACCGACATCAGGACCATCTGGCCCCTTTTGACCAGGACCGTTGGCCGAATGTCGTGACTGCGCAAGGGCATTCCCGGCCTCACATCCCGCACCACTTCGGCGTGCAGCACTTCGGAGGGTTGCTCCAGCACATTCACTGGCATCACTGAAGCATCGACCTGAGCACGCCGAACATGAGTCTCGTTGAGCATCATGCCGCGCTGCAGGGGCATGCTGGCCACCAAAACCCAGCGCTTGGCAGGCTCGGTGGGGGTTTCTGGCTTGGCTTGCGCCTGAAATTCGGGCGCTTTGCCCACCACGCTGACACGAACAAACTGCTGCCAAACCGGCCGCTCACAGCGCACACGAACCGTCTCGGCGCTGGCAAATGGCAAATCCATGTTCAGGGGCTTGTCACAGGCACGCACTTTGACGCGGGCATCCATCGGGGCCAATGACACCTGATCGGCAGACACTTTTCGCGACTGGGCCACCCAGTTTTTCACCGACGACTGCAAGACCTCCTGGGGCGAAGCCGAAGGGCCGGCAGGCTTGCCCGGGTTGGCTGCGAAAGATGGCGCACTGAAGAGCCACACCACCAAACCCAGCAAAAGACCCCGGGCGATCAGCAGATCCAGCAGGCGGCACAGCATTTGCAAAGCGTGTTTCATATCGGTGTAGAAGTTTTGACAGTGGGGTGAGTTGCATGAAACCAAGCAAAAACAGGACCAACCTGGGCCATCGGTCAAAACCAGCCCACCGGCAAACCCTTGCCGCCCCAGACCAAACTTTGCCGCCCCCCTTGGATAAAGGCCGTGCTTTGCCTTGAGCAGCCCCCCCAAAAGGTGACAGAAAAACTTGGCACAAGTTTTGCAGCACTCGACACGAACCCGCTCAACTTGAGCGGACAACGTCAAAAGACCGACGGACCGAGATCATCGCCACCCTTTCGTAGCACAGGAGTCGAAATGAATTTGTTGAACCAAGCACTGGGCGTGCATGAACAGGCTTTGCAAGTCAAAAGCCGTCGCCTCGAAGTGTTGGCGCAAAACATTGCCAACGCCGACACCCCGAACTACAAGGCCCGCGACATCGATTTCAAGGCCGTGATGAGTGCGGCCCAACAACGCGACACGGCCATGGTGGCCACCAATGCCGGGCACTTTGGTGCCGGCGAAGACATGGGCCACGATGGCATGCGCTACCGCACCCCTTTCAACACCTCGTTCGACGGCAACACGGTCGAAATGAGCGTCGAACAGGCCCAGTACGGCAAAGCTGCTGCCGAGTACCAGGCCACCCTGCAATTTTTGGAAAACCGGGTCAGCAGCGTGCGCAAAGCCCTGCGAGGAGATTGAGCATGAGCATGGACAACATTTTTGGCATCGCCGGCACCGCGCTGAACGCGCAGCTGACCCGCATGAACGCCACCGCCTCCAACCTGGCCAACGCGGGCACTGTGGCCAGCGCCGAAAAAGACGCCTTTCGCGCCAAGCGCCCCGTCTTCAAGGCATTGGTTGACGAACAAATGACCAACGCCGGTGCCGCCTATGTGGGCGGCGTGAAGATCGACCGCATGGCCGATGACACCGCCCCGCCTCGGCGCGTGTCTGACCCCAAAAACCCTTTGGCCGACAAAGACGGTTATGTCTACCAGTCCAACGTGAGCGAAGTCACCGAAATGGTGGAAATGATGGCCGCTGCCCGCTCTTACCAAAACAACGTGGAAGTGATCAACACGGCGCGTCAACTGATGATGCGCACGCTGGACATCACCAAAGCCTGATCCGAAAGCACCCCATGGCCACCGATACCGTCAGCTCCTCCAGCCTGCTCAAGAACGTCACGCGCTACGAAGACGTGAAAGACCAGAAAAAATCCAAAACCAGCGAAGACATGGGCAAACAGGACTTCCTGACCCTGTTCACCGCTCAGCTGCAAAACCAGAACCCGCTCGAGCCCGTCAAGAACGAGGCCTTCGTTGCACAACTGGCGCAGTTTTCCCAGCTCGAAGCCCTGACCAATATGCAAGGCTCACTGGACAGTTTCGTGACCTCCATGTCGGGTGAGCGCATGCTCAACAGCGCCTCGCTCATCGGCAAAAAAGTGGCCGTCAGCGACGCCGCGACTTTGCTGACGTCGGGCAACTCTCTGGACGCCAACATCGACCTGCCCATGGGGGCCAGCGGCGTGCAGATCAACGTGCACGACAGCCAAGGCCGTCTGGTGCAAGAGCTGATCGCCGGCCCTCAATTGCCGGGCACCACCCCCGTGACCTGGAACGGCAAAGACGCCGCCGACAACCCCGTGCCGACCGGCTTGTACCGCCTGAGTGCCGTGGCCGTGGTCAATGGCCAGACCACCCCCGTCTCGGTGAGCACCCTGTCGACCGTTCGCGCCATCTCGACCAATCCCGGCGACGGCAGCGTCAGTGTCGAAGTCGATGGCGGCAAGACCTTGCTGCTCAGCGACGTCAAGCGCGTTGGCCTGTAAACCACCCGAACACACCCCCACACACACGAATTTCAGGAGCCTTTCAGCATGTCGTTCTACACCTCGCTCACCGGACTGAACTCTGCCACCGCGCAGCTGGCCGTCACCTCCAACAACATCGCCAACGTGGGCACCTCGGGCTTCAAGCGCTCGCGGGCTGACTTTGGCGACATTTTCTCGACCTCGCCCCTGCAAAAGTCATCCAGCAACATCGGTCAGGGCGTCTCGCTCAAGCAAGTGAGCCAGGAATTCAGCCAGGGCAACATCTCCACTTCGGGCAACTCGCTGGACCTGGCCATCACGGGTGACGGTTTCTTCCCGCTCAAAACGCCCGACGGCCTGCAGGACATCTACACCCGCAACGGCTCCTTCACCCTGAACGACCAGAACAACGTGGTCAACTCCACAGGCCAACGCCTGCTGGCCGCCTCGGTGGACTCGTCCGGCAAGGCCGACCTTGAACGTCTGGCCCCCCTGGTGATCCCTCCTAAAACCTCGGGCGAAGCCCGTGAAACCACCAAGATCCAGCTGGGCCTGAACCTGCCGGCCGACTCTCCCGTGATCCTGGCCGACTTTGACCGCAGCAACCCTGCCACTTACAACAAAAGCACCGCCTTGACCGTGTACGACAGCGGCGGTAACGGTTACCTGGCCACGGTTTATTACACCAAGACGCAAAACGCCAGCCCTGGCAGCCCCTTCTCGAAGTGGCAAACCGAGTTCTTTGTGGGTGACACCCAGGTCAAGCCCGCGCTGCAACAGGCCTCCAATGCCGTGGGCTCGGAGCTGTTCGTGAACAAGTACGGCGACATCCGCCCCAAATCAGATCCTTCGGTCACCCCGCCCAGCGGCACAGTGGCCATGTACACGCTGGACCAGCTGACCGACGTGCGCAACTCGACGCCCGCACCTGCGGTCGGTGACGCCATCAACAGCACTTATTTCGACATCGCCTCAGGTTTTTACAAAACCAGCCCCACAGCCACATCGACCGACTTCAAGGTCGGCAACAGCATGGCATTCAAGTTGTCGGTAGACGACTCACCTGTGACCGCCATCAGCTACACCCTGACCGAGGCCGACCAGGACCCGACAACACTGGCGCGCAACCTGCAAATCAAGATCAACAACGTCATGGGCAAGCTGCCCGATACCCCGGACGACACCAACACGGCCGAAGTTGACCCCAAAGTCAATGCGCGTTTCGGCATCACCGTGGACTTCAATCCCGACTCTGGCCGCTTCACCTTCAACTCGGGCACCACGGGCGACGCCTCCAACATCCGCCTGGAAACCACCAGCTCCGTGG
Organism: Limnohabitans sp. TEGF003; assembly: GCF_055395455.1. Classification (NCBI taxonomy): domain Bacteria; kingdom Pseudomonadati; phylum Pseudomonadota; class Betaproteobacteria; order Burkholderiales; family Comamonadaceae; genus Limnohabitans; species Limnohabitans sp. TEGF003. The sequence goes on along the minus strand of NZ_AP029225.1, from coordinate 1,782,452 downwards.
CCACCGCCACCGCGTCCGAGCGACTGTCCAACAACTTGTTGGGGGTCACCCCCGACGCCTCGGGCCTCGGCGTCTTGCAAACCCCCAGTTCGCTGGAGACTGCGCAGCGCGGTAAACCCAGCTACCCGGCTACCCTGGCGGGCGAGACCTTGACCATCAACACCTCTGGCAACGTCGCGGTGGTGGAAGCCAACAACGATTTCACTGTATCGGTGGACGGCATCACCGCCAAAATCAATGTGGACACCGGCAACTATTCCATGGACACTTTGGCCGCCAAGCTGAAGGAAAAAATCAACTCCATCGTGGACCCGGTGAGCAAGCGCGAAGTGGCGGGTGTGGACGTCAAATGGGACGCCAAAGCCAAGCAACTGGTGTTCACCACCGGCACCACGGGCGATGCCGCCTCCATTCAGGTGACCGGTCACCCCGACTGGGGCCTGGCCAACACCGAAATGCGTTTTGGCCAGACCACCCAGTGGATCAAATTGGCCCAATACGCCGACAACGGTGCCCTGCAATACGTGCGCAACGGCAAGCAAACCGAAGACATCTCGGACCTGAACACCAAAAACGACTGGTGGCCCGTGTTCCTGGACCGCGGCGAGCTCACCTTTGACCTGACCGGCAAGCCGATCTCCCCCATCAAACCCATGGGCTTTGAGACCGCGTTCTTGCAAGGCGGCAAGGGTGCGCTGACCATGTCGATCGACTTCACACAGTCCACCCAATACTCCAGCTCGTTTGCGGTGCTGTCGCAAGCGCAAGACGGTGCCCCCGAGGGTGAGCTCATGGGTCTGGACATCGGCGTGGACGGTCTGGTCAACGCCACTTATTCCAACGGTTCGCAGAACTCGCTGGGCAAGATCGTGCTGGCCAACTTCTCCAGCCCTTCGGGTCTGCGCCAGGTGGGTGACGCCAGTTACCTGGCCTCGGCCACCTCGGGCATTGCCAAGGTCGGTGAAGCCGGTTCGGCCGGTTTCGGCTCGATCCGTGCCGGTGCTACCGAACGTGCCAACGTGGACTTGACACAAGAGCTGGTGGACCTGATCACCGCCCAGCGGAACTTCCAGGCCAACGCCAAAGCGATCGAGACCAGCAGCACCATGACCAGCGCCATCATCAACATCCGTTCTTGATGCCCTGAACCCCGCACGTCTGAACCTCTGAGAAAACCACCATGGACCGCCTTGTCTTCACATCCAACGCCACCATCAAGGAGCAGGCCACAGCCCGCCAGGTGCTGGTCAATGAACTGGCCAACGTGTCCACAGTGGGCTTCAAAAGCAGCTACGACGTGGCCTTGCAGTCGGTCAAAGTGGAAGGCCCGGGTTTTGACTCGCGCTTCCAGGCCCAGGCCGTGGCACGCGATTTGATCCGCCTCGAACCCGGTGCCATCATGGCCACCGGCCGCCCGATGGACATTGCCTTGGCCGACAAAGCCGTGCTGGCAGTTCAAGCCTCCAACGGCGACCTGGCCTTCACGCGCCGGGGCGATCTGAAAGTCAACGCCCAGGGCCAGCTGGAAAACGGTTCCGGCCATCTGGTGCTCGGTGAGGGCGGCCCCATCGCTGTGCCCCCGGGCATGATGGTGTCCATCAACCCCGATGGCTCCGTTTACGCCAAAGACCCGACACAAGCCGGTGCGGCACCTTCGGTCTTCATCGACCAGTTGCGCCTGCGCGATGCCAGCGACGTGAAGCTGGGACGCCGCCAAGACGGTTTGTTCAAACTGGACGGCCAAGCCGACGGCGCCGACATCCCCGCCGGCAACACCCCGCCCCGCGTGATTCCCCAAGCCCTGGAAGGCAGCAACGTCAGCGCCATCGAGGCCATGACCCGGCTGATCGACCAATCGCGCAGCTTCGAAACCCAAATTCGCATCATCAAGGAAACCAAAACGCTCGACGAGTCGGGTGCTTCCATGATGAAAACCGCCTAACCACTGACAGGAGCCCCCCATGGATGCATCAATGTGGATTGCCAAAACCGGCCTGGACGCGCAACAAACGCGCATGTCGGTCATCTCCAACAACCTGGCCAACGTCAACACCACCGGTTTCAAACGCGACCGGGCCTCGTTCGAAGACATGCTCTACCAAAACCTGCGTCAACCCGGGGCTCAGGTCGGCGCCGATGCGCAGGCCCCCACGGGCCTGATGCTGGGCACCGGTGTGCGCATTGTGTCGACCGAGAAAACCCACAGCCAAGGCAGCTTGGTCACCACCAAAAACGCACTGGATCTGGCCGTTCAAGGTGAAGGTTTTTTCCAGATTGCCCAGTCCGATGGCACCACGGCCTACACCCGTGACGGTGGCTTCAAACTCTCGGCCACCGGCCAATTGGTCACGGCCAACGGCGCACCCCTGCAGCCCGCCATCACCATTCCCCCGAACGTGGCCAGCATCACCGTGGGCCAGGACGGCACGGTGTCGGTCGAGGCGGCAGCCGGCGGTGGCAGCCAGGTGATCGGCCAAATCCAGATCGCCCGCTTTGCCAACCCGGCCGGCCTGCAGTCAATTGGCCAAAACCTGATGAAAGAAACCACTGCCAGCGGTGCCCCCCAAGTGGGCCAGCCCGGCGTGGCCGGTGCCGGTCAACTCATGCAAGGGGCCCTGGAGGCCTCCAACGTGAACGTGGTGGAAGAAATGGTCAACATGATCGAGACCCAACGCGCCTACGAAATCAATTCCAAAGCCATCTCTGCCGTGGACGGCATGTTGCGCTTCCTGAACAACAACATGTAAGCCGCACACCATGAAGAAAACACTGTCACTTTCTTGCGCCTTTGGCATCATCCTGGTGCTCGGCTTGAGCGGCTGCGCTTCGCCCAATGCGCCCATGGCCCATTCCCCCCAATTCGCCCCGGTGCTGCCGGTCGCTGTCGAAAAACCCAAAATGGCCACAGGCGCCATTTACAACGGCCGTCAAAGCGACAACTGGTTTGGCCGGGTTCGCGCCTACAACGTGGGCGATGTCATCACCGTGCTGCTCAATGAATCGACCCAGGCTGGCCGTACCCAGAGCGGCAGCGTCAAACGTGCCGCCAAGAACGACATCATCCCCTCGGTGGCCAGTGCCCCCGATGGGTTGAATGCACGCGTCCAAGGCATGCGCCTGCCGACCAAGGTTCTGGGTACACGGCTGCAGGGCATCATGGGTGGCGTGGACTTGAGCCGCGCCAACATCGAAAGCGTAGGTGGTGGTGAAGCCGACCAGCAAGCCAGCCTGATCGGCGACGTGTCGGTGACCGTGGTCGAAGTATTGGCCAACGGCAACCTGATGGTGCGTGGCGAAAAACAACTGGCCCTGACCGAAGGCGCGGAGATCATCCAGGTCAGCGGCATCATCCGCCCCGAAGACATCTCGCCCAACAACACCGTGCAGTCGCGCCGCCTGGCCAATGCCCAGATCGCCTACCGAGGCACGGGTGACATGGCCAACGCCGCCAAAGCCGGATGGGGCACCAACGCCCTGATGAAGTTCTGGCCTTTCTAAACCACAGGCACGCGGGAAAACCCATGAAATCCACCCTCTTCGCCCTCATCTTATGGCTCGGTCTCTCCGGCTCGGCCTGGGCAGACCGCGTCAAGGATCTGGCCTCGGTCGCAGCCGGTCGGACCAACCAGCTCATTGGCTACGGCCTGGTGGTCGGCTTGCAAGGCACAGGCGACGGTGCCGATGTCTCCTTCACCGCCCAAAGCATGAAGGCCATGTTGGCCCGCTTGGGCGTGGGCATCGATGGCCCGCTGTCTGACTTTGAACAAAACGCCACCAGCGGCAAGATCGACATCAAAAACGTGGCCGCCGTGATGGTCACAGCCGAGCTGCCCGGCTTTGCCAAGCCGGGTCAAAAAATCGACGTGAACGTGTCCGCCATCGGCAAAGCCACCAGCCTGCGCGGCGGCAACCTGCTGCTCACCAGCCTGCGCGGTGTTGACGGCGAGATCTACAGCCTGGCCCAAGGCGCCTTGACAGCCACTGGCGTGGAAACCAGCGCAGCCGGCTCCAAGGTCAGCATTGGCGTGCCCACCTCTGCCCGCATACCCGGGGGTGCCACGGTCGAGCGCATCGTCGACACCCCGTTTGACAGAGCCGACCATGTGGTCATGAACGTGCGCGAATCAGACTTCACCACCACCACCGCCATCGTCAACGCCATCAACAAAAACTTCGGTCAAGGCACCGCGCAGGCACTGGACGGCATGTCCTTCGCCATCAAGGCCCCCAGCGACATGTCGCAGCGCGTGGCCTTCATGAGCATGGTGGAGAACCTCGACGTGGTGCCTGGCGAACCGCCTGCCCGCGTGGTTGTCAATTCGCGCACCGGCACCGTGGTCATCAGCCGCAATGTGCGTGTCACAGCCGCTGCTGTGGCGCATGGCACGATCTCGGTGGCGATTGCTGCCACCAACGAAATCTCTCAGCCCAATGCCCTCTCGCGCGGCCAAACCGCCGCGGTACAAAACGCCGACATCGCCGTGTCCGAGCCCAAAAACCCGATGTTCCTGTTCCAGCCGGGTGTGGACTTGCGCCAAGTGGTCGATGCGGTGAACCAGGTGGGTGCTACGCCCTCGGCACTGATCGCCATCCTCGAAGCCCTCAAAAGTTCGGGCAGCTTGCGTGCCGAACTGATCGTGATCTAAAGAGCCTCCCCATGAGCGACTTGTCCACCAACACCTCTTCCAGCACCTACCTGGACTTCAACGCCCTCACGCGTTTGAAGGGTGAGGCGGCGCAAGACCCGTCCAAAGCCATCCGCCAGACCTCTGAGCAGTTCGAAGCCTATTTCATCCAGCAGATGATGAAAACCATGCGCGAATCGATCGAAAAAAGCGATCTGGTCGACGGCGGCAACATGGACATGTACCAGGACCTGATGGACAAGGAAGTCTCGCTGCAGATGGTCAAGCGCGGCGGCATGGGCCTGGCCGACATGATGGAGCGCCAGATGACGCAAGCCCAGGGCCTGAGCACACAGGATGCCCTGCAACTGCGCCCAACCGAAGCCCGGGCCATGCCGCTGAATCCACCGCGTGAAGCCATGTCCCTCAAACCGGAAGCCATCAAGGCCTACGAACTCGAACGCGCAACGGGCTACAAACTCGACCGCGTCACCCCGGAGGCTAAGCCATGAGTGACTTGCTCAGCATTGGCAGCTCGGGCGTCAACGCGTACCAACGTGCGCTGGCCACCGTCTCCAACAACATCGCCAACGTCAACACCGACGGTTACACCCGCCAGGATGTTTCCCTGGCGTCCAACCAGCCACGCCAGATGGGCGGCAGCTACCTGGGCACCGGAGCCCGCTTTGATGCGGTGCAACGCCAGTACGACGCGTTTGTCGAGTCCAACTTGCGCAACAGCAACAGCGACCTGCAAAGCCAAAAGCCCATGCTGTCGTATGTGAACCGCCTGATCGACGTGATGGGCGATGAAAGCATCGGCCTGACCACGGCGATGAACCGCTTCTTCGAGTCCGCCCGCGACCTCTCGAGCGACCCGGCTTCGGTGGTCTCGCGCAGCATTTTCCTGCGTGATGCCGACGGCCTGGCCGCACGCTTTCGGCAACTGGCCGGACAATTCGAGATCATGGGCAACGAAACCCGGCAATCGGTGGAAACCGATGTCGGGCAAGTCAACGCCCTGACCAGCCAACTGGCCCTGATGAACAAACAGCTGGCCAAGCACCCCACCGCCGACAAGCAACCCTCGGAGCTGCTGGACCAGCGCGACCTGCTGCTGCGCGAGTTGTCTGGCCTGGTGGCCACCAAAACCCGCTTCGAGCCCAACGGCGCGGTCACCGTCAGCGTGGGCGACACGCTGGACCAGGGCATCCTGGTCAGCAAGACCACGGCCCGCGCCATCAGCGTGAGCGAGTCCACCATCGAACCGGGCAAACTGGAATTCATCCTCGACGCCTACGGTTCGCCCGAAACCCTGCCCGGCATCACCAGCGGCAAGATCGGTGGCGTCATGAGCTTTCGCGAGCAAGTGCTCAGCCCAGCCGCCTACAGCCTCAATGACCTGGCCAGCACCTTGGTGGACGAAATCAACGCGGTGCACCGCGATGGCCTGGATGCCGAAGGTCAATTGGGGGGTGACTTGTTTGGCTTCTCGCCCAGCCCCAACGGCAAAGCGGCCGGCATGAACTTGCTGGTTCAGGATGCCAACCGCATCGCAGCAGCGGGCCAGTTCCGCGTCATCGATGACCCGCTCAACAGCGGCAGCGCTCAAGCCCGCATCGCCTACAACGCCCCCGACTTTCTGGGCCCCAACCAGCTGCGTGGCGACTTGGCTCTGGCCCAAGCCCCCCGAATCGCCAGCATCCCGGTCAACATCGAGTCCAGCCAGGGCTACGCCAGCCTGGGCCTGATCCCGCTGGGCACCCAAAACCTGTCGCTCACCCTGCAAGCGCCCGCCCCAGGCCAAACGCTGCAAGTGCTCACCCGCGATGGCCGGCACCTGCTGGGCAGCGCCCTGAGCGAAACCCAGCAAACCCAGCTGGTGAAGGCCGCCAATGGCATGGAAAACGGTGCCACTTACAGCGCCCAGACGCTCAATGCCCAAGTGCCCGCGACGTATCTGGGCATGGATTTGTTTCTCGGAGCCAAGGCCGACATCGGACTGGAGCAACAATTTGACTCCACCACGGGCGAAGCCCTGCCGTCCCTCAAAACCGCGGCCCGATTGACCGGTCAGACCTTTGTCGAATCTGCCGGCAGCCTGGCCGCTGGCACCCTGACCCTCAACGGCAAAGACCTGCCCGCGCTGGCAGGCCCCCTGACGCTGAGCAAAGTGGTGGACTGGCTCAACACAGCCACTGCCTCCGACCCCGCCAGCAGCCGCATCACGGCCTCGGTGCAAGACGGCAAACTGGTGCTCAGTCGCCCTGCCGCCAACACCAGCGACGACATTCGCCTGGGCATGGGCACGGGCACCCCGGCCGATCTGCGGCGCCTGGGCTTTGACACGCAATTGAGCATTGAGGGGGGCACACCCGACGATTTGCTGCTGTTTGTGACCGACACCAGCCTGGTGCCAGGCGATGCCCCCAGCAGCGTCCAGATCACGGCCCAGTTCGAAGGCATTCAGGGCGACATGAAACAAACCTTGCGGGCCTCCACTTTGCAAGTCGAGTTCACCAGCGACAGCGATTACAAAATCATCGACAGCCGCACCCAAACCGTGCTGGCCGAGCGCAGCCTCATCCCTGACCCGCTGTCGGCCACCCCCAGCCTGAGCTACCGGGGCCTGAAGCTGGAATTTTCCACTGCCCCCAAATCGGGCGACCAATTCACCATCGACGGCAACCGCGACGGCATTGGCAACAACGAAACCATGCTGCGCCTGGTGGCACTCGAAGACGAGCGCCTGATGCCCGGCGGCTTGACCATCACCGAGGCCTACATCGAACGTGTAAACCAGGTGGGCAACGTCGCACGGCAAGCCGCTATTGCCGATCAGGCCCTGCAAGTGGTCTACCAGCAGGCCCAAGAGGCCCGCGACAGCATCTCGGGCGTGAGCCTGGACGAAGAGGCCTCGGCCTTGGTGCGTTTTCAGCAGGCCTACCAGGCCAACGCCAAAGTCATGCAAACCGCCATGGCCTTGTTCGACACCATCTTGCAAGTGCGCTGAACGGAGCCCTCATGAAAATCTCCACCTCATTCCTGTTTGACCGCGCCACCGAGCGCATGAGCACCATCCAGAACAAACTGGCCACCACCCAAGCGCAAATGGCCGTGGGCAAGCAAATCCTCTCGCCCAGTGCCGCGCCCGACCAGGCCGCCGCCATCCAGCGACTCAAGGGCGAGGTGCAGCGCCAGGACAGCCACACGCGGACCCTGGAGGTGGCCATGCGCCGCTACACGGCCGAAGAAACGGCCCTCTCCTCGTCCAACGACATCCTGATCCGGATGAAAGAGCTGGGCTTGCAAGCAGCCAACGACACCCTGGCCCCTGACGACCGCAAAGCCATCGGCATGGAAATGAAAGCCCTGCGCGACCAACTGCTGAGCTTGGGCAACACGCGCGATGACAGCGGCAACTATCTGTTTTCGGGCACCCGGGTGAACACGCCCGCATTTGCCGAAGACGCCAGCGGCAAAGTCATCTACCAGGGCGACCAAACCCAGACCCGCATTCCGGCGGGTGTGGAACGCACCGTGCAATTCACCCGCGCAGGCACCGACGTGTTCAGCCGCGTGGTGCGAGACGACGGACAGGCCGTGGTGTTTTTTGACGCCCTGGACCAAATGATCGAAGGCGTGAACAACAGCCAAACGGTCAAAATCCACCAAGGCGTGGCCGACCTCACCCAGATGCACAACAACCTCACGCTGGCCCAAGCCCAAAACGGCTCGGACCAGTCGGTTCTCCAATCGCAGCTCGACGTGCTGGACGAAACCACCCTGCGCATCAAATCGACGCTCTCCGAGATCGAAGACCTGGACTATGCCGAGGCCGTGACCCGCATGAACAAGGAAATGATGGCCCTGGAAGCCGCCATGGGCAGCTTCTCCAAAATCTCAGGCATGTCACTTTTTGATTACATCCGGGGTTGAAGTCCACACCGTGGCTCAAGTTTCCAGCCGCCGTGCCGAATCCAAGAACTGACCTTCAACGTCCACACCCCACCAGCGAACCGACCCCATGGCCACCAGCAGCATTGTCAACACCCTCGGCGCCGGCTCCGGCATCGACGTCAAAGCGCTGGCCCAAAGTCTGGTGGACGCCGAAAAAACCCCCAAAAAAGAGCGCATTGACGCCAAGATCGCCAAGTCCGAAGCCAAGATCACCGGCTACGGTGCCATCAAATACGCCCTGTCGACCCTCAAAACCGCCTTCGGCAAACTCAACGACGCCAGCGACTTCAGCTCGATCCAGCCCAGCAACACCCAGCCCAGCGCTTTTGGCGTCACCGCCAGTACCACCGCCGAGGCAGGCAGCTACAGCATCGAAGTGCTGCAAACCGCGCTGGCCCAGCGCACGGCCAGCAGCAACTTTGCTGCGCGTGACACGGTCCTCAATGGCGGTGCTGCATTCAAGCTCAACCTGACCGTGGGCGGTGCGGCCAAAGGCGACATCAACGTCACCAACGCCACCCCGGCCGGCATGGTCAGCGCTATCAATGGGGCCAAACTGGGTGTGACCGCCCAGCTCATCAACACCGGCAGCGGCTACAACGTGGTCATTACCGGGGAAACCGGTGCTGCGAAAAACTTCAGCCTGACCAGTGATGACGGCACCGCCACCGGCACCGCCCCCAAAGTGCCAGTGCCGGGCGTGAGCTTTGCAACCAACCTGCAAACCGCCACCGACGCCCGCTTCAAGGTCAACGGCCTCGAAGTCACCCGCAGCAGCAACACCGTCAGCGACGTCATCGATGGCGTGACCCTTGACCTGTACACCAACACCACAGGGGCCGCCCGCCTGGACCTGAACCGCGACACCGCGGGCATCAAAGAGAACGTCAAGGGGCTGGTCACGGCGTACAACGAGTTTGAGGAAACCCTGAAAATTCTGGGTGACAGCAAAAGCGAGGTCGAAGAATTCGGCGGCGTGCTGGCAGGCGAGAGCCTGCTGCAATCGGTGCGCAACCAAGTGCGGGGCTTCATCACCAACACCTCCAGCACGCCAGGCACCACCATCCAAGCCGCTCGCGACGTGGGCCTGAGCATCGACCGTTTTGGCAAACTCACTCTCGACGAAGCCAAGCTCGACACCGCACTGCAAAACAACTTTGCCGAGGTGTCCACCATGTTCAGCGCGGACACCAACAACCAAAGCATCTACAGCACCGCCCCTGCAGGCTTGGCCGGCGGGGCCATCAACAGCATTGAAAAAATGCTGCTATCGACTGGACTGGTCGAAACCCAAAGCAAAAACGCCACCACGCAGATTGCCAAATACAAAGAAGAGTTGACCGTGCTGGAAGAGCGCATGGAAAAACTCATGACCCGCTACATGAACCAGTTCAGCGTCATGGAAAGCATCGTGGGCAACAGCAACAGCCTGCGTACCAGCCTGAAAGGCACCTTTGAAGGCATGATGAAGGCCTACACCGGCTAAGCGCTGGCCTGACCAGCCCCATTCTTCGGGGCCAAATTCCAGAAACCGGCCATTTTTTGCCGCTTTTTGCAAAAAACCGCTCAAGTTCTGTCCAGAGCGGCCGAATCCTAGTCACGACATCCCCAATTGGTGAACCGCTCAGGCGGTTGACCATGCGCCAGTTCTGCCAGCGGGGACTAGACCAAGGACAAAGCCATGAGCAATGACATTCAAACCAACGCAGCACGCGTGCCGGCCACACCCGTGGCCACTCCCGCTGCGCACACGGCTGAAGTACAGGCCCGATCACAGCCTCCTGTGGAGATCAAACCCGTAGTCGACACCAAACCTGACCCTAGGGAGGCGCGGCGCACCTTGGAGGAAGCCACCGAGCACCTGAACAAGCAAATGACTCAGAACAAACGCGATCTGAGCTTCAGCGTGGACGATGTGGCCAACAAGATAGTGGTCACAGTAAAAAACCGCGAAGGCGAAGTAGTGCGCCAGATCCCCAGCGAAACCGCCCTGCGCGTTGCCCACAACCTGGACGACATGAAAGGCCTGCTGCAAGACCAAAAGTCTTGAAGTTTGCAAAAAAATCAACAAAGCCCTAAAGCTTTCTGACCAGCTACCGATTCATCAAGTAACAGAGATTCAAATCAGATTTTCTGTGAAAACCAGGCAGGTCCTACTCCCTTCGGGTTCCTGCCAACCTTTTGAAATAAATCTCTTCAAGGAGTAAGACCATGTCAGTTATCAACACCAACGTGAAATCTATCGTGGCCCAAAACGCTATGACTGCCAACAACCGTTCTATGAACAAGGCAATGGAGCAGTTGTCCACAGGAACTCGCATCAACAGTGCATCCGACGACGCCGCCGGCTTGGCTATCGCCAACAAAATGACGTCACAAATTCGTGGCCTGAATCAGGCTGTGCGTAACGCCAACGATGGTATCTCCATGATTCAGACTGCAGAAGGCGCGACCAAGGAAATCACGAACATGCTGCAGCGTATGCGTGAACTGGCTGTTCAAGCTGCCAACGATACCAACACCACTGATGACCGCACTGCATTGAAGGCCGAAGTGACACAGTTGAGCGAGGAAATCACTCGAATTGCTACCAACACTACATGGAACGGAATGAAACTGTTGGATGGCACCAAATTTGCCACAGCCTCAGCAGCAGCCAATTTCATGGTCGGGGCGAACAGCGGCGATTCGGCTATCACTGTCACGTTCAAGAATCTGCAGGTTGGCAGTGCTGGCTTGGCAATCGGCACACTTGCACTCTCTGCGGCTGCTGGTGCAAAGACTGCTATCGGCACGATTGATACAGCCTTGAAAGCTGTTGACACATTCCGTGCTGACTTGGGTGCGAAAATCAACCGTTTGACTTATGCTGGCGACAACCTGGCCAATGTTTCTCAGAATACCTCTGAGTCTCGCAGCCGAATCAAAGACACCGACTACGCCACTGCGACCACTGAACTGGCTCGCACACAGATCATCTCGCAAGCGGCAACGGCCATGTTGGCACAAGCCAACCAAGCACCGCAGTCTGTCCTATCACTCTTGCGCTAATGGGTAGTTCCCTCCAAGACAAAAAGCCCTGAATGGGGCTTTTTGTCCTAACCCCCCAGTCAGGCTGTCTATAGCGAGTCTTCGCTTTAAAAATGGGCTGATTTGCATCAGGAGCACTCCCGTGGGCACCATCGTCAACACCAATGTCAACTCCATCGCTACTCAGCATGCACTGGTTCAAAGCCAACGCACACTGGACAAAGCGATGGAACAACTTTCTACGGGTCAGCGCATCAATTCGGCTGCAGACGATGCCACTGGCTTGGCCATTGGTAACAAACTGGGTACGCAAATTCTGAGCCTGAACCAAGCCGTGCGAAACGCCAACGATGGCATTTCAATGCTGCAGACGGCCGATGGTGCTTCTGGCCAGATGGTAACCATGCTGCAACGTATGCGTGAGCTGGCCATTCAGTCCGCCAACGACACAAATGATCAAGATGCTAGGGATGCAATGCAGCAAGAATTTGCTGGTCTGCAAACCGAAATTAACAACAGCATCACCAATACCTCTTGGAACGGTATGCAGTTGCTCGACTTAGGAGCTGGCAGCGCCAAAAACATATATTTTCATGTCGGCCCTGGTAGCGAAGACAACATAGCTCTTCCGTTAGCATCGTTCGACAGTGGTGACGTAAAAACAGCACTCACCACCGCCAGTATCAACACCCGGCCCCATGCCATAACCAGTCTAAATTTAATAGATCAAGCTATCACGCAAATCGACACTGAACGAGGCAAATGGGGTGCAATGATGAACCGCCTGACCTATGCCGCCGACAATGCCTCAAATGTCTCGCTCAACACCAATGCTTCGCGCAGTCGCATCATGGATGCAGATTACGCCCTCGCCACAGCAGAACTGGCGCGGGCCATGATTTTGAACAATGCTGGATCCGCAATGTTGTCGCAGGCTAACCAGCAACCGATATATGTACTTGCATTATTGAGCTAATTTTGCTGATTCAAGACTAAAGGTAGCTCAACCTGCACACACCTCAGGATCCAGGGTTGCATGAATCGTGAAGTTCCTCAATTTATCTATAAGTTCCTGCGCCATACCACCTGAGCGTTGTTGGTGTTCGTGCATGAGAGTCAGCACTTTCCGCAACTTTTTGATTGAATTTTTGTGTTTTTCCCGCGGGAGTGCTAACAAAAATGATATAGCCGACAGTGCAGATAAACGCGCCGTGAGCATGTAGGGTAAAGCACCTTTGTTCATCGTCGAAGGTGATTCCAGATGAGACAAGTAATTAGGATCAGGTGAACGCCATTCTCCATAGTTTTCAGTCAAGTTAAGCTCAGAATTGGCAGGTATTTTCATGTCTACCCCCAAGAATTGGACATCCTTGAGTTGAAATGGTGTGAATGCGAAGGTTTGGCGGTATCCAAAAAAGAAGTCAACACCAGTGACCAAGTGTTTGCCTTGAGGATGGTAAACAAAAATGTCGATCCAGATGCCTGTTGCATTGTGGCAAACCGGAATGTAAAACGTATCCTGCCCTTTCAGATACTGGGCTGAAACAGTAAACAAACCGCTCTCCTGTAAGGCCATGCACAACTCATACTGGTTTTCCCAACCGACTATGCCTACGTCAATGTCTTTATCGTGTGACAACAGCTGCCCCTCGCGAACACAGCCCAATAATGTGCCCGAGACCAGAAAAACAGGTGTGCCTTTGCTGGTAGCCATGGCATTAAGATCGCTGAGCGCTTTGTTGGCCTTCTTCAGGTCAAAGGGTTCTTCACCATCAGACTCTCCAAGCCTTGTCTCTTGCGATGACGCCAACCAAATCTTCTCTTGTTGAATTGGATTCTCAACCAACAGACCGAGAACATGATCAAGGCGCCTAATGGATTCAAGAAAATCACCTTGTTTACAACAGCAACGCGCGCTGTCTAACTGCACTGCAACTGAATGTTCCTGTGGGTCTGTCTTGTCCAGAATTCTGACTGCTGCTGCATAGTCACCAGCTGTTTCCAATGCACTGGCTGAAAGATGTGACAAGGCGATTTCTACATCAGTTGCTTTGGCTTGCTTGGCCGCATCGGCACAGAACCCATAGAGATCCGCCAAAACTTTGTAATTTACATCCACTTGGGGCAAGCCTGAGGCCTCAACATACAAAGGATGGCGCGAAGACAAACAACTTGCAATCCTGCTCAAAATTTCTTTTTCCATTAACTGATGCTTTAAATGCTTTAGCAAGACTTGAGCAGAGGCCCAATCCTTGTGGTCAATCAACAGCTCCATTGCTTCTTGCAGATCCAGCGGTGTACCTTTGATTTTCGGCGAGGTCAGGCTATTGACGTTTAAAGGCTGTCGAGCAATCAAGGCATTCAAAACCAATCGCCGCACATGATGCGTTCCAAGATTCTCTAATTCAGGTTCCAAATGTTGTCGCGCTATCGATTGGTAGCAAGCCAACCAACGCTTGGCATCCAACGCCTCCACATCGTTGTGCTCGGCCAGCGTACACAACAAAATCACCAACGGACCCTTTCCCAAGGCTCGCACCACAGCGATCGTTTTTTGCGATAAAAGTTCTGTGAGTTCAACCCCCTCGAATGCAACTCCTAGCGCCTGCTCATCACCACTGAGCAGGGCGGCATTGATCAATGCCAATGTCTGATGCATTTCGATACTTAGTTTCATAAGACCCTCTCTAAGTGGCAATCTCTTACCGTTAATGACTTTTGCAAATACATGCAAATACCAAGCCAACATGACGCGAAACCGAGCATTGACTTAAGAGGACACCCATACATCACGACGTTTTAGACAACACACCCGTCTGCATTTCAGCCCAACGTCATCTTGGTCAAGGCAAGTCCTCGGAATCTATGGCCCGACTCTTGCATGTTCACTCTTAATTGTTCAGAGCGGCAAAAATTTTCCGCTTAAAGCCCGACCAACAGCCACACCAGTCAATCTTCAGAGATACATCATGAATAAGAACACAGCAGCAATCTTGCTTGCCGGCGGCATGGGGTCCCGCATGGGCGGCGAGCAGCCTAAGCAATTCATCCGTATCGCTGGCAAACCTGTGCTGGTCCATAGCTACGAGGCTCTGCGTAGGCAAATGCCATTGGCAATGATCGTCATTGTCGCGCCCGTCGATGCAATGTCCCAGGTTTGTGGCCTTCTAGCGCAAGAACCTAATACGATGATCGTCCCGGGTGGCGCATCTCGGCAGGCGTCGACATTGGAGGGACTCAAAGCCCTACTCCCCTTTGAGCCGACCAACGTCTTAATTCACGACGCAGCGAGACCTTTCGTAAGCGGCCAGATCATTCAGGACGTCCTCAAGGCATTGCTCAAGCATGAAGCTGTGGATGTAGCTATACCCGCAACAGACACCATCGTCGTTGAACGCGATGGTTACATCCAATCCATTCCAGACCGCAAGCACATCCTGCGTGGACAAACGCCACAGGCCTTCCGTTACCAAACCTTGCTCTCCTGCTACGAAGAAGTGGGTGAAGACCGTCTAAGCAACTACACGGATGATTGTGGCATCTACTTGCATTGCAATCCAATGGGCAAAGTTCGTATCGTCTGTGGCCATGAGGAAAATTTCAAAATCACTAACCCAGTGGACATGATCCTGGCAGACGAGATGTTCAGATTACGTCAAGCGGAGTTCAACATCGAACAACCTGGAGTGGATGTTCGCGGCAAGAAGGTGTTGATATTTGGCGGCACTGCAGGCATTGGCAAGGCGATGGCTTCGATCATGCGTGATGCAGGTGCGACAGTGATCAGCAGAGGACGAAGCAATGGTTGCGATGTGCGCGAGCCTGAAGCCGTCAAGCAAGCTGTCGACCAAGCGGACAGAGAACTGAATGGCCTGGATGTGGTGGTTAATGCCATAGGTCTTCTGAAAAAAGGCTGTATTGAGGGGCAAACTGATATGGAGATTGCAGATCAAGTAGCCATCAACCTCAGCGCAGCGTTATGGATAGCCAAATACAGCCACGCTGCGCTAAAAGTAAGCCGTGGTGCGTTACTTCAGTTTGCATCGTCCTCATACACGCGCGGTCGAGCGGATTTTGTTATCTATTCCGCTACCAAGGCTGCCATTGTGAACATGACCCAAGGCCTGAGTGAAGAGTGGGAAAAGGACGGAATCCGTGTTAATTGTGTGGTGCCAGGTCGCACCGACACCGGCATGCGCAGGGATAACTTCGAAAATGAACAACAAACTTCACTGTTCAATCCATATCAAATCGCATTCAACGCGGTTAAATTGGCGGGGACATCCACAACAGGAATCATTCAGCGTACATTTTCATAAAGCCTTTTTGCTTTATTATTTAATGCGTAGTACGAAATCGGCTCGCAGTCATAGCGCGAGTTGGCTTAGAAAAATCCCTTTCATGCGGCTCGAAAATCAAGCAGGCAACCACGCATAAATGTAAATTCAGCTTTTACTCAATCGTACTGAAAATCGATATTTTGCTCCACTGTGGAATTCAATGGACATCTGAGACTCATCGCGTATTTCACAATCAAGACCAAATTCATCAGCAAAATCAGTAAAAAAACTTTTACTATAAAACAAATGATCAACATCAACTGTACTTCTTTTATGTTGCCCCCTTTCTTCTTGACCTCTGGTATGTAGATAAATATCCTGTTTATTCACGTCATTTATCTCAAAAACAAACAGTTGTCCTTCGGGACGTAACACGCGCAGCTGCTCAAGCAAAGATTGTCTTGCGTATTCCAGCGAATCAAAATAAAAGAAAACTCCAAAGGAGAATACGCAGTCAAAATATTTATCCTCAAAAGGTATACGATTGGCTTCGGCCACCTTAAAGCAGCCATCCATTTCTTTTTTAATTCTCTCAACTGCTCTTTCAGAAAAATCAATTCCGCAGAATTCGAGACATGGCTCTAATTGCATTCCGAATGCCCCAGAACCACATCCCACCTCTAGGACACGTTGTTCATTCAAGGGCCCCATCCAATTAATAAATGGATTAGTTAAAGCAGCGTACTGGTGATTTTCAAGTAAATCAAAGCCATCAGCATGGTGTAAAGGCAAACCAGTGTCGGCATGCTTGCGATCCCATATTTTTTGCCACAGGGCTCCACGTTGGTCAGTCTTTAAATGTGATTGCATTTGAAATTATTCCTTTGTTGCAGTTTCAAGTCCAAAGTGACTATCAGCCTTTTGTTGTAAGACGCTGTAACGATCGACCACGCGCTTTTTCAAGCCAGTGCTTGACACTCCTTGACCATAAGGGAAATACACTACGGTTACGCCCTGTTCTTCGAGGTAGTCATATTTACCAGCCCAGTCATCACCAACAACAAAGATATCGAATTTCATTTTTTTAACCTTGTCTGTATGGTCGAGTGAAAATTGTGGGACGACAATATCAGGCCATCGTAGTGCGCGAACAAGGGCAATACGTTCAGAAAACGGAACGATGGGCTCCGACTTGTGACGAATAACCAAATCGTCAGTATTAACGCCAACTATCAAAAGATCACCCAAACCACGGGAATATTCAATCATACGCAAATGATTGATATGAAGCATATCAAAAGTTCCAGATGTATACACAACAGTTTTATTTTTAATCATTTCATTGACTCCTGTAAAACTCTGGTCAGTGCGCTGGCCACCTGATCCATTTCATGGCAACCAACGTTACCCATATGGCTAACTCTAAAGACTCTCTCGGCCAGTATTCCGCTATTTGTGGCGACAACAATGTCGTGTTCCTTCTCTAGCTTATTTACCACCCACTTAGCCGAAATATGGCTTGGAAGCTCAAGTGCAGTGAGTGCATTTGATGGCGCTGGGGCAAAGATGCGTAAAGGCAAATGCGAAATAGCTTGTCGAAAATGTGCTGCAGTTTGCGAAGTTCGGTTGACCACGCTCTTCATGCCGTATTGGCCCCAGCGAGTCAAGCGCAGCTGTAGCTGAAATAGGATGTTTACCGCAGGCGTGAATGGCGTCTGACCCCTGATGCCATCTTTGAGCATGGCTGGAATGTTGAAATAGAAAGAATCTATTTCATTCGGGATCCGCTCGATCGCTCGAGGCGTCATGATCAGCATAGACAAACCCGGTTGCAGTCCCATCGCTTTGTTTGAAGAAAGAATCAGCACATCAATGGATTGAATCAGCATATCGATCACATCAGCACCAAAAGAACTGATCGCATCCACAATATGCAATGAATCGGCTTTGCGGCAAAAGTCAGCACTGTCTTGCAAGTCATACAAATGACCAGTGCTAGTTTCGTGGGCATTGATCAGTACAGCGGCAGCCGGGTGCGTGTTGGCAGTGATTCCCGAGCGACACAAGGGCTCTCGAATGCGATCGCCGAAAACTGTATGCACAGATCTCTTGTGAACAGTGGCTATGTCTACAAATCGCTGACCGAAACTCCCCCCCTGAACAACTAAAACTGGCTGATCTGGCGGCGTGAAGTTGATCACTGCAGCCTCCATTGAAGCGGTTCCAGAGCCTGTGATAAAAACTGCTCGGGAGCCAACTGGTGCATTAACCGCCATTAGTAAAAGCCGCTCACAGTCTTTGTATATTGCAGAAAAATTGTCATTGCGGAAATAGGGCGTCTGTACCCCACCCAATGCCAAAATATCCGGCTCCATCATGACTGGACCTGGGGTCAAGATTAACGACGATTTGGAGTCCTCGATCCGGGTTAAGCAGATATTTTTCATGAAGTCCATGCGAGTTTTCGCATAAAAGCAATTTCTCTCAGCGTTGCATTAGGTATTTTTTTACGAATTCCTGTAATGTCTGCATAGGGACTTCGATCCCATTCAATGGAATAGTCTGGGGATGGTACTTGCCAATTTGGTCCGTAATCAACTTGAAGGTAATGTTCAATATTTAGTGGCATTGGTATCTGAAGACCATGGAGTGAGCGAGGTACTGAAGGAAACATCTGATCTATTTTCAGTGCCCTGCGAGGCATGGGATAACACGAAATTCCACCTTCTTCGACGAGGCCAATGAAAATATCTAAGGTAGGCGCAACTTTAGATTGAGTGGCAACCCATAAATGGCTGAAGAATGTTGCCGTAATTTCCCAGCCTGCGTGATTAAGCGTTTTTGTTACCACATCAAGCGCAACGGCGATATTTGGGAAAGTTTTTTTATCTAAACATATGACAACATCAAGATCATCGTCATGTTCTAAAAACTTACCATTCCGTGCCCATCCCAAAGCAGCACCGCCAAAAACACACGTATTCAATGATAGTGATTTCAGAGCTTCTAAGACTGACAATGCATCATTTAAGTAAAGCTGTTTTTCTTCTTCTGTCCAGTATCGAAATGTTTTTTTAAGTCCATGCAAAACATGTTCAAGACTAAATCGAGAAGCTATCCATGATTGATTTTCAGCTATTTTCTTCAAAGATAAATCCGCCTCCAACATCACTTCAGCTGTTCGTACATCACGGTTCAATAGTAAGTCTATCCACAGCCTAATATCAACATATTCAGCTCCACCTGCGATGATCAAGGTGTCTTTCTGTAAATTCTTAGTGCGATCCAACGAGTTATAAATAACCAGCCAATCGCCTTGAGTTTTATCCTGCTGCAGGCATACGACATTCGCGTGACGAATAGGAGCATGCTGCTGGATCCAAAAACCATTAATGTGTGTGCTGTTGAAGCTCAGCAGCTTCAGAACCAATCCCATCCCATCAGAGGCTAACGCTGTTTCAATCTGAGGATCCTGCCGAAATGATTCGGCGTCCGACTTCCAATCAAAATCAATTTCCGGTAACTGCGTTACACCTTCGAAAATAAATTCAAATGATTGACTGAGGATCACTTCGTCCACCGGAACGAACAGACGCTGACACATCCACGGAACATCGGAGTAATGCTTCTCCCAATGAACTTGCAGCAATGGTAATTTTGTAAACAGCTTCATGGCGGCAATAAAGCAAATATCGCGCCAACCGAAATTTCCATCCCTAAGCACTTGTTTTGGCTAATTTCGGCAACCGGTTGCCATCAATGTGCCAGAAGCAGCCATAAATTGCCGCTTGCTACACATTCGACACCATTTAACAAATAACCAACGCCCGATCAACTTGGGCTGCTTCTACGAACCGGTTAGTACATACAGGTGGTACATCAGCCAATCTGTCAATGAACTTGGTTGAATCCAACACCCGCATCATGGATGAGTCGGGATTGAGTCAAGATCATGCTGAGCGCTATTTCAGCTGTGGCGTGCGCATAGTCCGTGTCCATGTTGTCACAGTCCAACCAGCAGCCTTATTACGTATTGGTTTTACTTAGTTAGCGATGACTATCACCGGCCATTCACTTTTCAATGATCACTTGGCACGTGCATTGCTTATCAACTTAATCCGCTTGTGTCGGCTATTTTTTGCCGCCGCAATATCAACCAAGGAGTGATCCATGCTTAATGCTGCACCCGCCTTTCTTGCCAAAACCGCTTATTCAGCCCTGCTCACCAGCGCCACCCAAGAACTCAGCCCTGCCAAGATCCGGCAATCCATTGCCGACTTGGTTGGCCAAAACCGCTTGACTGAAGCCGACTTGTTGTCGCATGAGGCCCAAAAGCGCTTTCCGCAAAGTGAAGACATTTTGGTCATCCGGGCACTGGTGACCCAAGTGCGCCACGACTGGGCCGCCGCCAGCACCGCACTTGAGAAACTGATCAACCTGCAAGGCCTCGCCGCTCAGGCTGTGACTTGGGGTCAGTGGGTAAGGGTGCTGCGTTGCCACGGCGATGATGCTCGGGCACTGACCGCGGCGGCGCAGGGCCTGGCCTCGCATCCTCAAGACAAGTTGTTGCTCGAAGAGTTCAACGCTCTGCAGCAAGTGGTCATCAAGCCTGCACTCAAAGTAGCCTGAAGCCACCGGGGGTCAGCCCCGCTCCTTGGCCCATCACGACAGATCGGGCGCCTTCGGCGCAGGGACAACGAACCCAAGCGCCTGAACAAACAAGACAAACCCTACAAAAGGCGCGGTCTTGTTTGCTTTCAACATCCCCCCCCAATCTCAACTCGCTCCGTCGCACTTCGGGCGCGAGACCCTCTGTTGATTTGTCCTGAGCTTCCCATGACAGGGGTTGTCACATGAAGGCAATCGATTGCCGCTGAACCGACAGGTGCAAAGGCCTGATCTTTTTCAAAAAACAGTTTTCGCCGTTATTGCGGACCAAAGGATCGACTATTTTTCGATTTCCATGGATTTATTTGCAAATAAATTCAGAAATTGGCTAAAGAAATGCTGGCACGCGGTTTGCTTAAAAGGGTCATCCTCGGTTTTGGCTAGATGCCACCGAAATTTTGACACCCCTTTTCAGGAGACCTGAACATGACAAACCTTTACCAAGCCATGCTGTCACAAGCCATTTCGGGCCAATTGCTCAGCGTGCGTGATGTGTCGCAGTTTTCAGCAGCCGAAATTCGCCAGACTTTGGCCGATCTGGTAGCAGCCAACCGAATTGACCTGGCCAACGCCCTGGCCGCTGCAGGCCAAAGCCTGTACCCCGAAAGCGAAGACATTTTGGCCATCAGCGCTTTGCTGGCCGAGATCCAGCAAGACTGGACCACCGCCGAAGACATGCTGCGCAAACTGGTCGAGACGCAAGGCGATGCCGCCACGCCTTTCACCTGGCGTCACCTGATTCGCGTGCTGCGCTGCCAGTGTGAGCCAGGCAAAGCCATGCTGGCCGCCCAACAAGCATTGACCCAACACCCCCAAGACGAATTGCTGCGCGAAGAACTGTTGTCTTTGCAAGACCTCGTTTCCGACCAATTGCCACTTGAAGCCTCGCGCCACATGCACTGATGCATCCGTACTGACCTACAAACCTTTACAGCCCCAACATTTTCATTAAGGAATTCCGGCCATGTCCGTTATCAACACCAACATCAAATCGCTGGTCTCGCAAAACGCGATGGTCAAAAACAACCGCGAGCTGTCTTCTGCGATGGAGCAACTGTCGACCGGTAAACGTGTCAACTCGGCCAAAGACGATGCGGCCGGTTTGGCCATCACCTCGCGCATGACCGCGCAGATTCGTGGCCTGGACCAGGCGATCCGAAACGGCAACGACTCGATTTCGATGCTGCAGACCACCGAAGGCGCGATGATCGAGATGACCAACATGCTCCAGCGCATGCGCGAGTTGTCCATCCAGTCGGCCAACGACACCTACACCCCCGAAGACCGCAAATACCTGAACCTGGAATTCCAGCAGCTGAAGACCGAAGTCAACCGGGTCACACGCGCCACCCAGTGGAACGGCATGGATGTGCTCAATGGCACCTTCAAAAACGATGCAGGTGAAGTCGGTCGCTTCCGCTTCCAAGTGGGCGCCAATGAAGGCCAGGTCATCACCCACACGATTCCACCCATGGGCTTCAAGGAGTCCACCGGCACAGCAAGCTTGAGCGGTAGCGCCCTCACGCTTGCTGGCAACTATTCTGTAGGCGACAAAATTTCGGTTACTGTAGGCACGAAAACAGCCACTTACGAAGTGACTGGCAATGACTTGCTCACAGGCGATCCCACCAAAATTCTCAAATCCATCGGCGACAACATGGCGGCCAAGTTCAAAGTGGATTTGGGTCAAGCTGGAATCACCGCTGCAAATGGCGTGGTCACCTTCACAACAGCTCCAACGGCTCAAACTGATGTGGCACTTGCTTTTGTCAACGAAGACGGTGCGTTGGCCAACATCAAACCCCTCGACATCACCACCAACACAGGCTCCAACACGGCCATTGCCGAGCTGGACAACGCAATCAACCGCATCAACGAAGAGCGTGCGGGCATCGGTGCCATCATCAACCGCGTCACTTACTCGGTGGACAACCTGGCCAACGTGTCGCAAAACACCTCCGAGTCGCGCAGCCGCATCATGGACACCGACTATGCCAAGGCCAGCAGCGAACTGGCCCGCACACAGATCATTTCTCAAGCCGCGACAGCCATGCTGGCACAGGCCAACCAGTCGCCGCAATCGGTGTTGAAATTGTTGCAAGGCTGATCCACTTCAGCGCTGAGCGCACACCTGCAAACCTGTGCGGTTTGCAGGTTTTTTTTTCGCCCTGTCGACCTTGCTCTGGCACAGCTTTTGCACTCTGTGAAAAGACCATTTGCTCGCTGTGCGAGCGACGATTCATTGACAGGGCTCGGCCCCATAGACCGGAGATTTCATGCGCACACTGGCGATCCACAACACCGAAAGCACCCGCCATTTTCTGGAGGCCATGAGCGCACAAGCTCACCGCCAACTGGCTGAGCAAAGCATGGCGATGCAACCCGAGTTGGCTGCCCAGGCGCACGGCCATCTGGACCTGAAAACCGTGCTGGATTTGCTGCGCGACTGAGTGCCGGCTGAGCCCGAAATTCCCCACAGAACACGCATGCCCAACCCCGCCGATGGCCCACAGCGCGGCCCCAACTGCTGGCAATGCCGGCATTTCGCCATCACACACATTCCATCGGCCCCCTATGCCTGCCGGGCCATGGGCTTTCAATCGCGGCTGCTGCCGTCGATGGAGGTGTTGCGTGTGGATGGGCAGTTCTGCATGCTCTTTCACGCCAAAGACAAGCCGGTGGTTGGACTTCCGTCATGATCGGGGGTCTATGCCTTCTGACTTTGTCACGCCCGACTGGATCGGGGGTCTAGGGCTTCGGATGGCATGGATACCCGCATGCACGGGTATGACGCATCACGACTTGATCGGGGGTCCATGCCTTCTGACTTTGTCACGCCCGACTGGATCGGGCGTCTAGGGCTTCGGCTGCGATGGATACCCGCATGCGCGGGTATGACACATCACGACTTGATCGGGGGTCCATGCCTTCTGACTTTGTCACGCCCGACTGGATCGGGGGTCTATGGCTTCGGCTGCGATGGATACCCGCATGCGCGGGTATGACACATCACGACTTGATCGGGGGTCTATGCCTTCTGACTTTGTCACGCCCGACTGGATCGGGGGTCTATGGCTTCGGCTGCGATGGATACCCGCATGCGCGGGTATGACGGGGAGTAGCGGGTATGACGATGAGTGGCGGGTATGACGGGGACTGGCGGGTATGACGGGGAGCGGCGGGTTTGACAACTGTTCAGGGCTGCCGCTGTCAATCTTTCGTCAAGCCCAGTGTCAAAATCGCATGCGGATTGAAAATATTAAAGTATTCACTTTTCGTTTTTTCAACGCTTTTTAAATCCATTTAAATCTGGCACAAGGGTTGCTTGGTAGGTTTCATCTGAACATGAGACCAACACCGTGAAGTCACACCCCGTTTCCACCCCTCTGGCCCTCTGGCTGGACCCCGAAGCAGCCCTGAGCCCTGAGCACAGCCATGCCTTGCAGGTGAGCGGCTGGGCTGTGATGCCCGTCACCACGCTCGACAACCTGCTCACCCACGCTGCGGACGCAGCCATGGTGGTCTTGCACCTGACACTCGACGCAACACGGCTCAAGGCGGTTCAACAACTTTTGCAAGAGGCCGGTTTGAGCACCCCCGTGGTCTGCCGCGTCGATCGACACGAGCTGGACCTGGCTGTGGAAGCCACCCAAGCTGGCGCCTTGACGGTGCTGGCCGCACAAGACGTGCGCACGGCCTCATGGCAGCGGCTGCACAACCAGATCAACCCCAGCACCCCCCGTTTGTCGCCACAGCCTGTGCGCAATGTGGTGTTTGTGGACCCTGCCAGCCAGCACCTGCTGGCCTTGGCGCAAAAAGTGGCCCAGGCCGATGTGACTGCCTTGCTGGTGGGCCCCACAGGCTCGGGCAAGGAAGTCTTGGCCCGCGTGCTGCATGAGGCCTCGGGCCGCGCACACGGCCCGTTTGTTGCGCTGAACTGTGCGGCCATGCCGGAAAATCTGATCGAAGACATGCTGTTCGGTCATGAGAAAGGCGCTTTCACGGGTGCCCACCGCGACCAAAAAGGTTTGTTCGAACAAGCCCAGGGCGGGACCTTGTTCCTGGACGAAATTGGCGAGATGCCCATGCACCTGCAAAGCAAGCTGCTGCGCGTGCTGCAAGAGCGCCAACTCACCCGCCTGGGCGGCCAAACTGTGATCCCCTTGAATGTGCGCATCGTGGCCGCCACCAACAAGGACCTGAAAAAAGCCATCGCCGAGCGCGAGTTCCGCGAGGACCTGTACTACCGCATTGCCACTTTCCGCATGCGCTTGTTGCCCCTGGCCGAGCGCCCCGGCGACATCATTCCTTTGGCCATGCAGTGCCTGCTGCAGCACGACAAGAAACCTTGGCAGCTGCACCCGCAGGCGCAGATGCAGCTGCTGCAATACCCCTGGCCCGGCAATGTGCGCGAGCTGGAAAACGTGATGCGCCGCGCCATGGTGTTGTGCACCGACCACGTGGTCACCCCCGCACACCTGATGTTTGACGACTGGCTGACCGCCAGCGCCCCCGCAACAACTTCGACGCCCGCACCTGCCCCAGCGCAGGCGTCGGTGAACGCTGAACCTGCGGCCCCAGCCCAGCCTGTGGCGGGTTTCGATGACTTCATGAACGCCGCCAAGCACACCTTCGGTTTGCAAGCGCCGGTCATCACCGACGAGGCTCCCAGCTTGCACGCCGAAGTGCCCACCGACCTGCACAGCGCCGCCCGCATGAACGAGCACCAGGTGATCATGGCCACCTTGGCCAGCACCCCCAGCAAGACGGAAGCCGCCAAGCGCCTGGGCATCAGCCCGCGCACCTTGCGCTACAAATTGGCCCAACTGCGTGAGCACGGCTTGGGCATGGCCAACGCGGCCTATTGACGGAGACACGCATGATCGACAAAGCCATCTCTCCTGCCAGCATCCAGTCGATGCTGCAAACCCTGCGCAGCCACCAGGCCGAAGCCTCTGGCAAAACCGCGGGCATGCCCGGCGCGACCGAACTGGGCGGCAGCGCAGGCGGTGTCCAGAAAACAGGTTTCTCCGATCTGGTCTCGGGTGCGCTCGGGCAGGTCAACAACCTGCAAGTCCAATCTGCCGAAATGCGTGCCGCCTTTGACCGTGGCGAAAACATCGCGCTGACCGACGTGGTGCTGGGCATGCAGAAATCTTCGTTGGCCTTTGAAGCCACCTTGCAAGTGCGCAACAAAGTGCTCAAGGCCTACGAAGAAATTCTGAACATGCCGGTCTGACCCTCTCAACTGAAGAAGAACAAACATGGCCACAGCAACCGCTTCGATGAACACTGGCGTGATGACCGCGCCCCCAGCGTCCAACAACACCCCCGCCACCACGCCCGCCAATGCTTCGGGCAGCACGGCGTTGGCCACCGCCCAAGGTGCCAACGGTGCCGCCAATGGCGCAGGCGCAGGCGGCATGCTCAGCCCCTGGCGCACCCAGGGCATGGCCGACACCTTCAAGACCGTGATCAACCAACCGGCCGTTCGCAAAGTGCTGCCGCTGATCATCATGCTGGCCGTGTTGGTCATCTTTGGTCTGGTTTACGCCTGGATGCAGGCCACCCCCTACCGCCCCGTGATGCCCGGGCTGCAGGAAGCCGACCAGCAAAAAGCTTTTGAGTCACTCAAAACTGCTGACTTCAAACCCAAGATCGACCCCGCGACAGGCCAGCTCACCGTGCCCAGCCAGCGCTTTCACGAAGCGCGGATTTTTCTGGCCTCTCAAGGCTTGCCCAAGGCCGGAGCGACCGGTCTGGACGGCTTGAAAGAACAGTCGTCCATGACCACCAGCCAATTCATGGAGCAGGTCAAAGTGAACGCGGCCATGGAGCAGGAACTGGCCCGCAGCATCATGCAAATTGGCAGCGTGCAAAGCGCCCGCGTGCACCTGGCCACACCCAAGCAAAGCGTGTTCGTGCGGGACCGCACACCACCCAAAGCCTCTGTGGTTTTGGCCCCCTACCCCGGCCGCGCCGTGTCCGCTTCGCAGGTGCAGGCGATCGTGCACTTGGTGTCCTCCAGCGTGCCTTATCTGGCACCAGACCATGTGACCGTGGTGGACAACGTGGGCAAGCTCATGACCGAGTCGGCCACCGAACAAAAATTGGGCTTGACCTCGGCGCAAGAGCAGCACAAGCAGCAACTTGAAGAGGTCTACCGCAACCGCATCATGCAAATTCTGGCCCCCATGGTGGGCGAAGCCAATGTGCGCTCGCAAGTGAACCTGACGCTGGATTTCACCCAGATCGAGAGCACGACCGAAGACTTTGACAACCGAGACAAAGGCCCCCGCACCCGCTCTGAAGTGCTGGCCGAAGACCGCGCTGCCAGCCGGGCCGCCGAAGGCATTCCCGGGGCATTGGCCAACACGCCCCCCGCAGACCCCACGACCACCAACGCCACTCAGGTGGACGCCAACAAAGGTCAGGGTGAGTCCGGCAACAAACTCAGCAGCCGATCCACCCGCAATTTCGAGTTGGACCGCACCGTGCGCCATGTGCGCAACGCCACAGGCGGCATCATGAAAGTCAGCGTGGCGGTGGTCGTGAACGAACGCCCCGCACCGCCACCCGCCAAGGACGCCCCAGTGGCTCCCAACGCACCAACCACAGTGGCCTACACTCCCCAAGAGCTGGAGCAAATGTTGCAAGTGGTGCGCGGCGTGGTGGGTTACGACCAGCAGCGCGGCGACAACGTCTCGGTGGTGCCCGCCAAGTTCGAGCCTGCGACAGCACTGGAGACCATTCCGTGGTACCTGGAAGATGCGGTGCAAACCGGCATCAAAGGCGGCTTGCTGGCCATCAGCTTCATCGTGTTCATGCTGATCGTGGTGCGCCCCATCATGCGCAACATGTACGCCAGCGACGCTGCCACCGATGCCGACCAGGCCAAGGCCGCTCTGAGCGATGGCGAGTTGAGCGAAGACGACATGCGCATGATCCAGATCGGCGAAGGCGAGAGCCTGGAAGAAATCAAGGCCAAGCTCAAGCCCAAGAAATCGAGCATCTCCATGGACATGCTGGACACCGCCAATACCTATGACGATAAAGTGGCGCTCATCCGCATGCTGGTGGCCGAAGACTCCGGTCGCGTGGCCAACGTGCTCAAGGGCATGATCAAGTCCAGCTGAAGCTATTGAGGAACAAACACCATGGCCACCAAGAAACCTGACGACAAAGACGCCAAAGCCGACAAGCCCAAAGACGGCAAGGACGCTGCGCCCGCCCTGCTGGGCGATGGCTCCATCCCGATGACTGAAGAATTGGCCAAGGAATTGGCCGAGTTGACCAGCACACAACGTGCTGCGGTGCTGATGCTGCTGCTGGGTGAGCAACAAGCTTCCGAGATCATCCGCTTCATGAACCCCAAGGAAGTGCAGTCGCTGGGCGCTGCCATGGTCTCGGTGTCGGATTTGTCACAAGAGGCGGTGAACATCGTCCTGGACGAGTTTGTCACCATGCTCAAGAAGCAAACCAGCCTGGGCCTAGGCACGGGCGACTATGTCGAAAAAGTGCTCAAACGCGCCTTGGGCGAAGACAAGGCCGCATCGGTGCTCAGCCGCATCATGCCCGGCCAGGGCAGCAAGGGCCTGGAAATCCTGAAATGGATGGACGCCCGCTCGATTGCCGAGATGATCCGCGGCGAACACCCCCAGGTGGTGGCCATCATCTTGTCGGTGCTCGAATACACCGTGGCCGCCGACGTGCTGAACTTCCTGCCGGGTGAGTCGCGCCCCGAGATCATCCAGCGCATTGCCAGCCTGGAGACGGTGCAGCCCTCCGCCATGGAAGAGCTGGAGCAGATCATGATGAAGCAGTTCGCCACGAACTCTTCGTCCAAATCGTCCAGCTTCGGCGGCGTCAAGGCAGCGGCCCAGATCATGAACTCGGTCAAGGTCGAGCTCGAATCCTCCATCATGGCCGGCCTGTCGCAAATCGACGGCGAGTTGATGCAGAAGATCCAGGACAACATGTTCACTTTCGAAAACCTGGTGGGCGTGGACAACCGCGGCATCCAGGCCATCATGCGCACGGCCGAGCCCGATTTGCTGATGGTCGCCCTCAAAGGCGCACCCGACTTCGTCAAGGACAAGTTCCTCGACAACATGTCGGCCCGTGCCCGCGTCATGTTCGTGGACGACATGGAAAGCAAAGGCCCGCTGCGCATCACCGAAGTGGAAGAAGCGCAGAAGAACGTCATGCGCCTGGCACGCAAGCTGTCCGATGCGGGCGAGCTGGTGTTGGCAGGAGGCGGCGATGGCTTTGTCTGACCTGAACGAAAAGCCTGCCCCCTGGAGCCCCAACCCCTTGCTCAACAGCAAGGCCGAGGCCCCCCGTTTTCTGCGCACCCAATGGGACGAGGCCACGGCCCGTTCGTTTGGTCCATGGCGCGTGGCCGACAAAGCCGAACCCACCGAAGGCTTGCTGACCGAAGCTGCCGAAACCGACGCCAACGAAGCGACCACAGAAGTCCCCGCCGATGCGACCGCAGCGCAAGAGGCTGCGCCTACGGCCGAGCCGGAATCGCCTTGGACCGAAGCGGCTTTGGCCCAGTTGCGCGACGAAGCGTATCAGCGCGGCCTGCTGGAAGGGCAAGCCCTGGTGCGCACCGAATTTGAAAATGAACGCAGCAAAGAGCGCGAGCTGATGCGCCACTTGGGCATCGAGCTGCGCAGCATCAGCCAGGACCCGCAACGGTTTTTTGAACCCCTCAAGCGCCTGTCTTTGCATTTGGCCGAACAACTGGTGCGGGCCGAGCTTCAACTCTCGGGCCAAGCCATCCACAACCTGATTCAGCAGTGCATTCAGCAGCTCGACCACGCGGTCGAGCCTGTCCACGTCAGCGTCAACCCCGAAGACCTGCAGCGCCTGACCGCCATGGGCGAATCCGTGACCAAGCACATGCAGCTCGAAGCCGACGCCCTGCTTCGCCCTGGCAGCGTGCGGGTGCGCGTGCAAGACAGCGTGGTGCAAGACCTGATCGAAACACGTCTGGAGCCCTTGGCCCGCCGCTTGCTGGCCCAGCCCGAGGCCTGGATGCAGCAGTCTTCCTTGGTCAAGGACCGGGCCGAAGCCTTGCCTGCCGACACCCCGGTGCGTGACTGGCAACGCCAGGTGGTCGATGTGGAAGACACCGAAATCAAACCCGCAGCCAACCCGGACGACGACACACCATGATGGATTTTGATGCCGAAGTCAGCCAGCTGATCGGTGAGCTGCACGCCCCCGAGCCCCAGCGCAACGGCACATTGGTGCGGCTGGTGGGCATGCGGCTGGAAACCCGGGGACTGATGGCACCGCTGGGCGCCTGCTGCGAAGTCGTGGGCCAATTTGGCCACCGGGTGGAGGCCGAAGTCGTGGGCTTCAACGACGACACCCTCTACCTCATGCCCTTCACCGAGCCCAACGGCATCGGCCCGGGCGCTCGGGTCACGGTGCTCAACCATTCCTCCAACGTCCACCTCGGCCCCGACTTGCTCGGCCGCATCATCGACGGCAGGGGTCAACCCCTGGACGGCAAACCCGCACCCGACTGCCCCGATGTGCTGAGCCTGCTGGGCCGCCCGCTCAACCCGATGGAGCGCGGCCCCATTCACCAGATCCTCGACGTGGGCGTCAAGGCCATCAACGGCGTGCTGACCATCGGGCGCGGCCAGCGTCTGGGCCTGGTGGCCGGATCGGGCGTGGGCAAAAGCGTGCTGCTGGGCATGATGACCCGGTTCACCGAAGCCGACGTGGTCGTGATCGGCCTGATCGGCGAGCGGGGCCGCGAAGTGCAGGCCTTCATCGAAGAAACCCTGGGCCCTGAAGGCCTGGCCAAATCGGTGCTGGTGGCTGCGCCCGCCAACGTGTCACCCGTGCTGCGCCTCAAAGCCACCCACATGACGCATGTGATCGCCGAATACTTCCGTGACCAGGGCAAAAACGTCCTGATGCTGGTCGACAGCCTGACCCGCGTGGCCCATGCCCAGCGCGAAATCGGCCTGGCCGTGGGCGAACCGCCAACCGCCAAGGGTTACCCGCCTTCGGTCTTTGCACTGCTGCCCAACCTGATCGAACGCGCTGGCGTAGGCCGCCATGGCTTTGGCTCCATCACCGCCATCTACACCGTGCTGGCCGAGGGCGACGACGCCAACGACCCGATCGTGGACATCGCCCGCGCCTCGCTCGACGGGCAAGTCATGCTCTCGCGCAAACTGGCCGATGCCGCCCACTACCCGGCGATTGACCTGAATGGGTCCATCTCGCGGGTCATGCAAAACCTGCTCAGCCCCGAAGACCTCAAGCAATCGAACCGCTTCAGACGCCTGTGGTCGCTGTACCAACAGAACCAGGACCTGATCCAGGTCGGCGCCTACGAGGCCGGCAGCAACGCCGAACTCGACCAGGCCATCCGTTTGCGGCAAAGCATGGAAAAGTTTCTGCAACAAGACATGCACACCAACATGGATGTGGCCTCCACCCGTCACGAACTCCAGTCCCTGATGGCTGGCTGAACGAAAGGAGCATCCTGTGCGTCAAGCCCGAAATTGCTGGCCCGCCCTGGTCAAAAAAGCCAGTGACGACGTCACCCAAATCCAAACCGAGCTGGCGGCGGCAGTCGCTCGCGTCGACCAGCTCCAGGCCAGCCACAAACGCCTGTGCCGCCTGTATGACGAATACCGGATCAAGGAGCAACAGACGCAAACCGAAGTCATGGGCATGCAAGCGAGCATGAACCAGCGCCAGTTCATGGCCCAACTGCTGAACCTGCAGCACCGTGTGGTGCTCGACATCAGCAAAGCCGAGGCCCTGGTGACCAGCTTGCGCAAAAAACGCCTGTTGGCCGAGATGGAGCTTCAAAAAATGCGGGCACTGGAAGAGCAAGACCTGCAGGCCGTGCGACGCGACCAGGAAAAACACGAGCAACGTCAAATGGACGAACTGGGCGTCAGGCAATTCAACTTGCGCATGCAAGGCTGAACGCCTGGCCGCCCCCAACGAAACTCGCGCGGCTGCTGAACGGCGGTTGGGGCTCAGGACTTTCCCCTAGGAAATGCCCTGTCGGGGTGCCACATAATGGTTTGATCGGTTGGCCGCACAGTGCAGCCAACCGGTTTGCATCATTGGAGACACACATGACATCCCGACGTTCCGTTTTGACCCAAGGCGCAGCCCTGTTGGGCGCCACCTCTTCCGGCCTTTTGATCCCCCAAAGCGCACTCGCCCAGTCCGGCAAGATCCGCGTCGGTTTCATGTTGCCCTACACCGGCACATTTGCCCAGCTGGGCGTGGCCATTGAAAACGGCTTGCGCATGGCCATCAACGAGCAAGGCGGCAAGCTCGGTGGCCGCGAGATCGAATGGTTCAAGGTGGACGACGAGTCCGAGCCTTCCAAAGCGATTGAAAACGCCAACAAACTGGTACAACGCGACAAGGTTGATGTGCTCATCGGCACCGTCCATTCGGGCGTGCAAATGGGCATCCACCGCGTGGCCCGCGAGAGCGGCGTGATCAGCCTGATCCCCAACGCGGGTGTGCACGTCGCCACCCGCGCCCAGTGCGCCCCCAACGTATTCCGCACCAGTTTCTCCAACAGCCAGCCCACCATGGCGCTGGGTGAAGCCATGGTCAAGCGCGGCCACAAAAAGGCGGTGTGGATCACCTGGAAATACGCCGCAGGCGACGAAGCCTTTGAGGGCTTCAAAGAGAGCTATACCAAAGCGGGCGGCACCATCGTCAAGGAGCTGGGTCTGCCCTTCCCCAACGTCGAGTTCCAGGCGCTGCTGACCGAAATCGCCGCACTCAAGCCCGACGCCGTGGCCTGCTTCTTTGCCGGTGGCGGCGCGGCCAAGTTCCTCAAGGACTATGCCGCTGCGGGCCTCAAAGGCAAGATTCCCTTGTATGGCTCTGGCTTCCTGACCGAAGGCGTGCTGGACGCAGCAGGTCCGGCGGCCGACGGCGTTTTGACAGCCCTGCACTACGGCGACGGCATCGAGACCAAGCGCAACAAGGAATTCCGCCTGAACTACGCCAAGACCTTCAAGATGCAACCTGACGTGTACGCCGTGCAAGGCTACGACACAGGCTTGCTGCTGGTGCAAGGGGCCAACGCGGTCAAGGGCGATGTGAGCCAAAAGGCCACCATGATCAAGGCCATGGAGGCCGCCGTGATCGACAGCCCGCGTGGCAAGTGGACCATGAGCAAGTCACACAACCCGGTGCAAGACATTTACCTGCGTGAAGTGTCTAACAAAGAGAACAAGGTCATCGGCATCGCTGCCAAGGCGTTGGCCGACTCTGGCGCAGGTTGCCGCATGTAAACTGCAGGCAACGGGTGCTGGGGCTTGCCTCAACACCTGTGCTTGCCAGCCGTGCCACGGCGGATTTCGGTCCGCCGTTTTCAATGGTGCGCATCCTCCGGGCTTCGGCCACCCTCCTCCATTCAAAGTGTGATCCCCGATGGACTTTGTGAATTTCTTGATCCAGCTGCTCAACAGCGTCCAGTACGGGCTGCTGCTGTTCATGCTGGCCGCTGGCCTGACGCTGATCTTCGGCATCATGGGTGTGGTCAACCTGGCGCACGGCAGCTTTTACATGCTGGGCGCTTACCTGGCCTGGTCTTTGGCCGCGCAGCTGGGCAGCTTTGCGCTGGCCATCGTGGTGGGCACGGCTTTGTCGGTGGCTTTTGGTTTACTGATTGAGCGCTTGCTGTTTCGCCACTTCTACCACCGCGACCACTTGGACCAGGTGCTGCTCACGTTTGGTTTGATTTATGTGTTTGAAGAGCTGCGCTCCATGATCTGGGGCGACGATGTGCACGGCCTGCCCGTGCCCGAGCTGCTGGCCGCGTCCATCCCCTTGACCGAGAACCTTTCGTATCCGGTGTACCGCCTGTTCATGTCGGGCGTGTGTCTGGTGCTGGCTTTGGGCCTGTATTTGCTGATCTCCAAAACCCGTCTGGGCATGAAGATCCGTGCGGGGGCATTCAACCGCGAGATGACCGAGTCCTTGGGTATCAACATCAAACTCATCCACTCGGTGGTGTTTGCTTTGGGCATTGGCCTGGCCTCCATCGCAGGCATGATCGCCGCGCCTGTGTCGAGCGTCTACCCCAATATGGGCTCACAGGTCTTGATCATGTGTTTTGTGGTGGTGGTCATTGGCGGCATCGGTTCGGTGCGCGGCGCCTTGATCGCCGCCTTGCTGGTGGGCCTGGTCGACACTTTTGGCAAGGTGCTGCTGCCCCAGGCCTCGGGCATGCTGGTGTATGTGCTGATGGCCGCCGTGCTGCTCTACAAACCCGAAGGCCTGTTCAAGCAATGAAAAAGAGTTCCACATGAGCATGCCCCAAATTCACCTCGAAACCCTGCCGCGCAGCATCCAGCTGGTGATGTTGCTGGGCTTTTTGGCGCTCGCCGCCTTCCCCTTTGTGGGGACCGACTTCTACACGGCCATGGTCGTGCGCATGATGATCCTGGCCATCCTGGCCATGAGCCTGGATTTGCTGCAAGGCGTGACGGGCCTCGTGTCGCTGGGCCATGCGGCCTACTTTGGCCTGGCCGGTTATGTGCTGGCGTTTGTCACACCACAAAACGAACCCATCAGCCTACTGGCCAGCTTGCCGTTGGCCGTGGGCGGCTCTGCCCTGGCGGCTTTGGTCATCGGCTTTTTGGTGGTGCGCACCCACGGCATCTACTTCATCATGGTGACCATGGCTTTCGCGCAGATGATTTTCTACATCTTCTTTGACAACAAGGCCCTGGGCGGCTCGGACGGTTTGTTCCTGAATTTCCGCCCCGATGCGGGCATCATCGACCTGGAAAACAAGCGGGTGTTTTATTACTTCACGCTGGGCTGTTTGCTGGCGGTGTATGTGTTTTTGCGCCGCCTGCTCTGGAGCCCCTTTGGCCGGGCGCTGTCGGGCATCCGCGTGAACGAGCACCGCATGCGGGCCCTGGGTTTCAACACCTTCAGCCACAAGCTCGCCGCATTCACGCTGGCCGGGGCCTTGGCGGGCCTGGCGGGTTATTTGTGGGCCGCACAAACCGGGTTTGTGAACCCCGAGCTCATGGGCTTTCACATGAGCGCCCACGCCATCATGATGGTGATTTTGGGTGGCATGGGCAATTTCGCGGGCGCCATTGTGGGGGCCTTCAGCTTTGAGTATTTGCTGCATGTCTTCAAAGACCTGCCCGATGTGGGCAGCTTCAAAACCGGCAAGCACTGGCAAATGTGGATGGGTCTGTTCATCGTAGCTTTGATCATCTTTGCGCCCAAAGGCATTTTGGGCCTGATCAACCGGGTTTTCGGCAGCCAAACAGCCAAGGAGGCGGGCCATGACTGATCGCCAAGCTTTGCTGTCCGCCCGTGGTTTGACCAAGCGCTTTGGCGGGCTGGCGGCCGTCAACGACGTGTCGCTGGATTTGTGGCTCGGCCACATCCACGCCGTCATTGGCCCCAACGGCGCGGGCAAGTCCACACTGACCAACCTGCTCTCGGGCGACCTGCCCCCCACCAGTGGCAGCATCACCTTGGGCGAAGAGTCCATCACCGGTTGGACCCCCGAGAAAATTTCGCGCCATGGCCTCGGCCGCAGCTACCAAAAGACCAACATTTTCAGCACCTTCAGCGTGTGGGACAACGTGCGCTTGTCTGCGCAATCGCGTGTGCAGCCTTCGCCCTTCAACCCGCTGGGTTGGGTGCGGACAGCCGCCCGCATGCAGGCCGTCAACGCGCGGGCCGAACGCGCCATTGAACTCGCGGGCCTGCAAGACCGGCGCCAGGCCCTGGCCGGGGCCACCAGCCATGGCGAGCAACGCCAGCTCGAAATCGCCATGACCCTGGCCACCGAGCCCCGCGTGCTGCTGCTCGATGAACCGCTGGCCGGCATGGGCCAGGCCGAGGCCGAGCGCATGGTGCAGCTGCTGCTGCGCCTCAAAAAAGACCACGCGATTTTGCTGGTCGAGCACGACATGGACGCCGTGTTCACCCTGGCCGACCACCTGACGGTGATGGTCAACGGGCAAGTGATTGCGAGCGACACGCCTGCGGCCGTGCGCGCCGATGCGGGTGTGCAAGCGGCGTACTTGGGTGAGGAACATTGAGATGAGCAATTTGTTGATCCAGGCCCAAGACCTGAACACCTACTACGGCGCCAGCCACATCCTGCGCGGCGTGAACTTTTCTGTCGGCCGGGGCGAGACGATCGGCCTCATGGGCCGCAACGGCATGGGCAAAAGCACCCTGCTCAAATCCATCATGGGCATCGTGCCACCGCGCTCGGGCACGGTGGACATCAAGGGCCAGCGCATGAACGGCCGCCCCACGTTTGAAGTGGCGCAGCTGGGCATTGCCTATGTGCCCGAAGGCCGGGGCATTTTCGGCAACCTGAGCGTGGTGGAGAACCTGAAAATGGCTGCCCGTGCCGGTAGCCAAGGCCAACGCGACTGGACCTACGAGCGGGTGCTGGAGACCTTTCCGCGCCTGAAAGAACGCCTGGGCCACGGCGGGCAGCAACTGTCGGGCGGCGAGCAACAGATGCTCACCATCGGCCGGGCCCTCATGACCAACCCCGATGTGCTCATCCTCGACGAAGCCACCGAAGGCCTGGCCCCGCTGATCGCCCGCGACATCTGGCGCATCTGCAGCCTGATCAAGGCCAGCGGCATCAGCTCGATCATCGTTGACAAAAACTGGAAACACGTCACCCAGATCACCGACCGCAACATCATCCTGGTCAAGGGGCAAGTGGTGTTCGAAGGCTCCTCGCAAATCCTGCTGGATGACCCCAGCGTGCTGGAACAGCACTTGGGCGTTTGAGCCGACAAGCGGTGTGGGAGGCCGCCACTGCGGCCGAATGCGTGCTGAGCCACTGCAGCCATTCGCGAGCAGGGGCTCGCTCCCACAAAGCGCCCTCTGCCGTCGACACATCGGTCTTCGTGGGAGGCCGCCCCTGCGGCCGAATGCGCGCTAAACCACTGCAGCCATTCGCGAGCAGGGGCTCGCTCCCACAAAGCGCCCTCTGCCGTCGACACATCGGTCTTCGTGGGAGGCCGCCCCTGCGGCCGAATGCGCGCTAAACCACGCACTGCACCATCACAGCAAAGGCCGCAACTCCCGCGCTGCATCCTGCAGCAATGGCAGCCACTTGCGCTGCACAGAGGCGTCGCTCAACTGATCCGCCGTGCCCACCACATTCAGCGCGGCCAGGGTCTGGCCCTGCATGTTGCGCAGGGGCACCGCCAGCGCGTGGATGCCCAGCTCGTGGCCATCGCGGGCCAGGCAATGGTCCGCCTGCCGCACCTGCTCGACCAACGCCTTGAATCGGGCGGCATTCACCTCGGTTTGCGGCGTGATGCGGGCCAACTCCCGGCCTTTGAGCCAGGCCGTGAAATCGGCCTTGGGCAAACTGGCCAGCAAAACCCGCCCGGTGGAGGTGGCGTGCGCGGGCAAGCGTGCACCCAGGTGCAGACCATAGGCCAGGTGCCGCACCGGTTCGGCCACGCCTGCACTGCGGGCCACGATCACGCACTCGTCGTGGTCCAGAACCACCGCGCTGAAAGCCGCCTGCGTTTGTGCCGCCAGGCGGTTGAGTGTGGGCTGCAGCGTGCGCGGCAGGCGCGAGGTGGCCATGTAGCTGCCTGCCAAACGCAGCACCCGTGGCGACAACCAGTAGTGCGAACCATCGGTCTCCAGATAACCCAACTCGGCCAAGGTGAGCAAATGCCGCCGTGCCGCCGCCCGCGTGATGCCCGTGCGCTGCGCGGCCAGCGTGGCGTTCAAGCGCTGGCGCTCGGTGTCAAACGCCTCCAGCACAGCCAGGCCCTTGGCCAGTCCCTCGATATAGTCAGCTTTGGCAATTGTCATGTGAATCGGAGTGAAGTAGGAGCGAGCCCCCGCTCGCGAATGACTGCAGCGGGATCACCACCATTCGCGAGCGGGGGCTCGCTCCCACAAAAAAATGCAACGAAGGCTTTTGGGTTTTAGTGGGAAGCTGCCTCAACGGCAGAATGATTTGCGCGATCATCGCACAAATCATCTTTTCATCGCACAAACTCGAATGCCATGCCCTTCTGCCCTTGAGCCTGCCCCCTAAGCTTGCGGGCATTGCACAGACAGACTCCAGGAGACACCCATGAGCACCACCCGCACCCAAGTGGCCATTGTTGGCGCAGGCCCCTCCGGCCTGTTGCTCGGCCAATTGCTGTTCAAGGCCGGCATTGACGCCATCATCGTCGAGCGCCAAAGCCCCGACTATGTGCTTTCGCGCATCCGCGCGGGTGTGCTGGAGCAAGTGACCATGGACCTGCTGGACGAGGCAGGCGTGGGCCAACGCATGCACAAAGAAGGCTTGGTGCACACAGGCTTTGACCTCTTGTTCAAAGGCGCACGCCACCGCATCGACATGGACCATCTCACGGGCGGCAAAAAAGTCATGGTGTACGGCCAGACCGAAGTCACCCGCGACCTGATGGACACGCGCCAGGCAGAAGGTCTGCCCACGGTCTACGAAGCCCAGAATGTGCAGGTGCACGAGTTCGACACTGCCAAGCCCCGCGTCACCTACGAAAAAAATGGCCAGCTACACACCATCGAATGCGACTTCATCGCGGGCTGCGATGGCTTTCATGGCGTCTGCCGCGCCAGTGCCCCCAAAGGCGCAATCAAAGAGTTTGAAAAGGTCTACCCCTTTGGCTGGTTGGGCGTGTTGTCCGACACACCCCCTGTGCACCATGAATTGATCTACGCCAACAGCACCCGCGGCTTTGCCCTGTGCTCACAGCGCAGCGCCACGCGCAGCCGCTATTACCTGCAAGTGCCCTTGACCGACAAGGTCGAGCAATGGTCAGACGACGCCTTCTGGGCCGAATTGCGCAAGCGCCTGGACCCCGAAGCCCGCGAGCATTTGGTGACCGGCCCCAGCATTGAGAAAAGCATCGCCCCGCTGCGCAGCTTCGTGACCGAGCCCATGCGCTTTGGCCGAATGTTTTTGGCGGGCGACGCCGCGCACATCGTGCCGCCCACAGGTGCCAAAGGCCTGAACCTGGCCGCTACCGACGTGAAGTATTTGTCCACTGCTTTCATCGAGTTCTATGCCGACAAGACCGAGGCGGGCATAGACGCGTATTCGGAACGCTGCCTGCGCCGCATCTGGCGTGCGGAGCGCTTTTCGTGGTGGTTCACCAGCCTGATGCACCACTTTCCGGAAAACGGCGACATCGGCCAGAAGTTCCAGGACGCGGAGCTGGACTACCTGATCCACAGCGAAGCCGGTTCGCGCACCATGGCCGAAAACTATGTGGGCTTGCCGCTGGACTTTGGCGACCGGTAAACCCTCTCTGAGGGACTGACGCCCCTTGCTGGTTGCCCCAGTGGGAGGCCGCCCCTGCGGCCGAATGCCTGCTGAGCCACTGCCACCATTCGCGAGCAGGGGCTCGCTCCCACAAAATACCCAGCTACGCTGGCAGTCCTTGTGGGAGGCTGAGACCCAGCCATGCTCGCTGTCCCTGTGGGAGGCCGCCCCTGCGGCCGAATGCCTTTGGTGTCGCGCATTGGCAGCCATGGAACAAGTGCCCTCCTAAAATGATCAGCACCATGAGCACCAACAAACCCCTGCGCGGCACGCGCGTCTTGAGTCTTGCCCTCAACCTGCCCGGCCCTGCCGCGCTGATGCGACTGGCCCAGATGGGCGCCACCTGCACCAAGATCAACCCGCCTGCGGGCGACCCGATGCAGCACTACACGCCCAGCGGCTACGACCTGCTGCACAAAGGCGTGAAGCACAAAACGCTGGACCTCAAGACAGAAAAAGGCCAAGCCGAGTTGCACAAGCTCTTGCCTAAGACCGATGTGCTGCTGACCTCGTTTCGCCCATCGGCCCTGACCAAGCTGGGCCTGGGTTGGAAGAAGCTGCACAAGCAATACCCCGCGCTCAGCCTGATCGAAGTGGTCGGCGCTCCTGGCCCCTTGGCCGAAATCCCTGGCCACGATTTGACTTACCAGGCCGAAGTCGGTTTGGTCAATGGCATGGACTTGCCACCCAGTTTGTTTGCCGACATGGGGGGCGCCATCATGGCCAGCGAAGCTGCGCTGAAGGCGCTGATCACGCTCAAGACCACGGGCAAAGGGTCGCACCACGAAGTCGCCCTGTCCGACGCGGCCGCTTGGCTGGCCTTGCCCAGACAGCTGCGCATGACCACGCCCGAAGGTGCGGTAGGCGGTGCGCACGCGGGTTACCGCATCTATGCCTGCAAAAACGGCCGGGTGGCCGTGGCAGCGCTCGAGCCGCACTTTGCCATCAGCCTGTGCGAAGCCGCAGGTGTGGCGCTGACCCACCCGGTCAAGGACTTGTTCAATCCCGCCACGCGGCAAGCCATCGAATCATTTTTGGCGGGCCAGACCCGAGCGCAGCTCGACAAACTGGCCGCAGCCAAAGACATTCCGCTGATGACGCTGCCGCGCTGAATCGGAGCAGCGAAGGCCGCAGCCCCGAGGGCTTATTGAATGCTGACAGGGGCCAGTGCGCGGGTGATGCTCGCCTCACCGCGGCCGTGTGTGGCGGGGTTGTAACCCGAGATCGTGTCCTGGCGAGCCGTCTTCAACAGCTGGTTGGCAATCTGGGTGGGTGTTGATTTGGTGAACTTGCTGCCCAGAATGGCCGCATAACCGCTGATGATCGGCGCTGCAAACGATGTGCCGTACAAACCCGTCTTGGCGCCGTCCACACCCACGACCACAAATTGCTGTTGAACCACCGCGTCTGCACCCGGCGTGTTGGAGTAGCTGGCCAAAGAGGCCGGTGCGCTGGT
This sequence comes from Limnohabitans sp. TEGF003, assembly GCF_055395455.1. Taxonomy (NCBI): domain Bacteria; kingdom Pseudomonadati; phylum Pseudomonadota; class Betaproteobacteria; order Burkholderiales; family Comamonadaceae; genus Limnohabitans; species Limnohabitans sp. TEGF003. The sequence continues at coordinate 1,742,093 of NZ_AP029225.1, read as the reverse complement.
CGTGCCGTTGGTGTTCAGGGCGCCGACATAAATGGCCGACTGGGCCCCTTTGAGCGCGAGGTTCAGGTAATCCACTTGTCCGGAGGCGTTGGCCGAACCGATCACGATGGCATCGTTGCCAGCGGCTTTGGAAATCACAGCCTTGCCATTTTGGGCGTGCGAAATGATGGAGGACTCCTGGCTGCTCCAGCCGATTTGCGAAGCGGTGTATCCCGCAGGCGCATACATGCCGTAACTCAGGTTCAGCACATTCAGACCACGGCTCAGGCCCACCGAGGTGCCTGAATTGAAGTCATGTGCCCGCATGGTGGCCGACGGTGCAATCATGCTGGCCTCTTTGAGCGTCCATTCGCCATGTCGCAAGAGCTGGGTGCCCTGCCCCAGATTGCCGTACAGACCCTGATTGCTGCGGAAGTCGTCCACCACCGTCACGGTCACGCCCGAACCCTTGTAGCCCTGCTTCCAGGCATCGGCCACTTCCGGGCTCATCCAGGTTTGCAGTTGCGGCGCAGGCGCGGTCTTGGAGGGGCCGGATTTTTGGGCATGGGCGGCAGACAGGGCCAGCAAACCGATGGTGGCCAAGGCAACAAGTCGAATGGTTTTCATGGTGTTCCTCTCAGGGTGGGGAATTCAAAAAATGTAGGTGTATCGGATCTGCGCCTGGTGCCGGTCGGGTGGCAAAGCGTTGATCAGGTATTTCAGGGTTTGGTCGGGGGCCAACTCGGTCGCGGCCAAACGGCAATGGACCTGCTGGACGCCACCAATCTCGCCATAGTCGGCTGTGCAGGCTCGTTCCTGCAAGCGCCCGCCAATGACCGAAGTCGCCCGAATCGACAAATGCGAACGCGGACCGGCCTTGATCTGGTAGACAAAACCCAGCTTCAGGCTGGGTGCAATGGTGTATTTTTCAGCCCGCTCGCCCGTGCTGGCGCCCCACAGCACGCCAAACTCTGGCGACAGCTGCGTCATCCAGGTCAGGCGGGTGTCCACCATTTTCGGGCGGTACCACTTGTCAAAACCCACCCATTGGCCGCCCGCAGACTCAAAACCGCCCGAGCGGTAGCCCGCCACCAGTTTGGACAACTCCGAGCCCTGAGTGAACTCCACCCAATGGGTCGTTGCAGCAGGCACCAGCTGCCAGTCCCTGTCCTGAAAAGCCAAGGCAGGCGCGGACACGCCAGCCAGAAGGCTCCACAGCACGGCAACAGCACTGAAGCGTTTAAAAATCATTGGTCGATTATATGTCGATATAGTCACTTATAGCTACATATTCGACAAAAACAACAATGCAAATGCGCAACGATATGCGCAAGCGACAGCCTTGGCAGCCCCTTGCTGAATGTGGTGCAGCGCACAGTGCCCCGGTCCTTCGCGCCATACCCTTGCCGAACACCCACCAACGCGAGGCACGCCATGACCGCCACTTTTCAACGCTGGTTTTCCCTCTTTTTGATCGGCACCGCACTCGTCCTTTCGGGCTGCGGCTACAACGAGTTCCAAAGGGGGAACGAACAGATCAAGGCCAGTTGGTCCGAAGTGCTGAGCCAATACCAGCGCCGGGCCGACCTGATTCCCAACCTGGTCAACGTCGTCAAAGGCCAGGCCGACTTTGAGCAAAGCACCTTGCAAGCCGTGGTGGAAGCGCGCTCCAAGGCCACGGCCATCCAGGCAACGCCCGAACTGGTCAACGACCCGCAAGCGTTCCAGAAATTTCAGCAGGCCCAAAAAGAACTCTCGGGCTCCTTGTCCAGGCTCTTGGTGGTGTCAGAAAACTACCCCGCTCTGCGGGCCAACCAAGGCTTCATCGACCTGCAAGCCCAACTCGAAGGCACAGAAAACCGCATCACCGTCGCCCGCAACCGCTATATCCGAGCCGTGCAGGACTACAACGTCACCGTCCACTCATTCCCCTCCAACCTGACGGCTTGGGCATTGGGCTACAAAGAAAAACCCAACTTTTCAGTCGAAAACGAGCAAGCGATCGCCCGGCCACCCACCGTGGATTTCGGGACTGCACCCGCCAAACCATCTGCCACCGTACCGGGTGATGCCAAGTGAACGTGTGGCGCATCCGCTGCGTGGGCTGGCTCTTCGGGGCCTTGCTGGTCGGGCAAGTCTGCAACGCCCAGTTGCCCGTGCCGCCCTTGACAGGCCACGTGGTCGACCAAACCCGCACACTCACCCCGGCGCAGCAAACCACGATCGAACAAAAGCTGACCGCCTTTGAAGCACGCAAAGGCAGCCAGCTGGCCGTCTTGCTGGTGCCCACCACCCAACCCGAAACCATCGAGCAATATGCCCTGCGCGTGGCCGAGCAATGGAAGCTGGGCCGCACCAAGATCGACGATGGGGCCATTCTTGTGGTGGCCAAGAACGACCGCGCCGTGCGCATAGAGGTAGGTTACGGACTGGAAGGCGCCCTCAACGACGCCACCAGCAAACGCATCATCGAGGAAAGCATCACGCCTGCTTTTCGGCAGCAAGACTTTTTCGGCGGCATCGACACAGGGCTGCAACGCATGATGGGTGTCATCGACGGCGAGCCCCTGCCCGCACCGACCGCTGCGCCAACGGTCAAGCCCTGGATGGACATCAGCTGGATCATTGCCGCTGGCGCTCTGCTGGGCTTTGTGTTGCGGGCCGTGCTGGGCCGATTTCCTGGCGCGATCATGACCGCCGCGATTGTGGGCGCCGTCTCGTGGTTCCTGCTTGGGGTGCTGTCTTTGGCACTGATCGCGGGTGGCATCACAGGGCTGACCACCTGGGTGGGCTTGGCCGGATTGCTGCGAGCCCGGTACGGCGGGCGCGGTGGCCCCGGTGGCGGCTTCAAAGGCGGGGGCGGCGGCTTTGGCGGTGGCGGTGCTTCCGGGCGCTGGTGAACGCAGCGCGTCATCGCGCTGCGTTGGTTGACGCACTGATCACACAAGGCCAGGCGTGTGCTAATGGGTTCTCTTCATCACCTCAAAGGGGAAACCTTCATGCAAAAACTCAAGACCTTCACCGCCGCCCTGCTGTGCGCCAGCCTGCTGCCCATCTCGGCCGCCTATGCCCAAACCATGAGCAAAGCCGACTACAAGGCCAGCAAAACACGCATCAGCGCGGACTACAAGGCCGACAAAGCCGCTTGCGGCTCGCAGTCAGGCAATGCCAAAGACATCTGCGTGGAAGAAGCCAAAGCCAAGGAAAAGATTGCACGCGCCGAGCTGGAATACAGCTACACAGGCAAAGCCGCCGACCGCACCAATGTCCTGGTGGCCAAAGCCAAAGCCGCCTACGAAGTCGCCAAAGAGCGCTGTGACGACCTCGCGGGCAACGCCAAGGACGTGTGCCGCCAAGAAGCCAAGGCCGTCGAGAAAAAAGCCCTGGCCGACGCCAAGATGAACAAGGAAATCGGTGAAGCCAAGAAAGACGCGGCCACCGAAAAAGTCGACGCCGACTACAAAGTGGCCATCGAAAAATGCGATGCCCTCGCAGGCGACGCCAAAGCCAGCTGCGTTGCGGCAGCCAAGGCCAAGTTTGGGAAGAACTGACAAGCCCTACTGAGGGAAACAGAGCGCTACTAGAGCAGAGTACGCAACTCTTGTACGAAGAAGCTCACACGCAGTTGACTCAGGCGCTGGGCGTCGCGGGCGGGTTTAACGCGGTATTTATCCGGCGCATCACAGCAAGGCATCCAACCCCTTGCGGTCCAACAAGTTCAGCAACTTGAGCGAAGGGCCGCTGGGGTGCTTTTCGCCGATTTCCCATTTGCGCACGGTGGAAGCGCTGGTGTTGAGCACCGAGGCCATGACTGTCTGGCTCAGCTTGTGCTGCTCACGCAGGGCGCGGATTTGGGCGCTGTCATAAGGCGCAATCGGCTCCATGCAAAGCGCTTCCAGCTTCTGCATCTTGCGCTTGTCGATGAAGCCCAAACGCTCCAGATCGGCCGCTGTCTCATAGACCGTTTCCAACATGCGACTGACGGTTTGGGGCTTGACCTTGGTTTTGGCTTTAGTGCTCATGGCAAATCTCCTGTAATGAACCGTCTTGCACCGAGACTTCAAGCTGACGCCCCGTCAAGTCCAGCAGTTGTTTGGCCAGCCACTGCAAGGCTTCCAGCTCGGCATTGGAAACATTGGCCTTTTCGTTCTTCTCAAACCCGAACACAAAAAACCAACGGCTGGCCCTGCGCGTTGCCACCAAAGTGCGGGCGCCTCCACGCTTACCGCGCCCGGGCAAGGCAACGCGTTTCTTGAGCACATCGCCGCCCAGATCAGCATCCACCAGGCCACTGACCATCTCGCTCACGGCTTGGCACAAAGCTTGATCCGTCAGCTCGCTTTTACGCATCCACTTGGCAAATTGACGGGTTTTGAAGACGCGGCGGATGCGTCGAATTATGCCACTTAGTGGCATAAATCACAAAAACACCTCAATGATTCAACTGCCCCCAAGCCTTCTCCAGCCGCTTGATGCTCACCGGCTGCGGGGTGCGCAGTTCTTGGGCGAAGAAGCTCACGCGCAGCTCTTCCAGTAGCCAGCGGAACTCCAGCATGCGGGCGTCTTGGGCGCCTTTGCGTTCGGCCACCAGACGCCAGTAGCGTTGTTCTTGCGGTTTCAGCTCGGTCAGGCGCTGGGCGTCGCGGGCGGGGTCGGCGCGGTATTTGTCCAGGCGCAGGGTGATGGCCTTGAGGTAGCGGGCGTAGTGCTGCAGCTGCGGCCATGGGGTGGCGGCCATGAAGTTTTTGGGCATCAGGCGTTGCAGTTGCTGGGTGCAGTCGGCTGTCGCATCGGGGGCGTTTTTGGTGTCCTTGATCTTGCGTGTGGCCGCGCCAAACTCCAGCAAGATGGTGCCCGCCAGCCGGGCCACTTCGTTCGCAATCAGCGTGAGGCGGCCCCGGCCTTCTTCGATGCGGCGCTTGAAGGTGATTTCATTGTTGGGCAGCGGGTCGAGCAAGAAAGCACGATCCAGCGCCACGTCGATGATCTGGGTTTTCAGCTCATCCGCCGTGCCCAGCGGCATGTAGGCCACAGCCATTTTTTGCAGGTCGGGGATGTTTTTTTCCAGGTACTTGAGCGCGTCTTTGATCTGCAGCGCAAACAGGCGGCGCAGGCCAGCGCGGTTTTTGTTGGCGGCCACGTCGGGCTCGTCAAACACCTCGATCGTCACGGCGTCTTGCATGTCCACCAGCGCCGGGAAGCCGATCAGGGTCTGGCCGCCTTTGCTGATTTCCATCAGTTCGGGCAGTTCGCCGAATGTCCAGGTGGTGTAGCGCTGGGGGGCGATGGGGGTCTGTTTGGCGGGGGTGGCTTTGGTGGATGCTGTGCCTGTGCGGGGCTGGATACCCGCGTTCGCGGGTATGACATCTTGTCTTGTCACACCCGACTTGATCGGGTGTCCATGGGGGGCGTGGACACTAGCGTTCGCAGGTGCGACAGATGGAGTGGGCATGCCTGAGGGGGTGGCCATGACAGAAGACGCCACCTTCAACTGCGCCAACGCCTGGAACGCGCCACGGGCTTTGGCACCCAGCTCGCCTTTGAGGGCGCCCAGGTTGCGGCCCATGCCCAGCTGGCGACCGTGTTCGTCGACCACCAGCAGGTTCATGAACAGGTGCGGGCTGAGCATGTCGTGTTTGAAGTCGGTACGTTTGACGTCCAGACTGGTTTCGTCGCGCACTTTTTTGAGCAACACGTCGGTCAGCGACCCGGCACCAAACAGCTCGGGGGCTGACAACTCGGCCGCGATACGCGTGGCCGATTCGGGCAGCGGCACAAAGCGGCTGCGCGGGCGCTGCGGCAGGCTTTTGAGCAGCGCCTGAATTTTGTCTTTGAGCAGGCCGGGCACCAGCCATTCGCAGCGGTCTTCGCTCACTTGGTTGAGCACAAACAAAGGCACGGTGACCGTGACGCCATCGCGGGCATCGCCCGGCTCGTGCAGATAAGTGGCTTGGCAATCGGTCCCGCCCAGGCGGATGTGTTTGGGGAAAGCCTGCGTGGTGATGCCTGCGGCCTCGTGGCGCATCAACTCTTCGCGGGTCAACATCAGCAGGCGCGGTTGCTTGACGCTTTCTTGCCGATACCACTCTTCGAGCAAACGGCCGCTGCAGACTTCGGGCGGGATTTGCTGGTCGTAAAAGGCGTAGATCAGCTCATCGTCCACCAACACGTCTTGCCTGCGCGACTTGTGCTCCAGCTCTTCGACCTTGGCGATCATCTTGTGGTTGGCGGCCAGGAAAGGCAGCTTGGTCTCCCACTGATCGCCCACCAGCGCTTCGCGGATGAAAATCTCGCGTGCGCCGTGCAGGTCCACCCGGCTGTAGGCGGTGCGCCGCCCGCTGTAGACCACCAGGCCGTAAAGCGTGGCCCGCTCCAGCGCCACCACTTCGGCGGACTTCTTTTCCCAATGCGGGTCGAGCACCTGTTTGCGCAGCAGGTGCGCGCCGACCTGCTCCAGCCACTGAGGCTCAATCGCCGCAATGCCCCGGCCAAACAGGCGCGTGGTCTCCACCAGTTCAGCCACCACGATCCAGCGGCCCGGCTTCTTGCTCAGGTGTGCGCCGGGGTGTTTGTGGAACTTGATGCCGCGTGCGCCCAGATAGGCGTCCTCATCTTCGAGCTTGTAGCCCACGTTGCCGAGCAGGCCCGCCAGCATGGACAGGTGCAGCTGCTCATACGTGGCGGGCTGCGTGTTGATGCGCCATTGGTGCTCGGTCACCACGGTGAGCAGCTGGGTGTGCGTGTCGCGCCACTCGCGCACGCGCCGGACGTTGATGAAGTTCTGGCGCAGCAGCTGCTCGTATTGGCGGTTGCTGAGTTTGTGGGTGGATGCGGGGGCATGAATGCCCGCCCCCTTTGTCACACCCGGCTTGACCGGGTGTCCATGAGGCGCATGGATACCCGCGTTCGCGGGTATGACAGATTCTTTTGTCACACCCGGCTTGACCGGGTGTCCATGGGCCGATGGGCCGCCCCTTGCATCGTGAATCCATTTCCACAGCTTCAGATAACCGGTGAATTCGCTCTTGTCGTCGTCGAACTTGGCGTGCGCCTGGTCGGCCTGGGCCTGGGCGTCCATGGGGCGGTCGCGCACGTCTTGCACGCTCATGGCGCTGGCGATCACCAGCACTTCGTCGAGCGCGTTGCGGTGGCGCGCTTCCAAAATCATGCGGCCCACGCGGGGGTCCAGCGGCAGGCGGGCCAGCTCTTTGCCAATGGGGGTGAGTTCGTTGTCGTCATCCACCGCGCCCAGCTCGGCCAGCAGTTGGTAGCCGTCGGTGATGGCGCGTTTGGACGGCGCTTCGATGAACGGGAAGTCTTCCACCACGCCCAAGTGCAACGACTTCATGCGCAAGATCACGCCTGCCAAAGACGAGCGCAAAATTTCCGGATCGGTAAAGCGCGGGCGGCCTGCAAAGTCCTTTTCGTCGTACAGGCGGATGCAGATGCCGTTGGCCACGCGGCCGCAGCGGCCCGCCCGCTGGTTGGCCGCCGCCTGGCTGATGGGCTCGACCAGCAGCTGCTCGACCTTGCTGCGCAGGCTGTAGCGCTTGACCCGCGCCGTGCCCGCGTCGATCACGTAACGGATGCCGGGCACGGTGAGCGAGGTTTCGGCCACGTTGGTGGCCAGCACGATGCGACGGCCGTTGGACGCTTCAAAAATCCGGTCCTGCTCGGCCTGTGACAGGCGGGCAAACAGCGGCAGCACTTCGGCGTTGCGCGTGAGCGGCTGGTGCGCCAGGTGTTTGCGCAGGTGGTCGGCGGCTTCGCGGATCTCGCGCTCGCCCGGCAAAAAAATCAGGATGTCGCCGCCTGCCCCGCCCTGCCAGAGTTCGTCCACCGCATCGGCCATGGCCTCGTTCAGGCCGTAGTCACGCGACTCTTCAAACGGGCGGTAGCGCTGCTCGACCGGGAAGGTGCGACCCGACACCATGATGACCGGGGCCGGGCCCTGGCGCGAAGCAAAGTGCTTGGCAAAGCGGTCGGCATCGATGGTGGCCGAAGTCACCACGATCTTGAGGTCCGGTCTGCGCGGCAAGATTTGTCGCAGGTAGCCCAGCAAAAAGTCGATGTTCAGGCTGCGTTCGTGCGCCTCGTCGATGATGATCGTGTCGTAGGCCTGCAGCAGCGGGTCGGTCTGCGTTTCGGCCAGCAAGATGCCGTCGGTCATGAGCTTGACCGAGGCGTTTTTGCTCAAACGGTCCTGAAACCGCACCTTGAAACCCACCACCTCGCCCAGCGGCGTCTTGAGTTCTTCGGCAATGCGCTTGGCCACCGAGCTGGCCGCAATGCGCCGTGGCTGGGTGTGGCCGATCAGGCGGCCCTTCTCTCCGGGCTTGGCATTCAAGCGTCCCCGCCCCAGCATCAGCGCAATTTTGGGCAGCTGGGTGGTCTTGCCCGAGCCGGTTTCACCGCACACGATGATGACCTGGTGCTGGTCCATGGCGGCCATGATTTCGTCACGGCGGGCCGAGACGGGCAGGCCTTCGGGGAAGTCGATTTGGAGGGGGGTGTCAGACAAGGCAAAAACTTCTGTGAAAATCAAGGCAAGAACAGCCCGGGATTATCCCAGCCCGACGCCCCGCCACCTTTGCCGCCCCCAGATTGCCCATGTCCACTGTCTTCAACTTCACCTTTGTGCCCTGGTTCCGGTCGGTGGCGCCTTATATCCACATGCACCGGGGCAAGACCTTTGTGGTCGGCATCGCGGGCGAGGCGATTGCGGCGGGCAAGCTGCAAAACCTGGCGCAAGACCTGGCCCTGATCCAGAGCATGGGCGTCAAGATCGTGCTGGTGCACGGCTTTCGCCCGCAGGTCAACGAGCAACTGGCCGCCAAAGGCCACACGCCCAAGTACTCACACGGCATCCGCATCACCGACAGCGTGGCGCTCGATTGCGCGCAAGAAGCCGCAGGCCAGCTGCGTTACGAGATCGAAGCGGCCTTCAGCCAGGGCTTGCCCAACACCCCCATGGCGGGCTCTACGGTGCGGGTGATTTCAGGCAACTTCATCACCGCAAGGCCCGTGGGCATTGTGGATGGCGTGGATTTCCAGCACTCGGGCCTGGTGCGCAAGGTGGACGTGGACGGCATCATGCGCACACTGGACATGGGGGCGATGGTGCTGCTGTCGCCCTTTGGCTTCTCGCCCACGGGGGAGGCCTTCAACCTGGCCATGGAAGAGGTCGCCACCAGCGTGGCCGCCGAGCTGCAGGCCGACAAACTGATTTTTGTGACCGAGATTCCGGGCATCCGCATGCAGCCGGGTGAGCCCGCCAGCGACGACAACCCCATCGACACCGAGCTGCCACTGGCAGCGGCCAAACAGTTGCTGGCCTCGCTGCCCCCGCCGACCGAGCCGACCGACATTGGTTTTTACCTGCAGCACTGCGTCAAAGCCTGCGAAGAAGGCGTAGAGCGCTCGCACATCCTGCCCTTTGCAGTCGACGGCTCGCTGCTGCTGGAGGTGTATGTGCACGACGGCATCGGCACCATGGTGGTGGACGAAAAGCTCGAAGAACTGCGCGAGGCCACCGCCGACGACGTGGGCGGCATCTTGCAGCTGATCGAGCCGTTCGAGAAAGACGGCACCCTGGTCAAGCGTGACCGCACCGAGATCGAACGCGACATCGACCACTACACCATCATCGACCACGACGGCGTGATCTTTGCCTGCGCCGCGCTCTACCCCTACCCCGAAGCCAAGACGGCCGAGATGGCGGCGCTGACGGTGTCGCCCCAGTCGCAGGGCCAGGGTGACGGCGAGAAGATTTTGAAGCGCGTGGAGCAACGCGCCCGCGCCATGGGCCTCAAAAGCATCTTTGTGCTGACCACCCGCACCATGCACTGGTTCATCAAGCGCGGCTTTGTGCAGGTGGACCCCGACTGGCTGCCAGAAGCCCGCAAACGCAAATACAACTGGGACCGCAAGAGCCAGGTGCTGGTCAAGAAGCTCTGACCGCTGGGCCTTCGTCTGGCATGGATACCCGCGTGCGCGGGTATGACACAGCAAGGTCAACCCCTACTTGATCAGGGGGCGATGTCTCTTATCTCGTCACCCCCGACTTGATCGGGGGTCCATGCCTCCGGTTTCGATGGATACCCGCATCCGCGGGCATGACACATCGACGTCACCCCCGACTTGATCGGGGGTCCATGCCTGCGACTGCCGTGGATACCCGCATGCGCGGGCATGACAAAGCAGACGCTGGCCTTCTCAGTGGGCATCAACGGTCCCTGAAAGCCTTGTACGCGATCAACCAGCCCGCCAGGCCAAACACCACAAAACACACAAACGACCAGTTGGCGATCGAGCCGCCCAGAAAGGTCCAGTCGATCTTGGTGCAGTCGCCGCTGCCTTTGAAGATCATGGGAATGGCGCGGTTGATGGGGAAGTTTTCGACCATGCCGTAAAAGTCACGGCCGCAGGTGACGATTTCGGGTGGGTACCACTGCAGCCAGCTCTGGCGTGCTGCTGTGAACGCGCCGAAACCCGCCATCAGCGCGAGCAACAGGGCCGATACCGTCAGGCTCCAGCCACGCAAACGCCAGCCAATGGCCCCGAACAGCACCACCCCGATCAGCGCGTACCGCTGCACGATGCACATGGGGCAAGGGTTCAGACCCACCACATGCTGCAAATACAGGCCAAAGATCAGCATGCCGATGCCCGACAAAGCGATCAGAGCCATCCAGCGTGAGGGGGTGATGGAAGTCAGGTTCATGGCGTGGTTGAGGGGTGGATCATGTTGGCGACAGTTGGGCCAAGTTTGTCATGCCCGACTTGATCGGGCATCCAGGCTGTTCAGACATGGATACCCGCGTGCGCGGGTATGACACGGAGAACTGCATACCCGCCTTCGCGGGCATGACATGGAAAGCTGGATACCCGCCTTTGCGGGTATGACAAAAGGCTTGGATGCCTGCATTCGCGGGTGTGACAACACAAAAATCCTATTTTGCCTTCATGCTCCGGCCTGATCGGTGGGGCCTGTCACAAAGCCCCTGCCTCGTCAGGATTCGGCGAACGCGCGTTCGATGACAAAAGCGCCGGGGGTGCTGGTGTTGCCTTCTTTCAGGCCTCGCTCTTCGCAGATGCGCTTGAGGTCTTTGAGCATGGCTGGGCTGCCGCAGATCATCACGCGGTCGGTCTCGGGGTCGAGCGGGGGCAAGCCCAGGTCGGCGAACAGCTTGCCGTTTTCGATCAGGTCGGTCAGGCGTCCCTGATTTTTGTACGGTTCGCGGGTGACGGTGGGGTAGTACAGCAGCTGCTGGCTCACCATTTCACCCAAAAACTCGTTCGCTGGCAGTTCTTGGGTGATGTAGTCGTGGTACGCCAGCTCGTTCACCTGCCGCACGCCGTGCACCAGGATCACTTTTTCAAAGCGCTCGTAGGTGTCGGGGTCGCGGATGATGCTCATGAAGGGGGCCAGCCCCGTGCCAGTGGACATGAGGTACAGGTTTTTGCCGGGCAACAGGTAGTCACACAGCAAGGTGCCCGTGGGCTTGCGACCCACCACAATGGTGTCGCCCACCTGGATGTGTTGCAGCCGGGAGGTCAGCGGGCCGTCGGGCACCTTGATGCTCAAAAACTCCAGATGCTCTTCGTAGTTGGCGCTGGCAATGGAATAGGCGCGCAACAGCGGTTTGCCGTTGTCGCCGCGCAGGCCGATCATGGTGAAGTGGCCGTTGGAAAAGCGCAGGGCTTGGTCGCGGGTGGTGGTGAAACTGAACAGGCGGTCGGTCCAGTGGTGAACGCTCAAAACGCGCTCTTCAAGAAATGCACTCATTTGGTATTGCTGTGTGTTGGGGCGGGACCAGAGACCCAATGCCCTTGGGGGATGCTGAAAGCTTGCTACAGTTACGGCCTGCAAGACCACACGTCAACGGGTCAACCCGGATTGTCGTGTGAACCGCTCCCAACTGGAAATACTGAAATTCTATATCCGTATAACCAGCGCTTCTTTAGACAGATCAAGGCTCGACACCACCATGGCACGTACCGTTCAATGCATCAAACTCGGCAAAGAAGCTGAAGGTCTGGATTTTCCGCCCTACCCCGGCGAGCTGGGCAAACGCATCTGGGAAGGTGTGAGCAAGCAAGCCTGGGCCGACTGGCTCAAGCACCAGACCATGCTGGTCAATGAAAACCGCCTGAACCTGGCCGATCTGCGGGCCCGCCAATACCTGGCCCGCCAAATGGAAAACCACTTCTTCGGCGATGGCGCCGACGCCGCCCAGGGCTATGTGCCACCCGCAGCGGGCTGATGCCCCGCAGCGTTTGACCCCCTGCTTGTTGACCCCTTGAGCTCGCCACCCGAGAAGCGCGAAGCGCTGGTGATCGGTGCGGGCTTGTCCGGCTCGGCTGTCGCGCACAGCCTGGCTTTGCGGGGCTGGGCCGTCACCGTGCTCGACCAAGCCCCGGGCGTGGGAGCTGGCGCATCGGGCCTGCCTGCGGGTTTGGCTGCGCCCCATGTTTCACCCGACGACAACGTGCTCTCGCGCATCACGCGCGCAGGCGTGCAGGCCACCCTGCAACGCGCCCGGGCCCTGCTGCACAGCGGCACCGACTGGGCCCTGAGCGGCGTGCTGGAACACAATCTGGCGGGCAAACGCAGACTGCCAGCCACCTGTGCCGACCAGCACAGCACCCCGGCGAGCCCGGCGCAAATCGCTGCTGCGGGCCTGCCACAGGGCACGCCCGCGCTGTGGCATGCGCAAGCGGGCTGGATTCGGCCCCGGCAACTGGTGGCCGCGCAGCTGCAAACCCCGGGCGTGCAAGTGCGCTGGGGCCAGCAGGTGCAAGGCATCGCGCGGCGCGGCGATGCATGGGCCGTGACCGATGCCCAAGGCCAAACACTGGGCCAGGCCCCTTGGCTGGTGGTGGCCAGCGCCTTTGACAGCTTGGCATTGCTGCGGCCCCTGCCCGGCTTTGCCGTGCCGCTGAATCCCTTGCGTGGGCAAGTCAGTTTTGGCCACATGGCCGACTTGACCGAGGGCCAGCGCCAGCTGCTGCCGCCTTTTCCGGTCAACGGCCACGGCAGCTTCATCAGCGGCGTGCCCACGCCCGAGGGGCCGCCCGGCTGGTTCATCGGCTCCACCTTTGAGCGCAACTGCGAGCAAGCCCCCGTGCGCGAAGAAGACCACGCCGCCAACCAAGTGCGCCTGGCCACGCTGCTGCCCGCTTTGGGCGAAGCCATGGCCAGGCAATTCGGGCCGAACCTCGTGCAGGGCTGGGCCGGTTTGCGCTGCACCTTGCCCAACCGACTGCCTGCGGTCGGCCCCATTGACCGCGCCCGCCTGCCAGGCCTGTGCCTGAGCACGGGCATGGGCGCACGCGGCATCAGCCTGGCCGTGTTGTGCGGTGAACTCACCGCCGCCTGGCTGAACCAAGAGCCCCTGCCCTTGCCTGAATCCTTGGCCAAGCACCTGGCGGCTGAGCGCTTCGTTCGCGCATAAATTTACAAAAACTAACAAAACCATCTACGATGGGGTCCATACCTGCGCGTATCGACCCCCGTGGTCGTTTGTTTTGGAGAGCTGCCCATGGCCCGTCAATCCTTGTCGCGTTACCTGCCCTGGCTGGTCACCGCCCCGGCCGCCCTCCTCAGCTGGCCCGTCTCGGCTTGGGCCAGTGCAGGTTTTGCCGCCTTGTTCGTGCTGGGCTGGATGGACTTCCGACAACCCAAACAGGCGGTGCGGCGCAACTACCCCCTCACCGGCAGGCTGCGCTACGGGCTGGAATACATCCGGCCTGAATTGCGGCAATATTTTCTGGAAGACGACGAGGAAAAACTGCCCTTTTCGCGCAACCAGCGGGCCATGGTTTACGCCCGCTCCAAAGTGCAAAACGACAAGCGCGGATTTGGCAGCATCAAGGACATGTACGCCGCCCAATCCGAGTGGGTCACCCATTCTTTGCAACCGACGCAGCTGGACCCGGCGAATTTCAGGATCACGGTGGGCGCACACCAATGCCAGCAGCCCTATGCGCTGTCACTGCTCAACATATCGGGCATGAGCTTCGGGGCTTTGTCGCCCAACGCGATCAAGGCCCTGAACAAGGGTGCCGCCATGGGGCAGTTTGCGCACGACACCGGAGAGGGCAGCATCTCCCGGTACCACCGCGAGCCGGGCGGCGATCTGATCTGGCAGATCGCCTCGGGCTATTTCGGCTGCCGCACACCCGAAGGCCGTTTCGACCCGGTGCGCTTTGCGGAACAAGCCCGCTCGCCTCAGGTCAAGATGATCGAGCTGAAACTGTCACAAGGGGCCAAACCTGGCCACGGCGGCGTTTTGCCCAAAGCCAAAGTCAGCCCCGAAATCGCCGAAGCGCGGGGCGTGCCCATGGGGCAGGACTGTGTGTCGCCCGCCCGGCATTCGGCGTTCAGCACACCGCTGGAGTTGCTGGCTTTTGTGGGGCAGCTGCGCGAACTCTCGGGTGGCAAACCCGTGGGCATCAAGCTGTGTGTCGGGCATCCGGCCGAATGGTTTTCGCTGGTCAAGGCCATGCTGGAGACCGGGCAAACACCCGATTTCATCGTCGTGGACGGCTCAGAAGGCGGCACGGGCGCCGCACCCATCGAGTTTGCCGACCATGTGGGCATGCCCCTGCGCGACGGACTGCGGCTGGTGCACAACAGCCTGGTGGGTGCAGGCCTGCGAGACCGCATCAAGATCGGGGCATCGGGCAAGGTGATTTCGGCCTTCGACATGGCACGCTGCCTGGCCCTGGGGGCGGACTGGTGCAACGCGGCGCGGGGCTTCATGTTTGCGCTGGGCTGCATCCAGTCACGCAGCTGCCACACCGACCACTGCCCAACGGGCGTGGCCACTCAAGACCCGGTGCGCCAACGTGCCATCGTGGTCACCGACAAGGCCGAGCGGGTGTTTTACTTTCACGCCAACACCCTGCATGCCCTGGCCGATCTGGTGGGCGCTGCGGGTCTGCAAAAGCCCGGCGACATCACGCCGCACCACCTGATGGTGCGCAATGGCCACGGCCAGGCCCGGACTCTGGCCTCCAACATCGACACCTTGTTGCCGGGGCAGCTGCTGGCGTCTGCGGCCCCCGCGCCACTGCCCAGTCCCTTTGCCGAGTTCTGGACGGCCAGCGCGGCCGCGCATTGGGGCGTGCCCGCGGGCACAGAAGCCGTGACCGTGTGAGTCGGCCAGGGCGTGGCCCAGGCTCAGTGCATCGCTTTGCGCCACATGCGCTGCAGCAATTTGCGCCAGCTTTGCACGCGACTGACGTGGTTGCTGTAGTCACCACTGAACAGCTTGCGGATCAAGGCGTCGCGCTGCGCTTGACTGGGCACAAAACGCCCGCTCAGGCGACCAGGCCAGCGGCGCAGAATCTGCAGCGGCACCTCGCCCACATCCTGAACCACCAGGCGCAGGCCCTCGCTGGCCTCGGGCAGTGCGGAACCTGCCGGGTCCGCGCTCAGGTGAAAACCGTCCACACTGGCGTCCACCAACAGCACGGGCAGGGACTTATCCCCCCAGTGCAGCAGCGCGGGTTCTTTCAGTTCGAAGCGCTCCTCGCGGCGCAGACGCGGGCCTTCGATGCACAGCAGCGCCGCCAACGCCAAGGCCAACACATTCAGGCCCGACCAGAACACCGCGATCGGGAAAAACTCGGTGAAGGGCACCACCGCCAGCTCGGGCGTCACATTGATCAACAGCCCCAACAAGGTCAGGGCCAAAGTGAGCAGGATCGGCGCGAGGGTGACCGTGTCCACCTGGCGGCCGCCTACCGACATTGAGCCCTTGGGCGTGACCCGAAAAGGTTTGCCAAAAGGTTGTATCAGCGAAGCCAGCACCGTGGGGGCCAGCCGGAAGCTGGCAAAAATGCTGGCGGGCACCGACACCAGCGGGATGTAGTGCGAGCCCACCAGCCAGCGGGTCGCCAAAAACAGGCCCGCCAGCAAAGGCAGCTGAAAGCGGATCAGGTCGCCCGTGTTGGTGAACTGCAAAGGCATCCAACCCAGCAAGAGGTAGGCCAGCGGGATGAGCAACAAAAACAGGCGCACAAAGTACTGTGTGAGCCAGCTGGTCGGGAAAAACAGCAGGCGTTGCATGGGCGTGAGCCCCGGCCCCAAGGGGCCCCAACGCAAAAACAGCGACTGGATGGCGCCCCGGCACCAGCGTTCGCGCTGCACAAAAAAGCCCTCGATCGACTCGGCCGCCAGGCCCATGCTCAGGCGCTCGTTCAGGTACACGGTGCGGTAGCCATGGCGCAGCATGACCAAGGTGGTGAGCAGGTCTTCGGTGATGCTTTCGGTCGGGATGCCGCCCGCTGCATCCAGCGCCTGACGCCGCATGATGCTGCACGAGCCGCAGCAAAACGAAGCGTCCCAGGCGTCGCGCGAAGCGGCCATCTGGTCAAAAAACAAGCGCTGTTCGTCCGGGTAGTCCTGCATCAGGCCCAGATTGGTCTGGATCGGGTCCTTGTTGTAAAAGTGCTGGGGCGTTTGGACGATGCCCACGCTCGGGTCCACAAACAGGCCCAAGGTGCGCCGGATGAAACCCCGCGAGGGCACAAAATCGGCATCGAACACGGCCACAAACGCCCCTCGGGCGTGCTGCAGCGCGTGGTTGAGGTTGCCCGCTTTGGCGTGCAGGTTGTCGGGCCGCGTCAAATAGCGCACGCCGTGGCGGGCGCAATAGGCCTGCAGCCAATCCCGACGGCCATCGTCCAGCACCCAGACCGTCTTGTTCGGGTAATCGATCGCCTGCGCACCCAGGATGGTTTTTTCCAGCACATCCAGCGGCTCGTTGTAGGTGGGAATGAACACATCCACCTCGGGCTGGCCCAAAACGGCCGCGCCGTCTACAGCGTCGGCCTGGGCGCTGCGGGTGTTGAGGCGGCTCATGATCAGCAAAAAGATGCCCACCTCCAACAGCGCCAGCAACTCGATCAGGGCCACCGCCCAGATCCAGGCCTGGGCCTGCCAGCCTTGCCCACCCGCCGCCTGCAAGGTCGAGCCCACGCGCCAAAACAGGTAGGGCACCCACAGCACAGCCGGCACCAGGGTCACCGCCATCCGGACACGGGGGTGGTCACGGCGGGTGTCCCACAACAGGGCAAACAGCCCCAAGACCAGCAGCAGCGGGATGAAGTTGTCGTCGATCACGCGGTGATCAGGTTCTGGCCATGGCGGTCAGGCGGCTGAACAGCGCCTGAGGGTTCCAGTTGCGCGGGATTTTCACGTCCACCACGCGCCCGGCGTAGCACAGGCTGGCTTCGGGTTGGGGCAGGTCTTGCGGCCGGATGTCGACGAGCACCCGCCCCTCGTTGCGCTCGCGCCGCAGCTGCGCGGCCAGTGTCTGGTCAGCTCCGTTGTTGCCGCTGCCGCTGGTGGCACGCACGCGGCCCTGCAGCCAGTCGCTGGTGCCCAGCAGGCGGTACTGCACCACCGTGCCCGGCGACATGTGGTGCAGCTGGCTTTCAGGCACCGCCACATCCACAAAGGCGTCACGGCAATGAATCACCTGCGCCAGCTCGGCCCCGGCGATGACTTCGCTGCCATTGGCAAAAAACTTGCGCCACAACAAACCTTGCACGGGCGCGTGGATCGGGGCCTCCTGCAGCGCTTGCTGGCCGTCACCGCCTTGCGCCAACTGGTTTTGGATTTGCTGCACACGGCTGTGGGTTTCGCGCAGCCGGGTTTGCAGCTCGGCCAGCTGGATGCGCAGGTCCTCCAGTTTTTGCTGACTGTAGGGCACATCGTTGCGCCCCTGCCCCAGGTACACCTGGTCGCGCACCGCCACGCCTTCGATGCGCAGCATCTTTTCACGCGCCTGAATGGCTTCGAGCCGGGCCTGACTGGCTTGCAAGGCATTGCGGGCCGCATCGATCTGCAGCGGTGAGATGAAGTTTTCGCTGGCCAGCCGCTCCTGGCGGGCCAGGGTGTCCGCATCCTGGCGCACCTGCGCCTGCTGCGCACGGGCTTGCGAGTCGACTTCGGCCAGCTGGGCCTGCAGGCGGGCCATTTCATGGTCGGCGTGCAGTTTGGCCCGCCGCTCAAAGGTGCGCTGCAGCCGCTGCCAGTCGGCTTGCTGGCTTTGCAAGCCTTGCAGCCGCTCTTGCAAGCTCGACAGTTCGTTTTCCAGGCTCTCGCGTGCCCGCAAACTGAGCACCCGGCCCAGCCGCGCGCCCGGAGAAACCGCTTGTCCGGCGGTGGCATTGAAATCCTGTAAGGTCCCGGAAATCGGTGAATGCACCGACAACACAGGCGCATTGACCACAGCGTGGCCGCTTTGTTGGTTGAGCACCGCTGGCACGGCCACCACCATGGCGGTCATGAAAATCAAGACGCCGATGCCCCGGCGCAACCATTTGCCCAACGAGATACGATGTTTTTGTTCTTGTTCAGTCAATTTTCAACCCCTGATCACCAACGTTCTAAATTCAGTAAATTTGCTAACAACATAAGTCTTGTAAGCATCAACACCCATAAAATTGCATTGAATCGTTAACTTTTTCATTTTTGATTGAGGCCATGCAACCCCACCTTCACCCTTGGCTCGGCGTTTTGTTGTGCTGTGCAGCCATCATGCCCACAGGGGCCGCTGCGCAGGGCACGCCCAACAACAAGGCCCCGGTCCTCATCGGGTTTGATGGGGCTTATGGCCAGAAAACCAACACCGCGCCCATCGCCATCGAACTGGGCGCGCGTGCGGCCATCGACGACATCAACCGGGCAGGCGGCGTGCTGGGCGGGCGGCCCCTGCAGCTGGTGACGACCGACAACAAAGGCGTCACGGCACGTGGCAAAGACAATTACGCCGAACTGGCCCAGATGAAAGACATGGTGGCGGTGTTGGGCGGCAAGTACAGCCCCATCAGCGTTGAGGTGCTGCCCGAAGCCCACCGACTCAAGGTACCGCTGATCAGCGTTTGGGGTTCGGCCGACGGCATCACCGACCACCCCTACCGCCCTTCTTACACCTTCCGGGTCTCGCTCAAGGACGACTGGGGCGTCGAGGCCATGATGCGCCGCATGGCCAACACCTACAAAGCCTCGCAGGTGTGCGCCTTTTTGCCCAACACCTCCTGGGGCCGTTCGGCCGACGCGGTGATCAAGTCCAAAGCCACCCGCTACAAACTCAACTTTGGCGTGGTGCGTTGGTACAACTGGGGTGACACCACATTTGCCGAAGACTACCGCCGCTGCCTCGATAACCAGGGCCAGGCCTTGATGTTTGTGGGCAATGAAAAGGAAGCGACCATCTTGCTCAAAGAGATGGCCGCCCTGCCCGCCGACAAACGTCTGCCGGTGGTCGCGCACTGGGGCACTGTGGGCGGGCTGCTGCACGAGATGGTGGGCCCGGCGCTGGGCCAGGTGCCCTTTGACGTGATCCAGACCTTCAGCTTCATGCAAAACCAGCGGCCCCGTGCCAAAGCGCTGGCCCAATGGATTCACACGCACAGCCCCTACAAAACAGTCAGCGCCATTCCGAGCCCAGTGGGTGCAGCACACGCCTACGACACCGTGCATTTGCTGGCCCTGGCGGTTGAGCGTGCCCGCAGCACCCAAGGCAGCCGTGTGCGCGATGCCCTCGAAAAATTGCCCCCTTTCTCCGGCGCTGTGCGAGACTACAAGCCCGCCTTCACGGCGACGCGCCACGACGCTTTGGACGCCAGCCAGGTCCTGTTCGTTCGCGTTGGGCCCGACGGCACACTCACCCCCACCCCATGAACCACCCCGCCCCGCTGCATTCGGTTTCGCTGCGCGAGCAAATCACCGACCGATTGCTTCGGATTTTGGGCACTTATGTGCTGGGTTTCACTGGGCTGATTTTCTTGCTCACGTTGGCCAGCGTGAGTTATTTCAACCGCAGCGAACTGCAGCAGTACCGGGCGCTGATCGCCACCAAGCTGTCGGCCGAGCTGTCGGCCATCGTGCGCGAGGCCGACTCGGTGGGCAACTCTTCGGTGGTCTGGACGGGCCTGACCGATTCGGCCGGGCGCGAAGCCTATCTGGAGCCCTTGCTGGCCAAGATGAACCGCAACCCGCACCACCAGATTGATTTGCTGGATTACCGGGGGCGTGACTTCATCTTGAGCCCGACCTCCAGCCAGCGACCACGGCTGGACAGCGCAGCGATCACGCGCACCATCGAACAGGCCCGGCCCCAGGTTCAGCTCTATGCGTCTGACCAAGGCCAGTTGCTGCTGTTTTCCTTGCCCGTGATCGCCCCCTTTTCGGACAGCCCACTGGGCATTTTGCTCAGCAGCATCAACCTGACCCGGGAGTTGACCAGTCTGGGTTTGCCCGACAGCCTGGGGCTGAACTACAGCCTGACACCGCCCCCGACCGCAGGCATCGGCTCTTGGCTGACGACTTACAGCCCGGTGCCCATCCTTTTCGAGCAGCAAGAGATGGTGCTTTACGTCGAGGTGACCTTGCCCATGTGGCAAAGGCTGCTGGTGGCTTTCCTGGCGGTGGCCTTGACTCTGGCCAGCGGTGGCTGGCTGTACCGGCGTCTGGGCCGCTGGGCTGAGGGATTTGCCAAAGACCTGACCGACCGGCTCGATGCGCTGGTGCAAGTGACCTCCAAGTTGGCCACCGACGGCGTGGCCCCCGTCTTCCACGACAACGAGGGCGATGAGATCACGGCCGTGTTCGATGCGGTGCAAGCCATCGTGCTGCGCCAGCGGGCCATCGGACAAAAGCTGCTGGTGTCGTCGCGGGTGTTCGAGACCGCTGCTGAAGCCATTTTGATCACCAACGACCAAGGGCGCATTGCCGACGTCAACGCCGCCTTGCTGCGCATGACCGGCTACCCGCGCGAAGAACTGATTGGCCAGCCCGCTGGCCTGCTCTACCGGCTGCAGGAAACTTCACACGAAGGCGTGAACATCGGGGAGGCGGTGCGCCAGCACGGCGAGTGGCGTGGCGAGACCTTCTTCCTCACGCGCGATCAGCGCCCCATCCCGGTCATGCTGGCCGTGTCGGCGCTGTTTGACGAGCAGCAGCAAAGCCTGGGCAATGTGGCCATCTTCTCGGACATCAGCGCCCTCAAACTGGCCGAAGACCGGCTGCGCGATCTGAGTTACAAGGACCCGCTGACCGGCCTGCCCAACTACCGCGCTTTTGCGGAATTGATGCACACCCAGCTCAGGCCCGACAACGCGCACGCCCACCGCTTTGCCCTGTTGTTCATCGACCTGGACCACCTGAAACTGATCAACGACAGCTACGGCCATGAGCAAGGCGATCAGGTGATCGTGCAGATCGCACAAAACCTGTCGCGCTTTTTGCCCCAGCCGCATTTCTTGTGCCGCCGCTCAGGCGACGAGTTCATCGCGATTTTGTACATGCAGGACAACGTCGCTGGCATGCAGCAAAAGCTCAACGACTCGATGCAGACGGTCACGCACCGCATCGAGCTGCCCGGCGGCGTGCTGACACAGGCCTCGTTTTCGGTGGGTGCGGTGGTCTACCCCGACCACGCGCAAACCCTCAACGAGCTGCTGGTGCTGGCCGATTCGGCCTTGCAGTCGTCCAAGGAAGCCGGGCGTGCGCGCGTGACCTGGCTGAACAACGACATCATCTTGCGCCTGACGCGTCGTCACCGCATCGAGGCCCGCCTGGCCGAGGCCCTGCAGGGGCGCCTGATCCGCCCGCACTACCAGCCCGAGGTGCAGCTGCGCGATGGCCGGGTGCGTGGCTTTGAGGCCCTGGCCCGCTGGGACGACCCCGAGCTGGGCCCCGTGTCCCCCGGCGAGTTCATCCCCATCGCTGAAAACATGGGCCTGATCGACCCGCTGACCGAGGTCATGCTGTGCCAGATCGTGGACGACCTCAAGCCGCTGCACGAGCGCTTTCCCGAAGCCAAGGTGGCGTTCAACGTCTCGGCCAAGCAATTGAGCAACCGCCGGATTTTCCGCATCCTGACGAACTGCATCGACGCCAAATGCAGCAGCTTCGAAGGTCTGGTGATGGAGGTGACAGAAACCGAGCTGATCCAGGGCATGGAAGACGCCAATTTGCAGCTTGAACTGCTGATCGGGCTGGGCATCGAAATCGCCATCGACGATTTCGGCAAGGGCTATTCCTCCCTCGCGCGGCTGGGCCAACTGCCGATCCGCAAACTCAAGATCGACAGCTCCTTTGTCTGGTCAGTGCAAGACCCCAACACGGTGAAGATCATCCAGGCTGTTTTGGCCCTGGCCCGTGCCTTGCACATGGAGGTCACCGTCGAAGGTGTGGAGACTTTCTTCCAGCGCGATGTGCTGCTGGGCCTGGGCTGCAACAAGGCCCAGGGCTTCCTGTTTGCACGCCCCATGCCTTTGGCGGACATCCTGCAGCTGCCCTCGCACCTGGAGCCTGCTTAAGACTTCCGGGCCGGGTCAGGGCCCTGGGAAGCGGTAGCCGTCCTGGACAAACAAGGCCACACAGGCCTGCACCAGGTCGGCATCGAACAGCACATCCGATGACACCAGCAAGACCTGCAAGGCCTGGTCCATGGTTTGTGCGCTCTGGTAGGGGCGGTCGCGCGTCATGGCGTCCAGCATGTCGGCCATGCCAATGATCTGGGCGCCGCGCAACACATCCTCGCCCTTGAGGCCCAGCGGGTAGCCACTGCCGTCGATGCGTTCGTGGTGCTGCGCGATCAGGGCTTTGACTGGGCCCGCGAATTCGATGTGTTTGAGCATGTCCAGACCTGTCGACACATGCTTCTGGATTTGCTTGACCTCGCCCTGCGACAAGAGTTCGGTTTTGCCCAGAACCCGCGCGGGCACCGTGACCATGCCCAGGTCATGGATCAGCGCCGCCAAAACCACCGACTCGACCTCGTCGGGCGCCCACTGCAGCTTTCTGGCCAAGGTGCCGGCCAGATCGGCCACGCGCCTTTGGTGCCCAATCGAGTCCGGGTCGTGCACCTCCAGCACCGTGATCAAGGCCTGCACCACCCCCATGAGGGCGGTTTCGGCCACGGAAGAAGAAATCGACATGGCTTGCGCCAAACTGCTGCGCACCAAGGTGCACAACACCAGCCGACGGTCGGCCAAGTTCACCGACCGGGCACTCATGACCAGCGACAGGCTTTGCTGGTCCTGGGTCATGCCCGTGACGGCCATGGGCGGCATGGCCAATGGCAGACTGGTCAAGGACACCAGCGTGCGCACCACATCGGGTTGCTGCCAGCCCCCTTCTTCCCAAAACACGGCGCCTTGCAAAGAGGCCTTGGACCGCCCCAGCCACTGGGGCCACGCCGGGTTCAGGCCTTCAATGCGGCCACTGGCCGGGTCCACCAGCACCAGCCCGGCATCGGCCTGGGCCAGCATGAGTTGGTCGGGATCGTGGAACGGGGTGTCCTTCATGGGCAGGGCTTGCGCTCGGTAGGGGAATTCACAGCATAGGGCATCGCGCCCGGGCCGGGTGAACGGGTTTCAGCGAATGGCCTCGGCCGGGCGGCGAGATTTCACATACGCGTCGGTCGGCTGGTAGTTTTTGCCATCGGCATAGCGCCACTGGACCATGGTGCCTTTGCCGCCGCGCTGGTCGAGCTTGCCGACATAAGCGCCCATGGTGGATTGCTGGTCAATGGCGCGGAACTCGGCCTGACCGAAGGGCGTGCTGAATTTCAGGCCACGCATGGCGGTGACCAGCTTCTCGTTGTCGGTGGTGTTGGCTTTCTTGATGGCCGCAAAGATGGCCTGCATGGTGGCATAGCCCACGACCGAGCCGACCTTGGGGTTCTCGTTGAACTTCTTGTAATAGTTGGCGGCAAAGCTGGCGTGTTCTTTGTTGTCCAGCTGGTCCCAGGGGTAGCCGGTCACGATCCAGCCCTTGGGCGTTTCGTCCTTCAGCACTTCCAGGTACTCGGGCTCGCCGGACAGCAGCGACACCACAGGCGTCTTGGGGAAGACGTTGCGCTGGTTGCCTTCGCGCACCAGCTTGGCCAGGTCGGCGCCAAAGGTCACGTTGAAGATGGCGTCGGGTTTGCTGGCCATGGTGGCGGTCAATGTGCTGCCCGCGTCGATCTTGCCCTGGGCGGGCCACTGCTCGCTCACAAATTCCACATCGGGGCGCTTGGCCTTGAGCAGTTCCTTGAAGCTGGCCACAGCGCTTTGCCCATATTCGTAGTTGGGCGCGATGGTGGCCCAGCGCTTGGCGGGCATCTTGGCCGCTTCTTCGACCAGCATGGCCGATTGCATGTAGGTGCTGGGGCGCAGGCGGAAGGTGTAGCGGTTGCCCTTGTCCCAGACGATGGCGTCGGTCAGCGGCTCACTCGCCACAAACAGGCGCTTGTTCTTGGCGGCGTGGTCGGCCAGGGCCAGGCCCACATTGGACAAAAAGCCCCCGGCCAGCACGTCCACTTTTTCTTTGGACGTCAGCTCGATGGCGTGGCGCAGAGCCTCCTCGGGCTTGCCCGCGTCATCGCGGGCGATGACTTCGACCTTGCGGCCGAGCAAGCCGCCTTGGGCGTTGATTTCTTCGACCGCCAGCTGCCAGCCTTGCTTGTAGGGCTGGGTGAACTGCGGGATGGCGGAATAGCTGTTGATTTCCCCGATTTTGATGAGGGCCTGGGCAAAAACGGGCGACATGGCGGCTGCGGTCAGCAGGCCCGTGGCGATAAGGCGGTTCATAAAAATAGTCCTAGGGTTAAGGTGGAAAGGCGTGACTGTACCAGCCGATTTTTACCCTGTCGCAGAGAGGACACACAAAACCCGGGCATCCCCCGGTGGCCCTGCACCCGATCTTGCTTTGTCATACCCGCGCATGCGGGTATCCATCCACAACGAAGGCACAGCCCCCACTCAACATGCATGCAGCCACTTCTTATAAGCACCCAGCATATATACCCAACTAAAAAATCGTTTGTTTCAGCATAAAGCCCCCTTACAGTCTCGCCCATGGTTGATTTGGGCTATGTCTTTGCAGGTTTTTTCGTCGGCACCATCGTGGGCCTGACGGGGGTGGGCGGTGGCTCGCTCATGACGCCCTTGTTGATCTTCTTTTTCGGCGTCAAGCCCTACATGGCCGTCGGCACCGACCTGCTGTTTGCGGCTTTCACCAAGCTGGGCGGCACCGTGAGCTTTGCCCGCCAGCGCATCGTGCCTTGGCGCGTGGTGGGCTTGCTCAGCGCAGGCAGCATCCCGGCCTGTCTGGCCACTTTGGGCTTTTTGCACTGGGTCGGCCCAGCCTCTGCAGCGGTTCAGGCGCTGATGACCACCACTTTGGGCGTGGCACTGCTGCTGACGGCCATGGCCATGCTCTACAAGGCGGTGCGCGGCAAACAGCTGCCCCGCCAGTTGGCCGCCGCCGATGAAGCCCAGGCCAACACGCCCCGCCACTGGAGTTTGCCCGTGGTGTTTGGCGCCTTGATCGGGACCTTGGTCACCCTCACCTCGGTGGGCGCGGGCGCGATTGGCGTCACTGTGCTGCTGTTGCTGTACCCCATGCTGCCGCTGCCCCGCATCGTGGCGGCCGACATTGCTTACGCCGTGCCGCTCACTTTGGTGGCGGGCCTGGGCCATGCGTCGCTCGGCTCGGTCGACTGGCCCTTGCTGGCCAAGCTGCTGGCGGGCTCACTGCCCGGCATCTGGCTGGGCTCGCGCCTGACCCACCACACGCCTGACCGCGTGATCCGCTCACTGCTGTCCGTGCTGCTGGCATGGGCAGGGACCAAGCTCGTTCTGATCTGATTTTTTCCACCGCTCCTTTATGTACCAGTACACCGAATTCGACAAAGCCTTTGTGCGCGCCCGCGCTGCAGAGTTCCGCGACCAGCTGGGTCGTTGGCAGACGGGTCAATTGACCGAAGACCAGTTTCGCCCGCTGCGCCTGCAAAACGGCTGGTATGTGCAGCGCTACGCCCCCATGCTGCGCGTGGCCGTGCCCTACGGCGAAATCAACGCCGCCCAAATCAAGGTGCTGGCCCGAATCGCCCGCGAATACGACACGCCCGACGCCGCCTTGCTGGCCGAAGCGCAGGCCACCCAAGACAAGATCGCTGGCCTGGCCCCCAAGCTCACGACCAACTACGGCCACTTCACCACGCGCCAAAACGTGCAGTTCAATTGGATCCCGCTGGACAAATCGGCCGACGTGATGGACCTGCTGGCCACCGTGAACATGCACGGCATCCAGACCAGCGGCAACTGCATCCGCAACACCACCACGGACGAACTGGCCGGTGTGGCCGTGGACGAAGTGGTCGATCCGCGGCCGTATGCCGAGCTGATCCGCCAGTGGAGCACGCTGCACCCCGAGTTTGCGCACCTGCCGCGCAAGTTCAAGATCGCCATCCATGGTGCCGTGGAAGACCGCGCCGCGATTGGCTGGCACGACGTGGGCCTGCAAGTGCTCAAGAATGACGCGGGCGAAGTCGGCTTCAAGGTGCTGGTGGGCGGCGGCATGGGCCGCACCCCGGTGAATGGCGTGGTGATCCGAGAGTTCCTGCCCTGGCAGGACATCATGAATTACCTCGAAGCCGTGGTGCGCGTCTACAACCGCTGGGGCCGCCGCGACAACAAGTACAAGGCCCGCATCAAGATCCTGGTCAAGGCCGAAGGCCAGCGCTACTTTGACGAAGTCGAAACCGAGTTCCGCGAAATCCTCGAGCGCGATGGCGCGCCACACACCCTGCCGCAGGCCGAGCTTGACCGCGTGAAAGCCGGTTTTGTGGACCCCACCCTGAACTTGCCCGAGAGCACCGACCCGAATTTCAATGCTTGGCTCGCCCAGGCCGAAGCAG
Source organism: Limnohabitans sp. TEGF003 (assembly GCF_055395455.1). NCBI lineage: Bacteria > Pseudomonadati > Pseudomonadota > Betaproteobacteria > Burkholderiales > Comamonadaceae > Limnohabitans > Limnohabitans sp. TEGF003. The sequence continues at coordinate 1,715,400 of NZ_AP029225.1, read as the reverse complement.
CCATCGGCATTGAAGCGGCCAAGACCCCCGCCTTTGCCCGCTGGCTGGCACGCAACGTGCGCCCGCACCGCAACCCGCTGCTGCGCGCCGTGTCGCTGTCCTTCAAGCGTCCGGGTTATGCGCCAGGTGATGCCACCGCCGATCAACTGGACGCCGCCGCCGCTTTGGTCGAGAAATATTCGGCTGGCGAAGCCCGTGTCTCGCACACGCAAAACCTGCTGCTGCCCTGGGTGCGCCTAGACCAGCTGCACGCGCTCTGGCTCGAAGCCAAGGCGCTGGGCGTGGCCCAGCCCAACATCGGCCTTTTGACAGACATGATCGCCTGCCCCGGCGGCGACTACTGCGCGCTGGCCAATGCCCGCTCCATCCCCACGGCCAGCGCCATCACCGAGCGCTACCAGGACCTGGACGAACTCGAAGACCTGGGCCACATCGACTTCCACATCAGCGGCTGCATCAACTCCTGCGGTCACCACCATTCGGGCCACATCGGCATTTTGGGGGTCGATAAAGACGGCAAGGAGTGGTACCAGGTCACGCTGGGCGGCTCGGACGGCAAGGACCTGTCCGGCGCGGCCACACCCGGCAAGGTGGTGGGCCCGTCGTTCTCTTCGTTTGAAGTGCCTGACGTGATCGAATCGATTTTGGACACCTACAAGCAGCTGCGCGTGAGCACCGGCCACGGCAAGCAGGAAGCCTTCATCGAGACGCTGCGCCGCGTGGGACACGACCCGTTCAAGGCCGCGGCCCATGCAGCCCGCCATCCGGCTGAGGAACAAACTGCCTGAACACTCCTGTAGGAGGCCGCCCCTGCGGCCGAATGATCCATTCGCGCGCAGGGGCGCGCTCCCACAAGCCCAAACAGTCCACGACCACACATGAAAATCATCACCGCACAAGAACACCAAGCCGTTGAATCGCCAGCCGTCCTCTCGCTGGCTAACGATGTGGACCCGCGCACGCTCGACCTGAACGGCGTCACCCGCATCGACCTGCACTTCCCGGCCTTCACCGATGGCCGCGCTTACAGCCAGGCCTTTTTGCTGCGCCGCCGCCTGCGCTTTGCGGGCGAACTGCGCGCCACAGGCGACGTGCTGATCGACCAGCTGGTGCAGATGAGGCGCACGGGCTTTGACGTGGCCGTGCTCAAAGATGGCGTGGACGCCAGCGCCGCCCAGCGCCAGCTGGACCGCTATGCCGGTTTCTACCAAGGCTCGGCAGTCGATACACAACCCCCATTCGCCAAAGCCGCCTGAAATGGCTTTGTGGGAGCGCGCCCCTGCGCGCGAATGTCAGCCGGAGCCATTGCACGCATTCGGCCGCAGGGGCAGCCTCCCACAGAAGAACACGAGACCATGACCTCTTCCTTGATTTCCTCCCGCAGCGCCCCGGCCAAAGCCACCGAGCTTCACGCCCAAGCCAGCCCTGACTTTGCCGCCAAACTGGCCGAGACCCAGGCGCTGCTGCGCCGCGCTGCGGCCGAATTCGCCCCCCTGACCCAAGCCTCCAGTCTGGGCGCCGAAGATGTGGTGATCACGCACCTCATCAACAGCCTGCAACTCGACATCCCGGTCTTTGTGTTGGAAACCGGCGCGCTGCACACCGAAACCCTGGCCCTGCTGGAACGCACCCAGGCGCATTCGCGTGCGCCGATCAACGTCTTCCGCCCGGTGCACGAATCGGTCATCCAGTTCGTGCGGGACAAAGGCCAGGACGCGATCTACCAGAGCATCGAACTGCGCAAGGCATGCTGCGGCATCCGCAAGATGGAACCGCTGGGCCGGGCACTCCAAGGCCAAAAAGCCTGGATCACGGGTTTGCGCCAGGAACAATCTGCGGCCCGCGCCGAGGTGCCGCTGCTCGACGAGAGCGAAGTGGCCACCAAGTCGCTGTACAAATTCAACCCGCTGGCCCGCTGGACCTGGGGCGATGTGTGGCACTACATCGCCACCCACAACGTGGACTACAACCCGCTGCACGACCAGTTCTTCCCAAGCATCGGCTGCGCCCCTTGCACCCGCGCCATCAGCCTGGGCGAGGAGTTCCGCGCCGGGCGCTGGTGGTGGGAAGACGAAGCGGCCAAGGAATGCGGGCTGCACGTCAAGAACTGATGTCCCTGTTATGCCATGCCCCCTTGAATGCCATGCCTCTTGAATGCCATGCCTCTTGAATGACATGCCTCTTGAATGCCATGCCTCTTGAATGCCATGCCTCTTGAATGACATGCCTCTTGAATGACATGCCTCTTGAATGTCATCCCCGCGAAGGCGGGGATCCATGCCTCCGATTTTGGATCCCCGCCTTCGCGGGGATGACGAATGGACAGTGCGGGAATGACAAATTGAATACGAACAAACCAACAACGACCATGAACGCCATGACACAAACCGAGTTGCACACCCTGAGCAACAGCCACCTGGACGCACTGGAAGAAGAAACCATCTTCATCCTGCGCGAAGTCGCCGCCGCCTTCGAGCGCCCCACCTTGCTGTTTTCAGGCGGCAAGGACTCGCTGGTGATGCTCAAGTGCGCCGAGAAAGCTTTTGGAGGCAAAACAAGCCCCTCCGGTAGCGGCCGCATCCCCTACCCGCTGCTCATGATCGACACCGGCCACAATTTCAAGGAAGTGACCGACTTCCGCGACTTGCGCGCCAAGGAATTGGGGGCTGAGCTCATCGTGCGCAGCGTCGAGGACTCGATGAAGCGCGGCACCGTGCGCCTGGCCCACCCGGGCGAGAGCCGCAACGTGCACCAGTCGGTCACGCTGCTCGAAGCCATCGAAGAGTTCCGCTTTGACGCCCTGATCGGCGGCGCCCGCCGTGACGAAGAAAAAGCCCGCGCCAAGGAGCGCATCTTTTCGCACCGCGACAGCTTTGGCCAGTGGCAGCCCAAGGCCCAGCGGCCCGAGCTGTGGACGCTGTTCAACACCCGCATCCATCCAGGTGAGCACTTCCGCGTGTTCCCGATCAGCAACTGGACCGAGCTGGACGTGTGGCAGTACATCGCCCGCGAAAACATCGCCCTGCCCTCGATCTACTACACCCACAAGCGCGAGGTGGTGGACCGCCGTGGCCTGTTGGTGCCCGTGACCGAGCTGACCCCGCCCAAAGACGGCGAAAAGGTCGAAATCCGTGACGTGCGTTTTCGCACCGTGGGCGACATCACCTGTACCTGCCCGGTCGAAAGCGATGCGGCCACGCCCGAGCAGATCGTGATCGAGACGCTGGCTGCCGATGTGAGCGAGCGCGGCGCGACCCGCATGGACGACAAGACGTCCGAGGCTTCGATGGAGAAGCGCAAGAAGGATGGCTACTTCTGACCCATCGCTGATCCATCCCCTGTAGGAGGCCGCCCCTGCGGCCGAATGGGCGCTCACGGAGCGTCACCATTCGCGAGCAGGGGCTCGCTCCCACAAAGATGCCGCCCCTACAGAACACCAAAGAAACACGAACCATGCACAACGAACAACACTTTTCTGCCCTCAAATTCATCACCTGCGGCTCGGTCGACGACGGCAAGAGCACGCTGATTGGCCGCCTGCTGGTGGACACCAAGGCCGTGCTGCAAGACCACCTGGCGGGCGTGCAGCGCTCGGGTGAGACCGACCTGGCCCTGCTGACGGACGGCTTGAGCGCCGAGCGCGAGCAAGGCATCACCATCGACGTGGCCTACCGCTACTTCGCTACCTCCGCGCGCAAGTTCATCATTGGTGACGCCCCCGGCCACGAGCAGTACACCCGCAACATGGTCACGGCCGCATCGAGCGCCGACGCCGCTGTGGTGCTGGTCGATGCCATCAAACTCGACTGGGCCAACCCCGACCTGCAACTGCTGCCACAAACCCGCCGCCACTCGCTGCTGGTCAATCTGCTGCGCGTGCCATCCATCGTGTTCGCCATCAACAAGCTCGACGCGGTGGCCGATGCCGCCGTGGCCTACAAGAACATCGCGGGTGCCCTGGAAAAGTTCGCCAAAGAAGCGGGCATCACCGTCACGGCCATGGTGCCTGTGTCGGCCCTCAAGGGCTGGAACGTGGTGACCACAGAAAACAATGACCAGCCCGACTGGTGCGGTTACTCCGGCCCAAGCCTGCTGAGCATCCTCGAAGACCTGCCGGTCACGCCAGCCGAGACCGATGTGGCCTTCAGCTTCCCGGTGCAGTGGGTCGAGAAGTTCCATGACTCCGGCGTGACCACCCAGGGCCGCCGCGTGTTCTGGGGCCGTGTGGCCACCGGCAGCATCGCGCCGGGCCAGACCATCCAGGTCTTCCCCAGCGGCCAGACCGCCGTGGTGTCCCAAGTGTTGAGCGCCACCCGACAGCCGCAGGGCAAAACCGCTGGCCACAGCGCGGGCATCGTGCTGGACCGCGAGGTGGACGTGTCGCGTGGTGACTGGCTCTTGGCTGCCGAAGGCGCGCCAGAAGGCCAACGCCAGCTGAGTACCACCATCGCCTGGATGGACGACGAGCCCTTGGTGGCGGGTCGTGTGTACTGGGCACTGCACGGCCACCGCTGGGTCAAGGCCAAAGTGCAGCGCGTGGTGCACCGCCTGAACGTGAACACCCTGGCCGAAGAAGAGGCCACTGAGCTGGCCCCCAACGCCATTGGCCATGTGACCCTGGCCCTGCAGGAGCCGCTGGTCACGCTGCCCTTTGCCCAGTCGCGCATTCTGGGCGCGCTGGTGCTGGTGGACACGGCCAGCCACAAGACATCTGGCGCTGTGTTGGTGAACTGAGGGACTTGATGTCGGGGCTAAAGCCGCCGACCTACAAATCATGTCGTAGGTCGGCGGCTTTAGCCCCGACAAACCAGCCCGCATCAGCCACATCCTGGGTTCGCTGTTTTCCCTTTCGCTAGCAGGGGCTCGCCCCCACAGAGGTCAACCGATCTCCTTTAAAATCCACGGTTCCGCGCCAATTCGAACGCGCAGCCCCATTTTCCGAGTCCATCATGACCCACGTTGTTTCCGAATCCTGTATCCAGTGCAAATACACCGACTGTGTGGACGTTTGCCCTGTGGATTGCTTCCGTGAAGGCCCCAACTTTCTGACCATCGACCCCGATGAGTGCATTGATTGCGCCGTGTGCATCCCCGAATGCCCCGTGAACGCCATCTATGCCGAGGAAGACTTGCCGGCCGACCAGCAGCACATGACCCAAATCAACGCCGAGCTGGCCTTGCTGCCTGGCTGGAAGAGCATCACCAAGCGCAAGGCCCCCCTGCCCACCGCCGAAGAGTGGAAAGACAAGACCGGCAAACTGTCTGAACTGATCCGTTAAGCCCCAAGGGCCAAGCCCTTGGTCCTTTCTTTGTGAACTCTGCACCATGACCGCCCCCATCGACACCGAAGCGCTGGTCATTGGCGCAGGCCCCGTCGGCCTCTTTCAGATTTTCCAGCTCGGCCTGCAAGGCATTCACTGCCATGTGGTCGATGCCTTGCCCCATGTCGGCGGGCAATGCGCCGAGCTGTACGGCCCCAAGCCGATTTACGACATCCCCGGCATCCCTTTTTGTACTGGCCATGAGTTGGTCGAGCGCTTGCAGCAGCAAATCGCGCCGTTCCAGGCCACCCAGCACCTGGCCCAACAAGTCGACCACATTGAGCGACTGCCCGATCAGCGTCTGAAGGTGAGCACCAGCGCAGGCCAGACCTTTCACACCACCACCTTGTTCATTGCTGCGGGCGTGGGCGCCTTTGTGCCGCGCCGCATGGCGCTCGAAGGTCTGACGGCTTTCGAAGGCACACAGGTGTTTGCCGAACACCCCACGCCCGAGCGCTGGGCCGGGCGACACCTTGTCGTCGCCGGAGACGGCGACACCGCCTTGCAAACCTGCCTGAGCGCGATAGCAGTTCCGCAAGCGGCCGCCAGCGTGACCCTGCTGCACCGACGCGATCAGTTCAGCGCAGCCCCTGAACTGATCGATCAAATGCGGCAAGCCTGCGCCCAAGGCCAGATGCGCTTTGTGGCGGGCCAGCCCACCGGCTTGCGTGCAGAAGCGGGCCGACTGCAAGCGCTCGAACTGCTCAACCCGCAAGGTGAAACCGAGTGGCTCACTCTCGATGTGCTGCAAACCTGCCTGGGCCTGTCGCCCAAGCTCGGTCCCGTGGCGCAATGGGGCCTGGCCATGGAACGCAAGCAATTAACGGTGAACACCGAAAACTTCGGCACATCAGAGCCTGGCATTTTTGCAGTGGGTGACATCAACACCTACCCTGGCAAAAAGAAGCTGATCCTCTGCGGTTTCCACGAAGCCACCCTGGCCGCGTTCGGCGCCGTGGCCCTGCTGCGCCCCGAAGAAAAAACCCTGCTTCAGTACACGACAACGTCGACGCTGCTGCACCAACGTCTGGGCATCGCATAGAATCCACACCGCGTCACTCCCCTGTGGCGCATCCGCTAGGGGTGTTGAAGGCCGTGAGGTCTTCGACTGAGAAAGTCCCTTTGAACCTGATTGAGGTAATCCTCGCGCAGGGAAGCTTGTCAAAAGAACGGTGCCCTTCTCACGGGCACGTCGCGTTCCCAGTCAGCCGACCTGCCATTACGTTGAAGGAAAAACGTCATGGCATTTTTTTCGCCATTTTCTCGCCGGACATCTGGCCGTTTCACATGTCGCGCCAGCCACATCGCCAGCGCCGTTGCGCTGCTGACACTGGGCAGCGGCCATGCACAAAGCCTGACCGAAATCACCATCACCGACACGGCCCCTTCGCAGGTCAGCGGCTTTGGTGATGTGCCCTTGAGCAAAGCGCCTTTCAGTGCGGTCACCATCGACCAGCAAACGCTGCAGGACATCGGGGCACAACGGGTGTCCGACGCCCTGCGCCTGGACGCCAGCGTGGCCGACAGCTACAACTCACCGGCTTACTGGGACATGCTGAGCGTGCGCGGCTACACCTTGGACAACCGCTACAACTACCGTCGAGAAGGCCTGCCGATCTCGGCCGAGACCATGATCCCCATGGACAACAAGGAACGCATCGAGCTGTTCAAGGGCACCAGCGGCATCCAGGCTGGCACGAGCGCACCAGGCGGCTTGGTCAACTATGTGGTCAAGCGCCCCCCTTCGGCCAAGGACGAGACCATCCGCTCGGTCAGCGCCAGCTATGGCCCAGGCCAAAGCAGCAGCACGGGCCTGGACCTGGGTGGGCGCTTTGGTCAAGACCAAGCCTTGGGCTACCGCTTCAACGCGGCTTATGAAAACCTGAATCCCTACATCCAGAACACCGAAGGCCACCGCAAACTGTTCGCACTGGCCATGGACTGGCGCATCAGCCCCGACAGCAAGCTGGAGTGGGAAATCGAGCGCAGCGAACGACAACAATTCGGCGTGAACGGCTACAGCCTGTTGGCTAATGCCGCAGATCCTCTGAATGGCGTGCCCACCCTGCCCGCGGTAGTGGATGGCACCCGAAACATCACACGTCAAACCTGGTCGGTACCCGGTGTGTTTGTCGGCACCACTGGCACCTTGCGCTTCAAGCAGAACCTGGACGGCGGCTGGTTGTGGACCACACAATACGGGGCTCAGCGCCTGCGCACCGATGACCGTGTGAGCTTTGCCTTTGGCTGCACCTTGCCCAGTGGCGACTGGCTGGGCGACAAATACTGCAGCAACGGCGGCTTTGACCTGTACGACTACCGCAGCGACAACGAGCGCCGTTCCAGCGATGCCCTGCAAACCGAGCTCAGCGGCCAGATTCGCCTGGCAGACCTGCGCCATGATGTCAGTGTGAGCGTGATGCGCAGCCGCCTGCTGGACCGTCTGTCGGATATGCAGGCCTACAACTTCGCGGGCACTGGCAACATCGACGGCACGTCCGACAGCCCTGAAGCACAACCTACGCCGAGGGATCTGAACACCAACCGCAGCGAATACACCACCGAAATCGCACTGAAGGACCGAGTCACGCTGAGCGCCAACACAGCGCTCTGGCTGGGTATGCGGCACACGCGGCTGAATCGCGCCAGCGTGCGCACCGACGGCAGCCGCGCCGTGCAGGACGAGCGCAGCTTCAACACCCCCTGGTTGGCCCTGACCCACCAGGTCACCCCGGCCTATCTGGTGTACGGCAGTTACGGTGAAGGCATTGAAACCGACATCACGCCCAACCGCAGCCGTTACACCAACGCCGGCCAGGCTCTACCCGCACTGCGCAGCAAGCAATACGAATTAGGTATCAAGGGCCAATGGACACGCACCCACTGGCAAGCCAGCATATTCGACATCACGCGTCCACAATCCGGTGATGCTGGTGCATGCGACGAAGCCGACACCTGCACACGCAAGATCAATGGGGAAGCCCGACATCGCGGCCTTGAACTGGCGGCAGGCACCACACAAGGCCCCTTGACACTCGGCATGGGCGCGGCCTGGATTGAAGCGCTGCGCCAGAACGCCGTGATCGACACCACAGTCAATGGCCAACGAGCCCTCAACGTGCCCAAATACACCCTGCGCGCCATGGCCCAGTACCGTTTCACCGACATCCCCGGTTTGCGCAGCAGCTTGCGCCTGAACCACGAAGGATCGCGACGCGTGACCGAAGACGGCAGCATCCAGTTGCCCAACTGGACCACCGTGGACTTGGCCACGCATTACGACACCCGCATCCAAGGCACCCGCACCGAATGGACCTTGGCCATCGACAACCTGGCAGACCGTCGTTACTGGCGCGAATCGCCCAAGCAGTTTGGCCACTACTACCTGTATCCCGGTGCGCCTCGAACCGTGCGCGTGGGTGTCAAAGCCAGCTTCTGAAACACAGCGGCAAGATTTTTAAAAAATCTTGCCGCCCCTCTCAAAACAGCCTCAAAATCACTCTATAATTCAAAGCTATTCCTCAATAGCTCAGTCGGTAGAGCGCCGGACTGTTAATCCGTAGGTCCCTGGTTCGAGCCCAGGTTGAGGAGCCAAAAAAGACAAGCCTCTGCACTTACGTGCAGAGGCTTTTTCTTTGGGCCGAACACTTGCGCGGTCTTCGTCTATCCCACCCAGGTGCCAACGGTTTGCTCAGAACCGGTTGTGCGTGTCCGACGCCTCGGACCGTGCCTGCAATTTCTTGATCAGTTTGCGCCCCACATGCGCCTTGATGGCTGGGGAATAAAACAAGGTATCACCCCCGTTTTCGAGCTGCAGCAACTGGGTGTGCGAAATCGCGTTTTCAATGGCGAAACGGGAACTGTCCAAATGCGCTTGCAGCCTGAGCTTTTGCAACTCAGCGGCTTCCTCTTCAGACCAGGGTTCCCAGGTTGCGTTCATGGCTCCAACACTTTCGGATCGAGGCCTTTGCACAAGGCCAGCAAGTCGGACAGCTGCGGTGTTTCCATCTTCTGCAAAACATTGGCACGGTGTTTTTTGGCCGTATCGGGCAAGATATCCAAACGCTCGGAGATGCCCTTGTTGGTGTGACCCTCCAGCATCAAAGTGAACACCGCACGTTCACGCGAACTCAAGGTCTGCCATTTACGGCGTATCTCATTTTTTTGAATGAAGGCTTGTCGGTTCAGGGTGTCGATCGCGAGGCCCCGTTCAATGGCGTCGATCAGGTCCTGGATCTGAAAAGGCTTCCACAAAAATTCGATCGGCTGGCCCTTCATGGCCCGGATGATTTCTTCGGAATGGCTTTCGCCGCTGATGAAGATGATAGGCGTGTGACGCCCCAGCGTTTTCATCTTTTCCTGCAACTCGATGCCAGACATTTGGGGCATGCGCACATCCAGCACCAACACCGCAGGGAACATGTCAAACGACTGCTGCAAGAACGCCTGCGCGCTGTCATAGCCCTCAATGCTGTAGCCCATCTGCCGCAGCAAATCAGTCAAATAGAAACGGATGTCAGGATTGTCATCGACAACGTAGACATGGCCGCGTGCAGATAGGCTCATTTTGGAATTATGAAAATCATCAAACTTGCCAATACTAGGTGGCAAACCCTGCGAAGAACATCCCTATTTGGGGAGTCTCGGTCAACATTTTCATCGATTCAAGACTTGGCCTCATGTTTTAAGAATAAAAAAGGCCACAAAATACATATATCACCGCTCACGCAGTGCCTGAGTCACGTTTTGCAAAGGCCGGAACAGGTATTCCAGCACGGACTTTTGACCTGTCTTGATCTCCACGGTCGCCGTCAACAATGATGATTCAAAGATAGGCTTCGCAAGCCGTTTTTCGGTTACACCCATGAAAAAAGGCTTCTAACTATCACTAGTCAGAAGCCTTTTTCAGATCAAATGGTCGGCGTGGCGGGATTCGAACTCGCGACCCCTTGCACCCCATGCAAGTGCGCTACCAGGCTGCGCTACACGCCGACAAGCTTCAAATTATAACCGGATAAATCAGGCCCCAATGGTCAGCAAGGCTCTAATTTCTAGCAGTTCCTTGTGCAGCGGTGAGGAAGCGAACTCGGGAACGGAAAATTCGGGGCCCATCGAGATCAATTGATCTACCGAAGGATGAAGCAACGCATCTGAGCGGCCGGGTGTGTCGGCAGCCTCAAAGCCACCGGAGGCATCGCGCCGCAGCTGACGGTCCGTCTGGACCAACTCCTGCAACCGGTTGCGTGCACCGCTGATGGTGAAGCCTTGGTCATAAAGCAAGTCACGGATGCGCCGGATCATCAACACTTCATGGTGCTGGTAATAACGGCGGTTGCCCCTGCGTTTGACTGGCCGCAACTGCGTGAACTCCTGCTCCCAATAGCGCAAAACGTGCGGCTTGACACCGCACAATTCGCCCACTTCACCGATGGTGAAATAGCGTTTGGCTGGAATGGAGGGAAGCGGACTGTCCATGAACGACAACAAGTTACGTGGAAAACCTTGTAGCTTACTGCAACTGGGCCACTGGCGTCCAGACGAATTCAACCGAAGCGAAAAAGGCCTGACAAAACAAAAAAGCACTTGGGATTTCTCTCAAGTGCTTTTTTAATCGGGAATTTTTGGTGGGCAGTACAAGTTTCGAACTTGTGACCCCTGCAGTGTGAATGCAGTGCTCTACCCCTGAGCTAACCGCCCTACGCTTATCAGCGAAGACCTGAATTATGGCATAAAAATACCGCCGAATTGGCCCGAGCGCGCAAAAAATGGATCCTTCGCAGCGCCCTCAAGCGGCTTGTATCTGACGCCAAACGGTTTTGCCACCGCTGGATTTGTCGAGCTGAGACAGCACGTCTTCGTGCGCCGCCACCTCTTGTGCATTGGCCGACAAGATGGGCAAAGCGTATTGGCGCAAATCCACTTGCACCACCACACTTTGCGAATCGCTGGGCGTATCGCCCGCATCAATCAACAAAGCCTCTTGCCCGCGCGTCATGTTGATGTAGACGTCAGCCAGCAGCTCGGCATCGAGCAAAGCGCCGTGCAGCGTGCGGCCCGAGTTGTCCACTTCCAGACGGTCGCACAAGGCATCCAGGCTGTTGCGCTTACCCGGGAACATCTCCTTGGCCATGGCCAAGGTGTCGATCACGTTGCTGACGTAGGCCTTGAGTGGCTTCTTGCCCACACGCTCGAGCTCTTTGTTCAAAAAGCCAATGTCAAAAGCCGCGTTGTGGATGATGAGTTCGGCATCGCTCAGGTAGTCCAGAATTTCTTCGGCCAATTCGGCAAACCTGGGCTTGTCGCGCAAAAATTCGTTGCTGATGCCGTGCACCTTGAGCGCGTCTTCGTGGCTGTCGCGCTCGGGGTTGAAATAGAAATGCAGGTTGTTGCCGGTGAGCTTGCGCGCGTACAGCTCCACACAGCCCAGCTCGATGATGCGGTCACCGCCTTCGGCCGACAGGCCTGTGGTTTCGGTGTCCAGAACGATTTGGCGCATGTCTTCCCGCTCCGTCTGTTCAGTGGTTTTCTTTGGCGTGGTTGATGGTGTAGCGCGGGATCTCGATCACCAGATCATTCTTGGCCACAAAGGCCTGACAGCTCAAGCGCGAGTTCGGCTCCAGGCCCCAGGCGCGGTCGAGCAGGTCTTCCTCAGTTTCTTCCATCTCGTTGAGGGTGTTGAAGCCCTCACGCACCACCACATGGCAGGTGGTGCAGGCGGCGCTCATGTCGCAAGCGTGTTCGATGTTGATGTGGTTGTCGAGCAGGGCCTCGCAGATGCTGGTGCCCGCAGGGGCGGTGATCTGCGCGCCTTGTGGGCAGTACTCGGGGTGGGGCAGGATTTTGATGACGGGCATGACGGTATTGTGGTTCACATCGACTGGATGTTCTGGCCAGCCAGGGCTTTTTGAATGCTGTGGTTCATGCGCTCGGCGGCAAAAGCTTCGGTGCCTTTGGCCAATGCCTGGGTGCAGTCTTCCAGCGCTTTGGCGTCTTGCTCGGTCTGGATAGCCGCTTGCAAAGTGGCCATGAGGGCATCGATGGTGGCGCGCTCTGCAGGGCTGAGCAAATCGCCATCTGCAGCCAAGGCACTGCGCGTGGCCAGCAGCATGCGGTCGGCGTCCACACGCGCCTCGACCAAGGCGCGGGCCTTCATGTCGGCTTGCGCGGTGGTGAAGCTTTCTTGCAGCATGCTGGCAATCTGCTCGTCGCTCAGGCCATAAGAGGGTTTCACGTCGATGCGGGCTTCGACACCGCTGATTTGTTCTTTGGCACCCACACTGAGCAGGCCGTCGGCATCGACCGTGAAAGTCACGCGGATGCGGGCAGCACCTGCAGCCATGGGGGGAATGCCGCGCAGCTCAAAGCGGGCCAGGCTGCGGCAGTCTTGCACCAGATCGCGCTCGCCCTGCACCACATGCAGCGCCAGCGCGGTTTGGCCGTCCTGGTAGGTGGTGAAGTCCTGCGCCATGGCGGTGGGGATGGTCTGGTTGCGCGGGATGATGCGCTCGACCAGGCCACCCATGGTCTCGATGCCCAGCGACAGCGGGATCACATCCAGCAAAAGCAGTTCGCCAGCGGCGTTGTTGCCCGCCAATTGGTTAGCCTGAATGGCCGCGCCCAGAGCGACGACTTCGTCGGGGTTGAGGTTGTTGAGCGGGGCCTGACCAAAAAAGTCGGCCACGGCTTGCTGGATTTGCGGCATGCGGGTGGAGCCGCCCACCATGACTACGCCTTGCACGTCTTCTTTGGCCAGTTTTGCATCGCGCAGCGCTTTGCGCACGGCGGTGATGCAGCGGGCCGTCAGGGCCTGGGTGGCTTGCTCGAAATCGGCGCGGCTGATTTGCACCGACAAAGCGCCGGTGGACAGGGCCACATTCAGGCTGGCCGTGTCGGCGTTGGTCAAGGCTTCTTTGGCTGCACGGGCCGCTGCCTTGAGTTGGGTTTTGTCTTCGGCCGTGGCAGCTTGCAAGCCTGGCTGCTGGGCCATGGCGAAGTCGGCCAGGGCTTGGTCGTAATCGTCGCCGCCCAAAGCCGAGTCGCCGCCCGTAGACAGCACTTCAAAAACGCCTTGCGTCAGGCGCAAGATGGAGATGTCAAACGTGCCACCGCCGAGATCGAACACGGCGTAAACGCCTTCGCTCGCGTTGTCGAGGCCATAGGCAATCGCCGCGGCGGTCGGTTCATTGATCAGGCGCAGCACATTCAGGCCCGCCAGTTGCGCGGCATCTTTGGTGGCCTGGCGCTGAGCGTCGTCAAAGTAAGCCGGCACAGTGATGACCGCGCCATACAGGTCGTCGTTGAAGGTGTCCTCGGCGCGGTAACGCAGGGTGGCCAAGATCTCGGCACTCACCTCCACAGGCGATTTGGGGCCTTGCACGGTCTGAATGCTGAGCATCCCTTTGTCGCTGGCAGTGAATTCGTAAGGCAATTTGCTGCGGTCGGCGATATCGTTCAAGCCACGGCCCATGAAGCGCTTGACCGAAGCGATGGTGTTGACCGGGTCGGTGGCCGCCGACTGCACCGCGTCAAAGCCGATCTGGCGGCCTTGGCCCGGCATGAAGCGCACGACCGAAGGCAGGATCACGCGGCCATCGTCGTCGGGCAAACACTCGGCCACGCCATTGCGCACCGAAGCCACCAGCGAATGGGTGGTGCCCAGGTCAATGCCCACCGCAATGCGACGCTGGTGCGGGTCGGGCGACTGGCCCGGTTCGGAAATCTGCAATAAGGCCATGGTCAATCGGGAAAGTTCAGGTCAACTGGTCGAGTTTAGCGTTCACTTCTTGCGTGAAGCGCTCGATGAACATCAGCGCCCTCACCTGCCCCACGGCCTGCGCAGGGTCTTGGGCTTCGTCCAGCAAACGGGCCAGTTCTTGCTGCACACGGCGCTGCTCGGCAGCGACTTCGTCGGCCAGCGCTTCCAGACCCTCGACCGAGTCGGTGTCGTCCAGGCTTTCACGCCAGGCCATCTGCTGCATCAAAAAGGACGCAGGCATGGCGGTATTGTTTTCGGCCTGCACCGGTGCGCCACGCAACTCGCACAAATAGGCAGCCCGCTTGAGCGGGTCTTTCAGGCGCTGGTACGCCTCGTTGATGCGCACCGACCACTGCATGGCCACGCGCTGGGCGGCAGCGCCCTCGGCGGCAAAACGGTCCGGATGGGCTTCACGCTGCAGGGCTTTCCAGCGGGCGTCGAGCTGTGCGCGGTCCTGCGCGAACTGCGCCGGCACGTCAAAAAGCTCGAAGTCGTTGGCTTGCAGCGAGATCACACGCGGAACGATTCACCGCAACCGCAGCGGTCACGCTCGTTGGGGTTGTTGAAGCGGAAGCCCTCGTTCAAGCCTTCGCGCACGAAGTCGAGCTCGGTGCCGTCGATGTAGGCCAGGCTTTTGGGGTCCACCAACACCTTGACGCCGTGGCCTTCAAAGACCACGTCTTCCGGGGCGATCTCGTCCACGTATTCCAGCTTGTAAGCCAGACCCGAGCAGCCGGTGGTCTTGACGCCCAGGCGCACACCGACGCCCGAGCCACGCTTGGCCAGGTAGCGGTTCACGTGCCGTGCGGCGGCAGCAGACAGTGTGATGGCCATGTCAGTTCAGGTGTTTCTTTTTGTAGTCGTCCACGGCAGCCTTGATGGCGTCTTCGGCCAGGATGGAGCAATGGATCTTGACAGGTGGCAGCGCCAGCTCTTCGGCGATCTGGCTGTTCTTCAGGGCCGCTGCTTCGTCGAGCGTTTTGCCCTTGACCCATTCGGTGACGAGTGAGCTGGAGGCGATGGCCGAGCCGCAACCGTAGGTCTTGAAGCGTGCGTCTTCGATCACCCCGGTTTGCGGGTTGACCTTGATTTGCAACTTCATCACGTCGCCGCAAGCCGGTGCACCGACCATGCCGGTGCCCACGCTGTCGTCGCCCTTGTCGAACGAGCCGACGTTGCGGGGGTTTTCGTAGTGGTCAACCACTTTTTCAGAATAAGCCATGGTGTTTCTCCTTTATCAGTGGGCAGCCCACTGGATGGTGCTCAAGTCGATGCCGTCTTTGTGCATTTCCCACAAGGGGCTGAGTTCGCGCAGCTTGGCCACGTTCTCGCGGATGGTCTTGATCGCGTAGTCGATGTCTTCTTCGGTGGTCCAGCGGCCAATCGTCATGCGCAAGCTGCTGTGGGCCAACTCGTCACTGCGGCCCAAGGCACGCAGCACATAGCTGGGCTCCAGGCTGGCCGAGGTGCAGGCCGAGCCGGACGAGACCGCCAAGCCTTTGATGCCCATGATCAGCGACTCGCCTTCGACGAAGTTGAAGCTCATGTTGATGTTGTGCGGCACGCGCTGGGTGGGGTGGCCGTTCAAAAACACCTGCTCCATGTCGCTCAGGCCGTTGATCAGGCGGTCGTGCAAGGCACGGGCCTTGGCGTTGTCTTGCGCCATTTCCAGCTTGGCAATGCGGAACGCCTCGCCCATGCCCACGCACTGGTGGGTAGGCAAAGTGCCCGAACGCATCCCGCGCTCGTGTCCGCCGCCGTGCATTTGCGCTTCCAGGCGAATGCGGGGCTTGCGGCGCACGTACAAAGCGCCAATGCCTTTGGGGCCATAGGTTTTGTGCGAGGCCAGGCTCATCAGATCGATGGGCAGCTGGGTCATGTCGATCTCGACCTTGCCCGTGGCTTGCGCCGCATCGACGTGGAACACGATGCCTTTTTCGCGGCACAGATTGCCAATCGCGGTCACGTCCTGGATCACGCCGATTTCGTTGTTCACGAACATCACGCTGATCAGGATCGTGTCGGGGCGAATCGCGGCCTTGAGCGCATCCATGTTCAGCAAGCCATCGGCCTGCACGTCCATATAAGTGACTTCAAAACCCTGACGCTCCAGCTCGCGCATGGTGTCCAGCACCGCTTTGTGCTCGGTTTTGACGGTGATCAGGTGCTTGCCGCGAGACTTATAAAAATGCGCCGCGCCCTTGATGGCCAGGTTGTTGGACTCGGTCGCGCCGCTGGTCCAGACGATTTCGCGGGGGTCGGCACCGATCAGGTCGGCGACTTGCTCGCGGGCTTTTTCAACGGCGGCTTCGGCTTCCCAGCCCCAGGCGTGGCTGCGGGAGGCAGGGTTGCCAAAGTGTTCGCGCAGCCAAGGGATGATGGCGTCCACCACGCGCGGATCGCAGGGATTGGTCGCGCCGTAGTCAAGGTAAATGGGAAAGTGGGGCGTGGTCATGGGTGGTACTTCTTTTCAATCAGGATTTGGCAAACACATTGCCCAGGTCGAACACGGAATTGGGTCCGGTCAGGCGGATCGGCTTGCTGACCGGCATGGGGGAGATGGCGCGCTTGAGGGTGGGCTTGAGCTCTACCACCAGGCCCTTGGCCAGCTGGTCGTCCACCAGCTTTTGCAGGGACACCGAGTCCAGAAACTCGACCATTTTGGAATTGAGCGAAGCCCACAGGTCGTGCGTCATGCAGCGGCCATCGCCACCGTTGCAGTTTTCCTTGCCGCCGCAATGGGTGGCGTCAATGGGCTCGTCCACCGACAAAATGATGTCGGCCACGGTGATGTCCGTGGATTTGCGGCCCAGGGTGTAACCGCCGCCGGGGCCACGGGTGGACTCGACCAGGTTGTGGCGGCGCAGCTTGCCAAAGAGCTGTTCCAGATAGGACAGGGAAATCTGTTGGCGCTGGCTGATGGCGGCCAAAGTCACGGGGCCGGCATCCTGGCGCAGGGCCAGATCGATCATGGCGGTGACGGCAAAACGGCCTTTGGTGGTAAGACGCATGGCAGACTCCTGAAGTGGTTGGGGGCTTGGTCTTTGGCCTGCCTGAGCAGGATCCCGACTAAACGAGTCAAGTATAACGCAATCCCGATCAAATCACTCGGGTTATAGGGTCATTCACTGGCTTCTTAAGCCCGAATCAAAGGCACGACGTTGTCGCCGCCTGTGGCACCAAAGGCCTGCTCTTTCAGGATGGTCAACTGGTCCCGCACCTGGGCGGCCTTTTCGAACTCGAGGTTGCGGGCGTGCTCCATCATTTGTTTTTCGAGCTGCTTGATGGCTTTGGCGATGTCCTTTTCGCTCATGTCCTCGACCTTGGCCCGCTGCAGCGCCGCCTGCTCCAGGCGCTCGGCTTCCTTGCCCGATTTTTCGCTGTACACCCCGTCGATCAGGTCCTTGACTTTTTTGACGATGCTCTGGGGCGTGATGCCCATGGCCTCGTTGTGCGCCAATTGCTTGATGCGCCGACGCTCGGTTTCACCCATGGCTTTTTTCATGGACTCGGTGATGCGGTCGGCGTACAAAATCGCCCGGCCGTTCAGGTTGCGGGCGGCGCGGCCAATGGTCTGAATCAGGCTGCGCTCGGCCCGCAAAAAGCCCTCTTTGTCGGCGTCCAGAATGGCGACCAGCGACACCTCGGGAATGTCCAGGCCCTCGCGTAGCAGGTTGATGCCCACCAGCACATCGAAAGCGCCCAGACGCAGATCGCGCAAAATTTCGACGCGCTCCACTGTGTCCACATCGCTGTGCAGGTAGCGCACCTTCACACCGTTGTCGCTCAGGTAATCGGTCAGCTGCTCGGCCATGCGCTTGGTGAGTGTGGTGATCAGCACCCGCTCGTTCTTGTCCACCCGGATGCGGATTTCCTGCAGCACATCGTCCACCTGGTGCGTGGCGGGGCGCACCTCGACCTGCGGGTCCACCAGACCAGTGGGGCGCACGACTTGTTCGACCACCTTGCCCGAATGCGTTTTTTCGTAATCGGCCGGGGTGGCCGAAACAAAAATGCACTGGCGCATGCGCTTTTCAAATTCTTCAAACTTGAGGGGTCGGTTGTCCAGCGCGCTGGGCAGGCGAAAGCCGTACTCCACCAGCGTGGTTTTGCGCGCCTTGTCGCCGTTGTACATGGCGTTGAGCTGGCCGATCATCTGGTGGCTCTCGTCCAGAAACATGATGGCGTCGGGCGGCATGTAATCGGTGAGCGTGCTGGGCGGGTCACCCGGGGCCGCACCCGACAAATGCCGAGTGTAGTTTTCAATGCCCTTGCAATGGCCCACTTCCGACAGCATTTCCAAATCAAACCGGGTGCGCTGCTCCAGACGTTGCGCTTCGACCAGCTTGCCCATGCCCACCAATTCTTTGAGGCGCTGGGCCAGCTCCAGCTTGATGGTCTCCACCGCGGCCAGCACCTTGTCGCGTGGCGTCACATAGTGGCTGGACGGGTAAACCGTGAAACGCGGGATCTTCTGGCGGATGCGGCCTGTCAGCGGATCAAACAGCTGCAGGCTCTCGATCTCGTCGTCAAACAGCTCGATGCGAATCGCCAACTCGGAGTGTTCCGCCGGGAAGACGTCGATCGTGTCGCCCCGCACGCGGAACTTGCCCCGGCTGAACTCCATGTCGTTGCGCTGGTACTGCATGCGTATGAGCTGCGCGATCACGTCGCGCTGGCCCAGCTTGTCGCCCGTGCGCAGCGTCATGATCATGCGGTGGTAGCTCTCGGGTTCGCCAATGCCGTAGATGGCCGACACGGTGGCCACGATCACCACATCGCGCCGCTCCATGATGCTTTTGGTGCACGACAGGCGCATCTGCTCGATGTGCTCGTTGATCGCGCTGTCTTTTTCAATGAACAGATCGCGCTGGGGCACATAGGCCTCGGGCTGGTAATAGTCGTAGTAGCTGACGAAATATTCGACCGCGTTTTTTGGGAAAAACTCGCGGAACTCGCTGTACAGCTGCGCCGCCAGCGTCTTGTTGGGCGCAAACACGATGGCGGGCCGCCCCAGCTGGGCGATCACGTTGGCCATGGTGAAGGTCTTGCCCGAGCCGGTCACGCCCAGCAGGGTCTGGAACACCTCGCCGTCCTGCACGCCTTCCACCAGCTGCTCAATGGCCACAGGCTGGTCGCCTGCCGGCGGGTACGGCTGGTACAACTCAAACGGGGAGCCGGGATAACTGACAAACTTCCCCACTGCGTACTTGTCCGCATCAGACACAACTTCAACAACAGGAACTTCGGGCACGGTGGACATCTTTGTAAGCGCGGCTTGGCTAAACCAGGCGGCGGGGGCCGTTAAAATCAGGAATAACCCGAAAGCCTAACCGAGGAACGGGTTTCCTGCCACCACTGAACACAATCCAAGGACTTTCCATGTCTCTGTTTTCCGCCGTCGAAATGGCCCCCCGCGACCCGATCCTGGGTCTGAACGAGCAATACAACGCCGACACCAACCCCAACAAGGTGAATTTGGGTGTGGGCGTGTACTTCGACGACGCTGGCAAACTGCCTCTGCTCCAATGCGTGCAGGCTGCTGAAAAAGCCATGATGGACAAGCCCGCACCACGCGGCTACCTGCCGATCGACGGCATCGTGGCTTATGACAACGCGGTCAAGGCGCTGGTGTTTGGTGCTGATTCGGACGTGGTCCAATCCGGCCGCGTGTCCACCGTGCAAGCCATTGGCGGCACGGGCGGCCTGAAGATTGGCGCCGACTTCCTGAAAAAGGTCAGCCCCAACGCCAAGGTGCTGATTTCCGACCCCAGCTGGGAAAACCACCGCGCCATTTTCGTGAACGCCGGTTTCGAGGTCGGCACCTATGCCTACTACGACGCGGCCAAGCGCGGCGTCAACTTCGACGGCATGCTGGCCGACCTGAACGCGGCCGCCCCCGGCACCATCGTCGTGCTGCACGCCTGCTGCCACAACCCCACGGGTTATGACATCACTGCCGCCCAATGGGACCAGGTCATTGCTGTCGTCAAGGCCAAGGGCCTGACGGCCTTCCTGGACATGGCCTACCAGGGCTTTGGCCACGGCATCGCCGAAGACGGCGCGGTGATCGGCAAGTTTGTGGCGGCGGGCCTGAACATCTTCGTGTCCACGTCTTTTTCCAAGAGCTTCAGCCTGTACGGTGAGCGCGTGGGTGCTCTGTCGGTGGTGGCGTCTGACAAGGAAGAGGCTTCCCGCGTGTTGTCGCAATTGAAAATCGCGATCCGCACCAACTATTCCAACCCGCCCATCCACGGCGGTGCCGTGGTGGCGGCCGTGCTGGGCAACCCCGAGCTGCGTGCCCAGTGGGAGGCCGAGTTGGCCGAAATGCGTGTGCGCATCAAGGCCATGCGCCAGAAGCTGGTCGACGGCCTGAAAGCCGCTGGCGTGAAACAGGACATGTCCTTCATCACCCAGCAAATTGGCATGTTCAGCTACTCGGGCCTGACCAAGGACCAAATGGTGCGCCTGCGCAACGAATTCGGCGTGTACGGCACCGACACCGGCCGCATGTGCGTGGCCGCGCTCAACAGCAAAAACATCGACTACGTCTGCGCTGCGATTGCCAAAGTCGTCTGACTTGACCCCCATCAAGGCTGACACCTGGCTTGCAACCGCCCCCGACGGGGCGGTTTATTTTTGGGCCGTCCGGAAGGTGACTGCCGATTAGGGTCATCACTCCAAAAATTCGGGTCCGACTCCTGTAGCATTGCTGCAGCGCACCATTCGTCGCCAGGGAAACCGTCACATGCTTTATCAGATTTTTGAAACCCAACGCTCCATCATGGAGCCTTTCGCCGATCTGGCCCAAGCTGCAGCCAAGCTCTACAGCAACCCCTTGAACCCCATGGCGCAAACCCCCCTGGCTCAGCGCGTCTCGGCCGGTTACGCCCTGATGCACCGCCTGGGCAAGGACTACGAAAAACCCGAGTTCGGCATCCGCACGGTCAAGGTCAACAAAACCGATGTGGCCATCCACGAGCGGGTCGAAATTGACAAGCCATTTTGCGAGTTGCGCCGTTTCAAGCGTTTCTCGGACGACCCCGCGACTTTGACGATGCTCAAGGCCCAACCTGCGGTCTTGATCGTGGCCCCCTTGTCGGGCCACTACGCCACTTTGCTGCGCGACACCGTCAAGACCATGCTGCAAGACCACAAGGTCTACATCACCGACTGGAAGAACGCCCGCTTGGTGCCTTTGTCCGACGGTGAGTTCCACCTGGACGATTACATCAACTATGTGCAGGAATTCATCCGCCACCTGCAGGCCATCTACGGCCACTGCCATGTGGTGAGCGTTTGCCAGCCCACCGTGCCGGTGCTTGCCGCCGTGTCCTTGATGGCCAGCCGCAGCGAAAAGACGCCCTTGACCATGACCATGATGGGCGGCCCCATCGATGCGCGCAAGTCGCCCACTTCGGTGAACAACCTGGCCACCAACAAGAGCTTCGAGTGGTTCGAGAACAACGTGATCTACCGCGTGCCACCGTCCTTCCCGGGGGCGGGTCGCCGCGTGTACCCCGGCTTCTTGCAGTACACCGGTTTTGTGGCCATGAACCCCGACCGCCATGCCACCAGCCATTACGACTACTTCAAGGACCTGATCAAGGGGGATGATGCCAGCGCCGAAGCCCACCGCAAGTTCTATGACGAGTACAACGCCGTGCTCGACATGGACGCCGATTACTACCTGGAGACCATCCAGACCGTGTTCCAGGAATTCAAACTGGTCAACGGCACATGGGACGTGAAGGGCGTGGATGGCAAGATCGAGCGCGTGCGCCCACAAGACATCAAGACCACCGCCTTGCTGACCGTGGAAGGTGAGCTCGACGACATCTCCGGCTCGGGCCAGACCCGCGCAGCGCAAGACCTGTGCAGCGGTGTGCCCGCCAACGAACGCCTGCATCTGGAAGTCCCCGGCGCAGGCCATTACGGCATCTTCAGCGGCCGCCGCTGGCGCGACATCGTCTACCCGCAACTGGTCAAGTTCATCCTGAACCACCCGACCAAAACGGCCGCCAAAGGCTCGGTAACGGCCCAGCCCAAGGCGGTCAGTGCCGTGGCCAAGAAGGCAGTCCAGACCAAACCCGTACAAACGGTGGCCAAGACCGCCCTCAAGTCTGTGGCCAAAGTCACGAGCAAGGCCGCTGCAGCCACCCCGCCCAGAGGCTCCATCCAAACCACCTGGGTCCAGCCCAAGAAAAAAGCCTGAGGCCCATGCCCGCTTTGCCAAGATCAGCGCCTGAGACCCAGGCGCTTTTTCTATTGCTGAACGACGCCCTGCCCCAAACGCAGTGCACGCGGTGCGGCTATCCCGACTGCGCCAGCTATGCCCAAGCCATGGCCAATGGTCAAGCGCCCATCAACCAATGCCCGCCGGGTGGACAAGCCGGTATCGAGCGCTTGGCTGCGCTGACGGGTCAGCCAGTGGAACCCCTCAACCCTGAGCATGGCATCGAAGGCCCCCGCCATGTGGCCATCATCGATGAAGCCTGGTGCATCGGCTGCACGCTGTGCATCAAAGCCTGCCCGACCGACGCGATTTTGGGTGCCAACAAACTGATGCACACCGTGATCGAGCCCTGGTGCACGGGCTGCGAGCTGTGCATTCCGGTGTGCCCGGTGGACTGCATCGCGCTGGAGAACGTGACCGGCACGCAAACCGGCTGGGCTGCCTGGTCTGCGGAACAAGCCCACATCGCACGCGAGCGCTACACCTCACGCCAGCAACGCCTGGTTCGCGAAGAAGCCGAGCACCAAAGGCAACTGCAAGCCAAAGCGGAGCACAAACTGGCCGATTTGACTGCGCACACCAAGGGCAGCGACAACGCACCCGAAGTGGACCGCAAACGCGCCATCATCGAGGCGGCGCTGGCCAAGGCCAAAGCCCGGCAGACCGGGGTCTGACGGGCTGCTGCGCCCGGTCTTAGCCATCTTGATCGGTGGTCCATGCCTTCGTTTGTCATGGATACCCGCGTTCGCGGGCATGACGAAGTCTTGTCACCACCGACTGGATCGACGGTCCATGCCTTCATTTGGCATGGATACCCGCATGCGCGGGCATGACAAAGATTTGTCACCACCGACTTGATCGGTGGTCCATGCCTTCGTTTGTCATGGATACCCGCGTTCGCGGGTATGACAGATCCGGACCTTCAGGCCCAATTTCGTTCAGTGTGCGTGGGCCGCCAAAGCCGAAAAGGCCTTGACCACTTCGGGGGGGGCCTGCACCAGCTCGATCAACACGCCCTCGCCGCCAATCGGGAACTCGTCGTTCGCCTTGGGGTGCAAGAAGGTGATGTCAAATCCGGCCGCGCCCTTGCGGATGCCGCCGGGCGCAAAGCGCACGCCTTGTGACGTGAGCCATTCCACCGCCACTGGCAGATTGTCGATCCACAAGCCAATGTGGTTGAGCGGCGTGGTGTGTACGGCGGGCTTTTTCTCGGGGTCCAGTGGCTGCATCAAATCGACCTCGACCTTGAACGGGCCAGAGCCGATGGCGCAGATGTCTTCGTCCACGTTCTCACGTTCGCTTTGGAAGGTGCCGGTCACTTCCAGGCCGAACATGTCGACCCAGAGCTTTTGCAAGCGGGCCTTGTCAGGCCCGCCAATGGCGATCTGCTGGACGCCCAGCACCTTGAAGGGGCGTTGGGTGCTCATTTATTCAAACTCCACAATCATCTGGTCCACGGTGAGCGATTCGCCCTTGGCAGCGACCACTTTCTTGACCACACCGTCTTGCGCGGCAAACAGCACGTTTTCCATTTTCATGGCTTCGATCACGGCCACGCGCTCGCCCGCCTGCACCTTCTGGCCTGGCTTCACCGCCACGTCGACCAGCAAACCGGGCATGGGCGAGAGCACATAACGGCTCAGATCCGGCGGGGCCTTGTAAGGCATGAGCTTGTGCAGCTCGGCCATGCGGGGCGACATGACCAAGGCCTCGATGCGCGTGCCGTTGTGCTGCACCTGCAGGGCCAAGGGGTTCTTCAAGGTACCGCGCTCGACTTGCGCAGTGAAAGGTTTGCCGTTGCAGGTGCCTTCAATGCGGATGTCGTTCAGGCGCGAGTTGCTCTCCATGGCATAGGTTTTGCCGTCCACCGTGATCTGCGCCACGCCGGGTTTGCCCGGGAATTCGTCCACATGCACAGCCACATAGCGGTTCTGCCCGCCCTGCCCCAACTCGACCACCGCATAGTCCTGGCCGATCTTGACGTCGTAGCCGGGCAACTGACCGCTGAGGTTGGCGGCACGTTCGCGCGACTTGCGGCGCACAAAGGCGGCCAGTGCGGCCAGGAAGTCGTGGTCGTCGTGCGGCACGTCTTCGGCGCGGAAGCCCTTGCCGTACTGCTCTGCGATGAAGCCGGTGTTGAATTCACCCGAGACAAAACGCGGGTGCGCCAGCAAAGCAGCCTGGAACGGGATGTTGGAGCTGATGCCACGAATGACAAAGCCGTTCAGGGCTTCGCGCATTTTGGCGATCGCGTCGTTGCGGTCTTTGCCGTGCACGATCAGCTTGGCGATCATCGAGTCATAAAACATCGGGATTTCGCCGCCGTCCTGCACACCCGTGTCCACACGCACACCCAGCAGGTCGGCGGTGTTGGCCTGGAACATGGTTTGTTTGGGCGTCTGGAAACGCACCAGACGGCCCGTGGACGGCAGGAAGTTGCGGAACGGGTCTTCGGCGTTGATGCGGCACTCGATGGCCCAGCCGTTGCGCTTGACGTCTTTCTGCTCGATCGGCAACTTCTCGCCAGCGGCCACACGGATCATCATCTCGACCAGGTCCAGACCCGTGATCGCTTCGGTCACCGGGTGCTCCACCTGCAGGCGGGTGTTCATCTCCAGGAAGTAAAAGCTCTGGTCTTTGCCGACCACAAACTCCACCGTGCCAGCGCTTTGGTATTTCACCGCCTTGGCCAGTTGCACCGCCTGCTCGCCCATGGCTTTGCGGGTGGCTTCAGAAATGAAGGGCGAAGGTGCCTCTTCGATCACCTTCTGGTGGCGGCGCTGGATGGAGCACTCGCGCTCGTTCAGGTAAATCACATTGCCGTGGCTGTCGCCCAGCACCTGGATTTCGATGTGGCGAGGTTCCTCAACAAATTTTTCGATGAACACGCGGTCATCGCCAAAGCTGTTGCGTGCTTCGTTGCGGCAAGAGGTGAAGCCCTCCAATGCCTCTTTGTCGTTGAAGGCCACGCGCAGGCCTTTGCCGCCGCCGCCTGCCGAAGCCTTGATCATGACGGGGTAGCCAGTGCCCTTGGCAATTTCAACCGCCTTCTCAGCGCTTTCAATCGCATCGTTCACGCCAGGAATGCAGTTCACGCCAGCAGCACCCGCCAGTTTTTTGGACTCGATCTTGTCGCCCATGGCGGCAATCGAGAAGTGGCGCGGACCGATGAAGGCGATGCCCTCGTCTTCGCAGCGCTTGGCAAACTCGGCGTTCTCGCTCAGGAAGCCGTAGCCGGGGTGGATCGCTTGCGCGCCCGTGGCTTTGGCGGCTGCGATGATCTTGTCCGCGACCAGATACGACTCGCGTGAGGGTGCGGGGCCGAGCAACACGGCTTCGTCGGCCAGCTGCACATGGCGGGCCTCCTTGTCGGCTTCGGAGTAAACGGCCACGGTCTGGATGCCCATTTTGTGGGCGGTGGCGATGACGCGGCAGGCGATTTCACCGCGGTTGGCAATCAAAATTTTCTTGAACATATGGAATCCTTTTATCTGTCATCCCGGGCTTGACCCGGGATCCATGGATGGCGGCTCACGTCCGCCATGACGGGGTAGCAATCACAGTGGAATGTTCCCGTGCTTGCGCCAGGGGTTCTCGATCTTCTTGTCCTTGAGCATCACCAGCGAGCGGCAGATGCGCTTGCGGGTCTCGTGCGGCTGGATCACGTCGTCGATGAAGCCGCGTGCGCCCGCCACAAAGGGGTTGGCAAAACGGGCTTTGTATTCGGCTTCTTTGGCGGCCAACTTTTCGGGGTCGCCCTTGTCTTCGCGGAAGATGATTTCCACCGCGCCTTTGGCACCCATGACCGCGATTTCGGCGTTGGGCCAGGCAAAGTTCACGTCGCCGCGCAGGTGCTTGGAAGCCATCACGTCGTACGCGCCGCCATAGGCCTTGCGGGTGATGACGGTGATTTTCGGCACGGTGCATTCGGCGTACGCGTACAGCAGCTTGGCGCCGTGCTTGATGATGCCGCCGAACTCCTGGCTGGTGCCGGGCATGAAACCGGGCACGTCCACAAAGG
Organism: Limnohabitans sp. TEGF003; assembly: GCF_055395455.1. Lineage (NCBI taxonomy): Bacteria > Pseudomonadati > Pseudomonadota > Betaproteobacteria > Burkholderiales > Comamonadaceae > Limnohabitans > Limnohabitans sp. TEGF003. The sequence goes on along the minus strand of NZ_AP029225.1, from coordinate 1,689,067 downwards.
TGATGACGGGGATGTTGAACGCATCGCAAAAACGCACAAAGCGGGCGGCTTTGATCGAGCTCTTGATGTCCAAGCAACCGGCCAGCACCAGCGGCTGGTTGGCCACGATGCCCACGGTCTGGCCTTCCATGCGGGCAAAGCCGATCAGGATGTTCTTGGCGTAGTCGGGTTGCAGCTCGAAGAAATCGCCATCGTCCACGGTCTTGACGATGAGTTCTTTCATGTCATAGGCCTTGTTGGGGTTCTCGGGCACCAGGGTGTCGAGGCTCATGTCCATGCGACCCGACGGGTCACCGCTGGGGCGCACAGGCGCTTTTTCGCGGTTGTTGAGCGGCAGGTAGTTGTAGAGGCGGCGCAGCATCAAGAGCGCTTCCACATCGTTTTCGAAGGCCATGTCGGCCACGCCGCTCTTGGTGGTATGGGTCAACGCGCCACCCAGCTCTTCGGCGGTCACTTCTTCGTGCGTCACGGTCTTGACCACTTCGGGGCCCGTGACGAACATGTAAGACGTGTCCTTGACCATGAAGATGAAATCGGTCAAAGCTGGCGAATACACCGCACCACCCGCCGAGGGGCCCATGATCATGCTGATCTGGGGCACCACACCGCTGGCCATCACATTGCGCTGGAACACGTCGGCATAGCCACCCAAGGACGCCACGCCTTCTTGAATACGCGCACCGCCCGAATCGTTCAAACCGATCACAGGGGCACCGACTTTCATGGCCTGGTCCATGATCTTGCAGATCTTCTCGGCGTGGGTTTCCGACAAAGCGCCGCCGTACACGGTGAAGTCCTGGCTGAACACAAACACCAGGCGGCCGTTGATCATGCCGTAGCCCGTCACCACGCCGTCGCCGGGGATCTTGTTGTCCTGCATGCCGAAGTCGGTGCAACGGTGCTCGACGAACATGTCCCACTCTTCGAAAGTGCCTTCGTCGAGCAAGACCTCGATGCGCTCACGCGCGGTGAGCTTGCCTTTGGCGTGCTGCGCATCGATGCGTTTTTGCCCGCCGCCCAAGCGGGCCGCAGCGCGCTTTTTTTCCAGTTGTTCAATGATGTCTTGCATGTTGTCAGCTCCTTATGCTCGGTTCAGATGGGTTCGCCAGCGGTCAAGAAAATCACCCAGCGCTTGCAAGGTGACGATATCCCGACCCCAGGGTCTTCTTTGATTGGACAGGTGGCGCAACCAGACCAGGCGGTCACACGATTGCACCAAACGGTTTTGGGTGTTGGCATCGAGTTGCTCAAACTGGCGGTGCCAACTTTGCAGCAACGCCTCTTGGGGCGCATTCGCCATCCAGAGGGTGGACAGCAAATAGGCCAGCCAGTCGCGGGTCTGGGCCTGCGGCAGGTCCATGACCTCCAATGGATCGTCCTCGAAGTCGATGAACCAGAGTTGCCCGGAAGACACCATGATGTTCCGGGCAAAAGCCTGACTCAGATACTGGCCTTGCTGGTGGACATGCCCAATCGCTTGCAAGCCTTGCTCAAACAGGCGCAGCGCCAGATCCGGGGTCTGTGTCAGGCCGTGCTGCAAGGATTCACCCGGCAAGAATTGCAAGGCGATGTAATCCGGTGCCTGGTGCAACACCGCAGGCACGGGCAAGCCTGCAGCCGCGAGTTGTCTCAAGCGCTGTACCTCGGTGTTTTGGGCACGCGCCCCACCATGGGCGGGCACAGGCTGCAACAAAGGGTTGCGCGTCAGCTGGGACAGCCACTTCATGATTTTGAAGCGCAAAGGCCCCCTTGCAGGACGCTGGCCTTTGATCAACAGCGGGCCATCGGGCGTGTCGACCCGGGCAATGCGCTGCGTGCGCCAGCGCGGGTCCGCTGCGATCAGTTGCAGGGATTCAGGGCTCAAACTCATGGCGCAGAACCCGAAACGCTGGGGCTCGCCGGGATCGACAGGCTCGCCAGCAATTGGCGTGCTGCCGTCGAAGCGGCCAACGTGCCCTGTGCCACTCGGGCAGACACCAGAGGCAGCTGATGCCGGACCTCGGGATGGTCTTTGAAAGACTGCCGAAGCCCCGCCTCGATCCGCTCCCACATCCAGGACAAGGCTTGCTGCTGACGCCGCTCACCCAGACGGCCGTTGCCAGTTTGCAAGGCCCGAAATTCTGTGACCGCCGCCCAAAAACTGTCCACGCCCTGGCCCAGCAGAGCGCTCAGCTGCACCACCTTGGGGTGCCACTGAGAGGTGTCGGCGTGCGCGTGGCCCGAGCTGCCGTGCATGCCCAGCAGTTGCAGGGCGCTGGTGATCTGCAACTCGGCGCGGGTGGCGGCCATCGCGTCGATGTCGGCCTTGTTGATGACCACCAGATCGGCGATTTCCATCACGCCTTTTTTGATGGCCTGCAAGTCGTCGCCCGCATTGGGCAGCTGCATCAGCACAAACATGTCGGTCATGTTGGCCACGGCCGTCTCGGACTGGCCCACACCCACGGTCTCGACGATCACCACGTCGTAGCCCGCCGCTTCGCAGACCAGCATCGATTCACGGGTTTTTTCGGCCACGCCACCCAGGGTGCCGCTGCTGGGGCTGGGGCGGATGTAGGCACGTTCGTGCACGCTGAGCAACTCCATCCGGGTCTTGTCACCCAGAATCGACCCGCCCGACACCGTGCTGGAAGGGTCTACAGCCAGCACCGCCACGCGGTGGCCTTGACCAATCAGATACAAACCCAGCGCTTCGATGAAGGTGGACTTGCCCACGCCGGGCACACCGCTGATGCCCAGGCGGAACGAGTTGCCTGTGTGCGGCAGCATGGCCGTGAGCAGCTCGTCGGCCAAGGCCCGGTGATCCGGGCGGGTGGATTCGAGCAAGGTGATGGCCTTGGCCATGGCGCGGCGCTGCACGGCAGCGCTGCCATTGAGCAAGCCGTCGAGCAAGTGCTCAGGGCTCACCCGATCGCCTTTTTGATCTGCTCCAGCACATCCTTGGCGCTGACAGGGATCGGTGTGCCGGGGCCGTAAATGCCTCTGACGCCGGCTTCGTAGAGCATGTCGTAGTCCTGGCGAGGGATCACACCGCCGACGAAGACGATGATGTCGTCGGCACCCTGCTTCTTGAGTTCGGCAATGATGGCGGGCACCAAGGTTTTGTGGCCAGCGGCCAGCGTGCTCACACCCACGGCGTGGACGTCGTTCTCAATCGCCTGACGGGCGCACTCTTCGGGGGTCTGGAACAAGGGGCCCATGTCCACGTCGTAGCCCAGGTCGGCAAACGCCGTGGCCACCACTTTGGCGCCCCGGTCGTGACCATCCTGGCCGAGTTTGGAGATCATCACGCGGGGACGGCGGCCTTGCGCTTCGGCAAAGGCGGCGATGTCGGCTTTGAGCTGGTTCCAGTATTCCATGGTGTCTCCCACGTTTTCGCCGTCGTCATAAGCCGCGGCGTACACGCCCGTGACTTTTTGCGTGTCGGCACGGTGGCGGCCAAAGGCTTTTTCCAGCGCATCCGACACCTCGCCGACCGTGGCACGCAGGCGCACGGCCTGAATCGACAAGTCGAGCAAATTGCCCTGGCCCGATTCGGCGGCGGCGCTCAACGCGTCCAGCGCGGCTTGCACCTTGGCGCTGTCGCGGCTGGCGCGGATGGCTTTGAGGCGTGCAATCTGACCGTCGCGCACGCGCACATTGTCGATCGACAGCGTCTCGATCGGGTCTTCTTTGGCCAGCTTGTATTTGTTCACGCCCACGATGACGTCTTTACCCGAATCGATGCGGGCCTGCTTTTCAGCGGCCGCCGCTTCGATCTTGAGCTTGGCCCAGCCGCTGCCCACGGCCTTGGTCATGCCGCCCATGGCCTCGACTTCTTCAATGATGGCCCAGGCCTTGTCGGCCATTTCTTGGGTCAGGCTCTCCATCATGTAGCTGCCAGCCCAGGGGTCGATCACGTTGGTGATGTGGGTCTCTTCCTGGATGATGAGCTGCGTGTTGCGGGCAATGCGGGCGCTGAATTCGGTGGGCAAGGCAATCGCTTCGTCAAAGCTGTTGGTGTGCAGCGACTGGGTGCCGCCAAACACGGCTGCCATGGCCTCGATGGTGGTGCGCACCACGTTGTTGTAGGGGTCTTGCTCGGTCAGCGACCAGCCAGACGTCTGGCTGTGCGTGCGCAGCATCAGGCTCTTGGGGTTCTTGGCGTTGAAGCCCTTCATGATGCGGCACCACAGCAGGCGCGCCGCACGCATCTTGGCAATCTCCAGGTAGAAGTTCATGCCCACCGCCCAGAAGAAGGACAGGCGACCGGCGAAGTCGTCCACGTCCATGCCTTTGGCGATGGCGGTCTTCACATATTCCTTGCCGTCGGCCAGGGTGAAGGCCATCTCGAGTGCCTGGTTGGCCCCGGCTTCCTGCATGTGGTAGCCCGAGATCGAGATCGAGTTGAACTTGGGCATGTTCTTGCTCGTGTACTCGATGATGTCGCCGATGATCTTCATCGACGGCTCGGGCGGGTAGATGTAGGTGTTGCGCACCATGAACTCTTTCAGAATGTCGTTCTGAATCGTTCCGCTCAGTTTGTCCTGCGAGACGCCCTGCTCTTCGGCGGCCACCACGTAGCCCGCCAGCACGGGCAGCACCGCGCCGTTCATGGTCATCGAGACGCTGACCTTGTCCAGCGGAATCTGGTCAAACAGGATCTTCATGTCCTCGACCGAGTCGATCGCCACGCCGGCCTTGCCCACGTCGCCCGTGACGCGCGGATGGTCGGAGTCGTAACCGCGGTGCGTGGCCAGGTCAAAAGCCACCGACACGCCCTGCCCGCCTGCGGCCAGAGCCTTGCGGTAAAACGCGTTGGATTCTTCGGCGGTGGAGAAACCCGCGTATTGGCGGATCGTCCAGGGACGCACCGCGTACATGGTGGCCTGCGGGCCGCGCAGGAAGGGCTCGAAGCCCGGCAGCGTGTTGGCGTAAGGCAAGTTCGCCGTGTCTTCGGCGGTGTAGAGCGGCTTGACGACGATGCCGTCGGGCGTCTTCCAGTTCAGGGCCGACACATCGCCACCCGGGGCGGATTTGGCGGCTGCTTTTTGCCAGGCTTCCAGATTGGAGGCGTTGAATTCAAAAGATGGAGACGTCATGGCGCTGTGCTTTCGGGACAAAAATGACTGGTCCGGATTTTGGCAGCTTGCAACTGCCTACCGGCTTACAAGTACCGTGATTCATAATTATTGATGCAGAATATTTTAACCGGCTTACAATTCAGCATCTGAAACGCCCTGACCAGCCCCCGCCTCGACCGCTCACACCATGTCTGCCCTGTCCCTTGCCCCCCGCGCTCTGTACGAAGAAGTGGCCGAACTCCTGCGCCAGCGCATTTTTGCGCGCGAACTGGAGCCAGGCAGCTGGATCGACGAATTGCGCATTGCCGAGGCTTTGGGCATCAGCCGCACCCCGCTGCGTGAAGCCCTGAAGGTGCTGGCAGCCGAGGGCCTGGTGACCATGAAGGTGCGCCGCGGCGCCTACGTGACCGAAGTCAGCGAAAAAGACCTGCGCGATGTGTACCATCTGCTGGCCCTGCTCGAATCAGACGCTGCCCGCGTGGTGGCACAGAACGCCAGTGCCGAACAGATGGCACAGATTCAGGCCTTGCACCAGGACCTGGAAAAAGCCAAACACGACCGGGACCGTTTCTTCGAGATCAACGAAGCCTTTCACATGCTGCTGCTGGAATTGGCCGACAACCGCTGGCGCGACCAAATGGTGGCCGACCTGCGCAAGGTGATGAAGCTCAACCGCCACAGCTCGCTGTTCAAAGAGGGCCGCATTGAGCAATCCCTGGCCGAGCACCGCGCCATCGTCCAGGCCCTGACCGAACGCCAGCCCGAGCAAGCGGCCGAGCGCATGTCGGCACACTTCACAAACGGCTTGCAGGCCGCGCAATAAATCTGATGGTCAGTCGCTGACCACCGCCCCACGGGCCAGCGCCGCACGGGCCAAAGCCCAGACCTCTCGCGGCGGCAAAGGCTTGAGCTTATGGTCGCTCCAGACCTGACGCCACAAACGCCCACCGCGTTGCCCGTGGTAGAGGCCCAGCATGTGCCGCGCAATGGCGTACCAGGGGCAGCCGTCTTCGGCAAAGGCCCGCTCCATGTAGGCCACCATGGCTTCTTCCACCGCTTCGCGGCTGGGCACCTCGTGGGCATCGCCATAAAACGTGGCGTCCCAGCTGCCCAACAGCCAGGGGTTGTAATAAGCCTCGCGCCCGACCATCACGCCGTCGGCGTGCTGCAAATGTTGCGCGATCTCTTCGTTGGTCTTGATGCCACCGTTCACCGCGATCAGCAGCCTCGGGAAATCTTTTTTCAGCTGGTAGGCCAGCTCGTAGCGCAGCGGCGGGATTTCGCGGTTTTCCTTGGGACTCAGGCCGTCGAGCCAGGCATTGCGGGCGTGCACGATGAACACCCGACAGCCCGCCTCGCTCACCGTGCCCACAAAGTCGCGTACGAAGTCATAGCTTTCGATGCGGTCAATGCCAATGCGGTGCTTCACGGTCACCGGAACGTCCACCACGTCCAGCATGGCTTTCACGCCATCGGCCACGGTGCGCGGCTCGTTCATCAGGCAAGCGCCAAAAGCGCCGCGCTGCACCCGGTCTGAGGGGCAGCCGCAGTTCAGGTTGATCTCGTCGTAGCCCCACGCCTGCCCCAGCTTGGCGGCGTGGGCCAGGTCGGCCGCATCGCTGCCGCCTAATTGCAGCGCCACGGGGTGTTCTTCGGCGTTGAAGCGCAGGTGCCGCTGCACGCTGCCATGGCGCAAAGCACTGGTGGTCACCATCTCGGTGTAGAGCAGCGTGTGGCGGGTCAGCAGGCGATGGAAAAAACGGCAATGACGGTCAGTCCAGTCCATCATCGGGGCGACGGACAGGCGCCAGCGTTGGGGTTCAGGGAAATGCATAGGGACGGATTATCCTTGGCTGGTGCCGGACTTGACCCAAGCCCGGGCAAGCGCCCGTTGGGACGGCGTATAAATACCTGTGGTCGCAAGGCTGACAAGACAAAAAATTCTGGAGGGGAAAGATGAGCAACGCAACGATGTGGTGGGTCCTGTCCGGTGTGCTGGTGGCACTGGAGTTGGTGACCGGCACTTTTTACCTGCTGATGCTGAGCCTGGGCGCCGTGGCGGCAGCCTTGACCGCCATGGCAGGTTATGGCCTGACCACCCAACTCGTGGTGGCGGCGGTCGTGGGCGGCCTTGGGGCTGTGCTGCTGGGCCAATGGCGCAAGCGCCAAGCCGCCACGCCACAAGAAGCGCAAGACCAGCATCTGGACCTGGGGGCCACTGTGATGGTCGAGGCCTGGGACGCACAGGGCACCACACGGGTCTTGCACCGGGGCGCGGCCTGGAGTGCCGAGCTGGCCCCGGGCCAAAGCGCCGCACCGGGTGCACACCGCATCCAGGCCATCGCGGGCAACCGCCTGGTCCTCGAGAAAATCTGAGCACACCGCTCCAACCACTCAATAGGGAGAAAAACCATGGAAGTCGCAGCCGTTCTCGTGATCATCGCGGTCCTGTTCATCGTCAAGACCGTCAAGGTCGTGCCGCAGCAAGAAGCCTGGGTGGTCGAAAGGCTGGGCAAATTCCACGCCAGTCTGGCCCCGGGCCTGAACTTTGTGGTGCCTTTTGTCGACAACGTGATCCAGAAGCACAGCCTGAAAGAAATCCCGCTCGATGTGCCCAGCCAGATTTGCATCACCCGCGACAACACGCAACTGCAAGTCGACGGCATCCTGTACTTTCAGGTCACCGACCCCAAACTGGCCAGCTACGGTTCGTCCAACTACATCGTGGCCGTGACGCAACTGGCGCAAACCAGCCTGCGCAGCGTGATCGGCAAGCTCGAGCTGGACAAGACTTTCGAAGAGCGCGACATCATCAACGCGCAGGTGGTGGCAGCCATCGACGAGGCGGCGCTCAACTGGGGCGTGAAGGTGCTGCGCTACGAGATCAAGGACCTGACACCGCCCAAGGAAATTTTGCTGGCCATGCAGTCGCAAATCACGGCCGAGCGTGAAAAGCGCGCCCTGATCGCGGCCTCCGAAGGCCGCCGCCAGGAGCAGATCAACATCGCCACGGGCGAGCGCGAGGCCTTCATTGCGCGATCAGAAGGTGAGAAACAAGCCGCCATCAACAAAGCGCAAGGCGATGCCGCCGCCATCACCGAAATGGCCAACGCCACCGCGCAGGCCATCGAGCGCATCGCCGCCGCCATCCGCCAGCCCGGGGGCGAGCAGGCGGTGCAACTCAAGGTGGCGGAGCAAGCCGTGCAGGCTTACGGCAAAGTGGCGCAAGACGCCAAAACCACACTCATCGTGCCAGGCAACATGACCGAAGTGTCCGGGCTGATCGCCTCGGCCATGCAGCTGGTGGGCACAGGCAAGCAAGTCGGCCCCTGAACGCCTGCTTGCAAAAACAAAAAACCCGCCGAGGCGGGTTTTTTTGTGGGCCATGCCCAGGACGATGTGGCCCAAGGGCCCGGGCATCAGCCCATGTGCAAACCACCGTTGACCGAGAAGTCAGCGCCAGTGGCGTAACCACCCTCTTCGCTGGCCAACCAGGCGATGATGGAAGCGATCTCGCTGGGCTTACCCAAGCGCTTGACGGGCACGGTGGCCACGATTTTTTCCAGCACGTCAGGACGGATGGCGTTGACCATGTCGGTGCCGATATAGCCCGGCGACACGGTGTTCACGGTCACGCCCTTGGTGGCCAACTCTTGCGCCAAGGCCATCGAAAAACCATGCATGCCGGCTTTGGCAGCCGAGTAGTTGGTTTGGCCTGCCTGGCCTTTTTCACCGTTGACCGACGAGATGTTGATGATGCGGCCCCAGCCCTTTTCAACCATGTCGGACACGACCTGCTTGGTCACGTTGAACATGGAGTCCAGGTTGGTGTTCATCACGGCGTCCCAGTCATCCCGGGTCATCTTCAGGAACATGCGGTCCTTGGTGATGCCCGCGTTGTTCACCAGCACATCGATGCTGCCGTGCTCGGCCTTGGCCTTGCTGAAGGCTTCCACCGTGGAATCCCAGTCACCGACGTTGCCCACCGATGCATAGAAAGTGAAGCCTTGGGCTTTTTGCTCGTCCAGCCACTTGTTGTAGTCACGGGTCGGGCCGCAACCGGCGATGACCTTGAAGCCCTCCTGATGAAGGCGTTGGCAAATCGCGGTACCGATACCGCCCATGCCACCTGTGACGTAAGCTACTTTTTGACTCATGTTTGTCTCCTTGTTATGAGTGAAGTGGGATCAATGAAGTCCGCTCAAACCGCGATGATTGGCTGCCCTTATACGGTTGGACAGTGCGCCAAACCACGCCGCATGAGCGGCGCAGGTTTTTAAACGCGTTCAACCGCCAATGACACGCCCATGCCGCCGCCGATGCACAGCGCGGCCAGGCCTTTTTTGGCCTGAGTGCGCTGCATTTCGTGCAACAGAGTCACCAGAATGCGGCAACCGGATGCGCCAATCGGGTGGCCAATCGCAATGGCACCGCCGTTGACGTTGACTTTGGCCGGATCGATGTCCAGCGCCTTGTTGACGGCGCAGGCTTGTGCAGCAAAGGCCTCGTTCAGCTCGAACAGGTCCACGTCTTGCGCCTTCCAGCCCGCACGGGCCAAGGCCTTTTGCGAAGCGGGCACCGGGCCCATGCCCATGGTGGCCGGGTCCAGACCGCTGGTGCCGAAGGCTGCAATGCGGGCCAGGGGCTTGAGGCCCAAGGCAGCGGCCTTTTTGGCGCTCATCACCATCACGGCGGCAGCGCCGTCGTTGATGCCCGAGGCATTGCCAGCCGTCACGCTGCCCGCCTTGTCAAACGCAGGGCGCAGACCGGCCAGGGCCTCGGCATTGGTTTTCTTGTTGATGAACTCGTCGGTGTTGAAGACCAGCGGATCGCCCTTGCGCTGAGGGATCAGCACATCCACGATCTCGTCCTTGAACTTGCCCGCGTCTTGCGCAGCAGCGGCTTTTTGCTGGCTGCCCAAGGCCAGGGCGTCTTGCATGTCGCGGGTGATGCCATGGGCCTTGGCCACATTCTCGGCGGTGATGCCCATGTGGTACTGGTTGTAGACATCCCACAGGCCGTCCACGATCATGGTGTCGGTCATCTTCCAGTCGCCCATGCGCTGGCCGTCGCGGCTGCCGTTCAAGACGTGGGGGCTGGCGCTCATGTTTTCCTGGCCACCCGCGATCACAATTTCGCTGTCGCCCCAGGCCACAGCCTGCGCGGCCAGCATCACGGCTTTCAGGCCCGAGCCGCACACGGCGTTGATGGTCAGCGCCGGGGTCTCTTTGGCCAGCCCGGCTTTCATCATGGCTTGGCGGGCGGGGTTCTGGCCCACGCCTGCGGCCAGCACCTGGCCCATGATGACTTCGCCAATGGCGTCGACCGGCAAGCCGCTGCGCTGGAGCAAGCCCTGGATGACGATGCTGCCCAGCTCGGTGGCAGGGGTCTTGGCGAGCGAGCCGCCAAATTTGCCCACGGCGGTGCGAGCGGCTGCGACGATGACGATGTCTTCCATTTTTCAGATCTCCGTTGTGTCAATAAAAATCAGGCTTTGGCCTTCACGTAGCGGCCTGGGGCCGCTTCGATGGCTTTGAATTGGCTGCCTTTGCCATAGGTTTTGGGGGCGGCAATTTGCTTGCCCGCATGGCCCTTGAGCCAATCGGACCAGTCGGTCCACCAGCTGCCGGGCAGCTCTTTGGCACTGACGATCCAGTCATTCACATCGGCCGGGAATTTGCTGCCCTCGCTCAGCCAGTGGCTGCGCTTTTTGGCGGCGGGCGGGTTGATCACGCCCGCGATGTGGCCCGAGGCCCCCATGACAAAACGCTTTTTGCCCGGCAGCACCTGGGTGCTGGCGTACGCGCCGCCGATGGGCACGATGTGGTCTTCACGCGAGCCGTAGATGTAGACCGGCATGTCGACCTTGCCCAAATCAATGGGCTCGCCACAGACTTTGACCTTGCCGGGCTTGACCAGGTTGTTTTCCAGGTAGGTGTTGCGCAGGTACCAGGCGTAAAAAGGTCCGGGCAAATTGGTCGAGTCGCTGTTCCAGTAGAGCAGGTCAAACGGTGGCGGCGTCTCGCCCTTGAGGTAGTTGCCCACCACATAGTTCCAGACCAGGTCGTTGGGGCGCAGAAAGCTGAAAGTCGAGGCCAGGTCCTGGCCCTTGAGCAAGCCGCCCTTGCCCATTTGCTGCTCACGGAACTTGACGAAGTTCTCGTCAATGAACACGTCCAGAATGCCGGTGTCGGTGAAGTTGATCAGGGTGGTGAGGAAGGTGGCACTGGCCACAGGCTTTTCGCCACGGGCCGCCAACACGGCCAAAGCGGTGGACAAGATGGTGCCGCCCACGCAAAAACCCAGCGCATTGATCTTGGGTGCGCCCGTGATCGACTGCACCGTGCTGATGGCTTGGATGGCCGCTTGCTCGATGTAGTCGTCCCAGGTCTTTTGCGCCATGGATTCGTCGGGGTTACGCCAGCTCACCACAAAGGTGCGGTGGCCCTGGCTCACGGCGTAACGGATGAAGGAGTTCTCAGGCTGCAGATCCAGGATGTAGAACTTGTTGATGCAAGGCGGCACCAGCAAGAAGGGTTTTTCGTAGACCTTGGCCGTGAGCGGCTTGTATTCGATGAGCTGGAAAAACTCGTTCTCAAAGACCACCGCGCCTTCGGTGGTGGCCACGTTCTTGCCCACCTCGAACAGGCTTTCGTCGGTCATCGACACATGGCCTTGCTGCATGTCGTGCATCAGGTTTTTCACGCCCTTGGCAATGCTCTCGCCTTGGGTTTCGATGGCTTTCTTTTGTGCCTCGGCATTGAAGGCCAGAAAATTGCTGGGCGCAGCAGCGGCCACCCATTGCTCCACGGCAAAGCGGATGCGATTGCGTGTTTTCTCGTCCCCCTCCACCGCATCGGCCAATCCCATCAGCGTGCGGGCATTGAGCAAATAGGTGGCCGCATTGAAAGCCGCCATCGGATTGGCGCTCCAAGCTTCCCCTGAAAAGCGACGGTCTTTGACTTGCAAACTGTTGTGCAGGCTCTGATTCCACAACTCAGAGGCGTCTTTGAAGTACTGCCCTTGCAGGGCCTGTAGCTTTTCAGGCGAGAATTTGATGGGTGGCAAAGCGGCGTCGACACCAGGTTTGAGCCCACCGAGGTCCAGGGTTTGGAAATGCTGCATCGCCTGCCCCCAGCTTTTGGACAGGTTTTGTTGAAAACTCTCACTCATGCTGGACCAGAATTCTGGCTTGGATGTGCTCATGCTTGTCTCCGGTAAATGGTTTTTTTGATATCGGTTACCTTCAGTATCTGTCAATTTGATGTCACCTAAATTACAAAGCGCAAAAAAATGTATTTGATCGTTATTGCCTGGCTCTATGTGACCTTGTTGATGGGTCTGGCTGAAGCATTTAGTACCCAAGGCACTGTGTTGGGGGCCATCATCACTTTTCTTTTGTATGGGGTTTTACCCATGTCCTTGGTGGTGTATTTGATGGGCACACCCTTGCGCCGCAAAGCCCGAAGGCAGACAGAAGCAAAAGCGCAAGAGCCAACCCCAGTCCCCCCATCAACGGCTGAGCCAGATGCAGGCGGCCATGCGCCCGCTCTGTCCGAGGACACGACTGTCGCGGCGGTGCGAAAAAAACCTTGAAGGCTGCGTGGCCGTGCACCACGCAGACTGGCTGTCGTTGCCAAAAACACGGTGAAGTCCCAAGCGGTGCAACCGCCACCGGGCCAGGCCTGCCAGGTCGGCCAGCCATTTGTCCGCCACAGCGGGTTTGAAGTAAACGCCTGCCTCTGGGGCATCTGCACAAAAAGCCTCTCGCACGTCTGAGCCCACCTCAAAAGCCTCGGGGCCAATGCAAGGCCCCAGCCAGACCAGGATGTCGTCAGGCGGGGTGTCCCGCAAAGCAGACTGCTGGCACAAGGCTTCGAGCACACCTGTACCGCCCTCACCCGCCAGACCTCGCCAGCCTGCATGCGCTGCAGCCACCCATTGGCCAGACCTGTCGCACATCAAGATGGGCAAACAGTCGGCCACCATGATGGTGCAGGCCACCTCTGCATTCAACGCGACGCAGGCGTCGGCCTCGGTGCCATCCGGGGTGTTGGCGTTCAGCACCACCGCTTGATGGCCATGCACCTGTTTCAAAAATACCGGACGGCTACCCATGAGGGTTTGCAAGCGCTGGCGGTTGACTTGCACGCTGTGCGACGCATCACCCACATGGTCACCCAGGTTCATGCTGTCCCAAGGGGGGCGGGAGACGCCGCCATGCCGATCGGTCATCACAGCCTGAACATGCTCTGGCGCAGGCCAGTGGGGTCGCAACCAATGGGGTGGAAAAGATGTCATCACGCGCAAAAAATGAGGGGTCAAAGCCGGTCGGTCAGGTGTGGTTGAGGATAAACGCAAAAAAATCGCGATCCGGGCCCCAAACGACAAGAAACGTGTACCTGTTCATGTGTAATGCAGCCATGCCACGGACTTCTCCTCTGCCCGAACTGTGCTGGATTGACGCTGACCAGGCCCTGCCTCCGGTGCACCAGGCCTGGGGCCCGCAATCGCCCGCCCCGGGCTTGCTGGCAGCGGGCCAAGACCTGTCCGCCTCGCGTTTGCTGGAGGCCTACAGCCAGGGGATTTTTCCGTGGTTCAGCGACGGACAGCCCGTGCTGTGGTGGAGTCCTGACCCCCGCATGGTCTTGCGGCCGGGCGATTTCCGCTTGCGCCGCTCGCTGCGCCAGTCATTGCAACGCTGGCTGCGGCACCCTGGTTTTTCACTGAGCTTCGACCGCGATTTCGGTCAGGTCATCCGCCGCTGCAGCGCCTCACCCCGCGCCGGACAAAACGGCACCTGGATCGTGCCGGCCATGGTGCAAGCCTATGAAGAATTGCACCGCGCAGGCCACGCCCACAGCGCCGAGGTCTGGCTCGATGGCGAGCTGGTCGCCGGGCTGTATTTTGTGGCGCTGGGCCATGCCGTCTTCGGTGAATCGATGTTCACCACGATCAGCGATGGCTCCAAAATGGCTTTGGCTTGCCTGGTCAGTGTGTGCCTGGCGCATGGCGTGCCCGCCATCGACTGCCAGCAAAACACCCGGCACCTGGCCTCCTTGGGTGCCCGGGAAATACCCCGGGCTGATTTTGTGGCGACCGTCCAGCAAGAGCGCCTCAAGCCCCCCATCGACTGGGCACAGCAAACTTTATACTGGACCACGTTGACGGCTTTGGACACCACGTCGTGACCCATCTCAAAGATCTCCCCATTCAGGCCTTGCAGTTTTATGCCACGGCGCCCTACGCGTGCAGCTACCTGCCTGAGCGCTCGGCACGCTCGCAGGTGGCAACGCCCAGCCATCTGATCCAGAACGAGGTCTACTCCGACTTGGTGGAGCAGGGTTTTCGCCGCAGCGGGATGTTCACCTACCGCCCCTACTGCGATGGCTGCCAGGCCTGCCAGCCCTTGCGCGTGCAGGTCGCCGCCTTCAAGCCGGACCGCAGCCAGCGACGCAGCTGGCGCAAACACCAGCATTTGCAGGCTCGGGTGTTGGACCTGCAATTCGATCCTGACCACTACGCTTTGTATTTGCGCTACCAGATGAGTCGCCACCCGGGAGGCGGCATGGATCAGGACAGCGTGGACCAATACAACCAGTTTTTGCTGCAAAGCCGGGTCAATTCACGCATCGTGGAATTTCGCGAGCCGGCCAGCGAGGGCTGCTTGGGTGCCTTGAAAATGGTCAGCATTGTGGACGTGCTGAACCATGGCCTCTCGGCGGTTTACACCTTCTATGAGCCTGAAGACCAGGCCAGCTATGGGACCTACGGCGTGCTCTGGCAAATTCAGCAAGCGGCACAACTGCAACTGCCTTATGTGTATTTGGGCTATTGGATCGAAAGCAGCCCCAAAATGAATTACAAATCGCGCTTTGAACCCTGTGAAATACGTGTTCAAGGCCAATGGCAAGCGCTGGCGTGATAGGCCGAATTTTCACAGTGTAAAATTTGAGCATCGCCTGACGACACCATGAAAAAAGACCCTGCATTCACACCCTCTCCCACCATCCAGGTCATTGAGCGGATGTTTTCGCTGATTGACGTGCTCGCCTCCCGCGAAGAAGCGATCTCCTTGAAAGAGATCAGTGAAAAAACAGGCTTGCACCCCTCTACAGCGCACCGCATTCTGAACGATTTGGCCACTGGCCGTTTTGTTGATCGCCCGGAAGCGGGCAACTACCGCTTGGGCATGCGGCTGCTGGAACTGGGCAACTTGGTCAAGGGGCGGCTGAATGTGCGCGACGCGGCCCTGGTGCCCATGCGTGAGCTGCACAAGCTCATTCAGCAACCCGTCAACCTCAGCATGCGCCAAGGCGATGAAATCGTCTACATCGAGCGGGCCTACAGCGAACGCTCCGGCATGCAAGTGGTTCGGGCCATTGGCGGGCGGGCGCCTTTGCACCTGACTTCGGTGGGCAAACTTTTCCTGGCAGCAGACGACCCGCTGCGGGTTCGCTCTTACGCCACACGCACCGGTTTGCTGGGGCAGACACGCAACAGCATCACGCAGCTGCAGGTTCTTGAAAGGGAGCTGGCCCGGGTCAAGCAATACGGCATTGCCCGAGACAACGAAGAGCTGGAACTGGGCGTGCGCTGCATCGCAGCCGGCATCTACGACGACCAAGGGAAACTGCTGGCCGGCTTGTCCATCTCTGCCCCCGCCGACCGCCTGGACGAAGGCTGGCTGCCCAAGCTGCAGGCAACGTCACTCGAGATCAGCAAAACACTGGGTTACCACGGCGACCATTGAAGCGCCGCTCGCCCATGAAAAAAGGCCTCCGAGAGGCCTTTTTCCATGGGCTGACACGCATCAACCGGGCAGGTGTTCAGCCAAAGCCGAGTGCCTGACGCCGGAGGCACCTGACGACTTCTCCACCCAGCGGCGGACACGCTCAGCGTCGGCGATGCGGCTGAGTTTGCCCGCAGAATCCAGAAACACCATGATCAGTTTGCGCCCGGCCACTTGCGCCTGCATCACCAGGCACTGACCCGCCTCCGAGATGTAGCCTGTTTTCTGCAGACCGATGTCCCAGTCGGCACTTTTCACCAAACGGTTGGTGTTGTTGTACTGAAGCGTGCGGCGACCCACTTCGATCTCACGGCCGTGCGAAGTGGACAACTCACGCAAGACCGGCTCTTTGTAGGCAGCCCCCACCAAAATGGCCAAGTCACTGGCGCTGGACTGGTTGCGGCTGGACAAGCCTGTCGGCTCCACATAACGTGTGTCGGACATGCCCAGAGCCTGCGCACGCGCATTCATGCGCGCAACGAAGGCATCCAGACCACCCGGAAAGGTGCGACCCAAAGCGTGGGCCGCCCGGTTTTCGCTGGACATCAACGCCAAATGGAGCAAATCACCACGGCTGAGCACGGTGCCCACCGCCAAACGGGAGGTGCTGCCTTTTTCCGTGTCCACATCGGCTTGGGTGATGGCGATCATCTCGGACATGGGCAATTGCGCCTCGGAAATGACCAGACCGGTCATCAACTTGGTCAAGGAGGCAATGGGCAAAACGGCATGGTCGTTTTTACGGAACAGGACTTCGCGGGTGTCCTGGTCAATCACCAGGGCCACGCTGGAGCGCAAATCCAGAGGATCGTTGGCGCTGTGAAGACCCGCCATTTGCCCGTAAGAGGCACGCATAGGCACTGCTGCCTTGCTGTTTGCGACTCCGGCCCGTTGGCCTTTGGATTTTTTAGCGACGGTCTGCTTTTTTTTCTGAACGGTTTTACTGACCGTTGCCGCCGGACGCTTCTTGGCAGTGGACGCCTTGTTTTGTGCCAGCACCGCACTGGGCCAAGCCGAGACGGCCAGAAACACCCCTGCGGTCAAAGCGGCAAGCAAGCCCTGCGACCAACGGCCAGCGGCTTGAAAGGGAAACAGGGAAGCAAATCGCATCAGGGACATCTTCGTTCAATGATAGGGGCAATTGTTTCCAAGTGTACCGAAATAAAAAAAGTCACGCAAGAACAATGACTTGCGTGACTTTATTGAAGCCAGATAGTACATCCAAAGACTACAGCATCACCCCTGAGCAGCCACCCGATCGGCTTTGCTTTGCAATTTATTGAGTGCACTCAGGTACGCCTTGGCAGAGGCCACCACGATGTCCGGGTCAGCGCCAACGCCGTTGACCACACGACCGCTGTTTTGAAGGCGCACCGTCACCTCGCCTTGGCTTTCGGTCGAACCGCTGATGGCGTTGACCGAATACAGCACCATTTCTGCCCCACTTTTGATGTGGGACTCGATGGCCTTCAAGGACGCATCCACCGGACCATTGCCGTCCGACTCGGCCCGGACTTCTTTGCCATCGACCGTGAAAACGACTGCCGCATGGGGGCGCTCACCGGTTTCGCTGTGTTGCGACATCGAAACAAAGCCGTATTGCTCTTTTTCAGCGGTCACGCTTTCGTCCCCGACCAGAGCCAGGATGTCTTCGTCAAAGATCTCGCTCTTGCGGTCGGCCAACTCCTTGAACTTGGCAAAGGCGTTGTTGATTTCGGTCTCGCTGTCGAGCGTCACGCCCAAGTCCTGCAGGCGCTGCTTGAAGGCATTGCGGCCGCTGAGCTTGCCCAAGACGATCTTGTTGGTGGTCCAGCCCACGTCTTCGGCACGCATGATTTCGTAGGTGTCACGCGCTTTGAGCACGCCGTCCTGGTGAATGCCGGAGGCGTGGGCAAAGGCGTTGGCCCCCACCACCGCCTTGTTGGGCTGCACCACGAAGCCGGTGGTCTGGCTGACCATGCGGCTGGCCGCCACGATGTGGCTGGTGTCGATGCCAATGTCGAGGCCAAAATAATCACGGCGGGTTTTGACGGCCATGACCACCTCTTCGAGGGAGCAGTTGCCCGCCCGCTCGCCCAAGCCGTTGATGGTGCACTCGACCTGACGCGCCCCACCCAACTTGACGCCTGCCAGGGAGTTGGCCACGGCCATACCCAGGTCGTTGTGGCAATGCACGGACCAGATGGCTTTGTCCGAGTTGGGGATGCGCTCGCGCAGGGTCTTGATGAACTGGCCATACAACTCCGGCACCGCATAACCCACGGTATCGGGCACGTTGATGGTGGTGGCGCCCTCGGCAATCACCGCTTCCAGCACACGGCACAAAAAGTCCATGTCGCTGCGGTAGCCGTCTTCCGGGCTGAACTCGACATCGCCCACCAGGTTGCGGGCAAAGCGCACCGACTGCTTGGCTTGCTCAAACACCTGGTCGGGTGTCATGCGCAGCTTCTTTTCCATGTGCAAAGGCGAGGTGGCAATGAAGGTGTGGATCCGCCCGCTGTTGGCCCCTTTGAGAGCCTCGGCCGCACGCGAGATGTCGCGGTCGTTGGCTCGCGACAAAGAGCAAATGGTGGAGTCCTTGATGGCGTCGGCGATGGTTTTGACCGCCTCAAAGTCGCCGTTGGAGCTGGCGGCAAAACCGGCTTCGATGACGTCCACACGCAGGCGTTCCAGTTGACGGGCGATGCGCAGTTTCTCATCGCGGGTCATGGAGGCGCCTGGCGATTGCTCGCCGTCGCGCAAAGTGGTGTCGAAAATAATCAGTTTGTCAGCCATGTTCACTCCTGGTCAAAAACCCGCAAGTCCAAGCAAAAAATGCAAAAGGCCCGTTGCGGATGGCATACGGGCCTTTTGGGAAAATGTTTGCGTGCGCTACACATCCCGCCCGTGGGGCGCTAGCAGTAGTGCAAACAAAGAAAATTTCATACAAACACTGTAGCACAGTTCAAAACAGGCCTTGTCGTGCACAGGACATCACTGGTGTAAGCCACGCTCTTCGGGCTCGTCGGTGGAGGTGCTGATCATGCTGGTCGGCTGCCCTTTGGCCTTGCGCCAGACATAAATCACGTAACCGCTCAGGCCATAAGCCACGAACAAACCGAACAACACGGTGGGCGGGTCGATGTTCACCGCTGCGATGCCCAAAGCCACCAGCACCAGCGTGGCAAACGGCACGCTCTTTTTCATGTGCATGTCCTTGAAGCTGTAAAACGGCACATTGGTCACCATGGTCAGGCCCGAAAACAGGCACACGGCGAACATGCCCCACGACACCGCTTTGGCGGGCACAGCGTTTTCAAACATGATCCACACAAAACCCATCACCAAGGCTGCAGCGGCTGGCGAGGGCAGACCTTGAAAATAACGCTTGTCGACCACACCCGTGTTGACATTGAAGCGTGCCAAGCGCAGCGCGGCACAAGCGCAGTACACAAAAGCGGCAATCCAGCCCCAACGGCCCAGCTCCTTCAAAGTCCAGACGTAGGCGATCAAGGCAGGCGCGGCACCAAACGACACCATGTCCGACAGCGAATCCATCTGCTCGCCAAACGCACTTTGGGTGTTGGTCATGCGGGCCACCCGGCCATCCAGGCTGTCGAGCACCATGGCACTGAAAATGCCCACCGTGGCCAGGTCAAAACGGCCATTGATGGCCATGACCACCGCGTAAAAACCGGCAAACAGCGCGGCCAGCGTGATCATGTTGGGCAGCATGTAAATGCCCTTGGAGGGTTTGCGCACCGGTGCGGCGACTTCGGCGTCTTCAGCGGTGTCGTTGACTTTGTTCATCGTCCATTCCTGTAACGGTTTTTCGGAGCCATCCCGTGTCAGCGGAGTTTAAGGCAGACCCAGCGCCCAAGAAAAAGGCCACCGCAGTGGCCTTTTTCAAACTCGCCCAAGGGCCAGATCAGTTGCGGGTCTTGTCGACCAGCTTGTTCTTGGCAATCCAGGGCATCATGGCGCGCAGCTGGGCACCCACGACTTCGATGGAGTGCTCCGAAGTCAAGCGGCGACGTGCGGTCATGCTCGGGTAGTTGGTCTTGCCTTCCAGGATGAACATCTTGGCGTATTCGCCAGTCTGGATGCGCTTCAAGGCGTTGCGCATGGCTTCGCGCGACTGCTCGTTGATGACTTCAGGACCGGTCACGTACTCACCGTACTCGGCGTTGTTCGAGATCGAGTAGTTCATGTTGCCGATGCCGCCTTCGTAGATCAGGTCCACGATCAGCTTCAGCTCGTGCAAGCACTCGAAGTAGGCCATTTCGGGGGCGTAGCCGGCTTCCACCAGGGTCTCGTAACCCATCTTGATCAGCTCGACCGCACCACCGCACAGAACAGCCTGCTCGCCGAACAAGTCGGTCTCGGTCTCTTCCTTGAAGTTGGTTTCGATGATGCCGGCCTTGCCGCCACCGTTGGCCATGGCATAGCTCAGGGCCAAAGCGCGGGCCTTGCCGCTCTTGTCCTGGTGGATCGCGACCAAATGGGGCACGCCGCCGCCTTGGGTGTAAGTGTTGCGCACGGTGTGGCCGGGGGCCTTGGGCGCGACCATCCACACGTCCAGGTCTTCGCGGGGAACGACCTGGTTGTAGTGCACGTTGAAGCCGTGGGCAAACGCCAAGGAAGCGCCTTGCTTGATGTTGGGGGCGACGTTGTTGTTGTAAACCTCGGCGATTTGCTCGTCGGGCAACAAGATCATGACCACGTCAGCGGCTTTGACTGCGTCGTTGACTTCCATCACGGTCAAACCGGCTTTGCCGACTTTGTCCCACGATGCGCCGCCTTTGCGCAGACCGACGACCACTTTGACGCCGCTGTCGTTCAGGTTTTGGGCGTGTGCGTGGCCTTGCGAGCCGTAACCAATGATGGCAACAGTCTTGCCCTTGATGACGCTCAGATCACAATCTTTGTCGTAAAAAACTTTCACAGGGTTCTCCTTAGGAATAAACAGGTTCAAAGAGTGGGTTTAGACGCGCAGGATGCGCTCGCCGCGCCCGATACCGCACGCACCCGTGCGCACGGTCTCCAAAATGGCACTGCGGTCGATCGCCTCCAAAAAGGCGTCGTTCTTGGACTGATCACCGGTGAGCTCAATCGTGTAGCTCTTGTCGGTGACGTCGATCACACGGCCACGGAAGATGTCGGCCATGCGTTTCATTTCTTCGCGTTCCTTGCCCACGGCGCGCACCTTCACCAGCATCAGCTCGCGTTCGGTGTAAGCGCCTTCGGTCAGGTCGACCACCTTGACCACCTCGATCAGGCGATTCAGGTGTTTGGTGATTTGCTCGATCACATCGTCCGACCCGGTGGTCTGGATGGTCATGCGCGACAGGCTCGGGTCTTCGGTCGGGGCCACGGTCAAGGACTCGATGTTGTAGCCACGGGCCGAGAACAGCCCCACCACGCGGGACAAGGCGCCCGCTTCGTTTTCGATCAGTACAGCAATGATGTGTTTCATGATTACAGGTCCTCCACGCCCATGAGCATCTCGGTGATGCCCTTGCCAGCCTGAACCATGGGGAACACGTTCTCGGTCGGGTCCGTGCGGATATCCAGGAAAACGGTGCGGTCCTTCAACCGACGGGCCTCGCGCAAGGCAGGTTCCACATCTTCCGGTTTTTCCACCAGAATGCCGACGTGGCCATAGGCTTCTGCCAACTTCACGAAGTTGGGCAAGGCGTCCATGTAGCTGTGGCTGTAGCGGCCGGAGTATTCAATCTCTTGCCACTGGCGCACCATGCCCAGGTAGCGGTTGTTCAGGGCCAGTACCTTGATCGGCGTGTTGTACTGCAGGCAGGTCGACAATTCCTGGATGCACATCTGCACCGAGCCTTCGCCGGTGACACAGAACACTTCGCTGTCGGGCTTGGCCAGTTTGATGCCCATGGCGTAAGGAATGCCCACACCCATGGTGCCCAGACCGCCGGAGTTGATCCAGCGGCGAGGCTCGTTGAACTTGTAGTACTGGGCCGCCCACATCTGGTGCTGCCCCACGTCGGAAGTGATGTACGCATCCGCGTCCTTGGTCATCTCCCACAAGGTCTCGATGACCTTTTGCGGCTTGATCACCAAATTGTTGCTGTTGTCGTACTTCATGCAGTTGCGGCTGCGCCAGCCTTCAACCGTTTCCCACCACTGACTCAGCGCCTGCGCATCAGGCTTGAGGCCGGACTCGCGGATCATGCCCATGAGTTCGGTCAGCACGTCTTTCACGTCGCCCACAATTGGCACGTCGACTTTGACGCGCTTGGAGATGCTGGACGGGTCGATGTCAATGTGGATGATCTTGCGGTCCACCGAAGCGAAGTGCTTGGGGTTGCCGATCACGCGGTCGTCAAAACGGGCACCGACGGCCAGCAAAACGTCGCAGTTTTGCATGGCATTGTTGGCTTCCAGCGTCCCGTGCATGCCCAACATGCCCAGGAAACGGCGGTCGGTGGCCGGGAAAGCACCCAAACCCATCAAGGTGTTGGTGACCGGGAAATTCAGCATGTCCACCAGGGCGCGAAGTTCGGCGCTGGCATTGCTCAGCAGCACACCACCACCGGTATAGATGTAGGGGCGCTTGGCCGACATCAACAACTGCAAAGCCTTGCGGATCTGCCCGCCATGGCCCTTGCGCACCGGGTTGTAAGAACGCATCTCGACCGACTCGGGGTAGCCCGAAAACAGCGTCTTGTTGAAGGAAACATCCTTGGGCACATCGACGACCACCGGGCCAGGACGGCCGCTTCGGGCAATGTGAAACGCCTTTTTCATGACCGTGGCCATGTCCTTGGCGTCTTTGACCAGGAAGTTGTGCTTGACGATCGGGCGGGTGATGCCCACGGTGTCGCACTCCTGGAAAGCGTCCAAGCCAATGGCCGCAGTGGGCACCTGCCCGCTGATGATGACCATGGGGATGCTGTCCATGTAGGCGGTGGCAATGCCGGTCACGGCATTGGTCAGGCCAGGGCCCGACGTGACCAGCGCCACACCCACCTCGCCCGTGGCACGGGCAAAACCGTCCGCCGCGTGCACGGCAGCCTGCTCGTGGCGCACCAAAACGTGCTGAATGGTGTCTTGTTTGTAAAAAGCGTCGTAAATGTGAAGAACAGCACCGCCGGGATAACCCCAGACGTATTGCACGTTTTCAGCTTGGAGCGCTTTGACGAGGATTTCTGCGCCGCGCAATTCCTGAGCGCCGGCAGAAGTGTGTGCCGTATCGGCCTTGTTCATTTCCATATTCAACCTTTGTGAATTTCTCTAACGAAAAACCTTGGGTGCCCCTGGGCTCGACTCTTGTGAAGTGGCTTTGGGACTTGAGACCACAGACATGGGCACCAAACTGTAAAAGTGCCGGACGGTGATCCGTTTGCTTTTTTTCAATTGCAATCGCGCATTATCGCATTTGTCAAACGCTCTTTCCGGATTTCGCGACGCGCGGCCTTCGGATGCCATAATTCGCACCCATTGGACGGCGGCCCCCACCGGCCGCCAAGTTCCCCCCTCATTTTCCAAAACTGGCAAGCGCACCGCCGACACGGGCGCTGAATAAAAGTTGGCATCCGACTCCGAACTCTCAGAATTTCTGAAAAACATGGAAAAGAAAGCGTTCAAACGCGCCTTCTACCATGTCCGGAACGAGGATGCGGCCCTGGACATCCTGCAAGACAGCATGATCAAGCTGTGTACCAACTACGCCGACAAACCCGTCAGCGAGTTGCCCCTGCTGTTTCAGCGCATCCTGTCGAACACCATGCTGGACTGGTTTCGCAGGCAAAAGACCCGCAACGCCGTTTTCAGCAACTTGGGGGATTTCAGCGGTGCGGATGCAGAAGGCGACTTTGACCTGCTGGAAGTGACCACGGACAGCTCCGGCGATGCCGGGTCTGAGAGCGCCGAAGACTGGGTGGGCCGACTTCAGACCTTGGAACACATCGAAACAGCGGTCATGGCCCTGCCGGCACGTCAACGAGAAGCCTTCCTGCTGCGTTACTGGGAGGAGCTGGACGTTGCAGAGACCGCCGCAGTGATGGGCTGCTCAGAAGGCAGCGTCAAAACCCATTGTTCTCGGGCCATTCAAGCCCTGAGCAAAACCTTGGGCACACAAGGAATCAGACCATGAAACACCCCCATACACCGACCGAACAAGACGTGGACCGCTGGGGCCAGCATTTTTCGCGCCAGCTGACGCTGGCCGCTGCAGACTTGCCCCATGACATCAGCGAACGGCTGCGCGTGGCCCGGCAGTTGGCCGTGGCGCAGCGCAAGCCGCTGGTGCAGTCACGCCTGGCCAACAACACACAGATCAACAGCAACGGCACCTTGACCGCCCCCGCTGATGAAGGCCTGAACCTGTGGAGCATCCTGGCCTCTGCCTTGCCCCTGCTGGCTTTGGTGATCGGCTTGATGGCCATTCAATGGATCCAGCAAGACCACATCACATCCGAAATCGCCGCAACCGACTCGGCCTTGCTCACCGACGAATTGCCCCCGGACGCTTACACCGATGCCGGTTTCGCCCAGTTTTTGAAGCAAAGCCTTGGCCACCCCACGAGCCATGACTGAACGCCATTCCAGCCGACCCATGCGCCTGCGTGCCGCCCTGAAACTGGGCGGCGCTTGGCTTTTGTCGGCTTGTTTGAGCACCGTGTCGGCGCAACCCTCCGAACCGCAAACGCCTGCAGCAGCACCAGGCCAGACCAGCACGCCACAGGCTCAGCCGCGTCCGGTCTCGAAAGCTTGGCAACAACTCACCCCCCAGCAAAAACAAGCTTTGGCACCTTTGGGCGCACAGTGGGGGGCCTTGACACCCCAGCAGCAAAACAAATGGCTGGCCATTTCGACCAATTTCACGCAACTGTCCGTGACGGATCAGATCACCATGCATGCGCGGATGGCCGACTGGGTGGCCCTGAGCCCGCAGCAACGCAATTTGGCACGGCTGAACTTCAACAAGCTGCAAAATCTGCCCAAAGAAGACAAAAAAGCCAAATGGGAGGCCTACCAGGCCCTGCCCGCCGAAGAAAAACGCCTGCTCTCAGCCGGCTCCAAGCCGCTGCCCAAGAATGCGGCACCGACCGCCAAACCCCTGGAGCCTCACCGCCTGGTTCAAACGCCCTTGAAGGCTGCACCTGGCAGCGCACCAGCGGCCACCATCGCCATTGACCGCAAAACCCTTTTGCCGCGCCCCGCGGCACTGGCAGCGCCCGCACCCGATGTGCCCACGCCGTCCACGACTGGAGCGCCGGATGGCGTTCGCCAAGCCACAGAAACCGCCCCCTCATGACGCCAAACGGTTCGCCCCCCTCTCCTGCTCTGGACCTCACCCCGCCTTCACTCACCCGCCGCATGGCCTGCTGGCTCTATGAAGGCATGCTGCTGTTTGGGGTCATGGTGTCTTCCGGGCTGGTGTACTTCATCGCCGCATATTGGCTGACCGGCCTGGCCCCCGGCGACATGAACCTCCACACCCAACTGAAATCCGGCCTGCAAGCCATCAGCTTTCTGGTGCTGGGGGTTTACTTCATCTGGATGTGGCACCGTGGCCAGACGCTGGCCATGAAAACCTGGCGCATCGAAATGGTCGATCTGCAAGGACAAAGGGTGAGTCGCAAACTCGCTTTCAAGCGCTACATGGCCAGCTGGTTGTGGTTTCTTCCGCCCCTTGCGGCAGCGGCCCCCTTCCGCTTGTCCGTGATTGAAGTGACCGTTTTGACCCTGGGCTGGGTGGCGATTTGGGCCATCCTCAGCCGCTTTCACCCACAGCGTCAGTTCTGGCACGATGCCCTTGCGGGCACGCGTCTGATTTCCGCACGAACAACCTGAGCCCCAGCGGCACCATGCAAGAGCCATCTCGCCACCAAGAGGTCAACCCTCAAAAAGCACGCCGAGGCCTGAACCGTATCCTGCATGCGGGGGGTTACTCGATCCAGGGCCTTCGGGCTGGATGGGGAGAGCCCGCGTTTCGCCAAGAAGCCATCCTGTCATTGGCCTTGTTGCCACTGGCTTTCTGGTTGGGCCAAAGCTGGGTCGAAACCGCCTTGTTGGCCGGCTCGGTGGTGCTGGTCATGATCGTGGAATTGCTCAACACCAGCGTGGAGTCGGCCATCGACCGCATCGGTCCGGAGTGGCATGACCTGTCCAAACGCGCCAAGGACATGGGCAGCGCGGCCGTTTTGCTCAGTTTGCTGCTGTGTGGCGGCATTTGGCTGGGCGCACTTTGGCAGCGTCTGGCTTGACTCTCATGAAATCCCAAACGACTTCACCCGCCTTTTCCATCTGCGTCTATTGCGGCTCAAAACCAGGCAACAAGCCTGAGTTTGCGCAAATTGCTGTGCAAGTGGGCACCTGGATTGGCACACACGGCGGCCAACTGGTCTACGGCGGCGGGCGCAACGGCCTGATGGGTCTGGTGGCCGAAGCCACCATGGCCGCAGGCGGTACGGTGATTGGCATCATCCCGACCGCCCTGGTGGAAAAGGAGTGGGCACACCACGGCTGCACCGAGCTGCATGTGGTGGACACCATGCACGAACGCAAACGCCTGATGGCCGACAAAGCCGACGCGTTTTTGGCTTTGCCGGGGGGCATTGGCACCTTCGAAGAACTGTTTGAAGTCTGGACCTGGCGCCAACTGGGTTATCACGACAAGCCCGTGGGCATCCTGAACAGCCTGGGTTATTACGATGGCCTGATGGGTTTCATTGGCCAAGTGGTGCAAGACGGTTTCATGGGCGATTGGCAAACCGAACTGGTGACTCTGGGCACCGAGCCCGAGGCACTGCTGCAAAACCTGGTGCAAAAAGCAGGCTTTGCGCCCCGCGCCAAAATCGAACTGCTCTGATCGACTGGGTCAGTCTGGAGGGACACGCCTCCCGCCTCAAATGGCCGTTTCGTCCTGCTCGCCTGTGCGGATGCGCACCACGCGCTCGACCGAGGTCACGAAAATCTTGCCGTCCCCGATCTTGCCGGTGCGCGCCGCCTTGACGATGGCGTCCACACAGCGGTCCACGTCTTCGTCTTTGACCACCACCTCGACCTTGACCTTGGGCAAAAAGTCGACCACGTACTCGGCGCCGCGGTACAGCTCGGTGTGGCCTTTTTGGCGGCCAAAACCTTTGACTTCGGTCACCGTGAGACCGGTCACGCCACATTCGGCCAAGCCTTCACGGACTTCTTCCAGCTTGAAAGGCTTGATGACGGCGGTGATCTGTTTCATGGGAAAAGTCCTTCAAAGATGTTCAAAACACGCCATCAGGCGCGAAACTTGTTGGTCATAGGATAACGCCAATCCTTGCCGAAGCTGCGGTGCGTCACACGAATGCCCACCGGGGCCTGGCGGCGCTTGTACTCGTTGAGCTTGATCAGGCGCGTGACTTTTTCCACATCGGCCCGCTCAAAGCCGTCGGCCATCAGCGCCTCCACACCCTCGTCGTTTTCCATGTAGCGCTGGATGATCGCGTCCAGCACCTCATAAGCGGGCAGGCTGTCCTGGTCTTTCTGGTCGGGGCGCAGCTCGGCGCTGGGCGGGCGGGTGATGATGCGCTCGGGGATGGGTTGGCTGCCCGTGCCATACGGATCATGAAGGTTGCGCCAGCGGGCCAGGTCAAACACGCGGGTTTTGACCACGTCCTTGATGACCGCAAAGCCGCCCGCCATGTCGCCGTACAGCGTGCAATACCCCGTGGCCATCTCGCTCTTGTTGCCGGTGGTCAACACAATCGCCCCGGTCTTGTTCGACAGCGCCATGAGCAGCGTGCCGCGAATGCGGGCCTGGATGTTTTCTTCGGTCGTGTCCTCTTTCAAACCCTCAAACTGCGCCGACAGCGCCTGCTTGAAGCCGTCAAACAAAGGGGCAATCGGGATTTCGTCGTAACGCACACCCAGGCGTTTGACCATCTCGCGGCTATCGATCCAGCTGATGTCGGCCGTGTAGGGCGAAGGCATCATGACCGCGTGGATCTTGTCGGCCCCGATGGCATCCACCGCGATCGCCAGCACCAGCGCCGAATCGATGCCGCCGGACAGACCCAAAATCGCGCCTTTAAAACCGTTTTTGCCCAGGTAGTCGCGTACACCCAGCACCAGCGCATCCCACAACTCGGCGTCGGCTCCGGCCATGGGCACCAAAGCCTCGTGCGCAGCACTCAGATCCACACCTGTGTCGGCTGGCTGGGCCTGCACCGTCATTTCCGCTTCGCGAAAGCCCTCGGCCCGCGCCACCACTTGGCCCTGCGCATTCAAGGCGAACGAGCGGCCCTCAAAAATCACCTCATCTTGCCCGCCGACCAGGTGGGCGTAAACCAAAGGCAGGCCGCAATCGGCCACACGCTCGCGCATGCGCTGCTCGCGCTCCGGGCCTTTGCCCGCATGGAACGGTGAAGCATTCAGCACCGCCAGCACCTGCGCACCCGCGTCACGCGCCAGGCGGGCGGGCTCGTCAAACCAGGCATCTTCGCAAATCAACAAGCCAACCTTCACGCCCTCGACCTCGAACACCCCCACCCCGTTGCCGGGTGTGAAATAGCGGCGCTCGTCAAACACCTGGTAGTTGGGCAGCTCGCGCTTGTCGTAGGCACACACCACGCGCCCCTCGCACAAGACGCTTGCGCGGTTGTGGCGGCGCGTCACGGCCACGCTGCGGGTGCGCACGCCACCGCCTTCGGGGTGGCCCACCACCACATGCAGGCCCTTTAACCCAGCCAGTTCGCGGGCCACCGTTTTCAGGGCATCATCGCAGGCGTCGATGAAGGCCGGACGCAGCAACAAGTCTTCCGCCGCATAGCCGCAAATCGACAACTCGGGCGTCAACACCAAGCGCGCACCCTCGGCATGCGCCCGGGTGGCGAAATCGATGATCTTGCGGGCATTGCCCAGCATGTCACCGACGACGAAGTTGAGCTGGGCCACACGAATTTGGAGAGTCATACAGGTGCTGGAAAATGTGAGCTTGAATTATGTCACCCGGGTGCAGGATGACCTGAGCGGCATCGAGCCTGGCGCTTGGGACGGCTTGCTCGCCCGGCAAGATGCGCCATCCCCCTTCATGCGGCATGCCTATTTGTCGGCCATGCAGACCAGCCACTCGGCCGTGCCCGAGACCGGCTGGACACTGCAAGTCATCAGCTTGTGGCGCGAGACGCCCACGGGCCTGGCCTTGGCCGCGGCCTGCCCGCTCTACCTCAAGACCCATTCACGCGGCGAGTATGTGTTCGACCACGCCTGGGCAGACGCTTATGCGCGCCACGGTCTGGCCTATTACCCCAAGGCCCTGGTGGCCTCGCCCTTCACGCCCGTGCCCGGCAGCCGCTTGCTGGCCGAAAGCGATGCCGCCCGCCAGGCGCTGCTGGCTGCCTTGCTGGCGCTTTGCCAAACCAACGACATCCCCTCTCTGCACATCTTGTTCGGCAGCCCGCAAGACCTGCAGGCTTGCGAACAAGCCGGTTTGCTGCAGCGCAGCCAGGTGCAGTTCCACTGGCAAAACCAGGGCTGGCGCGACTTTGACGACTTTTTGGGCAGCCTGAACCAGGAAAAACGCAAAAAAATCCGGCAGGAACGCCGCAAGGTGCACGAGTCGGGCGTCAGCTTTCGCGCCGTGCGCGGCCCCGACATGACCAGCGACGACTGGGCCTTGCTGCTGCGCTGTTACCAGCAAACCTATTGGGAACACGGCAACCCACCCTATTTGACCCCGGCATTTTTCGACGCCATGCGCCGCGACATGGCCGCCAACTGGCTGCTGTTTGTGGCCGAGCGCGACGGGCAGCCCATCGGCATCAGCCTGATCGGCCTGCACCTGAACACCCAAGGCCAGCCGCAGGTGGCCTATGGCCGCTACTGGGGCGCGCTCGCGCGGGTGGACTGCCTGCACTTTGAGGCTTGTTATTACCAACCGATTGAATGGTGCATTGCCAACGGCGTGCAGCGTTTTGAAGGCGGGGCCCAAGGTGAACACAAAATGGCCCGCGCCCTGCTGCCCACCCCCACGCACAGCGCCCACTGGCTGGCACACCCGGCGTTTTCAGAAGCGGTGGCGCGCTTTCTGGAGCGGGAAAAAGCGGGGGTGGAGAACTACATGGAGGCGCTGCAACAGCATTCACCGCTGAAAAAGCCCCAGTAAAACCCAAGAAAAACGCCTGCACGGCGAAAACCGGGCAGGCGTTTTGGGGTTCAACGGCTTCTGTCAGAAGCCCTAGAGCCAGGCGCTCAGGCCTTCTTGTAGTTGGCGATGCCGTCCATCAGTTCCTTGGCAGCGGACTCCACGCCTTCCCAACCCTTGACCTTGACCCACTTGCCTTTTTCCAGGTCTTTGTAGTGCTCAAAGAAGTGGGCGATTTGCTGGAGTTGCAACTCGTGCACGTCGGACAAAGCCTTGATGTTGGCGTAAACGGGCAGGATTTTTTCGGTGGGCACGGCCAAAATCTTGCCGTCCATACCGCCTTCGTCTTCCATCAGCAAAATGCCAATCGCGCGGCACGAGACCACCACTCCTGGGGGCAATGGGAAAGGGGTCATCACCAACACGTCAACCGGGTCGCCATCACCGGCAATGGTTTGGGGCACATAGCCGTAGTTGGTGGGGTAGTGCATGGCGGTGCCCATGAAACGGTCCACAAACAAAGCGCCGGACTCTTTGTCCACTTCGTACTTCACAGGGTCGGAGTTCATCGGGATTTCGATGATCACGTTGAATGCGTCGGGCACTTTGCTGCCGGGGGTGACTTTGTTCAGGGACATGGTGTCTGCTTTTGAAAGTTGAGAAGAAACGAAAATCCTAGGGATTAACCCCGATTTTACTTTCACCGGGCTTGCGACCCGGATCTCCCCAAAGGGCATGCGACTGCCCGTTTGACCGCCGCCAGGGACTCGCCCACTCGGGCACAATCGAGCCCCTATGTCTGAACGCGTCATTCCGCTGGTTGACCAGCGCCATCCCAGCCTGCCTTTGCCTGCCCTGCCCTCGGGGCAAGACCTGAGCGCACTGCCCCTGGACGGCCTGCGTCGCCCCCTGACCGATTTGCGCATCAGCGTGACCGACCGCTGCAACTTCCGCTGCAGCTATTGCATGCCCAAGGAAGTGTTCGACAAGGATTACGCCTACCTGCCGCACAGCCAGCTGCTGAGTTTTGAGGAGATCACCCGCATCGCAGGCGTGTTTGTGGGCCAGGGCGTGCGCAAAATCCGCCTGACCGGGGGCGAGCCCCTGCTGCGCAAGAACATCGAAATCCTGATCGAACAGCTCGCGGCCTTGCGCACACCCAATGGCCAGCCGCTGGATCTGACCCTGACCACCAACGGCTCGCTTTTGGCCCGCAAGGCCCAAAGCCTGAAAAACGCCGGACTGCAACGCGTCACGGTGAGCCTGGACGGGCTGGATGACACCGTTTTCCGCCGCATGAACGATGTGGACTTTCCGGTGGCCGATGTGCTGGAAGGCATTGCCGCGGCGCAGGCCGCAGGTCTGGGACCGATCAAGGTCAACATGGTGGTCAAACGCGGCACCAACGAGCACGAAATTTTGCCCATGGCCCGGCACTTCCGGGGCACGGGCATCGTGCTGCGCTTCATCGAATACATGGACGTGGGCGCGACGAATGGCTGGTGCATGGACGAGGTGCTGCCCAGCGCCGACGTGATCCGCCTGCTGCAAACCGAGTTGCCCTTGGTGCAACTCGACCCGTCTGCCCCGGGCGAGACCGCCGAGCGCTGGGGTTACGCCAACGCTCAGGGCCAACACGACCCCGCTTTGGGCGAGGTGGGCGTCATCAGCAGCGTGACGCAGGCTTTTTGCGGCGACTGCAACCGCGCCCGCCTCTCCACCGAAGGCCGCCTGTATTTGTGTCTGTTTGCCAGCCAGGGCTACGACCTGCGCCAGCTGCTGCGCGACCCCACGCAAAGCGACGCGCAACTGGCCGCCACAGTGAACGCCATCTGGCGCAGACGCACCGACCAATATTCGCGCCTGCGCAGCCTGCGCGGGCCCGACACCGCCAGCGGCCCCGGCCGCCGGGTGGAAATGAGCTACATCGGAGGCTGAAGGCCATGAACCCCCATACCCCCAACGCACCGGGCATCACCGGCCTGATCCTCGCAGGCGGGCGCGGCTCGCGCATGGGCGGCATCGACAAGGGCCTGCAAAACTTCCGCGGCCTGCCGCTGGCCCTGCAGACCCTGATGCGCCTGCAGCTGCAAAGCCTGCCGCTGCAAGAAGTGCTGATCAACGCCAACCGCAACCTCTCGGCCTACGAATCGCTGGGTGTGCCGGTCTGGCCCGACAGCATCGACGGGTTTGCCGGGCCGCTGGCGGGTTTCCTCACCGGGCTGGAGCGCTGCGAAACCCCGCTGCTGCTGACGGTGCCTTGCGACACGCCGATGTTCCCGCTCGATCTGGTGGAGCGCCTGTACACCGCCATGGCTGAACAAAACGCCGATATCGCCATGGCCGCCGCGCCCGAGGCCGATGGTGCGGTGCGCCCGCAGCCCGTGTTTTGCCTGCTCAAAATCGACCTGCTCGAAAGCCTGGTGAAGTTCACCCAAGGCGGTGGCCGCAAGATCGACGCCTGGACCGGCCAGCACCGCTGTGCCATCGTGCCGTTTGACCAACCCGGCGACAGCCCCCAGGCCTTTGCCAATGCCAACACCCTGGCCGAACTGCAGCAACTCGAAGCCCTCTGACCCCACCCGCCACGCTTGCCGTGGCCGCGCAGACCATGACCACGCCACCGTCACCCACCCTGTTACCCGCACCGTCGCTGAACGAGATCGCTGACCGCCTGCAAGGCTACGACCCGCAGGCCCTGTCGGCCCGCCATGTGAACGACTTTCTGGCCCAGCTGGTGCAACCCGTGCGCGAACAGGAAACCGTGCCCCTGATGCAGGCGCACGGGCGCATCCTGGCCTGCGATGTGGTCTCGCCCATCAGCGTGCCGCCGCACGACAACTCGGCCATGGACGGCTACGCCTTTCGCGGCACCGAACTCCAAACCGACCGCCCCACCGCCTTGACCGTGGTGGGCACCGCCTTGGCGGGTGCGGCCTGGCAAGGCACGGTGAATGCCGGCGAATGCGTGCGCATCATGACCGGGGCCATCATGCCCGCCGGGCTGGACACCGTGGTGCCGCAAGAGCTGGTCCAGGTGGATGGCGAAACGGTGCAGATCCCCCCTGGCCTGCTGCAAGCGGGCGACAACCGCCGCTTGTTGGGTGAAGACCTGATGGCCGGGCAGCCCGCCCTGCGTGCCGGCACCCGCATCGGCCCCGCCGCCTGCGGCCTGCTGGCCAGCCTGGGCTTGCCCACGGCCAAGGTCTGGCGCCGACCCAAAGTGGCTTATTTCTCAACCGGTGACGAGATCCTGAGCCTGGGCGAAGCGCCCCGCGAAGGCGCGGTGTACGACAGCAACCGCTTCACCGTGGCGGGCATGGTGCAGGCGCTGGGCTGTGAATTGATCGACATGGGCGTGGTGCGCGACGAACCTGCCGCGCTGGAGCAAGCCTTTGTGGATGCCGCAAATCAAGCCGACGCCATCATCACCAGCGGTGGCGTGAGCGTGGGCGAAGCCGATTACACCAAGGCCATGATGAAAAAACTGGGCGATGTGGCCTTCTGGCGCATCGCCATGCGCCCCGGCCGCCCCATGGCCGTGGGCCGCATCCAGCGTGGTGAGCGCTCGGCTGTGCTGTTTGGCCTGCCGGGTAACCCGGTGGCCGTCATGGTCACCTTCGCAGCCTTTGTGCGCCCGGCTCTCCAGCAGCTCATGGGCTGGCAAGCGCCACCCTTGCCACTGCTCAAAGCTAAAAGCACGGAAGCCCTGCGCAAGAAACCCGGCCGCACCGAATACCAGCGCGGCATCGTCAGCACCAATGCGGCAGGCGAATTGGTGGTCTGCACCACCGGCAACCAGGGCTCTGGCGTGCTCAGCTCCATGGTGCAGGCCAACGGCCTGATCGTGTTGGGACACAACCAAGGCCATGTGGCGGTGGGCGACGAGGTGGATGTGATGATGTTTGACGGGCACCTTTGACCAAGGCCCTGCTCGCGAATGCGTGCTGAGCCACTTCAGGCATTCGGCCGCAGGGGCGGCCTCCCACAACAAGCCCGATTGAGGGTTGATGACTTCGTGGGAGCGAGCCCCTGCTCGCGAATGTCAGCCCGCAAACAGGTCAACATTCGGCCGCAGGGGCGGCCTACCACAGGGTGAAAGGCATCCAGACTCGGGTGACTGCCCCCGCTCGCGAATGCTGGCCCCACCGGTATTCAATGCCCGGCCGAATGCCCTGCCGCTGCAGGTTCCTCATGCGCCACCGTCTTGTTCGGTCCTGGCACCGCCTTGCGGGCCAAGAGCGAATACATGGTGGGCACCACGAACACGGCCAGCAAGGTGCCCAGGCTCATGCCACCCACAATCACCCAGCCGATTTGCGTGCGGCTTTCAGCGCCCGCACCCGTGGCCAAGGCCAGTGGCACCGCGCCGAGCACCATGGCCCCGGTGGTCATCAGGATCGGGCGCAGCCGCTGACCAGAGGCCTTGATCAGCGCCTCTTGCGTGGCGAGGCCTTGCTCGCGCAGCTGATTGGTGAACTCCACGATCAAAATACCGTGCTTGGTGATGAGCCCCACCAGCGTGATCAGCCCGATCTGCGAGTACACGTTGAGCGATCCGCCCGTGAACTTGAGCGCCAACAGCGCCCCAATCATGGACAGCGGCACCGACAACATGATCACGAAGGGGTCGATGAAGCTCTCAAACTGCGCCGCCAGCACCAAGAAGATGAAGAACAGCGCCAGCACAAACACGATCACCAAAGCGCCTTGCGAGTTCTTGAATTCGCGCGAGGTGCCGTTGAGTTCGGTGGTGTAACCCGGCTTGAGCACTTTGGCAGCCGTTTCGTCCATGAACTTCAAGGCTTCACCCAGCGAATAGTCGGGCGCCAGGTTGGCGGTGATGGACACCGAGCGGCGCTGACCGAAGTGGTTCAGCTCGCGCGGCGACACGCTCTCGCGCACTTTCACCAGACTCGACAGCGGGATCATGGTGTCGTTGCGGCCGCGCACCTGGATCACGTCGATGTCGTCCGGCGTGTTGCGGGCTGAGGGCAAGGTTTGAACGATCACGTCGTACTGCTCGGCATCGCGCTTGTAGCGGGTCACCACGCGGCCGCCCAGCATGGTCTCGATGGTTTTGGCCACCACCTCGATGCTGACGCCCAACTCGGCGGCCTTGACGCGGTCCACCTCCACACGCAGCTCGGGCTTGTTCAGGCGCAAGTCCACATCGGGCGACAAAATGCCCGGATTCTTGGCGATCTCGTCCATCATCTGCCGCGTGATCAGGTTCAGATTCTGGTAACTGTCCGAGGTCTGGATCACGAAGTTCAGGGGCCGCTCACGAAAGCCTTGCCCCAAAGAAGGCGGCGTGATGGGGAAGGCATTCACGCCCGGCAAGCTGTTGAACTTGCCGCCCAGCTCACGGGCGATTTCCAGTGTCGTTCGCTTGCGCTCATCCCAGTCCACCGCGCGGTACACCACGGTGCCTTGGCCCACGGTGGGGTTGCCCATGTTGGCAAAGATGCGGTCGAACTCGGGGTAAGCCTGACCGAACTTCTCCAGCGAGCGGGCATAGCGGTCGGTGTATTCCAGGGTGGAGCCGTCTGGGGCGTTCACCGTGGCCAAAATCGTGCCCCGGTCTTCCAGGGGCGCGAGTTCCTGCTTCATGGTGGGGTAAATCCAGGCAATGCCCACACCCGAGCCGATCATCACCAACACCACCGCCCAGCGGGCACGCGTCAGAATCCGGCGCAAGAGGTTTTCGTAGCCGGTCGACAGCGCCGTGAGCCAACGCTCCATGCTGCGGTCAAACCAGCCAGGATTGGGGTTGTGGCGCAGCAGCTTGGAGCTGAGCATGGGCGACAAGGTCAGGGCCACAAAGCCGGACACCACCACTGCCCCGGCCAGCGCCAAGGCAAATTCACCAAACAGCTTGCCCGTGCGCCCGGGCGTGAAGGCCAAAGGCGCAAACACCGCCGCCAGTGTCATGGTCATGGCCACCACGGCAAAGCTGATCTCGCGCACCCCCTTGATGGCCGCTGAAAACGGGTCCAGCCCCTCCTCGATGTGCCGGTAAATGTTTTCCAGCACCACGATCGCATCGTCCACCACCAGACCAATGGCCAGCACCAGGGCCAGCAAGGTCAGGGTGTTGATGGTGAAGCCCGCCAGCGCCATCATGGCAAACGCGCCAATCAGACTGACCGGGATGGTGATGATCGGGATGATGGAGGCGCGGATGGTGCGCAGGAACACGAAAATCACCAAGGCCACCAGCACCACGGCTTCAACGATGGTGGAAAACACGTTCTTGATGGAGCGGTCAATGAACACCGAGTTGTCGTTGGCCACATTGATTTCCATGTCGCCCGGCAAGTCGGCCTTCAGACGGGGAATCATCTCGCGCACGCCTGCGGACAACTCGAGCGGGTTGGCCGTGGCCTGACGGATCACCCCGGCAGAAATTGCGGGCTGACCGTTCAGACGCACCTTGCTGCGATCGTTGGCGGCGTCTTCCTTGATCTGGGCCACATCGCGCAGCTTGACGGGAAAGCCGTTCACGGTGCGGATCACAATCTCGCCAAACTGGCCCGGACGGGCCAGATCGGTCTGAGAGGACACGCTGAACTCGCGGTTGGTCGACTCGATCCGCCCTGCTGGCAATTCCAGGTTGCTGCGCCGAATGGCGTCTTCCACATCTTGCGGCGTGAGCTTGTAGGACGACAGGCGGGCATGGTCCAGCGACACCAGCATGGCGTATTTGCGCTCGCCGTAAATACGCACATCGGCCACACCCGTCACAGTCTGCAGGCGTGGCTTGACCACCCGGTTGACCAGGTCGTTGATTTGCAAGGGGTTGAGCGTGTCGCTCGAAAAGGCCAGCCAGATCACCGGGAAGGCATCGGCCTCGACTTTGGCGATCACCGGCTCTTCGATGGCTTGCGGCAAGCGGTTGCGCACGCGAGACGTGCGGTCACGCACTTCGGCGGCGGCCGTGTCGGCGTCTTTTTCCAGACGGAAACGCACGGTGATCTGCGACTGCTCGGCCCGGCTGATGGAGGTGATGACGTCCACCGCATCAATGCCCGCAATCGAATCCTCAAGAGGTTTGGTGACCTGCGACTCGACCACCTCGGCCGATGCACCCACATAGCGGGTGGTCACCGTGACGGTGGGTTCGTCGATCTTGGGGTACTCGCGCAGCGAGAGGCTTTTGAAACTGACCGCACCGATCAGCACGATCAGCAAGGACATGACAACGGCCAAGACCGGCCGCCGGATGGAGACTTCAGCGAGCTGCATCGGCACCCCTCAGGCAAGGGTTGGGGCCCGACAGGGCCACGGGCTTGGCAGCCGCACTCGGAGCGGCAGCGCTGGCAGGGGCTGGGCCAGCCGGTACAGCGGTCGATGAAGAGGCCGATGCGGCAGGCGCCGCCGATGCGCCACCCGCAGGTGCGCCAGCCGGACCCGCCCGAGCGGCAGGTCGACCACCACCGGGCTGGGACAAATCCACCACCCGCACTGCGGTGCCGTCTTTTTGCAAACGCTGGTGGCCTGCTGTCACCACGGTGTCGCCTGCGGCCAAGCCTTCCAGAATTTCGACTTTGCCCGGCTGGCGCAGGCCGACCTTCACCGCCACACGCTCGGACACCTGGACGTCGGGTTTGTCACCCGCCACAACCTTGACCACAAAGGTGCGACCGCCTTGGGGGATGATGGCCTCTTCCGGGATCACCAGTGCGTTTTCACGCGCGCCGAACACCGCGTTCACCCGGGCAAACATGCCCGGACGCAATTGCTGCTGACGGTTGTCGATGCAGCCCCGGACCCCCACCGAGCGGCCGTTGGCCTCGATCAAGGGGTCCACCGCCTGCACGATGGCCGTGAACGGGCGACCCGGCAAGGCGTCTACCGTCAGTTGGGCCTTTTGGCCGGCCCGGATCTTGGCCTGAAAGCGCTCGGGCAGACGGAAGTCGACCAACACGGCGTCGATGTCTTCGAGATTGACCATGTCGGCACCGTCCTTGAGGTAATCGCCCACGTTGATCTGCTTGAGACCGGTGATGCCGTCAAACGGGGCCAGCACTTTGAGCCGTTGCAAGGTGGCGTCGGCCAAGGCCAGCTTGGCCCGAGAAACCTCCAGTGCGGCACCGCTTTCATCCAGCGAGCGCTTGCTGATGAAGTTTTGCGTCACCAGCTCCTGGTTGCGCTTGTGGTTGGCCTCGGCAATCGACAGCTCGGCCTTGGCCTGTGACAACTGGGCTTGCTGCAGCTGGTCTTCAAACTGCACCAGCACCTGGCCTTTGCGCACACGCTGGCCATCGTTGAAAAAGATCTGTTTGACACGCCCGCCCACCTCGGGCCGCAGCATGACGCCCTGACGCGAGCGCAAACTGCCCACCGCCTGCGTTTCGTCGACCAAGGTCATGGTGTCCACTTTGGCGACTTCCACTGCCGGAGCTCTGGCTGGGCCTGCGGATGCAGCTGCCGTGGTGGCCGGCTTGGTCGCCTCGTCCGATGCACCGCTTTTGTTTTGAAGCCACCAAGCGGCACCAGACGCCACGCCCACACCCACCAACGCCAGCACGGCGTATTTCTTCTTGTAAGCCATGTTCAGATCTCTCTCGCAGGTTGAATTCACCAAGATGGTCAGAATGTAACAGCGCCGCCCCATTCGCCCAATGGGAACAACACGGCCATCTGGGACCGTCAGGCAGGGGGCAATTCAAGACCCTATGAGCGCAGCTGGCCAGGGTTCAGCGCGCGGCAAAGGCCCCGAAAACCAGCGCCTTCAGCGGCCCAAAGCTTTTTCCACGCCCTGGTTGGCCAGCGCATCGGCCCGCTCGTTGCCCGGATCGCCGTTGTGGCCCTTGACCCAGCGCCACTCGATCTGGTGTCCCGAAGTGGACACCACCGCGTCCAGTTTTTGCCACAAGTCGGCGTTTTTGACCGGCTGTTTGGCCGCTGTGCGCCAGCCACGGGCTTTCCAGCCATGGATCCACTCGGTGATGCCTTTGCGCACGTATTCGCTGTCCAGGTAGAGCGTGACCTGGCAAGGGCGCTTCAAGGCCAGCAGGCCCTCGATGACGGCGGTCATCTCCATGCGGTTGTTGGTGGTGTTCAGCTCGCCGCCGAACAGCTCTTGAACGTGCTGGCCCGACTGCAGGCGAACGCCCCAGCCGCCGGGCCCGGGATTGCCTTTGCAGGCGCCATCGGTGTGAATTTCAACGTGGGTCAACAAAATCTTTCGAGGCCCGGGTTGGGCCCATGGTGGTGTCTGAACGGGCCACTGGCGCCGTCGCTGCAGCGGGCGATCGTACCGTGCGCCAGCGGCGTCCCTCGATCAGGCGGCCACCGGGCACCCGTTTGGTGGCCATGATCAGGTACACGCCACCCAGAATCGGCCACCAGCGTTCGCCCAGCTTGTCCATCCACTGCAGCCGCTGCATCCAGCGTTCGCTGCCCAGGGCAGGCGCCCATCCGCCAAAACGGCTGACCTGCACCTCAAAACCCAGCAAACGCAGCCAATCGCGCAAACGCCGGTAGCCAATCAAGGTGCCAGGCTGTGCAGCGCCCAGCTCACTGGCCCGGTGCGGTCGCATTGACTGCCAACCCCACAGGCTCCAGGGGTTGAGCCCGGTGATCAGCACCTGCCCCTCGGGAATCAGGACACGCTCGACTTCGCGCAAACAGGCGTGCGGGTCCGCCGATCGCTCCAGCGCGTGCGGCAAAACCACCAAGTCCAGGCTGTCGGCGGGCCAAGGCCAGGCCCGGCTGTCCAGACACACATGCGGCCCGCCGGGTGTGGCCGGGTCAGACGCGGGCAAGAGGGGCTCAAATTCGGCACGGGCCATCCAGCGGTGGGGCATGCGATTGCTGCGCAAGGCCTGCAGCTGGGGCCAGCCCAGTTGCACCGCGTGGTAACCAAACACATCGGCCAGCAAGGCATCGGCCTGATGCTGCTCCCAGGCCAGCAGGCGCGACGCCACCGGCTGACCCAAACGGGCCAACCAGGCGTCCCCTGAATGCTGGCTTTCTATAATCTGACTCTCCATGAAACTCATTGCACTGCCCGCATTCTCAGACAACTACATCTGGTTGTTGCACGACGACCACCATGCCCTGGTGGTGGACCCCGGGGACAGTGCGCCTGTGCTGGCCTGGTTGGGGCAGCATCCGGGCTTGCAGCTGGACCTGATTTTAGTCACGCACCACCATGCGGACCACACGGGCGGCGTCGCCGATCTGGTGGCCCAGACGGGCGCGCAGGTGGTCGGCCCGGCCCTGGAAAAAATGCCCGTGCAGGCCCGTGGCCTGCAGCAAGGCGACCGATTCGACTGGCACGGCTTGCGTTTTGAAGTCCACGATGTTCCGGGTCACACCCTGGGTCACATCGCTTTTTGGGCGCAGCCTGCCGGACAAGACCCGTTGCTTTTTTGCGGCGACACCCTTTTTTCGGGCGGCTGCGGACGTCTGTTTGAAGGCACGCCGGCCCAAATGCTCGACTCGCTCGACCGTTTGGCCGCCCTGCCCGGCCACACGCGCGTGTGCTGCGCCCACGAGTACACCCTGTCCAACCTGAAATTTGCCCTGGCGGTGGACCCGGACAACCCCGCTCTGCGCGAATACGCCCAGGCGTGCACCGCCCTGCGTCAACAAAACCTGGCCACCCTGCCCGTGCCGCTGTCGACCGAGCGCGCGATCAACCCCTTTTTACGCAGCCGCAGCAGCGCTGTCGCCCAGGCCGTACGCCAGCGCGATGCCGCCGCGCAAGACGATGTCGCGACCTTCGCCGCACTGCGCTCATGGAAGAACGAATTTTGACGAACTCACTTGCCCGCCAAAGCCTCCGGGCAGTGCCAGAGCGCCCAACCCTCAGGCACTGGCACATGGCCGTCTGCATGGGCTTGAGCCTGCTGCTGGGCGCTTGTGCCACCGCACCATCGAACACATCGGGCTTGCCAGCCCCCCAAGCGGCGGCACCCACGCCAGCCGCCCCCACAAGCCCCAGCGGATCTGCCGCCGACAAAGTCACGCCCAGCTCCGCTGAAAGCACGGTCACACTCAAACCCCAAGGTCAACTGGGGTTGACGCCGCCCACCGATGTCTGGGAGCGCATTCGGCGCGGCTTTGCCATGCCGGACCTCGAAAACGACCTGGTACGCAACCGGGAGCAGTGGTATGCCAGCCGCCCCGACTACATGCTGCGCATGACCGAGCGCTCACGCCCTTACCTGTTCCATGTGGTGGAGGAGCTGGAACGCCGCAAAATGCCCACCGAATTGGCCTTGCTGCCCTTCATCGAGTCGGCCTTCAACCCGCAAGCGGTGTCCAGCGCCAAAGCGGCGGGCATGTGGCAGTTCATGCCAGCCACCGGCAAGTACTTTGACCTGAAGCAAAACCTGTTCAGGGACGACCGTCGCGACGTGCTGGAATCGACCCGCGCAGCGCTCGATTACCTGCAAAAGCTCTACGCCATGTTTGGCGACTGGCACCTGGCGCTGGCCGCCTACAACTGGGGCGAAGGCAGCGTCAGCCGCGCACTCGCCCGCAACAAAGCCCAGGGCAAGCCGCTGACCTACAGCGACTTGACCATGCCCAACGAAACCCGCTACTACGTGCCCAAGTTGCAGGCGGTCAAAAACATCATCGCCCAACCCGAAGCCTTCAACACCCAGCTGCCGCTGATTCAGAACCACCCTTACTTCAAGAGCGTGCCGATCGAGCGCGACATCGACGTGGCCGTGGCCGTGAAGCTCGCGGGTGTGAGCCTGGCGGACTTCAAGGCGCTCAACCCCTCGATGAACCGGCCGGTCATTTTGGCGGCGGGCACGCCCCAAATCCTGCTGCCCTGGGACAACGCCACGGTTTTTGAGCGGAACCTGCAAGCGCACGCCAACCAGCCCCTGGCCACCTGGACAGCCTGGCAAGCCCCCCGGACCATGAGGCCCGAAGATGTGGCCCAGCAGCTGGACATGCCAGTGGACCAGCTGCGCTCGATCAACGGCATCCCCCCACGGATGATGGTCACAGCAGGCTCAACCTTGCTGGTGCACCGCAAAGGGCGTCTGGACAACGACGTGACCGAACACCTGGCCGACAATGGTCAGCTCGGTCTGGCGCCCGAGGTGGTACTCAAAAGAATCGCGGTCAAGGCCCGCAAAGGCGACTCTCTGGCCAGTCTGGCCGCAAGACATGGTGTGTCCGAAGCGAACATCGCCGCCTGGAACAAGCTCAAAGTCAATGCACGGGTGAGTGCGGGCGACACCCTGACGATCCTCGTGCCGTCGCAAGCCTCCAGACGCGTCGCGCGGGCCCCCTCCGGCAAGTCGGGCAAATCCAAGCCCACTGCAACGCGCCAGAAGAAAACCCTTCAAGCCAAACGCTGAAGGCTGCCCCTGCCCGCCCAGCCGCTCAGGCGGCGAAGCGATTTTTGGACTTCTGCGCAAACCCATTGGTGTAGGTTTGCGCCACAGCCATCCGGGCGCTGCCCTGGCGTCCGGGCAAGCGGGTGTGCGCACGCCAGGCGTTGGAGACGGCGTCTGCGGCAATCAAACCGTCCAGGGCATAAGACTCGCGCAGCTTCTCGAATGCGCCCAAGTAAACGGCCCGATCGCCCAGCCAATGAACGGGGGGCACCGTTTTCAGGATGTCGGTCAAGCCGGCCGTTTGCAGCCATTTGAGGGCATGCACCACCCCATCGCTCAAAGCCTGGGCCACCTCGGGCTGACGCTGCAAAAAGTCCGTCTTGGCAAACAAGCACCCACCGGGCACCGGGCCGCCCATCAGTTTGCGGGTGGACATGAGGGTGCGCGCCTCCGCCAGCACCCGGATGTCGTTCTTTTGCTCCAGGCCATACATCACCGGGTCCGGGTTGCACAAAGCATCGATGGTGCCCTGTCGCAAGGCATCGGCCACCGCAGCAGAAGAGCCCACTTCGACAAACACCACGTCTTCGGGTAGCAACCCGTTTTGCAACAGCCACTGACAAGTCATCCAGTAGGTGCTGGAGTCCAGCGCGGTGACGCCAAAGCGGGCCCCTTTGAGCGCCAGCAAGGACGGCAGCTCCAGCCGCGATGCCACGCCCAGACTGACCTGAGGTGTTCGGCCCATTTGCACAAAAGCTTGGTAATTCAGGCCCTTGCTTTGCAAGACAAACAAATGGTCAAAGGCACCCGCCACCACCTCGGCCTGCCCTTGCAAGGCACTGGCCAAGGCCTTGGCACCGGACTCGTGGGCCGACCACTCGACCTGAACCCCGGCCTTTTTGAAGTAGCCCAACTGATCGGCCAGAGTGAGTGGCAAATGGTAGAGGCTTTGCCGCGCCGCCAAGGCGATGGTCACCCGGTGCGCACCCCGCACAGCTTCGTTGGCCGCATGGGACGCAGAAGTGCCTGCCCAGGCGCCCATCGCTGAGAGCACGAGTTGTCGTCGCCGCGCATTGACGCCAGACACCAGCAGACTCCTGTGACCATCGGAAATTCGATGCACCCAGCATAGAGACAAGCGCTGCGCAGCGCATCGGGATTGATCCCGAGCGGGTTTTCACGTAATGGATTGCAGGTAGTTCACGCCCCCTGCTGCGGCCTGCATGGCCCGGCTCAGCAACCGCCCCGGCGCAAAGCCCCAGCCCTCAACGCCGGTCGACCAGGGCGTGGGCAATGGTGCCCAGGTCCACGTATTCCAGCTCGCTGCCTGCGGGCACGCCCCGGGCCAGGCGCGTGACCTTTAAGCCCTGCTGGCGGATCATCTCCGAGATGACGTGCGCGGTGGCCTCGCCCTCGGCGGTGAAGTTGGTGGCCAAAATCACCTCGGTCAATACGCCATCGGCCACGCGTTGTTTGAGCTTGGCCAGGCCAATGTCGTGCGGGCCGATGCCGTCGAGCGGGCTGAGCTTGCCCATGAGCACGAAATACAAACCCCGGTAAGTGCCCGTGCGCTCGATGGCCGACTGGTCGGCCGGGGTTTCGATCACGCACAAGACGGTGCGGTCACGGGTGGGATCGAGGCAGGTGTCACACAGCTCGGCCTCGGTGAAGGTGTGGCAGCTCTCGCAATGGCGGATCTTTTCCACCGCATGGTGCAAAGCGGCCGCCAGTTGCCGGGCGGTGGCCCGGTCGTTTTGCAGCAGCTGAAAAGCCATGCGCTGGGCCGACTTGATGCCCACCCCCGGCAAGCCCTTGAGGGCTTGCACCAAAGTGGCAAGGGCGTGGGTGTCGGCCATGGTCAAACGCTCAGAAAGGCAGTTTCATGCCCGGTGGCAAACCGGCGGTGAGTTTGCCCATTTTTTGCTGCGAGACCTCTTCGGCCATACGCACCGCGTCATTGAAGGCAGCGGCCACCAGGTCCTCCAGCATGTCCTTGTCGTCGGCCAGCAAGCTGGGATCGATGGTCACACGGCGCACGTTGTGCTTGCAGGTCATCAACACCTTGACCATGCCGGAGCCGGATTGGCCCTCCACTTCGACAAAGGCCAATTCTTCCTGGGCTTTTTTCAGGTTGTCCTGCATGGCCTGGGCCTGCTTCATGAGGCCGGCGAGTTGTCCTTTGTTGAACATGGTGTTTCCTTAGAAAAGAGATGTGAAAGAGATGTTGGAAATCAAATCAGCTGGATGCTGCCGGGCACGATTTTCGCGCCAAAGTCTCGCACCATGGCCTGGACCAAGGGGTCGTTCTGAATGAGTTCTTGCGCGGCCAGCATTTTTTCGGCGGCTTTCACCGCCAAACGGCGCGCGGGGCTGTCGGTGACAGGCCCCACCTCAATGTGCAGCTTCACATCACCGTGGCCTGCTGCGAGCAAAGCCGCCTGCAAGCGCTCGCGGCTGGCGGCGTGGTTCAGCGTCTCGCGCTCCACGCGCAGCTGCCACTGCGCACCGTCGCGG
Source organism: Limnohabitans sp. TEGF003 (assembly GCF_055395455.1). Taxonomy (NCBI): domain Bacteria; kingdom Pseudomonadati; phylum Pseudomonadota; class Betaproteobacteria; order Burkholderiales; family Comamonadaceae; genus Limnohabitans; species Limnohabitans sp. TEGF003. Next base: position 1,644,304 of record NZ_AP029225.1, on the reverse strand, counting down.
CCGAGCAGCTGAGACTGCAAAGCCAGCTCGCGCACCAGCGCGGTGATGCTCTCCTGGTCGAGCAGGCCCTGCACCACTTCCAGCCAAACATCGCCCTCGGGCGTGGCCTGGACGGCCGCTGGTGCAGCGGCGCGGGGCATGTCCAGGCGTGCCGAGGGCTCGGGCGCCTCTCGCACGGGCAAAGCACGCAAGGCAGGCGCGGATGGGGCCTGCGGGAGCGATGCATCCACCGGGACGGAGGCCAAGGCCTCTTGCTCGGCGTCGTCGGTCGTGTCAGGCCAATCCTCCCATGGCGGCGGCTCATCGCTGGCTGAGGCTGCAGGCTGCGCGGCCGAGGGCTCTGATACAGGCTCGGCCTTGGGCGCTGGGGCGGCGGGTGGTGGGACATCCAGCGCCATGGGCGCAGGTTTTGTCCCAACGGGTGCGGCCTGCCCGGAACGAAGGGGCTGCGTGCTGTGGCCCGGAGGGGTCACGGTTGCCGAGGGTGAGGCCGCAGTGGCTGGGGCCGCTGAAGAAGCTGTTACGGGGGCGGCCGAGGGCGCGGCAGTGGCCTCAAGCGGGGCCCGAGGGCTGGTCAGCGGGCTTTTTTTTTCCGCCGTTCCCGCCTGGGGTTTGAAGGCCAGCAAGCGCAGCAGCACCATGGTCAGCGCCGCGTACTCGTCCGGGGCCAGACCCAGCTCGGTGCGACCGTGCAGGCAGAGGCTGTAGAGCAACTGGGTTTCTTCGGCAGGCATGGCGGAGGCCAAATCGGCCAAGCCTTGGGCGTCGGGGTCTTCGCCGTCGTGCGCCATGCTGGGCACCATCTGCATCACCGCCATGCGCTGCAGCAGCATGGCCATGTCTTCCAGCGTGGCGGCGGCCGACACACCTTGCAGGCGCAGGGCATTGACCTGGTTGACCACGGTGGCGCCGTCGCCATCGGTCAAAGCACGGATGAGTTGCAGCACATGGCTGCGGTCCACACTGCCCAGCATCTGGCGCACGCCCGCTTCTTGCAGCTGGCCGTTGCCAAAAGCAATGGCCTGGTCTGTCAGGCTCAGCGCGTCGCGCATCGAGCCGCGTGCGGCGCGGGCCAACAGGCGCAAGGCCAGCGGCTCGGCGCTCAGCTGCTCGGCGGCCAGCACCTGCGTCAGGTGCTCGAACACCGTCTCGGGGGCCATGGGCCGCAGGTTGAACTGCAGGCAGCGCGAAAGCACCGTCACAGGCACCTTTTGCGGGTCGGTCGTGGCCAGCACGAACTTCAAATATTCAGGGGGCTCTTCCAGCGTCTTCAACATCGCGTTGAACGCGGTGTTGGTCAGCATGTGCACCTCGTCGATCATGAAGACCTTGAAGCGCCCCTGCACAGGTTTATAAACCGCCTGCTCCAGCAGGCTCTGCACCTCGTCCACGCCCCGGTTCGAGGCCGCGTCGAGTTCGGTGTAGTCCACAAAACGCCCGGCGTCGATGTCACGGCAAGCCTGGCACACGCCGCAGGGCTCGGCGGTGATACCGCCCTGCCCGTCTGCGCCCTGGCAGTTGAGCGACTTGGCCAAAATGCGCGAGACCGTGGTCTTGCCAACGCCCCGGGTACCGGTGAACAAATAGGCATGGTGCAGGCGCTGCTGCACCAAGGCATTGGTCAAAGCCTGCACCACGTGCTCCTGCCCCACCATTTCGGTGAAATTGCGGGGGCGGTATTTGCGCGCGAGAACGAGGTAAGACATGGGGGCTGATTCTATCGGGCTGGCGAGACGCCCCAGACCACAACAGCGCGTCGAGGCCACCAGCAGGCGATGAACCAGCAGATCGACCTCATGAGAAACGGGAAAAAACAGGGAGAGCCCCAAAAGCACCGACCAGCTCGCCTACAATCGACCCTGACGGGCCTTCCCGCATGGTGAAGCGGCCAACCGGGTCAGGTGGGGAACCAAGCAGCCCTAACTGTGAATCCAGTGCCGGGGTCAAGGCTCGTCACCTTTATCGCGCAATAGGGCCAATTCAGCGATTTGGCGAACCCTTTGCCTCGCGGGCGTTGCCTCAGTCGGTGACCCCGCCCAGACTCTTGAGCACCCCCATCCACAATGCGTCACGCATTTGATAAGGTCGGCCATCTTGTCGCCCGCTGGGCTGGTCATTGACCGAGGTCTGAACCATCACAATGCCCGATTTGGGCTGCACCATGATGTGTTGCCCATGGATGCCTTGCAACGCAAATGTTCGCTCTTTGAAGGGCGCAATCCATGTTTGGTAGCCGTAACCCATGCCGGGTGTCGCATGACGAGGCCGAAATGCTGCAGGTTGGCGTGCCGCGTCTGTGGCATCCAGCAGGAATTCGCGGGGGATGATCTGCGCATGCCCCCTGAGGCCATCGTTGGCCAACAGCACGCCGAATCGGGCGTAGTCACGCAGCGTGGCATTGAAGCTACCGCCAGTGCCCTCGCCTTGGTCAGCGCCTGCCAGCAGCCAACGCGCCTCAGACTCCGCGCCCATGGGTTTCCAGAGCCATTCCTGGGTGATCTGGGTGATGCTCATGCCAGCGGCGCGACTCAAAACCCGGCCCAGTATTTCCGTCTCGATCGTGGCGTACTTGAAACGCTGGCCTTGCTCCACCTCGCGGGTGGTTTTGGTATTGAGGTATTCCGCGATTTTTTCTGGCCGATTGCGGTTTTCAGGCAAAAACAAAACCCGTCCCCAAAGCCAGATGTCGTCGTCTGGCGTCCATGTGTACAGCTCTCGGAAGGGCACGCCCGAGGACATGCGCAACAAATTGCGGAGGGTGGTTTGTCCATAAGCGGAGGGGGCGATTTCGGGCCAGTAGTCGGCCGCTTTGTCGTCCAGAGAGCGAATCAGCCCTTTCCCGTGCGCAATGCCCACCAGCATGGCCGTGAAGGTCTTGGCCATCGAAAAAGAACGAAAGCGCATGTCGGGCTGTCGGCCATATTGATACCGTTCGGCCACCACACGGCCATCCTGGATGACCATCAGACCCGTGGTTTTGGTATCGGCCATGAAGTCATCCAGCGTCTTGCTGGAAAACCCCCACCGGTAGCTGATGGCTGGTGCGTCTTGCCAGCGCGGCAAGGGCATGGGGTCGTCAGAGGGACTCACCAAAGAACTGGCGGCAACTTTTTCATTGGCAGACCATGTCCCCACACGACACTCAGGCCGGGTCAGCGCCTGGGCGCAAACCGGATAACCTTGTTTCATGCCCAAACGCTCAGCATCCGGGCCATCGGGACGCGTGTGCACTTCGCCTGCCCCAGCCAAAGAGATAAAGCAGAAAAAGCCAACGCTGAACCGCTTGATGGCCCACTTGGCCATTGCAAAATTCATAAATCCTCCGCTGGGGGCTGGATGCTCCAATTCAACATTATTTCAAAAACTCACCAAGCTTTCGGGATGCCTGGTTGACCTGTTTCTACCTGGGCAAGTCCCCATGCGCAGACCCCTGTGCAGTCGCTAAACTGCCTTGACGAGACGGTCTCGACACCTACACCCGCCGAGGAGCCCATGAGCGAACTAGAACAATTTTTGGCCAGCCGCGATGCCTTGCTGACCCACCGCACCGACTACGAAGCCGCCGTGGCAGCGTTTCACTGGCCTGAGTTGACACATTTCAATTGGGGGCTGGACTACTTTGACCACATCGCGCGCGACAACCCGGCCCCGGCTTTGCACATCGTTGAAGCCTCGGGCGAGCAGTTTCGCCTGAGCTATGCCCAGCTGTCGCAGCGCTCCAACCAGGTGGCCAATTGGCTGGTGACCCTGGGGGCGCGCAAGGGCGACCGGATTTTGCTGATGATGGGCAACGAGGTGCCGCTGTGGGAGACCATGCTGGCTGCGATCAAACTGGGCGTGGTGCTGATCCCTGCCACCACGCTGCTGTCGGGCGACGATTTGCAAGACCGCCTGGAGCGCGGACGGGTCAAGTGCGTCATCACCAACGCGGGGGGCATGGCCAAAGTGATGGATTTGCCCAGCGCCGTGACGAGCGGGCTGACGCTGGTGAGCGTGTCGGGCGCTGCCTCGGGCTTGCCTGCGGGCTGGCGGGATTACGCGCTGTCGCACCAGGCCAGCACCGCCTTCACCCCGCCCGAGCCCACCCGGGTGACCGATCCTTTGCTGGAGTACTTCACCTCGGGCACCACGGCCAAGCCCAAGCTGGTGCAACACACCCAGCAAAGCTACCCGGTGGGGCATTTGTCCACCCTGTATTGGTTGGGCCTGCAAAAAGGCGATGTGCACTGGACCATCAGCTCGCCGGGCTGGGCCAAACACGCCTGGAGCTGTTTTTTCGCCCCGCTCAATGCGCAGGCCTGTGTGTTCATTTACAACTACGCGCGCTTCAATGGACCGGACATTTTGGGCACCTTGGTGCAGCACCGGGTCAACACCTTGTGCGCGCCGCCAACGGTGTGGCGCATGCTGATTCAAGAGGACCTCAAGGACTGGCCCGTGCAGTTGCGCGAGCTGATTTCGGCGGGCGAGCCGCTCAACCCCGAGGTCATCGAGCAAGTGCGCGCAGCCTGGGGCATCACCATCCGCGACGGTTATGGCCAGACCGAGACCACCGCCCAGATTGGCAACCCGCCAGGTGCGCCGCTCAAAGCGGGCTCGATGGGGCGGCCTTTGCCGGGCTACCGGATGGTGCTGCTCAATGCCGATGGCGAACCCGCCGACGAAGGTGAAATTTGCATTGACCTGGCGCACCGCCCCACGGCGCTGATGAACGCCTATGCCGACGACGCGGACAAAACCGCCGAGGCCATGCGCGATGGTTACTACCACACAGGCGATGTGGGCCAGCGCGACAAACAGGGTTACATCACCTATGTGGGCCGGGCCGACGATGTGTTCAAGTCTTCGGGCTACCGCATCAGCCCCTTCGAGCTGGAGAGCGCGTTGATCGAACACCCGGCTGTGGCCGAAGCGGCGGTGGTGCCCGCCCCCGATCCGGTGCGCGGCCTGGTGCCCAAGGCCTATGTGATTCTGGCCCCGGGCCATGCGCCGAATGCGGACACGGCGAGGGTCATTTTCAAGTTCATGCGAGAGCGGGTCTCAGGCTACAAACTGGTGCGCCGCATCGAGTTCAGCGACTTGCCCAAGACCATTTCGGGCAAGATTCGCCGGGTGGATCTGCGCGCCCAAGAAAAGGCGCGTGCCGCCCAAGGCAGCCGTTACGCAGGCGAATTTTGGGAAGAAAACCCCTGAGGAGGGGTGAATGCGACGCTTCGGGCTTGGGTTCCAGAACCACCCGCGCGAAAAATAGCGCGGCAGGCCCAAGGCGCCATGAAAAACACTCAGGCCATGCGCCGACGCAGCGCGGGAAATGGCATGGCTTTGACTTTGGCGGATGCCACGAGTTGGGGAGCAGCCGGGACAGCCCGCAGCAATTCGGACACCAGGCTGTCGGCGTTGCGGTGGGCACCGCGGGGATTGATTTCAAAAGCCAAACGGGTTTGCTGGGCCATTTGCGCCACAAAATTTTGCGGATAGTCGCGAACGTTGAACCCACGCAAAGCCATCACTTTCATGAAAGCGTTGGCGGCCTCTTCTACGGCACGCTGGTATTCCTGGGAAGCTTCTGGCGTCATGTCGACCTCGTGATGGATGAAGTTATTCACACGCTAACAACGCAGCATGTGGCCCGCAGGCATACACCACTTGTGTAAATTTGTTACAAATTTGTCAAAATAGCCTGTCCAGCAGACCATCCACTGGCCAAACAGGCGGTGAGCAGATAGCCCCCTGTGGGCGCTTCCCAGTCCAGCATTTCTCCAGCGCAGTACACACCCGGGCGCCGCTTCAACATGCCGCCCGGTGTCATGGACGCCCAAGTCACCCCCCCTGCGGTGCTGATCGCTTCGGCCACAGGCCTGGGTCTTTTGAGCGGGATGGACAAATTCTTCAGACTCCGCGCCAAGGCCTCCGGCTGGGCCAGGCACTCGGGCGTGCACAGCTCATAGATCAAGCCCGTCTTGACCCCATCGAGTCCCAAACGGCTTTTGAGGTGGCTGGACAAGCTGCGGCTGCCGCGCGGTCGGCACACCTCGGCACGCACCTGCTCCTGACTTTTATCGGGCAGCAAATCGAGCATCAAGCGGGCAGCGCCCTGGGCCAAGTCGTCGCGCAGCAGGGCCGATGCGGCATAAATCAAACTGCCTTCCACGCCTGTGTCGGTGACCACCAATTCACCCTGCCGCTCAAATCTGGGGGGGGCGTCCGGTGCGTGGCCCAGCCCTGAAGTGGCTTCCACCCGCAACACCACCGACTTGAGGGGGTGCCCAGCGTAGCGGCTGCGGAAATGCTCGGTCCAGCCCGTACCCTCACGCCCCCAAACGTCAAAGCCGCAATTGGCAGGCGCAAGCGGTGCCACCTCCACCCCCTGATCGGCCAACAAGGGCACCCAAGCGCCATCCGATCCCAATCGGGGCCAACTGGCCCCACCCAAAGCCAGCAAGGTGGCGCGGGCACGCACCCGTGTCACGCCCGAAGTGCCCGTCGGCTCAAAAGCCAGCATCTCCCCATCCCAGCCTTGCCAGCGGTGGCGCATGTGAAACTGCACCGGCACGCCCGAGGCAGGATGCCGCAGACGCTGCAACCAGGCGCGCAGCAAAGGGGCTGCCTTCATCTCAAGCGGAAATACCCGGCCCGAGCTGCCCACAAAGGTCTTCACGCCCAGGCCCTGTGCCCAGCGCCTGACGGCCTCGGCATCCATGTGGTCCAGCCACTGGGCCACTTCGGCTTGACGGGACCCGTAACGGCTGCGAAAGGGCTCGATGGGCTCTGAATGCGTCAGGTTCAAACCGCCTTTGCCCGCCAACAAAAATTTGCGCCCCACTGACGGCATGGCGTCGAACAGGTGAACCGATACGCCGGCTTGAGACAAGACCTCCGCCGCCATCAAGCCAGCAGGCCCTCCACCCACAATGGCCACATCGACCTCCAGCACAGGAGCAGGGGATGGGTGAGCAAGCGCAGCAGGAAATGTCATGGAGGGGCGTGTTGGCAAAGCCTGTGCGACAGGTGAATGCCTTTGGATTCTGTCAAAATAGCCGCAACTTTAGCCGCATCTTCAATGTTCACAAGGAATAGGCCATGGCCAGCGATCTGATCAAACACATTACCGACGCCACTTTCGAAGCCGACGTGCTCCAGTCGAGCCAGCCTGTCGTGGTCGACTTCTGGGCCGAATGGTGCGGCCCCTGCAAAATGATTGCCCCCATCCTCGACGAAGTGGCTGGCGCTTACGAAGGCAAGCTCCAGATCACCAAGATGAACGTGGATGAGAACCGCGACATCCCCGCCAAGTTCGGTATCCGTGGCATCCCCACCCTGATGATCTTCAAAGGTGGTCAACTGGCCGCCACCAAAGTGGGCGCCATGAGCAAGTCACAACTGACCGCCTTCATCGACCAACAACTGGCTTGATGCCGGCTCGCGGCCCGAGTTCTTCGGGCCCCGCTTTTCCAAACCGGGCAGCGATGACCCGGTTTTTTGTTTTCTGACGCACTTTAAAACCTGTCATAATTTCCACAAGGCAACCCGAACAGGGACCAGCGCCTTGAATGCCGGCAGTACCAGCCCCCAAACCCGGGCGGCCTCCGGTTCTGAACATTTCCACCCGCTTATCTGAAAACGGCCCTCTACGGTCCGCTTCGACACAGGCCAACTCCCATGCATTTGAATGAACTCAAGGCACTTCATGTGTCCGAACTCCTGAAGCAAGCCGACGCGCTCGAAATCGAGAACACGGGCCGCATGCGCAAACAGGAGCTGATGTTTGCCATCATCAAAAAGCGCGCCAAAGCGGGCGAACAGGTCTTCGCCGATGGCGTGCTGGAGATCCTGCCCGACGGTTTCGGCTTTTTGCGCAGCCCGGATTCGAGCTACACCGCCAGCACCGACGACATCTACATCAGCCCCAGCCAGGTGCGCCGCTTCAATCTGCACACGGGTGACATGATCGAAGGCGAGGTGCGCATCCCCAAAGACGGCGAGCGCTACTTTGCCCTGACCAAGCTGGACAAGGTCAACGACGACCTGCCCGAGAACAACAAACACAAGGTCATGTTCGAAAACCTGACGCCTTTGTTCCCCAAAGAGCAGATGCGTCTGGAACGTGACATCAAGGGCGACGAGAACATCACCGCCCGCGTGATCGACATCATCGCCCCGCTCGGCCGCGGCCAACGCGCCCTGATCGTCGCGCAGCCCAAGTCGGGCAAGACGGTGATGATGCAGCAGATCGCCCACGCCATCACCGCCAACTACCCCGATGTGCACCTGATGGTGTTGCTGGTCGACGAGCGCCCGGAAGAAGTGACCGAAATGCAGCGCAGCGTGCGCGGCGAAGTGATTTCGTCCACCTTTGACGAACCCGCTTCGCGCCACGTGCATGTGGCCGAGATGGTGATCGAGCGCGCCAAGCGCCTGGTCGAGCTGAAAAAAGACGTGGTGATTTTGCTGGACTCGATCACCCGCCTGGCCCGCGCCTACAACAACGTGGTGCCTTCCTCGGGCAAAGTGCTGTCTGGCGGTGTGGACGCCAACGCCCTGCAGCGCCCCAAGCGCTTCTTTGGCGCGGCCCGCAATGTGGAAGAAGGCGGCAGCCTGACCATCATCGCCACGGCCCTGGTGGACACTGGCAGCCGCATGGACGAAGTGATCTTTGAAGAATTCAAGGGCACCGGCAACTGCGAAATCCACCTGGAGCGCCGCCTGTACGAAAAGCGCGTGTTCCCGGCCATCAACTTGAACCGCAGCGGCACCCGCCGCGAAGAGTTGCTGCTCCAGCCCGAAGTGCTGCAAAAAACCCGCATCTTGCGTCAATTCATGTACAACATGGACGAAATCGAGGCAATGGAGATGGTCTTGAAGAGCATGAAAGCGACCAAGAACAACTCCGAGTTCTTCGAGATGATGCGACGCGGCGGCTGATGCCCTATAATCGTCAGGTTTTGCGGAAAGTGCTCTCAGATAGGCTGCAGAGTGGCTACCGTAGCGAAAATAAAAGGATTTCCCCATGAAAGACGGCATTCACCCCAACTACCGTGAAATTTGCTTCCAGGACATGTCCAATGGTTTCAAGTTCGTGACACGCTCGTGCGCGAACACCAAGGAAATGATCACCATGGAAGACGGCCGCGAGTTGCCTCTGTACAAGCTGGACACGACCAGCGAGTCGCACCCCTTCTACACCGGCACACAGAAGTCGGTGGACAACATGGGTGGCCGCGTGGAGAAATTCCGCAACCGCTTTGGCAAGACCACCGTCGCCAAATAATTCACCGTTTGGTGTCTTCCAAAGGGCAGCCCGGGCAACCGGCCTGCCCTTTTTGCATGGGACTGCGCCCGGCCGCACGCGACACGCCGCTCCAAACTGATATCTTCTGATCCTGTGAACCACCCCACTCCCGCCATCGTTGCACAAAGCGCCGTGCGCAGACTGCCCCGGCTGGCCTTGCTTTTGTTGTGCGCGGCCTATGTCCTGCCCGGCTTTTGGGGCCGCACGCCCTGGAAAGCCCAAGACATCGAAGCCTTTGGCTACATGCTGCAATTGGCAGATGCCGGCCTGGGCGGCGCGGCCTCCTGGCTCCAGCCCACTTTGCTGGGCACCACCGATGCCCAGCTGGCTTTGCTGCCTTATTGGCTGGGTGCTGTTTTCATCCAATGGGCACCCACAGGTTTTGAAGCCGCTTTTGCCCGTCTGCCCTTCATCGGGATGTTGAGCATCACGTTGGCCTCCACCTGGTACGCGGTTTATGCACTGACCCGCCACCCCGCCGCGCAACCCGTGGCTTTTGCATTTGGCGGTGAAGCCAAGCCAGCGGACTACGCACGGGCCATGGCCGACGGCGGCTTGCTGGCGCTGTTGGCTTGCCTGGGCTTGGCACGGCTGTCGCACGAAACCACGCCTGCGCTGAGCCAGCTGTGCTTTGCGGCACTGGTGTTTTTTGGCCTGTCCACCTGGACCCGCCACCGCATCCAAAGCGCTGCGGCGGTGGCTGCCGGCATGCTGGGTCTGACGCTGTCGGGCGCCCCGAGCCTGGCCCTCTGGCTGGGTATGGGTGGTTCGCTCATTTGCGCGACCGCCCAGCCGGACCCGGCTCAGCGCCGCTTGACCATGCTGGACGTTGGCCTGATGGCGCTCATTGCCTTGCTGTGCATCACGACTGCAGGTGCACTCGATCTGTGGCGCTGGCGCGTGGTGCCCCACACCATGGTCGATGTCCATGTGCTGGCCAAATTGATGGTGTGGTTCACTTGGCCCGCGTGGCCTCTGGCCCTGTGGGCGCTGTGGCGCTGGCGAGGGCAACTCTCGCGGGGCTGGCGCTACCCGCACCTGGGTTTGCCGCTGTGGTTCGTGATCGTGACGGTGGGGGCCACCTGGTTCACGGGCTTGTCTGACCGGGCACTTTTGACCTCGCTGCCCGCCATTGCCACCTTGGCCGCTCTGGCGTTGCCCACGTTGCGCCGCAGCCTGGGCGCCCTGATCGACTGGTTCACGCTGCTGTTTTTCAGTGTCTGTGCGCTCATCATCTGGGTGGTCTGGGTGGCCATGCAAACCGGCACACCCGCCAAACCCGCGGCCAATGTGGCCCGCCTGGCACCAGAATTCGTGCCCGAGTTTTCTGTTGGGGCATTCGCCTTGGCACTGGCCGCCACCGTGGCTTGGGGCGCGCTGGTGCGCTGGCGCACCGGCTACCACCGCGCCGCCATCTGGAAAAGCCTGGTGTTGCCCGCCAGTGGTGCCGCGCTGTGCTGGCTCTTGCTGACCAGCCTGTGGTTGCCCCTGCTCGACTACGCCCGCAGCTATGCCCCGCTGGTCACCAAGATCAGCCACATCACGGGCACTGGCGGCTGCCTGCAATACGCCGGCCTCAGCAAGGCGCAAGGCGCAGCCCTGATGCACCACGCGCAAGCCCGACTCATGCCCATGCAAGCACCCCAAAGCGACTGCCCATGGCTGATCATGGACGGCGTCAACCGGTCCTTGCTGTCGGCCAAAATCCAGTCTTTGGGCTGGGTGGAAGAAACGGCCATCAAACGGCCCACGGACAAAGACGAGACATTGGTGATTTACCGTCCCGCCAAAGCCATGGCTGCGCCTGCTGACGTACCGGGGCGCTAAGCCGTGTCCGAGCTGCGCACCATAGCCCGCCACGCAGGCACCGTGCTGGTGGGGCAGCTGGCTGTCATGTCCTTCGGCATTGCCGACACCCTGATTGCGGGCCGCTACAGCCCACAGGCGCTGGCGGTCCTGTCTTTGGCCTCGTCCATTTACATCAGCATTTATGTGGCGCTCAACGGTTTGCTGCAAGCCTTGCTGCCGGTGTGGGCCGAACTGCACGGCGGAGGTCGTCAAGCCGATATGGGCCGCTCGGTCAGGCAGGCGCTTTACATCGCTGGTGCAGCCGGCATGCTGGGCATCTGCGGCCTGTGGTTTCCAGACCTGTGGCTGTCGGCCACCGAAGTCCCCGAAGCGCTCTGGCCCGATGTGCGCGCTTATTTGCGCATCCTGGCTCTGGCCTTGCTTCCTTCCCTGCTGTTTCGCATGTACAGCACGCTCAACCAGAGTCTGGGGCACCCCCGCTTGGTGACCTGGTTACAGGCGGGTGCCCTGCTGGTCAAAGTGCCGCTGTCGTATGCCTTGACCTTTGGCGTCGCAGGTGGATCCGGCATGGGCGTGGTGGGTTGCGCCTGGGCCACCCTGGCGGTCAACACGCTGATGATGCTGGCCGGTCTGTGGCTCTTGCGCACACAAGACATCTACCAGCCCTACCGCTTGTGGCGACGACCCGAAAAACCCGATTGGCCTGTGATCCGGCGCTTTCTGGCCTTGGGTGTGCCTGCGGGTTTGGCCATCATGGTCGAGGTGACCTCATTCACTTTGATGGCCCTGTTCATTGCACGTCTGGGTGCCGTGGCCTTGGCCAGTCACCAGATCGCGGCCAGCCTGGCCGCTGTTTTGTACATGGTGCCGCTGGCCCTGGGCATTGCCAGCAGCGCACGCACAGGCTATTGGCTCGGTGCCGGGCAAGCGCGCAAAGCCCGACACGCAGCAGGTCTGGGCATTGGCCTGGCCATCGCGGCCGCCTTGGTGGGTGCGGGCATCTTGTTTTGGGGCCGCGAAGCGGTGGCCCAGGCGTTCAGCTCCGACCCCAGCGTGGTGCAAGCGGCCACGGCTTGGCTGGGCTGGGTTGCGCTGTACCACCTGGCCGATGCGGTGCAAGCCGTTTGCGCTTACCTGCTGCGCTGCTACCGCATCACCCTGATGCCCTTGCTGATTTACACCGCCCTGCTGTGGGGCGTGGGCTTGTATGGCGGCTACGTGCTGGCCTACCAAGGCATCGACTGGGCAGCTTGGCCCATGCGGGCCAGCGTAGACACTTTCTGGATGACCAGCACCGCCGCCCTGGCCTTGGTGTCGGTCCTCTTCACGGCCATGGTCTGGCGTGCCTCACGGTTGACACCCCAGAGGGGCCAGATGCATTAAGGTAGAGGCTTCGCTCACTTTGAACACCCCCGCATCATGATCCTCGAACTTGCCGACATCCGCATCCACCCTGGCCAACAAGCCGCATTTGAAAAAGCCATTGAGCTCGGTCTGAACACCGTGGCTTGCAAGGCCAAGGGCTTTCAAGGCGGCAAAGTCAACCGCGGCATCGAAAGCCCGGAGCGCTATGTGCTGCAAATCTTCTGGGACACCCTCGAAGACCACACCGTGGGCTTCCGTCAATCGCCCCTGTTCACCGAATGGCGAGCCATCGTCGGGCCGTTTTTTGCAGCCCCTCCGCATGTGGAGCACTTCGAGCTGACGGTCAAATCGGCCTGAAGCCGATCGGCCTGCGCGATCGTTTGCGCTCAGGCCGCCTCGTGCCCAGCCACCAAGCGGCTGAGCAGCTGCATGAACTGCGCCTGCTCTGTCGGTGCGAGCGGCGACAAGATCGTCGATTGAACCGCGGCCACAGCCGACTGCATGCCTGCCAGCGCCCGCAGTCCCTGAGGGGTCAACACCAGCAACTTGCGCCGACGGTCGACCTCATCGGCGCGCCGCTCGACCCAGCCCTTGCTCTCCAGACGGCCAATCACCGAGCCTGACGTGGCCGGATCAAAAGCCACATGCTTGGCCAACGTGATTTGATCCACCCCCGGCGTGTCGTGCAAGGCATTGAGAATCGCGAACTGAACCGGGGTGACATCGGCCGCGCTCAGGTGCTCATTGAAGATCGCCACGGAAATCTGGTGCGCCCGCCGGATCAAGTGCCCCGGCGCGGCGGCCAAATCAAAGCTGTGGGTCATTTGCAGGTCTCTCCATCCAATACAGGGTTATCACCAGTCACTGTCCTGGCTCAGCCTCCTATAGTAAGCGCGCTTAGCAAGTTTTTAGCCTGCGCCAAGAGCCTCTGTTGGCATTTGTACTGGCATTTGTACTGGCATTTGTGCGGGCATCGCCCTGCGCAACTTGCACAGCCCTCTCTCACTTTAGAAAGTCACGCATGAGTTTTCTGTTCCCCCCAACACCCACCGTTTCTGTCCCCGTCCTCGGCCAGACCAGCCGCTTTCCGGTCCACCGCATCTACTGCGTGGGCCGCAACTACGAAGAGCACGCCAAGGAAATGGGCTTCACTGGACGTGAGCCGCCCTTCTTTTTTCTCAAGCCTGCGGACAGCCTGGTGGTGGTCGAAGCCGGCCAGACGGGCTCCATGCCCTACCCCAGCCTGACGCAAAACCTGCACCATGAGATCGAGCTGGTGGTGGCGATTGGCAAAGGCGGTCGCAGCATCCTGGCGGCCGATGCGGCCGAGCACATTTATGGCTACGCCGTGGGTCTGGACATGACGCGCCGCGACCTGCAAAACGAAATGAAAAAACAAGGCCGCCCTTGGTGCATTGGCAAAGCCTTCGACCACTCGGCCCCCATCGGCCCCATCACCCCCAAAGCGCAAGCCGGTGACGTGAACCACGCTGAGATCAGCCTGCAGGTCAACGGCGCAGACCGCCAACGCAGCAATGTGGCCAAACTCATCTGGAGCGTGGCCGAAACCATTGAGCACCTGTCGGCCGCCTGGGAGTTGCAGCCTGGCGACTTGATTTACACCGGCACCCCCGAAGGCGTGGCCGCCGTGGTGGCAGGCGATACCTTGGTCGGCCAGGTGGCGGGCCTGGGCAGCTTGCAAGTCCACATTCGTTGAGGCCTCAGCCAGCAGAACTGGCCGCCTGGCCAGCTGCTGGCTTGACCCAACAATGAACGAAAGTGCACACAGCACCCAATCAAAAGGGTTTACCCTGATCCATCAAGCCAATACTTGCAACATAATTCATGTTTTACAGAGGTCTGGTCGGATGCGTCTGCCCATACCCCCATTCACTGCGATTAACCGACCAACTGGTTGGTTTATCATCCCGATTTTCAAACCATGATGGAGACAAGTCGATGAAGAAATTCCTGCAACAAACGGCTCTGGCCGCAGGCTTGATGGCGGTTGGTTTTGGCGTTCATGCCCAGACCATCACCCTCAAAGTGCACCACTTCCTGGGCCCACAGTCCGTTCAGCACACCACCATGATGGGTGAATGGTGCAAGAACATCGCACGCGACTCCAAAGACCGCCTGCAGTGCCAAATCTTCCCGGCCATGCAACTGGGCGGCACACCACCCCAGCTGTATGACCAAGCCAAAGACGGCGTGGCCGACGTGGTCTGGACCGTGGCCGGTTACTCGGCTGGCCGTTTTGCCAAGACACAAGTGTTCGAGCTGCCCTTCACCATGACCAATGCCGCCGCCACCAGCCGCGCCGCATGGGACTTCGTGCAAAAGCACGCCATGGACGAACACAAGGATGTGAAACTGTTGGCCGTTCATGTGCACGGCCCAGGCGTGATCTTTACCCGCGACAAACCCATCACCAAGATGGAAGACTTCAAGGGCATGAAGATGCGCGCCCCCACAGCCAACGTGACCAAAATGCTCGCCAAAATGGGTGCCACACCTGTTGGCATGCCAGTCCCCCAAGTGTCTGAGGCCTTGTCCAAGGGCGTTATCGATGGCGCCGTGATTCCCTACGAAGTCGCCCCCGGCCTGAAGGTGCACGAGCTGACCAAGTACAGCGCCGAAACCGACAAGAGCTTCCCGGCCCTGTACACCACCGTGTTTGTGGTGCCCATGAACAAGGCCAAGTACGAGTCGCTGCCTGCTGACTTGAAAGCCGTGATCGACAAGAACTCCGGTCGCGAGTTCTCAGCTTTCTTGGGCGGCACCCAAGAAGGCAACGACGTCCCTGGCCGGAAGATTTTTGCGGACACCAAAACCCAGACCATCTCGGTGATCCCACCGTCTGAGCTGGCACGCTGGAAGAAAGCCACCGACGAGCAGGATAACGAGTGGGTGGACAGCATGAACAAGCGCGGTCTCAACGGTGCCGCCTTGCTCAAGGACGCCCAAGACCTGATCAAGCAATACACCAAGTAAAGACATCGGTCTTGCTTTGAAAGCCATGGGGTGAGCTGCGGCCCACCCCATTTTTTTGTCTCAAGGAGAAGCCCCGTGGCAGAAGCCGTCCATGTTTTATCCACACGTCAGTACCAAGGCCTGGGCTGGGTGCTGGACCGTTTGTGCAAACTGCTGGCCATTTTGTCCGGCTTGACCCTGTTGGCCATGGCCTTTATGTCTTTGCGCAGCATTGTCGGCCGCGCTTTTTTCGATGCACCTCTGCTGGGCGACTTCGAGCTGGTTCAATTTTTGTGCGCGGGCGCTGTAGCCATGTCCCTGCCCTACACGCACTGGATCTCAGGCCATGTGATTGTGGATTTCTTCACCGCCAATGCCCCGGCACGGCTCAACGCCGTGCTCGACACCTTGGCCAACTTGCTGCTGGCGTTTTTTGCTGGCCTGATCAGCTGGCGTGTAACTGTAGGCATGCTCGATTTGCGCGGCAACTTTGACGCCTCGATGCTGCTGGAAATTCCCACCTGGTGGGCTTACACCCCCTTGGTGCCATCCTTTGCGCTGTTGTCCCTCACGGCCTTGTACCGTGCCTTTGAAAAAATGAAAGAAATCCAATCATGAGCGGCATCGAATGGGGTAGTTTGATGTTTGCGGTCTTGCTGTTGCTGTTGGCGCTGCGGGTCCACATTGGCGTGGCCATGCTGCTCACGGGCACAGTGGGCTACACCTTTGTCGCGGGCTGGGACCCGTTGATGAGTTTTTTCAAAAACGCGGCCTTTGCCCGCTACTCCACTTACGACCTGTCGGTGGTCCCCCTGTTTTTGTTGATGGGCCAATTTGCCACCCAGGGCGGCCTGTCTCGGGCCTTGTTCAAGGCGGGCAACGCCATGATTGGTCACTGGCGCGGCGGCATGGCCATGGCGGCTGTGACTTCGTGCGCAGGCTTTGGAGCGATTTGCGGCTCCTCACTGGCCACCGCTGCCACCATGGGCCAGGTGGCTTTGCCCGAGCTCAAAGCGCACAACTACTCTGAGCGACTGTCGGCGGCCGTGATTGCAGCGGGCGGCACTTTGGGCATCCTGATCCCACCTTCGGTGCCTTTGGTCATCTACGCCATCATCACCGAGCAAAACATCGCCAAGCTGTTTTTGGCGGCCTTTGTGCCCGGCATCATCGCCGCCATCGGCTACATGGTGGTGATCGGCATCATCGCCCGCGTCAGCCCCAAAGATGCCCCTCGGGGTGACCGTTTCAGCTGGGCGCAGCGCCTCACAGCCTTGGCTGAAACCTGGCCGGTCTTGTTGATTTTCATGGTGGTCATTGGCGGCATTTACGGCGGCTTCTTCACCCCGACCGAAGCCGCCTCCATCGGCACAGTGGCCACAGCCTTTGTAGCCTGGAAGTCGGGCGGCCTGCGCGGCCAAGGCTTCATGCAATGCCTGTATGGCGCCGCCGCAGGCACGGGCATGATCTTCCTGATCTTGCTGGGCGCCGATGTGCTGAACGTGTTTTTGGCGCTGACCCAAGTCAACACCGAACTGGCCAAATGGGTGGTCAGCATGGACCTGTCACCGCTGGCCGTGCTGTTCACCATCATTGGCATCTACCTGGTGCTGGGCTGCGTGATGGACAGTTTGTCCATGCTGCTGCTGACCATCCCGATTTTCTTTCCCATCATCATGGGCATTGATTTGTGGGGCATGGACCCCGAGTCCAAAGCCATCTGGTTTGGCATATTGGCACTGATGGTGGTGGAGATTGGCCTGATCACGCCACCCGTGGGCATGAACGTGTTTATCATCAGCAGCATGACGAAAGAGGTGCCCATGAAGGACATCTTCCGCTACATCATGCCTTTCCTGGCCTCTGACCTTTTGCGCATCTTGCTGATCGTCTTTGTGCCCTCCGTCGTTCTATTTGTCCTGAAACTCTGACCATGTACACACGAGAAGCCATTCGACACTGCCGCCAGTGCGGCGCATCGGTGGCTTACCGTTTGCCGGACGATGGCGACACCAAGCTGCGCGCCATTTGCACCGCCTGCCACACAGTGCACTATGAAAACCCGCTGAACGTGGTGGGCACCGTGCCGCATTGGGGCGACCGGGTGCTGCTGTGCAAACGCAACATCGAGCCGCGCAAAGGCAAATGGACCTTGCCCGCAGGCTTCATGGAGCTGGGCGAATCCACCGCGCAAGGCGCGGCCCGCGAGACCACCGAGGAGGCCGGTGCCCAGTTCATCATGGAAGACCTGTTCACTGTGATGAGCGTGCCCCGCGTCGGCCAGGTGCACCTGTATTACCGCGCCCGCCTGACCAGTGACGTGTTCGACCCTGGCCACGAAACCATGGAAGCGCGCTTGTTCAGGGAAGACGAGATTCCCTGGGACGAGCTGGCTTTCCGTACCGTCAAGGAAACGCTGGAACACTATTTTGCAGACCGACGTGCGGGCCGATTTGGCACGCACGCATTCGACATCGCCTGAGGTCGTGACCGCCAGGCTGGCGCGTCAGACGACAAACGTCAAACGTCAATCGCCGCAGCAGATCCGGCCTGCTTGCGCAATTCAAACTTCTGGATCTTGCCCGTGCTGGTCTTGGGCAGCTCCCCAAACACCACGGCACGCGGCACCTTGAAGCCCGCCAGATGCTGCTTGCAGTGCGCCACGATGTCTTCGGCCGTGACCTGTGCACCCGCCTTCAGTTCAACAAAGGCGCAAGGCGTCTCGCCCCAGCGTGGGTCGGGTTTGGCCACCACCGCCGCGGCCAGCACGGCGGGGTGGCGGTAGAGCACGTCTTCCACCTCGATCGAGGAGATGTTCTCGCCGCCCGAGATGATGATGTCCTTGCTGCGGTCCTTGATCTTGATGTAGCCGTCGGGGTACTGCACCGCCAAATCGCCACTGTGGAACCAGCCACCCGCAAAAGCCTCTTGCGTGGCCTTGGGGTTTTTGAGGTAACCCTTCATGGTGATATTGCCCTTGAACATGATCTCGCCCATGGTCTCGCCGTCTTGGGGCACGGGCTGCATGGTTTCGGGGTCGAGCACGCGCACATCGCGCTGCAGGTGGTAGCGCACACCCTGGCGGGCATTCAGGCGGGCCCGATCACCAATGTCCATGGCATCCCATTCGGGGTGTTTGGGGCACACCGTGGCCGGACCATACACCTCGGTCAGGCCATACACATGGGTCAGGTCAAAACCCATTTGCTCCATGCCTTCGATCATCGAGGCCGGGGGCGCTGCGCCCGCCACCATGGCCTTGATCCCGGCTGGCACGCCTGCCTTCATGGCCGCCGGGGCGTTGACCAGCAGGCCGTGCACGATGGGCGCGCCGCAGTAGTGCGTGACGCCATGGTCGCGCATGGCGTCGAAAATCGCCTGCGCGTCCACCTTGCGCAAACACACGTTCACCCCCGCACGCGCCGCCACGGTCCACGGGAAACACCAGCCATTGCAATGGAACATGGGCAGCGTCCACAAATAAGCGGCGTGCTTGGGCATGTCCCATTCCAGGATGTTCGAGATCGCGTTCGTCGCCGCCCCCCGGTGGTGGTAGACCACGCCCTTGGGGTTGCCGGTGGTGCCGCTGGTGTAGTTCAGCGCAATCGCATCCCATTCGTTGCCGGGCAGGCTCCAGGCAAATTCGGCGTCCCCTTGGGCCACAAAGGCTTCGTAAGTGACCGCGCCGAGCTTTTCGCTGGCCCCGGTGTACAACGCGTCCTCCACATCGATCACCAGCAAAGGCCGCGTGGACTGGCGCAGCGCGAGGGCTTTTTTCATCACGCCCGAAAACTCCGGGTCCACGACCACGGCCTTGGCCTCGCCATGGTCGAGCATGAAAGCCACGGTTTCCGGGTCCAGCCGGGTATTGAGTGCATTGAGCACCGCCCCGACCATGGGGATGCCAAAGTGTGCCTCCACCATCGGCGGCGTGTTGGGCAGCATCACGGCGACCGTGTCGTTTTTGCCAATGCCCGCCTGCGCCAGCGCACTGGCCAATTGGCGGCAGCGGCGGTAGGTGGTGGCCCAGTCCTGGCGCAAATCGCCGTGCACGATGGCCAGGCGCTTGGGGTACACCTCGGCGGTGCGTTCAATGAAACTCAGCGGCGAGATCGGTGCGTGGTTAGCGGGGGTCTGGGGCAAATCCTGGTCAAAGATGCTGACTTTGGTATCGGTCATGAAGGGTTCCTGTTGCGACTGACGGTTGGATGTTGAACAGTTTGCCTGACCCGTGGCTGAAATCCATGCTGGTTTGCCCCGAAACCTGCACGGGATGAACCGCCCTTATCGGCGAAAATAGCCCGCTTATGGCCATCCCCCAGTCTTTCATCCAGGAGTTGCTGTCCCGCGTCGACGTGGTCGAGGTGGTGGGCAAGTACGTGCAACTCAAGAAAGGCGGCGCCAACTTCATGGGTCTGTGCCCCTTCCATGGCGAAAAGTCCCCCAGCTTCAGCGTCAGCCCCACCAAACAGTTTTTCCACTGCTTTGGCTGCGGCAAAAACGGCAATGCCATCGGTTTCCTCATGGAACACGCGGGCATGACCTTCATTGAAGCCGTGAAAGACCTGGCCCAGCAAACCGGCATGGTGGTGCCCGAAGAACAACAGTCTCCAGAGGACCGCGCCCGCGCCGCCGCCGCCAAGGCCAAACAAGACAGCCTGAGCGATGTGCTCGAAAAAGCGGGCGAGGCTTACCGCGAACAGCTCAAGATCACGCCCCGCGCCATCGACTACCTCAAAGGGCGGGGCCTGTCTGGCCAGATCGCCAAGCGCTTTGGCCTGGGTTACGCACCCGAAGGCTGGCGCAGTTTGGCCAGCGTGTTCCCCAAATACGACGACCCGCTCTTGGCCGAGTCGGGCCTGGTGATCGTCAACGAAGAGGACGACAAACGCTACGACCGCTTTCGGGACCGCATCATGTTCCCGATCCGCAACATCAAAGGCGACTGCATCGGCTTTGGTGGGCGGGTGATCGGCAGCGGCACCCCCAAATACCTGAACTCGCCCGAAACCCCGGTCTTTCACAAAGGCCGCGAGCTGTACGGCCTGTACGAGGCCCGTGAAGCCCTGCACAGCGCGGGCTATGTGCTGGTGACCGAAGGCTACATGGACGTGGTGGCGCTGGCCCAGCTCGGCTTTGCCAACGCCGTGGCCACGCTGGGCACGGCCTGCACGCCCGAGCATGTGCAAAAGCTGTTTCGCTTCACCGACTCGGTGGTGTTCAGCTTTGACGGCGACGGCGCAGGCCGCCGCGCCGCCCGCAAGGCGCTCGACGGTGCCCTGCCCTACGCCACCGATGTGCGCAGCATCAAGTTCCTGTTTTTGCCCGCCGAACACGACCCCGACAGCTATGTGCGCGAATTCGGACAGGAAGCTTTTGCCGAGCAGATCAAGCAAGCCATGCCCCTGTCGCGCTTTTTGATCGAAGCGGCCAGCGCCGACTGCGACCTGCAAACCGCCGAAGGCCGCGCCCGCCTGTCCAGCCAAGCCCGACCACTGTGGCAGCTGCTGCCCGAAGGCGCCCTCAAACAACAACTGCTGTCGGAGTTGGCCCAGCTGATCCAGCTGGAAACCGCAGGCCTGGAAAAACTGTGGGGCCAGCAAACGGCCAGTGAAAAGCGCTTCGCGCCTGCGGCGCGGGGGCCTGGCGCTGCGCCCTCCTCCACCTCTGCCGCCAACGCTGCTTTCAGCCAGGCCGCCAGCGCGGCGAGTCATGAATTACAGCCATTCGAGCCGCACTACGGCGAACCGCCCGCTTGGGGCATGGATGCCGCTCAGGCGGGCAGCGCACCGGGCTACGCCAATACCTACGGCAACGCGTATGGCAACGCAGGTGGAAACTTCTCAGGCGGTGGCAACTGGCCCCGCAAAAATTCCAACTGGACGCCGGGCAGCAAGTTTGGCAACAGCAAATACAAACGCGAGCAGCCCCCGGTCTACACCGGCCCGCGCACCGTGCCCGCCAGCCGGGCCGACCACGCCGCGCGCCTGCTCCTGGGCAATATGGCGCTGTGGGAAACCCTGGCGGGCGAAGACCACGCCATGCTGTGCGCCCTGCCCGCTCCCCACGGCCCGCTGTTTGCCTGGCTTGAATCGCAGTTCCATGAACAAGGGGCTTTGGGCTGGTCCACCCTGCGCGAGCACATGCAAGGGCAGCCCTTTGCCGAGGACGCCACCCGCTGGATGGCACAGGACAAACTGAGCGCCATGGCCGGCAGCGAAGACACCACACCACCCGACCCGCAAGAGGCCCGGCAGGAGCTGCGCCGACTGCTCAACATGCTGATGATCGACCGCCTCAAGCAGCTCGAAACCGAAGCCCTGACCCAGGCCAGCACCGGGCAAGACCCCGAAGCCCAACAACGCTGGCGCAGCCTGCATGAGCGGCGCAAAGCCTTGATGGCGGCAGCGGCGGCACTGCAAGCCTCGCCTTGAAGATTCGGCCGCAGGGGCGGCCTCCCACAAAATACCGGCAGTCCCTCTGAAGTGGGAGGGAGCCCCTGCTCGCGAATGCCTGATCAGCTCAAGCCTGATTTCGGGCGCAGGGGCAGCTTCCTACAAGGCCTTGTCAGGCAGCGCTCACTTGCCCACCAGCTGATTGAACTTGTCCGCCTCGAAGGTCTCGCGGGTGGCGGCATCGCCGGGCATGGGCACCTGCTGCTGGGCGCACAACTGCGCCAGCGCTTTCCAGATCATGGCGATCTGGTGCTCTTGCCCGGCTGCGTTGTCGATCAGGCCACGCAGCGCCTGGCTGACCGGGTCATCGTCTTGGGTGATGCCGTAAGCCGTGAACTTGCGGTCGGTGCCCGACACATCGGCACTCTCGCCCGCTTTGGAGGGGATGATGCGCGCCGGAATTCCCACCGCCGTGGCCCCGGCAGGCACCGGCTTGATGACCACCGCATTGCTGCCGATCTTGGCCCCATCGCCCACCTCGAAGCCGCCCAGCACCTTGGCCCCGGCGCTCACGACCACGTCTTTGCCCAGCGTGGGGTGGCGCTTGGCGCCTTTGTAGAGCGATGTCCCGCCCAGCGTCACACCCTGGTAAATCGTGCAGCCGTCACCAATTTCGGCCGTCTCGCCCACCACCACGCCCATGGCGTGGTCAAAAAACACCCGCTCGCCAATCTTGGCCCCCGGGTGGATTTCGATGCCGGTCAAACCGCGCGACACATGCGAAATGAAGCGCCCCAGCCACTTGAAGCCGTGGTTCCAGCACCAATGCGCCCGGCGGTGCAACACCAAGGCGTGCAGCCCCGGGTAACAGGTCAACACCTCCCAGGCGGTGCGAGCGGCAGGGTCCCGGTCAAGGATGCATTGGATGTCGGAGCGGAGGCGAGAAAACATAGGCTTTGAGTCTATCGCTTGGCGCTGGCGTTTTGGATCATGGCCTTGGCCACCCCGCGCAAGATGTGGATTTCTTCCGGGCTCAAGTCGGCCCGATTGAACAACTGGTTCAGGCGCGGCATGAGCTTTTTGGGCGCGGCCGGGTCCCGAAAACCGATGTCGGTCAGCGCCTGCTCCCAATGCGTGAGCATGCCCGCCACCTGCTGCGCGTCGGCCTTGTCTGCAGGCGGCACGGCGTCTTGCACCGGAAAACCACCCAGCGCCACCCGCCAGTCGTAGGCGATGACCTGAATCGCCGAGCCCAGATTGAGCGAGCCGAACTGCGGATTCGTCGGGATCGACAGCGCTACATGGCAGCGGTACACATCCTCGTTTTTCATGCCGAAGCGCTCGGAGCCGAACAAAAACGCCACGCTCTGCGCGGGGGCTCCCGCTTGCGTCAGCTCGGCAAAGTGCTCGCGAGGCGAGCGGGTCGGCGGGCCAAAGTCGCGCGGCGTCATGGCTGTGGCGCACAAATGGGTCACGCCGTCCAAGGCTTCTTCGAGCGTCTCAACCACGCGGGCCTTGGCCAGCACATCGTTGGCCCCGCTGGCACGCTGGATGGTTTCTTCCTTGCGCAGCACATTGGGCCAGCGCGGCTTGACCAGGACCAGGTCGTCAAAACCCATGACTTTCAGGGCCCGGGCGGCGGCGCCCACGTTGCCCGCGTGGCTGGTTTCTATCAGGATGAATCGCGTTTGCATGCCCCGATTGTCCACGCTGCGAAGCGTCAGCCCGCAGGCGCCTCTGCGCTGCATGACGCCAAAATGACGGTCCGCCCTGCTTTTCATGAGAAAATCCCCACTTCGCCATCGCGATCGTGCGTGGGCCAGTCCAGTTCTTCACACAATTCATGTCGTCCAATCTCCACCCCATGCTCAACGTGGCCATCAAGGCTGCACGCGCCGCTGGCGCCATCATCAACCGTGCTGCGCTCGACGTTGAAGCGGTTCGCATCTCGCAAAAGCAGGTCAATGACTTCGTCACCGAAATCGACCACGCCAGCGAAAAAGTCATCATTGACACCCTGTTGACCGCCTATCCCGACCACGGCATCCTGGCCGAGGAATCGGGCAGCACGCATGGCAACCCGCTCGCTGACCACATCTGGATCATCGACCCGCTGGACGGCACGACCAACTTCATCCACGGCTTCCCTGTTTACTGCGTGAGCATTGCCCTGCAAGTGCGCGGCAAGATCGAGCAAGCCGTCATTTACGACCCCACCCGCAACGACCTGTTCACCGCCACCAAAGGCCGTGGCGCCTTCATGAACGACCGCCGACTGCGCGTGAGCAAGCGCACCCGACTGCAGGAATGCATCATTTCCACCGGTTTCCCCTTCCGCAAGGGCGACAACTTCAACCAGTACCTGCGCATGATGGGCGATGTGATGCAGCGCACCGCTGGCTTGCGCCGCCCGGGTTCCGCAGCGCTCGACCTGGCCTATGTGGCCGCAGGCTTCACCGATGGTTTCTTTGAAACGGGTCTGTCCCCCTGGGACGTGGCTGCGGGCTCGCTGTTGGTCACCGAAGCCGGGGGCCTGATCGGCAACTTCACGGGTGAGTCCGACTTCCTGGAACAAAAAGAATGCCTGGCTGGCGCGCCGCGCATTTACGGCCAGCTGGTCACCATTTTGGGCAAGTACAGCAAATTCGCCAGTGCGGGCGACAAAGCCGCCGTGCGCACCGCGGTCGAAACCCTGAGCCGCGACCGCGCCTCGGACAGCGGCGAACCGGAAGCCGAGGTCGCAGCCGACCCCGCTGACGGCACCGAACCCAAAGACGCACCGTTTTAAGCCATGTCAGCGCTCGACCTGAGTGCCCACACCCCCATGATGGCCCAGTACCTGGCCATCAAGGCGGAATTTCCTGACACCCTGGTGTTCTACCGCATGGGCGACTTTTACGAGTTGTTCTTTGCCGACGCCGAAAAAGCCGCCAGTCTGCTCGACATCACCTTGACGCGGCGCGGCCAGTCGGCCGGACAGCCCGTGGTCATGGCGGGCGTACCCTTCCATTCGGTCGAAACATATTTGGCCCGGCTGATCAAGCTGGGCGAATCGGTGGCCCTGTGCGAGCAGGTGGGCGATGTGGCCACAGCCAAAGGCCCGGTCGAGCGCAAAGTGGTGCGCGTGGTCACCCCCGGCACGCTCACCGACTCCGAACTTCTGCCCGACAAGAGCGAAGCCATTTTGCTGGCCGTGCACCAGGCCCCCAAAAACCGCTGCGGTCTGGCTTGGCTCAGCGTCACGCAAGGCGTGGTGCACCTGGCCGAATGCGCACAGGACGAGCTGGCCGACTGGATCGACCGCATTGGCCCCAGCGAACTGCTGGCCAGCGCGGGCATGACGCCCACGTTTGAGCAAAAACTGCGCGCACTCAAGACCACCGGGCGCGGCAGCTGGGCCCTGGCCCTGCGGCCTGATTTTCAGTTTGACGCGGGCCTGGGCCAACGCAAACTGCTCGAACAACTGCAAGCCGCGTCGCTCGCCGCCTGGAGCGCAGACGCCTTGGCCGACGCGCACGCCGCCGCTGCCGCCTTGCTGACTTACGCCGAACACACCCAAGGCCGCAGCCTGCCGCATGTGCAACGCGTGCAGGTGCAGCGCTCGGACGCGCTCATTGACCTGCCCGCCAGCACCCGCCGCAATCTCGAGTTGACGCAGACGCTGCGTGGCGAGGATTCACCCACGCTGTTCTCGCTGCTCGACACCTGCATGACCGGCATGGGCAGCCGCTTGCTGCGCAACTGGCTGCTCAGCCCGCCGCGAGAGCGCGAAGTGGCACGGCAACGCTTGATGGCGATTGACATTCTTTCGTCACTCCCGCGCACGCGGGAATCCATGGATCCCCGGGTCAAGCCCAAGGATGACACCCTCCTGTCATTCCCGCGCATGCGGGAATCCATGGATCCTCGGGTCAAGCCCGAGGATGACGTCAATGAAGTTATGCCCCAGGATGACGCAAATGGGGCGGAGGGCCATTTGCAGCATTCCGGCCCCGTTTACAAACGCCTGCGTGAACAGCTCAAAGGCGCAAGCGATGTGGAGCGCATCACCGCCCGCACCGCGCTGCGCCAGGTGCGCCCGCGCGAGCTGGTGGCCCTGCGCCATGCGCTGGCGCGTGCGGCCTCGCTGTCGGTGCAATTGCAAGCACTCCAACCTGAAACCGGCACGCTTTTGGCTGGCATGGCCCGCTGGCTCACGCCGCCCACCAACTGCGCCGAGCTGCTGCAAATGGCCTTGCTCGAAGAGCCCGCTGCGCTGGTGCGCGACGGCGGCGTGATCGCCGACGGCCTGGACGCCGAACTGGACGAGTTGCGCGGCATCCAGACCAACTGCGACGCCTTCTTGCTCGACCTGGAAACCCGAGAAAAAGAACGCACAGGCATCGCCAACCTGCGCGTGCAGTTCAACAAGGTGCACGGCTTTTACATCGAGGTCACGCAAGGCCAGCTCGACAAAGTCCCCGATGACTACCGCCGCCGCCAGACCCTGAAAAACGCCGAGCGCTTCATCACCCCCGAGCTCAAAACCTTTGAAGACAAGGCCTTGTCAGCGCAAGAGCGGGCTTTGGCCCGTGAGAAATGGCTTTACGAAGGCCTGCTCGACCAGCTGCAGCCTTTTGTGCCTGCGCTCACCGCACTGGCCCAAGCCATGGCCAGCCTGGACGTGCTGTGCGCGCTGACCGAGCGCTCGCTCACCCTGAATTGGTGCGCGCCCGAGTTCACCAAAGAGCCGTGCATCGAAATCCGCCAAGGCCGCCACCCGGTGGTCGAGGCGCGCCTGGCTGAAATGTCCGGCGCCAGCTTCATCGCCAACGACACGGTACTCGGCCCACGCCAGCGCTTACAGATCATCACTGGCCCCAACATGGGCGGCAAATCGACCTACATGCGCCAGGTGGCACTGATCGTGCTTTTGGCCAGCATCGGCAGCCATGTGCCCGCCAGCCGCTGCCGACTCGGCCCCATCGACGCCATCCACACCCGGATCGGCGCGGCCGATGACCTGGCCAACGCCCAATCGACCTTCATGCTGGAGATGACCGAAGCCGCGCAAATCCTGCACAGCGCCACACCGCACAGCCTGGTGCTGATGGACGAGATCGGGCGCGGCACCTCGACGTTTGACGGCCTGGCTCTGGCCAGCGGCATCGCCACACACCTGCACAACAAGACGCAAGCCTTTGCGCTGTTTGCCACGCACTACTTCGAGCTCACCGAATTCCCGGCCACGCACACTGCCGCCGTGAACATGCATGTGAGTGCGGCCGAATCTGGCGCGTCCATCGTGTTCTTGCACGAGCTGCAACCCGGCCCCGCCAGCAAGAGCTATGGCGTGCAGGTGGCACGCCTGGCGGGCATGCCTGCGGCGGTGCTCAACCACGCCCGCCACGCGCTCAGCGCCCTGGAAGCCGGGGCCAGCGAAAGCCGCCAGCAAGTCGACCTGTTTGCGGCCCCGCCCGAGGCCGAAGCCGCAGGCCCATCCCCTGTGGAAGCGGCGCTGGCCCAAATCAACCCCGATGCCCTGAGCCCGCGCGAAGCGCTCGACGCCTTGTACGCCTTGCAGCGCCTGCTGCCCAAAAGTTAAAGCGTGGGTTTGAGCGAATGCCTGCACTCACCTTGGCCCACGCGGTCGCAGTGACGATCTCCTACAACCCCAGTGCAGGACCACACCCATGACCCCACGCATCATCTTCTCGCACGGCAACAGCTTTCCGGCCAGCACCTACCGGGTCATGCTCGACAACCTGCGCCAGCGCGGCTTTCAGGTCGATGCGGTCGAGATGTATGGCCACGATCCCCAATACCCGGTCACCAACAACTGGCCCCATCTGGTGGAGCAACTGGCCGACTTTGCACGCGACAAACAAGGCGATGGCGAACCCGCTTTCCTCGTTGGCCACTCGCTGGGCGGCATCCTGAGTTTGATGTGTGCAGCCCGTCACCCCGAACTGGCGCGGGGTGTGGTGCTGATCGACTCGCCCGTGCTGGGCGGCTGGCGGGCCACCACCCTGGGCCTGGCCAAACGCACGGCTTTGGTCGGCTCCCTGTCACCAGGGCGCATCAGCCAAAAGCGCCGGAATCACTGGCCCAGTGCACAAGCCGCGCTGGACAGCTTTCAACACAAAAAATCCTTTGCGCGTTGGGACCCACAGGTTCTGCAGGACTACATTGCCTACGGCACCCGCGACGAGGGAGGCCAGCGCGTGCTCAGCTTTGACCGCGACATCGAAACCGCCATCTACAACAGCCTGCCCCACAAACTCGATAGCCTGCTCAAGCGCAAACCCCTCAAATGCCCCGCCGCCTTCATCGGCGGCACACACTCGGCCGAAATGCGGCAAGCGGGTGCCGAGTTGACGCACAAGGTGGTCAAAGGCCGCGTCATGATGCTCGACGGCTCACACCTCTTCCCCATGGAAAAACCGCTGGCCACGGCTGCGGCAATCGAGGCGGCACTGCGCAATATTGGGGTTTGAGGGATGCGCGGCACACGGGCCCCAAATCTGTGACACCCAATCCCACAAGCACATCAAACCTGGCCGAAATAGCACGTCACACCCGGCTTGACCGGGTGTCCATCGGCGCACCCCTTCAATGCCTGAATCAAGCGACAAAGTCAAACCACCATGGATACCCGCATGCGCGGGTATGACAAACCATGGACGTCGCACACAGCCCCACAAGTACTTCACGCCCGGCCAATCAGGACGTCACACCCGACACAACTAGCACGTCACACCCGGCTTGACCGGGTGTCCATCGGTGCGTCACAGCAACGCCCGAATCAAGCCAGCATAAATCCCCGCATGCGCGGGTATGACAAGCCTTAGACGTCAGGCGCGGCCAATGAGAGGCTCAAGCCGCCCAGGTCACCAGCCCGCTGTAGCTGGTGCCCAGCACCACCAGACCGAACACGATCCGGTACCAGGCAAACACCTCGAAGCTGTTGGTCGAGATGAACTTGAGCAGCCAGCGCACACAAACCCAGGCGCTCAAAAACGAGAACACCAGGCCCACCGCGAACATCGGTGCATCGGCCAGGCTCAACAAGGCACGGTCTTTGTACAGGCTGTAAGCCCCGGCACCGATCAGTGTGGGGATCGCGAGGTAAAAGGAAAAGTCGGTCGCCGCCTTGCGCGACATGCCCAGCAGCATGCCGCCGATGATGGTCGCGCCGCTGCGGCTTGTGCCTGGGATCATGGCCAGACACTGCACCAGACCCACCTTCAAGGCGTCTTGCCAACGCATGTCTTCCACTTCGCCAATGCGCACTTTGCTGGCCGGGCGTCGCTCGGCCCACAAAATGATGAAACCACCAATGATGAAACTGGTCGCCACCACGGCGGGCGTGAACAGGTTCGCCTTGATGGCCTTGCCAAACAACAGACCCAGGATCACGGCAGGCACAAAGGCGATGAACACATTGAGCGCAAAACGCTGGGCATCGGCGCTGCGGGGCAAGGCGCGAACGGTGGAGCTGATTTTTTGCCAGTACACAATGATCACCGCCAAAATCGCCCCCGTCTGAATGGCGATGTCGAACACCTTGGCTTTGTCATCGTCAAAGCCCAGCAAAGCCCCGGCCAGAATCAAATGCCCGGTCGACGAGATCGGCAAGAACTCGGTCAAACCCTCGACCACGCCCATCACGGCGGCTTTCAGCAACAACATCAGGTCCACAAACGCTCCTCGAAAAACTGAGGGGATTATCGTTGCTTGGGCATGGCTGCCTCCACAAATTCGGCGCACACGCCCATTGGCGTGCGCCATTCACACCCGCCCATGGCATCTCGCGCCGCGTGAACTGTCTGCCGTCGCAAACGCATTGAAAAACGGCACCTGACACGCCACAGTGCAGGCACCTCAAGCCACTCAAGAGTAAAAACGTGCCGCTACCCTCATCCCTGACGCCCACCATCGCCGTCCACATGAGCATGGCGCTCAGCGCCGTCGCCCTCGGCCCTTGGGTCCTCTGGGCCCGCATGGGCGCAACCCTTCGCCCCCAACTGCACCGCGCCCTGGGCTACGCCTGGGTCACCTGCATGCTGGGGGCGGCGCTCACGGGCTTGTTCATCCGCGACTTCAGGCTGCCCAACCTCTGGGGCTACACGCCGATCCATTTGCTCATTCCCCTCACCTGCTGGAGCCTGTTCCGGGCCTTCCGGTTTTTGGCCCAAGGCAACATCCCCGGCCACCGCAAAACCATGCAATGGCTGTACTTCAACGCCTGCATTGTGGCGGGCGCTTTCACCCTGCTGCCCGGGCGCTATTTGGGTGACTTGGTGTGGAGCCAATGGTTGGGTTGATCGAGCCAAGGTCTTCAAGCCGTGCACGACAAGCATCCACAACGCTCACCAAGCGCGAGCCACAACAAAACCCATGAAAAAAACTGTATGAACACCCCCCTCCAAACCTTCACCCGCATGGCGTGCGCCTTCACCTTGCTGGCCACCAGCGCCAGCCATGCGCAAGTCCCGTCTGTCGGCATGCGCCAAATCCAGTCGAACGGCATGACCGTCACCTTGGTCTACCCCACTGCGGCAGCGGCTCAAGACGTCACTTACGGCGCATTCACGGTGCAGGTCGCCAGCAACGCAGCGCCTTTGCCAGCAGATTCAACAGCGGCATCGGGCAAACGGGCGCTGATTGTCTTGTCGCACGGGACCGCAGGCAGCGCATTACCCGACCACACGCTGGCCGCCACGCTGGCCCGCGCCGGTTTTGTGGTGGCTCAGCCCGAACACCGGGGTGACAACTGGCAAGACTTCAGCCGCGCCGGACCCGAAAGCTGGAAAACCCGCCAGCAAGACGTGAGCGAGACCATCGACGCCGTGGCGCGTGACCCGGCACTGGCCGAGTTGGTGGACACCCGTCGCGTGGGCGTGCACGGCATGTCGGCGGGCGGCATGACCGGCCTGGTGCTGGCCGGGGCGCAGTGGCGCATGCTCAATCTGGTGCAGCACTGTGCGCAAAACCTGGATGAAGACATCGGCTTTTGTCTGAACGGCTTGGGAGGAAAGACCTGGCACCAACTTCAGCGCAAAGCGCAATTTTTCATGGCGAAGGTTTTGACCGAAAGCAACGCCCCCGACAACTTGAAAGAGGTGCACGGCGGCAATGCCAAGGCAACTGGCCAAGGCCATGACCCGCGCCCCGACCCCCGTGTGGCAGCTGTCAGCCTGGCCGTGCCCGTCGGGGTCATCTTCACCCCCGAAAGCCTGGCGCGTATCCGCATTCCCGTGAGCCTGAGCACATCGGGCGATGACGGTGTGCTGCTGCCCCGCTTTCACAGCCAACATGTTTTGCAGCACTGCAAAACATGCAGCACCCTGTCGGACCACCCGCAAGCGGGTCACTTTGACTGGCTCTCGCCCTGGCCTGCCAGCGTGGCCCAAACCGTGGCCGCCACCCAAATGCGCGGTGGCTTGCCCAAGCCCGAATTCACCCACGCAGACCGCCAAAAAGCCTTCGACCAGATCGCGTTATTCTTCAAACAAAAGATCTAAATCAGCCATGAACACCAACACCCTGCTTGCCTGGCTCCCGCCCCATCACCGTCGCCCCATGCTCCAACGCTTGCTGATCGTCTGGGCCGTGGCCTTTTTGATCAGCTTAGACAACTGGAACAGCAACTTGGCCAAAGGAGACCCCAGCACCTTCGATGTGTCGCTGATTTATGCCTACGCCATCTCCACCTTCATCTGGCTGCTGACCGATGTGCCGCGCTTTGCCTTCAAGCGCCTGTTGCACTCACCCGCGCCCTACTACTGGCCGCCTGCGCTGCCCGCCGCGCTCATGCTGTTGGTGGGCATTCCGCTGGGCTATGTCTTGGGCACGCTGGTGGGCGACGCTTATTCAGGCAAGTCCACTTGGGAGTTGTGGCACTTCAACCGCAACCGGTTTTGGGGCCTGATGGTCAGCGCCCTCGCCATCAGCTTCGCCTTCGTCGTGTATTTCAGTCAACGAGGCAAAGCCGAATCGCTGGCCAATGAGGTGACACAAGCGCAGCTCATGCTGCTGCAATCGCAGCTGGAGCCGCACATGCTGTTCAACACCCTGGCGCATTTGCGGGCATTGATCGGCCAAGACACCGCACGCGCCCAAGCCATGCTGGACCACCTGAACGACTACCTGCGCACCACGCTGCAGGCCACGCGACTGCCCGTTCACCAAGCGCTGCACCCACTGGGCGACGAGTTCTCGCGATTGAGCGATTACCTGAGCCTGATGGCCATCCGCATGGGGCCACGCATGGCGTTTGAGCTGGACTTGCCGCCCGCCTTGGCCACCGCGTCCGTGCCGCGCTTCATCCTGCAGCCGCTGGTAGAAAACGCCATCCGCCACGGCCTGGAGCCCCAGGTCAGCGGCGGCCGCATCGAGGTGCAGGCCCGCGCCGAGGGTGCGCAGCTGCTGCTGACGGTGCGCGACAACGGCAGCGGCATCAGCGAACTGGCGCTGGCCGATGCAGCCCGCCCACTGCAGGCAGACGGCGCACAAGCCGGAACCTCTTGGGGCCTGATTCATGTGCGCCAGCGCCTGCTCACCCTGTATGGCCCACTCGCGGGCATGCACATCAGCCCCTTGCCCACGGGCGGCACCTGCGTGGTGCTGACTTTGCCTTTGCACAACCCGCCCGCCAAAGCCTGAAATGTTGGCCCACGCTCTCCCCGCAGGTCGGCGGCTTCAGCCCCGACATGAGCCTGCGCTAAAACAAACAACGTCGGGGCTGAAGCCACCGACCTACAAAACCTCACCAACACCCACCCCATGAACACCCCCGCCACCGCCCTGATTGCCGAAGACGAGCCCCTGCTGGCGCAAACCCTGGCGAACGAACTGCGCGCCTTGTGGCCCGGCATCCACATCGCAGCCACCGCTGGCGACGGTCTGAGCGCCGTGCAACTGGCGATGCAACACTGCCCCGACGTGCTGTTTTTTGACATCCGCATGCCCGGCCAAAGCGGGCTCGAAGCCGCCGCCGAGCTGGCCGAAGAATGGCCCAGCCATACGCCCTTTCCGCTGCTGGTGTTTGTGACCGCCTACGACCAATACGCCATTCAAGCCTTTGAGGCACAGGCCGTGGACTACGTGCTCAAACCCGTGCGGGCCGAGCGACTGCGGCAAACCGTGACGCGGCTGCAAAGCGCCCTGCAGCAACGCGCCCAACACACCCCCACCCCCGACCTGCAACAAGACCCGGTGCTGGCACAACTGCGCGCACTGCTCAGCTTGCGCACCGAAACCACCCACTCCGAGCCAGCCCTGCCACCACTGCAACTGCTGCAAGCGAGCGTGGGCAAAGCGCTGCGCATGGTGCCCGTGGCTGAGGTGCTGCGCCTCGAAGCCGCCGACAAATACGTGCGCGTGTTCACAGTGGATGGCAGCGAAGTGCTGCTGCGCACCCCACTCAAAGAAGTCATGCAACGGCTCGACGCGCAAGTGTTCTGGCAAATCCACCGAGGCTCTGTGGTGCGCGCCAGCGCCATCGACAGCGTCACCCGCGACGACACGGGCCGCTTGAGCCTGCGCCTCAAAGGCCATGCCGACACCTTGGCCGTGAGCCGCCTGTACGCCCATTTGTTCAAAGCCATGTGAGTGCACCGCCAAAGATTTCTCGGTTTCTCCTCAGGCTCACCACCGTCATCCCGGAATCGATCCGGGATCCATGTTTTCGTTCGGGGAAACGCGAGCCCCCCCCCAGAAGATGGACCCCGGGTCAAGCCCGGGGTGACAGATAAGGGCCCGGCATTTTCATGTGGAGGGCGAAGTCAACCGCCAGCCTGTGCGCTTTTTGGTGGACACCGGGGCCAGCCATGTGAGCGTGAGCGAAGCGCTGGCCACCCAGGCCGGGCTGCCAGCGGGCCAGAGCATCACCTTGAATACCGCCAACGGCCAGCGGCCCGGCCAGCTGGTGCGCAGCGTGCCCGTGCGGGCGGGGCACCTGGTGCTCAACGATGCCAGCGTCACCGTGGGCCTGAGCGGGCTTCGGCCCGAGCAAGCCCTGCTGGGCCAGGACTTCCTGAAGCACTTCGATGTGGAAATCCGCCGCGACAAGATGGTTCTGCGTCAGCGGCCACCATCCTAGCGATAGCCCCAGCCGCCGCGCCCGTATTCGCGGTCATCGTGCCGACCATGCTTGCGCTCATCGCCCTTGAAATGATGGCCATGGCCATGCCCCCAACCATAGGCCGGGCCATGAACCTGAGGCACATAAACCACACGGGGTGGCGGAGGCGGCGCGTAAATCACCCGGGGCGGCGGGCTGTAAATCACCGGACCGGGCACGCCCACCTGGGCATACACCGGGAAATGGCCGATGCGCGAATGCACGGCCACCGATGGCTCGACCACCACTGGATGGGCGCAACCCACCTGTGCCAATCCCAAGCCCAGCAGGCCAAACAAGGCGAGGGCTCTTGAAAAAGACGGTTTGAACGAATAAGGCATGACAAAGGTCCTCTGATGGCGTTGGCTTTTCTTGAAAGCGGACTCCCTGGGCCTTTAGCGCGGCAGCCCACGGTTCGGTGCACCGCCAGCGCTTTACAGTGGTGTCCATTCGTAACCGGCCCGGCAAAGACTGGCACGCGCCACCCCCTAAAATCAGACGCTATGACCACCCCCACCGCCCCGAACAGCCCCGCCGACAACGCCGACCACAAAGTCAGCAACTTCCTGCGCCAAATCATCGAAAAAGACCTCGAACTTGGCACCTACGCCAGCCGCCGCTGGGCGGGCAGCCCGGGCGACGCCGCGCACCACGCCAAGGGCCAACCCGACCCGGCCAAGATCCGCACCCGCTTTCCGCCCGAGCCCAACGGCTACCTGCATGTGGGCCACGCCAAAAGCATCTGCATCAACTTCGGGCTGGCCAAGGAATACGGCGGCGTGTGCCACCTGCGCTTTGACGACACCAACCCCGAAAAAGAAGACACCGAATACGTCAACAGCATCATCGACGCCGTAAAGTGGCTCGGTTTTGACTGGGCGCAATTGGGCCAAGCCCCTGGCAGCGCCGCCCCCTACCAAGCCAGCGACTACTTCGACTTCATGTACCGCGCCGCCGAAGCCTTGATTGAATCCGGCCACGCCTATGTGGACGAACAAAGCGCCGAAGACATGCGTGCCAACCGGGGCGACTTCGGCAAGCCCGGCGTGGACAGCCCCTTCCGCAAGCGCACCGTCGCAGAAAACCTGGCGCGCTTCCGCGAAATGCGCGACGGCAAGCTGGCCGATGGCGCCGCCGTGCTGCGTGCCAAGATCGACATGGCCTCGCCCAACATCAATATGCGCGACCCGGCCATCTACCGCATCCGCCGCGCCACCCACCACCACACGGGCGACACCTGGTGCATCTACCCGATGTACACCTTTGCCCACCCGATTGAAGACGCGCTGGAGCAAATCACCCACAGCATCTGCACGCTGGAGTTTGAAGATCAGCGCCCGTTTTACGACTGGCTGATGGAGCGCCTGTGCGAATGCGGCCTGCTGGCCGCGCCCAGCCCCAAACAATACGAATTTGCCCGCCTGAACCTGACCTATGTGATCACCAGCAAACGCAAGCTGGCGCAACTGGTCAATGAAGGCAAAGTCAGCGGCTGGGACGACCCGCGCATGCCCACCATCGTGGGCCTGCGCCGCCGGGGCTACACGCCTGAGAGCCTGCGCCTGTTTGCCGACCGCATTGGCGTGACCAAGAGTGACAGCTGGATCGACTACAGCACGCTGGAAGGGTGCCTCCGCGAAGACCTGGAAAACAAAGCCCACCGCGGCATGGCCGTGCTCGACCCCGTCAAGCTCGTGCTGACCAACTGGGCCGAGGCCTTTGGCAGCGACGGCTACACAGAAGATTGCACCCAGCCCGCCCTGCCCCACAGCGCCGTGCCCGAAGGCAAAACCCCGCCTGCCGACCGAGTGTTCAAAATCGGCAAAGAAGTGTGGATCGAGCGCGAAGACTTTGAAGAAGTACCGCCCAAGGGCTACAAACGATTGTTCCCCGGCAACGTGGTGCGCCTGAAAGGCGGCTACGTGATCGAATGCACCGGCTGCGCACGCGACGCGGCGGGCAACGTGACCGAAGTGCACGCCAAAGTCATCCCCGGCACCAAGAGCGGCACGCCCGGCGCCGACAGCGTCAAAGCCAAAGCCGCCATCACATGGGTGAGCGTGGCCGACGGCGTGCAAGCCGAGGTTCGCCTGTACGACCGCCTGTTTGCCGAAGCGCATCCTGATGCGGGTGGCAAAGACTTCTTGCAATCGCTCAACCCGGACAGCTTGAAAGTGGTGACGGCCTATGTCGAGCCGTCACTGGCCCAAGCGCAGCCGGACCAGAAATTCCAGTTTGAGCGCTTTGGGTACTTTGTGGCCGACCGCTTGGATCATGTGGCGGGAAGCAAGCCGGTTTTTAACCGGGTGACGGGGTTGAAGGACAGCTGGGGGAAGTGAGGCCGCAGCCGGTGCTGGGCCAGATCACGGCTCAGCACCTGATAGGGTCAGGCCAGTGCTACGCCTGACCATCTCCAAAGAATCCAATAAGATATTTGTGGGTTAATTTTTATTCTTTAATGGCTTAAAACAGTTATCAAAGGGTTAGTATTCTGTGCACACGACATCGCTAAACGGCGCTGCGCAATGGACCCGAACAATTGACTGCATCTCTCATACCTTGGGCGCTTAAGCCCCTTAGCCAGAACTCAGATCTGAGCCTGTTCGACCGTCTATTTGCAGAAACGCAACCTGACGCGAGCGGTAAAGACTTCTTTCAAATCCTCAACCCGAACAGCCTGAAAGTGGTGACGGCGTATGCGGAGCATTCACTGGCTCAGTCATAGCCGGGCCAAAATTTTCAGTTTGAGCGGTTTGGGTACTTTGTGGCGGACCGCCTGGATCATGTGGCGGGAGCGAAGCCGGTGTTTAACCGGGTGACGGGGTTGAAGGATTCTTGGGGAAAATAATCAGGAGGAAAAATGACAATCACCTATGCAGAAGTACTAAACGCATTCCAACCAGCAAAAGAAATTACTGACCCAACAAAATTCAGCGGACGAAAATCTGAAATAGAAAAAGGGACTCAACTACTTCTGACAAAGGACCATGCCTTCATTTACGGATATAGAGGTATAGGAAAATCCTCAATCACCAGACAAATTCAACTTATAGCCAGCGGAAACTCAAATCTACTAAATGATCTTGAGTCAGATCTTCAAACCGCGACACTAGACTACGCCACATGCTATCTCGCACGAGATGGCTCAATAAACAACGTAAACCAACTACTCCATCGAATCTTAATCGACTCTTCGTGCTTCGCGCAGTTTCCTGAACTTCACAATCAGTTCGGCCAAACACCTAACACCTACAATCTAGGGCCTAGCTTAAATGGGCAACTTGTGGCTGATTTTTGGACCCGCGCCTCCTATATTGCGAGCAAACATAAGCATGGACTCGCAATCTTCATTGACGAGTTTGAGGCTATCAAGCATCACGACGGCTTCGCCTCTTTACTTAAAGCAGGTAAAGAGGGCGTAGTTTTCATCATTACGGGCATAGGAACAACAGAGACCGAACTAATTAGAGATCACAGCTCTATAGGCAGGCAACTCTCAACCGGAAAAATTCCACTTCCCCCAATGACTCAGGACGAATTGCTTCGAGTGATTAAAAATGCGGAGAAGTCCATAAATCATGAGATCTGCTTCACGGAAAACGCAGCACGAAAACTCGCCGAAATTTCCCAAGGCCAACCCTACCTATTACATTTAATAGGGAGGCAGGCACTTCTTACAGCCTACAAAGACAAAAAGAACAAGGTTGACTCAGCAACGCTCGAGAATGCACTTTCACAAGTAGCCAAGGAGCAAGTGGCATCAGAGTTAGAAACAAGATACCTGAAGGCGATTGGCGACTCACCGCAACGCGAAATCGTTCTACGGGAGTTTGCAGAGAGTTGTTCCCCTAAAACTCACACCTCCGACGTCTACCCAACTATCTCCAAAGCTGGCGTTACCAACCCCTCTTACTACACAGGGGATCTCCAGAAAGTTAGCTTGGGAGCTGAAATTCGAAAAGATGCCGAAAAGTATTATAGTTTTAAGGACCCTCTATTTCAAGCTTATATTAAAGCAACACCACCAAGGCTTGGAAAGATAAATAGCGTAAAAAAAGTCAAGCCAAAGACCCCCGAAAAGAAACAAGAAATTCTCCATTTCTCAGACATCCATTTTGGGGAAAAACATTACTTCTCGTCCATTCCGGCAGCATCAGATCGAATCCCAGATACAGACAAACCAACATTTGAATCAACCATCATTGACACGATAACGCGAGAACGCATCTCGCCATCCTTGATTGTCGTTAGCGGAGACTTTACGCACAAAGGAACAACCTCCGAATTCAATAAAGCACACACATCATTAAACTCCATTATTCATCATTTCCAGAACAACGAACTTCCCGAACCAAGACTGGTAACCTGCCCAGGTAATCATGATGTGAATTGGGAATCAGCGAAGTCGGACCCCGAAGCAAGATATCTCGCTTATCAAGCGTACATGGCTTTTAAAAACAAGCTTCTAAACAGCAAAAGAATTGAATCTGGCATCGATCCCGAGCGGATTTACGACATCACGACGCTTGACACCAATCCCGGGATTCTTTGTCTCTCACTAAATTCAACCGTTGTCGAGAATCCAAGCGATCACAGAGGGTACATCGGACACACGCAAGTTCAAAATGCACTACGCGAAATCGAAGGGATAACAGATTCAATCAATCACATTAGGATTGCCGTTTTCCATCACCATCTTGTGCCTGTTCACTCTACCGATATGAGCATAAAGGCAGAGGAGGTCATGGCTGACACAGCAAACATAAAGCAAAATCTACACAGCGCCGGATTTTCTTTGGCGCTTCACGGCCACAGACATCACAGTCATGCCGAGCAAATTACTTCAGCCAATGGGAACCAACTGCTGGTAATAGGATGTGGAAGCAGTGGTGTAGACAAGTCAGAACGCGGCGAGCAGCCATTGCAATTCAACAGAATTACGATCACTGAAAAAAAGCAAAAAATCGAAGTCGAGCTAAGGACATATCAATATGATGCTCAGCAGCGCACATGGATCGTCCCCTCCCAGCAACCTATTAAGATTTTTGCGTTTGCACCCAGAAAGATTAGCAAGTAAACGCACCAATGCATCGGGGCATGAGGCAACGGGATCAGGTCTTGCCTTTTGCCCACAAACCGAATCGGTGACGATGCACGCATTGATCTTTGAGCGTGCGGATGACCCTCTCCACAATGCCGTTTTGCTCAGGTCATTCTTGACCGCTGTGCGTGTCGTCGTAGATCTCGTGCAGCGACTTGCCGTTGAAGGTCCAGTGCGGTGAGGGTTGAATGGCGTAGTCTTTGGGCAAACCCAAAACGACGCGAGTGGCCGCCGACAACGAGCATTCTTGACCTTCAAACATTACCTTCTTTTCGCTCGTCACCGTTGCTTGGCGGCTGCCATCTTTGAAGACGAGCACCGATCCGCTGGCTATGCCCAGCTCATGGAAATTCATGCGTGGGCGGCGGGCTTCTTTCATCACCTCTGCGGATTGTTTGTCCGCCGCATCGGTGTCCGCCTCTATGGTTTTTTCCACCGCGTCGGTGATGTCCTCGACCTGTAAAAGCTTCAAGACGGCGATCACCCGGTCCGCTTCGATTCGAAAGAACTCCCGGTTGGGGTTGATCCGGTCTTTGCCAAACGCATAGTGCAAAGCGCGCTCCACTTCGCTTGCGTCTTTGACTTGACACGCAAACGCGCAGTCGTAAGGCACAGGCACACCCGTGCTGTAAAGCTGCTTCATCCGCGCTTCCACCTCCATTTGGGTGGTCATGCCAATTTTGATCAGCCCTGGCATGGCGGGGTTGGTCAACACGTAAACGATTTGGTTGGAGTCGATGGACATGGGGGGCAAAAAAACGGATGGACAGCTTCACACGCGGCGAAGCATACAGCACTCATAAAAGGTAAAAAAATCACACAAATATATTTTCTTTGGATTCATTTTTACCTTATTCTGGCGATGGAGGGTTATGGTCGGAACCACACCACAGCCCGCATGAAATTATCAAAACGGATATAAAATGAAACGCATCCAGTGGCTAGGCACCAGTCTCAATGCGGTCAGAGAATTTCCCGATGAAGCTCGGGCCATGGTGGGTACGGAGTTGCGGCAGATTCAAAACGGTTTGATGCCCAGCGACTTCAAACCCATGACGACCGTGGGCGCTGGCGTTTTCGAGATCCGGGTGCGAGCCGGGAACCAGTACAGGGTGATTTACGTGGCCAAATTTTCAGAGGCGGTGTATGTGCTGCATGCTTTCGTCAAGAAGACGCAGAAAACTGGCGCCCCCGATTTGGAGTTGGCGCACAACCGTTACCACGCATTGCTGAACACAAGAAAGGCAGGCAAACAGTCATGAGCAACAAACTGAACATGGTCGTTGGCAGCGACAACGTCTTCCACGACCTCGGCTTTGCCGAGCCTGAAGCGCAAAACCTGTTGCTGCGCGCCGACTTGGTCTCGCACATCCGCAAGGTCATCCTCAAACTCGACATCACCCAAGCCGAGGCCGCGAAACGCGCTGGCATCAGCCAACCGCGCATGAACGATTTGGTGAAAGGTCGTACTCACAAATTCACGCTGGATGCACTGGTCAATGTGGCGGCGCAGTTGGGTTACACCGTCAAGCTGTCTGTGAAGCGGGCGGCTTGATGGAACGGCTGTTCTGGCTGATTCCAACAGCGCTATCGCAATGAACCCACAAACAGTCCTCCACTTCTGGTTCACCGAACTCACCCCCAAGCACCACTTCGCCAAAGACGCGGCATTGGACGAAACCATCCGCACCCGCTTCGGGGCCACGCTGGCGGCGGCGGCGCGGTGTGAGTTGTTTGGCTGGCGCACCACGCCCGAGGGGCGCTTGGCCGAGGTCTTGGTGCTCGACCAGTTCTCGCGCAATGTCTACCGCGACACCCCGCAAGCCTTTGCGCAAGACGCGTTGGCCTTAGCGCTGGCGCAAGAGCTGGTGGCCAGTGGGCAAGACCGCAGCCTGCCCTTGGCGCAGCGCAGCTTTGCCTACATGCCCTACATGCACAGCGAGTCCGCCCTGGTGCACACCCAAGCCGCCGCCCTGTTTGCGCAGCCGGGCATGGAAGACACCCTGCGCTTCGAGCAGCGCCACCAAGCCATCATCGAGCGCTTCGGCCGCTACCCCCACCGCAACGCCATCTTGGGCCGCCCCTCCACGCCCGAGGAGCTGGTGTTTTTGAGTGAGCCGGGGTCGGGGTTTTGAGTCTTTTCAATTGGTTAGTGGCACTAACCAACTGACTGCCTTCGGCGATCAGCTTGTTCTTGAGCCACTTCCAATAGTTGCGCACCTTCTTGTAGTCGGGCTGGTCGGTCAACACAGCCACCACATCCAGCACCGAAAACCACCATTTCTCAGCCTCGGCATCCCATTCGCTGCGAATGTGCTGCGATTCGAACAGCTTGATTTTGCTGTCGGCGTCGAACTTGTCGGGGATGCTCGTCATGCTGAAACCTTGTCGTTGTTTGGGGTGAATCGGGGGGGCGTTTAGCTTTTTGAACCACGCGCAATGGTGGCCGATAGGTTGTAGTGCTGGGTGTTGTAGTTTTTGCCGTCTGCGGCAGTTATCCGGAAATTCCGGATAACTGCGTCTTGCTCTAACTCGTTGTCAGCAAAGATGTTTTTCAGGTGTTCGCTCACCGTGCGAACGTTGACGCCATAGAGCTCCCCCATCATTTTTTGGCTCAGCCACACATCTTCGTCGGCATACACAGCATCTACCCCGCCTTGGCCGCTGGCGGCAACAAAGGTGAGGTATTCGGCTGCAGATGAACGAATGGTGGGCAGATTTTTTTTGCTGCTCATGCGGGTTGCTCCTCGGATTCAATCTTGGCCACAGTGGTTTTGAGCTGTTTAGTCATACGTCGATGGTGCTGACGGCCACAGCCGCGCAAAATCAAACGAGAGTTGGCGGTGATGCCGAATGGACAGCAAGACCACCGTCTCTTGGGCTTCCATGGCTGCGTAGAGCACAAGACAGTCGCCATGCAGGTATTCGCGCAGCGCATCCGGCGCTCCCGCAGGCATGGCCGCCAGCAGCGCCAGCGCCTCGGTCGATTGGGGTGGGTTGGCCAAGTAGCGCCGTCCCATGCGCGGAAAGCGCCGCAGGTTCGGGATGACGGTGGCGCGAAGCTCGGCCAGCAAGTCATCGAATGCCAAGCCCGCATCCGCCTCCACCCAAAACGCCTGAATGGATTCAAGGCGCTCCAGGAAGCTGGCGGTCAGCTCGACCCGGTACAGCGGGTCAGCCACGTTGCTTGGTCGGGAGTTTGATGGCGGACTTGCGCTGCTGTTGCAGCTGGGCCAGCGCGGCGTCTGCTTCAAACGTGCGGCCTGCGGTGATGTCGGCCAGGCCGCGCTGGGCGTCGTCGATCAACAGCAGGTGGATGCGTTCGCGCTCCAGCCGGTGGTAATAGTCCAGTCGGTCAGCGTCGATCAGCGCGACATAGCTCTCGCCGTTTTTGGTGATGATCTTCTCTGCCCCGGCCTTGGCCTGGTCGGCCAGCTCGGACAGATGGGAGCGTGCTTGCGTGAACGGCACGACGTCGCTGGCAGAAAAACCCATGACTGGCTCCTATGACATTGCAGAATTCTGCACATTTTATGTCAGCTTGGCTTTTTGCTTACTTACGGGCTATATACAGAGCGAGTCCACGCCCGAGGAGCTGGCTATTTGAGTGAGCCGGGGTCGGGGTCGGGGTTTTAAGATCGTCATGGTTTTGACATCGGCCTGAATACCCTTGGCCACAGAACCTCGCTAAACTTGCCCGATGCATCCCGCCATTGCTCAACACCCCGAGTCGATTGATGCGGCGTGCCTCCCGCGCTTAGGAGTGTGATCCATGCCAACGATTGCCATCTTCTTCGGAATCATCGTGCGCATGTGGCACGACGATCACCCGCCACCGCATATCCATGTGGAGTACCAAGGGTTTGAGGCTTTGGTCGCGATTGAAACCGGCTTGGTCTCGCAAGGCGAGCTTCCACGAAAGTAGCCAGCATTGTGAAAGACTGGTGCCTTCTTCACCAAACGGAACTGTTGAATAATTGGGAAAAAGCCCAACACTTCGAACCTCTAGACCGCATACAAGGAGCCGACCGTGATTAAGTTGCTTGATGTAAAGACCATTGCAGCCCATCAATTGGAACTGACCTTCAGCGACCATACGCAGGGCGTTTTTGATGGAGCCCGTTACTTGGCCGACCGCCAAGGCACATTATTGGAGGCTTTGCGTGACCCGGCTTATTTTTCGAGATGCTTTGTAGATGCTGGTGCACTCTGCTGGCCCAATGGACTAGAACTCTCAGCCGCTCGACTGTATGAGCTGTCTCATGCCGTCAAAGCCGCTGCTTGATCAGAAACGATCCCAACAAGATAACGAACTTTACAAATTTTCCTAAAATCACGGGGCCAGCATCTTGGGTGCTGGCCCCGTTTTGTTGGTCAAGCTGGTGCACCAGGAAGAACACCATGAACACGCTCACCTTCCCGCTATCGGCCGTCGTGGAAATGCCCCGCAACAAAGCCAGCGGCCAAGACACTTACGCCTCAGAAACACAAACCAACGCGCTGCTGCGCTTTGGCGCGCAG
Organism: Limnohabitans sp. TEGF003; assembly: GCF_055395455.1. Taxonomy (NCBI): domain Bacteria; kingdom Pseudomonadati; phylum Pseudomonadota; class Betaproteobacteria; order Burkholderiales; family Comamonadaceae; genus Limnohabitans; species Limnohabitans sp. TEGF003. The sequence continues at coordinate 1,600,745 of NZ_AP029225.1, read as the reverse complement.
TACCGGCTGCAACGCATTCAGGCCGCTGACATGATCACCACCGACGAAGCAGCTACCCTGTCGGGCACCACCCGCGTGACCATGAACGCCTGGATCAAAAGCGGCCGCTGCATTGGCGTGTCACACCTGCGCCGTGGCTACAAGCTGCCCCGCTGGCAGTTCGAGCCGTTCATCTTTCCGGTCATCGCGCCCATGGCCGCTGCCTTGGGTTCGACCGACGGCTGGCAACTGCTGGCTTTCCTGGAAAGTCCGCACCCGGCACTGGACGGCCAGTCACCCCGCACCGCGCTGGAGCAAGGCACACCCGCCCAGCGCGTGATCGATCTGGCCACGGCAGAGGGGCATTGACCGCATCCTCCCATCCTTGAACTGGCCCCGGGCCAGACGTTTCACCGCGTGCAGCTGACGCGTGCGCGCAAAACCAGCGTGCGAATCAACGGCTTGTTGTTGGCACCCACCGGTTTGCAATCGGGGCGTTTTTGCTTACCTTCCGAACCCACGGCCTATCTGGCCGACAGCGAGCACACCGGGCTTTATGAGTCGATTTTTCGGCGCGATGTGCACAGCCGCTCGCTCGACGACTTGGCCCGCAAGTCGCTGGTGACGTTCACCACCAAAGGCCGTTTGCGTTTGGCCGATGTGCGAGCGCTGGCCGAGCCCTACCCCGTACGTCAAATTCAACGTGTCGCCATCACCCAAGCCTTTGCGCAAGAGTGCCGGGCGCAGCAGCTGGACGGCATCGTGTATGCATCAGCCCAACACCCACTGCATGCGTGCATTGCACTGTTCGCGTCGGGCATGGCGGAGCTGAAGAAAGTTTCGTCACTGCCGCTGGTCAATCGCTTTAAACTACACCCCATGCGACCATCCCAAGCACTCAGCCAACACCGCGACGCCGTCTGCCAAGCCGCAGCCCGTTATCGCGTGGCCAACCCGCGCGTGTTTGGGTCGGCTTTGCATGGCCACGACGTCGAGGGCAGCGACTTGGATTTGTTGGTCGACCCTCTACCCGGCACCACGCTGTTTGATCTGGGTGGCTTGCAAGACGAATTGCAAACTTGGTTGGGTGTGTCCGTGGATGTGCTCACGCCCAAAGACTTGCCTGCCAAGTTTCGGGATGCGGTGGTGCAAGAAGCCCGCCCGCTATGAGAAACCGTGGTTTGGGACACTCTGCAAACAGCCCTGCCCACACTCAAAAGTTCAGCTCGATTCCATCGTTTCTGGGTAAACCGGGTCGGAGTTTTAGCCCTCACAGCCAGGCGCTCAGATCCGACACTTATTCATCGATTGGATAGCGGCTTGAATGCCCTTGAGCGCTGAACTTCGCTAAACTGACTTGCCTCTGACCTTTGGAGTCCACCATGCCCACCGCCAAACAACTCTGCGATCAAGCATCACAACTGCCGCCCGATGAGCGCATGGCTTTGGTCGATCAGATTTTGGACACGCTGGACGAGCGTGACAGCTCGCTGGATGGGCAATGGGCACAAGAGGCAGAGTCCCGCCTAAGCGCTTACCGCCGGGGCGAAGTTCAAGCCATCCCACTGAACGAGGTCATTGCCAAATACCAAGCCAAATCAGCATGAGTGTGCGGCTGCTGCCCGCCGCTCAAGTCGAGCTGGAAGAGGCGATCCATTGGTACAGGGAACAAGCGCCAGGCTTGGGCGATTCGTTTTTGGTGGAGTTTCTGCGCACCATTCAGCTCATTGAGCGCCACCCGCAAGGCTGGCTCCGCTTTCAAACAACACCCGCCGCTGCCGCCTGCGCAGATTTCCATACGGCGTGATTTACAGCCAAGATGAGCAAGGCATTCTGATCGTGGCCGTCGCCCATTTGCACCGTCGGCCTGCGTATTGGCAAAGCCGTGTGAATTGATCTCACTGAAGTTATCCATGCACATCACCACCCTCCCCGCCCTGCGCCAGCTCTACGGCCCTGCCCGTGAGCGTTCGCTCAAAAAGGAAATCCCGGCACTCGATGCGCATGCGGTGCAGTTCATTGGCTTGTCGCCCTTTGTGGTGTTGGCCAGCAGCGATGCCGATGGGCACATGGACGCTTCGCCGCGCGGGGGCGAGCCTGGTTTCGTCAAGGTGCTGGACGCGCAGACGCTGCTGGTGCCCGATGCGCCGGGCAACAACCGGCTGGACACGCTGGAGAACATCATCGCCACGGGCCGCCTGGGCACTTTGTTCATGGTGCCGGGCTTTGACGAGACTTTGCGCGTGAATGGCCGCGCTGTCTTGTCCACCGACTCGGCAGATCTGGCGCTGTGTGCCGATGCGCGGCGCACGCCCGCGCTGGTGATCCGCCTGACGGTGGAGTCGGTGTACCTGCATTGCGCCAAGGCGTTCATGCGTTCGCGGTTGTGGGATACCTCGCGCCACACTGACCGGGCACAAATGCCCAGCATGAGCGAGATGATGCGCGACCAGATCAGCGCCTTCAGAGGCGAGGAGATTGAGGTGGAGTCACAAGCCCAGATGCTGGAGCGTTATCGGCAATCGCTGTGAGGTGCGGGCATGACAGTCCTAGGCGAGTAGGACAACCATTTGTCACCCCGGACTTGATCCGGGGTCTATGCCTTCGGCTGCCGTGGATACCCGCATGCGCGGGTATGACAGTGAAAGGCGGGCATGAAAGTTCTGGGCGGGTATGACGTTTCTAGGCGGTGTGACAGTTCACGCAGGCACGGCAAACATTTGTCACCCCGGACTTGATCCGGGGTCCATGCGTTCCGCTGCCATGGATACCCGCATGCGCGGGTATGACAGTGAAAGGTGGGTATGACAGTGAAAGGCGGGTATGACGTTTCTAGGCGGGTATGACAAACAACAGGGTATGGCAACAGACAGGTGGACGGGCCTTACTTTTTCTGTACCGGGTTGGCCAGCAGCAGGTTGGCCGGGTAGGCGCGCATGAACTCGCGGGCTTTGTCTAGGGGGGCGTTGAGCCAGGCACCGTAGGCGCCCTCGTTCAGGATGGCGGGCATGCGTTTTTCGTTGCCGTTTTGGCCATAGCGGTTCATCAGGGCGTGGCTGTTGGCGTTCACCGTGAGCAGGGTGAAGCTGATGATTTCTTCACCATCTTTGGCCCAGCGCTCCCACAAACCTGCCACGCCCATGGGCTGGCCGTCCACGCGGGCGATGCGGGTGGGCACGGCTTTGCGGCTGCGCCAGTCGTCTTCAAAAAACGCCTGCATGGGGATGATGCAGCGCTGGCCTTTGAGCCAGGTCTCCCGCGTGGCCGTAGCGGTGCTCATGGTTTCATAGCGCGTGACGGCCAACTTGGTGGAGCGGAGTTTGGCGTCTGACGCCGACTTGACCCAGGTGGGCACCAGACCGAATTGGCCTTGGGCCAGCTCCATGACCAACGGGCAGGCGGGGGCGGCAGGCGCTGCCACCTCGCAAGCGGGTTCAGCGTTGGGTTCAGCACCGGGTTCAGCAGATGGCTCTGCGGCGGGCTGCCCGGGCACAAACGCCTTGCGGATGAAAAACCCCGGCTGGCGCGGCCAGACTTCTTTGCCCAGCAGGGCTTGGGGCGGGGCGATGCCAAAGGCCTCGGCGTACAGGTCGGGGCTTTTCAGGCATTCGTATTGGGTGCTCATGCGGTCGATGCTAACCGACCTGATACGCTCAGCGCTCGATAACAAGACGTGCTTGCCCATGCTGATCCGTTTCAACAAGCCCTATGGCGTGCTCAGCCAGTTCACCCCGGAGGGGCGCTGGCAGGGGCTCAAGGACCACATCGACCTGCCGGGGGTGTATGTGGCCGGGCGGCTGGACGCCGACAGTGAAGGTTTGCTGCTGCTGACCGACGACGGGAAGGAGCAGGCCCGCATTGCCGACCCGCGCTTCAAGATGGAAAAGACCTATCTGGTGCAGGTCGAGGGCTTGGTGGACGACAAAGCCCTGACCGCCTTGGCCCGGGGCGTGACGCTGAACGACGGCCCCACCCTGCCCGCCCGCGCCCGAGCGGTGGAGCCGCCAGCCGACCTGTGGCCGCGCCACCCGCCGATTCGCGAGCGGCAAAGCATTCCCACCTCGTGGCTGGAGCTGAGCATCCGCGAGGGCCGCAATCGCCAAGTGCGGCGCATGACTGCGGCCGTGGGCTTGCCCACGCTGCGGCTGATACGAACCGCCATTGGGCCTTACAAGCTGGATGGCCTGCCCACGGGCACCTGGCAGCAAGTCTGAGCCCGGCGCAGTGGCTTGCGCCAACGCGACGCCAATGCAACGCGTCTTCCTGCACAATCGCGCATCTTTCAATCCAACGGAATCCCCATGTCTGACTTGCTGAACAAACTCGAATGGCGCTACGCCTGCAAAAAAATGGACCCGACCAAGGTGGTGCCCCAAGACAAAGTGGACCGCATCGTCGAAGCCGCCCGCTTGGCCCCGACCTCCAGCGGTCTGCAGCCGTTTGAAATCATCGTGGTGACCAACCCCGCCGTGCGCGAGCAGATCAAGCCCAAGGCCTGGGGCCAGGCCCAGATCACCGACGGCTCGCACCTGTTGGTGTTTGCTGCTTGGGACAACTACACGGCCGAGCGCATCAACATGATGTTTGACCTGACGAACGCACAACGCGGCGGCACCAACGAAGGCTGGGAAAACTACCGCCAGATGTTGCTCAAGAACTACCCCGCACGCATGCCCGAGGTGAACTACGAGCACGCTGCACGCCAGGCCTACATCGGCTTGGGCGCAGCCTTGATCGCCGCCGCTTTCGAAGAAGTGGACGCCACGCCCATGGAAGGCTTTGACCCCAAAGCGGTGGACGAGATCTTGGGCCTGAGCGCCCGCGGTCTGCGCAGCGTGGTGATCGTGCCCCTGGGTTACCGCGCCGCCGAAGGCGACTGGCTGGCCAACCTGAAAAAAGTGCGCCGCCCCACTGCGCAGTTCGTGACCGAAGTCAAATAAGGTCGCAGCGCACCTGCCGCTCTTGGAGCGTCAGGTGCCGCCCCTCCACAAAGCCGCAGATCCTGCGGCTTTGTGCTTTAACATCAAGGGCTTCCCAAACCGGGATGTCTATCCAAGGAAACAACATGGCCAAAGGCGAACAACGCAGCAACAAAATGGCCAAGAAGCCAAAGAAAGACACCTCGCCCCCCAAGACGTTCACGTCAGACCGCCCCATGGCCCCGTCCACCTTTGTGGCGCCGCGAGGCAAAGTCAAGGACAAGTGATTTTTCCCGCCGAGCGCTCTGCACGCCCGGCCCGCTCTGCATGACCCCGATCCACGAAGACGAGCACCTGCTGGTGCTGGAAAAACCCAGCGGCTTGTTGTCGGTGCCCGGTCGCGGCCCGGACAAGCAAGACTGCTTGTCCAAACGGGTGCAAGACCGCTACCCCGAAGCCCTGATCGTCCACCGCCTGGACCAGGACACCTCGGGCCTGCTGCTCATGGCACGGGGCATCGAAGCCCAGCGCCGCCTCAGCAAGCTGTTTGAAACCCGGCAGGTCAAAAAACGCTACGTGGCGGTGGTCGCTGGGCAGCCAGAACAAACCCAAGCGGCCGTGGTGCCCGACGAAGACGGCTGGCGCACCATCGACGGCCCGATCCTGCTCGACTGGGAGCGCCGCCCGCTGCACATCATTCACCCCGACGGCAAAGCCAGCCGCAGCCGCTGGCGTGCCCTGCAAAGCAGCCACAGTGACAGTTTCAGCGCCAGCCTGATCGAGCTCGAACCCGTGACAGGCCGCACCCACCAGCTGCGCGTGCACCTGCAAAGCATTGGCCACCCCATGTTGGGCGACTCGCTGTACGCCCCTTCGGACATCAAGGCACTGAGCCCGCGCTTGTTGCTGCACGCGCAAGAGCTGGCCTTTGTGCACCCTTTCACCGATCAAGCTTTGGCGTTCAAGGCCCCGGTCGAATGGTCGGCCACGTCACCTTTCATCGCCCCCCAACCCTGAGCGTTCAGGTTTTGCCCGAGCCCTGGATGCGGCCCGACACCACACCGCACAACACCACCAGGCCCATGCCCGTGAAGGCCAAGGCATCGGGGATGTGGTCAAACAGCCACCACCCCATGAGCGTGGAAAAGCCCACCCCGGTGTAGAGAAAAGGCGAAACGACCGAGGCCGGGGCTTTGGAAAAAGCCACGATCAGCAGGTATTGGCCCAGCGTGGCGGCCAGGCCCACCAAAAGCAGCAGCGCCCACTCGTTCAGGCTTTGCGGCGTGACCCAGGCGTTGAACACCAGCACCGTGCTCACCGCCCAGCCCACCCAGCCTGTGTAGAGCTGCATCACGGCCGGGTCTTCGGTGCGCGTCATGTGGCTGGTCACGGCCTGGAACACGGCATAAGTCAGCACCACCGTGAGCGCCATCCAGCCGACCGAGCTGTCGACCTGCCCACCCGGGCGGATGACCAGCATGGCCCCGATCAAGCCGCCCACCACCATGAGCCAGCGCAGCAACGAAACCTGCTCTTTCATGACAAAGCGGGCCAGGGCCGTGAGCACCAAGGGTGTGAGCATGACGGTGGCGGTGAACTCGGCCACAGGCATGCGCTGCAGGCAATAAAAAGCCAACAAGCTACACGACACCATGAGCAAGCCGCGCAGCAACTGCCAGCGCAGCTTGTCGGTGCGCCACATGGCACGCCCCCGCACAGGAGCCAGCACCACCGTGGTGCCCAAAGCCTGCACCGCATAACGAAACCACAGCACCATCAAAGGCGTGACGCTGAGCATGACCCATTTGCTGGTGGCGTCGCTGAAGCTCAGGCTGGCCATGGCCAGCACGGCGAAGACGATGCCGGGGCCCAGCCAGCGGGTTGGGGCAGATGTTCGGGGCTGATGCAGTGGGTGATTCACGGGCAGCGAAATGTTCTGTGAGCGGCCATCTTGGCACACCTCGCCGCCCGGGGCTGTCGCGCAAGGCAAACCTGTGCAAGCGCCTCACCCCATGGAGCCAAGCCACTACACTCGCCCACCATGTCCCAAGAAATCCCTTTTTTCAATGGCCGCATCGCGCCCGACGGCGGCAGCTTTGACGCCTGGAAAACACAAAGCCTGCTCGACTCGATGGAGCAAGGCGGCTTGCAGTGGCCCAGCTCCTGCCGATCGGGTACGTGCCGCACCTGCATCGGGCAACTGGTCTCGGGCCAGGTGCACTACGAGATGGAATGGCCCGGCCTGACCGCCGAAGAAAAAGCCGAGGGCTGCGTGCTCCCTTGCGTGGCCAGACCCCTGAGCGACGTGGTGCTGCAAGACCCATTTGCCTGACCGCCGGGCCAGTGCTGAAGCACGCGCCCAGAAAGGCATGGATCCCGGATCAAGTCCGGGATGACAGACAGGGGGTCCGCGATGACAGACAGGGGGTCCGCGATGACAGACAGGGGGTCCGCGATGACAGACAGAGGGAGTGCCCCTCACTGATCGTCATACCCGCGAAGGCGGGTATCCATCACCGTCGAAGGCATGGATCCCGGATCAAGTCCGGGATGACAGACAGGGAAATAGTTCAAGCGTCGTCCAGGCCCAACTCCTGGATTTTTCGGGTGATGGTGTTGCGGCCGATGCCCAGTTTTTGCGCGGCCTCGATGCGGCGGCCTCGCGTGGTGGTGAGGGCGGCCTCGATCAGTTGGCGCTCAAAGCGGCGGGTCAGCGCGTCCCACACATCGGTGCGGCCTGCGTTGAGCAAGGCCAGCGCCTCCTGTTCCAAGCCAAGCTCCCAGCCCATTGCGGCAGTGCTGGCGGCAGTGCTGGCGGCGGTGACAGACCCCGCTTCGACCGAACCCAAGGTTGGCGGCGATACGGCCCCAACCTGGTCGCTGGCGTGCTGAGCGGCATCCGACGCTGAAAAACTGGCGTGGGGCGCGGCCATGCCTGAGGGCAAAGCAGCTGGCTCAGCGGCTGCGCCGGGGCTTTGCTGCACTTCGGGCGGCAAGTCCTTGAGTTCAATCACCTGCGCCGGGGCCATCACGGTCAGCCAATGGCAAATGTTTTCGAGCTGGCGCACATTGCCCGGGAACTGGAACTGGACCAGGCGCTCCAGTGCCTGATCTGAAATGCGCTTGGGCTCCACGCCCAGTTGTTGGGCGCTGCGCTGCAAAAAGTAGCGGGCCAAGGCGGGCACGTCTTCGCGCCGCTCGCGCAGTGCGGGCAGGCGCAGGCGAATCACATTCAGGCGGTGGTACAGGTCTTCGCGGAACACGCCTTCCTTGACGCGCTGCTCGAGGTCCTGGTGGGTGGCGGCGATCACGCGCACATTGGCCTTGACGGCGCTGTGGCCGCCCACGCGGTAGAAGTTGCCGTCCGACAGCACGCGCAGCAAACGCGTTTGCAAATCAAAGGGCATGTCGCCGATCTCGTCCAGAAACAGCGTGCCGCCATCGGCCTGCTCAAAGCGGCCCCGGCGGGAGGCCTGCGCGCCCGTGAACGCGCCGCGCTCGTGTCCAAAGAGTTCGCTTTCGAGCAGATCCTTCGGGATGGCGGCGGTGTTGATGGCCACAAAGGGCTGGTTGGCGCGGGGCGAGTGTTTGTGCAGCGCGTGCGCCACCAGCTCTTTGCCCGAGCCCGACTCGCCCGTGATGAGCACCGTGACATGGCTTTGCGCCAGACGGCCGATGCCGCGGAACACGTCCTGCATGGCCGGGGCCTGGCCGAGCATCTCGGGGGCATCGTCCATTTTTTCTTCGGCCACGTCTTCGCGCTGGCTCTCGCCCACGGCGCGGCGGATCAGCTCCACCGCCTTGGGCAAGTCAAAGGGCTTGGGCAGGTACTCAAACGCGCCGCTTTGGAAGGCCGACACCGCGCTGTCCAGATCAGAAAAAGCCGTCATGATGATGACGGGCAAACCGGGCATGCGCTGCTTGATGGCAGCGAGTAAATCCAGCCCCGAGCCGCCGGGCATGCGGATGTCGCTGACCAGCACCTGCGGGCCATCGCTCTCGCCTTCGGCCTCCAGCGCCTTCAGCACCTCGCGTGGGTTGGTGAAGCTGCGGGTGGGCAGTCCCTCGCGCAGCAGTGCTTTTTCAAGCACAAAGCGGATGGATTGGTCATCGTCTACGATCCAGATCGGCTTCATCAACGTGGCGCTTTCTGTGGTCACTCTTGTGTGCATTAAGGCAACGGAATCAAAATCTTGAAGTCCGTACGACCAGGCTCGCTGTCACATTCGATCATGCCGTGGTGCTGTTGCACAAAGGTTTGCGCCAATGTCAGCCCCAGGCCCGAGCCGCCTTCGCGCCCCGAAATCAACGGGAAGAAAATGCGGTCCTTGATCGAGTCTGGAACACCAGGCCCGTTGTCCATCACATGCAATTCCAATGCCAGGCGATAACGCTGCTTGCCAAACGTGACTTGGCGCAAGATTCGGCTCTTGAGCGTGATCTGTGCATCGCCCTGTGCGATGCGCTCTTGCAGGGCCTGCGCCGCGTTGTGCGCGATGTTGAGCACCGCCTGAATGAGTTGCTCGCGGTCACCCCGAAACTCAGGGATCGAGATGTCGTAATCGCGCACCACCTTCAGGCCCTTGGGAAACTCGGCCAGGATCAGGGCGCGCACCCGCTCACACACCTCGTGGATGTTCACATCGCTCACCACATGGGGCCTGCGGTGTGGGGCCAGCAAGCGGTCCACCAGCGTCTGCAGGCGGTCGGCTTCGTGGATGATGACCTGCGTGTATTCGGTCAAGTCCTTGCTGTCCAGCTCCATCTCGAGCAGCTGGGCCGAACCCCGGATGCCGCCCAGCGGGTTCTTGATCTCGTGCGCCAGGTTGCGGATCAGCTCCTTGTTGGCCTGGGCCTGCTCGGACAGGCGGTCTTCGCGCTCCTGGCGGGTTTGCTGCTCCACAGGCAGCAGCTCGACGATCACCTCATGGGGCTGGTCCGACGGGGCGACGATCACATGCACAGGCAACGGGTCTTCGTGGTGCAGTCGGCGCAACTGGGCTTCGTAGCGCAGCGCGGCAAACTCGTTGGACTGGGCCCCGGACAAAGCCGAAATCAGAGGCTGTGGGTCCACAAAATAGTCGGGCAGATGCGTGTCGTACAGCGTGCGTCGGGACATGCCCAAGGCGTCTTCGAGCGCTGCATTGACAAAGCGCACACGGCCCTGGCCCTGCAACACCGCCACAGGCGTGGCCAACAAGTCAAAAGCCAGAAATCGGGCAACGGGCACGGTCATGGTTTCACGGTTCTCTGGGCCAACTCACGTTGCAAGCTGTCGATGTCACGCGCAGCGCGGTCGATGGCGGCTTTGAGCGCTGCCACACGCTCATGGTCTTGCAGGGGGGCCGCGTGTTCGGGCGAGAGCTGGATGGGGGTCCCTTGCTTGTACGCTTGCACCCAGCTTTGGTGCTGCTTTTGCACCCGCTCCAGCTCCTGGACCAAAATGGTGCGCGCCTGCGCATCGCGCTCGGTTTGCCGGGTGGTGCTGGCGCGTGCGGGCTCGGCTTGGGTGCTGCGCGACTCGTCCGGTGCCTGGCCTTCGGTGCTTGTCTTGACGGGCACCGCTTGGGGGCGCACCCCAGGGATGACCGTGACGGCCTGTTCAGCGAGCCGCTCACAGCGGGACGGGTCGCGCGGGGCGTTGGTGTATTCCTGGCCACAGCGGTAAATGGCCTCCTGAGTCAGTCCACTCTGGCACCCGGCGGCAGCCGACACCACGAGCAGACCCTGACGCAGGGCGTGCATAAAAAAAGGACGGCCGAAGCCGTCCTTGGTGGGTATTGCACGGGCAGGTGCAATGTGCCGCATGGTGAATTACAGCGAGTAGTACATGTCGTATTCGACAGGCGAGACTTCCACGCGGCTGCGGTTGACTTCCTGCATCTTCAGTTCGATGTAAGCGTCGATCCACGAGTCGGTGAACACGCCGCCCTTGGTCAGGAAGGCGCGGTCGGCGTCGAGGGCTTCCAGCGCCTGGTCCAGGCTGTGGCAGACGGTGGGCACCAACTTGTCTTCTTCTGGCGGCAGGTGGTACAGGTCCTTGGTCGCGGCTTCGCCGGGGTGGATCTTGTTTTCGATGCCGTCCAGACCCGCCATCAACAGGGCGGCAAAGCCCAGGTAGGGGTTCATCAATGGATCGGGGAAACGGGCTTCCACACGGCGGGCTTTGTCGCTGGCGACGTTGGGGATGCGGATCGAAGCCGAGCGGTTCTTGGCCGAGTAAGCCAGCTTCACAGGCGCTTCGTAGTGCGGGACCAGGCGCTTGTAGCTGTTGGTGCCGGGGTTGGTGATCGCGTTCAGGGCGCGGGCGTGCTTGATGATGCCGCCGATGTAGTACAGGGCAAATTCAGACAAGCCAGCGTAGCCATTGCCTGCGAACAGGTTCTTGCCGTCTTTCCAGATGGACTGGTGCACGTGCATGCCGGAGCCGTTGTCGCCAGCGTAGGGCTTGGGCATGAAGGTCGCGGTTTTGCCGTAGGCGTTGGCCACGTTGTGGATCACGTACTTTTGCAAAAGGGTCCAGTCGGCGCGCTCGACCAGTGTGGAGAACTTGGTGCCGATTTCGCACTGGCCAGCGCCAGCCACTTCGTGGTGGTGCACTTCGACCGGGATGCCCACGGATTCGAGGATCAGCGACATTTCGCTGCGCATGTCGTGTGTGCTGTCCACGGGTGGCACGGGGAAGTAGCCCCCCTTGACGCGGTTGCGGTGACCGCTGTTGCCGTTGTCCATCTTGGTGCCGGTATTCCAGGGGGCTTCGGCTTCGTCGATGGCGTAGAAACTGTTGTTCGGCTCGGTGCTCCAGCGCACGTCGTCAAACAAGAAGAATTCTGGCTCGGGACCAAAGAAGGCGGTGTCGCCCAGGCCCGATTGCTTGAGGTAAGTCTCGGCGCGCTTGGCGATCGAACGTGGGTCACGCTCGTAGGCCTTGCCGTCGTTGGGCTCGATCACGTCGCAGATCAAGACCAGTGTGACTTCTTCGAAGAAGGGGTCGATCAGGGCGCTGTTGGGATCGGGGATCAACAACATGTCCGAAGCTTCAATGCCTTTCCAGCCCGCGATGGAAGAACCGTCAAACGCTTGACCTTCTTCGAACTTGCTTTCGTCGAACTGCGACACGGGCGCAGTGATGTGCTGCCATTTGCCACGGGTATCGGTGAAACGGAAGTCAACGAACTTGACTTCGTTCTCTTTCACCATCTTCATCACGTCTGCGACGGTCTTGGCCATCAAAATCTCCTGAATGGAAAGGGGTTAAAAAGCTTGCTCACGGGTCTTGCAGTTTCTGTGCCAACTTGAGGCCCAAACCGCAGCCGAACAACCCGAGATTGTGCCCTGCAGGCGACCCGTTGGGCATCTCCGGGGGATAAAAAGCGTGCCCTCTCGGCATGGTCGATGGCCACCGCCGCCAGGCTTTCACTTTTTCAAGCCACTGGACACCTCAACGGTTTGTCCAGCTCCGTGACAATGCACTTTTATGGTGCAATTTTGCACCATTTTGGTGATACCGAGATCAACGCACCAATTCGGGGCCATATTCCAAAGGAAAAGCCTTCAGGCCTTGCCGCAGGTCCAGATAAGCCCGTTCGGCATCGGCCGGTTCGCCCTTGACCCCCAGCTCGATGTGGCGCCCCCACTGCGGGTGGTCCACGCTGGGCAGGCTGAACACCTTGACGCCGGGGTGCGCGGCCTCAATGGACTCCATCAAGGGCGTCAGGGTGGCTTCCATCGCCCCGAGGACGATCACCGACTTTTCGATGTACGCGTTGCGCCGGAAATGGGCGCTGTATTGGCTGTCCAGCACCGATTCGATCATCGGCCAGGCCATGACCGGAAAGCCGGGCACAAAATGCACCGCGCCGCCGCCCGCGCCTGTGCAGCTGAACCCGGGAATCTTGTTGTAGGGGTTGCGGATGATGGCTGCCCCTTCAGGGAACACCCCCATGTTCAGGCGGTGGACGTTGTCCGGGCGGTCCGGCTCGTAAGCCACGCCCTGCTCCTTGGCGGTGTCCTGCATGCGCTCGTGAATCAAGCGCTTGGCTTCGGGGTGCAGGGCCAAAGGCACGCCCAGCGCTTTGGCCGCGCATTGGCGCGTGTGGTCGTCCGGCGTGGCCCCGATACCGCCGCAGCTGAACACCACATCGGCCGAGGCGAATGCGCGTTTCAGGGTGGCGGTGATGCGCTCGGGCGAGTCGCCCACGTATTCGGCCCAGCCCAGACTCAGGCCGCGCGCGGTCATCAACTCGATGACTTTGGGCATGTGCTTGTCCTGGCGCTTGCCGGACATGATTTCGTCGCCAATGATGATCAGGCCAAAGGTGGGGGTCATGGTGGTCTTGAAGAAAAAGCAGTCGGTTCAAAGGCTGGGGCGGGGTTCGACATCGGTGACGCTGTCGGCCTTGTCTTCCGGGCCCGGGCCGAGCCGGGCAGCGGCATGGGGCGAAGCCGGCACGGCGGGTAAAACGTCATCGACAGCCGCGCGATGGGGTTCATTGCGCGGTTCGTTGCGCAGCGCCTGCAAGGCCGCCAGCGCAAAGTGGGCAAACCACAGCGAAGAAAACGCAAACACCAAGGTGTAGATCCAGATGGCCACAGGCACCAGGATCACAAAGGCTGCGGCAAACAAAGCCCCCGAAGCCCACACCAAGCTGGGCGCAGCGCCCATGAGCCCGGTGACCACGCCCATGCCCAGAAAGCTCATGCGGTGGCGCGCCATCAGGGCGTGGCGCTCGTCGGCGCTGGCGAATTCGGCCAGCACATCAAAAGCCATGACGCGGTAGGTGAGCCAACCCCAAATGAGCGCAGGCAGCACCATGGCCAAGGGCGGCACCAGCCACATCGGCAAAGTCAGCAACAAAGCGCCCAGCGCCAGCAGCAAGGACAAAAATGTCCACCACAGGCTCAGCGCCAGGCTGCCGCCGTGCTTGCGCTGCAGGGCCGCAAAGCGCCGGTCGGCCACCAGGCGGGTCAGTGCAGGCGTCATCAGGAACGAGACCGCCAGCAAAGACGCCACCACCACCAAAGGGGTGACCGAAAAAATCACGAGCAAAGGGGCCACCACCGTCTTGAGGTCGGGCAAACCAATGCCTTCGAGCCAGCGCCAGACCACCGCCAGCCAGCTGGACGCATCCAGCCAGCCGCGCACCCCGGTGACGGCGATGTCCCAGTACAGGTAGCCGAGCAACCAGGACAAAGCCACGATCAGCACCAGCGGCAAAAACGACAAGCCGATCACCCGGGGGTAGAGGCAATACATCGCCGCGCGCCAAAAGGAATCGATCAGGAGTTTCATGGGCGAAAGCTTAACAGTTGAGCGGGGCTGGCGTGCCAAACTGCCGCCCGTGGTGCGGCCAGAGACGCCGCCTCAGGCGCGGCCCAACAGCCTGAGCAGGCCCAGTCGTTGCTGGGCCCAGAAGCCTCGGCCATAATCGCGGCCCTGCTCCACCTGGTCGCGCACGCCAGTGGGGTCATAGCGCAGCTGAAAATCGGCCGTGCCAAACAGCATGTCCCACCAAGGCAGCAGCACCCCGAAGTTGCAGCCGCCCAGGACTTTGCGGCCTTGAACGTCAAATTCATGCCCGATGCCCACGCTGTGGTGCCTGCGGTGAAAGCGCGGACTAACCCACAGGCGTTCGCCCACGCGGCCAAACCAGAGGCGCACATTGGCGTGCTGGAAGTTTTCGCTCAGCTGGCTGATGGCCACCAGCGCCACAAACTGCCCCGGCCCCACGCCGATCAAGACCGCCACGGCCGACAAAATCAGGCTGGTGAGCATGTCGTCGAGCAAGTGGTTGCGGTTGTCGCTCCACATGGTCATCTGCCGCTGCGAATGGTGCAAGGCATGCAAGGCCCACCAGGCGTTGGACTGGTGCTGCGCACGGTGGATCCAGTAATGGACAAAATCAAAGACCACCAGGTACAGCACGAAACTGACCAGGGCCAGATCGGTCACCCCGGGCCACAGGCCATCCAGGTGCAGCGTGGGCATGCCCCAGGCCCGCAACACGCCCAGGCCTTGCTCGAAGGCGTAGTCGAGGGTGAAAAACATGCCCAGCTTGAACAGCCCCAGGCGGTGGATCAGGGTGTAGATCACGTCGACCCGCACCGCTTGTCGGTCGCGCAGCGGCTCGGCAGGCCAGCGCCGTTGCATGGGGCCGATCACCCCGCACATCACCAGCAGCTGCAACAGGCCAACCACCACCCAGCCCGTGCCTTCGTAGGCTTTTTCCAGCAGCTGGCCCTGGCCCGCCGCAAAGGCAAGGGGTTGCACGACGGCCTCGAAAAGCATCTGCTGACCGCGGTCAAACAGGTCGATCAAAAAGTCCATGGCCTCATTGTCGCGAATCGGGCAAAACCGGCAGCGCCAAGGGCCGCTGCCGCACCCAGTCCCGGTAAGCCGGGTGCTCGCGCAAAGTGGCGAAACACAGCCCTCGGGCCTTCAGGCCCACAATCAGCGGCTCCAGCACGGCCGGGGCCCACGGATCTTGCCGCGACCAGATGCCCAAATGCGCCATCAGGATGTCGCCAGCGCGAATGTTTTTCAGCGCTTTTTGCAGCAACTGGGCGTTGGGGTGGGTGGCACTGGACAGCTCGTCGCCCAAAAAGCCGGCATCGGACCAGCCCACATGGGCAAAGCCGCATTGCCGCGCCGCTTCGATCAAGCGGGGCGAGGTTTTGCCGCCCGGCGCCCTGAACAAGGGCAGTGGCGCTTGGCCGGTCAAGGCCTGCAAACGCTGCGCCGCCTGGCGCAAGTTGTCGCAATACTGCGCAGCCGTCCAGCTGAGGGTCTGACCGGCTTGGTCGCCCGCGCTGGGGCGGATGCGGAACTTCAAAACCTCGCCCTCTTGCAGGTCGGCCCGCCAGTAAGCGTGGTCCCAGGTGTGCGAGGCAAAGGCGTGACCTTCTGCGGCACGCGCCTGCCACCAAGGGGCCCAATGCTGGCCCAAGGTGCCATCGCCCTCGCGGGTTTTTTCATGCGCCGCAAAAAAAGTGACGGGCACCTGCTGGCGCTGCAACACTTCGGCGATCAAAGGGGCCACGCCCATGTGGCCTGTGTCGAAGGTCAAATAAACCGGCTTCTCGCATGTGACCGCGAGAGCGGACAAGCTGCCCGCCCAGAAGGCGCCGACGAGCAGCCCACGACACCACTCAATAGCGTGGCGCATGGTCCAGTGTCCACACCCCGTGGGGCGATTTGCCGACCCGAACCTGCCGCACCACTTTGCGCGTGGCGATGTCGATCACCGACAGTTTTCTGGCCCAGCGCGAAGCGACCAGGATGTATTTGCCATCGGCCGTGATGTCCATGCAGTCCGGGCCGGAGGGGCCGGGAAAATCCGCGACCACGGCCATCTGGGTGTAGTCGATCTGGCTGATGGTGTTGGTCACGCGGTTGCTGACCATCACATGGCGTTTGTCGCCCAGTGCCCGGAACGCGTGCGCGCCCTTGCCCGTGGGGATTTTCTTGACCAGTTTGGGTTGGCCGCTGCCGATGTCGTACACCTCAACACCATCCCCCCCGGTCAGGCCGACCAGCAAAAATTTGTCGTCCGGCGTGCCGAACACGTCGGCGGGCATGGGGCCGACCGCAGTGCGTGATTTGAGGGTTTGCTTTCCCAGGTCAATCGCCACGATCTCGTCGCTGTCCTGCATCGAGACCCAGGCGGTCTTGCTTTGGCTGTCAATCCACAGGTGGCTGGGGGTTTTGCCGGTCGAGATGCGCTTGGCCAAGGTGGCGTTTTGCCCGTCCCAGCGGTAGATGTCCACATGGTCAAGGCGGTTGGCGGCGATCACCAGCCATTTCATGTCGGGCGAAAACCGCAGGTGGTAGGGGTCCAGAATCCCGGTCACGGTGCGCTGGACCTGGGCGGTGCGCGGGTCGATGAAGGTCAGCGAGTCGCTCATGGCGTTGGCCACAATGACCGACTTTTCATCGGGCGTGAGGTACAGGTGGTGGGGTTCCTTGCCCGTGGGAATGCGCTGGGTCTCTTTCCAGCTGACCGGATCGATCACACTGACATTGCCATCCAGGGAATTGAGAACAAAAACCGGGGGCTGCGCCTGAACCGTCTTGCCGCAAAGCAAAAGCACCCAAGCCGCACCCACAAAAAAACGAGACACCCAACGCAAATCAATCACAAAACGCTTTCAAAATCACATCCAAGTGTAAACGCCGATTCAGGACCCCGGATGCCCACAGCAACGCCCTCGCTCACCCCCACGAAGCTCTCACTGAAAAACCTCACTTTGGAGGTGGTCCACTGGCAGCCCGACCAGACCATCCGCCCCGCCCACACCCTGGTTTTTCTGCACGAAGGGCTGGGCAGCGTCGCCATGTGGCGCGACTGGCCCGCACGCCTGTGCCAACGCCTGGGTTGCGCGGGCCTGGTTTACTCGCGCCAGGGCTATGGCCAATCCGATCCGGTGGCCAATGTGCGCGGCCCTTCGGGCGAAACGGCGGGCTTGCGCCACGGCCGCCTGCTGCCCGACTACATGCACCGCGAAGCCCTGGAAATTTTGCCCGCCTTGCTGGAGGTACTGAACATCCAGCGGCCTGTGTTGGTGGGCCATTCGGACGGCGGCACCATCGCCCTGATCCACGCCAGCCGTTTTGAGGTGGCCGCTTGTGTGGTCATGGCGCCGCATGTGATGGTCGAAGACATCTCGATTCAGGCCATCCTGGCCGCTCGGCAAGCCTACGAACACGGCCCCCTGCGCCAGCGTCTAGCCCCTTACCATGCCGATGTGGACTGCGCGTTTTGGCAGTGGAACGATGTCTGGCTGAGCAAGGCCTTTCGCGGTTTCGATATCCGCTCCGAACTGGGCAGCATCCGCGCGCCCTTGCTGGCCATCCAGGGCGAAAACGATCCCTACGGCACCATGGCCCAGATCGACGAAATTGCCCGCGCCGTGCCGCAGGCGCAACTGCTCAAGCTGCCCGATTGCGGTCACTCACCCCAACGCGACCAAGCAGAAGCCGTGATGCAGGCGATTCAGGCCTTCATGCAACAGTCCTTGTAGGAGGCCGCCCCTGCGGCCGAATGCGGATGGGCCTGCGCTCTCTGAACAAGCTTGAGGCCTACAAGCATTCGCGAGCAGGGGCTCGCTCCCACAAAAAGCACCAAGCCCCGTGCCCGTGGGAGGCCGCCCCTGCGACCAAATGGTGGTGGCCTGACACCCTGCACGCAGCAGCTCAAGGCTTGAGCAGAGCCAGATCTTCGTCAGTCAACCAACGCCACTGACCGGGTGCCAAGTCCCCCAAAACCAAACCGCCAATTTGCGAGCGGTGCAGGCCCTCGACCCGGTTGCCCACCGCCGCCAGCATGCGCTTGACCTGGTGGTATTTGCCCTCTGTGAGGGTCAGCTTCAGGTGCAGCTCGCTCACGGCCTCGCAGGCGGCCGCCTTGACCGGCTTGGGGTCGTCGTCCAGCACCACGCCGCTGAGCAATTTGTCCACCATCTCGGGGGTGATCGGGTGCTTGGTCGTCACCTCGTACACCTTGGGCACATGGTGCTTGGGTGAGCTCATCTTGTGGATGAACTGCCCGTCGTCGGTGAGCAGCAGCAAGCCCGTGGTGTCCTGGTCCAGCCGACCCACCGCCTGCACGCCCTGCACCGCTGCTTTTTGCGGGCGTTGGCGCAAAGGCGCGGGCAGCAGGGTGTAGATGCTGGGCCAGGTGGAGGGCTTTTGCGAGCACTCGGTGCCGGTCGGCTTGTTCAGCAGCACATAGGCTTTGTCCTTGAACGGCCAGTCTGTGCCTTGCACCGTGAAATGCAGCCCCTCCAAATCAAAAAATTCGCCCGCATCGGTGACGGTTTGGCCATGGACTTGCACATGGCCCTGCTGGACCAGGCCCGCACACACGCGGCGGGTGCCAAAGCCCTGGCAAAACAGAATATCTTCCAGGCGCATGGGTTTGAGAGGTTTGGCTTTCATGGGGCATGATTGTCACCTCGAAAAGCCCCCACCCTATGGGGAATGGACCCGGCAGGAGACACATGGATGAGCACCGCCCTTGACACCCTCGACCGCATGACCCAGGCGCTGACGGCCTGCGGCCAAGGCCAATTGGCCCAAAGCGACATGATCCGCCAATGGCGCAGCGGTGCGGCCAGTCTGCCCTTGCCCGACCCATTTGGCGAAGTGCTGGGCAACCTGCTCGACCGCATCGAAGCCAGCGCCCTGTTCAGCGAAGAAAGCTGCTCGTTCAGCCAAAAAGACCTGATGGCCAGTCTGCAACTGTGGGCCGACAAGGCGCGGGCCAGGCTGACCGCGCTGTAGGTTGACAAGCAAACATTCGGCTGCAGGGGCAGTCTCCCACTGGGAAAAAGGCACTGGCTGAATTTTTTGTGGGAGCGAGCCCCTGCTCGCGAATATTTGCGTGGCCACAGCACGCATTCGGCCGCAGGGGCGGCCTCCCACAAAACACCAACTCTTCAGCGACACCAACGACAACGGGCCCCGAAGGGCCCGTTGTCTTGTGCAAAGCAGCAGATTACTTCAAAGCCTTGAAGCGCACGCGCTTGGGCTTGGCGCCTTCTTCGCCCAGGCGGCGTTTCTTGTCGGCTTCGTATTCCTGGTAGTTGCCGTCAAAGAACACCCACTGGCTGTCGCCTTCGGCGGCCAGGATGTGGGTGGCGATGCGGTCCAGGAACCAGCGGTCGTGGCTGATGACCATGACCGAGCCCGCAAACTCCAGCAACGCATCTTCCAGGGCACGCAGGGTTTCCACGTCCAGGTCGTTCGAGGGCTCGTCCAGCAGCAAGACGTTGCCGCCCGCGATAAGGGTTTTGGCCAGGTGCAAACGACCGCGCTCACCGCCCGACAACATGCCCACCTTCTTTTGCTGGTCGCCACCGTTGAAGTTGAAGCGGCCGCAATACGCACGGCTGGCCATCTGGAACTTGCCCACGTTCAGGATGTCCAGACCGCCCGAGACGTCTTCCCAGACGGTCTTGTCGTTGTTCAGGTCGTCACGGTTTTGGTCCACAAAGGCCATGCGCACGGTCTGGCCGATCTTGACCTCGCCGCTGTCAGGCTGCTCTTTGCCCGCGATCAGTTTGAACAAGGTCGACTTACCGGCACCGTTGGGGCCGATGATGCCGACGATGGCGCCCGCAGGCACCTTGAAGCTCAGGTTGTCGATCAGCACGCGGTCGCCAAAGGACTTGCTGACGTTCTTGAACTCGAACACTTCATTGCCCAAGCGCTCGGCCACAGGAATGAAAATTTCCTGCGTCTCGTTGCGCTTTTGGTATTCGAAGTCCGACAGCTCTTCAAAGCGGGCCAGACGGGCCTTGCTCTTGGCCTGACGGCCTTTGGGGTTGGCGCGTGCCCACTCCAGCTCTTTCTTCATGGCCTTGGTGCGGGCGTCTTCGGTGCGCTGCTCCTGCTCCAGACGGGCTTCTTTTTGCTCCAGCCAGCTGGAGTAGTTGCCTTTGTAAGGGATGCCAGAGCCCCGGTCGAGTTCCAGAATCCACTCGGCGGCGTTGTCCAGGAAGTAACGGTCGTGGGTGATGGCCACCACGGTGCCCGAGAAACGCTGCAGGAACTGCTCGAGCCAGTCCACCGATTCGGCGTCCAGGTGGTTGGTGGGTTCGTCGAGCAGCAGCATGTCGGGGCGCGACAGCAGCAAGCGGCACAAAGCCACACGGCGCTTTTCACCGCCCGACAGCTTGCCGATCACGGCGTCCCATGGGGGCAGGCGCAGCGCGTCGGCCGCGATTTCGAGTTGGTGGTCGGACGCATCGCCTGCTGTGGCGATGATGGCTTCGAGTTTGGCCTGCTCGGCGGCCAAGGCGTCAAAGTCGGCATCTTCTTCGGCGTAGGCGGCGTACACCTCTTCCAGGCGGGCCTGCGCGGCCTTGACTTCGCCCATGCCGCTTTCCACGGCCTCGCGCACGGTTTGCTCAGGGTCCATCACGGGTTCTTGCGGCAGATAACCGATTTTCAGGCCCGCCATCGGAATGGCTTCGCCTTCGATTTCCTTGTCGATACCGGCCATGATCTTGAGCAAAGTGGACTTGCCCGAGCCGTTGGTGCCCAGCACGCCGATCTTGGCGCCAGGGAAGAAAGACAAAGAAATGTCTTTGAGAATGTGACGTTTGGGCGGCACGATCTTGCCAACCCGGTTCATCGAAAATACGTATTGAGCCATTTATACCCGCCTGAAAAAATACCAATAACCGCGCATTATCCCAGCTTGCCGTGACGCGGCATCCAACAAAGGCGCTATCCCTGTGGCAGGCTGTCCCTGTTTGTGAAATCGGTCCCCTTCAGAGACTGCCCCTGTGGGAGCGACGCCCTCGTCGCGAAGGGGCCTTCGATGAGCGCCAGTGACCGACGCCGAGTCGAGCTGTTTAAAGCTGCCGCTCTGACTGCAAACCCGGACGGCTGGAATACTGCACCCGGCTGTCCAGCGCTTCGATCTGGACCCGGGCGCTGCGCGCGCCATACACCTCGGCCCGCAACCAGGCACATTCGGCGTCCAGCAGCGCGTCGGAAGCCAAACTGCACCACCAGACCCGGCCTTCGCCGTCCCAGCGGTAACCCCGGGCCTTGAGTTTGTCCTTGGCTTCAAAGGGCGCGCCCGTGGCCCGCAGTTTGTAGCGGGTCTGCCCGGCCCCGGCCAAGAGGCGCGACAAACCGGTCTGACCATCGGCCAAGGGCGAGGCCAGCACCTGCAGCAAGGCATGGCAATCGACCTGCGCCCGGTGCGCGTCGTAAAACCAGCCACGCTCGGACGCCAAAAACTCCAACTTGGCCGAACCGCTGCCCTCTTTCTTCCAATCGATGCCTTGAAAAGAACAGCCCCAGGCCTTGCTGGCAAACACCGGAAAACGCGCCTCCACGAACGGGCGGTCAAACCCGGCGTTGTGCGCCACGACCAAATCCGCCTGCGCCACCAAGTCATGAACGGCCGCGTCGTCGATGCGTTGGCCCTGCACCATGCTGTCGTCAATGCCCGTGATCTCGGTGATTTGCGGCGGAATCGGCTTGCCCGGGTCTTCAAACGACTCGTAAATGCTGACCGGTCCCACGGGCAAACCCGTGGCCGCATCGACCAGCACCGACAACATGGCCAGCTCGATGATGCTTTCGGTTTTGCTGTCCAGCCCGGTGGTTTCGGTGTCAAGCACGATCACGCGCTGTGTGGGCTGCCCATGCAGGCCACCATAGTCTGCAACAGGCTGCAAACGGCGCAGCACACGAAAATCCGGGTGCTGCGCCAGGGTTTGGGCCATGGCTTCGTGTTCGGAAGCAGGGGCGGCAGGGGGGACTGGAGCGCTCAAGGCTTCAGGCGCAGCGGGTGCAGGAGCAACAACGGGCTCAGGCGCGGCGGCTGCGGTGGGTGTGCCAGCAACGGCTGGCGCAGGCACTTTGGCAGGCTTGGCCGGTTTGGCGGGCTTGTCTGAGCCCCCGGCTTCAAAGCCGAAAAAACTCAGTTGATCGGTTTTGTTCATGGCCACGATTAAACCGCCTCTTCGGGCACATCGGCACCCAAATCGCCTGCAATCAACTTGAACTGCTCCAGCGCGGCTTGCAGGTCTTCCACAATTTCCTGCGCGATCACCGCCGGGGCGGGCAGGTTGTCACTGTCGGCCAGGCTCTCGTCCTTGAGCCAGAAAATGTCCAGGCTGGTCTTGTCGCGGGCGATCAGCTCGTCGTAGCTGTAGGCGCGCCAGCGGCCATCGGGGTTCTCGGCACTCCAAGTCTCGGCCCGTTCGTGGCGCTTGCCCACTTTGTAGAGCTGCACAAACTCGTCCAAGTCGGCCCGACGCAGCGGGTTGGTCTTGAGTGTGAAATGCTTGTTGGTGCGCAGGTCGTAAATCCAGAGCTTTTGCGTCCAGGGCTTCTCGGATGCTGGCTTTTTGTCAAAGAACAGCACGTTCGCCTTCACGCCCTGTGCATAAAACAGGCCCGTTGGCAGACGCAGCAGCGTGTGCAAGTCACACTCGTGCAGCAGCTTTTTGCGGATGGTCTCGCCTGCACCACCTTCAAACAGCACGTTGTCGGGCAACACCACAGCTGCGCGACCATGAATAGCCAACAGGGTTTTGATGTGCTGCACAAAGTTCAGCTGCTTGTTGCTGGTGGTGGCCCAAAAGTCGTCGCGCTCGATGGTGTCTTTCTCGCTCGACACGCGGCCATCCTCGCCCACGATCACGGTGCTGCTCTTCTTGCCAA
The DNA here is from genome assembly GCF_055395455.1 of Limnohabitans sp. TEGF003. Lineage (NCBI taxonomy): Bacteria > Pseudomonadati > Pseudomonadota > Betaproteobacteria > Burkholderiales > Comamonadaceae > Limnohabitans > Limnohabitans sp. TEGF003. Next base: position 1,577,660 of record NZ_AP029225.1, on the reverse strand, counting down.
ATGGCGGGTTGGCCAACACCACCTCAAAGCGGTCACCGGGGTCAGCGCCCAGCGCATCGCCCACGCGCACCGGCACCGACTTCTCAGAGCCAATGCCGTGCAGCAGCAGGTTCATGGCGCACACACGGGCCGTGGCCTGCACCAGCTCAAAGCCCACAAAGGCACTTTCTTTCAGGTGCTTTTTCTCGTCCTTGGTCAGGTTGGGGTTGCGCTCGACCATGTGCTGGTGCGCGCTGAACAAAAAGCCGCCCGTGCCGCAGGCCGGGTCGCACACGCGCTCAGCGGGCTTGGGGTCGATGCACTCCACCATGGCCGCGATCAGCGCACGGGGCGTGAAGTATTGCCCCGCCCCGCTCTTGGTGTCTTGCGCGTTCTTTTCCAGCAGGCCTTCATAGGCATCGCCCTTCACGTCGGCACCCAGCACCGTCCAGGTCTCGGCGTCGATCAGGTCCACAATCACGCGGCGCAGCTTGGCCGGGTCTTGAAACTTGTTTTGCGCCTTGGCAAAGATCAGGCCCAGCGTGCCCTTTTCTTGCCCCAGCTTTTCAAGGGCGTGGCGGTAGTGGTCAAACAAATCGTCGCCATCGCGCCCCAACAGCGTGGGCCAGGCGTAGGCAGCGGGCACGATGCTGGTCTGGTTGTAAGGCGGCTGGCTGCGCTCGTCGGCCATCTTGAGGAACAGCAAATACGTCAGCTGCTCCACATAGTCGCCATAGCTCATGCCATCGTCGCGCAGCACGCTGCAATAGTTCCAGAGCTTCTGGACGAGGGTGTGGGTGGTGGTGTTCATGGGTAATCTAATTTATTCAAATTCTTGGCTTTGCCAGGTGCTGACTCTGCCAATGACAGGAGTTCGAGGCTCTAATGAGGGGAGTCCCCCGTCAAATGACGGGAGTCCCAGACCAAATGACGGGAGTCAGACAGCAATTGGGGGGAGCATTGGGGGGAGTTACCCCGCAAATGATGGGAGTCCTCAGCCAATTGGGGGGAGTTACCCCTCACGCAATAGCCGGTCCAGAGACGCTGGTATAGCCGACTCATGGCTGCGATTCCCCCTGAGCACAGTAGGTTTGGCAAAAAACATCCAAGGCCATGATCGGGCACGAACTGGCACGCTCAAACTCGGGCGCAATGGCCAGCAGATCGCGGTCGCCAGAAACCAGCACTTGCGCTTTGCCAGCTACCGCCAAGTGCATGAAAGGCAAATCCAGCACATCGCGGCAATCGGGCACCGTGGGTGGCGGCTGTGGGATGCGCACGGTTTCGGCATACGGCAGGTAGTCGGCCAGCAACTCGTCTTGTTCAGCTTGCGACAAACGAAACTTGGGATAAGCCAACACACGCACCAGCTCTTGCACCGTAGCTGTGCTGGCCAGTGGCAACACCCGCCCGCGCTGCCAGGCCTGGCGCACCAGCCCGGCTGCGCCGCCACGAAACACCAGCGCAGACAAGACCACATTGGTGTCCAGCACCACGCGAACAGCGTCGCTCATGCTGTGGGCTTGGCCTTTTTGGCAGCCGACTTCTTGGGCTTGGCGGGCGTCACGTCATAAACCGCAGCAGGCTCGTTGACCATGGCGGGGGCAAGCGCAGGCGTTCTGGCCCACGCCACCGCATCGGCGATGTCATCGTCAGTCAGGTTCAGCTCGGCCAATTTGGCGCGCACCGCATCGCCCCGTTGAATGCGCACTGGCGTCAAGATGAGCTGCCCGTCACGGGCCTCAACATCAAAGTATTCGGTCGCGCCCACAGCCTGCGTCAAGCTCTTGGGCAGAGTGAGCTGGTTTTTGGCGGTGATTTTGGCAAGCATGCTTTCATCCAAAAGTAAGGAATCATTACTTTAACGCAAATCCAGTGATTGCATCAAACGATCACGCCGATTCGTGCCCACAAACACCGGGCGCCGCAGCCGCTTGGAACGCGGCACGTTCAACATGACAACTTGCCTGCTGGTCTTGACCCCATAACCCAGTACCGCCGGTATGTTTAATTTACCGCTCGTTTTGCCCTGAACAGCTTGGCGGGCAGATATCCCAGTGCGCTGTGCGGATGGTAAGAATTGTAGTCATCGAACCATTTGGGCAATAGCGCCATCACCGTTTGCGAGTCCGGCCTCTCGGCCAATTTCGCGTAGTCTCGCTTCAATGTTTTCACAAAACTCTCGGCCATGCCGTTGCTTTGTGGGCTGGTCACAGGTGTGGTCACCGGCTTGAGCCCCAATTGCTTGGCAAAGCTCCTGGTCTCGGCCGCCGTGTAGCAGCTGCCGTTGTCCGTGAGCCATTCAATGGGCTTGGGCGGCTTGCCATCTGCACCAAATCTATTTTCCACCGCCTGCATCATCAAATCGCCCACCAAGGCCGCATCGATGCCTTTGGTGGTAGCCACCCAGCTCATGAGTCGCCCCTGCAAAATTCATTTCAAGCCAGCGCCCAGCGTTGATCTGAGTTTTGCAGTCGTTTGAGGCCGAAGATTTCTGCCAATTTCTCAAACAAACCCGCTAAACCACTCACCTGCAACAGGCACAACAAAAGGCCCAGGCCTTTCTTGGCGATCATCCGCAGCAGCCAGCGGATGTTGTAGCCCGCCGCGCACAGCACCGCGTGCAGCGCATCACCCTCTGAGCCCTTGAGGTGGCAGCGATCCATGCGGTGATCCGCTTTGAGGTGCCCGATGATCGGCTCGATGGCTTGGCGGCGTTTGAGCAGCCTGCGCTCTTCATCTGTGAGCCGCTTGTCCTTGCCACGGTGTTTGATCTCGATGTGCGGGTTGTCCTTGTCCACACCCCGGTAGCCCAGGTCGGCGTACACCACCTCGGGCTTGACCCCCAAGCCTTGCATCAGGATGGCGCTTTGCTCGATCTGCTCGTGCATGGTGTGTCCGTCATACGGGTTACCGGGAAAGCTCCTGGCGCCCACGATCAGATTGCCCTTGAGCGTCATGGCCAGACCCACCTTCACACCAAACTCGTAGGGGTTGCGGCTTTTACCTTTAGAGATGCACTCCACCTCGGGTGCATGCCAGCTGTAGAGCTTGGCGCGGTTGTCCACTGCCTTGCGGCTGCCGGTCTGCGTGACCAAGCGTTTGGCCTTGCCCAAGGTCTGGCCCAAGGTGTCTTGTATGGCTTGGCTGAGCGTGGTCATCTTGCGAGCCACCTCGCGCTGCAGCCGTCCAACGATGGTGCGCTGGCGTTTGATCATTTTGCGCATGCGTTTGAACTGACGGGCATGGGCATAGCGCCCAGCCTTGTAGCCCAGCAGTTGCCCTTCTTTGGCGTAGGTTTGCTTGAGCTCGATGCCATTGGCTTTGGCCACCTCGACCACCTTGGACCGGGCCGTCTCCAGCAGCTTGCTGTCGGTGGGGTGCGCCACGGCTTTCTCTTGCACCGTGGAGTCCACGATCACGCGCGTCAACTCTTTCTTGGCGATCAGCTTGAGCGTGACGGCCACCTCCATGGTGCGGGCCAGCAGCTCTTCCACACCTTCTTCGCCAAGGGCTTTACGGAAGCGCCCCAGTTGTGTCGGGTCGCACGGCCATTGGTGCTCGAAATACTCATTGCCAGAAAAGTATTGCCAAGTGGGGGTCTCGCCCCAACGCTGAATCACGTCTTCATCGCTCTCGTTGAACGCATGCTTGAGGTACAGCAGCGCCACCATCAGACGGGTGGGCAAACGAGGACGGCCAGCATTGGAGACGCCGCCACCGGCAACGGCCGAGACCGGGCCAAACAAATCCAAATCTTCGATCTTCTTGCCCGCCTTGACCTGGCGTGCCCAACGATGGGCGAGGGAAGCTTCGATTTCTTGCCAAGGCATGCGGTTGGCCAGTACCGCAAGCGGGTGACGCAAATCGATCATCTGGTCCAGGCGGTTGCGGAAAAAGTCATCGGTCATGGCGCTGCTTTCAAAAACTCCCAGAAAACAGCCTCCATTGAATAACTATTTGAGAGTTCTGACCATCCGGATTCACCCCAGATCACAAGCATTCATGCGGGTTGCAGGGGTTTTGCAGGGGCGACTCATGACTTCCCTGTCGCAGCAGTCCAGCGCAAACGCCACCCGCACTTTCTCGCCGTTGTCGCATGACAGCTCCAAGCCATCTGAACACCATCGCACGTCACTGTCCTTGACTGCCACCTTGCCTTCGTGCTTTCTGGTGTCGACGGGCTTTTCTCCATGCCGGTACAGCAGCCAACCTTCATCACGCATCACCCGGTAAACCCGCTTGTGGTTGACACGGTCGTATCCCTCCAATCGCAACCTTGCCCAGACACGGCGGTAGCCGTAAGTGGCGCGGTCCTTGACCACGTTGGCAATGGCTTGTTTGACGGCAGCGTCATCGTTGCGTGGGGGTGACTTTCTCAAGTCTGCCCATTCGCACGGGCGATCTCGTCTGGCCAACACATGGCTGCGCGACACGCTAAGGGCATGGCAGACGGCCCTCACTGCTCGCCCCCGGGCAATACTGGCGAGCGCGCAATCCACTTTTTTGCTTTGGCGAAGTCCACAGCCTCCTTGAGAATCTCGTTCTCCAAAGTCTTGCGGCCCAGTGCGCCTTCGAGTTGTTTGATGCGGCGCATGGCCTCTTGAAGCTCTGACGCTGGCACCACGGTTTCGTTGGCACCCACCGCCATCAGTGAGCCTTGCAGGTAGGCCTTTCGCCATTGAAAGAGTTGCGCTGCTGTGATGCCGAATTGCCGGGCAACCGTCGAGACGGAGTTGCCAGGCTCGTTGGTCTGTTTGACGATTTCAAGCTTTTGCTCGGGGGTCCAGCGCCTGCGGCGCTGAACGCTGGTCACCACTTCAACCCGGGTGGGCGTTGCTGAAGACATAGTCATATCCATGGTCGTATTCCTGTTTCTTAGTTTAAGGAATACCGACGGGACTGTGATTCAGGGGGCTAACTCACCTGCACCCGCATCACACCGTAAACACATCGTTACCGCGCAGCGGACCATCGGGATCACTGTCGGCAGCGAAGATGCAAAGGGAGTAAGGAAATCTCAATAACCGGTCACAAAGACAAAGATGCCTTTAGTGCTTTGGAATCTGAATTACTGTCGCCGGGTCGCGCATTGAAAAGTCCGCGCACCCACAACTTATTGAGCATCTTGGTCTTTTTGATGTTGATCAAGCGGGGATTGGACTTCAACGCCGCGGCGATCAACCAGTCCTCCATAAACTCAACAGATGGCTTCTTTCCACTACCTTTAGCCAAGGCAGCCGGCCTACCAGTGGGCGTGACTTGAGGCAGAAAAATCAACGCTGGACGGCCTCGTACATAAATGTTTAACACTTCGTTGTACATCTGCAGATGGGCCGCATTGGTTGCCTCTTTTAAAACAGATTGTTTTTCGGCCTTGCCAACGTACCAAGGCATGACCCGCTTGGATCGGGATGATTTGACCCCAAATACATAGCAACCTGGACCACTTAACAGCCCCGCGAGATCCGCATCTTCTTTGATCGATTTTTTCAACTCTTTGATTTGATCAATAGTGATCATATTTGGTGTCTTTATGAAAAAAGGACCAAGGACTTCGAAGTTCATGGAGTCTCCTTGAAAATTAAGGACAGAGATTGGAAGTAATGAGGAACAAAACTGGATTTAGACATCGCATCGTTTGGAAACTCCAGCGCACGGCCCTCCCAGTTGGACCGCTTGACGATGCGGAAGGAGAAAGGAACTGTACTCATCAAGTAAAAGTCAAATTCAAGTCAATTGTCATCGCCAAGCTTGACTGCTAAATCCACCTTATTGGCAACAGACTTGATTGAAAAATTCCAACGACCGCTGATACGGGACTTCATATGCAAAATCTCTTTAGCACGAATTGCTTAATCTGTATCTGACTGTCCTTGTGCCAACTCCTGAAGATCTTTGAGAACTTGTTCCCCACGTTCACGCACAACATCCCCGACGATCAAATAAGTCTCAAGAACTGTGGAAATTCTAGACACTGAAAATTGCTGTGCGTTAGGCAGTTGTCGCAAAGTCACCATGAGACTGCTTGGTGCAAGCGCACCACTGACTAAACCCGTGTATAGATCTGGCCTGCTGGTACGCAAAACCAACAACAAAGAAAGAACAATAGGATCGAGATAATTTTTTGGCGGTGTTTGCGTTACCACAACAGCCAAACGGGTCAGGCATCGTTCTCGTGCACGCAAAGACAAGCCAAATAGACCGGCGAGAAACGTGAAGGCCTCAACAAAAGATTCGTAGTCATAAGCCAGTTCTGGATACTGTTTGCGAGTATCGAAAAACTCTTTGAATTCGAAGCGCTTAATCAGCTCTTGCGTATAGTCTTTGGTGTGCGGCGCTGGTAGGACATATTCCAAATCAATGAATCTCCGCAAGTACTCCGGTGCATCGATGCGCTCACCATAAACAGCTGCAGTGATGGCCTCCAGTTGTTTCTTGTCTATCGACAACACAAAAACCATGTTGCGCACATCAAAAACATGCTTCACCCGCTCTAGCAGCTCAATCGCATAAGTTGGACGGCAGCGATCCAACTCGTCTATAAAGAAAATCAGCGGTCGTGAGCGATCTCCCTTGGTCAGTGTATCTACAGCTTTTTCAAGAGCATCACGAAACTGTTCTAGTGATGCCTTTTCCTTTTGGAACGCATCTATCAAGTCAGAGGTTGATTCGCTAGCCATGTCGGCAGCAACACCTTCACTTACGTCATCCAAGTCCAAAAGATTCAGAGTGCCAGCTTTAACAGCCGCAATCAAACCACGCTTTGCAATCGAACCAACTGCTTTTTTGACCGTCGCCATATTGGTACGAAAGCTCCAATCGGAGCATTCGCCACCTGATTTGAGCTCATCGATGGCCGCAACCATGGGTATCAATGGATCGATAACGTAATCGTCTTTCCATGCATTGAAGTGAACACATTGGAAGCACTCGGTTTCCAGAGATCTTCTCAACATTCGAACCACAGTCGTTTTACCTGTCCCCCAAGGAGAATCCAAGGCCAAAACAAACGGCCCCTCCATCTGATTAATCAGGTTGCGAAGAAACTCGACTACTGGCTTCCGTTCAAGCGCATCAAACCTAAATGGATCTGTCGACGGAACCTCAACCTCTGCGATACGAAACTTCATGCTGCCCTTTAATATTTTTTAGCATCTCAACTGCTGCTGAACTTATCAGCCAACGTAGCTTGCCGCAGCGCCTGCGCACGCTGGAGGTTTTCGTCGACCTCGGTTTCGACTTCACAGATGATGGAGAGGTGACGATCAACTTCAGCGACGATGCGGGTTTGTTCGTGCTTGGGAGGCAAGCCAAACGCGATACTGCGGAGGCCGCCTAGGGGAACTGTCATTTGTGCGGTTCCTGTTGAAACTTCGGTCGCCTGCTTGAACACGTTGTCACTCGCCATGGCAATCGTCAGATAGTCCATTGGTGATTCCGAATGCGGACGAAGAATCGCCATGTGCCGTTGAATGCAGAAACGTTCAATGGTCTTCACTCGCACTGGTATTCCATAACTACCAACTAATGTATAAAGCAAATCACCTTTAGCTGGTTGTCGATATGGATCAAGCGAGTTGTAGTAATCCTCGCCAACAAAACGTGTATTTGACAGATCAATTTCGCCGGTACGTACGTTACCAATTACCAAAAAAGGAACACCCGCGTCCGTCTGCGGTGGTGCCTGGTGATCGCCATCGGTCAGATGAGCGACTACCTGCTCAACAGAGGCCCACGCCCAGCCTTCAGGCAACTCTGTGAACGCATCCAAATTAGGTAACGCAGGTTCTTTGTATTTGGATTTCCCTTTGGGTCGCTCTCGCCTAACTTCAAGAATCCGCTGCAAAAGCTGTTCGCCTGTTTCGTAGCTGCGGCCTTCGCGTTGGGCGATGCTGGCTTCGGTTTCGACGAGGCGGCCTTCGACGGCGGCTTTGAGGACGGAGGCTTTGTAGCGTTTGAGGTTGGCTTTGACGCGCTGGAGGTTGGCGACGGCTTCGTCGAGGCGGGAGAACTGTTTTTCGATCTCTGCGACGACTTCCGCCTGCTGCTCGGGCGGATGAATCGTCACTTCGACAGCGTTGTAGTCGTCACGACTCAGCCCTGGAATCGCGGTTGATTTGTCCAGTCGGGCCAAGCCGAGCGAACTCAGCAGATAGCGGTAGTACCGTGGGTCATGCCCGATTGGCGCTTCAGCGAAGTACGAGGTATCAATTGGCCAGCAAGGCACTGCCGAGTAATGCACTGCGCCCACATTGCCTTTGCGTCCAACAATGATCGCTGGGCCACTGGTCAGGGCTGCCGAGTGATTTCCAACTACACCACTGGAACCGTAAACAGGCACGGAGCCAGTGTTATCGCGTACAGCAGCAGGCAGACTCTTGCCATATTTCAACGGCAGCAGATCACCGAGACGCCCTTTGATCCGCTCTTTCAATTCGCTCACGCCACCAACTCCCGATTCATCGCTTCAATCACCTGCGTCAGCTCCGCGCCAAACAGCTGGTGCACTTTGCCCAGGCCGCCTTCGCTGTTGAAGGGGGCGTATTCAAAGTCGTCGGGCTCGATGCCCAGGTTCGCAGCGATGTGGTCTCGGATCATTTCTAGCCAGTGCAGTTGTTCGGGGGTGAATGGGGATGGATTCCCGCCTTCGCGGGAATGACTAGAGGGGTGGGAATGACTGGATGCACGGGCTTGATTCGTTTGAGCCAACCACGCATCAAAGTTGGCGCGCACCCGCTCGGGGTAGGGCACCAGTTCGTTGTCTTGCTGCATGGCAAAGCGCACCAGGCTGACCAAGTCGGTCAGCAGGCGGCGCTGGCTGGTGCCTTTCACTTTCGTTTTGTTGAGCGCGGCGTAGGCTTGCCACAGCTGGCTTTCGTCGATCAGGTGCGGCGGCGCGTGCAGCGCGTCGGCCAGGGCTTTGACGTCACGGTAGGTCAGCGGGGCGCGGCTGGGGCGGTTGTACAAAATTTGCAGCGCGGTGATTTCGTCTTTGTGCTGGGCAATGAAAGCTTCAAAGCTTTGCACCAGGCCTTTGGCGCGTTCACTGGCCGCTTCGCTAAAACCCGCGTTCAGCAGCGTGTCTTGCGTCACCACGTCCACCACCAGGTCGGCCTTTTGGCGCAGCTGCAATATCAGTGTGCGCAGCGCGGGGTTGGCAAAGGGGCGCACAGCAGACTGGATTCCCGCCTGCGCGGGAATGACATTGCTGGGGTCATCGGGGTCAGCATTCAGCGCTTGCAAAATGCCGCTGGCCAAGTCTGTCAGACTCAGGCCGCCGCTGGCCGCCAGCACTTGGGCGTGGTCGGCGGGGCTCAGGTCTTTGTCCAGCCGGGCCAGGCGGGCGGCCACGCTGCTCAGCACGTCGTCCTCCACATTGCCCAGGCTCACGGCTAGCAGCAGTTTGTCCAAGGGCACGGTTTTTTTGGTGTCCATGGGGCGGCTGTCGGTTTTGTCGCGCTCGCACACGCCCACGGCGTCCACGATCACAAAGTGGTCCTTGACCTTGGCGTCGGGCGTCACGGCTTGCAGGTCGGCCGGGTTGCACACGCGCACGCCGCGGCCTTTCATCTGCTCAAAAAAGCTGCGGCTTTTGACCGAGCGCATGAACACCACAATCTCCACCGGCTTGATGTCGGTGCCGGTGGCGATCATGTCCACCGTCACGGCCACGCGCGGAAAGTAGCTGTTTCTGAAGGCGCTGATCAAATCCTCGGGCTTGGTGCCTGTGGTGCGGTAGGTGATCTTTTGCGCAAACTCGTTGCCCTTGCCAAATTCTTCGCGCAGGATTTCCACGATCTTTTCGGCGTGGTTGTCGTCTTTGGCAAAGACCAGCGTCTTGGGCACCTCGGTGCGGCCAGGGAAGATTTCGGTGTGCAGTCGGTCCCTGAAGGTGGTGATGACTTTGCGAATTTGGTCGGGCGTTTGCACGCTGCGGTCCAGCTCGGCGGGGTCGTATTCAAAGTCCTCGTCCAACTGCCAGGCGCTTTTGCGGCGGGTGGCTTTGTCCACGGTTTCCAGCCAAAAACCTTTTTCCACCTTGGCGCCTTTTTCGCTCACTTCGGTCTGGATGCGGTACACGTCGTAATTCACGTTCACCCCATCGGCCACGGCCTGGGTGTGGCCGTATTCCATGACCAGGTTTTGGTTGAAGAAGCCAAAGGTTTGTTTGTTGGGCGTGGCGGTCAGGCCCACCAGATAGGCGTCGTAATACTCCAGCACTTGCCGCCACAGGTTGTAGATGCTGCGGTGCGCTTCGTCGGTCACCACGATGTCAAACAGCTCAATCGGAAAGGCCGGGTTGTAGCCAATGGGTTCGGGGTCTTTGAACAGGCTTTCGGCTCCCTCGGTGCTTTCTTCGTCGGCCTCGGGCGGCAGCTCTTTGCCTTTGAGCAAACTGAACATGCGCTGGATGGTGCAAATGACCACGCGGGCGCTGGTGTCCACCTGGTTGCCTTGCAGGTGCTGGACGATGAACTCTTCGCCAAACTTGTAGCTGTTGTAGGGGCTGGCGTATTGGTCAAACTCTTTTTTGGTCTGGCGGCCCAGGTTGCCCCGGTCGACCAAAAACAGCACGCGCCGCGCACCACCAAATTTGATCAGGCGGTAGATGAAGCTGATGGCGGTAAAGGTCTTGCCGCTGCCCGTGGCCATCTGGATGAGGGCTTTGGGTTTGTTGGCGGCCAGGCTTTTTTCCAGGTTTTGCACCGCCTTGATTTGCGCGGGCCACAGCTGGTAGTTGGCCCCGCCCTGCCCCCATTGGGTGACCAGCTCGGGCATGTCGCGCATGCGGGCCAAAAAGGTCGATGGCGCTTCGTTGGCGGCCTGCGGGCCTGCCGCTGGGGGCAACATGTGCAACCACTGCGCCAGCAGTTCGGGCCGGAAAAACGCAAACACCCGGCGCGAGCGCGGGTGCGGGTCCAGCCCGTTGGTGAATTGGGTCTCGACCCCGGTGGATTCAAACAAAAACGGCAAAGGCCTGCGCCAAGCGGGCAAGGCAACTGGCAGCCCCTGGGCGTAGCGCTCGGACTGCGCCTCGACCCCTTTGAGGGTGACGCCCTCTTTCTTGGCCTCGATCACGCCACAGGCTTTGCCGTTCACATAGAGCAGGTAGTCGGCAAAGCCGTGGCCGGGGTTGAGTGGGAATTCACGGATGGCCACGCCCTGAGCCGCATGCAGATTGACTTGGTCGATGTTGCAAACATGCCAGCCAGCGGCTTGCAAGAGTTCATCAATTTGAACGCGGGCTTTGGCTTCTGGGGTCATTCAGCGGGCGGTTTTTTATACGAAGGTGTCCATTCTAGGGGTGCAAACAGACAAAAGCCCCGGCACTTTAGAAAATGCCGGGGCTTGCTTGGCTTGGGCTCAGGTCACCGGTCTGCAAGCTATCGCGCACGGGGGTGCGCTCCAACAAAATGCAGCGCACCCCTACGGCGCAAAGCCAATGCATCAGTCCAGCTTGATCCCCAGGTCCACCGCCAGCTTGATCCAAACGGGTACTTCGGCTTCCCAGTCCTTGCGGGTGTCGGCGAGGTTTTTGGGTTTGTTCGGGATGGCAAAGGTTTCGCGCAGTTTGGCAGCTTTGTCGGTGTTGGACCAGGCCACGGCTTCGTCGGCCATGCGTTTGAGGATGGCTTCGGGCGTGCCCGTGGGGGCCACCAGCGGCAGGCCACCTTCGAGCGTGACCAGTTTTTCGGTGTTGCCTTGCTCGGTCAGGGTGGGCACATCGGGCAGCTTGGGTGACCGGTAGCTGCCGGTCACGCCAATGGCGCGCACGCCCCGGGTGGCCACGGCATTGAAGGCTTGGAAACTGCCCACCGCGATTTGCAACTGGCCAGAGGCCACGTCAAGCCACATGGGTGCTTCGCCCCGGTAGTGCACCGACTGGATGGCCGTGCCTTGCTGGCGGTTGGTCTGGTCGGCCACCATGTGCGGGTAAGAGCCCGGCGCATAGGTGCCCATGGAGGTCGGGTTCTTTTTGGCCCAGGCCACAAACTCGGCCATGTTTTTGGCCGGGATTTTGTCGTTGATGCCCACCACCAGCGGACCGGAGGGGAACACAGTCACCGGGGTCAGGTCTTTGTCGAGGTTGTAGGGCAGCTTGGAGTAAAGAATCCGGTTTTGCCAGAAGGTGCCCGAGGTGCTCATGACAAAGGTGTAGCCATCGGCGGGCGACTTGGCCACCGCGTCGATGCCAATGATGGCGCCCGCGCCGGGCTTGTTTTCGATGACCACGGGCACGCCCAACCGGGTGCTGAGGAAGTCGCCGTAGTTGCGGGCGTAGGCGTCGGTGAGGCCGCCGGGGGGAAAGGCCACCACGATTTTGATGGGCTTGGATGGCCACTTGGGCGTTTGGGCGGCCACGGGGCCCCAAGCGCTGCTGGCAGCCAGGGCAAGCGAGGCCCATGCAGCGACTTGCATCAATGAACGGCGATCGTGGGTGGGGCGCATGGTGTTCCGTAGAGGGATGAAATGTGAAGCCCAGTCTAATGGGCCCCTGCGCGGGTTTGAATTGGGGTTTGACCCCATGTGCCGTGAAGCCGCGCAAGCGCCTGGAGGCCTCAAATACATGACCGGCCTGGCTTTGTGCGACAATGCACTTCGCTGAGGCCTCCAGTTGCCCCAGCATCAGCACTTCTGCTGGGGCCTGACCCAGGCACGCTCAAAACAAGCGCCTGCGGTTTCCATGCCCACCCTAAGACTTATCGGCCCTCACTGGACACTGCCAACAGCAGTTGATTGAGCCGATGCCTGCGCCGGACATGGCGCTCTGTGAAAAATGAACTTTGAAGAATTGAACCTGGCCCCGGCCATCATGCAAGCTGTGCGCGAGCTCGGCTACGAAACCCCCACGCCCATCCAGGCTCAAGCCATCCCCGCCGTCCTGGCCGGTCAGGACTTGTTGGCTGGTGCGCAAACCGGCACGGGCAAAACCGCCGCCTTCACCTTGCCCATGCTGCACAAGCTGAGCCTGAGTGAGGCGGGCAAAAACCGTTTTGGCGGCAAAGCCATCCGTGCCCTGGTGCTCACGCCCACCCGCGAACTGGCCGCCCAGGTCGAAGAGTCGGTGCGCGATTACGGCAAATACCTGAAGCTCGACTCCACCGTGATCTTTGGTGGCGTGGGCATGAACCCGCAGATCAACAAGGTCAAAAAAGGCGTGGACATTCTGGTGGCCACACCGGGCCGTTTGCTGGACCTGCAGGGCCAGGGCTTCCTGGACCTGTCGACCGTCGAGATATTGGTGCTGGACGAAGCCGACCGCATGCTGGACATGGGCTTCATCCACGACGTGAAAAAAGTGCTGGCCCTGGTGCCCAAAGAAAAGCAAAGCCTGCTGTTCTCGGCCACCTTCAGCGACGAGATCCGCGAGTTGGCGGGCAACCTGCTCAAGAACCCGCAGAGCATCCAGGTCACGCCCAGCAACACCACGGTGCAACGCATCACGCAGGTGATCCACCCCGTGGGCCGCAACAAGAAAAAAGACGTGCTGCTGCACATCATCCAGAAGCACGACTGGAGCCAGGTGCTGGTGTTCACCCGAACCAAATTTGGCGCTAACAATGTGGCCGACTTTTTGACCAAAAATGGCGTCAAAGCCATGGCTTTGCACGGCAACAAGAGCCAGACCGCCCGCACACAAGCTTTGGCGGGCTTCAAGAGCGGCGAGATCCGTGCCTTGGTCGCCACCGACATTGCAGCGCGCGGCATCGACATCGAAGACTTGCCACACGTGGTGAACTACGAGATCCCCAACGTGTCGGAAGACTATGTGCACCGCATTGGCCGCACAGGCCGCGCAGGTGCAAGCGGCGAGGCCGTGAGCCTGGTCTGTCTGGACGAAGAAGGCTTCATGATGGACATCGAGCGCTTCACCAAGCAGGAGATTCCGGTCCAGATGCTCGAAGGCTTTGGCCCCGAACCCGGCGAAGTGGCCGAGCCCATCGCCATGGGTCGCCAGACCCTGTGGGGCGGTGCAGGCAAGCCGCCCAGCCGCGATGTGATGGCCGCTGCGGCCAAGGCCGCGCGTCAGGACATGATGCAACGCATCCGGGACAACAAAGCCGCGGTCGGTGGCGGTGGTGGTCCGCGCCAGGCCCGAGGCGAAGGCCAAGGTCAGCCGCGTCCTTCGCGCAACGGCCCACCGCCCTCACGCCGCAATGGCCCGCAAGGCGCACCCCGATTTGAAGGTCAAGGCGATGGCCGCCGCGAAGGTGGTCGTGGCCAGGAGCAGCGCGGCGATCCGCGTTTTGACAACCGTGGTGATGGCCAAGGCCGTCCCGCACCACGTGGCCCACGTCCTGAAGGCCGTGGCCCAGCCCGTGGCGGCCAGGGTGGTCAAGACCGCCGCCGGGGCGATGGCGACGAGCTGCCACGCCACATTGACCCGCTCAAAACCACACAGTTTGCGCGCCTGGACTTGCCCAACCGCAAGCCCGTGCGCACCAGTGGCCAACCTGACCCCACCCGCACCAGCATCGACAGCCTGGCCAGCAGCGGCCGCCGTCAAGGCGGTGGTGGCTACGGTGGGGGTGGCAACCGCGGCGGTAACGGTGGTGGCGGAGGCCGTGGTGGCTTCGGTCGCTGATCAGCGCCCAGCCCCATGAACAGAGCCCGCTGCATGCGGGCTCTTTTTTTGCCTCGGTGGTTGATAAAGATCAGTCGCGCACGAACAGGGTCACCAAGGGGTCTGGGCCCACCTGGCGGCTCCAGTGGCCGTGCACGGTGGGGTCAAACGTGGCCCCTTCGGGCAGGGTGTCGGCCGAGTAAAAGAACTCGCCGGGGCCAAAAATGCGTGAGCTGCCGTCTTGCAAAAAAATCTCCATCTGACCCGCCAACACAAACAACCACTGCGGGTTGCCGGTGCAATGGAAAGTGCTGCGAAAGCCTACCGGGCTTTGGCGCAGCTGGCAGGCGCTGGCTGCCATCAGGGCCGATAAGCGGCTTTGCGGTGTGCCCTCGGTCAGGGGCACCTCTTCGTCCCTGAAACGGGCACGGCCATCGGTGTCGGTGAAGAGAATGACTTTTTTCAGGGCATGCATGGCTCAAGGCCTCCATTAAAACCAAAGCCTGATTGTCAACGAGGCTGAAGACGCGGCTCGGTGTGCAGGGGTTTATCCGTAGATGGGTCCGGAGAGTGCACCGATACGATAGACGCATTTGCCCTTGAAGCTCCAGGAGAACCCTTGACCAAACCCGATGTACTGGCCGTGGCCAAACTGCACCCTTTTTACCTCCAGGCTTTGGAAACCCTCTACACCGTGCATGACCGCACCCATGTGACCGACCCTGCGGCTTTTGCCCAGTTGGCCCCCCGCATCATGGGTGTGGCAGGGACGGGCGAAGCCAGTGTGCCGCGCAGCCTGCTGGCCCAAGTGACCCATGCCAAAGTGGTGTCGGTGTTTGGCGTGGGCTACGACGGCGTGGATGTGCCCGCCGCCATCGAGCACGGCATTCCCGTCACCCACACCCCCGAGGTTCTGACCGACGATGTGGCCGACCTGGCCATGGGCCTGGTGCTGTCGGTGGGCCGCACCATCCCGCAAGCCGACCAGTTTGTGCGTACAGGCCAATGGCCAAACGGCCCCATGCCGCTGGCCCGCAAAGTCTCTGGCGCCCGCATGGGCATTGTGGGTTTGGGGCGGATCGGCAAAGCCATCGCCCAACGCGCCAGCGGCTTTGGCATGTCGATCGCCTACACCGCGCGCAGCGAAAAGCGTGACGTCGGTTTCAAGTACTACCCCTCTGCCGCCGAACTGGCAGCGAACGTGGATTTTCTGGTCGTCATCACCCCCGGCGGTGCGGGCACCAAACACCTCATCAACGCCGATGTGCTCAAGGCGCTGGGGCCGCGTGGCTTTTTGATCAACGTGGCGCGTGGCAGCGTGGTCGATGAAGAGGCGCTGATCGCTGCGCTGCAAAACGGCACCATCGCGGGCGCAGGCCTGGATGTCTTTGCCAACGAGCCCAACGTGCCCCAAGCCCTGTGGAGCATGCGCAATGTGGTGCTGACACCGCACATGGCGAGCGCCACCACCGAGACCCGCCAGGCCATGGCCGATCTGGCTTTTGCCAACATGAAAGCGGGCATCTCAGGTCAGCCCTTGCGCACACCTGTGCCCGAGTGCGCGGCCATGCTGCACAAGTGAGCCCCTCGCCGAGCATGAACAAGCCGCCCTTGCGCTTGATCGTCATGGGGGTGTCCGGCTGCGGCAAGTCCACCATGGCTGCGGCGCTGGGTGAGAGACTGTCACTGGACATGGTCGATGGCGATGACCTGCACCTGCCCGAGAGCGTGGCCAAAATGCGCGCCGGGGTCCCGCTTGAAGACGCCGACCGATGGCCTTGGCTGGACCGCATTGGCGACTATTTGTCGCAACCCCACCCTCAAGGCCGTGTGGTGGCGTGCTCAGCCCTCAAGCGGGTGTACCGCGACCGCATCCGCGCTCAAGCCGGTGATGTGTGCTTTGTTTTCCTCGATGGCGACTTTGCCTTGATCGAGCAACGCATGCGCCAACGCGTGGGCCACTACATGCAGCCCGGCTTGCTCGACAGCCAATTCCGCACACTCGAAATCCCCCAGGCCGATGAACCCGACGTCATCCGCCTGCCCATCACCGAAACGGTGCAGGACATGGTGGCGCATGCACTGCAGGCCCTGCAGCGCCGTCTGCAGACTGCCCTCTGATTTTCAAAAGGACTCACCATGTTCATCCGCTGTGCATTCTTTCAGGGCCAAGTCAAACCCGGCATGGAAGACGCTTTCAACCGCTACATCCGCGAAAAACTCGTGCCCCTGTGGACCCGTTTTCCGGGCGCTCAAGAAGTGCGTGTCCTGCGCCAGGTCGAGAGCGATGTGAACGACCCACACTTCGGCATGGTGCTGTCGGTGCGCTACCCGAGCCGCGAATCGATCGAGGTCGCACTGGCCTCGGCCGTGCGCATGGAAAGCCGCGAAGTGTCCAAGGATTTGATCGCCATGTTCGATGGCACCGTCTTCCACACCGTCTTCAGCGCAGACGAATACACACTGCCCACCGATTGAAGCCATGAACGTACTCGACACCTTCCAACTGACAGGCCGCCGCGCCCTGATCACGGGCTCCTCTGCTGGCATTGGTCTGGCCCTGGCTGAGGCGCTGGCACAAGCCGGGGCCCATGTCATCCTCAACGGGCGCACCGCCAGCAAAGTCGAGGCGGCGCAGCAGGCCCTGCGAGCCCAAGGCCTGTCGGTCAGCAGCGCGGTGTTTGACGTGACCGATGCGGACAGCGTGCGTGCGGCGGTGGACCAGATCGATGCCGAGGGGCCGATCGACATCCTGGTCAACAACGCGGGCATGCAGATTCGCGGTCCGCTGCACGAATATGCCGACAGCGACTGGCACACGATCATGAAAACCAACCTGGACAGCGTGTACTTCGTGGGCCAGGCGGTCGCCAAAAAGATGATCCCGCGTGGTCACGGCAAGATCATCAACATCTGCTCGGTGCAAAGCGAGCTGGGCCGCCCCGGCATTGCACCCTACACCGCCACCAAAGGCGCCGTGAAAATGCTGACCAAAGGCATGGCCATCGACTGGGGACAGTTCGGCATCAACGTCAATGGCATCGGCCCTGGCTACTTCAAGACCGAGCTGAACCAGAAACTGGTGGACGACCCGGCTTTCAGCAGCTGGCTGGTGAGTCGCACGCCCAGCCGCCGCTGGGGCGATGTGCAGGACCTGGGCGGCGCGGCGGTGTTTCTGGCCTCCGACGCCTCGCGTTTTGTGAATGGCCATATCCTTTACGTTGACGGCGGCGTGACCGCCACCCTTTGAAGCTTTTGAGAGGAGCCTCCCATGAAATCCGTTGTCTGCCATTCGGCCCAAGACCTGCGCATTGAAAACACCGAGCTGCCCCCCTTGGGCGAACACCAGTTGCGCGTGAATGTGGCCTATGGCGGCATTTGCGGCTCGGACCTGCATTACTACCAGCACGGCGGCTTTGGCACCGTGCGCATCAAGCAGCCTATTGCGCTGGGCCACGAAATTTCGGGCGTGGTGGACGCTTTGGGCAGCCAGGCCAGCGGTATACAGCCAGGCCAGCGCATCGCCATCTCGCCCTCGCGCCCTTGCGGCCAATGCCGCTTTTGCCAGGCGGGCCAGCACAACCATTGCCTGAACATGCGTTTTTACGGCAGCGCCATGCCCTTCCCGCACATCCAGGGTGGCTTCAGCGAGCAGCTCATCATCGAGGGCTATCAAGCCCACCCGATTGCCGACCACCTGAGCCTGTCCGAAGCCGCTTTGGCCGAGCCTTTGTCGGTGGGCTTGCACGCCATCCAGCGCGCTGGCAGCGTGCTGGGTAAACAGGTCCTGGTGACCGGTTGCGGCCCCATTGGCTCGCTGTTGATTGGCGCTTTGCGCCGTGCGGGCGCGGCCCGCATCGTGGCGGCCGACATTGCCGACTTGCCCCTGAAGTGCGCCAAGGAGATGGGCGCGGACGAAACCATCAACCTCAAGTCCCAACCCCAAGCGCTGGACGCCTACAAGGTGGACAAAGGCCAGTTTGACGTGGTGTTCGAGGCCTCGGGCAGCGAAGCCGCTTTGCGCGTGGGCCTGGACACCATCGTGCCGCGGGGCGTGCTGATCACCGTGGGCATGGGCGGGGACATCAGCCTGCCCATGACACAGATCGTGGCCAAAGAAGTGGATCTGCGCGGCACCTTCCGCTTCCATGCCGAATTTGCCACTGCGGTGCGCTTTTTGAACGAAGGCCTGGTCAACGGCAAACCCGTGATCACGAGTGTCCTGCCCCTGGAGCGCGCCATCGAAGCCTTTGACCTGGCGGCCGACAAGAGCCAGTCACTCAAGGTACAGATTTCTTTTCAAAACGCCTGAAAATCTGGCGTTTTCTGTTCCTTTCTAGAAAGTTCACACCATGTCCAAAATCGCCCTCGTCACCGGTGCCAGCTCCGGTATCGGCAAAGCCTGCGCCCTGGCCCTTCTCCAAGAAGGCTGGCAAGTCGTTCTGGTGGGGCGTCGCGCCGATGCGCTGGCCGCTGCCGTGGCCGAAGCTGGCCCCAACGCGGCCAACGGCCATGCCATCCCGACCGACCTGTCCAAAGAGCCCGAAGTCAAAGCCCTGTTTGATCAGATCCGCACGCGCTTTGGCCGCCTCGATCTGGTGTTCAACAACGCGGGCATTTCCCTGCCCTACACCTTGCCGGGCGACTTGCCCGGCGACGAGTGGCGCCGCGCGGTGGACATCAACCTCAATGGCGCGTTCTACACCTTGTCTTATGCCTTCAAGCTGATGCAAGAGCAAAGCCCGCAAGGCGGCCGCATCATCAACAACGGCTCGATCTCGGCCCATGTGCCCCGTCCGGGCTCGATTGCCTACACCGCCACCAAGCACGCCATCTCGGGCTTGACACGCGCCGCGTCTTTGGACGGCCGCCCTTACAGCATCGCTGTGGGCCAGATCGACATCGGCAACGTGGCCTCGGACATGACCCTCAAAATGGCGCAAGGCGTGCACCAGGCCGACCTGAGCATCAAGGCCGAGCCCCGCATGGACATGAGCGCCGTGGTTGAGACCTTCATGACCATGGCGCGTCTGCCCTTGTCGGCCAACATCTTGTTCACCACCGTGATGGCCACCAACATGCCCTTCGTCGGTCGGGGTTGAAACCAAACCATGCAGAGGATGGACATCGGCCTGGTGGGCCTGGGCGTGATGGGTGAAAACCTGGCGCTCAATCTGGTGCGCAACGGTTTTGGCGTGGGTGGTTTTGACCTGGATGCAGGCAAACGCGCCAGCTTTGGCCAGCGCACACATGGCCTGAATGCGCAGGCTGCGGCTTCGCTCCAGGAGCTGGTGGCCACCTTGCAAACGCCGCGTTGCGTGTGGCTGATGGTGCCCGCAGGAGCCGCCGTAGACGCGGTTCTGACCGAGCTGAGCCCTTTGCTGAGCGCGGGTGATGTGGTGATCGATGGGGGCAACACCCTCTACACCGACACCCAGCGCCGCCTGCAGGCCCTGGAGGGCTCGGGCATCCACTACGTGGGTGCGGGTGTCAGCGGTGGCGAAGAAGGCGCGCTGCATGGCCCAGCCCTCATGCCGGGTGGCTCGTCAGCCGCTTGGCCACGGGTGCGGCCCATGCTGCAAGCCATTGCCGCCAAAACCGACGATGGTCAGCCCTGCTGCGAATGGATGGGCCCCGGCGGCTCAGGCCACTTTGTGAAAATGGTGCACAACGGCATCGAATACGCCGACATGCAAACCATCTGCGAAGCCTATTGGCTGATGCATCACTTGTTGGGCATGCGCCCGGCCGAGATGAGCTCGGTGTTCCACCAGTGGAACCAGGGCGAGCTGGCCAGTTACCTGATCGGTATCACCGCAGACATCCTGGCGTACACCGACCCCGAAACAGGGCGTGCCTTGGTGGACCTGATTTTGGACACGGCCGAACAAAAAGGCACGGGCAAATGGGCCAGCCAGATTGCGCTCGATCTGGGCGTCGCCGCACCGACCATTGCCAATGCCGTGTTCGCGCGCACACTGAGCGGCCTGCATGCCGAGCGGGCCCTGGCTTCCAAGGTATTGCCCGGCCCCTTGCCCCGCACAGCAGGCGCGCGGGATGCCGTGCTGGGCCAGATCAAAAACGCACTGTTGGCGGCCAAAATTTGCGCCTACGCCCAAGGCTTCAGCCTGCTCAAGGCAGCCGACCGCGAACACCAGTGGCAACTGCCCATGGGCACCGTGGCCTCGGTCTGGCGCGCAGGTTGCATCATCCGAGCACGCTTGCTCGAAGACATTCGGGCCAGTTTTGACCGCGCGCCCAATTTGGACAACCTCTTGATGGACAGCCACTTTGCCGGGGTGATGACAAGGTGTCACCAAGACCTGCGCGAAGTGGTGGCCATGGGTGCCTTGCACGGCGTGGCCGTGCCCTCGTTCATGAGCGCCCTGAGCTACTACGACGCCTACCGCTCATCGCGTTTGCCCGCCAATTTGCTGCAGGCGCAGCGCGACTATTTTGGCGCGCACACCTACCAACGCATCGACCGTCCCGGCAAATTCCATACGCGCTGGAACGACTGAGCCGAGCTCGATTCAGCCCTTGGGCGGGGTTTTGGGGCTGCGTGATTTCCGACTGGCGGCTTGATTTGAACCTGTGAGCTGACGGGTCACGGTCGGCCCTGAAACCATGGGCAACTTGCGCCTCGAAGAGAGCACTTTGTCAATGTTGTCGCTGGCCCCTTCGATGAGCACCATGATGGCCCGCTCTGCCTTGGCGGGATTGCGGGCCACGACAGCATTGAGCACCGCGCGGTGCAACGGCAAGGAATTTCGCGCACCGTCCTTGATGCGGGTTGAAATTTCGAAGCTCGTGCGCAGCAAGGCATTGAGCGCCTTGCTCATCTGGACCAGCATGCGGTTGTGAGAGGCCTGCAACAAGCCTGCATGGAAACGCAAATCGTGGGTGACATAGTCGCCCCCCTCTTCTACCGCCTGCTTCATTCCGGCGTAGGCCGCTTCGATACAGGCGATGTCTTCGGGTGTGGCGCGCTCGGCGGCCAGGCGCACAGCAGCAGGCTCCACCACACGGCGCAGCTCTTGCAAGTCTTTCAAAAATTCAGGCGTCAATCCGCAGCGGGCCTGCCAGGTCACCACATCCGGATCGAACCAATTCCAGTGCGCATCGGGCATGACACGCGTGCCCACCTTGGGACCGGTCGACAGCAAACCTTTGGCCACCAGGGATTTGATGGCCTCGCGCACCACGGTTCGGCTGACGCCGAATTCTTCGCACAAAAGCGGCTCAGGCGGCAAACTGGCACCGACTGCATAGCGACCCGACAAGATGGCCATGCCCAGCAAATCGAGGGTGTATCCGTGAAAATTCTTGATCATGAGCAAAAGAGGTTGATGGCTCATCATATGATGACTAAATAGCTGCCAAGCGCTCTGGTAAACCCTGTGACGTTCGATCAAGTCGTCAAGGGTTTATCCGCATGTCACAGGCTTTACAAGATCGGCTTGTTTTTCTATCGTCATACGATAGTATTTTACAATTCACTCCACCCACCCGGACCTGCACCATGAGCGACAAATCCAGCAAAAACACCCGCAAAAAACCCGAAGAACTGCGCAGCCAGCAATGGTTTGGCCGCCAAGACCGCGATGGTTTTGCCTACCGCAGCTGGGTCAAAGGCAAGGGCGTGCCGCACGATCAGTTCGACGGTCGCCCCGTGATCGGCATCTGCAACACCTTCAGCGAACTCACGCCCTGCAACTCGCACTTCCGCACACTGGCCGAACAGGTCAAGATCGGCGTGTACGAGGCCGGTGGCTTCCCGCTCGAATTCCCCGTCATGTCACTGGGCGAAACGCTGCTGCGCCCCACCGCCATGCTCTACCGCAACCTGGCCAGCATGGACGTTGAAGAATCCATCCGTGGCAACCCGATCGACGGCGTGGTGCTGCTCATGGGCTGCGACAAGACCACCCCCAGCTTGCTGATGGGCGCATCGAGCGCCGGTCTGCCCACCATCGGCGTGTCGGGCGGCCCCATGCTGAACGGCAAATGGCGTGGGCAAGAACTCGGCTCGGGCACAGGCCTGTGGAGCATGAGCGAACAGGTGCGTGCAGGCACACTCAAACTGACCGAATTTTTTGAAGCCGAAAGCTGCATGCACCGCAGCCACGGCCACTGCATGACCATGGGCACCGCCAGCACCATGGCCAGCATGGTCGAGGCCCTGGGCATCGGCCTGCCCGGTAACGCAGCCTACCCTGCCGTGGACGGCCGCCGCAATGTTCTGGCCCGCGAAGCCGGTCGCCGCATCGTCGAGATGGTGCACACCGACCAGACCATCAGCAAGGTGCTGACCAAAGAGGCGTTCGAAAACGCCATCCGCACGCTGGCGGCCATTGGCGGCTCGACCAACGCGGTGATCCACCTGATCGCGATCGCTGGCCGCCTGGGTCTGAAGCTGACCGTGGACGATTTCGAGCGCTTGGGCAGCGAACTGCCTTGCCTGCTCAACCTCCAACCTTCGGGCGAGCACCTGATGGAAGACTTCTGCTACGCCGGCGGCTTGCCTGTGGTGATGAAGGAGATCGAGCACCTGCTGCACAAAGACATCGTGACGGTGAGCGGCAAGACCGTGAGCGAAAACATCGCCGATGCGGTCAACTACGACCCACGTGTCATCAAGAAGTTTGACGCGCCCTTCAAGGAAAAGGCGGGCATTGCCATCTTGCGTGGCAACCTGGCGCCTCGCGGTGCAGTCATTAAGCCCAGCGCGGCCACGCCTGCACTCATGGTGCACACCGGTCGCGCAGTGGTGTTCGAAGACAGCGACGACTTCCACAAGCGCATCGACGACGAGAACCTGGACGTGGACGAAAACTGCATCCTGGTGCTGAAAAACTGCGGCCCCAAGGGCTACCCCGGCATGGCCGAAGTGGGCAACATGCCGCTGCCGCCCAAGGTGCTGCGCAAGGGCATCACCGACATGGTGCGCATCTCGGACGCCCGCATGAGCGGCACGGCCTACGGCACCGTGGTGCTGCACACCACGCCCGAAGCCGCTGCGGGTGGTCCGCTGGCCGTGGTGCAAAACGGCGACATGATCGAGCTGAACGTGCCCGAGCGCAAACTGCAGCTGCTCATCAGCGACGAAGAGCTGGCCAAACGCCTGGCGCAATGGAAAAAACCTGAGCCTGCCATGCAATCGGGTTACTGGAAACTCTACATCGACCATGTGCTGCAAGCCGATGAAGGCGCCGACATGGACTTCCTGGTTGGCCAGCGCGGCGCGGCCGTTCCGAAAGACAACCACTGAAATGACCACCCAGGGCTACGCTCAATTTGTCAACCCGGGCTTGATTTGTTTTGTCATCCCGGGCTTGACCCGGGATCCATCTGTGCACAACCATGGATGCCGGATCAAGTCCGGCATGACAGCCCGGTGTGGCTCCCGGTTCAAATCCAGCATGACCCAGCGGTTGAGCTGTAGCACCAAGTCCGGCATGCCATTCGGGCTTTGAGACACGACCTATTACATTATTCAGGAGATTTTTCAATGCATATTTTGATCACCGGTGGTGCCGGATTTTTGGGTGCACGCCTGGCCCGCGAGATTTTGAAACGCGGTCAGCTCAATGGCCAGACCGTGAAGGAACTGGTCATTGCCGACCTGTTCCCTGCACCTGCCGATTTGCTGGCCGATCCGCGAGTGAAAGGCCACGCAGGCCCCATGCTGGAACAAGGCGACCTGTTCAAAAGCGGCTTTGACGGTGTGTTCCACCTCGCCTCGGCCGTGTCGGGCGAATGCGAGCTGGACTTTGATCTGGGCCTGCGCTCCAACGTGGACAGCAGCCGCTTGCTGCTCGACAGCATCCGTGCTTCGGGCAAAGTTTCACGGCTGGTGTTTGCCAGCTCGGTTGCGGTGTTCGGGCCCGACGCGGCCAACCCCATGCCTGCCCTGGTGGCCGACACCACCTTGCCCACGCCACAAACCTCGTATGGCACACACAAGCTGATGATCGAGTACATGGTGGCCGACTACACCCGCAAGGGCTACATCGATGGCCGCGCCGCACGCCTGATGACGGTGACCGTGCGCCCGGGCAAGCCCAACGGCGCAGCATCCTCTTTCTTCAGCGGCATCATCCGCGAGCCTTTGGCCGGCACCGCCACCACCTGCCCGGTGGACGCGAGCGTGTCGCACCCCATGTCCTCACCCGGCAACACCGTGCACGGCCTGATCACCGTGTTCGAGGCCAGCCGCGAAGCCTTCGGTGGCCGCATGGCACTGAACCTGCCCGGCCTGAACGTGAAGGTCAGCGAGATGCTGGCCGCGCTGGAAAAAGTGGCCGGCCCTGCTGTGCGTGCCCGCGTGACCTTTGCCAAGGACGAGCGCATCGCAGGCATCGTGGACAACTGGGCCAAAGGCTGCACTTTTGACCGTGCACATGCCTTGGGTTTGCGCGCCGATGCGAGCTTCGAGGCCATCATCGAGCAATACATTGAAGACTGCAAAACCCGACCTGGCTATCCGGCCGAAGCCTTGAATGGCTTGAAGTGACCTGACACCAGGCCGCCACGCAACATCCGCGTGGCGGCCTTTTTCATGGCTGCACCTGTATCTTAAAAATGCGTGCTGATCGCCCCGCTGATGCGCCCATCGTCTTCGATGACCGCCATCCAGCGCCATTTGTCGAACGTGGTGCAGGGGTGAGAAATACCCAAGGCCACCCGGTCACCCACTTGCGGGCACACCCCACTGGCATCGAACACCATGTGCGCATGCTGGTCGCTGAGCGCCTTGACTTTCCAGGACTCGTGCGTGGCCTGCATGGCACCCTCACCACTTTCCCCACGCGCAGCCCAGCGTACCGGCATGGGCATGCATTGGTCAAAGGACAGATCCCGCCGCCCCGCACTCAAAATCGCCAGCCCCGGCTCGGGCACCGACTGCACCTTGGCCCAGATTTCCAGCGCA
This sequence comes from Limnohabitans sp. TEGF003, assembly GCF_055395455.1. Classification (NCBI taxonomy): domain Bacteria; kingdom Pseudomonadati; phylum Pseudomonadota; class Betaproteobacteria; order Burkholderiales; family Comamonadaceae; genus Limnohabitans; species Limnohabitans sp. TEGF003. Next base: position 1,552,179 of record NZ_AP029225.1, on the reverse strand, counting down.
GGCTGCAAGGACGAACTCAAACCCTCTCGCTCTTCCACCAGTTTGAGGTAACGGGCGTAGTTCCAGTGGTCGTGCGTGACATAACAGCCCGAGCGCAACACGCCTTGCACTGGGCGGCTCTTGACCTGAGTTTTGAGCATGGGAATCACGAGGTCAAACACCGCCGAGCCCCCCGCCGAGAGCAAGACTTCATCACCGCCCCACAGGCCCTGCGCATCGATTTGCTGCACCAGCGCCTGTACGCTGCGCACCAAAGCGCTCACGGCCTCGATGTCGTGGGCACTGTCACAACGGCCCAACCCGCCTTCGTAGCATTCCACGCCGCCCAAAGACGCAATGGGCGATGCGGCGATGGCCTGCGCCAAAGCCAGGGCTTGTTCGTGCGTGCGGCAACCGGTGCGGTAGCCCGCAATGCCCAACTCCAGCAACACGTCCCAACAACGGGCATGGCCCCGCCGTGCACCCCAATCGGCCAGTGCGTCCAGCTGCGCCAGCGAATCCACCAAAAACCAGACACGCGCTTGAGGGTGCTGGTGCAACAAAGCATCCAACCCGTCCAGATCAGCATCGGACACCAGCTGGTTGGCGATGATGGCGCGCTGCGCGCCCGCCGCCAGGCCCACGCGCAATTGGTGCACATTGGCAAAAGTCAGGCCCCAGGCGCCTGCCTGCAACTGCAGGCGAAACAGCTCGGGCGACATGGTGGTTTTGCCGTGCGGGGCGAGGGCCACACCTTTGCGTTGCACAAAATCCTGCATCCAGGCCAGATTATGAGTGAGGGCTGGGCGGCGCAGCACGGCCACCGGGTAAGCCAGCGCATCATCGAGCAGGTGCCAGCCACGTTGCCCCAGCTCGGACACACGACAAGGCTCCGCCGTCAAGGGAAAGCCCTTGCAGCTCGCGTTCAGTACAAAATCGCTCTCTATGCCTGCTGTCCACATGTTGATCGTCTCCAATATGTCGCCCATGGCGATCCAAGTTTGCCGATGATTCTCCCACCTCCAATTCAGCCCCGCTGCCCTTTTTTGACATGAACCACACCACCCCAACTCTGGACATCGTGGCGCTTGGCGAAGCCATGGTCGAGTTCAACCAGCGGCCTCATGAACATGCCGACGATGCCCCGCTCTACCTGCAAGGCTTTGGCGGCGACACCAGCAACGCCGCCATTGCCGCAGCACGTGCTGGGGCCCGTGTGGCCTACCTGACACGTCTGGGCACCGACCGCTGGGGTGATCGGCTCATGGACCTGTGGCAGCAAGAAAACGTCGACACCACGCCCGTGCAACGCGATGCGCAGTCCCCCACCGGCATGTACTTCGTGAGCCACGACGCACAGGGCCACCACTTCAGCTACGCGCGTGCGGGCTCAGCCGCCAGCCGCATGCAAGTGCAAGACCTGGCACATTGGGCAGAGCCCATCGCCCACAGCCAGTGGCTACACCTGTCGGGCATCTCTTTGGCCATCTCGGCCACGGCCTGCGACACCGCTTTTGCGGCCATGGCGCAGGCCCGGAGTAGCGACACACGGGTGGCCCTCGACTCCAATTTGCGTTTATCGCTGTGGCCATTGGCCCGGGCGCAGGCCTGCATCCGCCATGCGGTCAGTTTGTGCGATCTGTTTTTGCCCAGCCTCGAAGACATGACGGCGCTCACCGGACTCACGCAAGCGCAAGACATCATCAGCTGGAGCCACGCCCAAGGCGCGGCGCAGGTGGTGCTGAAACTCGGCGCCGAGGGGGCCCTGGCCAGCGACGGGCACAAGCAACACCAGATACCCGGCCACATGGTCCAGGCTGTGGACGCCACAGGCGCAGGGGATTGTTTTGCCGGTAACCTGTTGGCGCGTTTGTCGGCTGGCGACGACCTGTGGACTGCCACCGCCTACGCCAATGCCGCCGCTGCGCTGTCGGTGCAAGGCTACGGCGCTGTCGCGCCCTTGCCAACGCGCGAAGCGGTTTTGGAGATGTTGCACACCCCATCGAAAGGCACACCCGCATGAACGCCACGAGACCTTTGATCGCCATCGACTGGGGCACCTCTTCGCTGCGCGGTGCGCGGCTGGGCGAGAGCGGCCAGGTCCTCGAATCACGCGAATTTCCACGGGGCATCCTCACGGTGCCCACCGGTCAGTTTGAAGTCGTCTTCCAGGAGTTGTTTGGCGACTGGCTGCAGCAGCCCCATGCGCTGTGCCTGATTTCGGGCATGGCCGGCAGCCGCCAGGGCTGGCAAGAAGCGCCCTACTGCCCCTGTCCCGCAGGCTTTGCCGAACTTGGAAAACACCTGCTGTGGCTGCAACCCGGGCGCATCGCGCTGGTGCCAGGCCTGAGCTGCTTGGGTGCTGACGCCCTGCACACGCCTGACGTGATGCGCGGTGAAGAGGTGCAAATTTTCGGGGCCTTGCAATTGGCTGGCCGCGACAGCGCCACGCTGGTGCTCCCGGGCACACACAGCAAATGGGTCCAGGTGCAGGGCGGTCGCGTCACGCAGTTCCAGACCTTCATGACCGGCGAGGTGTTTGCCCTGATGAGCCAGCACTCGATTCTGGGCAAGACGCTGGACCTGCAGGGTGCGTTTGACGAAGCGGCTTTTTTGCAAGGCATTGACCAAAGCCAGCAAGCTGGCAGTGTGTTGCACCACCTTTTTGCCGTGCGCACGCTGGGCCTGTTTGAACGCCTGAGCCCCACCCAATTGTCCAGCTATCTGTCGGGCCTGCTGATCGGTGAAGAGCTGCGCGCGCAAGCGGTCTCGAATGATGCGGGCCCGTTGATCTTGATCGGAAGCGTTGCGCTCACACTGCGCTACACCCTGGCCCTGCAACACCTGAAGATCCCTTGCCAAAGCCGAGGGGCCGAAGCCACCTGGGCGGGCTTGTTCGCGCTGGCTTCATCGCTTGCCCTCACTGGAGGTCACGTCTCATGATCACCTTGCCATCCCCGGCTCAAACCCTGGCGCAAGCCATGGCCCAGCTGCCCTTGATCGCCATCTTGCGCGGCCTCACACCTGCTGAAGCCCCTGCCATCGGTGAAGCACTGGTGAGCAGCGGCTTTGCCATCATCGAGGTGCCGCTCAACTCGCCCGAGCCTTTGCGGAGCATCGCCACCCTGACCCAACTGTTTCCGCAAACCCTGATCGGCGCTGGCACCGTGCTGAACGCGCAGCAGGTCAAAGAGGTGCACGGCGCTGGCGGCCGCCTGGTCGTGGCCCCCAACTTCAACCCTGCTGTGGTAGCACAAGCCCTGGCCCTGGGCATGGTGGTACTGCCCGGCGTGGCCACGCCCACCGAAGCCTTTGCCGCACTGGATGCGGGTGCGCACGGCCTCAAACTGTTCCCGGCCGAAATGATCTCGCCTGCCACGGTCAAAGCGCTGCGGGCCGTGCTGCCTGCAAGCACCGCCTTGATGCCCGTGGGGGGCATCACGCCCAACAACATGGCCCCTTACCGCGCCGCCGGGGCCAATGGCTTTGGTCTGGGTTCAGCCCTGTACGCGCCTGGGCGTTATGCGCAGGCGGTGCAACAGCAGGCGCAAGCGTTTGTGCGGGCTTTCAATGACTGAGCCATTGAGCTTGTCTCAACACCCCACACATCCATCAGCAAACCCTTCGTCCTAGCAAACCTCATGTCATGCCGGACTTGATCCGGCATCCATGCCTGACAACCATGGACCCCGGATCAAGTCTGGGGTGACAAAAAGAAACTCAAGCCTTCTCCCCCAGTCGCCCATCTCTGAAATCCGCCAGGGCTTGGTAGATCTCTTCCTTGGTGTTCATCACAAACGGGCCGTATTGAACAATAGGCTCTTTCAGGGGCTTGCCGGCCACCAGTATCAATTTGGCATCGCTGCTGGCCTCGATCACCACGCCATCGGTCTGTGGGGTGTTCGCCAAAACGGCCATACGCTGCAGCGGCACGGCCTGACCACCGATGCGGACCTCGCCGCGGTAGACATAAATGAAAGCGTTGTGGCCTGCGGGCAATGTCTGCTCAAAGCGTGAGCCTTCGGGCATGTGCACATCGAGGTAGATCGGCTGCGTGATCTCGCGGGTCACCGCACCCTGCACGCCGTGGCTGGCCCCGGCGATCACCGTCACGCCTACGCCTTGCGGCGTCTGGAATTGCGGCAACTGATCGTTCTGGAAATCGCGGTACCAGGGCGCCTTCATCTTCTCGCTGCTGTGCAGGTTGAGCCACAGCTGAAAGCCCTCCATCACGCCTTCTTCTTGCTGCGGGATTTCGGAGTGGATCACGCCCTGGCCCGCCGTCATCCATTGCACGCCGCCGTTTTGCAACAGGCCTTCGTTGCCCGCGCTGTCCCGGTGCAGCATGCGCCCGGCGATCATGTAGGTCACGGTTTCAAACCCCCGGTGCGGGTGGTCCGGAAACCCGGCGATGTAGTCATCCGGCTTGTCACTGCCAAAGGCGTCGAGCATCAAAAACGGGTCGAGCCGGTGCTGCAGGTTTTGCGTGAGGATGCGGCTGAGCTTGACACCCGCGCCGTCGGATGTGGCTTGGCCAGCGACCAGGCGTTCGATGGTGCGGGAAACGGTAACGGTGGCGGGAGAAGTGTGGTGGGTCATGGGCAATTCCTTTGGATTCATATGGGGCGCTCGGCAGCCCATTTCAATGCCTCCAAACGCGTGCGCGCTGCGCCCTCGGTATCCGGCGGCAGCTGGTGTTTGGCTTGCAGGTAGTGGTGGGTGTACACATCCAGCCAGGCCTGCAGGGTCTGCGCGGCATGGCCCTCGCCTGCCAGATCCAGGCACAGGGAAGCGACTTCGCTGGTGCAAAAGTGGTCATCGCGCCGGGAACGGCGCAACTGGTAGTGCGAGACCTGCTCGGGGTGCAGACTCAGCACGGGCAAGGCATTCAGGTAAGGACTTTTGCGGAACATCTTGCGGGCCTCGGGCCAGGTGGCGTCCAGCAAAATGAACAGCGGACGCTTGTTCGCATCGGTGGTCGACACTTCATGCACCAAGCGTTCGGGTGCCACAAATTCACCCGGAAACACCACATACGGCTGCCACTGCGGATCGGCCAGCAGCGCCAGCAAAGCGGGGTCGACTTCGGTGCGGGCCCAGCCAAAAGCGAAGGTGCGCTGCACCACATCTGCGATCAGCCATCCGGTGTTGCTGGGTTTGAGCGGCTCGATGTCGGCCATGAGCAGGCACATGCCCGCTTGCGTGGGCACCTCCGGGCGCAACGCGCACAGGCAGTGGCTGGGCACCAAACGGCAGCCGGGGCAACGCTCACCCTTAATGCCCCCACGGGCCAGAAAAGGCTTGACGCTGCGGGCCAGTCGCTCGGTGCGCAGGCGCGAGACGGCGTGAGGCGGCCGTCTGTGGTCAGTCATCAGCTGGGCCGATGCAAGGCGCAAATTTTGTTGCCGTCCGGGTCACGCAGGTAGGCCAGGTAAAGCTTGCCCGCCGGGGTTTCGCGGAAACCGGGTGGGTCTTCGCAGGTGGTGCCGCCATGGGCCACGCCTGCCGCATGGAAGGCATCGCCCTGCTCGGCCGATTGCACAGTGAAACCGATGGTGCTGCCGTTGCCGTGGGTGGCGGGTTGGCCATTGATGGGCGTGGTGATGGCAAAGGTGCCGGTGGGGCTGCGGTAGAAATAACGGTTCTTGTTGGCCACGCCGGGGCCATAGCCCAGGGTGCCCAGCAGAGCGTCGTAAAACTTTTTGGAAACTTCCAGGTCATTCACACCCAGCATCACATGACTGAACATTGCACTCTCCGTTGATAGACCCGTTACCGGGCAAACTCTGTGGCGAGCATGTTACTTGAACCCCCGGGACCCGGAAGGCCGAGGCGTACGGGCTGTCCCTGATGGGCAACGGGTCATTGGCAGTGTCAAGGGCCAATTCGTTCAAGGCGCCCCTTGCTGCCAAAGGGACACCTCGCTGCTGCCAAGGAAGCAGCCTTGTGGCAGCATCGCAGCTGTGCATTCATCCCAAGACCCCAAGGAGTCACCCCCATGTCCACCTCCAACGCCCTCTCGTTTGGCTTGCAAGGCCGCGTCGTCATCGTCACCGGGGCGGCCAACGGCATTGGTGAGGCCTGTGCCCGCCGCTTTGCGGCCGAACAAGCCCATGTGGTGCTGGCCGATGTGAACAGCGAGCGCGGCGCGGCTGTGGCCGCCGAATTGCGCAGTGCAGGCCACAGCGCCGGTTTCATGGCCTGCGACGTCTCGCGCAAAGCCGATGTCGACGCTCTGGTGGACCATGTGTTGCAGGCCTTTGGCCGCATCGATGTGCTGGTCAACAACGCAGGCATTTTCAAGGCGGCCGACTTTCTGGACGTGACCGAAGAGGATTTCGATGCAGTGATCAAGGTGAACATCAAGGGCTCGTTCCTGATGGGGCAGGCCGCAGCCCGTGCTATGAAGAGCACCGGGGGCGGCGCCATCGTCAACATGAGTTCGGTCAACGCGGTGCTGGCCATCCCCAACATCGCCAGCTACAACGTGAGCAAAGGCGGCATCAACCAGCTCACGCGGGCCATGTCTTTGGCCCTGGCCGACTTCGGCATCCGCGTGAATGCGGTGGCCCCCGGCACCATTGCCACCGAACTGGCCCGCCAGGCGGTGCTGACCAATGAAGAAGCCCAAAAGAAAATCATGATGCGCACCCCGATGAAGCGTCTGGGCGAGCCCGACGAAGTGGCCAAGGTGGTGGCCTTTTTGGCCAGCGACGCGGCCAGCTACATCACGGGCGAAATCGTCACCGTGGACGGCGGGCGCATGGCGCTCAACTACACCGTACCCGTTTGAGAAAAGTTTGAGAACCGCTTGAGAGAAACCACGTTGATGAGCACCGCAACCGACACACGCCCCAACGATTTAGAGGCCTGGCTGGCCCAGGAGCGCGACGTGCGCACACGCATGGACGCAGGCGCTGGCCCCGGCGTGGCCCGCCCCGAGCAGGTGGCTGGCAAGACCGGCCTGCAAGTCATGCAGGGCCTGCTGAGCGGCGAGCTGCCCTACGCCCACATGGCCAGGACACTGGATTTCATCCTGGTCGAAGTCGGCCCGGGCCTGGCCATTTTTCAGGGCACGCCCGGCGTGCAGCATCTGAACCCCTTGGGCACGGTGCACGGCGGCTGGTTTGCGACCCTGCTCGACTCGGCCCTGGGCTGCGCGGTGCACACCATGATGCCGCCCGGACGCGGCTACACCACGGCCGACCTGAGTGTGAAACTGGTCAAGGCCATCACGCCCAAAGTGCAGCGTGTGCGCGCCATTGGTAAAGTGCTGCACTGCGGCCGCCAACTGGCCACGGCCGAAGCCCAACTGGTCGGCCCCGATGGCACGCTGTATGCGCACGCCAGCACAGCCTGCCTTGTTTTTGAAATCCCCTCCACACACGGAAATAAACCATGAGACTCCTGCACACCATGCTGCGCGTAGGCGACCTGCAACGCTCGATCGACTTCTACACCCAGGTGCTGGGCATGAAGCTGCTGCGCACCTCCGAAAACCCCGAGTACAAATACTCGCTGGCCTTTGTCGGATACGGCAACAACCCCGACCACGCCGAGCTGGAACTGACCTACAACTGGGGCGTGGACAGCTACGAGATGGGCACGGCCTACGGCCACATCGCCCTGGGCGTGCCCGATGCCTACGCTGCTTGCGAAAAAATCAAGGCTGCAGGCGGCAAGGTCACACGCGAGGCCGGTCCTGTGAAAGGCGGCACCACCGTGATCGCCTTTGTGACCGATCCCGATGGCTACAAGGTTGAGCTCATCCAGCGGGCCGAATACGCGACTGGCCAAGGCTTGCGCTGAAGCCTGCAGCTTGACTACTGTGGGAGGCTGCCCCTGCGGCCGAATGCTTGCAGCGGCAGGGCAGGCATTCGCGAGCAGGGGCTCGCTCCCACAGGGAAAGCATCGTTGGCGAACTGAATTCGCGCATTCAACATTGCAAATCTCAGCGCGCCAGGTGACTTGCCTCTCGTGCCAACGCCTCAATGCGCGCCCAATCCCCTTGGGCCAGCGCGTCGGCAGGCACCAACCACGAGCCCCCCACACAGGCCACGTTGGGCAGGCTCAAGAAGTCGCGTGCGTTTTGCTGCGTGACGCCGCCTGTGGGGCAAAACTTCACATCAAAGAACGGGCCACCCCAGGCCTTGAGCATGGCCGGGCCGCCCGCCTGCATGGCCGGGAAGAATTTGAGTTCGGTGTAGCCGTCTTCTTGCGCCATCATGATTTCGCTGCCCGTGGCGACGCCGGGCAAGAGCGACAAACCGTGGTCACGGCAAGCCTGACCCACGGTCTTGGTATAGCCAGGGCTCACCGCAAAACGTGCTCCCGCTTTGGCTGCCGCTGCCGCGTCAGCCGGGCTGCGCACGGTGCCCGCACCCACCACCGCGCCGGGCACTTCCTTGGCAATGGCTTCCATGCAGGCCAGCGCCTGCGGTGTGCGCAGCGTCACTTCGAGCATGCGGATGCCGCCCGCCACCAGGGCGCGGGCCATGGGCACGGCGTGGGCCACATCGTTGAGCACGATCACGGGGATCACCGGCGCGTCCTGCATCACTTGCAGGGCGGTCAAATGTCCATTCAGATTCACAGCCATGTGCAGGCTCCTTCTTCGGCTTTGAGCGCGTTGCGGCGCATGTTGGCAAACAGTTCACGGCCCATGCCCACGCCATTGGCGACGCGCAGCTCGGCAGGCATTTGGGCCAGCGGGCGGGCGCCCCATTCGGCCTCACTCACAAGCACTTGCAGGGTGCCCGCCACGCCATCGAGGCGGATCAGATCCCCGTCTTGCACCTTGGCCAGCGGGCCGCCCGCTGCGGCTTCGGGTGAGACATGGATGGCGGCGGGCACTTTGCCCGAAGCACCGCTCATCCGGCCATCGGTGACCAGCGCCACCTTGAAACCCTTGCCTTGCAACACAGCCAGCGGCGGCGTGAGTTTGTGCAACTCGGGCATGCCGTTGGCTTGCGGGCCTTGCCAGCGCACCACGCAAACGATGTCGCGGTCCAGTTCGCCTGCCTTGAATGCGGCTTGCAATTCGTCCTGAGAATCGAACACACGGGCCGGGGCTTCGATGACGTGCAAGGCATCAGGTACGGCAGAAATCTTGATCACACTACGACCCAGATTGCCTTGCAAGAGCTTGAGGCCACCCGTGGCGCTGAAGGGGCTGCTGGCCGGGCGCACGACCGTCTCGTCTTGGCTGGCTCCGGCATCGGTCCAGACCAGCTGGCCATTTTGGGCAGACGGGATGCGGGTGAATTCACGCAGGCCGCCCGGGCGCACCGTGAGCACATCGGCGTGCATCAGACCCGCATCGAGCAACTCGCGGATCACGAAGCCCGGGCCACCTGCGGCCTGGAACTGGTTCACATCGGCGCTGCCGTTGGGGTACACACGGGTGAGTAATGGCACCACATCCGACAAGGCCGAAAAGTCGTCCCAGTCGATCACGATGCCCGCCGCACGGGCGACGGCCACCCAGTGAATCAGGTGGTTGGTCGAGCCGCCCGTGGCCAACAAGGCCACCATGGCGTTGACGATGCAGCGCTCGTCGACCAGGCGGCCGATCGGCGTGAAGTTTTTGGCCTTGACCAAATCGAGCACGGTACGCGCCGCTTCGCGGGTCAGTTCCTGGCGCACGCCCTCGCCCGGGTTGATGAAAGCCGTGCCCGGCACGTGCAGGCCCATGGCTTCGAGCAACATCTGATTGCTGTTGGCCGTGCCATAAAAGGTGCAGGTGCCTTCACCGTGGTAGGCCTTGGACTCCGCCTCCAGCAACTCGGGGCGGCCCACCAGGCCCTGCGCAGCCTGTTCGCGCACCTTGGATTTTTCGCTGTTGGACAGGCCGCTGGTCATGGGGCCAGCCGGCACAAACACGGTGGGCAAATGGCCGAACTGGAGCGCACCAATGAGCAGGCCCGGCACGATCTTGTCGCACACGCCCAGCATCAGGGCGGCGTCAAACACATCGTGGCTGAGCGACACCGCGGTCGCCATGGCAATCACATCGCGGCTGAACAGGCTCAGCTCCATGCCGGGCGTGCCCTGCGTCACGCCGTCGCACATGGCGGGCACGCCCCCGGCCACCTGCGCGGTGGCGCCCAGTTTGCGGGCCTCGTCCTTGATGAGATCCGGGTAGTGCTGCAGCGGCGCATGGGCCGAGAGCAGGTCGTTGTAGGCGTTGACGATGCCGATGTTGGGCGCACGCGGGGCCACCACCTTGATTTTGTCGAGCGCCGTGGCCCGGCTTTTGTCACTCTCGGGCATGGCGGCAAAGGCATGGGCCACGTTGGCGCAGCCCAGGCGCTGGGCACCGGGGTCACGCCCGGCAGCGGCGTCGACCTGCTGCAAATAGGCCTGGCGGGTCGGGCGGCTGCGCTCGGTGATGCGGGCGGTGACGGCCGCCACAGTGGTGTGAAGTGTCATGTGGTGACGCCAGGGCGGGCGTGGTAACTAAATTACATGATCAATGGTAACCGGGTTCCCCTGTTTTGGTGCGTTAGGCGAGTTACAGACAGGGTACAACTCGCCATGGGCAGCTAGGAGGCGTAAAAAAACCCGCCGAAGCGGGTTTCTCAAGGCCAGTGACGCATCACTTGGCGGCAGATGCCTCGGCTGCAGCGGGCGCTGCAGAGGCGTCCACGGCGGGTGCAGAGGCCTCGGCAGCAGGGGCTGTCGCGGCGACAGGGGCAGCCGGTGCGGCTTTTTTGCTCTTGGCAATGCCAAAACCGATGGCCAGGCCCACGGCCAGCACGATCACGGCCACCAAAACGGCCCAAACCACAGGTTGATTGTCATCTTGAGGGGTCGACATGTTTGTTTTCTCCGAAAATAGTGGCGAGATTGTAATGGGGTCCCATGGCACATGACTGACACACCCGCCCATGCCGCCAGCGCCCACGGGGCAGATCGCGCAGCGACGGCGTTTCAAACCGATTTGCTCGACCGTTTCAGAGCGCAAGCTGCTGGCCGGGATTTGTGGGTGTTTGGCTATGCGTCTCTTTTGTGGCGGCCCGAGTTCGAGGCGCAAGAACAGCACATCACCCGCGTCTGGGGCTGGCACCGCGCCCTGAAAATGTGGAGCCGACTGAACCGGGGCAGCCCCGACTGTCCGGGCCTGGTGTTCGCCTTGTTGCCCGGCGGCAGTTGCCAGGGGGTGGCTTACCGGGTGGCAAGGGACCAGGCCGATGACGTGTTGGTTCGGCTGTGGGCGCGTGAAATGCCCATGGACGTCTACACCCCCCACTGGCTGCCCTGCGACACACCACAAGGACGCGTTCAGGCACTGGCCTTCACCTTGCCGCGCACCAGCCCCAGCTTCACCGGCCATTTGCCCAGTGAAACCTATCGGCAAATTTTCCGGCAGGCCTGCGGGCGTTTTGGCACCACGCTGGACTATGCCCGCCAAACCTACGAGAGCTTGCGGGCCCACGGCATCGAAGACCGCGCTTTGGCCGCTTTGCTGCGACACGCAGACTGAAAGCCGCCTGAGCGTCCGCTCTCACCCAAGCCCAGTGCGCCCCAAGCCCATCGCCCCCGAGTCGGCCACCGCACACTGGCTCTGCCTATACTCAACCCATGAACATCGCCGACCTGCGCAAGAGCTACGAAAAAGCCGAGCTCAACGAAAACGCTTCCCACGCCGACCCCCTGCAGCAATTTGCCCAATGGCTGCAGGAGGCCATCGCCGCCGAAGTGCCCGAACCCAACGCCATGACGCTGGCCACCGTGGCCAGCAACCTGCGCCCCAGCACCCGGGTGGTGCTGATCAAGGGTTATGACGAGCGCGGCATCGTCTGGTACACCAATTACGACAGTCGCAAGGGGCAGGAACTGGCGGGCAACCCCTTTGCCGCGCTGCAGTTTCACTGGGTCGAGCTCGAACGCGTGGTGCGCATCGAAGGCCGGGTGGAAAAGGTCAGCGACGAAGAAAGCGACGCCTACTTCCACAGCCGTCCGCTGGACTCGCGCATCGGGGCCTGGGCCTCACCCCAAAGCCAAGTGATCGACGGGCGCACCGTGCTGGTGACCAATGCCGCCAAATACGCCGCGCAATTCATGCTCAACCCACCGCGCCCCCCGCACTGGGGCGGCTACCGCCTGGTGCCCGACAGCTGGCAGTTCTGGCAAGGCCGCAAAAGCCGTTTGCACGACCGCTTGCGCTACACGCCCGAAGGCAGCGGCTGGTTGCGCGAGCGTTTGGCCCCCTGAGCGAATGGGCGGGTTCAGGCCGGCAACAGAGGCAGCACCGCCATGACCGCCGACACACTGAACACCGCCATGGCGGTCGAAACGGCCACGCCAGCCGTGACAGCGTCTTCTTCTTTGCGGTAACGCTGCGAGAACAAAAACACATTGGCCCCGATGGGCAAAGCCGCGGCCACGGTCATGACCGCCAGGTGCAAACCCCGCAAACCCAACAGCCAGCCCACCGCGAGCATGAGCACCGGGTGTAGCCAGGTTTTCACCAAAGACAGCTTGAAAGCCGACAGGGCTTGCTTGCCGATGGGCGTTTGCGACAAGGTGATGCCCACCAGCACCAGGGCGATGGGGCCAAAAGCGCTGCCCAGCAAAGCCAATGGGCGGTCCACGATGGGGTGAAGGCCCCAGCCGGTTTGGGCATAAGCCAAACCCACCAGAATTGGCAATGGCACCGGGTGGATGATGGCGTTGCGGATGGCCGACGCCACCGTGCGCCAAATGGCACGCCGCTCGCCCGACAAGGCCGCCTGCTCATGCGCCACCTGCAGCTCCAGCACCAAAGTGGCTGCGCTGAGCAAGACCAGCGCGTGCAAGGAAATCAGGGTGAACAGCAACACCTGGCCCTCTTGCCCATAGGCCAGCCCGATCAGGGGCACACCGATCATCAAGGTGTTGCTGAAAATACTGGCCAGCGCCAGCACCGACGCCCGGCTGTTGCCGCCATACGCCCACAGCATGGCTGCAAACAGGCTGCCCGCCACCAAAAAATATTGGGCCACAGGTTTGAAGTCCAGCTGCTCGATGTGCACGCTGCTCATGGTGCGAAACAGCAGCGCCTGCGTCAGCACCAGAAACACCAGGTTCGACAAGTCGCGCACCGATTCACCGCGCACCAGCTTCGCCTTGCCTGCGACAAAGCCAATGAAGATCAGCAAAACAACCGGCAAAAGAGAGGACAGGACGGGGTGATCGAGGTTCATGTCTGGATTATCCCGGCCTGTTAACGCACGGATTCAACGGAAACCACGTAGCCCCGCCCTTGGCGCAAAGTACAACCTGACGCCCCCTGCAACCCGTCCTCAATGGGCGTGTTTCATGCCGCAATACTTGCCCAGCGCCAGGCCCTTGCAGGCTTTTTGCAATTCCTGGGTGCATTGGTCGGGCTTCTTGCCGGACTCCAGGCACTTGGCAGCGGCCTCATGCGCCTGGGCCATGGCGCGGTGACGGGCAATGTCTTCCTGGGTTTCTTTGGTGCTGTGTTGGGCGACCGCTGTCCAAGAAAAGGTCATGGCGGCGAGGAAAAAAGCAATGCGGTTCATGGGTGTCTTTTGGGTTTGCTGTCAGTCGCGCACCAAGTGCGCAAACGTCTTTTTGAATTTGCTCACCTTGGGCGCGGCCACCGCCATGCAGTAACCCTGGTAGGGGTTGCGCTCAAAAAAGTCCTGGTGGTAGTCCTCGGCGGCGCTGTAGTTGGCCAGCGGCAAGACCTCGGTCACGATGGGCTGGCCAAAGGCGTTGGCTACCGTCAACTCGGCGATCATCGCCCGCGCCTCTTCGGCTTGCTCAGGGGTGGTGAAGTAAATGCCGCTGCGGTATTGCGTGCCCACATCGTTGCCCTGACGGTTCAAGGTGGTGGGGTCGTGGATGACGAAAAAGATTTCCAGCAGCTCGCGGGTGCTGATTTGCGCCGGGTCGTATTCGAGCTTGACCACTTCGTTGTGGCCTGTGCGGCCGGTGCAGACTTCTTCGTAGGTGGGGGCCACGGTGTGGCCGTTGCAGTAGCCCGACTCCACATCGCTCACGCCGCGCACCTTGACGTACACCGCCTCGGTGCACCAAAAGCAGCCGCCGCCTAAAACCAGGGTTTGGGTCATGTGGGTTCCTTTTGAGACATGCGATCCATTATCCGTGGCCCATCAGCCCACCCTGCACCGCCTGCACAAAGTCCCCCAGCGCCGTCTGGTCTCGGTCGCTGCGCCACAGGCAACGGGTGTCGTAACGCGTCTCCACATGGCGCAGCGGCACAAACACCGCGCCCGCCAGCGCCGACTGCTGCAGGGCCTGCGGCACCAGCGCCACCCCCAGGCCTTGCGAGACCAGAGACACCACACTCAGCCAATGGCGCAACTCGTGCACCACCTGCGGCATCCAGCCCGCCTGCTCGCACAGCATCACGATGCGCTCGTGGTAATCGGGCGACACCGTGCGCGACACCACCACCAGGTCTTGTCCGGCCAGTTCATCCAGACCGATGCTGGCCACCCCGGCCAATGCGTGGCTGGCGGGCAAACACGCCACCAAGGGCTGGCTGGCCACCAGAATTTGCTCAAAACCTGGCGGCACACGCGGCGTGTGCACAAAGCCCACATCGAGCCGGTCGCGCAGCAGCTCGGACAGCTGCTCGGACGAGCTGAGTTCGCGCAGCACCAGCCGCAAACGCGGGTGGCTGGCCTGAAAGCGGCTCAGGATTTGCGGCAGGCCGCAATACAACATGGTCCCGGCAAAGCCGATGTGCAGCTGGCCCGACTGGCCCTCGGCCACATCGCGCGCCTCGCGCGCGGCGGCGCTCGCCTGCGCCAGCAGTGCCCGGGCGGCCGGCACAAAGGCCTGACCTGCCGCCGTGAGCTGCACGCCCCGGCTGTTGCGGGTGAACAGCTGCGCCCCCACCGAGGCTTCGAGTTGCTGGATGTTCAGGCTGAGCGGCGGCTGAGAAATGGACAAGCGCTGGGCGGCGCGGCCAAAGTGCAGCTCTTCGGCCAACATGAGGAAATAGCGCAGGTGACGGAATTCCATGAATTCAATAAATGTATTGATGCATCGATAATCAATATTAGACAACTATTCATCTCGCCCTGACAATCCACTTCAAGATTTTTCAAACGGAGACCTCAACATGGCCAACCCCAAAAACACCTTCAACTGGGAAGACCCCTTCAACCTCAGCGCCCAGCTCACCGAAGACGAGCGTCAGGTGCAAGAAGCCGCCCGCGCCTATTGCCAGGAAAAGCTGCTGCCCCGCGTGAAGGATGCGTTTCTGAATGAAACCACCGACGTGGCCATCTTCCGCGAGATGGGCGAGCTGGGCCTCTTGGGCCCGACCATCCCCGAGCAGTACGGCGGCGCAGGCCTGAACTACGTCTGCTATGGCTTGGTGGCACGCGAGGTCGAGCGCGTGGACAGCGGTTACCGCTCCATGATGAGCGTGCAGTCGTCCCTTGTGATGGTGCCGATCAACGATTTCGGCACCGAAGCGCAAAAGCAGAAATACCTGCCCAAGTTGGCGCGTGGCGAGTGGATCGGCTGCTTCGGCCTGACCGAGCCCAACCATGGCTCCGACCCCGGCAGCATGATCACCCGCGCCAAAAAGGTCGACGGCGGCTACAGCATCAGCGGCGCCAAGATGTGGATCACCAACAGCCCCATCGCCGATGTGTTCGTGGTCTGGGCCAAGGACGATGGCGGCCAGATCCGCGGCTTCATTCTCGAAAAAGGCTGGAAAGGCCTGTCCGCCCCCGCCGTGCACGGCAAGGTCGGCCTGCGCGCCTCGATCACGGGCGAGATCGTGATGGACGAGGTGTTCTGCCCTGAAGAAAATGCCTTCCCCGAAGTGCGCGGTCTGAAAGGCCCGTTCACTTGCCTCAACAGCGCCCGCTACGGCATCGCCTGGGGTGCCTTGGGTGCCGCCGAAGACTGCTACCTGCGCGCCCGCCAGTATGTGATGGACCGCCAGCAGTTTGGCCGCCCGCTGGCCGCCAACCAGCTGATCCAGAAGAAGCTGGCCGACATGCTGACCGAAATCAGCCTGGGCCTGCAAGGCTGCCTGCAGCTCGGCCGCATGAAGGACGCGGGCAACGCCCCGGTGGAGGTCACTTCCATCCTCAAGCGCAACAGCTGTGGCAAGGCGCTGGACATCGCCCGCATGGCACGCGACATGATGGGCGGCAACGGCATCAGCGCTGAATACGGCGTGGCCCGTCACCTGGTCAACCTGGAAGTGGTCAACACCTACGAAGGCACGCACGATGTGCACGCGCTGATCCTGGGCCGGGCGATCACCGGGATCCCCGCTTTCTCGAACTGACATGGCGCTTTGACGCACATGAGGGGCTGCCAAGAGGCAGCCCTTTTTGTTGGTCGACAGCGTGCGCCAGCGCCTTGACGAAGCCCTGCGCAAGGCTTACATTACTAACCAGTCAGTCATTAACCCAGCCTTGTGAAGACCCCCGAGACCCCCGCCCCCCACAAACGCGAACGCCGCAAACAAGACCGCCCGGGCGAGTTGCTCGAAGCGGCCCTGGACTTGTTCATCGAAAAGGGCTTTGCTGCCACCCGCGTGGAAGAGGTCGCGGCCCGTGCGGGCGTGTCCAAAGGCACGCTGTTTTTGTACTTCCCAAGCAAAGAAGACCTGTTCAAGGCCGTGGTGCGCGAAAACGTGGTGACCCCCGTGGCCCAAGGCGCTGCCGAAGTGGCGCAGTTTCAGGGCAGCACCGGAGAGTTGCTCGAATGGATGATGTTGCAGTGGTGGCGTCGCTATGGAGCCACCAAGGCGTCCGGCATTTCCAAACTGGTCATGAGCGAGGCCAGCAACTTCCCTGACCTGGCGATTTTTTTCCGCAACGAAGTGATTGAACCGGCCCACGCCTTGGTGCGCAACGCATTGCAGCGTGGCATTGACCGGGGTGAGTTCCGGGCCATGAACGTCGATCTGGTCTTGCACTCGGTCATGGCACCGCTCTTGTTTTTGGTGATGTGGAAGCATTCCATGGGGCCGTGCTGCCCCAGCCATGAACAAATTGACCCCGAAGCCTTCATAACGCAGCACGCCCGCCTGATGGCGCGCGGGCTGTCCCCTGCCTGATATTCAACAGATTTCTGCCACCAACACCATGAAAAAATCGACCTTCTGGATTTTGACGGCCGTGGCCGCTGCGGCCTTGGTCGCAGGCGGTGCGCGTTGGCTGAGCCAACGCCAGCCTGCCAGCAACGCCGCCAAAACGAGCGCGCCAGCTGCCCCTGTCATTGAGTTGAGCGTCAGCGATGTGGTTCAGGTTCAAAACATGGACATGGTGCTGGGCCTGCCCGTTTCGGGCACGCTCAAGGCCAGCCAAAGCGCCATGGTCAAGGCCCGCGTGGTGGGTGAGCTGCTGGAGCTGACCGTTCGTGAAGGCGACGTGGTCAAGGCCGGCCAGGTGATCGCCCGCATCGACCCCACCGAATACCAGGCCCGAGAGCGCCAAGCCAAGCAACAAGCCGACGCGGCATGGGCCCAGGTGGACATTGCACAAAAGCAGTACGACAACAACAAGGCCCTGGTGGACCAGGGCTTCATCTCGCAGACCGCCTTGCAAAACGCCATGGCCAGCCTGAACGGGGCCAAGGCGACCCACATGGCGGCGGTGGCGGCACTCGATGTGGCCCGCAAGGCGCTGGACGATGCGACCCTGCGTTCACCCATCAGCGGCCAGATTGCCCAGCGTCTGGCCCAACCCGGTGAGCGCATGGCGCTGGACGCCCGAATCGTCGAAGTGGTCAACCTCACGCAGCTGGAGCTGGAAGCGGCCCTGCCCGCCGCCGATGCGGGCCTGGTGCGCCAAGGCATGAAGGCCCAGCTCAAAATCGAGGGGCAGGACGAGGCCGTCACCGCCCAGGTCTTGCGCATCAACCCCGCAGCCCAAGCGGCCAGCCGCAGTGTGCTGGTGTACCTGAGCGTGCCCGGCCAGGAAGGCTTGCGGCAAGGCCTGTTTGCCGAAGGCTTGCTCGGCACACGCAGCGCCCGGGCGCTGGCCGTGCCCCTGTCGAGCGTGCGCACCGACAAGCCTCTGCCCTATGTGCAGGTGGTCGATGGCGATCGGGTGCGGCATGTGTCGGTACAAACCGGCACCCGCACCGAAAAAACCCAACAGAACATCACCCTGACCTGGGTCGAGGTGAAGGGGTTGAGTGAAGGCACCCAGGTGCTGATGGCCAGCGCAGGGGCGGTTCGCGAAGGCACCCAGGTGAAATTCACCGCTGGCGTGCGCTGAAAGAGGCCGACCATGTGGTTCACCCGCGTCAGCCTGAAAAACCCTGTCTTCGCCACCATGGTCATGTTGGCCTTGGTGGTGCTGGGTCTGTTCTCCTACCAGCGCCTGAAGGTGGACCAGTTCCCGAACATCGACTTTCCGGTGGTGGTGGTCAGCACCGAGTACCCCGGGGCCTCGCCCGAGATCGTGGAAAGCGAAGTCTCCAAAAAGATCGAAGAAGGCGTCAACTCGATCGCGGGCATCAGCGCCCTCACCTCCCGCAGTTACGAGAACCAGTCGGTGGTGGTCATCGAGTTCCAGTTGAACATCAATGGGCGCAAAGCGGCCGAAGACGTGCGCGAAAAAGTGGCGGCCATCCGCCCCAGCCTGCGCACCGAAGTCAAAGAACCCAAAGTGCTGCGCTTCGACCCATCCGCCCGCGCCATCTGGTCGCTGGCCGTGGTGCCGCAAGCGGTGCAAGGCCAAGCCCCCAGTGCGGTGGAGCTGACCAACTGGTCCGAGCAAGTGCTGAAAAAACGTCTGGAGAACGTTCGCGGCGTGGGCTCGGTCTCTTTGGTCGGTGGCACCCGACGCGAAATCAACCTGTACCTGCAACCCTCGGCCATGGAAGCGCTGGGCGTCACCGCAGACCAGGTGGTCAGCGCTGTGCGCAACGAGAACCAGGACTTGCCCGCGGGAGCGATCCGCTCGCTGGAGCAAGAGCGCATGGTTCAGATCGAATCGCGCATGAAGCGCCCCGAGGACTTTGAACGCATCATCGTGGCCCGCAAAGGCAGCACCCCGATACGCCTGTCGCAGGTGGCCCGGGTGCAAGACGGTGCCCAGGAGCTTGAAACGATGGCTTTGTACAACGGCCAGCGCACGCTGCTGCTGACGGTGCAAAAAGCCCAGGACGAAAACACCATCGACGTGATCAATGGCCTGGTGAAAACCGTGGCCGACATGCAGAGTCAGACGCCTGCCGGTATCCGGCTGGAGCCCATCACCGATGGCTCCCGCCCCATCCGTGTGGCGGTGGACAACGTGCGGCGCACGCTCATCGAGGGGGCTGTGCTGACGGTGTTGATCGTTTTCCTGTTCCTCAACTCCTGGCGGTCCACCGTCATCACCGGGCTGACTTTGCCGATTTCGCTGATCGGCACCTTCATGTTCATGCAGATGTTCGGCTTCACCATCAACATGGTCACGCTGATGGCTTTGTCGCTGTGCGTGGGCTTGCTGATTGACGACGCCATCGTGGTGCGTGAGAACATCGTGCGGCATGTGCAAATGGGCAAAAACGCCTGGCACGCCTCGATGGATGGCACGCAGGAGATTGGCCTGGCCGTGCTGGCCACCACTTTGTCCATCGTGGCGGTGTTTTTGCCGATCGGCTTCATGGAGGGCATCATCGGCAAGTTCTTCCACGAGTTCGGCATCACCATCGTGGCGGCGGTCCTGATTTCGATGTTTGTCAGCTTCACGCTCGACCCCATGTTGTCGAGCATCTGGCACGACCCAAGCATCGAAGCGCATGGCCAGCGCCACGCCCCCGTCACTTTTTACGACAAGACCATCGGCCGGGTGACCAGCTGGTTTGACCGGGGCACCGACCAACTGGCCGAGGGTTACCAAACAATCCTGGCCTGGTCGCTGGTGCACAAACGCAAAACCGTGCTGATGGCGGTGGGCATTTTTGCGCTGAGCATTTTCATGCTGCGTTTCGTAGGCACCGAGTTTGTGCCCAAGGCGGACTTTTCTGAAACCACCGTGAATTTCCAGACCCCCGTGGGCAGCTCACTGGAGGCCACCGAAGCCAAAGCCCGTCAGGTAGAAGCCATCATCCGTGAGTTGCCGGAAGTGCGTTACACCCTGGCCACGCTGAACACGGGCAATTCATTGGGCAAAAACAGCACCAGCATCTACATCCGCCTGGTCGACCGCAAGGACCGACAACGCAATGTGGACGAGATGTCGGGCGTGCTCCGCGAGCGTTTGAGCCAAGTACCGGGCATCACGGTCACGCACGTTGGCTTGCTGGACTCGGTGGGCGGCAACAAACAGGTCGAGTTTTCGCTACAAGGCCCCGACCAGCGCGAGCTGGAGCGACTGGCTTTGGGCGTGATGGACAAAGTGCGCAACATCCCCGGCCTGGTGGATCTGGACTCCAGCGTCAAAGCCAACAAACCGACCATCCGCGTGGAGGTGCTGCGCGACTCGGCGGCCGATCTGGGACTGGGCACCGCCCAGATCGCCGGGCCGTTGCGCACCTTGGTGGCCGGCCAGACGGTGGGCAACTGGCGAGCCCCCGACGACCAGACCTATGACGTGAACGTGCGCCTGGCCCCGGAAAGCCGCAACGCCACCCAAGACCTGGAGCGGCTGCCGTTTGCCGTCGCTGCCGGGCCTGATGGCAACCCACGTGTGGTGCGTCTGGGCCAGGTGGCCAAGATCAGCGAATCCACCGGCTCCAACCAGATCAACCGCCGCGACCTGACGCGTGAGGTGGCCATCAACGCCAACACCTATGGCCGCGCCGCAGGCGAAGTGTCCGCAGACATCCGCAAAATCATGGACGGTGTCAACCTGCCACCGGGCTACCGTTACCAATTTGGCGGTTCCACCAAAAACATGGCCGAGTCTTTTGGCTACGCCGTGTCGGCCCTGGCGATGGCGGTGATTTTCATCTACATGATTCTCGCCAGCCAGTTCAAGAGCTTCCTCCAGCCCCTGGCCCTGATGACGGCCTTGCCGCTGACGCTGATCGGCGTGGTGCTGGCCCTGATGGCTTTCCGCTCGACTTTGTCGATGTTCTCGATCATCGGGGTCATCATGCTGATGGGCCTGGTGACAAAAAACGCAATTCTGCTGGTGGATTTTGCGATCCGCGCCCGCGAAGACCATACCGACCAGGAAGGCCGCCGCATCCCAGGCATGGAACGCAGCGCGGCCCTCCTGATGGCCGCCAAAGTCCGCTTGCGCCCGATTTTGATGACCACATTAGCCATGATTTTCGGCATGGTGCCGCTGGCTTTTGCCATGACCGAAGGCTCGGAACAACGCGCCCCCATGGGCCAGGCCGTGATCGGCGGGGTCATCACCTCGTCCTTGCTCACCCTCGTGGTTGTGCCCGTGGTGTACTGCTACATGGACGACCTGGCGCAATGGCTGCGCCGCAAAGCAGGCCTTGCCCCCGCCCGTCAGGGTCAGGACATCAGCCCCCCTTAAAATCCATGCATTTAGCGATAACCCCCTCAGGAGTACCCAAATGGATCTGAATCAAGCCCGATTCAACATGATCGAACAGCAAATCCGCCCTTGGGAAGTGCTGGACCCCCAAGTGCTGGAACTGCTCTCGGTCGTGCGCCGTGAAGACTTTGTGCCCATGGCGCACAAAGCACTGGCCTTTGTCGACATGGAAATCCCGCTGGGTGCCGCGCCCAACCAGGTCATGCTGGCGCCCCGCGTTCAGGCACGCATGCTGCAAGACCTGGCGGTGAAAAAAACCGACAAAGCGCTGGACATCGGCACCGGCTCCGGCTTCATGGCCGCCTTGCTGGCGCATCAGGCCGCCAGCGTGCTGAGCCTGGAAATCGACGCCCATTTGGCCGCCCAAGCCCAAGCCAACCTGCAAAAAGCGGGCGTGACCAATGTGGTCGTGCGCACAGCCGATGGCAGCCAGGGCGCAGCGGCCGATGGCCCCTTTGATGTGATCGTGCTCAGCGGCTCGGTGGCCGAAGTGCCTGCCGCCTTGCTGCAGCAACTCGCCGTGGGTGGCCGTCTGGTCGCCATCGTGGGGGACGAGCCCATGATGCGTGCCACGCTGATCACCCGCACCAGCGAGAGCAGCTGGACGACCACAGAGCCCTGGGACAGCAACGCCCCTCGCCTGAGTGGTTTCCCCGAGCACTCACGCTTTCAATTCTGAACGGCCCGCCATGGAACAAATCTCCCCCGCACAGCTGACCGACTGGGCCAAAGGCCAAACCCAACGCCCCGTTCTGCTGGACGTGCGTGAAGGCTGGGAAGTGCAAACCGCCAGCGCCAAAACCGATGCGCTGGACCTGGTGCACATGCCCATGCAAAGCATTCCTGCACGCCTGGATGAGCTGGACAAATCCCGCCCCATCGCCTGCCTGTGCCACCACGGCGGCCGCAGCATGCAAGTGGCGGCCTTTTTGCAACAGCATGGCTTCCAGGTGGCCAACGTCTCGGGCGGCATCCACGCCTGGTCTGCCCAAGTCGACCCGACCATCCCGGTGTACTGAGTCGACTGGCCTCACTGAATTTTTGAAAGCTCTCCATGAAACTGCGCCTCTTGCCTCTGACCCTTTCTCTGGCCGCTGCACTGGCGGGTACGGCCCAGGCCCAAAGCCTGGCTCAGCTTTACGAAGCAGCCAAAGGCCATGACGCCACTTTCAAGGCCGCGCAGTCGCAGTACCAGGCCAACCTGGCCAAGGCCGAGCAAGCCAAAGCGCTGCTCCGCCCCACCGCCGGACTGGCCGCCACGGTGAGCGAGAGCGACTTCGACAGCCAAACCAGCACGCCAGATGCACGGTATGGCACTCGCAACGCCACGCTGAGCGCCAGCCAGCCGCTGTACCGCCCCGCGAATTGGGCGGGCTACCAGCAGGGCATGAAGCAAGTCGGTTTGGCTCAAGCACAGCTGAAAGCGGCCGAGCAAGAACTGATCGTGCGTGTGAGCCAAGCCTACTTCGAGGTGCTCACCGCCCAGGAAAGCCTGGCTTTTGTCAAAGCTCAAAAAACAGCCGTGGCCGAGCAGCTGGCTGCCGCCAAGCGCAACTTTGAAGTCGGCACCTCGACCATCACCGACACCCGTGAGGCGCAAGCGCGCTTTGATTTGGTGACCGCGCAAGAAATTGCGGCCGAAAACGATCTGCGCGTGAAAAAGCTGGCACTGGACCAGTCGGTGGGTTTGCAAAATGCGCAGCCCGTGCCCCTCAAATTAGGTGCCAACCTCAGCCCCACCGTGATTGGGGATGCCGAAAGTTGGGTCCAACAAGCCACAGCACAAAGCCCCGGCATTGAGCAAGCGCGCATTGGCCTGGAAGTGGCCCAACTCGAAACCGAAAAAGCCAAAGCCGGGCACATGCCCACGCTGGATCTGACTGCGTCCTATGGTGGTACACGATTCCGCAATGGCAATCAATCATCGCGTGTCGACAACAATACAGGCACCATCGGTCTGAGCTTCAATCTGCCCTTGTACGCGGGTCACGCGACCCAAAACCGCATTCAGGAAACCGTCTCGCTCGAAGAAAAAGCCCGCAACGACCTGGATGCCGCGCAGCGCTCGGTCGCTCAAGCCACCCGCACCGCCTTTTTCGGCGTGCAATCCGGCCTAGGCCAGGTCAAAGCCCTGGAAGCCGCCGAAGCCTCCAGCCAAAGCGCCTTGGACGCCAACAAGCTGGGCTATCAGGTGGGCGTGCGCATCAACATCGATGTGCTCAACAGCCAAACCCAACTCTTCCAGACCAAGCGCGATCTGGCCAAAGCCCGTTACGACGTCTTATTGGGTCAACTCAAGCTGCGTCAGGCGGCGGGGGTGCTCAAGGCGGAAGATGTTCAAACACTGAACAGTCTTTTTGGACAGTAAATTTTGCCGGCACACTCTGCGGCGCGGTTCAGCTTCGGCAAACGCGCCAGGCAGAATACCAGTTCAAAGTTTGAGGGGTATTTTTCCTGAGGCTGACTCAGGCCTTCCAGGGCAACAGTTGATGGCCATTTTCCTTAAGCACGGGTTGTGTTGCATTCATGCGCTCACCATCCAGGACGCGCTGGTATTTTTCCAGATACCCCTTCGCCATCGCCACATGGTTAAACATGGAAACCGCTCGTTGATGGCATTCACGAGGATCAAACTTCATCTCACGAACCGCCAAAGCCAAGTCGGAAACGGAATCAGATAAATATCCGTGGTCAGACAACACGATCTCCGGGAGCGCGCCATAGGGGGTTGCAAACACCGGGTTGCCGAAATACAGGCTCTCGATCACGGCCAAGCCAAAAGGCTCGTTCCAGCGCACTGGAAAAATCATGCCTTTGGATTCATTGAGCAAGCGAAACTTCAGCTCACCGCCCACCATGCCGTGAAAATGGATGGAGCGCCATGGGGTGAATCGGAAGGTACGAGACAAATTCAATCGAGTGCCGCCCAGCACGGCCAACTCCACGCCAGCCCTGCGAGCCACTTGAATCGCCCCTTTGAGGTTCTTGACAGGCCACGAGCCTTTGCCTAAGAAATGATGGCGAAGGCGAGGCATGCTCCAGTCGACAGCCCCATAAGAGGACCAGTCCAAACCGTTGTACACGAATTCTTTGGAGCCATACCGATCCGCATGATTTCTGGAAATGAAGACTGTATTCAGTGGAAAAGGATATTCCCGCTTGCTGTTACCGTGTTCAGTGACCAGGTAAGGGAAATCAGGTTCCATTTCGGTGTTCGACTGGAAGTGAACGATGTCAAAGGCGTCAGACGGTATCTGCGCCATGACTGGTTTCGTAGCATCGATGCAAATCAGCTTGGCGAAATCACAGCTTGACCCCTCTGGAACCAAAAAAGTAACCTCATGCCCCAGCTCAATCAGGCCTTTGGCCAAATCCCACACCACACGCTCAGTCCCTCCATAAGAAAAGACAGGAATCTTGGTTTGATGAACGAGCAAAATTTTCATGGATCAATCTTGGATTGGTGAAGTGATTCAACGCTTTGAAAGCGCAACCCCTGGTTCATTGAAGTCATATTTCAAAGCGGCGTAACGGAAAAAGCATTCGAGCGCAATGAAAAAGCAGAACAAAAAGCCTTCTGCACCGCACAAAAAACCACGACGAAAAATGTAGAGTTTCAAAAATATGGCGAGCGCCGATGCAAACCCGCGCAACACGCCGCCAGTTTTGCCAAGCTGAGCTCTCTTGGCCGCACCGTGCTGCACATACTGCGCCAATTTGAGCAAACTGCCATGCACTGTTTCCCGCGAGTAGTGCAACAAGCGTTCGCGAAACTTGATCACAGGACGTGACCCATTGCGCATGATGGCGCCCTCGTGCACGACACCTTCAAATTTTTCGACAGATGCCGTTTTGAACAAACGCTGGACGCCTGCTGTTGATTTCATCAATGTGAGCGGCCGGCCATAGGCTACCTGGTTCCACAAGACCTCCCAAATGGCATCTCGTTGGCTGGCTACAGCGGCGCGAATTTCCTCGGCCAAGGCCTCACCAATCACTTCGTCGGCATCCAGAAAAAAAATATAGTCCGTTTTGACATACTGCAGCAGACGAGTGCGTTGAGCCGCAAAACCTTGCCAGTCATCGTGGCGCTGAACTTCTGCCCCCATCTCTTTGGCGATTTCCCTCGTGCGATCGGTGCTGCCACTGTCCACGACCACAATCTGATCGGCGAACTTGGCGCTTTGAATGCATTGGGCAATCCGACGTTCCTCGTTCATCGTCAGAATGCCGATGCATAGCGTGGTTCGATCTACAGACTTCATGATGCTTTCCATTTCAACACCCCACACCAACGACCCCACATGCGGGCCAGCAGCTTGGGCGAAAACAGGATGACCCGCAGTGGCAATGCCAGCGTGGTCGTCCAAATCAGGCGTCTTCGCAGCTTTTGCGCGGCCTGCAAAGACTCATGTTTCTTCAAAAATATCAGCTTCGATTGTGCATGGTGAAAACCACGCAGGTATTCACTGCGCCAAGGTGATCGGCCTCGAACAGACCCTCGCGACCGATGCAGCACCTTCACTTCAGGGCAAAGCACCATCGGCTGCTTGGCCTGAAAAAGCCTCAGGCACAAGTCATCATCTTCGTAGTACAGAAAAAAGCGTTCATCGAAAAAGCCGGTCAGGGCCATCCGCTCCATTCGAAGCAGCATGACGGCGCCACAAACAAAGCCCACACACAGCGGACCTTCGGCGGCAGGACCACGGCTGGTCCAATACGCAGAGGGCCACCTGTAATTGACCTCCGCCTTCTCCTCTGAGGCCATGAGTTGGGGCGCCACAAGCGCGGCATCAGTGAAAATTTCAGCCGATGACAGCAAGGCCAGCAAAGCCTGTGGCGTCATTTCACAATCGGGGTTCAACAGCAAGGCAAATGGTGTTCTCACCTGCGCCAAGGCACGGTTGTTGGCTGCGCCAAAACCGAGGTTACGACCGTGCGCCAAAACCGTGACATGCGACCACAGCATCTGCGCTTTGTCCGCCGTACCGTCGTCACTGCCATTGTCCGAGATCAGCACATTCGGACAAACCGACAACAGGGGAGAGAGCATTGGCAAACAATGTGCGCTGTTGTAAGTGACCACGACGATGGTGACCTGCGAAAAAGCCGAAGGGCTCATGCCACGCTCCCGTTCATCTTGATGACAGCCGTTGAGCGCAAGGCTTGGATGTGATTGGACACGGCCCCTCTCCCCTTCTCCAGCAACTGATCAGCAGCTTTTTGCGCATGCTCAAGTGATTGCGGATGGGTCAACGCCAAAACAACTTGGTCTAAGGCAGCTTGCATGTCCTGCATCTGCCATGCAGCGCCCTGCGCAACTGCCAAAGCGGCCGCATCTGCAAAGTTAAACGTGTGCGGCCCCATGACCACGGGACAAGCGCACGCTGCGGCTTCAATCAAATTTTGCCCCCCCAAGGGTGCAAAACTGCCACCGAGCAATGCCATGCGACTGACCAGATAGTAGGTCTGCATTTCGCCCAGGCTGTCGCCCAAAACCACATCGGCACTGGTCATGCGAGCCGCATCAGGTTCACGATCACCCCATGCACTTCTGCGCTCACATAGCAACGCGGCCTGTGCAAGCAAAGCATTCACCTCGTCAAAGCGCTGCGGGTGCCGAGGCACCAAAAGCCACAAAACGCCCAGCGCCTTGAGTTGTTCCAGACGATCGGGTTGGGACTGCAGCGCCTGCAACCACAACACCTCTTCCCCCTCGCGGGTACTGGCCAGCATGACGACGGGTCGACTGTCCAGACCGCTACGCCAAAGTGACGCCTGTTTTCGGGCTTGGTCAGAAACCACAACATCAAATTTCAGGTTCCCGACAACACGCACATCCCGGCAACCCAGACGCAACAAACGCTGCGCATCGGGCACGGATTGCGCCAACACCAGACTCAAACCACGGTAAGCAGGCCCCGACAGCGCGGGCCAGCGCAATGCACGGCGACAGGATTTTTCACTCATGCGTGCATTGAGCAAACACAAGGGCACACCCGCTTGACGGCAGGCCTGCACCAGATGGGGCCACACCTCGGTCTCCATCAGCAAGCCCATGCTGGGCTTGAAGTGCGCCAGAAATTGACGCGTCGCCCGCGCCGTATCCCAAGGCAACCACGCTTGAACATCCCCAGCCTCCAGCAGCGCCCTGCCCTGCACCCATCCCGTGGCCGTACCGTGTGTCAAAAGAAGGCGCATACCCGGAAAGGCCTCGCGCAATGCCGGCAAGAGCAAGGCCGCAGCACGGGTCTCCCCCAAGGACACGGCGTGAAGCCAAACAAAACCGCCCTCAGGCGAGCTGTCAGCGTATTGCCCGAACCTTTGCGCCACATTCAGCCCGTATTGAGGCTCGTGCTGCGCACGACGGCGCAGCTTTTGGCGCAGCAAAGGCTGCAAAACGTGCAACAAGACACCGTAGGCGGTCAAGGCCAGTCGCTCGAAGCCAGTCAAACCAGGCCATACCCGTGTCATCCGGCTCGGGCCTTTTCAAAGAGTCCCTTGTACACGCGCGAGATGCCCTCGGCCTCCCGGCCCAGCGAAAAGTGCTCGCTCACCCGGGCACGTGCAGCCTGCCCCATCTGCACCGCATGGGTCGGATCTTTCAGCACAGAGACGACCGCGCGGGTCAGTCCTGGCACGTCGTCGGTGTCCACCATTTCACCGGTTTGGCCGGGTATGGCCAATTGGTCAAAGGCCCCCGTGCGCGAACAAACCAGTGCACAAGCCGTGGCAGCCGCCTCAAACGGCGTCAGGCCAAAGGGCTCATAACGCGGACACGCGACACACAACAGGCAGCGTTGGTACCACAGGTGAACCTCACCTGCAGGCACTTCGCCCAAAAAGACAATCCGGTCATGCAATCCCGCCGCATCGATTTGGCGCTGAAGATCTTGCTGATAAGCCTGGTGCTGCGGCTGTGCCAACCCAGCGATGACAGCCGTCGCACCCGGCAACTGGGGCAAAGCCTGGATCATGGCGTGCACAAACACATCACTGCCTTTGTCAGGCCGTACACGACCAAACACACCAATGCCGTATTGCCCTGGCAAACCCGAATCGGCCCAAGCCTTGAGTTTGTCCGGCGGTGGACTGAAACGAGACAAATCAATGCCATGCGGCACCACGGCGGTGGTATTGGGCACAAAACTGGCCGCCAGAGGCGTGGTGGAAATGACCGCGTCCATTTTGGAAATCAGCCAGCGTGGAAAGCGCCCATGCAAATGCTGGGCCGCCGAGGTGAACACCAACTTGATCGGCAGCCGCAACACATCACGTGCAAAAATCGCCGCCATCATTTCCGGATCACGCCGCACGTGCCAGATGCGAAAAGGCCGACCTGCTGGCGGTTTGCGCGACAGCGCGATCGCTTGCCTCAGTGTCATGCCATCGATGCCATTGGACATCCGTGTGCCGCAAAAACCCAAACGCCACTGCTGGGCCTGCAAGGGCACCAGCGCATTGATGGTGGCAGACACACCTGTGTAGCGCTGCTTCAAGTTGAACACAATGACCTCAGGGTCCGGGCTCAGCAAAGGGTGAAGGGCATTCATGAAGGTTTTTCCTGGGCGCTCTGGCTCAATGCGCCGCCGCCTGTATCTGCGCATCAGGCTTGACCGAGCGCAGCAGCGCCAGCATATCGGCCTCGATGCGATGCAAGGCCGCTTCAGTCTGCCCTTCAAAACGCAGCACCAGCACCGGGGTGGTGTTCGAGGCGCGGATCAGGCCAAAGCCATCGGGCCAGTCCACACGCAGGCCGTCGATGGTGAAAACCTTGGCGGGTGCCTTGAAGGCATCGCCAGCCAGCACCTGCAAGGCGCTGGTCACGCTGTGCGGCTCGCCTTCGGCGCAGACCACATTCAGCTCGGGTGTGCTGAAGCTGGTGGGCAAGGCGTTCAAGACGGCGTTGGCGTCTGGGGTTTTGCTCACAATTTCGAGCAAACGGCAGCCGGCATAGGTGCCATCGTCAAAACCGTACCAGCGCTCTTTGAAGAAGATGTGCCCGCTCATCTCGCCCCCCAAGGGGGCCTGGCCCCCAGCAGCCTCGATGGCCCGCATCTGGGCCTTGATGAGCGAGTGGCCGGTTTTGTACATCAGGGGCTTGCCACCTGCAGCTTCAATGGCCGGGGCCAGGCGCTGTGAGCACTTCACGTCAAACAAAATGGTGCCGCCGGGCACGCGGCTGAGCACGTCTTGCGCAAACAACTGCATCTGGCGGTCGGGGTAGATGTTGTTGCCGTCTGCGGTCACGATGCCCAGGCGATCGCCATCGCCATCAAAGGCCAAGCCCAATTCAGCGCCCGTGGTTTTCAAGGCTTGGATCAGGTCTTGCAGGTTTTCCGGCTTGCTCGGGTCGGGGTGGTGGTTGGGGAAGTTGCCATCCACCTCACTGAAGAGTTCGATCACTTCGCAACCCAGAGCGCGGAAGATGCCGGGGGCCGAGGCGCCAGCGATGCCGTTGCCCGAGTCGATCACGATTTTCATGGGGCGCGCCAGTCGGATGTCGCCCACGATGCGCTGGGTGTAATCGGCCAGCACATCGCGCTGACTCACGCCGCCCCCCCTCTGGAGCTGCCAGCTCTCAGCCTCCATCATCTGGCGCAGTGCCTGGATTTCGTCGCCATAAATGGCGCGACCGCCCAGCACCATCTTGAAGCCGTTGTAATCCTTGGGGTTGTGGCTGCCCGTCACCTGAATGCCGCTTTGGCACACGGTGCTGGCTGCAAAGTAGAGCATGGGCGTGGTGGCCAAACCAATGTCAATCACCTGGATGCCCGCCGACACCAGACCACGAATGAGCGCAGCTGCAAGGCCTGGCCCGCTCAGGCGGCCATCACGCCCCACGGCCACCGTGGTTTGGCCTTCGGCCAGAGCCCGAGTGCCAAAGGCCTTGCCCAGGCCCTCGGCCACTGGCTCATTCAGCGTCGACGGCACCACGCCGCGGATGTCATAGGCTTTGAAAATAGAGGGGGTAATTTGCATGGGATCCAACAATCAAAATGGCCGCATGGGCTTGGCTTTGTGCCTTGACTGCATTGTAGGCGGCAAGTCCGTCCAAACCGCTCCCAAACAGCGCCTCAACCAGCCGCTTGAAACACCCGAAACAGGGTTTCCCCGCTACCATGGAGCCCACCGTGACCACCTGATACGCCATGAAACCGTTGAACGTCCTGCGCTACGACAGTCCCTTAGGACCCATGACCCTGGCCGCCAGCGACCAAGGCCTGTGCGGTGTCTGGTTTGATGACCAAAAGCACGGCCCATCCGATG
The DNA here is from genome assembly GCF_055395455.1 of Limnohabitans sp. TEGF003. Taxonomy (NCBI): domain Bacteria; kingdom Pseudomonadati; phylum Pseudomonadota; class Betaproteobacteria; order Burkholderiales; family Comamonadaceae; genus Limnohabitans; species Limnohabitans sp. TEGF003. Next base: position 1,521,472 of record NZ_AP029225.1, on the reverse strand, counting down.
CCGACCGCCAGCACTGGCAGACCCATGCCGGACACCCTTTGCTGGAAGCTGCAGCAGCGCAGCTGCAAGCCTACTTTACTGGACAGCGCCAGGTTTTTGATCTCCCACTCGACCTGTCAGCGGGCACGCCGTTTCAGCAATCGGTTTGGCGGGCCTTGCTGGGCATTAACCCACTCCACACCCAAACTTATGGCGACTTGGCACGGCAACTGGGCAAACCCCAGGCGGTGCGGGCCGTGGGTGCAGCTGTGGGGCGCAATCCGGTGAGTATCATCGTGCCTTGCCACCGCGTGCTGGGTGCCGGTGGCCAACTCACGGGCTACGCAGGCGGGCTGTGGCGCAAACAGGCGCTGCTGCAGCTGGAAGGCCATCCCGGCATCTGACTTTTTTCTCCATGCATGTTTCTCCCGCCAAAGGCTGGCTGGCCGACTTCCTGATCCTGGCCGCCATCTGGGGCTCCTCTTTTCTGTTCATGCGCGTGGCGGCACTGGAACTGGGCGCTTTGCCCACCGCCGCCATTCGGGTGGCCATCGCCTCGATTTTTCTGCTGCCCCTGATGCTGGCCAAAGGCCATTGGGCCGAACTGCGCCAACACTGGAAGCCCGTGCTGTTTGTGGGCGTGCTCAACAGCGGCATTCCGTTTGCCTTGTATTCGTTTGCGGTGATGCACATCACCACGGGGTTTTCATCCATCCTGAACGCCACCGTGCCGCTGTTTGGTGCATTGGTCGCCTGGCTTTGGCTGGGTGACAAGCCAACCCTCTCGCGCACGGTGGGTCTGGCGGTCGGTTTTGGTGGCGTGGTGCTGTTGGCAGGGGGTCAAGCCAGCTTCAAGCCCAACGCCTCGGGCATCGCCCCGGCCTGGGCAGTGCTGGCCTGCCTGGCGGCCACCACTTGTTACGCGCTGTCGGCCAGCTTCACCAAAAAACACATTCCCAGCCTGCCGCCACTCGTCACCGCCACAGGCAGCCAAATTGGCGCGAGTCTGGCTTTGGTCTTGCCAGCTTTGTGGTTCAAGCCGGATCACTGGCCCAGCGCATCGGTCTGGTGGGCCTTGCTGGTGGTGGGCGTGCTGTGCACCGGGGTGGCCTACATCCTGTATTTCAAACTGATCGAGAACTCGGGGCCTGCACGGGCGCTGACGGTCACCTTTTTGGTGCCAGTGTTTGCCATCGCTTACGGCGTGCTGTTCTTGGGCGAGAGCGTGACGGCCTGGATGCTGTTGTGCGGCGCGGTGATTTTGCTGGGCACCGCCCTGTCCAGCGGCTTGGTCAAATTGCCGGGGCGTTAACTCGCGGGTGCGGGCGCATATGCACCCGCTGCTCACGCTGAACCACATCCCGCGCCCGCAGCTGGCCGCAGCCGCCATCCACATCCTGCCCGGCCGACTGACGCAATTTGGTGAGCACACCCCGCTGGTGCAGGGTGCGGGCGATCTCGGCGGCACATTCCCAACTGGGCCGGGCGTAAGGCAAATCGGGCACCGCGTTGTACGGAATCATGTTCATCAGCGCATATTTGCCTTTCAGCAATCGCACGATGCCCTCGACTTCGTCATCGCTGTCATTCACGCCTTCGATCAGCGTCCACTGGTACTGGATCGGGTAGCCCGTCGCACGGGCATAGACCTCACCTGCCTCGACCAAATCTTGCGGGTCAAAGCGCGGGGCCCTGGGCAACAGTTGCGCCCGCAGATCGGCCCGGGTGGTGTGCAGCGACAGCGCCAGCGCGGGCTTGACCCGGCCTTGCGGCAAGCGCTCGAACACGCGCGCATCACCCACCGTGGAAAACACCAGGTTTTTATGCCCGATATTGCCCACCGTGCCCAGCAGGTCGATGGCCTCCATAACCGCGTCCAGGTTGTGCGAGGGCTCGCCCATGCCCATGAACACCACTTTTTTGACGGGTCGGAGCGTGCGGGCCAAGGCGACTTGCGCCACGATCTCGGCGCTGCCCACCTGCCGAATCAAACCTTCGCGCCCGGTCATGCAAAACACGCAGCCCACTGCGCAGCCCACTTGAGACGACACACACAGACCGTCGCGCGGCAAGAGCACGCTTTCCACCGTCTGGCCGTCTTGCAAGCCCACCAGCAAGCGGGCCGAACCGTCTTGGCCCGGGTGTTGTTCGCGCAGCGTGGCCAGGCCGGTCAGCGTTTGGCTGAGCGCAGGCAAGGCCTCGCGCACGGCGGTGGGCATGAAACTCGCCAAAGGCCTGCGGCCACTGTCCTGCGGCTTGGCCTGAGCCCACAGGCGCAGCACGCGCTGCTCGTGCAGAGCGTTGGCTCCCAAGGCGCGCAAGTGGTCGCGGATGTCCTGAACGCTGTGCATGGTTTTCAGTAATGCGGCGGAATTTCATCACGCAGGTTGCGCACCTCGGCGCCGCCACCCGATTCGGGCAGACGGTCTCGCATCTGGCGCAGCTCCTGGATCAGCGCGTCAATTTGCTGCTGCTGGCGGTAGACCTGCGCATTGAGCTGGTCGAGCAGATCTTCGGTGAAGCCGGCCTTGATTTCCAGGTCGACCAAGCGGTTTTCAATCGGGGTGGGGATGTCCATGGGCTGTATTGGACATGATTTCGGCGGGTGTTCTGACATCTTTTATAATTCGTGCATCGCCGAGTTATCTGAACTACTTGCAGGGCGATTCACAAAACCTGCTAAAGCGTTCGCCAGGCTCCGGGTTTTCAGGGTCGGCAACGCCGACAAACCTCTGAAACTTTAGGAGCCTTTTTCATGCCCAGCAATTACCTCTTCACCTCGGAATCCGTCTCCGAAGGCCATCCTGACAAGGTCGCCGACCAGATCTCGGACGCGATCCTCGACGCCATCTTCGAGCAAGACCCCCGCAGCCGCGTGGCCGCCGAGACCCTGACCAACACCGGTCTGGTGGTCTTGGCCGGTGAGATCACCACCAACGCGCACGTCGACTACATCCAGGTGGCGCGTGACACCATCAAACGCATCGGCTACGACAACACCGACTACGGCATCGACTACAAAGGCTGCGCGGTCATGGTCTGCTATGACAAGCAGAGCAACGACATCGCCCAGGGCGTGGACCACGCATCGGACGACCACCTCAACATCGGCGCGGGCGACCAGGGCCTGATGTTCGGCTATGCCTGCTCGGAAACGCCCGAGCTGATGCCTGCCCCGATTTACTACGCCCACCGCCTGGTCGAGCGTCAGGCCCAGCTGCGCAAGGACGGTCGCCTGCCCTTCCTGCGCCCCGACGCCAAGAGCCAGGTGACCATGCGCTATGTGGATGGCAAGCCCCACAGCATCGACACCGTGGTGCTGTCTACCCAGCACAGCCCTGACCAGTCGGAGACTGCCACCAAGATGAAAGCCAGCTTCACCGAAGCCATCATCGAAGAGATCATCAAGCCCGTGCTGCCCAAAGAGTGGCTGCAAGACACCAAGTACCTGATCAACCCCACAGGCCGATTCGTCATTGGCGGCCCCCAGGGCGACTGCGGCCTCACGGGTCGCAAGATCATCGTGGACACCTACGGCGGCGCTTGCCCGCACGGTGGTGGTGCCTTCAGCGGCAAAGACCCCTCGAAAGTGGACCGCTCGGCCGCTTACGCCGCCCGCTACGTGGCCAAGAACATCGTGGCCGCCGGTCTGGCCACCCAATGCCAAGTGCAAGTGGCTTACGCCATTGGCGTGGCCCGCCCGATGAACATCACCGTCAACACCGCAGGCACGGGTGTGATCTCGGACGAAAAATTGTCGGCTCTGGTGGCCGAGCACTTTGACCTGCGCCCCAAGGGCATCATCCAAATGCTGGACTTGCTGCGCCCGATCTACAGCAAGACCGCCGCCTATGGCCACTTTGGCCGCGACGAGCCCGACTTCACTTGGGAACGCACCGACCGTGCCGCCGCGCTGAAAGCGGCTGCGGGTCTGTAAGCCCAAGCAAACGCCAAGCCCCCGACAGGGACGGGGCGCAAAGCACAAGCCGCTCAGCGTCCGTTGAGCGGCTTTTTTCATGCGCACGGATGAATGAACCCTGCTCAGGGCGCTGGGTTTGTGGTGCCAGGTACAGACCCAAACCGCCGTTTTTTTGACAATGCGGTCCAACCACTGCAACGGAATCCGCCATGTTCAAAGACCGCCTGGATGCTGCCCGCCAATTAAGCAAGGCACTCAAAAAGTACGAAGGCCAAAACCCTTTGATTCTGGCGATACCCCGAGGCGCTGTGCCCATGAGTGCCTGGATTGCAGATGTGTTGCATGGGCAAATGGATGTGGTGCTGGTGCGAAAACTGCGCGCCCCGTTACAGCCCGAAGTGGCCATCGGCGCTGTGGACGAAACAGGGCGGGCCTACCTCTCGCCCTGCGCTGCAACGCCGGGCATCGCCCCGCAATATGTGAAAGATGAAATCAAACTACAGATGAAAACACTGAAGGCCCGACGCCAGCAATACAGCCAAATTCGGGCGCCGATCCCAGTGCAGGGGCGTGTGGTCATTGTGGTGGACGATGGCCTGGCCACAGGGGCCACCATGATGTCGGCACTCAAAGCCGTGCGCCAACACCACCCGCAGCGTTTGGTCTGCGCCATTCCAGTGGCCAGCCCGGATGCGCTTTCCAAAATCAAACCCCTGGCCGACGAAACGGTGTGCCTGCATGCCCCCGAGGACTTCATGGCGGTCGCGCAGTTTTACCAACAGTTCCCACAGGTGGACGATGCGCAGGTGATGGCGTCGTTACAAACGAAATTCACTGCGTAAGCGTTTGTCCAGCTCGGTCACGTTCAAGGACGTCAAATCCAGCACATGTTGGGCCACAAGGGTGTGTTGCACGGACGCGTCCAGGTGTGACAACAACTCACCCATGAAGGGGTTGGAGACGAACAAGGCCAAGGCGCTCATGCGGTGGTTCATCACCGCTTCGTGAAAATACTTCGCCAACGTTTTGGCAAACTCGCTGCGATGCAGGTGTTTAATTTCTGCACGGGGCGCCAAACCCGCCCGACCTGCCTCTGAATGCCCCAATGGCCTGCGCTCGGTCTCGCTGGCGGGCATGCGGCTTTCCGGATGAATCCAATCGATCACTTCCACCAAGGGCTCGTTGAACGATGTGCGCTCCCAAACTTTCGCCTGTGAAGCGTTGGCCACCAATATCCAATGTTTGTGAGCCATGCTCTGATCCTTTTCACTTTTCAGTCTGAACCGTTTTTGATTGTTCGGGAGGCCCACTCGGTGGTCAATTGACCTGTTGGTGTAGACCCTTTGGCTCAAGTCGTGGCCCTAACGAGGGGGTTGATCGGCATCCCATTTTTGTAGCCCAGAGACATGCGGCAATGCATGCTGTTCAAGACCTCTGCAACAGCATTCGCTTGATGGATGCGCAGCACAAAGCCAAGCCTCACCCTGTCAGCCAGATGAGCCAAAACCCCAACCCTGAACCGCCAGAATGCATTTTCATCGCCACAAATAGGCTCACTGACGGCGCTCTCGCTCCTGCCTGATGCCTGTCTCCATGGTGCCCACCAACGCGTTCATCTCTTGGGCAAGTATTTTCAGCACATCGTCCATGCTCACGATCCCCATCAGCTCATCCTGCTGCCCGACCACGGGTAAGCGCCGCACACCATGCTCACGCATGCAGCGCATCATGTCCAGCAAGGAGTCGGCTTCGTTCACCGTGACCACACGCTCAGTCATGATGTCCTCCAGACACAAAGGCTCAGGCACCAAACCGGTGGCGACCACAGACATCACGATGTCACGGTCGGTGATCAAGCCACACACCTGCCGACTGCCGTTCTCGTCATTGACCACCACCAAGGAACCCACGTGGTCTTCGCGCATGAGCTGCGCTGCAGCCACCACACTGGTTTTTTTGTAAGCCACGGTGACCTTGCGTTTGCAAATATCGCCCGCTGTCAATTGTTTACCCATCATGATTCCTTAGAGATGTCACCCGGTTGGCATCGTGCCTTGCGCACCCTCGGTTGTCAGTGCCTTGGTTAACCGCCTGCAAACCGCTTCGGTGAGTCAAGAGACAGACCAGGCATCCAAAGCCCGCCACCATGGCATGACGAACCGCTCTACCCGTGCCGGCTCCGTTGATGTCCCATGGGGTCTCGACTACAGGAAAAACCATGAAACCCACAGCACCCGTTCCTCTGGAAATCCATTTTCGTCATCTGGCCCACTCCGAGGCCCTTGAGACCCACATACGCCACCAAGTCGACAAACTGGGAAAGTTTCACCCCAGCATCCACAACTGCCATGTCACCATCGAACAGCTGCACCGACATCACACCCAAGGCAACCATTTCCATGTGCGCATGGGTGTGAAGGTTCCCGGGCATGAACTGATTGCAGACCGACAGCCCGATCAGAACCACGCTTACACCGACGTGTATGTGGCCATTCGAGATGCTTTCGATGCCATGCGCCGTCAACTGGAAGAGCTGGTGAGGCACCAGCAAGGCCATGTCAAACAGCACGAAGAAAGACCGCATGGACACATCACTGAAATCGCGCCAGACAAAACGTTCGGGCGGATTGAATCGGTCGATGGTCGCTGGCTTTACTTCCATCGCAACAGCCTGGTGGGCGAGGACCTGGACAAGCTGCAGATCGGTACACCTGTGTATTACGTCGAGGACATCGGCGATGAAGGTCCGCAGGCCAGCAGCGTGCACCCGATCGGCAAACACCACATTCTGGTGTGAGAAGTGGGGTCAAGCCCCACGAAAATGGCCTTGCACCACTTGGGCCGCAGCCCAAGCCGGGTCATCAGGCGATCTTGAGCAAATGGCTTTGGCCGTTGGGTTTCTTCGGCAAAGTCAGCTGCAACACACCGTCTTCGTATTTGGCGGAAGCCTTAGCTTCGTCCACGCTTTCATCCAAGGTGAAGCTGCGTGCGACGCTTCCGTAATAGCGCTCACTGCGAATGATCTTGGAGCCCTCTTTTTCTTCTTTTTCCTTTTTCACTTCGGCGCTCAAGGACACCTGATTGCCCTCCACAGACACTTTGATGTCTTCTTTCTTGACGCCTGGAATTTCGGCTTTGACAAAGAAATTTTTGTCATCTTCTGTCAAATCCAGCCGCATCTGAGGCTCGCCCTCCATCAGTCGGTGCATGGGGCGCATCGCAAACCCTTTGAAAAAATCCTCATTGAAAGGGTCTCGCAATTCGCTGAATGGGTTGAATCGTGTGAGGTTGCTCATGGTGTGTTCTCCATCTATCCAAATAGGCAGCATCCCTGCTGCCTGACAACGAGGAGCGCGGTGGAATTACGCATCGCCCCAAGGGCTTTTGCAAGCCCCCTTGGCCACTGTCGTTTTTTCTGCGCACGATGTCTGTTGCCTATTTCACCGATGGGATGCCCTGGGTTCGCCCGAGCAGAGTGGGCCAATCTGCTGAATGAAGCGGCGATTGTGACCATAGACCGCAAAACCGGTGGCGTTCACTTGGCCGATTTCATGGCCGCGGTCGAGCACACCGTGACAAGCCTTGAAAAGCGCAACCGGGGGATGAGAGATCATGCCTGCGCCATGACAAGATCCTTAATTCAATCAAGTGGATTCAGAAAACAAAAAACCGTTGTAAATCGGAGACTTACAACGGTTTTTCATTTTTTTGGCGGAGTGGACGGGACACTCACGGCAAACAAGTTAAACCACTGATTTAAAAGGATTTTTTCCAGAAAAAATCGCAAGGGTGTCACAAAAAGTGTGACCCTTTGTTGTGACACCAGTCATGCTACACCAAAGTCCACCCTTATTGGCTGAGGCTTAGACTGATTTACAGGGGTACAGGCTTCGCCTCTCATCCTCAAACCTGCCCACCCACGCCCTTGAATTTCTCCACAAAAGCTGAGATTTTCTGAAAAACGGTCTGCTTTTTTGTCAGGTACTGCGGATTCAATGGGCTCATTTTGGGCAAGACGGTATTCAGTTCAGTACCACTATCGCTGGCGAATTCCCGCTTGAGTGATGCCGTGATGTAGCGCTTGGCTGCCTCGGCATTCAGGTTTTCCTCGTTGATCAAATCCTGCGCTTCACGCCGCTGGGCTGCTTGGGCGTAAGTGAAAAAGGCTTCAATGACGCTGGCCTTGTCACCAATCTGATCCAAATCGGTCTGGTTAATGAAGTCCACCAACAAGCTCTCTTTGGCGCGGTTGCCTAGGCTGGCCCGGATCACGCGACGCACTTCATCCACTAGATCTGCTTTGGTCTTGCTCTTCTTGTTGTGATCGAAAATCAGCTCCAAGATGTAATCCAAGTTGATTTCCTGCGACTTCAGAAGGTCTACCTCAAAGACCACATCATCCCAATCAATGGTGGATTTATCCTTCTCATCGGCGGATTTCTGATGCCGCAACCAGTCACGCACATCGTTGTAAGTAGATCGGTAGTCCTGAATTTTCCGATCAGGGGGTAGCGTGATGGCTTGCAGTGCAGCCAGACCCTCATCATTTAGATAGTGCTTGGCTTTGAAAGCCTCCACCGCAGCGGGGTCGGTCATATCGACGCTTTGCAGGGCCTTCAGATTGGCGAACTCGTCATAGTTTTGCAGCACATTCTCAATGCGCAAATACTCGCCAAACAGCTTTGCGAAGTCCTTCTTGTCTGCTTCCTTCTGAATCGCTGCAGGATCGGGGAAGCGTGTTTCCAACTCCTTCACCACATCCACAAAGCCACGCCTTGCTTCACCAGTGGCCAAATCGGTGAAGCCTTCCATGTACTCCTTGTAGCTCTTCTCCAGCACCACATTCTTGGTGTTTTTGTCACCAAACAAGGTGATGGCATCAATGGTCGCCTGCTCAAGGTCCCGGAAAGTGACGATGTTGCCGAAGGTCTTGGTCGCATCAAAGATACGGTTGGTGCGAGAGTAAGCCTGCATCAACCCGTGAAAGCGCAGGTTCTTGTCCACAAACAACGTGTTCAGTGTGGGTGCATCAAAGCCGGTCAGGAACATGCCCACCACGATGAGCAGATCGATTTCCTTGGCTTTCACCTGCTTAGCCAGGTCCCGGTAGTAGTTCTGAAACCCGTTGCTGTCCACACTGAAGTTGGTCTTGAACAGCGTGTTGTAGTCGACGATGGCTGCACTCAAAAACTCCTTAGCGCTGCTGTTCATGGCAGACACATCAAAGCTTTCGTCAAGGATGTCACCGATGGCATCCTGCTCTTCGTTGGCAGCGAACGAAAAGATGGTGGCGACCCGAAGTGGCCTGTCGCTGTCCTGCTGCAACTTCCTGAACGACTCGTAGTAAAGCTTGGCAGCATCCACGCTACTGACCGCAAACATTGCGTTAAAGCCCTTGTTGCCCGGTTGTAAGCGATGGGTCTTTTGCCGAAAATTGTTCAGGATGTACTGCGTGATCTCACGAATGCGGTCGGGGTGCAGCAGGACCTGTTTGTTTTCTGCGGCGCTGAGTTTTTTCTCGTCCTGCTCAGTTTCAACGGCTTTGAAATGCGGGCGCACATCGTTGTAGTCCACCTTGAACTTGAGCACCTTTTCATCTCGAATCGCATCGGTGATTACGTAAGAATGCAGCTCACGTCCAAACACGCTGGCAGTGGTTTCAGCACCCAGTGCGTTCTCGGGGAAGATCGGCGTGCCAGTGAAACCAAACTGGTAAAACTTCTTGAATTTTCTCTTCAGGTTCTTCTGGGCTTCACCGAACTGGCTGCGGTGGCATTCATCGAAAATGAACACCACCTGCTTGCCATAAATGGGCAAATCAGCTTCGCCCTTCATCAGGTTGTTGAGCTTCTGGATGGTGGTCACAACAATCTTGTTGTCGTCCTTTTCCAGATTGCGCTTCAAGCCCATCGTGCTGTCTGAACCATTCACGCTGTCAGGTGAAAAGCGCTGGTATTCCTTCATGGTCTGGTAGTCCAGATCCTTTCTGTCCACCACAAAAAAAACTTTATCGATGAATTCCAGCTCGGTGGCCAGTCGTGCCGCTTTGAAGCTGGTCAGGGTCTTACCCGATCCGGTGGTGTGCCAGATAAAGCCACCACCTTCCAAGTCACTCCAGCTCTTGGCTTGAAAGGCACTTTTGATCTTCCAAAGAATGCGTTCCGTGGCAGCAATTTGGTATGGGCGCATCACCAACAGCGTGTTGCTGACATCAAACACCGAGTAGTGCAGCAAAACATTGAGCAGAGTGTGCTTCTGAAAAAATGTGGCCGTGAAGTCCTTGAGGTCTTTGATCAGGCTGTTATCCGACTTCGCCCAATTCATGGTGAAGTCGAAGCTGTTTTTGTTGCGTTGGGTGGTGTTTGCGAAGTACCGGCTGTCAGTGCCGTTTGAGATCACAAACAGCTGCAGATACTTGTAGAGGGAGTTCTCGCTGTTAAAGCTCTCCTTGCTGTAGCGGTGTACCTGGTTGAATGCTTCACGAATAGCGACGCCTCGCTTCTTCAGCTCCACTTGCACCAGCGGAAGCCCATTGACCAGGATCGTCACGTCATACCGGTTCGCATGTGTGCCTATCTGTTCAAACTGCTTGATCACCTGCACCTTGTTGCGGGAGATGTTTTTCTTGTCCAGCAGATAGATGTTCTGGATGCGACCATCGTCAAAGACAAAATCGTGGATGTAGTCGTCATGAACCTTGCGAGTTTTTTCCACGATGCTGTCGCTGGGTTTATCCAGCCAGGTTTCGACAAATCGCAGCCACTCCCCATTTGAAAACTGCACATTGTTGAGCGCTTGCAGCTGCACACGAACATTGGCGAACAATGCGTCGGGCGTTGTCAAACCGGGCAGGAATTCATAGCCTTGGTTTTGCAAGTCCTGAATGAACTCTCGCTCTAGGTCACCCTCGCTCTGGTAGCCTTCGGCGACCTTCCATTCAGGTGCATATTGATCGAGGACGATAAAGTTCTTCGTCTCAGCAATAGTCTTGTAATCTGTCATTGAATTCTTTCTCATCATCTTGGCGCCTACTGACGCCAAAAGCCGTGACTGTTCTTAAGGTGTTCAAGCAACAGTTTCACCATTGCGCGCTCAGCTAGCGTAGGCTGAGCAGCGGCTTCATTGGACAGTGTGCTATGGCTGGTAAAGTTGATAATGCGGCTGTAGTAAAGCTGCTTTTCATCGGGCAACAGCTCAGACCACTTCGGGTAGCCCAAGAAGCTAGCCGTTTTCTCATACAGATTGCGTAGCAATGTGAAGTGGTAGCGCTCCACCTTTTGATCGGCAATCGCATTCTCAATTATCTCCAACAGGTGCAGGTGGTAGGAAAAGCTCTTATGGGAGTCGCCGAGCTTTTCCGTCAGCTTGAAGCCACCATCTTCCAGGCGCTCCAGCATGTAGCAAGCCTTATTGCTGAACTCATTGAACAGCACGTTGTAGAACAGAGGGCTATGCGTGGTGATGATGAACTTCAGTTTAGATTGACTGGATTTGATCAACCCCGCAAGATTGACCGCCAATTCGATCAAGTGGTTTTCATCCAGCGAACTCACGGGATCATCAACAAACACATAGGACAGATTGTTGAAAACATCAGTGGAGCGATCTGCGACCTCGGCGATATTCAGCTCAGAAATCACCTGCTCGATCAGAGCATTGAACACGCTCCAGATGAAATTGCTTTCTTCACCCTTCGAAATTTTGATGTTGGGCTCGATGCGCTGGTTGCCTCGCTCGAATGAAAAGCTGACCGAAGAGAAGTCTGCACTGAAATGCGGAGTCAACTTATCGCTGGTGTAGCGCTGGAAAGTGCGTGCAATGCTCTGGTCCTGGCCTTGTTCTTGCAGCACCCACCGGGTGAAGGCGTTGGGCTGGATGATCAATTTGGGTTCAGCGTCTTGCCCCAGGTCGTTGTCCCAAAAGAATAAGTCTTCCGTGAACGCGCTGTAGTAAAGAATTTTCTTAGCTGCCAAATCAGACGTCTGAGCCTCTTCGCCCTCCGCTTTGGGTGCAATCAACTCCTTAAACGCTCGGGACAAGCGCGTCTTGCCAGTTCCGTTGAAGGCGTAAATCAGTTGAATCTTCGGAACAGGTTTGACTTCGTCAATTTCCTTTGTCTTTTCAGGGGCAGTTTTTCTGACAGTCTTTGGCGTACTCAGTTGCTGAGCAATTTCGGTCAGCGTCTTGCCCATGTCATGCCTCTACTTCATCCGGTTCTGGAAAGCTCAGCAGCAAATCGCGGTAGTGCGCATATTGCTTCTGGCGCAGTTCAATTTCGCGGGGCAAACCTTCGGTGATGGAGTTCGTCAGTGCATCAAATTTATCAAGGATGGCGACAATGCGGGCTTGTTCGTTGAGGGAAGGAACAGGAATTCTGATTAACTTGATGTTTTTGATTGTCAGTTGTTGCAGTGCGCCACCTTCACCATTGATTTCACTTTGGACATGGCTGGCGTTTAATGCGTAATAAAGGTATCGAGGCAAAATACTTTCTTGCTTTGCACGAAGCCATGCAAGTTGAGAGTTGAGATTCGAACCAGAAAATTGCTCGGGCACTTGCGAAATTTTCCCTATCTCTCCCCTATTTGCAATCAGTACGTCATGAGCTTTTAGATGTCCCTTTTTTAGCTCCTGATGTTTTTCCGGCGATATGAACTTCATGTCTTGCCAAGATATTGTCCCCTCTACCATGTTGGTGCCGCGAATAAAGGGAACTCCTTGATCCACCATTTCATCGCTTCTGGGGTATTTAGATGAGTGATTTCCATCTCCTATTTGACACACGTCTCCCAGAGTTTTCCACTCCACCTCCCCATCTTCAAAACTCAACAACTTGTCACGGTAGTGGTTGTATTGTTTTTTGCGGGCAGTCAGCTCGGTGGTCAGCTCGGTGGTCAGCTCGGTAAAGGAATCCAGAATGCGAACGATTTTTTCTTGAATTTCAAGTGAGGGGACTGGAACTATGTATTCATCACGAATTACAGATGGGTGCGCCTTTTTTGTGTAGTCAAAGACCTTCGTTTCCCAAGCGCCGGACAGAACGTGAAATAGAAATCGGGTGTTCAGGACGGTCGTATTTTTTACACTTAGCCAGCCACACACATTTGTTACAGAGTATCTGTGAGCTTGGCGATGAAAGAATCGTCCCCCGCCATCGATTGACCAAGTTATTCGCTCATCCTCAAACATGAATTTTCCATAGCGACCGAATATCCCATTGCCCGATGCGGAAGATGAATACACCGGGTAGTCGCCAGGCAAACTCGACAAATCACTTTTCGAGATTACATTGCCCCGCCCTAGCTTCAACACACCAGAGTCTTCGAGGATACTCAACGGTTTCCATTCCACTACAACACCATCAAGCAGCTTGCCTAAAAAATCCATACAACTCATGCCTGCTGCTCCTCGCCTTCAATTTCACCCACGATGGCGTCAATTTCTTTGCGTAGCTTGTCGATCTTGGTGACGGTTGTTATGAGCTGGGCATTGAGCTGGACAATGTCCACCACTTCGCGAGTGTCTTTGGCCTCCACGTAGTTACTGACGGACAGGTTGTAGTCGTTGGCTGCAATGTCGGCGTGACTGACGGAGCAAGCAAAGTGGTTCACATTGGCCTTGCTTTCGAACACAGCCATGATTTGTTGGATGTGACCGGGGTTGTTCAAGTCCTCGTTATCTGTAAGAACGTTGTTATTGGTTTCTTTCTTGAACAGCGCACTGGCGTCGATGAACTGGGTAGTGGTATCCACCTTATGTTTTGATAGCACCAGAATGCTCACTGAGATGGTGGTGCCAAAGAATAGGTTGGGGGCAAGCGAGATCACGCTCTCGACATAGTTGTTGTCGACAAGGTACTGGCGGATTTTCTGCTCCGCACCACCTCGGTAGAAGATGCCGGGAAAGCAAACGATGGCGGCGCGACCTTTGGCCGAGAGGTAGCTGAGGGCATGCAGCACAAAGGCAAAATCAGCCTTGGATTTGGGTGCTAGCACTCCGGCTGGAGCAAAGCGCTCATCGTTGATGAGGGTGGGGTCATCGCTACCAATCCACTTAACCGAATACGGCGGGTTAGAAACGATGGCATCAAACGGTTTGTCATCGCCAAAGTGCGGCTCGATGAGGGTGTCGCCCAGCTGGATGTTGAATTTGTCGTAGTTAACGTTGTGCAAGAACATGTTCATCCGCGCCAGGTTGTACGTGGTGTGGTTGAGTTCCTGACCGAAGAAGCCATCTTCGATGATATGGGCGTCAAACTGCTTTTTGGCTTGGAGCAGCAGCGAGCCAGAACCGCAGGCCGGGTCGTAAATCTTGTTGATGCTGCTTTGTCCGTGCATGGCCAGCCGAGCAATCAGCTTGGAAACCTGCTGCGGCGTGAAGAACTCGCCCCCAGACTTGCCAGCGTTGGCAGCGTAGTTGGAGATCAGGAATTCGTAGGCATCACCAAATAAGTCGATGTGGCTGGCTTCGAAATCGCCGAAGTCCAGCTCTGCTACGCCCTTGAGCACTGCAGCGAGACGGGCGTTCTTGTCTTTGACGGTGTTGCCCAAGCGGTTGCTGGTGGTGTCAAAGTCGGCAAACAGACCTCGAATGTCGCGCTCAGACGGGTAACCCAGGGCAGATGTTTCAATGGCCGAGAAAACCGCTGCCAGGTCGGTGTTCAGGCTGTCATTGGTGTTAGCGGTGGCCGCCACCCTTGCAAACAGCTGGCTGGGGTAGATGAAGTATCCCTTGGTCTTGATGGCGTCGTCACGGATTTCTGGCGTGATCACAATATCGTTCAGCTTGGCGTACTGAACGCTGTCATCGCCCCCTTCGATGTAGGCAGCAAAGTTTTCGCTGATGAAGCGGTAGAACAAAGTACCCAGCACATACTGCTTGAAGTCCCATCCGTCCACGGCACCTCGGACATCGTTGGCAATTTTCCAAATCTGGCGTTGAAGTTCGTCACGTTGTTGCATGCTGGTCATGTTTGGTTTCCTGTCGGTTCGTTTGTCTTTTCTTCATCTGCGCCACCTGCGCGCACCCAGTCATCCACCTCGGAAACTTGGAACTTCCATAACCGTCCAACACGATGTGCAGGAAGGCTCTTGCGCTCTATCCAACGGTAAATGGAGTCACGGGTAACACCCAGATGCTCGGCAATCTGGTCCACGGACACCCACGGTTCAGCGGTCATGGCGGCACTCCAATGGTGAGAACTCGGATGGCATAAAGTCGGTTTGAATCGTAAAGGACGTAATTTATCAGGTTCCCTCGCTGGAAACGTAAAGAATCTTTGGCTTGCTGACTTGACTTCTTGCTCCAATTTTTGTTTGTTGTACTTACAACACAACCGGAGCAAGATGAACCAGCAGCTAACGAATTTCTACGATCACCTAAACACCTCAGTCATCACGACCAACGACTTTACGGAGGGCACGCTTTTTCGTAAGCGTGAAAAAGTCAACCAGTTTGCCTACTGTGGGTTGAACCCGGTTTACCGCAAGTACCTCAGCTTCGATTTGGACTACCCGGATGCGGGACACAAATTTGAAGAACTGAAAGTCCCTCCTCCAACCATCATCACCACCAACAGAGCCAACGGGCACGCTCACTATCTGTACGAGCTCATCACCCCCGTTGCTTACCACCAGTCAGCACACCAGAAGCCACAACAATACTTTGAGGCTATCGAACTGGAGATGACTCGCCAGCTCAAAGGCGACTTGGCTTTCACGCACACGCTAACCAAGAATCCATTGCATGACCGATGGACCGTTGAGACATTTCCAGCCAAGTACCACCTGGGTGATTTCACCGAATATTTTGACCTGCCCGAAGTCAGATGGGTAAAGCCTGACGCTGAGAAGTGCGAGATACGCGGGCGAAATGATGAGCTTTTCCACACACTCAGACTATGGGCATACACAGCTGTTAAAGAACACAGCAATGAAGAGGTGTGGTTCCAAACGGCTCTTGGTCAAGCTGAAGCCATCAACGCCTCATTCCAGAAACCGCTTCAATTCAATGAAGTCAAAACGACAGCCAAGTCTGTCAGCGCATGGGTTTGGAAAAACAGGAACGAGCTCAGTGGGCGCGCGAAGGTTCTTACGTTCACGAACGAATCAGCCACAGAGCGAATGTCAGCAGGTGCTGCTTACACGAATGAAGTCAGACGCACCAACTCATTGAACACCATCCGAACAGCCTACCAAGAACTGACGCCCCTGTATGGAAACAAGATGACGGCGAAGTTGCTGGCAACGCACACAGGACAGAACATCAAAACTGTTCGCAAGTACCTGCCTTTCATCCTGACTGACCATTGAAGGCTGGAATTTAGTGTGCTCTTCTACCGTTCGAGTCCACTACGCCCCACATCAGGTAATTAGGCCGAACCTAAGGATAGGGCCAACGAGGAGGAACAAGACAAACAGCCAATCTCCAGAAATCGAAGATGAAGAAACAGAAAAGAGAGGAAGAAAAACAAAAATTGGCGAAAGCCAAAAATACCGCACAAGCGCCATTTCAGAATCTGACCAGCGGCTCATCTTCCTCTGAAAACTCTCCGGATTCCAGCTTTTTCAGATAGCTGAAATAGTGCCGCTCCAGCAGTTTGCAGTATTGAATGAATTCATCGGCGATGCCGTACTCAGCAAGCACATCCGGTATGGCTGATAGGTAGAGCTCACGCATGAGGTAATTGAAGAATGGAAAATGCCTCTGCGTCAGCATGCTGTAGCGCCACAAAAGGACCATCAACGTAAGCTGCTCCAGATTGAAGGCATCCTTGTTCTGTTTGTAAATCCGGTCAACGAGATGCAGCTCATCTAACGTGCCATCGTCAACCCAGATGAAAGCCTGCTGAGTCGGTGCGATTGGAATCCACTCGATTGCATTGTTTGCGTGCTCAATGGGATCAGAGCCGTAAACCAACATCTTTTGAAATTCCTCGTGCACGCCCGATAAAACTGAACGCAGTGCATGAGCTGGACCTGCAAGCGCCACCCACAGAGGAATCGCTTGAGTCAACGTGACTTCTTCATCGCTCTGCCTGATCCTTTTTGTCAAAAAAGGGCCGACATAGAAGGCATGAGAAGTGTTTGGCATCAAGTGCGCTAGAAGCTCCTCCACCATGTGGATGGTTGGCTTTGATGGGGCTGAATTTCCTTTGGCGTAGGGCGCAAACGACTTCATATCAAAGTTAGGCGCAGTTTTCACCCCTCTACGAACGATGTCCTCATAACGAAGCGCATCAATCTTGGTGGCAACAGCATTGGGGGACTTTGCATCCAAAGCCAGAGCAATTGTCTTGTACCAAACGACCGAACACAGACGGTCCAAGAGTGAGCCAGCCATTCCTACGGTGCCTTTCTAAGTTTGTCAAGGAAGAGTGTATAGGGCCCTTCTCTTCAGGGAAAGAAAGTGGCCCAAAAGGAACAATTCCAATACCGAAAGACGCGGTGTCGTTCGGGAAAAACTAAAAAGGAAATAGTATGAAAAAACTTACCGGTGCAAAAAGCCTTGATCAATTCATCGATTTGAAACTTCTCGGTTACTACGATGAAGATGAGCACGTGGTTGACGAAAACCTCATCTCAGATGAGAGCGCAGCCAATGACAATGATTTTCTGGACGACTGGAGCACAGACAGCATCAAGCTGCCTGCCCATGCAGCAACTTCCATCTTCCCCGCAATGGGCGAATCTGAATTCCAGGAATTGAAGGCGGACATCGCCAAAAACGGTCTGCGCCAACCGATCTTGGTCTATCGCAACCAAGTGATTGATGGTCGTGAACGGATGCGCGCTTGCAGTGAGTTGGGGATCGAACCTCAATACAAAGCAGTTGATGTGACCGAAAAAACCGTTGCCGAATACATCGTCAGCATGAATTTGAAGCGCCGTCATTTGAATGACAGCCAGCGAGCAATGGTGGCAAACAGTCTTGCCCAACTTGGAAAAGGTAAGCGGGCGAATACCGCACAAGCGGTAACACAGGCTCAGGCATCGCAGATGCTGAATGTTTCGGTGGATTCAATTCAGCGTGCACGCATCGTGGAAAAAGATGGCATCCCCGCACTTGTTCAAGCTGTGGAAAACGGCAAGCTTGATGTGACGAATGCCAGCTCCATCGCCCGTTTGGACGAAGGAAAGCAAGCCATCGTTCTGGAGCTGGGTGACAAAGAAATTCTCAAGATGGCTAAGGAAATTCGCAAGTCAGCCATGTCGGACCGCCGTAAGAAGCGTATTGAGGCCATTGAGGAGAAGCGTGCCAACAACAAGCCACTTGCTGCCGAAGCCGGAACATACAACGTGATCTACGCGGACCCTGCTTGGGATTACATCAGCGAAGCGGCACTTGGCTATCCAACGATGTCACTTCAAGACATCCAAGCCATGCCTGTGAACACCATTGCATCAGAGGATGCAGTTCTTTTCCTGTGGTGCTCAGCATCGCTCATTGGTGATGCTCTCAAGGTGATTGAATCCTGGGGCTTCAACTACAAGACACATGCGATCTGGGACAAACAAAAGGCAGGTCAAGGCGCATATTTCCGCATCCAGCACGAACTTCTTTTGATCGCCACTCGCGGTGATGTGCCAGAGGTTCCGTACGAAGCACGCGAGGCATCTGTCTTTGACGATCCAACCGGTGCACCAAGCGAAAAGCCCAAACGCATCCGTGAAGTGATTGATGCCATGTATCCAGAGTTTCGCAAGATTGAGCTCTTCTGCCGAGGAACCCCAGCGATGGGCTGGGATGGCTGGGGCAATGAATGCGCCAATGACCCTGTGTTTTCAGAAAAGGAGGCAGCATGAGCACCACTATCAACACCACTGAACTTGTGAAGGCTCATGTCACCGAATTTGAGTGCGAAAGGACATGGAAGAACTTGGCTCTTCAGGAAGCATTGCTGTCAAGCGCTGAGTACACCATCAACGTGGTCGGAGTGGTTCATCGGCAGTACCCGAATCACAACGTCAAGGTTGAGATTGATCACATCGCCATCTTCAAGTCCAAAGATGCAGCAGCAGTTTTTGCTTCTCTTGCAGACGATTTCGGGTATTGGGTTATGAGCATCAGGGATGCCATTGAGTCGGAAATCACCGTCCGATTCACTCACCAGGTAAACGGGGTAACTGTCAAGAATCTTGCTTTCCATGCTTTGTGGATTGCCCGGGTTGTTCACGAGCTTGGAGGAACGTATGCAAACTGGAGGGTTCAGGAATTCAACGGATCCATCAAAGCCCCAAAAAGGCACGATCGTTGCGTCACAGGTATCAACTGGCACCAATACCGAAAAGCCTATGAGAACTACCCTTCGGTCGCTTGGAGTCTTCACCAGCCAATTGACGGCTTCAAATATGTTGAAGACCCGTTTTATGAAGATTTCTACAGCGTGCTGAAAGTGGATGCCATCCGAAAATTGATGACGAAGCTGAGAGCAGGCGATGGAAAAATTCGGTACTCACACCTTCAGCACTTTGAAGATCGGCACCTTGCTTTTGTGAAGGAGATTCTCCAGAAGTGCTACTACCAGCAGGAATGCGATCCTGTGTTTGCATCAACCGCCCTTGCCCTAGATAGGATGGGTAGGAGGAAGCTGGCAATTGAAGTGGGAGTTCATGCGATTGAAGTCGGCGAACGCTACGGAGACTTCATGTTGACCGCTAAAACCCACGATGAATTGCACAGGACAAATTTCGCGGTTGAGTTCCGGACAGAGCTGTTGTATCGCGATCTTCAATCCAACCTTGAGCATGGCAAACACTCATCGCTGGGCCCTAGGGTCAAGATCTGATCAGATGCTATTGACTTTGCTGATTTCCACGCTTTACTGAATACAAGATGCCGACTGTGGAGTTCAGCAATACACAGCCCCTCAAGGGGACATTTCGAAACACAAGGAGAGCACGCATAGACATATAGGAGGTGGAGCTATGAATATTTTTTACGCTACGAGAATGGTGGTGCACAGATGAGCAAGATCTACGTCGGCACCTATGGGAAATACAACGCAGGTTCAATCAAGGGTGAATGGTTGGACCTTGAGGATTACGCCAACAAGCAGGAATTCATTGATGCCTGCTACAAACTACATGCTGATGAGTACGACCCAGAGCTTATGTTTCAGGACTGGGAGGACATCCCATCCAGCTTCATATCTGAATGCACCCTGGACGAGCGAACATGGGACTGGATGGCTTTGGATGAGCAAGAGCGCCACACAGTCTCAGCCTATTTGGATGAAATTGACCAGAGCAGCGATGTTGAATCCGCTTTAGAGGCGTTTGACGGCGAACACGACAGTGAAGAAGACTGGGCAAGAGACTTCTGGGACCAATCGGGCATGAGTAGCGAGCTTCCCGAATTTGCCAAGAACTACATTGACTATCAGCAATTTGCGCGCGATGCCAGCCTTGGTGGTGACATCACATTCGTCAACCAAGGACGTCGTGTCAAAGTATTCAGGCGCTAACCCCTGTACTTGACTTCTGATTTTCTTCTGCTTACATGAGTAGAGGGACCCACAGCAAGGTAACCCCATCAGTGCGCTGAAATCGCTAGATGGGTACTTGCTGGGACACCCAGACCCGAACAGCACATTGGCAATGTGCGAAGCATAAGAAGAAAGGAGCGGGCATGATTATTTCAAGGCGAAAACAAAAATCAGGGCAGGCAGGCAACTGGGACACACATCCGTTTTTGCGCAGTGAACGCGTGGTGCTGAGAGTCAGTCCCGAAGAGCTTCTGACGCTTGAAAAGCATCGCAAAACACACCGCTTTGACAATCTCGCGCAATACCTACGTGCGCAAGGGCTCAAGCCCACCCCCTCCTCCACCGAGCGCAAGACATATACAGCACTGGTGGACTGCACCTACCAGCTCAACAAGATTGGGGTGAATGTCAATCAAATCGCGCGCCACTTGAACCAAGGCTCACCGCTTGATGATGAAGTGCGATTGGTTCTGGCGCAAATTCAGGAAGTCGCTCACGAGCTTCTCACACAGGCGAAAACTGGAGGTGCGAAGTGATTGTGAGGTTCTTCAATACCGGCACAGGCAATGGCGAAGCCCCTGTGAAATACCTTCTGAGCGCCCATGACCATGATGGGCAAGAGCGTGCCCACAAACCAGAGCTTTTGGAGGGCTCACCAGGACTGACGATTGAACTCATCAACGGAATCCAGCGCAAATATAAATACGCCAGTGGATGCATTGCTTTCAGGAGCACAGAACAACCCACAAGGGCTGAGCTTCTTCGCATACTGGACCAATTCAAAAAGGTTGTGGCACCGGGTCTTGAGGCAGACCAATTCAACGCCCTATTTGTGTTGCACAGGGAGCAACCCGACAAGGCTACTGGGCTTGAAGGATTTCATGTCCACTTCGTGTTGCCAATGACGTTGCTGGGTGGGCAAAACAGTAAAGGAAAAAGCTTGGCAGGCAAGCGCTGGAGCCCACATCCCCCTGGTGACCAGACCATTGAAGTGATGTCTCTTTTCACGTCCATCGTGAACCACGAAAACGGCTGGAAGCAGGTTCATGAAAAGCCCACAAGACTTGGGATGGACAGCTTTTGGAGGAAAGCCAAGCATTACACCCAGAAGCAAAAATCTGAACTCCTGCACGCGGAGGTTTTGAAGGCAGTCAAGTCAGGCACTGTCAACGACAGACGAGAGCTGATGCTGTTCATGGAAGACACGCTCGGTCTCACAGTCACAAGAGCCAGCGATAAAACGGTCTCCGTCAAGTTTCCGGGCACACCCAAGGCCATCAAGCTCAAAGGCGCTTTGTATGAGCACGAAAGCAACTACACAGAAATCAAGGCCAAACAGCAGCGCGCGATTTTCGGTGAGGAGGAATTTTCGGAGGCAAAGAAAAGGCTAGAACAACTGCTGACCATAAGAGCAGTGCACATCACAGATACACCTGCGTATTCCAGAACCTATTGACCATCCGCTCCAATCCCTCGTGACCATCACTTCCAGTCAAAGCTGACCACTCAGTCCAGCAAGTTGACCAAAGAAAAAGTATGGCGATTTGACCAGGATAGTAGTCAGACTGACATGGTCAATCTGACTACTCAGACTATCAGCTGGATTGCATTTTTTTTCGAGCCATTGTTTTTCGCATGGACTCCCCCTTCAGGGATAACCGATGCGATTGATGCACCACGCGATCCAATATCGCATCAGCCAGCGTGGGATCAGGAAAAAACCCATGCCATTGATCGGTTGGGTACTGCGTTGTGATGAGCAATGAGCCTGTGCGCATTCGACGATCAATCACATCTAACAAGAACTGCGACGCATGTTGATTCATCTCACCCAAACCCAGATCGTCAAGTATCAACAAACTTGGTTTGCTCAATGACAGCTTCAGAGCGGGCAATGAGCCATCAAGCAATGACTCTGTGATTGATCCGTAAAGATCACTGGCGCGATAGAAAAGGACTGGCATTTTCAGCCTGCACGCCTGCTGGCCAAATGCACACGCAAGCCACGTCTTACCAACACCCGTAGCGCCTTGGATGATCAAATTTTGCTGACGCCTTATCCAATCACAGCTTGCCAAAGATGCCAACTGTGCCTTGTCTAGTCCACGGTTTACCTTGTATTCAACATCCTCAAATGAAGCCAATTCAGGCATCCCTGCGCCTCGGATCAAACGCTTCAACTTTCGGGCCTCACGCTCGGATGCCTCGTGATCAACAAGCATTGCAAAGCGATCATCAAAACTGACATCATGCAATTTGGGTTGCTGAAGCTGCATGTCGTAAGCATCGGCCATTGGAACGAGCTTGAGCTCTCGAAGGCGAGTGATGGTTTGTTGCGTGCTGCTCATGCTGATTCTCCAAAATAACTAGGACCACGCAATTCACCAATGACTTTGACTTTGAGTGCTTGAGTGATAGAAAAACGTTTGTCTGCATCCTCTTTGAGGATGGATGTGATGCTGCGAAGTGAGGTGATATTCAATGGCATCGCGTAGGCGCAGACCTCTTCAAATCGGGCCTCACCGTAGTCCCTTGCGAGGTCACGCATTCGTCGTGCAGCTTTGACGCCGTTTGTGATGTCGCTTCGGTTTTCAAGTTGATGGCGAATCATCAACTCCACATTGCCACCGACATTCATCGCCCATGCCAACAATGCCCGAGGTTCGGCATCAAGCACTCGGCTGTGAATGACGGGCCGATGCTCTGGTATCGTGCTGGCATCTCCTTGTGTCTCAATTAAAGGGTGAAGGGCAACCCTTCGACCTCGGTGGAAGATTTCAATCACAGTGGATGTAAACCTGAGGTCCACGCTTTCTCGTGCTAGCGTGTGAGGCACTGAATAGAAGCGTCTTTGATGTTCGACGTGATAGTCATCTTGTACCCTGACGCTATATCGCCAATCACTCAATTCAAATGCCGTTCCAGGCAATGGCTTGAGGCTCGCTTTTTCTGTTTCCAGAAAGCGATCCAATCGACAGCCTGGTAGCCGTTTAAATGGATGGCGATTCATTTCTTCGGCCTTGATACGGAGTTCTGCATTCAACTCGGCAAGGCTGAAGAAAATGCGATCACGAAGTGAAAACAAAGCCCATCGTTGAGCGATTTGCACGCCCACTTCAGCCTTGGCTTTGTGTTTGGGCTTTCGTGCTCCCGTTGGTAGAGGTGCCGTGTCGTAATGGCTGAGGCAATCTCTGTAGGCTGGGTTGATCACCGTTCGATCCCGTTCACGCCGCCAAACGGCCGCTTTAAGGTTGTCGCTGACGACCCACTCTGGCACACCACCCAGAGCCTCGAAACAATTGGCGTGACATTTCAGCCAGTCTTTGGTGGTCTGACTTGCCGTGGCTTCGATGTACGTGTAGTTTGAGTACCCAAGCACAGCCACAAAGATTTGAGCAAAGGTCGATGGGCCACCGTTTTGATCTCGGATTTCAACGGTCCGGCCCGCAAAATCCACAAACAGCTTTTCACCTGGTCGGTGCGTGCGTCGCATCACCACATGCTGATTTTTTGTCCAAGCGCTATAGAGCATGGCAAATTGTGAGTAGCCCACCCCGTCAGGGGTGGTCTCGCGCCACTCTCGCCAAAGACGCTCTAGAGTTGCGTCGGGTCGCCGCATTTCGGTATGAATCCATTCACAATCTGGATGCGTCTTGAGTTGCGCAACAGACCGATCTTGGGTTCCAAGTGCTGCCCGCCAGGCATCATCATCTAACGGCGAAAGCTCTTGCCAACTCAAGCCAGAGGCATCCACTTGCTGTCGAAATTTTCGGATCGTGTCGTGGTGCGTCCCAGTTGTTCTTGAAATTGCTCGGTGAGCCAACGTCGGGTCATAAAAGTGCTGGCGTGCAATGTCACGCTGCAAATGAACGGGTAGCCTCATGGACTGCTCCTTTGGTCAAACGAGTGCAGGAGGCATGCACTCGGGGTGAGTTAACCCACTCCCGCCCACTTGACATGAGGGGATGCTCGACCGATACTCCAACCCACAAGGTACTACTTGATTCGGCTTCGGTCGGACGCTAGGCCCGAGGTGTCCGCCTCGGGCTTTTGCGTTTCTGGGTGGCTAGATTTAGCGTCGTTCTGGTTTTTCCCTCCTTGTTTTATTCAGCGCTAGACGTGATTCGTGCCTGCGCAAGCCAGTGGGCGACATCTCTGGTGAGTGCATAAAAACCTCGTCGATGTGGCAACGTGAACAGCGTTACGGCGACTTGACCACGGTATCTGGCTTGTCGTAGCCCCGCCACACTGGCGTGTCCCAGAGCGTTGGCCAACCGCAGGCCTCCCAGCAGTGGGCCATGGGTTTGCTCCATTTCTGTTTTCAACTTTTCAGCCAAGGTGCCTGGCTCGCATGAACTCGTGGTCATTTGTTCGGGTCTCTCTACGGTTGTCACGCAGTGTTTCCGAAAGTTAGCAATTGTGGAACCCGAACGGATAATCGGAGTTTCTGTACACCATGACCATGCCCACCTTTTTGCAACCGCCAAAGCCGGGTCGCCCCAAGCGAAATCCGATTGATGTCTTGCGCACGAAGGTCTGGTTTTATGCCGTCAAAGCCAGGTCGGGTTTGCCAAGTGCCTACGCCATTGAGTTGGCAATAGAGCCGTCCATCGTTAAACACAAAGAGGCAGGGGTGGTACGCCCGCGTAAATGGGATGGCTATCAAACGGGTTTGCGTGTCCCGCGAAGAATGGTCGGCAAGCCATATTCAGTTGATATTGCCGATCAAAACTATCCCGGTACTGCGTCCTACTTTGATTCGCCTATTTGGGCTGTGTTGCGTGGGGATCAGCTCAATCAGAGATGGATTGACGATCAGCTGAAAGCATTAGCCCCTGCTATCACGGATCTCCTGATGGTTTCAGCACCTCCAATGCTTCAGGCCATCCCGCAACCAGATCGTTTCCAGAAATTTGATGAAAAAACGGCCTATCGGTTGGCAGAAATCGGAACATTTGAAGCGTTGGTTGCGCTCATCTTGCTCGTCAAAAAATCAGAATTGATTTCCTCTCAAGAGTTACGAGAGTTGGCGCTTAACGCTTATCACCATTGCCAGTCTTGGGTGAAGGTGTTGCCAGAGATTGCGCCTATCGCACTCGATCTATTCCATGAAATTGATCTCAAGTGCAAACACTGGATCTACCCATCCCCTGAATGGCGAATGGAAGTGGTCATCTTCTCCCGTGAGATCAATCGATGACCCCTTGGTCGCACATCAAATCAAACCGACATCTGAAACTTGGGCATCTGGTCAATGGTTTTTCTCTGGACCGACCTTGGTCAACCTGGTTTTCAACCAGCGAGGCCCCCATTACCGCCGTCTTTCTTCAAGGGCCGTTGCTCCCACCCCAGCCAAAAGCAGTCTGACCATAGTCGGCTCGTTTCAAGAGCTTGACAGGCCCAGCCCGGTCAACCCACGTCTCCCAGATTGGTTTGCCGCGTTGTGCCTCAGCCATTCTTAAACGTGTTTCTGCGTGTGTGGGTTCCAAAATTAGTGTCAGTGGACAGTCAATGAGATCAATGGCTTTAACACTAACTCTTCCATGGGTTGGACGGTAGCCCCCCCCCCGCATTTAATGTCAAATTCCTATTTCGCAACACAAATTTTGTCAGTCAGCTTCCGACCCAAAGCGGGCCTTGACGATTTAGTGAGCGCCTGACTTAGAAAAGATGTTGATGACCAGCACACCGCTAACGATCAAACTCATGCCGAGAAGTGCAGGGAGGTCTAGGGTCTGCTTGTGAATGATCCACCCCACGAGTGTGATGAGCACAATCCCCGCGCCTGCCCAAATTGCGTAGGCGATGCCGGTCGGCAATGTCCTGAGGGTCATCGAGAGGAAATAGAACGCAACCATGTATCCGGCCACGACGATCAGGCTTGGCCAAAGCCGGGTAAATCCGTCTGACGACTTCATGGCAGTGGTGGCAACGACTTCTGCAACGATGGCAACAGAGAGGGGCAGATAGGGGGACATTCAAGTTCCTTCGGCTAGTTGATGAATCAAACGTTTGAGTGCTTCGCGCTCCCCTGAGGACAGGTCATAGATGCCCAAAACTTCAGAAAGCCAAAGTCCATCTGCGGCGAGACGGGCCAGTAGCTTGTTTATGTCGGTTCCGTCATGCACGCGGTCCCCGCGCACCCAATCAACCCACTTCGAATTCACTGTCCGTTCAGAGACGCATGCCGCAAGGAGAGCCTTGCCTCTCTTAGCCGAATCAGCGCAGGGACCTTGAAGGGCTATTCGGGCATACCGCCACGCAGCCGAAGCGCCGGAACCGTCGTCTGCAACTTGCGCTTGAAACTCCTCAGCCAAATGGTCGTAGAGGGCGTGCACCAGGTCTTCACGTGTCGGAAAGTGGTGTTGAACAGCGCCCTTGGTGACACCGGCAATATCGGCGACCACACCGATGGAAAGCGGGCCTCCGCTTAGAAGTTGCTGCGCGCATGCGTCGAGCAGGAGCGCCTTGACGAGTTCGGGCCGCTTCGGCCGATGGACACCTTGAGACATGGGATAATCATAACATTACGAACGCAATGTTTAGGGTATGCCCTTGCATGAGACATAGGGCAACGTCAGGTGCGCGTGACGGTTTCTTCTTTTCGTGAGCAAGAACGCTGAGGTGTTCGCAGTGCGCCAAGGACCGCTTATGGCCGATAGCTGTCGATGGTTACAACGATTGGACTAGTTGGTCACGTTGCTGGATTGATTGGTCAACATCACTGGAATACGCAACACCCAAAACAACAACAAGAAAGGAGCGTGTGTATGGACAACAATCAACCAACAGGAGGTCCACAGCAGGACCCGAGAAAGCTAATGCACGAAGTGGTATTCCTCCACTCAGAGCGTCTGAACCTCCTCACAGGGCACATAAACACACTCATGTCACAGGTGGCTTGGAGCGAAACATGCTTCAAACGCGTGGAGGACAGTGGGGTAATTCACATGGCTGGGATCATCCGAAAGATGGCAAAGGATTTGGAGATGCTTCAGATCAATCACAACAAGCTGTCCCACTTCGTCAAGACCCATATCAAAACGGATCAGGACGAGGGGGGCAATGGAGGGGGGGAAGAGCAATCACCGCTTTCAACCCACTTGCAGAAATCGCTGAGCAAATTAGGGCGCTGAGCATTCAGCTCAATGACTGTGAAGTAGGTTCACTGGAGGCAAAAGCCATCACAGACCAGTTGAACGTCCTTCAGGGCATCAGGCAGTCTCAGTATGGCGCACCCACACCAACTAAGAAAATAAAACCGCGATGACTGGGCATTTTCAGCAGCCTACGGCCCTATTCACTGTGCTCGTTGCTTGTCCAGCCTCTTGACCATATCCTGACTTTTGGCCTTGTGATTCATGATTCTTTCGCTCTTCCTGACCTCATGAGCTAGAACGGCTTTTTGCTTCTCAATGGGAGCCTTCAAGTCATCCAGTTTCAGGTGAGGGAATACCAGCTTGTCTGCAACATTGTTGAGCAAGAACTCTACGGTGTGCCTCTGGCTGTAAACACGAGAATTCACGGTGTTGTGCTCATGGCCCACAAATTGGCATCTGGTTTCCTCTGGCACCCCAGCTTGCTTGAGAAGGTCATTGGCTGTTGACCTGAATGAGTGAAACACCTTGTTCTTGCTGGTGATTTTCAGACTGTCCAGGTACTTGCCAAACCGCTCACTGGGCCTGCCACTCTTGTTCCCAAAAGTGTCGGCATTGAGATATGGAAACAGGTCCCCCCTGTAAGGCCTGACCAACTCCACATAGTCCAAAAATCCAATCTTGATGAGTGTCGGATGCAGGGGAATTTTTCTCACAGAGGCACTGTTTTTAAGGCTCTTGGACAGTTCCTCTCTTGGTCTGCTCTCTTTGCCTGATGACCTGACTGATGTTCGTTTAGCCTGAGTCTCTTCATTGATGTCAATGGTCCAAATGCCATCAACCATCTTGATGTCAGTGAGCAATAGCTGTGTGAGCTCAGAAATCCTTGCCCCTGTATGCAATCCAAGCAAGGGCAGCCAAAAGTCTGCCGGTTGCTCCAAGGCCAGCAAGCTCTCATGGTTGAAGATTTGTGCCAACTCATCATCACTGTAGGGCTTGTAGCCGTTGAGGTGATGTGACTTCTTCTGGTCCCTCTTCGTGAAAATCTTATGGCTGCTGGTTGGCAAGTCACCAGCAGGAATGGCAGAGAGGGTTTGAGCAAGCCCAAAAACACCATTGAGCACAGCCAGATATTTTTTCTGGATGACACTGGCCGTCAATCCTTCAGCCATCAAATCATCAATGAAATCTGCGATGTCCAATCTTGTGATTTGGCGAACGGCATAGGGACTGGCACTCTTTTTGGCATACAACCAGACCTCAAATTTCTTGAGCATCCGTTCGTACTCATAGTGAGTCTTGGTTGCCAACCTTCCCTTTGAGCGAGCCAGGTAGCGGCCAATCATCTCATCCAAGGTGAAGCCGGATGGCTTGTTTTTGGGCTGTTCTTCGCTGGTGCCTATTTGTTTGGTGATGTCAAATTCTTGGGGGGTGATTGCTTTGGCATCTGCACCAAGAGCTCTGGCCATCGCAAGAGCAGCATTGAGATCGGCAGGATCGTTGGGATCGGCAATCAAGGTGGAATTGCCAACGATGATTTGGAGTGAGCGAGCATCCTCAGCAGTAAGCACTGGGGATGGACGGACAGCACGGCCAGCATTGCTTAGATGCCTGCTTTTGATGTCCAGCAGGACTTTGGCGATGGCATCCCCCTTGGCAATTTCTTGCCTGAGTCGCTCATCACTTGGGTAGGTGCTCAGATCATCCAGATTGAGCTTGTTCGGGTCGTAATCTGTGCTCACTCTTGATCCCTTTAACTCTGCTGAAATATACAGTGCCTTGAGCTTGGCCTGATGTGGTTCACGGGTTCCCAAAGAGAACCGTCTCTCGTGAACACCTGACTCATTTCGCACAGTCAAACGGAAGTAGAAGACCCCATGTCTGGACTTGACCAGATAGGAAGGCAGTTTCATTGTGGTTTTCCCATGAAATGGGACACCTAAATGTGACACTGCTTGCGAGACCCAAAAGAAAAAAGCCGTTGAAAATCAACGGCTTTTTCTATTTTGGCGGAGTGGACGGGACTCGAACCCGCGACCCCCGGCGTGACAGGCCGGTATTCTAACCAACTGAACTACCACTCCTGGTAGCTGTAACTTTTGTCAAGCTGCTTGTGCAACTGACCAAGTGCTACAAAACTTGGCGACCCTACGGGGATTCGAACCCCGGTACTCACCGTGAAAGGGTGATGTCCTAGGCCTCTAGACGATAGGGTCATAACCTGGACTGTTTCTTTCGAAACTTGTTCTTGCGAACATTCTCAACACGTTGGTGGAGGTAAGCGGGATCGAACCGCTGACCTCTTGCATGCCATGCAAGCGCTCTCCCAGCTGAGCTATACCCCCTTTGGTAAAACGTCGAGCATTGCTGCTTTTTCGTTATGCCTCGTTGGTGTCGAGACTTGAATTATAGACAGAATTTCAGGCGTTTTTCAAGCGCTCCAGAATTTTTTCTCTCTGGCTCAAAGCGAGCACCGCATCGAGCGATGGTGTCTGGGCCGTGCCCATCACCAACACCCGAACAGGCATGGCGATTTGAGGCATCTTGAGGCCGGTTTCGACCAAGGTTTCCTTGATCGCCGCCGCAATGGATGCCTTGTCCCACGCACAGCTGGACAGCTTGCCCGCCAACACAGCCAAAGCAGGCTTGACCGCATCGGTCACATGCTGGGCTTTCTCTTCGGCATTGGGCACCACGTCCAAATAAAACGCCGAAATCCATTGGGCCAAAACCACCAGCGTGTCGCAGCGGTCCTTGAACAGGCCGCAAATGTTGGCCAGGCGCTCATCGGCCACCACACCCAGTTTGGCCAGGAAGGGCTGAACATGCTGGGCCAGCGCATCATCAGGCATGGCCTTGAGGTGCTGGGCATTGACCCACTTGAGCTTGGCTTCGTCAAATTGTGCGGCGCTGCGGCCCAGATGGTCCAGGTTGAACCACTCGAGGAACTGTGCACGGCTGAAGATTTCGTCGTCGCCGTGGCTCCAGCCCAGACGCGCCAGGTAGTTGACCATGGCATCGGGCAAATAGCCTTCGTCACGGTAAGCCGTGACCGCCTTGGCCCCGTTGCGCTTGCTCATCTTCTCGCCCTGCTCATTCAGCACGGTGGGCAAGTGGGCATACACCGGAGGCTCTTTGCCTAAGGCTTTGAAGATGTTGATCTGGCGCGGCGTGTTGTTCACATGGTCGTCGCCACGGATCACATGGGTGATCTGCATGTCGATGTCGTCCACCACCACGCAAAAGTTGTAGGTGGGCGTGCCGTCAGGGCGGGCGATCACCAGGTCATCGAGCTCGTCGTTGCTGATCTCGATGCGGCCTTTGACCTTGTCGTCCCAAGCGACCACACCGCCGATCGGGTTCTTGAAGCGCAGCACGGGCTTCACACCCTCGGGAATCGCGGGCAGGTTTTTGCCCTCTGCCGGACGCCAGGTGCCGTCGTAACGGGGCTTTTCCTTGTTGGCCATCTGGCGTTCGCGCAAGGCGTCGAGTTCTGCCATGCTCATGTAGCAAGGGTAGACATGGCCCGCGGCAATCAAGTCGGCCAGCACCGCTTTGTAGCGGTCCATGCGTTGCATTTGGTAGAACGGACCTTCGTCGTGGTCCAGCCCCAACCAGGCCATGCCTTCGATGATCACGTCAACAGACGCTTGCGTAGAGCGGTCCAGGTCGGTGTCTTCGATGCGCAAGATGAAGTCGCCGCCCGTGGCGCGGGCAAAGGCCCAGGGGTACAAAGCCGAGCGGATGTTGCCCAGATGAATGAAGCCCGTGGGCGATGGGGCAAAGCGGGTGCGCGTGCGTACAGAAAGGGTCATATCAGAGGGTGTCGAGACCACGGGAGAGGTCTTTTTGAATGTCTTGCGGGTATTCGAGGCCGACGGCCACGCGGATCAGGCCCTGGCCAATGCCGGCCGCTTGGCGCTGGGCTTCGGTCAGGCGGCCGTGCGAGGTGCTGGCCGGGTGGGCCACCAGGGTTTTGGTGTCCCCCAGGTTGGTCGATAAGGACAACATTTGCATCGAATCGAGCACATGGAATGCCCGTGCGCGGGCTTGCTCGGGGCCATCGGCTTTCACGTCGAAAGACAACACCGCACCGCCCAAGCCGGACATCTGGCGCATCGCCAAGTCGTGCTGCGGGTGACTGGCCAAGCCTGGGTAATGAACGCGGGCCACCGAGGGGTGCTTTTCGAGCCACTCGGCCAAAATTTGCGCACGGGCGCTCTGCGCCCGCATGCGCAGGTCCAGTGTTTCCAGCCCCTTGAGCACCACCCAGGCGTTGAAGGGCGCGAGCGTCATGCCGCCGCTTTTGAGCACCGGCAAAAACTTCTCGGTGATCATTTGCTGCGGCGCGCACAAGGCACCCGCCATCACGCGGCCCTGGCCGTCCAGGTACTTGGTGCCCGAATGCATGATGATGTCGGCCCCCATGGCCACAGGGCGTTGCAGGGCGGGCGTGGCAAAGCAATTGTCCACGGCAAACAACGCGCCTGCGTTGTGCGCCATGTCGGCCAGCGCCTGGATGTCGCACACCTCGGTCAAGGGGTTGGTGGGCGTTTCGGCAAACAACAAGCGTGTGTTCGGGCGAATGGCGGCTTGCCACTCCTTCAAGTCGGTCTGCGACACAAAGCTGGACTCCACACCGAACTTGGCCAGGTCAGAGCCAATCAGCTTGATCGTTGAGCCAAACATGGAGCGCGAGCACAGCACATGGTCGCCTGCTTTGAGCAGCCCCAGGCACATCATCAAGATGGCAGACATGCCCGAGGCCGTGCCCATGGCCGCTTCAGTGCCCTCGAGTGCGGCCAGGCGCATCTCCATGCTGGCCACGGTGGGGTTGCCGTAGCGGCCATAGGTGTAGCCTTCCTCATCGCCCGCAAATCGGGCGGCGGCGGCGGCGGCCGTGGGCTGCACATAACCGCTGGTCAGGAACAGGGCCTCGGAGTTTTCACCGTACTGGCTGCGTTCCACGGCGGCACGCACCGCCAGGGTTTCGATGTGCAGATCGTCAAATTGCTTGGCTTGCGTCATGGCTGGGCTCACTCGCTGGCGTTGGGCAAAGCCAAACGCGAATGGTCGTCGTCGCCCTCTTCCACCTGGGGGCGGGTTTGGTTCAAGCGGGTGATGTCGTCGATGGAAATGTCGCCTGTCACGTACACACCGTCGAAACAGGACGCATCAAAGTTGGACAGCGCCCCGGCAGCGTTGACACGCGCTTGGGCCACGGCGGTTTTCATGGCGTCCACGTCCTGGTAAATCAGGGCGTCGCAACCGATGATCTCGCGGATTTCTTCGATGCTGCGGCCGTGCGCCACCAACTCTTCTTTGGTAGGCATGTCAATGCCGTACACGTTGGGGTAGCGCACGGGCGGCGCGGCGCTGGCCATGTAGACCTTGCGGGCACCAGCGTCTCGCGCCATTTGCACAATCTCGCGGCTGGTGGTGCCGCGCACGATGGAATCGTCCACCAGCAGCACATTGCGACCCTTGAATTCGCTCACGATGACGTTGAGCTTTTGACGAACCGACTTCTTGCGGACCGCCTGACCCGGCATGATGAAGGTGCGGCCCACATAACGGTTTTTCACAAAACCTTCGCGGTAGGGGATACCCAGCAGGTGTGCGAGTTGCGTGGCGCTGGGGCGGCTGGACTCGGGGATTGGAATGACCACATCGATGTCGCTCGGTGGCACCGTGGAGATGACACGTTTGGCCAGGGTCTCACCCAGGTTCAGGCGGGCCTGGTAAACCGAGATGCCGTCCATGGTGGAGTCGGGTCGGGCCAGGTAGACGTATTCAAAAATGCAGGGGCTCAGCTGCGCCTTGTCGGCGCATGGCTGGGTGTGCATCTGCCCCTGCAGGTCGACAAAAATCGCCTCGCCTGGCGCCACGTCGCGTTCAAACTGGTGGCCTGTGCCGTCCAGGGCCACCGACTCGCTGGCGAGCATGACGGTACCGTCGGCACTGCGGCCCATGCACAGGGGACGAATGCCGTGCGGGTCTCGGAAAGCCACCAGACCATGGCCCGCGATCAGCGCGATCACCGCGTAAGAGCCTTTGACACGGCGGTTCACGCCGCGCACGGCCTCGAACACGTCCACCGGCTTCAGAGGCAAGCCGCGCGTGGTTTTTTCCAGCTCATGGGCCAGCACGTTGAGCAGCACCTCGGAGTCGCTCTCGGTGTTGATGTGGCGGTGGTCGTTGGAAAACAATTCGGCCTTGAGCGCGTGCGCATTGGTCAGGTTGCCGTTGTGCACCAGCACCAGGCCAAAGGGGGCGTTCACATAAAACGGCTGCGCCTCTTCTTCGCTGAAGGCGTTACCCGCTGTCGGGTAGCGCACCTGGCCCAGACCGCAGTTGCCGGGCAGACTGCGCATGTTGCGGGTGCGAAACACGTCGCGCACCATGCCCTTGGCCTTGTGCATGAAAAACTTGCGGTCCAGTTGCGTGACGATGCCTGCGGCATCCTGGCCCCGGTGCTGCAGGAGCAACAAGGCGTCGTAAATCAACTGATTGACCGGTGCGCTGCTGACAACGCCGACAATTCCACACATACTTTTAATCCGTTCAAAAATCGAACTGTCCCGAAAAACTCAGGGCAAATATTCCACAAAGGTCTGGGGCAAAAGGGGTTTCAGGCCCGTCAGGATGAGGTCCAGCCAAACCGGGCCTTGGGCCGACGTCCACCAGGTGTCACGCGCCATGCCCGTCAATTGCAGGATGACGGTCAAAGCCAACAACAGCACCAGTCCACGCGCCAAGCCGAACACACCGCCCAGCGTGCGATCGACCGGACGCAAACCGACCGTTTCCACCAACTTCTTGATCAACCAGGACAACAGGCCAGCGGCAAAGACCGTGGCCATGAAAACCACCGCAAAAGCCACCGCGTACTGCACCGATTGGGGTGCGCCCTGAATCATGGGCAGCCACCCGACCACATCGGCTGCCAGCCACTGCGCCACCACAAAAGCAGCCACCCAGCCCGCCAGGGACAACACCTCGTAGACCAGTCCGCGCCAAAGCCCCACCAGCATGGAGGCGAACAACACCCCCAACAAAACCCAATCGGTGAGGCTGACCGCCATGTCAGATCTTCAAGAAAGACACAGGCAAGTCGAGCTTGCGAATGCGGGCGGCCACCTTGTCGGCCTCTTCACGCGTTTCGAAAGGACCCACGCGGATGCGGGTCGTGCTCTTGCCGTCGCGCTCCACCACCTGGGTGTAGGTTTTCACGCCCGCTTGCTCCAGCTTGCTGCGCACTTCACGCACTTTGGCAGGATCGCTGAACGCGCCCACCTGGATCACGACGCGCCCAGCGGATGCCTTGACAGGTTGCTTACCCTCCAGCAGTGCCTGGGCCTTGTCGCCATCGTCCTTGGGCTTCACGGGTGCGGGCTTGTCGGCCTTTACAGGGGCCGCGGCAGGGGCATCCTGCTTAACCACGGGTTCTTTGTCTGGGGCTTTTGCAACAGGTGGAGCCACTTTGGCAGGCTCTGCCTGGGGGGCTGGCGCGGTGGGCGCGGGCGCAGGGACCACCTCTTCACGGGCATCCAGACTGGCTTGGGCCGTCACAGGCTCGGAGGCAGGCAGCAAAGGTTTGGCTGGGGCCTGGCTTGCGGGCACCGGGGTGCCGCTCGACAAGGGGGGTATGCTTTGCCGGTCAGGGATCACGATGGGCGTGTCCACCGCGACAGGTCGGGGCTGGGTATCGAACAGCAGGGGAAATCCCACCACGGCCACCAGCACCAGCACCACAGCCCCCATCAAACGGTGCCGCGCGCGGCGGCGAACCACTTCGATGTTTTCGTTGGGGCCGGCTGTCACCGCTTCACCCGAAGCGGTTTGACCAGGAAATCGGAACTTGAAAAAGGCCATGGCGTGGTGCTCACGGGCTCAGGTGTTTGGCTTGCAGACGCGGGATGCCGTCTTTCAAAACACCGCCCACGGTATAGAAGGAGCCAAAGACCACGATTCTATCAGCCGGGTCTGCCGAATCGATGGCCGCCTGCAGGGCCTGCATGGGGTCGGCATGCACGCTCGAGGCGGTGTCGGTGCGGGTGTTTTGCGTTTGCCAGGCCTGCTGCAAATCGGCCGCTTTGGCAGCCCTGGGCAAGGGCAAATCGGTGAAATACCACTTGTCCACCATCGGGTTGACCTTTTGCAGCATGGGCAAGAGGTCCTTGTCGGCCATGGCCCCCAGCACCGCGTGGGTCGTGGGGTAAAAGCCCATGGCATCCAGGTTGGCCGCCAGCGCCGCCACCGAATGCGGGTTGTGCGCCACGTCCAGCACCAAAACCGGCTGGCCCGGCACGATCTGGAAGCGCCCGGGCAACTCCACCATGGCCAGACCGTTGCGCACCGCCTGGGCCGTGACGGGAATGCGCTGGCGCAAGGCGTCCAGCGCGGCCAGCACGCCCGAAGCGTTGATCAGCTGATTGGCCCCGCGCAAGGCCGGGTAGGCCATGCCGCTGTAGCGGCGGTCGCGCCCTGCCCAGGCCCACTGCTGCTTGTCGCCCGAAAAATTGAAATCGCGGCCAAACTGCCACAGATCGGCGCCGACGGCAGACGCATGGTCAATCACGCTTTGCGGCGGCACCGGGTCGCTCACGATGACAGGCCGACCGGCCCGCATGATGCCCGCCTTCTCAAAACCGATGCTCTCACGGTCTTTGCCCAAAATGGCCGTGTGGTCGATGTCGATGCTGGTGATCACCGCGCAATCGGCGTCGATGATGTTCACCGCGTCCAGACGCCCGCCCAAACCGACCTCCAAAATCGCCACATCCAGGTTGGCGCGGGCCATCAGGTGCAGGATGGCCAGTGTGCTGAACTCGAAATAGGTCAGGCTCACGTCGCCCCGCACCGCTTCCACGGCCGCAAAAGCCTCTGCAAACACTTCGGCCGAAGCCGATTCGCCATGCAGGCGGCAGCGCTCTTCAAAATGCACCAAGTGCGGCGAGGTGTAGACGCCTGTGCGGTATCCGGCTTGCAGCAAAACGGCTTCGAGCATGGCGCAGGTCGAGCCCTTGCCGTTGGTGCCCGCCACGGTGATGACGGGGCAGTCAAAACGCAGCTGCATGCGGTCGGCCACGGTTTTCACACGGTCCAGCCCCATGTCGATGGCCACGGGGTGTAACTGCTCGCACCAGTCGAGCCATTCCTGTAGAGTCTTCATAGGCGGCGATTGTCGCCCAGTCTTGTCACTTTCCCTTGGATCAAATCCCCATGGACCCCATTGTTTACGGCATTCCCAACTGCGACACCGTCAAAAAAGCCCGCACCTGGCTGACCGACCAGGGCTTGAACGCGGCATTTCACGATTTCAAAAAACAAGGCGTGCCCGAGGCGCAGCTGGACACCTGGCTGGCGGCGTTGGGCTGGGAAACCCTGCTCAACCGCAAAGGCACCACCTGGCGCAAGCTGGACGCCGCGGTGCAAGCCAGCGTGACCGACAGCGCCAGCGCCAAAAAAGTCATGCTCGAACATGCCAGCACCATCAAGCGGCCGGTCATTGCCTGGCCTTCGGGGCAAGTCACCGTCGGGTTTACACCCGAGCAGTGGCCTGCCTGAACCGCGAACCGGTGAATCGGTGCTCGGCTAATGTGCCCGCTCCTGTGTACCGCAGCCACCCACCCGTCTACAGCCACGTGACCATGGGCTGGGGATGGCCCCCTGCGCACCGACATGGGCACTGGCGCTGAGCAGGCCCTTCCCCATCCGCCTGCGGTCAGACCCGGCGTCTGGCCTAAAATGCCGGGTTGATTTGCCGCAAAGGGCGTCTCAAGACGCCCTTTTGCATTGACGCGGCAACCACCGCCCCAGAAAGCACACTCCATGACCACCGAAAAAATCGACGGCGTCTCCGTCAACACCCAAGCCAATGTTTACTTTGACGGCAAATGCGTCAGCCACGGCCTGACCCTGCCCGACGGCACCAAGCTGTCGGTCGGCGTGATCCTGCCCGCCACCCTGACCTTCAACACCGGTGCCCCCGAAATCATGGAATGCGTGGGTGGCTCCTGCGAATACAAGCTCGACGGCAGCACCGAATGGATCAAGTCCAGCGCAGGCGAAGAGTTCAGCATCCCCGGCAATTCCAAGTTCGAGATCCGCGTGACCGAGCCTTACCACTACATCTGCCACTTTGGTTGATCGGATTCAGAACATGAGCACCATCCTGCAAAACCTGCCCAAAGGGCAAAAAGTCGGTATCGCCTTCTCGGGCGGCCTGGACACGTCTGCCGCCCTGCTGTGGATGAAGCAAAAGGGCGCCCTGCCCTACGCCTACACCGCCAACCTGGGCCAGCCTGACGAAGCCGACTACAACGAGATTCCCCGCAAGGCGATGGAATACGGCGCAGAAAAAGCCCGCCTGGTCGACTGCCGCACCCAGCTGGCGCACGAAGGCATTGCCGCCATCCAGTGCGGTGCTTTCCACATCAGCACAGGGGGCATCACCTACTTCAACACCACCCCCCTGGGCCGCGCCGTGACCGGCACCATGCTGGTGGCCGCCATGAAGGAAGACGACGTCAACATCTGGGGCGACGGCAGCACCTTCAAGGGCAATGACATCGAGCGCTTTTACCGCTACGGTCTGCTGACCAACCCGAGCCTCAAAATCTACAAGCCCTGGCTGGACCAGCTGTTCATCGACGAGTTGGGTGGCCGCGCCGAAATGAGCGCCTTCATGACCGCCAACGGCTTTGGCTACAAGATGAGCGCCGAAAAGGCCTACAGCACCGACAGCAACATGCTGGGCGCGACGCACGAAGCCAAAGACCTGGAGCATCTGAACAGTGGTATCCGCATCGTCAACCCCATCATGGGCGTGGCGTTCTGGAAGCCCGAAGTCGAAGTGAAGGCCGAAGAAGTGAGCGTGCGCTTTGAAGAAGGCATGCCCGTGGCGCTGAACGGCGTGGAATACGCCGACCCGGTCGAGCTGTTCCTCAAGGCCAACGAAATCGGCGGTCGCCACGGCCTGGGCATGAGCGACCAGATCGAAAACCGCATCATCGAAGCCAAGAGCCGCGGCATCTACGAAGCCCCCGGCATGGCGCTGCTGCACATCGCCTACGAGCGTCTGGTCACCGGCATCCACAACGAAGACACCATCGAGCAGTACCGCATCAACGGCCTGCGCCTGGGTCGCCTTTTGTACCAGGGCCGCTGGTTCGACCCGCAGTCCATCATGCTGCGCGAAACCGCCCAGCGCTGGGTGGCCCGCGCCGTGACCGGCACCGTGACGCTGGAGCTGCGCCGCGGCAACGACTACAGCATCCTCAACACCGAGTCCCCCAACCTGACCTACGCGCCCGAGCGTCTGAGCATGGAGAAAGTGGAAGACGCCCCGTTCAGCCCGCTGGACCGCATCGGCCAATTGACCATGCGCAACCTCGACATCACCGACACCCGCGCCAAGTTGGGCATCTACGCCCACACGGGCCTGCTGTCGGTGGGCGAAGGTCCGCACATCTACAAGCTGGATGGCAACGGCAAGAAGTGATTTTTTGCTGCTCCATTGAAAAACGGCCTTCGGGCCGTTTTTTGTTGTCTTTTCTTGCATTGTGGGTATTTTCCGCCTTGTTGCGGGTGCCTGCCGGCTCGCCTCATCACTCGCTTCGCTCGCCAAATCGGCGAGTCCGGCAGGCACCCGCAACAAGGCTGCGTCCGTTGAAACACAAGCAGTTTTTGAGGTCTTTGGCTTCGCAGCGCCGGGTTGTGGCCTGAGCGGATCGGCCGATTTGGCGAGCGAAGCGAGTGATGAGGCCGACCGCTCAGGCCACAACCCGGCGCGGAACAGCACCACAGAAGCAAAAATCAAATCACAACAGGCTCAGGCTCCAGCCGAATCCCAAACCGCTCGTACACACTGGTTTGAATCGCCCGGGCCAAGGTCATCACCTCGCCCCCCGTGCAAGGGTTCTCGCGCCCACCCCGGTTCACCAGCACCAGCGCCTGCTTTTCGTACACCCCGGCATGGCCCACCGTCTTGCCTTTCCAGCCGCAGGCGTCGATCAACCAGCCCGCTGCCAGCTTGATGGTGCCGTCGGGCATGGGGTAGTGCACCACCTTGGGGTCGCGGGCGATGATGTCGGCGCATTGCTCCTGCGTCACGGTGGGGTTCTTGAAAAAGCTGCCCGCGTTGCCGACCACGGCCGGGTCGGGCAGTTTGGCACGGCGGATCGCCACCACCCAATCAAAAATCTGCCGGGCATCGGGGTTGTGGATGCCGGTCTCGGCCATCTTGCGTTCCAGATCCAGGTAGCCCAGCTCGGGCTTCCAGCGCTTGGGCAGCGCGAACCTCACCCGCAAAATCACCGCACGGCCCGCCAGACCCAGGCCATCCGCGCCACCCGATGCGTGTTTGAACACCGAATCGCGGTAGCTGAAGCCACACTGCGCGGCGTTCAGGCTGAACAGCTCGCCCGTGAGCATGTCCATGGCGTCCAGCGAATCGAAGCGGTCCTGCAGCTCCACGCCATAGGCGCCAATGTTCTGCACGGGCGATGCGCCCACGGTGCCGGGAATCAGGGCCATGTTCTCCAGACCCGGGTAGCCGTTGTCCAGGGTCCAGGCCACCAATGCGTGCCAGTCCACACCAGCACCCGCTTCAACGATCCAGTGTTTGTCGGTCTCGGAAGCCAGGCGAATGCCGGGCACCTCCATCTTGAGCACCAGGGCCTTGACGTCCCCGGTCAGAACGATGTTGCTGCCGCCGCCCAGCACCTGCCGAGGCAAGGTGGCCAGTTGCGGGTCGGCTAAAACAGCCAAGAGATCGGCTTCGGAGCGTACCCGCACCAAAGCCTGGGCCTTGGCGGCGATGCCGAACGTGTTGTACGGCTGCAGGGGGACATTTTTCTCCAGGTTCATGGGAGAATTGTCGCATTCTCAACCTCGGATTTTTTCTGCCATGCCCTCGTTTGATACCGTTTGCGAACCCAATATGGTCGAAGTGCGCAACGCCGTTGACACCTCTGCCAAAGAAATCGGCACCCGTTTTGACTTCAAAGGCACGTCGGCCGCCATCGAGCTCAAGGACAAAGAGATCACGATGTTCGGCGATGCCGAGTTTCAGCTCACGCAGGTCGAAGACATCCTGCGCAACAAGCTGACCAAGCGCAACGTGGACGTGCGCTTTCTGGACATTGGCAAAGTCGAGAAAATCGGCGGCGACAAGGTCAAGCAGGTGATCAAGGTGAAAAATGGCATCGAGACCGAAGACGCCAAGAAGATCACCAAAGTGATCAAGGAAAGCAAGCTGAAGGTGCAGGCGTCCATCCAGGGCGATGCGGTGCGCGTGACCGGTGCCAAGCGCGACGACCTACAGGCTGCCATGGCCCTGCTGCGCAAGGACATGACCGAGTTGCCGCTGTCGTTTGACAACTTCCGTGACTGATCGGGGTTGAGCCCGCCCTGATTCAGCGCTTGGGCTCGTCCAAAAAACCACCCGCGCGGAGCGTGACCACCAGGGTGTCGCGCCAGCCGCCTGCTTGCTCGGGCTGGATCGGCGTGGTTTCGTGAATCACCCGGCTGTCGTCCAGCAGGAGCAATGACCAAGGCTCGGTCAAGGTGAAGCGCTGGCCACGCGGGCTGTCCATGTCAAACACCCGGGTTTCGCCGCCTTTGATGCCGTGGCGGCCCACCAAAAACACCGCCACCCAATTCACACCATCGCGGTGCGCGCCCTCGGGTGTGGGGCGGCCAATGCCGTCGGTGGTGTCGATGCGGAACTGATGCGCCTCGGTGAACCAGGTCTGGTCGCCTTGGGCATCGGAAGCCACCTTCGCCAACCAGCACAAAAGTTTCTGCCAAGCATCTTGTTGAACAACCGCAGGGGCCATCGGCTCAAACCAGCGCTGCATGCCGCCATGCAAAGCGTTGTAAGACAGGGGTTGCCAATGGGCACGGTGCGCCACGGCCATGGCCCGGTCAGCCGTGACTTCAAAGCTGGCATGGCGGCGGCGGCGGTAGCGTCCACCGTCCTTGAGGTACTGGTCCGGTGGCAAATCGCTCCAGCTGGGCTCCAGTGCCTGCAAGTCCTCAATCTGCACACCTGCCAAAGCGCAGACAGTGGCGGCCCCAAGCACCGCAAAGCCCTGTGTCGCCAAAGTGGCATTGAGCTGGTCGGCTGAGGTCAAAGGCGGCTGCAGGGTTTGTTGGGGCATGAAAACGTCCGAGAAATCAGGCAAAGGATGCAAGCATAACGCGCCCCCAGACTGGACACCTTCAGGCGTAGCGCTGGCTGGCCAGCTTGGCCCCTTCGGCCAGGGCCTTGAGCTTGGCTTCCGCCACCGCGCGACTCATCGGGGCCAAGCCGCAGTTGGTGCAGGCAATCAGGTGTTGCTTGGGCACAAACTGCAGCGCGCGGCCAATCGTGTCGGCGATTTCCTCGGGCGTTTCGATGGCCGGGTTGGCCACGTCGATCACGCCGACCATCACGTCCTTGCCTTCGAGCAACTTCATCAGCTCCATCGGCACATGCGAGTGCATGCACTCCAGACTCACTTGCTGGATGCTGCTCTTGGCCAGGGCCGGAAACACCTTTTCATACTGGCGCCATTCCTCGCCCAGTGTCTCTTTCCATTTGTTGTTGGCTTCGATGCCGTAGCCGTAGCAAATGTGCACCGCCGTGGTGCAGGTCAGGCCACGCGCAGCCACCTCCAGGGCCTTGACACCCCAGTCGGCCGCTTCGTCCATGTAGACGTTGAAGGCCGGTTCGTCGAACTGGATGATGTCCACGCCATCGGCTTGCAACGCCAGCGCTTCCTGGTTGAGCAGCTCGGCAAAAGCCATGGCCATCTTGACCTTGTCGCCATAAAAGCGGTCGGCCAAGGTGTCCACGATGGTCATCGGGCCGGGCAAGGTGAATTTCAGTTTCTTTTTCGTATGGGCGCGGGCCAGCTGGGCCTCAAAAGCATGCACACGGCCCTTGAGGCGCAGCGGCGCGATGACTTGTGGCACCTGCGCGTCGTAGCGGTTGTTGCGGATGCCCATGGTGACCTTGTTCACAAAGTCGATGCCCTCAACCTGCTCGACAAAGCCGTGCACAAAGTGCTGGCGGGCTTGCTCGCCGTCACCGATCACGTCCAGACCTGCGTCTTCCTGCTGCTTGATCCACAGCAGCGTGGCGTCGGCCTTGGCTTGTTGCAACTCGGGGCCTTGGGTTTTCCACTGGGGCCAGAGTTTTTCGGTCTCGGCCAGCCAGGCGGGTTTGGGCAAGCTGCCAGCGATCGCGGTGGTGAACATGTCAAAAATCCTTGGGGTTAAAAATCAAAGGGCAGAGTTTGCCGCCAATGCAAATTCCTGGGCGAGCAGCTCGTAAGAACGCATTTGGGCTGCAGGGTCATGTGTCCAGGTGATGACCACCAGCTCATCGACCTGCAGCCGCGCGGCCAGTTGGCGCAACTTGCGGCCCACGGTGGCGGCCGAGCCGATCAGGGCCGATTCGCGCAGGCGCTGCAGGGCGAACTGCTCAGCCGGGCTGTAATCACGCACCGCTTCCTCGGGTGGCAAAAGAGGCCCGATGCGGCCCAAGTTCCGGTCCATCTTCCAGCGGGCACGGCTTTCGAACAGGCGCAGCGCCTCTTCGTCGGTGTCGGCGGCCAGCGCCCAGACACACAGCGCGGCGCAGGGTTTGGCCAAGCCCGCGCTGGGGCGGAAGGTTTCGCGGTAAATCTGCAGGGCTTCGTCAGCGCCCTGCCCGTCGGTGATGAAGTAGGCAAACGCATAGGGCAGACCCAAGTGCGCGGCCAATTGCGCACCATAGTCCGAGCTGCCCAGCATCCACACCGTGGGCGCGCTGCCCGATTGCGGGTAAGCGTAGACGTTGTGCCCCGGGTGGCCCGGTGGCAGGTTCTGCCCGCTCACCCAGGCTTGCAGCTCCATGACCTGCTGCGGAAAGCGCTCCGAGGCGCTGCGGTCGGGGTTGAGCAGTTGCGCGGTGCGACCGTCGCTGCCGGGGGCGCGGCCTACCCCCAGATCGATGCGTCCCGGGGCCAGCGCGTCCAGCACGCGAAACTGCTCAGCCACCTTCAGCGGCGCGTAGTGCGGCAACATCACCCCCGCGCTGCCGATGCGGATGCGCTGGGTGCGGGCAGCGATGGCGGCCATCAAAACCTCGGGGGCACTGCCCACGATGCTGGGGTGGCTGTGGTGCTCGCTCACCCAGAAACGGTCATAACCCCAGGCCTCGGCCTTTTGCGCCAGCGCCAAAGTCTGGCGAATGGTCGCGTCCTGACCGCGCCCGGAGGCAGCGGCCGATTGGTCAAGGATGGAAAGTCTCAGACTCATTCGGTGTTTCAAATAGGAACTCGGGCTTGTGCCCACCGGGCGTTCACGCTTTTGCTGGTGCGCCCAAGGCGGCCATTTCGGCCTCTTGCAGTGCCCGCCACATGACTTTGCCGCTGCCGCTCTTGGGCAAGGCATCGACAAAACTCACAGCGCGGGGCATTTTGTAAACGGCCATATTCTCACGGCACCAATCGATGATGTCCTGCTCGGACACCTTGCCCTTGTGGTCTTGCCGCAAAACCACCACCGCCTTGACCGATTCGCCCCGGTAGGCGTCGCGAGTGGCGATGATGCAGGCCTCCTGGATGGCAGGGTGGCGGAACATCAAGGCCTCGACCTCGGCTGGCCAGACCTTGAAACCGCTGGCATTGATCATGCGCTTCAAGCGGTCGGTCATGAAAAAGTAACCTTGCTCATCGACCCGGCCCATGTCACCCGAACGGAAAAACCGGAACCCATCGCGCTCAAAGAACGCCGCCGCGGTCGCCTCCGGCCGCTTCCAATAGCCCTTGAACACCTGCGGCCCACTGATCACGATCTCGCCCGACTCGCCGGGCGGCAATTCGGCCAGGGTCTCGGGGTCAACGATGCGCGACTCCACGCTCATGAAGGGGATGCCCAGACACTGTTTTTTGGGCGCATCGGGCGGGTTGGTGTGCGAAGGCGCGGCGGTCTCGGTCAGGCCATAGCCCTCCACATAACGCAGTCCAAACTGGTCCAGCAAACGCTGGGCCACCGCCTCGGGCATGGCCGCACCGCCACCACCAATGTAGGTCAAGCTGGTCAAGTCATAGCGGTCCATGTGCGGGCTGCCCAGCAGGTCGATCACCATGGTCGGGATGTTGGTCCAGTGCGTCACGCGCCATTTGGAGATCAAATGC
The DNA here is from genome assembly GCF_055395455.1 of Limnohabitans sp. TEGF003. NCBI lineage: Bacteria > Pseudomonadati > Pseudomonadota > Betaproteobacteria > Burkholderiales > Comamonadaceae > Limnohabitans > Limnohabitans sp. TEGF003. Next base: position 1,476,817 of record NZ_AP029225.1, on the reverse strand, counting down.
CCCGCCACATCGCGGTCCCAGCGCGGCATCACCACCAGGCTGGCACCCAGCAAGATGCTGGTGTGCATCACGCTCACCATGCCGGTGATGTGGAACATGGGCACCACGCACAGGGTCACGTTTTCCGGCGTGCCATTGCCCCACAGGCCACTGGACATGGCGTTGTGCATGATGGTGCCATGTGTGTGCATGCAGCCCTTGGGCAGCCCGGTGGTGCCGCTGGTGTAGGGCAAGATGGCCAGGTCGTCAGGTTTGGCCTGGGGCGGCGGCAAAGCCACAGCGGACTGCGCCATCACAGCAGCCCAGGCATGCACCTGACCCGAGCTCAAAACCGGCAAGTCGCGCACGGGCAGCAACCAAGGCCGCCAGGCGTCGGGCATGTCTTCTGGACCCACGGCTGCAGGGTCAAACACATCGGTGAACTGCGTCACCACCAGGTGTTTCAGGCGCTGCTCGGGCGGCAAGGCCTCGCTGGCCTGCGCCAAGTCCGGGGCCAAATCGGCCGTGGTCACCGCCACCTTCGTGTCCGGGTCGGTGATGTAGTGCTTGAGCTCCTCGGCCCGGTTCATCGGGTTGACCGGCACCACCACCGCGTCGATGCGCAAAATGGCAAAGTGCGTGATCACCAGCTGCGGGCAGTTCTGCATGTCCAGCACCACGCGGTCGCCCGCTTGTACGCCCAAGGCTTTGAGCTGCCCGGCCAGCTGCTCGGCGCTGGCCATCAACTCACGGTAAGTCCAGACCCGGCCCATGAAGACCAACGCGGCTTTGTCGGGGTATCGCAAGGCGCTGATCGCCAGGTTCATCCACAGGGACGTGGCAGGCGCAATGATCCGGAAGGGCAGGCGCGCAGGCCAGACAGCAGCGTGTGCGGGCATCAGCAAACTCCTCTATGAAGGTGGTGCTGCATGTTAATCGCCCAACCCCTTTGGCGTCGGTGTGACTTTGTCGCGGCGGAGACCAAGCCCCAACCACAGAACACCGTGTACGATTTGGGACTTTTCACGAGAAAACCGAAGCACTTCAACAATTTTTGCCGTAAAGCACATTTTTTAACAACTTTTAAGATTATTCGTGGATTGGTTTTTATACTTTTATTACTAAAATAAACCATCATGCAAACAAACACCACACCTGACACCCCGGAAGACTACTGCGGCACCACCTATGCAGCCAAACTGCTGGGGCTGTCGGTCGGTACGATTCAAACATTGGTCGAAAAAAATGAGCTGCAAGCTTGGAAGACGCAAGGAGGCCATCGCCGGATATCGATGCCCTCTATCCGCGAATACCAACGCAAGCACAACATGCTGACCATCCCCAACGAGCCACGCGACAACCGTCTTCGCGTACTGCTCGTCGAAGACGATGCGGTCACCCGTGAAATGCTGCGCGGCTACTGCAACCGTTCCAGCATGCCGGTCGACTGCACGGCCATGTCATCCGGCTTGGAGGCCTTGATCGACATCTCCAGCATCAAGCCCGATGTGCTGATCACCGATTTGGACATGCCCGGCGTGGACGGCTTTGAATTGCTGCGAACCCTGCGTCAAAACCAGCAATTCAACCGCATGACCACCTTGGTGTTGTCTGCCTTGACTCCAGAAGAAGTTGAAGCCAAAGGCGGCCTGCCAGAAGGCACCATCTTCATGGCCAAGCCCATCAACATGGACTGGTTCAACGGCTTCTTCACCGCCTTCCTGGCCGGCAGGTACATTGAACTGCACACGCAGGACAACAACAAAACTGCGGCTGCTCAAGCCTGATCAGCCCCACCAGGGCAAGCCCAACCACCCAAAAAGAAAAGCCGCTGGGTATTAACCCAGCGGCTTTTTTGCTTGCATATGGTGGAGCTGGGGGGATTTGAACCCCCGTCCATAAGCCTTTTTCGTACAGTTCTACATGTGTAGTCGTCTGATTTGAGTCTCGCCAAATGCACCGCGCAGCGACACGCTGAACATCCAGCCAGCACCCTTTTTTCTCACACCACCCCAAGGTACCCGAGGTGATGCCAGCCCATATGTTTTACCTTGCAGCTAGGACTTTGGAGGCTTTGACACCCCCATCACCCTAACCCAGCCTATCGGCCAACTGTTGCAAGGCTCACCGGATTAAGCGGCGAGTGCGAAACGTTCGTCGTTTGCAGTTAGTTTTTTTTCCGAAGATTAACGAGGATCAGAACCTCGACATGCCCTGCCACGCGTCCGAACCCATGTCGAAACCAGTGCAGCCCCTGAGCCTCCTATTTTAGGCGCTCTGGAGGAATTTCAAGAGGTCCATCGGAGAATCAATGTGCAGATGGGCATTCCAGCGAGAAATATCAGCCTGTTGGCCCAAATAACCGTAGGTGGCCGCCACGGTGCCCATGCCTGCAGCCAAGCCCGCCACGATGTCGCGTTCGTCGTCGCCCACGTACACACAACGCGACGGGTCGACCGACAAACGCCGCGCAGCTTCGAACAGGGGTTCAGGGTGTGGCTTGGCATGGGGCGTGGTGTTGCCGCTGACAATCGCCCCGGCTGTGGCAAACAGATCCATGGCCTGGGTCAAGGGATCGGTAAAGCGGCTGGATTTGTTTGTCACCACCCCCCAAGGCAATCCTTGCGCGACCAAACGGGCCACCATGTCGGCCACGCCCTCAAAGATGCGGGTGCGCTCGGTCATGCAACTTTCGTAATTGACGAAAAACTCCTCCTTCATGGCCTCGAAGTCGGGGTGTTCGGGCGTCATGCCGAAGGCGATGCCCAGCATGCCCCGTGCCCCGGCGCCAGCCATGGGTCGGTAGTGATCAAGGGGAAAAGACGGCAAACCGCGATCGGTGCGCATTTTGTCTGCCGCCGCACCCAAGTCCGGGGCACTGTCGATGAGTGTGCCGTCCAGATCAAACAGAACAGCTTGTACGTTGTGGAACATGGTCAGGCTTTCCGGCAAGCCAGCAAATAGTTCACGCTGGTGTCCTGACTGAGCCAGTAACGCTTGGTGAAGGGGTTGTATTCCATGCCTTTGAACCCTTGCGCATCCAGCCCGGCTTCACGTGCCCAAGCCGTGAGTTCGCTGGGTTTGATCAGGCGCGCAAACTCGTGCGTGCCTTTGGGCAAGAGTTTCAGGATGTATTCGGCCCCGACGATGGCAAACAGGAAGGATTTGGGGTTGCGGTTGAGCGTGGAAAAAAACACCCAGCCACCGGGCTTGACCATTTGGGCACAGGCCTTGACCACCGACGCGGGGTCGGGCACGTGTTCCAGCATTTCCATGCAGGTGACCACATCGAACTGCTCGGGCTGCTCTGCGGCCAGCGCCTCAGCGCTGATTTCGCGGTATTGCACACCTTGTGTTCCGGCCTCGAGCGCATGCAACTGGGCCACTTTGAGGGATTTGGTGGCCAGGTCCACGCCCAGCACCTGCGCACCCTTGCGGGCCATGGCATCGGCCAGGATGCCACCACCGCAACCCACATCCACCACCTTCAAGTCCCCCAGGGGCACCAAGCCATGAATCCACTCCAGGCGCAGCGGATTGATCTGGTGCAGGGGACGGAATTCGCTTTCAGGGTCCCACCATCGGTGGGCCAGATCAGAGAACTTGGCCAATTCGGCCGGATCAACATTGGAAACGTAGGTAATGGGTGAAGTCATGGGCTGAATTGTCGATCAACAGGGGCTTGTCCAGAAAAAACGGCCAAAAAAAAGCCCCATTGCTGGGGCTTTTGGGCGAACCTGAAACAGGATCACTTGTTGGCGCGTGTGCCCACCACTTCGATTTCCACGCGGCGGTTCTTGGAACGGCCAGCAGAGGTTTTGTTGTCGGCGACTGGCTGCTTCTCGCCTTTGCCTTCGGTGTAAACACGGTTTTTCTCGATGCCCTTGGTCACCAAGTAAGCCTTCACAGCGTCAGCGCGCTTGACAGACAGCTTCTGGTTGTAAGCATCGGAGCCCACGGAGTCGGTGTGACCCACAGCGATGATGACTTCCAGGTTGATGCCTTTGACTTTACCGACCAGGTCGTCCAGCTTGGCTTTGCCTTCGGCTTTCAACACGGCTTTGTCGAAATCAAAGAAAGCGTCAGCAGCGTAGGTCACCTTGGTGGCCGCAGCGGGTGCTGGTGCAGGTGCAGCGGCCTTGGGAGCAGGTGCTGGAGCAGCTTTGGGGGCTGGAGCTGGAGCAGCCTTGGGAGCCACGATGGCGCCATCGCAACCAGCTGCTGCAGTAGCGGGTGTCCAGTTGGCATCGCGCCAGCACAGTTCTTGGGTGCCGTTTTTCCAGACGAGGTCGCCGGAACCGTTACGCCAGTTGTCAACCGATTGTGCGCCTGCGGCTGTTACGAGAGCTGCGGAGGCAAACAACATCGCCACTTTGTTGAATTTCTTCATGGTCTTCCTCTTGAGGGATAAAGCCGCAGACTCGCTGCGAAAAAAATACGTTTCAGATGACCGTCACCTGAACCGTTGATAAATATTGTGCCATAGACGGAAGGCCTGTTCGTTAATTGGTGCACGTGCATGTCCGTCAACGATTCGGATGAATCCTAAATGTTGCATATACGCGACATCGGCTTGCACCTAAAATCGTGGATTCACATTGCGTCCATTTATCCCTCACTCTTTTTATGACCCAGTTCGCCAAAGAAACACTGCCCATCAGTCTGGAAGAGGAAATGCGGCGCAGCTACCTCGATTACGCCATGAGCGTGATCGTGGGTCGTGCATTGCCCGATGCGCGCGACGGTCTCAAACCCGTGCACCGCCGTGTTTTGTTCGCGATGCACGAGCTGAACAACGACTGGAACCGCCCCTACAAGAAGTCGGCACGTATCGTCGGCGACGTGATCGGTAAATACCACCCGCACGGCGACCAATCGGTGTACGACACCATCGTGCGCATGGCGCAGGACTTTTCGATGCGCCACATGCTGGTGGACGGCCAGGGCAACTTCGGTTCGGTGGACGGCGACAACGCAGCGGCGATGCGTTACACCGAAATCCGCCTGGCCAAGATCGCCCACGAGATGCTGGGCGACATCGACAAGGAAACGGTTGACTTTGGCCCCAACTACGACGGCTCGGAAAAAGAACCCCTGGTGCTGCCCTCACGCCTGCCTAACCTGCTGATCAACGGCTCGGGCGGCATTGCCGTGGGCATGGCCACCAACATCCCGCCGCACAACCTCAATGAAGTGGTGGACGCCTGCCTGCATCTGCTGCGCAACCCCGAAGCCTCGATCGATGAACTGATGGAAATCGTGCCTGCGCCCGACTTCCCGACGGGCGCCATCATTTATGGCATGACCGGTGTCAAGGAAGGCTACCGCACAGGCCGTGGCCGCGTGGTGATGCGGGCCAAGTGCCATTTTGAAGACATCGACAAAGGCCAGCGCCAGTGCATCGTGGTCGATGAGCTGCCCTACCAGGTCAACAAAAAGACCCTGCAAGAGCGCATGGCCGAGCTGGTGCACGAGAAGAAGATCGAGGACATCAGCCACATCCAGGACGAATCCGACAAGTCGGGCATGCGCCTGGTGATCGAACTCAAGCGCGGCGCGGTGCCCGAGGTGGTGCTGAACAACCTGTACAAACAGACTCAGCTGCAAGACACCTTTGGCATGAACATGGTGGCCCTGATTGACGGCCAGCCCAAGCTGTGCAACCTGAAAGACCTGATCCAGGTCTTCCTGCAACACCGCCGCGAAGTGGTGACACGCCGCACCGTGTTCGAGCTGCGCAAAGCGCGAGACCGCGGCCATGTGCTCGAAGGCCTGGCGGTGGCTTTGGCCAACATCGACGATTTCATCGCCATCATTCGTGGTGCACCCACCCCCCCCGTGGCCAAGGTCGAGCTGATGACCCGTGCCTGGGACAGCCAGATGGTGCGCACCATGCTGACCCGTGCACGCGATGACGGCTCGGTGGTCAACGCCGACGATTACCGACCAGAAGGTCTGGAGCGCGAATACGGATTGGGCCAAGACGGCCTGTACCGTCTGTCCGACACGCAAGCGCAAGAGATTTTGCAAATGCGTCTGCAACGCCTGACCGGGCTGGAGCAAGACAAGATCGTGGCCGAGTACAAAGAGGTCATGGCCGAGATCGAAGACCTGCTGGACATCCTGGCCAAGCCCGAGCGTGTCTCGACCATCATTGGCGACGAGCTGGGCACCGTGCGTCAGGAATTTGGTCAGACCAAGATTGGCGCTCGCCGCAGCGAGATCGAACACAGCGCACAAGACCTCTCGACCGAAGACCTGATCACGCCCACCGACATGGTGGTGACCCTCTCGCACAGCGGCTACATCAAGAGTCAACCGCTGAGTGAATACCGTTCGCAAAAACGCGGCGGCCGGGGCAAGCAAGCCGCCGTCACGAAAGAAGACGACTGGATCGACCAACTCTTCATCGCCAACACCCACGACTACCTGCTGTGCTTCTCCAACCGCGGCCGCTTGTATTGGCTCAAGGTCTGGGAAGTGCCTGCGGGTTCACGCGGATCGCGCGGCCGCCCCATCGTCAACATGTTCCCGCTGCAAGAGGGCGAGAAGATCAACGTGGTCCTGGCCCTGACCGGCGAGGCGCGCACATTCCCCGATAACCAATACGTGTTCATGGCCACCTCCATGGGCACGGTCAAGAAAACCTCGCTGGATGAATTCAGCAACCCACGCAAGGGCGGCATCATTGCCGTCAATTTGGACGAAGGCGACTTCTTGATTGGCGCAGCCCTGACGGACGGCCAACACGATGTGATGCTGTTCAGCGACGGCGGAAAGGCCGTGCGCTTTGACGAAAACGATGTCAGACCGCTGGGCCGCAGTGCCCGTGGTGTGCGCGGCATGATGATCGAAGAAGGCCAGAGCGTGATCGCCATGCTGGTGGCCGAAGATGAAACACAAAGCGTGCTCACCGCCACCGAAAACGGCTACGGCAAACGCACCAGCATCACCGAATACACCCGCCACGGCCGTGGCACCAAGGGCATGATCGCCATCCAGCAATCCGAGCGCAATGGCAAAGTCGTCGCCGCCACCTTGGTGCACGCCGATGACGAGATCATGCTGATCACCGACACAGGTGTTTTGGTGCGCACCCGCGTGGCCGAAATCCGCGAGCTGGGCCGCGCCACACAGGGCGTGACCCTGATCGGTCTGGACGAAGGGGCCAAACTCTCAGGCCTGCAACGCATCGTCGAAAACGACGCGAATGCCGCCGAGGGCGATGCGGATGCTTCGACCGATGACAGCGCGCCCGCAGCGGAATAAGGCATGAGCAGAGCGTTCAATTTTTCGGCGGGGCCCGCCGTCATGCCCGAGGCCGTTTTGCAGCAAGCTGCGGCCGAAATGTTGGATTGGCACGGCTCGGGCATGAGCGTGATGGAGATGAGCCACCGCGGCAAGGAGTTCATCAGCATCTACGAGCAGGCCGAAGCGGACTTGCGCGAGCTGTTGACCGTGCCCGCCCACTTCAGGATTTTGTTCATGCAAGGCGGCGGCCTGGCCGAGAATGCCATCGTGCCGCTCAACCTGTCGCAAGGCGGGGCCATGGATTTTGTGCTGACGGGCAGCTGGAGTCAGAAGTCGCACAAAGAAGCCGGTAAATACGGTGTTGCACGCGTGGCCGCTTCGTCCCAGACCGACGGGTTCACCAGCCTGCCTGCCCCCGCCACGTGGCAGATCGGTGCGGACAGTCGCTATGTGCACATCTGCGGCAACGAAACCATCCACGGCGTGGAGTTCCACGAACTGCCCGACCTGAAAGCCCTGGGGTGTGACGCCCCGCTGGTGGTGGATTTTTCTTCGCATGTCGCTTCGCGCCCGGTGGATTGGTCTCGCGTGGGCCTGGCCTTTGGTGGTGCGCAAAAAAATTTGGGGCCTGCGGGCCTGACCTTGGTCATCGTGCGCGAAGACCTGATCGGCCATGCCCTGCCACATTGCCCGAGCGCCTTTGACTACAAACTGGTGAATGACAACCAGTCGATGTACAACACGCCGCCCACTTACAGCATCTACATTGCCGGGTTGGTGTTCCAGTGGCTCAAGAAAAACGGCGGCATTGCCGCCATGGAGCAACGCAACATCGCCAAGGCCCAGTTGCTTTACGACTTTCTCGACAGCTCCAGCCTGTACGTCAACAAGGTCGCCAAGGACTGCCGCTCACGCATGAACGTGCCCTTCTATTTGCGTGACGAGTCGCGCAACGAAGCCTTTTTGGCGGGTGCCAAAGCGGCCAATCTGCTGCAACTCAAGGGCCACAAATCGGTCGGCGGCATGCGCGCGAGCATCTACAACGCCATGCCTCTTGAAGGTGTGCAGGCTCTGGTGGCCTACATGCGCGAATTTGAAAAAACACAGGCCTGAGGTCCCTCAACCAGGCCGCCAGAAAGTACAAGAGACATGAGCCAACAACCCATTCAGTCGGACGCCTTGGGCGCTTTGCGTGTGCAAATTGATGCACTGGACAAGCAGCTGCTGAGCCTGCTGAACCAACGCGCCCACGTAGCCGAACAGGTCGGCGAGATCAAACGCGCTGAAGGCTCACCCTTCTTCCGACCCGACCGCGTGGCGCAGGTCATCGACAAGATCACCAGCGCCAACCCCGGCCCCCTGAAAAACGAACACGTCGCCTCCATCTGGCGCGAAATCATGTCGGCCTGCCTGGCGCTGGAAGCCCCGCAGCGCGTGGCGGTGCTTGGGCCCCAAGGCACGTTCTGCGAACAGGCGGCCATTGAATTTTTTGGCAGTGCCGCCAACCTGATTTACTGCGCCAACTTCGACGAAGTCTTCCACGCCACCGCCGCAGGCACCGCCCAATACGGCGTGGTGGGCATGGAAAACTCCACCGAAGGCGTGGTGGCCCGCTCGCTCGACTTGTTCCTGCGCTCGCCCGTGCATGTGGTGGGAGAAGTCAGTTTGCAGGTGCGCTTCAATTTGCTGCGCCAGCTCAACTCGGACGCAGGCATCGAGGTCGTGATGGCCCACCCGCAGGCGCTGGCCCAGTGCCAGGGCTGGCTGTCCAAACACCTGCCGCATGTGGAGCGCCGCGCCGTGTCCAGCAACGCCGAAGGCGCCCGCCTGGCCGCCACCAACCCGGCGTGGGCGGCTTTGGCCAGCGAACGCGCGGCCAGCCAGTTTGGCCTGCACATCGTGCACCACGCCATCCAGGACGAAGCCTTCAACCGCACGCGTTTTGCCGTGATCACCCTGCCCCAGACCCTGGCCACGCCCCCGGCATCGGGCAAGGACTGCACCAGCTTGGTGGTGTCGGTGCCCAACCGCCCCGGCGCGGTGCACGACCTCCTGGTACCGCTCAAAAACAACGGCGTGTCGATGACGCGCTTTGAGTCACGACCCGCCAAATCGGGCCAGTGGGAGTATTACTTCTACATCGACCTGCAGGGCCACATCAGCGAACCGCATGTGGCGGCGGCCCTGCAAGAGTTGCAAGGCCTGTGCGCGTTCTACAAGGTGCTGGGTTCCTACCCTGTATCCGAGTGAGCGCAGCGTGACATTCCAACGCCTCGCGCTGATCGGCTGCGGCCTGATGGGGGGCTCTTTCGCGCTCGCCCTGCGCAAAGCAGGTGGGGTGCAACACATCACTGGTTTCAGCGCTTCAGAAAAAACCCGCCAACGCGCTGTCGATCTGAAAGTCATCGACCAGGCCTGCACTTCAGTAGCAGAAGCCGTGCAAGGGGCCGATCTGGTCTTGCTGGCTGTGCCCGTGGGTGCCATGCACGACAGCTTTGCCGCCATGCGCGATGCACTGCAACCAAGCGCCTTGCTGATGGACGTGGGCTCCACCAAATGCGACGTGGTGGCTGCTGCGCAAGCCACCTTGGGCGAACGCCTGAACTGCTTTGTCCCGGCTCATCCGATTGCGGGCAAGGAAGTCGCGGGCATCGAACACGCCGAGGCCACGCTCTACCAAAACCGCCGCACCATCCTCACGCCGCTGCCCGAAACCAGCCTCCACCTCACGCATGCCGCAAATGATGTCTGGACAGCTTTGGGCAGCCACGTCAGCAGCATGACGCCAGAAGCCCATGACGCCACGTTTGCGGCCGTCAGTCACTTGCCGCACATGCTGGCTTTTGCAGCGGTGAACGCCCTCACAGCCCAGCCACAGGGCGCGGCATTTCTGGATATGGCGGGTCCCGGCTTCCGTGATTTCTCGCGCATCGCCGCCAGCGACGCATCGGTCTGGCGCGACATCCTGAGCGCCAACCAGGCCGAAGTCCTCACGCAAGTGGCGCACTTTCGTGCCGCACTCGACCAATTTGAAACCGCCCTTCTTTCGGGCAACACCACCGCGCTGCAACAGCTGATTCAACAAGCCAGCGATGTGCGCTCGGGCTGGACGCTGCAAGCGGGCAACGCTTGCAACAACGCCTCTGAAGACTGACCGATGTTCTCCACCGCCTTTCTTGACCTTCCAGCGCTGCAAGGCGCATCCGGCACCGTCACCCTGCCCGGCTCCAAAAGCATCTCCAACCGCGTGCTGCTGCTCTCGGCCCTGTGCCAAGGCACCACCATGGTCCACGACCTGCTGGACTCGGACGACACCCGTGTGATGCTGGCTGCGCTGCGTCAACTGGGCTGCGGCGTCGAGGTAAAAGGCACCACGGTGACCATCACCGGCCTGGGCGGCCGCGCCTGGCCCACCGAAGCGATTGAGTTTTTCATGGGCAACGCGGGCACGGCCATGCGTCCGCTCACGGCTGCACTGGCCGTGCAGGGTGGCGACTTCACGCTCAAAGGCGTGCCCCGCATGCACGAGCGCCCCATTGGCGACCTGGTTGACGCCCTGCGTGAGTTGGGCTGCGCCATCGAATACCTGGGCAACGAGGGCTACCCGCCCCTGCACGTGCGCCAGCCCACACTCCAACTGGACAAACCCATTCCCGTGCGCGGCGATGTGTCCAGCCAATTCCTCACCGCGCTGCTGATGGCCCTGCCCTTAGCGGCCAAAGACCGGGCCATCACCATCGAAGTTGTGGGCGAACTCATCAGCAAGCCCTACATCGAGATCACACTCAACCTGCTGGCCCGTTACGGCATCGCCGTGGAGCGCCAAGGCTGGGAACGTTTTGTCATCCCGGCGGGCAGCTGCTACCAGTCACCCGGAACGATCCACGTCGAAGCCGATGCGTCTTCGGCCAGCTACTTCATCGCGCTGGGGGCCATCGCCGCAGGCGATCCATCCAAAGGCCCCGAAGGCAAGGGCATCCGCATTCAGGGCGTGGGCGCTGACTCGATCCAGGGTGACATCCGCTTCATGGACGCCGCAGCGCAAATGGGTGCCCAAATCACCAGCGGCCCCAACTGGCTCGAAATTCAGCGAGGTGCCTGGCCTCTGAAGGGCATCACGCTCGACTGCAACCACATTCCCGACGCGGCCATGACGCTGGCCGTGATGGCGCTGTATGCCGACGGCCCCACCACGCTGCGCAACATCGCCAGCTGGCGCGTGAAAGAAACCGACCGCATTGCGGCCATGGCCAACGAAAGCCGCAAGCTCGGAGCCACCGTCGAAGAAGGCCCGGACTGGATCACCATCCACCCCCTGCCTGCGGGAAAATGGCAACGCGCCATCATCCACACTTACGACGACCACCGCGTGGCCATGTGCTTCTCGCTGGCGGCCTTCAACGCCGACCAGGTCACGGTGCGCATCGAAGACCCCAAGTGCGTCGCCAAGACCTTCCCGGACTACTTTGAAGCCCTGTTCTCGGTGGCGCACACAGCGGCCCACAACATTCCGGTGATCTGCATCGACGGCCCCACCGCCTCGGGCAAGGGGACGCTGGCCAGCCGCGTGGCCGCTGCTTTGGGTTACCACTACCTGGACTCAGGTGCGCTTTACCGCGTCACGGCCCATGCCGCTTTGCAGGCGGGCCTGACGCTCGAAGCCGCCGACGAAGCCGCCATCGCCAAGCTGGCCCGCAACCTGCCCGTGCGCTTTGAAGGCGAGCAGGTCCTGCTGAACAACGTGGACGTGACCGACGCCATCCGCAGCGAACAAGGCGGCATGAACGCCTCCAAAGTGTCTGTTTTGCCTGCCGTGCGCGAGGCTTTGGTGCAGCTGCAACACAGCTTTCGCCGACTGCCCGGCCTCTTGGCCGACGGCCGCGACATGGGCACCGTGATCTTCCCGAACGCCCCTTTGAAGGTTTTTTTGACCGCCAGCGCCGCCCAACGGGCCGAAAGACGGCATAAGCAATTGATTTCTAAGGGTTTTTCGGCTAATATCGACAGTCTTCGCGCTGACTTGGAAGCACGTGACGCCCGGGACATGTCCCGTAGCGTGGCGCCTTTGATGCCCGCGCAAGATGCCTTGCAACTGGACAACTCCAGCCTTTCCATCGAAGCCTCGGTGGCGCAGGTTCTGGACTGGTGGCAAAGCAAGAGCTGCTGACCTGTCAGCGGCTCACAGTGGTCCACACCGCTCCCTTCCGTGCCGACAGGCACATCGGCGGTGTGGGTTGTTTAACCTGACCGCGGTTCACACCGCAAAACGAAACCGCCACAGTCAGCTCCTGGAAACGACGCATGTCGCGCTCGTCAGTCCTGCACTTGTGGATGAGGAAATCACATGTCTGAATCTTTTGCCGCCCTCTTTGAGGAATCCCTGCAACGTACCGAAATGCGCCCTGGTGAAGTCATCACCGCCGAAGTGGTGCGCATCGAACACAACTTCGTTGTGGTCAACGCCGGTCTCAAGTCCGAGTCCTACGTGCCCCTCGAAGAGTTCAAGAACGACCAGGGTGAAGTCGAAGTCCAGGTCGGCGACTTTGTCTCCGTGGCCATTGGCTCCATCGAAAACGGCTACGGCGACACCATCTTGTCCCGCGACACCGCCAAGCGTCTGGCTTCGTGGATGTCTCTGGAAAAAGCTCTGGAATCCGGCGAGTTCGTCACTGGTGTGACCAGCGGCAAAGTCAAGGGTGGCCTGACCGTGTTGGTCAACGGCATCCGCGCTTTCTTGCCCGGTTCTTTGGTCGACACACGTCCTACCAAAGACCTGTCACCCTATGAGAACAAGACCCTGGAATTCAAGGTCATCAAGCTCGACCGCAAGCGCAACAACGTCGTGCTGAGCCGCCGCGCTGTGGTGGAAGCCTCCATGGGCGAAGAGCGCGCCAAGCTGATGGAAACATTGCGCGAAGGCTCCATCGTTCACGGTGTGGTCAAGAACATCACCGAATACGGTGCATTCGTGGACCTGGGCGGCATTGATGGCTTGCTGCACATCACCGACATGGCCTGGCGCCGTGTCCGTCACCCTTCCGAAGTGGTGACCGCTGGTCAGGAAATCACTGCCAAGATCCTCAAGTTCGACACCGAGAAAAACCGCGTGTCCTTGGGCCTCAAGCAAATGGGCGACGATCCTTGGATGGGCGTGAACCGCCGCTACCCACAGGGCACCCGCATGTTCGGCAAGATCACCAACATCGCCGACTACGGCGCGTTTGTGGAACTCGAGCCCGGCATCGAAGGCTTGGTGCACGTGTCTGAAATGGACTGGACCAACAAGAACGTGGCCCCTTCCAAGATCGTGGCTCTGGGTGACGAAGTCGAAGTCATGGTCCTCGAGATCGACGAAGACAAGCGCCGCATCAGCTTGGGCATGAAGCAGTGCCGTGCCAACCCATGGCAAGAGTTCGCTCAGAACACCAAACGCGGCGACCGCGTCAAGGGCCCGATCAAGTCGATCACCGACTTCGGCGTGTTCGTGGGCTTGGCTGCCGGCATCGACGGCCTGGTGCACCTGTCCGACCTGTCCTGGAACGAAACCGGCGAAAACGCCGTGCGCGAATTCAAGAAGGGTCAAGAAGTCGAGGCTTTGGTCTTGGCCGTGGACGTGGACCGCGAGCGCATCAGCTTGGGCATCAAGCAGCTCGACTCCGATCCTTTCACCACCTTCACTTCCATCAACGACAAAGGCCAGATCGTCACCGGCAAAGTCAAGTCTGTGGATGCCAAGGGCGCTGAAATCGACCTGGGCGAAGACATCGTGGGTTACCTGCGTGTGTCCGAAATCTCGCGTGACCGCGTGGAAGACGCCAGCCATGTGCTCAAAGTCGGCGACGAAGTCACTGCTGTGGTGGTGAACGTGGATCGCAAGACCCGCAACATCCAGTTGTCCATCAAGGCCAAGGACCAGGCTGACCAGCAAGAAGCCATGGCTTCGCTGTCGCAGCAGGCCAAGACCGAAAACGCTGGCACCACCAGCCTGGGCGCTTTGTTGCGTGCCAAGCTCGACAACAACTGATCCTCGTGATCTGAAGACGCTTGCTGTCTGAAAAGCCTGCCCCTGTCATGGGGGCAGGCTTTTTTCAGGTCCGTGCCTGAGTCAGCCACAAGCCACCCAACACATTGACATCATGACCCGCTCCGATCTGGTTGAAGAACTCGCCGCCCGCTTTGCGCAGCTGACCCACCGTGACGCCGAACTGGCGGTCAAGACGGTGCTCGACGCCATGAGCGATGCGCTGGTCAAAGGTCACCGCATCGAGATCCGCGGCTTTGGCAGCTTCTCCATCAACCGCCGCCCACCCCGTATCGGCCGCAACCCCCGCTCTGGCGAAAGCGTTCAGATTCCTGAAAAACGCGTACCCCATTTCAAGCCCGGCAAAGCCCTGCGCGAAGCCGTGGACGCTGGCACCGCCAACCCCGCCACAGGTCAAGCCAAACCTTGATGCGTGCTGCGGACCACGCTGCAAGCAGCGTCAGCCCGCCCGTCTGCCGCAGCGACCCTCGTGGCATCGACCGGCCCGTTAGAATGAAGCCAGATTCCGAGGTCTTCCATGAAACGTCTGCTTCGGCTGCTTCAGTGGCTACTGAAAGCCGCCGTCTTTTTCACCCTGTTTGCTTTTGCGCTGAACAACCAGCAAGAAACACGTGTCAACTTCTTTTTCGGCACGTTTTGGTCGGCACCCACTGTTTTGGTGGTGCTGTCCGCATTCAGTCTGGGGGTGGTGGTGGGCGTCTTGGGCATGGTGCCCCGGTGGTGGCGGCACCGTCACGCCATGCGCCTGAATTCAGCCGCCAACGCAGAGCCGAAACCTGCACCAGAAGCCTCCCATGGAACTTGATCTGACCTGGATTTTGCTGGGCCTGCCTGCAGCCTTTGCCTTGGGCTGGATCGCATCGCGCCTCGATTTGCGCCAGATGCGCATCGCCAACCGCCAGGCACCGCGGGCCTACTTCAAAGGTCTGAATTACCTGCTCAATGAACAGCAAGACAAGGCGATCGACGCCTTCATCGAGGCCGTTCAAAACGATCCCGACACGTCTGAGTTGCACTTTGCACTGGGCAATCTGTTTCGCCGCAGGGGTGAATACGACCGCGCCGTGCGTGTGCACGAACACCTGCTGTCACGCGCCGACCTGAGTGGGGCCGATCGGCAACGCGCCCAACATGGCCTGGCACTCGACTACCTGAAGGCGGGATTGCTGGACCGCGCTGAAGAAGCACTGCGCAAACTGGAGGGCACCTCCTACGAAGGTCAAGCCCGGCTGGCACGGCTGGCGATTTACGAGCGATCGCGCGAATGGCCTGAAGCAGCCCGGGTGGCCGGTTTGTTGGAGAAGTCAGGCGAAGCCAATTTCGACATGCGCCTGGCCCATTACCAATGCGAGCAAGCACGCGAAGCCGTTCAACAAGGTGACACGGCCAAAGCCACGGAACTGTTGACCGCCGCCATTCAGACCACCCCCGAAGCCGCCAGACCCCGCATCTTGCTTGGGCAATTGCAGCTGTCGCAAGGACAGGCTGCACAAGCGTTTGAGACCCTGTCGGTGCTGTTTGAACGCGTGGACGTGGCCGCTCCCTTGGCGGCAGCCAGTTTGGTCAAAGCCGCTCAAGCGGCCGACTTGTCCGGACCCGCGACGCAAGTTCTCAAGGCACATTACGACAAGCTGCCCTGCATCGATGTGCTCGACGCCATCACAGCACTGACCTCAGACTCGGCGGAGCATGCTGCGGCATCACACCAGCGCTACCTGGACCATTTGAACCAACACGCCTCCCTGATGGCGGCCACCCGTTGGTTGGTTGACGAACACAGCGCCACCAAGCCCTTGCCCGCCCCGGTGCAAAAAGCACTGGAACAGGCCATTCGACCCCTTGCCAGATACCGATGTGCTGCCTGCGGATTTGAGGCCAAAGAACACTTCTGGCATTGCCCGGGTTGCCAGGCCTGGGACAGCTACCCGCCCAGACGCATTGAAGAGTTGTGAAGGTCTGGCTTGAAACACCTTGTTTCAAGTCATGCCAGCAACGCCCTTCACCCATCCGACCTCCCCCAGCACAATGAACGCCGCTGCAGAGAACTGCAGCGCCAACGCAGGGAGAAATCGGTATGCGCCACACCATCAGCACGGGGATTGTGTCCATGCTCCTGACGGGCATCGCCTGGGCACAAGTGGACCTGAACAAGGCCCAGGAAATAGAACTGGACGGCCTGAATGGCCTAGGGCCGACCATGACTCGGGCCATCATGAACGAACGCCAAAAAGCCCCCTTCCGGGACTGGACAGACGTGATGCAACGCGTCAAAGGCATCGGTCCCAAAAAAGCGGCCAGCCTGTCAGAGCAGGGGGTTAGGGTGCAAGGCCAGTCCTATGGCCAAGCCCCTGCATCCCCCATGAAAAAGCCTTGAGCCTCAGGTAGCAGCGTCAGACTCGGCCACGCCAAAACCGCCGCCGCCCGGGGTGTGGATCTCGAACACATCACCCACTTGCACCTCGACCTGGCCGATGTGCGCGAGCTCTTGTACGGTGCCATCTCGGCGTACCACCCGGTTGATGCCCGGCAGGCCGCTGTGCCCACCCGCCATGCCAAAGGCCGGGTGAACGCGCCCGTTGGACAAAATGCCCGCCGTCATCGGCTCCAGAAAACGCACGCGACGCACACCGCCGTCACCGCCGCGCCAGCGCCCCGCGCCGCCTGAACCTTGGCGGATGGCATAGCTGTCCAGCCGAACCGGAAAACGGAACTCCAGCACCTCGGGGTCGGTCAGGCGCGAATTGGTCATGTGGGTTTGCACCACCGAAGTGCCAGCAAAACCACCCACCAAGTTACCTTGCGCATCGAAGCGCCCGCCCGCCCCGCTGCCGCCCGAAATCGTTTCGTAGTACTGCACCCGCGCATTGCCAAAGGTGAAATTGTTCATGGTCGGCTGGCTGCCCGCCATCACACCCAAAGCACCAAACAGCGCGTTGGTGATGCAGGTCGAGGTTTCCACATTGCCCGCCACCACCGAAGCGGGCGGGTTGGGGTTGAGCATGGAGCCCTGGGGAATGATGACCTTGAGCGGCTTCAGGCAACCCGCGTTCAGTGGGATGTCGTCGTCCACCAAACTGCGGAACACGTACAGCACCGCCGCCATGCACACCGCCCGCGGCGCGTTGAAGTTGTTCGGCAACTGGGCGCTGGTGCCGGTGAAGTCGATCTCGGCCGTGCGCTGCTGCGCGTTCACACGCACCGCCACCTGAATCTGAGCGCCGTTGTCCAGCGGCAAAGTGAACGCACCGTCTTTCAAGCGCGTGATGACGCGGCGCACCGATTCGTCAGCGTTGTCCTGCACATGGCGCATGTAGGCCTGCACCACGTCCAGGCCAAACTGTTCCACCATGCGGCGCAGCTCCTGCACCCCTTTTTCGTTGGCGGCGATCTGCGCTTTCAGGTCAGCCATGTTTTGCTGTGGGTTGCGCGAGGGGTATTCACCGCTTTGCAGCAGCGCCACCATCTCGGCTTCGCGCAGACGCCCGGCTTCGACCAGTTTGACGTTGTTGATCTGCACACCCTCTTCTTCGATGCGCGTGGAAAACGGCGGCATGGAGCCGGGCGTGAGCCCACCCACATCGGCGTGGTGCCCGCGAGAGCCCACATAAAACACCGGTTCGTCGTGGCCGTCCAGATACACCGGGGTGATGACGGTGATGTCGGGTAAATGCGTGCCGCCGTGATACGGATCGTTGAGTACAAACACATCACCCGGCTGCATGCGGCCTTTGTTTTCCTGAATCACCGTCTGGATGCTCTCGCCCATGGAGCCCAGGTGCACCGGCATGTGGGGCGCGTTGGCGATCAAGTGCCCTTCGGCGCTGAACAAGGCGCAGGAGAAGTCCAGGCGCTCCTTGATGTTGACCGAGTAGGCGGTGTTCTGCAGCTGCAAGCCCATCTGCTCGGCGATGTTCATGAACAGGTTGTTGAACACTTCGAGCAGCACCGGGTCGGCCTGTGTGCCCGCCGCATGCTGTACCGCCCGCGCCTGCACGCGCACCAGCAACAAGTGGTCCAGAAAGGTCAGTCGGGCTTGCCAGCCCGGCTCTACCACCGTGGTGGCATTTTTCTCGGCAATGATGGCCGGGCCGTTGATCACATCGCCGGGGCGCATGTCTTCGCGCACCACCAGGGCAGCGTCTTGCCACTGGGCCACGCCTTGCGCATTGGCTGCGTACACCTGCACCGTGTCGCGGCGCGGCACTTCGCGCTCGGGGTGCAAGGTGTGCGCCGCTTCTTCGGGCGCATCGCCAGGCAAGACGGCCTCGACCGACACCGCTTCGACCACCAGGGCCTTGCCCTGCATCAAAAAGGCAAAGCGTTGGCGATACGCCGCTTCAAAACCGGCCACCAATTGGGCTTGATCGCCCCAGGGCACGACCAGCGCCGAGTCGGTGCCTTCGTAGCGCAAATGCACACGTTGGCGCAGCTCGATGCGGTGGGCGCTGCCCGCATCCCCGCCCATTTGCGCCAGCAAAGCCTGGCGGGTGGATTCGCCCAAGGCCTGCAAACGCGCGGCCATCAGGGGCATGGCCTCAGCGTCCAGGCGCCGTTCCACCGATTCCTCGCGCATCACGTTCTGGTCGGCCAGGCCCATGCCATAGGCCGAGAGCACACCTGCCAGCGGGTGCACCAGCACCTGCGACATGCCCAAGGCATCGGCCACCAGGCAAGCGTGCTGCCCGCCTGCGCCGCCAAAGCATTGCAAGGTGTAGCGCGTCACGTCGTAGCCCCGCGCCACCGAGATTTTCTTGATCGCGTTGGCCATCTGCTGCACCGCGATCTGGATGAAACCATGCGCCACATCTTCGGCGGCGCGACCGGTTTGCTGGGCCAGTTTTTCAAAGTGCCCGCGCACCACCTCGGCATCCAGCGGCTGGTTCGCATCCGGTCCAAACACCGAGGGGAAAAACTTCGGCTGCACCTTGCCCACCATCACGTTGGCATCGGTCACGGCCAGCGGCCCGCCCCGGCGGTAACTGGCCGGACCCGGGTTGGCCCCCGCGCTTTGCGGCCCCACCCGAAACCGCGCACCGTCATAGGCCAGCAGGGAGCCGCCGCCTGCCGCCACGGTGTGGATGCTCATCATGGGCGCACGCATGCGCACACCCGCCACCTGGGTTTCGAACTCGCGCTCGAACTGCCCGGCAAAGTGCGACACATCGGTGGACGTGCCGCCCATGTCAAAACCGATCACCTTGTCATGCCCCGCCAGCTGCGCCGTGCGGGCCATGCCCACAATGCCGCCCGCCGGACCGCTCAAGATGGCGTCCTTGCCCGCAAACACCTGGGCGTCGGTCAAACCGCCCGAAGACTGCATGAACATCAGTTTCACACCCGGCATTTCGCTGGCCACCTGGTCCACATAGCGGCGCAGGATAGGCGACAAATACGCGTCCACCACCGTGGTGTCGCCCCGGCTGACCAGCTTCATCATCGGGCTGGTCTGGTGCGAGGTACTGACCTGCGTGAAGCCCAGCTCATGCGCCAGCCGCGCCGCCGCTTGCTCGTGCGCCGTGTGCCGCCAGCCGTGCATGAAAACCACCGCCACCGAGCGCACGCCTTGGCTGTGCCAATGCATCAATTGGGTGCGCAAATGCACTTCATCGAGCGGCTGCAAGACCTCGCCATCCACCGCCACACGCTCTTGCGCCTCAAGCACCGCGCTGTAGAGCAATTCGGGCAGCACGATCTGGCGGTCAAACAAACGCGGGCGGTTTTGGTAGGCGATGCGCAGCGCGTCGCCAAAACCCTGTGTGGTCACCAGCAGCGTGGCCTCGCCCTTGCGCTCCAGCAGCGCGTTGGTGGCCACGGTGGTGCCCATCTTCACGCATTCAACCTGTTCAGGTGTGACGGGTTCACCAAGCTTCAAGCCCAGCAAATGGCGGATGCCCGCCACCGCCGCATCGCGGTATTGCTCGGGGTTTTCAGAGAGCAGCTTGTGCGTGACCAAAGTGCCGTCAGGCCGCTTGCCCACCACGTCGGTGAAGGTGCCGCCCCGGTCAATCCAGAACTGCCAACGGTTTTTGCCAGCGGGTGGGGTGTTGGGTTCAGTCATAGGTCGCTCCACAATCTGAATTCAAAAAACAATTTCACAAAGAAGCAGCGGCACGCGCCGCCTGGTCGTACATGCCCGAGAGCACACGCAGCAATCGGGCCAGCTCGCCAATGTCGCGGTTCAGGCCATCGTCGGCCTTGAGCGCATCGATCAGGCAGCTCTCGCGGATTTCGCGGTAACGCTGCACATAGCCGCGCCCTTCATCGGTGGCCGCATAGGTCACTTCCTTGCCGTGTTTTTGCGACATCACCACCCCCAGGCCTTGCAGTTTTTTCAGGGCGTAATTCACCAGATGGGTGTCTTCGATGTTCATGATGAAACAGATGTCGGCCAGGCGCTTGTCACGCGCGCGGTGCGTGACGTGGTGCAACACCAGCACATCCAGCGGCGTCAGGTCCTTGAGGCCGGCAGCCGCCATGCAGTGGATGATCCAGCGGTGAAACGCGTTGCCTGCCACGATCAGGCCGAACTCGAACTCGCTCATCTCGGCGCTGTCGGGCGAGACGAGGTGGGCCGAGGACACGATAGGGCTGGCGGCAGAGTTGCTGAGGGAATTTTTGCGCGGCATGGGTTCCATCAAGGCTTGGAAGATGAGAAAGTCTATGCCCGATGCCGACAATTTGCCAACAATTTGTTGACATTAAGGGAAAACACCGATCACGGATCGGGCCCGCCTTGCCTACAGTGAGCACCTGACAGATGCACCCGATGCGCGCGCTAAGCGGGCACCTTTCTTGCACTGCCCAGTGAACCGTTCATTTCCATCTTTCACAGGAGTTTTCATGCAACGTCGTGCCCTTCACCTCAGCCTGTTGGCTGGCTTGCTCGCTGTTTCCGGTTTTGTTTCGGCCCAAACCAAGTGGGACCTGCCTGCCGCCTACCCCGCCGCCAACTTCCACTCGGTCAACATGACCCAGTTTGCGGCCGACGTGGACAAGGCCACCGCTGGCAAACTGAAAATCACGGTGCATGCCAACGCCTCGCTGTTCAAGGCCCCGGAAATCAAGCGTGCCGTGCAAGGCGGTCAGGCCCAGCTGGGTGAGATTTTGCTGGTCAACTTCCAGAACGAATGGCAACCCTTTGGCGCGGACGGCCTGCCCTTTTTGGCCGACAGCTATGAGGAGTCCATGAAGCTCTACAAAGCCCAAAAGCCACTGCTGGAAAAAAAGCTGGCCGAGCAAGGCATGATGCTCCTGTACTCGGTGGCCTGGCCTCCACAAGGCATTTTCAGCAAAAAACCGATCAACAGTGCGGCTGACCTCAAAGGCATCAAGTGGCGTGCTTACAGCCCCACCACCGCCAAGATCGCTGAACTGGTCGGTGCCCAACCTGTGACCGTGCAGGCTGCCGAGTTTTCGCAAGCCCTGGCCACAGGTGTGGTCGAATCGACCATGACCTCGGGTGCCACGGGCGTGGACAGCAAGCTGTACGAGCACCTGAAGTACTACTACGACGTCCAGGCCTGGCTGCCCAAAAACGCGGTGATTGCCAACAAGAAAGCCTTTGATGCGCTGGACAAAGCCACCCAAGACGCCCTGCTCAAGGCCGCAGCCGATGCCGAAGCACGGGGCTGGGCCGAGTCACGCAAAGTGAACTCCACGACCCTGGAAACCCTCAAGGCCAACGGAATGACCATCGCTCCGCCTTCGGCTCAGCTCAAAGCTGACATGAAGAAGGTGGGCGACACCATCATGAAAGAATGGCTGGAGAAATCGGGCGCCGAGGGCAAGGCCATTGTGGACGCCTTCAAGCGCTGAGCCGATGCGCCGACTGCTGAACGCGATTTATGCCAGCACCGCCGCCCTGGCGGCGCTGTGCATGTGTGGCCTGCTGTTCATGGTGCTGCTGTCGATCTTGAGCCGGCAGCTCCATTTCCATGTGCCCGGCACCGATGCCTATGCGGGTTACCTCATGGCCGGGGCGGGCTTTTTGGCACTGGCCCACACCTTGAAGCGGGGTGAACACATCCGCGTGACCTTGGTGCTGGGCTTATTCAAAGGCACGGCCCGTCGTGCCATGGAAGTGTTCAGCCTGTCGCTGGCCAGCTTGCTGGCTTGTTTGTTCGCCTTCTACAGCTGCCGCCTGGTGTGGCAATCCATCGAGTTTCACGACATCTCCACGGGCAACGACGCCACACCCTTGTGGATTCCGCAGCTGGCCATGGCATTGGGGACGGTGATTTTTGCTCTGGCCTTTGTCGATGAACTGGTGTTGGAAATCCGGGGCCAACGTGCCGCCACTGACAGCGGCGAGATGCTGCGCAACGAATGAGCCGCCATGAATGACTTGATGATCACAGGGCTGCTGGTCCTGACCTTGTTTTTGATTTTGGGCAGCGGTGTGTGGATTGGCCTCACGCTTTCGGGTGTGGCTTGGGTGGGCATGCAAATGTTTTCCGCCAGGCCCGCTGGAGACGCCATGGCGGTCACCATCTGGGGTTCGGCCTCAAGCTGGACGCTCACGGCCCTGCCCCTGTTCATCTGGATGGGCGAAATTTTGTTTCGCACCCGCCTGAGCCAAGACATGTTCAAGGGCCTGGCCCCTTGGATGCAGGCCCTGCCCGGGCGCTTGCTGCACACCAATGTGGTGGGCTGCGCCATCTTTGCGGCCGTGTCCGGCTCCAGCGCCGCCACCTGCGCCACGATCGGCAAGATGACCTTGCCCGAGCTGCAAAAACGCGGTTACCCTGAAAACATGGTAATAGGCACCCTGTCCGGCTCGGGCACACTGGGCCTCTTGATTCCGCCGTCCATCATCATGATCGTGTACGGCGTGGCGGCCGATGTGTCGATTGCCCAGCTCTTCATCGCCGGGGTGTTGCCTGGCTTGTTGCTGGCTGGGCTGTTTTCGGGCTACATCATTTACTGGTCATTGCGCCACCCGGACCAGATCCCACCGCGTGACGCGCCGATGAGTTTCATGCAAAAACTGCAGGCATCGAGCAGCCTGATCCCCGTGGTCTTGCTGATTGCAGCGGTATTGGGCTCGATCTACACCGGCTTGGCCACCGCCACCGAGGCGGCGGCGGTGGGTGTGGTCGGCGCCTTGGTCTTGTCGGCACTGCAAGGCTCCATGAGCTGGGCTGTGTTCAAGGACGCCCTGATGGGGGCCACACGGCTGTACTGCATGATCGCGCTGATTTTGGCGGGGGCTGCATTTTTGACCTTGTCGATGGGCTACATCGGCTTGCCGCGCCATTTGGCCGAATGGATTGGCGGCCTGGGCCTCAGCCCCTTCGCACTCATCATGGCCTTGATGGTGTTCTTCATCATCCTGGGCTGCTTTCTGGACGGCATCTCGATGGTGGTGCTGACCATGGGCGTGCTCATGCCCACGGTGCAAAAAGCGGGCATCGACCCGATCTGGTTTGGCATCTTCATCGTGTTTGTGGTCGAGATGGCGCAAATCACGCCGCCCGTGGGCTTCAACCTGTTTGTGCTGCAGGGCATGACGGGCAAGCAACTGCCCTACATCGCCCGCGTGTCCATGCCCATGTTCTTCCTGATGGTGGGCGCAGTGATGCTGATCTATTTTGTACCCGGCATCGTGACCTGGCTGCCCACACAGATGAAACTCTGAGTTTGGAGTCGGGTTCATCCTCTATGATTCAACCCGTCCCCAGAGGACGGGTTGTTCATTTGGGACGAGAAGGAATGCTGTGTTCAAGAATGTGATGGTTTACCGCATCGGCGAGGGCTTTGCGCCCACACTGGCCGATGTGCAGGCGGCGCTGGAGCCGGTGCAGTTTGTGGAATGTGGCGCCAGCCAGGAAAAATCTATTGGCTGGGTGCCCCCTCGGGGTGAGGCGCACGGCCCACTGGTCGAATCGGTCGGCGGACAGTGGATCTTGAAACTCATGATCGAGTCCAAAGCCGTGCCCGGCAACGTGGTGCGCCGCAAGGTCGATGAACGCATCGCCGACATCGAAGCGGTCACCGGCCGCAAGCCCGGCAAAAAAGAAAAACGCGAGCTGATGGACGACGTGCTGCTGTCGCTGCTCCCGCAGGCTTTTGCGCGTCAGTCCACCGTGCTGGTGTGGATGGACCTGGAAAATCGCCGCCTGGTGCTCAACGCGGGCAGCCAGGGCAAGGCCGACGAAGTCATGTCGGCGCTGATGAACGTGATGGGTGGCCTCTCGGTGTCGCTGATCCAGACCGTGACCTCGCCCCAGGCGGCCATGACGCAGTGGCTTTTGGCGCCCACGCCCGACGAATGGCCGTCCGATTTGACGGTGGAGCGCGAAACCGTGCTCAAGTCCACAGGCGAAGACGCCGCCAGCGTGCGCTTTACCCGCCACCACCTGGCCAACGACGATGTGCGCAAGCATGTGCTGGAAGGCAAACTGCCCACCCAACTGGCGCTCAGCTGGGACGGCCGCGTGGCCTTTGTGTTGACCGACACCCTGCAGCTGAAAAAAGTGCAGTTCCTCGACGGGGTGATGGACGAGTCGGGCACCGACAAAAACGAAGACCGCTTTGACGCCGACGTGGCCTTGTCCACCGGTTTGCTGGGGCCGCTGATCGACAGCCTGATCGAAGCCCTGGGCGGCGAGATGGAACTGGGCGCAGCGGCGGCTGATCAGGCCATGCCGAACCCCACGCGCACCGTGTTGAATTCGACCGTGGCAACGGCTGCAGCCAGCGACGAAGACCCGCCGTTTTAACCACGCCAAGCCCCAGCCGAAAGGACCTGCCCCATGCTCACGGTGATCGCGATCTGCCTGGGTGCCTGTGTGGGAGCGCTCTCGCGCTGGCAACTGGGTCTCTGGCTCAACCCCAGCAGTGCCGCAGCGGGTCTGCTGCCTTGGGGCACGCTGGCGGCCAACCTGATCGGCGGCTACTTGGTGGGCGTGTGCGTGGGGGTGTTCCAGCAACTCCCCGAACTCGACCCCGTCTGGCGGCTGGCCATGGTCACCGGTTTTCTGGGGGCGCTGACCACGTTTTCCAGCTTCTCGGCCGAAGTGGTGGCCATGCTGCAGCAAGGGCGCTTGGCGTTGGCACTCGGCACAGCATCGCTGCACCTGTTCGGTTCGCTCGCCCTCACGCTGCTGGGCCTCAGGACGGTGGAACTCTTCTGGGTACGGTGACGGGTCAACCGCCCCCGCGCTGCATGTACAAGTCAAAGCGCTTCATGAAGACATAGCGCTGATCAGCATCCAAACCTTCAAACTCAAAATTCACCCGCAGCACCGGCATGCGCATGAGCGCGATGACTCGGGGCGGCATGACTTGCCAGCGCAGATGCAAGCGGCCTGCGCCAATGGTGGCCACAGCGGTGCTGGCGGTGCGCTGCCAAGGGCAGTCGCCCATGGCAGCGGGCAGCCAGCCCAGCCACTCGGCCTCGGTGCAGCCCATGTCGCGCTGAAATTGCTCGGCGTAGCTCGATTGCATGCGCGGCTTCAGCCCCCCGCCACAGGTGGCCAGATGGCCAACACATCGCTTTCGGTCAAAGTGGTGGTGCCCCGGTCTTCGGGCGCGATGTATTTGCCGTTCACCAGCACCAGGTGCACCAGCTTGGGCGGCATGCCATAGGGCTCGATGATCTGGCTGATGCTGGCATCCTGCGCAACATCCAGCGTGACCTGGTTGCTGCGCCGGGCTTCGGCAGGCAAATAATCGGTCAGCGTGGCAAACAGTTTGAAAGTGATGTTCATGCGCAGATTGTGACCTCAGTGGCCATCACTTCATCGGCGACGGGCATCGGCCGCCCCGCTCCAGCGGCCTTGTCCTTGTGCGCAGTCCAGGTAGGCATCCATCAGCTTCGTGGGGTCCTGCATCAACCGATCTTTCCAGTCACCCAAGTGGATTTGGCCTTCGACCAGACCACGCATCACGCCCACGTGCTCGGTCCAGCCCACGCTGTTGCAACCCACCATCACATCGTCCTTGAACTGCAGGCTCAGGTGCCGTCCGGCCGCCTTGTCGGTCAACACGGCCGACTGGCCACCGGCCACGCCTTCCCAATTGCCAAAGCTGGTCGAGATCAAACCCAGGGTGTCGAGCACGTTGATTTGCGTGACGCCTTTGAGCTCTGTCTTTTGACCCAGCATGTTGAGCGCAGCCACGCGGGCCTGTTCGGCCGCGTTGGGCTGGATGGCGCTCACGATGGTTTTGCCGCTGACCAGGTCAAAGGCTTCGGCGCAGTCGCCCGCGGCGTAAATGCCGGGCACATTGGTTTGCAGGTGCTGGTCCGTCAAGACGCCTTGCAGGCAAGTGATCCCGCTGCCTTCCAAAAAGCCGATGGCCGGGCGCACGCCCGTGGCGCTGATAACCAGATCAGCCTCGACGGTCTGGCCGTTGGACAGGCGCACCCGCAATGCACCAGAGGCATCGTCAGAAGACATGCCCACCGCTGCCGCCAGTTTGCCCAGCAAGCCTTTTTCTGCACCCGACTCGATCGCCTCCACCTTGGTGCCGGTGAACACCTGCACGCCCTTGGCCTCGCACCAGTCGCGGATCATGCCGCCCGCCACCGGACCCATCATGCGCGGCACCATGCGGTCGCCCATCTCCACCACGCTGAGCTTCACACCGCGTACGGCCAGCGCTTCCATGATGATGCAGCCGATGAAGCCCGCACCCATTTGCAAGACACGGGCACCGGGCTTGGCCAGCGCCTGGATGGCCCGGGCGTCTTCCAGCGTCCAGCACGGGTGCACCCCGGGCAAGTCCATGCCCGCAATGGGGGGGCGCACCGGGTGCGAGCCGGTGGCGATCAAGAGCTTGTCAAAACTGATCGACTGCCCGTTGTCCAGCTGAACGGTTTTGCCCGCCGCGTCCACACGCGTCACCTTGGCCTTGACCTGGGTGATGCGCAAATCATCAAAGTGCGTGGCGCTCTTGCGCAGGTAGGTGCCGCGTTCGTCGATGTTGCCGATCAAGAGGTAAGGGATGGCCATGCGCGAGTAAGGCGCATCGGGCTCATCGCCCACCAGGGTGATGGTGTCGTTCGGGGCGTGCTTGCGCAGGGTCTCGGCGGCGATGACGCCGGCAGGGCCTGCGCCCAAGATGACGTGGTGGGTCATGAATCGGACTCCAGAAACAAAGAGCGGCCCTCAGGCCGCTTGGACACCTGCAAAAGCAAGCCCCTGCTGCGAAAGTTTCGCGAACAGGGGATTGCTCCCACAGGGACTTGGCTCACAGGCCCAAACGCGCCTTGGTCTCGGCAGTGGGGCGGCCTTCGCTGTCCCAGCCGCGTGCGGCGTAGTACTTGGGCAGCATCTCGGGCAGCATGCTCACCTTGCCTTTGGACGGACCGGTTTTGGCGGCTTCGGTCATGAGGCGCTTGGGCAGGTTGTCATCGGCCTTGGTGAAACCTGCGGCGTTGTTGAACTCGCGCTCCATGTTCCAGATGCGCTCGCCGATTTTCTCCAGCTCTTCGGTGGTGTAAGCGTCATCGCACGCGGCTTGCAGTTGCGGGGCCAAATCGGCCACCCCCCAAGCAAAGGTGGTGAACACGCACAGACCGGACGAATCGAAAGCGGCGGTCGCGTCCTGGAAAGCCTTGACCAGCTCGGGCTTGCCTTCGTGCTCCAGTGGGTCGGTCTTGACCGGGATACCCAGCACTTCAGAAGCGATGGTGTAGCCGCGCAGGTGGCAAGCACCGCGGTTGGAAGTGGCATACGCCAAGCCAATGCCCTGGATCGAGCGGCCGTCATAAGCCGGGAATTCCTGGCCCTTGACGCTCATCGACAAGTCGGGGTGGCCGTACTTGGCCGTCAGGCGCTTGGAGCCTTGGCCGATCTCGACACCGAAGCCTTCACCCTTGGCCGTGATTTCGGCAAAGTGCGCCAGCGCTTGGGCCGAGCCGAATTTGGCGTCGATGCCCAGCTGCTCTTTGGTCAAGACGCCCATCTCGTAGAGCTCCATGACCGCGCCCACGGTCGCGCCGAAGCTGATGGGGTCGAAGCCCTCTTCATTGCACAGC
This sequence comes from Limnohabitans sp. TEGF003, assembly GCF_055395455.1. Lineage (NCBI taxonomy): Bacteria > Pseudomonadati > Pseudomonadota > Betaproteobacteria > Burkholderiales > Comamonadaceae > Limnohabitans > Limnohabitans sp. TEGF003. Next base: position 1,448,561 of record NZ_AP029225.1, on the reverse strand, counting down.
AGGTTCGCGTACTGCAAAGCTTCCAGGTCGTTCACACCGTTGGCCGCGCCCAACGCCCAGGCCGCTTCGTATTCCAGGCCACCGTTGGCGCCCCAGTACTGCGGCTTGTTCTGCACGGTGAAGTGGCCTTCGTCCATCTTGCTGATGCGGCCGCAGGCGATGGTGCAGCCGAAGCAGGCCTGGTTGGTCACCAGGTGCTTCTTGCCGTCGGTCTCGCGTGGTGTAGCCATGGCTTCGGCGGAGATGTCTTTCGCACCTTCGAACTGCACGTCGCGGTGGTTGCGCGTGGGCAAGGCGCCCATCTCGTTGATCACGTTCATCAACACCTGGGTGCCGTAAGCGGGCAGGCCCTGGCCAGTGACGGCGTTTTCAGCGAGGATTTTCTTCTTCTCGAAGGTCACCTTCATGAAGGCCTTGGGGTCGCGGATGTTGCCCACACCCTTGGTGCCGCGCACAGCAATGGCCTTGAGGTTCTTGCTGCCCATCACGGCGCCCACGCCCGAGCGGCCAGCCGCACGGTGCAGGTCGTTCACCACAGCGGCGTACAGCACCTTGTTTTCACCGGCCTTGCCGATGCTCGAGACACGCAGCAGCGGGTCTTGCAGGCTGGTCTTGAGGATTTCCTCGGTTTTCCAGACACTTTGGCCCCACAGGTGACCCGCATCACGCAGCTCGGCCACATCGTCGTTGATGTAGAGGTACACCGGCTTGGCCGATGCGCCTTCAAAAATGATCATGTCCCAACCGGCCATCTTCAGCTCGGCACCCCAATAGCCGCCCGAGTTGGAGCAAGCAATCGCCCCGGTGAGCGGGCCTTTGGTGATGACGGTGTAGCGGCCACCGGTGGAGGCCATGGTGCCGGTCAGTGGGCCAGTGGCCCAGATGATTTTGTTGTCGGCCGACAGCGGGTTGACTTTGGGGTCGACTTCGTTGATCAGGTATTTGCTGCCCAGACCGCGCGAACCGATGTAGGCACGCGCCCATTCCATGTTCAGCGGTTCGGATTTGACGGTGCCAGCCGTGAGGTTGACGCGGAGGATTTTTCCAGCCCAAGACATGTTGAAGCTCCTTATGGGTGGTGAATTAAGCGGCAGAGGGCTGATTGCCCAACTTGTCGGCCCACTGCTTCATCTTGTCGATGCCGGTCCAGTTGGCGTCTACGAAGGTGATGGCGCCTGTGGGGCAGGCCTCGACGCAAGCCGGGTCGCCACCGCACAGGTCGCACTTTTGCACCTTGCCGGTCTCTTGCACGTAGTTGATGGTGCCAAATGGGCAGGCGATGGTGCAGACCTTGCAGCCCACGCAAGTGGACTCGTTGACCACTTTGGCGCCGGTGGCTTTGTCCACGGTGATGGCTTCCACAGGACAGGCATGCAGGCACCAGGCTTCGTCGCACTGGGTGCAGGTGTAGGGCACTTTTTTACCGGTGTGGTGGAAGTCGAACACCTTGATGCGCGATTTGGAAGTGGCGTAGGAGCCATAGTTCTCGAAAGAACAGGCCATTTCGCACTGCAAGCAGCCGGTACATTTGTCCGGGTTGATGTGCAGGACTTTCTGCATGTGGATCTCCTGTGGTGTGGCGGACTGGTCAAGCCCACGCTGATGAATCAGAATGCACAGCCATTGTTGGCGCATGCCCTTGCAAACCGATGCGGATTAACCCTAGGTTTGGCAGGGTCGTGGTAAAAATTCTCAGCTTGATACACACCTGACATGTCCATGACTTCACTTTCCAGTGACCGCCTCGACCGCATCGCACATGCACGCCAACTGGTTTTTCAGGGACAAGCTGAGGCCAAGGGTGCGGGTGTTTCACCCTGGATCGCCCAATCGTGGCAGCGCTGTCTGGGCATGGGCCTGCAGCCGGGGCAGCCCGTGGGCTTTGAGGCCATCTCGGCCCAGCACATGCGACGCGTGCAGGAAGCCAGCCGCCCCCTGGTGCAGGCGGCCCAGCCGGTGCTGGTGGAGCTGGCCCGGGCCATTGCCGACATACGCTATTTCGCCATCCTGACCAATGCCGAAGGCATCGTGGTCGACGTGCACGGCCCGGTGGACCGGCAAGACCGCCGCGCCGAGGTGATCGCCCGGGTGGGGGTGGATTTGTCCGAAAAAGCCGTGGGCACCACCGCCATCAGCGCCGCCCTGACCGAGTTGCAACCGGTCTGGCTGCACCGGGGCGAACACTTTTTTCAGGACACCAGTGTCTACAGTTGCGCGGGTGCACCAGTGTTCGGGCCCGATGGCCTGTGCGCGGGCATGCTCGACCTGACCGGCATCGAGACCACCGAGCGCCCTGCCCTGAAACACCTGGTGCGCCGCTCGGCCCGCAGCATCGAAAACAGCTGGCTGCTCTCCAACGCGCATGCCTTGGTCTTGCGCCTGAACTGGCCTGGCAACCAGCCCGGAGACGACAGCGACGGCCTGCTGACCCTGGACACCGACGGCCACATCGTGGGGGCCAACCCCACCGCTCGGCAAATGCTGTCCTTGTCACCCGCCGCGCACGGTCAGGCCCTGCACGCCAGCGACGTGTTTGCCTCGCCTTGGGAAAACCTGTTCGATGCTGCCAGCCGCGAGGGCCGCGCACAAGAGCTGCCGCTGTGGTCAGGTCTGCGTTTGCAAACGCAGGCCATGCGCCCTGGGGCCTCGGCCCAAAACGCCAAGCCCCATGGGCACACGCATCGGACGGGCCCTGCGGCCAAGCCCCTCAAAGATGTGCAGACCGACATGATCCGTGAGGCGGTGAGTCAGGCGCGTGGCAATGTGGCCGAAGCCGCCCGTGCCTTGGGTATCAGCCGTGCCACGGTGTACCGCAAGCTGGGCAACCCCAAAAGCTGATCACGGGCCTGCGTTCGGGAAGAACAACTGCTCGCCGCCGATTTTGTAATCGGCAATCACACCTTGGCCTGCGGGCGAGGTGATCCAGTCGACAAACTTCTGGGCATCGGCTTGCTTGACGTGCGGGTGTTTGGCGGGGTTGACCACCATCACGCCGTATTGGTTAAAGAGTCGCTTGTCCCCTTCCACCAGAATGGCCAGATCGGCGCGGTTCTTGAAGTTCAGCCAGGTGGCTCGGTCGGCGAGCACATAGGCACCGGTGGATGCGGCGATGTTCAGCGCCGGCCCCATGCCGCAGCCGCATTCCTTGTAGCCGCTGCCTTTGTTCTCGAATCGGTTGGCCATCTTCCAGAAGCGCAATTCGGCCGCGTGCGTGCCGCTCTTGTCTCCACGCGAAACAAACGCTGCATTACCCGCCGATAACTTGGCCAAGGCCGCCACGATGTCTTTGCCTTTGGTGGCTACTGGGTCGGCCTTGGGGCCGATCAGCACAAAGTCGTTGTACATCACGGGCAAGCGCTTGATGCCGAAGCCATCGGCGACAAATTTTTCTTCGGCTGTCTGGTCGTGCACAAACACGACGTCGGCGTCACCTCGCCGCGCCATGTCCAGCGCTTGGCCCGTACCCAAGGCCACGACTTTCACGTCCAGTCCGCTGACTTTTTTGAAGGCGGGCAACAAGTGCGCAAACAAACCCGACTGTTCGGTGGACGTGGTGGACGACATGACGATGGATTGGGCTTGTGCCCAGACCGAGGTGGTGGCCAAAACCGCACACACCAGAGCGCGACGGGTGATGGAAGATGGGAAGGTCATGAAAGTTCTCCTTGAACAAAAGCATGGGCTGCCGGGCTGTGCTCTGCCAGCACGGCGAGGTTGAAAAAATCGGCCACCGGCATATCGGCCATCACTTGGCCGAACTCCAGATAAATGACACGGGTGGCCAAGCGCTTGACTTGGCCCAAGTTGTGGCTGGCCCAGACCAAGGTCAAAGGGCGTTCTGACGCACAAGCAAATTCGGCCATCAAGGCTTCAACTTCGCGTTTCGCATGCGGGTCCAGACTGGCTGTGGGCTCGTCCAGCAGCAGCACATCGGGCTGACGCGCCCAGGCGCGGGCCAAGGCCAAGCGCTGCTGCTGCCCACCCGACAACTGGCGCCCATTTTGCTGCGCCACCGACAACAAACCCACGCGCTGCAAGGCCTGCAGCGCCAAGACCTTGGCAGCGGCCCAAGACAGGCCGCGTGTGCGGTCCAGCCACAAGCCCAGCGCCACATTGTTCAAAGCCGACAGGCGCAACAAATGCGGCCTTTGAAACAGCATGGCCTGACGCACCCCCGGCGCTTGTTGCACCCGGCCTTGCGTGGGAGGCACCAGCCCATGCAAGGTGCGCAGCAAAGTGCTCTTGCCCGAACCGTTGGCACCCACCAGCGCTACGCGCTCGCACGCCGCGATGCGCAAGCTCACACCCGTCAGGGCCGCTTGCGCCCCAAGCTGCACGCTCACTGCGTCCAAGCTGATCTGAGCGGTGTTCATGGCTGCACCCCCAACGTCCTGTCCAGGGGGGCAGGCCGCGCATACCGCTGCTCACCCCACAGGCGCAGCCCAGCCACCAGCGCATTGAGCAGCAGCACCACCGCCAGCAAGACCATGCCCAAACCCAGCGCCAGCGGCAAATCGCCCTTGCTGGTTTCCAGCGCGATGGCGGTGGTCATGACGCGCGTGAAGCCATCGATGTTGCCGCCCACGATCATCACTGCGCCCACCTCCGAGATGGCGCGGCCAAAAGCGGTCACGCCAATGGTCAACAAAGCCAGCCGCTCGTCCCAGGCCAGCAGCAAGCTGCGCACCCAGGGCCCTGCGCCCAGCGAGGCCCACTGCTCGCCGTGCTGACGCTCCACGTCTTCGACCACCTGGCGCGTCAGCGCGGCCACCACCGGCACCACCAAAATGAACTGGGCCAGCACCATGGCCTGAAAACTGAACATCCAGCCCAAAAAACCCAAAGGCCCGGTGCGCGACAGCAGCAAATACACCACCAAGCCCACCACCACCGAGGGCAGCGCCAGCAAAGTGTTCAAGCCGACCAGCACCGCGCCGCGCCCGGCAAAGCGCGACACGGCCAGCCAGGCGCCCAGCGCGACACCCGCGCCATAGGCCAGCAGGCAGGCGGTGGCGCTGACGGCCAGAGACCGGGAAACGACCACCCACAAGGCGGGATCGAAAGAAGTGACGAGGTTCAGCGCCGTCAGGGCGCTGTCGGTAAAAGTGCTCATGAAGCGCCAGATGGTAAGGGCCGTTTGATCGCATGCGCATAAGGGATGTCCGTTATGAAATGCCGTGCATAGGTTGCTCTTGGTGCACACTTGCGTGGTGCCTCATATTCACCTTTCATACCAATGGTCGCCCGATGGGTCCGACCGTACCGCCGACACTTCGCCGCTGCAACACCCGCTCATGAACTTGCTGCAAGCGGTGCGCAGCAGCGGCTCCATCGCCATGGCCGCCAAAGCTTTGGGCCTTTCCTACCGCCATGTATGGGGGGAACTCAAACGCTGGGAAGGCGTGCTGGGCCAAGATCTGATCGTCTGGGAAAAAGGGCAAGCTGCCCGCCTGACAGAGCTGGCCAACAAGCTGCTGTGGGCCGAACGTCAAGCACAGGCGCGGCTGGCCCCGCAGATCAGCACACTGCAGGCGGAGCTGGAAAAAACTTTTGCCCTCGCATTTGACCCAGACAGCCAGGTGCTGGCTCTGTACGCCAGCCATGATGATGCACTGGTACAGCTGCGCGAACGCGCGGCCAGCCAACGCCTGCACCTGGACATCCGGTTTTGCGGCAGTGTGGATGCGATTCGGGCCTTGAACGAGGGCCGGTGCACCGTAGCTGGCTTCCATGCCCCTATCCAGCCAAGCGCTGACTCCCTGATGGCCCGCACCTTGGCACCCCTGATGCAGACAGGGCGACACAAACTCATCAGCTTTGCCGTGCGCAGCCAGGGCCTCATGGTGCGCCCTGGCAACCCCCTGCAGCTGACCAGATGGGATGACCTGCTGCGCACAGGTCTGCGCTTTGTTAACCGCAGTCTGGGCACAGGCACCCGGTTGTTGCTGGATGACTGGTTACAAAGCAAGGGCACAGCACCCGAGCAGGTGTCGGGCTACACCCGGGAAGAAAGTTCGCATGCTGCTGTAGCAGCCGCCATTGCCGCCGGACAGGCCGACACAGGTCTGGGCATCGAAGCAGCCGCAAGGGCCCAAGGTTTGGACTTCGTTCCCCTGTTGACCGAGCGCTACTGGCTGGTTTGTCTGCGTGACGCTTTGCCGACCGATCCGGTTCAGCAACTCATGGCCCTGTTGTCCAGCGAAGGCTGGCAAACTCAGCTCAACACCCTGGCGGGTTATCAGGTACCCACCGACACAGGTCAGGTGCAGTCTCTCAAGGCGAGCCTGCCTTGGTGGTGAGCGCCAGCAAAAACGCCCGAGGGTTGGCTTCAGCCGCCTAACCCGTGTGGGCTTTTTGAAAAAACATCAAGCCCTTGCAAGGCATGCACGATGCGGGCGCGGTCTGCGTCCCACGTACAATCGCCGCTCTTGACTGAGGAAAACCCTTATGAATGCCCTTTTGCAATGGTCCCGCTGGATCGATGCGCTCAACCGCGCCATCGGGAAAATCACGATCTGGTTGGTCCTGATCACCACCTTGATCAGCGCAGGCAACGCCATCGTGCGCAAAATTTTTGACAGCAGCTCCAACGCCTTGCTGGAAATCCAGTGGTACCTGTTTGCCGCTGTGTTTCTGCTCGGCGCCGGTTATGGCTTGCTGAACAACGCGCACGTCCGGATTGATTTTCTGGCCAGCCGCCTGAGTGCACGCACCCGCAACTGGATCGACGTGGGCGGCATTGTGCTGGCCTTGATCCCGTTTTGCGTGCTCAGCATCGCCTTGTCATGGCCGATGTTCATGCAGGCTTTTGTCTCGGGCGAGCTGTCATCCAACGCAGGTGGCTTGATTCGCTGGCCCGTGTATTTGCTGATCCCCGTCGGTTTTGCCCTGCTGTTGCTGCAAAGCCTGTCCGAGTTGGTCAAGCGTCTGGCTTTTTTGCGTGGTCAGGGCCCAGACACCCTGGCCCACGAAGACAGCCAGAGCGACGATGAAAAACGTGCTGCCGAACTGCAGCAAGAAATCCAGGGAGCCCGATGATGGAAGCCTCTTTTCTGGTGCAAAACTTTGTACCCCTGATGTTTGCGGGCCTGCTGGCCTTGTTGATCACCGGCTTTCCGGTGGCGTTTGCCCTGGCCGCATGCGGTCTCGGGTTTGGCTTCATCGGCATGGAGGCGGGTCTCTTTCCAGCCACCATGTTCCAGGCCCTGCCCCTGCGCATCTTCGGCATCATGCAAAACGACACCTTGCTGGCCATTCCCTTCTTCACCTTCATGGGCATCTTGCTGGAACGCTCGGGCATGGCCGAAGACCTGTTGGAAACAGTGGGTCAGGTGTTTGGTCCGGTGCGCGGCGGCTTGGCCATCGCGGTGATTTTGGTGGGCGCCCTGCTGGCCGCCACCACGGGCGTGGTGGCTGCAGCCGTCATTTCGATGGGCCTGATCTCGCTGCCCATCATGCTGCGCTACGGCTACAGCCGGGTGATCGCCACTGGCGTGATCACCGCTTCGGGTACTTTGGCGCAAGCCATTCCGCCCTCACTGGTGCTGATCGTTCTGGCCGACCAGCTGGGCCGCTCGGTGGGCGACATGTACGCCGGTGCCTTGTTGCCGGGTTTGTTGCTGGTGGGTTTGTACATCCTGTTCATTGTGGCCGTGGCCATCTTCAAGCCAGCCATGGTGCCTGCCTTGCCAGCTGAAGCACGCATTTACCGCGAAAGCAATGGCCAGTCCGGTCACAAGTCGCTGATGGCTTTGCTGGTGGTCGCCACCGCGGTGGGCGTGGCCTGGGCCCAAGTGCACGACGCGCTGCTGCGCGACTGGCTCGAGCGCTCCATGCCAGCCCCTGGCGATGAGGTGGTCATCCTGTCCATGACCATCGCGTCCTTGGTGGCCCTGAGCCTGTCGGTGTTCAACCGCGTCACCGGCTTGGGCCTGCTTTCACGCCTGGCCGAGCAGGTCACCTTTGTGCTCATGCCGCCGCTGATCCTGATCTTCCTGGTGCTGGGCACCATCTTCCTGGGCGTGGCGACGCCCACCGAAGGTGGCGCCATGGGGGCAGTGGGTGCTCTGGTGCTGGCTGGCCTCAAAGGCAAGCTGAATATGAACCTGACGCGTCAGGCCCTGGAGAGCACCGCCAAACTGTCCACCTTTGTGCTGTTCATCCTGATTGGCTCCACGGTGTTCAGTTTCACCTTCAACGCGGCCGATGGGCACATCTGGGTCGAACACCTGTTCGAAAACATCCCCGGCGGTGCCTTGGGCTTTTTGATCGTGGTGAACCTGCTCATCTTCGTGCTGGGCATGTTCATCGACTTCTTCGAAATCGCCTTCATCGTGGTGCCACTGCTGGCCCCGGCGGCCGCCAAGATCCTGCCCGAGTTGGTGCCGGGCATGACGTCTGACCAGGCCCTGATCTGGTTCGGCGTGATGGTGGCCATGAACCTGCAGACATCGTTCCTGACCCCGCCCTTCGGTTTTGCACTGTTCTACCTGCGCAGTGTGGCCGCGCGCAACGACTACACCGACCGCGTCACCGGCCAGAACATTCCGAGTGTGAAGACGACCGAGATCTACAAAGGCTCCATCGCGTTCATCGCGTTGCAGTTGCTGATGGTGGCGGCGATCATCGCCTTCCCGTCGATGGTGACCGGCTCGCTGACCAACACAACGGCCGTCGATCTGGACAGCGTGACGCTCGAAGCCTCGGACTCGGCCTTTGATGACCCTGACAGCGAAGAAGCCGACAAGGCTGGCACAGACCTCCAAGCCGATGAGGCCAAGGACGATGCCGCAGAAGACGATCCGATGAAAGACATGCCGGGTGCCGCCAAGCGCTGAACACCTGATTCATCCCAATCCAAGCCCATCTGTTTTCAGATGGGCTTTTTTTCGCCTGTCATTCGGCGCGGCTTGTGCCACGTCTGAAGCCATGCCGATGTGCTGCCCATAAAAAAACCCACTGGGCGCAAGCGCAGCGGGTGGGTCGACGAACCGGGCGCGCTGGCCCGGTATCGGCTTCAGAGTTTTTGCGACTGCATGAAGTTGTCGAAACGGGCTTCGCCGAAACGGAACCACCAGTTGGAATCAGCGCGGAACTTGGCGTAGTCGGTGTAAACCTTCTTCCAGTTCGGGTTCTTGGCGCTCAGTTCAGAGTACAAGGCTTCCGAGTGCTTGAAAGCCACGTCCATCATGTTCTTGGGGAACGCCAGGACCTTGGTTTTCTGAGCTGCCAACTGACGCAGGGCGCCTGGGTTGCTGGCGTCGTAACGGGCCTGGATGATGGTGTGGGCGTAGGTCGTGGCAGCATCGACAATGGCCTTGTTCTCAGCGGACAATGCGTCGTAGGCCTTCTGGTTGACGTACAAGGACAGCTGAGGGCCACCTTCCCACCAGCCGGGGTAGTAGTAGAAGGGCGCCACTTTGTTCAGGCCCAATTTCAGGTCGTCGTGCGGGCTGATCCACTCGGCCGCGTCGATCGTGCCTTTTTCCAGCGACTGGTAAATCTCGCCAGCGGGAATGTTCTGGGGCACCACACCCATGCGCTCAAGCACCTTGCCAGCGAAACCTCCCACGCGGAACTTCAAGCCCTTGAGGTCTTCAACCTTCTTGATCTCTCTGCGGAACCAGCCCCCCATCTGGGTGCCGGTGTTGCCCATGGGGAAGTTCACCACGTTGAACTTGGCGTAGTGCTCACGCAGCAGCTTCATGCCATTGCCTTCGTACATCCAGGCGGTCATCTGGCGGCTGTTCAGGCCGAAGGGAATGGCGCAATCGAGGGCGAAGGTTTCGTCCTTGCCGAAGAAGTAATAAGGCGCGGTGTGGGCGCATTCCACGGTGCCGTTTTGCACGCCGTCCAGCACGCCAAAGGCGGGCATCAACTCACCGGCGGGGTGGGTGGTGATCTCGAATTTGCCACCACTCATCTCTTTGACCTTCTTGGCAAAGATCTCGCAGCCACCGAACAAGGTGTCCAAAGACTTGGGGAAGCTCGAAGCCAAGCGCCAGCGAATGGCGGCCTGGGCGTGAACAGCCGGTGCAACGCCTGCGGCCAAAACTCCCGCAATGCCTGCATTTTTCAGAATGGAACGACGATCCATGAATGGACTCCTTAAAAGATAAGAAACACGCCCGGCATGCCGGGCGCTGACAATTGCGTCATCCGATATTGTAAAAACCTGCAGAAGGTCAAACAGGCCGGGTTTACCCTTCGATTCAAAATTGAAAAAATTTCACACCAGGCCCCTGGCAGACTCTGAAACGCCAGAAATTCAGACCGGACCTGGTCACAGATCGGGCCAGCGCTGACGAATGGACTTCTCCATGCCCGCCGCATCCAGCCCCTGCAGGGCCAGCAGTTTGGCCGGATCGCCGTGCTCAATGAATTCGTCTGGCAAGCCCAGGTGCAACACAGGCCGGGTGATCTGCAAAGTCTGCAGGGCCTCGGCCACAGCGCTGCCTGCACCGCCCATGGTGCAGCCCTCTTCCACCGTGACGATGCGCTCGTGGCTTTGGGCGATGTGGGCCAGCAAGTCGACATCGAGCGGTTTGACCCAGCGCATGTTGACCACGCTGGCGTTCAGCTTTTCAGCGGCCTGCAAAGCCGGGGCCAGCAAGGTGCCAAAGGCCAGAATGGCCACTTTTTCGCCCTGGCGGCGCACTTCGCCTTTGCCAAAGGGCAAGGTGTCCAGATCGCGCCCGGGCTCGGCGCCCACGCCTGCGCCGCGCGGGTAGCGCACCGCCACCGGGTGGTTCTGCGCAAAGGCGGTGCTCAGCAGCTGGCGGCACTCGCGCTCGTCGGCCGGACAGGCCAGGCTCATGTTGGGGATGCAGCGGATGTAGGCGATGTCGTAGGCCCCCGCGTGGGTCGCGCCGTCGGCCCCCACCAGGCCCGCGCGGTCGAGCGCAAACACCACCGGCAGGTTTTGCAGGGCCACATCGTGGATCAATTGGTCATAGCCGCGCTGCAAAAAGGTGGAGTAAATGGCCACCACGGGTTTCAGGCCCTCGCAGGCCATGCCCGCAGCAAAGGTCACGGCATGCTGCTCGGCAATGCCCACGTCGTAATAGCGCTTGGGAAAGCGCTGATGGAAAGCCACCATGCCCGAGCCCTCGCGCATGGCGGGCGTGATGCCCACCAAGCGCATGTCTTTTTCGGCCATGTCACACAGCCACTGGCCAAACACCTGGGTGAAGGTGGTTTTGGCCGGTGTGGCCGCTGGCACCAGGCCCACGCTGGGGTCGAACTTGCCGGGGCCGTGGTAGGCCACCGGGTCGGCTTCGGCCTTGTCGTAGCCCTGGCCTTTTTTGGTGACCACATGCAAAAACTGCGGGCCGTCCAGGTGCTTGATGTTCTCCAGCGTCGGAATGAGCGACTCCAGGTCGTGCCCGTCGATCGGGCCGATGTAGTTGAAGCCGAACTTCTCGAACAGCGTGGCGGGCACCACCATGCCCTTGGCGTGTTCTTCCAGCCGCTTGGCCAGCTCGAACAAGGGCGGTGCATTTTTCAGCACATTCTTGGCCCCGGCCTTGGCCGCCGAGTAAAAACGCCCGCTCATGAGCTGGGCCAGGTAGCGGTTGAGCGCCCCCACGGGCGGGCTGATCGACATGTCGTTGTCGTTCAGGATCACCAGCAGCTTGCACTCTTCGACGCCCGCGTTGTTCAGCGCCTCGAAAGCCATGCCGGCCGTCATGGCGCCATCGCCGATCACGGCGATGGAGTGGCGCGACTCGCCTTTTTGGCGGGCCGCCACGGCCATGCCCAGAGCCGCCGAAATGCTGGTGGACGAATGCGCGGTGCCGAAGGTGTCGTATTCGCTCTCGTCGCGGCGCGGAAAGCCCGACAAGCCGCCAAATTGGCGCAGCGTAGGCATGCGGTCGCGCCTGCCTGTGAGGATTTTGTGCGGATAAGTCTGGTGACCCACATCCCAGACGATGCGGTCTTCCGGGGTGTTGAAGACGTAGTGCAAAGCCACTGTCAACTCCACCGTGCCCAAGTTGGAGCTCAAATGCCCACCGGTTTTGGAGACGTTGTCCAGCACGCAGTGACGCAACTCGTCAGCCAATTGGGGCAAATCGGTGCGCTGCAGGCGGCGCAGGTCGGCCGGGGAGTCGATGGTCTTGAGCAAATCGGTCATGTCAGTTGTTTCTTTCTACCACCATGGCGGTGAGCGCGCGCAGCGCGGCCAAACGGGCCTCGGGCAAACCGGTGTCGGCCAGCGCCTGCATGGCTTGCTGGGCCAGGGCATCGGCATAAGCCTTGGCCGCCTCCAGCCCCATCAGGGCCACATAAGTGGGTTTGTCGGCGGCTTCGTCCTTGCCCGCAGTTTTGCCCAGCGTGGCCGAATCGGCCGTCACATCCAGCACATCGTCCACCACCTGAAAGGCCAGACCCAGAGCCTCGCCAAAACGCTGGAGCGCCGCTTGCACAGGGGCAGAAACGCCCGGCACACAGGCCGCGCCCATTTGCACGCTGCACAGCAGCAGCGCCCCGGTTTTGAGGCGGTGCATCTGGCGCAATTGGTCTTCAGTCAGGCGCTGGCCAACGCTGGCCAGGTCAATCGCCTGCCCCCCGGCCATGCCCTGGTAACCGGAAGCCCGGGCCAGCAAGCCCACGCAGGCGGCCTGCACCGCCGCAGGCACGCTGCCATCCAGAGGTGTCAAAAATTCAAAGGCCAGCGTCTGCAAGGCGTCGCCCGCCAGCAAGGCCTGGGCCTCGCCAAACTGCACATGCACCGTGGGTTTGCCGCGCCGCAGCACGTCGTTGTCCATGCAGGGCATGTCGTCGTGCACCAGCGAATAAGCATGGATCAACTCAATGGCGCAGGCGGCATTCAGCGCCGCCGGGTGGCTGGACGCATCGCCCACCGCCTCGGCCGTGGCCAGCACCAGCAAGGGGCGCAGGCGCTTGCCACCGTCCAGCACCGCGTAGCGCATGGCCTGGCCCAATGCCGCAGGTGATTCGGCCGCGATACCGGCCGACAAAGCGTGTTCCACACGGTCCAGATGCGGCTGCATCCAGGCTTTCAAGTCCAGACTCATGCGCCACTCCAGGGTTTGAGTTGCCCGCCGTCCAGCACCTGGATCTGGTCTTCCACCGCCTTGAGCTTGTCGCGGCAAAACGCCAGCAAAGCCGCGCCACGCTGGTAGCCGGTCAGAAGCTGGTCCAAAGGCATTTGGCCCGATTCAAGCTGCCCCACCAACGCTTCCAACTCCGACAAAGCCGCTTCGTACGTGGCGGGCAGGGGCGCTACCGAGGTGTCAGCGGCGTCGGAGGGGGTGGCCTTGGGCATGGGGAGTTCCGAGGAAAAAAACCCGATTTTAGGCCTTAAGCCTTGGCAAGACTGACACCGGGCAGCGTCAAGTCGGCAAGACGGAGATGCCCTGATTTTTGAACGGCTTGTGAAACAGCCCACGGCAAGGCCCACCCCCCGGGGTAGAATCACGGCTCATCGGCAGGGTTTCCCTGTCATTTTTTTGCGCAGTTTTCCTTGAATTCAGCGCTTTGTCCCTGCCCCTTCATAGGGGGAGTCTCTAGGTCAGGTCACCCATGTCTGATTTAAGTCTTCAACTGCAGCAGGCCGCAAGCCAACTACCAGTTTCCACTTATTTCGATGAAGCGCTGTTTCAGCGCGAATTGAACACGCTCTTCCGGCAAGGCCCACGCTATGTGGGCCACCAGCTGGCGGTGCCCCACCCGGGCGACTATTACGCCCTGCCCCACGAGGCTGAAGGCCGCGCCTTGGTGCGCAATGCCCAAGGGGGGGTCGAACTCGTCTCCAACGTCTGCCGCCACCGCCAGGCCGTCATGCTGAACGGCCGGGGCAACCTGCAGACCCAGCAAAAGGGCAGCGCTGGCGGCAACATCGTCTGCCCGCTGCACCGCTGGACCTATTCGCCCAGCGGCGAGCTGCTGGGCGCACCCCACTTTGCGCACGACCCCTGCCTGAACCTGAACAACTACAAGTTGCAGGAATGGAACGGCCTGCTGTTCGAGGACAACGGTCGCGACATCGCCGCCGACCTGGCCGGCATGGGCCCCAGAGCGCTGCTGAATTTTGAAGGCTACGCCCTGGACCGGGTCGAGCTGCACGAATGCAACTACAACTGGAAGACCTTCATCGAGGTCTATCTGGAGGACTACCACGTCGGCCCCTTCCACCCGGGTCTGGGCCAGTTTGTCACCTGCGACGACCTGAGCTGGGAGTTCAAGGAACACTATTCGGTGCAAACCGTGGGCGTGTCGGGCGGCTTTGGCAAGCCCGGCTCGGACACTTACAAAAAGTGGCACGAGGTGCTGCTGAAGTACCGCAACGGTCAATTGCCCGAGCGCGGTGCGATCTGGCTGACCTATTACCCGCACATCATGGTCGAGTGGTACCCCCATGTGCTCACGGTGTCGACCCTGCACCCGATCAGCCCCAGCAAGACGCTGAACATGGTGGAGTTTTACTACCCCGAAGAAATCGTGGCCTTTGAGCGCGAGTTCGTCGAAGCCCAGCAGGCCGCCTACATGGAAACCTGCATCGAAGACGACGAAATTGCCGAACGCATGGACGCGGGCCGCAAGGCCCTGCTGATGCGAGGCGACAACGAGGTCGGGCCCTACCAAAGCCCCATGGAAGACGGCATGCAGCACTTCCACGAGTGGTACCGACAACAAATGAAAACCCTCTGAAGCGCTCACGGATGCAAGCCTCCTGGATGATCCTGGCGTCGCTGTTTTTCGCGACGATGAGTGTTTGCATCAAATTCGCCTCAGCGCACTTCCACACCTTTGAGCTGGTGTTTTACCGGGGTGTGATCGGCATTGTTTTCATGGCCGCCATTTGCCGCAGCCAGCGTGTGCCCTTGCGCACGCCCATCCCGCTCATGCACGTGTGGCGCTCGGTCATTGGCGTGGCTTCGCTCACCGCCTGGTTTTATGCCATTGCCCACTTGCCCCTGGCCACCGCCATGACGCTCAACTACATGAGCGGCGTGTGGGTGGCCGCCTTCTTGGTGGGCGGCACCTTGGTCATGGGCCGGGTGCAAGACATGACACGGCAAGGTCCGGTGGTGCTCACTGTGATCGCAGGCTTTACCGGTGTGGTCATGATCTTGCGGCCCACCATCGAGCAGAACCAGCTGTTTGCCGGCGTGATCGGTCTGCTTTCGGGCTTGGGTGCAGCGCTGGCCTATATCCAAGTGGCGGCGCTGGGCCGCATGGGCGAGCCCGAGGCCCGCACCGTGCTGTATTTCTCCATCGGCACCACCCTCACCGGCGCTGTGGCCATGCTCTTCGTCGGCCCCAGCGCCTGGGTCTGGCCACAGGCCTGGTGGTTGCTGCCCATTGGCTTGCTCGCCGCCCTGGGCCAGCTGTGCATGACCAAGGCCTACAGCAGCGGCGCCACGCTGGTGGTGGCCAATTTGCAATACTCGGGCATTGTGTTTGCCGCGTTGTATGGTCTGTTTTTGTTTGGCGACCAGATTCCCCTGATCGGCTGGGCGGGCATGGCCTTGATCATCGCCAGTGGCATCGCTGCCACCGCCTTGCGCAACCGCACCCTGCCCCGCGCCCCGGCCGAAGACCATTGAACGGAGACCTTTGCCATGTACAACTTGCTCATCATCGCCGCCCAATTGCAAGCCCTGCAGGCCCAGGGCACGCCCTGCGCCGTGCTGGACTGCAGCTTTGACCTGATGAAACCCGAGCTGGCCGATGGTTTTTTTGTCAGCGAACGCATCGCAGGCGCCCTGCCCGCCCACCTGGACAAGGACTTGAGCACGCACCAACCGGGCCAAGCAGTCAACGGCGGGCGTCACCCCCTGCCGCAGCGCGAGATCGTGGCGCAGTGGCTGGGTGGTTTGGGCATTCACAACGGCATGCAGATCGTGGTGTACGACCGCAACAAAGGCCACTACTGCGGCCGCTTGTGGTGGATGCTCAAGTGGCTGGGGCACGACGCCGTGGCCGTGCTCGACGGCGGGCTGCAGGCCTGGAAGGACGCGGGCGGCGCCTTGGCCTCAGGGCCAGCCACACCCGTGTCGTCCCCTGCCCGTTTTGAGTTGAAAGCGCCGCTGCGCCAACTGGTGCTGACCGACGCGGTCTCGGCCGCCCTGGGCCAGGCCACCCAGACCGTGGTCGATGCCCGCGCCGGGGCCCGCTACCGGGGCGAGGTGGAGCCACTGGACCCGGTGGCGGGGCACATTCCGGGCGCTTTGAACCGACCCTTCACCGAGAACTTCACCGAAGACGGTCGCTTCAAAAGCCCCGAGCAGCTGAAGGCGGAATGGCGCCAAGTGCTGGCAGGCCGCCCGGCCAGCAGCGTGGTGCACCACTGCGGCAGCGGCGTCACGGCCGTGCCCAATCTGATCGCCATGGAGCTGGCCGGTTTCGGCCCCACTGCCCTGTATGCGGGCAGCTGGAGCGAATGGTGCCGCACACCCGGGCTGCCCTGCGCCCAAGGCTGAGACAGCTGCGCTTCAGTGGTTGTGCCCGGCCACAGCGCTGACCAGCACCACCATGCCAATGCCCACGCCCAACCACAGGATCTGGGCGGCTGTTTCTTGCGCGGACAGGCGTTTTTGCAATTGGGGAATCAGGTCGGCCAGGGCCACATACACAAAGCTGCTGCTGGCCACCACCAGGAAAAACGGCAGCCAGTCGTGCAAGGCATCCACCAACACATAGCCCACGGCACCGCCAAAGGCCGTGATGGCACCGGCCATGGACACCTTCACGATCGCGGCCTGGCGACTGCTGCTGCCCCGGCGTAACACCGCCAGATCGCCCATGTGGTGGGGCACTTCGTGCGCCAGCACGGCCAGCGCAGCGATCACCCCCAAACGCATGTCCGCCATGAAGGCCGAAGCGATCAGGATGCCGTCCCCAAAACAATGCACGCTGTCCCCCGCGAGCACCGCCCAGGCTCCCCGGGGTGGCTCGCCAGGGGTTGACTTGCCGTGAACATGCGCCTGGGCATGGGCTGCTGGGTGCGCATCGTGGTGATGCTCGTGGTCGTGGTGACCATGTCCGTGGTCGTGGCCATGGCCATGCTCGTGGCCGTGGTGCCAGAGTTCGGCCTTGTCGAGCAAAAAGAAAAACACCAAGCCCACCAACAAGGTCAAAAACAGCTCGTGAGCCCCGGCCTCGCTCTCGAAGGCTTCCGGCAACAAATGCAGGAACGATGTGGCCATCAACGCCCCCGCCGCCAGGCTCAGCATGTGCTGGGTGTAGCGGCTCAAGATGCCAAAACTCAGCCAGGCCGCCACCCAGACGCTGCCAATGCCCGCCACCAAAGTCCCCACCAGAATCGCCAATAAAGTCATCTTGTTTCCCGGGACGTCATGCATCCCAAAACAAACCGCCCCGAAGGGCGGTTTTTAAAGTCCTCGCCCTGAAGGGCGGTTGTTGCACGCCAACAATCAGGCCACGCCGTTGCGTTTGAGCCAGGCCAGCAAACGCTGCCAGCCGTCTTCTGCCGCCGCCTTGCGGTAGCTGGGGCGGTAGTCGGCATGGAAAGCGTGCGGGGCCTCAGGATAAACCACAAACTCGCTGGCTTTCGCTGCCGCGGGGCCTTGTGCGAGTTCGGCTTTCATCTTATCAACCGTGTCAAGAGGGATGCCCGTATCGGCCGCGCCGTACAAACCCAACACCGGGGCCTTGAGCTGCCCCACCAGGGCCAAGGGGTGCGCAGGTGTTTGCGCGGTGGCGTTGCCCACCAGCCGGCCATACCAGGCCACGCCCGCCTTGATCTTGGGCTGGTGTGCGGCGTACAGCCAGGTGATGCGGCCGCCCCAGCAAAAGCCGGTGATGGCCAATTTGTCGGTGTCACCCCCATTGGCGGCTGCCCAAGCCACGGCGGCGTCCAGGTCAGCCATCACTTGCGCATCCGGCACCTTGGAAATCACCTCGGCTTGCAGCTTGGGGATGTCACTGTAGCCCTTGGCGTCGCCCTGGCGGACGAACAGCTCGGGCGCGATCGCCAGATAACCGGCCTGAGCCAGGCGCCGGGTGACGTCGGCGATGTACTCGTGCACCCCGAAAATCTCGGAAATCACCAGCACCACCGGCAAACCGGTCTTGCTCGCAGGCGCACTGCGGTAAGCGGGCATCTTGAAACCGTTCACGTCGATGGTCACCTCGCCCGAGATCAGGCCTGTGGCGGGGGTTTTGATGGCCGTTTGCGCCATGATCGGCAAAGCTGCTGCGGCATAACCCACGCCCAAAGCGGCTTTCAAGGCGCCGCGGCGTGTGGCACCCGAGGCACCGATGCGTCCACCCAGCAGGGCTTGCGTGTCTTCAATCAGGTTGTGGTTCAAGGGAGTCTCCTGTGTCTTGCCGTAAAAGGGCTCACATCTTGGCACAGGCGCTGCAGGCCTGCACAGGGGCTGCGATTTACACTGCCGCCATGTCCGACACTTTGCCCGTTTTGTATTCGTTTCGTCGTTGCCCGTACGCCATGAGGGCACGCCTGGCGCTTCACGCCAGCGGCTTGGCGTACGAGCACCGCGAGGTGGTGCTGAAAAACAAACCGGCCCACATGCTGGCCTTGTCGCCCAAAGGCACAGTCCCGGTTTTGTGGCTGCGTGCTGCGGCAGGCGATCAGGTGCTGGAGCAAAGTCTGGACATCGTGCTGTGGGCCCTGCATCAACACGACCCGTTGGGGTGGCTGCCCGGCACAGAAGCCGCCATGGCCGAAGCTTTGGCACTGATCGCGCACAACGACGGCCCCTTCAAACAGCAGCTCGACCGCTACAAATACCCGAACCGATCAGGACTGGCCAGCGGCGTGGCCGACCGCGATGCAGCCGCACTTTGGCTGCACACGCTCGATGCACGACTCCGTTCTCAGCCATTTCTGACAGGCGATCGTTTCGGCCTGGCCGATGCCGCCATCGCCCCCTTTGTGCGTCAATACGCCCACACCGACCCCGGCTGGTTCGCACAGCAGTCCTGGCTCGCATTGGCCGCATGGCTGGCGGCTTTTGAAGCCTCTGCGCTGTTTGAGGCCATCATGCACAAACACGCGGCATGGCAAGACGGACAGGGTTCATGAAACAGGCAAAAACCGCCTGGAGATGGACACCCGGTCAAGCCGGGTGTGACGCCGTAAAGTAGGTCCACATGCTGCTGCAGTGGGTCAGGTCCACATGCTGCTGTCATGCCCGCGAACGCGGGTATCCATGTTGGCCTGACCACTGAGCCTGTAAAAAAGATTGCAGCCATCACAGCGATGGAGACCCGATCGAGCCGGGTGTGACGCAGCAAGGTGAACCCCAAAGTTGTTGTCATGCCCGCGAACGCGGGCATCCATGCTGGCCTGACCACTGAGCCTGTCTAAAAGATTGCCACCTCACACAGCTGGACACCAAGTCAAACCGGGCGTGGCGCAATGGGACAGGTCAGTGCGCCTGCTCCCAGTTCGGCCCAAAGCCAACTTCAGCCAAAAGCGGCACCTTCAAATTCGCCACGCCCGCCATGATGCGCGGCACCTCGGTGCGTACCCACTCGACTTCTGACTCGGGCACCTCGAAGACCAGTTCGTCGTGCACCTGCATGATGACCTTGGTGGCCTTGCCTTGTTCGTCCAGCGCTTTTTGCACCGCAACCATGCTCAGCTTGATCAGGTCGGCGGCCGTGCCCTGCATGGGCGCGTTGATGGCGGCGCGCTCGGCCCCGGCGCGGCGCGGGCCGTTGGGGCTGTTGATCTCGGGCAGCATCAGGCGGCGACCAAACACCGTCTTTACATAGCCCTTGGCTTTGGCCTGTTCGCGGGTCTCGTCCATGTAACGTTTGACCCCCGCAAAGCGCTCGAAGTAACGCGTGATGTAGTTCTTGGCCGCCGTGTTGTCGATGCCCAAGGCCTTGGCCAGACCAAACGCGCTCATGCCGTAGATCAGGCCGAAGTTGATGGTCTTGGCGTAGCGGCGCTGCTCGCTGCTCACCGTGTCGGGCGTTGCGCCAAACACCTCGGCCGCCGTGGCCTTGTGCACGTCCAGGCCTTCGTGGAAGGCCTTGAGCAAGGCCGCGTCGTCGCTCAGGTGCGCCATGATGCGCAGCTCGATCTGGCTGTAATCGGCGCTGGCGATCACGCAGCCTGCGGGGGCCACAAAGGCCTCGCGCACCTTGCGGCCCTCGGCGGTGCGCACCGGGATGTTTTGCAAATTGGGCTCGTTGCTCGACAGGCGGCCTGTCACGGCCACCGCCTGCGCGTAATTGGTGTGCACCCGGCCCGTGCGCGGCAAGGCCAGTTGCGCCAGTTTGTCGGTGTAGGTGCCCTTGAGTTTGGACAGGCTGCGGTGCTCCAGGATGCGGGCGGGCAGCGGGTAGTCTTCGGCCAGTTTTTCCAGCACCTCTTCGTCGGTGCTGCGTGCGCCCGTGGCGGTTTTCTTGATGACGGGCAAGCCCAGCTTGTCAAAAAAGATCTCGCCCAGCTGCTTGGGGCTGGCCAGGTTGAAAGGCTGCCCGGCGATCTCGTAGGCCTCGGTTTCGAGCTCCACAATGCGCTCGCCCAGCGCCTGGCTTTGCGCGGCCAGCGTGGGCGCGTCGATCAGCACGCCGTTGCGCTCGATGCGGTAGAGCGCTTCGCTGGTCTGAATCTCCAAGTCGTAGACAAACTTGAGGCCCGCATGCGCCTCGATCTGCGGCCACAGCGCCAAGTGCACGTCCAGGCACTGGTCCGAGTCTTCGCACGAGTAATGCGCCGCTTTGTCCACATCGACTTGTGCAAACGGAATCTGGTGCGCACCCTTGCCGCACAGGTCTTCGTAGGTCACGCCCCGGCGGCCCACATGACGCTCGGCCAAGCTTGAAAGGCCGTGTGGCTTGTGCACTTCGAGCACATAGCTTTCCAGCATGGTGTCGTGGGCATAGCCCTGCACCTCGATGCCGTGGTTGGCAAACACATGGCGGTCGTATTTGATGTTCTGACCCAGCTTGGGACGGGCCGGGTTTTCGAGCCAGGGCTTGAGCTTGGCCAGCACATCGGCCAGCGGCAGCTGCTCGGGCGCACCCGGGCCGTTGTGCGCCAGCGGGATGTAGGCCGCCTCGCCGGGCGTGACGCTCAGCGAAATGCCCACAATCTCGGCACGCATGGCGTCCAAAGAAGTGGTTTCGGTATCGATGGCGGTAAGCGGGGCTTGTTCGATGCGGGCCAGCCATTGGTCGAACGTGGCCCAGTCGAGCACCGTGTCGTATTTGAGTTCGCCTTGCACCGCGCTGGCGGCTGTGTCCAATTCGGGCAATGCCGCGGGTTCTTCTTGAGCCGCGCCGAACAAATCGCCCATGCCCGTGTCTTTGGGTTGGGCTGCTTTTTTCGCCACAGGCGCAGGCATGGCCCCACCCAGCGATTGCACCAGCCCTTTGAAGCCGTATGTCTGATAAAAATTCAGCAGCTTGTCTTTGTCGGGCGCGTGCAGGTGCAGGCTGGCCAGCGACGGCAAACCGGGCACCCAGCCGTTCAGGTCGCAGTCGGTTTTCATGGTCACCAGCGCCCGGCCCTTGGGCAGCCAGTCCACCGCCTGGCGCAGGTTTTCGCCCGCCACGCCCTTGATCTCGTGGGCATGCGCCATCAAGTTGTCGAGCGAGCCGTATTCGAGCAGCCACTTGGCCGCTGTCTTGGGGCCGACCTTGTGCACACCGGGTACGTTGTCTACCGGGTCGCCCACCAGGGTCTGGTAGTCGATCATCAGAGACGGCGGCACACCAAACTCTTCGGTCACGCCCGCCACATCGCGCACCTTGCCGTTCATCGTGTCGATGATGGTGATGTGTGCGTTGACCAGCTGGCTCAGGTCCTTGTCGCCGCTCGACACCGTGACCTCGATGCCCTGCTGGGCGGCGGTGTGGGCCAGCGTGGCGATCACGTCGTCGGCCTCCACGCCGGGCACGTCCAGCACGGTCCAGCCCATCAGGCGCACCAGTTCGTGGATGGGTTCAATCTGCGTGCGCAGGTCGTCAGGCATGGGGCTGCGGTGGGCCTTGTACTCGGGGTACAACTCGTCGCGGAAGGTTGGACCTTTGGCGTCGAACACGCAGGCCGCGTAGGTGGCCGGCACATCCTTGCGCAGCCGCTCCATCATGTTGATCATGCCGCGGATGGCCCCGGTGGCAGGGCTGCTCGGGTCACCCGGCACCGCCCGCAGGTCGGGCATGGCGTGGAAGGCGCGGTACAAATAGCTGGAGCCATCGACCAGCAAGAGGGTCGGTTGGCCGGTGTTGGGGGGGGTGTCGGGGGTGTTGTCGCTCATCCCCCGATTGTGTACCGGGTTAATGCTTTTTCGTCTCCCACCAGATCGGGACCCGGGTTTGCGCCGGGGCGATGTGGCAAAGCGAAGCGCCTCTGAGCTCCGGCGCAAACCCGGGTCCCGATCCCCCAACCTCGGCGCAGGCCCCACACACCATCGCCCCACCAACAGGCAGACCCGCAAAGGGCTGGGTACGCAGGGCCTCAGAGGCGCTTCGCTTTGCCGCATTGCCCCTGCGCACCCAGCCCTTGGCGGGTCATTATTGAGTTTTCGCCCTCTACAATCGATGTTTTCCCACCCACGCCAGCACCACTTCTGGCTTTTGACCCTCTTCCCATGGCGGTATTCACCGAAGTCACCGAAACCCAGGCCAACGACCTGATGCAAGCCCTGAACCTGGGGGCCTTGACCGAATTGCGCGGCATCGAGGGCGGCATTGAAAACACCAACTACTTCGCCACCACCGAACAAGGCGAGTACGTGCTCACCCTGTTCGAGCGCCTGACCCACGAGCAGCTGCCGTTTTACCTGTTTTTGATGAAACACCTGGCCGGGCGCGGCATCCCGGTGCCTGACCCGGCCGCCAACCGCGATGGCGATGTGCTGCACACGGTGAGCGGCAAACCGGCCGCCGTGGTCAACAAACTGGCAGGCAAAAGCCAGCTGCAGCCCCAGGCCGTGCACTGCGCTGCCGTGGGCGACATGCTGGCGCGCATGCACCTGGCCGGAAGCGACTACAACCGCAGCCAGCCCAACCTGCGCGGCCTGCCCTGGTGGAACGAAACCGTGCCCGTGGTGCTGCCTTACGTGGACGAAGCTCAGGCCGCCTTGCTGCGCAGCGAACTGGCCTACCAAAACCATGTGGCCGCCAGCGCCGCTTACGCTGGCCTGCCCCGTGGCCCGGTGCATGCCGATCTGTTCCGCGACAACGTCATGTTTGACGGCGAACAGCTCACGGGCTTTTTTGATTTTTACTTTGCAGGCGTGGACACCTGGCTGTTTGACCTGGCCGTGTGCCTGAATGACTGGTGCATCGATTTGCCCAGCGGGGCACACCAAGCCGAACGCGCCCGGGCCATGGTGCAGGCCTACAACCAGGTGCGCCCCTTGAGTGCCGCCGAGCGCGACTTGCTGCCTGCCCTTTTGCGCGCAGGGGCTTTGCGTTTCTGGATTTCCCGCCTGTGGGACTACCATCTGCCCCGGGAAGCCTCCATGCTCAAGCCCCACGACCCCACGCATTTTGAGCGCGTGCTGCGTGCCCGGGTAAAACACCCTGTTTTGGCCTCTGCCCTCGTCTGACACCATGAATCTGCAAATTGTTCCTGCCCGCACCGGCCTGCATTGGGCCACCCAAGGCGTGCGCACGTTCTGGCGGCAACCCCTGGCCATGTCCGGCTTGTTTTTTCTGTTCATGGCCACCGTGTCGCTGGTGTCCATCGTGCCTTTCATCGGTGGTGCCTTGGCGCTGGTGCTGCTGCCAGCGCTGACGCTGGGCATGATGGCCGCGACGCAAACCGCACTGCAAGGCAAATTTCCCATGCCCAGCGTCTTGTTCAGCGCACTCAAGGCTGGGCCCCAACGCAAAAGCATGTTCCAGCTGGGCGGCTGGTACGCCGTGTTGTTTCTGGGCGTGATGGTGGTGTCGATGCTGGCCGACGGTGGCACTTTTGCCAAGGTCTATTTCGGTGGCAGCCCCATGACGCCCGAAGTGGTCAACAGCCCATCATTTCAGGCCGCTTTGTGGGTGTCGATGGTGCTCTACATCCCGGTGTCCATGATGTTTTGGCACGCCCCCGCGCTGGTGTACTGGCACGGTCTGCCAGCGGCCAAAAGCCTGTTTTTCAGCTTCGTGGCGTGCTGGCGCAACTTGAAGGCATTTGCCGTTTACCTGCTGGTCTGGATCGGCATTTTCACCGGCTCAGGCATTTTGGCCTTGCTGATCGCCAGCTTGCTGGGTGATCCCCAGCTGATGATGGCGGTCCTCATGCCCATGGCCTTGATGGTGGCGGCCATGTTCTTCACGTCCATGCTGTTCACCGTGCAGGACTGCTTCAGCGCCAGCCCCGAAGAGCCGGTTTGACCAACGCGGCTTCCTCGGCCCTTGACTGCGCCTCAGTGGTGGTGGCCGTGCGCACCGTGCGCGTGGCGGTGCGTCACCTCTTCGGCTGAAGCTGCACGCACGTCCAGCACCTTCAGGCTCAGCGTCAGGTGCTGACCGGCCCAAGGGTGGTTGCCGTCCAGGATCACCTTGTCGCCCTTGATTTTGAGCACATTGAACACCTGCTCGCGCCCATCGGCCGTGCGCCCACGCAGCTGACCGCCCACTTTGACACCGGGCGGAAACTCGCTTTTGGGGATGGTCTGCACCAGGCTCTCGTCGCGCTCGCCAAAGGCATCGGCCGGGGCCAGCTTCAAGGTGGTGCTGAAACCCACGTCCTGCCCTTCCAGCGCGGCTTCGATTTTGGGGAAGGTGTTGTCGTAGCCGCCGTGCAAATACGAGGTGGGCTCTTGCGCCTTGTCCAGCAACTGACCTTGGGCGTTGGTCACCTTGTACTGCATGGTGACGACGGTGTCTTGGGTGATTTTCATGGGGTCTTTCAAAAGAGACATCGGGTTTAAACCACGGTGAGTTTGGCCACGCTCAGCGCCAGCCATTTCACGCCGTGGCGCGGGAAATTGACCTGGGCGCGGGCGTCTGCGCCCACGCCTTCCACCGCCAGCACCTTGCCCTCGCCAAATTTGGTGTGGAACACGTTCTTGCCTGCGGTGATGCCGTGCTCGGGTTCGGCTTTTTGGACTGGCACAGGTGGGCTCTTGTAGGTTTCGGTGCTCAGGCTGCTTTGGCCCCAGGCCGGACGGGCATGGCGGTTGAAGGCCGGGGTTTGCGGCCAGCCGCCGCCCGATGTGCTGGCACCCCCGCCTCCTGAGTTGCCCAGATTGGAGAAGCCGCCGTTTTTGGGCGTGACCCACTTGAGGCACTCTTCAGGCAACTCGTCCAGAAAGCGGCTTTTCAGGTTGTAGCGGGTCTGGCCGTGCAGCATGCGGGTTTGCGAATGGCTCAAATACAAACGCTTGCGGGCACGGGTAATGGCCACATACATCAGGCGGCGCTCTTCTTCCAGCCCGTCAAAATCGTTCATGGCGTTTTCATGCGGGAACAGGCCTTCTTCGAGGCCGGTGATGAACACCGCATCGAACTCCAGCCCCTTGCTGGCGTGCACCGTCATGAGCTGCACCGCGTCTTCGCCCGCTTGCGCCTGGTTGTCACCAGCTTCGAGCGAAGCATGGGTGAGGAATGCGGCCAAGGGGCTCATGATCACGCCGTCTTCGCTGAACTCGTCAACCGTGCCCAGGTCTGCGTTTGTTGAGTCGCTCAAGCCTTGGCTGGCCGGGCTTTGCGACAAGGCTTGCGGCAAAGCCACCGCGCTGCGGCCAAAACCCTCTTGCGTGACAAAGCTCTCGGCGGCGTTGACCAGTTCTTCCAAGTTCTCGACACGGTCCGCACCTTCTTTTTCGGTGCGGTAGTGGTTCACCAGGCCGGTCTTGTCGAGCACCAGGTCAATGATCTCGCGCAGCGTCAGGCCTTCCGTCTGCTCGCGCAGCACATCGACCATGGCCACAAACGCCGCCAGATTGGCCCCGGCCTTGCCGGTGGTGGCGCTCACTGCGTCGTGCAGCGAGCAGCCAGCGGCGCGGGCCGCGTCTTGCAGTTGCTCGATGGAACGCGCCCCGATGCCACGCGGCGGAAAGTTGACCACCCGCAAAAAGCTGGTGTCGTCGTTGGGGTTCTCCATCAGGCGCAAATAGGCCAACGCGTGCTTGATCTCGGCGCGTTCAAAAAAGCGCAAACCGCCATAAACGCGGTACGGAAACCCGGCGTTGAACAGTGCGGTCTCCAGCACCCGGCTTTGCGCGTTACTGCGGTACAGCAGCGCGATTTCCTTGCGCTCAAAACCGTCTTGCTTGACCAGCTGGCGCAGCTCCTCCACCAGCCACTGGGCCTCGGCAAAGTCGGACGGCGATTCGACCACCCGCACCGGTTCGCCCGCGCCCTGATCGGTGCGCAGGGTTTTGCCCAGGCGCGTCTTGTTGTGGCTGATCAGCTGGTTGGCCGAGTCCAGGATGTTGCTGAAACTGCGGTAGTTCTGCTCCAGCTTGATCTGGTGCTGCACCTGGAACTCGCGCACAAAGTCGGCCATATTGCCCACACGTGCCCCGCGAAAGGCGTAAATGCTTTGGTCGTCGTCACCCACCGCCAGGATGGCACCCTCGCTGCCCTCACCCGGCAAGCCCACCAGCAGCTTGAGCCAGGCGTATTGCAACTTGTTGGTGTCCTGAAACTCGTCCACCAGCACATGCCGAAAACGGCGGCGGTAATGCTCGCGCACATGCGCGTTGTCGCGCAGCAATTCATACGAGCGCAGCATCAGCTCGCCAAAGTCCACCACGCCTTCGCGCTGGCACTGCTCTTCGTACAGCTGGTACAGCTCCACCTTGCGGCGGGTTTCGTCGTCGCGCACGGGCACATCACCCGGGCGCTGACCATCTTCTTTGCAGCCCGAGATGAAATACTGAACCTGCTTCGGGGGAAAGCGGTCTTCGTCCACATTGAACTGCTTGCACAGGCGCTTGATGGCCGAGAGTTGGTCTTGCGTGTCCAAAATTTGAAAGGTCTGCGGCAAACCCGCCAGCTGGTGATGCGCCCGCAAAAACCGGTTGCACAGGCCGTGGAAGGTGCCGATCCACATGGCATTCACATTGACCGGCAGCATGGCCTGCAGGCGCAGCTTCATCTCCTTGGCCGCTTTGTTGGTGAAGGTCACCGCCAAAATGCCGCCGGGCGAGACCTGCGAGGTCTGCAGCAACCAAGCGATGCGCGTGGTCAGCACCCGGGTTTTGCCCGAACCTGCACCCGCCAAGATCAGCGCATGCTCGGCAGGTAAAGCCACCGCACGGTGCTGCTCGTCGTTGAGCTGGGCCAGCAAGGGGGAAGAAGTATTCGAGGCGGTGTCTGACAACATAGGGGGAGATTGTAGGAACTAAGTGGCTCGCCGCTTTGTCCGAAACAAGCCGTCAGGCAATGCGGGTAGAATCAGACACCGGGCCCAAGATTCTTGCGCCCGGTTTTTTTTGCCCTGAACCTGCAACGGGTTCCCTCCAAGGGCCAGAAAACCGGCCAGGCCAAGCGCTCACTCGTTCTTTCAACGAATCCTTTTTTGGAGCTTGGTTTTCTCATGGAAATTTTTGACTACGACAACATCCTGCTTTTGCCACGCAAGTGCCGCGTGGAAAGCCGTTCCGAGTGCGACGCGAGTGTCACGCTGGGCAGCCGTACCTTCCGCTTGCCGGTGGTGCCTGCCAACATGAAGACGGTGGTGGATGAAAACATCTGCCTGTGGATGGCGCAAAACAACTACTTTTATGTCATGCACCGCTTTGACCTGGACAACGTCCAGTTTGTGCGGGACATGCATGCCCAAGGCGTTTACGCCTCGATCTCGCTGGGCGTGAAAGCCCCCGACCGCGCCACCGTGGACGAATTGGCTGCGGCCAAGCTGGTGCCCGAGTACATCACCATCGACATCGCCCACGGCCACGCCGACAGCGTGCGCGACATGATCGCCTACATCAAAGGCAAACTGCCCACCAGCTTCGTGATCGCCGGCAACGTGGCCACGCCCGAAGCCGTGATCGACCTGGAAAACTGGGGCGCGGACGCGACCAAAGTGGGCGTGGGCCCGGGCAAGGTCTGCATCACCAAGCTCAAAACCGGTTTTGGCACGGGCGGCTGGCAGTTGTCAGCGCTCAAGTGGTGCGCCCGCGTGGCGACCAAGCCCATCATCGCCGACGGCGGCATCCGCAGCCACGGCGACATCGCCAAGAGCATCCGCTTCGGTGCGAGCATGGTCATGATCGGTTCGCTGTTTGCTGGCCACGAAGAGTCCCCCGGCAAGACCGTCGAGGTCGATGGTGCCTTGTTCAAGGAGTACTACGGCTCGGCCAGCGACTTCAACAAGGGCGAGTACAAGCACGTGGAAGGCAAGCGCATCTTGGAGCCGATCAAGGGCAAGCTGGCCAACACGCTCATTGAGATGGAGCAGGACGTGCAAAGCTCGATCAGCTATGCCGGTGGCACCAAGCTGATGGACATCCGCAAAGTGAACTACGTGATCCTGGGCGGTGACAACGCGGGTGAACACCTGTTGATGTAAGTCGACTTGGGTCATGTCCGTACGCGCGGGCATCCATCGCAGCCAAAGCCATGGGCCCCCGATCCAGTCGGGGGCGACAAAATCTCTTTGTCATACCCGTGCACACGGGTATCCATGAGAGCCAAAGCCATGGGACCCCGATCAAGTCCGGGACGACAACACCTCTTTGTCATACCCGCGCACGCGGGTATCCATGCCAGCCGAAGCCATGGCCCCCGATCATTTCGGGGTAACAAAATTGCTTAGCCCATTCAGCGCAAGGCCCCCAGCGCCAGCATCAGGCCGCTGATGACCAGCAGACCGCAGATGATTTGTCGCAATCGTGCTGCGGGCACCCGGTGTGCCACGCGGTGACCCAGCCACACACCGACCAGGGCCACCCCCATCAGCACGGTCCAACGTTGCCAGAGCAGCCCACTCGACAAACGCCCCTCCCAAGCCATGCCGAGCAGCACCGTGGCGGCTGCGGCCGTGATGATCATGGGTGTGCTGGCCCGCATCTGCTGCACGTCACTCAAGCGCCGGTTGAGCCAGGCCACCACCAAAGGCCCTGCTGTGCCAAACAGCATCTCCACCAGCCCGATCGCTGTGCCCACCGGGTATGCCCACCCCATGGCCACCGTCGCTTGAGCAATTGTGCGGGGTCGCAAAGCATTCAACCCGGCAGCCGCCACATACAAGCCCAGCAACAGCAGGGGCCACCGGGCACTCATGTGCTGCATGAGCCACAAGCCGACCAGCGTGCCCACCACCATGCCCGGCAACAAGCGGCGCAGCTCACGCCACTGCACCCGTCGCCAGTTGAGGCCACTGTGAAACGCCGATGCGGGCACATCCATCAGCAGGGTCAAGGCCACCACCTCGGGCAAGGGCCAGTTCCAGGCCAGCAAAGGCACCACCACCAAGGCCGAGCCAAAGCCGGTCAGGCCCAGCACGGTATACCCACCCAAAACCACCGCGATGGGCAGCAACCACTCTTGCATGTGAAATCCTTGTTGTTCTCAATCGGTGAGCTGACGGGTCACAAACTCCCTGAAGACCGACATGATGGGCAATTCGGTGCGGCCCGCCAAGGTGATCAGCGCCAGAAGTGCCCCTGCGCGGAAAGGCGGGTCCATGGCCAGCTCCACCAGCGAACCGCTGGCCAGTCCCTGCCGCGCGGCCCCCAAAATCCCCAGATAAATGGCATCGGTCTGCTGCACCACATCGATCAAGCTGGGAATTTCCTCGCACTGCAAGGTGGTCATGTGGGCCGGATTGGCGCGTGGACCGTAATGGTCCACCATGATGCGGGCCACCTCTTGCGACAAAGGGGTAGACGCCATCGGATACGCCAACAAGGCGTCAAAAGGCACTTGGTCAGGGAATTGAGCCAGGATCGGATGCCCCCGGCGACACACAAAGCCGGCCCGCAGTTCAACGATGTGCGCCATGTTCAGATCGGGTGCGGTCGCCACCCGCCGCACGTCCACGACCAAGGCATCCAGTTGCCGCTCGCGCAGTTGCATGAGCTGCAATTCGGTGGAACCACGGGACACGGCCACCTGCACGCTCGGGTGGTGCTCGGCCATGTATTTCAACCAAGGCGTCATCAACATGGCCCCCGGCCCCGAACCCAGCCCCACCCGCAAGCTGCCCATGCCGCCTTGCTGCAACAGCGCAGCGCCCTGTTTGAGCTCATGTGCTTCGTGCACGATGCGCCGCGCCCGCTCCAGCACCGATCGGCCCAACGGCGTCAGTTCATTCTTTTTGCCCACCCTGTCGACCAAGGGACCACCCAAGTCGTCTTCCAGCACCTGGATGCTGCGACTCAATGCCGATTGGGTGATGTGCAGCTTCTCGGCCGCACGGCTGAAAGAACCGGTCTCGGCCAGGGCCAGCCAATGCGCAAGGTGCTTGAGGTTCATGTATTCATTTTGAGAATGCAAACCAGAAATATAAGTCATTTGACAAATAAATACTGTGTTTCTAGTATCCATCCTGCGTTATTTTTCATATCCATAACCCAACGGAGACAAAACATGCACAAGACTTCATCTTTTCGCCGCCTGCTGCTGGCTTCACTGGCTGGCTTGACTGTGCTGGGCGCCCAAGCCCAGACTTTCCCCAACAAACCTGTGAGCCTGATGGTGCCCTACCCTGCAGGCGGCGTGTCGGACGTGCTAGCGCGCTTGGTCAACGTTCCGTTGGCCAAACATTTGAACCAGCCCGTGATCGTAGAAAACCTGGGCGGCGTGAGCGGTGCGATTGCCGCACAAAAGGTGCTCAATGCCCCATCGGACGGCTACTACCTGTTCCAGGGCTCACCCAATGAGTTGATCCTGTCGCCACTGGCCAACGCGGCAGTCAAGTTCAAGAGCGAAGACTTCCGCTTGGTACAGATGATCGGTGCAGCGCAAATGGCCATTTATGCACGCCCCAACCTGCCCGCCAACACAGTGGACGAACTGCTCACCTACGCCCGTAAGGAAGCCGCCGCAGGCAAACCACTGACCTATGCCAGCGTAGGCCCTGGTTCGTTCTATCACCTCTTGGGCGAACAATTGTCCAAAGTCACGGGCATCCCCATGACACATGTGCCCTACAAAGGCGGTGCACCAGCCAACCAGGACCTGATCGGTGGCCAGGTGGACATCTTCATCACGGTCTATGGCAAGAGCTATCAGCAACTCGCTGACAGCGGCAAGATCAAGATCCTGGCCATGCTGAACAAAGAACGGCTGGAGGGTGTCAAGCAGTACCAAGCCATCACCGAAAGCAAACAGCTCAAGAACTTTGACTTCAACATCTGGACCGGCTATTTCGTGAAGAAAGACACACCAGAAGCCGTCGTTCAGTCTCTGCACAAAGCGCTGACGGAAACCCTCAACGACGCAGGCGTGCGCACAGGTCTGGACGCGAACAGCCTGCTGGTCGCCAAGCCATTGCCTTTGTCCGAGCTGAGCAAGGTCTACAGCGACGGCACCGCCCAGTTCCGAGCCATTGCCAAATCGATTAACCTGCAACCTCAATAAACCTTTCACACCGCAAGAGGTCAGCCCATGAATGCACCCAGTGACGCTTTTTTGCACGACAAGCTCCAATCCCTGCAAGCGCAGGCGGATGAGTTCATCGCGGTGCGCCGCGACATCCACAAGCACCCGGAGATGGGCTACAAGGAGTACCGGACCAGCGACCTGGTGGCCGAGCAACTGAGCGCCTGGGGCTATCAGGTCACACGCGGCCTCGGCGGCACGGGCCTGGTGGGGCAGATCAAAAAAGGCACGGGCAGCAAGAGCATCGGCATCCGTGCCGACATGGACGCGCTGCCCATCGACGAAGCCACCGGTCTGCCCTATGCCAGCTGCAATGTGGGTATCATGCATGCCTGCGGCCACGACGGGCACACCGCCATGCTGCTGGCAGCGGCCAAGCACATCGCGCAAAAAGGCCATTTTTCAGGCACTGTGAACCTCATCTTCCAACCGGCAGAAGAAGGCCTGGGCGGGGCCAAGAAGATGATGGAAGACGGCCTGTTCAAGCAGTTCCCCTGCAACGCCATCTTCGCGATGCACAACATGCCAGGGCAGCCACAAGGCCATCTGGTCTTGCGCGACGGCTCGGCCATGGCGTCTTCTGACAACGTGACCATCACCTTGCACGGCAAGGGCGGGCACGGCGCCATGCCCCATGTGGCCGCCGATCCGGTGGTGGCCGGCTCGGCCATCGTCATGGGCTTGCAAAGCATCGTGGCGCGCAATGTCGACCCGCAACAGATGGCCATCATCACCGTGGGTGCCTTCAACGCCGGAGTGGCCAACAACGTGATCCCGCAAACCGCCACGCTGCGCCTCAGCGTGCGCTCGCTCGACCGCGATGTGCGCATCCTGCTCGAAAAACGCATCACCGAGCTGGTCCATGCGCAAGCGCAAAGCTACGGCGTCACCGCCGAGATCGACTACCAGCGCGGCTATCCCGTGCTGGTCAACCACCTGCAAGAGACCGACTTTGCACGCGCGGTGGCCGAAGAACTGGTGGGCCCCGACAAGGTGGTGCGCCAGGGCCGCGCACTCAACGGCAGTGAAGACTTTGCCTTCATGCTCGAAGAGGTGCCGGGCAGCTATTTGCTGATCGGCAACGGCGACGGCACAGGTGATGGCCACGGGGCGTGCATGGTGCACAACCCCGGCTACGACTTCAACGACAAAAACGTGGCCATCGGCTCGGCGTTCTGGTCGCTGCTGGTGGAGCGGTTTTTACCGGCTTGAAGCAGGCAGCGTTAGCCAGACGCCGAATGTGTCCTTGTGGGAGGCCGCCCCTGCGGCCGAATGAAAACCGTCGGCTCAGGCGGATGCCTGATGAATCAAAGTTTGGGCCAGTGCATTCAGGCGCGAACCCACACGCGTGAGATCCGTCACCACGCTGAAGTGGTTCAAACCCGGCAAGTCTTCACACACTGGGACTGTCTTGGGGCCCCAGGCTTGGTGAATCAAGCGGTTGTGTCGCAAAAACTCGGGGCTCTCATCGCCCCCGACCACAGTGAACAAGACGCCCTTACGGGGACGTTGCCATTTGGCCGGGCTGGCCATGCGGACATGGGCGGGTGTGATGCGCAGATCCGCTTGCACAAATGGGGTCTTGCGCACAGGCTCCAGATCAAACAAGCCCGAGATGGACATGCTCTTGCGCACCAAGCCTGCGGGCAAATCGCGCCCCAGTTTTTTCCAGTCGCAAGCGAGCAACATGGCGGCCAGGTGGCCACCCGCCGAATGTCCGATGGCGGTGATGTTGCTGCGGTCACCGCCATGCTCGGCAATGTGCCGCCAGACCCAGGCCGTGGCACGGGCCGTTTGCAAGGCGATATCGGGAATCGTGACGGGTTGCTCGGGCGTGCCCGGGCACAGAGCGTAATTGACCACCACCACGCAGGCCCCCATGTCACGCAGCGCAGGGGCGACAAAGGAGTGGTCGGACTTGTCCAGACTGCGCCAGTACCCGCCGTGGATGAAGACCACCACAGGTGCGTTGGCGCGGGCCGCCGGGAAAATGTCCAGCGTCTCATTCGGGCCGTCGCCATAAGGCACGTCCAGCAGGGGCTTGAGCGTCTCACGTGCTTGGACTGAAGCGTTTTTCCAGTGCGCAAAGTGGTCGGCAAAATCGGGCACCAGCGCCCGGTTGTTGTACATGCAGTCGTGCCAGGCGGCGTCTTTGATGGGCATGGGTGTCTCCTGTTTTGGATTTAGATTTAGATTTTCATTTCCAGACGCAGCTGGATGTTGCGCCAGTTGCGATCGGTGGTGCGGGCGGTCTCTCGGAAACTGCCATTGGCAAATGTGGTGGCCGTCATGTAATCGCGAGGCAGCAAATTGCTCACCGTGAGTCGCAGGGCGGTGGCAGATGAAAACCGCCACAAACCATAAACATCCACCGCACGCTTGATGCCTAGGTAAGACAACTGCTGTGCGGTACGCTGGGTGCTGTAGTCGGGGTTCCAGTTGATATTGCCCCCCAAAGTCAGCGGGACACTGCGCAAACGGTAATCCGCACCCAGGTTCGCCGTCATGCTCGGTTGCTGGTCCAGGCGGTTGTCGGGACCGGGCACGTCTTTCACCTTGGAACGGAAAAAGCTGGCGTTGCTGCGGATGTCCACCGGCAAAGCATCCGCCATCCATTGGTCAAGTCGGAACTTGGCCTCCAGCTCCAGACCCTGGGTATAAGCATCGCCCACATTGGCAGGCGATGAGATATAGCGCTGTGTTGTGGCGTTGTACGTGGTGGTGTAGCGAATCAGTTGGGTGATATCGCGATGAAACACGTTGGCACTGAGCACGCCGCCCTGCTGAAGGTAGCGCTCAAAGGCCACATCAATGCCCGTTGCCAGTTCTGGCTTCAAATCCGGATTGCCTGTGCGATCCGGCTGGGTCCAGGTGTTCTCCCCCAGCGACGGCACATAACGCGCCACCAAGTTGTAAAGCGTGGGGGTTTTGTAGCTGCGGGTCAGGCTCATGCGCACCTGATCGCGTTTTTTCGGATCGGGTTTCCAGACCGCGTGCAGCAGTGGTGTCCAGACCGCGCTTTCATTGCGCTTGAGCACATCGTTGACCGTGCCTTCGGTCAGCAGGGTTTCATAACGCAGGCCGGCATAAGCCGACCAGTTGGCGTTGATCTTGAATTCGTCTTGCGTGTAAGCGGCCCAGCGGCGTGTCTTGGCATTGAGGTTGCCCCCATCCTCCTGACTGGCTTCGTTGCCTTTTTCATCACGCCGCACCTGCTCCAGTTCCAAACCAGTGACGATCTGATGGCCATTGTCCAGTGCGCGGGTCCATTTGCCGTTGAGGCTCCCGCTGGTGTCCACAAAATTTTGTGTCTCAAAACCGTTGCGCAACAAGGGCTGACCGCTGCCACCGAGCACACCGGTCGCGCCCGTCTGGTCCATGCGGTAGTCGTAGCGGGACTCACCCAAACCAAAGCGCAACTCCAATCGGTCATCGGCCGAGAGACGCTGGGCCCACTGGCCATTGAGGCGGCCCATGGAAAAACGGCTGTGTGTTTGCGACTGAACGCTGTCGCTAACGAAAGGGCTCTCCAGCGCGGTGACACGGGTATTCGCCAGGCTTTCCCATCGGGAAGCTATCAAAAAAGGCGTGAGCGTCAAACTTGTGCCCTGCTCACCTTTCCATTGCAAGCGGGCATTGGCATGGATTGCCTGGCGTTGACCCAGGCTGACGTTCTCGCGCACGCTGTCTGTGTTTTGTGTGGAGTCAGTCACGGTGATGGACTCACCAGGACGGTATGTGTCCATGCCCGACAGTGTGAAGGTGCCCGTCATCGGCTCGGTCTTGAGGTTGTGCACCCAATTGACCATGGTCGAGCCCTCGCCGTGCTCATGACTGCGGGTGATTTTGAGGTCGTCGGGATTGGCTTTTTGGCCCTCCCGCAGGACGATGTTGATGGTGCCCGCGATGGCCCGCGCCCCGGTTTCGGCTGTGGGCGCACGCATGATCTCGATTTTTTCGACCTGCTCCGGAGTGAGTGAGTCGATGGAAAAACCTGGCGGGACACGCTCGCCGTCCAGCAGGATCTGGGTGTAGCCACCCCCCAAGCCGCGCATCCGGATGGCCCCGCCACGGCCGGGTGCGCCTTGCACCGTCACGCCCGGCAAGCGCTTGAGGACGTCGCCCAGCATCGCATCGCCTTGCTTGTCGATCTCTTCACGGCCAATCACGATCTTGGAGGCCGTGGACTCGCGGCGCACCTCAGAGTCGTTGTTGCGGTTGCTGCGGATCTCGACCTGCCCGAGGTCGGTGGCTGCGGGCGTGGCTGAATCGCTTTGCGCCAAGGCGGTGCTGGACATCGCCAGAAACACAATCGCCGGACCCAGGCAGGTCCGTGGCAAAAACCCACGGGACCAGATCAAGGCATTGGAAACCAGAGAAAACGGAGGGTTGGAGCAGGTATCGCGCATGGGCCGATTTTGACAGTGTCAAATGACCGCTGTTCGACGCCTCTGCAAAGACCGGGCTTCAAACCCGATCAATCACCCGACTTGAACAAGGCGGCCACCTTGCGCTTGGGTTTGATGTTGGCCGAGATGGCGGATCGAACCACTTTGGGGCCGCTGGGCTCCCAGCTGGGTGCAACGTCAGCGGCCGGAGCCTCGTAAGGTTTTTCAAAAAACGGATCGCGGTTGATCGGCGCGGGCCGGAAACCGCCACGGCGCTCATGCGGCGCATCCAGGGCATCACGGGGATCGTGCTCTCGGCGACGGCCTTCGTAAGCACGCGAACGGGGGCGATCCTCGGACCTTTCACCCCATTTTTCAGGCGCGGGACCCGTGGGGCGGGTGTCCAGCTGCAGGGTTTCAACCTCCAGCTTTTTCTTGATCAGCTTTTCAATGTCGCCCACCAAACGCGTGTCGGAGGGGCTCACCAAAGTCACCGCCAGACCGGAGGCGCCAGCACGGCCTGTGCGGCCAATGCGGTGCACATAGTCTTCTGCGTTGAAGGGCACGTCAAAGTTGAAGACGGCCGGCACATCCTTGATGTCCAGACCACGCGCGGCCACGTCGGTGCACACCAGCAAATCGACTTCACCTTGTTTGAAGGCTTCCAGTGCCTTGAGGCGCTCGTCCTGGCTCTTGTCGCCGTGCAAAGCGGCTGTGCGCAAGCCCTCGCGCTCGAGTGATCGGGCCAAACGGCCGCAACCGAGCTTGCTGTTGACAAAGATGAAGGCCTGCTTGATGCCCCGGTCGGTCAGCACCTTGCGGATCACGCGGCGCTTGTCATCGTCTTGCGCGGCGTAAAAACGCTGCTCGACGGTGGAAGCGGTTTCGTTGGGACGCGCCACCTCGATGGTGATCGGGTTTTGCAAATAGCTGCCAGCCAGCCGCTTGATCTCGGGCGAGAACGTGGCGGAAAACAGCAATGTGGTGCGCTGCTTGGGCAGGTAGCTCAGGATGCGTTGCAGGTCGGGCAAAAAGCCAATGTCCAGCATGCGGTCGGCTTCGTCCAGCACCACATATTCGACCTGGTTGAGCACCGCGTTTTTGGCTTCGATGTGGTCGAGCAAGCGACCTGGCGTGGCGACCAGCACCTCAACGCCTTTTTTCAGCTCCAGCGTCTGGGGCTTCATGTCCATGCCGCCAAACACCACCGCGCTGCGAAGCTGGGTGTATTTGGCGTACATCTTGATCTGCTGGGCCACCTGGTCGGCCAGCTCACGGGTAGGCAGCAACACCAGGGCGCGCACCGGGTGACGGGCAGGCGAGGTGGAGGGGTTTTCGTGCTTGAGCAATCGCTGCAGCAAAGGCAGCGAAAACGCGGCCGTCTTGCCCGTGCCCGTTTGGGCTGCACCCATGACGTCCTGGCCTGTCAACACCACCGGAATGGCTTGGGCCTGGATAGGGGTCATGGATTCGTAGCCCATTTCGGCTACGGCTCGTGCCAGCGTGGGCGCCAGCGATAAATTGGAAAAAGAGTCGGTCATTAACCCGCTATTGTCTCATTTTGGGCTGACGACCCCGAAATCCGGTTTTGGCCCTCGGGTTTCAGGCCTCAGGTCTTGGGCAAAGTCACGCCCACTTGGCCTTGGTATTTGCCGCCGCGGTCTTTGTAACTGGTCTCGCAGACCTCATCGCTTTCGAGGAACAGCACCTGCGCACAGCCTTCGCCCGCGTAGATTTTGGCGGGCAGCGGCGTGGTGTTGCTGAACTCCAGGGTCACATAACCTTCCCACTCTGGCTCGAAAGGGGTCACGTTGACGATGATGCCGCAGCGGGCATAGGTGCTTTTGCCCAGGCAAATGGTCAGCACATTACGGGGAATACGGAAGTACTCCACCGTGCGGGCCAGCGCAAAGCTGTTGGGCGGAATGATGCAGACATCGCCTTCGATGTCCACGAAGCTGCGGTCGTCGAAATTCTTCGGGTCCACCACCGTGCTGTAGATGTTGGTGAACACCTTGAATTCAGGGGCACAGCGGATGTCATAGCCATAGCTGCTGGTGCCGTAGCTCACAATTTTCTGACCTGCGGCGTTTTGACGGATCTGTCCCGGCTCAAACGGCTCAATCATGCCGTGCTGCTCAGCCATCCGGCGGATCCATTTGTCGCTCTTGATGCTCATGGTGTGCCTTTGTATCGATCGCGCTATTTTAGGGTCTCGCCCGGACACCCGGTCCGGGCTGGCGGCTCACCGGGTGATCCGCCCCACGACCCCCTGCACCAGGTAGTTCATGTTCAAAATTTGGGCATCGCTCAGAATCTGTCCTGCGGGCAACACCAACTTGCCCTCGTTGTCAGAGATCGGACCGGCAAAAGCTTGCAGCTTGCCTGCGCCCACGGCTTTTTGTTTGGCCAGAATTTCGTCCTGCACAGGCTTGGGCACCTTGGGGCCAAAGTCGCCCACGCGGATCATGCCCTCCTTCACACCGCCCCACACACTGCCCGACTTCCACTGACCGGCCAAAGCCGCCTTGACGCGGGCCGTGTAGTAATCACCCCATTGGTGGGTGACCGCGATGATCTGGGCATCGGGGCCGATCTTGCGCATGTCGGAGTGGTAGGCCACGGCCATCTTGCCGCGCTCTTGCGCAGCCGCCATCACCGCCGTGGAGCCGGTGTGGAAGGCAATCACGTCCACGTCCTGGTTGAACAAGGCCATGGCCGCTTCGCGCTCTTTCGGCGGGTCAAACCAGGCGTTCAGCCAGACCACTTTCACAGTGGCTTTGGGGTTGACCGAGCGCATGCCGAGCGTGAAGGCGTTGATGCCTTGCAGCACTTCGGGAATCGGGAAGCCCGCCACATAACCGGCCACATTCGACTGGCTCATGCGCCCGGCCGCGATGCCCGCCAGATAGCGGCCCTCGTAATAGCGGGCATTCGAAGCCGCCACATTGGGCGCGGTCTTGAAGCCGGTCACGGACTCGAACTTCACATTCGGAAACTCTTTGGCCACCTTGAGCGTGGGCTCCATGTAACCAAAGCTGGGGGTGAAGATGATCTGATGCCCCTGCTGGGCCAGGTCGCGGATCACGCGCTCGGCATCCGCACCCTCGGCGACATCGGCCACAAAGGTGGTCTTGACCTGATCGCCCAAAGCCCGCTCAACGGCCTTGCGACCCTCGTCGTGCTGACGCGTCCAGCCCGCCTCGGTGATGGGCGAGACATAGACAAAACCGGCCTTGATGGGCTCGTTGGATTGGGTGGGAGTTTGTGCCTGAGCGGCGGGAAGAAAAAAGCAGGCGGCCACGAGCGCGGCAGCGAGGTTTTTATACATGGTAGTCCTCTACATGGCCCCGGGGATGAAAAAGCAAAGCCCGCCGGGGCAGCGGGCTTCGGGGTTGGATTTTACATGGGGTATCAGTCCATACCGTCCACACGATTCATCAAAAGCCCACGGCTATTAATGTAAGCAGGTCAATGTACTTAAAAAGCCTCACACCAACACTTGCTGGTCCAGTGCTTTGCTCCAATACAAAACCTCCACGCTCTGGCGCAGCCCGCAGTTCCAGAAGGGGTCGGTCTGAATCAATTGATGGACGCTTTCTTTGGACTCGGACTCAACGATCCATAAGCCACCTTTGGGCACCTGCCCAAGCTGTTCGCGCAAACTGCCGGCCACACGCACTTGCGCCTGATGTGCAGCCACCCAGTCAATATGGGCTTGCAAATACTTCGCACGCAAAGCGGCTTGGTCGGTCCGATCAGTGAACAAAACGACAAACAACATGTTCAATCCTCCGCAATTCAAACCCTGGGCACACCCCCAGTTCTCAAGGCATGAGCCCAATTCGGTCATTCACGCTTCTCAGCCAAAACACCAACCACTGAATTTTTCGGAGCCCCATGTCGGCAATCACGCCATCTAAAGCAGTCAAACTGCCATGAATATCTGAAACAAATGCCAATCGCATCACGCCCCATTGGTATGTTTTAAGCCTGTCTGGCAAGCCAGCGTCGACCCGCTGGCGTCAGTCTGTATTTTTGAAGACGACTTTGGGGCTTATCGGGCACCGTCATCTCCAGAACGCCCAAGGCCAAAGCCTTTTGCTGATAGTGGACACGGAAGTGTTTTTCGTCTTTCAAGCCCAACTCGCTCATCAACTCAACGCGGCTCATCTCGCCATTGACCCGCCTCAACATGCGCTCCACTTCGGGGGTGACTTCGGGGGTGACTTCGGGGGTGACTTGTGCTTCGACTTGTTCGCTCTGGCCTTGCCCCGCCTTGAGCACCTTCAAATACGCTGGGTCAAATGGGAATTCCAGCCACATGTCGAACGGTTGGTAACGCAGCACTGGCGTGGGCGTGCCCGCCGCAGCGCAGGCCGCAAAGATGCGCTCCACCCCACGGCCCCAAGCCTCGATCTCGCCCGCCCTGAAAAAAGCATTCGCAATGGCCGGGTTGTACGGGCTGGATGAATGTGCCCCCAGCA
Source organism: Limnohabitans sp. TEGF003 (assembly GCF_055395455.1). Lineage (NCBI taxonomy): Bacteria > Pseudomonadati > Pseudomonadota > Betaproteobacteria > Burkholderiales > Comamonadaceae > Limnohabitans > Limnohabitans sp. TEGF003. The sequence continues at coordinate 1,408,213 of NZ_AP029225.1, read as the reverse complement.
ACGTATCCAGGGTCCAGCCTTCGGGCAAAACCGCAGGGTTCCAGATGCGCAAGCGGTTTTCGTACACACGAATCTGCACCGGCGCGGTGACCGCATAGTCGCGGTGCACCAGCGCATTCAGCAGTGCCTCACGAAGCGCCGCACGCGGGACAGGAAAAGTCTCCACCCGCACAATGCCATCGTATGAAATGACCGCCTTCAGGTATTTGGTCAGCAACAGGTCCAGCGTGTTCTTGACTTGGTGGAACAAATCGCCTTCGACCTCGTCGTGGTACAGCAACTCGGTCTCTGACTCGAAATAACCCACCTTCACAAAGGCACCCGTCACAAAACGCTGGGGGTCTGCGGCAAACAACAAGGCTGTGGCGCGTTGGTAATACGCCCCCTCTTTCAGTCGCAGTTTGTCGAGCAAGTTGGCATCGCTCTCGGCCAGTGTCTCTGCATCCAGTCGACCGCTGCGCTGGGCCAGCTGGCGAAACCGCGCCATGGCCGGTGCCGACACATCGGCCAGACTGAACTGGGGCAGCGGTACGCCGTCCCAAGTGCGGCCATGGCGCCCCAACAAAAAGCGGTCCAGCGTCGCGCCCTTGAGTTCTTGCAGCGTGCTGCCGCTGCGCATGTAGTAATGACCCCGGTAACTGATCGGGTTGGGATAGGCCTGCACCAACACCTCGATGTAGTGCAACTCGCCTTCGGTGTGCAGGTTCACATCCACCACAATGCCCAGCAGGTCGCGTACTTTGTTGGGCAAGTCTTCCAGCAGCTTGGCCGCATCGGGCAAGCCCACCACTTGGCCCTTGTCATTCACCCCCAGCAGCAAACACCCACCTTGCGCATTGGCAAAGCCGCACACCCAGCGCAGGTAGTCATCGCGCCAGGTTTCTTTCCATTCGGTGTGCTGGGATTCTTGCTTGAGCATCACAGCATTTTGACAGGCAAACCCCTCAGTCCTGCTCCGCAAACCCCTGAAAACAGACTTTCAATTCATGCATCCAGCGGTGCTTGTCGGTCTCGGGCGCAAAGCTCGCTTCAATGCTGTTGGCGGCAAGTTTGTAGGCTTGCTGGGCGTTCAGGTGCAGGGCGGCAAAGGTCTGCAGGTAGTTGTCGTTCAGGTAACCGCCAAAGTAGGCCGGGTCATCCGAGTTGATCGTCACACACAGGCCCGCATCCAACATCTGGCCCAGGTTGTGGTCGGCCAGGTTTTTGAACACACACAGCTTGAGGTTGGACAGCGGGCAGACCGTGAGGGGCATGTGGTCGTCGGCCAGGCGCTTCATCAACGCCGCGTCGTGGATGGCCTGCACGCCGTGGTCGATGCGCTCGACCTGGAGCACGTCGAGTGCGCCCCAGATGTAAGCGGGCGGGCCTTCTTCTCCCGCGTGGGCCACGCAGTGCAAGCCCTGCTCCCGGGCGCGGGCAAAGACGCGGGAAAACTTTTCAGGAGGATGGCCCAACTCGCTGGAATCGAGCCCCACGCCGATGAAGTGCTCACGCCAGGGCATGGCTTCTTCCAGGGTGGCCAAGGCCTCTTCTTCGGACAGGTGGCGCAAGAAGCACAGGATCAGATCGGCGCTGATGTTCAGCCGGGTTTGCGCATCGCGGCAGGCGCGGCTCAGGCCTTCGATGACCGCGCCCATGGCCACACCCCGCGCCGTGTGGGTTTGCGGGTCAAAAAACAGCTCGGCCCGCACCACATGGTCGGCTGCAGCCTTCTCGAAATACGCCCAGGCCATGTCGTAAAAATCCTGCTCGTGCAGCAGCACGCTGGCCCCGGCGTAATACAGGTCCAGAAAACTTTGCAGGTTGGTGAAGGCGTAGGCGCTGCGCAAGGCGGCCACATCGGCATAAGGCAGCGACACGCCATTGCGCTGGGCCAAGGCAAAAATCAACTCGGGCTCCAGCGAGCCTTCGATGTGGATGTGCAGCTCGGCCTTGGGCATGACGCGCAGCAACTCGGGTAAGCGGGTGGGCGGTATGGCGTGGACTTTGAACATGGTCACTCCTCAAAAAATCGGGCGCGGATGGTGGCTTCATCCAATTGCGCGAAACAGGTGTTGTGCCGGTCGGTCAAAGGCCCATGGCCCGGCATCACTTGGCCTGCAGGGCCATAGCCCACGGCCTTGAACTTCCATTGGCCATTCACCCATTTGAAGTGACCCACATGCAGGCCCGATGGGTCATACAGGGCGAAAACGCCATCACTCAGGGGTTTCAAAAGACTGTCGCGCATGGCTACACCAACTTCTCGACGCCGCGTGAAAAGCACACGGTCTTGTGGCTGAAAGCCTCGTGCTGCTCTTCCACTTTGTCCAGCTCGTACAGGTAATTGACCATGATGCCGCCCGACTGTTGCAGCCCTTTTTTGGACAGATCGGCCGCCCAGTTGATCTGGTGCAGCGTCGCCCCGTTGCTCAGGTGAAATTTGCCCACCGCGTCGCCCCGCGCCTCAGGGGTTTGGTGCATCAGGTACAGGGCGCACAGGCGCATCAGGGTGGCCCGCTCGGCCTCCTCACTGCGCTCGGGGTGCCAACCTGACTTGAGGCGCTCTGCCCAACTCAAGTTGCCAATCGCCAGGCTTTTTTGGGCTTCTTGCCACTTGCGCAGGTGCGTGGGGCTCAGGCGCTCTTCGGGCAGAGACGCACCCGCGTCCAGCCACTGGGTGAAGCCCGGGATGGGGGACAAGGTGCAAAAGGTCTTGAGCGAAGGCATTTCCTCGATCAGTTTTTGCGCCACCCGCTTGATCAGGAAATTGCCCAGCGACACCCCTTTGAGGCCCGGCTGGCAATTGCTGATGGAGTAAAAAATCGCCGCCTTGAAGCTTTTGGCGTCACCCACTGGGGCTTGTTTGTTGATGAGGCCTGCCACGTCTTTGGCGATGCCCGGCACCAAGGCCACCTCGACAAAAATCAGCGGCTCGCCGGGCAACTGGGGGTGAAAAAATGCAAAGCAACGGCGGTCCGGCTGCAAGCGGCGACGCAAGTCGTCCCAGCCGTCAATGGCGTGCACCGATTCGTGCGCGATGATTTTTTCGAGCAATTGCGCAGGTGAGTTCCAGGTGATCTGGTGCAGCTCCAAAAAACCCGGGTTGAACCAGGAGCTGAGCAAATGGTGCATGTCCGCGTCGGTGGCGCGAAAAGCCGGATGGTCCTTGAGGTAGGACAGCAGCGTCTGGCGCATTTTCAAAATCGTGCTCGTGCCAGCAGGTGCGCGGTTCACCCGGCGCAGCAATTCTTGCCGGGGTGGCTCCACCGTTTGAAACAAATGGATCAAGCTGGCTTCGTTACGCTCGGTGTTGTAGCGGTGGGCCGCATCCACCACCAGGGACGGGTCGGGGTTGAACTGGCTGGACAAGAAATGAAAAAAGTCGATCTGGCTGCGCTTGTCCAAATGCTCGTAATGGTCGATCAGCTTGACAGCCATGCTTTGCGCATTGGCCTCACCCCGGGCGCTGAGCAATTTTTTGGCGCTCAGCTTGGCCGCATCAAGTTTCTTGTTTTGAATGAAACGTTCCAGCATGTGAGGCCCTTTGAGACGCGTTGGAGGACATCGGCGAGCTTGCACACGCCTTCAGCGCCAGCTTACACGCACAAGCCCAACGACACCCGCACACACATCAAGTTTTCTGGAAATCGCCGCGCTCCATCCACCACGAGACCGCAAACCCGGCGACCAGGCCCCAAAAAGCCGCGCCGATGTTGAACAACCCCATGTCAGCCACTGTGACCAACAGACTGACCAATGCCCCGAGTGAAAATTTTCCCGCACCAAACGAGGCCACAAAGGCCCCCTGCAACACGCGCAGCATGGCCAAGCCGCCCAGCACCATGATGAACTCCTTGGGCGCAGCCAGCATGAGGCCTGTGAAAGTCGGTGCCATCAAGCCGAACAAGATCGCCAGCACGCCCACCATCAGCGCCCCGGTGTAGTGACGCGATTTCTCGCCGGACGAGGTGAGCAAGCCATTGGTTGGCCCCGTGAGGCAGGTGCTGACCGCGCCAAACAACGCGCTCACAGCCGCGCCCAAGCCGCACGCCACCGCAATCATGTTGACGGGCGGCTCGTGCCCGGCGTTTTTGAGCACGGCCACCCCCTGCCCGTTTTGCACCACCAGCACCGTGATGGCCAGGGGTACCACCAGCTCCAGCATCGCTGCCAAGGACCAGACCGGCGCCTGGATGACGGGCTGCGCCAAGGTCAATTGCCCCACGGCCGAGCCATCCAGGCGGCCCGACACCGCCACCGCCAAAGCCCCGACCAGCAAAGCGCCAATGACCGGCGGCAAGCGCTTGCCCCAGTCGGCCCGGGCCGACAGCAACAGAAACACGGCCACCATGGGGGCCGCAATCGCGACATCGCTGTGCAGCGCCCGCACGATGTCCAGACCAAACCGCAAAAACACCCCGGCCACCATGCCCATGACGATGGGCATGGGCAGCGCCGCCATGACGCGCTTGACCCAGCCGCTCAGGCCGAGCAACAAAATCAGCGCACTGGTCACATAAAAAGCGCCCAACACCTCGGCAAAACTCAGGTGCTGCAAGGCCGGCCCCACCAGCACGGTGCCCGGAATTGTCCAGCCAAACGCCAGCGGCGTGGTGTAGCGCCAGGTCATCCACAAGGTGACCAGGCCGTTGACGAAAAACACACCAAACACCCAGGACGCCAGCTCTTCGGGCGACAAGCCGCCGCGCGTGCCTACCGACAAAATGATGGCCACAGGCCCGGTGGCGGCAAAGATGAAACCGATCAGCGCGTTGGCAGCGTAGGTGCTGCCAAAGTCCGAAAGCATTTGCGGCCAGGTCCTGGGCGCTGCGGCGGGGGATTCGAGGTGTTTGGACAAAGCAGATGCTTTCATGAGCGAAAGGTCACTCCAGGGTATCAAAAAGCGGCACCCGTTCGAAGTTCAGCGTCGTAAAAACCGCCCTGCTCCTGCCCCGGTACCTTGAACCTGGCCCCGTGCAAAAGCCCAATGGCCGTTGACCATGACCCGCTCGATGCCCTCGCACATTTGCCGGGGGTTTTCGTAAGTGGCTCTGTCCTGAATGCGGGCAGGGTCCAGCAAAACCAGATCTGCAAACGCCCCCTCACGCAGCACACCCCGATCGTGCAGGCCAAACCGTTGGGCAGACAAGCCTGTCATCTTGTGGATCGCCTCGGGCAAGCTGAAGAGTTGTTCATCCCTGCAGTAATGTCCCAAAACGCGTGCAAAAGCCCCCCACAGGCGAGGGTGAGGGCGTTCGTCGTGTGGCAGGCCGTCGGACCCGATCATGCTCATGGGGTGTGCCAACACACGGCGTACATCGTCTTCGCGCATCTGGAAATAGCAGGCCCCACCGGGCATCAACCGCCTGCAAGCCTGCAACTGGTCTGTGCCCCACTCTTGGGCAATGTCCGCCAGATAACGGCCAACCATTTCAGGATGCGTGTCGCTGCGGGTGATCAGGATGTCAATGACCCCATCCACCAGGTCCTCACGCAGCAAAGTAGAGCCTGCGCTGTAGGGATACACATCGGTGCCCACACTTTGGCGTTGGCTCAGCCGTTCGAGCAAAGCCAGTGTTTCGATGGTTCGCCCCCAGTTGCGTGGCCCGGCACATTTGTGGTGCGACATGATCCAGGTGGCTGCGCCCGATTGCGCTGTGTCGGCCGCTTCCTGCATGGCATTCAGGATGTCGTCCATCTCGCTGCGGATGTGCGTCACATACACGCCGCCATGGCGGCCGACCACACGCGTTAAGGCTTGCATTTCTGCCATGTCAGCGGCAAAGGCCTGCTGGTAAAAAAGCCCTGAAGACAGGCCCAAAGCTCCGTGGGCCAAAGCCTCGTCCAGCAAAGCGGCCATGTCACGAGTTTCGTCGGGTGTTGCCGCCCGAGTGAGGTCTTGCATGACCTTGGCGCGCAAGGTCGTGTGCCCGATCAATGCCCCGACATTGACCGCAGGCGGGTTGTCCGCAATGGCTTGGGCGTAATCGTTCAGATGTGCAAAGCGGAACTCCGAGGTGTGTAGCAAATCCAGCGGCGACCCCGGTGCATCACTGACCAATGGCACCAGCGACAAGCCGCAGTTGCCCGTGATGACCGTGGTCACCCCTTGCGACAATTTGGGCAGCATGCCCGGGTCGCGCAGGACGATGGCATCGTCGTGGGTGTGCACGTCAATGAAGCCCGGCGCGAGGGTCAAGCCACCCGCGTCAAGCACCTCGTCGGCAGCAACACCCAGGTTTTCGCCGATGGCGGCAATGCGGTCACCGCGCACCCAGACATCGGCGATCCGTGCAGGTGCACCTGTGCCATCGACCAATTGCGTGTTGCGCAACAAAAATGTCTTCATGCTTGGGCATCTTTCTCAACACTGGACCAGGCCCAGTCCACGGTAGGGTGTTGGTCCACATCCTGCCCATGGGCCTGCAGGACCGACTTGAACTGCGCCAAGTGTCTGGCAGCATCTGGCCCCAAGGCTTGCAGGACGAGCACCATCAGCAACTCGATGACCAGCAAATGGGCGATGTATGCCTCGGTGCCCACGCGCATCACGGCATCGGGCGGAACGCTGACCCCGATCACCACATCGGCCATCTGGGCCAACGCCGTATCGGGCTGCGTGATGGCGATGACTTTGGCGCCTTGCGATCGGGCAAACCCCACCGCTTCGAGCATGAACGGCATGCGCCCCACATGCGAGATCGCGACAGCAACACCCGAAGAGCCCAAGGTGGCAGCCGAGATGAGTTGCTGGTGCGCGTCGTGCACCGCATGCGCATGCCGCCCCAGTCGAAACAAGCGGCCTTGCAAGTCACTGGCCATGAAAGCGGAGGTGGCCCCCACCGAATAGCAGTCGATGCGCTCGGCCCCCGCCAACAAGCTTGCGGCTTTTTCCAGGACCAGAGGGTCGAGCTGCTGCTGCAAGGCGGTGATGGACGCAGCCGCCCCACTGAGGATTTTTTGCACGATGTCGGTGGTGCTGTCGTGCATCGTGACCGAGCTGTGCACAGGTGCATGGCGCGCCAGATCCTGCGCCAAAGCCAGCTTGAATTCACGCACCCCCTCAAAACCCAGTTGACGCGCGGTACGCATGATGGTGGGCATCGACACTTGGGCCTGTCGGGCCAGGGCGTCCACACTCAATGACAAAGCACCCTCCGGATCCTGAAGCAAGGCCGCAATCACTTGCTGCTGAGCGCGGGGCAAGCCCGGTGCGGCCGTCTGCAATCGCTGCAGCAAAGAGGGGTGGTGCTCAGTCATGGCAAACCGTCTTCAAAAATTCACCGACACCGCGTCCACCACGCGGTAAGCATCGTCCACCACCGGCATCCAGCGCCATTTGTCAAAAGTGGTGCAAGGGTGCGAAATGCCGCAACCCACCAATTGCCCCACCACCGGATGCTGGTCTTCGGGCGCCTGCGCATCAAAGTGCAAATAGGCATGCTGATCATTCAACGCCGTCACGGCCCAATGGGCAGGCACAGCGCGGGTTTGGACATCCCCCACCTGAGCCCGCCATTCGGGCACTGGCATGTCCAGGTCGTACGACACATCGCGCTTGCCCATCGACAAAATGGCCAGCCCCGGCTCGGGGCAGGACTGGACCACGCTGACCAGCTCAATGGCGGGGCGCAAGGTCTCGCGCAAATTCAGACGCTCTGCAACACACTTCAAATGCTGACGGTATTGCACATGGTCATGCGTGAGGTAACAGCCCGAGCGCAAAATGCCCCGCACAGGTCGGCTCAAGTGGGGGGTCAAATGTTCCGCCACCAGGTCGAAGATGGCCGAGCCACCCGCCGTGATCAGCACCTCGTCGGTTTCAAAGCAATCATCGGCTTCACAGGCCGTCGCCATTTTCTGTACACGCGCCATCAAGGCGGCCACGCTGGCGCGGTCATGCTCGTGGTGGCAAGTGGCCAAAGCGCCTTCATAGCACTCGATGCCCGCCAGTTGCACGGCTGGGCTGCGGCGGATGGCCTGCGCCAGTGCGAGCGCTTCCTGGTGGCCACGGCAACCTGTTCGCTTGCCCTCAAGGCCCAGCTCCACGAGCACGGTGAACACCGTGCTGGACTGACGCTGAACACGCCACGCTTCGATCAAACGCAATTGGGCCAGCGAATCGACCAAAAAATAAACCTGCAAACCTGCATGCGCTTGCAGCAAAGCCGACAGGCTGTCCAGATCCACCGCCTGCAGGACCTGGTTGGCGATGATGATGCGGCGCACACCATGGCGCGCACCCAAGGCAGCCTGAAAAACCGTGGCAAAACTGATGCCCCATGCGCCAGCCGCCAGCTGGCGGGCATACAGCTCGGGCGACATGGTGGTCTTGCCATGCGGTGCGATGTCCAACCCACGCGTGCGGCAAAAATCCTGCATCCAGTCCAGGTTGTGCTGCAGCGCAGAGTCCTTGAGCACGGCCAGCGGAAATGGCAAATCGCCCCGAAGCAATTGCCAACCCTGCCGCCCGGCATCTTTCAGATCGATGGGGTCAAGGTGCGGTGGATAGCCTTTGAAGGCGGGGTTCAGTTGCATGACTCAGTTCAATTCTTCATGTCGCCAGCAGGCCACCAGGCGGCCTGCTGTGGTGGGGGTGAGTTCGGGCACGGTGTCGGCACAGGCGGTCACAGCATGGGGGCAACGGGTGCGAAACACACAACCGGACGGTGGATTCAAAGGGCTGGGTGGATCGCCCTGCAACGCTACCCGGGGTGCCGCTTGCGCGGGATCGGGAATGGGCGCGGCCGACAGCAAGGCGCGCGTGTACGGGTGCGCGGGCGATGCAAAAAGATCTGACGTGGGCGCGATCTCCATCACACGCCCCAGGTACAGCACCACCACACGGTCGCACAGGTACTGCACCACATCCAGGTCGTGCGAGATGAACAGCAGCGTCAAGCCCAGCTGATCGCGCAGCTTGATCAGCAAGTTGACAATTTGCGCCTGAATCGACATGTCCAGCGCCGACAGCGGCTCGTCGGCCACGATGAAGCGGGGCTCCGCCGCCAAGGCCCTGGCGATGCCCAGGCGCTGCTTTTGCCCGCCTGAAAATTCGTGCGCAAAACGGCTGGCGTGCTCCGGCATGAGCCCCACCAGCTGAAGCAACTGCGCAATGCGCGGGGCACGCGCGGCACCCCCATGCAGGGCGTGCGTGCTGAGCACTTCGTCGAGCATGTCGCCAGCACGTTGACGGGGGTTCAGACTGGGGTCCTGGAACACCATTTGGACTTCACGCCGCAAAGGGCGCATTTGCGAGGCGCTCAGGCCCACAAGCTCACGCCCTTCCAGCTGCACAGACCCTTGAGTGACCGCAATCAGTTGCAACACCGCACGGCCCAGGGTGCTTTTGCCCGAGCCGGATTCGCCCACCAGACCCAGGGTTTCGCCGTGGGCAATGTCGAAACTCACCCCGCGCACTGCACGCACCCGCTGCGCCCCACGGCCAAACTCGACCGACAAGTCCTCAATCTTCAGCATGGGCTTCATGACCGCTGCTCCAGATGGCACGCGTGGGCATGGGCCGCATCGCCTTGCCAAACGGGGGCTTGCAAACTGCACAGGGGCAGCCTCGATGCACAGCGCTCGGCAAAACTGCAACCTGCGCCCAGGCGGTCCATGGCCGGGGCTTGGCCCGGAATGTCCCGCAAGGCCATGCGACGCCCCTCCTGCAATGACCGCTGTCTGGCGCGACCAGGCAGACACGCCAACAGGCCTTGTGTGTAGGGGTGAGCAGGCTGCGCAAACAAGGCATGCACATCCGCCTGCTCGACCACCTGACCGGCATACATCACCGCCACACGTTCGGCGTGGTGCGCCACCACGCCCAGGTTGTGGGTGATGAACAGCATGCTCATGCCGGTGTCACGCTGCAAACGCGACATGAGGGACAGAATTTGCGCCTGGATGGTCACATCGAGTGCCGTCGTCGGTTCGTCGGCAATCAAGACCTGTGGCTCGCAAACCATGGCCATGGCGATCATCACGCGCTGGCGCATGCCGCCAGACAACTGGTGCGGGTACTCGTCCAGCCGCTGGCGCGCAGCAGGAATCTCCACCTGCTCCAGCGCCTGCAAAGCGCGCAGGCGCGCAGCGCGCTTGTCCAGCCCCCAATGCAGGCGAACCGACTCGGCAATTTGTTCACCCACCGTCAGCACCGGGTTCAGGCAAGTCATGGGCTCCTGAAAAATCATGGCCATCTGGTGCCCGCGCCATTGGCGCATCTCGGCCTCGCTCAGCTGCAGCACATCGCGTGTTTGCCCCGCAGCATCGGTGAACAAGGCTTGCCCGCCACATTGCCAGCGGGCATTGCGCGCCAGCAAACGCATGAGGCTGAGCGCCGTGAGCGATTTGCCGCTGCCCGACTCGCCCACCAGCGCCAGCGTTTGTCCAGCATGCAAATCAAAACTCACCCCGCGCACCAGAGGCACCGCACCCTCGCGCTGCACCAGGGTGGTGGTCAAATCGCGCACCTGCAAGCGCGGCACAGCAGATGCGGCTTCGGGGGCGTTCATGGCGTGCCTTTCAAACGGGGATCGAGCAAATCACGCACGCCATCGCCCAGCAACTGCAAGGACAAAGCGGTCAACACAATCGCCATGCCGGGGTAAAAAAGTGTCCAGACGGCCCGGTCGGCATGCTGGGTGCTGGCCGCCACCATGGTGCCCCAGGTGGGGATTTCTGCCCCCACCCCGACGCCCAAAAAGGACAAGCCCGCCTCGGCCAGCAAAGCATAGGCAAAGATGAAACTGAGCTGCACCAGGATCGGCGACATCAGGTTGGGCAGGATGTGCACGCGCAGCAGCCTGGGGGTGCTCACGCCCACGGCACGGGCCGCCTCGACATAGGGCAGCTCGCGAATCACCAAGGTGCAAGCGCGCACCACCCGGGCCACACGCGGCGTGTACACCAAGGTCAGCGCCAGCACCACATTGACCGGGCTGGCCCCCAAAATCGACACCAGCGCAATGCCCAGCAAGATGTCCGGAAAAGCCATCATGGCATCCACACAGCGCATCAGCACGGCGTCGAGATGCTTGAAAAAACCCGCCAGCAAGCCCAGCAAGGTGCCCAGCACCACCGACAAACAGGCGGTGCCTGCACCAATGGCCAGTGAATAACGCGCCCCGTAAAAAATCCGGCTGGTGATGTCACGGCCCAATTCGTCGGTGCCGCTCCAGTAGGTCCAGCTGGGGGCCTTCAGGCGCATGCTGACTTTCATGGCCATGGGCTCATGCGGCAAAAGCCACTGCCCGGTCACCGCCATGAACAGCATCAAGCCCAGCAGCAGCACGGCCAGCAGCACCACCCGGCGGGCAAACAACAGCGACAAGGTGCGACGCCACTCAGCCATGACGCACCCTCGGGTCGACAAAAACATACATGACATCGATCACAAAGTTGATGATGACGTACACCCCGGCAATCGCCAGCAAGGCCCCCTGAATCACCGGGTAATCACGGCGCAACACCGCACGCACCACCAGATTGCCCAGGCCCGGCAGGTTGAACACCGTCTCGGTCACCACAGCCCCACCGATCATCAAGGCCAGCGTCAGCCCCAGCACCGTCAGGATGGGCACCAGGGCGTTGAGCAAAGCGTGCTTGAGCACCACCACGCTTTCAGACAAGCCTTTGGAACGCGCCGTGCGGATGTAGTCTTCGCTCAGGATGTCCAGCATGGATGCGCGGGTGAACCGGATGATCAAGGCCGAATTGAGTGTGCCCAGCACCAAGGCAGGCAGCATCAAATGGTGGATGCGCGTGGCCCAACCCGCCCCCGGGTCGCCATACCCTGAAACCGGAAACCAGCCTGCGCCCACCGCCAGCAACTGGATGACCATCAAGCCCATCCAGAAACTGGGCATGCTCGCCCCCAGCATGGCCAGCGTGCTCACGCATTGGTCAATCCAGCGCCCACGCCACACGGCCGACACAATGCCGCAAGGCACGCCGATCAGCATGGCCAGGCTCACCGAAAGGAAGGCCAGCCACGCCGTGGGCTCGACACGCTCCCACAGCACTTGCGTGACCGGCATTTGCAAAAAGATCGATTGCCCCAGGTTGCCCTGGAGCACCTCAGCCAGCCACAGCATGAATTGGCTGACCAGTGGTTGATCGAGCCCGTAGCGCTGGCGTGCCTGCGCAATGTCCTCCAGCGAAGCCTGGTCGCCCAGCAACACCGCGATCGGGTCGCCAGCGGCCAGCCGCGTGAGCAAGAACACCAACACAGACACCAGGGACAGCACCGCCAGCATGCCGCCCAAGCGGCCCAGCAAAGTGCGCCCCAGGCCGGCCCAGGACATGCGAGACATCGATCAGTTCCTGCGGTTTATTTGGCCAGGCCCGTGTTCCAGAAGAATGGCCAGGTCGAAGGGGTGTAGCCTTCGAGTTTGCTGGAACGTGCCGACAAACTGCTGAACTTGCCCACGTTGATGTAAGGCACTTCGGTGTAAACCACTTGCTGCACGGCACTCCACAGCTGGGCACGCTTGGCCGGGTCCGTCTGGCGGTTGAAGTCGCCCAGGGCCTTGGCCTTGGCCGGAGAACTCCACCAGCCTGGTGCGCCCTCGCCCAACTGCGGTGGCGAGAGCATGGGCTCGGGGAACTGGCCCGAGTGGGTCATGTAGATGTCCCACACCTTCGAGTCACCACGGCGCTGCACCAAAGTGGCCCAGTCCACCACTTGCATCTCGGGCTTGAAGCCTGCGGCCCGCAATTGCTCGGCCATGACCTGCACCATGGTGTGGTGAAACTCGTATTGGCGGCTGGTCAGCAAGCGGATGGTCTCGCCCTTGTAACCGGCTTTCTCGGCCATGTCCTTGGCGCGCTTGGCATCCTGCTTGTTGTACTGGTCAGTGCCTGCGGTCGAATAAAACGGCGTGCCCTGTGGAAAGTGGTTGCCCTCCACTGTAAAGAACCGCTTGTCGCCATAGGCAGCCGTCAGCATTTCACCTTCACCGATGGCGATCTGGATCGCTTGGCGAATGCCCTGGTTGGCCAGCACGCCTTCCTTGGTGTTGAAAACCATGTAAGGAAAGCCAAACGAAGGTGTGACGATCGGAACCACCGAGGGGCCTGCTTTTTCAACACGCGCCAAGGCCTCGGTCGGCAGTTGATCGGCAAAGTGGAACTGCCCGGCCAAAGCGCCTTCCACGCGCGTGTTGGCATTGGGTACGGGGGTAAAACGCAGCTCGTCCAACAGGGCTTCACGCTTGCCCGCATAGCCATTGGGCGCTTCGCTGCGGGCGCTGTAGCCATCAAAGCGAGACAGGATCACATACTGGTCCGGACGACGCTCCTTGAATTTGTAGGGACCCGTGCCCACAAACGAAACCAGAGGCGTGGCAATGCTCTCTTTGGCCATGATCACCGCCATGCCAGAAGGCAAGGCCAGCTGAGCCAGCAAAGAGGCGCTGGGTGCGCTGAATTTCCACTCGATGGCGTGGCTGCCTTTGGCTTCCAGACTCACGGTGTCTTTGGCCACCGATTTGCCACGCGGCGCCATCTCCATCCAGCGCTTGAGGGAGGCCACCACATCCTGAGCATCCAGGTCACGACCGCTGTGAAGCTTGACCCCTTTGCGGATGTTGATGGCATAGGTCAAGCCGTCTGCCGAGACCTTGGGCATGCCGTCGGCCAACATGGGGGTGGCTTGCCATTTGCTGTCAAAGGTGTAGAGCGTTTCGTACACGTGCTGCATGATCGTGCCGACCAGGTCCGCCGTCGAAGCCATCGGGTCCAAGCTTTGCGGTTCACCGATCATGGCCAGGTTGGCCGCCCCCCCTTTGGGCGGTGCAGCAAAAGAGGCAAAAGGCAGTGCAGCCAAGAGCAGAGTCAGCAGGTGTCGACGAGGCAAACGCAGCATGGAGGTCTCCTAGAAGTGTGGGGAAGAAAATGTAAATTTTTTACATTTTTGACTCTAAATGAATTTGGGTCGCGGATGAAACAGGGTTTTCCTGTAAATAAATGTTGAATAATGGCTTTTCTTTTTTCCAAAACACGATACGGAGACAACATATGACCGTCGAAATGCTGGGGACCTCCCCCATCGCCTCAGATCGCCTGGCCCGCCCCCTTTCCCCCGCCACACGCGCTGGCGATTTCGTTTTTGTGTCAGGTCAGGTGCCCACCAACGACCAAGGCGAAGTGGTGTCCGGTGGCATTGAGGCCCAGACACGCCAGGTCTTTGTCCGCATCCAGCAAGCACTGGCCTTGGCAGGCTGCACCCTGAACGATGTTTGCAAGGTCAGCGTGTGGCTTGCGGATGCACGCGATTTCGGCAGTTTCAACCGGGTGTACATGGAGTGCTTTGGCGAACACCGGCCTGCCCGCTCCACGGTGGAGTCACGGTTGATGATCGATGCCAAAGTCGAAATCGACGTCACAGCCTACAAACCACGCTGAACAAGCCCGGACGTGAAAAAGGCTGCAGGGACATTGCCCCTGCAGCCTTTTTTTGGCGACCACTGCGCGCAGTGGTCACTTCTTACCGGACGAATCACTTACCCGGAATCTTGCCTTCCACGCCCTTGACGTAGAACATCACGCCACCCAGGAACTTGTCGTCGGCCACCGCGTCTTTGGCCAGCACTTCCTTGCCAGCCTGGTCCACGATCGGGCCTTTCCAGATGGCGAAGCTGCCGTCTTTCAGACCGGCCTTGATCTCATCGATCTTTTTCTTGGTGTCTTCAGGCACATCCGCGGCCACCCCGACCATGTCGATCGCGCCTTCTTTCACGCCCCACCAGCTTTGGCCAGTGCTCCACTTGCCTTCCAGGGCTTCACCCACGGCCTTGACGTAGTAAGGGCCCCAGTTGATCACGGCCGAACCCAGGTGGGCCTTGGGGCCGTAGGCGGTCATGTCGGAATCCCAGCCGAAGGCGCGCTTGCCCATTTTTTCGGCGGTCTGCAGCACAGCCGACGAGTCGGTGTTTTGCATCAGCACGTCCGCGCCGCCGTTGATCAGCGAGGTGGCGGCTTCGGTTTCTTTCGGTGGGTTGAACCACTCATTCACCCAGACCACCTTGGTCTTGATCTTGGGGTTGACCGACTGGGCACCCAGGGTGAAGCTGTTGATGTTGCGCACCACCTCGGGGATTGGGATGGAGGCGACCACACCCAGGGTGTTGGTCTTGGTCATCTTGCCCGCGATCACACCCGCCATGTAAGCGCCTTCGTAGGTGCGGCTGTCGTAGGTGCGCATGTTCTCGGCGGTCTTGTAGCCGGTGGCGTGCTCGAACTTGATGTCCTTGTGGTCAGCGGCCACCTTGAGCATGGGCTCCATGTAACCGAAGGTGGTGCCAAAAATCAGCTTGTTGCCTTGGGCAGCCATGTCGCGGATCACGCGTTCGGCGTCAGCGCTTTCCGGCACTTTTTCCACAAAGCTGGTGACGACTTTGTCGCCGAAGGCTTTTTCGATTTCCTTGCGGCCGTTGTCGTGCGCAAAGGTCCAACCGCCGTCGCCCACCGGGCCGACATAGGCAAACGCGATCTTCAGGGGCTCGGCCTTGGCCGCAGCGGGCGCCTCGGCCTTGGGGGCCTCTTCCTTCTTGCCACAGCCGACCAGTGCGGCGGCGGCCACAGCGGTCAGGGCCACCATCTTCACGATGGTGCGCTTGGAGATGTCTGTCATGTCAGTTCCTTTTTTGTTGAACAGGGTTACAGGGGTTGGAAAAAAACTCATTATGAACCGGGATAAAACGGCTTGCCCAGCGAAGCGGGCATGTTCACGCGGATCCAGGTCGGGTTGCGCGAAATCAGGGCCAACACGACGATGGTGGCGATGTAGGGCAGCGCCGTGAGCAACTGGCTGGGCACTTGCACGCCCACGCCCTGCAAATGGAACTGCAGCATGGTCACACCACCGAACAAGTAGGCACCCAGCAAGACCCGTGCCGGACGCCAGGTGGCAAAGGTGGTCAGCGCCAGCGCAATCCAGCCCTTGCCCGCCACCATGCCCTCGACCCACAGCGGGGTATAGATCACCGAGATGTAAGCCCCAGCCAGACCGCACAAAGCGCCCCCGGCCACCACCGCCGCCAGGCGGATGCGGCGCACCGGGTAGCCCAATGCGTGCGCCGATGCGGGCGATTCACCCACGGCGCGCAGCACCAAACCGGTGCGGCTGCGGTACAAAAACCAGATCAGGGCCAGCACCAGCAGCATGGCCAGGTACACCAGCGGATGCTGTTTGAACAAGGCGGGGCCCAGCAAGGGGATATCGGCCAGGCCGGGAATCTCGAACTGTGGCCGCTCGGGCAACTTTTCTTTCACATAGCCAATGCCCACAAAAGCCGAAAAACCCACGCCAAACAGACTCAGCGCCAGCCCCGTGGCGTACTGGTTGGTGTTCAGCCAAATCACCAGCACCCCAAAAATGGCCGCCAGCACCGCGCCCGCGCCCATGCCCGCCGCAAAGCCCAGCCAATCGTTGCCGGTGTGCACCACGGCGGCAAAGCCCGCGATGGCCGCGCACAGCATCATGCCCTCGGCCCCCAGGTTCACCACGCCGGCTTTTTCGTTGATCAGCAAACCCAAAGCGGCAATGGCCAGCACCGTCCCCGCGTTCAGGGTCGCGGCGATCAGCAATGCATACGACTCCATCACACGCCTCCTTTCTTGACCGCCACCCAGCGCAAACGGTAGGCCACCAGCGTGTCACACGCCAACAAACAAAACAGCAGCAAACCCTGGAACACGCCCGTGATCGACTTGGGCAGGCCCAGGCGCGATTGCGCGAGTTCGCCGCCAATGTAGAACATGCTCATCAGCACCGCCGACAACACCATGCCCGCCGGGTGCAAGCGCCCGACAAAGGCCACGATGATCGCGGCAAAGCCGTAGCCTGCAGGCACATAAGGCGTCAGCTGGCCAATCGGCCCGGCCACCTCCAAAGCGCCCGCCAGTCCCGCCGCACCGCCCGAGACCATGAGTGCCACCCACAGCGCCTTGCGCGAAGAAAAGCCTGCGTAGCGCGCCGCATCGGGGGCCAGACCGCCCACTTGCTGGGCAAAGCCCGCCCGGGTGCGGAACAAAAACACCCACAGCAAGCCTGCGCCCACCAGTGCCAAGAGCAAGCCCACGCTCACACGCGAGCCCGTCATCAAACGCGGGATCTGCGTGACCGCCTCGAAAGTTTTGGACTGCGGGAAATTGAAACCGGCTGGGTCTTTCCAGGGGCCATAAACCAGATAACTCAGCACCATGTCGGCCACGTACACCAGCATCAGGCTGACCAGGATTTCGCTGGCGTTGAAGCGGTCTCGCAGCAGCGCCGTGATGCCCGCCCACAGCATGCCGCCCAGCACACCCGCCAAGAGCACCGCCAGCACGATCCAGCGGCCCGTGTCCTTGTCCGCCAGCAGCGCCACGCCCGCCGCACACACAGCGCCGATGACAAACTGCCCCTCGGCCCCGATGTTCCAGACGTTGGAGCGGAAACACACCGACAAGCCCAAGGCGATCACCAGAAGCGGCGTGGCCTTGACCATCAACTCACCCAGGGCGTAGCCGGTTTTGATGGGCTCCCAGAAAAACATTTGCAATCCGCGCACCGGGTCTTTGCCCAGCGCCATGAACAGCGCCACACCCAGCAGCACCGTGAGCACCAGCGCCAGCAGGGGCGAGGCATAAGTCCACAGGCGCGAAGCCTGGGGACGGGGTTCAAGCCGCAGCATGTTGGGCTCCTTGTTGGGCGGCTGCAGTCGGGGTGGCATCGGGCCACAAGCCGCTCATCCACTCGCCAATGCGCTCTACCGTGGCCTCGGTCCGCGCCACAGATGGCGACAAGCGCCCCTTGGCGATCACATGCAATCGGTCAGACAACTCGAACAATTCGTCCAGCTCCTCACTCACCACCAGCACCGCGCAACCCGCGTCGCGCAGCGCCAAAATCTCGGCGCGAATTTGCGCCGCCGCGCCCACGTCCACGCCCCAGGTGGGTTGCGACACGATCAGCAGCTTCGGGGCTGCGCTGATTTCGCGCCCCACAATGAACTTTTGCAAATTGCCGCCCGACAGCGACTGCGCTGCCGCATCCGGCCCGGAGGCCTTGACTTTGAAGCGGTCGATGATGCTGAGCGCTTGGTCGGCCAATGCCCCCATGCGTACCCAGCCGCCCGCGCCCAGCGCTTCGCTGCGTGTGAGCAACAGGTTTTGCGACAGGCTGAGCGAAGGCACAGCGCCCCGGCCCAAGCGCTCTTCGGGCACAAAATGCAGACCCATCTGCCTGCGCGGCACCGGCCCCAAAGCCGCGACCGGCTGACCGGCCAAACTCACGCTGGCCGCGCCACACTGCACGCCCGCCCGGGTGTCTTCACCCGACAAAGCCCACATCAGCTCTCTTTGGCCATTGCCCGACACCCCGGCCAGGCCCACCACCTCGCCCGCACGCACCTGCAGGCTGATGCCGTCCAGGTCCACGCCAAACGGGTCTTGCCGTGTGAGGCTCAGGCCCTTGACCGACAACACCACCTCGCCCGGTGAGCGCGCCACATGCTGCAAAGCCGGGGGCTCCGCGCCAATCATCAAGCGGCTCAGCGAAGCGTTGGACTCTTCACGCGGGTCGCACACGCCCGTGAGCTTGCCGCCGCGCAGCACGGTGCAGGCACTGCACAGCGCCCGGATTTCGTGCAACTTGTGCGAGATGTACAAAATACTGACGCCCTGACTGACCAATTTGTGCAGCACCACAAACAACTTCTCCACCGCCTGCGGCGTCAGCACCGAAGTGGGCTCATCCAAAATCAAGAGCTTGGGCTCGGTCAGTAGCGCCCGGATGATCTCCACCCGCTGCATCTCGCCCACGCTCAGGGTGTGCACCGGGCGCTCGGGCTCCAGGTCCAGGCCGTATTCGCTGGCCTTGGCCACGATGCGCTCGGTCACCTCGGCCAGGCTGAGCGACTTGTCCAGCCCCAGCCAGACGTTTTCGGCCACCGTGAGTGTGTCAAACAGACTGAAGTGCTGGAACACCATGCTGATGCCCAGCTTGCGCGCTTCCTGCGGGTTGCGGATTTGCACGGGCTGGCCGTTGAACACCACCTGGCCCTCGTCGGGCTTGACCGAGCCATAAATGATTTTCATCAGCGTGGACTTGCCTGCGCCGTTTTCGCCCAGCACGGCATGGGCCTGGCCGGGCATCACGGTCAGCGACACGTCCTGGTTGGCCACCACGCCCGGGTAGCGCTTGGTGATGCCTTGCAAAGACAGAAGGGGTGTGGTCATGTCAAATGAGAATCCTGAGGATGGGGCAATTGGGATGCACTGATTTTCACCTGCTCCCGCAGCCACTTGGCGGCGGCCGAGCTGTGGCTGCGTTCATGCCAAAGCTGGTAGTACACCATCTTGGGAAACAGCACGGGGCAAGGCAGCAGGACCAAACCGCTTTGCGATTCAGGGCCTTGTAAAAACCGCTGGCAATACTGGCGGCCCGTGGTCAGCACAAGCAAACTCGATGCCACCATGCGCGGCATCAAACCGAAGTGGGCACAACGTGCGGCGATGTGGCGCGACAGGTTCAGGCGGTCCAGGTGTTCATCGATCACGCCTCGCCAGCCGGGATAGGCCGGGGTGGGCGCAATGTGCTCACAAGCGAGCCAATCGTCTGGCGTCCAGCCACGGCGCACCGCCGGGTGCTTGCTGCTGACCAGGCAAACCACCTCGTCTTCAAACAGCTGGGCGCGGTGCAGCTCTTCACTGGGCTGCGCCCAGTTGCCAATCACCACGTCGATCAGGCCCTGACCCAGGTCATGCGCGTATTGGGCCTGGGCCGACAGGGCATGCACCTCAACCCGGCAGCCCGGCGCCAGCGACTTGACGCGGGCCATGACGGACGGCAGGAACAAAGGGGCCAGCGTGTCGCTGGCTGCGATGCGAAAAGTCTCGCGGGCCTCAGCCGGGTCAAACAACCGGGCTGGAGAGAACAGGCTTTCGGCCGATTGCAAAATCTGCGTGACCGGCCCCAACATCTGCAGGCCCACGTCGGTGGGCACCATGCCGGTGCCCGAGCGCACCAAAATCGGGTCACCCGTCAGCTCGCGCAGGCGTTTGAGCGCCACCGACACGGCCGGCTGTTGCTGGCCCAGGCGCATGGCGGTTTTGGAGACACTGCGTTCGATGAGCAAGGTGTGAAGGGTGCGAATGAGTTGAAGGTCGATCTTGTCGAAAAGATGCGGCTGCTTCATATCCATTTTCAGATAAGCGTTATGGCGATTTACCCATGGGTAAACATCGGGTTTGCCCTAGGATCATCCGATCCTCAAGGACACATGGGCCATGTCAAAAACGCTTGTCTCCCCTCTTAAATCGGCGCCGCTGCCATCGAGCCCCTTGCGGTTCTGGCATCGCGGTCAAGTGATGAATCCGGGCAATGTACCACCAGACCGCACCCTGCTGGACCTGCTGCGCGAGGACCTGCGCCTCACGGCCACCAAAGAGGGCTGCGCCGCCGGCGACTGCGGGGCCTGCACGGTGGTCGTGGCAGAAGCGGTGGATGGGCGTTTGCAGTACCGCGCCGTCAACAGCTGCATCAAGCCGGCGCACGCCATCGACGGCCAAGCCCTGTGGACCGCCGCCGATCTGGCGCAGAGCGACGGCACGCTGCACCCGGTGCAGCAAGCCATGGTCGAGTGCCACGGCTCGCAATGCGGATTTTGCACACCCGGTTTTGTGATGAGCCTGTTTGCGCTCTACCAGCGAACCGTGGCCCAAGGCCAGGCCGTGGACAGCCACCGAGCACACGAAGCCTTGTCGGGCAACCTGTGCCGCTGCACCGGCTACCGGCCCATCGTGCAGGCGGCGTGCAGTCTTCAAGCTGATGCCGCGCAGGCTATGGATGAGACACCCATTGTGGCAGCGCTGCACAAGCTGGCGGCCACCGAAAAGACCGATGGCAATTACCTGCGCCCCACCACCCTGCCCGCCTTGCTGCAAGCCCGTGCCCAGCGCCCCCAAGCGCAACTGATCGCCGGGGCCACCGATGCCGGGCTGTGGATCACGCAGAGCCTGCGCCGCCTGCCGCAGATCATCGACCTCACCCGCGTGGCCGAGCTGCGTCGGGTGGAGCATTACCCGCAGCACATCGCCATTGGCGCGGCCGTGAATTTGCAAGACGCGTTTGAGGCGCTGGCCGCCGACCGGCCGGTGATCGCGCCCTTTGGCGAGCGCTTCGCGGGCTGGCCGGTGCGCCAGTCGGGCACGCTGGGCGGCAACGTGGCCAATGGCTCGCCGATTGGCGACAGCATGCCGCTCTTGATCGCGCTGGGCGCGCAGGTGGTGTTGATGGCGTGGCGCAAGGGAAAAGCCGTGCACCGCCATGTGCCGCTGGACCGGTTCTACACCGGCTACCGCCAAAGCCTGCTGGCCCCGGACGAGGTGCTGGCCTGGGTAGTGGTGCCTCGCCCCGCCCCCGGCGAATGGCTGGGTGCTTACAAGGTGTCCAAACGACAAGAAGACGACATCTCGGCCGTGTGCTTGGCGGTGCAACTGCAGGTGGAGGGTGGGCACATCACCGCAGCACGCATCGGCGCGGGCGGTGTGGCCGCCACGCCCGCACGCGCCGTGAAGACCGAGGCCACGCTCCTCGGCCAACCGTGGAACGAAGCCACTTTGGCAACGGCACAACAAGCCATCGCGCAAGAGTTTTCACCGCTCAGCGATTTGCGCGCCAGCGCCGATTACCGCCGAACCCTCTTGGGTCAACTGCTGCGCCGCGCCTGGTTGGAGAGCACCGGGCAAGCCACGGTTCGTTTGGAGGACCTCGCATGAACACGAATGCCCCAACCGCCAGCACCCACCGCTTCCACGAAAGCGCCACCGCACAGGTCCAAGGCCGCGCCAGCTACATCGACGACCTGCCACTGGTCGAAGGCACGCTGCACGCTGCGCCGCTGATGAGTCCCTTGGCCAACGGCCAGTTGATCGCCATGGACCTGGAGGCGGTGATGGCCGCACCCGGCGTGGTGGGCACAGTCACCGCGCCAGACATTCCGGGTGACCCACTGCTGGCCACCTTTGTGCACGACGAGCCCATTTTTGCCGGGCCGCAGCTCATGCACGTGGGCCAGGTCATGGGCTTGGTGGTGGGCCACAGCCACACCCAGGCGCGGCAGGCCGGACGCCTGATGCGATTGCAAACGAAGAACGGCACGCCCCTTCTGCACGCCCGCGAGGCCCTGCAAGCGGGCAGCTTTGTGCTGCCCAAAGTCACGGTGCAGCGCGGCGATGCAGCGCAGGCCTTGGCACACGCACCGCACCGCCTGCAAGGCTCGCTGGAGATCGGCGGGCAAGAACACTTCTATCTGGAAAGCCAGATCGCGTACGCGATTCCGCAAGACAACGGCCACTGGCTGATCCACAGCGGCACGCAGCACCCGGGCGAGGTGCAGCACTGGGTGGCGCACGCGCTGCACATCCCACTGTCGCAGGTGCGGGTGGTGTGCCGGCGCATGGGTGGCGGCTTCGGCGGCAAAGAAACGCAGGCCGGGCATTTGGCCGTGTGGGCGGCGCTCGCCGCGCACAAGTTCGGTCGGCCCGTGAAACTGCGGCTGGACCGGGGCGACGACATCCTGATCACCGGCAAACGCCACCCCTTCAGCCACGACTGGCAAGTGGGCTTTGATGCGAGGGGCCGCGTGCTGGGTTTGGATTCGGTGCAGTTGGCGCATTGCGGCCACAGCGCCGACCTGAGTGGCCCGGTGGCCGACCGCGCGATCTTCCACACCGACAACGCTTACTTTTTGAGCGACCTGCACATCACCTCGCACCGCTGCAAAACCCACACCCAAAGCCACACCGCGTTCCGCGGTTTTGGCGGGCCGCAGGGCGTGCTGCTGATCGAAACCGTCATGGGTGACTTTGCCCGCCACCTCGGCGTGGACGCGCTCGATGTGCGACTGGCCAACCTGTACGGTGTGGCGGATGGTGAGAACAAGCGCGACACCACGCCTTACGGCATGAAGGTCGAAGACAACATCCTGCACCCGCTGATGACGCAGCTGGCCGAGCGCTGCGACTACCGTGCACGCCGCCAAGCCATCACAGACTGGAACGCCCAACACAGCGTGATCAAAAAAGGCCTGGCGCTCACGCCGGTCAAGTTCGGCATCAGCTTCACCGCCACACAATTCAACCAAGCCGGTGCGGTGGTTTCGGTCTACACCGACGGCAGCGTGCGCGTGAACCACGGCGGCACCGAAATGGGCCAGGGCCTGCACACCAAGGTGTGTGGCCTGGTGGCCCGCGTGCTGGGCTTGCCCGCCGCCCAGGTGCAAGCCAGCGCCAGCGACACCGACCAGGTGGCCAACGCCAGCGCCACGGCGGCCTCCAGCGGCACCGACCTCAATGGCCGCGCCGCCGAAAACGCTGCGCTGCAGGTGCGGCAGAACATCGCCGCCTGCATCGCCAAGGCCGATGGGTGCAGCGCCGATGCCGTGCGTTTTGAAGGCGGCCAGGTCATCACACCCCTGCGCCAGCGCAGCTTCACCGAGGCCGTGCAATACGCCTACGGTCAGCGGGTGCAGCTGTGGAGCGACGGCTTTTACGCGACACCCAAAATCCACTACGACCGCACCACCCTGACCGGCCGGCCGTTTTATTACTTCGCTTACGGCGCGGCCTGCAGCGAAGTGGCCATCGACACGCTGACGGGCGAATACCGCGTGCTGCGCACCGACATCCTGCACGACGTGGGCCATTCGCTGCACCCCGAGATCGACATCGGCCAGATCGAAGGCGGCTTTGCGCAAGGCCTGGGCTGGCTCACCACCGAAGAGCTGGTCTGGAACGCCAAAGGCGAGTTGCTCACCAAGGGCGCGAGTACCTACAAAATCCCCACCGCCGCCGACATGCCCGCGCAGCTGAACATTGAGCTCTGGCACGAAGCCAACCGCGAAGACAACGTAGGCGGCAGCAAAGCCGTGGGCGAGCCGCCTTTCATGCTGGCCATCAGCGTGTTCGAAGCCCTGCGCGACGCCATCGCCGCCACCCGCCCGGGCAACACGCCCATCCACTTGGACACCCCCGCCACGCCCGAGCGCGTGCTGAACGCTATCCTTGCCCCATGACGCTTTCTGCTGTTTCCCATCTGCAAGGCTGGCGCGCTGGCCTGCTGTGGTTTCCCGACCCGCAAAATCCCAAGGCCCAGCACGAAACCGACGGCCTCCTGGTCACCGCACGCGAGTCCGACGGCATCGTGCGCATCCAGGCCATCGGCCCCTACCGCGATCTCGCCCCGCATTACCCCGACCTGCTCGTGAAGCACTGGCCTGGCCTGTGCATCGCGCCGGGCTTTGTGGACCTGCACATCCACTACCCACAAACCGATGTGATCGGCTCGCCCGCCGAGGGTCTGTTGCCCTGGCTGGAGCACTACACCTTTCCGCACGAAAAACAGTTTTCAGACCCTGCCTACGCGCACGAAGTGACCGGATTCTTTCTGGACGAGCTGATGCGCCACGGCGTGACCACGGCGCTGTGCTTTGCCACCGCGCCCCCCGAGTCGGTCAATGTGTTCATGGCCGAGGCGCAAAAGCGCCGCCTGCGCATGATCACCGGCAAGGTGCTGCAAGACCGTCACAGCCCCGACGGCCTGCGCGACACCGACACCGCCTTGAGCCTGCGCCAAACCGAAGACCTGATCCACCGCTGGCATTGCGTGGACCGCCTGGGCTACGCCATCACGCCGCGCTTTGCGCCCACCAGCAGCCCTGAGCAACTGCATGGCGCGGGCGAAATCGCACAGCAGTTCCCCGATGTGTGGATCCAGTCGCACGTGGCCGAAAACGTCGACGAAATCCGCTGGGTGAGCGAACTGTTCCCCGAGGCGCGCAGCTACCTCGATGTCTACGACCGCGCCGGCCTGCTGCGCCAACGCTCGGTCTACGCGCATTGCATTTACCTGGACGCGGCCGACCGCCGCCGCATGGCCGAAGTGGGCGCAACCGCCGCCGTCAGCCCCACCAGCAACCTGTTTCTGGGCAGCGGCTTTTTTGACTACACCGCCTCGGACGCTGCGGGCTTGCGCTATGGCCTGGCCAGCGATGTGGGTGGCGGCACCAGCTTCAGCCCCTTTCACACCATGCACGCAGCCTACACCGTGGCCCGGCAAAACGTCGGTCGCCCCGGCATCAGCTTGGCACCCGAACACCTGTGGTGGCAACACACGGCGGGCGCCGCCGCTGCGCTCGATCTGAACGGCAAGATTGGCAACCTGCTGCCCGGCTGCGAAGCCGACTTTGTGGTGCTCAACCCCCAAACCACGCCGCTGCTGGCGCGGCGCACAGCGCAAACCGAAACCTTGGCCGAATGGCTGTTCGCCATGATCGTGCTGGGCGATGAACGGCTGGTTGCGCACACGGTGGTGCAGGGCCAAACCGTCACCATCGATCGGTAGGTCGGCGGCTTCAGCCCCGACACATGCAAGTGGTCCACTGTGTCGGGGCTGAAGCCACCAACCTACAAAAACCAAAGCAGAGCTCACCGACAATAAGGCATGAGCGCCGACAACGAACACCCCATCATCGATCCCAACCAGGCCCAGCGCGAGTCCGTGCGCCGGGGCATTGCGCAATTTCAGGCGCGGCTGCAGGCTGCAGGCCACAACTTTCGGGAGCCCCCGCCGGAGCCCACTTCATGCTGCGGGCGCGGCTGCAATGGCTGCGTGTGGGAAAGCTATGACGCCGCGCTGATGTTCTGGTACGAAGACGCAGGCGCCTTGCTCCATTGAATCCGCGCCAATGTGAACCTACCCTGTACAGCTTGCGCGCATTCACAAACGCCAAGAACCCGCTGGGCACGGCACGTTAAAACAAGCCCATCTGCCCCACCGCGGACGGCGGCCTGAAGCCGTCCACATTCCAGTCGTGCCGCTGGCGGTTCAAGCCCAGGCGCCTGCAGGCCTTGTCAAAGCGCTGGGCGATCAGGTCGGCCCAGATGCCCTGGCCGCTGCGGCGTGTGGCAAAACTGGCGTCGTAGTCCTTGCCACCGCGCAGGTCGTGCATGCGGGCCATCACGCGGGCGGCGCGGTCGGGGTAATGCAGGTCCAGCCATTGCCGAAACAGCGGTGCCAGCTCCCACGGCAGGCGCAGCACCACATAAAAAGCGCTGGTAGCCCCGGCGTCGCGTGCCGCTTCGAGCACCTGCTCCATGTCGTCGTTGATGAACGGAATTTGCGGCGACACACTCACCCCCACCGGGATGCCCGCATCGGCCAGTGTGCGGATGGTGCGCAAACGCCGCCAAGGGGCGGCGGCGCGCGGCTCCATGCGTCGCGCCAGCTCAGCGTCGAGCGTGGTCACACTCACATACACACCCGCCTGCCCGCGCGACGCCATGGGTGCGAGCAGGTCGATGTCGCGCTCGATGCCGCTGCCCTTGGTCACCACGGCCATGGGGTGGTGACAGTCGTGCAAAACCTGCAGCACCTCGCGGGTCAGGCGCAATTCGCGGTCCAGGGGTTGGTAGGCGTCGGTCACGGTGCCCAAGGTCATCATGCCGGGGGTGTATCGCGGGCTGGCCAGTTCTTGCACCAGCCGGTCGGCCAAGCCCCGCTTGGCGATCAAACGGGTCTCGAAATCCAGCCCGGGCGACAAGCCCAGATAGCTGTGCGAGGGGCGGGCATAGCAGTAGCTGCAACCGTGCTCGCAGCCGCGATAAGGGTTGAGCGAGCGGTCAAAGCCGATATCGGGCGAGGTGTTGCGGCTGATGGCGCTTTTGGCGTCTTCCCAGGTCCAGGTGGTGGCGATGCGTGTGGCTTCTTCGGGGTCGACCGCCCAGCCGTCGTCAAACGGCTCGCGGGCATCGCGCTCGAAGCGGTGCGCCAGGCGCGTGGCGCTGCCTCGGCCTTTGATCTGGCTGATCGGGATGGCGACGGGTGGTTTCTGCATAACTGTTCATTTATACAGTATTTTGCATCCCAATCAGCGACTGCCCTGTCGCCAGGCTGGCCAAGCTTCAGGCAGATAGAGCAGCCAACACCTCTTGCACGGTCGTGGGACGCACCAGGCGTGCTACCTCTTGGCCGTCACGCAAAACGAGGAAAGTCGGCCAGTGCTTGACTCGGTAACTGCGGCCCAGCGCACGCCCCGGACCGTCTTCGATTTTGAGGTGTTGCCATGGCGGCTGCTGTGCCAGCGCCTGAGCCACCACAGGCTGTGCAGCGCGGCAGTGGCCGCACCAATCGGTGCCAAATTCGAGCAAGGTCAGGCCGCGCAGCGCGTCCACATCGGCGCGGCTGGGCGCTTCGATTGGGCTGAGGTAAGGCCTGTGGTCAGACACCCGCTAACTCACGCAAGGCCTGCGGATTGGGCAGGCCCAACACACGCCCGCCACCACTGATGAGCTGACGATCGCGCAGGTGACGCAACACCCGGGAAAAAGTCTCCGGCGCAATGCCCAGTTGTGCGGCGATGGTGCGTTTGCGCTCGGTGAGTTTCACGGCCAGGCTGCCACTCAGATCGACGGGTTCGGCATGGCGCAGCAACCATTCGGCGCAGCGCGCATCGGCGTCCTTGGCCAGACGGCTCACGGCCAATTCGGTTTGCTGGCGCTGCGATCGCGCCATGTCCATGAGCAGGGTTTGGGAAGCCTCGGGCAGCGTCCGAACCTGGGCCACGAAATCGGGCACGCGCACATACTGCACCTGCACTTCGGTCTCGGCCACCGCGTCGACCACATGCGGCAGGTCCATCAAACCAGAAGCCGCTTCAAGCCAAAACGGACCCTCCACCACGCCCAGCTGGTGAGCCATGTCCCCGTGACCCATGGCGCCCATGACGCCCAACACCACACGCCCTTGCATGACATGCACGATGCGGTCCACCACATCGCCGCGGTGCAGCAACACCGTGCCAGCCGCCAAGGTGGCTGTGGGCTCGGACAAAGAGGGAAAAGAAGAATCCAACATGGTGAAGTGGAATGTGCCAGAGCCTCGGGCCTGCGTTTTTGACACAAATCAACAACACCCCCGACAAATGGCTACCCGCATACGCGGGCATGGCAGATCGTCGGCGTTTTCAGCGCATCGCGCGACAAACCATGCAGATCACACCACCAAAATAGCCCGGAAATCATTCACATTGGTGTGTGTCGGCCCGGTGATGACCAGATCGCCCAGGGGCGCAAAAAACCCATAGGCGTCGTTGCGCTGCAGGTGCTCATCCACTTTGTGCCCCAGCGCCGCAGCACGGGCCAAGGTATCGGGGCTCACTTGCGCCCCGGCGTTGTCCTCGATGCCGTCGATGCCATCGGTATCGGCCGCCAAAGCCCACACACCGGGCTGCCCTTGCAAACCCTGCGCCAGACCCATGCAAAACTCGCCTGCTCGGCCGCCGCGACCTTTGGGCGTGCCGGTAGGCTGCGGTTTGATGGTCACCGTGGTCTCACCACCGCTCAGGATCACACACGGCTTGGTGAATGGCCCGAGGCCTTTGGCCGTCGCACGGGCCAGTGCCGCATGCACCTTGCCCACCTCGCGCGACTCGCCTTCGATCTCGTCACTCAGGATGTAGGCATTCAGCCCCTGCGCATGGGCAGCCGCTGCAGCCGCCTCCAGCGACTGCTGGGGCGTGGCGATCATGTGCACGCTGTGCCCCGCAAACACGGGCGATCCGGGCTTGGGCGTTTCCCATGCGCCCGACTGCAAAGCCTGCAGCACCGAGTCGGGCACCGTGATGGCATAGCGCTTGAGGATGGCCAGCGCATCGGCACAGCTGGTGGCATCGGGCACGGTCGGGCCACTGGCGATGATGGACGGATCATCACCCGGCACATCGCTGATGGTGAGCGTGACCACCCGCGCAGGCGCACAAGCGGCCGCGAGGCGCCCGCCCTTGATGCGCGAGAGGTGCTTGCGCAGGCAATTCATCTCGGCAATATTGGCGCCACTCGCCAGCAACTGGCGGTTGATGTCCTGCTTGAGCTGCAGATCGATGCCGTCGGCAGGCAAGGTCAGCAGCGACGAGCCGCCGCCCGAGATCAGGCACAGCACCAGGTCGTCAGCCGTCAGGTCTTTCGTCAAGGCCAAAATGCGCTCGGCCGCTTGCAGGCCCGCAGCGTCAGGCACAGGGTGCGAAGCCTCGACCACCTCGATGCGCTCGGGCAACCCCGCAGGCCGTGGCGGCGTGTGCCCGTAGCGCGTGACCACCAGACCCGACAGCGGGGCGTCGTGAGGCCACAGCGCCTCGACCGCTTGCGCCATCGCCCCCCCGGCCTTGCCTGCACCCAGCACCAGGGTGCGGCCCTTGGGGGGTGCAGGCAAATGGGCCGCAGTGTTGTGCAGTGGCAAGGCGCGTTGCACGGCCACGTCGTACAGCGCTTTCAGGAAGGCTTGGGGGTCTTGGGTCGAGGCAGGAATGTGGGGCTGGACGTCTTGCATGGACAAATTGTGCCCCAAGGCAGGTACAGTTCTTCACATGACCACCTTGCTCATCCACCGCGCACGCTGCATCGCCACCATGGACGATGCCAAGACCGAATTACCCGGTGCCTCGCTCCTGATCCGCGACGGCCGCATCGAACGCATCATTGCGGCTGACGAAAACACCGATGAACTGCTCACACAAGTGGACGAAGTGATCGACGCGCGCCGCCATGTGGTGGTGCCAGGCCTGATCAACACGCACCACCACATGTACCAATCGCTCACGCGGGCGATACCCCAAGTGCAAAACGCCGAGCTGTTCAGTTGGCTCCAAGGCCTGTACCCGATCTGGGTGGGCCTCACGCCCGAGATGGTGCGTGTCTCAGGCCAGGTGGCCATGGCCGAGCTGCTCCTGAGCGGCTGCACCACCAGCTCTGACCACCTCTACATTTACCCCAACGGCGTGCGGCTGGACGACAGCATCGAAGCCGCGCACACCATCGGCATGCGCTTCACGGCCACACGCGGCAGCATGAGCGTGGGCGAGAGCCAAGGCGGCTTGCCACCCGACCGCGTGGTCGAGCAGGAACCCGCCATCCTCAAAGAAACCCAGCGCCTGATCGAGACTTGGCATGACGCCAGCTACGGGTCGATGACGCATGTGGCCGTGGCCCCCTGCTCGCCCTTCAGCGTGAGCCAGGACCTGATGCGCGAATCGGCAAAGCTCGCCCGCGCCCACGGCGTGCGCCTGCACACCCACCTGGCCGAAAACGACCACGACATCGCCTACACCCGCGAGAAGTTCAACTGCACCCCCGCGCAATACGCGCAAGACCTGGACTGGGTGGGCCACGATGTGTGGCATGCCCACGGCGTCAAACTCGACGACGAAGGCACGTATTTGTTTGCACGCACGCGCACCGGCATTGCCCACTGCCCCTGCAGCAACATGCGCTTGGCCAGCGGCATCTTGCCGCTTCGCAAAATGCTCGACGCAGGCGTGCCGATGGGCCTGGGCGTGGACGGCAGCGCCAGCAACGATGCGGCGCATTTGCTGAATGAAGCCCGCCAGGCGATGCTGCTGGCGCGTGTGGGCAAGGCCTTAGAGCCGTTCGGTTGTGACCACGGCCCAGCCAACATGACACCCCGCGACGCCCTGCGCCTGGCCACACGCGGCGGCGCCGAAGTGCTGGGCCGCGCCCACGAACTGGGCCAAATCAAAGAAGGCTATTGCGCCGACATCGCCATGTTCCGCACCGACACACTGAGCATGGCGGGCGGTGCTGTGCACGACCCGGTGGGGGCGCTCTTGCTGTGCGCCAGCGACAACGCCGACTACACCATCGTCAATGGCCGCGTGGTGGTGCGCCAGGGCCAGATCACCACCGTGGACATGGGGCCGCTGATCGAACGGCACAACCAGCTGGCGATGCAGTTGGCGCTGGGGGCGAACTGAGCGATTGCTTCTGCACACCGAAGTCGTATCTGCCGTAGGTCGGTGGCTTTAGCCCCGACATTGCAGGCTTCGGCACAGTCTGCATGTCGGGGCTAAAGCCGCCGACCTACAAAAATTTTTGACCCTTGAAGACTTCGCAGGGTCGTATCAATAGATGGCGATGCCCGCACGCTGCTGCCGGTAAGCCGCAGGCGTGGTGCCGGTCCAGCTTCTGAAGGCCCGGATGAAAGAGTTGCTTTCCTGAAAACCCAGCAGCCACGAAATTTCTCCGGCTGAAATGTCGGTGCGGCTCAGGTAATGCCGCGCCAGTTCATGCCGCACCTCGCTCAGTAGTTCCTGAAAACCCACCGACTCGTCGGCCAGTTGCCGCTGCAAGGAGCGTTTGCTGATGGCCAGGCGCTGGGCCACCGCGTCGATGCTGGTGATGCCTGCGGGCAGCGTCTCCAGCAGCACCGCCCTGACGCGCTCGCGCATACTCGCTTGCGAATCCAGATCGCAGAGTCGGCTGTTGAGGGCCGACTCAAACGCCGCCCACATGGCCATGTTCTCCGTCAAAAAAGGGCGTTGCGCATCATGTGCCGAAAACGCAATCTGAATCTGTTCAGAGGCACCTAAAGTGCAGCCCAGATAGGCCTTGTAGGCGGCCAAGTTCGCTGGCAAATCCGGTACAGAGGCAGCCAAGGGCTCGATCCGCTCACGCGTGGCCAGCCGGGCCAGTTGCGTGAAGAACACCAGCTCCGACACACCCAGGCTGCGGGGAATCGGTGCGGTGCTCCCGTAGCAGCGGAGTGAGACCTGTGTGCGGTCTGCGCGGATGTCGACCGCCATGTGCAAAGGGCCGATCAAGCGTTTGTAATGCGCCAACCGCTGCAGTGCGGTGTTCAGGTCGGGGCTGCACAGGCAGGCGAACAGGGCCGGGTCAAAGGCTTCCACCGACATGGCCTGCGCGAGCTTCAGGGCGAGTTCGTCATGGCCTGCGGCTTGCTCCAGTCCTCGCCACAGGTCAAAGTACTGCGCGGGCGACAAACTCGCACCCGGGCGCGCAAACAGATCGCCCGGCAACCGCGCCAGGCTCAGCACATCCGCAGGGGCGTAACCCATGTCGAGGATGAGCAATTTCCAGCTCATCTGCACGGCAAAGCGTGTGGCCTGTTTCACGGTGTGGGTCTTTCTGGCAAGGCGGAGAGGGCAAGGACTATTTGGCTTGGCTCATGATGGCCATGTCAAACAGGCGGTCCCCGAAATACTTGCGGATGAACATCAGGGGTTTGGCCATTTTGCCGATGACGTAGCGGGTTTGAGGTCGGCGCGAGCGCACAGCCTGCAGTATGGCATCCGCCACCACCGACGGCGGTGAGGCGGCGCCCGCTTTGGCATAGGTGCCACGCATCGCATTGGCCATGCCCTGCGCCATGGCGCGGTAAGGGCCTTGGCCCGAACGCGCCAACATGGGCTCGAGCATCACGCCGCCCCACTCGGTGGCAATCACACCGGGCTCGATGATCACCACCTGGATGCCAAACGGCGCCAGCTCGATGCGCAAGCAATCGCTCCAGCCTTCCACCGCGTGCTTGGTGGCGTGGTACCACGAGCCCAAGGGCGTGTAGATCTTGCCGCCCATGGACGAGATGTTGATGACCTTGCCCGCCCCTTGGCGGCGCATGTGCGGCAGCGCCAATTGCGTGAGCCGCGCCATGCCAAACAAATTGACTTCAAACTGGTAGCGGGCATCGGCCAAGGTCGAATCTTCCATCGCGCCGTACATGCCAAAGCCCGCGTTGTTCACCAACACGTCGATGCCGCCATGGCCTTGGGTGATGGTGTTCACGGCAGCAACGATTTCGGCGTCCACCGAAATGTCCATCTGCAGCGGTATCGCGCCCAGGGCCCGCAGGTCTTCCATTTGCGCCACACGCCGGGCCGCGACATAAACCACCAGCCCCTCTTGCAGCAGCCGCTTGGCCGTTTCTTTGCCCATGCCGGACGATGCGCCCGTGACGAGCGCCACTTGTTTTGCGGGGGATGTGGATGCCATGAAAACTCCGTTCGTTGAATGTGATTCGAATGGAGAGATGGTCACCGCTGGGGCGCGAAATGTCGCCATCGGATCGCGCCAATGCGCATGCAGAAGATGCCAGTTGGCCATACCCAAGTCCCGCGGGCAAAAGATTTGAATGGGCGTTACGCCCGTCCTTGCTATGCTTTAGCTAAAATAGCCATTCACGAGGAACCATGTCATGCAAATCACCGCCACAGAAGCAAAAAACCGTTTTGGAAGCATTTGCGCCCTCGCCAAACGCGAGCCCGTTTTCGTGGAAAAGGCGGGCCAGATCGATACCGTCATCCTGTCTGCCGATCACTTTCGTGCTTTGCAAGCCAACCAGCACAACACCAGTCTGGCTGCACGGAAAAAAAAATTTGAAAGCGAATTTGGTGACTGGATTGCGGCGCAAAACACCTGGGTCGAAAAGCAAGGCATCCCGGGTTCAGACCTGCGCCCCTGGTAAAGCGCTATGGCTCAGTTTGACGTTTATGTGAACCCCAGTGAAAGCGCTGCACAAGGCATCCCTTTTGTGGTTGTTGTTCAAAGCGACTTGCTCGATGCCTTGGCCACACGCATGAGCATCCCTTTGGCTTCCATTGAATTTTCCGAAAAGTCGCCGGACAAGCTCTGCCCGATGGTCATGATCAATGGCCAACCACTTCGAGCGCTAGCCCACTACGCGGCGCCCTTGCCCACTCGCAGCTTGCGCCAGCTGGTTGGCAATTTGGCACCCCAAGCGAGCTTACTGGTCGCAGCCATGGATGTTGTGGTTTCAGGTATTTAACACCCCTCACCCCATCGCCCGCACCGTCTCCGACGGGCTTTCGCCGTAGTAGTTTTTGTACAGCCCTGCAAAGCGCCCCAGGTGCCAGAAGCCGTGGCCCATGGCGACTTCGGTCACGCTGCCGGTTTGCAGTTGCAGCGCCCGCCGGGCCTTGGCCAGGCGGCGCAGGGTGATCAGGCGCTGCGGGGCCATGCCGTAGGTTTGCAAGAAGGCCCGCTCGAGTTGCCAGATGGGCACCTCCAGCGCCTCGCACAGCGAGTCGATGCGCAGCGGTGTGGTGCTGTTGTCCTGGGCCCATTGGTCGACCGACTGCAACAAGCGCTCGCGGGTTTGCAGGCTCAGCGCAGCGCTGCTGCTGGGCTGTCGCCAGCGCCGCGCCAACTCGCTCCACAGGATGTGCTGCAGCTGCTCGTGCGCCTGGTCCACCAAGGCTGCGTCCAGGTCGTGCTGGCGGTTGGGGCCCAACACGCTCGACAACTCCACCAGTTGCTGCTGCGCCTGCAGTGGCAGTTTCCCGGGCAGGTGCAAGGCGCTCACGCCCGGGGCCATGTGCAGACCCAGAGCTTGAAGTTTGTGCGGCGGCATTTGCACGCCCACCCACTGCGCCTGCGGCGGCAGGCTGATGCACATGTCGCGGCCAGGCGCATAAACCACCAGATCGCCGTTGCGCAGCGCCTGGCCCTGCACGCGCCACACGCCTTGGCCGTGCAAAAAGATGCCGACCGACACCCACTCGGGCGAGAGGTCTCCCTGCGCCAGCAGGGCCAGGTTGTACTGACCCCAATCGGTGCGGCACTGGGGGCTGACGCTGTGCACGATCTGCCCGCCAAAGCGGCCCTTTTCGAGCTGCACATGCTCCAGAAAACCCTCTTGCAAAGCCAGCACCAGCGCCTGCGGATCGAAGGCATCGAGTCGGGTGACCGAGGTCGCAGAAGTGGCTGTGGATGGGTGCATGGGTATGAGTGCTGGCCCGAAATTGAACCCTTTGGGGTGCGCTCTGTCAATTCGCAGGGTTATCCCTAGTGAGTCTGAGGCCCCTTTGCAGAAATCTGGATAGTCACCCGCCCCGGCGGTTTTTAGACTGGCCCCATTCAACACAACAACGAAGGAGACAACATGAGCCAAGCATTTGATTACATCGTGGTGGGTGGCGGTTCGGCCGGTTGCGTGGTGGCCTCGCGCCTGAGCGAAGACCCCAACGTGAGCGTGTGCCTGATCGAAGTGGGCGGCCCGGACAAAAGCGTGTTCATCCACGCCCCGGCGGGTGTGGTGACCATGCTGCCCATCCCGTTCAACAACTGGGCCTACAAGACCGTGCCGCAAAAAGGCCTGAACGGCCGCCAGGGCTACCAGCCCCGGGGCAAGGTGCTGGGCGGCTCCAGCTCGATCAACGCCATGCTCTATGTGCGTGGCAGCCAACACGACTACGACCACTGGGCGTCGCTGGGCAACAGCGGCTGGTCTTACCAGGACGTGCTGCCCTATTTCAAGAAAGCCGAGCACAACGAGACCCACACCGACAGCGAGTACCACGGCACGGGCGGCCCGCAAAACGTGGCCGAGCTGCGCAGCCCCAGCGCGCTCAACCAGATGTTCCTGCAAGCCTGCGCCATGAACGGCATCCCCTACAACCCCGACTACAACGGCGCCGAGCAATTCGGTGCCTTCATGTACCAGGTCTTCCACAAAAACGGCGAGCGCCACAGTGCGGCCAAGGCCTACATCACGCCCCACCTGTCGCGCCCCAACCTCACCGTCAAGACCAACACCATCACCAGCAAGATTCTGTTTGAAGGCCAACGTGCCGTGGGCGTGCGCGTTCTGCAGGGCGGCCAGACGCACGAGCTGCGTGCGAACAAAGAGGTCATCGTCTCGGCGGGGGCCTTTGGCTCGCCCCAGCTGCTCATGGTCTCGGGCGTGGGGCCAGCGGCCGAGCTGCAGCGCCATGGCATCCCGGTGGTGCATGCGCTCGAAGGCGTGGGCCAGAACCTGCAGGACCACATCGACCATGTGCAGACCTGGCGTGCGCCCAGCAGCTCCGAGACCTTTGGGGTGTCGGCCACGGGCACAGTCAAGATCACCCAAGCCATTGGCGAGTGGAAGAAAAAGCGAACGGGCCTGGTCACCAGCACCTTTGCCGAATCGGGCGCGTTTTTCCGGTCCTCACCCGAGGTGGCAACGCCCGACCTGCAGCTGGTGTTTGTGGTCGGCATCGTGGACGACCACAGCCGCAAGATGCACCTGGGCCACGGCTTTTCCTGCCACGTCGACGTGATCCGCCCGCACAGCCGGGGCAGCGTCAAATTGGCCGGCCCCGATGTGCGCACCGCGCCGCTGATCGACCCGAACTTTCTGGGCGACGAGCGCGACCTGGACCTGCTGGTCAAAGGCGTTCAGGTGCAGCAAACCATCATCGAGTCCAAGCCCTTTGACGCCGTTCGCGGCAAGATGCTCTACCCGGTGGACAAGCACGACAAAGCCGCCATCGCGGCCGACATCCGCCGCCGCGCCGACACGCAATACCACCCGGTGGGCACCTGCAAGATGGGCCCATCCAGCGACCCGATGGCCGTGGTCGATGCCCAGCTGCGCGTGCACGGCCTGCAAGGCCTGCGCGTGGTCGATGCCTCCATCATGCCCACGGTGTGCAGTGGCAACACCAACGCACCCACCATCATGATTGGCGAAAAAGCCGCTGACATGATCCGCCAGGCCTGAAGTCCACACCATGCGCTCCCACACCATGCGCTCCCACACCAAGAACCCCATGCCCCCACTGCCCACCCTGGCCGAGTGCCAATCCAGTCTGGACCACGACCTGCAGACCCTGGCCGAGCACCGCAGCCGCTGGGTGCAGACCTCGGTGGCCGAGCGCATCGCCATCCTGAACGAAATCAAGGACGCCCTGCTGCCCGTGGCGCAGGCTTGGGCCGAGACGGCTTCGCGCCACAAAGGCATTCCGATCGGCTCGCCGCTCGAAGGTGAGGAGTGGCTGTCGGGGCCCTACACCGTCATGGCGTATTGCAACCAGATGATGGCCACGCTGTCCCAGGTGCAGGGCAAGCAGCACCTGAGCGGCCTGCCCCTGCGCGAGCTGCCCAATGGGCAACTGGCCGCACGCGTGCTGCCACATTCGCTGTGGGACCATTTGCTGCTCAGCGGTGTGACGCTGGACGTGTGGATGCAGCCGGGCGTGAACCGCGCCAACCTGGCCCAGCACACGGCCGCCATTTACGACAGCGCCAGCCCGCAGCACAAGACTGGCAAAGTCTCACTGGTGCTGGGCGCGGGCAACATCGCGGCCATCGCGCCACTGGATGTGTTCCACAAGCTGTTTGCCGAAAACGAAGTGGCCATGCTCAAAATGAACCCGGTCAACGATTACCTGATCGAGTTTCTGGATGCCGCGCTCAAGCCGCTGATCGAACGGGGCTTTGTGCGCATCGTGCGCGGCGGCATCGATGTGGGGCAATACCTGTGCAATCACCCGTTGGTGGAGACGCTGCACATCACGGGTGCGGGCGCGTCGCACGACGCCATCGTGTGGGGAACCGGCGAACAAGGCGCGGCCAACAAAGCCGCCAACACGCCCATCAACACCCGCCAGATCACCTCGGAGCTGGGCGCGGTGTGCCCCACCATCGTGGTGCCCGGCCCCTGGTCAGCGGCCGACATCCGCTTTCAGGCGGAGCAAGTGGCCACACAAAAGCTGCACAACTCGGGCTTCAATTGCGTGGCCTGCCAGGTGCTGGTCTTGCCCAAAGACTGGGACCAGAAATCCGCCTTTGTGCAGGCGCTGGAAAACGTGATCGGCAACGCCCTGCCGCGCGGCCTGTACTACCCCGGCGCACCCGAGCGCCTGGCCGATTTCTGCACCAACAATCCGACCTTCAAAACCGTCAAGCGCCCCGGCGCGCAAGACCTGGTCATGTCCACGCTGGACCTGGGCAACGCCAAAGCACGCAGCACCGAAGTGTTTGCCCCGGCACTCAACGTGGTCGAAATCGGCGGGCAAAAAGCCGAGGCCTATTTGATCGCGGCGATCGAGATGGCCAACAGCCAGCTCTATGGCACCTTGGGTGCGAACATCGTGATCCACCCGCAAACCATCGCCCAGATAGGCCGACAGCGCTTTGAGGAAATTCTGGCCGACTTGCGCTACGGCACCATCGCCATCAACGCCTGGACAGGCTTGGGCTTTTTGTCGGCGCAGTCGCCCTGGGGTGCGTTTCCGGGCCACACGCTGGACGACGTGCAAAGCGGCATCGGCGTGGTGCACAACACGATGCTGTTCGACAAGACCGAGCGCGCCGTGGTCGAAGCCCCGTTTCGCCCCTTCCCACGCAACCTGCTGAGTTTGTCGTTCACCCTGCTGCCGCGCCCACCCTGGTTCATCACCAACCGCAAAGGCGCGATTTTGGGCCGGCTGCTGGTGGCCTTTCAGCACCGCCCCAGCTTGCTGAAGATGCCGCGCATTTTCTGGAATGCCTTGCTGGGGTAACAACAGAACTGACCAAGGGGCTGATGATCCCCCCGCCGAGTTGTCTAAACTGAGGCCATGATCCAAGGCCTCGTTCAACTCTTCCTCTTCCAGGCGCTCGGCGAGCTGCTGTCGAAATTCGCCCTGCCCTTCATCCCCGGGCCCGTGCTGGGCCTGGTGCTGCTGTTGGCGTTTTTGGCCTTGCGCGGTCATGTGCCCGCGTCCATGGACCTGGTGGGCAGCGGCATCTTGCAGCACCTGGGGCTGTTGTTCATTCCCGCATCGGTGGGTGTGGTGCTTTACCTGCCCCTGTTGCAGGCCAACGCATGGGCCATCACGGCGGCGCTGGTGCTGAGCGTGGTGGCCACGGTGGCGGTGGTGGCCTTGGTGCTCAAACTGTTCGCCCAAAAGGACAGCGCCCCATGAACAACACCCTGCCACCCATCTCCGAAATCTGGGTTTACCTCTCCGGCAGTCCGCTGCTGGCCTTGGTGCTCACGCTCAGCGCTTACCTGTTGGGCCTGACCGTGTACGAACGCAGCCAGCGCAACCCGCTCGCCAACCCGGTGCTGATTGCGGTGGTGGTGGTGTGCATCGGCATCAGCGTGATCGACATGCCCTATGCCCAATACTTTGAAGGCGCGCAGTTTGTGCACTTCTTGCTGGGCACGGCCACGGTGTCGCTGGCCATCCCCATCTACAAAGGCTTTGCCTCGCTCAAAGGGCGCATGGGGGTGTTGCTGCTCTCGCTGCTGGCGGGTGGCATCACCTCGGTGCTGACGGCCGTGGGCATGGCGCGGTGGCTGGGCGTGGACGAGGCGCTGGTGCGCGGCCTGGTCGCCAAATCGGTCACCGCGCCGATTGCCATGGGCATTGCCGAACGCGTGCAGGCCTCACCTACCCTGACCGCCATCTTTGCGGTGAGCACCGGCATCTTGGGCGCGGTGCTGGGCCGCTATGTGCTGGACGCCTTGCGCGTCACGGCCTGGTGGCAACGCGGCTTTGCCCTGGGCGTGGCCGCGCACGGCATTGGCACCTCGCGCGCTTTCAGCGTGAACGCGGAAGCCGGGGCTTATGCCAGCCTGGGCATGGGCTTGCATGGCATCGCGGGGGCCATGCTGATCCCTTACGCGGTGGCTTGGTGGTTTTAAAGACCAAACGTCCGGGCGAGTCCACCGCGTGACAGGGCCTGGCAGGCTTCTTTTTATGATGAAGCCCATGAACTACGCTGCCCCCGACCTCCTGGC
Source organism: Limnohabitans sp. TEGF003 (assembly GCF_055395455.1). Classification (NCBI taxonomy): domain Bacteria; kingdom Pseudomonadati; phylum Pseudomonadota; class Betaproteobacteria; order Burkholderiales; family Comamonadaceae; genus Limnohabitans; species Limnohabitans sp. TEGF003. The sequence goes on along the minus strand of NZ_AP029225.1, from coordinate 1,368,864 downwards.
CTTTGCCGATCAACTTTTGCAAGCCGCGGGCTTGCCGCCCGACAAGGCGCAAGCCGTGGCCGATGTGCTCCTAGAGGGCGACTTGCTCGGCCACACCACCCACGGTCTGGCCTTGCTGGCGCCTTATCTGGCAGAGCTGGAAACAGGCAAGATGCGCAAGGACGGTCAGCCTCTGGTGGTGTCGGACCACCCGGCCGCTGTGACCTGGGATGGTCAGCGCTTGCCAGGCCCCTGGCTGGTGCTGCAAGCCATTGGCCTGGCCACCCAACGCGCGCGCAGACAAGGCACCTGCACGGTGGTCATCCGGCGCAGCCACCACATTGCCTGCCTGGCCGCTTACCATCAGCGCGTGACCGATCAGGGTTTCATGATGCTGCTGCACTGCTCGGACCCCAACGCCGCCAGCATCGCGCCCTTTGGTGGGCTGGACCCGGTGTTCACGCCCAACCCGATGTCGGTGGGCATTCCTACTTCGGGCCTGCCGGTGCTGATCGATGTGTCCACCTCATCCACCACCAACGGCATGACCAACCGCTTGCACAAGGAAGGCGGCTTGTTGCCTGCCGAATGGGTGATGGACGGCCACGGCCAGCCCAGCCGCGACCCGGCCGTGCTGTTCAAGGAACCCAAAGGCACGATCTTGCCGCTGGGCGGCATGGATTCAGGCCACAAGGGTTATGGCCTGAGCTGGATGGTGGAGGCGTTGACGGGTGGCTTGGCCGGACACGGCCGCGCCGATGCGCCCGAGGGCTGGGGTGCCACGGTGTTCTTGCAGATCATCGATCCGCGTGCATTTGCAGGGGCCAGCGCCTTCAACACCCAAATGGACGAAGTGGCCCGGCAATGCCATGCGTCGCGGCCTGCGCAGGCCGACCGCTGGGTGCGTACGCCGGGTGAACGTGGTCTGAAGCTCAAGGCGGGCAGCGCTCGTGAAGGCGTAGCGCTGTACCCCAACATCATGCCCATGCTCTTGCCCTGGGCCGAGAAACTCCAAGTGGCGGCGCCTTCACCTCTTTGAAAAAACCAACCCGGCACAAAGGCCGGGTTGAGGCGTCTGGCGCATGCCCGAAAGATGGACGTCAAGCAGGCACGGCAGGTTTGCGCAAAACCCGCAAAAGCAGGGGCGCAAACCACACCAAGGCGGTCAGTATGGCCAAGGCCAGCGCAATCGGACGACTGACAAAAGCCATCAGATCACCGTTGGACTTGATCATCGAGGTGATGAAGTTTTCCTCCAGCATGCCGCCCAGCACCACGCCCAAAATAGCAGGCGCCACCGGGAATTTATTGGCCTCCAACACATAAGCCAGAATGCCGGCTACCAACATCACACCCACCTGGAACACGGAATTGTTGATGGCAAAAGTGCCCACCACACAAAACAGCAAAATCATGGGCATGAGGATCTCGCGGGGTACACGCAGAATGCGCTTGGCCACCTTGATGCACAAAATACCCAGCGGAATCATGATGAGGTTGGCCACAATGAACAGCAAAAACACCGCATAAATGTTTTGCGGGTTGGTGGTGAACAAGGTGGGGCCGGGGTTCATGTTCTTCATGTAGAGCACGCCGATCACGATGGCCGTGATCGAGTCGCCCGGAATGCCAAACACCAAAGCCGGAATCCATGCGCCCGCCAGCGCACTGTTGTTGGCCGAACCGGACTCCACAATGCCTTCCACGTGGCCCGTACCAAATTTTTCAGGCTCTTTGGAAAACTTCTTGCTCACGGCATAAGACATCCAGGCCGCGATATCAGCCCCAGCGCCGGGCAAGGCACCCACGGCCGTGCCCAAAACACTGCCCCTCATGATTTGTTTGGGGTATTTTTTCGCCAATGCCCATTGTCCTTTGAGCACACCAGAGACTTCCTCCACCACCAACTCGGCCGGGGGGCTCGTGTCCACCACGTAGCGGATGATTTCAGAGATGGCGAACATGCCGATCATCATGGCGATCATGCCAATGCCGCCCGACATTTCGGTGTTGCCAAAGGTAAAACGCGGAAACCCCGCCGGATTGCCCAAGCCCACGCAAGCCACCAGCAAGCCCAGGCACAACATCATCAGCCCCTTGATCGGAGAACCTGTGGAGATAAAGACCGCACAAGTCAGGCCCAGCAGCACCAGCCAAAAGTATTCGAAGGAGCTGAAGTTCAGCGCGAAGTCGGCCAAGGCAGGCGCAGCGACGATCAGCACCACTGTGCCAAACAATCCCCCTACGGCAGAAAACACCAGGCCCGCACCCAAGGCTTTTTCAGCTTGCCCCTTGCGCGTCATGGCATAGGCTTCGTCGGTGTAGGCGGCCGATGCGGGCGTGCCGGGAATGCGCAACAGACAACCCGGAATATCGCCTGAAAAAATGGCCATGGCGGTCGCCGTCACCATGGCCGCGACGGCAGGGATCGGTGGCATGAAGAAGGTCACCGGCACCAGCAAAGCGGTGGCCATGGTGGCTGTCAAACCCGGCACCGACCCCACAAACAAACCATACAAAGAGGCAAACACCATCACCATCAAGGTGTACGGTTCGAACACCATCGAAAAAGCTTGGCCAACGGCGGTCCACATGGGATGAGTCTCCTCAGACTTTCAAAGTCATTTGGGTAAAAGCGGAAAGTGGACCCGAGGTCTTACCAGGCCATGGGCGTCAAAATGCCCCAAGGCAAGGGCACACGGAGCAATTTGTAAAAGGCAAAGTGAACCACCAAAGTGGCCACCACCGCCCAAAAGGCCGAGCGACCCCATGCGACTTGCAATGATCTGAAAAGCGCCATCAACATCAGCACTGCTGTGATCAAGAAGCCCAGCGCATCCGACACCAAGATGTAGAACACGACCGAGCCCAACAAGACGGCCAAAGCCCGGGCATGCTTGGGCGAGCGAACCCAATCTTCCCAAGCCAGCCAAGGACCATGGGCTCGGTCTCGCCAGCCTTGCCAAACCAGCAAAGCGCCTCCAGCACACAGGCCCAGCGCAATCAAACCCGGAAACAAAGCAGGCCCAACTGGCTGACCTGGGATGTTGGGGTAGCCACGCACAGCCAAGAGCACCGCAGCGCCCAAGGCCATGAGCAGGACGCCCCAAAAAGCGTCGTTGATTTTCATGGGCTGGCTTACTTGACCAGACCCACAGCCTTCATGGTGACGCCCATTTCGGCGTCCGACTTGGCCATGAATTTGGCCATCTCATCCGGTCCACCGTAGATCACGCCCAAGCCACGGCTGCTCATGAAGTCGTTGTACTCCTTGCTGGCCACAGCTTTGCGAACCGCCTCAGCGAGCTTGGTCTGGATGGGTGCGGGCAAACCTTTGGGCGCCAGCACACCGCGCCAGGCCGCCATGGTCCAGTTGCTGCCGGTGACCGATTTGAGCGTAGGCACATTGGGGTACAGCGTCGAAGGCTTGGCGTCCATGATGGCCAGGCTCTTGACCTTGCCCGCATCGATCAGCGAACGCGCCTCAGGCAAGGAGACAGGCGCGACTTCCACCCCCCCGGCCACCATGTCCTGCAGACCAGGCGCGGCACCGTTGCTGGGCACCCAGGGCAGCGCCGCAGGATCGATTTTCTGGTCCAGCAACAAGCCGGCAATCGCCAGGTGCCAGATGCCGCCCTGACCCGTGCCCGATGCCTTGAACTTGCCGGGGTTGGCCTTGATGGCGGCCAGCAAATCGTTCACGTTTTTATAAGGCGCGTCCGCACGCACCTGAATGCCTGCCGGGTCGGCATTGACCAGACCGATGGGGGTGTAGGAGGCACCTGTCAACTGGGTCAGGCCTTGCCAATGCATCATGCCAATCTCGACCGTGGCCAGACCGATGGTGTAGCCATCAGGGGGTGCCGAGGCAATGGCCGCATGGCCCACCACCCCGCTGCCACCCGTGCGGTTGACCACGGTGACCGGTTGGCCCAGGTCTTTTTCGAGCAAGCTGGCCACGATGCGTGCGACGGCGTCGGTGCCACCGCCTGCGCCCCAAGGCACGATCATGGTGATGGGGCGTGTGGGGTAGTTTTGTGCTGCAGCAGGCAGGGCAGCTGCCAAACAAGCCAGGCCAGCAACAGCGCTGGCCACCAGAGTACGACGCGAGCGATTGAACATGGGTGTCTCCTTTTGATTTAAACAGCCGGGCCCGAAGGGGCCTGCTGCATCAAAATTTATACCCATTCGAACGTCATACCAATAGGGTCAACCATAGCCCCAGTAACTCTGGCGACTGCCTCGCCAGCCGTCTGTCTTCAATCCAAACGGGCCCCCGCCTGAAACCAGCGGCCCAACAATGCGCGGTCTTCTTCGGTCAATCCCGTGGCATTGCCCATGGGCATTTGTTTGGTCACCACCACTTGCTGGTACATGTTTTGCGCATGCTGTTTGATCAACTCGGGGCTGTCCAGGCGCACGTTTTTCATTTGCACTTGCGCACCATGGCAGGTCAGGCAGTGCTGGCTCACCAGGCTTTGCACCTGTGCAAACGCCACAGGCGCAGCAGGAGCAGCCGACACTTTGGGCGCTGCAGGTTTCAAGGCCACGATCACACCCGCAATCAGCACCACGCCAACGGCCGCAAAAGGCCAGGGGTTGCCTGCGCGGCCCAGGTGGAAGGCATGGCGCTGCACAAAGAACTGACGGATCAAGGCACCCGCAAACATCATCACAAACAGCAGCACCCAACGGTGTTCGTGCGTGTACAAAAAGCTGTAATGGTTGCTCAGCATCGCAAAGATGACGGGCAAAGTGAAGTACGTGTTGTGCACGCTGCGCTGCTTGCCGCGCTTGCCGTGAATGGCCAAGGCGTTGGCGTCGTAGGCTTCACCGCTGGTCATGGCGGCCACCACTTTGCGCTGGCCGGGGATGATCCAGAAAAACACGTTGGCGCTCATGGCGGTGGCGATCATGGCGCCCACCAACAAGAAGGCGGCGCGGCCTGCGAATAACTCATTGGCCAGCCACGATGAAAAGCCGACCACCACAATCATCAAGCCCGCCACGATCAGTTCACCGTTTTTGCGGAAACCGAAGACACGGCACACGATGTCGTAAACAATCCAAAAGGCCACCAGCATGCCCACCGCGGCCGATCCGGCCATCACAGGGGTCCAGTCCATCAGCGATTTGTCGATCAGGAAAGTGCCTGCGTTGTACAGGTACAGCACCGTGAAGAGCGCAAAGCCGCTGAGCCAGGTGGAGTAGCTTTCCCAATAAAACCAGTGCAGCTTGGTGTGGATCTTTTTCGGAGCCACCATGTACTTTTGCGGGTTGTAAAAACCGCCACCGTGCACCGCCCACATGGCACCGCCCACGCCTTTTTCGAGCAGATCGGGCGAGTTGGGTTTTTGCAGGTTGTTGTCCAGAAAGACAAAGTAGAACGAGGAGCCAATCCAGGCGATGGCGGTGATGACATGCACCCATCGCAACAACAAATTGGCCCATTCCAGCAGATACGTTTCCATGAAGGAATCTCCAACCCCCTCACCACCGCGGGCCCTGTGAGCGGGTATTCGGTCGCGAACATGTTCCCGGAGAAACCTGCGCCGCTGCGACCAGTGCACCGAAGTGTATACAGTTTAAAGATCCGAATCCAGCGCGCTGCACCTTTCAGTGCCTAGGGAAAACCAGCACCACACGCATGCGTCAGCCTGGATGCCGAATCCTCAACCCAGCTGCAAGAGCTGTGCCGCCACGGCCACGGCAATGACTTCGGGTTCTTTGCCCGTGATGCCCGGCACCCCAATCGGGCAAGTGATGCGCGAAATTTCCTCGTCCGTGAAGCCACGGTCTTCCAGGCGGTGGCGGAAGGTGGCCCATTTGGTTTGGCTGCCAATCAAGCCCACAAATGGCAGATCACCTCTCGCGCGCAGGCGCTTCAGGCAGGCCACCACGATGTCCAGGTCTTCGGCGTGGCTGAAGCTCATGATCAACACCCGACTGCCCGGGACCAAATCGGCCACGGCAGCCTGCACCGGGTTGGAATGCTCGCATGCCACTTCATCGGGCACATCGGGCGGAAAAATTTCGTCGCGGCTGTCGATCCAACGCACGGCAAAAGGCAAAGGGGCCAAGGTCTTGACGAGCGCTTTGCCCACATGCCCGCCGCCAAACAGCGCCAGCGGGGTGCGCGGTGGCACCAATTGCGTGCGCAAACGCGCCACATCGTCGCGTCCCACCCGCTCAAAAACCAAGTCCACGGCACCGCCGCAGCACTGCCCCAAACTGGGGCCCAAGACCTGGCGCAAGGCAGTTTGTTCTGTTTGCCCCGTCAACAAACGCCGTGCGTGCGCCAACGCCTGGAACTCCAGGTGCCCGCCACCGATCGTGCCCTCCTCGCCTTGCGCAAAGACCAACATGCTGGTGCCGGGTCCACGCGGCACAGAGCCCTGCACGGCTTGCACACGCACCACCACGGCCTTGTCGGTGTTCAACCGCTTCAGGGCTTTCTCAATCCAGTTCACGCTTTGGGGTCCATTCAAAGAAAAGGGTCGCTGTTGGCTTGCCCACCAAGCCGACTCAATGCCACAATCACGGCCACCACAGAGTATGCCAAGGACAAGGGCTCACCATGACCACACGCTGGATTCCCACTCACCACAAAGTCACCACCGCCTTGTTGGGCTTGGGTACAGCGGTCTTGGGTTTGTTGAGCGGCTGCAGCACACCGCCTCCGGCCGTGACGCCTCCACCCCTGCCGCCCCCGGCAGCGAAAGCGCCTGAGCCAGTCCCTGCCCCCACAGGCCCCACATCGCTGGCCCGCAACAGCAAAGAGTACCGAAAAGATGCTGCAGGCCACCTCTATGGCATGCACGCGCACCGCATCTACAAAGGCCGCATGCCGCCACTGCTCGAAGCCGTGGGCGTGCTGAATGTGGACATCGACCACAAAGGCTCGGTGAAGGCGGTCAATTGGATGCGTGCGCCCAAGCATGTGCCCCATGTCATGGCCGAAATCGAACGCATGGTCAAAGCGTCTGCCCCCTACCCTGTGCCCAAGCACATGAGCCAGGTCACCTACACCGATGTGTGGCTGTGGCACAAGAGCGGCAAGTTCCAGCTCGACACGCTGACCGAGGGGCAGGACTGACGCCGTGATCGGCTGAGCGCTTCAAACCTCCGACGTCTGCTCGTGCGACGCACCGGGCAGCAAGGTCAGAATCAGCGTGGTGGTCACTGAAAAACCAGCCAGCAACAAAAGCGAGTGGCCAAAGCCCATGGCCTTGACCACCGGCCCCAAGGCCCAGACCGACAGGGAACTGACCGCGAACGACACGCCCAGGCGCATGCCCGACACACGCGAGCGCAGGCGGTCGTCCACATAGCGGGCGATCATGAAATCGGTGAACGGGATGGCCCCGAAGATGAACACCATCACCCCGATCAGGGCGGCAAACAGCCACCAGCCCTGCGCCTGCGAGGCCAGCACCAGCATGGGGATCTGCGCCATCACCATGAACATGAAAAAGCGTTTCAGCGGAAAGCGGTTGATGAGGTGCCCCACCACCACCTGGGCGACTGATGCCACGGCATAGACCACGGCCAGCAGCAGGCCCAAGGCGGCCGGGTCTTCCATCACGCCCGCAAAGCGCTCGGCCAGCAAGGGGCCGTTACCGTTGGTCGTGAAGTTGAACAACACGCTGCTGGTGATGGCCGCGGCCGTCATGACCACCAGCGCACGCGCCAACATCGGTGCAGGCAGGCTGACCTTGGCACCGCCCTTGCGCTTGGCGGGCGACGACAGCTCTTGCGGGCAGCTGCGGGCAAACAGCCATCCGCACACCAGGGCCACCACGCCGGGCACCACAAAGGCCGCACGCCAGCCTTGCCACTGGATCAGAAAACCCGTGAGCAAGGCGGCCACGGCCACGCCCAAATTACCGGCGAGGCCATTGAAGCCAATGGTTGCGCCCGGGTTGGACGCGCGCTCGAGCAGCATGGGAATGCCCACCGGGTGGTAAATCGATGCGAACACGCCGATCAGCGTGAGGCTGGCCGCCAGCTGCCAGGGCGTTTGCGTGAAGGCCGTGAGGATGGAGGCCGCACCGATGCCAAAAAAGAAAATGAGCATCATGCTGCGCCGACCCCACAAATCGCCCAAGCGCCCGGCGGGCAAAGAACCCAGACCGAACATGAAAAACGCACCCGCGCCATAGGGCATCAGGTCCTGCCATTGGGCCAGGCCCATGTCGAGGGCAATGGTGCTGACCGCTGCCGCAAAGATCAACAAGAACAAATGGTCCAGTGCGTGCGCGATGTTGAGCAGGCCCCGCACCATGCGGGGGTGGTCGGCGGCTTGTTCGGGCACAGGGGCGGCAGAAGAGGTCAAGGTCGTCATGGTCGGTTCCAGCTTTCGGGCCGGGATGCGGTCAACCGGGCCAACATACACCCGCACTGTGCACCCAAGCGCTTTGGCACGCTGTCGCCTTGGTCACATGGCTGCAGATGTCCCTCGATTCACAAAGACGCATTGGCAGGGGCTTTGGCATCCCAGATGTGTGCCCGCCAGTACACCGCCATGGCCCCCGTCAGCAGCAGGCCCAGCGCCGAATACAAGCCTGCCGTGGCGGCATAGCCCCAGCGGTCGATCAGCGGGCCCGACAGCAGCAATCCCAAGGGCAAGCCCCAAATGGCCAGCATGCGCATGCCCATCACCCGGCCCCGGTAGGCGGGCTCGGTCACGCGCAGCATCACGGCCGCCAGCGGTGTCATGCACAAGCTTTGTGCCAGGCCCGCCACCCACAGCAAGGCCATGCCCACCCCCAGATGGGTGCTGAAGGCCAACAGCACATCCGCTGCAAACCACACCGCTCCCGCCAGCACCATGGTTTGCGCAGCGCGAAACGCAAAGCGGTGCGAACTCAGCACCACCGAACCCACCAGACCTCCGAAGGCAAAGCTCGCACCCAGCCAGCCCAGCCCCGTCTGGTCGGTCAGGTAAATGTTTTTGGCCACATAGGGCAACAAGCCCAAAGAGAAAGGAAAGGCCAGCAGGTTGACCAGGAACGCCAGCGCCATGGCCGCCATCAGCACCGGGCGCGTCCACACATAGTCAAAAGCCAGTTGCAAATCGCGCACAGGCGACACACGCGGGGCATCTTTGGCGGCTGTTGGCGCAGGCCCATCGGACACGCCGCGCGACAGCACAAAACTGAGGGTGTAGAGCGCGGTGATCAGGGCGTAAGCCCAGGTCATGCCCAGCCAGGCCACCACCCCTGCGCCCGCCAGTGCACCCGCGATGCGGGCCGAATCCGAGGTGATGCGGGAGATGCCCAGCGCCCCCAGCAAATGCCGGGGTGGCAAGGTCTGCGCGATCAGCGCGTTGCGCATCATCATGTCCGACGGCCGCACCAGCCCGGCCAAAGCGGCCATCAGCAGCACCGTCATGGGCGTGAGGGCCTGCCCCCAGGCCAGCAGCATGAAGGTGGCGGCCAGCGCCGCATAGAGGGCACGCGACAGAACCAGCATGCGGCGGTAACCCAGCCGGTCGCCCACCACGCCAAACAGGGGCGAGACCAAAGAGCCCAGGTACTGCAGGGAGCCAAACACCACCAGCATCATGACCGAGCCCGACTCGACCAGGATGAACCAGCCCAGCACGATGGACTCCATCTCGAAAGCCCAGGAGGTGGCCAGGTCGGCAGGCCACTGGAAACGGAAGCTTCGGACCCGGAAGGGGTCGCGCCAGTGCATGGCGGGCGGGGATGACGAGGCGGCAGTCGATGTCACGGGTGGGGCAGGCCTTGGCACTTCATCTGCAGCATGCGATCTGGACATGGACGCGTCACGCCGCTGTCCACTCAGGCTTGACCTTTTTCAGGCAGCTGCTGCGAGGAGGTCTGCGCCTGCGGGCTGCCAGAGGCAGCCGTTGCAGGCTCGGGCATGAAGCACATCTTCTCGCCATCCCAGCGCTGGCCGCACCAGCACAGGCCTTCGGCATTGATGATGCAAGTGCCAGTGCCGCAGCACCGTGGATCGTCTGACATGGGCCTGCTCCTGTGGGCTATTGGGATCGAAGTGACAGGATGCCTGAAAACGCTTCAGGCATCCTGTTCAGGCCCTCACAGCCCTGCAGTGGCCTTGGCTTTTTCGCAGGCCATCAGGATGCGCTCAGGCGTAGCCGGTGCATCCATGTGCACCACCACCTTGTGGTTGGCGCTGGCAGCCACCGCATCGCGCAAGGCGAAGAAGGCCGACAGGCCCAGCATCAACGGCGGCTCGCCCGTGGCCTTGCTGTTGAACGGTGTGGGTTTGATGTTGGCGTTGTCGAACAAGGACACCTTGAAGTGCTCAGGAATGTCGCCCGCCACTGGAATCTTGTAAGTGCTGGGGCCGTGCGTGAGCAGCTTGCCTTTCTTGTCCCAGATGCACTCTTCCATGGTGAGCCAGCCCATGCCTTGCACATACGCGCCTTCGATCTGGCCTTTGTCCAGGGCCGGGTTGATGCTGCGGCCCACGTCGTGCACGATGTCCACGGCCTTGAGCCACCACTCGCCCGTGCGGGTGTCGATCTCCACTTCGCTCACGGCAGCGCCGTAGCAGTAGTAATAGAAAGCACGGCCGTTCAGGGTGGTGAAGTCGTATTTGATTTCAGGCGTCATGTAAAAGCCGGTGACGCTCAGGCCCACGCGGTCCAGCCACGCTTGCTTGGTCACGTCCGACCAGTTGACCGACTTGCCGCCACCGTGCAGCTGGTTGTTCGCGAAGCTGACTTCATCGGCTGCGCAGCCCAGCATGCGGGCGGCCACAGGCTTCAAACGCTCACGCATTTGCGCAGTGGCGTTCATGATGGCCGCGCCGTTGATGTCGGCACCGCTCGACGCCGAGGTGGCCGAGGCGTTGGGCACTTTTTGCGAGTCGGTGGCGGTGATGCGCACATGGTCCACGCTGATGCCCAAACCATCGGCGCACACTTGCGCCATTTTGGTGTTCAGGCCCTGGCCCATTTCGGTGCCGCCGTGGTTGCAGCTGACCGAGCCGTCCATGTACACCACCAGCAATGCGCCGCCTTGGTTCAAGTGCGTGGCGGTGAAGCTGATGCCGAACTTGAGTGGCACCAAGGCCAAACCGCGCTTGCGGGTTTTGCTCTTGGCGTTGAAGGCCTGCACTGCGGCGCGGCGCTCTGCGTAGTTGGATTCACGCTCGACCTGGTCGATCACCTTATCACCCACCCAGTCTTCGATGAGCTGGTTGTATTGGGTGGTCATGGTGTCGGGCGTGCCGCTGATGGCGGGGTCTTTGTAGAGGTTGAGCTTGCGCACTTCCAGGGGGTCTTTGCCCAAGGTCATCGCAATTTCGTCCATCACCGTCTCGATGCCGAACATGCCTTGTGGGCCGCCAAAGCCCCGGAACGCGGTGGCGCTTTGGGTGTTGGTCTTGCAGCGGTGGCTGACGAGCTTCAGCGCGGGCAGGTGGTAGGTGTTGTCGATGTGCAGGCAAGCGCGGTCATTGACGGGGCCGGAATAGTCGGTGCTGTAACCGCAGCGCGACATGAGCGTGATGTCGGCCCCCAGCACGCGGCCGTTGTCGTCAAAGCCCACTTCGTAGTCGATGCGGAAATCGTGGCGCTTGCCGGTGATGGTCATGTCGTCGTCGCGGTTGACGCGCAGCTTGACGGGCTTGCCCAGCTTGTGCGCGGCCAAGGCGGCGCTCTGGCTGAAGATGCTGGCGTTGCCCTCTTTGCCACCAAAGCCGCCACCCATGCGGCGGCAAATCACCTCCACATCGTTGGTGTGCAGGTTCAGGGCGTGCGCGGCTTCGCGCTGGTTGCCGTCGGGGTGCTGGGTCGACACGTACAGCGTCAGCTGCCCGTCTTCCTTGGGCACCGCGTAGGTGATCTGGCCTTCCAGATAAAACTGTTCTTGCTGGCCGGTGCGCGTTGTGCCCTTGATTTTGTGCGGCGCCTTGGCAATGGCGGCCGCGGCGTCACCGCGTGTGATGCCCTTGGGCGGCATGATGAAGCTGCCCGCTTCCATCGCCTCTTCGATGGTCAGGATGGGCGTGAGTTCTTTCACCAGCACCTTGGCTTTTTTGGCGGCCTCGCGGGCGTAGAGCATTTCACGCGCCACCACCACAGCCACGGCCTGGCCGACGAACTCGACCTTGCCAGCGGCGAGGAAAGGATCGTCGTGCACGATGGGGCCGCAGTTGTTTTCGCCGGGAATGTCTTTGGCGGTGTAGACCGCCACCACGCCGTGCTCCTGGAGGATCGCTGCGCGGTCAATGCCGTCGCCAATCAACTCGCCATGGGCCACGGGCGACAAGATGAGCGCGGCATACAAAGTGCCCGCGTGCTCAGGGATGTCGTCGATGTAAGTGGCCGAGCCCGTGACGTGCAGGTGCGCAGACTCGTGAACGACGTCCGTGCCCTGCTGAACGCCCGATGCGGGCAACAGGTTCTTGATGGGGGTAGGAGCGTTCATTCAAGCCACCTCTTTCTGTTCTTCGATGAATTCGAGCACCAGGTTGCGGGCGACCAGGGCGCGGTAGGCCCAAGTGGCGCGCAGGCCGTCGCGGGCGGTGAAGCTGGCGGCGATCGCGGCGTCCAGATCGGCCGCTTTCACGTCACCAGGCGCACGGCCTTCCAGCACGGCTTCGAGCTTGGGCGCACGGCAAGGCGATGGGGCCAGGCCGTTGTAGGCCAGCTTCACGCCGCTCAACTTGCCGCCTTGCAGCATGTAGCTGATGGCCGCGCAGGTGGCCGAAATGTCTTGCTCAAAACGCTTGCTGACCTTGTGGGCGCGGAACACCTGGCCAGCCACGGGCTTGGATAACTCGATGGCTTCGATGAACTCACCGGGCTCCATCACGTTTTTCTTCATGCCGGTGTAGAAGTTCTCCAGCAGCACCTGGCGGGTTTTGTCGCCCCGGCGCAGCACCAAGCTGGCACCCAACGCCATCAGGCAAGGCATGGTGTCGCCAATCGGCGAGCCGTTGGCGATGTTGCCCGCCAGCGTGGCAGTCGACCGGATGGGCGGCGAGCCAAAGCGGCGCAGCACTTCGGTGAAGTCGGGGTAAGCCTGGGCCACCAGCGTTTCCACCTGAGACAGCGACACGGCCGCGCCAATGCGCCAGGCGCTGGCGGTTTCGGTCACTTGGCGCAGCTCTTTGACATTGCCCAAGTACATGATGTGTTCGGGTCGGCTGAACTGCTTGTTGACTTGCAGACCGATTTCGGTGCTGCCCGCCAGCAGCGTGGTGCTGGGGTTCTTGACCAAATAGTCGGCCACTTCGGCGAGGGTGGCGGGTGAGACAAATTCATTGCCTTTGCGGGTGCGCACCACCGGCTGAACGATGATGTCGCCGTCCAGGCTGAGGGTGGGCACGCTGGCGCGTTGGATTTCCTTGAGCAGCGGCACATCGGCGCTGTCGTCAATCTTGAGCGCCTCGGGCTTGGCGCAGGCCTTGGTGGCCGAATCGATGATCGGCTTGTAGCCGGTGCAACGGCACAGGTTGCCGCTCAGCGAATTGGTGATCTGCTGGCGGTTGGGCGTGGGCAGCACCTGCACCAAGTTAACCAGGCTCATCACGATGCCAGGCGTGCAAAAGCCGCACTGCGAGCCATGGCACTTGATCATTTCTTCCTGCACCGGGTGCAGGGTGCCGTCGGCTTTTTTCAGGCTCTCGACGGTTTTGACCGATTTGCCGTCCAGCGAGGGCAACAGCTGGATGCAGGCGTTGGTGGCCACATAGTCCACGCCCGTGCCTGCGGCGTTGAGCTCACCCACCATCACCACACAAGCGCCGCAATCGCCTTCGGCGCAGCCCTCCTTGGTTCCGGTTCGGTGCAGTTGCTCGCGCAAATAGTCCAGAACAGTGGTGGTGCGGCGCTCGCCTTGGGCTTCGACGATGCGGCCGTCGAGCACAAAGCGCACGGTGTTGGTGACTTGGGTCATGGTGCGGGGGGTGGGGGTAAATAAACGGTAAGGCCCCGATTTTAAGGAACCGGGGCCTTCGCTGGGCGGCTTTTCGACGGATTAATCGGGATCTGACCCCAATTGGCTCAGCTTACATTAATTCGAAAGGCGTCAAAACGCCGGCCAGATGGCTGGGTAGTCTTTTATCAATCACTAACCAGAGCAGCGGGCCACTTTGTACAGCGGACCGCCGCAGCATGAGCATCAGTTGGCGTGCATGGGCAATTGGCTGACACGGCTCCCAATTCGATGGAATTGCGCAAGCTACTGCTGAGAAATCAGCGGAAAATCTTGCGGTCTGCGAATGGAGCTCACAGACAAATCAACATCCAGCTGCGGCCAATACAAGTGGTCCGGTGTTGGCCATTCCACGGTCGTCAACTGCTCAACGGTGGCCTGCTTGAACCAGGGAAATTGATCAAAAGGCAGCAGCAATTCTTCATCGCCCAACAGCAGCCAAAAGCCATGTTTGGACACATTGGTGACTTCAGCCGCCGAAGTGGTAGATCCATGCATCTTGAATTTCCTTCAGGTGTGACTCAACCACCGACTGGGCTTCCTTGAGCTGTTTTGTTGACAATCCGGTGGACGTTGAAAGGGTAACTACAGGGGTCAGCCAAAATTTTGCTTCCCCGTCCGGGTGCGCAACATGCACATGAATACGAGGCTCTTCTCTGGAAAAGAAGAACAAACGAAATGCGCCATCGCGAACAACAGTCGGTGCCATCAGAGAACTCTAACGGAACTTACCGAATAAAAGTTGAATTCCAGTCAAACATGACCACAGATCAAACATGGCGTAACTGGTGAAGAAGCAGGCGGAGGGCTTAATTGGGGTCTGACCTGCCCCTCACGAACCTCAAGACCCGCGATAAGTCGAGTAGCTCCACGGGCTGGCCAGCAGCGGCACATGGTAGTGCTGGTCTTCGTGGGCCACGCCAAAGTCGAGGCTGACTTTGTTCAGGAAGTTGGGCTCGGGCAGTTCTACGCCCTTGGCCTTGAAGTAGTCACTCACATTAAAGACCAGGCGGTAAGTGCCTTTGCGCAGGCTGGCATGGTCGTAGAGCATGCCGTCGGGGTTGCGGCCGTCGTGGTTGAGGGTGAAGCTTTTGACCAAGGTGGCCTGATCGCCTTGTGTGGTGTACAGGGACACCTGCATGCCCGCAGCGGGGCAGCCGTGCATGGTGTCCAGAACGTGTGTGCTCAATCCCATGGTGTGCTCGCTTGTCTTGAATGGTGTTCAAAAAGGGGGTTGAGGCAAGGCTTTGAAAAACCCCTCCCAATCCGGTCGACCGAAGTGTATACAATTTTGATTTTGGTGGCTATCATTTGCCACCAAGACATAAAAACACCTGGGCAAACACCCCAAAGGGACCACGAGACATGGAAACCTCCACCACGCACCACATCGTCGAATCGCTGACCCGCGCCATCGTGGAGCATCGGCTGTTGCCCGGCTCCAAATTGGCCGAACAAAAGCTGGCCGACCACTTTGGTGTGTCGCGCACACTGGTGCGCCAGGCGCTGTTTCAGCTGTCGCAAAACCGCCTGATCCGCCTGGAGCCTGCACGCGGCGCTTTTGTGGCCGCCCCCTCGGTCGAAGAAGCGCAACAGGTCTTTGCCGTGCGCCGCATGCTCGAAGCCGAAATGACCCGCGCTTTTGTGCAGCAGGTCACGCCTGACCAAATCGCAGCGCTCAAAGAGCACATCAAGCAAGAGCGCGAAGCCGTGACGCAGGGCGACATCACAGGCCGCACCGAATTGCTGGGCGACTTTCATGTGCGCATGGCCGAACTCATGAACAACGATGTGCTGGCGCAGGTGCTGGGCGACCTGATCTCGCGCTGCGCCCTGATCACGCTGATGTACCAGTCGCGCAACGAGGCCGAGCACTCCACCGACGAGCATGTGGCCATCGTGGCCGCGCTCGAAGCACAAGACTCGGACCTGGCTGTGCGCCTGATGCACGAACACCTGCTGCATGTCGAAGCCAGCCTGACCTTTGACCGCAAAGTGCCCACCCACGACATTTCTCTGGCCCTGGCCTGAAGCTTGAACACGACCATGAGCACCTACGACTCCACCCTCCCCTACCCCCGCGACTTGAAGGGCTACGGCCGTCATGCGCCGCACGCAAAGTGGCCCGGTGGCGCCCGCGTGGCGGTGCAGTTTGTCTTGAACTACGAAGAAGGCGGCGAAAACTCGGTGCTGCACGGC
Organism: Limnohabitans sp. TEGF003; assembly: GCF_055395455.1. Taxonomy (NCBI): domain Bacteria; kingdom Pseudomonadati; phylum Pseudomonadota; class Betaproteobacteria; order Burkholderiales; family Comamonadaceae; genus Limnohabitans; species Limnohabitans sp. TEGF003. The sequence goes on along the minus strand of NZ_AP029225.1, from coordinate 1,352,746 downwards.
GATGCGGGCTCCGAGCAATTCCTCTCCGAGATGTTCAACCCGGCATCCTTCCCCGAGCGTCACATCAGCATGGAGGGCATCTACGAATACGGCTCGCGTGCGGGCGTGTGGCGCATCCTGCGTGAGTTTGAAAAACGCAAGCTGCCACTCACCGTGTTCGGCGTGGCCACGGCGCTGCAAAAGCACGATGACGTGACCGCCGCATTCAAGGAACTGGGTTACGACATCGCCTGCCACGGCCTCAAGTGGATCCATTACCAAAACATCGACGAAGCCACCGAGCGCGCCCACATGGCCGAAGCGATGGACATTTTGCAAAAGCTCACGGGCGAGCGGCCCCTGGGCTGGTACACCGGGCGCGACAGTCCCAACACACGCCGTCTGGTGGCGGACTTTGGCGGCTTTGAGTACGACAGCGACTACTACGGCGACGACCTGCCCTTCTGGATGAAGGTGCGCAAATCTGACGGTACCGATGCGCCGCAACTCATCGTGCCCTACACCCTGGACTGCAACGACATGCGCTTTGCACTGCCCCAGGGCTATTCGCATGCCGACCCGTTCTTTCAGTACATGAAGGACACCTTTGACGCGCTGTATGCCGAAGGTGACCCGAATGGCGACAACGCGCCCAAGATGATGAGCATCGGCATGCACTGCCGCCTGCTCGGTCGCCCGGGCCGCATCACCGCGCTACAACGCTTTTTGGACCACATCCAGTCGCACGACAAGGTGTGGGTGGCACGGCGCATCGACATTGCGCGGCACTGGAAGGCGACGCACCCGTATGCCGGGTAAACACATCCCCTGTAGGAGCTTGCCTGCAAGCGATGGCTTGTGGACCAACAAGGGCTGAATCGCCAGCAGGCTGGCTCCTACAAAAAACAATTCATCACCGAAGACAAGCACGGAAAGACCCCATGCCCTTGACACTTGAACAACTCAACAGCGCCAGCCGCGAAGACGCGGCGCAGATGCTCGACGGCCTGTACGAGCACTCGCCCTGGATCGCCGAGCAGGCGCTGGCGCAGCGCCCCTTCACCTCGCTGGCGCACCTCAAACACGCCATGTGCGAAGTGCTGGCGCACGCCGGGCGCGACGCGCAACTGGGCCTGATCCGCGCCCACCCCGAGCTGGCGGGCAAGGCCATGGTCAGCAAAACGCTCACCGCAGAGTCCACCAACGAACAAACCAAGGCGGGCCTGACCGACTGCACACCCGAAGAGTTCGCCAAGATCCAGAAGCTCAACGCCGACTACAACGCCAAGTTCGGCTGGCCCTTCATCCTGGCGGTGCGCGGCCCGCGTGGCCTGGGCTTGAACAAGCAGCAGATCATCGACGCGTTTGAGCGCCGCCTGCACGGCCACCCCGACTTTGAGTTGGCAGAGTGCCTGCGCAACATCCACCGCATCGTCGAGATCCGGCTGAACGACAAGTTTGGCGTGGAGCCCACACTCGGCCACCAGGTCTGGGACTGGCAAGAACAACTCGCGCAGCACTCCGACCCCGGCTTTGCAGAAGCGGGCCAGCTCACGGTGACTTACCTCACCGACGCGCACCGCGCCTGCGCCCAGCGCATCACACAAAACATGCGCGACTGCGGTTTTGACGAGGTCTACACCGACGCCGTGGGCAACGTGGTGGGCCGCTACCACCCGGCCACAGCAGGTGGCCAATACCTGCTCACGGGCTCGCACTACGACACCGTGCGCAACGGCGGCAAGTACGACGGGCGCTTGGGCATCTTTGTGCCCATGGCCTGCGTGCAGCAGCTGCACCAACACGGTAAGCGCCTGCCCTTCGGCATCGAGGTCGTGGCCTTTGCCGAAGAAGAAGGCCAGCGCTACAAAGCCACCTTCTTGGGCTCTGGCGCACTCATTGGCCAGTTCAACCCCGCCTGGTTGGACCAACAGGACGCTGACGGCATCACCATGCGCGCCGCCATGAAGCTCGCGGGCTTGAACATCGACGACATCCCCAACATCCAGCGCGATCCGGCGCAGTATTTGGGCTTTATCGAAGTGCACATCGAGCAAGGCCCGGTACTCAACGAAGTGAACATCCCGCTGGGCGTGGTCACTTCCATCAACGGCAGCGTACGCTACCTGTGCGAAGTCATGGGCACGGCCAGCCACGCAGGCACCACCCCCATGGACCGCCGACGCGACGCGGCCTGCGCCGTGGCCGAACTGGCGCTGTACATGGAGCAACGCGCCGCGAAAGACGGCGACAGCGTAGCCACGATTGGCCAACTGCAAGTGCCCAATGGCTCGATCAACGTGGTGCCCGGGCGCTGCCTGTTCAGCCTGGACATGCGTGCGCCCACCGATGCACAGCGCGACGCGCTGGTAAATGATGTGATGGCGCAACTCGACCAAATTGCCGAGCGCCGGGGTGTTCGCGTCAAAGCCGAAATGACCATGAGCGCCGCCGCCGCGCCCAGCGCCCCCGAGTGGCAAGCGCGTTGGGAACGCGCTGTGAGCGCCCTGGGCGTGCCGCTGTTCAAGTTGCCCAGCGGCGCAGGGCACGACGCGATGAAGCTGCACGAGGTCATGCCGCAGGCCATGCTGTTTGTGCGCGGCGAAAACGGGGGCATCAGCCACAACCCGCTCGAATCCACCACCAGCGACGACATGCAGCTGTGCGTCGACGCCTTCACCCATGTTTTGAACCAACTCTCTCAGGAATTGTCATGAGCGCACCCCACGTCAACCACGAACAACAATACCAACAACTCGACGCCTGGATCGACGCGCACTTTGACGAGCAGGTCAAGTTCCTGCAGGCGCTGGTGCAGGTGCCCACCGACACGCCACCGGGCAACAACGCCCCCCACGCCGAGCGCACCGCCGAACTGCTGGCGCCCATGGGCTTTGAGGCCGAAAAACACCCCGTGCCTGCCTCCGAAGTCAAAGCCTACGGCCTGGAGTCCATCACCAACCTGATCGTGCGCCGCAAATACGGCGAAGGCAAAACCATTGCCCTGAACGCCCACGGCGACGTGGTGCCCCCCGGCGAAGGCTGGACCCACCCGCCCTACGGCGGCGAAATCCACAACGGCGCGATGTACGGCCGTGCCACCGCCGTGAGCAAGTGCGACTTTTCCACCTTCACCTTTGCCACGCGGGCGCTCGAATCACTCAAGGCCCCGCTCAAAGGCGGTGTGGAACTGCACTTCACCTATGACGAAGAATTTGGCGGCGAAATGGGTCCCGGCTGGCTGCTGGCCAAGGGCCTCACAAAGCCCGATTTGATGATCGCCGCAGGCTTCAGCTACCAGGTCGTCACCGCGCACAACGGCTGCTTGCAAATGGAAGTGACGGTGCACGGCGAGATGGCCCACGCCGCCATCCCCGACAGCGGCACCGACGCGCTGCAAGGCGCAGTGCACATCCTGAACGCCCTGCACGCGCTCAACACGCAATACCTGAAGGTCACGTCCAAGGTGGAAGGCATCAGCCACCCCTATTTGAATGTGGGCCTGATCGAAGGCGGCACCAACACCAACGTGGTGCCCGGCAAAGTCAGCTTCAAGCTCGACCGCCGCATGATCCCCGAAGAGAACCCGGCAGAAGTCGAAGCCAGCATCCGCCAGACCATTGCCGACGCCGCTGCCAGCTTCAAGCCCCCACGCGGCGGCAACACGCTGCAAGTGGACGTGCGCCGCATGCTGCTGGCCAACGCCATGAAGCCCCTGCCCGGCAACCAACCGCTTGTGAGCGCCATCCAGAAACACGGCGAACAGGTCTTCGGCGAAGCCATCCCCGCACTGGGCACGCCGCTCTACACCGACGTGCGCCTGTATGTGGAGCGCGGCATCCCCGGCGTGATCTACGGCGCAGGCCCCCGCACCGTGCGCGAGTCCAACGCCAAACGTGCCGACGAGCATGTGCAGCTGGAAGACCTGCGCCGTGCGACCAAGGTGATTGCACGGACGCTGCTGGATTTGCTGGCTTGAACGGGCCACAACCACTTCTGTGGTTGTGACCGCACCTGAGGAAAAAGCCGGAAATGTCAGAAGTCTCGGACCATAAAAGCGGCCTTTCTTTCAACCAGAACGGCCCCTCCAAAGGCGCATTCCTGAGGGCTTCTCGACTCAACTTTGAGTTGCGCAGGAAAGCATCAAGAAATGGTCAGCCATTTTTATACTCCCTCAACATCAATCCCATGCTCAGCCAGCCAGTCCTTGCGTTGCAAATAATCCGGCATGGCTCGCTCGACTCTCTGCCAAAAGGCAGGTGTGTGGTGTGGTTCATGCAAATGCGCGATCTCATGAACCACCACATATTCGGCAATTCGCGCTGGCAGCAAAATCGTTTTCCAATGGAAATACAGCCAGTCACCCTTGCCACATGAACCCCAGCGGTAACCGAGGTCCTGAACTTTCACGCCAGCAGGTTCCACCTCCATCCGTGACTGGTAGTCGGCTACGCGGCCGGACAGCCAGATCCGCGCCCTTTCGCTGTACCAGCGGATAAAGTGCTCTCGCGCACCAGCTTGCGCATCGTGGTTCAGCGTGAAGCGGCCATTCATCAGCTTAAGCGGTGTTTCTTGGGCTTCAACCAATTTCAGTCGATGGGTTCGCCCCAAAAACAAGAAGCCCTCGCCAGCAACAAACTCTTTTCGCGGCACTTGGCGTTGAAGGCGATCCTTCTGTGCCAGCTTGGTGTAGACCCAAAACCGCTTTTCAGTCACAAACTCACGCAGCTTGTCGATGCCCACTTGAGGTGGCGCGCTCAGGATCAGCTCTCCCGTTCTCTCGACGGTGATTTCCATCGTTCGGCGCTTGGCGCTGCGACGTATCTCAAATTGAAGATCATCCAACTCGATGGATGTCTCCGGTGAGATAGGCGTGCAATCTGCGGGCTGGTGGGAGGTGTTCATGGTTGACAACAGAGCATCACACCTGCACCAGCTTGTCGTGATTGGCGCGTCCTTGCTCCATCAACTTGTCCGCCAGCACACCCGCCTTGTCGGTATCCACCAAGGGTGGCCGCAAGCGCATCAGGTGTTCAAACAGTTGTGTGTTCAGGTCTTCCTGAGCAGCGCGTTTGTGTGGACTCCAAATATCGCGGTTGCTATTCAGTTCTTGCGCCAACAAGTCCACCAGCTCCACGGTCACATCCTTCAGCCGCAACAACTCGGTTGGGCTTGGCGACCGCCCATCACACACCACATCCAACACGGTGCGCAAAAACGGCGCGCAATGCTCTGGCAAGTCGCTCGGCGCATCGGCGCTGCCAGCCTGGCCTGTGCGCAGTTCGTCGATGATCTTTTGCAGCTGCGCGATCACCTCGTTCCACTTTTCACCCAGCGTTTTAAGAATGTCGTTCAAGTGCTCCGACAGCTTGCGGTACAGCACGGGGTCTTCATCGGTGTGCTTGCGGATGTGTGAACGGATGGCGTGCTCCATCTCTGAAGCCTTGGCGCGGTCGTTCGCGGTTCGGGCCACATGCGTGTCGAAATGGGCATCGGTCAGCTGAATCGGCGGAATCTTGGGGTCGATGCCCAGTGAGATCACATGATCGTCGATCAGCTTGCGCACCTTGGCGCCCACATCTTTGCCCAGTACCGGGGTGTCCTTGTAGCGGTTGCGGGCGCGGGCGTAGAGGTAAGCCAGCTTCTTGGCGTCCTTGGTGTAAGGCAGCCCCTCAGGCCGTGGAAGCACCGTGTCCAGCGAACCCAAAAATGCTTTGAGCTTGACGGCAAACTCGGCACGCAGCTTCTCGCTGCCCAAGGCTTCAACACAGGCCTCGGTGTCTTCCAGCGATTCGATGCCCCGCTGACGGAACAAGTCCACCACGCGCAGATGCCGGTCGCGCAGCACAGGCACTTCATCCTTCAAACTGGCCAGCGCACCTTCCACATCCTCGTCGGCGTAAGCTGCCAGCGCCTCTTTCAAGTGCTGCGCCACACCAAAGTAGTCCACCACGATGCCGCAGCGTTTGCCAAAACCTGTGCGGTTGACGCGGGCAATCGCTTGCAGCAACTCCGCCTCGCGAATCGGGCGGTCCAGGTACATCACACCCTCAATCGGTGCATCAAAACCCGTCAGCAGCATCGACTTCACGACCAAGAAAGCCAATGGGTCGGTCTTCTCTGGTTTGGCATGGAAGAGCGGCTTTTTGAAGCGTTTGATCAGCTGCTCCTGCGCTGCGCCATCGGTCCACGTTTTCCAGGCGGGGTCATCGTTGTTGCTGCCCGAAATGATGGGGGCGAACTCAATGCGCGCCAGGGTGTCGCGGTAGCGCCAGGCCTGTACCACCGCCTGCACACCCACCGGGCGCTGACACAGCGCCTCGTCATCCAGCGCCTTGTCTTGGGGTGAAAGCGCCTGAGCCTCGGCCAGCAACTCACCGCGAGCCGCGCGCAAGGCCTCGAAATAACGGATCGCTGCCAAGCGGCTGTAGGCCACCACCTGCGCCTTGTAGCCGTTGGGCAGGATGTTGGTCACGTAGTGGCGAAGAATGTCGCGGGCCTTGTCGGCGATCAGCGCCGGGGCATCAAAGATGTGGCCTTTGGTGGCGTACTTCTTCTTGATCGCCTCCAGCTCTTCCTGCGAATGCTGACGGAACAGGTCTTCAAACAGTTCATCCAGGCTCGCACCGTCCTTGATGGCGCCGTTGGCCGTGCGGCCTTCATAGAGCACGGGCACCGTCGCGCCGTCGGCTTCGGCCTCTTTGATGGTGTAACGGTCAATGAACTCGCCAAAGATTTCATGGGTGCGCTTCTTGTCGCCCATGATGATGGGCGTGCCGGTAAAGCCCATGCGCGCGCAATTGGGCAAGCCCGCCAACAAGTTGGCATGCAGGTCGCCTGCCTGGGTGCGGTGCGCCTCGTCCACCAGCACCAGGATGCTGTCGTCCTCGTTCAGCACTTCGAACTTTTCGCTGACCTTGTAGGTGGCCTTGGGCTCTTCCACTTTTGGCAAATCATCCGCCGTCAGTGGCGCATCCCCCGCACTGTCGGGGTCGCGGTATTTTTGGATCGTAGCAAACACCAGTCCCGGCCCTTTGCGCCGTGCCAGCGCCTTCACACCCGCTGCGCTTTCGGCCACATCCACCACTTCGCCTGTCAGCGTGGCGGTCACGGACAACTGGCCCTGCAAGTCTTTGCGGTCGGTGACCACAATGATTTTGAAATGACGCAACTGCGCATCTGCGCGCATCTTGCGCACCAAGAACACCATGGTCAGGCTCTTGCCCGAGCCCTGTGTGTGCCAAATGATGCCGCCGCGCTGATCGTGCTCACCGTGTTGCCGACGGGTCTGGCCGGTCTTCAGCCGCGCAATGGCCCGGTTCACCGCCCGGTACTGCTGGTAGCGGCAAACCGTCTTGATGGTCTGACCGCCGGTCTGCATGAACAACATGAAGTTCTGCACCACATCCAACAAATGCGCGGGTGCCAGCATCCCGGCAATCAAACGCTCTTGCTCCGACAAGGCCGCCTTGCCCATCGCTTGCGCCACCGCCATCTCGCTGCCTGCACCATCTGGGCCGATCACCGTCTTCCACTGGGCGTAATGCTCAAAGGCCGCACCCACGCAGCCCACGCGTGCCTCGTCAAAACTGCTGGCCACCAACAGCTGGTTGGTGGCAAACAGGGGCTCGTTGCCCTCGTTGTCATCCACCTCCATCGCGGCTTTGCGCTGGTTGCTGTAGCGGCGCAGTTGGTCCACCGCCTCGGCCAATGGCTCGGGCACCGACGGGCTCTTGCACTCCACCACCACCAGCGGAATGCCGTTCACCAACAGCACCAAGTCGGGCACGATGAACTGCTTGCCACTGTTAAAACCAGGCGGGCAATCCACGCGGTACTGGTTGATCACCGTGAAGCGGTTGTTGGCGGGGGTGTCCCAGTCGATGTAGCGGATGGTTTGGCCGCGCCCACCGTCCCAGCCGGGCAGGCCCTCCACCGTCAAGCCACGGATCAACAAAGCAGTGGCCTTTTCGTTGGCCTCCATCAGCTTGTGCGTGCCCAGCCGGGTGATGGCAGTCACGGCTTCATCCAGCCGCGCCTCGTCTAGCCAGGGCAATCCGTCTGGCCCCAGGTTCAGCGCGCGCAATTGTTCGCGCAGCAGCCCCCCTTGAATCACCTCGGCAAAGCCGGTGCGGCCAGTCACGGCTGGGTCGTCAAGGCTGCCTTCGATGTGCGCCCAACCCAGCGCCTGCAACTGGGCAACGAAAGGCTTTTCGACGTCTTCGAGTTCCCAGCCCATCAAGCGCTCCCGTCCTGCTGATTCGTTTCATCAGGCAAATTGATCAGTTCTTGCTCAAGTTCTTCAATGGTGGGCAGCTTGCTCGCCAAATTATCTGGAAGCTGGCGCAGCAACTCATACTCAGCCACGCCGATGGGCTTCTCAATCCCAGACAAGGCGTATTCCGCAATCATTCGATTCTGTGTTTTGCACAGCAAAAGGCCAATGGTGGGGTTATCGTCAGGCCCCTTGATCTGGCGATCGACCGCTGTCAAGTAAAAATTCAACTGACCCGCATGCTCCGGCTTGAAGGCCACCGCTTTGAGTTCCACCACGACATAGCACTTGAGACGCGTGTGATAGAACAGCAGATCAATAAAAAACTCATCGCCCGCCACTTCCAGGCGGTGCTGTCGGCCCACAAACGCAAAGCCAGTGCCCAGCTCCAGCAAGAAGTGCGTGATGTGCCGGATCAGGCCGCTCTCGATCTCGCGCTCATGGGCTTCGTCACCCAAGCCCAGAAAATCGAACAAGTAGGGGTCTTTTAAGGTGTCTTGGGCCAAATCGGAGTGCGGTGATGGCAGCCGTTCGCCAAAATTCGTGACGGCTTGGCCCTGGCGGGCCAACAAGCGGTTCTTGATCTGCACTTCCAGCGTCGTGCGCGACCACCCCCGCTGTATGGCTTGTGCGGCATACCACTCGCGCTCTTCTGGGGTTTGCAACTGGGTCAGCAAGGTCACGATGTGGAACCAAGGCAATTGGGCAGCAGGCTGCTGCCCAAATCGCTGGGACGGACAGTGCTCGGCAAAGTAGCGCATGTACTTCAGGTTGCGCGATGAAAACCCTTTCATTTGGGGAAAAGCTTCGCGCAGATCTCGGGAGAGCCGGTCAACCACTTTCGCTCCCCAACCCTCGCGGCTTTGCCGGTCAAGAATATCGCGCCCAATGTGCCAGTACAGCAGCACCAGTTCCCGGTTGACGGCCAGCGCGGCGCGCTGCTGGGCGCTGTGGATACGGGTTTTCAGCTCGGCCAGCCAGTCGGTGTAGCCCTCGGGCGCGGGCATGAGCGAGGTGGGGCGGTCGGTCATGGGGTGGCCTCCAGCAAAGGTTTGACGCGGACGCGGCCAGTGAGGAGGTCGTCCATCAGGCCAGCTTTGAGAATTCTTAACTTCTCTATCTCATCCTCCTCAGTCATCTGATTGATATCAGCATCGCTCAAAATCTGAGCAATCCAGGACTGCTCCTCCGGAGATGGCCAACCTATTGAGAATTCAGCCATTTCGTTGCGATTTATTTTTGGGAATCCGCTCCGCATGGAAACAGACTCAGCAAACCGTGAGTACTGATCGCCAAGAATCACTGCGATTAGATACCGCGAATCGATCCCTGCCTTTGGTCGTAACGGATACATATCGGCACTACACAAGCCACTATTGCTGGCCAATACCGCCTTCCTCAAATAGGGACGAATCTTGCTGTAGATCACATCACCAGATTGAAAGACGTACTTGCCGGAAATGGCTTGCTGCTCAGATGCTGTCGCCGTTGAAATCAAACGGCCGGTCCCCGACTCAATGTGATCGGGAGCAATCAGAACCCAGTCGCGGTAGGGGGCCCGCCTTGGATCGACTTGTCCCTCCGGAAAGTCGATTTTCGACACCAGTGGAGCGAAGTCCCACTCATTCGGAATCCACCCCAGCGGCGACTGTTTGTAGAGATGTGGTGCCTCAGACTGCGGCGGGCGAAGTTCGCCGTTGGCGTCGATGCCGCGTGTCAGCAGGTCGTGAAGCAGGCCCTGCTTGACGGCCTTGAGCTTGGCGATGATCGCCTCGGTTTCGTGGATGGCGGTGTCGAGGGTGTCGAGGACTTGCGAGATCTTGCGCTGCTCACTTGGGTCGGGAAGCGGCACCTCATGTGCACGAACGGTTGCGCCGTTTATGTTGGCCTGCGTTGTTTGCCCCGAATACTTTAACCATCCCGGTCGGGTGTACTCGAGATGGTGATACAAATATCCAGAATCGCAGGCCAAGGGTGGAATCAAAGCGCATAGTGCTTGATTTGCCGCCATCTCGATTCCAGCGATCTTGGTCAATCCAATCGTTCCGTACATCGAAATGAGCACGGTTCCAGCTGGATACTTTTTTGCCGCACTCTCTTTCAAGGCTACTTCAGATATTCCAAGTTCACATTCTTCGATAAATCTAGATTTAGCACGCGTTAAGTCCTCTGTCTTGGCAAACGGTAGTCCACCGTACTCAAGGTAAAAACGCGGATTACCTGAGGTCGGTGTGCCTCCGCTTGTAATCAGTGATGCTATTTTTTCGAGTGATCGAACAGACCAATCCGAAGGCCATCTCTGTTGGGCTTCAGACATACCGCAACCCCTTCAAAAATCCCTGCAGCGCCTTGGTTGCCTCATCCCGCTTGCCCTCGATCTCGGTCAGCGTCACGCGGTACTTGTCCCACCAATTCTCAAACGCGGCCACGATCTGCTTGCGCTGCGCAGCCATGTAACGCTCCACGATGGTTTGCATGTCCTTGTGCAAGATGGTCAGCAGCAATTCGGCAGCGGCTTCGGGCGTGAGGCCTTCCACTGCGGTGCCAATGTGTTGCTTGAAGCTGTCGTGCTTGGCTTTGAGTTGCTTCTTGACGGCAGCGAGGTCTTTTTTCCAAGCTTTAAGCTGAGTATCGTCCACGGCGTTCTCTTCGTCCGCCTCGTCTTCTGCAGCCTCAGCGACCTCACCTTCTTCAGCCTCGGCCTCTTTCGGGCTGGCCGCTTTGATCTTGCTGTCCAGCTCCGCTTTCTTGGCTTCCAACTCGGTGATGGCCTCAACGAAGTCGCTCATCAAGAACTTCACCAGCTTGTGCTCCAGCGGGCTTTCTTTGCTGGCTTTGTCTTCCAGCGCGGTGACGATGCTGGTGCGCCAGGCATCGGCCACGCCCTTGGCCCCGCGTGCCTGCAGGGTGAGGAATTCGTATTTGGTTTGGTACCAAAACCCGGCCACGATGCCGCGCACCTGAAAGGGGTCGAGCAGGCCAATGGCTTCGAGGCTTTGGCTAAAGCTGGCCAACAGGTCGCTGCGCAGGGCCACCAGGCTGGCGGCGCTGTCTTGTCCATCTTGCATCTGGCCAGAAAGTGCGGAAATGCGCGCACTGTGGTCGCGCCACCATTTCTCAAACGCATCGCGAATGGCGGCTTCCTTGGCCAGCAGTCCGGCATTGTTTTCAATGGCAGGTTTGAGGGCCTGCCGCTTGTCGAGGGCGGGTGCAAAGTCCCAATACTTGGCATCCCTTTCCACCAGCAGGTCCATCGGGTTCAGGCCGTGGGCGCTGAACAAACTGGCTTTATCGGCCACCTCAGCTTTGGGGATGCCACCCACCAGATGGGCACGCACATCGTGCGGCTCGGGCGGTGGCGCGTTGTCGGCATAGCGGCGGATGTTGAGGTTGTAGGCGTTGTCTTTGAGCGTGGCGTTGTCGACGATGGCCGAGAAGCCATCGATGGCACGAAACTCGTCGAAGGTGGTGACGATTTTCTCGATGTGCTCGGGCAGCAGGTGGTTTTGCGCGCGGCCTTCAAAGAACTCGCGGTCTGCGTTGATGAAGAGTACTTTGCCTTGGCGTTCGGCAGGCTTGCCGCTGACACGGTTTGCACCGTTTTGCACCCGCTGGCGCAGCACCAAAATGCAGGCCGGGATGCCCGTCCCATAAAACAAATTGGGTGCCACGCCGATGACGGCTTCGAGCAGATCGTCTTCAATGATGCCAGCGCGGATGGTTTTTTCTTCACCACCCCGAAACAGCACACCATGGGGCAACACGGTGGCCACCATGCCACCGTCGCGGGTGACGGCCAGCATGTGCTGCAGGAACATCAGGTCGGCTTTTTTGGCACCCAGCGGCACCTGGCCATAAGGGAAGCGCTCGGCTTCAAATTTAGGTTTCCAGGCGGCATTGCCGTCGGCATCCTTCTCGGTATTGCCCCATTGGATCGAGAACGGCGGATTGGTGAGGATGCGGTCAAAGTGCATCAGCTCGCCACCTTCAACGTGCTGTGGCTCGGCCAGGGTGTCTTCGTTTTGCAGGTTGGCGGTGCTGATGCCGTGCAGCAGCATGTTCATCTTGGCAATCGACCACACCGTGCCGTTGAACTCTTGGCCAAACAGGTTGGCCTTGCGCCCGTCTTCACCGTGTTCGTCGATGTATTCCTTGGCGGCGATCAGCATGCCGCCAGACCCACAACAAGGGTCGTAAATGTCGTGTTTGAGCTCAGGCTTGATGAGCCGCACCATCATGCGCACCACCGAGCGCGGGGTGTAGAACTCGCCGCCTTTTTTGCCCGCCGAGTCGGCAAACTCGCCAATCAGGTATTCGTAGGCGGCACCGAGCAGGTCAGGGAACTCAAAGTCCTCATTGCGCAGGCGGTGCAGGCTGAAATGGGTGATGAGCTGCTGCAGCTTGATGTCGGGGATCTTGCTCTGGCCGATCTTGCGGGTGAAGTCGATGTGCTCCAGCACGTCGTACAGGCTGACGTTGTCACTTTCAATGCCTGCCAGTGCCTTGCTCAGCAGATTGCCGACGTTGGCCTGACGGGAGTTGTCGACCAGGTAGCTGTAGCGCGACTCTTTGGGCACCCAGAAGTAGCCGTCTTTTTTGTACCAACGCTTGTTCTCGGCCGAGGCCTCCGCTTCGGCGGTGGTCTTGCCTGCATCGATTTCGAGCTGGATCACTTCAGCGCGGCGCTGCTCGAACACATCAGAGCAGCGCTTGAGGAACAGCATGCCAAAGATGTATTCCTTGAACTCCGAGGCATCCATCTTGCCGCGCAGGATGTCGGCGGCTTTGAAGAGGTGGCGTTCCAGCTGAGGCAGGGTAATGGGCATACGTGATTTGAGGGTGTGGAAGGCCAACAGATTGACTGATTTAGTACCTGAGTGTAATGAGGATTTCCTTAGAATCGAGGGCTGTTGCTCTCTGTAGCAAGAAGGCATTTTCGATCGCAAGGAGCACATCGTGGCTACCGTCAACCCCATACAAAACTTGTTTGCTCGGCTTAACGAGGTGGGGATTTCCACGCCTGTTGCCCGCAAATCTCTGCCCAGCTGGTGGGACGATGAGATTGCCTTGATTCCGTCTGGTTTGCAGCAAGCCCAGATGTACATGGCACGGGCGTTCAACATCAGCCTGGCCAGCTTGGCTGACCCCAACGCGGCAGTGATATTTTTGATAAATACCCAGCAGAAGCCTCGAACGACATGACTACACAAACCCTCACCACTCAGCGCCAGCGCGTGCAGGCCTGCACCACCGAGCAAGACGTGGCCGACTACCAGCGCGATGGCGCGGTGTGCATCCGCAATTTGTTCACGCCCGAAGAAGTGGCCCTGCTGCGGGACGGCATTGAGGCCAACCTGGCCCAGCCCAGCCCACGCGGCATGGTGGCCAGTCGGCCGGACGACCCGGGGCGCTTTTTTGAAGACTTTTGCAACTGGCAGGACATCCCCCAGTTCAAACGCTTCATCTTCGACACGCCCCTGGCATCACTGGCCCAGCGCCTGATGCAAAGCCAGACGGTGCGCCTGTACCACGACCACCTGCTGGTCAAGGAGCCCGGAACGCGCCAGCGCACGCCCTGGCACCAAGATCAGCCGTATTACAACGTGGACGGCCTGCAAAACATCAGTTTCTGGATTCCGGTGGACCCGGTGCCCCGCGCTTCCACGCTGGAGTTCATCGCGGGCTCACACCGTGGCCCCTGGCTCATGCCGCGCACCTTCATGACCAACCAGGCCAAGTGGTTCCCCGAAGGCTCGCTGGCCGAGTTGCCCGACATCGACAACCACCGCGAAGACTTCCCGATCCTCGGCTGGGCGCTGCAGCCGGGCGATCTGGTGTGTTTTCACATGCTCAGCCTGCATGCCTCAGCAGGGGTGGACGGCACCCAGCGCAGGCGCGTGTACTCGGTGCGCTTTTTGGGCGACGACATGACCCACGCCCCACGGCCTTGGGTGACCTCGCCGCCCTTCCCTGGGCTGGACCAGGAACTGCCCGCCGGGGTGCCGATGGACCATGCGTTGTTTCCGTTGATGGCGGTTTGAGGCTTGTCTTTGTGAAATGGCCCGTTGAGGAACACAGCTTCAAAGGTCATCACGGGAGAGAAAATTAAGATCAGCCGTCTGATCTTAATTTCAAGTATGATCCAGTTAAGCTCAATCAATTGATCTTAATTAAATATGCTTGAAATTGCCAAAGAAGACATCGTTGCCCGCTTGGTGTTTGACAACCCTTGGTGGGAAACGAATTCCAAAAGAAAAATCCCTTTTGAGGATCAGCCGCGCCGTGGCTACTTTGCATCTTTTCAAGACATCCTGACCGACACCAGCTTGCGCCGCGCTGTGGTACTCATGGGGCCTCGACGGGTGGGAAAAACCGTCATGGTTTACCAAAGCATCAAGACATTGCTGGATGCGGGTGTCAACGCCCAAAACATTTTTTACGTTTCACTCGAAACCCCCATTTACACCGGACTGCCACTGGAAAAACTGCTGAGTCATTTCCAGGAAAAATTTGACCATGGCCGTGACGCTGAACTGTATGTGTACTTTGACGAAGTGCAGTACCTGCCAAGCTGGGAAATTCACCTCAAATCGCTGGTGGACTCATACCCCAGCTACCGTTTCATCGCTACCGGTTCGGCTGCTGCGGCCCTGCGGCTCAAGAGCCAGGAATCCGGTGCTGGCCGCTTCACTGACTACGTCCTTCCCCCCCTCACTTTTGCCGAATACCTGCACTTCATTGGGCAGGACACAAAGCTTATAGAAAAAATTGAGGAAGACGAACTCACACAAGGAAGAATCAACTTCAAAGCCAAAAACATCGATGAACTCAATGCTGAGTTTGTCAATTACCTGAATTACGGCGGCTACCCTGAAGCGGTGTTTTCACCGACTGTGCGAACAGACCCGAGTCAATACATCAAGAGCGACATCATTGACAAAGTCCTGCTGCGCGACCTGCCCAGCCTCTACGGCATCAGCGACATTCAGGAATTGAACCGACTCTTCACCACCCTGGCCTACAACAGCGGCAACGAAGTCAGTCTCAATGACCTGTCCAAAACATCGGGCGTGGCCAAAAACACGATCAACCGCTACATGGAGTACCTCGAAGCCGCTTTTCTGATTCGACGGGTCGAGCGCATCGATCAGAACGCCAAGCGCTTCAAACGTGCATCGGCCTTCAAGGTCTATCTGAACAACCCGTCCATGCGGGCTGCCTTGTTTGGCTCCATCACTGCCGAATCACCTGCCATGGGGGCGCTGACGGAAACCGCCATTTACAGCCAGTGGCAACACAACCAACAAGCCGAGCTGTTTTATGCCCGCTGGAACAGCGGCGAAGTGGACATCGTCCACATGGCAGGTAGCGACCTGAAACCCAATTGGGCGGTGGAAGTCAAATGGAGCGACCGCCCTTATCAATCGCGTGGCGAACTGGACAACTGTGTGGAGTTTGCGCAAAAGCACCCCAACATCAGCAGCCCTATGCTGGTGACCAGTAGAACGGTCTCGGATCCCTTGGTGTCCTACAAAGGCATGAACTTCGAGTTCTGCCCGTCCAGCGTTTATGCGTACACGGTCGGGGTCAATCTGGTTCACAGATTGAATTCGCGGTCCGTTGTCGTTTGACCCTGAATGCACAGCTGCACCACGCCCCACGGCCTTGGGTGACCTCGCCGCCCTTCCCCGGGCTGGACCAGGAACTGCCCGCCGGGGTGCCGATGGACCATGCGCTGTTTCCTTTGATGGCGGTTTGAGGCCCCCTGGCTGAAATCTTTTCGGCGACTTTCCCCGAAAAGAGGATCGGGGGCACGGGACGGGACCTGAACAAAGACAGGGTTTTCACGCATCACACCGCCTCTTATTTTGTATACAGTTTAGAACACAAAGAAGCACACATCTAGTTTCTTTGCGGATTTCCCCTCTGTTTACTTTCCAGGAGACCTCTCCATGAGTTCAACCATCCACCCCGTGGACGAGAAATTGCCCAATGGCAAGCTCGCCGCATTGGGCCTGCAACATGTGCTGGTGATGTATGCCGGCGCGGTGGCGGTGCCCCTGATCGTGGGCCGCGCCCTCAAGCTGAGCCCCGAGCAAGTGGCGATGCTGATCTCGGCCGACCTGTTTTGCTGCGGCCTGGTTACCCTGATTCAGTCGCTGGGTGCCACGCAGTGGTTTGGCATCAAGCTGCCCGTGATGATGGGCGTGACCTTTGCTTCTGTGGCCCCCATGGTTGCCATGGCCAACAACAACCCGGGCGTTCAAGGCGCCGGGCTGATCTTCGGCGCCATCATTGGCGCGGGGGTGATCTCCATTTTGATTGCGCCGATTGTGAGCCGCATGCTGCGGTTCTTCCCGCCTGTCGTCACCGGCACCATCATTGCGGTCATCGGCATCAGCTTGATGCGCGTGGGCATCAACTGGATTTTTGGCAACCCCTTCGGCCCGACAGCCCCAAGCATCCCCAACCCGGAACACCTGGCCTGGCTGGAAGCCGCCAAACAAGCGGCCAGCACGGGCGCGGTGCCCCCGGTGCCAGCGGGCATGAACATCGTGGGCTCGGTGCCCAACCCCAAGTACGCGCAGCTCTCGCACATCGGCATCGCCGCCATTGTGTTGGTGTCCATCTTGCTGATTGCCAAGTACGCCCGTGGCTTTTTGGCCAATATTTCGGTGCTGCTGGGCATCGTGGTCGGCGGCGTGGTGGCCACGGCTGCTGGCCTCATGAGCTTCGACAAAGTGGGCAAAGCAGGCTGGTTTGACCTGGTGCTGCCCTTTGAAATTGCGACGCCCATTTTTGACCCCATCCTGATCCTGACCATGACCCTGGTGATGATCGTGGTGATGATCGAGTCGACCGGCATGTTCCTCGCCTTGGGCGATCTGACCGGCAAAAAAGTCGATCAGAAAATGCTGACGGCTGGTCTGCGCACCGACGGTCTGGGCACGCTGATCGGCGGCATTTTCAACACCTTC
The DNA here is from genome assembly GCF_055395455.1 of Limnohabitans sp. TEGF003. NCBI lineage: Bacteria > Pseudomonadati > Pseudomonadota > Betaproteobacteria > Burkholderiales > Comamonadaceae > Limnohabitans > Limnohabitans sp. TEGF003. Next base: position 1,335,514 of record NZ_AP029225.1, on the reverse strand, counting down.
CCCTACACCAGCTTCTCGCAAAACGTGGGTCTGGTGGGCGTGACGGGCGTGAAGAGCCGCTTTGTCTGCGTCGCAGGCGGCGTGATCCTGATCGTGCTGGGGCTGTTGCCCAAGATGGCGGCCTTGGTCGAGTCGCTGCCCACCTTTGTGCTCGGCGGTGCGGGCCTGGTGATGTTCGGCATGGTGGCGGCCACCGGCATCCGGATTCTGTCCACCGTGGACTACAAGGGCAACCGCAACAACCTGTTCATCGTGGCGATTTCGATCGGCTTTGGCATGATCCCGCTGATCGCGCCACGCTACCTGCAGTGGATGCCGCACAGCATCCACCCGCTGATCGAGTCGGGCATCTTGCTGGCCTCCATCAGCGCTGTGTTGTTGAACCTGTACTTCAACGGCTCCAAGGGCGACAGCAGCGAGGCCATCGAAGCGGCCAAACACGCCGACTCGCATTGAAGACGATCGCCTGAAGACATGGATACCCGGTCATGCCGGGTATGACGCGCAATTGTCACCCCCGACTTGATCGGGGGTCCATGCCTTCGGTGCAGATGGATACCCGGTCATGCCGGGCATGACAGACATTTGTCTCGCAAAAGCCAAGCCCGGTGCTTGGCTTTTTGCTTTTTATGCAGGTAATCCACAGCCTGAAACCGCGCTCAAATAGGTTACGCTTTCACGACAACCCTCTTTTCATTTGATCTACCGAGACAAGAACAATGAGCCAAAAACAACTCTCCCCCGCCGAAGAAGCCTTGCGCGACGCTGCGCGCGACTACCACCGCTTTCCCACACGCGGCAAGGTCTCGGTCAACCCGACCAAACCCCTGTCCAACCAGCGCGACCTGTCGCTGGCCTATTCGCCTGGCGTGGCTTATCCCTGCCTGGACATCGAAGCCGACCCGTCCAAGGCGGCCGAGTTCACCTCTCGCGGCAACCTGGTGGCGGTGATCACCAACGGCACCGCTGTGCTGGGCCTGGGCGACATCGGCCCGCTGGCGGCCAAGCCCGTGATGGAGGGCAAGGGTTGCCTGTTCAAGAAGTTCGCGGGCATTGACGTGTTCGACATCGAGCTGGCCGAGCGCGACCCGGACAAGCTGGTGGAGATCATCGCCGCCATGGAGCCCACACTGGGCGGCATCAACCTCGAAGACATCAAGGCGCCCGAGTGCTTCTACATCGAGAAGAAGCTGCGCGAGCGCATGAACATCCCGGTCTTCCACGACGACCAGCACGGCACGGCCATCATCGCCTCGGCCGCCATGCTCAACGGCCTGGAGCTGGTGGGCAAGGACATCGGCAGCATCAAGCTGGCCGTCTCGGGCGCGGGCGCAGCCGCCATCGCGTGTCTGGACGTGATGGTGGGCCTGGGCGTGAAGACCGAGAACATTTACGTGTGCGACTCCAAAGGGGTGATCTACGAAGGCCGCCCTGGTGGTTACGACGAGTCCAAAGCCCGCTACGCGCAAAAGACCGAGGCCCGCAGCCTGGCCGATGCGGTCAACGGGGCCGACGTGTTCCTGGGCTGCTCGGCCCCCGGCGTGATGACGGTGGACATGCTCAAGACCATGGCCCGTGACCCGGTGATCCTGGCCCTGGCCAACCCCGAACCCGAAATCCGCCCCGAGCTGGCCAAGGCCGCCCGCCCGGACTGCATCATCGCCACCGGCCGCTCGGACTACCCCAACCAGGTCAACAACGTGCTGTGCTTCCCCTACATCTTCCGGGGGGCCCTGGACTGCGGCGCGACCAAGATCACCGAGGCCATGAAGCTCGCCTGCGTGCGCCAGATCGCCGACCTGGCCAAGGCCGACATCAGCGAAGAAGTGGCCAGCGCCTACGCAGGCAAAGAGCTGTCTTTTGGCCGCGACTACCTGATCCCCACGCCCTTTGACTCGCGCCTGATCCTGCGCATCGCCCCCGCCGTGGCCCAGGCCGCCTTTGACTCGGGTGTGGCCACGCGCCCGATCACCGACATGGACGCCTACCGCCAGCAACTGCAAAGCTTTGTAACGCAAACCGGCATCCTGATGCGCCCCATCTTCAACGCCGCCAAGGCCGTGCCCCAAGGCGCCAAGCGCGTGGCCTATGCCGACGGTGAAGACGAACGCGCCCTGCGCGCCGCCCAGATGGCCATCGACGACAAGCTGGCCCACCCGATCCTGATCGGCCGCCCCGGTGTGATCGCCGCCCGCATCGAAAAAGCCGGTCTGCGCATGCGCCTGGGCGTGGACGTGGACAACGTGAACCCCGAAGACGATCCACGTTTCCGCCAGTACTGGGAGCACTACCACCAGCTGATGAAGCGCAACGGCGCCACACCTGCCGTGGCCAAGGCAGCGGTGCGCCGCTCCAACACCATCATCGGCTCGCTGATGGTCTCGCTGGGCGATGCCGACGCCATGATTTGCGGCCTGGCCGGCACCTACATGACGCATCTGGAGCGCATCGACTCCATTCTGGGCAAGCGGGCGGGCGTGGGCAACTACGCCGCCGTGAACGCGCTCATGACCAACCAGGGTCCGCTGTTCGTCACCGACACCTATGTCAATGAAGACCCCAGCGCCGAGCAACTGGCCGAGATCGCGGCCATGGCGGTCAAGGAGATTCAGCGCTTTGGCATCGTGCCCAAGGTGGCTTTCCTCTCGCATTCGAGCTACGGCTCGTCCAAGCGGGCCTCCGCCCGCAAGATGCGCCTGGCGCGTGACCTGTTCGTGGCGCAGCACCCCGACATCGAGTGCGACGGCGAGCTGCACGGCGATGCGGCTTTGCAGCCCGAGATCCGCAGCGCCTACCTGGAAGACAGCAGCCTCACCGGCTCGGCCAACCTGCTGGTCTGCCCCAACCTGGACGCGGCCAACATCCTCTACAACGTGATGAAGACCACCACCAGCGGCGGCGTCACGGTGGGCCCGATCCTGATGGGCACGGCTGCCACGGCGCACATCCTGACGCCTGCGGCCACTGTGCGGCGCGTGCTCAACATGACCGCCTTGGCGGTGGCGCAAGCGCACCGCTGACGCCTCTGCCCAAGCCTTTCAAAAGCACAGCTTGCCGCGCCGCTGGGCCACCCCACTGGGGTGGCTTTGTGCGCAAATGGCTTCAGCCCCAACAAAAGGCCTCATTTTGGTGCATTCAGCCGGTCGGACTGGCACCCAAAGTGGGGATTTCTAGGGGATGGACCTGACACGGCCCGTCAGCACCTTGGTCGATAATGGCACCGATTTTGCTAGACAAGATTCACCGTTTATTGACCCTGGAGCCCACCCATGAACAAGCGTTTCTTACTCAAGGCCACGGCCGCATTGGCCGCTGCTGCCTCTTTTGGTTTGGCACAAGCCCAAAGCACCCCCATCAAGTTCCAACTCGACTGGCGCTTTGAGGGCCCTTCGGCTTTCTTCTTGCTGCCTGCGGCCAAGGGCTATTTCAAGGACGCCAAACTCGACGTGACTGTGGACTCGGGCAACGGCTCGGGTGGCGCGGTCACCCGCGTGGCTTCGGGCACTTACGACCTGGGCTTTGCCGACCTGGCCGCCCTGATGGAGTTTCACGCCAACAACCCCGATGCGCCCAACAAGCCGGTGGCCATCATGATGGTCTACAACAACACGCCCGCCTCGGTCATGGCGCTGAAGAAGTCGGGCATCAAGACCCCTGCCGACCTCGCTGGCAAAAAAATGGGCGCGCCCGTGTTTGACGCAGGCCGCCGCGCTTTCCCCATCTTCCAGAAAGCCAACAGCATCGGCAACGTGACATGGACCGCCATGGACCCACCTCTGCGCGAGACCATGCTGGTGCGCGGTGACGTGGATGCCATCACCGGCTTCACCTTCACCTCGCTGCTCAACATCGAAGCGCGCGGCGTGAAGGCCGAAGACGTGGTGGTCATGCAGTACCCCGACTTTGGCGTCAAGCTGTATGGCAACGCCATCATCGCCTCGCCCAAGATCCTGAAGGAAAACCCCGCCGCCGTGAAAGCCTTCCTGAGCGCTTTCACCAAGGGCGCCAAAGAAGTCATCGCTGACCCGGCCAAAGCCATTGAATCGGTCAAGGCCCGCGACGGCATCATCAACGTGGCACTCGAAACCCGCCGCCTGCAGCTGGCCATCGACACCGTGATCAACAGCCCCTCGGCCCGCGCCGAAGGCTTTGGCCAGATCAACGGCCCCCGCATGACGCTGATGGCTTCGCAAGTGTCGGACGCCTTCAACACCAAGACCCGCGTCAAGGCCGAAGACATCTGGAACGGCTCGTTCTTGCCCTCGGCCAAAGAGCTGGACATCCTGCCCAAGCCCAAGAAGTAAGGCCACAGCTTCCGGCGGCCCTGCGCGGCCGGAAGCTTTCGGCGCTGAGCGTTACTCACTCGGCGCTGTGAGCCCACTGGGGTGTGCAACGCGTCAGTGGGCTTTTGCCAAGCCGCACGTGTATACACGCTCGAACACCATTTCAAAGTCACACCATGTCCCAAGACGCATTCGTTGATTTCCAGAATGTCTGGCTGGCCTACAACGACGAGTTGCTGGCGCAAAACCACTTCGCGGTGGAAGACATCAACCTGCAAGTCAGGCAAGGCGAATTCATCGCCATCGTGGGCCCTTCGGGCTGCGGCAAATCCACCTTCATGAAGCTGACCACGGGCCTGAAGATGCCCAGCAAAGGCCGCATCCTGGTCGATGGCCAGCCTGTGACCGGCCCGCTCAAGATCAGTGGCATGGCGTTTCAGGCCTCTTCGCTCTTGCCGTGGCGCACCACGCTCGACAACGTTCTGCTGCCGCTGGAAATCGTGGAGCCCTACCGCTCCAACTTCAAACAAAAAAAAGCCGAATACGTGGAACGCGCCCGCAAGCTGCTGAACACGGTGGGCCTGGGCGGTTACGAAGACAAATTCCCCTGGCAACTGTCGGGCGGCATGCAGCAACGCGCCAGCATCTGCCGCGCCCTGATCCATGAACCCAAAATGCTCTTGCTGGATGAGCCCTTCGGCGCGCTGGACGCCTTCACGCGTGAAGAACTCTGGTGCATCTTGCGCGACCTGTGGACCGAGCAAAAGTTCAACGTGATTTTGGTCACGCACGACCTGCGCGAATCGGTGTTTTTGGCCGACACGGTGTACGTGATGAGCAAGAGCCCCGGCCGCTTTGTGGTCAAGCGCGAGATCGACCTGCCGCGCCCGCGTGACCTGGAGATCACCTACACCCCCGAATTCACCAACATCGTGCACGAGTTGCGCGGCCACATCGGTGCCATGCGCAAGACCGGTGCAGCGATCAACCAATGAACGGGAGCCCATTCATGAACAACAAAACCCTCGAACGCTGGGCACCCTGGGCCCTGCTGGTGCTGAGCATCCTGATCTGGGAGGGGCTGTGCCGCGCCTTCAACGTGTCGGAATTCGTCTTCCCCAGCCCCTCGCGCATCGCGCAGCAAACCATCGAATTCAAGGACGTGATCGCCGGTCACGCCTGGCGCACCTTCTGGGTGACCATGGTGGGCTTTGGCATTGCGATTGTGGTGGGCGTGCTGCTGGGCTTCATCATCGGCAGCTCGCGCCTGGCCTATGCCGCCGTGTACCCGCTCATGACCGCCTTCAACGCCCTGCCCAAAGCGGCCTTTGTGCCGATCCTGGTGGTGTGGTTTGGCATCGGCATCGGCCCCGCCATCCTCACGGCCTTCCTCATCAGCTTCTTCCCCATCATGGTCAACATCGCCACCGGCCTGGCCACGCTGGAGCCCGAGCTGGAAGACGTGCTGCGCGTGCTGGGCGCCAAGCGCTGGGACGTGCTGGTCAAGGTCGGCCTGCCCCGCTCCATGCCTTACTTTTATGGCTCGCTCAAAGTCGCGATCACACTGGCCTTTGTGGGCACCACCGTGTCGGAGATGACGGCCTCTAACGAGGGCATCGGCTACCTGCTGATCTCGGCCGGTTCGGCCATGCAAATGGGTCTGGCGTTTTCCGGTCTGGTCGTGCTGGGTGCGATGGCCATGATCATGTACGAACTGTTCAGCGCCATCGAAAAACACACCACCGCTTGGGCACACCGCGGCTCGCAAGGCGAATGAAGCACAGACTGTGCGCAACTTGATGCCGTGGGCCACACCCAGAGGTCTAAACACATGACTTGGCTGGCCCGCCTGGATTTGGACTACACACAAGAATCCGGGCGCAGCGCGGCCCGCTACCTGCACAACGGGCCACTGCGCATCCTGCAAAGCCTCTACCCCGAAAGCGATGCGGTCTGCCACAACGTGCTGGTGCACCCACCCGGCGGCCTGGTGGGCGGCGACACGCTGGACATGCGTGTCACCGTGGGCTCTGGCGCCCCCAGACCTATGCGGTGCGGGCTGACGGGCTGTTATTGGTGTGCGAACCGGCCACCAGTCTGCCCATGACCCAACGCTACTTTTTGTTTTGGCAACCCTCCTCGCAGGAGCCCGCCCCGTGGGTGATGGCCGTGGCACACGCCCTTCAAACCATCGCCCACAGGGGTGGGCTCCTACACAACCCAAACCCATGACCTCGCTCATCCATTGCTCCAAACTCATGCCCCAAGGCCGTGGCCTGGCCCGTGTGCTGATCCAACGCGCCAGCACCATCACCCTCGACTGGGACACCCGCCAGAAAAGCCGCTTTGACGCGACCGACAGCGCAGGCCGCCAACTGGGTGTGTTCTTGCCGCGTGGCACCGTGGTGCGCGGCGGCGATGTGCTGGTGGCCGAAGACGGCTCCCTCGTGCGCGTGTTAGCAGCACCACAAGCCGTGCTGCGCATCACCGCCTGCACCGAGCATGGCTCGCCCTTTGACCTGACCCGTGCCGCCTACCACTTGGGCAACCGGCATGTGCCCATCGAGTTGCAACCCGACCACCTGAAGATCGAGCCCGACCATGTGCTGGCCGACATGCTGCGCGCCATGCACATGACGGTGGTGGCCGTGTCCGAAGCCTTTGAGCCCGAGAGCGGTGCGTATGGTGACCATGGCGCGTCCTCACATGGGCATGGGCATGGGCACAGCCACGATCATGGCCATGCGGGTCATGCGCACACAGCCCAAGCCGAGCCCCATGTGCATGGGCCCGATTGTCAACACGAACACGCAGCGCCTGCAGCCAAGCCGCCGGCAGGCCAACGCATCGCCATCCCCCTCCGTGCGGCCCCTGCTGAACCGCATGTGCACGGCCCCGACTGCACCCATGGGCACTGACACCGCACCTTCGGGCCTGCTGCAACTGATCTGGCTCGCATCACCTGCGTTGCCGATCGGCGGCTTCTCGTAATCGGAGGGCCTCGAAGCCGCCCCATCGAGCAAGGCCTGGTGCACGACGAACTCAGCGCCACCGACTGGGTGGTGGACCAGCTGCACCTGACGCAGTCGCGTGGCGACATGGCGGTGCTGGCACAAGCCATCCCCGCTTGGCAGCAGCACGACACGGCCCGCCTGCAAACCTTGAACAACTGGGTCATGGCCACCCGCGAAACCGCCGAGATGCGCCTGCAAACCGAACAGATGGGCAGATCATTGCTCGACTGGCTGCGCAACCTGCAGCAAGCCAGCGAAGCACAACTGAGCTGCTGCGCCCAACTGCCACCCACCTACCCGCTGGCCATGGCGCTGGCTTTGTCACTGGCGCAGGCTCCACCAGACCAAGCTTTGCAAGCCTGTGCTTTTGGCTGGGCCGAAAACATGACCCAAGCCGCCCTCAAGGCCGTGCCGCTGGGCCAAAGCGCAGGCCAACGCATGCTGGCGCGCCTGGCCCGGGAAATCCCCTTGGCTGTGCAAACCGCCATGCACCTGAGCGACGAGGACCGCCAGGCCTTCAACCCCATGCTGGCCATCCTGTCCGCCCGCCACGAAACCCAATATTCACGCATCTTCCGATCATGAACAGCACATCCTCTTCTGCACTCCACCACATCCCCAAGCGCACCAAAAAACTGCCGCCCTTGCGCGTGGGCATTGGCGGGCCGGTCGGCTCCGGCAAAACCACACTGCTCGAGATGCTGTGCAAAAACATGCGCGAGCGCTGGGACCTGATCGCCATCACCAACGACATCTACACCAAGGAAGACCAGCGCCTGCTCACCGTCAGCGGCGCCCTGCCAGCCGAGCGCATCATGGGCGTGGAAACCGGCGGCTGCCCGCACACCGCCATCCGCGAAGACGCGTCGATCAACCTCGAAGCGATTGACCGCATGCTCGAAAAATTTCCGAACGCCGACGTGGTCTTCATCGAGAGCGGTGGCGACAACCTGGCCGCCACCTTCAGCCCCGAGCTGAGTGACCTCACGATCTACGTGATCGACGTGGCGGCAGGTGAAAAGATCCCACGCAAAGGCGGCCCCGGCATCACCAAGAGCGATTTGTTCGTGATCAACAAAACCGACCTGGCCCCGCATGTGGGGGCCGACCTGCAAGTGATGCGCGACGACACCCAGCGCATGCGCCCCAACCCCGAAACACGCCCCTGGGTCATGACCAACCTGAAAACCCTGGACGGACTGGCCGAGGTGGTGGCCTTCATCGAAAAGCGCGGCATGCTGGGCCAAGCTTGAAGACCTTTTAAGTCGCTACAATTCATCCCCAAGGAAGCGTGGCAGAGTGGTCGATTGCACCGGTCTTGAAAACCGGCGACTCGAAAGGGTCCGTGAGTTCGAATCTCACCGCTTCCGCCAAGACACAAGGCAAAACGCCCCTCTTCAGGGGCGTTTTGCATGGGGCAAGCCCTTCAGACCTTGCCCACCAGCATGGCCTCCACCAACTCCTGCACCGCCAAAGCCTCTTGCGCAGTGGCGAGTTTGTGCGGCTGGCCACGCAACCACAAGTCCGCCTCGCTCAACTGACGCTGCAATGCACTGGTGCGCGGGTCTTCGGTGGACCAGTCCAACGCTTCGACCCATGGGCCGCCGTCCGAGCGCCAGAGTTGATAAAACTCCCTGAATTGGTAGTTCATGCGGCTGCCGCGCACGGTGACCTCCTGCCGATCCGGTTGCCGCCCCCCGGTGGTGGCCATGACCGTGACGGGTTTGCCGTCTGCGGTGGTCAAACGGGCCAACATGTCCAGCTCACACAGATCGGGGTCTTGCGGATAGCGCGGCAAGGCCTGCTGCAAGGTCAGTGGCCCGAGAAAACGCCCGGCCAAAAACAGAAAATGCGAGATCACTTCGCGGGTGTAGCCGCCTTCATGGCGCAGGCGCAGCCAATCGGCGTCTTTTTGCCAGGCGCGGGGCCACGCCGGGTAGTTCACCACAATGTCGATGCCGAGCAGCTCACCCGTTTCACCTGCAGCGATGGCGCGGTTGAGCTCCTCAAAGCCCCGCGACGCGGCCTGGGTGAAATTGACCACGCCTGGCAAACGCGCTCGGCGCAGTTGGTCGACCAGATCGCGGCTTTGCGCGTTGTCGGTGCCCAAGGGTTTTTCCATGAAAACGCCCTGCCCGGCGGCTGCGGCCTGCAAGGCGTAGGTTTTGCGGGGTCCGGGCGGACAGGCCAGATAGACCGCATCGGCCCCGGCCATGGCCGCCTCTGCGCTTTGCGCGACAGGGACGTTCGGCGCCATTTCGAGGGTTTTGGCCACCGAAAGAGGCGATGGATCCCAGACCCCGCAAACTTCAAAAGCCCGGTGCTGTAAGGCGTTTTCGAGCATTCGGCGGCCCATGATGCCCAAGCCGATGATGGCCAATCGATGTGTCATGCGTTTCTCCTTTTGTAGCAAGCTTAACGATTCTGCGGCCAGGTCGGTTTTGGGTTTTACAAAAATTCGATAAAATCAAATTTATGGAAAAAACCAACAGTCCTTTTGTATCTGCCTACCTGCGCTTTTTGCAGTTGGCCAGAGTCATCCAGGCCCTGCCAGACGGCATGGAGATGGACGCCAACGAGAAAGCCTTGTTGCAAGCCGTGGTTTTGCACTGGTACGAAAACCAGCCGATGACGGTGCGCGAGGCCATCGCCTTGGCTGATTTGGGATCTCCTGCCACGCTGCACAAACGCATCACCCGGCTGCGTGAAAAAGACATGCTGAGCACCTTGAACCTGGAAGGCGATCGCCGCGCCAAGTTCTTGATTCCGACACAGCGGACCTTGGATTACTTCAGTCATCTGGGGCAGTCCATGCAAGTGGCACACCAAGATTTGCCTGCATGAACCCTTTGATCCAAAGAACCTTACAAAAAACAGCACTGACTCTGATCAGTGCTGTTTTGTTTGTGGGCTTCTTCAAATTCAATGACTGGATTTTCCACACCCTGGAGCACAGCAAGGGGGTGAACTGGGTGTTCTTGCCCGCGGGTTTCTGGGTGATTCTGGTGTTGGTGCTGGGCTTGCCCGGTGCGCTGGGCCTGATGCTGGGCAGCTGGTTCATCGATTGGGAGGTGATTGATGGCTCCAATCCCTTGCTGGGCTTGTTGAACGGGGTGGCCGGCGGATTGACCCCTTGGGTGGTGATGAAATACCTGCACAAACACCACTGGCTCAGCGAACAACTGCAAAAACTGGACCCCTTGCAATTGCTGAATTTGACGCTGATTTCTTCGGCCGCCAGCGCTGTGGCCCACCAACTGGTCTGGCTCTTGATGGATCGACCCAACATCAACGTGTGGGTGGATGTTTGGCCCATGTTTTTTGGCAACGTGACAGGCGCCTTGCTGATGCTCTACAGCTTCAAGTTCGCCCTGGACCGACTGCGCATCAAAACCTGACGCACACCGGGCCAATTGCTGGCCTCAATCGGCCTCGGCCAAAAACAGCGCCTGCAAATCGCTCAAAAAATCAAAGCCCCTGTCGGTCGGCCAGACCCGGTGCAGGTCTCGGCCAATCAGCCCTTGTTTTTCCGCCTCTTGCAAACCCTGCTGGATGCTGGTCATGGCCAGGCCCGTGCGGTCCACGTAATCGGCCAGATCAAAACCACCGCGCAAACGCAAGGCGTTGAGCATGAACTCAAAGGGCAAGTCCTGGCGTGACACCTCGGTGCTTTGGGTGACGGGCTCGCCTTTCATGGCCTGCTGCATGTAGAGCGCAGGTTCACGGTAACGCACTTGCCGAAGCACTCGGTGCGCAAAACTGAGCTTGCTGTGCGCCCCGGCGCCAATGCCCAGATAGTCCCCAAACTGCCAGTAGTTCAGGTTGTGGGCGCACTGGTGCCCTGGCTTGGCATAGGCCGACACTTCGTACCGCGCCAAACCCGCCGATGCGGTCAGCTCGGTGATGCGGTCCATCATCTCGTAGGCCAGATCGTCTTCGGGCAAGGTGGGCGGGAACTTGGCGAACACCGTGTTGGGCTCGATGGTCAGGTGGTAGATCGAGATGTGCGGCGGCGCAAAGGCCAATGCAGTCTGGATGTCTTGCGTCAGGCCTTGCAACGTCTGGCCCGGCAAGGCGTACATCAGGTCCAGATTGAAGGTGTCAAACACCTGCGCGGCTTCGGTCACGGCGGCCAGGGCCTGGTCGCGGTCGTGCACCCGGCCCAGGGCCTTGAGGTGCGCATTGTCAAAACTCTGCACGCCAATCGACAAGCGGGTGATACCCGCCTGACGGAAAGCCTTGAAGCGGTCTTTCTCGAAGGTGCCGGGGTTGGCCTCCATGGTGATCTCGGCGTCTGGCGCCAGGCGCACACGGGCGCGAATGCCACCCACCAAACGGTCTATCGCTTCGGGCGAAAACAGGCTGGGTGTGCCACCGCCCAAAAACACGGTCTGGATGCTGCGACCCCAAATCAGGGGCAGGCTTGCTTCCAGGTCGGCGAACAAGGCGTCGATGTAGGCGTCTTGTGTGGACGGCGCGTCGGCCCCGGCCCGGAATTCGTGCGAATTGAAGTCGCAATACGGGCACTTCTTGATGCACCAGGGCAGGTGCACATACAGCGACAGCGGCGGCAAAGCGTTCAGCTGCAGCACGCCGGGGCGCATGGCGTGCACCGGGTCAAGGTGTGGACTCATGCGGCAGAACCATCCAGCCAACGCTCGCGCATCAGCGCCAGCATGGCTTGCGCGGCACGGCCCCTGTGGCTGTTGGCGTTTTTGACTTCGGTGGGCAGCTCGGCAAAGGTCTTGCCAAATTCCGGCAAGAACAACACCGGATCGAAGCCAAATCCATGGCTGCCCCGGCGCTCAGGCGCGATCTGCACCACCACCCGGCCGACGGCAATCAGGGGCTCCGGGTCGTCGGCACTGCGCACGGCCACCAAGGTGCTGACCATGGCGGCGCGGCGGTTGGTGACACCCTGCATTTGCGCCAGCAGCGCGGTGACATTGGTGTCATCGCCTTTGGGGTAGCCAAAGCGGGTGGCGTAATACGCCGTGTCCACGCCCGGCTGCCCGCCAAAAGCATCCACGCACAGACCCGCGTCATCGGCCAGGGCGGGCAAGCCGCTCAACTGCGCGGCATGGCGGGCTTTGGCCAAAGCGTTTTCAACGAAGGTCTTGAAGGGCTCTGCCGCTTCGGGGATGTTCAGCTCGGACTGGCGCACCAGCGTCATGCCCAGCGGCGCAAAAAGAGTTTGCAGCTCGGCCAGTTTGCCCGCGTTGTTGGAAGCCAGAACAATTTTCATGAAGCCACCCACCGCGCTTCAGGCGCTGAAAGTCAGGGTCTTGGGCTCATCGTGCGCCTGCTTTTGCAGCTGCACGAGTTGTGCAATGCCTTTTTCAGCCAGAGCCAGCATACGGTCCATCTCGACGCGGGTGAAGGCCACGCCTTCGGCCGTGCCCTGCACTTCCACAAAATGGCCCGCGCCGGTCATGACCACGTTCATGTCGGTGTCACAGGCCGAGTCTTCGGGGTAATCCAGGTCCAGCAAGGCGGTGCCGTTTTTCAGGCCCACCGAGATGGCAGCCACACGGTCGATGATGGGCGACTCGCTCAGTTTGCCCGTGGCCATGAGCCAGTTGACGGCGTCTTGCGCCGCCACAAAAGCGCCCGTGATGCTGGCGGTGCGCGTGCCGCCATCGGCCTGCAGCACATCGCAGTCGAGGTGAATGGTGCGCTCGCCCAGTTTTTTCAGGTCAAACACGGCCCGCAGCGAGCGGCCAATCAGGCGCTGAATCTCTTGAGTGCGGCCGCTCTGCTTGCCGCGTGCGGCTTCGCGGTCACCCCGGGTGTGGGTGGCGCGGGGCAGCATGCCATATTCGGCGGTCACCCAGCCTTCGCCGCTGCCTTTTTTGTGGCCCGGCACCTTTTCTTCGACCGAAGCGGTGCACAGCACGCGGGTCTGGCCAAACTCAATGAGCACCGAGCCTTCTGCGTGCACGGTGTAACCGCGGGTGATGCGCACAGCGCGCAAAGCGTCGCTGGCGCGACCGGTTCGGACGTAAGAGACGGTGGTGTTCATGTTGGCACTGAAAGGGGGTTGTCTGCTGAGCCCGGCCATGCGCAGGCGGGGCGGGCCCAAGAGTTTGAGATAATGCCTCGTTTCATGTTCAGCTGTCAGGCTGGGCATTTGCAGCGCATCGCGGCCAGTCTGGCTTGGCGCTGTCACAAGGAACTTGATCGATGCCAGTTTACAGTATGACCGGGTACGCCAGCGTGCAGCACAGCCCGCTGGGTGCAGGCGGTGACACCCCTGCCCCCTTGGCCCCGACAGCCCGGATGGGCCTGGAAATCCGCTCGGTCAACAGCCGTTTTCTGGACCTGTCTTTTCGCCTGCCCGAAGAACTGCGCCAGCTCGAACCCGGCCTGCGCGAGCTGATCACACGCCAGATCAAACGCGGCAAAGTGGAGGTGCGGGCCAGCCAGGATGCCGGTGACGGCGCGGCCTTGCAAGCCCCCAACCACCAGGCCCTGCAAAAAATCGCCGCCTTGCAAGGCAAGATTCAGGATTGGCTGCCCGATGCCCGCGCTTTGAGTGTGGCCGACGTGTTGCGCATGACCGCAGGCAGCTCTGGCCAGGCCGCACCCGACGAAGCCGCCTGGATGCAACTGGCTGCCCAAGCCGTGGACGCCCTGCGCGAAGCCCGCGCCCGCGAAGGCGCCCGCCTGACCGAGATGCTGCAAGGCCACATTGCCCAGCTGCGCAGCTTGGCCGATCTGGCCGTGCCGCTGGTGCCGCAGTTGGTGGAACAACAGCGCCAGCGCTTTTTGGAGCGCTGGAAAGACGCCATGGCCCTGGCCGACGGCAGCCACCTGCCCGAATCTGCGCAAGACCGGGCCCTCACCGAGGCGACCGCGTTTGCCATCCGCATCGATGTCGCCGAAGAGCTGACCCGCCTGCGCTCGCACCTGGACGAAATCAGCCGCTTGCTGGACAAGGGCGGCGACATCGGCAAGCGCCTGGACTTTTTGATCCAGGAGCTGCACCGCGAGGCCAACACCCTGGGCTCCAAATCGGCCGTGCTGGAGATGACCCGCATCTCGGTGGACATGAAGGTGCTGATTGAGCAAATGCGCGAACAAGTCCAAAACATCGAATAAAGAGCCTGAACATGGATTACCCAGGAAACCTGTTTGTCGTGGCCGCCCCCAGCGGGGCTGGCAAATCCAGTCTGGTCAAGGCCTTGATGGAGCTGGATTCGCGCGTGCAGCCCACTGTGTCGCACACCACCCGCGCCCCCCGAGGCCAGGAAAAGCACGGCCGCGAATACTTTTTCGCCTCGGCGCAGGAGTTCGATGCCATGGTGCTGGCCGACGCCTTTGTCGAGTGGGCCCATGTGCACGGCCAGCGCTACGGCACCTCCAAAAAGATGATCGAAGACCGCATGGCCCAGGGGGCCGATGTGGTGCTGGAAATCGATTACCAGGGTGCCTTGCAGATCAAGAAGATGTACGCCAACGCGGTACTGATCTTCATCCTGCCGCCCAGCTGGGAAGAGTTGCGCTCGCGCCTGGAGCGCCGGGGCGAGGATGCGCCCGAGATCATCGAGCTGCGCCTGCAGAATGCGGCGGTGGAGATGGCACAAGCCAAAGAATTCGACTTCGTTATAATCAATGAAGTATTTGACCGTGCCCTGTTTGACCTCAAAGCGGTTGTTCACGCCCAGCGGCTCAAATACCACGTCCAGCGCCGTGCCCGGCCTGACACCTTTCAAGCCCTCAAGATGGCTTGAACCCCGTACAGACATTTTCAAGGAACACACATGGCCCGCATCACTGTTGAAGATTGCCTGGAACAGATCCCCAACCGCTTTCAGCTGGTTTTGGCCGCCACTTACCGCGCCCGCATGCTGAGCCAAGGCCACACGCCCCGCATCGAGAGCAAAAACAAGCCCGGCGTGACCGCCTTGCGCGAAATCGCTGCTGGCAAAGTCGGCATCGAGATGCTCAAGCGAGTGGCCTGAAGCGCGCCCCATCCGGCCGTGGCCGGATCCCATCAAGCCCCAGTCATGGGGCTTTTTTGTGCCCGCCAGAAACACCCGCCAACGCTTGCGTTACATTGACGTCATGAGCACCGCCATGCCCCCGTCCACCCCAGCAGGTCACAGCCGCCACAAGGCCGTGCCGCCTGCTGCGGCCAACGCGGCAGCGGCCAGCTTTGCGGTGCTGGAGGCCCAACTCGGTTACCTGAGCGAAGCCGAAACCGACATGGTGCGCAAAGCCTACAAATTTGCCGACGAAGCCCATTTGGGCCAGATGCGCAAAAGTGGCGAGCCCTACATCACCCACCCGATCGCGGTGGCCGGTTTGTGCACCGAATGGAAGCTGGACGCCCAGGCATTGGCAGCAGCCCTGTTGCACGATGCGATGGAAGACTGCGGCGTCACCAAGATCGAGTTGATCGAGCGCTTCGGCTCCCAGGTGGCCGAATTGGTGGACGGCCTGACCAAGTTGGACAAGCTGGAGTTCAACACCCGCGAAGAAAACCAGGCCGAGTCGTTTCGCAAGATGCTGCTGGCCATGGCCCGCGATGTGCGGGTCATCCTCATCAAGCTGGCCGACCGCACCCACAACATGCGCACCATGGGCGACATGCCGCGCAGCAAGTGGGGCCGCATCGCCTCGGAAACCCTCGAAATTTATGCCCCGATTGCGCACCGCCTGGGCCTGAACCAGATCTACCGCGAACTGCAAGACCTGGCCTTCAAGCACCTGCTGCCCTGGCGTTATGCGGTTTTGACCAAGGCGGTCTCGCGCGCACGCAACCGCCGCCGCGATTTGATTCAAAAGGTGCAGGCCGATGTCGAAGCCGTTTTTGCACAGGCCAAGATGGATGTGCGCATCAGTGGCCGCGAAAAAACCCTCTACTCCATCTACAAGAAGATGGATGAAAAGCACCTGAGCTTTGCCCAGGTGACCGACATTTACGGCTTCCGGGTCATCGTGCCTTCGGTAATTGACTGCTACACGGCCCTGGGCTGGTTGCACCAGATCTACAAGCCCGTGCCCGGCAAGTTCAAGGACCACATCGCCATTGCCAAGGTCAACGGCTACCAGTCGCTGCACACCACCTTGGTGGGGCCATCGGGCGTGAACGTCGAGTTTCAGATGCGCACCGAGGCCATGCACCTGGTGGCCGAGTCCGGCGTGGCAGCGCACTGGCTTTACAAAGAGCACGAATCGGCCAGCGCCCAGTCGGAGCGCCTGGGCACACAGTGGCTGCAATCGCTTTTGGACATCCAGACCGAAACACGCGACGCGGCCGAGTTCTGGGACCACGTCAAAGTCGACCTGTTCCCGGATGCCGTCTATGTGTTCACCCCCAAGAGCCAGATCATGGCTTTGCCACGCGGCGCCACGGTGGTGGACTTTGCTTATGCCATCCACAGCCGGGTGGGCGACCACGCCATGGCCGCTCGCATCAACGGCGACCAAGTACCCCTGCGCACCGAGCTCAAAAACGGTGATGTGGTCGAAGTCATCACCGCGCCCGTGTCGGCCCCCAACCCAGCCTGGCTGGGCTTTGTGCGCACCGGGCGCGCCCGCTCCAAGATCCGCCACCACCTCAAGACCATGGCGCAAACCGAATCGGTCGAGCTGGGCGAAAAACTGCTGTCCCAAGCCTTGCGTGCCGAAGGCATCGACAAGCTCCCTTCTGACGAGGAGAACGACCAGATCATTTGGGACAAATTGCTGCGCTTCACGGGTAACCGCAACCGCGCAGATTTGTTGATGGACATTGGCCTGGGCAAACGCATCGCCAGCATTGTGGCCAAACGTCTGACCGCTTTGCTGTCCGAGCGGGGCCAAAAACCCGATGCCCTGCTGATGACGCGGGAACGATTCACGGCGCACGAATCCATCTCGCAAGGGGCTATCACCCTGGACGGCAGCGAAAACGCGTCGGTGGTCTATTCCCGCTGCTGCCGCCCACTGCCCGGTGACGACATCGTGGGCTACCTGGGCCGTGGTGAAGGCCTGGCTGTGCACACCCGCGACTGCGCCACCGCGCGTAAGCTGGAACACAAGGACAGCGAGCGCTTCATTGGTGTGGAGTGGTCGGACGAACTGAGCCGCAGCTTCGAGACTGCCATCAACGTCAGCGTGGTCAACGGCAAGGGTGTGCTGGCCCGTGTGGCGGGTGCACTGGCCGTCGCCGAGACCGACATCGTTCACGTGGACATGGGCAGCGATTCACCGCAAGACATGGCCGAGTTGAAATTTGTCATTGCGGTGCGGGATGTGGCGCATCTTGAGCAAGTGCTGCGTCACCTCAAGCGCACCCCCTCGGTGGTCCGGGCTGAGCGCCAGACCCACAAAGGCAACGCCCCCGCCTGAAAAGCCTAGCCTGCCAGCCCAGATCCAGCAGGGGCCGGATAGCGGACCTGCAACACCTCGATGTCCAGCACGCCTGCAGGCGTGACCAACTTGAGTTCATCGCCCTCGCGTGATTTGAGCAAGGTGCGTGCGATCGGCGAGACCCAACTGACCTGGCCTTGCAAGCTGTCGGCTTCGTCGATGCCCAAAATGGTGACTGTGCGCTCGACGCCTGAGGCCTCGGCGTAGGTGACCGTGGCCCCAAAGAACACCTGATCGCTGCCATGGTGCACGGCCGGGTCCACCACTTCGGCGATTTCGAGCCGCTTGGTCAGGAAACGGATGCGGCGGTCGATCTCGCGCAAACGCTTTTTGCCGTAGAGGTAATCGCCGTTTTCTGAGCGGTCCCCGTTGCTCGCGGCCCAATGCACGATCTCGACCACCTTGGGCCGCTCGTCATCGATCAGGGTGAACAGCTCGGCGCGCAGTCGGGCGTAGCCGCCTGGCGTCATGTAGTTGCGTGCACCTGAAGGCAAAGCCGGCAAACCCAGCTCGTCGTCATCGTCGCCGTCGGTCTCTTTGGTGAAGGCTTTGCTCATGTCCTGATGTTCAAGGGCAAAAATAGAAAAAGCCCACAACTTGCGTTGTGGGCTTTCTAATTTTTGGTGCGGCTGGCAGGAATCGAACCCA
This sequence comes from Limnohabitans sp. TEGF003, assembly GCF_055395455.1. Classification (NCBI taxonomy): domain Bacteria; kingdom Pseudomonadati; phylum Pseudomonadota; class Betaproteobacteria; order Burkholderiales; family Comamonadaceae; genus Limnohabitans; species Limnohabitans sp. TEGF003. The sequence goes on along the minus strand of NZ_AP029225.1, from coordinate 1,317,210 downwards.
CGACCCCTTGGTTCGTAGCCAAGTACTCTATCCAGCTGAGCTACAGCCGCATCATGCATCGAATTATAGCAAGCTTTTCAGGGCAGTTTTGGGCGGCCCCTCAATTTATTGCCAGGACACGGCCGACATGTCGTTGGCAAAAATCGGCGAGCTCGACCACAGACCTTTGAGGCCTTTGCGGTACACCGCGGTGTTGGTGGCGTTGAACAGGAACACGTTGACCGCATCCTTGGCGATCATGCGCTGCATGTCGCCAAACAGCTGCGTGCGCTCTTTGGCCGCCGTGGTGGCCGCGTGTTTGGCCGCCAAGTCGCGGAAAGCCTTGCTGTCGTAACCCCAGTAGTACTGCGGGTTGGCATAAGCCATGTAGTCCAGTGGTTCAACGTGGTTGATCACCGTCAGGTCAAAGTTGCCCTTGAAGGTGCCGCCCAGCCACTGCGCCCATTCGACGTTTTCAATTTTGGCCACGATGCCCACTTTGGCCAGCTGCGCAGCCAAAATCTCACCCCCCTTGCGTGCGTAAGGCGGTGGGGGCAAGGTCAGGGTCACGTTCAGCGGGGTTTGCACCCCGGCTTCCTTGAGCAGGGCCTTGGCTTTTTCGGGGTCGTAAGCGTAGGTGTTGCTCAACTCCACATAGCCCGCATCGGTGGGTGCCATGTGGCTGCCGATGGGCTTGGCCAGACCTTCAAACACGCCGTCAATGAAGGCTTTCTTGTCGATCGCATGCGACAGCGCGCGGCGCACGCGCACATCGTCGAACGGCTTCTTGCGGTTGTTGATGGTCATGATGCCTTTGCCGGCCGTGCTGCCCATTTCAACCACAAAGCGTTTGTCTTTCTGAAACTGTGCCAAGCTTTGCGGCGACTGGAAACGCGGCATGCCGTCGATGTCGCCCGCCAGCAAGGCGGCCACCTGGGCAGCCGAATCGTTGATGAAACGGAAAGTGACTTTCTTCACTTTGACAGAAGCGGCATCGCGAAAGCCATCCCATTTGGACAAAGTCACCGCAGAGCCTTTGGCCCAGCTGTCGAGTTTGTAAGGGCCTGTGCCCACGGGCTTGGTGGCGGCGTTGGCGGCGCTGTCCGGGTGCAAGATCACGGCGGTGTTCTCACCCATGCGGAACAGGAAGTTGCCGTCCGGGTTGCTCAGCACCAGCACCACGGTGTGTGCGTCGGGGGTCGAGATGTGGCTGATGTTGTTGAACACCGCGCCTTTGGCCTTGTTGGTGCTCTTGGCGTCTTTGGCACGCTCGAAGCTGAACTTGACAGCGGCAGAGTCGAATGGCGCACCATCAGAAAACTTCACGCCCTTGCGCAGCTTGAAGGTGTAGGCTTTGCCGTCGGCATCCATTTTCCAGCTCTCGGCCAGCAAGGGGCTGATGCTGCCATCGACGTTGATTTTGGTCAGGCCCTCGAGGATGTTGTAGTGGACCACCTCACCGATGGCCGCCGCCGGGGCCATGGTCGGGTCGAGGCTGGTGGGCTCCAGGATCATGCCCAGCGTGACGGTGTCCTTGCGCGACTGGGCTTGCGCCTGCAAAGGGGCAGCCACCCCACTGGCGACCAACACGGCGACCGAGCTCAAAGCGAGGGTGCGGCGGGTCAGAGAAAAGACGTTTTTCATGGGGTCTCCTGCGTCAAAAAAGAAGGGGGCTGGCCCGGAATGGCGGCCAATAACTTGCGAGTGTAAGGGTGCTCGGCCTGCTGAAAAATTTGGCTTGCGGGGCCTTGTTCCACCACACGGCCTGACTGCAAGACCAGCGCATCGTCGCACATCAAATTCACCACCGCCAGATCGTGGCTGACGAACAGATAACTCAGGCCGTAGCGGTCTTGCAGGTCCATCATCAGGTTCAGCACCTGGGCCTGCACCGACACATCGAGCGCACTGACCGGCTCATCGGCCACGATCAATGCAGGGCGCGTGATCAAGGCGCGGGCAATGGCAATGCGCTGGCGTTGCCCACCGGAAAACTCATGCGGGTATTTGTCAAGGTCTGCGCTTCTGAGGCCTACCTCGCTCAAAGCCTGGGCAGCACGGTCGCGCAGCTGCGTTCGGCCATCCGCAGGTTCGACCAAGGTCTTGATCGGCTCGGTCACGATGGCCAGCACTTTTTGGCGCGGGTCCAGCGAGCCATACGGGTCCTGAAACACCATCTGAAAACCACTGCGCAATTGGCGCAAGGCTGGGCCATGGGTCTGGTGCACGTCCACCCCTTTGAACACCACCTGCCCTTCGGTGGGCGTGTCCAGGGCCATGACCAGACGCGCCAACGTGGACTTGCCCGAACCCGATTCGCCCACCACCCCCAAGCTTTTGCCCGGCTGCAGCGTGAAGCTGACGTCAGACAAAGCCTGCAAAGCGCCTGCGGGTTGAAACAAACCCGTGCGGGGCAAGGCAAAGCGCCGTCCCAAGTGCTTCACCTGCAGCAGAGGCGCTGATATGGACATCGCGTTCATGACAGCCTCCAGCGCGGGCAACTGACCACATGGGGCTCATCACCCTTGGTTTCGCGGTCGATGCTTTCAGCCTGCGGCGGTGTCTGGCGGCAATCCTCCACCGCCAAGCTGCAGCGGTCGGCAAACGCACAACCTGCCGGAAAATCCATCAGCTCGGGCACGCTGCCGGGGATGGTGGTGAGGCGCGTGCCGCGGGCCAAGCCCAGACGCGGCCGCGCCGCAAATAAGCCCCGCGTGTAGGGGTGCGCCCGGTGCGCAAACAGCTCGGGCGTGGCCGCGCTCTCGACCACCGCGCCACCGTACATCACCATCACACGGTCCACCTGGTCCTGCATCAGGCCCAGGTCGTGGCTGATCAAGAGCAAGCCCATGCCATCTTCACGCACCAGTTGCTGGATGAGCCGCAACACCTCTTTTTGCACCGTCACATCCAGCGCGGTGGTGGGCTCGTCGGCAATCAGCAGGTCGGGACTGCAGGCCAGCGCGATCGAGATCATCACGCGCTGGCGTTGCCCGCCCGACAACTCGTGCGGATAGGCATCCAGCCGTTCACGCGCACGGGGCAACTGCACGCGTTCGAGCAGTTGCAGGGCGCGGGCTTTCGCGTCGCTGGCGCTCATGTGCTGGTGCAGGCGCAAGGGCTCGGCGATCTGCTTCCAGATCGGATGCAAGGGGTTGAGCGCCGTCATCGGCTCCTGGAAGATCATGGCCATGCGGGCACCGCGCAGCTGGCACATCTGCGGCTCGGGCAGGCCCACCAACTCCTGCTCCTTGAACACGATGGAACCGCTCACACGGGCGCGTTCGGGCAACAAGCCCATCAGGGCCAATGCGGTGAGCGATTTGCCACTGCCACTCTCGCCAATCAGGCCTACCGTCTGGCCCCGCTCCATGCGCCAGGACACGCCACGCAGGGCCTGCGCCCAGCCCCGGGCCGTGGGCAGGCTCACGCGCAAATCATCGACTTGCAGCAACGGCTTGGCGCTTGATAGATCGTTCATGCTCACCTTTGCCGCGCCAGCCGGGGGTCGAGCACGTCGCGCAAACCATCACCCAACAAATTCAGACCCAACACCGCCAGCGCAATGGCCGCACCTGGGTACACCGCCAGCATGGGGGCTTGAAACATCTGCGACTGCGCCTCGTTGAGCATGCGGCCCCAGCTGGGTTGCGGCGGCTGCGTGCCCAAACCCAAATAAGACAAAGCCGCCTCGGCCAGGATGGCGATGGCGAACTGGATGGTGGCCTGCACGATCAGCACGCTCGCGATGTTGGGCAGCACATGCGTGAGTGTGATGGCCAGCGGGCCCTGGCCTGCGGCGCGGGCAGCGGCCGTGTAGTCCCGCGCCCAGACCGCATTGGCGGCGCCGCGCGAAATGCGGGCAAACACCGGGATGTTGAAAATGCCAATCGCCACGATGCTCACCACCAGGCCCGGCCCGTAAATGGCCGTGAGCATGATGGCCGACAACAAGGCCGGGAAGGCGAAGGTGAAGTCCGAGGCCCGCATGATGAGCTCCTCCACCCAGCCGCGCCGCGCCGAGGCCAGCAAGCCCAAAGGCACGCCCACACCCAAGCCAATGCCCACTGCAATAAAGCCGACCAGCAAGGAATTTTGACTGCCCACCAGGAGCAAAGAACCGATGTCGCGCCCCAGGCTGTCGGTGCCCAGCCAATGCGCCGCGCTGGGCGAGGTCAATTTGTTGGGGATGTCGATGTCCCCCACCGGGTAAGGCGACCAAAACAAGGACAGCACCGCGCACAGCACCATCAGCAGCACCATGGCCCCGCCCGCCACAAAACTCGGGTGGCGCAAGGCGCGTCGCCAAAATGTGTTGTTATCCCGCATGGCCCGCCTTCAATCGCGGATCGATCCACGCATACAGCACGTCAATGCAAAAGTTGATGAGGATGACCAAGGCCGCCAACAACATGACCACGTCGCGCACCACGATCAGGTCGCGGTTGGCAATGGCCTGAAAAATCAGCCGCCCAATGCCCGGCAGCACAAACACGTTTTCAATCACGATGGCGCTGGTGATCAGGTTGCCAAACTGCAAGCCCATCACCGTGAGCACCGGGATCATGGCGTTGCGCAGCACATGGCCCCACAGCACTTGACGGCGTGACAGACCCTTGGCCCGGGCGGTGCGCACAAAATCCTCGCGCAAGGTGTCAAGCACGGCCGAGCGGGTCACCCGCGTCAGAATCGCCGTTTGCACCGCCGCCAGCGCCATGGCGGGCAAGAGCAAGGCCTTGATGCCCTCCATCACCCCGCCGCCATCGTCTTCGGACCACCCCGGAAAACCACCCGCACTCACCCACTCCAGGTGCACCGCAAACAGCAAAATCAAAAGAATGGCCAGCCAGAAATTGGGCAAGGCCAGGCCCAGCTGGCTGAGCGTCATCACGCCCACATCACCCGCCTTGTTTTGCTGCGAGGCGGCGTAAATGCCCAGCGCCAACGCCAGCGCCACGGTCAGGCCCATGGCCATCACAGCCAGTGGCAGCGTCACCTGCATGCGCTCGGCCATCAACTGGGCGGTGGGGGTGTCGTAAGAAATGCTCAGGCCTGTCTGGCCCTGCAGCATGCCGCCCATCCAGCTCAGGTAACGGGTGGCCGCGGGCTGGTTCAGGCCCAGCTTGTCTTCCATCGCGGCAATCGACTCCGGCGTGGCCGTTTCGCCCAAGATCACCTGCGCGGCATTGCCGGGCAGCAACTCCAGCACCGCAAACACCACCACCGAAGTGGCCAGCAGGGTCAGCACAAAGCTCAGCATCCGTCTCAAAAAGAACAGGGGCACGCGCTATCCTTGGGGTCTGTGAGCAACGATGAAAAGACTTGAGATGGCATCGCAAACGATTGTAAACAGCGCCCAAAACGCCCTTGTGGGCTCCATCGTGGATGTCCCCGGCCTGCAGGTCGGTCACTTCACACTGAGCGAGCGCCTGACCGGCTGCTCGGTGGTGCTGGCCCCCCAAGGCGCGGTGGGCGCGGTGGATGTGCGCGGCGCCGCCCCGGGCACCCGCGAGACCGATTTGCTGGACCCGGCCAATCTGGTCGACAAAGTGCATGCCGTGGTGCTCAGCGGCGGCAGCGCTTTCGGGCTGGACGCCGCCACGGGCGTGGTGCGCTGGCTCGATGAGCAGGGCATCGGTTTTGAAACCGGCTACGGCCGCGTGCCCATCGTGCCTGCGGCCGTGTTGTTCGATTTGCCCGTGGTGCGCCCGGGTGACGACCCCAAGGCCCGGCCCGGCGCAGAAGCAGGCTATGCCGCCTGCAAAGCGGCGTCCACAGCCACACCCGCCGCAGGCAATGTGGGCGCAGGCGCAGGTGCCTGCGTGGGCAAACTGTTTGGCCTGGACCGCTGCATGAAAGGCGGCATCGGCAACGCCAGCGTGCGCGTGGGGCCCTGGGTGGTCGGCGCCTTGGTGGCCTGCAACGCGGTGGGCGATGTGATCGACCCGGCCACAGGCCAGGTGCTGGCGGGTGCCCGCACGGCCGATGGACACAGCTTGCTGGACACCCAACGCGCCTTGCTCGCGGGCGAGCGCGGCAGCCGCCCCCTGCCCGGCACCAACACCACCATTGGCGTGGTCGCCACCAACGCCACCCTCACCAAAGCCCAGGCCAAGCGCCTGGCCATGAGCGCCCACGACGGCCTGGCCCGCAGCATCCGCCCGGCCCACACCACCTTGGACGGCGATACCCTGTTTGCCATGGCTACCGGCACCGAAGCAGGCCCGGTGGATTTGATGCTGCTCACCGTGATGGCGGCCGAGGCCACAGCACTGGCGACGGTGGATGCGATTAGGCAGGCGCGGGGAATTGCCACAAGCTGGGGCAATGTGCCTGCGGCCTTCGACTGGGCCAATTGAGCCCAGAAACAAAAAAGCCCGCTGGGTGATGAGCGGGCCTGGTTGTTGGTGTGAATGGTAGGGCGTGAGGGACTTGAACCCGCGACCAAAGGATTATGAGAACAGAAATTCTAAAAAAGTTGTTATACAACAACAACTTACAGCAACATTTCTGTGGTGTGCAGCAAAGTGTGTAGTGTTTTGAGAATTTTTTAGTTAAAAAATTTCTTCAAGATCGTGCCAGCACTGGCATCACGTCCGTCTAGGCACATCTTCCGTACCCTACCTCAGCGCTTAGTTTACAGGTTCAACCCTACAGCGCTGCGGAGACAGGCCACCAATCCGCCCCATTCACGGAATTCAAAACGACGCTGCATAAGCCCGTTATGCAGTTTTTAGGGGGCCATTAAGACTGGCTAGCTGCTGCACCGCCTTCTGCCGCTTCTGTCTGTCACGTTCTGACTTGAGGCGCTGCGCTGCGGCATCTTTTTGCTTCTTCAGGCTGTCAATGCGCGCCTGATCGGGTGTAAGTGGCTTGACGGGTTTGACGGTCGTTATTTCTGCGATCTTCATAAAAAAACTCCTTGTCCAGTATTTACACAGGAGCAAGGAGTGTGGGGACTGCGCTAGCTGACTGCTACGGGTTTGTAGCGGCAATCACGCCTTGAAATAGTCGAAAAGTGTTGAGTGAGCGTAAACCTGCTGCCTCGGCGTTGTCGGCAGAGTTGATGATCATCACCGTTTTCGTATCTCGGTCAATGCCAACGTACTGCCCATACACACCTTGCATAAAGTAGCGGCCAGGCTTTTCGCGCAGCCAGAACTGATAACCATAGCCTGTTGACTGTCAATGAAAACTGAGCCACTTTGACGGGGATTTGCATCCAAATTTGAGCCACTTCATTGGCCTATCCTGCTTATTTTTTGAGCAAGGGTGGTCAGGAGTGATCAACGTGGGAACTTTGAGTAAATTGCGCCGCCTTGTCTTGCGAGACGGCATGTCAGTGCGCCAAGCCAGCCGCAGGCTTGGGATATCGAGAAACACGGCTGCCAAGTGGCTGGGCGAGCCGGAGATGGTGGAGCCCAAATACCCTGTTCGGCAGGCCACAGCCAGCGTGCTGGAGCCGTACAAGGAGCAGCTTGTCACCTGGCTCAAAGCGGACAGCCACCGCAACAAGCGCGAGCGCCGGGGGGTCAAGGCCTTGTTTGAGGCATTGCGCGCCATGGGCTACAGCGGTAGCGCAAGCCCCGTGTACCGGTTTGCCAAGAGGTGGAAGCTCGAGCAAAGCCATGCGCCCAAGAGCGTGGGGTTTGTGCCGCTGCACTTTGAGCTGGGAGAGGCGTTTCAGTTTGACTGGAGCTGTGAGTACGCCTTCATTGGCGGTTTGCGCCGCCGACTGGAGGTGGCGCACATCAAGCTGGCCGCCAGCCGTGCGTTCTTGCTGGTGGCGTACTTCACGCAAACCCATGAAATGCTGTTTGACGCCCATGCCCGGGGCTTTGCAGCGTTTGGCGGCGTGCCCAAGCGGGGTATCTACGACAACATGAAGACGGCGGTGGACAAGGTGGGCCAGGGCAAGCAGCGCAGCGTCAACGCGCGGTTTGAGGCGATGACGGGGCATTACTTGTTTGATCACGAGTTCTGTAACCGGGCGGCGGGATGGGAGAAGGGCATCGTTGAGAAGAACGTGCAAGACCGCAGGCGAGGCGTGGTGCGCGAGGTCACTGAGCGGCGCTGGGGCAGTTTGGCCGAGCTCAATGAGTGGCTGCACAGTGCCTGCCGTCAAGCGTGGGATGAGTTGGCACACCCAGAGTGGTCCGAGCTGAGCGTTGCCGATGTGTGGCAAGACGAGGCGAGCCGCTTGATGCCTTGCCCCAAGCCCTTTGATGGGTATGTGGAACAACCGGTTCGGGTGTCATCGACCTCGCTGATCCAATACCAACGCAACCGCTACAGCGTGCCCTGCGAATGGGTGCATGGGGTGGTGAGTTTGCGCGCTTACCCAGAGTACTTGCTGGTGGTGGGGCCTGATGGGCAGGCCGCCCGGCTAGAGCGCCACTTTGGGCGCGATCAAACCATATACGACTGGCAGCACTACATCGCTTTGGTCGAGCGCAAGCCAGGGGCGCTGCGCAATGGTGCCCCCTTTAGGGACATGCCCGAGCCTTTAGTGGAGTTGCAGCGTCAACTGCTCAAACACCCAGGGGGCGACCGGGTGATGTCACAGGTGCTGTCGGCGGTGAATTTGCACGGGCTCGAAGCGGTGTTGGTGGCCACCGAGTTGGCGCTGCAAACGGGTCGAGTGAGTGCCGAGCATGTGCTCAATGTGATTGCCCGGCTCAAAGAGCCCATGCCAGCTCGCGTAGAAATCAGCACGCCCTTGCAACTGAGCACGCCGGCGTTGGCCAATTTGGAGCGCTATGACGCTTTGAGAGATGAGCAGGAGGCGCGCCATGAGTGATGTGATCGATGGGCTCAAGGCACTGAGCCTGCATGGCATGGCCAGCGCTTGGCCGGAGGTGCTGGGAACGGCCAGGCTCAAAGCGTTGGATCATGAGGTGGTGCTGCACCAGTTGATCAAGTCAGAGGCTGCGCAGCGCGAGGTGCGCTCCATGGCCTATCAGATGCGGGTGGCCCGCTTCCCCACGCACCGGGATTTGACGGGGTTTGACTTCGCGCAGGCGCATGTGGACGCGAATCTGGTCAAGCAGTTGCATGAGCTGCAATTCGTGGACTCGGCGCACAACGTGGTGTTTGTGGGCGGGCCGGGAACGGGCAAGACGCACTTGGCCACCAGCCTTGGGGTGCATGCCATTCGCGCCAAGGGCAAGCGGGTGCGTTTCTTCTCGACGGTGGAACTGGTCAATGCCTTGGAGCTTGAGAAATCCCAGAACAAGCACGGGCAGTTGGCCAACCGCTTGATGTACGTTGACCTGGTGATCTTGGATGAGATGGGCTATTTGCCCTTCACCCAGTCGGGTGGCGCGTTGCTGTTTCACTTGCTCTCCAAGCTGTATGAGCGCACCAGTGTGGTGATCACGACCAACCTGAACTTCTCGGAGTGGGCCAACGTGTTTGGCGACGCCAAGATGACGACGGCGCTGCTGGACCGGCTCACCCATCACTGCCATATTGTGGAGACGGGCAACGAAAGTTGGCGCTTCAAGCACTCTCAGGCGGTCAGCCAGAAGGTCAAACAATCCAAAACGAAAGGGGGTAAAAGCACAGAACAGCTAAACTTATCCACAACCGAATAAGCCAATTCTTTAAAAACCAGTGGCTCAATATTGGTTGCAAACACTGGCTCAGTTTGTCTGGCTAATCAACAATATGCTGAAAAGATGAGCTCACATCCTGCTTCTTGTCTTTGGTCCGCAACACATAGTCATCATTGCTGGGGATGGCGATGTCCTTCAATGGATCGGCGACGTTATTGCGTACGCCATACACACGGCGGGATATCCGCTCCAACACCTTCACAGTTGGCTCGCGCCCAATGATTTGGCGTGTACCGGTCTTGCCTGAGACCGTCATCTCGACAATCCTGTTCAAGTTCGGATGTACGACATCTTGTTCAGTGCCATCGTCCAGAAATTCTTTTTCGCCGGTGAGTGTGAGCGTGGGATTCATTGAGAACCTGATTTGCTTCCATTTCAGGTTCATCAACTCTTTGCCGGGCCTAGCACCGGTGTCGATCAGCATCACCACATAGTCACGCATTATTTGGCGCATCTCCCTGCTGTGGTCGTTGCGTGCCCTTTCAATCCAGCTGTCAAAGTTGTTGATGACAGCTTGGATTTCATTCAGCTCAAATGCAGGGTGACGGTTGCTTTTCTTGCCCTTCGACTCCAGCTTTGGACGATTTAGTTCGGTGAGGAAGTTCCGCAGCACACCTTCATCGAAAATGAGATTCAAGGCCGCGTTATGGCTCAGCAAGGTGCTGTGGCTTGGCTGTCGCTCCATCATCCGAATGCGTTCCGCGTCCAAGTGATCCAGTGCTGCGCTGTCAATGTTCGTGATCAACCTGTTGCCCAATATCGGGATCAGGTACTCATTGATGATGCGGATGTAGTCCTTGTACGAAACCTTGCCGTCACCGTTGGCAAGCTTCTGCTCCATCCGCTGCACAGCCAGCTTGGCGACGTCTCGGAATTTGCGTGTGATGACAGGCAGGTTGTCACGCTTGCGGATTTCAGCCGTGATCCGGAGTTCTTTGGCGACCTCTTTGGCGTCTTTGAGCTTTCGCTCTTTGGTCGAAGCCCTTTGCCAAACACCACCCACCTTGTAACGGCATTGCCAGATAGAGCTGCGCTCCCGCCTGTACAGGACGAGTTCACCTTCGCTGAGGATGTGTGTAGTCTCTTTTTTTGCCGACATAGCCGCACTTTAAATTCAACTTGTGAAAAGAGCAACCAAGTGAGTGTGCAGTGTGGAGATAAAAAAAGAGGACTGCTTTTACACAGTCCTCTTTAGTGTTGGTAGGGCGTGACAGACTTGAACTGTCGACCAAAGGATTCCGGTTTGTGTGACTTTCGCCACTCCCTGGACTATGCCTTCACCATAGCTTTCGCCGTAGGTGGGCGCCGTCTAGTCTCTACACCTTCAACGATGCTTTCACATCGAAGCTTGGCTCGGCATTGGCGTATGCATCACTGCACGTAGCTTTCACCGAATTTGACGCCATTCACGCGAGAAGTTTCCTATCTCGGTGCACAAATTTCTATGAGTCCTCTGCTCTAACCAACTGAGCTAACGCCCCTCAAAAATAGATTGTACGTGGGTCGGTTTTAGGGGCGAAAAACAGACCAAAACTCGGGTTCAAAACAGTCAAAAAGTGTGTAGCTGGTGTGTAGTGTTTTACGCACCAATTTTTCTCACGTAACCTGTTGTCGCATATAGACTTTTTGACAATTTGAGAACTATTTTAATAGATTATGAGTCCTCTGCTCTAACCAACTGAGCTAACGCCCCAACCGAAGCGGTGATTGTAGTGGGCCGCAGGGGCTTATTTGGACTGGCTCAGCGCATTGCTGACCAGGCGCGAGGTGATGTTGACGATCTGGATCATGCGGTCGTAAGGCATGCGGGTCGGGCCGATCACGCCCAGGGTGCCCACCACCTGGCCGTCCACCTCATAGGGTGAGCTGACGACCGACAGCTCCTGCATGGGCACGATCTGGCTTTCACCGCCAATATAGATGCGCACGCCTTCGGCCTGGCTGGACACGTCCAGCAGGCGCATGAGTTGCGTTTTTTGCTCGAACAGTTCAAACGCCCGGCGCAAATGACCCATGTCACTGGAAAAGTCGCTCACCGACAGCAAATTGCGTTCACCGGCAATCACCACCTCGTTCTGGTCTTCAGCCAGGGCTTCGGTGCTGACCTGCACAGCCGCTTGCATGAGGGTGGCGATCTCGCTTTGCAGGCTCACCAGCTCTTGCTGCACCCGGCTGCGCACCTGCTCGATGGCCATGCCCGCGTAGTGGGTGTTGAGGAAATTGGACGTTTCGACCAGCTGGCTTTGCGAGTAATCGGTCTCGGTGAACAGGATGCGGTTTTGCACATCGCCTTCGGGCGAGACGATGATGACGAGCAAGCGCCGTTCCGACAAACGCAGAAATTCGATGTGCCGGAACACCGAGGCCCGGCGGGGCGTCATGACCACGCCCACAAAATGCGACAGGTTGGACAGCAGGTTGGCGGCGTTGGCGATCACCTTTTGCGGCTGGTCGGGCGTGAGCGCCGGGGTGTCCAGGCCATCGCGCTGCACCGTAAGCATGGTGTCCACAAACAGGCGGTAGCCCCGGCTGGTGGGGATGCGCCCGGCCGAGGTGTGGGGGCTGGCAATCAGGCCCAGCTCTTCCAGGTCGGACATCACGTTGCGGATGGTCGCGGGTGACAGGTCCAGGCCCGAGGCTTTGGAGAGCGTGCGCGAGCCCACGGGTTGGCCGTCGGCGATGTAGCGTTCCACCAGCGCTTTGAGCAATAACTTGGCACGATCGTCTAGCATCCGGCCATTTTAATGATGTAATTTGCAAATGAGATCCAAGTTCCGTCACGTTGCGCTCTTTGGCAAGTACCACACCACCGCCCACGGCGGGGCACTGGAGAGTTCACGCCGCGCTTTGGACGACGTGGCCCAGTTCCTGACGCGGCAAGGCTGCGACGTGGTGCTGGACAAGGAAACCGCCTCGCACACCGGGCTGTCGACCTACCCGGTGCTGGAGATGACCGAGGTTGGCACCCAGTGCGACCTGGGCCTGGTGATCGGGGGCGACGGCACCATGCTGGGCATTGGGCGCCAGATGGCCCGCTACGGCCTGCCTTTGATGGGCATCAACCAGGGTCGGCTGGGCTTCATCACCGACATTCCCTTGCAAAGCTACCAGGATGTGCTGCAGCCCATGCTGCAAGGCCACTACCAGGCCGAAGACCGCAGCTTGCTGCAGGCCCACGTCATGCGCGACCAGCGCAGCGTGTTCAGCGCCCTGGCGATGAACGATGTGGTGGTCAACCGGGGCGGCACCTCGGGCATGGTCGAGCTGCGCGTTGAGGTCGATGGCCACTTTGTGTCCAACCAGCGCGCCGACGGCCTGATCATCGCCACGCCCACGGGCTCCACCGCTTATTCCCTGTCGGTCGGCGGGCCTTTGATGCACCCGGGCATTGGCGGCTGGGTCATGGCGCCCATTGCGCCGCACACCTTGTCCAACCGGCCCATCGTGCTGCCCGAGTCCAGCGAGGTCAGCATCGAGATCGTGGCCGGGCGCTACGTCAGCGCCAACTTTGACATGCAGTCGCTGGCCGACCTGATTTTGGGGGACCGGATCGTGGTCAAGCGCTCGGAGCACACGGTGCGGTTTTTGCACCCTGCGGGCTGGAATTACTTCGACACTTTGCGCAAAAAAATGCACTGGAATGAGGGCGCTTGAGCCGTGGCACTGACGCACATCACCCTGCGCGATTTCGTGATCGTGCACGAACTGGAGCTGGACCTGAGCACGGGCTTCAGCGTGTTGACGGGCGAAACCGGGGCGGGCAAATCGATTTTGATCGATGCCTTGCAGCTGGCCTTGGGCGCGCGTGCCGACTCGGGTGTGGTGCGCGAAGGCGCCAGCCGCTGCGAGGTTTGCGCCGAATTCGAGCCCACCTCTGCCATTGCGGCCTGGCTCGAAGAAGCCGGTTTTGAAGCCAGCGCCGACTTGCTGCTGCGCCGCACCGTCGACACCGCAGGCAAAAGCCGCGCCTGGATCAACGGGAGCCCCGCCACCGCCACCCAATTGCGCGAGCTGGGCGAACAACTGCTGGACATCCATGGCCAGCACGCCTGGCAAAGCCTGACCCGGCCTGACGCGGTGCGCGGCCTGCTTGACGCCTACGCGGGCATCGACACCCGCCCCCTCAAAACCGCTTGGCACAGCTGGCGGCAAGCCCAGCAAACCCTGACCGACGCGCAGCAAGCGCAAAGCACCTTGGCCAACGAACGCGAACGCCTGGCCTGGCAAATCGGCGAGCTGGAAAAGCTCAACCCGCAGGTGGACGAATGGCAAGAGCTGAGCACCCAGCACAGCCGCCTGGCCAACGCGCAAGCCCTGATCGACGGGGCCAACCAAAGCACGCTGCTGCTTGAAGGCGGAGACAACGAGAGCGATGGCGGCGCGCTGCGCCAGCTGTCCCGTGCCATCCAGACCCTGCAGTCTCTGGGGCAATTTGAGCCCGAATTCAACGCCCTGGCCGAGGTGCTGGCCTCTGCCCAGGCCCAGGCCGAAGACGTGGCCCACAGCCTGCACACTTATTTGCGCAAGACCGATCTGGACCCGGCCCAACTGGCGCAACTGGACGAGCGCATGGGCCTGTGGTTGTCGCTGGCCCGGCGTTACAAAAAAACCCCTGACGAGCTGCCCTTGTCGCTGCAGGCTTGGCGCAAAGAGCTGGCCCAGCTCGATGCTGCTGCCGACCTGGACGCTTTGCAAAAAGCCGAACAAGCTGCCCACAAAGCCTGTCTGCAAGCAGCCAAAGCCGTCTCTCAGCAACGCCAAAAGGCAGCCAAACCCTTGGCTCAAGCCGTCAGCAGCGCCATGCAGCAGCTGGGCATGCAAGGCGGCCGCTTTGAGGTGCAGCTCCAAACCCTGGACGAGCCCGCACAACATGGCCTCGAAGAAGTGAGCTTTCTGGTGGCCGGGCACGAAGGCAGCACGCCCCGGCCCGTGGGCAAAGTGGCCTCGGGCGGTGAGCTCTCGCGCATTGCGCTGGCCATCGCGGTCACCACCAGCGAACTGGGCGAAGCCGGTACCTTGATCTTTGACGAGGTGGATTCGGGTGTCGGCGGCGCTGTGGCCGAAACCGTGGGGCGCCTGATGAAACAACTGGGCCAACACCGCCAGGTGCTGGCCGTGACCCACCTGCCCCAGGTGGCCGCCTGCGCTGACCACCACCTGCTGGTGAGCAAGGCCGCAGCCCAAGGCCAGGTCAGCAGCCAGGTGCGCCCCGTGAGCGGCGAAGAGCGCGTGAGCGAAATCGCCCGCATGCTGGGTGGCGAAAAGTTGTCCGCCACCACCCTGGCCCACGCCCGCGAAATGCTGGGCGCTCCTTCCAAACCCACTGGCCGCAAAGCCGCCCAAAGCTGAGCATGGACATCATCCTGATCACCGGCATGTCCGGCTCCGGCAAATCGGTGGCGCTGCACGCGCTCGAAGACGCGGGCTATTACTGCGTGGACAACCTGCCGCCCGAGTTGTTGATCCCCTTCGTCAAACTCGAAGAACAGCAAAAAGAGCAACGGCTGGCGATTGCGATCGACGTGCGCAGCGCCAATTCGCTGCACCTGATGCCCGAACAAATGGCCTTGCTGCGCGACATGGGCATGACGGTGAAGTCGGTTTTTCTGGACGCCACCAGCGACACCTTGCAGCGGCGTTACTCCGAAACACGGCGCAAACACCCTTTGTCGGGCGGCAGCAAGCCGCAAAGCGACAAGGCGCTGCTGGAGACCATCCAGTTCGAGCGCGAACTGCTGTCCGAGTTGCGTGAGCGCGCGCATGTCATCGACACCAGCTTGCTGCGCTCGGCCCAGCTGCAAACCTACATCAAGACCCTGGTCAGCGCCCCTTCAGCGCAACTGACACTGGTGTTTGAGTCGTTTGGCTTCAAGCGTGGCATCCCCACCGACGCCGATTATGTGTTTGACGTGCGCATGCTGCCCAACCCGCATTACGAAAGCGCCCTGCGCCCTTTGACAGGTCGTGACGAACCCGTTCAGGACTACTTGCGCCAGTCCGAAGAGTTCGTGCAAATGCAGCTGCAGATCGAAGGATTTTTGAAGCACTGGATACCCGCCATCGAGCGCGACCACCGCAGCTACGTTACCGTGGCCATCGGCTGCACCGGCGGCCAGCACCGCTCGGTGTTCATGGTCGAGCAGCTGGCCCAAAATTTCGGCACACGCTGGCTCACCCTGAAACGGCACCGGGAGCTGGACGCGGTCTGACCCACCCTGTCATCCCGCACTTGATGCGGGATCCATCTTTTTCACGCTGCTAACAAAGCCCGAATCGGCGCTGGCAAGCCCATCGCGGGCCAGGCATCGGCATCCACCCACTGCCCCTCACAAGACGGGGCACTTCTTCCGACCCCGAGCATGCGCACCGGGTGCAGGTGCAAATCGCGGTGTGTCAGCACATGCTTCCAGGGTGCGATGTACTGCGGGTCTCCACCCTTCGCCCAAGCGGCCAGCAAATCCGCCTCGGACTCAAACACGGGCAAGCTGAACAAGCCCGCCCAGATGCCCGTGTCTGGCCGCTTTTGCAGCCACACCTGGCCTTGCGCATTGACCGCCCACAACAGCCACAAGGTGGCGCTGCTGCGCTTGAGCTTGCGGGTTTTGACGGGGTAGGCCAGCGGCTCGCGCTGCGCTTGGGCCTGGCACACGGTGCTGACGGGGCAGGCCTCGCATTGCGCCTTGCGCGGCAAACAGACGGTGGCACCCAAGTCCATCAAGGCCTGGGTGTAGCGGGGCATGTCAGCCGCTTGCGCTGGCAACAGGTCTTGGGCCAGCGCCCACAGCGCTTTTTCGTTTTTGGCCACCGCCAAATCTGCGCTGTAGCCCAGCACCCGGGTCAGCACGCGCTTGACGTTGCCGTCCAGAATGGCGGCACGCTCGCCAAAGCAAAACGCCGCGATGGCTGCTGCCGTCGATCGGCCAATGCCGGGCAGGGTTTGCAGGTCTTCGGCTCGGCGCGGAAAAGCCCCGCCAAACCGCGTCATCACCTCTTGGGCGCATTGGTGCAGGTTGCGGGCGCGGCTGTAATAGCCCAGGCCGCTCCACAGCGCCAGCACATCGTCTTGCGGCGCAGCAGCCAAAGCCGCCACGTCCGGGAAACGCCCCAAAAACCGGGGAAAGTAGTCCAGCACCGTGCTCACCTGCGTTTGCTGCAGCATGATCTCGGACAACCAAACGCGGTAAGGGTCCTGGGTGTTTTGCCACGGCAGGCTTTGGCGGCCGTGCAGGCGCTGCCAGTCCACCATGCGGCGGGCAAACTCTGGGGGCAAAGTCATCACGGTTTCTGACATGTCGGGCAATAAAAAGTGGTGCGCTGGCCCTGCAGCATGGACCGGATGGGTGTGGCGCACACCCGGCAAGGCTCACCCGCGCGACCGTACACCGCCGCTTCCAGCTGGAAATACCCGGTGCGGCCTTCGGCGTTCACAAAGTCCTTGAGCGAGCTGCCGCCCTGCTCCACCGCACGGGTCAACACCTGCACGATGGCCGCGTGCAGCCGGGCCACACGCGGTTTGGACAAACGCGAGGCCTTGGTGGTGGGTCGTATGCCCGCCATGAACAAGGCTTCGGATGCATAAATGTTGCCCACGCCCACCACTTCGTCACCCGCCAGCAAGACCTGCTTGATGGCCGACTGGCGTTTTTTGAGGGCTTGGGCAAAAGCCGTCTCATCGAACTGGGCGCTCAAAGGCTCCACGCCCAAACGCCCCAGCAGTTTTTGCGCCTGGGGCGAATCTTCACCCGGGGCCCAGACCACCGCCCCGAACCGGCGCGGATCGTGCAGCCGCAGCACCCCCCGGTCGGTCACCAGGTCCATGTGGTCGTGCGGGCCGGCTTCGGGCTGGGTGGGGGCAAAGTTCAAGCTGCCCGACATGCCCAAATGCACCAGCAGCATGCCTTGGTCCAAATCGAGCAGCAGGTATTTGCCACGCCTGCGCACGCCCCAGATTTGCCGCCCCACCAAACTGGCGGCGGGCACACCCAGCGGCCAGCGCAGAGGCTTGCCCAAGTGCATGGCCAAGATGTGGGCCGAGGCGATGCGGTCGGCAAAACTGCGGCGGGTGACTTCAACTTCCGGGAGTTCGGGCATGCAAGGGTCCGGCGCCCGCAATGGCCATTGGCCTGCAGCGCCCTGGTTAAAAAGGTGGCTGGATTATGATGGTCGGCATGAAATTCTGGTTTCGACTTGCCCTCTTGTCCTCGTGCGTCGTCGGTGCTTGGGCGCAGTCTGTCGCCCCCAAAGCCGAAACGGCACCCCGACAATCGGCGCTGGACGCGGCCCTGTTCTACCAAATCCTGCTGGGCGAACTCAACACCCGCATGGGCTCGCCGGGCAGCGGTTTTTCCATCATGCTCGACGCGGCACGCAAAACCCGCGACCCGGCGCTGTTCCAGCGCGCGGTCGACATGGCCCTGCAAGCCCGCTCTGGCGAGGCCGCACTGCAAGCGGCGCAAACCTGGAAAAGGGAAATCCCCTCCGCCATCGAGGCCAGTCGCTACGTGCTCCAGATTTTGCTGGCCCTGAACCGGGTGGAAGAAGCGGGCAAAGCCCTGGCGGTCTCCATCAACGAGCTGCCCTTGGACGAGCAGCCCGGCGCCATTGCTTCCGTGCCGCGTTTGTTCAGCGTGGTGCAAGACAAGCCCCTGGCGGCCGATGTGGTGGAAAAAGCCCTGGCCCAGGCCTTCACCCAAAAAACCACCGCCGCGACAGCCTGGACCACCGTGGGCCGCATGCGCCGGGATGCGGGCCAGATCTCGCGGGCGGTCGAAGCCTCGACGCAAGGCCACGCCGCCGACCCGAAGGCCACGGGGCCTTTGGTGTTGGCGCTCAGCCTGCTGGTCAACGCCAACAGCACCCTCAAACCCATGGTCGATGCGGCCATGAAAACCGATGTGGTGCCCGAACTGCGTCTGGGCTATGCACGCACTTTGGTGGGCCTGCAGCTCTACCCTGAAGCCTTGACACAACTGGCGGTGCTCAACGCCAAGCACCCGGAATTTGCCGATGGCTGGCTGATCCACGGCCTGGTCTTGCAGGAAAACGGCCAGCTGCCTGAAGCTGAAAAACGCCTCGAACAATACACCCGGCTGGTGGCCAACAACCCCACGCCAGAGCAGCAGGCCGGATTGGCCGAAGCCTTGATGAGCCTGGCACAAATCGCGCAAAAGCAAGGGCAACTGGACCGCGCCAACCAATGGCTCGGCCGCATGCCCGCCGGGGCCGACCCGATCAAGCTGGCCAGCCGCCAAGCCGACCTGCTGGCGCAGCAAGGCCGCATGGACGAGGCGCGCCGCGTGTTGGCCCAAGTCAAACCGGCCAACGCCGAACAGGCACGCCGCAAGGTGCTGGCCCAGTCCTTTTGGCTGCGTGAGCACCGCGACGCGGCCGCGGCCTACCCCTTGGTGCGGGCTGCCCTGGACAAAAAACCCGACGACACCGAGTTGCTGACCGAGTTGTCGATGGTTTGCGAAAAGCTCAAACGCTACGACGAAATGGAGGCCCTGCTGCGCCAGCTCATGGCCAAGGCACCGCAAGAAGCACATGCCTTCAATGCCTTGGGCTATTCCCTCGCAGACCGCAACATCCGCCTGGAAGAAGCGCAGCAACTGATTGAAAAAGCCGTGCAACTGTCGCCCAAAGACGCCTACATCCAGGACAGCCTGGGCTGGGTGAAGTACCGCCAAGGCCTGCACCAGGAAGCCCTGACCATCCTCAAAGCCGCCTACAAAGCCAAGCCCGATGCCGAGATCGCCGCGCACTTGGGCGAGGTGCTCTGGGTGACCGGCCAGCAACGCGAAGCCGGCACCATCTGGCGCGAAGGCCTGCTGCTCAAGGCCGACAACGAAACCCTGGTCGAAACCCTCAAACGCTTCAACTTCAAACCATGAAGCCGCCCCGGCAGCCCCTGCCATCTCCGCCTGAGCGACGTGCCTGGCTGGGCCTGCTGAGTCTGGGCCTGCTCAGCCTGGCCGGGTGTGCCACCCCCCGCCCCACGCCCGCTGACCCGGCTGCCTTCTGGTCGGGGCGTCTGGCCTTGCAGTTGCAAAGCACGCCACCGCAAAACTGGAGTGCCAGCTTTGAGCTGCAAGGCTCGGCCGACCAAGGCCAACTGGTCTTGCTCAGCCCGATTGGCACGACACTGGCACGCCTGAGCTGGACACCCCAAGCCGCCGTGCTGGAGCAAGGCCAGGACAAAACCGAAAGCGCCAACCTGCAAAGCCTGAGCCAGCGCCTGACGGGCACCGAGCTGCCCATTGCCGCGCTGTTTGAATGGCTGGCGGGCAAAGCCGCTGACGTACCGGGCTGGCAAGTGGATCTGACGACCCACCGCGAAGGTCGCCTGACCGCCCGCAAAAACGCCCCGGGCCCCGAAGCCGTGTTGCGCATCCTGCTCGACCGCTGAAGCCGCTCGCGCCTCTGGTCTGACGATAATCTGCCCCATGAAACTGCTGCACGACGTTCCGGCCCCGGCCAAGCTCAACCTGTTCCTGCACATCACAGGCCAGCGCCCCGACGGTTACCACCTGCTGCAATCGGTGTTCATGCTCATCGACTGGTGCGACACCCTGCACTTTGAAAAACGCCCCGGCGGCGGCATCAGCCGCGAAGACCTGACTGTCCAGCTGCCTGCCGACGACCTGATCACCCGCGCCGCCAAATTGCTGCAACAACACACAGGCTGCACACAAGGCGTGCACATCGCGGTCGAAAAACAGATCCCAGCCCAGGCAGGTATGGGCGGCGGCTCGTCAGACGCGGCCAGCTGCCTGCTCGCACTCAACCGGCTTTGGGACCTGAAACTGAAGCGGCCTGCGCTCGAACAACTGGGCCTGCAACTGGGCGCAGACGTGCCTTTTTTCCTGCGCGGCCACAACGCCTGGGTGGAAGGCATTGGCGAGCAAATCACCCCCATCGCACTGCCTGCGGCGCGGTTTTGGGTCCTCAAACCCCCTTCGGGCGTCGAAACCGCGCAAATTTTTACGCACCCGGCGCTTCAACGGGCCACAAAGCCTGCTACAATTTCGGTCTTCGCTGCAGCGCCATATGACTTTGGTCACAATGATCTGCAACCTGTTGCTCAAACGATCTGCCCAGACGTTTCCCTCGCACTCCAAGTGTTTGGCAACGCAGGCATGAACGGCAAAATGACAGGTTCTGGCAGTGCAGTGTTCGCACATTGCACCTCAGGCACCGCGCCAATTCAGGTCCCAGACCGATGGCAAGGACGCCAATGCAGCAATTTGGAGGTTCACCCTTTACAGGGTTGGGCATCCAGCGATAGTTGATCGGTCGGCCGCTGTTTCAGCGGTCAACCCGTGTAGGGGAGTCGCCAAGTTGGTTAAGGCACCGGATTTTGATTCCGGCATTCGAAGGTTCGAGTCCTTCTTCCCCTGCCAAATACGTTCAATCGTACAGGCCCCTTTATCTGATCGCTGGAATGCACATGCAGCCTGCTTCACTCCCCCCCGAATTCATGCTGTTCACCGGCAACGCCAATCCCGTTTTGGCTGCCGAGATCGCCAAGCACCTGGGCACACAGCTCGGCGCGGTCGATGTGGGCCGTTTCTCTGACGGCGAAGTCACTGTCGAACTCAAGCAAAACGTTCGTGCACGCGAAGTGTTCGTGGTGCAGTCCACCTGCGCACCCACCAACGAAAACCTGATGGAACTGCTGATCATGGTCGACGCGCTCAAACGCGCCTCGGCTGGCCGCATCAGCGCCGTCATTCCTTATTTCGGATACGCCCGCCAGGACCGCCGCCCCCGCTCGACCCGCGTGCCGATTTCGGCCAAAGTGGTCGCCAACATGCTCCAAGCTGTGGGTGTGGACCGCGTGCTGACCATGGACTTGCACGCCGACCAGATCCAGGGCTTCTTCGACATCCCGGTGGACAACATTTACGCCTCCCCTGTTCTGTTGGGTGACCTGCGCCAGCAAAACTACGACGACCTGATCGTCGTGTCGCCCGATGTGGGCGGCGTGGTGCGTGCCCGTGCCTTGGCCAAACAGCTCGGCTGCGACCTGGCCATCATCGACAAGCGCCGCCCCAAAGCCAACGTGAGCGAAGTCATGCACGTCATCGGCGAGATCGACGGCCGCAACTGCGTGATCATGGACGACATGATCGACACCGCTGGCACCTTGGTCAAAGCGGCCGAGGTGCTCAAAGAGCGCGGCGCCAAAAAAGTCTACGCCTATTGCACACACCCGATTTTTTCGGGTCCGGCCATCGACCGCATTGCCAAGGGCGAGGCCCTCGACGAAGTCGTGGTCACCAACACCATCCCGCTGACGGCCGAAGCCGCAGCGTGTTCCAAGATTCGCCAACTCTCAGTGGCACCGCTGATCGCCGAAACGATCAACCGGATTGCGCACGGCGAGTCGGTGATGAGCCTGTTCTCCGATCAAGCCTGATCGGGAAGAGGCCACCAGTGGCCAGCCGTCCTTGTGGACTGGCTGGCTTTTTTAAGTCAGGGCCGCACTGGTCGCGGTGGGCCCTAGAAGGAGAAATGTATGAAATTCGTCGCTTTTGAGCGCGCTAAGCAGGGCACGGGTGCGAGCCGCCGTCTCCGCAATTCCGGCCGCACGCCTGGCATCGTTTACGGTTCCACATCGGCCCCCCAACTGATCGAGCTGGACCACAACGCTTTGTGGCACGCCCTGAAAAAGGAAGCTTTCCACGCTTCCATCCTGGACGTGGAACTGAACGGTCAGACCAGCAAAGTCTTGCTGCGTGACTACCAGATGCACCCGTTCAAGCAGTTGGTGCAACACATCGACTTCCAGCGCGTGGACGCCAACACCACTTTGCACATGAAGGTGCCATTGCACTTCAGCGGTGAAGAAGAGTCCGAAGCCGTCAAGACCGACAAGTGCACCGTCACCCACGTGGCGACCGAAATCGAAGTGGCTTGCCTGCCCGCCAACCTGCCCGAGTTCATCGCGGTGGATCTGAAGGGCCTGACCAAGGGCAATTCGCTGCACCTGAACGACATCACCCTGCCTGCTGGCTGCAAAGCCGTCACCCATGGCAAGAAAAACCCGGTCCTCGTGTCCGTGGTGGCTCCCGTGGAAGAAGTGGTTGCAGCCCCTGTGGCCGCTGCCCCTGCAGACGCCAAAGGCAAGGGCAAAGGCAAGAAGTGATCTTCTGCCTGGGGCTGCAAAGCCCCGCTCTGCAAGGCCCGCGCAAGCGGGCCTTTTGCTTTGGGGCCAGCGGCTCCCCCCGCAAGGCCGCCTGCGCCAAGGATAATCTCGCACCATGATCAAACTGCTTGTCGGCCTGGGCAACCCGGGCAACGAATACGAAGACACCCGCCACAACGCCGGTTTCTGGTGGATCGATGCCGTGGCCCGCGAACTCAAGGTGTCGCTGGTGCCCGAGCGCAGCTACCACGGCCTGGTGGCCCGCACCACCGTCAACGGCCACAACGTGTGGTTGCTCGAGCCCCAGACCTTCATGAACCTGTCGGGCAAATCGGTCAGCGCACTGGCGCGGTTCTTCAAAATCCAGCCGCAAGAGATTCTGGTGGCGCACGACGAACTGGACATCCCGCCCGGCGAAGCCAAGCTCAAGCTCGGCGGCAGCCACGCCGGGCACAACGGCTTGCGCGACATCCATGCCCAACTGGGCACAGCCGACTACTGGCGGCTACGCATTGGCGTCGGCCACCCGGGCGACAAGGCCGAGGTGGTCAGCTGGGTCTTGAAAAAGCCGATGCTGGAGCACCGCAAAGCCATCGACGACAGCATCCACCGCGCGGTAAACGCCTTGCCCCTGCTCCTGGCGGGCGACATGGAAAAGGCCATGGCCCGCATCCACACCAGCAAGCCGCCACGCCCCAAACCACCCCGCCCCGTCAAAACACCTGCGCCAGACGCCCCTGCAGCCGAGTGATGCAGGCCACCCGCCTCACTGCCCCTGCAAGCGGCGGTATTTGGCCCAGAGCGACTCCTGGTTTTCGACGTGTTGGGGGTTGACGGGAATGCAAGCCACGGGGCAGACCTGCACACACTGGGGCTCGTCAAAATGCCCGACACACTCGGTGCACTTGGACGGGTCGATTTCGTAAATTTCTTCGCCCAGATAAATCGCCTGGTTCGGGCACTCGGGCTCACACACATCGCAGTTGATGCATTCATCGGTGATCATCAGTGCCATGGCTGGGGCTCCGCAAAAGTCTGCATCGTGGTCATGCCCGAATTATCGACCACAGGCATCAGCCCGAAGAACTGCAGGGCTGTTGCCTGCCCCGGGGCTTGAAACAGGCCAGTCCCCACGAGTGGCGCTGACCCAGCGGCATGCGCCTAAAATGGACCCGATGATGAACGCCGACCTGCATTGCCACTCCGTCATCTCCGACGGCACCCTCACCCCCGAAGCCCTGGCTGAACGCGCCAAAGCCAACGGCGTGGAACTGTGGGCACTGACCGACCACGACGAAGTGGGCGGCCAAGACCGCGCCCTGGCTGCGGCCAAGGCACTGGGCATGCCCTACCTCACGGGCACAGAAATTTCGGTCACCTTTGCCCACCAAACGGTGCACATCGTGGGCCTGGGCTTTGACCCCCACAACAGCGCCCTGGTGACCGGCTTGCGCCGCACCCGGGGCGGGCGCAGCGAACGCGCCCAGGAGATGTCGGACGGCCTGGCCAAGGTCGGCATCAAAAACGCTTACGAAGGCGCCCTGCAATACGTGGGCAACCCCGAGCTGATTTCGCGCACCCACTTTGCCCGTCATTTGGTCGAAACGGGTGTATGCAGCGACACCTCGGAGGTGTTTCGCAAATACCTGACCGAAGGCAAACCCGGCTACGTGCCACACCGCTGGGCACGGCTGCAGGAAGCCGTGCAGTGGATCACCGAAGCGGGCGGCATCGCCGTCATTGCCCACCCGGCCCGTTACGGCTTCACGCCCAACGAAGAGTACGCGCTGTTCAGCGAATTCAAGGCCCACGGCGGTCGCGGGGTGGAGGTCATCACCGGCAGCCATTCCTCGCAAGAAGCGGTGCGCTACGCCGAAACCGCCCTCGAATTCGACCTGGTGGCTTCGCGCGGCAGTGACTTTCACAGCCCCGACGAAAGCCGCATCGACCTGGGCACCCTGCCCTACCTGCCTGGCCAACTCACCCCGGTTTGGGAATTGCTGGCCGACCGCATCCAGTGAATCCGACGCACCGACACGCCAGCCTTCAGGGCATCGGCTTTGCGGTCCTGGCCACCGCCTGCTTCGCCACCCTGGACACCACCACCCGGCATGTCAGTGCCGGTTTGTCGGTGATGGTGGCGCTGTGGTTCCGCTACGCCATTCAGGCGCTCATCACCACGGTGGTGGTCTGGCCGGGGCGCGGCAGGCGCGTTTTGCGCACCGAGCACCCGCGCTTTCAGCTGGCCCGTGGCCTGCTGCTGTTTGCCTGCAGCATCCTGGCTTTTTTGAGCCTCAAATACATGCCCGTGGGCGAGTTCACCGCCATCTCGCTGCTGGCCCCCTTGGTCATCACCTTGCTGGCGGCATGGATGCTCAAGGAAAAAATCCGCCCCCTGCGCTGGCTGCTGGTGGTGGGCGGCTTCCTGGGCACGATGGTCATCATCCGCCCCGGCAGCCAGCACTTTGACTGGACGGTGATCCTGCCCTTGATGTTGGTAGGCACCAACTCCGGCTTTCAGCTGCTGACCAGCAAGATGGCCAAGACCGAAGACCCGATCACCACGCACTTTTACACCGGCTGGATCGGCACGGGCATGGCCACACTGCTGCTGCCCTTTGTCTGGGAAATGCCCGCAGACTGGACCGTCTGGTTGCAGCTGCTGATCATGGGCGTGCTGGCCTCGATCGGGCATTTCTTGCTGATCCTGGCCTATGGCCGAACCCCGGCCGCCACCCTCACGCCCTACATGTACACCCAGATCGGCTTTGCGGTGCTGGGGGGCTGGCTGGTGTTCAACCACCTGCCCGACCAGTGGACCTTTGTCGGCATGGGCCTGGTGGCCCTGTGCGGCGCTTTGGGGGCCTGGCTCACCGTGCGCGAAAACCGCATTGCCATCCAGCCCCCTGAATCCTGAGGCAACGCCCTTCCGCTGCGGGATTTCGCCCCCATCTACCGACATACGATCACCACCGGCAACCGACTGTCCCCACCCATGGCCCAGTTTTTCACTGTTCACCCCGACAACCCGCAAGCGCGCCTGCTCAAGCAAGCCGTGCAGCTGCTCAACCAGGGCAGCGTGCTGGCCGTGCCCACCGACTCCAGCTACGCCCTGGTCTGCCACCTCGACGACAAAAACGCCGCCGACCAGCTGCGCCGCATCCGTGGCGTGGACGACAAGCACCACCTGACGCTGCTGTGCCGCGACCTGAGCGAACTGGCCAACTACGCGCGGGTGGACAACCGCCAATTTCGGGCCATCAAGCAGGCCACGCCCGGCCCTTTCACCTTCATTCTGGAGGCCACCAAGGAAGTGCCGCGCCGCGTGAGCCACCCCCAACGCAAAACCATTGGCCTGCGCGTGCCCGAGCATCAGGTGCTGCAAGAACTGCTGGTCCTGCATGGCGCCCCGCTGCTGGCGGCCACCCTCATCATGCCCGGCGAAGAACAGCCCCTCAACGACCCCGAAGAGATCCGCGAACGCCTGGAGCACCAGGTGGGCGCGGTCATCGACGCCGGGGCTTGCTCGCTCGAGCCCACCACCGTGATCGACATGAGCAGCGACGAGCCCCAAGTGCTGCGCCAAGGCCAGGGCGACCCCGCGCGCCTGGGCCTCTGAAATCTTTTGTGCAGTGGGAGGCCGCCCCCGCGGCCGAATGTGCGCACTGCCACCAGCACCATTCCCGAGCAGAGGCTCGCTCCCACATAAAACTGTGAGCACTCTCCCACATAGCCACTGAGCCCCCCAGACCCAGGCGCTGGCCAGGTCTGAGACAATCTGATGCTTATGTCCGACCTCATCCAGACCGTCCTGATTTATGCCCTGCCCGTGATCTTCGCCATCACGCTGCACGAGGCCGCCCACGGCTATGCCGCGCAGCGTCTGGGTGACAACACCGCCGCCATGCTGGGTCGCGTCACGCTCAACCCCCTGCCGCACATCGACCCGCTGGGCACCATCTTGCTGCCGCTGCTGCTGTACTTCAGCACCAGTGGTGCTTTCCTGTTCGGCTATGCCAAGCCGGTCCCGGTGCGATTTGACTTGCTGCGCCACCCCAAGCGCGACATGGTCTGGGTGGCACTGGCGGGTCCTGCCTCCAATCTGGTTCAGGCTGTGCTCTGGGGCGTTCTGCTTTACGCGCTGGCAGGCAGTGGCGTGACCGAGCGCTTTTTCCTCGAAATGTGCAAAGCCGGCATGTTGACCAACGTGGTCATGTTCGCCTTCAACCTCTTCCCCCTGCCTCCGCTGGATGGCGGGCGCATTTTGGTGGGTCTGTTGCCCTGGCGTCAGGCCGTGCTGGTGTCGCGCATCGAGCCCTGGGGCTTTTTCATCGTCATGGCCCTGGTGCTCACCGGCCTCATCAGCGCCTGGTGGATGCAGCCCCTGATGGGTCTGACCTTTGACTTCCTGAAACTTACCCTCAGTCCACTGGCCGCTCTGTTGCGATAAATTCAGTGGCGCTGATCATTCCCCGTCTGCTTTTCTCATGAACTCCAAAACCCGCACCCGCGTCCTCACCGGCATCACCACCACAGGCACCCCCCACCTGGGCAACTACGTGGGCGCCATCCGCCCCACGGTACAAGCCAGCCGCGACACCAGCACCGATGGTTTTTACTTCTTGGCCGACTACCACGCGCTCATCAAGTGCGACGAGCCCGCCCGCATCCAGCGCTCCACGCTCGAGATCGCTGCGAGCTGGATCGCCTCGGGACTGGACCCGGACAAAGTCACCTTCTACCGCCAGTCCGACATTCCTGAAATCCCCGAACTCACCTGGCTGCTCACCTGCGTGACTGGCAAGGGCGTGCTCAACCGTGCCCACGCCTACAAAGCGGCAGTCGACAAAAACAACGCCGCAGGCCATGACCCGGACAGCGATGTGTCGGCGGGCCTGTTCATGTACCCGGTGCTCATGGGCGCGGACATCTTGATGTTCAAGGCGCACAAGGTGCCCGTGGGCCGCGACCAGATCCAGCACATCGAGATGGCGCGCGACATGGCGTCGAGCTTCAACCATTTGTATGGCGAGCATTTCGTGCTGCCCGAAGCCGTGGTCGAAGAATCGGTGGCCCTCTTGCCAGGCCTCGATGGCCGCAAGATGAGCAAGAGCTACGACAACACCATCCCGCTGTTCGCCCCCGCCGCCCAAATGCGCAAGCAAATCGCGGCCATCGTGACCGACTCCAAAGCACCGGGCGAGCCCAAGGCCACCGAAGGCTCGGCCCTGTTCCAGATTTACCAGGCCTTTGCCAGCGCCGAAGAGACTGCAGCCATGGCCCGCGCCTATGCCGACGGCATCGGCTGGGGCGACGCCAAACAAATGCTGTTCGAGCGCATCGACCGCGAGATCGCGCCCATGCGCGAGCACTACCAAGCCCTGATCGACAACCCTGCGCAAATGGACCAAATTTTGCTGGCCGGGGCCGACAAAGCCCGCCAGCTGGCCACGCCTTTCATCCGCGAGTTGCGCCACGCCGTGGGCTTGCGTGCCCTGTCATCCGGCAGCACGGCACCCGTGGCCAAGGAAGCCAAGACCGCGCTCCCCAGCTTCAAGCAATACCGCGAAAAAGACGGCCAGTTCTACTTCAAGCTGGTCGACGCACAAGGCCAGCTGCTCTTGCAAAGCCGCGGCTTCGCGTCACCCAAGGAAGCCGGGCAGACCATCGCGCGCCTGCAAGCCGAGGGGCTGGCTGGCCTGACAGACATGGCTTCTGTGCTGGAAGCATTGACACCCGAAAAAGCACAAACCGTGGGCCTTGCTCTGTCAGAAATCGCTAATTCGCAAAAAACAATTAAATAACTTTTCCAAATTTGCCAATTTATATTGCGCAAACTCACAATTAGGTGTATCCTTAAACTTTAAGCCTACTGCAGAGATCTAAAACATGACTGTATATGTCATCGATGACCACCCCCTGATGCGCGATGCGCTCACCATGCTGGTCCACCGTGTCAAGCCAGGACTCAAGATCATCCCCATCCACAAATTGAACGTGGTGGAATCGACGGTTGAGAAGAACGGCGTGCCCGAACTTTTCTGCCTGGATCTGCAGTTGCCCGACACCCTGGGCATGTCCGGCGTTCAGGTGCTGAAAGCCAAATTCCCGAACGTGCCCTTGGCAGTCGTCACCAGTGCCAGCGCCAGCGAATTCGAATCGCGCTGCCTCGAAGCCGGTGCCAATGCCTTCATCGAAAAATCCAACAGCCCTGCGCAAATCATTGCAGCCCTGCGCAGCCTGTTGATCACCGAAGAAGAAGAGGCAGAGGAAGAAGCCACGCCTGCCGGTCCGACCAAACTGTCCAAGCGCCAAAAGCAACTGATCTTGATGCTGGACCAAGGCCTGTCCAACCGCGAAATCGCCGAGAAACTCGACATCAGCGAGCACACCGTCAAGGTGCACTTCTGGCGTCTGTTCCGCCGCTTGGGCGTCAACAGCCGCACGCAAGCGCTGCACTTCGCCCGCACCAACGGCTGGCTGGGTATTTAAAAAACAACAGGCACTTGAAGTGCCTGTTTTGTTCTTGGAAACCGGCACCTCTGTGCCGGTTTTGCATGGTGGGTCTTCAGCACCCATACAGCCTTGGCTGAACGTTTCAATCCTTCTTCTTGTTCACAATGTCTGGCGTCACCGCATCCAGCACATTGACGGTGGTCTTGACCCCGTAAACCACCGCAGAGCCTGCGGCATCGGCAATCGCCAACACGGTGCAGCCCGACAGGCATGCGCTCGCCACACCCGCCAATAACAACAAAAACAAGGATTTCATGGCCACTGCCTGAAGTTTGGAGAAGGGTGTCAGCGAAACTGAACGCCGCGAAAGTCATAAAAAAACCCCGCAATGGTGAACCACTGCGGGGTTTTCAACTGGCGGAGGAGGAGGGATTCGAACCCTCGGTAATGTTGCCACTACGCCTGATTTCGAGTCAGGTACATTCGACCACTCTGCCACCCCTCCTGAGTATTTGTCGAAGCTGTGATTCTAGCAGAGCCCCTCAGGGCTTTTTCGGCACCATGACCGCCGCGTTGCGCGGGGCCATCGTCAAAGACACGCTGCTGCCCATCATGCCGCCATCCACCATCTCGAACGTCGCGGTGCGTTCTTGCCGCGTCATGACCAGAAAACTGTTTTTGCCGCGCACCGCCGACACCACGGTCCAGCCCTGTGCCGGATAGGTTTCCAGGAAAAAGCGGTATGCGGCGTCAAAGTCACGCCCCACATCCAGCACCACGCGGCCCACCCAATTGTCACCTGCGCCAATGATCAGGGACTGTTCAGCCCGTATGGCCGCACCCGGCGGCAAAGGCAGCTGCCCGAGCAATTGCACAGGGTTTTGCACTTTGCCATCCGGCCCCACGGCCACCGAGGTCGAGCTGCCCGTGTTGGCACAACCTGACAAACCAGCGGCCAAACCGACCGCCACCAAGAGAGCCCCATAAACACGATGCATGCCATTCATCAACGCACTCCTGGTGAAAGCCAAAAACATCAAACGCTGAGCAACGCCACACCACCCATGTAAGGGCGCAGCACCTCGGGCACCGTGACCGAGCCGTCGGCGTTTTGGTAGTTCTCCAAAACCGCGACCAGCGCACGGCCCACGGCCAGACCAGAGCCGTTCAGGGTGTGCACCAACTCGTTCTTGCCTTGCGCGTTTTTAAAGCGTGCCTGCAGACGGCGAGCCTGAAAGGCCTCGCAGTTGGAGACCGAGCTGATCTCGCGGTAAGTGTTTTGCGCGGGCACCCAGACCTCCAGGTCATAGGTCTTGCTTGCGCCAAAGCCCATGTCGCCGGTGCACAGGCTCATCACGCGGTAAGGCAGGCCCAACTTTTGCAAAATGGCTTCGGCGTGGCCGGTCATGTCCTCCAGCGCCTCGTAGCTCTGGTCCGGGTGCACGATCTGCACCATCTCGACCTTGTCAAACTGGTGCTGGCGGATCAGGCCGCGCACATCGCGCCCGCCACTGCCTGCCTCGGATCGGAAGCATGGGGTGTGTGCCGTGAGCTTGATGGGCAAATCGCTCTCGGCCAGCACCTCGTCACGCACCACGTTGGTCAGCGTCACCTCGGACGTGGGGATCAGGTACAGCGCCTGGCTTTCTTCCCCCTCTTGGCCACCCTTGTTGGCGGCAAACAGATCGGCTTCAAACTTGGGCAGCTGGCCCGTGCCGCGCAGCGTGTCGGCATTCACGATGTAGGGCGTGTAGCACTCGGTGTAGCCGTGCTCTTGCGTCTGCACATCCAGCATGAACTGCGCCAGCGCCCGGTGCAAACGGGCCACCGGGCCACGCATGAAGGTAAAACGCGAGCCGGTCAGCTTGGTGCCGGTCTCAAAGTCGAGCCCCAGCGGGCCGCCGATGTCCACATGGTCCTTGAGCTCGAAATCGAAACTACGCACAGTGCCCCAGCGGCGCACCTCGATGTTGCCTTCTTCGCCCTCGCCAACAGGGACCGATTCGTGCGGCAAGTTGGGCACGGCCAGCAACAGGGTTTGCAATTCGGCCTGAATCACCTCCAGCCGCTGGGCCGAAGCGTCGAGCTCATCCTTGATCGCGCCCACTTGCGCCATGACCGCATCGGCCTCGGCATGCTGGCCCTTGCCCTTGAGCATGCCAATCTGTTTGGACAGGCTGTTGCGCTGGCTTTGCAGCTCTTCGGTGCGGGTCTGCAACGTTTTGCGCTCGCCCTCCAAAGCGCGAAACGCCTCGACATTCAGGAAAGGCTGGGGATTTTTACGGGTCTGCAGACGCGCGACAACGGCGTCCAGATCTTTGCGGAGAAGAACAATATCAAGCATCCTGACATTGTAGTGACCCGGAAATGGGTCAGGCTTGGTAAACCTTTGGTCACTGCAGAGCTGATCGGGGGGCATGCAGCCCACTTTTGTCACCCCCGACTCGATCGGGGGTCCATGCCTTGTGCCTTCGCCAGCCATGGATACCCGCATGCGCGGGTATGACAACTAAGCTTCGTCACCCCCGACTCGATCGGGGGACCATGCCTTGTACCTTCGCCAACCATGGATACCCGCATACGCGGGTATGACAACTAAGCTTCGTCACCCCCGACTCGATCGGGGGTCCATGCCTTGTGCCTTCGTCTGCCATGGATACCCGCATGCGCGGGTATGACAGAGGGTGACGCGGGTATGACCGTTACAAGCACAGGGCAGGCCGCCCACTTTCGTCACCCCCGACTCGATCGGGGGTCCATGCCTTGTGCCTTCGCCAGCCATGGATACCCGCGTGCGCGGGTATGACAGAAGGGATCACGGGTATGACAGTGGTGCGCCCGGGCTCCGTGCGACGGGAAACCAGCCAGTCAACCCATCACAATTTCAAACCCTTGGGCAGGGGGAACTTGATGGTCTCCTGGATGCCATCCAGCGTGCGCACCGACACCGCGCCCATGGCACGCAGGCGAGCAATCACCTCTTTCACCAGCACGTCCGGCGCCGAAGCGCCCGCCGTCAAACCCACTTTTTGGGCTCCTTCAAACCAGGCCTCCTGCAAATCAGCCGCGCTGTCCACCATGTAGGCGGGCGTGCCCAAACGGTCGGCCAGCTCGCGCAGGCGGTTGCTGTTGGAGCTGGTGGGGCTGCCCACCACGATCACCACGTCCACCAGCGGGCTCATCAGCTTGACGGCGTCCTGGCGGTTCTGGGTGGCGTAGCAAATGTCCTGTTGTTTGGGCTCGCGCACCTTCGGGAAACGGGCTTTGACAGCGGCCACAATCTCGGCGGCATCGTCCACGCTCAGCGTGGTTTGTGTCACCACCGCCAGCAACTCGGTTTGGCCGGGCTGCACCTTGGCCACGTCTTCCACGTCTTCCACCAGGTGGATGCCGCTGTCGAGCTGGCCCATGGTGCCTTCCACCTCGGGGTGGCCCTTGTGGCCGATCATGATGAATTCGTAGCCCTCTTTGTGCAGCTTGGCCAGCTCCACATGCACCTTGGTCACCAGCGGGCAGGTGGCATCAAAAATCCGGAAACCGCGTCGCTCGGCTTCATCCTGAATCGCCCGGCTCACCCCGTGGGCGCTGAAAATCAGTGTGGCGCCGGGTGGCACATCGGCCAACTCTTCGATGAAGATCGCGCCTTTTTCCTTGAGGTCGTTGACCACATAGGTGTTGTGCACGATCTCGTGGCGCACATAAATCGGGCGGCCAAACTTGGTGAGCGCGTGCTCCACGATGTCGATCGCCCGGTCCACCCCGGCGCAAAAGCCACGGGGTTCGGCCAAAAGCACTTCAGACGTCATCACAGCACCCCAATCAGTTCGACTTCAAAGGTCACAGGCTGACCGGCCAGCGGGTGGTTGAAGTCAAACAACACCGCGCCCTCTTCGTTCACTTGCACCACCGTGCCCGCATAAGAGCCCAGGCCATCGGGCGTGGGGAACTGCACCACATCGCCCGCCGCGTATTTTTCGTTCGGATCGCCCAGCTCGTTGAGCAGCTTGCGCGCCACCCACTGCTGCATGTCGGCAATGCGCTCGCCAAAGGCCTCACCCGCCGGAATCTCCATCACCACCCGCGTGCCCTCAGCCAGGCCCAGCAAGCGCTGCTCCACGGCGGGCGACAAGGCGCCCGAACCCAGCGATAAGGTGGCAGGTTTTTCGTTGAAGGTGTTGATGATGTCCCCCTGCGGCCCGGCCAGGCGGTAGTGAAGCGTCAAGAAAGAACCAGGTTCGACAATGGACATAAGGGTTTTCGTGGGTGCCGCCCAAGCGGGCAAACGGGCATAAAGAAAGCACTATTGTAAAAAGCCCGGCCAAGCTGCCCTTTCACAAGGGATAAAACGGACCGAAGGCCGCTCCAGGGAGGGGCACGACATGAGCATCAAGGACTTGCCGCTTGACGCGCGTCCGCGCGAAAAACTGCTCGCCCGTGGCCCGCAGGCCCTGAGCGATGTGGAGCTCTTGGCCATCTTGCTGCGTACGGGCATGGCGGGCAAAAACGTGTTCCAGCTGTCCGAAGAACTGCTGGGGCCAGACGGCATTGCGGGCTTGCTGAACGCCACCGTGCAATCGCTCCAAATGGTCAAAGGCCTGGGCCCCGCCAAACAGGCCGAGCTGCTGGCCGTCTTTGAGATGGCCCGCCGGGCGCTCAGCCAACGCCTCAAAGAGCGTGAGGCTTTCCACACGCCGGGCGCGGTCAAGCAATACCTGCAGCTGCAACTGGCCCACAAAAACCACGAGGTCTTCGCCGTGCTGTTTCTGGACAACCAAAACCGCATGCTGGCCATGGAAGAGCTTTTCCGGGGCACGCTCAGTCAAACCTCGGTTTACCCGCGCGAAGTGGTCATGCGCGCCCTGCATCACCAGGCGGCTGCCGTGGTCCTCAGCCACAACCACCCCAGCGGCTCGGTTCAGCCCAGCCGCGCCGACGAACACCTGACCCAAACCCTCAAGGCTTCTTTGGCGCTGGTCGATGTGCGGGTGCTCGACCACATCATCGTGGGGCAAGGGCAGGCCTTGTCGATGGCGGAGCAGGGGTTGATGTGAGCGGATCGGGGGGCCAAGCCTTGTGCCTGCGCCCGCCATGGATACCCGCCTGCGCGGGTATGACAACTTTCCTCCGTCACCCCCGACCTGATCGGGGGTCCATGCCTTGTGCCTCCGCTGGCCATGGATACCCGCGTGCGCGGGTATGACGGAAAGGAGCGCGGATATGACCGCCCTCCTAAGTCATCCTCGACTCGATCGGGGGGCCATGCATTCGGCCGCAGGGGCAGCCGCCCACAAGGGACAGCGCTTCGGGCTTTTGTGGGAGCGAGCCCCTGCTCGCGAATGGTGGACGAAGCCACGGCATGCATTCGGCCGCAGGGGCGGCCTCCCACAGTGATCCACAGGCCCAGTGGGAGCAGCCGCTAAACTCCTTGTTTTCCCTCTTACCCTAACGGCATGTCCCACTACCACCTCTACGCCATCGGCAACGCCCTGGTTGATACCGAATACGAAGTCTCCGACGAACTGCTGAGCGCCATGGGCGTGAGCAAGCGGCACATGACGCTGATCGACATGCCCCAACGCGCCGAACTGCTGCGCCATGTGCAAGGCCTGCACGCACGCCGCACAGGTGGTGGCTCGGCGGGCAACACCGTGGTGGCGCTGGCGCAATTGGGCGGCCATGCCTTTTACTCGTGCCGCGTGGCCGACGACGAGCTGGGTGCGTTTTACACGCAAGACCTGCAAACCAACGGCGTGTCCACCAACCTCACCCACACCCGCCCCACCGAAGGCCAGACTGGCAGCTGCATGGTGCTGGTCACACCCGACGCCGAGCGCAGCATGTGCACCTTTTTAGGCGCGACATCCCAGCTCGACGCCAGCGCCCTGCACCCGCAAGACATCGCCAAGTCCCAAATTTATTACATGGAAGGCTATTTGGCCGCATCCCCCACCGGCCTCGAAGCCGCAGTGAAAGGCCGCCAGATCGCCATCGATCACCAGGTGCAAACCGCGCTCACGCTCAGCGATGTGAGCATGATCAACTTCTGCAAAGCAGGCCTCGAAGCCATGATCGGTAACGGGCTGGACTATCTGTTTGCCAACGAAGAAGAAGCGCAAACCTGGTGCGGCAGTAACGACCTGGACACCATCCTGGCCCAGTTGTCCCCCCTAGCCAAAACCGTGTGCCTCACGCGTGGCCCCAAGGGTTGCATCGTGCTGCAAGGCGGCCAGCGCACCGAGGTACCCGCCGTGCCAACGAAAGCAGTCGACACCAACGGCGCAGGCGACATGTTTGCCGGCACCTTTTTGTACGGCATCACCCACGGACACTCGCCTGCGCAAGCCGCAGCTTTGGCCAACCGCACAGCGGCAGCGGTGGTCAGCCAGCACGGCAACCGCCTGACCCAAGCGCAAATGCAAGCGATTTACACCGACTTCCAAAAGGCCTCGTCATGAAAAAAATCCTCCTCCTCGGCTCGGGTGAGCTGGGCAAAGAATTCGTCATCAGCGCCAAGCGCCTGGGCTGCCACGTGATTGCCTGCGACAGCTATGCGGGGGCCCCCGCCATGCAAGTGGCTGATGAATCAGAAGTCTTCAGCATGCTCGACGAAGCCCCGCTGCGGGCCGCCATTGCCAAACACCAGCCCGACCTGATCGTCCCCGAGATCGAAGCCATCCGCACCGAGGTGCTGCTCGATGTGGAAAAACAAGGCTTTGAAGTCATCCCCAGCGCCCGCGCCGCCAACCTGACCATGAACCGCGACCGCATCCGCGACGTGGCCGTGGGCCTGGGTGTGCGCACCGCGAAGTTCAGCTACGCCGACTCCGCCGCCGAACTGCTGGCCCGCGCCACCGAGATCGGTTTCCCGGTCGTCATCAAACCGGTCATGAGTTCATCGGGCAAAGGCCAGAGCGTGGCCAAGACGGCGGCCGATGTGCAAGCCAGCTGGGACTATGCCTGTGCAGGCATGCGTGGCGACCGCCAAAAAGTCATCGTCGAAGAATTCATCCACTTCGAGTTTGAAATCACCCTGCTCACCGTGCGCCAGCGCAAGGGGCCTACGCTGTTTTGCCCGCCGATTGGCCACGTGCAAGAGCGCGGCGACTACCAATACAGCTGGCAGCCCCAGGACATGAAGCCCGAGCAAGTGAAGGCCGCACAAGACATGGCCGAAAAAGTCACCACCGACTTAGGCGGCGCTGGTCTGTTTGGCGTGGAATTCTTCGTGACGAAAGACGAAGTGATCTTCAGCGAACTGAGCCCCAGGCCGCACGACACGGGCATGGTGACGATGGTCAGCCAGAACCTGAGCGAGTTCGATCTGCACGCCCGCGCCATTTTGGGCCTACCCATTCCCGTTATTGAATGTGTGGAGGGTGCCAGCGCCGTGGTGTTGGCCGACAAAGAAGGCACAAACCCCAGCTTCACAGGCGTGGCCGAAGCCCTGAGCGAGCCGGGCGTGGACGTGCGCATCTTCGGCAAACCCACTACTCGCCCTTATCGCCGCATGGCCGTGGCCCTGGCCAAAGGCCCCCATGCGCTGCAACGCGCAAGGGACGCGGCGGGGAAGATCAAGGTGGTGGTTTAAGCGCTCCTGCTTTCGACTGCCATGGATACCCGCATGCGCGGGTATGACAGATCTCTTGTCACTCCCGCCATTTGCATTTGTCCCCCCCGACTCCCTGATTTGTCACCCCCGACTTGATCGGGGGTCCATACCTGCTGCCTTCGACTGCCATGGATACCCGCATGAGCGGGTATGACAAATCTCTTGTCACTCCCGCCATTTGCATTTGTCACCCCCGACTCCCTGATTTGTCACCCCCGACTTGATCGGGGGTCCATACCTGCTGCCTTCGACTGCCATGGATACCCGCATGCGCGGGTATGACAAATCTCTTGTCACCCCCGCCTGCCTTATTTGTCACCCCCGACTTGATCGGGGGTCCATGACTGCAGCCTTCGACTGCCATGGATACCCGCATGCGCGGGTATGACAAATCTCCTGTCACCCCCGCCTGCCTTATTTGTCACCCCCGACTTGATCGGGGGTCCATGTCTGCTACCTTCGACAGCCATGGATACCCGCATTCGCGGGTATGACAAATCTCTTGTCACCCCCGCCACCTGGACATGTCACCCCCGACTTGATCGGGGGTCCATGTCTGCTACCTTCGACAGCCATGGATACCCGCATTCGCGGGTATGGCAGAAGGGGCCGCTGTTATGACAGAAGGGGACGCGGGTATGACTGAAAGGGATACGGGTATGACCATCACTTGTCACTCTGGATCAGGTCGGCGGTTCATCGCGACCAGCAGCGCCATCATGAACAAGAAGAAATGACTTTCTCTTGAACTGAACAAAGGCGAATTGATCATGCTGTCCACCAGCAAAATACTGGTCAGAGATACCAGCAACACTTTGGCCTGGGCATGGTCAGAGCGCATGGCCACCCTGTAAAGCGACAGCAGCAGCGCCGCATACAACAGCACCCCGATCAGGCCATGATCTGCACCAAAGAACAAAAACTGGTTGTGTGGATGCCAACGGAAAGTGTCGCACCACTCCGGCTTCTCCAAAAATCGGCACACCTCGGTGTGGTACGCGCCTGTGCCGTGCCCCACGATCGGGCTCTCTGCCATCATCTTCGGCACGGTGCGGTAGTTGTAAGTCCGGTGCCCAATGGACGACATCACATCCACATCGCGCTTGGCAAACTCTGTCCAACCCAAAGCAATGCGCTCACGCATCACGCTCGACGAGGCCAACACCCCAGCTACCAACAACACCAGAACAGGCAAACCGATCCACAGCTTTTTGCCGCCCCAGTGCACCAGCATCCAGGACACCAGGCCCGCCAACAGCAACACCACCCCTGTTCGACCCGAAGACAAATGGGTAATGCTGATCACCCCCAAAACCGCCACAAGCAACCAAACCAGACTCATTCGGCTAAGCCACTGGCGCTGCACTTTGGTCAAGGCAAACACCACCAAAAAAGACACCATCACGTTTTGCGTGATGTAGTCACCAAACACATGGTGCGACAAACCCCAGCCAGGCGTCTTGGTCGTTGACCAAGGCAACACAAACCACACATTCAGCCAAGTGGAAGCCACAATAAACAACATGGCCCCCACAAACGCCCACAAAGCTCTTTTTTGCCACAGCGGAAACCGTGCCAACAACAGCATCAACACAACGGCATAAGCAAACTTGGCGTATTTGCCCAAATTGACCGACACCCAATGCCAAGGCGCAGGGGTGTAAAGCATGCCGACCAGCACCATGCCAAACAATGCCATCAGCCAAATCGCCGGCCAGCTCCAGGCATCACGCTTCAAATAAACGCTGCTGAAAGTGACTGCAAACCCGATCAACACCAACAGCAACACCACATTCGACAGCGCCATGGCCACCGGGAACAACAAAAACAGCGCAGGCACCAGCCACCCCAAAGCCACCGTTGTCTTTTGCCTGATCGCGAACATTCGATATCCTTTTTATCAACACCCGATTATCAACCTGTGGCCAAGCGCTTCTGCCTTCTACTGGCATGGATACCCGCATGCGCGGGTATGACAAATCTCCTGTCTCCCCCGACCCCTGTATTCGTCACCCCCGACTCGATCGGGGGTCCATGTCTGCAGCCCTCAAACACCATGGATACCCGCATGCGCGGGTATGACAAGATCGTGGTCCGCCCTTACTGCGGCAAGCCGCCCCTGCGGCCGAATGCCTGCACGTTAAACCGCCACCTGCTCCAAAAACCTACGGGGGTTGCTTGAAAACTGTGCAAAGTTATCGGGCGTGATGATCACACGCAAGGCTTGGGGGGACAGTGCACAAAACACCTCCAAGCCTTTGGCCGACTTTTTGCGCCCCGACTTCACCTCGATCGCATACAGCGCATCGCGGTACTGGTAAACAAAATCCACCTCGTCATTGCGCTCGCGCCAATAAAACACCTGCCCCGGTTGTTGCACCAGTTCAGCGCCCACCGCCAGCTCAAAGGCCCGTCCGCGCTGCTCGGCGTTTTGCAACACATTCACGCCAGCAGCCATGCTGAAAAGCGCGGGGCAAGCAGGCAGCATCTTCGGGCTAGAGCTGCGGGCCAACCAAGCCTTGGGCGAATATTTTTGCAATGCATGCAACAAAAAAGCGCCGCCATACAAGTCGATGTAATGCTTGATCAAGTCGGTGTTGCCCTTGTCTTGCAACTGCCCCAGCAACTTGGTGTAACTGATCTCTTGGGCTGGGTAAGCACACAAAATCTGAAACGCCTGGCGAAACAGCGCGGGATTGGCCACCTTGTGGCTCTGCAAAATGTCTTTGCCAATCACCGCCTCCACAATCGCGTCTTTCATGTAGGCATACCAACGGTCCGGGTCATGCTCCAGAGCCACCGCACCCGGATAACCGCCAAACGCCAAGTAGCGCGGCAAGTCATAGTCAAAAGCGGCTTGCAGTTCGGCAAACGTCCAGTGGTGCACACGCAGCAGCTCAAACCGACCGGCAAGGCTCTCGGTCACCCCGGCCTGAATTTGCAAGGCACTAGAGCCCAACAGCAACAAACGCAAACGCCCCGGCTTGGCATCCCACAGCGCCTTGATCGTTTCGGGCCAATTGGCTACCTTCTGGATTTCATCGATCACCAACAATGCGCCATCGCCCAGCAAAAGCGCCTGCTGCCAATGCTCCAACAACCAATTGCGGTCACTCACCAGCACATCGTCGGCATTGGCGTAATGGTGCCGCCAAGCCCCTTGCGCCATCAACTGCCGCACACCCGTGGTCTTGCCCACCTGTCGCGGCCCAGCCAATACTTGGATCAGCGGGTGATCAGCCGCAAAGCGTTGTGCCAAAGTGGCGACAAAAGGACGTTGGTAGATTTCAGGCATGGTGGTTTACATTTTACTAGACGTTACTATTGAAATCACTAGGTTATTCTAGTTTATCGACAACCACCACATTCCCTGAGGGGAGGCTGCCTCTGTGGGAGGCCGCCCCTGCGGCCGAATGCCTGCACTGGCTCCAGCCACCATTCGCGAGCAGGGGCTCGCTCCCACTTCATTCGCAACCCCCGCCCCCTGTATTCGTTAACCCCGCCCCCTACACTCGTCATCCCCGACCCCTGCATTCGTCACCCCCGACTCGATCGGGGGTCCATGTCTGCCGCCCTCGAAAACCATGGATACCCGCATGCGCGGGCATGACAGAAAGGGGGCGCGGGCATAACAAACAATCGTTGGCCCCGCATCCTGTATTCGTCACCCCCGACCCGATCGGGGGTCCATGTCTGCTCATCGCGTCACCCGATAAACCCCCAACCCCAACCACTCATGCAAAGCCGTTTGCCACAAAAGCAAACTGCGCGCCAATGAATACTCAGTCCACAGCGTGGTATCGCCTGTTCTGAAGTCCACCGGGTATGGCGTCACCTGGCACCCCACCGCCTCAAACTCGTTCACAGACCGGGCATGTGCCAGGCCGACGTCACCAGAAGCCAAGGCTCTTGGCAACGCTTGCCCAGCAAAGCGGCCACCTGCAGAGCATTTTCTCGGGTTGTGCGCGAGCCGCTTTCCAGAATGACTCGGCGCATGTCCACGCCCTGTTGCTCATAAAACACCTTGGCCAATTCGGCCTCGCTCACGCCCGTGGCCAGGAAGCGCCCCTCACCGCCAGAAAAAACCAATTGCAATTGAGGGTGCTGCCGCATCAGCCCCACCGGCACAGACATGCGCTCAGCGGCTTGGCCCAAAGGCACCTGGCCATGTGCCTGATAAATGCCAGGGTGCTCAAGGGCACCGCCCAGCACAATCACGCCCACATGGCGGCCCACAGACTCTGTTGGCGGCACGGGGAATCGGTTTTCCAGCGGGCGCAGCAGCGCATGAGGCAAAGCCTCAAAACCTAGAAGCCCCAACACCGCCAAACCGCTCCACAGCATGCGAACAGCCGCCCGCCGCCAACGCGCGGCACCACTCAGCAACCCCAGCGCCACACACCACCACACAGCCAGCCAAAACATGGGCTGCGTGATGGCTGACATCAACTTAGACAAAACAAACATCTGAACCTTTTCAAAGCTCTTAAACGACAAAAGAGCCTTTCGGCTCTTATGTCGTCAAACAATTGGGATCTGCCCCCTATTAAACACAGCCCCTAAGGGAGGCCCATCCCCTAATGGAGGCCAATGCCCTATTGGCTGCCCATACCCTGTGGGAGGCCGCTCCTGCGGCCAAATGTGTGCTTTGGCTCTAGCAGACACTCGCGAGCAGGGGCTCGCTCCCACAAAGACAGCAAAGACAGCAAAGACAGCAAAGACAGCAAAGACAGCAAAGACAGCAAAGACAGCAAAGACATCATCACCTAGCCCCCTCATCAAGCCGTGCGTGCGTTCTCCATCCACACCCAATCACCACCTCGCCATAGGGCTATTAGCCCGGCACCAAATCCCGGCACATGGTGCGGATCAGGAGTGCCAAAAATGCAATTTTGTATATTTTGACGCCATTGAAAAACAATCTTTAAATATGATAAATTTATGTTTATGAGTAACATACAAAATCCCTCACTGTTCTACCGCCTCGTTGCCATTGCCGCATTCGCCCTCCTTAGCGCTTGTGGAGGTGGAGGTGGAGGTGCAAGTGATGATAAAAGCGTCAGCCAAATCTCCAACTCAGGGGTCGCGCTCGACGGTTATCTTTACAAAGCCACGGCGTATCTCGACTTGAACAATAACGGTAATCTCGACACGAATGAGCCACAGAGCATCACCGATGCCTTGGGCCGCTTCACCTTGGATGCAACAAGTGCACAGCTCACGACCTACCCCATACGTGTCATGGCGGTAGCTGGCACAACCATCGACCAAGACAACCCTAACAGTCCCATCACTGCTGCCTTCACGCTCACAGCGCCAGTGGGTCTTACTGCCGTTATCTCTCCCATCACAACACTGGTGGCAGCCAAGGTTGCACAAGGCGCTTCATTGGCTGATGCGCAAGCATCCGTTCGCACAGAACTAGGACTGGCCAGCGACATCGACATCATGAAAGACTTTGTAGCCGAAAAAGGGCAAGACAGCCGCTATGCCCAAATCCACAACCTAGCGACATCACTTGCAGAAGTCCTTCAACGTGTAGAGGCCACAAGCTCTGGCAGCACCACACTGGATCAAAAAATAGCAACACTCAGAAGCAACTACGCGCAAACCATCGTACCCAACGCAACGGCCATCAAGAACAGTGCCACGCCCGCTGCGGCTCTGAGTTTTGCCAAAACCAAACTTGACCAAAACGTGATCCTGACCAACAAGGGCTTCACACTCAAGGTGAATGCCAAATGAACATTACCAAAAAATTCCTCCTCACGCTCAGCCCCATTGTTGCGGCAAGTGCCCTACTGGCCAGCAACGGTGATGCGCTGATCCGCATGGCAACGCCATCCAGCTATCAGCAATGCTCTGAAGGTGCGTCTGCCTTCGATTGGGCGTTTGGTCGCATGTGGACATGTTTTACCAAACCCGAAGAATTCAAGATCAAAGTCTATAAAGTCACTTTGATCAAATCCGACGACACCGAAGTCGACGTATACGTCAAAGATGCGCCTGAATATATCGACATCGTTAACGGCGAGAAATCGTTGCTCGACAGCGTCGAATCCATTGAATCGGGTACCTACAAAGAAATTCGACTGGTAGTTGATACCATCTACATGGTCAAAGTCGACCAAACCATAAAAGACATCTATGGAGAATGGCGTGTCAGATCCGTAGGAGACCGACTCGCCAAAGACCCGAATTTCGTTATAGAACCTACCAGCTCGAGCGGCAACGGAAATTCCAGTTATTCAGCCAACAGCAGCGCTTCAGACTACCAAGGCGCCGTCTTTGCGGTGAATATGGACAAACCTGCAGTTGCTGTTCCTTACAGGCATGGCTCATTCCTGGCACTGCCCAGCAACGCCAACACCGAGAACAAAGACTACCCTTGCTACTACAACGGCAGTCGTGCAGGTGGTTACCCAATGAAAGTGTCTTACAGCTACAACAGTGGCCCTGTCACAACACTGACCCATGCCATCGACAGGGACGCTAACAACGACCCCATCGCACTCAACCCCAACTACAACTGCCCCTGGATCAAACCACTCAATTGCTCAGACATCACTGGTGCGCAATGCTCCAGTTTTTCAAATCCCTATACAGACGCGCGCCGAGCAACCATCGCCTCCAAGTTGCGCACCCCTATCACCATTGATGCGACCAAGGCTCAAGCGGTTACCCTGACTTGGGACCTCACAAAAGCCGTGGGCTTGCTGCTCAACCCCATGAGTAACAACGCGCTGTCACTTCAGAAAAATGGCTCACCATCCCACGAAATCACCATGATGACTGTTGGCGACTTGCAGTTCTCGATTTCGGTGATGGAAGGCACATCTCTCGAAATCGCCAATACTTCAGCTGAGCGCTGAGTTTCCATAATGACCAGCGGCTAAAGCCACAATCACTGCTGGTCCATGCAAAAAAGGAGCCTAAGGCTTCTTTTTTGCATTTCAACACCCGAGTTCTAGATATAGCTGCGCAATCCGTCACCACCGATCTCTGAATTCTTCGCACTCGACGATCGATGGTCCATACCCCTTCATCGCGTCACCCGATAAACCCCCAACCCCAAACACTCATGCAAAGCCATTTGCCATAGCAGTAAGCTGCGGGCCAATGAATACTCGGCCGACATCAACTTGGACAAAACAAACATCTGGACCCTTTCAAAGCTCTTAAACGACAAAAGAGCCTTTCGGCTCTTTTGTCTCCAAACAATCGAGATCTGACCCCAATTAATGCCAATTAATGGGCCAAGGCCACTGCGCTCATCGGCATCACCGTTTTCATGATCGTTTTAAGGGCAGACTGCTCGGCTACTTTCAGGTCATAACT
Source organism: Limnohabitans sp. TEGF003 (assembly GCF_055395455.1). Taxonomy (NCBI): domain Bacteria; kingdom Pseudomonadati; phylum Pseudomonadota; class Betaproteobacteria; order Burkholderiales; family Comamonadaceae; genus Limnohabitans; species Limnohabitans sp. TEGF003. Next base: position 1,273,064 of record NZ_AP029225.1, on the reverse strand, counting down.
TTGCTGCAAATTGAGCCACGACTGTGCATCTCCGCCAAAGTAGCGTGCCAAGCGCAATGCCGTATCTGGGGTGACGCCGCGCCGACACAAGACAATGTCGTTGACGCGAGACGGCGTCACATGCAAGGCCTTGGCCAATGCATTGACACTCAAGCCCAAGGGCGCGAGGTACTCCTCCTTGAGGACTTCGCCCGGGTGAATGGCGCGCATTTGATTTTTCATAAAAACTCCAAATTTAATGGTAGTCCACGATTTCGACACTCATCGGCCCACGTTCAGTCCAAACAAAACAAATTCGGAACTGATCGTTCACCCTGATGCTGTGCTGACCCGCACGATCACCGCGTAAGGCCTCTAACCTGTTACCGGGTGGTGACCGCAAAAAATCCAGCGTAGCGGCACTGTCAAGCATTTGTAGCTTTCGCTCAACAAACGTTTTCATCGCATTGAACCGCTTGACCCTTGCGCCCTCAAAAAGCGACCGGGTGTCAGCGCAGGCAAATGAGATGATCATGTCTGAATTTTATACCGATGCCCGGTAAGCGGCTATAGACTCCTGCATTCGTCATCCCCGACCCCTTCATTCGTCATCCCCGACCCCTTCATTTGTCACCCCCGACTCGATCGGGGGTCCATATCTGCCGGCTTCGACGACCATGGATACCCGCATGCGCGGGTATGACAAAAAGGGCCGCGGGTATGACAACTGTCCGTCACCCCAACTCCTGCACCTGTCACCCCCGACTCCTGCACCGGTCACCCCCGCCCCCTGCATTCGTCACCCCCGACTCGATCGGGGGTCCATGTCTGCCGCCCTCGAACACATGGATACCCGCATGCGCGGGCATAACAAACAATCGTTGGCCCCGCATCCTGTATTCGTCACCCCCGACCCGATCGGGGGTCCATGTCTGCTCACCGCGTCACCCGATAAACCCCCAACCCCAACCACTCATGCAAAGCAGTTTGCCACAGTAGCAAACTGCGGGCTAACGAATACTCAGCCCACAGCGTTTCATCGCCTGTTCTGAAGTCCACCGGGTATGGCGTCACCTGGCACCCCACCGCCTCAAACTCGGGCACAGACCGGGGCATGTGCCAGGCCGATGTCACCAGCAGCCAAGGCTCTTCGCAACGCTTGCCCAGCAAAGCGGCCACCTGCAAAGCATTTTCTCGGGTGGTACGCGAGCCGCTTTCAAGAATCACACGCCGCATGTCCACGCCCTGCTGCTCATAAAACGCCTTGGCCAATTCGGCCTCGCTCACGCCCGTGGCCAGCAAGCGCCCTTCACCGCCAGAAAAAACCAATTGCAATTGAGGGTGCTGCCGCATCAGCCCCACCGGCACAGACATGCGCTCAGCCGCTTGGCCCAGAGGCACCTGCCCATACGCCTGATAAATTCCTGGGTGCTCAATGGCACCGCCCAACACGATCACGCCCACATGCCGACCGACAACCTCTGGGGGCGGCACGGGGTATCGGTTTTCCAGCGGGCGCAGCAGCACATGCGGCAAAGCCTCAAAACCCAGCAGCCCCAACACCGCCAAACCGCCCCACAGCATGCGAACAGCAGCCCGCCGCCAACGTGCAGCACCACTCAGCAACCCCAGCGCCACACACCACCACACAGCCAACCAAAACATGGGCTGCGTGATGGCCGACATCAACTTGGACAAAACAAACATCTGGACCTTTTCAAAGCTCTAAAACGAAAAAAGAGCCTTTCGACTCTCTTTTTTCACCCTGACCTCTGCATTCACTCCCGACTTGTGCACCTGTCACTCCGAACTTGCCCACTTGTCAGCCCCGACTCCTACACTTGTCACCCCCGCCCCCTGCACCCGTCACCCCCGACTTGATCGGGGGTCCATGCGTACCGCCTTCAACCGCCATGGATACCCGCATGCGCGGGTATGACAAAGAGGGCTCGGGCATGACAAAGATGAAGGGGTATGACAAATAACTGTTACCACCGACTTGATCGGGGTCCATGCCTTCTGCATTTGCCAACCAACTCAGCGCTTAAGCCACTCCGGAATCTTGAACCGGACAATCATCAAATAAGCGCCCACATAGGTCACCACAAACAGCGCAGAAAAGCCGATCAACACTGGCGTGTTGGACCAGAAAAACACCGCTGGCGCAACCGACATCAGGGTAAAGGCCATCAAATAAGGGCTGGTGCGGTTGTTGCGCGACAGCAAGCTGCCAGCCTCATCGTCGTCAAACACCACGCCAACCAAACGGCGGTAAACCAACTGGTGCAAATGCAGCGCATCGGCCATGCCGGGAGAATCGCCCCGCACCCACTTGCGGTAAATGGAAAACAGCGTTTCCCAAACTGGATAAATCAACAACAAAACGGCAAACCAGGGCGATACCAACGGGTGCCGCTGCACCAACAAAATACAAATCAGCGCAATGACAACGCCCCACAGGTAAGCGCCCCCGTCACCCGCAAAAATCAATCCCTTAGGGTAATTCCAAAACAGAAAACCCAATGTGGTCGCCACCATGCACAAAGACAACGCCGCTAACTGCCTGTCCCCCACCTGCAATGAAATGTGTGCCAGCGCTAAACCCATCAACACTGCAACCGAACCTGCCAAACCGTTGTAGCCATCAATGATGTTGAACGCATGCGGCAACCCCATGATGGCCAGCACAGCCAAAGCCATGCCCAATACAGGCCATGCCGACCACCACACATCTAACCAGCCCAAGCCCAAGCGCGGCACAGAAATATCCAAAAGCCAAACAGCCAGCAAGCCAGACAAGCCTGTGGCCAACAAACGCCAGCCCACCGAGACACGTTGAGTGGCGTCTTCGGCCGAGCCCACAAAAACAGCAGACAAAACCACCAGTGCAAAACCTGCAAACTCGGCCCAAGTCAGCGAAACTCCCGGATAAACACCCAGGTGTGGCAACAACACCGCTGCTGTCAAGCCTGCCAGCCACCCCATCACCATGCCCAGGCCACCCAAGCGCGGCACAGCACCACGGTGAAAGCGCTGTGGTGCATCACTTGCATAGTTTTCAGCGTGCCGACGGAACCAGCGACGCACCAAGCGCACCGCCACCCACGACACCACAAAGCTCAAAAATGCAAGAAGAAGCACGACTTCAGCCGATCAAAAGTTTGAAAGAATTTTAAATGAGCAGAGCGACAGCATCACCCATTAACGGGCACGGATCACAAAACGCCAAAATGCGCTTGAAGTCCATAACCGCAACAGACTGCGAAGATGCCAGCCTAAATGCCGCCAACTGCGTCCAGTATTGCGACGCGCATCGTGCACCACGGCCCAATCCGCACCCTGCATAGACCACCCCGCCAACTGCAAACGCAAACAAATATCGGCGTCTTCGCAATACATGAAATAGCGCTCGTCAAAACCCTTCAGAGCAGCAAAGGTCTGAGCACGAAAGAACATGCATGCGCCGTTGACCCAATCAGCGTGCTCCACCGTCGCAACCACACTGGAAGGTGCAGCGCCAAGCCGACGGCGCAGTTCACGACTGAACAAGGCCAGTGGCGTCATCAAGACACGTGTGAAATCTTGTCGATGACCATTGGCATCGTACTGATCTGGACACACCACACCAACACGGGCTGGCCAAGGATCCAGGGTTAAGGCATTCCAAAAGGAAGCGTCTTCTGTCGGCCAAAAAACATCCGGATTGACCACGGCAAACCAAGGCGCAGTGCAATGCCGAAACGCCTGATTGTGGTTGGCTCCAAAACCCAATGGCACAGAGTTTTCAATCAACTGCAAAGTGAATGGCCATGCCTTGTTTTGCACCATCTGTTCAAGATGAGGCTCCGGCACATTCAGGGTCAACAAAACACGAACTGTGACGCAACTTCCATCCAACGAAGAAGCCAACGACTCCAGCGCCTGCATGACCAATAGGCCGTGTCCATGACTCACCAGAGAAATATCAATTGAATAATTTGCAGTCACTTCTGATCCATTCCAAGACCTTTGCGCCCTGCAAATCGACGCACAAAAATCAACACCATTCTGCGAATAAATTTAAGCGTGACCCAAATCCAAGCCAAGGTCAGCTCATGCCAATGCAATCGTCGTGCTTGAAACAACAGTCCATAGTTGCGCCAGTCTGCTTTGGACATGGCCCCAATCTGGCTACTCAAACCAGAGACGCCAACCAACGGCTTGTGAACGGTGACCATCGGCAAATTGAGCCGAGCGATCTTAAGCCCATCACAAACCAAATTCATCCAAAGCAAATGGTCTTCCATGTGCCTTTGGCCCAAACGAAAGCGCTGCGCAATCTCCTTGCGCAACATCACAGAAGGCGTCACAAAGGGGTTGCTGGCCAACACAGCCCACTTGCCGACCAAGCTGCTTTCCAGGTGCATTTGCGTTAAATCTGCAGCACCCGAACCGATCACATGCGCATGCCCCGACAAGGCAATTTCTGGGTGCGCCTGCATGAAAGCAAATTGCCACTCCAGCTTGCGTGGATGCCACGAATCGTCCGCATCCAAAAACGCAATGTACTTGCCTTTGGCCATGGACCAGCCTGCATTCCTGGCCTCACCTGCGCCCACATTCACAGCCAAATGAACCACATGCACCCATTGCGGGTATTGGTCATGCAGGCGTTGCAAACAAGCGGCCGTCTCATCCAGACTCGCGTCGTTCACCAAGATCAATTCCAAAGGCCTGCAAGTTTGCGCTGCAACCGATGCAACTGCTCGCTCAATGGTGCCTGCACAAGCAAAACAAGGCACCACCACCGACACATCAACAACAGGCTTCATGCTTTGGCCCACCCGCGCAACAAAGCCCGCAGCCGAAGCCAGTCACCGCGCAGCAACCTTTTACCAAGCCGCAAAGACAACATCAACGTGACTGAAATCAGGGGCCACGGCGCATGCCGTCGCAAAAATCGGACCGCAGAGGACGTCCCATACTCGACCAACAACGGACTCTCCAGCCCCAAGCTGGCCGACTGCTTGTGCCAAACCCTTGAGTGCGCACTCACGGCCAGCTGCCAACCCCGCTTGCGCAGACGAAATCCCAAATCCGTGTCTTCCCAATACATGAAGAATGTTTGCTCATCAAACATCCCCACATCACGAACCGCATCAGCCCGCAACAACATCGAGGCACCGGACACAAAATCCACGGGCCCAGCAGTGAGCCGATGGTGTGACCGCCCCAACCACACATTCACCAGACCGCCACCCCAAACCTGCACACGGTCGGGGTCATGCATTTCATAAATGACAGAGCCCACAGCCCCCACCTGAGAAGAGGCCTCGGCCACCGCAACCAAGCATGACAAAGCGTCAGGTGCAACCCGGGTATCGCTGTTGATCAACCAAATGTAATCAACGCCCAGTGCAAGCGCCTTGCGGATGCCCACATTGCAACCACCACCAAACCCCAAGTTGGCACCCGACTGCAAAATATCCAAGTCATTAAAAGTCTTGCGAATCTGCTGCACAGAATCATCCGTCGACGCGTTGTCGACAAGCACAATGCTGCAGTCTGGGTAATCCATCTGCTTGAGCGATTGAATGCACTCAACGGTATCCCGCCAGCCATTCCAGTTCAACACCACCACGGCAACAGATTTCATGACGTCACGGGCCCTTTGGGCTTCCAACGCAAAGCCACTTTTTCGACGCCATGCCAAGACAGCCAGGCCAGCGCCATCGTCGTCATAGTCGACAACCCCAAATGCGCCGCAAAAGACAATTCAGGCTGCAGATACACCCACGTTTGTTGCACCGGGAAAGCGTAGATGTAAACCCCGTAAGAGACATCCCCCAAACGGCGAGTCAACACATCCCCCCAAGCCACCTGCATGGCTGCATGAACCACTGCCGCCGCCAACAACATCAAAACTGCACGCTCTGGCCCCCGGTCAGTCGTCCCGGCAAAAAGCACAAACGCCAAAACCAAAAACCCCAAAGCGGGCCAACCCCAACGCTGCCCCTGTTGACGCATCCAACGGTACTCGCCATAAACGGCACCCCAAGCAAACAACACCACCACCTCCATGGCTGGTTTGACTCGCCCACCCACAAACCAAACAGCATAAGAAGCCAGCACCATCAACAGCACACCCAATGCCACGCGCAAATCCCAACCACGCCAACGAGCCACCCCCCAAACACCCACCAGCAAATAAGACAAGAATTCTGCAGGCAAAGTCCACAGCGATCCGTTCACAGCCCGCAGGGCATTCGTTTCAAAAACGCCCGGCAAGTTGTATTTGATGAACAGCAGCAAATTGGCCATATAACGTGCCGTGTCACGCCCCTGCCAATAATCTGCAAGCGCCCAAGTGGTCAAGACTGGCCCCAACACCAAAACGGACAGGAATACCACCACCCACAGCGCCGGGAAAATGCGCAATGCCCGCCGCGCCAAGTAGCGCCCCCAATGCGGGTCACGCCGCCAACTGCCCCACACCAAGCTGCCACTCAAAAAGAAAAATATGGCAACGCCCGCACCACCAAAGGTATTGAGCCCCAAAAACGATGGCTCAGGAAAGCCCAGCAAAGCATATTGGTGGCTATAAAGCACCAGCCACGCCGCAACCAAGCGCAGCAGATCCAGAGAATTGGTGGTGTGAGCAGCAGACATCGTCATTCAACGGGGATGCAACACCCGCACCAAAGGCGCTGCCCACTTGCGCCCCCATGCGGCCAAAAACAAACTGACAAAGCGGGCCACAGCAAACCGCCACCCGCCCCAATACACCTTGCGAAAATCAACCGGGAAACGCAAAGACATCTCTCGTGACCAATGCTGCGCCCAGCCCCAACGCCCCTTGGCCAAACACTCCGTTGCCGCCATGCCCCAATAATGCAGCAACGCGGCGCTGCGCATCTCGGGTGTCACGTTAGGGAGCGTCAATACCGACACCATGGCCTCCCAATACCATTGCTGCACTTTGTTGGGCGAACGCTGAACCATCGACTGCGGCGTAGCCCAGCGATACCCCACAAAAGCGCCCGGCAACATGTACAGATCGCCCTTACAGGCCAAATGCAAATGCATTTTGTAGTCGATGAAGGGGCCTTCAAACCCCAGCAAAACACCTTTGAATTGGCTGCGGTAAACCATCGAACTGTGGTTGAGAAAATTCCCCCCCGCCAGCATAAAGGCCAAATCAAAACGCGACTGCCCCACCGCCGTGAACAGCATCCGCAAAGACAAGTCATCTTCTACGACCAAGGCATTGGTATAACAAGCCGCCAAATCTGGCTGCTCACGCAACACCGCTAACTGGGCCACCAACTTGCCAGGCAACCAAAAGTCGTCACCATCCAGATGCGCAATGAATTCACCCTTTGCACGCGCAATCAAGAACTGGTAATTGGCCGAAGCCCCCAAGTTCTGAGGATGACGAAAATACTGGATACACCCCGGAAACTCAGAAGACAAACGCGCCACGATGTCCGGCGTCTTCGGCGAATCACCATCATCCCCAATCAAAATCTCCAGCGACACATCAGGCTGCTGCGCCAACACACTGCGCACACAAGCCTCGATGTATTGATCCTGGTGATAGGTTGCAATGCAAACAGACACCACAGGCTGTTGCTCAGCTTGGCTCATACAAACTCACCTTTGCGCTCGCGCCAGAGCAAAACCCATACATTCAGCCCAAGCAAAGCGCCGCCTGCCAATGCAACCCAAATGAACGCAGACCATCGGTCTAGCAAAAGAGGTGACCAAAAGGCCAACGCCATCACCCCCAACAATGCAGGCGCCGTGGGCAAAACCACATCTTGCCAAAGCCACCGCAGGTGCGCCCCAGGCCAGTAGCGGCGATGCACCACAGCCCCCCACAAAGCACCAAAAGAAAAATTCAGCAACACCCACACCCAAGCCGTGCCCCAGGCACCCCAGCGCGGCGCAACCCACCAAACGGCAGGCACCAACACCAACAACATCAAAACGTTCCCCCAAACATGCAAACGCATCTCGCCTATTGCATATTGCAAGTAATAAGGGAAAGCGGCCAAGCAAGCCAGCCCATACCCCAAGGCATACACACCCAGCACACCAGACAGCCGAGTCGCTATATCGTGTTGGCCTGTCCAAGCCCACAACACCGGTTCGGCCAGCAGCGCCAAAACCAAGGCCCCCCCTAGACCCATCGCACTCATCCAACGTGTGCCGCGGCGATACAAGGCCATCATGGCCACCTGCTCACCCTGGGCATGCAAAGCCGCCAACCGAGGCATCAGCGCCTGACTGAGTGCCGCGCTCAGCACCATCACCCCACTGGCCAACACCACCGCCAAGGAAAACAAGCCATAGTCCGACAAAGGCAACAAACCCGAAAGCAGCAACTTGTCCGCCTGATTGACCAGCACCCACACACTTGAGGCAAAGGCCAGCGACAAACCCATGCCCACCAACGGACGCACGGCAGACAAAGACCAGCTCAAGGGCTGGGGCGCCCTAGGCAAAACCCCATGCGTCCAGCCCATCAACACCCATGTCTCTAACAGCGCAACCGCCAACTGGAAAGCAAAAAAGACCTCGACCGTGGCCCCCCAGATGGCCATCACAGCCAGCACACCCAGGTAACGAACACACGCCATCACCACCGTCACAGCGGCAAGCCCCAGCTGACGGTCTGTTCCGGTCAATACACCTCGGTACAAACCCGCCACCCAGCGCAACACCACCGCCATGGCCATGGCACGCAAGGCCCACAAGACCTCGTCGGCAGACAAAGCCTGGCGCTGCAACCAATGCGCCTCAGCCCAAGGGGCCAAGTTCCACAGCAACACGGCACCCAACAGCGCCATGCCACCAAACACCACACCCATGGCGCGAAACAATTGCCGAAAAGCCTGCGCCCCCACTGCACCCACATGAAAACGGCTCGCCTCGCGGGCCAAAGTCGGCGTTAGGCCCATGTCCAGCAAATTGAACCAAGCCTGCAATGTGGCAAACAAGCCCACCAGGCCATAGGCCTCCGGCCCCATCCATCGCAAATAAACCGGCACCAGCAGAACAGCCAGCAAGGTCACCAACACCTGACTCAGGCTGTTGACCAGAAACGTATGCTTGACCGATTTCAAACTGCGCCCTTGCCCATCTTGGCGGCCATGAAGGCGGCTTCTTGCAACAGCAAATCACGGCGACGTGCCTTGATACGCCTCAGCGGATTGCCCGCATAAATGCCAAAAGCCTCACACGACTCAGCCACCAAACTCAGCGCACCGATCGCCACACCCTCGTGTAGCCGCACGCCAGGCAAGATCACACTCCCGCAACCCACAATCACATGCCGATCCAGCATCACATCGGCATGCACCACCCCTGTGTATGCGGTCGGCACCGTGGGGTTCGTCATGTGCTGCCCCGAATAGTCATCGCTGCTGGAATAGATCGACACGCGCGAAGACAAATTGCAAAAATCAGCCAGCGTAATCTGCCCAGCACCGATCAAAGAACTGAACACGGCCACATGCACATGCTGACCGATATGAATGCCGCCCACGCCCGCAGACAAGACACAAAAATCATCAATCCGGCTGTTGTCGCCGATCGTTATCTTGTCTGCCCCATAAAAGCTCGCCCGGTCAGATATCTGAACACCTGCGCCCACATGGGCAAACCCCATGGCCTCTATCTGTTCGCGGCTCAGCGTCGCCATCTCAGGCGCTCTTGATCAGATCGATCACACGTTGCTGCTGCTCTGCAGTCAAAGCAGGGTAAATCGGCAAACACAACACTTGGTCTGCCGCTCTGGCGGCCACAGGCAAGTTGTCCCGACCGGCTGATGGCAAACCACGGTACATCGGAAAATCAGAAATCAAAGGATAGAAATATCGGCGGGCATTGACACCATTGACTTTGAGGTGCTGGTACAAGGCATCACGAGAAACTTTGAATTCAGGCGTCACCATCACCGGAAAATACGAATGGTTCGCCACCGTCTGATTGCCCTTGGGCAAGATGTGCAAGCCTGGCACAGCCGACAACTGTGAACGGTAAATCGCATCCACTTCTGCACGGCGCTGCATGACCGTGCCCATGTGCTTGAGCTGCAGCAAACCAAACGCAGCATTGACTTCGCTCATCTTGCCGTTGATGCCCGGCGCCACCACAGTGACCTCGTCCACAAACCCAAAGTTTTTGAGATGGTCAATGCGTTGCTTGGTTTTGGCATCGGGGCAAACAATGGCCCCACCTTCAAAGGTATTGAACACCTTGGTCGCGTGAAAACTCAACACCGACAAATCGCCATGCCGCAGCACACTGCCCCCAGCATCTTCCACGCCAAAGGCGTGACACGCGTCATAAATCACACGCAAGTTGTAGTTGTCGGCAATCTTCTGGATCGCCTGCACATCGCACGGGTTGCCGTAACAATGCACCGCCAAAATGGCTGTGGTCTGCGGGGTAATGGCCGCCTCGATGCGTGCCGGGTCCATGTTGAGCGTGTTGGGCTCCACATCCACAAACACCGGCCGATTGCCATGCCAGAGCAGAGCATGCGAAGTCGCCACAAAGGAATACGGCGTGGTGATCACATCGCCCGTGACGCGCAACGCCTGCAAGGCTGTGATCAGCCCCAAGGTGCCGTTGGAAAAAAGCGCGACCTGCTCCACCCCCAGGTGGCTGCACAAGGTCTGCTCCAACTGCTGGTGAAACGCCCCACCATTGGTGAGGATCTTGCTGTCCCAAATCGCTTGCAGATAAGGGATGAATTCCTCTAGTGGTGGCAAATAAGGCTGGGTTACAAAAACAGGTTGATTTGCCATGGCCAATTCAAACAAAAAGCCGCCTGCCGGGCTGGCAGCATATCTCTGCTATTTTAGACAGTCGGTCGCATCATGGATCTGTCTATTGCGTACGCTACTGTCTGCATCATCCAACTGATGACCCCCCATAATCAGCGACAATAGTAAACACTATAAGTATCCTCCCCGAATCAAAGACTTTTAATGCGCGCACTGCACTTCGGAAAATATTGGCGACAAGACGGCGGCATTGAAACGCACGTCAAAACCCTGTGCCGTGGGCTTGCTGAGCTTGGCGTTGAGGTGGTTGACCTTGTTTCGTCCATGGACAAGACCGCCTCTGATTTTGTGACCGATGGCTTTCGCGTGGTCGAGGCCCCTACACTGGGCATTCACTTCAGCACCTCCATCAGCCCAAGCATGGTGGCTGCGGCACGCCGCCTACACAAAGAAAAGCCAGTTGATGTGGTGCACCTGCACTTCCCGGACCCCATGAGCCACCTGGCCTCGATGGTCTTGCCCAGATCCATCCCCCGTGTCATCAGCTGGCACAGCGACATCGTCAAGCAAAAACAACTGCTCAAGCTGTACCGACCTTGGCAATACAGGCAAATCATGCAGGCCGCTGCCATCATCGTGCCCACGGCAGCGCACTTTTCCAGCAGCACGCAGATTCCAGCCAACTACCCATTGGCCAAACGACACATCATCCCTTATGGGCTTGACTACACCCAACACACCAATACCAACGCAATCGCAGATACGACCGAAGCCATTCGCCAGCGTGCGCAAGGTAAATTTGTGGTTTTTGCCCTTGGCAGACATGTAGGCTACAAAGGGTTCGATGTCCTGCTCGAGGCCCTGCAGCACACTGACGCCTATTTGGTGTTGGGGGGGGATGGCCCACTAAGGGGCGAGCTGCAAGCGCAAGCCCAGCAACTGGGCCTTGCAGACCGCGTGTGGTTCAGCGGTCGGCTGTCTGCGGCAGACATGGCGGCCTGCTATCAGGCGTGCGATGTTTTTTGCCTGCCATCGGTCACGCCCAATGAAGCCTTTGGCCTGGTGCAACTGGAAGCCATGGCCTGTGGCAAACCTGTCATTTGCACCCATCTGAACAATGGGGTCAACGCCGTCAACCCGCACGGCATTACTGGGCTCACCGTGCCTGCGAAAGATGCTCGGGCTCTAGCCCAAGCAATCAACACCCTAAAAATTGACCCAGCACTGCGTGAAAAGCTAGGACAACAAGCCCGATCACATGCATTGCGTAATTATTCAATGCTGGTCATGAGTGACCTGCACATCCAGCTTTATCAAGACCTGCTTAACACCCGCTCGTAAACCTTTAAGGTCTGCGCTGCGCAAGCATCCCAAGTAAAGCTGCGGGCGCGTTCCAAGCCCTTGGCCACAAACGCCCCTGCCAAAGCCTGATCGGTGGCCAAAGTGGCCATCGCATCGGCCATTGCGTGCACATCCATCGGGTTCAGCATCCATGCGGCGTCGGCAGCCACCTCTGGCAAAGACGTGGTGTTGGACGTGATCACAGGCGTCTGGCTGGCAAAGCCCTCCAGCACCGGCAAACCAAACCCCTCAAACAGAGACGGGAACACCAAGGCCGTGGAACGCTGCATCAAAACACGCTTCTCGAAATCATTCACGCTCAGTAACCAGCGTACAGGCCCGTCAACATCGCACGCATTGAGCTTGGCCACCAGATCGTCACAACCCCAACCATTGCGACCCACAATCAAGAGCGGACACTGCGCACGCAATGCTGCAGGCAACGCCTCGTGAGCCTGCACAATGCGCTCCACATTTTTGCGGGGCTGCAAAGTGCCTACAAAAACAAAAAAGCGCTCAGGCACACCATACTTATTCAGCACAGCCTCAGCAGCATCACCCGACAAACGCTCGAAATACCGGTCATCCACCCCCAAAGGCGTCACCGTGATACGTGACTCCGGAATGCGGAAATGCCTGGCCACCTCGGTGCGCGAGAAATCCGAAATCGTGATCACATGGTCCGCCCATTGACCGGACGTGCGCCAAAGCCAGTTCTTCAAACCACGCAAACCGCTTCTCACCCAATGCGGGTGCGACAGCGGAATCGCATCCATCAAAGTTGCCACGACTGGTAGCCCCTTCAACTTGGGCGTGTAGTGATCTGTGGCATGAAAAATATCCAGCTCTTGGGCCAGCAAACTATTGCCTGCAAAAGGCAAACCCGACACAGTGGCCAAGGCAGCTGCGGCGTCATAGCGCCCCAAACGAATCGGAACATGACCGTCTAATTTGTCTGGCCCCACAGCACCAAACACCACAGGACGCATCTGCAGCCTGGCCTGCAGATCAAGACGGCGAAAAACCTCTTGCGTGTAATAGCCAATCCCATCAAGCTGATGACCCGAAAGCCCTCGGCTCCAAGCGGTCGCTCCAAATCCAACTCTGATCATGGCGCCCCAGTCATACAAGCCCATGTCTGCAGCAACATCATCACACTCCCGCGTCCGCCATGGCCAAACCATACACCTCACGGGTCTGACGTGCACACTCGGCCCAAGTAAAACCGGCACTGCGCACCAATGCAGCCTGCGCCAAACGCGCGTGCAAAGCATCGTCGTCCAGCAACGACTGCATGGCCACCGCCAACCCCACATCATCCATAGGCGACACCTGCAAACCAACGTCTGCCACCACCTCTGGCAAAGAAGATACGTTCGACGTGATGACAGGCACCCCGCAAGCCATAGACTCCAAGGGAGGTAACCCAAAACCCTCGTAAACCGACGGATACACCATGCAACGCGCCCCAGCGACCACCTTGACCAAATCCTGACGCGACAAATACCCCGACTGCCTGACCACACCCCGGTGCAGCAGCGGAGCCAACCTTTGCGCCAGAGCGTCGTTGTTCCATCCCGTCATACCCACCAGTACCAAGGGGCAACGCTGCTGCATAGCCGCGGGCAAACGTTCAAACGCCGTCAAGGCCAACTGCAAATTCTTGCGAGGCTCCAGCGTCCCCAAAGCCAGCATGTACTGCCCATGTCCAAGGCCATTGGCCTGCAACACATCGACCGTTTCGTCTGGTGCGTGCGGTCGAAAATTTTCTCCTACCCCCAACAACACAGGATGAATGATCTCGGGCCGCACACCAAATACATCGATCAACTCTTGCTTCACAAACGCAGAATCCGTGATGATGCGTGTCGCACGCCTGAGCGAAGGCTCAAAATTTTTGCTCATTGTGGCCACACGATCAGCCGGATGCGTCTGTGGATAGCGGATCCACGACAGGTCATGCACCGTGATGACCGTTGGCCCATCAAATCGATATGCCAAAAAATTCGGCTCATGATAAACATCTGCACGGCCCGCCCGCACACCCGCCGAGAACCGCTGCTGCTGCAAATAACGGTACGAACGCGTCAGCAAAGGCACGTTGTTGCGCAACCAAGCCTTCCACGTTTGAGCCTTGTGATGGGACTGTTGAACAGCCCCCACATCACGAATCTCGCGCGACCAATGGCCCGCATAAAACTTATTTACGCGAACATCTTCAGCGTGCTCTAGTTCCAGCAATAAGTTTTTGACGTATTGACCAATACCCGTCAAAGGGGTCAGCAAAGCCCCTGCATTGACTGCAACCTGACAAGGATCGCCATTGGCCTTAAACAGCATGGCCATTGCCCGCCATCTCCAGCATCCATGACAAGGTTTGTTCCAAACCATAAGCTGGCAAAGTCCCCGTTGCACGCAACAACTTAGCGGGGCTGCCACACAAGCGATGCACCTCGTTGGCCCGTACAAAAGCCGGATTCACCTGCACATCCATGGCGTGTCCCGTGATGCCACTTAACAGATCAATCACATGCTGCAAGGTATAGGGCTTGCCTGAACACACGTTGTAGACCTCGCCCGGTTCGCCATGCGCCAGCAAAGCCAAATACGCATCGCACACCATGCGCACGTCGTTGAATTCACGTTCCACATGCAAATTGCCCAGCTCAATAGCTGGCGCACGCTGTGCAAAATGGCTGATGAGTTTGGGAATCAAAAAGTTAGGTGCCTGACCAGGCCCCGTGTAATTGAATGGCCGGGTGAACACGACTGGAAAGCGGTCCAGATACGTACGCGCCATGTGCTCCATGGCCAACTTGCTCATAGCGTAGTGGTTGACCGGCGCGGCGGGCTGGTCTTCGGTGATGGGAGATGCATCGCAATTACCATACACATTGGCACTGCTGGCCAACAACACCTTGGACGGCTTGACCGGCAAGGCCGCCAAGCCCGCCAACAAATTCATGGTGCCCACCACATTGACGCCATAAAACGCTGTGTCGTCTGCATGCCCCACAAAACTGATGGCCGCCAAGTGCACCACGGCATCAGGGGCCGCTTGCAAGACCTCGGCTGACACAGCAGCCTTGTCGGTCAGGTCGGCCTGCAAAGCCACCACATGGTGCCCAGCGGCCTCTGCTGCAGACTTAAAAAAAAGGCCGGTAAAACCGGCCGCACCTGTGAGAAGAATTTTTTGCTTCATACTTTTTTCAGTCATCACGTTGCAATTGAATATGCAAGGGATTGCTACGGACCTCAGACTCCCCCACTTTGGCCACATAACACAATGCCCCAAGGATAGGTATCGTCAAATTGGGAAATTTCATGACCACACGTATGGTCTGCGCACCCTGAGCATCAATTGCCTTTTGTGCATCCTCCAACATGGCTTGCAAGTCTTGTTCAGAAGCCGTCACTGAATAGAGAACTTCATCACCGACAAGCATTTTCAACGTCAAGTCAGTAACCGAATTACCAGCCGGCAAGCGTAACAGCAGAACCACAGCAAGACTGTGCAATACAAGCGGAAAGGCACTGGAAGGCGCCACCAGAACATCTTGGGCATGCCATCCCAGGATAGATGAACGCCCATCGGCCTCTAAACGCACATCATCGCAATACAGGCAAGTTAAAACCATGTTGTCCCCCTCATGCATGCGACAGCTCTTCATTTGACTGTTGAGCGCTGATGGCTGCTGCCATGGTGCCTTCATCCACCCCCAAAACCTTGGCCAAGCGCAACATGGTGCCCACGCGCATGCTTGTGGGATCACGCTCCCAGCGAGCCACACTGGGTTGCTGCGTATCCATCAAGTGCGCCAATTGCTGCTGTGACAAGCCCGCACGCAAACGCAAACCCACCAAACCAAGCGGTTGGCTGTTCTGCTCCAAGGCGTGGCCCATGCGTTGGCGCATGGTTTTGAGCCTTGCAGCCCGTTGCGGGTCGCGTGCACGCCTCTCTGCAAATGCCTTGGCATCTTGCCCATGCTCGTCTGGTGCATGCTGCACTTCCATCGCCACCCATTGATCAGCTCTTAGCATGGTGGCCTGAACCGACAACACCCCGGTGACAACTGACCCCATGTCAACGCCATGCTGGAATGTCGCACGAGCGGTATCGCACCAATAAACGGTTGTAGGCATCGTGCCCAGTGTCGTAGGCGATTGAACGGTGAGTGATTGCCAAGACATAGTAGGTTTCCTTTTGGGCGTGATAGCCCACAAAAATCCGGTAATCGGCCAAGGCTCCTAAAAAATCCCAAAACTTCAGGATCAAGATGTTGTAGCCGCCTTGCCAAGCCTCTTCAAAGCGTTTGACTTCAAAAAGAGGATTGTGGCCATCACGCAAACCCGGCTTGAACAAAACATCAAGCACATCCAAGTTACCAGCCACTTCATCAATGAGCACATCTGCTGCATCAACCGCATCCAGATCAGACTGCATGCCCGTTGCCTCCAAGGCATCCAAATCAGACTCAAATGCATCGGTAACCAGCAAGCGAGGCATTTTATATCAATACCGTTATACCAACTGTTCTACGGCCAACGTTAGAAAGAGAACCCGACCTGATTGCGGCGCAGATCAGCCTCCACCATCATCTGGCACAACTGCTCCAGCGTGGTCTTAGGCTCCCAGCCCAGCTTGGCCTTGGCCTTGGCCGGGTCGCCAATCAGCAGCTCCACCTCGGCAGGGCGGTAGAACTTCGGGTTGATGCGCATCACCGTCTTGCCGGTGGCGGTGTCAACGGCGGTTTCTTGCTCTTCGCTGCCTTTGAAGTCCACCGTGATGCCCGCACCCTTGAATGCCATACGCACAAAGTCGCGCACCGTCTCTGTGCGGTTAGTGGCCAGCACAAAGGTGTCTGGCTCGTCGGCCTGCAGCATGCGCCACATGCCTTCCACATACTCTTTGGCAAAGCCCCAGTCGCGCTTGGCGTCCAGGTTGCCCAGCTCCAGGCAGTCCAGCTGACCCAGCTTAATCTTAGCCACACTGTCGGTGATCTTGCGGGTCACAAACTCGCGTCCGCGCAGCGGGCTTTCGTGGTTGAACAAGATGCCGCTGGAGCCAAAGATGTTGTAGCTCTCGCGGTAGTTCACTGTCATCCAGTGCGCATAGAGCTTGGCCACACCATAGGGGCTGCGGGGGTAAAAAGGTGTGCTTTCAATCTGGGGAATCGCTTGCACCTTGCCAAACATCTCAGACGTGCTTGCTTGGTAGAAGCGGATCTTGGGGTTGACCAGGCGAATGGCTTCGAGCAGGTTGAGGCAGCCAATGCCGGTGATCTGCGCTGTGGTGCTGGGCTGGTCAAAAGACACGCCCACAAAGCTTTGGGCGGCCAGGTTGTAGATTTCGTCGGGCTGGACTTTTTGCACCAAGGCGATGCTGGAGCCCAAATCGGTCAAGTCGTATTCCACCAAATGCAGATGGGGGTGGTTTTGGATGCCCAGCTCTTCGATGCGCCAGAAGTTGACAGAGCTGGTGCGGCGGTAGGTGCCGTACACGGTGTAGCCCTTGTCGAGCAGGAGTTGCGCAAGGTAAGCGCCATCTTGTCCAGTGATGCCGGTGATGATGGATGTTTTCATAAATCAAAAAATTAACTTTTGTGAATCAGTCGCTGCCAAATAGATCTCGTGTGTAGACCTTGTCTGCGACGTCCGAAAGCACGTCGGTGCTTCTGTTGGCGATGATGACGTCGGCAATTTTCTTGAATGCCTCCAAGTTGTTCATTACTTTGGAGTCGAAGAACTGCTCATCACTTATTGCAGGCTCGTAAATCACGACAGGAATACCCTTGGCCTTGATTCTTTTCATGATCCCCTGGATGCTGGAGGCTCGGAAATTGTCAGAACCCGATTTCATGATCAGTCGGTAGACACCGACCACCTTGGGCTTGCGCCTAAGAATCTCCTCCGCAATGAAATCTTTGCGTGTGGCGTTCGATTCGACAATGGCTTGAATCAGGTTTTGAGGAACGCCGCGGTAATTGGCCAGCAACTGCTTGGTGTCCTTCGGAAGGCAATAGCCACCATAGCCAAAACTAGGGTTGTTGTAATGTGTGCCGATGCGAGGATCCAGACCTATACCCTGAATGATTTGCTGACTGTCCAACCCTTGAGCTGCGGCGTAGGTGTCGAGTTCATTGAAGTACGACACCCGCATGGCCAAGTAGGTATTGGCAAAGAGTTTCACGGCTTCCGCCTCGGTCGAGTCCGTGAAAAGAACGGGGATGTCTGCCTTAATTGCACCTTCTTTGAGCAACCCCGCAAAAACTTCAGCCCTTTTGGAGCGCTCGCCAACAACGATCCGTGAAGGATGCAAATTGTCGTAAAGGGCACGCCCTTCACGGAGGAATTCAGGTGAAAAAATTAGATTGTCAGTCTTGAAAGCTGCACGTGTCTTGGCGGTGTAACCCACAGGAATCGTTGACTTGATGACCATGACTGCATCGGGGTTGATGGACATCACATCCCGAATTACCGCTTCAATGGATTTGGTGTCGAAGTAGTCAGTCTTAGGATCGTAGTCAGTTGGCGTGGCAATGATGACAAAGTCTGCACCCTCATACGCATCTTGCTTGACCAAGGTCGCCCTGAAGTTGAGCGACTTGTTTTGGATGTAATCCTCAAGCTCAACATCCTGAATCGGCGATTGCTTGCGATTGAGCATCTCAACTTTTTGAGCAACGATATCCAAAGCAACGACCTCATGATGCTGCGACAGCAACACACCATTAGATAGGCCCACGTAACCTGTGCCGGCGATAGCAATTTTCATTTTTCTATTTGATATTAAATTAATCAGGAAAACAGGATTAATTACAACCAGTAAAACCAATTGGAATTATTTTCAACATCATTTCTTCAGACTTAGATTTATTCACTGAGCCTCTCTTCAAGAAATCCAAATACTCAGTCACTCTTTTACTGACAACGGTGCAATCATTTCCATATGGAATAGCATAACTTGGTTCTTGAGGGTGCGATCCCGAGTAACCGTTCATTGATTTCATACCTAATTTTTGAGAAACCAACATCGCGTCTATTTCTGCCTTGTATGGTCCGTCTTCATTTGGAGCCGCAAAAAATAAAACACTATCTTTTGTCAGATTTATTGGCACCTGACCGAATTTAGCCTCAAATCGTTGACGCCACTCTATTTTTGAACTCATATTCATTGTAGATGATGAGAGCTCTATCAATAAAGATGGAAACACTATTAATATTATGAAAACACGTCCCCAATTTTTACTTACACGCAGTTGATCTAAAAAATAAGCAACAGCAAAGGCCAATGGCAAGAGCATGATTAAATCAATACGGGTCATAGCCCGAATCGCTGATGCCAACGGCAGCCAATGGATAAAGTACCACAAGCTAAATCCACCAATATAAAGTGTGGAAATAAGCAGTAGACCTAAGGTAAACACCATCAATGAGAAAAAACGACCAGCGACATCAGATGTACGTACGCCATAGAAAATTCCCATGATCAGTAGGCTAAAGCTGACCATTCCAGGGAACATTTGATGTTCATGCCGCATTGGCACACTGGAAAACAGCTTTCCAGCAGGTTGAGCCCAGAACCATGAGGAGTCAGCGATGAAATAGCTTTGTAGCCTAGGCAACATTGTAGATATTTCACCCCAGCTGCGCTTTATGCCATACAGTTTACTGGCTTGGAGATATGGATAGAAGAGCAGGACGAGCAACAGTAGCATGCCTATCCAAGCGATGATTAAATTTCGCTTGTGACGCCTATCAGTTTTACACCAAGAATTGTAAACCCCCGCAAAAAACTCATGTAAGGCAGCTCGTGGACTATTTTCTGATTTAAAGATATATCCTATAAATGTAGCAAACAAAATTAAGGCTGTAAAAAAACCAATGTAAACACCACAATAAAATTGCCAACTCAACCAAGCTAATGCCGTTGTCAACATCCATAACTGTCTACGTTCGAGGAACTGCACCATGTACAACAAGGTAAGAGGCACACCAAAGCGGTAATGCAGTTGCGCGTGCCCTGCGTGAGCGGTGACAGGCAGTGAGAAAGCAAAAATCGTCGCCCCAACGCATGCGGACAATTGACTTATGCCCAACTTTTTTAAGGTATAGTATGCCGCCCAAAAGTTAACGGCATAGCCAGCAACAAACCAAATTTGAAATGCAGTATCGGGTTGACCTGATAAAAACCGTGCGACCAGATATATCGGAGCAGCACCAAATAGATTATCTGAAAACCCGAGCACATAGGGGAAAGGCCAAAAAAATCCAAGATGCCACAAGGATTCACTATTACCCAACAGAAATTGGTAGATATTCTCGAGGAAGTAATTGTTGAGCCGAGCATCGCCGAGATCCCCCGGCATCATCTTGAACAGCAAGTAAGAATCGAATCCAAGCTGTGAAACAGGCACTGCCAGAAAGAAAACACCAAAGACCAACAGTGGCCAAATATTACTTCGAATGGCATTAATTTTTTTCATTTGCACACATAGTCATGATTCATAGCGCTGTTCTTGAAAGGATCAGTCAAGTCGTCGCTGTACTGCCCCATCAGAAGTCGTTGCTTAGGTAGCCAGTGGGTTCTGTAATATCGTCCGAAAGCAGCAATCCGCTCACCTTTGGCGGTCAACAGGACACAACCATTCTTAATTTCGATGGTGCCCGACTCTAGTTGCTCGGTGATCCGCACATCAACCAGTCGATGCTCTTTGACGTATTCGTGTGTAAAGACCTGCTCAAAAGCATCTTGACGAATACCACCTCCGCGTTGCTGAATTTTTTCAAGAATATAAAAAGACAGCGATCGGTCGATCACAGTTGGCACCGAGATGGCAAATGCATAGCCTGATAGCAGCCAAATCACAATCAATTGGGACTTCTCAAAGCCACTGAGTGTTCGAAAATAACCTAAAAAGAAAACACCTATGCCGCAGATAGCAGCCGCCAGCAGCGCATCGGCTATTGCTGCATAAAACACCACGTTGACACGAAACATGGTCATGTGTAGTGCATAGACAGTCAGCAAAACCACTACGAACAAAGTCGTCGCCAGTAAAGCCGTGATGAATTTATTGATCATGTCTTGAAAACCAGAAATTTATTTCCCAGATAACTTCCCGCGATCTGGACCGCAGTGGCCAAAAGAAACCCTAGCCGGTAGTCGTAACCCATCCAGTCAGACCAGAGGAACAGAACTGCCCCGTGCACCAAAGCGAATACAGCGTACAGCCCGCCAAATTTGGCAGCTTGAGCCAGAATGCCTTCCTCCGTTTGGCGAAAGACAAAGTAGCGGCTTCCAACAAATGAAGTGCTGATGCCAAAGACGGCTGCAACC
Organism: Limnohabitans sp. TEGF003; assembly: GCF_055395455.1. NCBI lineage: Bacteria > Pseudomonadati > Pseudomonadota > Betaproteobacteria > Burkholderiales > Comamonadaceae > Limnohabitans > Limnohabitans sp. TEGF003. The sequence goes on along the minus strand of NZ_AP029225.1, from coordinate 1,251,629 downwards.
ATGTTGGCCAGCCCCGCCGATGGCATGGACAACACCTGCAAATTGAATGTGAGTACTGCGTAATGCACCGCAGTGGCTACGATTCCGTTGATGCCGTAGCGCAATACCTCCTGAGCAGGACGACTCATGCGCCGCCGCTCGGCTGGGCTTCGATCACCTGCTCCACAAAGTCGTGGTACGCGATGGCAGTGGTCACGGTACCGCCACGCACAACGCCGGTCAGCATCAAGGTCATCAGTGCCAGCGCGCCAGTTTGCAAAAACATGAGCAACAAAATGCCCAAAGCAATTGAGAACCAGCCTGGCGTGGAGTAGCCCAGCAGCTTGAGGACGACTGCTGTTGCTGCCCCAAAGACAGCGAAGCCGGCAATCGCTGCACATGCGATGCCAACCCGCACCAACACGTCCTCAGCAAAGACCATCAATCCTTTGAATCCGTGCAGCACCAAGCCGACAAAATTCATTTTGGACTGTCCGGCATAGCGTGGCCCCCTGTCCAGCGAGCATGTTGCCGCTCTCAATTTGGAGGCCAAAACTGCACCGGCCACATGAATTGACAACTCTTGCATGACGACCAAACGCTTAACAGCATTTGACTTCATCGCCATGAAGTTTCCAAAGCTGATGGCTCGGCCAGTCATCAGGCTGAAGAAACGTTTATAGATTTGGTAGAAAGCTTTGAATCGCCATGTTTCGACACGGCTTTTGCGTTGAGCGACGACCACGTCGACATCTTCTGATTCGAGATTTTTAAGAAGCGCATGAATCGTGGAAGGTAAGTCTTCACCGTCAGAGTCCATGACAACGATCTGCTGGTCTGGCTGGATCTGCTCTGACGCATAGCCCAAACCAATGGCAATGGCGCGTTGATGCCCCACATTGCGGCGAAGTTTGAGGACAACCCCTTGCACACCTGCTTGCTCCAAACTGGCGATGGACAAAGGCTGCTTGACGGAGCCATCATCGACAGCGACCACAAAGACTGTTTGCTTGAATTCTTGGGCCAGTTCTTTGAACAAGCGGCTGCTGGCCTCCACGTCCTCATAGACCGGTGTGACAACCACGAGTGAATGATTGTGGATGCTCATAGGGACAAAAACGTCTTGAAATAAGAGATGGTCTTTTCCAATCCAGCTTCAAGGTGGATCTTGGGCTCCCAGTCAAGATGTTGCTTGGCCAGCGTGATGTCTGGACGGCGCTGCTTGGGATCGTCTTGTGGCAATGGCTTGAATACCAGTTGCGATGGACCGCCCACTTGCTTCAAGATCGCCTGAGCCAACTCGATCATCGTGAACTCACCCGGGTTGCCCATGTTGATAGGGCCTGTGACGTCCTTCGAGCTGGCCATCATGCGCACAAAGCCTTCGATCAAATCATCTGCATAGCAAAAGCTCCTGGTTTGGGATCCGTCGCCGTAAATGGTGATGTCTTCGCCGCGCAAGGCTTGCACGATGAAGTTGCTGACCACACGGCCATCGTTGGGGTGCATGCGCGGGCCATAGGTGTTGAAAATCCTCACGACCTTGATAGCTACGTCGTGTTGACGCTTGTAGTCAAAGAACAGCGTTTCGGCACAACGCTTGCCTTCGTCGTAGCAAGATCGGATGCCAATGGTGTTGACGTGTCCCCAATAACTTTCCTTTTGGGGGTGGACTTCTGGGTCGCCATAGACCTCGCTGGTAGAAGCTTGCAGAATTTTGGCCCCCGTGCGCTTGGCCAAGCCCAGCATGTTCATGGCACCTAAAACGCTTGTCTTGGTCGTCTGCACTGGATCACGCTGATAGTGCACAGGGGATGCAGGGCAAGCCAGGTTGTAGATTTCATCCACTTCAACATGAAGAGGAAAACACACATCATGGCGCATCAACTCGAAATGCGGGTTGTCCATTAAGTGAGCAATGTTGTCCTTGGTGCCACTGTAGAAATTGTCTACGCACAAAACTTCATTTCCATCGTTGAGCATGCGCTCACACAAATGCGACCCCAGAAAGCCTGCGCCCCCAGTGACCAATACTCTTTTACGGTTCGCTACTTTCATTATTTACCTTTAATTAAAAAGAGAACCCAGCCTGATTGCGACGCAAATCAGCGTCCACCATCATCTGGCACAGCTGCTCCAGTGTGGTTTTGGGCTCCCAGCCCAGCTTGGCTTTGGCCTTGGCCGGGTCACCAATCAGCAACTCCACCTCAGCTGGACGGTAAAACTTGGGGTTGATGCGCATCACCGTTTTGCCGGTGGCGGCGTCAATGGCGGTTTCTTTTTCTTCGCTGCCCTTGAAGTCAACCGCAATGCCTGCACCCTTGAACGCCATGCGCACAAAGTCACGCACCGTCTCGGTGCGGTTAGTGGCCAGGACAAAGGTGTCGGGCTCGTCGGCTTGAAGCATGCGCCACATGCCTTCCACGTATTCTTTGGCAAAGCCCCAGTCGCGCTTGGCGTCCAGGTTGCCCAGCTCCAGGCAGTCCAGCTGGCCGAGCTTGATCTTGGCCACGCTGTCGGTGATCTTGCGGGTCACAAACTCGCGTCCGCGCAGCGGACTTTCGTGGTTGAACAAGATGCCGCTGGAGCCAAAGATGTTGTAACTCTCGCGATAGTTCACCGTCATCCAGTGCGCATAGAGCTTGGCCACGCCATAGGGACTGCGGGGGTAGAAAGGTGTGCTTTCAATCTGCGGAATGGCTTGCACCTTGCCAAACATCTCAGATGTGCTGGCTTGGTAGAAGCGGATCTTGGGGTTGCCCAAGCGAATGGCTTCGAGCAGGTTGAGGCAGCCAACGCCAGTGATCTGCGCGGTAGTGCTGGGCTGGTCAAAAGACACGCCCACAAAGCTTTGTGCGGCCAGGTTGTAGATTTCGTCGGGCTGGACTTTTTGGACCAAGGCAATGCTGGAGCCCAAGTCGGTCAGATCGTATTCGACCAAATGCAGATTGGGATTGTTCTGAATGCCCAACTCTTCGATACGCCAAAAGTTGACCGAGCTGGTGCGGCGATAAGTTCCGTAGACGGTGTAGCCCTTGTCGAGCAGGAGTTGCGCAAGGTATGCGCCGTCTTGGCCTGTGATGCCTGTGATTATTGTGGTTTTCATTTATAAGTGAGACGATTGCAAATGGCTAAAGGAACTTTTAATTGGAGCGGGGAGATTCAATTCTTTGAGAAGCTGAACCGCGCTCTCCTTCCAAGTTAGCCAATGCATATTGGCCGAATTGGGGTGCTCACGTCTCTTGTACAGAGCAAGCCACGACTTGATGGCCTGCGCGAGTTCAACAGACTGCTTGACATTGAAGTAATACGCATTTGTACCTGCCACTTCGCGAAAAACAGGTATGTCTCGAACGATGATAGGCAACTTGTGTTGTGCTGCTTCGATCAATGGCAAACCAAAACCTTCTCCGTAGGAAGCCGCTATTAAACATGTACTAGAAGCATAGATTTTTTCAAGGCATTGGTCACTGGCGCCTTCCAGCCAGAACAGCCTTTTGTTAACCTCTTGATGGCTACGCAATCTCTGCACTAGCTCATCAACCAGCCAGCCTTGCTTGCCGACGACTACTAGATTCACATCGACGCCAGCCCGCCACAACAGATCGAATGCGTCCAGAACCTGGGTATGGCCTTTGCGCGGCTCCAAGGTTCCCACCATCAAGAAACTCGGACATGTCTTAAGTTGGGATAGCACCATTTGCGTGTCATGAGGAAATCCCTGACTGGGTAGGGACTTCTCGATATCAGCGCCATTATGCGACCACTTAATATCAAATAATTTTAATTTTTCGGGATGATTAACTTTTACCCATTCATTTAACTCACCAGCAACAGTTTGTGAAACACATATTGCGCCATCACTTTCGGCAACTACATCAAGCCAACGCACAAACCATTCACGCACTTCGGGCTCGAAATACTGGGGCATATGGATGCATAACAGGTCATGCACTAAAAACTTTACTTTAATTCCTTGCCTGCGCATATGCTGGTAAAATTCACGGTGCACTAACTGCACATCTGGCTGCAAGTCAAGGCAAAAGAATAGATCGCCCTGTGAAAAGTCTATAGTTTCGTCAGAAAGTCCCGCTTTGGGCATACACATAAAATCTGCTACAAAACGACGTGCATAACGGTAACCTGTTTCATGCGTAGCATAAACCGGTTCCACACGATAACCTTCGGGCGGATTTGTTAGCCACTCTTTTAGGATGCTTCGGACAACACGCTGAATACCGCTTTTGGCATTGCGTTGAACGATTTCGGAAATATCTACTAGCAGTTGCTTCTCGTTGCCCTCTTGCTGGTTCAATGCAAGACAAACGGAAGTCTGCAATAAACCAGATTCGCCTAGCTTACTAACATTTTGAGCAATCAAGTCATAAAGTCGTTTTTCAGCCTTGCAAACGTCGAGACAACTGTTAGATCTATTTCTTAATGGGATACTTTCCCATGCGGATATTGCCCGTTTTGCTGTTTCATCCCAAGAGAATAGCTGCGCTTGCTGTACGCCATGACTGCAAAGCCTTTGTCGAAAAGGCTCTTCCAACAAAGCTTGCTGCATTTTTGAGGTAATTCCAGCCTCGTCAAACGGATCGAACATTGCTTCATCCAGACCGATTACTTCTGGCAAGCTAGCAGAGTTAGCGCAGATAACGGGTGCACCGCAAGCCATGGCCTCGAGGACAGGGAGACCAAACCCCTCATGCCATGATGGGAAAACATATAACTTGCAAAGTTTATAAAGAGAAATTAGCTCCTCATCGGTCACACGGTGAGTAAAGATCAACTCGCCATTACGAATGCCAGCTGCTTTAGCGACATTTTGTAATTCTATTAAATGTATTTGCGGCATTCCCCCTGCCAAAACAATTTGATGGGAATTTCGAATATCCAGTGGCAATGCCGCGTAGGCACGAATTAAACGAGGGAGGTTTTTGCGCTCATCAGTTGCACCGCTATAAAGAACAAAAGGTCTAATTATCTGATATTTTGAATTAATAATATTCACCGCTTTTTCATCCGGCGTGTAAGCATGAAAATCAGACTCGATTGCAGTCGAGACATTAACGACCATTGATTCCAATAAATCAAGATGCACCAAGCCTTCCTGGCGCGAGAATTCCGAAATAGCAAGAAATTTTTTCGCTTTATTAAGATACTCAAGCTTTCGCAAGTAATGTTTTTTATAACTCGGATTGGGGCTCAGGTAGTGATCTGGATTAAGCAATGGAATCAGATCATATAAAGTAACGCTGACTGGTGTTTTCTCATCAAAATTACCAATACTACTAACCGCATCATCATCATAGCCCTCGAACAGACTGCTTATATGAATGACGTCCGGTTGCAAGCTCGAAAGGAAGGCTTCTCGCATTATTTCGGCGATCTCCCGTCGTTCGTCATTACTCATGTCCTGCCCGGCGACCGCACCTGGCGTATGCCACACTCGGATATTTTCCTGCGGTAAAAGTCCTTCGAATGCGGTACGAATAGGTTCAATGGTTTCGGGAAACAAGCCGCTTAAGGCAAGGATAATTTCGTGATTGCCTCGGTTACGCACAACGCCTTGGGTAAAGGCTAGGGTATAGCGACCAATTCCCCTAAAACGGCTTGCGGTTTGCGCACCTTGCATGTCGATCACTATTTTCATGAACGACTCCCCTCTTGTACTTTGATAACCTGCTTGAGGTCTGTGTATATCTTTCTAGCTCTTGGAGACAACTTACTGACATCAATGTCTATGGCCATGTGTGGTACAACAGCCAAGGTCAATATCTCTGATGGTCGGTCGTGAAGCCTGTCTCGCATTATTTTTAGGACTCCGTAAAATCCACAACGTCGACTCCATTTAACTAGCCTTTGTCGAAATGCTGGCCTTGCTAAAAGAGCTAGATTCAGTTTCCGCAGGACCTTTTTAACAAAGCTTTTCAACCTTGACCGCAAGCCTTCTGTCTTGAGTCGATGTACTTGGTAAAAAAACCATCGAAATGATGCTGTTATCCGCCAGGACCTACTCGAATAAACAGCAGTCAGTTGCTCCACATGTTGACTGGCAACGACTTCAGCTTGCTGGGCTTTGGCTTCAGCTTGCTGGGCTTTGGCTTCAGCTTGCTGGGCTTTAGCTTCAGCCTGTTGGGCTAACTGCAGTACATAAACTGATTTTGCTTCAATGCGTGCCAGTCGTTGGTCTAGTTTTGTAGCCAAAGTATCAATGCTGACTCCAAAGTTAGCATCAAAAAACTCTTGGCTCTGAGCCATCACATTAGCGTCTGCTTTTTTTTGTGCAATGACAGCATAGTCAGGGCTGACGCAATTGATCAGCTCCGTCAGGCCAATGTTATCGTTACTAGAAATGCCCTCGGGCTCCTGAAGACGCAAAGTCTTTACGCGCTCAAAACCAGCAAACTCTGCCACGAATTCAAGCAATGCAGGGGGGATGGGACGCCGATGCGTTGGGTCAAGGTAAAAATTGCGTGTTGCAACCGCAATATTTTCCGGATTAGGTGTTTCCAAAATAAGTAGTCCTCCCGGTTTAAGCACACGCATGGCCTCACTTACCAAGACCCTAAGTTGCTTAAACTCAATATGTTCAACTACATGAAATGCTGAAACTATAAGTTGACTGTTACTTTCAGTTTTTTTCAAGAACTCTAAAGCGTCGGCCCTGATAGCAGACAAACCCATGAGCTCACAAGCCTGCAACATACCGCCATCAAGATCTACTCCTTTGGGGTTAAAACCCGACTGAGTCAACAATTCAAGCCATTCACCTCGGCCACAGCCAAGATCAGTCGCGCAACCTTCTGGGTAAATATCCAAAAGTGGCCTCACAAATGGTAAATATACTTGCAGCCTGTCTTTTATCAATTCACGCGAACCGCGATGTTTATCCTCAAAAACTCTATAAAAAAGATCTGTCATTTTTGGTTAATCCTCGGCGGCATCCAAGCCACACCGACAAAATAAGGGTGATTAATATTAATTACGCTAAAAACCAAAGCATGGTCACGCCATTCGTAATTCTTACTAATATGGGTATCTTCAGCATGAAGAGCAACTGAGACGGAATAGGCACCTGTACCCAAATTAGCCTGAAACTCAAATTCTTGGATAATCTCCGTGCCTTTTGGGAGGTTTTTCAATACACGGTCATGGTGGTATGTATTTGTACCAAACACTGGTTGCCCCAATCGATCCTTGATCATGTAGCCAACGACCAGATCAGCTATATTGGCTCGACATCGGACCGCAACCCGAAGACAAACTTTTTGACCAACAGCAACTGCTTCAATGACTTTGCCATTGGCATCGCAAAGGCTTATGCTAGTTGCACGTGCATCACCGGTCCCAGAAATGGTTTGCACTTTGCCATCTTCGCGTGTTTCTTGCGTAACCGCTTGGTTTTGATGATCAGCCAACATTGCGTTGTAATAGTCCATCACCACTTCGGGTTCAGCCTCCATGGCCAGCTGCCCACCTTTCAGCAAAATAGCTCGATCACAAATGCTCTGAATAGCTTGTTTGTCGTGGCTCACGATCAGCAATGTGGTGCCTTGCTTGCGAAACTCACGTATGCGATCAAAACTTTTATGTTGGAAGTAGGCATCCCCAACAGACAAAGCTTCGTCAACGATGAGGATGCCGGGCCGAATCGCCGTGGCCACACTGAAGGCCAATCGCATTTGCATGCCACTGCTATACACACGCACTGGTTGATCGATGTAATCGCCAATCTCGGCAAAGGCTTCTATTTCGGGCATGAGACGGGCGATTTCTTCGCTACTGATGCCCAGCAGCTGCCCTGCCATGAAGGCGTTTTGCCGTCCCGTAAAGTCAGAGTGAAATCCCATGCCCAACTCCAACATGGCGGCCACACGGCCTGTCATGTGCACGCTGCCGGTGGTGGGCTGGGTGGTGCCCGTGATGAGTTTGAGCAAGGTGCTTTTGCCTGCACCGTTGATGCCGATGATGCCCACGGCCTCACCTGCGTTGACGGTGAAGTTGATGTCTTGCAGTACCCACTTAAGTTGGTGTCGCTTGGCATTACCGGGGGTTACCCACTCCAGCAGTCGATCCCAGCGATTGGGATATTGCTTGTAGGCTTTGCCTAGGTTGGAAACAACAATCGTGCCCATCAGAGTTCGTCCACCATTTCGCCAACATTCTTTTTAAACAGGTGCAGACCCAAAAGACACAACACTGTAGCCAGTAAGGCCGTAGGCCACAAGCTGGACCATTGCGGCCATTGCTGATTGACCAAAATTCCTTGGTATGCAGCCATCACAGCGGCCATGGGGTTGATGGCCATATAGGGCTTGATGGATTCGGGCAGGATATTCGCCGGATAGACGATGGGCGTGAGCCAAAACCAGAACTGCAAAAAGATGCCAAAGAATTGGCCCACGTCTCTGAAGAAAACATTCAGCACACCCAGCACCATGCCCAGGCCCATGGCAAAGGTGATTTGCAAAACCAAAATTGGCACGATGGCCAACGTGACCCATCCAGGGAAATTGCCACTGACCAGCAAAAAGCCTAAAAACAAGCCAAACACAATGGCAAAGTTGAGCCCCGCATTGGCCACCACGATGATGGGCAGGGTGATGCGGGGGAAGCTGATTTTTTTGAGCAAATTGGCGTTGTCCAAAAACATGTTTTGGCTACGGCCCACCATTTCTGCGAACAGCCCCCACGTCAACGAGCCCGCACACAAATAGATGCTGTAAGCAAAGGTGCTGTCCACCCCCGGCAGCTTGGCCCGCATGACTTGGGCAAAGATGACGGTGTAGACCACGATCATGGCAAGGGGGTTGATGATGTTCCAAGCAGCGCCCAGCAAGGAGTTGCGGTATTTGCTTTGAAACTCGCGCTGGACGCTGCCGCGGATGAAACCGCGATAGGACCAAAGGGCTTTGAGCATATTCATTTATGCGCGCCCGTAGTTGTCTTGCAGGCGCACGATGTCGTCTTCACCCAAGTAGTCGCCCACCTGCACCTCAATCAGCACCAGTTCTTCTTCGCCTGTATTGGTCAAGCGGTGTGTTTCTTTGAGGGGGATGTAACGGTATTCACCTGGCCCAGTGGGGTATTGCACATCGCCAATTTGCACGATGCCGTGGCCGCGCACCACCGTCCAGTGCTCCGCCCTGTGGTGGTGGTATTGCAGGCTCAGGCTCTCGCCCGGGCGCACCGTGATCCGCTTGACTTTGTAGCCGCCTTCTTCTTTGAGCGTGGTGTAGGTGCCCCAAGGCCGATTGACCGAAGAGGGCAGCACCGTGCTTTGGTATTGCGCGCTGTCGATGTGGCGTTGCTTGAGAGCGTCGACCACTTTCTTCACATCTTGGGCCTTGGCTTTGTCGGCGATCAGCAGGGCATCGGGCGTGTGCACGATGACGGCGTTATGAATGCCGATGGTGGCCACGACTTGTTTGTGCCCTTGGGTGTCGATGTGGATGTGGGTATTGCTGGTGTCCACGTCGATCCAGTCGATGTGGTCATCACAGGCCATGGTGTTGCCGTTTCCGTCTGCGGTGTGGGCTGCGGCCACGGCGGGCCAGGCGCCTACGTCGCTCCAGCCAAATTTGGCAGGCACCAGGGTGACGTTGGTGGCACGCTCCATAACGGCGTAGTCGATGCTGATGTCGGGCTGCAGGCCAAAGGCGTGGGTTTCAAAGCGGGTGATGCCTGCTGTGGTGCCCTGCCCGGCTTGGGCTTGGCTGCTGGCCATGGCGTTTTGTGCGGCGGCCAGCACTTCGGGTGAATGCTGGGCCAAGGCGTCCAGCATGGTGCCTGCGCTAAAGCAGAACATGCCGCTGTTCCAGTAGTAGCGGCCTGTTGCCAAATACTCTTGCGCTGTGGCCAGGTTGGGTTTTTCTACGAACTTGATTGCGGGCTGAGCCTCGCCGCCGACCTTGGCCACTTCGATGTAACCAAAGCCTGTCTCAGGGCCAGTGGGCTGGATGCCAAAGACGACCAGCTGGCCTTGCTGGGCATGGCGGGCAGCTTGCAAGGCATTGGCCACAAAGGCCGAGGTGTCAGGGATCAAGTGGTCTGCTGCCAGCACCAGCATGACGGCATCACGCCCATGCTGCTGGGCCACGGCCAGTGCGGCCAGGGCAATGGCGGGCGCGGTGTTGCGGCCCTTGGGTTCCAGCAAGTAGCTCACGCGGGGTGGCTGGGCCATTTCAGCCACCAGGTTTTGCGTGAGGAACAGATGGTCTTGGTTGGTGACGACGAGCAGGTCGTCAGTGCCGCAGGCTTGGCCGCGTGCAATGGCTTGCTCCAGCAGTGCGCTGCCGCCCAGCTTCATAAAGGGTTTGGGATAGGCCTGACGCGATGCAGGCCAAAGGCGGGTGCCGGCACCGCCGGAGAGTACGACTGAGATCAGTTTCATGCTTGTCTAGCTCAGGATGGTTTTTATTTGGTTAAGGCTGGCTGCTAACAGTTGCTGGGCCTGTTGTGCGCTGGCGGCCTCGGTGTAGCAACGTAATTCGGGGGCGTTTCCCGATGGGCGCAGGTGCACGATATCTTGGTTGGCCAGTGTGATGCGCAGGCCGTCGGTCTGGTCTGTGCTGGCCACGCTGCTGCCGGTGAACTGGAAAAAGGCTTGCAAGGCGTCTGCCTCTTTGGCCAGATGCTTGATGAGTTGCAGGCTTTTGGCTGTAGGCAAGTTTTGAATGCGGTCTGACTGCGTGTAGCGCGTAGGCAGCAAACCGGGCAAAGCCGACAGGGGCTGCTGGCGTTGCTGGGCCATAGCCAGCACGGCCAGGATGGGCAAGGTGCTGTCGCGCGTGGGGAGGGGCTGCAGGCCGTTTTGTGCGGTTTGAAGCAAGAAACCACCGTTGGCTTCAAACCCAGCCACGCTGGTGTGGCCTTGCGCTTGCAGGGCTTGCATGGCCTCGATGACATAAGGCGAGCCGATGCGGGTGCGGCGTGTGTGCTTGAACTGCGCTGATTTTTCGAGAGCGGTGTTGGAGCTGACCGGGGTGACCACAGTTTGCACACCCAGCCACATGGCCGTGAGGGTGCCCAGCACGTCGCCACGCACAAAGCGGCCTTGCTCGTCACACACCCAGGGGCGGTCGCCGTCACCGTCGGTAGACACCACGGCATGCAGCTGGTGCTGAGCGCACCATTGCGCGGCCATGGCTTCGTCTCCAGCGGAAACGGCTTCGGTGTCGATGGGCACAAACTGGTCGCTACGGCCCAGGCTGATGACCTGTGCGCCCAATTGACCGAGCAGCTGCGCCAGCATGTCGCGGCCCACAGCGCTGTGTTGGTAAACGCCAATGCGCAAGCCTTGCAAGGCCTGTGCGGGCAACAACTGGGTGTAGCGCTGCATGTAGGCCCGCAGAGCAGCACTCTCGCCCGTTTGGGCTTTGACCTGTGCCGAGCACTCGGCCAAATGTTGGACCATGCCGTTTTGCGGCAGCAGGTGGGCAACAGGCACAACCGCCATGGCGGCTTCGTCGGCCTTCAAAATTTCGCCTTGGGCGGTGTAAAACTTGATGCCGTTGCGGTCAAACGGGATGTGACTGCCCGTTACCATGATGCCGGGGCAGCGCATTTGCAAGGCACGCAATGCCAAAGCGGGTGTGGGCAAACAGCCTGCCCAGTCGGCTTGCAAACCTTCTGCCAAAAGGCCAGCACAAACAGCGGCGGCAATGTCGGGGCTGCTGGGGCGCAAGTCCCAGCCAATGACGCATTGGGTGGTGTCGGCTTGCAGTTGCCCTGTTTGGCGCAGGTGCTGAATGAACACGCGCACATAGGTGGCGACCACGGGCGCGGTGAGGTCTGACACCAAAGCGCGTACACCGCTGGTGCCAAAACCGACTGCTGGGGCCAGGTCTTTGAGGAACATGTGTGAAGTGTTTGTTATTTGCTCTGTCATGCCCGACTTGATCGGGCATCTGTCTTGTCTTTTGTCATGCCCGACTTGATCGGGCATCCATCCTTTGCATCGTCATGCCCGACTTGATCGGGCATCCATGGTTTTGAAGGCATGGATACCCGCGTTCGCGGGTATGACAGTTAGGGGGCGGGTATGACAACTAAAAAAGTTCTGCCTCGGCCAGGGGTTTGGCGGATTGGTCTTTGGCGGAGAGTTTGGGTTGCAGGCCTGGGGGCCAGGTGATGCCGATGGCGGGGTCGTTCCAGGCGATGCAGCGTTCGTGCTGGGGGGCGTAGTAGTCGGTGGTTTTGTACAAGAAGTCTGCGGTGGCTGACAAGACCACAAAGCCGTGGGCAAAGCCGGGGGGCACCCAGAGTTGTTTGTGGTTGTCTTCGGTCAGCTCGACCCCGGCCCATTGGCCGAAGGTGGGGGAGTTTGGGCGGATGTCGACCGCCACATCAAACACCGCGCCGCGCACCACACGCACCAGCTTGCCTTGGGGTTGTTGCAGTTGGTAGTGCAGGCCACGCAACACGCCTTGAGCGCTGCGGCTGTGGTTGTCTTGCACAAACTGCACGTTCAGGCCCGTGGCTTGGTTCAAGTCTTGCTGGTTGAAACTTTCAAAAAAGAAACCCCGCGCATCGCCAAAGACCTTGGGCTCGAGAACGAGCAGGTCGGGGATGTGGGTGGGGGTGACGGTGTAGGGCATTGTTGGGGATGGATACCCGCATGCGCGGGTATGACAGTTGAGGTGCGGGTATGACAGTTGAGGTGCGGGTATGACAGTTGAGGGGCGGGTATGACAGTTTTTTTGTCATGCCCGACTTGAACGGGCATCCATCTTGTCGTGGTCAGTTACGTAGCCACTGGTAAAACGTGTCTGAGAGTTCGAATTTTTTTCCAGAGAACGGCTCGGGGCATGTGCATGGCCATGGCTTGCATGCAGCGCTCAAGCCATTCTGGTTTGTTTTCCATTCGGTCGATAGCTTTGCCCAGGTCCCGGCTGATGGCGCCGCCGTAGGCTTCGCTGGCTTTCTCCAGTGCGGCACGCAGTTGCGGCAGGCTCAGGTCCATCATGGCCAGATCAATAATGTCGCGGCTGAATACACCTGCATCTGCTTGTCGGTCTGCATTGGCCAGTAGTTTGCTTGCCGCCATGTCCAACACCGTCAAGGTGCCTACGCCACAAAGTTGGTCTTGTACTCCGGGCGTTTGCAACGCGATTCGGGCTTCACGCACGATTTCAAACTTGATGGCGTGCCCGTCCATGCGCACTTGGGTGCGTATGCCGTATTGGTCTGCACGCACTTCGCGCAAGAGCTCCAGCGGCATGGCCCCTTGGCGCGTGATGGGGGCAAGCCCATCGAGGCCCGTGAGCAATTGTCGCAATTCACGGTAACCGGCTGGGTCAGACACCAAAAAATCAATGTCGACCGACTCACGGTATTCACCAAACCGCAGTGCAATACAGGTGCCTCCGCCAAACCAGCAGGCGTGTTGTGCAAGTGCGCCGCCGTCCAACGCTGCCAGAACGTGGGCGATGCGCTGATGGTGTGGCCGCTCAAACATGCGCAGTCCGCTTGCCAAAAGCTTCTTGCAGGGCTTGCCAAAGGGCTTGTTCCTGCGCTGCCATGGTCGGCAGGTCGAGGTGCCGTGCGTTGCGTTCATAGATGTCAAAGGCCTCTACCGGGGTTAAGTGGTCTGTGCCATGCACTTGCCAAGCCAGCGCTTTGAGCTGCGGATAGTCTGCCAGTGCGATGCGCACAGGCCACCAACCTGACCGGTCTGCGGGTGTTGGCTTAGCTGCCTCGTGGTCTTGCAGTTGCAAGTGCATGCCCAATGCGGCGATGGCGTTGCTCCAGGCCCCCATGGTGACCGAGGGTTCGCCTTTTTCGATGCGGTGAAGCGTAACCCGCGATATGCCTGCAGCCTCTGCCGCCACCGTGGCGCTGACCCCCAAGGCTTTGCGCCTGGCGGCCAAGCTCGCGCCCAAACTCTGAAGCTTGGCTGTTGTCAGTTCGGTCAGTGGGGGCGATTTTTGAGGCATGGCGCATCTCATTATTTACAAAATACATCATTTGTCAACAATGAGAAACAATTTAATGAAGCTTTAGACCCGCGCATCACCCAAGACCTTGGGCTCGAGGATAAGCAGGTCGGGGATATGGGTGGGGGTGACTGTGTAAAGCATTACGAAAAGTCGTCATGCCCGACTTGATCGGGCATCTGTGGTTTTGGAGTCATGGATACCCGCATGCGCGGGTATGACAGTTAAGGGGCGGGTATGAAATCCCTTCTGTCATGCCCGACTTGATCGGGCATCTGTGGTTTTGGAGTCATGGATACCCGCATTCGCGGGTATGACAGTTAAGGGCGGATATGACATCTCTTTTGTCATGCCCGACTTGATCGGGCATCCATCACTTGAGCAGGTTCAACAAATATTGCCCATAGCCATTTTTGGCCAGGGGCTGCGCCAGTTTTTGCAGGGCTTCTGCGGTGATCCACTTTTGGTGGAAGGCCACTTCTTCGGGGCAGGCGACCATGAGGCCTTGGCGTTTTTGCAGGGTGGCAATAAAGCCTGCGGCCTCCAGCAGGCTGTCGTGGGTGCCGGTGTCGAGCCAGGCGTAGCCACGGCCCATGATTTCAACATTCAACTGGTTTTGCGCCAGATAGCGTTTGTTGACGTCGGTGATCTCCAGCTCGCCCCGAGCAGAGGGTTTGATGTCTGCGGCGATGTCGCACACCTGTTGGTCATAAAAGTACAAACCCGTGACGGCGTAGTTACTTTTGGGGGCCTTGGGTTTTTCTTCGATGCTGAGGGCGCGCTGTTGATCGTCGAAGTCGACCACACCGTAACGCTCTGGGTCATGCACGTGGTACGCGAACACGCTGGCGCCCGTGCTGCGCTGGTTGGCGTTGTTCAGCAACTTGACCAGGTCGTGGCCATAAAAGAGGTTGTCGCCCAGCACGAGGGCGCTGGGGTTGTTGCCCACAAAGTCTTTGCCGATGAGAAAGGCTTGCGCCAAACCATCGGGGCTGGGCTGCACGGCGTATTGGATGTTCATGCCCCATTGGCTGCCGTCGCCCAGCAGGTCGGCAAAGCGGGGGGTGTCTTGCGGCGTGCTGATGAGTAGCACATCTTTGATACCTGCCAGCATCAGCGTGGTCAGCGGGTAATAGACCATGGGCTTGTCGTACACGGGCATGAGCTGTTTACTCACGGCCTGTGTGACAGGGTACAGACGCGTGCCAGAGCCGCCAGCGAGGATGATGCCTTTGCGATGGGTCATGGTTTGAGGTGTTGGTGCGCCCGACTCGATCGGGCAACTGTCTCTTATCTGTCATGCCCGACTCGATCGGGCATCCATCTCTTGTTCGTCATGCCCGACCTGATCGGGCATCCATTTCTTCATTGTCACCCCCGACTCGATCGGGGGGCTATGCCTTCGACTGTCATGGATACCCGCCTGCGCGGGTATGACAGCCATCTTGTCATGCCCGACTCGATCGGGCATCCATTTTTTCATTGTCACCCCCGACTCGATCGGGGGTCCATGCCTTCGACTGTCATGGATACCCGCCTGCGCGGGTATGACAACTATGCTCTGTCACCCCCGACTTGATCGGGGGTCCATGCCTTCGATTGCCATGGATACCCGCCTACGCGGGTATGACAAGGGTTGCGCAGGGTGGCAGTTATCGCGGCCATGACAAGTGACCCGGGCAGGCTACCGCAGTCCGGCAAGGTATTTTGCAGACTGTGCCCATACCCGTCGCGTAGAGCTTAGGCGCAGTTTCTGACGCGAAGCTTGGCGAATTGGGTATTTCGGACAGCCTACGATTGTATTGTTAAGAACAGTAGGGGCTCTTCAGAAATTACCCCAAAAGAGTGCATGAAAGAAATTTTCCAGGGGATTTTTTGAATTTTTGCCCGGGTTAACCCGCAATGGGCCAAGCCCATCAGGGTGTCAAAGCGGTGCCGAGGAACCGAAACGGCGGTCGCGGGTGGCGAACCAGGTGATGGCTTCTTTCAGACGCGCTGGCGAGAACTCGGGCCAGAGGTCGTCGGTGAAGAACATTTCGGCATAGGCCGCTTGCCAAAGCATGAAGTTGCTGATGCGCGATTCGCCGCCCGTGCGGATGAGCAAATCGACTTCGGGGGCGTAGGCTGTGCTGAGGTAAGGGGCCAGTGTTTCCTCGGTCATGTCTTGCAGGCTTTGACCGGGGTGGGCTTGCTGCCAGGCCTGGGCGGCTTGCACCATGTCCCAGCGGCCGCCGTAGTTGGCGCAGACCGTGAGGGTGATGCGGGTGTTGTGGGCGGTTTGCTGCTCGGCCCGCACAATGAGTTCTTGCAGCACAGGGGCGAAGCGGCTTTTGTCGCCCACCACTTTGAGGCGCACGCCGTTGGTGTTCATGTTGTCCACTTCCTTTTGCAGGTAGGTCATGAACAGGCCCATGAGGCTGGAGACTTCTTCTTCGGGGCGCTTCCAGTTTTCGGTGCTGAAGGCAAACAGGCTCAGGTGCGCCACCCCCAGCTCGGCGCAGGTTTTGACGATGTCACGCACTTGCTTGGCCCCAGCAGCATGCCCCAGCGCTGCCGGCATGAAGCGGTTTTTGGCCCAGCGACGGTTGCCATCCATGATGATGGCGATGTGCTGCGGCATGGGGTTGCGGGGGGCTGGATTGGTCAAAGCGTGGGGCAAATCTGGACGATTGCAGATTTTAGAGGCATATGTGCGGGGGGTGCGAAATGGGGTGTGGTTGCAGCGGATCCAGATCCCTCAGGTTTTTGTCACCCTGGGCTTGATCCGGGGTGCATGGCTTGTGACTTTGTCACCCCGGACTTGATCCGGGGTCCATGGCTTCGGCTGACATGGATACCCGCATTCGCGGGTATGACAGAGGGGGAGCGGATATGACAGCTATCTTGTCATGCCCGACTCGATCGGGCGTCCATTTAGTCATTGTCACGCCCGACTCGATCGGGGGTCTATGCCTTCGACTGTCATGGATACCCGCATTCGCGGGTATGACAGAGGGAGGCGGGCATGACAGCCATCTTGTCATGCCCGCGCATGCGGGCATCCATCACCCACTTGCGTCATGCCCGCGCATGCGGGCATCCATCACCCGCTTGCGTCATGCCCGCGCATGCGGGCATTCATCACCCACTTGCGTCATGCCCGCGCATGCGGGCATCCATCACCCACTTGCGTCATGCCCGCGCATGCGGGCATCCATCACCCACTTGCGTCATGCCCGCGCATGCGGGCATCCATCCCCCGTCAAGTGTTCACTTCAACTTGATGATGCTCCAACTGAACCACAGTGGGGCGTCCCAGGATTTCCAGCAGGACAGCGACCCGTTTGCTGGAGACACTTTGAATGAGACCTTCAACACCGCCCAGTGCCGTGTGTTTGAGGCGCACGGTTTGGCCGGCCTTGAGGTTGCTGAGTTCTTGCAGGGTGGCGTGGTTGCGGTCTTGTTCGAGTTGGCGGATGCGTTGCACGAGGTCGTCGTGGAGCGTGGCGGGCTCGAAGCCAAAGCGCACGATGGTGGCGATGCCTTTGGTGCTGCGCACGGCCGAGATGCTTTGCTCAGGCTTGCTGGGCCTGAACAAGATGTAGCGCGGGAACATGGGCTCGAACAATGCAACGGGGCCTTGCTCGGTTTTTTTGAATTTTTTGTACAGCGGCAAATAGGCTTCAAAGTCTTGCTGCTGCAGATTGGCCTCGGCGATTCTCTCTTCGCGGGGCTTGGTGTAGGCCAGGTACCAGCGGTCGGGTGGCGTGCTTTCCAAAAAAAGCTTGTCTGGCGTTGGCGGGTTTTGGGTCATTCTGTCTTTGCGGCTGTATCTGTGCCTATTTTAGGCGGCCGCATGTTGGCCCATCTGCGTGCAAGGTGTTCGCCAAAACAAAACCCCGCTTGCGCGGGGTTGAGTGCTTGGGCCAAAAAGGTGTTTCAGGCGATCACGAAAGGTGCGCGGTCTTTGCCTTCGATCCACTTGGGGGCTTTGCCACGGCCTGTCCAGGTTTGGCCTGTGGCAGGGTCGCGGTATTTGGCAGCGACTTTGCTGGCGGCTTTGGGTGCACCGGATTTGCTGCCGCGACCAGGGAAGATGTCTTGCGCAGTCAGGCCATATTCGGCCACCAGTTCGCGCACTTTGGTCACGGCGCTGGAGATTTCATTTTGGCGGGCTTGGGCAATGGCTTGCTCCAAAGCGTCGCGTTGGGCCAATAATTCTTTGTAGCTGGAGGTCATGGTAGATCCTGTTTAAATGATAAGAGCGCTGAATATACATCAGAGTTTGCCTGGATACAGGATGATTTGGACATACAACGGATTTTTAGGTGTATTTATAAATTTTATGGACTTGGATTCTTAGGGTTATGCGATTATCTTTCGCCAAGGCCGGATTGATCGGGCGTCCATGGCTCCTAATTCGTCACCCCCGACTTGATCGGGGGTCTATGCCTTCGGTCGTCATGGATACCCGCATTCGCGGGTATGACAGAAAATTGGTCACCCCCGATTTCATTGGGCGTCCATTGCTCCTGACTTTGTCACCCCCGACTTGATCGGGGGTCCATGGCTTCGGCCGTCATGGATACCCGCATTCGCGGGTATGACAGAAAATTGGTCACCCCCGACCTAATCGGGGGTCAATGGCTCCTGACTTTGTCACCCCCGACTTGATCGGGGGTCTATGCATTTAAATGGCTTGAAAATCACAAAATAGACTCATACAAATCAACCCAATCCGGATTTTCTTTTTCGATCAGGGCAATTTTCCATTCACGTTTCCAGTGCTTCAAGCGTTTCTCATACGCAATGGCCTCTTGAATGCTTTCAGTTTGGTCAAACCAGACCAATTGGGTCATGTTATACCGGGCAGTAAATCCATCCACCGCATGCTGTTTGTGTTCATGGACACGGCGAATCAAATGGTTGGTGACGCCGACATACAAAGTGCCATTTTTCTGATTGGCGAGCATGTAGACAAAGTAAGCCATAAGTGAGCGTATGGCAGGCTTTGGTGGTTGGCAAGGGGATGGATACCCGCATGCGCGGGTATGACAAAAACCTCGTCACCCCCGACTTGATCGGGGGTCCATGGCTTTTGTCTTCGTCACCCCCGACTTGATCGGGGGTCCTTGCCTTCGGCTGCGATGGATACCCGCATTCGCGGGTATGACAAAAACTTCGTCACCCCCGACTGGATCGGGGGTCAATGCCTTCGGCTGCGATGGATACCCGCATTCGCGGGTATGACAAAAACTTCGTCACCCCCGACTGGATCGGGGGTCTATGCCTTCGGCTGCGATGGATACCCGCATTCGCGGGTATGACAAAAACTTCGTCACCCCCGACATGATCGGGGGTCTATGCCTTCGGCTGCGATGGATACCCGCATTCGCGGGTATGACAAAGTAGGGCGGGGGTATGACAAAGTTAGGCGCGGGTATGACAGAGGTGGGCGCGGGTATACGACCGCTACGGCTCAGGCGAAGCTGTTTGCTGCGTGGCCAAAACTCTGTCAATACGGCGGCCTTCGAGGTCGATGACTTGGAAGTGCCAGCCGGCCAACTCGATCACTTGGCCTTGGGCGGGCAGCTGGCCGAGGGCGTACATGAGCAAGCCTGCCAGGGTGTTGTAGCGGTTTTTGTCTTCGGCGGGCAGTTCCTTGATGTCCAGCCGGGCCTTGAGTTCGTTGACGGGCATGATGCCGTCGAGCAGCCAGCTGCCATCGTCGTTTGGGGTGGCCCAGGCATCGGCGTTGGTGTCGGGCTTGAGTTCTCCGGTGATGGCTTCGAGCAGGTCGAGTGGGGTGAGCAGGCCCTGCACTTCGCCGTATTCGTCCACCACAAAAAGCATGCGACTCGATTGGTCGCGCATTTGCTCGAGCAGCTCCATGCCGGTCAGTGTTTCGGGCACAAAGTGGGCTGTTTGGGCGTGGTCTTCGAGTGGGCGTTCGTCGCCCTGCGGCAGCGCCAGCAAATGCGACAGGCTGATGACGCCAATGATGTGGCCCAGGCCGTCGCGGCACACGGGGTACCAGGAGTGGTTGCCTTCGCCACGCATCTGGTTGATGCGGTCCATGGCTTGTTGGGGCGTGAGGCTGCCCTCGAGCCACTGGATGTCGCTGCGCGGCGTCATCATCGAGGTGAGCGCGCGGTCGTCCAGGTGGAACACGTTGCGCACCATTTGGTGCTCGTGCTCCTCGATCAAGCCGGCATCCACACCTTCGACCAAGCTGGCCGTGATTTCTTCTTCGGTCACAGCGCGGTTGCCTTTGCTGTCGATGCGCATGAGCTTGAGTACGCCTTGGGTGGACAGCGAGAGCAGCTTGACAAAAGGCCCTGCCGCTTTGGCCAGCCAGGCCATGGGGCGTGCCACGAGGCGGGCCACGGCCTCGGGGTAGAGCTGACCGATGCGCTTGGGCACCAGCTCGCCAAAGATGATGGTGGTGAAGGTGATGATGGTGACCACGATGGCGGTGGCGGTGATGGCAGCGACCGGCTCGGTCAGGCCCCACTGCATCAAGTGCAAGGCCAACCCACCACTGAACGCCGCCTCTCCCACGATGCCGTTGAGCACCCCGATCGAGGTGATGCCCACTTGCACGGTGGACAAAAACTGGGTGGGTTCCTCGAGCAGTTTGAGCGCAGCGTGCGCGCCTTTGTCACCCGCCTCCTCCATGGCGGCCAGCCGGGCTTTTCGGCTGGAGGCCAGCGCCAGCTCCGACATGGCGAACACCCCATTGAGGAGGGTGAGGAAAGCAATCAGTAAGAAATCCATAACCGCCATTGTGCCAAGAGTGGATACCCGCATCCGCGGGTATGACATGGATTTGTTACCCCCGGCTCGATCGGGGGTCCGTGGCTTATGTATTCGTCACCCCCGGCTTGATCGGGGGTCTATGCCTTCGATACGCATGGATACCCGCATGCGCGGGTATGACATGGATTTGTCACCCCCGGCTCGATCGGGGGTCCGTGGCTTATGTATTCGTCACCCCCGGCTCGATCGGGGGTCCATGGCTTCTGTATTCGTCACCCCCGACCTGATCGGGGGTCTATGCCTTCGATACGCATGGATACCCGCATGCGCGGATATGACATGGATTTGTCACCCCCGGCTCGATCGGGGGTCGTTGCCTTCTGTATTTGTCACCCCCGACTCGATCGGGGGTCCATGGCTTCTGCATTGGTCACCCCCGACCTGATCGGGGGTCTATGCCTTCGATGCGCATGGATACCCGCATGCGCGGGTATGACATGGATTTGTCACCCCCGACTCGATCGGGGGTCCATGGCTTCTGTATTCGTCACCCCCGACCTGATCGGGGGTCTATGCCTTCGATACGCATGGATACCCGCATGCGCGGGTATGACATGGATTTGTCACCCCCGGCTCGATCGGGGGTCCATGGCTTCTGCATTGGTCACCCCCGACCTGATCGGGGGTCTATGCCTTCGATACGCATGGATACCCGCATGCGCGGGTATGACATGGATTTGTCACCCCCGACTCGATCGGGGGTCCATGCCTTCTGTATTTGTCACCCCCGACCTGATCGGGGGTCCATGATTTGGGACAATTCACCAAAGAGGTGCTTATGTCTGTTTATTGGGTCGGTGACGTGCAGGGTTGCGATGCGCCTTTGGGGCGATTGCTGGACGAGGTGGATTTCTCGCCGAGCCGGGACGCTTTGTATGTGTTGGGCGACTTGGTGAACCGGGGGCCCGCTTCAGAACAGGTGCTGCGGCGCTTGATGGCCATGGGCAGCGCTGTGCAGTGCGTGTTGGGCAACCACGATTTGCATTTGCTGGCCGTGGCCGCCGGGGCTGGGCGGCTCAAGCCGATGGACACGCTGGACGGCATCTTGCACGCCGTCGACCGCCCTGCCCTGCTGGACTGGCTGCGGCACCAACGCATGGCCATTTGGGAGCATGGTGTGCTGATGGTACATGCGGGCGTATTGCCGTCGTGGACGGTGGCGCAGACCTTGGCTTTGGCGGGCGAGGTGGAGTCGGTTTTGCGTGGACCTGATTTGAGTGATTTTTTGCACCAGATGTATGGCAACGAGCCTGCGGCTTGGCGCGAGGATTTGACGGGCGTGAACCGTCTGCGGGTGATCGTGAATGCTTTGACACGTCTGCGCTTTTGTTCGGTCCAAGGCGTGATGGAGTTCGCAAGCAAAGAAGGCGCCGATGCCGCCCCTGCGGGTTTCATGCCCTGGTTTGACGTGCCGGGCAGGCAGACAGCCGACGTGACGGTGGCCTTTGGCCATTGGTCGACTTTGGGTTTGCTCAAGCGCGAGGACGTGTGGGCACTGGACACGGGTTGCGTGTGGGGCGGCTGCCTGAGCGCGATGCGGCTGGATGCTGACGGACAGCACGAGTTGATTCAGTTGAAGTGCGAGCAGGCACAGCGGCCAGGGTGAATGCACAGGTGGCCGCCCATGCGGCCTTTCTCTGTAGGAGGCTGCCCCTGCGGCCGAATGTCTAAGTGGCTCCGGCCAACATTCGCGAGCAGGGGCTCGCTCCTACAAAAAATCCAATGCAGCTTGAAGTTCCTTGTGGGAGGTCGCCCCTGCGGCCGAATGGATGCCCTGTCCCTGTGGGAGGCCGCCCCTGCGGCCGAATGGATGCCCTGTCTCTGTGGGAGGCCGCCCCTGCGGCCGAAGGTGTGAAGTGGCTCTAGCCGCCATTCGCAAGCAGGGGCTCGCTCCTACAAAAAATCCAATGCCGCCTGATGTTCCCTGTGAGAGGCTGCCCCTGCGGCCGAAGGTGTGAACGGGCTCACCGCTCGCCAGATCAGGACTTTTTGTGGCACGATCAGCGGGTGAAAATCAATGCCCTGCAAGACCTCAAGAAGGTCCAGAAACAACTCGCCGAGGCCCATCAAAAAGCCAAGGCCGAAGAGGCCGCTCGACTTGCCGCTGCACGCCAGCGCGATGCCGAGGCCAATTTGTTTGTGCGTGCGGTCGGCGTTGTCCAGCGGCTGCCCTCGCACGACCAAGCCCGCATCAGCCCACCCGCCCCAGCGCCTGTGGCCTTGCAGCGCAAAAAAGACGAAGAAGCGGTGTTGCGCGACGCCTTGAGCGATGGCTTTGATGTGAGTACTTTGCTCGACACGGATGACGCCCTGAGTTTTCGGCGCCCCGGCATCGGCATCGACGTGACGCAAAAGCTGCGCAAAGGCGGCTGGTCCATTCAGCGCGAGATCGACCTTCATGGCCTGCGCAGCGACGAGGCCCGTGTGGCACTGGCCGAATTCATCCGCATCGCCCACCGACAAGGCCTGCGGTGCCTGCGCGTGGTGCATGGCAAAGGGCTGGGTTCGCCGGGCAAAACCTCGGTGCTCAAACCCAAGGTCCACAGCTGGTTGATCCAAAAAAACCAGGTCATGGCTTTCGTTCAGGCCAAACCCGCAGAGGGCGGTGCTGGGGCTTTGCTGGTGTTGCTCAAACCAGCAAGTTGAGCTGATTCCGTTTTGTCGTTCTCAGTTGGAGTACGGTCTCGTCATACCGTCTACTCATTCCTGCGAAGGCGGGAATTCATGTGATTCTTGTTGACCCAGTTGCACCAGCAAATCCCCTTTTGTCATACCCGCGAAGGCGGGTATCCATGCCATCAACACCATAGATTCCCGCCTTCGCGGGAATGACAAAAAAAATGATGAATTGACAAAAAGATGCGCGGGAACGGCAGAAAAATTTGGTCACGAGATCAGCAGTGGCGAAAGATCAAACCCCGCGGTTGCGCATCCAGTCGGCGGTTTTGAAGAAGCTGGCATTCAGGCGTTCGCGCAGCACCGGATCCACCTGGGTTTCCTGCATGGCTTGGTCCATGCAGGCGAGCCATTGGTCACGCTCCAACACACCGATTGAAAACGGCATGTGCCGCATGCGCAGGCGTGGGTGGCCAAAGCGCTCGGTGTAATGCTCCGGCCCGCCGAGCCAGCCGCACAAGAACCAGAACAGTTTGTCGCGTGCGTCTTGCAAGGTGCTGCCATGAGCGGCTCGCAGCTCTTTGTAGCCGGGCTCAATGTCCATCAGGTCATAAAAGCGCTCGGCCAGGGCCTTGACGCGGGCTTCCCCTCCGATCCACTCGAACGGGGTATCAAACGGGGGTTTGTCTTCGATTTGCATGGTAGGTATTTTGCTGGAAGCGGTGTTCAAGGTTTTGTGTGGGAGCGAGCGATCATTTGTAAAAGGGACCGGTCTTGTGTGGGAGCGAGCCCCTGCTCGCGAATGAACGCCGGAGCTACTTCAAACATTCGGCCGCAGGGGCGGCCTCCCACAGAGAACATCAGGCACGCATAAAAATGGGATCTGACCCCAATTGATCACATGGCTTGTCATACCCGCGAATGCGGGTATCCATGTCTCACTCTGCCGCTTGCCTTAAGGTTTGCATGACGGGTTGGCGCAGCACGCCTGAGAGGCTGAGGCTGCCGGCTGTCCAGGCCAGCACAGCGCCCAAGGCACCGCCCGCCAAAGGTGCCCACAGGGGCGGTTGCCACGCAAACTCGAACGCGAAACGGGCCAGTGCCCAACCTACCACCAAAGCCATGCTGCTGGCCATGAAGCCGGCCAACCAACCGAGGCCCAGAAGCTCTGTGCGCTGCACTTGGGCCAACAAGGTGCGCCCTGCCCCGAGCGACCGCATGATGGCGTATTCGCGCTCACGCGCCTGGCGGCTGGCGCCCACGGCGGCCAACAGCACCATCAGGCCTGCGGCCAGCGTGAAGGCGAAGAGGTACTCCACCGCACGGATCACCTGGTCCATGACGCGTTGCACCTGGGCCAGGGTGCTGCGCATGTCGACGCTGGTGATGTTGGGGAACTGGTTGACCAGCGCGTTGTCAAAACCAGCCGGGCCTGGTGGCGAGCGAAAGGCCGCCATGTAGGTCATGGGCAGGTCGGGCATTTGCGAGACGGGGAACATCATGAAGAAGTTGGCACGCATGGAGGTCCAGTCCACTTTGCGCAGGCTGGTGATGCGGGCTTCGCGGGCCTGGCCTGCGATGTCGAAGCGCAGTTGATCGCCCAGCTTCAAACCCAGTGTGTCGGCAATGCCTTGTTCCACGCTCACGCCATCGGCTTCTTCGGGCACCCAGCGGCCTGCCGTGAGGGGGTTGTGTGCGGGCAAGGTGGCCGAATGGGACAGGTTGATTTCGCGGTCGATCAGGCGTTTGGCACGGTCGGCTTCAAAGTCGGTGGGGCCGACTTCGCGGCCGTTGATGGCCACCAATCTGCCCCGGATCATGGGGAACCAGTCGGGCGACTGCACGCCCGCTTTGTTCAGGCTGGCCAAGAAGTCGGTGGCTTGCTCGGGCTGCACATTGATGACAAATCGGTCAGGCGCATTGGCTGGCGTGGCCAGCCGCCAGCTGGCAATCAGGTCGGTGCGCAGCAGCACCAGCAGGGCCAAGGCCAGCAAACCCACCGACAAGGCACTGACCTGCACCACCGCAAACACAGGGCGCGCCGCCACTTGGCGCGTGGCCAGGCGCAACCAGCGCGGAGCTTGCTCGCCCGGCACAGCGCGGCGCAGCAACCACAACGCGGCAGCGGCCAAACCGGCAAACACCAGCAAGGCCACGGCAAACCCACCCACAGTGATCAAGCCCAAAGTCAGGTTGCGGCTGACCATGAGCAGCGTCAAAGCAAAGCCCACCAGGCCCATGGCCAGCACCAGCCCCGAACGCACTTGCAGGCTGCCCAGGTCGCGCCGAATGACACGCAAAGGCGGCACCTGCGCCAACTGCAACACGGGGGGCAAACCAAAAGCCACCAGCAAGGTCAGGCCCATGGCCATGCCCATCAAAGCCGGTTGCAGGGTGGCGTTGGGCAGTTGTGCATCGACCAGACCCGCCAGCAAAACCACAAAGCCCAGGTGCACGGCGTAGCCTGCCAGCACGCCCACGGCACTGGCCAAAAGGCCTGCGCCCAAAAACTCCAGGCCATAGCTCAAGGTGAGTGTGCGCTGGCTTTGACCCAAAACGCGCAGCAAGGCACAGGCATCGAGCTGCCTCTCGGCGAAACTGCGGGCGGCCAAGGCCACGGCCACGGCGCAGAGCAAGGCGGCCAGCAAGGCCACCAGGTTCAGAAACTGGGAAGCACGGTCCAGCGTCTGGCGCATTTCAGGGCGCCCGCTGTCGAGCGACTCGATCTGCACGCCGCGCACATGGGGCTTGTCCACTTCAGGCCGTGCCCACTGCACAAAGCGCTCAGCAGCCGCGGCATCGCCCGCCACCGCCATGCGCCAAGTGACGCGGCTGGCGGGCTGCACCAAGCCGGTCGATGCCAAATCGGCCGCGTTCATCATGACGCGGGGGGCAAAGGTCATGAAGCCTGCGCCCCGATCGGGTTCGCGTTCGATGACGGCCGTGATGAGGAAACTGCGTTCGCCCAAACCCAGCATGTGCCCGGTTTTCAGGCCCAGGTTGTCGAGCAGCGCGGGGTCCACCCACACTTGGCCCGCGGGGGGGATGGCGGGTTTGAAGTCTGAAGCGCTTGGTTGGCCCACATCGGGCAAGACGAGCAACTTGCCGCGCAAGGGGTACCCGGGCTCCACCGCCTTGAGTGCGACCAGTCGACTGGCACCGCCTTGCTCTGCCAAGGCGCGGGCCATGGTGGGAAAGCTCACATTGGTATTGGTCTGCAAGCCCAGGCTTTGGGCCCGTTGCACAAAGGCAGCGGGGGTGCTTTGGTCGCTGACCACCACCGCATCGCCACCGAGCAACTGACGCGCATCACGCCACAAACCTGACTGCATACGGTCGGCCAAAAAACCCACCGCCGTGAGTGCGGCCACCGCGAGTGCAACCGACAACATCAGCAACCGCAACTCGCCCGCACGCAAATCGCGCCACAAATTGCGCCCCCCCAGCCGCAGGCCGTGCATCCATCCTTGTTGATTCATCCCGCCACCTTACCGCACAAGCCATTTACGGCGCGGAGCAAGGCATTTTTTTGTGCCCATTCAACCATTCGGCCGCAGGGGCGGCCTCCCACAGGGACAGGGCATCCTGCATTTCGTGGGAGCGAGCCCCTGCTCGCGAATCTTTGCCTGAGCCAATTCACTGATTCGGCTGCAGGGGCAGCCTCCCACAGGGATTTATGCCTGATCAGCCATTCGGCTGCAGGGGCAGCCTCCCACAGGGACAGGGAGCCGGGCATCTGTGGGAGCGAGCCCCTGCTCGCGAATGATGGAAAAACTGGCTTGCTAGCACTGAGGGTAGTCAGTAGCATCACCTCAGGGAGCACAACATGGCACAAAAAGCCGGGTCACAACGCTTGCGAATTGGCCGCCATTCACTAGCCGGCCAGGTGTATCTGCTGACAATGGTCACGCTCAACCGCCAGGCTGTTTTTGCGGAGTTTCAAGCTACGCGCTGTCTGATCCGTACTTTGTACGCCGAAGACCGTTTGGACAGAGCCCGCACGTGGGCTTATGTGCTGATGCCCGACCACCTGCACTGGTTGATGCAACTGGGCGAACACGTGGATTTGGCCAGGTGTGTGCACGGCGTGAAGTCGCTGGTTTCGCGTCAGTTGGGCCAGACAGTTTGGCAGCCTGGGTTTCATGACCGGGCCATGCGCAAAGAGGAGGACCTGCAGGCGTTGGCAAGGTACATCGTTGCCAATCCTTTGCGGGCAGATTTGGTCAAGCGCGTGGGCGATTACCCGCATTGGGATGCGATGTGGCTTTGATATGAAACCTTCGGCCGCAGGGGTGGCCTCGCACTGGGACAGAGCCTCTGGCTTTTTGTGGGAGCGAGCCCCTGCTCGCGAATCTTTGCCAGTGCCAACCCACGCATTCGGCCGCAGGGGCGACCTCCCACAAGGGTTGAGCTCCAGATCAACCATTCGGCTGCGGGGGCAGCCTCCCACAGTGAAAGGGGGCCGGGTATCTGTGGTAGCGAGCCCCTGCTCGAGAAGGTTTAACGGGCCAGCTCGGGCTGCCACACCAAGCGCTCGGGGGCGCTGAAGCACAAAAACCGCTTGTTGGTGGCGCGGCCGATGGCGCACAGGCCCAGGCGCTTGGCGACGTCCAGGCCCATTTGTGTGATGCCGCTGCGTGACACCACCACGGGCACGCCCATTTGCGCGGACTTGATGACCATCTCGCTGGTCAAGCGGCCGGTGGTGTAGAACACTTTGTCCTGGCCACTGATGTCGTTCATCCACATCCAGCCCGCGATGGTGTCCACCGCGTTGTGGCGTCCCACGTCTTCGACGAACATGAGCATTTCGTCTCCCTGAAACAAGGCGCAGCCGTGCACCGAACCGGACGATTTGTAGGTGGTTTCCTGCAAGCGGATGGCGTTCACCAAGCCATAGAGCTGGCCTTGTGTGATCTGGGCGGGTGGCAACACGATCTCGTCGATGTGGGCCATCAAGTCGCCAAACACGCTGCCTTGACCACAACCGGTGGTGACCACGCGGTCGGCGCTGCGCTCGATCACCACCTGCGCGTTGGCGCGGGTTTTGACAGCGGCCACACCGGGCTCGCCCACTTCGTCTTCGCCAATGCTCCAGTCCACCGTGATCGACTCGATCTGGTCCACGGAATCAATGAGGCGCTGGTTGCGCAAGAAGCCCAGCACCAGCCACTCGGGCTCTGCACCCAGGGTCATCAGCGTGACCAGTTCTTTTTTGTCGAGGTAAATGGTGAGCGCCCGCTCGGCCGGGATTTGCGTCTCGGACACCTCGCCGAATTCGTTGCGCACGGTCACGCTGCGCGTGAGGGGCGCACGCGCTCGGGTGATGTGGGGCTTGGGCAGGGACGGTGCGGCCGCAGGGGCGTTCAGTACAACAGACATGGCTTGAGCCTAACGTAAAAATCCCCCGCCGTTGCCGACGGGGGATTTTGCAGTGACGCTGAAAAAGGATCAGCCTTTTTTGGCAGGTGCTGCCGCGGGCTTGGCACCCGCGGGAGCGGCGGCAGGCGCTGCAGCCGTGGTGTCAGCAGGCTTGTAAGCTCCGGGGTCCACACAGGCGGGTGTGGCGGTGGGTGCAGCTTTGCCTTTGCCATTGGTTTTGTAATAGTGCGCCGCCACTTTTTCGCGGGACTTGCACAGCTGGAAGTCGGCCACTTTGTTGCCGTGCGCAGTTTTGGCAGCGGCTTCGGCCGCTTTGGCCTTGGCTTCTTCGCTGGGGGCGGGCAGTTTGGCCGCAGCGCTGAAGCTGATGGCCAGTGCAGACATGACAAGCAGGTATTTTTTCATGGTGTTCTCCTGACTCAAACCGAAGCCGTGGATGCCGTGGGGGAAGAGGCGGCAGGGGCCGAGCGCTGGGCCGGGATCTTGCCTGCCTTGATGTCGTCGTACCAGAGCTCATGGTGCTCTTTGGCCCAAGTCTCGTCGACGTAGCCTTCGCGCATGGCCTTGTAGGCACCGCGCATGCCGATGGTGCCCATGTAGATGTGGCCGATGAACATGGCCATCATGAACAAGGTGGCGACACCGTGAATCATGTTGGCAATCTGCATGGTGCTGCGCTCATAAATCAGGCCGGGGATCAGCATGTCAAGCACCAGGCCCGATGCCACCACAATGAAGCCCAGGAACAGCACACCGCCCCAGAACACCACCTTCTCACCCGCATTGAAGCGGTGCGAAGGCACTTCGGTGCCCGAGAACAGGCCGCCCCCTTTGAGGATCCAGACCAGATCGTCTTTGCTGGGCATGTTGTCCTTGAGGAAGGTCACAAACACCACCACCAGCGACACCGCAAACAAGGGGCCTGCAAAGTTGTGCACGTTTTTCAGGACATAGCTCAACCAGCCAAACAGCGTGGGGCCGATGATGGGCAGCAAAAAGTATTTGCCGTAGGCCATGACGATGCCCGAAACGGCCAAGGTCACGAAGGCAATCGCATTGGCCCAGTGGGCCGAGCGCTCGAAGGGCGTGAAGCGTTCGATCTTGCGACCGGTTTCCTGACCATGCAATTCGATCGTGCCCTTGCTGAAATAAAACAGGGCCATGGCACCCACCGCGATCAGCAACAAAGCAGCACCATAAGGAATGATGATGTTGTTGCGTACCTGACGCCAGGACTCACCGGCCGAAGCCAGGCGCGAACCCGGGTACTGCACAAAGGGCTGGATCAGGTTGCCGGCTTCGGGGGCCTGGCTTTTGGGCAGGCTGGTGTAACCCGTCACGCCCTGCCCCACGGCACGCCACATGGGCGCGTTGTTGCCGGGCTGGACCTGGGCACGTTCGGCGTTGGTCTGGTCTTTGTACTTCGGATCGGCGTCCGCACCGGGCGCGATCTGGAAGATGTTGGCGCTTTTCACGCCCAGGCTGTTGTCAGCCGGGGCAGCAGCGGCAGCGGGTGCGGTGGTTGCAGTCGGTGCTGTGCTGGGGGACTGCGTCTGGGCGGCAACACCCCACGCGGCCACAGCGAGCCCGATGGTCAATAAGAAGCGGCGCATGAACTTCTCCTTGGCGCTCACTTGGGTGCGCGCACGTGGTCGTTTTGGCCGTAAGTGGCACGGGCCTTGAGGTGGTTGGCCCACCCGTCTTTGTCACCGGCTTTCCAGCCAGGTTCGGTGAACGGGGCCACGCCCGTGCCGCTGTAGGCCGGCTTGTCGGTGCGCACGCCCTTGACCTCTTGCGGCTTTTCGCCGCAAGCCACCAACAAGGCTGCGCTGCAAAGAATGAAAGCTGCTTTCATGTTCAGGCTCCTTGTTTGGCTTGGTTGCCGTAGGCGGTACCCCAACCCCAGACTTCGGCGCCCTTGCCGCGCTGGATGACGCGGCCGCGCAGGATGTCGGTGATGACGTCGCCGTCACCGGCCAACAGGGCCTTGGTCGAGCACATCTCGGCGCAAGCGGGCAGCTTGCCTTCGGCCAGGCGGTTGCGACCGTATTTTTCGAACTCGGACTGGCTGCCGTGCTCTTCGGGGCCGCCCGCGCAGAAGGTGCATTTGTCCATCTTGCCGCGCACACCGAAGGTGCCGCTGGATGGGAACTGGGGCGCACCAAACGGGCAAGCGTAGGAGCAGTAGCCGCAGCCAATGCAGATGTCCTTGTCGTGCAGGACCACGCCTTCTTCGGTCTTGTAGAAGCAGTTGACCGGGCAAACGGCCATGCAAGGCGCATCCGAGCAGTGCATGCAGGCGACCGAGATCGACTTTTCACCAGGAACGCCATCGTTCAAGGTGACCACGCGGCGGCGGTTGACGCCCCATGGGACTTCGTGTTCGTTTTTGCAAGCGGTGACGCAACCGTTGCATTCGATGCAGCGCTCTGCATCGCAGATGAATTTCATTCGTGCCATCGTGTTCTCCTGGGGCGCTTAGGCTTTTTCGATGTTGCAGATGGTGGTCTTGGTCTCTTGCATCATGGTGACGCTGTCATAACCGTAGGTGGTGGCGGTGTTGACCGCCTCGCCGCGCACCACGGGCGCAGCACCTTTGGGGTAATACGCCAGCATGTCGACGCCTTGCCAGCGGCCCGAGAAGTGGAAAGGCATCCAGACCGTGCCGGTGTCGACGCGCTCAGTCACCAAAGCCTGCACATCGAGCTTGGCACCCGTTGGGCTCTTGAGCCAGACGCGGTCGCCGTTGCGAATGCCGCGATCGGCCGCCGTCTTGGGGTTGATCTCGACATAGGCTTCCTGCTGCAACTCGGCCAGCCAGGGGTTGGAGCGGGTTTCCTCGCCACCGCCTTCGTACTCGACCAGACGGCCGGAGGTGAGGATGAGCGGGAACTTCTCGTGCACCTTGTCGGCGATGTTCTTGTCCTGCACGGTCTTGTACAGGGTGGGCAGACGCCAAAAGGCTTTCTTGTCGTCGTGCGTGGGGTACTTGGCCATGAGGTCTGGACGTGTGCCGTACAGCGGCTCGCGGTGCTGCGGGATCGGGTCGGGGAAGTTCCAGACCACGGCTCGCGCCTTGGCATTGCCAAACGGGTGGCAGCCATGGTTCTTCATGAACACACGGATCATGCCGCCCGACGAGTCGGTCTTCCAGTTCTTGCCTTCGGCCTTGGCTTTTTCAGCCTCGGTCAGCTCGTCCCACCAGCCCAGCTTCTTGAGCAGGATGTGGTCGAGTTCGGGATAGCCGGTCGTGATGTCGGCACCCAACGAATGCGAACCGTCTTCGGCCAGCAGGCTCTTGCCTTCGCGCTCCACTCCAAAGTTGGCGCGGAAGTTACCGCCGCCGTCCATGACGTGTTTGGAGGTGTCATAGAGGTTGGACGTGCCAGGGTGCTTCATCTCGGGCGTGCCGTAGCAAGGCCATGGCAGACCGAAATAGTCACCCGTGAAGTCGTAACCGGTTTCCTTGTCTTTACCGCCCTTGGCCTTCAAGGTCTTCACGTCGAACACGTTCATGTTCTTCATGTGGGCCTTCAGGCGCTCTGGGCTTTGGCCAGTGTAGCCAATGGTCCAGACGCACTTGTTGATTTCACGCAGGATGTCTTCGGGCATGGGCTCGTCCATGCCCTTGACCTTTTGCATCTTGTAGTTCTTGGACAGCTCTTTGGCAAAGCCGAGTTTTTCGGCCAGCTGGTGCATGATCATGTGGTCTGAGCGGCTCTCCCACAAAGGATCGATCACCTTCTCGCGCCACTGCAAAGAGCGGTTGGAGGCGGTGCAGGAACCGCTGGTTTCAAACTGTGTCGCAGCGGGCAACAGGTAGACCGCGCGGTTGGGGTTCAGGTCTTCGGCCTTGCCGGGCATCGCGGCCATGGCAGCGGTGGCCGATGGGTAGGGATCCACCACCACCAACAGGTCCAGCTTGTCCATGGCGCGCTTCATGTCCAGACCTCGGGTCTGCGAGTTGGGGGCATGGCCCCAATAGAACACGCCGCGCAGGTTGCTGTCCTGGTCGATCAGCTCGTTGTTCTCCAGCACGCCGTCGATCCAGCGGGACACGGTGATGCCGTTCTTGCCCATCATGGCGGGCGTTGCAAACTGCTTTTTGATCCACTCGAAGTCCACACCCCAGGTGTTGGCGAAGTGCTTCCACGAACCTTCGGCCAGGCCGTAGTAGCCGGGCAGCGAGTCGGGGTTGGGGCCGACGTCGGTCGCGCCCTGCACGTTGTCGTGGCCACGGAAGATGTTGGTGCCGCCGCCGGACTTGCCGACGTTGCCCAAAGCCAGCTGCAAGATGCAGGAGGCGCGCACCATGGCGTTGCCAATGGTGTGCTGGGTCTGGCCCATGCACCAGACAATGGTGCCGGGGTTGTTGTCGTGCAGCATCTTGGCGACCTTGAACATCTGGTCTTCCTTGACGCCGCAGGCTTCTTCGACCTTGTCGGGTGTCCATTTGGCCATGATTTCGGCCTTGACAGCCTCCATGCCATAGACACGGTCGCTGATGTATTTTTTGTCTTCCCAGCCGTTCTTGAAGATGTGATAGACCAGACCGAACAGGAAAGGAATGTCGGTACCCGAGCGGATGCGCACGTACTCGTCGGCCTTGGCGGCGGTGCGGGTGAAGCGCGGATCGACCACGATCATCTTGCAGCCGTTTTCCTTGGCGTGCAGCATGTGCAGCATGGACACGGGGTGGGCTTCGGCCGCGTTGGAGCCAATGTACAAAGCGACCTTGCTGTTTTGCATGTCGTTGTACGAGTTGGTCATGGCGCCATAACCCCAGGTGTTGGCCACACCGGCCACGGTGGTGGAGTGGCAAATACGGGCCTGGTGGTCACAGTTGTTGGTGCCCCAGAAGCTCACGAACTTGCGCAGCAAATAGGCTTGTTCGTTGTTGTGCTTGGACGAGCCGATGAAATACACGCTGTCCGGGCCGCTGGCTTTTTTCAGCTCCAGCATCTTGGCGCTGATTTCGTTGAGCGCCACATCCCAGCTGATGCGCTCGTATTTGCCGTTGACCAGCTTCATGGGGTAGCGCAGGCGGTATTCGCCGTGGCCGTGCTCGCGCAGCGCAGCACCTTTGGCGCAATGTGCACCGAGGTTGATGGGCGAATCGAAGACGGCTTCCTGGCGCACCCAAACGCCGTTTTCAACGACGGCATCGACCGCACAGCCCACCGAGCAGTGGGTGCAGACGGTGCGTTTGACTTCGACCTTGCCTGCGCCCACGATGGACGCGCCCGTGGCGGCCTGGACTTTTTGAACCAGGCTCAGCTGCGATGCAGCCAGGCCCACACCGACACCCAGACCCGAGCGGCGCAGGAAACTGCGGCGGTCCATGGTGGGCAATGCCTGCGACAAACCACGGCGCAGGCTGTGGATGAAGGGGGTCGAGACAGCACCGGAAGTGCTGGTTTGTTTTTTGGTCAGCAACATGGAGGGCTCCAGTTGGGGATGAACAGGAAAGAAAACGGAATGTGAATCAGACGCGCGTGGTCTTGTAGTACTGCTGAACGTGTTCGCTCAGGGTGTAACCACCGCCGCGTGTGGGCTTGGGCAAAGCCACGGCAGCGGGTGCGGCCTGTTTGACCACGCCAGGCAAAACGGCGGTGGCTGCAGCCACTGCGCCCACCGTGGCAGCGCCCGAAAACAGGCTGCGACGTGAAAGAGAGGAAGTTTTGGAAGACATCAAAGACTCCTGAAAGAAGAACAAGGCAACTGCTCACCAGAAGAATCGACTGAGGCAATGTTTGGCACAGGCGATCTTAGCGATTCAATGGCGCTTTTGTCATGTAAAAACCCTTACTTCGATTGGCTGCGCGTCAAACCGGTGACAGCGGAGGCAAGCAAAGGCACACAATGTGCGCCAGCACACACCAAGCCGCGGCTTGGTGTGTGCGGACAACTTCTTTTTTACTTGTAAAGCACCTCAGGCAACCACATGCCGATGGCCGGGAACATGTAGAGCAGCACGATCGCAAACACCTGGATGGCCATGAAGGGCAGCATGCCTGCAAAGATCTGGTTCAGCGTGACGTGGGGTGGGCTCACACCCTTCAAGTAGAACGCCGCCATCGCCACGGGTGGGCTGAGGAACGCGGTCTGCAGGTTCAAGGCCACCAACAAGCCGAAGAACAGGGGATCGATGCCGAAGTGGGGCAGCAAAGGGATGAAGATCGGCATGAAAATCACAATGATCTCGGTCCACTCCAGCGGCCAGCCCAGCAAGAAGATGACCACTTGCGCCAGGATCATGAACTGCACAGGCGTCAGGTCCATGCCCAGCACCCAGTCGTTGATGATCTCCTGGCCGCCCAGCAGCGCGAACGCGGCCGAGAAAATGCTGGAGCCCACAAACAGCCAGCACACCATGGCACTGGTCTTGGCCGTGAGGTACACCGACTCGCGCAGCACCACGTAGTTCAGGCGTCGGTAAGCCGCTGCCAGCAACAAGCCGCCCAGAGAGCCCATGGCTGCGGCTTCGGTCGGTGTGGCCAAGCCAAACACGATGGTGCCCAGCACCGCCAAAATCATGAGGGCCAAGGGGAAGAAGGAGCCCAGCAGCATCTTGAAAATCTCAAGGCGCGTGAAGCTGAAGTAAGCGTAGAAGATGGTCAAAGCCACCACACAGCTGGCCAAGCCAATCCAGAAAGACATGGGCGCGGGCACGCGCTCGGCGGCTGCCGCTGGCGCTTGAGCGTCAGCACTGGCGGCCACAGGGGCTTCTTCTTTGGCAGCTTCTGCAGCAGGTGCCGCGTCGGCCTTGGCCATTTCGGTCGGGGCGGCAGGTGTTTCCGCGCCTTCAGATTCGGGCTCGGACAAGCCGCTCACGCTTTCGGCTTCGTCTTCGGTTTCTGCAGTCTCGGCCAATTCGCCACCCATGGCCACCACGCCTTCCACCGCCTCGACAGCGACAGGTGCAGTGACCTTGAAGTAAATGGTGCCCATGATCGCTGCCACGGCCAAAGCCGGCAGCAAGGCAATGCCCAAATGGTTGAGCAACTCGCGCATGGGCACAGCCGCATTGCGCTTGCCTTTGATCGCACCGATCAGACCCGGCAAAACGGTGCTGCTGACGTCTTTGGACACCACCTGCGCAAAGGCCGGCAAAGGCACGATGCGGTCTTCCGCCGACATCGGCGGAGCCATGCTGGGCTTGACTTTAGCCAGAATCACGACATACAACACGTACAAGGTCGCCAACATCACACCCGGGAAAAACGCACCCGCGTACAGCTTGACCACCGACACGCCAGCGGTCGCACCATACACAATCAGCATGACCGAAGGTGGAATCAAAATACCCAGGCAACCGCCTGCGGTGATGGCACCGGCCGACAATTGCACGCTGTAACCTGCACGCAGCATGGCGGGCAGCGCCAGCAGGCCCATGAGCGTGACCACCGCGCCGACGATGCCGGTGGCCGTGGCAAAAATAGCGCAGGTCACAATGGTCGCGATGGCCAAAGAACCTGGCAAGCGGGCCATGGCCAGGTGCATGCTCTTGAACAGTTTTTCGATCAGGTTGGCGCGTTCAATGAGGTAACCCATGAACACGAACAAAGGAATCGAGATCAGCACATCGTTGGACATGACCGAATACGCACGCTGGACCATCAGATCCAGGGTTTGGTTCACAGCCAGATCGGGGTTCTGACTGCGGTAGGCGATCCACGCGAAGATCATGCCCATGCCCATCAGCGTAAAGGCGGTCGGGAAGCCCAACATGATCGCCACCACCACCAGCGCCAGCATCAACAAACCCAAATGACCGTTGGTCATCTCCGAGGGCGCAGGCAACAAAACAAAGGCCGACAACACGACCAAGGCCATGATCGTCAGGCCGAACCAGACTTCTTTTTTCATTTGTGGGTTCCCTTGCCAGCCGTCACCAGCGCATCGAGTTTCGCGATGTCTTCGTCTTTGACGTTGACCATTTCCTTGAGTTTTTCAACGTCGACCTCGTCCACGTCATCGCCGCGCTTGGGCCACTCGCCCTGCTTGATGCAAACAATGCAACGCACGATTTCAACCAGGCCTTGCGCCAGCAAGAAAGCACCTGCAATGGGCAAGATGGTCTTGAAGGGATAAACCGGGGGGCCATCGGCCGTGATGTTGGAGTGCTCGTGAATGGCCCAGGACTCGGCGGCAAAACCGTAACCCGCCCAAGCCAGCGCGACCACACCGGGAATGAAGAACAGGATGTAAAGAATCAAGTCCAGCCAGGCCTGCAGGCGGGGCGGGAAAAAACCATACAGTACATCGCCACGCACATGGCCATTTTTGGACAAGGTGTAAGCACCGGCCATCATGAAGAGCGAGCCGTACATCATGCTCATCACGTCAAAGGCCCAGGCATGAGGACTGTCCAGCACATAACGGGAGAAAACCTCCCAGGAAATCATGAAAGTCAAGGCCACGATCAACCAGGAAAAGAACTGGCCAATCCAGGTGCTGACTTTGTCAATAAAGAGCAACAGGTTTTGCATAAGGGAACCACATAAATAAATCAGCCATCCAGGAAACCTGGATGGCTGATGGAAACGCTTAAAAAATCAACCTTTTTTCGGCGCGGCAGCTTTGGCCCCGAAGAAGTGGTTCACAGCCATGCGACGGCTGATGTTGGTGTCTTGGTCCCACTTCACAGCGCGGGCTGCGAAAGCTTTCTGCGAGGCCACCACTTCCTTGAAGATGGGGTTCTCGGCAGACTTCTTCTCGAGGATTTCAGACCAGACCTTGAGCTGCTCTTGCAGGATGGCATCAGGCGTCTTGTAGAACTTGACCTTGTCCTTGGTCTGCAACTCAACGTAGTCCTTGGAGTAACGGTCGATGGCTTTCCACGACATGTCGGCCGAAGCGGCTTCTGTGGCGATCGCGATCACAGACTTCAACTTCGCAGGCAGTGCGTCGTACTTGGTCTTGTTGAACATGATCTCGAAGGTTTCCGAAGCCTGGTGGTAGCTTTGCAGCATGCAGACCTTGGAAACGTCAGGGAAGCCCAGGATGCGGTCAGATGTCGCGTTGTTGAACTCGGCACCGTCGAGCAGACCACGGTCCATCGCAGGCACGATCTCGCCGCCTGGCAAGGCGTTCACGGCAGCGCCCATGGCGGTGAACAGGTCAATGGCCAAACCGTTGGTGCGGAACTTCAGACCTTTCAGGTCCGATGTCTTGGTGATCGGCTTCTTGAACCAGCCGAATGGCTGCGTGGCCATGGGGCCGTACAGGAAGGACTGCACGTTGCCGCCGATGGAGGCATACAGCTTGGCCAGCAGCTCAGCGCCGCCGCCGTACTTGTGCCAGGCCAGAATCATGTTGGCGTCCATGCCGAAAGCAGGACCGGAGCTCCACAGGGCCAAAGCGTTTTGCTTGCCGTAGTGGTAACCCAACACGCCGTGACCGCCGTCCAAAGTGCCCTTGGACACCGCTTCGAGCAAGCCGAAAGCCGGCACCACAGCGCCTGCTGGCAGCACTTCGATCTTCAGATCGCCACCGGTCATGTCGTTGACTTTTTTGGCGTAGTCGAGGGCGTACTCGTGGAAGATGTCCTTGGCAGGCCATGTGCTCTGCCAACGCATGGAGATCGGGCCAGTCTGGGCCTTGGCGATCATGGGGGCAGAAATAGCACCTGCTGCCAGGGCTGCGCCTTTGAGAAGGTTACGACGGCGTGGGGTTTTGTTGTCTGACAAAGTGGATCTCCAATCGTTGTTGAACTTACAAGCGTAAAAAATTACCGCTTGGTCAATCATTATGCGATCAGCCCCAACGATACCCCTCAGTAGAAACCCGAAGCCTTGCCGTCAATGTTTTCAATTCAGAACACAAAAATTTTCAATCACGCCACCAGATCAAAACCCTGCGACTCCACGCTGATGAAGGCTTCGGTGAAAGCCGCCAGCCGAGCATAGAACACCGCGCGGGGATGGGCCTGCAAGGTCTGGCACAAAGCGGGCAGCCAGGGTTGTACATGCTGCGTGAAAAAGGCTTGTTGGCGGGTCAGGTTGGACACCGCCACATCGTCGCCCGCGATCAGGAAGCGCATGACCTCCAACACATAGGCCACATGGTCTTCGGTTTCCGGCATGGCCTCGCTGCGGGCCAGGCCCAGCTCGGCCAAATCGTCGCGCAGGCGCACCAAGGGCTTTTCGTTCAGGAAACCGCTGAGGTAATGCGAGCCAAACACATACACCTCGGGTTTGCCCACACCGCCAAAGAGGGCGGTGTATTCGGCGGCGATTTGCGCCTGGCTCAAGCTGCGGGCGCAGGCCACCAGCTCTCGCCAAGGCTCTTCCAGAAAGCCACCGGCATCGGGGGCTTCGGTCACCGCGACCTGCAACTGGCCGAGCAGTTCATCGCCCGGGGCCTGGTAGTAAAGCTGAGACAGCAGGCCATAGACTTCGGCACGGGCGGTTTCTTCGTCCAGCGCGTGGCTGCTGGCGGACAGGTTCAGTTCTTGGCTCATGGCAACAGATTATTGGGGTTTGGAAGGCGTGCCGGCACCCGGAACGCGCACCTGGTTCTCGTCGGTGAACATGTCCACCACGCGGCAGTCGCCGCACATTTTGAGCCGCTCCAGGGCCGCACCCTGGAACATGCTGTGCCCGGCCAGACGGCCCAGCATGGCTTCAATGCCTTTGAGCGTGCCAAAAGGCTTGCTGCAGCGGATGCAGGCATAAGGCGGGCTGCCGTGCAGCACCCGGGGCTGCGTGCGCTCGGACACCAGCGACAGGCGTGACTGCAAGGTGATCGCGTTCTCCGGGCAGGTCTTGGCACACAGGCCGCATTGCACGCAGTTTTTCTCGATGAAACGGATTTCGGGCTGCAGCGGGTTGTCCTGCAGGGCCGACGAGGGGCAAGCGCCCACGCAGCTCATGCACAAGGTGCATTTGTTGCCATCGACCACGATACTGCCCAAAGGCGAACCGGCAGTGGGCAAATCGAGCGCCTTGGGGCGAGTGGCTTCATCCATGGCCATGACGGGGGACTGGGCCATGAGGTGGTCGATGACCAGCTCCAGATTGCTGCGCTTTTCGGCCTGCACCGCGTGGCGGGCAGCGGTGGCGGGGCCGGTGGGCAAGCTGCTGGCCTTGAGGCTGCGGGCACACAGGCGCTGCAAATCGGCGTCCAGCGAGGTCGCGGTCTTGGCTTCGATGAGCTGGAAATGCACGCCGGTGTAACCCAGGCCATTGAGCAGGCTTTGGGCCACGGCCATTTGTTCCATGAGCGCGGTGCGGTATTGCGGCGCTTCTTCGTGGGTGAGCAGCACCATGACCTGGCGAGCACCATAAGCCACGGCCGAGAGCCACAACTCCATGCCGACACTGGCGGTGTGCCACAAGGCCACAGGCATCACACGGGCGGGCACGCCTTGCATGACGCCCAGCTGCGCACCCCGGCCCAGCTCGTCGATCAGAGCCTGGCCTTTTTCCTGGCTGTGCAGCAGCAGCGCAGCATCACGCCCGCCTGCGGCCTGGTAGGCCGACAGCAGTGCGCGGATCTTGGCGCCCTGCTCTGCCGGGCGCGGGTAGGCGTAGGTCAGCGCGCCCGTGGGGCAAGCCGTGGTGCACGCGCCGCAGCCCACACACAGGTTGGGATTGACCACGATTTGCTGACGGCTTTTGTCCGAGCGCACGGCTTCGGCCGAGCAAATGTCGATGCAGGCGCTGCAGCCGACTTGCTCGTTGCGGCTGTGGGCGCAGAGCTTTTGCTTGTAGGCAAAAAAGCGTGGCTTTTCAAACTCGCCCACCAGCTCGCGCACCTTGAGCAGGGTTTGCAGGTCTTGGCCGTCCCATCGGAAATAGCCTTGCGGCAAGGCGTGCGAGGTGAACGTGGGCGAGGCCTTGTCACCGCGCAGGTCCAGCACCACATCGAAGCGCTCGGTTTGCGGGCGGGCATCACGCGAAAAGTCGATGGCGCCCGCGGCTTCGCACACCTTGACGCAGTCGCGGTGCGAAGTGCAGCGCGACAGGTCCACCTGGTAATCGAGGCCAATGGCCTGCTCGGGGCAAGCGGCCACGCAGGCGTTGCAGCGGGTGCACAGGTCCAGATCAATCGGGTTGCTGGCGTCCCACGACACCTCAAACGCACCCAACCAGCCCTTGAGACCTTGCAAGCGACCGGCCACCACCGGGAAACGGCGCTCCTGGCTGCCCCCGGCGTTGCCGGGGCCTTGCGCAAAAATCGTGACCTGCATCGCGTCGGCCAGGAAGCTGGCGGCGCGTTCGGCGGCATCGATGGCCCCGATGATGAGCAGCCGGCCTTCGCTTTTGTAAGTGACGGTGGCCACTGGCTCCGGCTCGGGCAGGCGAGCAGCCGCCAGCAAGGCGGCCATTTTGGGCGTGGCGTGCGCGGCTTCCTGGCCCCAGCCACCGGTTTCACGGATGTTGACGAAACGGATCGGTGAAATCGCGCCTTCGGTTTGCTCAGCCAGTTCACTGAACAGGCGTTTTTCTTGCGTGCAGGCCACCACCACCGTCTCGCCGGTTTTCACGGCTTTCTGGAAATGCCCGGCCTCGCGCCGGCACAAGGTGGTGTGCAGCGTCAGGTCTTCACCCAGTGCTTGCCCCAGAGCTGGGGCTTGCAGGGGCATGGTTTGGTTGCAGTTGCAAATCAGGGTGGTCATGTTCAGTCGGTTCGGATGCCTGCAGCACTGGTGTGGGCTGCAGTGTCGGTGTCGTTGAGGAGGGCGACTGTGCCACAAGTGGCGAGCCTTGCGGCGCGTCGGGACTTTTCGCGAACTTGTCCTGCCCCTCGCTTTCCGCAGTCTGCGGTGTGTCGGCTGGATCTTTTTGAGGGAACAGGTTCAGCAACTCGGCCCCGACCATTTTTTCGAGCATACCCGCAGGCAATGGGTCGGGGGTGTTGTAGTCGCCGATGTAAATGTCCAAACCGTCCATCACATTGAAGTGCGGGTCGGTGAAGAGCTTCTTCATGGCGGCATTGCGCACCTCGCCGGGCACGCCTTGGCGCATGAAGGCCTGGAAATCAGACGACGGCGTGAGGCCCTGCACATCGGCCATGGTCGGCAGTGCGGGCTCTGGCTCACCGCCTGGGGGTGTGGCGGCACCCGGGGTAACAGGGCCTGCGGCATGGGGCTGCGACTCGCCATCGGCCCAGTTGGGCGTCGAAACGGCGGCCGAAGCCACCCTGCTTGGGGTCTCAGTTGCGGTCTTCGGCGCGTCGCTCGGGTCGAGGCCTTGCTTGCGGCGCGACCAACGGCTGAAAAAGTTGTCGCTCATGGCCCCGGCCTTGCGCCTTTGCGCTTGCTGTCGGTGCTGACCGAAACGGGTTGACCAAAACGGTCGGTCAAGCGCTGAAAACTCTGAGGGCGTTGGCGCTTTTTCTCTTCGGGCACGTAATGCTGCTCGGCAAACCCTTGTATCCATGCCACCACGTCGGCAGGCGCGGGCACGGTTTCCACGGTTTCCTGTGCGTCCAGCCAGCGGCCTGCATCGTGGTAACTCAGGCTCACGGCTTGCGGCACGGCCAGCGGCTCGCTGCCGTCTTCGGCATCGATCAAACGCCACATCACAAAGTAGCAAGGCGTGGGCGAAGTGGCATTGAGCCAGTAGCCTTCCGCGTCGTCGGTGAACAGTGCCACGGGCCAGCCGGGGTAAAGCCAGAGCGACTCGGTCTCGCTCTGGCGCAGGCTGCGGGGGGCTGTGCCAAAACCCGCTTCGTTGGGCACCACATCGGCCAACACCCAGCGCCAAGCTTGCCAACGCGCCATGGGCCCTTGCACGGCCTCTTTGCGCATCAGAACAGCCACATCAATTTGTGGACGTGAAGACATGGACACAGTTTCCCCTGGAGAGATGGAACATCAGCTGCCCAGCACGTACTCGTGCGCGGGCAAAGCCAGCAAGAATACCGTACCTTGGCCGGCCTCGCTCTCGAAGCTCAATCGCCCCCCGTGCGAAGCCACAATGGACTGGCTGAGCCACAAGCCCACCCCCATGCCCTTGGATTTGGAGGTTTTGAAAAGCGCAAACACATCGGCTTTTTCATCTTCGGCAATGCCGCAGCCGTTGTCGGCGATGCGCAGCTCAACCCAGTCGGATTGCACTTGCCCGGAGATGGCAATGCGGGCGGCATGGCCTGACTTTTCGACCAGCGCATCGATCGCGTTGTTCAGCAAATTGAGCACGACCTGCTGCAACTGGGTGGGATCCCCCGTCAACATCAAAGGCACTTTCAGGTCCACGTCGAATTCAATGGCACTGCGCTTGGCATGGGCGCCCACGATGTTGAGCACATCCCGAACCAGTTGGGCCAGATCCAGGCGGG
Organism: Limnohabitans sp. TEGF003; assembly: GCF_055395455.1. Taxonomy (NCBI): domain Bacteria; kingdom Pseudomonadati; phylum Pseudomonadota; class Betaproteobacteria; order Burkholderiales; family Comamonadaceae; genus Limnohabitans; species Limnohabitans sp. TEGF003. The sequence goes on along the minus strand of NZ_AP029225.1, from coordinate 1,208,622 downwards.
CGTATTCGCCCTTGCCGGTGGCAAACATGCTGCGCAAAGTGCGGATGATGGCCGCGGCGTGGCGCGTGTCGTCCCGGATCAGATCGGCCAGCTTGTGGGCCTCGGCCAGGGCCGCTTGGGGGTCCCGGTTGCGCTGCAGGTGCGACTCGATCAGCTCGGTCTTGAGCACGATGGTGGTCAGCGGCTGGTTCAACTCATGGGCGATGCTGGCCACCAAGGCCCCCATGCCCGCCGACTTGTTGGACAGGGTCAACTGTCGGATGATTTCCTGCCGCTCGATCAGCAAAACACCCAGGTCCTCGGAGTGCTGCAGGGCCAATGCCGCACGCTCTTGCTCGCGGGCCAATTGCTGCTCCATCGCGATTCGGCTGCGGTGGTCCTGGTCGATGAAGATCTGCATGAAGCCCACGCACAGCATGACCAGCGCAATGAATTGGCCCGCAAAGACCAGCAATTGGTCCCAGGAGGTTTCGTACAAATCGGTGGCCCCCACCCCTGCCAGCATGGCCAGCGCCTTGATGCCCAGCGTGCCCGACAAAATCATGCCCGCCCACTTGACCGAATTGGCGCCATTGGGGTCGTGCGTCAGGGCAATGCGTTTTCCTGCATAAAAGTATTCGAGACAGTTGAAGGTGTAAAACACATAGAACACCAGCATGATGGTGCGCTCGGGAGAGCCCGAAAAATGCAGACCATAGCTGAGGGCCAAAAAGACGATGTTGGACCCGCCCGATGCCCACAGCCACGTGGGCGATGCCGGGCCATTGAGTGAGCGTAAAGCCACCTGGCGGCCCCAATTGCCCGCAGCCATCAGGAATTGGCCGGCCACCACCACGACATCGGTGCTGAGCCACCCCCGGCTGCCCAGCACACACAAACCCAGCGCACTGAAAATGCCCGAAGCACTCCACAACACCACCACCGGGCTGCGAAAACGGGCCAGCCCATACCAGATGGCGGCGTGCAGCATCAGGTACAAAAACGCATCCATCCAGAAGATGGTTTGCACATTCACATTCAAAGCGGCCTCCTTGGCCTGGTCGCAGGGCAAACCGGGGGCAGTGCCAAATCACCACCGCGCCGGTTCAAGACAGCCGCCGATTATGCGTTGACCCGTGCTGCCGCTTCGATCCGCACCGCGCAGTATTTGAATTCCGGGATCTTGCCAAACGGATCCAGCGCCGCATTGGTCAGCAAGTTGGCCGCCGCTTCCTGGTAGGCAAAGGGGATGAACACCGAGCCTGCGGGCGTGCCATCGTCCTGGCGCAGCTGCAGCAGCACCTCGCCCCGCCGCGAAGCGATCCGCACCGTCTGCCCGGCCTGCAAACCCAGCCGCCGCAGATCGGCCCCGCACATCGACGCCGTGGCTGCAGGCTCCAGGGCGTCCAGCACGGTGGCGCGGCGCGTCATGCTGCCGGTGTGCCAGTGCTCCAACTGCCGCCCGGTGATGAGCACCAGCGGGTACTCGGCATCGGGTTGCTCATTGGCCGGGATCAGGCTGGCGGGCACCAGCCAGACGCGGCCGTCCTTGGTGGGGAAGTGGTCGTGGAAGACGATGGGCTGGCCCGGGTCGTCGGCGCTCACGCACGGATAAGTGACCGAGCCCGCGTTCAGGCGCGCCCAGTCGATGCCGCCAATGGCCGGGGCCATGGCCTGGCGCATTTCCTCATAGACCTGGGCCACGCCATCGTGTTCGCCTGTGTAGGCCCAGTTCAGGCCCAGGCGCTGCGCGATCTGCTGGATGATCCACAAGTCAGGCTTGGCATCGCCCGGCGGCTGAACCGCCTGGCGGCCCATTTGCACCGTGCGGTCGGTGTTGCTGACGGTGCCGGTTTTTTCGGGCCAGGCGCTGGCGGGCAGCACCACATCGGCCAGCCAGGCGGTCTCCGTCAAAAAGATGTCTTGCACCACCAGGTGCTGCAGGCTGGCCAGCGCGTGGCGGGCGTGGTTCAGGTCGGGGTCGCTCATGGCCGGGTTCTCGCCCATGATGTACATGCCGCGCACCTTGTGTGGGTCGCTGTCATCGGCCAGCGCCTTGTGCATGATCTCGACCACGGTGTAGCCGGGCTGGTCGTCCAGTTGGGTGCCCCAGAATTTCTCAAACCAGTCGTGCGCGGACTTGTCGGTGACCCGCTGGTAGTTGGGGTACATCATCGGGATCAGGCCCGCGTCGCTCGCACCCTGCACGTTGTTTTGGCCGCGCAGCGGGTGCAAGCCCGTGCCGGGGCGGCCGATCTGGCCGGTGATGCTGGCCAGCGCGATCAGGCAGCGCACGTTGTCGGTGCCGTGCACGTGCTGGCTCACGCCCATGCCCCACAAGATCATGGCGGCTTTGGCGCTGGCATAGGCCCGCGCCACTTCACGGATGGTCTCGGCAGGGATGCCGCAGATCGCACTCATGGCTTCGGGCGTGTAGTCCTGCACATGGGCCTTGAGTTCGGCCACGTTGTCGGCGCGTTCTTTTAAAAAGGCTTCGTTGCACAGCCCTTCGTGGACGATGACGTGCAGCATCGCGTTGAGCAGCGCCACATCGGTGTCGGCCTTGAACTGAAGGGTGCGCCAGGCGTGACGCCCGATGTCGGTGATGCGCGGGTCGGCCAGCACGATGCGGGTGCCGCGCTGGGCGGCGTTCTTCATCCAGGTGGCGGCCACCGGGTGGTTGGCGGTCGGGTTGGAGCCGATGACGAGGATCAGGTCCGAATGCTCGACATCGCGCACCGGGTTGCTCACCGCGCCCGAGCCCACACCTTCGAGCAAAGCCGCGACGCTGGACGCATGGCACAGGCGGGTGCAGTGGTCCACGTTGTTGCTGCCAAAGCCGGTGCGCACCAGCTTCTGGAACAGGTAGGCTTCTTCGTTGCTGCCCTTGGCCGAGCCAAAGCCGGCAAGCGATTTGGGGCCGTGTTGTTGGCGCAGCGCATTGAGCGGCTGTGTGGCCAGTGCCAGTGCTTCCTCCCAAGAGGCTTCGCGGAAGACCTCGCGCCAGTCGGTGTGGCCATCGATCAGGCTCAGGTCTTTGGCCACGCCAGGCTTGCGGATCAGCGGCTTCGTGATGCGGTCCGGGCTGTGGATGTAGTCCATGCCAAAACGGCCCTTGACACACAAACGCCCTTCGTTGGCCGGGCCTTCGCGGCCTTTGACGCTGATGATTTTTTCGTCACGCACCTGGTAGGTGACCAGGCAACCCACGCCGCAAAACGGGCACACCGAGTCGACTTCGCGATCCACTTTTTGTGGCCCCATGTGGCTCTTGGGCATGAGCGCCCCCGTAGGGCAGGCCTGCACACATTCGCCACAACCCACGCAGCTGCTGCCACCCATCGGGTCGGCCAGGTCAAACACCACCTGGGTGTGCGCGCCCCGAAAAGCCAGACCGATCACATCGTTGACCTGCAGGTCGCGGCAAGCGCGTTGGCAACGGTTGCACTGGATGCAGGCATCCAGATTCACGGCCATGGCCGGGTGCGAGAGGTCGGCGGGCACCGCCTCGCGCTGGAGCGCGGCCAAGGCCGGGCGCACCTGCACGCCGTGGTGCTCGGCCCATTGGCTCAACTCACCGTGTGGGGCTTCTGCGCGGTCATCGAGCCACTTGTGGCCCTGCTCGGGCAAGTCGGCCAGCAGCATCTCCAGCACCATCTTCTGGCTTTTGACGGCGCGTTCGCTGTTCGTCTGCACCTGCATGCCGGGCGTGGGGCTGCGGCAGCAACTGGGGGCCAGCGTGCGCTCACCGGCCACCTCGACCACGCAAGCGCGGCAATTGCCGTCGGGCGCGAGGCCTTCCTTGTGGCACAGGTGCGGGATGGCGATGCCCAGTTCTTTGGCGATGTTGAAAATGCTTTGGCCCGCGGGGGCCTCGACGCTTTGGCCGTTGAGGGTGAATTGGACGGTGCTCATGCGCAGCCCCCAAGACTGTCATGCCCGACAACCTCAAAGCGGTCATGCCCGACCGCTTCAACACTGTCATGCCCGACTTGATCGGGCATCCATGGTTTGCATGCATGGATACCCGCGTGCGCGGGTATGACAGAGACATGGATATCCGCCTTCGCGGGTATGACAGAGACATGGATATCCGCCTTCGCGGGTACGACAGAGACATGGATACCCGCCTTCGCGGGTATGACAGAAAGATAGGCACGCCCGACCACTGCGAAACTGTCATGCCCGACTTGATCGGGCATCCATGTCTTCAGAACGCTGGATCCTCGGGTCAAGCCCGAGGATGACAAATCACACGCATTCATGTTTTCACCTCCACAGCCACTTCGTGCGGAAAGTAATCGAGCACACACCGGATCGGGTTGGGTGCGGCCTGGCCCAGGCCACAAATCGATGCGTCGCCCATGACCTGCGCCAGGTCTTGCAGGGTATCGGCATCCCACACGGGGGCGGCCATGAGTTGTGCGGCCTTGTCGGTGCCCACACGGCAAGGCGTGCATTGGCCGCAGCTTTCGTGTGCAAAAAAGCGCATCACGTTCAGGGCCGCTTCGCGGGCGCTGTCGTGTTGGCTGAGCACCATCACGGCGGCCGAGCCGATGAAGCAGCCGTGCGGCTGCAGCGTGTCAAAGTCGAGCGGCACATCGGCCAGACGTGCGGGCAAGATGCCGCCGCTGGCACCACCGGGCAAATAGGCATACAGTGTGTGCCCCTCGGCCATGCCGCCGCAGTATTCATCCACCAGTTCGCGCAGCGTGATGCCCGCAGGCGCGAGTTTGACGCCCGGGTGCTTCACGCGCCCGCTCACGCTGAAGCGCCTCAGGCCTTTGCGGCCATGACGCCCATGCGCTGCAAAGCTGTCCGCGCCTTGTTCGATCAGCTCGCGAATCCAGAACAGCGTCTCAAAGTTGTGCTCCAGGGTCGGGCGACCAAACAGGCCCACCTCGGCGATGTAGGGCGGGCGCAGGCGGGGCTCGCCGCGTTTGCCTTCGATGCTCTCGATCATGGCCGACTCTTCGCCGCAGATGTAGGCGCCCGCGCCACGGCGCAACTCAATGTGCGGCAACGCGCAAGGCGGGTTCAATTTCAGCGCCGCAAGTTCTTCCGTCAGCAGGACACGGGCCTCGTGGTATTCGTCGCGCAGGTAGATGTAGACCGCTTCGCAGCCGACCACGCTGGCCGCGATCAGCACGCCTTCCAGAAATCGGTGCGGATCGGCCTCCAGACAGGTGCGGTCCTTGAAGGTGCCGGGCTCGCCCTCGTCGATGTTCACCGCCATCAGGCGCGGGCCGGGCTGGCTGCGCACGATGCGCCATTTGCGTCCGGCCGGAAAACCCGCGCCGCCCAGACCCCGCAAACCCGAGGACTCCAGACACTGGATGACCGATTCGTGGTCTTTCAAGCCCGCCGCGACCTGCAACGCCAGCTGATAGCCGCCCGCCTGCCGGTAAGCCGCCAGCCGCGTGGCGTCGGGCAGCGGGTTCGGTGCGGTCTGCTGCGCCGCCACCCGCTCGGTCACGGCCTGCAGCGTGGCCTGCGCCACGGCCTGCTGGCCCACTTGTGCGGCAGGGGCCTGTTCGCAGCGGCCGAGGCACGGCACGGGGACCACTTTCACATCCAGCAGTTCGCGCTGCAACTGGCGCAGCAAGCCGTCGCTGCCGGCCAAGCTGCAGCTCAGGCTGTCGCACACCCGCACCGTGATGCGCGGGGCGGTGGCGTCGTCTCTCAGGATCTCGAAGTGGTGGTAGAACGACGCCACCTCGAACACCTCGACCACGGGCAAGCGCATCTCGGCCGCCAGCGCCACGATGTGGCGCTCGAAAAGACCATGGAAATGGTCGTTGAGCACATGCAGGTGCTCGATCAACAGATCCCGGCGGTGACCGTCTGAGGGCGGTGCGCCGATCAGGGCGCGCACCTGGGCGCGCGCTTCATCGCTGGCCTGACGGCCTTTGAGCTGCGAACGCGGTTGGCGCAGTTGCTGGCGAACCTGTTCCAGGCCAATGTGGGTAGCGTTCGCCATACGGGATCAGTAGGTTTCGAGATGCAAACGGCCTTCTTTCTTGAGCGCCGCGCCCACGGTATCCCAATCGAGTCCGGCGTTCTGTGCGATGTCGCGCAGGGCCATGACCACGCCCTCTTCCATGCTCTTCAAGCCACACACATAGAAACAGGTGTTCGGGTCCTTGAGCTGGGCCGCGAGGTCGGCCGCGCGTTCGCGCATGGCGTCCTGCACATAGCGCTTGGGCTTGCCGACTTCACGCGAGAAGGCGAATTCGATGTCGATGAAGTCTTTGGGCAGGTTGTTCAGCGGACCAAAGTACGGCAGCTCAGCAGGCGTGCGGGCACCAAAGAACAGCATCAGTTTGCCACCCTCGAACTTGCCGCTGGCGCGCAGGCGACGACGCCATTCGGTCATGGCGCGCATGGGGGCCGAGCCCGTGCCGGTGCAGATCATGACGATGTTGCTCTTGGGGTGGTTGGGCATCAGGAAGCTCGCGCCAAACGGCCCGATCACCTGCACCTTGTCACCGACCTTCAAGTCGCACATGTAGTTGGAGCCGACGCCGCGCACCGGCTGGCCGTCGTGGTCTTCGAGCACACGCTTGATGGTCAGCGACAGGTTGTTGTGGCCCGGACGCTCGCCGTTGCGGGGGCTGGCGATCGAGTACTGGCGCGCATGGTGCGGCTTGCCTTTGGCATCCACACCGGGCGGGATGATGCCGATCGACTGGCCTTCGAGCACCGGGAAAGGCATGCTGCCAAAGTCGAGCACGATGTGGTGGGTGTCGTAGTCTTGTTGGCCTGCTTGTTGGCCCACCTCGGTCACACGCAGGTTGCCCGTCACGGTGGCGGTGATGGTTTTCTCGGCCGCTTTGGGGCCATAGAGGTTGGTGTAGGCGTGGGCAGCCGACCAGGGGGGGGTGGTCGCTCCGAACTGAGCCGAGTTGAAACCCGAGGCTGCGGCGGTTGTGGCCGCCGATGCCGATGAAGAGGCTGCAGCTTGAACAGCAGCTTGGGCTTCTTCCTGAGCAGCACCCGCATCGCCGCCACCAGCGGCAGCGAGTTCTTCTGCGCTCAGCTCCGCAGGCAGCACATCCCACTTGAGTTGTTCTTCGATGCTGTAGGCCTTGGCCTTGGGCATCATGCGCCAGTTGTCGATGGAGCCGGTGGGGCACGGCGAGATACAGTCCATGCAGAGGTTGCAGATGTCGGCCTTGACCACGTAGTTGAGCGAGTCGTGGGTGATGGCGCCGACCGGGCAGATCGCTTCGCAGGTGTTGCAGCGGATGCAGATTTCCGGGTCGATCAGGTGTTGTTTGATCAAGGTCGCTTCTGTGCTCATGTCTTGGCTCTCTTGTTGTGTCTTTGTCTTTGGCTTTTGTTTTGGGTCTGCTGGGTCCGCGACGCTATGGCTTGGGGCCGGGCACCTCATACGGGGTACCGGAAAATCGGTGCCCGGCCCCAAGCCATACCGCCGCTCATCGCCTTTGCAGACATGGCAGTCTAACGGCATCAGGTGTGCTTTGCGCACACCATACAGTTGACAGAGGAAGGGGTGGGAGACGATTTTCCGGTACCCCGTATGAGGAACCCGCCCCTTCCTCTGTCAACTGCCGCCCCCGCAACAAAACAGGGGCAGCAGTCAAATCAGAACATCAGTTGAAGCGGACGTAATCAAAGTCCACGGGCTGACGGTTGATGCCCATGACGGGTGGCGCGATCCAGTTGGCGAACTTGCCGGGCTCGACGACACGGCCCATCAGGCTGGCTACATAGGCGCGATCTTCGTTGGTTGGCAACCACTCGCCCACTTTGGCGTTCCACTCGGCCTCAGACACCACACGGCCATCGGGACTGATCTTGGCGCCCGACAAAGAGCCGATGTTGCGGTGGAAAGCCTTGTGTGGTGCGGTCAGCTTGAACGGGATGCCGGCCTTCTCGATCACGCGGTTCCAACGGTCGATACCGCCTTTGGAATCGGTGATGTAGTCGTCGCGCAGCACTTCGTTCAAAGCGTTGAGCATCGGCACTTCTTTTTCGACCAGCTTGCCGTCTTCGACCGACAGGATCTTGTAGCTGTTGCCCTTCAAGACGTGGTCATCGGTCCGCTTGCCTTCTTCGTAACGGCCTTTCAGGCCCGAGCTGTAGAAGGTGGCGGCGTTGGACGACTGGTCGGCACCGAACAGGTCGATGGTCACCGAGAAGTGGAAGTTGATGTAACGCTGGATGGTCGGCAGGTCGATCACACCGGCGGCGCGCAGCTTGCCCACGTCGTCGGTTTTCAGCTGGTTCATCACGTCCACGGTACGCTGGATGGTGCGGCTCACGCCGGACTCGCCCACGAACATGTGGTGTGCCTCTTCGGTCAGCATGAACTTGGTGGTGCGGGCCAATGGGTCAAAAGCCGACTCGGCCAAAGCGCACAGCTGGAACTTGCCGTCACGGTCGGTGAAGTAGGTGAACATGAAGAAGGACAACCAGTCAGGGGTCTTCTCGTTGAAGGCTTGCAGAATGCGGGGGTTGTCGGCGTTGCCGCTGTTGCGCTCGAGCAGGCCCTCGGCTTCTTCACGGCCGTCCTTGCCGAAGTACTTGTGCAGCAGGTACACCATGGCCCACAGGTGGCGGCCTTCTTCCACGTTCACCTGGAACAGGTTGCGCAGGTCGTACTGGCTGGGGGCGGTCAGGCCCAGGTGGCGCTGCTGCTCGACCGATGCGGGCTCGGTGTCGCCTTGTGTCACGATGATGCGGCGCAGGTTGGCGCGGTGTTCGCCAGGCACGTCTTGCCAGGCTTTCTCGCCGATGTGGTCACCGAAGTGGATCTTGCGGTCTTGCTCGCCGGGGTTCAAGAAAATGCCCCAACGGTAGTCGGGCATCTTGACGTGGCCAAACTGGGCCCAGCCTTGTGGATCGACGCTCACGGCGGTACGCAGATAGACATCGAAGTTTTGCGAGCCGTCAGGACCCATGTCATTCCACCACTGCAGGTAGTTGGGCTGCCAGTGCTCGAGCGCGCGTTGCAACGTGCGGTCTTCCGACAGGTTGACGTTGTTGGGGATTTTTTCGCTGTAGTTGATACCGGACATGAGGGTCTCCAGAAAATTAAAGCAACGGTGGGGTCAAATTTCGGTTGCAGCGCGGACCACCGGGAACCACGCTGCACAACGTCAAAACATCAAACGCGGTTCAGATCGAAGCTGACTTTTTCGCCTTTGCCGTAAACCTTCAAGGCACCTTTTTCGCCAACGGCGTTGGGGCGCTGGAAGATCCAGTTCTGCCAGGCGGTCAAGCGGCCGAAGATGCGGGTCAGCATGTTCTCTTGCTGAGCGAAACGCAGGTTGGCTTCCAGACCGGTCAGGGCGTCAGGCGACATGGACGAACGCTCTTCCAGGGCCAGACGGATCTCGTCGGCCCAGTCGATGTCGTCAGGCGCAGCCGTCACCAAGCCCAAGGCCAGTGCAGCGTCGGCGTCCAAGGCCTTGCCGATGGCGCCGCGTGCGGCGTCCATGGCGAGCGCTTCTTCGTAGAAGCGGCGCTGCAGGCGGGTCTGGTCATTGACCATGGGGAAGAAACCGAAGTTCATTTCGTTCAGCTGGATCTTGGGGGCCTTGGCGGCATCGTCCGGCAGCGCCAGCATGTAGGCGCGGTCGGCGCAGAAAGCCAGCTCGGCGAGTGTGCCGACAAAACATGTCCCCTCTTCGATCAGGGCGAACAGGCTGCGCGAGGTCACGTCCATGCGGGCCAGGGTGCGGCGCAGGTGGCCGATGGTTTCACGCACAAACCAGTGGTCCTTGTTCGCCAGCATGGTGGCGTCGGAGGCCAGCACCGCGGCAGCGTCGCCTGAAGTCTTGATGACCCAGGTGCCAATGTCGAGTTCGTTGGTGCGCATGTGCAGGATGGCGTCGTCGAGTTCACGCACCATCTGCAGCGGCCACCAGTTCACGCCTGCGGCTTCGATGCCGGCGATGTCGGTGGGCTGGGCCGTGGCGGGCGCCTTGACGGTGAAGGTGGCGATGCGCTTGGCGCGGTCGATGTCTACTGTGACATTGGTGTAAGTCAATGCGTCAGCGGCAATGGTGCGGTTGATCGGTGTGAGGGTCACACCTTTGGCGCCCACGGGGCGGATGCTGCCAGCGGCCAGCTTGGTGGCGCGCTCTTTGACCACCTCCTTGAAGGCGGCAGGCTTGGCGATCGCGTCGACCAAGCGCCAGTCCACGGCTTTTTGACCGCGCACACCTTCGACGCTGGTGCAGAAGATGTCGGCCAGGTCGTGGCGCACATGGCGCTTGTCGGTCACGCGGGTCAGGCCGCCGGTACCGGGCAGCACGCCCAGCAGGGGCACTTCAGGCAAAGACACGGCAGACGAGCGGTCGTCCACCAGCACGATGTCGTCGCAAGCCAGGGCCAGCTCGTAGCCACCACCTGCGCAAGCGCCGTTCAGGGCGGCAACGAATTTCAGGCCGTCGTGCTTGCTGGAGTCTTCGATGCCGTTGCGGGTTTCGTTGGTGAACTTGCAGAAGTTCACTTTCCAGCCGTGGGTCGAGACACCCAACATGAAGATGTTGGCGCCAGAGCAGAACACGCGGTCTTTCAAGCTGGTCACCACCACGGTGCGCACTTCAGGGTGCTCAAAGCGGATGCGCTGCAGCGCGTCGTGCAGCTCGATGTCCACACCCAGGTCGTAGCTGTTGAGCTTGAGTTTGTAGCCAGGGCGGATGCCGGCGTCTTCGTTGATGTTGATCGACAAGGTCGCGATCTCGCCCTCAAAGGCCAATTGGATGTGCTTGTACTCGGCTGGGCTGGTCTGGTAATTGACCTGAAGGGAAGTGCTCATGGCTGTCTCCGTCGGTGTAGAAGGGTTGATGGATGTCAAAAAATGCATTTCAGTGCATGTTGTATAGCAGTTTAATGCATGCTCACCCAACCTGCAACATGCACTTTAATTCATTTCATCAGTGTTTACCCTAGGAAATGAAGTTTTCTGCACCCCCTCAAGACACCAAGCTCAAATGCTGGCGAACCGAAGTACGCAAAGCCTGGAAGGCCTGGTCTTCGGTGCGCCCACTGGTGTTGATGGCCAGGTCGGCTTTGGAATAGAAGGCCGAGCGCCCCTCCAGAATGCGCTTGAGGTCTTCCATCGCCTCGCGACTGGCCGCCATGGGGCGCATGTCGCCTTGTGCGGCCACGCGCCCCATGTGGTCGGCCGCGTCGGCCTGCAGCCACACGGTCGTGCAGTGCGACAACAGCAGGTTGAAATTGGCCGAGTCGGACACCAAACCACCGGGCGTGGCGATCACCACTTCGGGGTAGATCTGGATGGCTTCTTCGAGGGCGCGGCGTTCGTAGCGGCGGTAGGCGTTGGCGCCATACAGGTTGTGGATTTCGCTGATCTGGCAACCGGCAAACTGCTCGATCTCGCGGCTCAGTTCAATGAAGGGAAAGCCCAGGTCATCGGCCAGGCGCTGGCCCAGCGAGGTCTTGCCCGCGCCGCGCAAGCCAATGAGGGCGATGCGGTTCTTGCGCTCTTGCGCGTTGCCGCCCTCGCCAAACATGTCACTCAGCTGCACACGCGCACGGCGCAAATCGGCCTCGCTGCGCTTGGAGAGCAATTCACGGATCAGCAGCCACTCGGGCGAAGTGGTGGTCACATCGCCCAGCAGCTCGGCCAGCGAGCATTGCAGGGCCTGCGCCACCTGCAGGAGCACCAGCACCGACACATTGCCGGTGCCGTATTCGAGGTTGGCCAAATGGCGCTCGGACACATCGGCCGCCACCGCCACGGCGCGGCGCGTCATGCCTTTGCGCGAACGCAAAGTGCGCACACGCTCGCCCAGCGCTTCCAGAAAAGGACTGCGCCGGGTTTCGGGCTCGGACGGCTCCATCAAGGTGGACTCTTGAGATGTCATGCTCAACCTTTGATCACAGACAAGGGAAAACCCTTAAATTTCAACAAACCCAAAACATGCACTTTAATGCATACTAACGGGCAAGCACAATAGTGCATCAACCGCTGTTTATACCGCCAACCGGGCTGCAAGAACAGTTTTTTTCCGATACGCCCCTGTCGGCGCATGCGAATCCACCGCCTGACCACGAATTTTTGAAAGCCACACCCATGACCACATTGCTTCCCAACTTCTTCGCAGGCCGCTGGCAAACCGGCACGGGCGCAGGCACGCCCCTGTTTGATCCTGTGCTGGGCACCGAACTGGCCCGCGTGTCCAGCAGCGGCATCGACCTGGCCAAAGGCTTTGCCTTTGCACGCGAGCAAGGCGGCGCGGCCCTGCGCGCCCTGAGCTACGGCCAGCGCGCCGCATTGCTCACCCAAATCGTGGAAGTGCTGCAGGCCAACCGCGATGCGTACTACGAGATCGCCACTGCCAACAGCGGCACCGTGGCCAAGGACTCGGGTGTGGACATCGACGGTGCCATCTTCACTCTGGGCTACTACGCCAAGCAGGGCGCAGCCCTGGGCGATGCCAAGCTGCTGCTGGACGGCCAGCGCATCCGCATGGCCAAGGACCCGGCTTTCCAGACCCAGCACATCCAGGTGCCCACGCAGGGTGTGGCGCTGTTCATCAATGCCTTCAACTTTCCCAGCTGGGGCCTGTGGGAAAAAGCCGCACCAGCCCTGCTCTCGGGCGTGCCCGTCATCATCAAGCCCGCCACGGCCACCGCCTGGCTGACCCAGCGCATGGTCAAGGACGTGGTCGACGCGGGCGTGCTGCCCGTGGGCGCGCTGTCGGTCATCTGCGGCTCCTCGGCCGGCCTCATGGACCAGCTGCAAGCCTTTGACGTGGTCAGCTTCACCGGCTCGGCCGAGACCGGCAAGATCATCCGCAGCCACCGCGCCGTGAGCGAGCAGTCGGTGCGCTGCAACATCGAGGCCGACAGCCTGAATTCCGCCCTGCTCTCGCCCGCCGCCACAGCCGACAGCGAAGCCTTCAAGCTGTTGGTGGCTGAAGTGGCCCGCGAGATGACCGTCAAATCGGGCCAGAAGTGCACGGCGATTCGCCGCATCTTCGTGCCCCGCGCCTTGTACAAAGCGGCCGCAGACGCCATTGGCGCGCGCCTGGCCAAAACCACCGTGGGCAACCCGCGCAATGAAACGGTGCGCATGGGCGCCCTGGTCAGCCAGGAACAGAAAGCCAGCGTGCTGGCGGGTCTGGCCCAACTCAAGACCGAAGCCACCGTGCTGTACGACGGCAACAGCACCACCCTGGTCGATGCCGATGCATCGAGCGCCTGCGTGGCCCCGGTGTTGCTGGGAACCGAATCGCCCATGACGGCGCAAGTGCTGCACGCGGTCGAGGTGTTCGGCCCCGTGTCCACCCTGATGCCTTACGACAGCATCGACGAGGCCTACGCCATGATCCGCCGCGGCGAAGGCTCGCTGGTGTGCTCGGTCTACAGCGAAGACCCGGCCTTCACCGCGCAAGCCTCGGTCGAGCTGGCCAGCAGCCACGGCCGTGTGCACGCGATTTCGCCCGATGTGGCGGCCCTGCACAGCGGCCACGGTAACGTGATGCCCATGAGTCTGCACGGCGGCCCTGGCCGTGCGGGCGGCGGCGAGGAGCTGGGCGGCTTGCGGGCGCTCAACTTCTACCACCGCCGTACTGCCGTGCAAGGCAGCGCCTTGGCCCTGGACCAGCTGGCCGCACAAGGCGTTGCCCTGCCCCTATGAACCTGCAGGAGGCCGCAGGGGCGGCCTCCTACAAAACCCCTATGGCCAGAAGCCCAAAACTGGACAAGATCACAGACATCCCGAGGAGACAAACATGACACGCACCGTGAATGCACCATCCGCCGACTTCAACTTTGCTCAGCACCTGATCGCCACCAACATCGGTCGTGCTGGCAAAACCGCGCTGATTGACGACGTCGGCTCATTGACTTATGGCGAGTTGACCGAGCAGATCCGCCGCTTTGCCGCAGGCCTGCAGGCCATGGGGATCAAGCGCGAAGAGCGCGTGCTCTTGCTCATGCAAGACAGCAGCGACTGGATCGTGGCCTTTTTGGGCTCGCTCTATGCGGGCGTGGTGCCGGTCGCGGTGAACACCTTGCTCACGGCCGAAGACTATGCCTTCATGCTCAGCAACAGCCGGGCGCAGGCCGCCCTGGTTTCGGGCGCCCTGCTGCCCACTTTGCAAAACGCCTTGGGCCTGGTCAAAACCGAGGTGCACCAGGTGGTGGTCTCGCGCCCCACAGGCCCCTTGGCACAGGGTCAATTCGACATGGCCGACTTTGTCGCCCAAAACCAGCCGGTGCTGCCGGCCCAGACCCTGGCCGATGAACCTGCTTTCTGGCTTTACTCGTCCGGCTCCACCGGCAAACCCAAGGGCACGGTGCACAGCCAGGGCAACCTGTACTGGACCGCCCAGCTGTATGGCCAAGGCGTGCTGAACCTGCAGGAAAGCGACACCGTGTTTTCGGCCGCCAAGCTGTTCTTTGCCTACGGCTTGGGCAACGCGCTCACCTTCCCGCTGAGCGTGGGGGCCACGGTGGTGCTGATGGCCGAGCGCCCCACCCCGCAAGCCACTTTCAAGCGCCTGGTCGACCACCAGCCCACCGTGTTTTATGGCGCGCCCACCGGCTACGGCGGCATGCTCGCCAGCCCGGACCTGCCCGCCAAAAGCCAGGTCGCGCTGCGCCTGTGCTCGTCGGCGGGTGAAGCCCTGCCGCGCGACATCGGCGAGCGCTGGACGCAGCACTTCGGCTGCGAAATCATCGACGGCATCGGCTCGACCGAAATGCTGCACGTCTTCCTGTCCAACCGCCCCGGCGACGTGCGCTACGGCACCACCGGCAAGCCCGTGCCCGGCTACGAAGTGCAGCTGCGCAACGAAGACGGCAGCGTGGTCACGGGCCATAACGAGATCGGCGACCTGTACATCCAGGGCCCCAGCAGCGCCCTCATGTACTGGAACAACCGCGAAAAATCGCGCGACACCTTCCAGGGCGTGTGGACCAAGAGCGGCGACAAGTACACCCGCGACCCCGACGGCTACTACACCTATGCGGGCCGCAATGACGACATGCTCAAAGTCAGCGGCATTTACGTCTCGCCCTTTGAGGTCGAAGCCACGCTGGTGCAGCACCCCGCCATTCTGGAAGCGGCCGTGATCGGCAAGGAAGACACCGACGGCCTGACCAAGACCAAGGCCTTCATCGTGCTCAAGGCGGGCCAGAGCCTGAGCGAAGCCGAAGTCAAAGCCTTTGTGAAGGAGCGCCTGGCCCCTTACAAATACCCGCGTTTCATTGACTTTGTGGCCGAGTTGCCCAAGACCGCCACGGGCAAGATCCAGCGCTTTCGCCTGCGCGAGCTGGAAAAAACGGGCGCTTGAACCTGCGCGCACCCGGCCAGCCCTGAAGCAGGCAGCCGGGTGTCTGGCTCAGGGCTTGAGCACGCGCAAGATCTCTTTTTGCAAAGCCGCTTGCGACATGGGCTTGGACACGTAGCCGTCGGCCCCCGCCGCGATGAACCGTTCCTTGTCCCCGGTCATGGCGTGGGCCGTGACCATCAGCACCGGGGTGCGCAAGCCGCTCACGGCCTCACGTGCACGCAAGGCCCGCAAGGCGGTCAAGCCGTCCATCACAGGCATCATCACATCCATCAAAACCACATCGAAGTGCTCTTGTGCCAGCAGGTCCAGCGCCTGCTGGCCGTCTGCGGCCACCGCGTAGCGGTAGCCCATGCGCTGCAGCATGATTTCGGCGAGCTTGCGGTTGATCTCATGGTCTTCCACCAGAAGCACCGAACACGGCACACCCTCAGTGGCGATCGGTGGCGGCACCGGTGCTTTGGCAGGTGCGGGTGCCAGCGCCTGCGCACTGGCTTGCTCCACCTTCCGGGCGGGCAAGGTGGCCACAAAAGTCGCGCCTTCACCGGGCCGCCCCTCGGCCGTGATGTAACCGCCCATCAGCTGCAGCAGGCTGCGCGTGATGGCCAGCCCCAGGCCCGTGCCACCAAAAGAACGGGTCACCGAACCATCGGCCTGGGTGAAGGGGCTGAACAAGGCCTCGGTGCGTTCGGGGTCAAAACCGATGCCCGTGTCGATGATGCTGATGCGCAGCAAAACGGTTTTGGCATCGACCGCAGGCACCAGTTCGGTCTTGACGGTGACCGAGCCCTCGTCGGTGAATTTGATGGCGTTGCCAATCAGGTTGGTCAGAACCTGGCGCATGCGCACCGGGTCCATCCACAGCAATTCGGGGATGTCGGGGGCGGTCTCCAGCCGCAAATCCACACCCTTGGCGCGGGCCAGTTGCTCCAGGGAGCGGGCGGTGTGGCGCACCAGCTGCACGGGGCTGACCTCCAGCAACTCCAGCTCCAGGGCTTTGGCTTCAATTTTGGAAAAGTCCAGGATCTCGTTGATGATTTGCAGCAAGTGGTTGGCCGAGTCGCGGGCCAGTACCAGGTATTCCCTTTGCCGCTCGGTGTCGGTGGTGTCCAGCGCCAGCTCGGTCATGCCCACAATGCCGTTCATGGGCGTGCGGATTTCATGGCTCATGTTGGCCAGGAATTCCCCACGCATGCGGTTGGCTTGTTCGGCTTTTTCCTTGGCCTCGACCAGCAGGTCCTGGGCACTTTGGATGGCGGTGAAGTCCTGCATGACCCCAATGAAGAAATGCCCGTTGTCGAGTCGGGTTTCACTGATCGTCAGGCGCACCGGGAACAGACTGCCATCGCGCCTGCGGCCTTGCAGGACACGCGGCTGGTTCATCAGTTTTTTCTCGCCTGTGTTCAGGTACCGGGCCATGTACTGGTCGTGCCGCGCTTGCACGGAATCGGCCATCAGCATGTTCACGCGCTGCCCCATCAAAGCCTGCATGGGGTAGTCAAAAATGGCGGCGGTGGCATCGTTGCACTGAACGATGTGACCCTGCGCATCGGCCACCACGATCGCCTCGGGCACCGATTTGAAAATGCTGTGCAGCTTGCTCTCGCTCAAGCGCAGATTGCGCTCCACCTGCTCACGCTCGGCAATCTCTTCGCTGAGCTGGCGGATCGCCAGTTGCCGCTCGTTGGACAACTGGCGTGAGGTCATCAAGGCCGTGCGGATGCGTTTGACGGAAAACCAGATCAACAAAAAGCCCAGCAACAACAACACCAGCAAAACCACGAAGGTGCGGTTCAGCACCCCGGTGCTGGCCAGCTGCCACTGCGAAACAGGCAGCACCACTTCCAAAGCACCGCGCACATCCCCCACCTGCCAATCGGTTCGGGGCGAGCCTGGATAGCTGTTGTGGCAGGCCACGCAACTGGACAGCATGCGGTCGGCTTGCGCAAAACGCAGCACCCGGGTGCCGTTCATGATCTCTTCACGCACGAAGGGCTGGTTGGGTTTTTCCTTGAGGTGTTGCAGGGCCTGTTTCTGGAAATCGTCCAGCGAACGCTCGGCCACCCGCCAGGGAAAAGGCTGGTCGCTGTACAGGCGCACCTGGGTGCCACCATCGACCTTGGACAGGTAATGCCCCAAATCGATCGTGAGCGTAGCGGGCAGCGGCAAGGCGTTGTCACGCGACTGGTAATCGTGGGTGACGACCATGCCCCCCTTCACAGCCCGGGGCACCAGCTCCTGGGTGTAGAAATTGCGAAATTGCGTGACCGAAGCGGCATGGGTCTGGGCGCTCTCGGCAGCGTACTGCTGCACCATCGCCTCGCTCGACTGGTAGGTGTAGACCACCACCCAAAGCCCCATGGCCATCAACACGCCGCCCAGCCACTCCATGGGCCAGCGCAGCAGGGCCTGGTGAATCCAGTAGATCAAACGTTTGGGATCATTCACTTTGTATCCTGATGACAAAGCGAATGATAGCAACGAATACCTAAGTTTTATTCAAGAGTAAGGCGCGGGTATCCATGCGCTCACCCAGACCGACAGGTGCCCCTGTCGGTCTGCGCTCAAGTGTCCTTGCTGACCTTGATGGTCGGAAACTTGGACGAGAAGTCCTTGGCTTTGGCCGCGATCTTGACCGCCACCTGGCGGGCCACGGCCTTGTAGATCTGGGCCACTTCGCCATCGGGGTCGTAGACCACGGTGGGCTTGCCGCTGTCGGCTTGCAGGCGAATCTGCATGTCCAGCGGCAGTGCGCCCAGGTAGTCCATGCCGTATTCGGCAGCCATTTTTTTGCCGCCATCTGCGCCAAAAATGTGCTCCACATGGCCACAGTTGGTGCACACGTGCACCGCCATGTTTTCTACCAAGCCCAAAATCGGCACGCCGACTTTCTCGAACATCTTCACGCCTTTTTTGGCGTCCAAGAGGGCAATGTCCTGCGGCGTGGTCACGATCACCGCGCCGGTCATGGGCACGCGCTGGCTCAGCGTCAGCTGGATGTCGCCCGTGCCGGGCGGCATGTCCACGATCAAATAGTCGAGCTCTTTCCAGTTGGTCTGGCGCAGCAGCTGCTCCAGCGCCTGGGTGGCCATGGGGCCGCGCCAGATCATGGCTTCGTCGGGATTGACCAGAAAACCGATCGACATGACCTGCACGCCGTAGTTTTCCAGCGGCTCCATGGTCTGGCCGTCTTCGCTCTCGGGACGGCCTTCGATGCCCATCATCATGGGCTGGCTGGGTCCGTAGATGTCGGCGTCGAGCAGGCCCACTTTGGCGCCTTCGGCGGCAAGGGCCAGCGCCAGATTCACGGCAGTGGTGCTTTTGCCCACGCCGCCCTTGCCCGAGGCCACGGCCACGATGTTTTTCACCTGCGGCAGCAGGGCCACACCGCGCTGAGCAGCGTGCGCCGTGATCTTGCTGGTCACGTTGGCCGAGACGTTGGCCACGCCCACCACGCCTTTGGCGGCGGCAATCAAGGCTTGGCGCAGGGCCGGAATCTGGCTCTTGGCCGGGTAGCCCAGCTCCACATCAAAGGACACATCACCGCCTTCGACTTGCAGGTTTTTCAGGACTTTGGTGGAAACGAAATCTTTGCCCGTGTTGGGGTCAATGACGGCTTGCAGGGCCTGGAGGAGTTGTTCGGTGGTCGCCATGGGTTTCTTTGTTAAAAAATTTGGTTCGAAGTCTAACGGGCTTCAGTTTTGTCCAAAAAAGCGTCGATCGATGTCCGCACGCCATGCGCGGTCAAAGACCAGGCCGCATTCCAATTGCGTGCGACCGTCTTGTTCCAGCGCCAAGTCACCCGCCTGCGCAAAGCGTTCATCGCAAAAAGCCTCTGTCAGACGGGCCAACAGCGCTTGTTTGTAATCGGTGTCCTCGTTATCTAGGTGCAGGCCCTTGGTTTCCATGAGTACCAGGCGGGCCTCATTGCCCTCGCTCAAAAAGCCAAATACAAAGTCCGGGTACACCTTGTGCCTGCGCCAGCCTTGCAAGCCGTATTGGGTTTTGGCCACATTGCGGTGCCACCAGCGCAAAGCAGCTTGCTCGTCCAAATAACCCGCAAAAGCGGCCTCAAATTCATTCATATCAGGCGTTTGCAAAGCGGGCACCAACAGACTCTTTTGTACATCGGTCAAACCATCACTGCGGGTGAGTTTGTGGGCCTTGCCGGTTTGCAGCCATTCGTCGTGGCTGGGCAATTCGTAATCGGTGGCATCCGCACGAAGGCGAAACTCGATGCGCCCCTCCTTGGTCAAAGCCTCAAACACCTGCTGTGCCATCTCGTCACGCCAGGCTTCCAGGTCTACCCGCAACTGCTCGATCAAGGTGGCCGCCGACGCCGCCACCACAGATTCAGCCCACTTCTGCAAGCAGCGCTGGGCCACCACATCCACCCAGCCCCAGACCAGCCAAGGGTTGGGAGCGATGTCGACCAAAGCCCGCACCAACTGCCCACGGTCCAGGGTCAGGGGCTCGGTGGACTCATTGCGCGCACGGCGCAGCGGAGCCTGCACGTCTTGCAGCACCGTCAAATCCACCATCAAGCGGGCCTCGCTGCCCGACATGCGGTCTGACGTGTGGAGTGACTGACTAGGTTTCCAGCCCACCGCCAAAGTCTCGGGGTTCAGGTCTTGCCAAGGCAAGCGGGCCAGCACATCGCTCTCGTACACCAGCTTGCGCCGGGGCTGGCCAGGCTCAGCCCAGGTCACGGTGGGCAAAAACAAACGCAAATGCGCCAGTCCCTCGCGCCGCGTCAATTGGCGCACCTGCGGGGCATCCGGCCCCGAGCCACCATCGCCGCGCACCGCCATGGCCAAGTCCCCCATGCCCTCGGTCTCCAGCGACTGCTTGATGGCCTTGACCACCTCGCCCGTCTGGATGTCATGGCAAAACACATAACAAGCGTCCAGCGACTCATGGCCGGTTTTGGCCACATGGGGCAGCCGCAAAATCCGCCCCACCAATTGCGTGAGCGCCCGCTTGCCCTTGCTGGCCGCCAGCGAACACAGCACATAGGCAAAGGGGCAATCCCAGCCCTCTTGCAAGGCCTGCTTGGTGATGATCACCCGCACCTGCGAGGTGGGCGAGAGCAAATCCTCGTCGCCCAATTCGTCCTTGTCGCTGGTTTTTTCGCGGATTTGCGTCTCGGCAAAGCCCATCTGCGCCAAAAACTCGCGCACATGCTGAGCGTGGATGAAGCCCGAATCGATCTGGTCTTTGCCCGTGCGCTCCACCTGCACCAGCAAAATCGGCCGAATGTAGCGCGCCGTCTCGCCCTGCAGCACCTCGGCCTGTCGGGCCAGCGCATTGAGTTGGTCCACGCTGGCAGATAAGCAGCTTTGCCAGTCGGCCCAAGCGCGCACGTCCACATGAATGGGCAGCTTGATCATCTCGGCGGCATCCAGATCGGTGCCGCGCACGTCCACCAAAATGTTGGAACCCGACACCGCGCCCGTCGCTTTACTGCCTGACGCGCCCACCTCGGCCACACGCGGCGTGGCCGACAACTCCAGCATGAAGGACGGGTTGAACCCGTCAATGGTGCGCAAAGCGTTGTCGGTGTAGCCGTGGTGCCCTTCGTCAATCACCACCATCGGGCGCACAAGCCGCATCACATTGCCCAGCGAGCTTTTGACAATACTGCCCTTTTGGCGTGCATGAATACCTCCCGAATCGTTGCTCGATCCGTCAGCCCAAACACTGCCATACACATCCAGATTCGGCACATCGGCCAGCAAAGCCCAATGGGCCTCAATGTCGTCCTCGAACGGCAAAAAACCCTGCACATTGCCCCGGTCCCGGAAAAAGCGCAGCGTCTCCTTGGACTGCCGCGCCGCTGAAGCCAGCATCAGCACCATCACGCACAAATGGCTTTCCACATCCAGGCGCGACAGCGGCGAGTCTTTTTCCAAAATCTTCACGCGCCCTGCCCCGGCCACGTTGAGCATTTGCCGGTAAGGGTGGTCGCGGTTGGACAGTGTCTTGAGGGTCTGGCGGTAAATCGCCTCGTTGGGTACCACCCACAGCACCAGGCCGGTAGACCTGCGCAAATACCCTTCAAACACCTTGCCCACGCTGGCCGCAGCCAGCAGCGTCTTGCCGCCGCCCGTGGGCACCTTCAGGCACACATTCGGAATCGCCCGGCCAGCCCCGTCAAAGCGGCTGGAATGCGGGCGCTCGGCATAGGCCTCTGGCAAAGCACGCGCATCGTGCAAGGCCTGCCAAGCCGACTTGGGGAAATCAGCCAGGGACTGCTTGGCATCGCTCATCTTCTCCATGGCCTTGACCTGCGCCATGGCCGCCAAAGCCTGCTCGGAATCGGCGCGGGCCGTGCGCAGCTCGGCCAAATAGGCATCCAACTTGAGCAGCGACTTGGCCTGAAAGTCTTTCAGATCGTCAAACCCCAGTGCACGGGGCAAGCTCACCGCCGCTTGGCGCGGCTGCCAAAACACCTGCCGATCTTTTTCCACCTGCTGCCTGAAGCCATCGCTCAAAGTCGATTGCCAATGGCTCAAATCAATGCCCCTGAGCGAACGCAAATCGTCCACTGCCGCCCAAAGCGCCGTGAAGTCCTGTGCGCTCCAATCGGGCGCATCCGCCATCAGATCAACGTCTGACGCCGGGCGATGGTCGCCCCGGGCGCGGGACCCATACACCCACACGCGCTCCAGCCCTGCAAAGCGATCAAACACGGCATGCAGCTGTCGCGTGAGCTCTGGCGCCAAGCCAAAGTCGATCACCGTGTTGGAAACCTCGTCCATCATGCTTGCGCCTGCAGGTGCGCCAGCACGCGCTCAAACTCCGGGATGGCATCCAGGCGCACCATGGCGGCCAGACTGATGGCCATGTCTTCATCGTAGGCATGGCTCACCCCATTGCGACCTTTGCGCAAGCGATCCCACAAGGACTCATCGGTGATGTAACGCATCTTGAATGCCGTCTCCAACGCGGCAAACGCCACCCTTGGGGTTTCCACATCCCCCTTGTCCTGCAGCACGGCCCGCATGGCTTGCCAAGCCATTTCAAACGTGTAGACAAAGCGCAGCAACAGCGAATCGCGCGTCTTGCGGTCTTCACTGTCTTGCGCTGTCTCTTTCAGCGTTGCAAGGGCTTGCGCAAACTTCTCTAACTGCAACTTCGTACTGTGAGAAAAAGCCATTTCACCACCCCCTTAACAAAGCAAACGGCAGCGCCGCAAAGTCCATGCGGTGCTCGGCCAATTGCTTGTTGCTCAAATACTTGGCCGGTGCAAACACCAGGTGCTTTTTGCCATCGCCCTTGTCCAAGCCCCACTGGGCAAAGGCCTGCGCACGACTCAGGTTGAGCGCCGCCTCGGTCGACTTGAGGAAGGCCAGACTCGGCTCGTACACCAGCCAGACATGCGCATCGGCCGCCTCGCCCAGATAAAAACGCGGGGCTTTTTTGGGGGTGGGTGGCAGCGTGCCGCCAGTGGCGGTATGAAACAACCAGGCCCCAAGAGCCTCGAAAGTGGGCAAGATTTCGCCTGACAGCATCTTCTCGATGTTGAGCGGCTCGCCCAGCGTGCAATAGGTGAACTCGCCGCCCAGCCCTTCGGCGCGTTCGGAGACTTTCTTTTCCCCCTCCACCCGCAGCACGCCGTCTTTCAGCTCGACGTTGATCTTGTCAAAACGCTTTTGACCTGTATTTTTCAATGTCGCGTCTTGTTTGGGGATGCCCACTTGAATTTCGGCCCCAGGTCGCAGCAGTGTGAGTTGTGTCGATTCCTCCACAAAACCTTCGCGCTGCTTGATCGCCTCGACCTTGGCCAGCCAGTCGGCGGCTTTTTTGAACTGGGTGAAATTGATCTTTTCTTCCAGCAGCGTCTCGCGCTGCGTGCCCACCCAGGCATAACCTTGGATGGCGCGGCGCACCCGCTCGGCGGTCAAGCGGTCGGCATAGTCCTCGCCCTCGACCAAGATGAATTGACGGCGGCCGTTGTCTTTGGCGTTGGCCTTGAGCACGGCGTGGGCCGTGGTGGCACTGCCGGCAAAACTGTCGAGCACGATGGAATCGGGATGGCTGGCCAGCTCCAAAATTCGTTCCAACAAAGCCACCGGTTTGGGGGTGATGGTGGACTCTTCGTCCTTGAGCATGCCCATTTCGATCAGGGTTTTCTTGGCGTCTTGCGTGTGACCGACTTCGTCGTAAAACCAGAGGGTTTGGGGCGTGCGGCCTTGTTTGACTTCAGAAAGATAACGCTTCAAACGAGGTTGATTCCCGCCATCTTCACCCCACCAAATCCGTCCATCAGCATCCATTTCTTTGAATTTGGACTCTTTGACACGCCAAAAAGTACCTGGCGGAGGACCATCAATCACTCGCCCGCTTGGGCAAGTGATTGGATATGTGCCCTCACTGTAAAAATTACGTGCTGAAAGATCACCGGAAGTCCAAGGGCCACGCTTATCGTTGTCAGGGTTTGCAAACCTGTCATCCATTTCTTGGGTGCGCTCCAACAAATTGGGCCGCCAAACCTTTTTGTCTTTGGCATAAACCAGCACATAGTCATGGTCTTCGCTGAAAAACTGCGCCGTATTTTTCGGCGAAAAGTTCTTCTGCCAAATGCAAGTCGCCACAAAATTCTCAGCGCCAAAAATCTCGTCCAGCATGTCCCGGGCGTGGTGCACCTCGTTGTCGTCCAGCGTGATCCAGATCGAACCTTGGTCAGCCATCAACTCGCGCAGCAACACCAGGCGCGGCCACATCATGCACAGCCACTTGTCGTGCCGCAGCATGTCCTCGCCGTCCACCGGGTTGGTGCTCAGCCACTCTTTCATGATCGGGCTGTTCACCCCATCGCTGTAGCACCAGCCTTCATTGCCGGTGTTGTATGGCGGGTCAATGAACACCACATCCACCTTGCCCGCGTAGCGCGGCAGCAAAGCCTTGAGGGCATGCAGGTTGTCCCCATGAATGACCAGACTGCTGTTCAAGTCTCCCGGCCCGATCCCTTTGGCCTTGTCCACCACCAGCGGCCGATAAGGCACCGTCAGGTGGTGGTTGTACACATATTCTTTGCCTTTGAAGACGATTTCGGGCATGGCGGGATTTCTGAGTTTTGGAGGTTAACCGGGCTCAATTCGCCCATGGCGGGCATTGTCGCAGAGCCTGCCACCTGCCCATGCTTCAGCTCCTTGGGGCCATCCCTATAAAATCGCCCCCTTGTCTTGAAGGTTTACACCCATGTCTGCCCCCAACGCGCCCCGCCAACTCTTCGTCACCACCGCCTTGCCGTATGCCAACGGCAATTTCCACATCGGCCACATCATGGAATACATCCAGGCCGACATTTGGGTGCGGTTCCAACGCATGCAGGGCAGCCAGGTCAACTTTGTGGGCGCAGACGACACCCACGGCGCGCCCATCATGATCGCTGCCGAAAAAGCGGGCAAAACGCCCCAGCAGTTCGTGGCCGACATCGCCGCGGGCCGCAAGCCCTATCTGGACGGTTTTCACATCCAGTTCGACAACTGGCACAGCACCGACGCCCCTGAAAACCACGAGCTGGCCCGCCAGATTTACCGCGACCTGCGCGACATTTCGGCGGCCGACGGTGGCTCGCTGATCGAAGTGCGCGCCGTAGAGCAGTTCTTCGACCCCGAGAAGAACATGTTCCTGCCCGACCGCTTCATCAAAGGCGAGTGCCCCAAGTGCCACGCCAAAGACCAGTACGGCGACAACTGCGAGAGCTGCGGCGCGGTCTACGCCCCAACCGACCTGATCAACCCGTTTTCTGCCCTGTCGGGTGCCAAGCCCGAGCTCAAAACCTCGGAACACTTTTTCTTCAAGCTGTCCGACCCCCGCTGCGTCGAGTTCTTGAGCCAGTGGACCCAAGACGGCAAGCTGCAGCCCGAGGTGGCCAACAAAGTCAAAGAGTGGTTCAGCGTGCGCACCAACCCCGACGGCAGCACCAGCGAAGGCCTGGGCGACTGGGACATCTCGCGCGACGCGCCTTACTTCGGCATCGAAGTCCCCGACGCGCCGGGCAAGTACTTTTACGTCTGGCTGGACGCGCCTGTGGGCTATCTGGCGTCGCTGAAAAACCTGCTCGACAAGCGCGGGGAGGACTACAACGCCTACATGGCCAACCCGAATCTGGAGCAATACCACTTCATCGGCAAAGACATCGTCACCTTCCACACGCTGTTCTGGCCGGCCATGCTGCATTTCTCGGGCCGCAAAACGCCCAACAGCGTGTTCGTGCACGGCTTCCTCACGGTGAACAACGGCGAGAAGATGAGCAAGAGCCGGGGCACGGGTCTGGACCCGCTCAAGTACCTGAGCCTGGGCATGAACCCCGAGTGGCTGCGCTACTACCTGGCGGCCAAACTCTCGGCCCGCAACGAGGACATCGACTTCAATGCCGAAGACTTCATGGCGCGCGTGAACAGCGATTTGATCGGCAAGTTCGTCAACATCGCTTCGCGCTCGGCCGGCTTCATCGCCAAGCGCTTTGACGGCCAACTCGGCACGGTGAGCGCCGACGGCCAGGCCCTGCTGGCCGCGCTGCAAAGCGCCACGCCCGGCATCGCCGCCTTGTACGAAGAGCGCGAATACGCCAAGGCCCTGCGCGAGGTCATGCTGCTGGCCGACAAGGTCAACGCCTACGTGGACCAGAACAAACCCTGGGAATTGGCCAAACAAGAAGGCCAGGAAGCGCGCCTGCACGACGCCTGCACCGCCTGCATCGAAGCCTTCCGCCTGCTCACACTGCAACTCAAGCCCGTGCTGCCCGCACTGGCCGCGCAGGTCGAGGCCTTCCTGAATGTTGCGCCCTTCAGCTTTGCCCAGGCGCAAAGCCTGCTGGGTGCAGGCCACCGCATCAACGCCTACCAGCACCTGATGCAGCGCGTCACCCCTGAGCAACTCGACGCCCTGTTCGAGCCGCTCGCCGTGGTCGAAGAGAAAGTCATCCCCGGCGGTGAAGAAATCGCACCGACGATCGGCATCGACGACTTTGCCAAAGTGGACCTGCGCATCGCCCAGATCGTCAACTGCGAACCCGTGGAAGGCTCGGTCAAGTTGCTGCGCCTGACGCTGGACGTGGGCGAAGGCCGCATGCGCAATGTCTTTTCCGGCATTGCCAGCATGTACAAGCCCGAAGACCTGATCGGCAAGTTGACGGTGATGGTGGCCAACCTGGCCCCGCGCAAGATGAAGTTTGGTGTGAGTGAGGGCATGGTGCTGGCCGCCAGCCACGCCGACGACAAAACCGATGCCGGCATTTATGTGCTGCAGCCCTGGCCGGGTGCCCAACCCGGCATGCGGATCCACTGAGACGCAGGTCACAGCCCCCGGCAAGGTCCGCTCGGATGACGTTCAATTCCCACTTGTTTCGCCCCAAGCTGCTGGACTGCTTGCAGGGCTACAACCGTCAGCGGCTGGGACAGGACATCGGCGCGGGCCTCACGGTCGGGGTGGTGGCTTTACCGCTGGCCATGGCCTTTGCCATCGCCTCCGGACTCAAACCCGAGGCTGGCCTGTTCACCGCCATCATCGCGGGCTTTTTGATCTCTGCCCTGGGCGGCAGCCGCGTGCAAATCGGCGGACCAGCCGGGGCCTTCATCGTCATCGTTTACGGCATCGTCGAGCGCTATGGCCTGGCGAATTTGATCCTGGCCACCGCCATGTCGGGGGTGCTGCTGTTCCTGATGGGGCTGTTCCGGCTCGGCTCCTTGATCCGCTTCATCCCGGTGGCGGTGGTGATCGGTTTCACCAACGGCATCGCGGTGCTGATCATGCTGTCGCAAATCAAGGATTTGCTGGGTCTCAAAATCGTGAGCATGCCCGCTGATTTTTTTGGCATCCTGAACGCCCTCGGACACCACCTGCACAGCGCCAATCTGGCCGCACTGCTGCTCGCTTTGGCCTCCTTGTCCCTGGTGGTCGGCTGGTTGCGCATGAGCCGCCGTTTGGCCGAGACACCCTACCGGGCACTCAGCATGATCCCCGGCTCCATCATCGCGCTCGTCTTCGCCACCCTGGTCACCTGGCTGCTGAACCTGCCGGTAGACACCATTGGCAGCAAGTTTGGGGGCATTCCGGCCGCCATGCCGGGCTTCCAGTGGCCCGCATTCAGCTGGGACAGCGCCCGCTTTTTGCTCATGCCCACGCTGACCCTGGCGCTGCTGGGTGCGATTGAATCGCTGCTGTGCGCCCGCATCGCCGACGGCATGATCGGTGACCGCCACAACCCCAACCAGGAGCTGATGGCGCAGGGCGTGGCCAACTTTGTGACGCCCTTCTTTGGCGGCATGCCCGCGACCGGCACCATTGCCCGCACTGTGACCAACATCAAAAGCGGCGGCACCACGCCGATTTCGGGCATGGTGCACGCGCTGACCTTGCTTGCCGTGGTGCTGGTGGCCGCGCCCCTGGCAGGGCACGTGCCTTTGGCGGCGCTGGCGGCCATCTTGATGTTTGTGGCCTGGAACATGGGCGAGTGGCGCGAATTTTTGCACCTGCGCCAGTACCGCATGCCCTACCGCGTCACCTTGCTGGCGGTGTTTTTCCTCACTGTGGTGTTTGACCTGACGGTGGCTGTCGAGGTGGGCTTGGTCGCAGCCTGCCTGACTTTCATTTACCGCATCTCCAGCCTGAGCCGCTGCGAGGCCGTCAGCCGCCTGGACCACCCCGGCCTGGCCGGGCACGACCACGCCATCCAGGCTTGGCGGCTCTATGGCGCCTTGTTTTTCGGTGCCGTGAAGCTGGTCGAAGACATCGAAGACAAAATCAGCACCCCGGTCCTGGTGGTGGACCTCAAGAATGTGATTTACATCGACTCGTCGGGTGCAGACGCCTTGATGAACCTGATCGACACCTGCCGCAAAAAAGAAGTGCAGCTGATCGTTTGCGGTTTGTTGCACCAACCGCTGGACATTGCCCGGCGCAGTGGCTTGCTGGAACACCTGGAAGGCCGTTTGGCGCCGGACCTGCCTGCAGGCATCCAGCGGGCTGTCAGCGTGTCCGCACGGCGAGACCAGTAAAATCCACCGCAATCCACCCTTTTCTCGCCTGAAAGCCCGTCATGTCCATTTTTCGCCGCCCTGATTACACGTCCGACACCACCCAGTTCATCGAACAACTCAAGGCCCAGCGCCCCGAGCTGGAAGCCGAGCAACGCCAGGGCCGCGCACTGTTGTGGGACAAGCAGCTGAGCCGTGACGAACAACAGGCGTTCAAGAGCGCCCGCGTGGCCCAAAAGCCCTACGTCTACCAAACCCAGGCGTCCTGAATCTGGCGCTGAACGCGCACCGGGCGAAATCTGCCCGCTGCACCGTTTGGCTGCGGCCCATCCATGACCCATCCCAGCTCACCCACTGAATTGCCTGCATCGGCGCAGGACACGCCCGCGTCCATGCCGCTGGTGGTCGACCATGTGGCCGTGGCAAGGTTGTATGGCGAGCCGCTGTTTTCCATGCCCACCGACCTGTACATCCCGCCGGATGCGCTGGAGGTGTTTCTGGAGGCTTTCGAAGGGCCGCTGGACTTGCTGCTTTATTTGATCCGCAAGCAGAACTTCAACATCCTCGACATCCCGATGGCGGGAGTCACGCGCCAGTATTTGGCCTATGTCGACGAGATCCGCCAACGCAACCTGGAGCTGGCCGCCGAATACCTGCTGATGGCGGCCATGCTGATCGAGATCAAATCGCGCATGCTGCTGCCACCCAAAAAGGTGGCCGAAGGCGAAGAGGCCGAAGACCCGCGTGCCGAACTGGTGCGCCGCCTGCTCGAATACGAGCAGATGAAGCTGGCCTCGATGCAGCTCAACGAGATCCCACAATACGGCCGCGATTTTCTGCAGGCCCAGGTCTACATCGAGCAAAGCCTGCAACCGCGCTTTCCGGACGTCAGCATGGACGAGCTGCAATCGGCCTGGCGCGATATCCTCAAACGCGCCAACCTGGTGCAGCACCACAAGATCAGCCGCGAAGAACTGAGTGTGCGCGAGCACATGAGCATCGTGCTCAAGCACCTGCAAGGCCGTAAATTTGTCGAGTTTGAACACCTGTTCGACCCGACCCTGGGCGTGCCCGTGTTGGTGGTGACCTTCATCGCCCTGCTGGAACTGGCCAAGGAAACCCTGATCGAAATCACCCAGGCCGAAGCCTTTGCACCCATTTACGTTCGGCTGGCTTACACGCCGAACTGAAGGCCTCAGACCTTGCGCGTCAAACCGCCTCGCCCCGAGGCCCGCGCCCCATCAGCACCTGAACCGCCTCGCGGGCTTGCAGACGGCCATCGAGCAAAGCCACCACCGCTTCGGTGATGGGCATGTCCACCCCCAGACTTTGGGCGCGCTGCCAAACGGTGCGGGCGCTGTAAACACCTTCGGCCACGTGGCCCAGCGAGGTCACGGCCTGCTGCAGGCTCATGCCTTGGGCCAACAACAAGCCCACTTTGCGGTTGCGGCTGAGGTCACCCGTGGCCGTCAGCACCAGATCGCCCAGACCCGACAGGCCCATGAAGGTCTCGGGTTTGGCGCCCAGCGCGACGCCCAGGCGGGTCATTTCGGCCAGGCCTCGGGTAATGAGGGCTGCGCGGGCGTTCAGCCCCAAGTCCAGACCATCGCACAGACCCGTGGCAATGGCCAACACGTTTTTGACGGCGCCCCCCACTTCCACGCCGACGATGTCTTCGTTGGCATACACACGCAGCGCCCCGCCATGAAAAGCCTTGACCAGCGCCTCCCGCACAGAGGCATGGGGGCTGGCCGCCACCAAAGCGGTGGGTTGGGTGCGGGCCACTTCTTGGGCAAAACTGGGGCCGTTCAGCGCTCCGGCCCGCAATTGGGGGGCCACTTGGGCTTGCACTTCGTGGGGCATGAGGCCCGTGCCCGCTTCAAAACCCTTGCACAGCCAGGCCACCGAGGCGGGCACGCCCTGCAGCGCCAGCAAGGTGCTGCGCAGGCCCGCCATGGGGGTGGCGATGATGAAGAGGTCTTCGGCACGGGCAAACTGCAGCAGGGCATCGAGCGGGCCTGACGAGATGGCCAGCGCTGCAGGCAGTTCAATGCCGGGGAGGTAACGCTCGTTGCGGCGCTGCTGCTGCAGGGCCTGGGCTTGGGCCGCGTCACGTGCATGCAACACCACCCGGTGCGCAGACTGGCGGCTGGCCGCAATGGCCAGCGCGGTGCCCCAGGCCCCTGCACCGATGACGGTGATCTGCATGCCGAGTGCGTGCGGTTTTACTGCTGTGTGGCGGCAGCTTGGGCTTGCTGCTGCTCGTACATGGCCTGGAAGTTGATCTCGGCCAAGTGCACGGGCGGGAAGCCTGCACGGGTGATCACGTCGGCCACGTTGCCTCGCAGGTAGGGGTACACGATTTGCGGGCAAGCGATGCCCATGATCGCGCCCATCTGGTCTTCGGGCACGTTGCGGATTTCAAAGATGCCGCCTTGCTTGCACTCGACCAGGAACACGGTCTTGTCGGCGATCTTGGTGTGCACGGTGGCGGTGACACAAACTTCAAACACGCCTTCGGCCACCGGGGTGGCTTCCACGCCCAGCTGGATGTCTACGCTGGGTTGCTGCTGCTCCAGCAAGATGGCGGGCGAATTGGGCTGCTCCAGCGAAGCCTCTTTCAGGTAAACGCGCTGGATCTGGAAAACAGGGGATTGGGCTTCGGTGTTGACAGCGGTATCGGTCATGAAATTCTCTTGAAGAAAAAATACGGGCAGTCCACAGGGGACCGCCCAAGGATGAAACAGGTCAATTATCAGCGATCAGAAACAGGCCAGGGGCGCTGCCCCGCCTGTGAAAACCCCAAGGGTTTTCAGGCCGCCTGCAGCAAAGGTACCAAGCCGCCCTTGGCGTCGAGCGCCATCAGGTCGTCACAGCCGCCCACGTGGGTGTCACCCACATAAATTTGCGGCACAGTGCGGCGGCCCGTGATCTGCATCATGTGGTCGCGCTGGGCGGGGTCCAGGTCGATGCGGATTTCTTCGATCTGCTCCACGCCTTTGGCTTTGAGCAACTGCTTGGCACGCACGCAGTATGGGCAAACGGCGGTGGTGTACATCTTGACGTTTTGCATGGGGAGTTCCTTGGGTATCAGGCTTTTTCGACGGGCATGCTGGCCGCTTGCCAGGCTTTGAGGCCACCGGCCAGAGACTGCACATTCTCAAAACCGAGTTTGCGGGCCGTGGCTGCCGCGCGGGCCGAACGGGCCCCCACCTGGCAAACCATGACGACTTGGGCCGACTTGCTCTTGACGACTTGGGCCAATTTTTCTTCCAGCTGCCCCAAAGGCAGGTTTTTGGCACCGATCACATGGCCACGCGCGAATTCGTCGGGCTCGCACACATCGATGACGATGGCTTTTTCGCGGTTCATCAGCTGCACCATGTCCTGGGGGCTGAGACCTTGGCCTTTGTTCAAAGCAGGGAAAAGCAATGCCAGACCCGAGGCCAGGGCCACGGTGATGAGCATCCAGTTGTCGAGGAGAAATTTCACGAATCAGACCTTTGTAAACCACAAAATACCGGCCCGTCAGCGAGCCGCCAAGTCCAGATTCTAAAATGCGGGCCTTTCCCCCTGTTTTTCGCAGCCCGTGCTGCTTTCCCCAACATGTACAAAATCGTCCTCATCCGCCACGGCGAATCCACCTGGAACCTTGAAAACCGCTTCACCGGCTGGACCGATGTGGACCTGACCCCCACTGGCGTGAGCCAGGCCATGTCGGCCGGCAAGCTGCTCAAAGCCGAAGGCTGGGACTTTGACCTGTGCTACACCTCGGTGCTCAAACGCGCCATCCACACCCTCTGGTACACCCTGGACGAAATGGACCGCACCTGGCTGCCCGTGGTCAAGGACTACCGCCTGAACGAGCGCCACTACGGCGGCCTGCAGGGCCTGAACAAGGCCGACATGGCCAAGCAATACGGCGACGAGCAGGTGCTGATCTGGCGTCGCAGCTACGACACCCCGCCACCCGCCCTGGAAGCGACCGACCCCCGCTGCGAGCGCAACGACCGCCGCTACCCCCGGCCCGATGTTGTGCCGCTGACCGAGTGCCTCAAGGACACCGTGGCCCGCGTGCTGCCCGCCTGGAACGACAGCATCGCCCCCAGCATCAAGGCGGGCAAACGTGTGCTGATCGCCGCACACGGCAACTCGATCCGCGCCCTGATCAAGTACCTGGACGGCATCTCGGACCAGGACATCGTGGGTGTGAACATCCCCAACGGTATCCCCCTGGTGTACGAGCTGGACGAGAACCTCAAGCCCATTCGCCACTACTACCTGGGCGACGCCGAAGCCGCAGCCCAGGCCGCTGCAGCGGTGGCCAGCCAAGGCAAAGCCTGATTTTGGATCTGCACAGGCGTCACAGGGAATTGACACCGGTTCACCCAGCACCCCCTGCTGGCGGGTGTATATTGATCAGCTTCTGACTGGGAACACTCAAGCACATGGGACAAAAACTCAAGATCGCGGGCTGGATCAGCGTCGGGGCACTGGCCGGGGCGCTGACCACGGTGTCACTGCAAACCGTGGCACGCGGCAACATGGCCCCTTTGCCACTGGAAGAGTTGCAGCAATTGGCCGCCGTGTTCGGCATGGTCAAGAGTGACTACGTCGAGCCTGTGGACGAGAAAAAACTGATCTCGGAAGCCATCTCCGGCATGGTGGCCAGCCTGGACCCCCACTCCCAGTATTTCGACAAGAAAAGCTTCAAGGAATTTTCCGAAGGCACCTCGGGCAAATTTGTGGGTGTGGGCATCGAAATCAGCCAGGAAGATGGCCTGGTCAAGATCGTGTCGCCCATTGAAGGCTCACCCGCCGACCGGGCCGGCCTCAAGCCCAATGACCTGATCACCAAGATCGACGACACCGCCGTCAAGGGCCTGTCGCTGAACGAGGCGGTCAAGCGCATGCGCGGTGAGCCCAAGACCAAAGTGCTGCTGACGATCTTGCGCAAGTCCGAGAACCGCACCTTCCCGGTGACCATCGTGCGCGAAGAGATCAAGACCCAATCGGTCAAGTCCAAAATCGTCGAGCCGGGTTACGGCTGGATTCGCGTGTCCCAGTTCCAGGAACGCACGGTGGACGACTTTGCCCGCAAGATCGAAGAGATGTACAAGCAAGAGCCGCAGCTCAAAGGCTTGGTGCTCGACCTGCGCAACGACCCCGGGGGTCTGCTGGACGCGGCCGTGGCCTTGTCTGCCGCCTTCCTGCCTGAAAACGTCACGGTGGTCACCACCAATGGCCAGCTCGAAGAAAGCAAATTCACCTACAAAGCCACGCCCCAGTTCTGGCGTCGCAACAGCAGCAACGACCCCATCACCCGCATGACAGCGGCCACAGGTGGTGCGCTGAAAAAAGTGCCTTTGGTGGTGTTGGTCAACGAAGGCTCTGCTTCAGCCAGTGAAATCGTGGCCGGTGCCTTGCAAGACTACAAACGCGCCACCCTGATGGGCAGCCAGACCTTTGGCAAGGGCTCGGTGCAAACCGTGCGCCAACTGGGGCCGGACACCGCGCTCAAGATCACCACCGCCCGTTACTACACGCCGAACGGCCGCGCCATTCAGGCCAAAGGCATCGTGCCTGAGGTGATGCTGGACGAAACCGAAAACGGCAACGTCTTCTCGGCCTTGCGCACGCGCGAAGCCGATCTGGAAAAACACCTCTCCAACGGCAAGGAAGCCGAGGAGAAGAAAGACCCGGCCCGCGAGAAAGCCCGCGAAGAAGCCATCAAGAAGCTGGAAGAGGAATCCAAAAAGCCTGCGGCCGAACGGCGCCTGCCCGAGTTCGGCTCGGACAAGGACTTCCAGTTGATCCAGGCCTTGAACCAACTCAAAGGCCTGCCCGTCAAGGCCAGCACCACCTTGGCCGAGCGCAAGGTCGAGAAGAAAGAAGACTGAGCGCCATGGAAACGACCATGGGCAAAGCGCATGGATGACGCGCAGCTGCTGCGCTACTCGCGGCACATCCTGCTCAATGAATTGGGCATCGACGGCCAGGAAAAATTGCTGGCCTCGCATGCCCTGATCATTGGGGCTGGTGGCCTGGGCTCTCCGGTCAGCCTGTACCTGGGCAGTGCGGGCGTGGGCCACATCACCGTGGTCGACCACGACGAGGTCGACGCCACCAACTTGCAGCGCCAGATTGCCCACACACTGGACCGGGTGGGCCAATCCAAAGCCGCGTCGGTGCGCACGGCCATCGCCCAGATCAACCCCGACGTTCACGTCACCCCCATCACGCAACGGGCCGATGCGGCCCTGCTGGACACCCTGGTGGCCCAGGCCGATGTGGTAGTCGACTGCTGCGACAACTTCGAAACCCGCCAGGCCGTGAACCTGGCCTGCGTGGTGCACCGCAAACCGCTCGTCTCGGGCGCGGCCATCCGCATGGACGGGCAAGTCTCGGTGTTTGACAGCACGCAGGCCGATGCGCCCTGCTACGCCTGCATCTTCCCGCCAGAACACCAGCCCGAAGAAACCCGCTGCGCCACCATGGGCGTGTTCGCACCGCTGGTGGGCATCATCGGCACGGTGCAAGCGGCCGAAGCCCTCAAGATTTTGAGCGGCATGGGCAGCCACATGGCCGGGCGTTTGCTGATGCTCGACGGGCGCGAGCTGTCTTGGACCGACATCCGCATGCAACGCAACCCGGCCTGCCCGGTGTGCGCAGCGCACCGCCAAGACTGAACAGACGCGCGCAATCCAGCATTCGGCCGCAGGGGCGGCCTGCCACAGAGACCGAGACCAAGATGGATGTGGGAGCGAGTGCCTGCTCGCGAATGCCAGCCCCTTCAGAGGCCATGGCAAGTGCCATGGAATTTCCTGAACACAGGTGGCGACATGGCGGTCTCAGCTGCTGCAAACAAGCCGATTTTTTGAGTTTGTGCCTGGCGCTGCAAACGGGCATAAGGCCCTTTTCCGGTCCGAAAGCGGTAAGCCCAAGCCATGCCGGTGCGCACCATTTCAGCCCCCAGGTCCAACCCGTCCATCGACAAACGGCCCAGCTGCCGACCGTAATGGTCTTGGCCCAGATCGACCACCTGAACCGGCTTGCGCAAGGCCAGGCGGATCATCGCGTCACGGGCTTGGGCGCCGCCTGGCTGACACGTCTCGGGCGCATCGATGCCGTCCACCCGCAGCTTGACGGGCTCGTGCTGCCCATCGCGCACCAGCAAGACGGTGTCACCATCCATCACCCAGCTGACCCAGCCTGTCCATGTCTCAGCAGCATGAAGGGTGACGCAAGCCAGACAAGCCACGCAAGCCAGCCCCCACCGAAACCCAAGGCTCATAAAGCGTCCTTGCGGCGCTGCCCCTGCCTGCGGTTGGCTTTGGGCAGGTCCGGGCTGCGCTCGGCCAGCAAGGCTTGGGCGCGCACTTGCAAACGCGCCAGCGCTTCGTCCAATTGGACCGCTTCTTGAGGCTGCAACACCGACAGGATCTGGCTGTTGATGGCCTGAACCTGGGGCATCAGGGCTTCGTACAGTTGCCGACCCGCCGGGGTCAGCCCGACCAGGGCGCTGCGGCGGTCATGGGCCGGGATGGTGCGCAAGACCAGGCGTTTGGCCACCAAAGCGGTCAGGGTCCGCGAGGTGCGGGCGCGGTCGCGGTGCATGCGTTCGGCCAGCACCGAAGGGGGCAGGCTGCCGCCCTCGTACAGCTGACCAATCACGGCCCACTCGCGCCGCGTGATGCCATAACCGCCTTCGCACAGGCGCACCACCATGGCGCCGCCCACGCTCGCCAAACGACCCAGCCTGTACAAAAGCAGGTCCTCAATCGAAGCCAGACGTTGAGACGGGGACAAGGGCATCAGGGTTTTCTCGGGGGTTGATTGATTAGATCAAATGTCGGTCAGGGCACTACATTCTGTCTTGCGTTTTCAACAGGGGACAGCCGAGCCCCGCCTATTCGGAGACTTTCATGCCATCAACCCACCGCCCAATCACCCGCCGCCTTCTGGGGCTGGCCGCCCTGTCTTTGGCCATGCTTTCGCCCGGATTGCAGGCACAAGACAAACCACCACTCAAGATCGTGGTGGGTTTTCCACCGGGTGGCTCTGCCGATATCCTGGCCCGCATGGTGGCCGACGCCCTGCGCGAGGACTTTGGCACCATCGTCGTGGACAACAAGCCCGGCGCAGGCGGGCGCATCGCGCTCAACGCCGTCAAGGCGGCCAAGCCCGATGGCCAGACCGTGATCGTTTTGCCCAGCGGTCCCATGGTGCTGTTTCCGCACGTCTACAAAAAACTCGACTACGACCCGGTGAAAGACTTCACCCCCGTCTCGCAGATCGCCCGCTTCCAGTTTGGCGTGGTCTCCGGCCCCGCCAGCAACGCGAAGAATGTGGCCGAGATGGTGACCAAGGCCAAGAGCGACCCGGGCAATGCCAGCTATGGCACGCCCGGCGCGGGCACCTTGCCCCACTTCATGGGGGTGCTGATGGAGCAATCGGCCGGCATCAGCCTGAACCATGTGCCTTTCCAGGGCGGTGCACCCGCCAACAACGCCTTGCTGGGCGGCCACATCGGCTACAAATTTGACGTGGTGTCCGAAACCGCCGAAATGCACCGGGCGGGCAAGGTCCGCATCATCGCCGTGACCGGCAGCCAGCGCGACCCGCAAGTGCCTGAAGTGCCGACCCTCAAGGAGTCGGGTGTGAACATGGAGGCCACGGCCTGGTTTGCCATGTACGGCCCCGCAGGCCTGACAGGCGATGCCCTTGCACGCCTGGAAAAAGCCATGATGAAGATCACCCGCAGCGCGGCCATGAAAGACAAAATGGTCAAGCTGGGCTACGAGCCGATTGGCTCCACATCGGCCGAGCTGGCTGCAGCGCAAAAAACCGATCTGGCCCGCTGGGAAAAACCCATCAAGGCCACGGGCGTGCAACTGGACTGATGCATCGGCTGTTTCCCCCCGCCCCAGCTGCTGCGGCAGCTGGGCATCCACTTCCTTCAATTCCCATGAACATCTCCAATCCCATTTGGCGCACCGCGCTGTGTTTAGCTTTGGCCGCTTGCGCCTGGACAACTCCTGCATCGGCCCAAAGCTACCCCAACAAACCCATCAAATTCGTCACCAACTTCCCGGCAGGTGGCCCGGCTGATTTTCTGGCCCGCAGTGTGGGGGAGTTCATCACCAGCCAGACCAAGCAACCCGTGGTGGTGGAAAACAAGCCCGGCGCAGGCGGCAACATCGGCGCTGACTTTGTGGCCAAAAGCCCGGCCGATGGCTACACCGTGCTGTTCGGCATCGACACCACGTTCACGGTCAATCCCTACATCTACAAGGGCATGGCCTTCAAGCCAGCTGACCTGCGGCCCATCATGGTCATGGTCTCTTCGGGCTTGCTGGTGGGGGCGCACCCCAGCACCGGCTTCAAAACGCTCAAAGACCTGATCGCCCAGGGCAAAGGCAAGGGCCTGAACTTCAGCAGCGCAGGCAGCGGCAGCCCCGGTCACCTGGCCGCTGAAATCTTCATGGACGCCGCGAACATCAAAATCCAGCATGTGCCCTACAAAGGCAACACCCCGGCCGTCACGGCAGTGCTGGCGGGCGAGGTGGATGCAGGCGTGCTGGCCACACCGGGCATGCTGCCCCATGTGAAGACCGGCAAGATCACCGCGCTGGCGGTGACCAGCCGCCAGCGTTCCCGCTCGGCCGCCGATGTCCCCACCGTGGCCGAACTGGGCCTGAAAGACCTGGAGCTCGAAGTGCTCTACGTGGCCATGGTGCCTGCCGCCACCCCAGAGCCGGTGGTGCAGCTGTTGCAAAAAGCCTTCACCGACGCCTTGAAGCGCCCTGACACACAAGGCCAGCTGGCAGGCATGGACCTGTTCTACGAAGGCCTGATCGGTCCGGACGCCGTCAAACGCCTGAGCGACCAGTCGCAGCGTTATGGCCGCGTGGTCAAGTCCACGGGCATGAAAGTCGATTGATTCTCCACATGACGACCCAGATGCCCCAACGCCCCAACATCATCTTCATCGTGGCAGACGACCTCGGTTTTGCGGATCTGGGCTGCTACGGCGGCCGCGACGCGAAGTTTGGCAAGGTCTCGCCCGTGCTCGATCAACTGGCCGCCAACGGCCTCAAGTTCACGCAAGGCTATTCCAACTCGCCCGTGTGCTCGCCCACCCGCTTTGCACTCATGACCGCCCGCTACCAGTACCGCCTGCGTGGCGGGGCCGACGAGCCCATCAACAGCAAGAGCAAAGGCAGTGCCGTGCTGGGCCTGCCACCCGCGCACCCCACGCTGCCCTCGCTGCTGAAAGCCAGCGGCTACCGCACCGCCCTGATCGGCAAATGGCACCTGGGCTACCCGCCCCACTTCAGCCCCATCAAGTCGGGCTACGAAGAATTCTTTGGCCCCATGTCGGGTGGCGTGGACTACTTCACCCATGCCAGCAACAACGGCACGCACGACCTCTACAGCAACGAAGAAGAAAAGCACGAAGACGGCTACCTGACCGACCTGCTCTCGCAGCGTGCAGTCGACTACGTGAACCGCATGGCACCCGGCGCTGCGCAGGGCACGCCCTTCTTTTTGAGCCTGCACTACACCGCGCCGCACTGGCCCTGGGAAACACGCGAGGACCACGCGCTGGCGCAAGAGGTCAAGGACAACCTGTTCCACCTGCACGGCGGCAACATCCACACCTACCACCGCATGATCCACCACATGGACGAAGGCATTGGCTGGGTGGTTCATGCCCTGAAAAAAAACGGACAACTCGACAACACGCTGATCGTGTTCACCAGCGACAACGGTGGCGAGCGTTTCAGCGACAACTGGCCGTTGGTGGGTGGCAAGATGGACCTGACCGAAGGCGGCATCCGCGTGCCGTGGATCGCGCACTGGCCTGCCGTCATCGCGCCCGGCGGCACATCCACCCAGCACTGCATGACCATGGACTGGTCGGCCACCCTGGTGGAGCTGGCAGGCGCAAAAGCCGATGCCGAGCACCCGTTTGATGGCGTGTCACTGGCCCCGGTGCTGCGCAACGCCAAGCACCAGTTCGAGCGGCCTTTGTACTGGCGCATGAACCACCGCGGTCAGCGCGCCCTGCGCATGGGCGACTACAAATACCTGCGGGTCGACGGCAACGACTACCTGTTCAACATCCCGGCCGACGAGCGCGAGCGGGCCAACCTGGCCAAGCACCAACCCGAGAAGCTGCAAAGCCTGCGCGCCGCATGGGAAGCCTGGGACAGCACCGTGCCCGCCATCCCCGAAGACGCCACCATCAGCCTGGGTTATTCGGTCAAGGACATGCCCCAGCGCTGAAAAAAGGGCGGCTAAGATCGGGCATGGCTTATATAAAAAAATTCCTCACCTTCCGAGACTGGCCCCGTCTGACCGCAGCACTGGCCCGCACCGAGGTGCTGGCCGGCCT
The DNA here is from genome assembly GCF_055395455.1 of Limnohabitans sp. TEGF003. Taxonomy (NCBI): domain Bacteria; kingdom Pseudomonadati; phylum Pseudomonadota; class Betaproteobacteria; order Burkholderiales; family Comamonadaceae; genus Limnohabitans; species Limnohabitans sp. TEGF003. The sequence goes on along the minus strand of NZ_AP029225.1, from coordinate 1,168,957 downwards.
GACGGTGGCCTTGGTGATGGTGCCGCAAGCCGTGGCCTATGCCGGTTTGGCCGGTATGCCCCTGGTCACGGGGCTTTATGCCTGCCTGATCCCGGCCCTGCTGGCCGTGCTGTTTGGCAGTGCCAACCGCTTGTCGGTGGGTCCCGCAGCGCTCACCTGTGTGTTGATCGGTGCCTCCCTCACGGGCATGGCCGAGCCAGGCTCAGCCGAATGGGTTTCGCTGGCCGTGTGGCTGTCGCTGCTGTCTGGGGGCATCCAGCTGCTGCTGGGTCTGGGGCATTACGGCTGGCTCATCAACCTGGTCAGCGCCCCGGTGATGATGGGCTTCACACAAGCCGCGTCCTTGTTGATCATGGCCTCGCAGGTGCCTGCCTTGCTGGGCGTCAAAGCCTGGCGCTGGGATGTGTCCACCTGGTCCGACTGGCTCACAGGCTGGCCTGCCCTGTTTGGGCTGGGCAGCCTGGCCGTGCTGCTCTTGCTGCGCAAATTCAAGCCCCGCTGGCCGGGCATCATGCTGGTGATGGGCGCTGCCTCGGCTCTGGGTTATGTCACGGGCTATGCCGAGCACGGCGCCATTGTGGGGCTGTTGCCCTCGGGATTGCCTGACTTTTACTGGCCGCATTGGCCAGGCCTGGAGATGCTCAATCAGCTGTGGGTGCCCGCCATGGTGATTGCGCTGGTGAGCTTTCTGGAGACCGCCTCCAGCGCCCGCATCGAGTGCCAGCGCGACGGCAAACGCTGGGACGACAGCACCGAACTTTTCAGCCAGGGCCTGGCCAAGCTCGCTTCGGCGTTCTCGGGCAGCTTCCCGACCAGCACCTCGTTTTCGCGCTCGGCGCTCATGCTGTATGCGGGTGCGCGCTCAGGCTGGGCGGTGGTAGCCTCCGTCGGCTTCGTGCTGCTGGCCTTGCTGATCCTCATGCCTGCGCTGCAGTTCGTGCCGCGCTCGGTGATGGCGGCCGCCGTCATCGTGGCCGTGCTCAACCTGTTCCAGCCCCGGCAGTTTCTGAAACTCTGGCGCATTGACCGGGTAGAGACCCTCACGGCGGGCGTGACCTTTGCCATCACCCTGGCCACCGCCCCGCGCATTTACTGGGGGGTGATGACCGGTGTGCTGGTGGGGCTGAGCCACTTCCTGCACACCCGCTTGCACCCGCGCATCATCGAAGTGGGCCTGCACCCCGACGGCAGCCTGCGCGACCGGCACCTGTGGCAGCTGCCGCCTCTGGCGCAAAACCTCTATGCCTTGCGCATGGATGCCGAGTTGGACTTTGCGGCCTCGAGTGATTTTGAGCGGGCCATCACCGATCACCTGGCCCAGCACCCTCAGGTGCGCCATGTTTGCCTGTTTGCCCAGCCCATCAACCGGGTCGACGCCACGGGTGTGGAAACCTTTGGTCAGTTGCACCGCCAACTGAGCAGTCGGGGCATCACCTTGCACATCAGCGGCATCAAGCTGCCCGTGGAGACCGCCTTGCGCCGGGCCGGGGAGCTGCACGACGGCCCCCAACTCAGGCTCTACCGCACCGATGCCGAGGCCTTGCTGGCCCTGCGAGCGCTGGACCCGCTGCCGCCCGACATCGCCGCTGCGGCAATCTGAGCCCCGTCAGGTCGGGATCTCGGCCTCGACCAAGAGCGCCAGGAGCTGCAAGGACTCCTGCCAGCCCAGACAGCAGGCCTCTGGCGGAATCATGTCGGGAATACCGGATTGCTCAATGTTCACCTCGGTGCCCACCGACACGGCCTTGAAAGTGATGCTGGTCACCATCTGGCCGGGCAAATTGGCATCGTCAAAACTGTCGGTGTGGCTCAAACGCTCACCGGGCACCAGCTCCAGAAACGTACCCCCGAAGCTGTGTGACTGCCCGCTTCCGAAATGGGTGAACGACATGCGATAACGCCCGCCGATGCGGGCATCCATCTCATGCACACGGCCCGTGAAACCATGCGGGGGCAGCCACTTGCACATCGCGTCCGGATCGACAAAGGCGCGGAAGACACGCTCGGCAGGCGCACGGAAAACGCGCTGGAATTTGACGGTGTGTGGCATCGCTGTTGTCTCCAAAAAATCATTGTGCGCCTGCAGCAAGGCTTTCTTCAAACTCGGTCAGTCGCTTGTAAATCGAGCGCAGCTCGGTGATGTCGGTCCAGCGCTCGATCAGGTAGGAAAACGCCTCGTTCACCTTGCCAAACGCGTTGCTGACCTGCTGGATCACGCCCAGTGTGATCAACCCGGTGAACAGCGACGGCCCCATCAGCAGATACGGAAAAATCACCATGGTCTGGCTGTAGAAATTGCTCCACAAATGGAAGTAAGCGTAGTGGTTGAACAAGCGAAAGTTGTTCAACCGCACACCTGTAAACAGGCCCATCACCGTGGGCAAATCCATGCGGCTGCGGTCGTCTTCGGCATACACCAGGTCTTTGCGCAGCGCGGCCTCGGTCCGCTGGTTGTTGTACTCCAGCCCCGGCAGGCGAATGCCCACAAACCACGACAGCACCGTGCCGCCCACCGCCGTGACCAAGGCCACCCAAAACAGCGAGCCCTCGAACTGCAACCACGCAATGGCCATTCCGCTGGACAGAGCCCACAAAATCGGAATGAACGAAGCCAGTGTGAGCAGCGCCCGCACCAGGCCCAGCCCCAAATTCTCGGTCTGCCGGGCAAAACGCATGCAGTCTTCCTGAATGCGCTGCGAAGCGCCTTCGACCGTGTGGGCCGTGCGTTGCCAGCGCGGCAAATACACCTCGGTCATGGCCTGACGCCAGCGAAAGGCGTAATGCGAGGCCAGATACGTCTCCAGGCTGCGCAGCAGCATGTAGGGAAAAGCAATCCACGCAAACTGCAGCATGAAGGCCCAGAACTTGTCCAACCCGCCCGCCTGCTCGGGCTTTTGCAGCAGGTCGTAAAACTCACCGTACCAAGTGTTGAGCTTCACGGTCTGCTGCACCGTGATGAACACCAGCGCCACCAACACCAGCAAACCGCCCCAAGCCCACAAGGCCCAGCGGCGCGAGAGAAAGAAACTGCGAAACATCGGCTCAGACCTCTTTCGGGTTCACGTCATCCACCGTCACGGTCTCGAAGTCAGCAGGCAACACCACCTCCAGCAACTCCACATCGTGGCTGTGCCCCAGTTCGCGGTGGCGAATTTCAGGCGGCTGGTGCACGCACGAACCTGCCTCCAGCCTCACCACGCCTTGGCCTTCGTACTCGAACTCGATCCAGCCCTTGAGCACATAAACCAACTGAAACTGCGTCTTGTGAAAATGGGGCTGGCTTGAAAAAGCACCTCCTTCGGCAGCGCGGATCACGCTGGCCGTGACACGCCCACCCGTCGCCTCACGCACGCCCAAATCGCGGTATTCAAAAAACGAGCGCAGCCCTTTGTCGAACTGCGCGTCCTTGGCGTGGGTCACCACGAAACCTTGTGTCGTCATGGTTATTTCCTCGTAAACGTTGTCTGATTCATTTAAAAGGTCAACAGCATCCTACAAGCAAGCTCACGCCGTGACGATCCACCCCTCCAGCGGATCACACGGTGGCAGGCCGTATTGCGGGTGCCCCGCCTCGTGCTGCTGCTGCGCCCAGGCCGCTTGCATCAGGCACAAGGTGGCGTCCAGGGCATCGCCGCTGGCGTCATCGGCCAGACGCCCCAAGAGCGCGTTGCTGGCCACCAGGCGCAGGCCCAAGCGGGTCTGGCCACGCTCCAGTGCGCCCAGCAGTTCTCGCCGGGCCAGCAGGCGCTCGGGGGTTTGCTTGGCTTTGTCGTCACTTTTGTAGCTGCGGCTGCCCAGCACCTCGCGTGCCAAGAGGCCGGGGTAGGCCTCCAGCGCCACGCGGCGGGCGTCTCCTGCGTGCAGGCCGGGCAGGTGCACGCCTGCTTGGCGCAACAAGGGCACACCCGCGTGCAGCATGTAGGCCACAGGCGGGTTGACCCATTTCATGGACGGGCTGGAGCCTGCGGGTTTGTCTGCAGCGCGGTGGGCGAATTTGCCGCCCACCGGGCGGGCATTGCAAAACGCCGCAAACTGCGCCCGTATGTCGCTGCGCTCCAAGGCGCAGTAATGGTCCATGCAGCCAGCCCAGTCGGTGGGCCAACCCAAGTTCTCGACCAATTCACGCGGCAGCCCAAAGGGCAAGTCAAAACCGCCCACCCAGTCGGCGGGCTGTGCCAGCCATTGGCCAAAAGCGTTCAAGGTGTCAAAGGTCTGCAGAGCCTGCAGCTGCACCCTGCCCTGCCGAGCCTGGCCCTGCGCCAGCACGATGGGTTTGCGCCTGCTGGGACTGCTGGAAAAATCACAACCGATCAAGGACACCGTGTTCATCTCACCACCCCAGCGCCATCACACCTGCAGCGATCAGCACGGCCCCGGCGATGCGCGGTCCCCGGTCTTTTTCACCCAGCAAATGGCCGCCCAGCAAGGCCGCAAACAGCATGGACACTTCCCGCGCCGGGGCCACATGCGACAGCGGCGCCACCTGCAGCGCATAAAGCACCAGCACATACGACACAGGGCTGAAAATGCCGACCACCAGCGCATAGCGTCGCTGCTGCAGCCACAGCGCCCACACGGCCGTGCGGTCGCGCAGCAAGGTGGGCAACAAGAACACCAGACGCACCAGGTTGCCAAAATAATCCACCAGGATGGGCGACATCAGCGCGACCTTGACGGCGTAGCCATCGACCACGGTGTAGCTCGCAATGAACAGGCCCGTGACGCCGCCATAAAAAATGCCTGTGCGCACACGCGCTTGTTGCTGCGGGTCGTGCGCGGCTTGCCAGAGCCCCGGGCCACCCGCGATCAGGAACACACCACACACCACCCCCAGGATGCCCATCAGGCCCAGGGATGAAATCTGTTCACCGAGAAAAACAATCGCCACCATGGATGACAAGAGCGGCCCCGAACCTCGGGCCAAGGGGTACACCACCGTCAGGTCTGCCTTCCGATAGCCGCGCAACAGCACAATGAAATAACCCACATGCAAAAGCGCACTGGCCAGCACCAGTGCCCACTCCAAAGCCCCCCACAGCGGCACCTGCTGCCAACCCGCCCACAGACCCACGGGAGCCCAAAACACCATCAGCACCACCGAAGTGAAGCCGACAAAGCGCACATCGCCCCCGGCTTTTTTGGCGGCAATGTTCCAGCAGGCATGGATCAGCCCGGCCAGGACAACCAGGGCAAGTGCACTCAGGGGCATGGGCGTGAAAAAGCCCCTTGCGGGGCTGGGGGGTGAATGGCGTTTAAGCCCGGCCGATGATGGAGGCCGTGGCCATCAGCTCTTCGAGCAGCGCCAGCGACACTTTGCCGGACACGTTGTACGGGTCCAGCTCGGCCCGCTCGGAATACTTGAGCAGGATGTTGGTGTTCACGCGGGACGCATCGACCTGGCCCATGGTCCAGCCGCCAAAGCGCCGCTCCGAGATTTCTTCGTAATGGAGCAGCACCACATCCTTGTGGCGCACATCTTTCTGGATGTGGCCATAAAGATCGCTGACGGCGTTGCGACCGCCTTCGATGGCCTGCAAAAAGATGCCCCCGCCATAACAAAGAATGCCGGTGATGCCACTGCTGGGATTGAACTGGCGCGATTGCGCCAGGATGGATTCGATGGTCTCGGGGCGCGGATCCACCGTGCGGCTGGCGTAAAGCAGGCGTACCAACATGGTCAGTCCTTTTTAGGAATCAAAGACAAAAATTCACGACGCAAGTTCGGGTCTTTCAGGAAGGCACCGCGCATGACCGAATTGATCATCTTGCTGTCCATGTCCTTCACGCCGCGCCAGCCCATGCAGTAGTGGCTCGCTTCCATCACGATGGCCAAACCATCGGGCTGGGTTTTGCGCTGAATCAGGTCGGCCAGTTGCACCACGGCTTCTTCCTGGATCTGGGGGCGGCCCATGATCCATTCGGCCAAGCGGGCGTATTTGGACAGACCAATCACGTTGGTGTGCTCGTTGGGCAACACACCGATCCAAATTTTGCCGATGACAGGGCAAAAGTGGTGGCTGCAGGCACTGCGCACGGTGATGGGGCCGACGATCATCAGCTCATTGAGGTGCTCGGCGTTGGGGAACTCGGTGATCTCGGGGCCTTCCACATAGCGGCCCTTGAAGACTTCCTTCAAATACATTTTGGCCACACGGCGGGCGGTGTCGCCCGTGTTGTGGTCGTTCACGGTGTCGATGACCAGACTGTCGAGCACACCCGCCATCTTGTCGGTGACCTCGTCGAGCAGCTTATCCAACTCGCCGGGCTGGATGAACTCGGCGATGTTGTCGTTGGCGTGGAAGCGTTTGCGGGCAGCATGGATGCGCTCGCGGATCTTGACGGAGACAGGGACGCCTTCGTCTTCGGGCGTGGCGGCAGAAGCAGTCATGGCGTCTGGGGCTTTCATTAACATGGCAATGATCGTAACAGCGATTGGGAAGCGCCCCTCCACGGCCAGAAAACGCCCATGACAGGCGGGGGGGATCACCCGCTCAATAGCGGTTGCCGGTCAGAAACAAGGCCAAGCGCATCAAACCGAAGGCGATGCGGTCGCGCAGCCTTTGGTGCCAGGGCCTTTGGGTGTAATGGGCGGCCACCACCGCGGTGCTTTGCTGCTCGATGGCCAAGTGCAAGCGCTGGTGCAGCTGCTTGGCAAAGGCTTTGTCGGCCACCACCACATTCGCCTCACGCGCCAGCAGCAAGCTCAGCGGATCCAGGTTGGAAGAACCCACGGTGGCCCAGGGCCTGTCGTTGTCCGGATCGACCACGGCCACTTTGGCATGCAAAAAACTGGCGGTGTACTCGTGGATTTCGACACCTGCATCCAGCAAGACCCCATAAACCGGGCGGGCGGCATGGTACTGCATGAAGTATTCGTAACGCCCTTGCAGCAGCAAACGCACACGCACCCCTCTTTGCGCCGCATGGATCAGGGCCTTGCGCAAACGCCTGCCGGGCAGGAAATAAGCGTTGGCGATGACGATTTCGTGCCGGGCCGCGCCGATGGCCTTCAGATAGGCACGCTCGATCTGGGTGCGGTTGAGCACGTTGTCACGCAGCAACAGCCCGGCCTTGGCCACCAGGTGCCCCTCGGGTGCTTCGCTGTGCTGCAACCAGGGCGCATGCAGCCCGGCTGCCCGAAAGGAACTGAAAGCTTCCGGAAACTGCTGCTGCCGCACATGCCGCACCCCCTCGATGCGCCACCACAGCTGCGCCATGGTTTCCTGCATCTGTTGCACCAAAGCCCCCCTTGCGCAAACGGCAAAGTCCAGCCGGGGCTGAGGCAAGGCGCCGTGGTGCGGGTCGTACCAATCGTCCAGGATGTTGATGCCACCACAAAAAGCCAGGTGGCCATCGATCACGCACAACTTGCGGTGCAGCCGCCGCCAACGGCTGGGGATCAACAAGCCCAAAGTGCCCAAGGGCGAGTAAATCCGCCAATCGACCCCTGCCCGCGCAAAGCGTTCACGCCATGCGGGGGGCAGCGCCAATGTGCCCACGCCATCGACCACCACCCAGACACGGACCCCCCGCAAAGCCGCGCGCTCCAGTGCCTCGGCCACCCGCACGGCTGCACCGTGAAAGTCAAAAATATAGGTCTCGATGTGCACCTGAGAGCGGGCCTGCTCCAGGGCGGCCACCAGCGCTTCAAAATAGGCCTGTCCCCCCTCGATCAGGCGAATCTGATGGCCATCTCGCAAAGACACACTGTGGCGCATGGTCAGTCCATCCAGGCGAATTCGGCCACCAGCGGCAGATGGTCCGACATGCGCTGCCAAATGCGCCCCGTTGGGGCCATGGCATGAACCGGCGTCAAGCCACGGGCATACACATGGTCGAGCTGGTTCAAGGGCAGTCTCGACGGGTAGGTGGGCGTGGGTTGCTCGCGCCATTCGCGAAAACCTGCCCCGGCCATGCGCCGCCCCAGCCCGGTCCCCCAATCGTTGAAGTCGCCTGCCACCAGCACAGGTGCATCGGGCGGAATGGTCTGGTCGATGAACGCCAGCAACTGATGGACCTGACGCACCCGGCTGGCAGGCACCAAGCCCAGATGCACCACGATCACATGCACCACGCGGTCCACCACCTGAACTTCGGTGTGCAACAAACCCCGCTGCTCAAAACGGTGGTCCGAGATGTCCTGGTGCTGGTGTGAGAGCACAGGCCAGCGCGACAACAAGGCATTGCCGTGCTCGCCGTGGCGGGTGATGGCGTTGGTGCGGTACACCGACGCATAGCCTTCGGGGGCCAGGTAGTCGGCTTGCGGGACGCTCGGCCAATGCGAAAAATAGCGCTCCTCGCGGCGGTGCATGCGGCGCACCTCTTGCAGGCACACGATGTCGGCGTCGAGTTGCTCCACCGCATGGCCCAGGTTGTGGATCTCCAGCCGCCGCGCTGGCCCCAAGCCTTGGACACCCTTGTGGATGTTGTAAGTGGCCACCCGCAAGACCGGGTGTTCGTGGCGCTGGGGCATCATCGGCCCACCTGCTGGTCAAAGCGTGGCAGCATGAGGATGGCCTCGGCGTTGGAGGCTGAAAAGCAATGGTCTGCCGCCGCCTGCCAATGAAGCCACTGCCACTCGGTGTGTTCGGTCGGGCTCAAGGTGATGGAGGTGGGCTCGGGCACACGCAAGCCAAACACCCACTCGGTGTTGCGGCTCACTTCGGGGTGGTAGCGCCAGCGCCAGGCCGGGTAAATCTCGTACACATTCTCCAGCTGCCAATCCTGCAGTTGGCAAGCCGGGTGCAGCGCATCGATGCCGGTTTCTTCCTGCACCTCGCGCACGGCCGTGTCGGCCCAGCTCTCTTGGGGGTGGTCTTTGCTGCCCGTGACCGACTGCCAGGTGCCTGCATCGGCACGTCGAATGAGCAAGACCTGACCGCCCGGGGTGTAGATCACCACCAGCACGGATTCGGGGATTTTGTAAATCATGGAGGTCACGGTGGCATTCTAGGCAGCTCGGGTCTTGCTAGGATTGCGCCATGTCGTCTTCACCCACACCCTCTGCACCTTTTTTGCTGCAAACCCACGCCCTCAGTGGCGGGCCAGCGGACCATGCGGTCATCCAACGGCTGAGTTTCACATGGTCTGCCGGCCTGCATTGGGTATGCGGGGACGAATGCTGTGGCAAAACCAGCCTGTTGCGTCTGTTGTCCGGAGATTTGCAAGCGCTCGGCGGAAGCGTGCACATGCCGCCAGGCGGGGTGTTTTGGGCCGACCTGAAAGGCCCAGAACACGACCAGACCACGGTGCAAGCCTGCTGGGAACAATGGCGCACCCGTTACCCCCAATGGAACAGCGCACTGCTGCAAGAGCTGTCCGAAGCGCTCGACATGGAAAGGCATCGGAACAAACCGCTGTACATGCTCTCCACTGGCAGCCGCCGCAAAGTCATGCTGATCGCTGGCCTGGCCTCGGGGGCCACGGTGACCCTGCTGGACCAGCCCTTTGTCTCACTCGACCAGCACTCGGTCAAGACCATCAAGGCGTTTTTGCGAGAAGCCGCCGAAGCACCTGACCGCGCCTGGATCGTGGCCGATTACGAAGTGCCGGACGATTTGCCGCTGACCAGCGTGCTGAACCTGAGCGCAGCGCCATGACTTGAAGGCCTTGCGGCCTTCAAGTCAACGTCACTTCAGAAGCGGTCGGCGTTCATGACCTGGGTCCAGGCGGTCACGAAGTCCCGCGCCAACTTCTCGCGGTTGTCGTCTTGCGCGTAGACCTCGGCATAAGCCCGCAAGACCGAGTTGGAGCCAAACACCAAATCCACGCGTGATGCCGTCCACTTGGCCTGGCCAGTTTTGCGGTCGCAAATCTCGTACGAATTGCGGCCCGTGGGCTTCCACTGGTAGGCCATGTCGGTCAGGGCCACAAAGAAGTCGTTGCTCAAGACCCCCACCCGCTCGGTGAACACCCCGTGCTGGCTGCCGCCGTGGTTGGTGCCCAGCACGCGCATGCCGCCGATCAGGGCCGTCATCTGGTGAGCGGTCAGACCCATGAGTTGGGCCCTATCGAGCAGCAACTCTTCGGGGCTGACAGCGTAGTGTTGCTTGAGCCAATTGCGGAAACCGTCGTGGATCGGTTCGAGCACCGCAAACGATTCGGCATCGGTCATGGCCTCGCTGGCGTCGCCACGTCCGGGCTGGAAGGGCACGGGAATGTCAAAGCCCGCCGCTTGGATGGCCTGCTCTACACCCACGTTGCCGGCCAGCACGATCACATCGGCCACGCTGGCACCACTGTCCTTGGCAATGCCTTCGAGGATGCCCAACACTTTGGCCAGGCGGGCAGATTCGTTGCCTTCCCAGTCTTTTTGCGGAGCCAGGCGAATGCGTGCACCGTTGGCACCGCCACGCTTGTCGGAGTGGCGGAAGGTGCGGGCACTGTCCCAAGCGGTGGTCACCATCTCGCTCACGCTCAGGCCGCTGGCTGCAATTTTGGCTTTGACAGCGGTCACGTCGTAATCGGGTCTGCCCGCAGGCACCGGGTCCTGCCAGATCAGGTCTTCTTGCGGTACTTCAGGGCCGATGTAACGGGCTTTGGGGCCCAGATCACGGTGGGTCAGCTTGAACCAGGCACGGGCGAACACGCGGGTGAAATATTCGGGGTCTTTGTGAAAACGCTCCGAGATCACACGGTAGGCCGGGTCCATCTTCATGGCCATGTCGGCATCGGTCATCATGGGTTGCACGCGAATCGTCGGGTCTTCCACATCGACCGGCATGTCTTCAGGTTGGATGTTGATCGGCTTCCACTGGTTCGCACCCGCAGGGCTCTTGGTCAGTTCCCACTCGTAGTTGAGCAGCAAATGGAAGTAGCCGTTGTCCCACTGCGTGGGATGGGTGGTCCAGGCACCTTCGATGCCGCTGCTGACGGTGTCTCGGCCCACGCTGCGAGTGCTGTGGTTCATCCAGCCCAGCCCCTGTTCGTTCACGTCAGCGGCTTCAGGGACTGGACCGAGGTTTTGCGCCTTGCCGTTGCCATGGGCTTTGCCCACGGTGTGACCACCGGCTGTCAGGGCCACGGTTTCTTCGTCGTTCATGGCCATGCGGGCAAACGTCAAGCGCACGTCTTGCGCCGTGCGCAGCGGATCGGGTTGTCCATTGACGCCTTCAGGGTTCACATAAATCAGACCCATTTGTACGGCAGCCAAAGGATTTTCCAAGGTCTCACGCTGGTCGCCAGCGTAACGGGTCGAGGCCAGCCATTCTTTTTCAGAACCCCAATAAATGTCTTGCTCGGGATGCCAGATGTCTTCGCGCCCGAAAGAGAAACCGTAGGTCTTGAGGCCCATCGATTCATAAGCCACGTTGCCCGCCAGCACCATCAAGTCGGCCCAGCTGATGCGGTTGCCGTATTTCTTCTTGATTGGCCACAACAAGCGGCGCGCTTTGTCGAGGTTGACGTTGTCGGGCCATGAATTGAGGGGTGCAAAACGCTGGTTGCCCGTTCCCGCACCGCCTCGGCCATCGGCGATGCGGTAAGTGCCTGCGGCATGCCAGGCCATGCGGACCATCAAACCGCCGTAGTGCCCCCAATCAGCAGGCCACCAGTCCTGGCTGTCGGTCATGAGCGCGGTCAGGTCTTTTTTGAGCGCGGGTACATCCAGCTTTTTGACTTCTTCGCGGTAATTGAAGTCGGCCCCCATGGGGTTGGTCTTGGTGTCGTGCTGGTGCAGGATGTCCAGGTTCAGCGCCTTGGGCCACCACGCCTTGGCAGCATTGGCTTTGTCGGTGTGAGTGTTAGCGCCGTGCATGACGGGGCATTGGCCTGCGGTAGAGGGAGTTGGGGTCATGGTGAGCTTCCTTCGTGTTGGGTATATCGAGGTTCGGTGTTGGCAAACACGGTCTTGTGGAAACCGCTGCAGAAAGAAAAACATCTTTCACATCCGACGACTCAGTTTACGCATGCCTGTGTGACAAAACACAAGTATTTGTTGATGCCCGCCATAGTCAAAGCTCATCCATGTTCGCCAGACCACACAACACCCGGCTTGCGTGGCGACCTCTTAGGCATGCATGCACAAAGGGCTCTGAGACACCTTTGAAAAATGAGGGCATCGGCCCAGCGATGTGATCTGTTCACCCCTTTTCTGCGCTATGCCCCATAATGCGTGCGTGTACGTCATGAAAAGCGGCACAAGTCAGGTGATCGGTCAGTTTCGCGCGCTACGGCGGCAGTTTTCAGTTTGTTGTGCTTTCGGGACCCCATCGCTTTGTTTTTTTGTATTTCTGAGGAGTCCCCATGGGCAATAAACTTTACGTCGGCAACTTGCCGTACAGCGTTCGCGACGAAGACCTGCAACAAGCCTTCGGCGAATTCGGCGCCATCACCAGCGCCAAGGTCATGATGGAGCGCGACACCGGTCGTTCCAAAGGTTTCGGTTTTGTGGAAATGGGCAGCGATGCCGAAGCCCAAGCCGCCATTGCTGGCATGAATGGCCAGTCTTTGGGTGGCCGCAGCATCACCGTGAACGAAGCCCGTCCGATGGAGGCACGTCCTCCACGCACTGGCGGCTTCGGTGGTGGTGGCGGTTACGGCGGTGGCGGCCGTTCGGGTGGCGGCGGCTACGGCGGCGGTGACCGCTCCGGTGGCGGCGGCTACGGTGGCGGCGATCGCTCCGGCGGTGGCGGCTACGGCGGTGGCCGCGGCGGCTACTGAGCCCTGCGCATCCCTTTCACGGCAGCGATGCCGTGACAAAAAATTTCTGACTCGGCCCTGCGCTGAACCAAGAGAGACTAGGCTTCAAGACTTCGGTTTTGAGGCCTTTTTTGTGGGCCTATTTGCTAAGTTTTGGCTTACTCGTCTGCAAAGAAATCAGAGTCAATTTTCTTTAGCTGATAAGTGGCTGTAATTGAAACCCCAAGATCGTGCTCGATCATCAATTGGGCCAATCGAACACCGTCAATCAAAACAATTCGATAGGAACGACTGTTTTTGGCAGCAGCCACTGCTGCTGGTGTGAACGTACTCGTTGTGATGAATACACCTTTACTTGCGCCTTTGGCATCAAGAGCACCCTTGAAATCACGAATTGGCCCTTCACCAACAGATCCTTCCCAGCGTTTTGCTTGGATGTAAATAGCATCCAACCCAAGCCGATCCTCGTTGATAACACCGTCAATCCCGCCGTCACCAGATCTTCCCACGGCTTTACCAGCTTCGATTTGACTGCCACCGTAACCCATGTTGAGAAGCAACTTAACCACCAGTCTTTCGAAAAATTCTGGGCTGCATTGCTTGATGGTTTCAATCAACTCATCCGCTAACTCTTGCGATATCTCCGCATGCGCACGCTCTAAAACTTCTTCTGGGGATGCACTGATCACGGATTCAGTCGCATCAACCGCCGTAGTGTTGGTGGTCAAGATTGGCTGAGCCGACTGGGGGAATTGCTCAAGGAAACGAAGATCAATTTTGATGGGGTGTGTCGACAAAACTTGTCGACCTCTTTCGGAGATGACAATCACACCCCTCCTCGGCTGATCGATGAGCCCGGCTTTTTTGAGGTGTGTTTTTGCCCATGCCAAGCGGTTGTAAAAAAGCGGCGCACGTCCACTTGGAAGCATCTCAGCCCATTCAGATTCCGACAGATTAAATTGCTGACCGATCGTCAACGTGGCATCCCTGATTGCATATTCTTTGCCGTCTGCTATCAAATTCATCAACGGAAGCATCAAACTCTGGAAATCAGGAATTGGCATGTTTGTCTCAGTAAAAAAGGGTGCGATTCCAAGAATCGCACCCTTTAATTTTGCATTAAAAGTAGTTACTGCTTAGCAGCATCCACATTACGCAAGCGGATGTGCAATTCGCGCAACTGCTTCTCGTCGACCGGGCTTGGGGCCTGGGTCAGCAAGCACTGGGCGCGCTGTGTTTTGGGGAAGGCGATCACGTCGCGGATCGACTCGGCACCGGTCATGAGCGTGACGATACGGTCCAGACCGAAAGCCAGGCCGCCGTGCGGTGGCGCGCCGTATTGCAGCGCGTCGAGCAGGAAACCGAACTTGAGCTGGGCTTCTTCGGGTGTGATCTTCAAGGCGTCAAACACTTTTTGTTGCACGTCCGCGCGGTGGATACGCACCGAGCCACCGCCCATTTCCCAGCCGTTGAGCACCATGTCGTAGCCCTTGGAGATGCACTTCTCGGGCGCGGTGACCATCCAGTCTTCGTGACCGTCTTTGGGCGCGGTGAAGGGGTGGTGCACAGCGGTGTAGCGCTGGCTTTCGTCGTCGAACTCGAACATCGGGAAGTCGACCACCCACATCGGGGCCCAACGGTCTTCGAACAAACCGTTTTTCTTGCCAAACTCGCTGTGGCCGATCTTGATGCGCAGGGCACCGATGGCGTCGTTGACGATCTTGGCCTTGTCGGCACCGAAGAAGATCAGGTCGCCGTTTTGCGCGCCCGAGCGCTCCAGCACGGCATTCAATGCCGCGTCGTGGATGTTCTTGACGATGGGCGACTGCAAACCATCACGGCCTTTGGACAGGTCGTTGACGCGGATGTAGGCCAGGCCCTTGGCACCGTAGATCTTGACGAACTCGGTGTAGGCGTCGATCTCGCCGCGGCTGATGCCGCCGCCTTCGACCGAACCGCCCGGCACGCGCAGGGCCACCACGCGGCCACCCTTCATGTTGGCCGCGCCCGAGAAGACCTTGAAGTCCACATCGCCCATGACGTCGGTCACTTCGGTGAACTGGAGCTTCACGCGCAGATCGGGCTTGTCGGAGCCGTACAGGTGCATCGCATCCTGGTAGGTCATGACCGGGAACTCGCCCAGGTCCACGCCGATGGTGTTTTGGAACACGCGCTTGATCATGCCCTGGAACATGTCGCGGATTTCTTCTTCGGTCAGGAAGGAGGTTTCGATATCGATCTGGGTGAATTCGGGCTGGCGGTCCGCACGCAGGTCTTCGTCGCGGAAGCACTTGGTGATCTGGTAGTAACGGTCATAACCGGCCACCATCAAGAGCTGCTTGAACAGCTGGGGCGACTGGGGCAGCGCAAAGAACTGACCGTCGTGCACGCGGCTGGGCACCAGATAATCACGCGCGCCTTCGGGCGTGCTCTTGGTGAGCATGGGGGTCTCGATGTCCACAAAGCCGTTTTCATCGAGGTACTTGCGCACTTCCATGGCCACGCGGTAGCGCAGCATCAGGTTGTTTTGCATGTACGGACGGCGCAGGTCCAGCACGCGGTGGGTCAGGCGGGTGGTTTCGGACAGGTTGTCTTCATCGATCTGGAAAGGCGGCGTGACCGACGCGTTGAGGACGATCAGCTCATGGCACAGCACTTCGATCTTGCCGCTTTTGAGGTTGTCGTTGGTCGTGCCTGCGGGGCGGGCACGCACCACGCCTTTGATCTGCACGCAAAACTCGTTGCGCACGTCTTCGGCCACCTTGAACATGTCGGGACGGTCGGGGTCGCACACCACCTGCACATAGCCTTCGCGGTCACGCAGGTCAATGAAGATCACGCCGCCGTGATCTCGGCGACGGTTGACCCAGCCGCACAGGCTCACGGTTTGACCGGTCAGGGCTTCGGTCACCAGACCGCAATAGTGGGAACGCATGGACATGTTGTGGGACTTTCAGGATTCGCAAAAATAGAGACAAAAGGGCCGTATCAAACCGGATGGGATGAGACCGGTGCGGCTGCGGCAGGCTTCGGAGCAGCGGTGGCGGGAGGTGCCACGACGCCCATGGAAATGATGTACTTGAGGGCGTCGTCAACACTCATCTCAAGTTCGATCACATCGGCCTTGGGCATCATCAGGAAAAAGCCCGAAGTCGGGTTGGGCGTGGTGGGCACATAGACACTCACCATGGGCTGGCCCAGGTGTTTGGCCACCTCCCCCCCGGGGCTGCCGGTCAAGAAGGCGATGGTCCACGAGCCCTGGCGCGGGTACTGCACCAACAAGGCTTTGGAAAACGCGTTGCCACTGCCCGAAAACAAGGTGTCGGCCACCTGCTTGACGCTGGTGTAGATGCTGCGCACCACCGGGATGCGGTTCATCAGGCCATGCCATTTGCGCAGCCACCACTGGCCAAACATATTGGCCACAAACACACCCGTGGCAAAAATGACCACCGCCACAATCGCCACGCCCAAGCCGGGGATGCCGCGCAGGTACTCGGCGCTGGCATGGACGCCGGGGATCAAGGTGTCGGCCGCATGCAGCACCGCCAAAAAGATGGCGTCGAGCATGCCGACCAACCACATGAGCACCCAAACGGTGATACCCATGGGCAGCCACACCAGCAGACCGGTGATGAAGTACTGTTTGAAGCTGCGTTGTTTCATGGGTGGGCCAAGGTTGGGCATGTCAATGGCAGGCGCAGGATGCGCCACAACCGCCAGCGGTATCGGCGGTGCCCGATGACTCGGAGGACGCCGAAGCAGAAGGCTCTGATGCGGCAGCGGTTGAAGCGGCAGCAGCGCCTGTGGCACCTCCGCCGCCTTTGAAATCGGTCACATACCAGCCAGAACCCTTAAGCTGAAATCCGGGCGCTGTCAGTTGCTTGCTGAATTTGGGAGCACCGCAGGCCGGGCAATCGGTCAGGGGTGCATCACTGATTTTTTGCAGAACATCCTTGGCATGGCCGCAGGCGTCGCATTTGTAGGCATAAATGGGCATGTGAGGAGCCTTTGAAGGTGATACAACAAAACCTTCAATTATAGGCTTGGCAGCCAGCTTCAAGGCCCATGCTCAAAGGAGCCCCACCTGTTCCTGCAGCAGTACCGGGCACCCATCGCGGTTGAGGGTTGCGCTGAACCAACCCTCAAAGGACAACAACAGTGAACCCAGCTGCTGCGTAGACGGCTGTCTCAGCGCTTGGCGCTGTCTTGGTCGGCGTGGCTGAGGGCGCTGGCCATGGACTGCCCTTGGTTGGCGATCACGCTGGGCGCCAAAGAACCCAGGAGCATGCCCACGATGGACGCCATCAGGCCCAGCAAGTTGGCCGGAACCAGGGTCTCCGGTGCCAGGAAGTTGAAGACCAGCCAGGTGCCCACACCCAACACCACCGAGAACAGGGCCCCTTGCGTGTTGGCACGCCGCCAGAAGGCCCCGGCCACCAAAGGCACAAAAGCCCCCGTCAGGGTCACGTTGTAGGCGTTTTGCACCATCTCGTACATGGTGCTGGTGCTGTTGAGGGCAAACAGCAAGGCGAACGAGGTGAAGGTCACCAGGATGACGCGCAGCAGCAGCAAAAACTGGCGGTCGCTCATGTGGGGCACAAAAGGCTTGAGGACGTTCTCGGTGAAGGTCGCCGTGGGGGCCAACAAAGCGCCGCTGGCGGTGGACAAAATGGCCGAGAGCAAGGCACCAAAAAACAAAATCTGCGCCCACATGGGCATCTTGCCCAGCACCAGATCGGGCAGGATACGCTGGATGGTGCGGGCGTCTTCCGACTCGAACAAGGCCTTGAGCTCGGGGTGGGCGATCAGTGCCGCATAAGCGATGTACAGGGGAATGAAAGCGATCACAAAGTACATCAGGCCACCAATGATCGTGCCGCGCACGGCGGTTTTTTCATCCTTGGCACTGGTCATGCGCTGAAAGACGTCCTGCTGCGGAATGGAGCCAAAGGCAAATGCAAAGAAAGCACCGGCCATGGCCCACCAGGCGGCAGCATCCATGTCGGCCGGGAACATGTCGAACTTCCCGTCTGCGGCCGCTTGCGCCACCACCTTCTCAAAGCCGCCTGCATTGCCGCCCACCAGGGTGGCCACCAGGATCAGGCCCACCACAATGACCACGGTCTGGAACAAATCGGTGAAGGCCACTGACCACATGCCGCCAAACACGGTGTAGACCAACACCACGGCTGCGCCCATCATGATGGCGTGGTTCAGATCAATGGCTCCTGACGAGAGCACATGGATGACCAGGCCCAGCGCCGTCAACTGCGCCGAGGTCCAGCCCAGGTAAGACAACACGATCGCCACGCTGGTGAGCACCTCCACCGACTTGCCGTAACGCACCTTGTAGAAGTCGCCAATGGTGAGCAGATTCAGACGGTAAAACAGCTTGGCGAAAAGCAATGCGGCCAACACCAGGCAGACGGTGGCACCAAAGGGATCGCCGGGGATGCCGTTCAGGCCATCTTTGGCAAAGGTGGCCGACACCGACAGGACCGTCTCGGCCCCGAACCAGGTGGCAAAGACGGTGGCCACGTTCATGTAGAGCGGCAAGCTGCGGCCTGCCACCAGGTAATCTTTGGCGCCATGGACCCGGCGTGCAGCCAACAAACCGATGCCGATGGTCACGGCCAAGTAAGCGATCACAAAAGTCAGCAGCACCTGCAGCTCCTCCAGATATCAGGTTCAGATGAAAAGTTGCAGGTGCATGCCCACCTGCAAAACGACCAAGGAAACCACAAAGCCCAGCCCGGCGTAAATCAGGGTTTGCAGCAGTTTATTGGTGCGGCGTTGCTCGGCGAGCAGCAGCTCGATCTGCTTGGCATCGCTGGTGCGCGGCTGCTGCAGGTAGTCGTGCAGCAAGCGCGGCAACTGCGGCAGCAGCTTGGCGTAGTGCGGAGCTTGGGCCTTGAGTTCTTCCAAGAGCTTTTTGGGGCCGATTTGCTCCAGCATCCACTTTTCGAGGAAGGGCTTGGCCGTGCTCCACAGGTCCAGCTCCGGGTCCAGGTCGCGGCCCAGGCCTTCGATGTTGAGCAGTGTTTTTTGCAACAACACCAGCTGGGGCTGGATCTCGACCTGAAAGCGGCGCGAGGTCTGGAACAAACGCATCAACACCATGCCCAGCGAAATTTCCTTGAGTGGGCGGTCAAAGTAAGGCTCGCACACCGCGCGAATGGCCGACTCCAGCTCATCCACCCGTGTCTCGGGCGGCACCCAACCGGACTCGATGTGCAGTTCGGCCACGCGCTTGTAGTCGCGACGAAAGAACGCCGTGAAGTTTTGCGCCAGGTACTCCTTGTCGTACTCGGTGAGCGTGCCCACGATGCCGAAGTCCAGCGAGATGTAGCGGCCAAAGGTCTCTGGGGCGAGACTCACCTGGATGTTGCCCGGGTGCATGTCGGCATGGAAAAAGCCGTCGCGGAACACCTGCGTGAAAAACAGCGTCACGCCATCGCGGGCCAGCTTGGGGATGTCCACGCCCGCTTCGCGCAAACGGTCAACCTGGCTGATGGGCACACCGTGCATGCGCTCCATGACGATGACCTCGGGATGGCAAAAGTCCCAGATCATTTCGGGGATCAGCACCAGATCAAGGCCTTGCATGTTGCGGCGCAGCTGTGCGGCGTTGGCCGCTTCGCGCACCAGGTCCAACTCGTCATGCAGGTATTTGTCGAACTCGGCCACCACTTCGCGGGGCTTGAGTCGTTTGCCATCGGCGCTCAGGCTCTCCACCCAGCCCGCCATCATGCGCATGAGGCTCAGGTCTTTGTCGATGACGGGCAGCATGCCCGGACGCAGGACCTTCACGGCCACTTCGCGCAGCTCACCCGTTTTGCTGCGCAAAGTGGCAAAGTGCACTTGCGCAATGGAGGCGCTGGCCACGGGTTCGCGCTCAAAGGTTTCAAAAATGTCGTCCACCGAGCGGTTGAAGGCCCGCTCGATCGAGGCGACGGCAACGGCCGAACTGAAAGGCGGCACCCGGTCTTGCAGCTTGGCCAGTTCTTCAGCGATGTCGGGGGCCAGCAAATCGCGCCGGGTGGACAGCACCTGGCCAAACTTCACAAAAATCGGCCCCAATCGTTCGAGCGCCTCGCGCAGACGCACCGCCCGGGGCGAACGCAAGTCACGCCCCACCGACAGCACGCGGGCCAAGAGGCGAATCCAGGGTTTCTGAAAGCTGGAGAGTACCAACTCGTCCAGGCCGTAGCGCAGGACGATGAAGACGATGAAGGCACCGCGCCCGAAACGGCCCCAGCGCATCATGCTGCGCTGCCGGTGCGCAGCCCAGTGCCTGGACGCTGGGCGACAAAACTGCGCAAGGCCGTCATGGCCTGACGGGCAGCTTGTGCCAGGGTGTGCGCGGGGGCATCCCCGATCAAGCGGGCCAAGTCCTCTTCGGCATCCCAGCGCACATGGTCGATCAGCCAGTTGACCTCGGCGGCCAATTGCACATCGCCTTCGATGCGCACCTTGGGTTTGTCACCCCGGGCCAAAGCCGAAGCGAGCGAAACCGGCGATTCTTCGGTCACCGTCAACCGCAGGTCAAAGCCCTCAAAGCGGCCACGCTCCAACAAGCCAGCGGGGGTGGGGCTCAGTTGCAGTTGCATGCGGTCCCAGACCAGCTCGATGCGCTGGCCTTTTTGGCGGGCGAGGCGGGCCATGGCCTCGGGTTCGCTCATCAGCACATGGTTGAGAAACAAGACCAAGCGGTTGACCGTCTCATCGACCACCCAAGCGGGGAGCTGAAACGAAGAGCCGAACTGCTGGGCCAGTTGGGCGGCCCATGAAAAAGGGGACTGTGTTGCCATAGTCCCCGATTATTCCCGAAAGTGCAGGTCCCCCGAGGGACCTGGGCTTTATTGCAGCGCTTGCACGCCAGCGACCAGCCAACCGCCGCCTTGCTTGGATTTGGTCATGTTCCAGACTTCGCGGAAAGGGCTGGGGCCGGAAGAGGCGTCTTCGCGGATCATGCCGTTGAACTCGACACTGGCCAGGTAGGCATCGGCCTGCTCTTCAATGCCCAGCAGCTGGGCGTCGAGCATGACCACTTCGGTCTTGTTGGGCTGACCGGGGAACTGCGCTTCGCGCTCGGACAGCTGGTTGCGGATTTCCACCACCATGGCGTCGGTCATCATCGAGCGCAAGGCCGTGATGTCCGAACGGTCCCAAGCGTCCTGCAAGGTCACAAAGTTGCGCTTGGCAGCGGTCACAAAACCGTCCACATCAAAACCGGCCGGGATGCCCCAGCTTTGCGAACCACCCAATGCCGCACCAATCATGGAGCCACTGGTTTGCGCTGCAGCCGAGCTGTCGAAGCGGGTGTTTTGGCCTTCCCAGGGGCGGGCCGAGGCGTCGTTGCCGACATTTTGCGGGCTGTATTGTTTGAACGTGGCTGGGTTTTCAGCCGAGGCACCAGCGCCTTGGTAGGCCAGGCCACCGTTGCCGCCCATCTGCGCAGCACCACCTCGGCGGGCCCGCATGATCATGCCGATGACGGCCAGGACGGCCACACCAATCAGCAAGGCCATCAAAATATTGCCAAAGGCTTCACCCAAGCCCAGCGAGCTGGCCAGCCAGGCCAACCCCAAACCAGCAGCCAAGCCACCCAACATGGCGCCCCAAGGCTTCTTGGGCGCAGCCGCTGCAGGCGCAGCAGCAGGCTTGGCGGCATTGGTGGGTGCGGCGTTTTGAGCGGGAGCCGCGGGCGTTTGCGGCGCAGCATCGCGCTTGGTGACCTGATTCGATTGCTGACCGATGGACTTGCCACCGCCCATGCGGCGAGCAGCCTCGGCGTTCAAGCTGCCCAGGGCCAACACGCCCGCGAGCATCAGTGTCATCAACTTGTTCATGGTGTCTCCAACTCAAATCAAAATGCGGTTTGTGGGCTTCAGCACTTGATGCCCATGTGCAAGGCTACCACCCCGGCCGACAAATTGTGAAAATCCACATGGCCAAATCCGGCATTTTTCATAAGGGTTTTCAAGTCCTCCTGGCCGGGGTGCATGCGGATGGATTCGGCCAGGTAACGGTAGCTGTCGGCGTCACCCGCCACCAGCTGGCCCAGCCGGGGCAGGATCTTGAAGCTGTACCAGTCGTAGGCTTTTTCCAGCGGCTTGGCCACTTTGGAAAACTCCAGCACCAGCAACTTGCCGCCTGGCTTGAGCACCCGGCACATTTCCTTGAGCGCCACATCCTTGTGCGTCATGTTGCGCAGGCCAAAGGCCACGCTGACCACGTTGAAATGGTTGTCGGGAAAAGGCAGCTTTTCGGCATCGCACACCAGGGTGGGCAGGGCCAGGCCGTGGTCGACCAGGCGGTCGCGCCCGGTGGTGAGCATGGCTTCGTTGATGTCGGTGTGCACCACGCGCCCGGTGGCCCCGACTTTTTTGGCAAAGGCCATCGACAAATCGCCCGTGCCGCCCGCGATGTCCAGCACCTGATCGCCCTCTTTGAGGTTGGCCACCTGCACGGTGTAGGCCTTCCAGACTCGGTGCAGGCCCATGGACATCAGGTCGTTCATCACGTCGTATTTGGACGCGACCGAGTCGAACACGCCGCGCACGTGCTTGGCTTTTTCTTTTTCGTCGACGGTTTTGAAACCGAAATGGGTAGTGCTCATGCCGATGCCCTCAATGCTTGTGGCCGCAACTGCCACCGGCTGCGGCTTCGTCCATGGGTGCGTCGCGGCTCATGCCCGCCGCTTGCAGGCGGTCTTCGTACTGCTTCCAGAGCGCCTCTTGCTGATCGCCCAAAAAGTACAGGTACTCCCAAGTGAACAGGCCCGACTCGTGACCGTCTGAAAACGTGGGCTTGACCGCGTAGTTGCCCACGGGTTCGATCTCGACGATGCCGACTTCGCGTTTGCCGGTTTGCAACACTTCCTGGCCCGGGCCGTGGCCCTGCACCTCGGCCGAAGGCGAGTACACGCGCATCAGCTCGAAGGGGATGCGGAACTGCGCCCCGTCAGAAAAACCGATTTCCAGCACCTTGGTCTGACCGTGCACGGTCAGCGACTCGGGCGTGGGCATGTCTTTTTTCAATCCGGCCATCTTTTGCTTTCGAAATCTTGCTGTCGGGATGTGCAGGCTTAGACCAGCACGCGCTCAATGCCGCCCGCATTGGCGGCGCTCACGTACTCGGGCATCCAGGCTTCACCCAGGATGTGTTTGGCCATTTCGACCACGATGTAGTCGGCTTCGAGCAGGCCGTTTTTCATGTCGTCGCCATACCGAGACAGGCCCTGCAGGCAGCTGGGGCAACTGGTCAGCACTTTGACGTTGGCTTGCGGGGCCAAAGCGCCGCTGGCACGCAAGGCGGCCTCGCCCTTGAGCAGCTCTTCTTCCTTGCGGAAACGCACCTGCGTGGAGATGTCCGGACGGGTAACCCCCAAGGTGCCCGATTCGCCGCAGCAACGGTCAGATTTGAGCACCTGGTCGCCCAGCAAACCCTTGACCGTTTTCATCGGGTCTTGCTGCTTCATGGGGCTGTGGCAAGGGTCGTGGTACAGATAGGCCCCGCCCGCGTCGAGCTTCATGCCTTTTTCCAGCAGGAACTCGTGGATGTCGATGATGCGGCAGCCGGGGAAGATCTTGTCGAACTGGTAGCCCTGCAGCTGGTCGTAGCAGGTGCCGCAGCTCACCACCACGGTCTTGATGTCCAGGTAGTTGAGCGTGTTGGCCACGCGGTGGAACAGCACCCGGTTGTCGGTGATGATCTTCTCGGCCTTATCGAACTGGCCCGAGCCCTTTTGCGGGTAGCCGCAGCACAGGTAGCCTGGTGGCAACACGGTCTGCACGCCCACATGCCAGAGCATGGCCTGCGTGGCCAAGCCCACCTGGCTGAACAGGCGCTCGGAGCCGCAACCGGGGAAGTAAAACACCGCTTCCGACTCCGAAGTGGTGGCTTTCGGGTTACGGATGATGGGCACGTAATCGTTGTCTTCGATATCCAGCAGCGCGCGTGCCGTCTTCTTGGGCAGGTTGCCCGGCATCTTCTTGTTGATGAAGTGGATCACCTGCTCTTTGATCGGCGCGGCACCCACGGTGGCGGGTGGTGCACTGGTTTGCTTGCGGGCCACGCCTTTGAGCAAACCGGCCACAAAGCGCTGCGCTTTCATGCCTACACCCACCATGGCCATGCGGGCCAGCTTGATGGTCTCGGGATTGGTGGCATTCAGCATGAACATGGCCGCAGCATTGCCGGGGCGAAAGCTTTTTTGACCCATTTTGCGCAGCAGGTTGCGCATGTTCATCGACACATCGCCAAAGTCGATGTTCACCGGGCAAGGTGTCAGGCACTTGTGGCAGACGGTGCAATGGTCGGCCACGTCTTCAAACTCCTGCCAGTGCTTGACCGAGATGCCCCGGCGGGTCTGCTCTTCGTACAGAAAGGCCTCAACCAGCAAGGAGGTCGCCAAAATCTTGTTGCGTGGGCTGTAGAGCAAATTGGCGCGTGGCACGTGGGTGGAGCACACCGGCTTGCACTTGCCGCAGCGCAGGCAGTCTTTCACGCTGGCGGCGATCTCGCCAATGTCCGACTGCTGCATGATCAGCGACTCATGGCCCATCAGGCCAAAGCTGGGGGTGTAGGCGTGCGTCAGGTCGGCGGCGTGCACATCGTCGCCCAGACCCGTGAGGGCCGCGCCGCGCAGCAATTTGCCTTTGTTGAAGCGGCCTTGCGGATCCACCTTGGCCTTGTAGGCGGTGAAATTGGCCAGCTCGGCGTCGGTCAAAAACTCCAGCTTGGTGATGCCAATGCCGTGCTCGCCCGAGATCACGCCGTCCAGGCTGCGGGCCAAGACCATGATGCGGGCCACCGCCTCATGCGCGGTTTGCAGCATCTCGTAGTTGTCGGAGTTGACCGGGATGTTGGTGTGCACATTGCCGTCACCGGCGTGCATGTGCAGCGCCACCCACACGCGGCCTTTGAGCACGCGCTGGTGAATGGCGTTGACCTCGTTCAGGATCGGCAAAAAGGCCGAGCCGGAGAAGATGTTCTGGAAAGCCGGGCGGATTTGCGTCTTCCAGCTGGCGCGCAGGGTGTGGTCTTGCAGCTGGGGGAACAAGGCATCGACATCGGTCAACCAGCCTTGCCACTGCGCCTGCACCTCGCGCACCACCGCCAGGGCTTGCGCCACGCGGTCTTCGAGCAATTCGGCCGAAGCGATCTCGTTGGCGTCGTCTTGCTTGCCCAGCGGCAAGTTGCCCTTCTCCAAAAAATCTTCCAGTTCGCGGCAGAGCTTGAGCTTGTTGCGCAAGGAGAGCTCGATGTTGATGCGCTCGATGCCATCGGTGTATTCGGCCATGCGCGGCAAGGGGATCACCACATCTTCGTTGACCTTGAAGGCATTGGTGTGGCGCGAGATGGCCGCGGTCTTTTTGCGGTCAAGCCAGAACTTCTTGCGCGCTTCGGGGCTGATGGCGATGAAACCTTCGCCGCTGCGCGAGTTGGCGATGCGCACAATCTCGCTGGTCGCCTTGGCCACGTCGTCGGCGTTGTCACCCGCGATGTCGCCGATCAGCACCATCTTGGGAAAGCCGCCACGCTTGGATTTGGTGGAATAACCCACCGCGCGCAGGTAACGGTCGTCCAGGTGCTCCAGACCCGCCATCACGGTGCCGGTGCGCTTTTGCTCGGCGAACATGAAGTCCTTGATCTCGACGATGCTCGGCACGGCGTTGCGGGCATGACCAAAGAACTCCAGGCACACGGTGCGGGTGTGGGTGGGCATGCGGTGCACCACCCAGCGGGCGCTGGTGATGAGGCCATCGCAGCCTTCTTTTTGCACGCCGGGCAGGCCGCTCAAGAACTTGTCGGTCACGTCCTTGCCCAGGCCTTCCTTGCGGAAGGTCTTGCCAGGGATCACCAGGGTTTCGGTGCGGATCGGGGTTTTGCCGTCGGCCTTGAAGTAGCGCAGCTCAAACGTGGCGACTTCTGCGTCGTGGATCTTGCCCATGTTGTGGTCCATGCGCACCACATCCAGCCATTCGGCGTCGGGCGTCACCATGCGCCAGCTGGCCAGGTTGTCGAGCGCCGTGCCCCACAGCACCGCTTTTTTGCCGCCCGCGTTCATGGCGATGTTGCCGCCAATGCAAGAGGCTTCGGCAGACGTCGGGTCCACCGCAAAAACAAAACCGCCACGCTCGGCCGCATCGGCCACGCGCTGGGTCACCACACCGGCTTCGGTCCAGATGGTCGGGATCTTGTGCGCGATACCGGGCAGGTCGACCATTTCGACCTCGGTCATGGCTTCGAGCTTTTCGGTGTTGATGACCGCGCTCTTCCAGGTCAGCGGGATCGCGCCGCCCGTGTAGCCCGTGCCGCCGCCACGGGGCACGATGGTCAGGCCCAAATCAATGCAGCCCTTGACCAAACCCGCCATCTCGGTCTCGGTATCGGGCGTCAGCACCACAAAGGGGTATTCCACACGCCAGTCGGTGGCGTCGGTCACGTGGCTGACACGCGATAGGCCATCGAACTTGATGTTGTCCTTGGCGGTGAGGCGCCCCAGGGTCTTTTGCACCTGGCCGCGCAGCTTGGCCATGCGGGTGAAGCGTTCGCTGAACTGCGTCACGGCCTGGGTGGCCATGGCGAGCAACTGGCCCACCAAGGCGTCACGGGCGGCGTCCACATTCGGGGTGCGGCGCTTTTGCACCTCGCCCAGGCGGTGGTGCAAGGCCTCGACCAGCAGTTTGCGGCGGGCGGGGTTGTCCAGCAGGTCGTCCTGCAAATAGGGGTTGCGCTCGACCACCCAGATGTCGCCCAGCACTTCGTACAGCATGCGGGCCGAGCGGCCTGTGCCGCGCTCCTGGCGCAACTGGTTCAACAGATCCCAGGCGGGCTCCCCCAGCAAGCGCACCACGATTTCACGGTCAGAAAAGCTGGTGTAGTTGTAAGGGATCTCGCGCAGACGCGGCGCATCAGCGTCGGCCTGCATCAAATGTTGGAGCGTGGTGGGTGCATTCATGGGGTGGCGCGGTCACATGCGTTGGTCAAAACGCGTTCAGCCAGACCAGGACAAAGGCGTCAACCCGGCTGAGGCTGAATGTTACCGCAGTGCAACAATCACGCGCCGGGGGTGGGGACACCTGTCTCCCAAGGGTCTGCACTCATGGAAAGTCCGGGTTGTCACCCCTTATTCACCCCGTTTTAATACTTCTGTCATCTTCAAAAGGCACAGTCCGCGTGCATCCATGACCTTTCGATGGGTCGTTTTCCGCGTTCAAAGCCAATTTTTCAGGAACTGCCATGAAACTCAAACTCACCCTGTCCGCCCTGACCCTGGGCCTGGCCAGCTTGTCGGCCCAGGCCCAAACCGAAATCCAGTGGTGGCACTCCATGGGGGGTGCCCTGGGCGAATGGGTCAACGACCTCGCCAAGGACTTCAACGCCAGCCAAAAAGACTACAAAATCGTGCCCACCTTCAAGGGCAGCTACGACGAGTCCATGACCGCCGCCATCGCCGCCTACCGGGCGGGCAATGCGCCCCACATCCTGCAGGTGTTTGAAGTGGGCACCGCCACCATGATGGCCAGCAAGGGCGCCATCGTGCCCGTAGGCAAGGTCATGCAGGACGCAGGCCTCAAGTTCGACCAAAACGCCTATGTGCCTGCCGTGGCCGGGTACTACACCGCCCCCAATGGCCAAATGCTGAGCTTCCCTTTCAACAGCTCCACCCCGGTCTTCCACTACAACAAGGACGCCTTCAAGGCCGCTGGCCTGGACGCCGAAAAGCCGCCGACCACCTGGCCTGAAGTGGCGCTGGCCGCCGCCAAGCTCAAAGCCAGCGGCCACAAGTGCCCCTTCACCACCAGCTGGATCAGCTGGACGCAGCTCGAAAGCTTCTCGGCCTGGCACAACACCGAGTTCGCCACCAAAGGCAACGGCATGCGCGGCATGGACGCCCGCCTGTCCTTCAACACCCCGCTGCACGTGCGCCACATTGAAAACCTGGCCAACATGGCCAAGCAGGGCCTGTTTGTTTACAAAGGCCGTGGCAATGCGGCCGACGCCACCTTTGTGTCGGGCGAATGCGCCATGGCCACCGGTTCCTCGGCACTCTACGGCAGCGTGGTGCGCAACGGCAAATTCGGCTACGGCATCGGCACCCTGCCCTACTACCCCGATGTGAACGGTGCCCCACAAAACACCGTGATCGGTGGCGCGAGCCTGTGGGTCATGAGCGGCAAGAAAGCCCCTGAGTACAAAGGCGTGGCGCAATTCTTCGCCCACCTGTCCAAAGACAGCGTGGCCGCCGCCAGCCACCAGCGCACCGGCTACCTGCCCGTGACCAAGTCTTCGTTTGAAGTGACCGAGAAGTCGGGCTTCTACAAAAAGAACCCTGGTACCGATGTGTCGGTGACACAAATGATCCGCAAGACCACCGACAAGTCACGTGGCGTGCGCTTGGGCAACTTTGTGCAGATCCGCACCATCATTGACGAGGAACTCGAAGGCGTGTGGAGCGGCAAAAAGCAGCCCAAAGAGGCTCTGGACATCGCCATCAAGCGGGGCAACGAACAGCTCGAACGCTTCGAAAAAGCCAACAAGTGATGTGCCTGGCCGCCCTCTGAAGCGGCGGGCCTTTGAAAAAGCAGAGGCAGCGCCTCTGCTTTTGCGCATTTTGGCGTGACACTTCACACCCCGGCTTTGCAAAGAACCTATGGAAAAACGCGTCCGTTTCAAATCCCGCTGGCTGCCCTGGCTGCTGATCGCGCCGCAGCTGAGCATCGTGCTGGTCTTCTTTTTCTGGCCCGCTGGGCAAGCGCTGTACCAAAGCGTGCTGCAGGAAGATGCCTTTGGCGCCTCGCGTGAATTCGTCGGGCTGGCCAATTTTGACCGCCTGTGGAACGACAGTGGCTACCTGGACTCGTTCAAGACCACCGCGGTGTTTTCCCTTTTGGTGGCGGTGACTGGCCTGTCGGTGTCGCTGCTGCTGGCCGTGATGGCCGACCGGGTTGGGCGCGGCGCGGGTCTGTACAAAACCCTGCTGATCTGGCCCTATGCGGTGGCCCCGGTGGTGGCGGGCGTGTTGTGGCTGTTCATGTTTGCCTCGCCCATGGGTGTGGTGGGTTATGCGCTCAGGGCCGTTGGCATCGACTGGAACCACCTGCTCAACCCCAACCATGCCATGGCGCTGATCGTGATGGCGGCGGTCTGGAAGCAGATTTCCTACAACTTCCTCTTCTTTCTGGCTGGGCTGCAGTCCATTCCCAAATCGCTCATCGAGGCGGCGGCCATCGACGGGGCCAGCCCCTGGAAGCGCTTTTGGACCATCGTGTTCCCGCTCCTGTCGCCCACCACCTTCTTTTTGCTGGTGAT
This sequence comes from Limnohabitans sp. TEGF003, assembly GCF_055395455.1. Taxonomy (NCBI): domain Bacteria; kingdom Pseudomonadati; phylum Pseudomonadota; class Betaproteobacteria; order Burkholderiales; family Comamonadaceae; genus Limnohabitans; species Limnohabitans sp. TEGF003. The sequence continues at coordinate 1,139,992 of NZ_AP029225.1, read as the reverse complement.
CAACATCGTCTACGCCTTCTTTGACACCTTCGCCATCGTGGACGCCACCACGCACGGCGGCCCCGGCAAGGACACGGCGATTCTGGTCTACAAGGTGTACTACGACGGTTTCAAGGCGCTGGACATGGGCAGCTCGGCCGCGCAGTCGGTGGTGCTGATGGTGATCGTGGTCTCGCTCACGGTCTTGCAATTCAAATTTGTCGAGAAGAAAGTGCAGTACTGATGTTGCACCCACACATTCCCTTGGGAGGGCTGTCATGATCGAACGACGCCCCGGCCTGCAAATTTTGCGGCATGTCATTTTGCTCATCGGTGTGGCCATCGTGGCCTTTCCGCTGTACCTGACTTTCATCGGCTCCACCCAAACCGCCCAGCAGATCAACCAGAGCGTGCCCATGTCGCTGGTGCCGGGCAGCCACTTTTGGGAGACCTACCGCCTGACCCTGTTTGGCGGCCCCAATTCGCAAGGCAGCCCCCTGCCCGCCATGTGGCCCATGATGCAGATCAGCCTGATCAGCGCCCTGGGCATCGCCATTGGCAAGATCGCGATCTCGCTGCTGTCGGCCTTTGCCATCGTGTATTTCCGCTTCCCGCTGCGCAACCTGGTGTTCTGGATGATTTTTGTCACCCTGATGCTGCCGGTCGAAGTGCGGATCAGCCCCACTTACGAAGTGGTGGCGGGCCTGGGCCTGCTCAACAGTTTTGCGGGCCTGACGGTGCCGCTGATCGCCTCGGCCACGGCCACCTTTTTGTTCCGGCAGTTTTTCCTGACCATCCCCGACGAACTGGTCGAGGCCGCCCGCATGGACGGGGCTGGACCGATGCGCTTTTTCAAAGACGTGTTGCTGCCCCTGTCGGCCACCAACATCGCGGCGCTGTTCGTGATCCAGTTCATCTATGGCTGGAACCAGTACCTGTGGCCGCTGCTGGTGACCACCAGCGAAGACATGTACCCGGTGGTGCTGGGCATCAAGCGCCTGATTTCTGGCGAGTCCTGGACCGAGTGGAACGTGGTCATGGCCGCCGCCATCCTGGCCATGCTGCCCCCGGCGCTGGTCGTGATCCTGATGCAAAAATGGTTCGTCAAGGGCCTAGTAGACACTGAAAAATAATGGCTGCCATTACCCTCTCTCACATCCTCAAAACCTATGGCGCGGGCGCCAAGGCCAACACCGTCATCCACGACCTGAACGCCAGCATTGCCGATGGCGAATTCGTGGTCATCGTCGGGCCCTCGGGCTGTGGCAAGTCCACCCTGCTGCGCATGGTGGCGGGCCTCGAAGACATCTCGGGCGGCACCATCTCGATCGGCGAACGGGTGGTCAACGACCTGGAGCCCGCCGAGCGCGACATCGCCATGGTGTTCCAGAACTATGCGCTCTACCCCCACATGAGCGTGTTCGACAACATGGCCTATGGCCTGAAGATCGCCAAACGCCCCATGGAGGAAATCAAGGCACGCGTGGACAAGGCGGCGGGTATTCTGGAACTGTCCCACCTGCTGCAACGCAAACCCCGCGAACTGTCCGGTGGCCAGCGCCAGCGCGTGGCCATGGGCCGGGCCATCGTGCGCCAGCCGCAAGTGTTTTTGTTTGACGAGCCGCTGTCCAACCTCGACGCCAAGCTGCGCGCCCAGACCCGGCTGGAGATTCAAAAACTGCACCGCGAACTCGGCATCACCAGCCTGTTCGTCACACACGACCAGGTCGAAGCCATGACGCTGGCCCAGCGCATGATCGTGATGAACGGCGGCCACATGGAGCAATTCGGCACGCCCGAAGAGGTCTACAACCGCCCGGCCAGCACCTTTGTGGCCAGCTTCATCGGCTCACCGCCCATGAACCTGCTCAAGCGCGCACCGGGCACACCAGCCGGACACATCCTGGGCATCCGGCCCGAGCACCTGGACATCACGCCCACGCCGGGCGAAGGGGGCTGGACCTTGACCGCCGACACGGTGGAGCTGCTGGGCGCCGAGCGCCTGGTGCACGCCCGGCTGGGCGATGAAATCCTGACACTGCGGCTGGACGAATCGGTGGTGCCGCCGCAAGCGGGCCAAAGCTTTCACGCCACGCCCCGCGCTGACCGCCTGCACTGGTTTGACGCGCAAACCCAAAAACGCATCGCCTGAACATGCCCATGTCCCCACACTGGCCCTACCCGCGCTGGATCGCCCACCGGGGCGCAGGCAAGCTCGCCCCCGAAAACACCCTGGCCGCCTTCCGCATGGGGGCCGAGCACGGGTACCGCATGTTCGAGTGCGACGCCAAGCTCAGTGCCGACGGTGTGGTGTTCTTGATGCACGACGCCAGGCTGGAGCGCACCACCAATGGCCAAGGCATCGGTGGCGACCTGCCCTGGCAAGCCTTGTCGCAACTCGACGCGGGCAGCTGGCATTCACGCCGCTTTGCGGGCGAAGCCTTGCCCACCCTCGAAGCGCTGGCACGGTTTTGCCTGGCCAACCGCTACCTGCTGAACATCGAGATCAAACCCACACCGGGCACCGAAACGGCCACAGGCGAAGCCGTGGCGCGTCTGGCCACCCGGCTGTGGGCGGAGGCCGAAGTGCCGCCGCTCTTGACCTCGTTCAAACCCGAAGCCTTGGCCGCCGCACAGCAAGCAGCGCCCGAGCTGCCCCGCGGCCTGCTGGTCGACACGCTGTGGCAAGGCTGGCTGGAGAAAGCTTTGGCGCTCGATGCGGTGGCCGTGGTGGCCAACTACGCGCTGTGGGACGCCACCACCGTGGCCCAAGTGCACGGTGCGGGCCTGAAATGCCTGAGCTACACCGTCAACGACGACTGGGCCGCCCAGCACCTGCTCGCGCTCGGCACCGACGGCATCATCACCGACCGGGTGGACCTGTTCAGCCCGGCTTGAATCAATCGAGCTTGGCGCCCGATTTCTGAACCACTGCCGCCCAGCGGGGCATTTCAGTCGTCAGGAATTTCGCAAAGTCATCGGCCCCCAAAAACGCCGGATCGGCCCCCTGCGCGACCATGCGCGACTTGATGTCAGGCTGATTCATCACGGCTTTGAAGGCGTCGCTCAGCTTGTTCACCACGTCTTTGGGTGTGCCGGCCGGGGCCAGAAAACCGTAAAAACCCACCACTTCGAAGTTCTTGATGCCGGTTTCCATCACGGTGGGGATGTCGGGCAGCGCGGGGTTGCGCTCGCGGCTGGTCACGGCCAAGGCCCGCACCTTGCCCTGCTTGTGGTACTGCGCGGCCTGCGGAATGCTCTCGGCCATGAACTGCACCTGCCCCGCCATCAGGTCGGTGAAGGCGGGTGCGCTGCCCCGGTAAGGGATGTGCACCATGAACAGCCCCGTGGCCGACTTGAACATCTCGGGCACCAGGTGGCTGCTGCCGCCGTTGCCCGCCGAGCCGTAATTGATCTGGCCGGGCCGGGCTTTGGCATAGGCCACAAATTCCTGCAGGTTGGTCACAGGCACTTTGGGGTTGACCAGCAAGGCCAGCGGCTGCATGGCCGTGCGGGCCACTGGCACAAAGTCGCGCAGTGTGCTGTAAGGCAGCTTGGTGTACAGCGCCGGGTTGATGACCATCACCCCGGTGTTGGCCAGCATCAGGGTGTGGCCATCGGGCGCGGCGCGCATCACCTCTTGCGCGCCCACGGTGCCGCCAGCACCGGCTTTGTAATCGATGAGGATGGGCTGCCCCAGCTGGGCTTGCAGCCGATCGGTCAGCAAACGGGCATGCTGGTCGAGCGGTCCGCCTGCCGGGAAACCCATCACCACACGGATGGGTTTGGTGGGAAAGGCCCAGGCACTGCCCCCGGCCAAGGCCAAAGCCAGACCACCCAAGACCAGCCAACGGCGGCGTTTCATTCCTCGCATGTTCATCTCCCTTGATGGATTTTTCCAATGTGCAGCCCGTACATGGGTGTCAGCGACGGGCCCAGCCCCGGTGCATCAGCCATTCGAGCGTGGCGGCCACCAGCACCAAGGCGATGTAGGTGCTCATTTTCCCGTCCTGGCCATGCCACCACAAACCGGCCACCAAGACCAGCATCCCCCCCACAGCGTGGACCGCCATTTGGCGGCGCATTGGACGGGGACCGGGGCCCATGACCCAGCGACCCGCCCAAGGCATGAAAAGCGCCATGGCCAAGGCGGGCAACACAAAACCCCACAGGTGCAGCACCAACAAGCCAAACGTCATGAAACCTCGATGTCTTCGGGTGTCCCTGCCCTTGTGGCAGTCCAAGCCCGGCAAATTGTGCCTTGAAAGTCGCGTCAAGCTCCAGGCCAACGTATTGTGTCAAGCAAAGTTGACATACCGTGCCTATAATGACCTTCATGGCTGTCTGGACCCTGGGTTTGAACCACACCACTGCGCCGCTGGATCTGCGCGGTCGGTTTGCGTTCGCCGTGGACAAACTGGTGCCCACCCTGCAAGGCCTGCGGCGCGATCTGGCCCACCGGATTTCGCAAGAACCCGAAGCCGCCATCCTGTCGACCTGCAACCGCACCGAAATCTATTGCGCTGCCGACCAGGCCGCCACCAACGACACCCTGCGTTGGCTGGCCCAAACCGGCGGGGTGAGCGCCTCCGAATTGCACGCCCACACTTACTTGCTGGAAGGCAATGAAGCCGCCCGCCACGCCTTTCGCGTGGCCAGCGGCCTCGACTCCATGGTGCTGGGTGAAGCCCAAATTCTGGGCCAACTCAAAGACGCCGTGCGGGCTGCCGAGCAGGCGGGCGCATTGGGCAGCACCCTGAACCAGTTGTTCCAACGCAGTTTTGCCGTGGCCAAAGAGGTGCGCAGCGCCACCGAAATCGGTGCCCACTCCATCAGCATGGCCGCTGCTTCGGTGCGACTGGCCAGCCAATTGTTCGAAGACCTCAAGGACATCCGCGTGCTGTTTGTCGGTGCGGGTGAAATGATCGAGTTGGTGGCCACCCACTTTGCAGCCAAACAGCCCAAGGCCATGGCCATCGCCAACCGCAGTCTGGATCGGGGCGAACTGCTGGCCAACCGTTTCGGGGCCGAAGTCATGCGCCTGGCCGATTTGCCCGAGCGCCTGCACGAGTTCGATGCGGTCATCAGCTGCACCGCCAGCACCTTGCCGCTGATCGGCTTGGGCGCGGTCGAGCGGGCCCTGAAAAAACGCAAATACCGCCCCATGTTCATGGTCGACCTGGCCGTGCCGCGTGACATCGAGCCGGAAGTCAAGTCGCTCGAAGACGTCTACCTCTACACCGTGGACGACCTGGCCAGCGTGGTGCAGGCGGGCCAGGCGCATCGCCAGGCCGCCGTGGCCGAGGCCGAAATCATCATCGATGCCGGGGTGCAAAGTTTCAACCACTGGCTGGGCCAACGTGACACCGTCCCGCTGATTCAGCAATTGCAAACCCAGGCCGATGCCTGGCGCGAAGCCGAGCTGGGCCGTGCCCGCAAGCTGCTGGCCCGCGGCGATGACCCGATCGCCGTGATGGAAGCCCTGTCCAAAGGCCTGACGCAAAAAATGCTGCATGGCGCTTTGGCCGAATTGCGCGGCGCAGACCCGGAACACCGCGAGCAAACCATGCACACCGTGCAGCGCGTTTTCTTGCGCAAAGAGCGTTAGCGACTGAACTTGTAGGTCGGCGCTTCAGCGCCGACAAAATCCCGGTGCCCCTGCGTGCACTGCCCGTCGGCGCTGATGCTCCGATCTACAAAAATTTGGTCGCATGAAACCCTTTCTCATCCAGCAACTCGAACGCTATGCGCTGCGGCTGACCGAGCTGGACTTTTTGCTGTCGCGCGAAGACATCATGGCCGACATGACGCAGTTCCTGAAGCTCTCGCGGGAACATGCCGAAGTCAGCGCCGTGGCCTCGCGCTTTGCCCGCTTTCAGCAGCGCAGCGCCGATCTGGCCGCTGCCCAAGCCATGCTGGATGACGCCGACCTGCGCGAGATGGCCGAAGAAGAAGTGGCCAGCGCCAGCGCCGAGCTGCAAACACTGGAAGCGGAGTTGCAGCGCATGCTGCTGCCCAAAGACCCGGACGACGCCCGCCCGGCGTTTGTCGAAATCCGCGCCGGCACTGGCGGTGATGAGTCGGCCCTGTTTGCCGCCGATTTGCTGCGCATGTACACGCGCTATGCCGAAAGCCAGGGCTGGCGGTGCGAGATCGTCTCGGAATCGGTGAGCGAGCTGGGCGGCTACAAGGAAGTCGTGGTGCGCATTGAAAGCAGCACATCGGGCGACCAGGTGTATGGCGCGCTCAAGTTCGAGTCGGGCGGTCACCGGGTGCAGCGCGTGCCCGCCACCGAAACCCAAGGCCGCATCCACACCAGCGCCTGCACCGTGGCGGTGCTGGCCGAGCCGGACGAAGCCGAGGCGATCAAGATCAACCCGTCGGACCTGCGCATCGACACGTTCCGCGCCAGCGGTGCGGGCGGTCAGCACATCAACAAAACCGATTCGGCCGTGCGCATCACCCACTTGCCCACCGGCATCGTGGCCGAATGCCAGGACGGCCGCAGCCAGCACAGCAACAAGGCGCAAGCGCTGAAGGTGCTGACAGCCCGCATCCAGGAAAAAGACCGAGCCGAGCGCGCTGCCAAGGACGCGGCCGAACGCAAGAGCCTGATCGGCAGCGGCGACCGCTCGGACCGCATCCGCACCTACAACTTCCCGCAGGGGCGCCTGACCGACCACCGCATCAACCTGACTTCGTACAAGCTGCTCAGCATCATGGAAGGCGATTTGCGGGACGTGGTCCATGCCCTGCAAAGCTACGAAGCGGCCGAGCAGCTGGCCGCGCTGGAAATCGGAGCCACCGCCTGATGCCCACTGCCGTCACCGTGGCCGAGTGCCTGCGCCAAGCCCAAACCCATGGATTGGCCCGGGTGGACGCACAGATTTTGCTGCTGCACAGCCTGCAACGCCCGCTGCACGACCGCGCCTGGCTGCTGACCCATGACGTCGACACCTTGACGCCAGTGCAAACCGCCACCTGGCAAGACGCCCTGCAACGCCGCCTGGGTGGCGAACCCGTGGCCTACATCACCGGGCGCAAGGATTTTTTTGGCCTGACGCTGGCCGTGGACGCTCGTGTTCTGGACCCGCGCCCCGACACCGAAACTTTGGTGGAATGGGCACTGGCGTGTCTGCCTGAATCCGCACCAGAAACACCTTCGCCACGCATATTGGACCTGGGCACTGGCAGCGGCGCAGTGGCCCTGGCGCTGCAACACGCCCGCCCCGATGCCAAGGTGTGGGCCGTGGACGCCAGCGAAGACGCGCTGGCCGTGGCTCGCGCCAATGCCGCCCGCTTGCATCTGGGCGTGCAATTCATGGCCAGCGACTGGCTGTGCGCCGTCGATGTCCAGCGCACGGGCCGTTTTGACCTCATCGTCTCCAACCCGCCCTATGTGGCCGAGGGCGACCCGCACCTGGCCGCCCTGACCCACGAACCTTTGAGCGCCCTGACCAGTGGCGCGGACGGCCTGGAAGACATCCGCCGCATCATCGCCCAGGCCCCGGCCTATCTGGCCCCGGGCGGCTGGCTGCTGCTGGAACACGGCTGGGACCAGGCCGCAGCGGTGCAATCCCTGCTGCAGGCGGCTGGTTTTGCCCAGGTGCAATCGCGTCAGGATCTGGCGGGAATACAACGCTGCACCGGAGGGTGTTGGCATTCAGAGGGATAATTCACCCCATTCGAAACGGCCCCATTTGGAGGAAAGACCATGAGCGATACCCAGCAACGCATCGACGAACTCGTCAAAGGCAACGACATCACCCTGTTCATGAAGGGCAGCGCCAGCTTCCCGATGTGCGGTTTTTCCGGCCGCGCCATCCAGATCCTGAAGGCCTGTGGTGTCGACCCCAAGACCGTCAAGACCGTGAACGTGCTGGACGATGCCGAAATCCGCCAAGGCATCAAGGAATACAGCAACTGGCCCACCATTCCCCAGCTCTACATCAAGGGCGAATTCATTGGCGGCTCGGACATCATGATGGACATGTACGAGTCGGGCGAGTTGCAACAGGTCATCAACGGCCAGGCCTGAAACCGGCCTTTGGGGGCCGAACCATTCGGCCACCTGGGCATCACCGTGGGTCGCAAAATCGGCCCGCCACCATGAAAAAAGCCAGTCTGACGACTGGCTTTTTGCTTGGGCCTGGATCGGGTTCAGCGGAACTTGGACTGGGGCACCACTTTCATGTCGCCTTCCAGAGAGCCGATGTAATTGGCCATGGCCTTGAGTTCGGCGTTGGTGAATTGCTTGGCAATGCCACCCATCACGCCATTGTTGCGGCCCCAGGTCGACTGGTTTTCCACTTTGTAGGACTTGAGCGCGACAAACAGGAAGTCTTTGTGCTGGCCTGCAATCTTGGGGTAGCTGGGGTCCACAGGCTTGGCGAAATTGTCGCCGTGGCAGGAGATGCAAGCGCCCTTTTGAAGCAAGGCAGCCACTTTGGCGTCAGGCGCTTTGGGGGTAGCGGCCACTTTGTCGGTCTTACCGTGCTGCTCGTAGTAAGCGCCCAGATCGGCCATGTCCTGCTCGCTCAGGCTGTCGGCAATGCCGCGCATGGTAGGGTGCTTGCGCTCGCCTTTTTTGTAGGCATTGAGGGCCGACACGATGTATTTGGCGTTTTGGCCCGAGATCATGGGCACGCGGTACACCTCGGGGAAGCTGGCTTGGTAGCCTTGGATGCCGTGGCAGCCGATGCACATGGCAATCTTTTGCTCAGCGGCTTTGGCGTCGCCCTTGATTTCCTGGGCTTGAACGGAAACAGCGGTCACAGAGGCGACAGCCAAGGCAAACATCGAGGTCAACAGCTTGTTCATTTTGCTTACACAATCCAATTGATTGATAAAAATCAACTGCGGATTATATCGGGCTGGCCCTCATAATCCTGACAAGCTTCATTCCTGTTTTTGAGAACTGTCCGCCATGAAATTCCAAGGTACCGAAAACTACGTCGCCACGCAGGACCTGATGCTGGCCGTCAACGCCGCCATCACCCTCAAACGCCCCCTCTTGGTGAAAGGCGAGCCCGGTACCGGCAAGACCATGCTGGCCGAGGAAGTCTCTCAGGCTTTGGGTCTGCCGCTGCTGCAGTGGCACATCAAGTCGACCACCAAAGCGCAGCAGGGCCTGTACGAATACGACGCCGTGAGCCGTTTGCGCGACAGCCAACTGGGCGATGAAAAAGTCAAGGACATCGAGAACTACATCGTCAAAGGCGTGCTCTGGCAGGCTTTCACGTCAGAGACGCCTGTGGCCATCCTGATCGATGAAATCGACAAGGCCGACATCGAATTCCCCAACGACCTGCTGCGCGAAATCGACCGCATGGAGTTTTATTGCTACGAGACGCGCCAGCTGATCAAGGCCAAAACCCGCCCACTGGTGTTCATCACTTCCAACAACGAAAAAGAACTGCCCGACGCCTTCCTGCGCCGCTGCTTTTTCCACTACATCAAATTCCCCGAAGCGGACACCATGCGCCAGATCGTGGATGTGCACTTCCCCACGCTGAAGAAAGACCTGCTGGCCTTGGCCCTCAAGACCTTTTACGACGTGCGCGGCCTGCCCGGTCTGAAGAAAAAACCCTCCACCAGCGAACTGCTGGACTGGCTGAAATTGCTGGTGGCCGAAGACATCCCGCTCGAAGCCCTGCAAAGCGCTGACCAGAAGGTCTCGGTGCCGCCCCTGGTGGGCGCTCTGCTCAAGAACGAGCAGGACGTGACCTTGTTTGAAAAGCTGGTCTTCATGAACCAGCGCAACCGCTGAGCCACGGCCATGTCCTCACCCAACCCCTTTGTGGAAGGCATTTCCGACGCGGTCGGTTTCGTGGGCGGCTCTTTGGCGGGTTATTGGGCAGGCCAATTTCTCGGCTGGAACATCTTCAGCGCGGGTTATGACAGCGCCAGCATGGGCGGCATCTTGCTGGTCGGTCTGGGTGGTGGCGCAGGCCTGCACCTGGCCCGCTTCTGGCGTGCCCGACAAAAAGCCAAAGACACAGACGAGCCCACATGAGCCACTGGATCGCGCCCACCACGCTGTCAGGCCAACACGTGCGCCTGGAGCCGCTGTCGATGGCACACCACGACGACCTGCTTGACGCCGTGCGCGATGGCGAGCTTTGGCAACTTTGGTACACCGCCATCCCCACGCCCGAAGGCATGGCGGCAGAAATCGAGCGCCGTCTGAATTTGCAGGCGGCAGGCAGCATGTGCCCCTTTGCCGTGATCGACCCCGCATCGGGTCGCGCCGTGGGCATGACCACCTACATGAACATCGACGCGGCCAACCGACGGGTTGAAATCGGCTCGACCTGGTACCGCCGTAGCGTGCAGCGCACCCCACTCAATACCGAAGCCAAGCGCTTGCTGCTGGCCCATGCCTTTGAACAGCTCCACTGCATCGCAGTCGAGTTCCGCACGCATTTCTTCAACCAGACCAGCCGCCGCGCCATCGAGCGCCTGGGAGCCAAACTCGACGGCGTGCTGCGCAGCCACCAGATCAACCCGCACCCAATGGCAGCAGGCAACCTGCGGGACACCTGCGTGTACAGCATCATTGCCACCGAATGGCCCAATGTGCGCGCCCACCTCGACTTCCAGTTGAGCCGCGCCAGACCCCAGGAGCCCCGCGCATGCTGATCGACTTCTTCTACACCCTGCGTGCCGCCAAACTGCCGGTCTCGGTGCGCGAATACCTGACACTGCTGGAAGCGCTGCAAGCCAACGTGGTGGGCCCGGCGTCAGACGCCTGCAGCATCGATGACTTCTATCACCTGGCCCGCACCGTGATGGTCAAGGACGAAAAGCACTTCGACAAGTTCGACAAGGCCTTTGGCGCTTACTTCAAGGGCGTGGAGATGCTGACCGACTTCACCAAGGAAGTCCCGCTGGAGTGGCTCGAAAAAATCCTGCAAAAGGAACTCACGCCCGAGCAAAAGGCCGCCATCGAGAAGATGGGCTGGGACGAGTTGATGGAGACGCTCAAAAAGCGCCTCGAAGAGCAAAAAGAACGCCACGAGGGTGGCAACAAGTGGATCGGCACCGGCGGCACCTCGCCTTTTGGCAACGGTGGCTACAACCCACAGGGCATCCGCATTGGTGGCAAGGGCGGCAACAAGAGCGCCGTCAAGGTGTGGGACCAACGCGCCTACAAGGATTACGACGACAGCCAAGAGCTGGGCACGCGCAACATCAAGGTCGCGCTGCGCCGCCTGCGCCGCTTTGCGCGGGAAGGCTCGCAAGACGAGCTGGACTTGGACGGCACCATCCGCAAGACAGCGGCCAACGCGGGCTATCTGGACATTTTGATGCGCCCGGAGCGGCACAACAACGTGAAGGTGCTGCTGCTCATGGACGTGGGCGGCACCATGGACGAGCACATCACCCGGGTCGAAGAGATGTTTTCTGCCGTCAAGGCCGAGTTCAAGCACCTGGACTTTTATTACTTCCACAACTGCGTCTATGACTTCATGTGGAAGAACAACAAGCGCCGCTACGCCGAGAAGTTCCCGACCTGGGACATCCTGCGCAAATACAACAAGGACTACAAGCTGATCTTCATCGGGGACGCGACCATGAGCCCCTATGAAATCCTGCAAAAAGGCGGCAGCGTCGAATACAACAACGAGGAAGCCGGGGCCGAGTGGCTGCAGCGGCTGACGCACACCTTCCCCAAATTTGCCTGGATCAACCCCGAGCCGCAAGGCGTGTGGCAATACCGCCAGAGCATCTCGATCATTCAGCAGCTGATGAGCAACCGCATGTTCCCGCTGACCCTCAAGGGGCTGGAAGATGCGATGCGTCTGTTGAGCAAGTGACCCCGTCACTGGGCAGGTTGCGCTCCAGCGCTGCAATCAGGTCTTTGTATTCGAACGGCTTCGTCAAATAGTCGTTCACGCCAGCCGCATAAAAACGGTCACGGTCTTCGTTGAAGCCCCCTGCGGTCAAGGCCACAATCGGCAAGTCCTGCAAAGCCGGGTCCTGGCGGATGATTTGGGTCGCCTCCAGGCCTCCCAGCACAGGCATCTGCATGTCCATCAGCACCAGGTCGTAACGCGTCGACTTGACGCGCTCAACCGCCACTTGACCGTTTTCTGCGGTGACCACACGCGCCCCCGCCAGCTCCAGCAACTGCCGCAGCACATCGCGCATGGAGACGTTGTCTTCGACCAGCAACACGTGCAGCCCCTGCGCCAGCCGGGGCAGCTCGGCCGCTGACACATCGCCAGAAGGCATGCGCAGGCCCTCGGGGGCGCATGGCAATTGCACCGTGAACCAGAAAGTCGCCCCCACCCCCTCCTGAGACAAGACCCCGACACCGCCGTTCATCAGTTGGGCCAGGCTTTTGCAAATGGACAGCCCCAAACCCGTCCCACCGTGAAAGCGCGTTTGCTCGTTATCGCCTTGCACAAACCCCTCAAACACCTTGGCCTGAAGTTCAGGCGACAGGCCAGCACCCGTGTCTTGCACCTCAAAGCGCAGACGCTCCCCCGAGTCATCCCCCTCAACGCCGCTCACAGTCACCCGGACATGCCCACGTTCAGTGAACTTGACCGCATTGCTCACCAGGTTCAAGAGCGCCTGCGCCAAGCGCTGTGCATCGCCCAGGCGCAGCGTCATCACGCCGGGCGCGATCTCGGCGCTGTAGTGCAATCCTTTGCGGGCGCAGCTGTCACTGACGAGGTCACCGACTTGCTGCAAGACCTCGTACACATCGAGGGGCGCACTGTGCAGCACCAGTTTGCCGTGCTCGAGCTTCGACAAATCCAGGATGTCGTTGATGATGCCCAGCAACAAGCGCCCCGCGCTTTTGCTTTTTTGCAGCAAGGTGCGTTGCTGCGGCGTGAGCGATGTGCTCAGCGCCAGCTCCGTAGACGCCAGAATGGCGCTCATGGGCGTGCGGATTTCATGGCTGATGTGCGCCAGGAATTCGGTCTTGGCCGCATTGGATTTTTCGGCCATTTGCCGAGCTTCGCGCAAACTGTCTTCGTACTGTCGGCGCTGGCTGATGTCCCGCGTCACCCCCAAAATTTCTACCAACTCCCCATTGGCGCTCATCAGTGGAAACGCCAGCACTTCGGTCCAGAAACGGGAACCATCGTTGCGCCAGTATTCCAGGTCACCCCTGAACTGCGGTGGCGTTTTGCCCTGCAAAACAGCCGCCCCCACATCGGCAAAGTACTGCAGCACCACATCGCGCGACTCAGGGGTGAGGGTCTCGTCAATGCTTTGCTGCATGGCCTGCTCGGGCGTGATGCCGCGCAGCACTTCCACCGCGGGGCTGATATAGGTCACAGCACCCAAAGGGCTCATGGTCCAGACCACATCGCGTGCGCTGTCCGCCAACAAGCGAAGCCGTTGTTCACTCACGCGCAGCTGCTCTTCGTCATGCGTGGCAGCGAAGAAACGGCGTAGGCTCTTGAGGATGAAATGGCGCATTTGGGGGATTATCAATCAGACACGATGAGGCACCCACGGCCTGTAAAATGCACGCTGGCCACCGTAGTTCAATGGATAGAACTCTCCCCTCCTAAGGGAGTGATACAGGTTCGATTCCTGTCGGGGGCATCAGTGAAAAGTGCAACGCAGTGCAGCCAACGCTGCACCCCGCACAAAACAAGGGTTTCAGGCTTGCGGGGGTTTTGGTAAAGTGCAGCCATTGCACCAGTTTGCACAAAGCAAACCCCAAAAAATCCCCATCAAAATCACCAAATGGCGACACCCAAAAAAACGGCCACTGGTCGCTGGTCCATCCAGATCGCCGTGGCTGGCCAGCGTGACAGCGGAACCTTCGACACCAAGGCCCAAGCCAACGCCTGGGCGGCTCAGCGGTCGACCGAGCTGCGGGCTTTGCGCGGCGCCAGCCCTGGCAGCACCAAGACCCTGCGCGATGCGCTGCGCCGCTATGCCGAAGAAGTCAGCCCAAGCAAAAAGGGCGAGCGGTGGGAGGTGATTCGCCTCGCCGCCTTTGAGTCGCCCGACCACGCGCCCCTGCCCGTCACCAAAAAGCTGATCGACCTGACGGTGGGTGACTTGGCCCTGTGGCGCGATTCCCGGCTGGACCGTGTGACGCGGGGCACCGTGCTGCGCGACCTCACGCTGCTGGCGTCGGTGCTTGAACATGCGCGGCGCGAATGGGGCTGGCTCGATGTCAACCCCGCCAAAAACGTGCGCCGCCCCGCCCAGCCCGAGCACCGAGAGCGCGTGATCACCGGGCCAGAGGTGCGGGGCATGCTGCGGGCGCTGGGCTGGCCAGCGCGTCAAGCCGACGGGCGGCGGCGCGTGCGCTCAGTCAAGCAAGCAGCGGCGGTGTGTTTCATGCTGGCCCTGCAAACGGGCATGCGGGCGGGCGAGCTTTGCGGCCTGACGCCCGCCGATGTGATGGCCGATCACCTCAAGATCCGCGCTGGCAAGACCGGGCGGCGCGATGTGCCCATGACGCCCACCACGCGCCGGGTGGTGGACATGCTCGACGGTTGGAGCGGCGACACCCTGCTGGGCATCAAAGCCCAAACGCTCGATGCGTTTTTCAGGCAGGCACGGGACAAGGCGGGGTTGGCGGGGTTTGTATTCCACGACAGTCGCCATACAGCCGCCACGCGCTTGGCGCAGCGGCTGCATGTGCTGGACCTTTGTCGCGTCTTTGGGTGGCGGTCAACCACTCGATCGTTGACCTACTACAACGCCTCAGCCTCGGACATTGCAAAGCGGATGGCTGGTTAATTGGTGTTTGCAGTTGGCTCCCGAAAGGACAGCACGTTGTCGCCGGTGCGCTCCATTTCAACAAGCTGATTTTTTATAAGCCAAGCGATAACCTTCGCTGGATCAAAATGATAAGTGCGCTCAATTCGACCGCCCCGCTCAAATTCGTTCAATAACTCGCCCCTTGGAAAGCCGCGAGGCATTGAGCCTTTGGGGATGGTGATCAAAACACCGTGTGCGCCCGGCTCGGCCATTGCCTTTGCCGCCATTGCGGCCAAATCAAGCGGCTTCACCGCCCCCGCTCCCATTCAATCACCTCACTCAACAACCACTTGCCATCGCTGCCAGGCAGCGGAAACCCCGGCTCAGTCATGCGCCGGGCCAGCGTGTTGCGGTGGATGCCCAGCCGATCGCAAAGCTGCTGCCGCGACAGCCGGGTGCCCATCATGGCCGTGAGCGACTGCACCGCCGTGGTCAGTTGTTCGATGCGTTGCATCATTGCTGCTTCGGTCATGGCTGCTCCCTCATGCCGCATGCGGGGACTTGGCACACATCGGTGAAGGCCGGGTCAGCATCGCCACATTTCCAGCATTTGGTGGTGGCTGGCTGTTCTGGTGGCGGCGAATCAATCAATTCTGCAAGGTCGCTGTAAATCCAGTCAGCCTGCCAGTGTTGGCCAAAATTGCGCTCAAAGTTTTGCTTTGACTGCAACAGCGGAGCGGGCCATGCTGGATGCTCAACTTGTAAGGACTGCTTACCAGTTGATCTGTGCTGTTCTGGCTGCGTGGATGAGCTGATGCAATCAACGTAAAAGCCGTACAAGCCTTTTGTTTGCGGGTCGATTCCATGCGCCTCAGCACGCATACAAACATCAACCACAGGCAAAAGTTCCAAAGGCTCCTGCTGTGCTGGCTGCTCTGCCAGTGCTTCAATAATCCGATCAACAGATTTTCGGGCGTCTTCGATGTACTCTTGGTCATCGTCCTCAAGGCCAGTTATTCCACTCAGAATTGACCGAATGCGTTTGAGTTCGTCTATTGCTTCTTTGCTCATGGCTTCGATCCGTTAAAAATTGCAACAACTGCCGCGCACATCATCAGCACGACGAAAAAAGAAAGCATGGCAAAGGCCATGCGCTTCAAAATGGTTTTGATGATCTTTTTCATGCGCGTGCAACTCCAATGCGTGAAGTGTTGTGGATGGCGGGGATGTAGGGGTTGCTTTTGTGGTTCATGGCGTTGTCAATTTGTTGGAGCGGGTTGCCGCACTGTGGGCAGAACCGCATGTGGTTGTCTTTGGGGCCGCCGTCTGTGAATGTCCACATGGCTCCGCAGTCGGCCTCCCAGGTGTCGGGCATGTATGGGTCATTTGTCTGGCGCCATTGGCAGGCTTGCTGGGTCATTTCTGCTCCTCGGTAAAGCCGCGCCACCGTTTGTTTTGGCTTGACCAGTCGGCAAGCGCATATTTTTGCGTCGAGGCCATTTCCGGCACGGATGACATGGCTCCCCATCGATCACCAGTCCAAAAGGCAAAAGTATTGAAAACAGGTCCGCGTGCAAGTTGAACCTCATAAACACCAGTGCGCACTGGCTTCACGCTTGCCGGGAACCACGGCGTCATTTGTGCGTTGCTCATGCCGCCTCCCCAAAGCAAGCGGGCACGATCACATGGCCGCGCTCCACCAGCTTCATGCTGCGCTGCAGGGCGTCCACGGCTTGCAGGGGGGTGATGTTGGCCAGCAGCTGGTCGATGGCGTCCAGCACGGCGGGCACGTGTTCCAGCGCGTGGGCGTCTGCGCCGAATTTGCCGATCCGTTCGTACCTGGCACGAATGCCCGCCATCGACAGCATGGCGCGGTCGAAGATGTCTTGCACGATTTCGTCGGCATCGCTGTCCATGGCAATGACGTAGGTGGTGTTGATCATCCCGGCCAGCACGTCAAAGTCGCTCATGGTGCCCAGGCCGTTGGTCAGTTTGTGCCAGGCCAGTCGGGCGTCCACGCTCAGGCGGGCTGCATCGTCTGGCGTGTAGGGTTGCGCCAGGCGTATGCGGTTCAGCGCAGCGGCGGGTTGCGACAGCACGGCATTGCGGTCCCAGCGTTGGCCGCGTTTGAATTGGCTGGCTCGGCGTTGTGAGCGGTTCATATCTCAACTCCCTTGAGTGCAATGCACGTATCGTGTGCAGCTTGAATGTGGCTGGTCAGGCATTCGTTGACCAGGCGGGGGATGGCTTCTCGCAGCTCTGGCTGCATGTCGTCATAGTCGACGCAGTGCAAAGGCTGCAGCAGCTGCCACGGCCTGCCCTTTTCTGGTGCGCCCAAAATTTGGGCAATTTCACGCAGTTTGCTGATCGAAAAATACCGTTCAGTGAATAGCTTTTTGGTCGCTGTCAGCACCACCATGCGCTTGACTTCCGGCAGCTGTGACGCGACCAGCTCGTATGTTGTCGAGCCATGCGCTGACCAGGTGGGGCCAAATTTCATTGATCCCGTCAAGTCGTCCTTGCTCTCTTGCGAGTGGAACGTCCGTGCGTTTGCAGAGCCAGTGGCCTGCGATGAGTCCGAGCGCTGCGCCCGCGAAAAAATTGATAAGTTCATTGAACAGCTCCATGGTGTTGACCTTGTTTTGTCTTTAAGCGGTAACCCGCCCGGCCGCCCCAAACCGCGCCAGACCCACCCGGCCCATGGTGGTGTGGGCTTCGTATTGCAGGGGCGCGGTCATCGATGCGTTGCAGATGCGGGGTGGTCGGCCTGATGGTGTGTCCGGCACTTCCACGCCGATGGCGGCGCGGCCTGCGTTGGTGATGGCAACGCCTTCAAATGCCAAGTCTTTGACCCTGGTGACGTAGCCCTGGCCGACCAGGCTGGACACTGCGGCCCGCAGGTTGCCCCGGCTCATGAGCATTTCCATGTCGAGCACTTTGCTGCGCCCGTTGCGTTGCAGGTGGTGCAAGATGTTGGCTTTGACAACGCCCAGTTTGTTGGTGGCGTGTGCGATGTTCATGCGGACTCCCTGGTGGTGATGCGGTTAAAAAATCGGCGCAGTGCATAGCTGCGCAGCAGGCTGGCCGCCGTAAAGATGGCGGTAATTTGCAGGTTGTCGGCCAGCGTGACGTGGTGGCCGTATGCGGGCAGCGCCACGGCGGTGATGACCACGCTCACGCCAAAACCGATGGCGATGTTTGTGGCCGACTCGGCCCAGCTGTGCGCATGGCTTTGGCCGTTGGCGGGCGCTGCCTTGGCGGCTTTGGGGGTGCCGATCGGGCTGGGCGCGTGCTGGCACAGCTCGGTGAAGCCCATGGGCCTGATGTAGGGCCACTGGCCCTGCTGGTGGTTGCTGACCAGCACTGTCATGGGCACCGCATCGCACTCGCGCACAAAGTTGGTGAAGCCCGTGGCCTCGCGGCTGCGGTAACCGTCGCGCGGGCTGAAGCCCAGGTTGGGCACGTACTGGCCGACCAGCTTGGCGTACCACAGCTGCGCGTCGCTGCAGCGGGTGATCTTGATGACGCCGTAGCGCTTGAGCTTCAGGGCCATCATGCAAGCTCCATGTCGACCCATCGCGTGACGGGCTTGCTGTTGGTGACAGAGCGTTCGCCCGGCTTGGTGATTTGGATATCCACCACGGTGCACATGAGGCAAAGGCCGCCCCGGTCGATCATGGGCCGGGGGTCGGTGGCGATGACCGACAGGCCCACACCCAGCTTGAGAACGTGCGCATGGTCCTGAAAAAAGCAGGCAGCGCGGTCACCCGTCCAGACCAGCAGGTACATCACGCCGTTGGGGCTGGTGGGGCTGGGCACCGTGGCGCTCAACGTCAGCTGCGCAGTGCCGCCCGACGTCATGGCCAGGCTGACGCTGTCGCACAGGGTCATGGGGCCGTTGATGGTGATCATGCGGCCTCCCATTGCGTCGGTTGGTGGGTTGGGGCAGTGCGCCGCGCGTCCTGGTCGGTGGCGGCGCAAGCCAGCATCCAAATGGCCACCACAGCCGCTGCGCCCAGCCACTGCGCCAAGCGCTTTACCAAGTGCGCCGCTGCGCTCGGTGCGCGGCGTGCGGGCTGTGTGCCATCCAGCTGCACGCGAGACAGATCCACGCGGGTGATGGGTGCGCGGCGTGCGGGGCATGAGCGGCCCTGATTGCATCCATGGTTGCAGCAGTAGGTGTCGCAGGTCATGCGGCACCGCCTTCCGTGTCGTCGGTGGCCAAGCGCTGCACGGTGTCGATAATGGCTTTTTCGGCACCAGGAGAGGCAATATGGGTTTCAATCACCACCTGCAAGGGCTCACCCTCGCTGACAACCGCACCGAGGGCGTCCAGCACGACGTTGAGCTTTTTGATGATGGCCACTGCATGTTCTTGCGCGTTTGGACCAACGGCATCGGCTCCGACATGGCCCTGACCATGCGGCTGACCCCGCAGCAAGCGGTCCAGCTTCAAAATGGTTTGCAGCAAATCATCAGCCGGAACTGTTGACAGCTGCATGCTCACCACCTCAAAGGTGCCGTCGTTGCATGGCGCTTTGATGCTCATGCCCATGGCCTTGGCTGTTCTGCGGAAATCCAAGTCGCTCAAAAAATCCACGTCGACAGGGGTTTCGGCTGTCAGCACGTAAGTGCCTGCAGGGGCGTAAGGTGTGACTTTCATGCCGCCACCACGCTGATCTTGCCCCCGGCCTCGCCCAGCTGGTCCATCGCATCAATGGTGGCGTCAAAGGTGCTTGGAAAAATGCCGCTGTAGCTGCGCGTGCCCGCTGCGGTCTTGATGGTGATGCGGCACTTGATGCCGATGGGTGTTGATGTGGTTTGCATGACCCCTCCGTTGTTGGTGAGGTCTATCTTTACCCCAAGGGAAACTTTTGTCAATACCCTCGGGTAATTTTTTTAGACGGGCGAACGATTGCAAACGTATACTTATGGATAATTAAAGCCCTACAAGCAGGAGACTCGATGAAATTAAAAGCAATTTTTGCCTCAATGGCGCTAACGGCGGCCTCTTTTTTGGTGGTTGGCGCTGAGCCAATCACGGTCGAAATCAAAGGCTTAAAAATTGGGATGTCTGAGATAGAGATAGCGCAAAAATTTTCCAACTTTGACGAATTCACAATTGCTGGCGTGCGTGGCTATCACATCAGGTATGTTATGGCGCCAGGGTTGCGTTCGATATGTATGGACAGATGTTATTCTGAGGTTGGCGCAAAGCCGCTTTCAATTAGATTCGATGACAATGGCGGGCTAGAGTACTGGCGTTTTTCGTTTGCTTCGTTGCAATTCAGTCAAATCAAGGCGGCAGTTAAAGAGAAGTACCCTTCTGCAGTCTGTTCAGAGTCGGTGCTGGTTAATGGATTTGGGGCGCAGTTTCAGCAAGAGACGTGCATAGTGGAGGATGACACATCCGTCCTTTCGATCAGGCGATATTCATCCGACAAAAACAGGGGTGCGCTTGATGTCACCGCAAAAAAAGTCTTTGAGCGAATGAAGCAAAAAAGCGAGCAAGGCAAAAAAGACATCTAGCAAGTAGGCTAAATTTTTGTCGCTATGTTAAATAATGCAATAACTAATACCAAAAATAATACCTTATAGGCTGATTAAATTTTTTTTCGTTTTGAATAGTCTTGAAATTGTAAAATTTTGGCTACGCTGCGGCCAACTTGACATTCGTTTCCTGCAAAGGTAACACAGCTTTGATTTGGCGCTCCAACATTTCCCGGACAGGCTCGGGAATGGCGTTCCACTCGCTATGCGTGATTGTCTTAAAGGGCCAGTCATTGCGAAAAACTTTGTACTCTCCGTTGCTCTCTCGGGCTTCTAAAAAGCTGGTCTCAATATTTCCAAGCCAGCCCGGAAATGCTCGTTCAATCAGCTCGACGGAATCCTCGCCAATTCCTTTGTGGCCCGCCTTGTCTTTCGGATAAAGCATGCGCGAAATGTAGTCGGGTGATTTACCGATCGCTTCAGACACACGCACACGACCACCCCTGCCCATCTTGTTGATGAGCTCCAGCAGTTTTGTGCGTCTAAATTCGTACTTATCCATTTTTTTGATTGCAGCAGGTTGTTACCTGCAAGTAAATGATCTTTGGGTATTGCTTTTATCAATACCTTGAGGTAAAGTCTTGGTCATGAACCTAAAAGACTGGACTCAACAGGTACGCGGAAGGCAGGCAGTGCTTGCGCTGCAGCTTGGCGTACCCGCCACAAATGTTTGCCAATGGGTTTCGGGCCTCAAGTCGCCGAGCATCAAAGCAGCTGTTGCGATTGAGCAAATTACCAAAGGCGAAGTCACCCGCAAAGACCTGCGCCCCAACGACTGGCAGCGCATCTGGCCCGAGCTGGCCGATCAACAAGCCGCTGGGCAGGGGGTGGCCAATGCCTAAGCGTGTATCTCGCCGTGTGCGCAAGGCGCAGGCCCGAAAGCCCGATGTGTTGGGCATGTTGCTCAAGCGCATCCAGGACTCGCTTGCTGAAGGTATTGCCAGCGGTTCTACTAATCTCTTTGTAGACATGCCCGAATCAGGTCGAACATGCGGTCGATGTGATGGGTGCCCGTTACCTCCACCCAAAGGGCCAGGGCCTCTGCCTCCGAATTCGCCTGACTTGCCGTCTGGTCCGTCTGGTAATAGGCCTGAGTAATGCCCATGATTTTTGAAGAAATCTCCATCCTCAGAGAGTCTGTATTCACGGATGTGCCGCGCTGTTGCGCCGCAAACATGCTTGCCACCAGGCTTTCCAGAATCATGACTTGCATCTTGAGTTCTGCAACTTCCCTGTTTTCCATGGGCGCGTCCTTTTGTGTTCAGTTTGGAATTGAGAATCTCAATTGTGCCCAACTGGACGCGCCCGCCTTTTCTGGCTTGGTGAGGGGCTGACATGGACTTGATCAACCCCACTTTGTCTTCCGTGTTTGCACTGGCCCGTCTGCGGGACCAGTCTCAATGTTTGACAGCTGCAGCACTTGGCCGACTGTCAACCGAATCGCGCCTGCCACAGCGTCCGGCTGTGTTTTTGGCAGCAAAGCGCACTCGTGCAGCTCTACAAGTTGCCCGAGGCTTGCTTGCACATCGGCGCGTGCGGGGTGGTGCTTGAGTATGGCCGCCACCGCATTCATCAGGGCCAGCACTCTGGCCTCTGTTTTTACCAGTCGGGCGGTCAGCTGTTCCGTGTCCGTCATTTCGTTTTCTCGCTTCTTTTGAAAGGGTCCCTGTCATGTACGCAGATCCACGCCACATCCGAAACAACCGCATCAACCTGTCGGTGACTGACACCGAGCGCCGCGCCATCGAGGCCATTGCTGACCTGAATGGCACACAGCCCGCCGTCCTGGTGCGTGATTTGATGATCGAGTTCTTGCGCTCTCACGTCAGTGATTCTGCGCACACAGAGGCGGCAAAGCGAGCCACACATTAAGCCCACTTGGCCGCTTTTTAAGTTACGCCAATGAGCGCCCCGCCACCACCCATAACCGTCAGCGTCTGCCTGTCAGATGCTGAGATTGAAGCGCTCACGCGATTCGCCCAGGCGCATGGCATGACGCTTGACCAGGCAGCCACCCACGCCGTGAGCCAGCAGCTGCAGGCCCGGTATGTGACCAGCAAACGAATCAACAACATTGTGAGGTTCCCCAAATGACCGATGCCGTGATGACGCCTGAGCGCGTGAGTTCGCTAGATACCCAATCCGATTCTTTCCGCGCCATTGGCGCCAAGAAGTTGGCCCGCCAGCAGCAGGAGATTCTGGACGTGGTGATCGGCGGCTGCGCCCCCATGGTAGGCGACATGAGCCTGACCGAGATTCAACGCGCCTATGAGCGCACCTACAACACCCGCATCGATGTGGGCCGCGTGAGTGCCCGCGTGAGCAACATGATTGCGGGCGGCCAGCTGCGCCGCCGCGCAGAGCCGCGCCCCTGCATGGTCACCGGCCGCATGGTGCACCCCGTTTTCCCTGCCCAAAAGCAGGCCTCTTTTGTTTGAGCCTTTAGATACCCGAAGGCTTTGAACATGTTTTGTCCCGTGGCTAGACCTGGCTTGATCACCGGGTTGAAAACTGAGCCTCCCAGCGCCACGGGACGCCTATTTTTTGGAGAGCGAAGGATGGACCCATGTTTAACTTTCAAAACGAGGTGCTGTAATGAGTGAAGCCATTCGTCCAGCACCTTATCCAGGCGACACAAAGGCGAAAGGCTGGCGATTTGAGCTCGACCTGGAGCAGATCACCCAGTCTGACACTTGGGCGCTTGCCTCTGCTGATGAGCGTCCGTGGTTGTTCATGTTGTGGACAACAGCATGGCAGCAAACCCCATGCGGCTCTATGCCATCTGACCCGCGCCTGATTTGCGCTCGTCTTGGCATGTCGGTCAAGCAGTTTGAGAAATCAAAAGAGGTGCTTTTGCGCGGCTGGTGGCTTGCTGATGATGGCCGCCTCTATCACGACACCATCGTCAACCGTGTGCAAAACATGCTTGGTCAAAAGAATGGTGAGCGCAACAGAAAAGCCGAATACCGAGCCAGAAAAGAGGCCGAAGAGAAGTTGCGCGATGCAAACATGCAGTCATCAAAACCCGAATTTGTCCCACCAATGTCCCATGGGACAGACATGGGACGGACATGGGAGTCCCATGGGATTGACGCTACCGGAACCGGAACCGGAACCGGATTAGACAGTAGTAGATCAAGCACACACTGCGCGAGTGCGTGCGAATTGTCGTCAGGCGATGTCTGCAAGGCCATGAAGCGGGCAGGGGTTGGAGATGTGAATCCCGGAAACCAAACCCTAAAAGCCCTGATCGACGCCGGGGCCACTCTGGACGAGTTCACAGGGGCTGCGGCCAAGGCCATCGAGGGAGGTAAGGGGTTTGCTTACGCCCTTGGCATCGTCAAGCGAGACCGAGAGCAAGCCGCCGCCATGGCCGACAAGCTGCACCGGGGGGAGATGCCCGCCGCTGAGACGACCTACCAGCGATCAATGCGGGAGCGAATGACCGAGGCCGCGCCCATGTTTGCCCGTCCAGCCCCGGGCGCAGCGCAGCCCATTCACCCGGCTCATGCAGCCGAATACTTCCTTGACCTTGCCCGCAAAAACCAACACCCACCACGCCTGGAGATCACGCAATGAGCCTGCAAACCGCACTGGTGGACATGATTTTTACCAAAATGACATTGGTCTATGGCCGCGACTTTTTGGGCCGTTGGGAGGGCTTGAACCTCGCCGACGTCAAGACCGACTGGGCGCATGAGCTGGGCGGCTTTGAGCCTCACCCCGAGGCCATCGCCTATGCCCTGCAAAACCTCACACCCGGAAAGCCACCCACGGTGCTGGAGTTTCGAGCCATTGCGCTCAAAGCCCCATTACCACAGTGGCAAGAGTTGCCCGCGCCAACCCTTTCGGGTCAAAAGCTGACCGTCGAAATCGCCAAGATCATTGAGCTTAAAAACCGGGCGAAAGATGTACCCGGTGCAAAAGACTGGGCCAAGAGAATCATCGACCGTCACCAGTCCGGCGATCAGGTGCGACCTGTTGCGCTGCGGTTTGCCAGAGAAGCGCTACGAATGGAGGCGGTATGACTCGCACCTACGCCCTGATCCAGCTGCTGTCCCATGGCGCCCTAACTATGGCTGAAATCATAGCCATCACTGGATGGCCCGCCCGGGCCGCCCGCAAAACCGTTTCATGGCTGTCCGAGTCAGGACGCATTCGCTCGACTGGCGGCAAGTGGACTACATGAACAAGAGAACCTATGACATGCCCATCCTGCGAATACTCCAAACAACAGCCGCTCAGTGGTCTTTACACCATGACCTGCGCCCAATGCTGCGCCCGCTTGATCCGATCAGCGCGGCCACTCAAGCACGCGCAGCAGGCCATGTTCGCCAGCATTGCGCGGCATCACGGTGCACCCACCAAGGCGGCCATCCTGCAGGCCATCAAGGACCAGGACAGCGCAACGCCTGCGAGGTGATGGCATGAGGATCGACATTCGCCACAATTTCCCTGAGGTGATCAAGAAGCTCGACACCTTGCGTGATGACATTGCACGTCAGGCCACGGCACGTGCGCTCAACACTACCATTGCCCAAGCCAAAACGTCCATGAGCCGTGAGATTCGTCAGGAGTTCATGATCACGGCCAGCAAGATCAACCAGTCATTGCGCATCAACAAAGCCAATTCGTTCAAGGGCGAGGTGCGCATGCAAGCGTCATTGGAGTCGCCAGCCAAGCGTGGGCGATCACTGAACGTGGCCGCCTTTGGTGCACGCCAAACCAAGAAAGGCGTCAGCATCAAGATCAAGCGCAACGGGCCACGCCACCTTATCCCTGGCGCATTCATGATCAACGATGGCAAAACCGTGATGATCCGCGTCGGCCCCAAGCGCCTACCGATCAAAGCCATTCAAACGATTGACGTGGCGCAGATGTTCAACACCAAGCGCATCAACTCCAAGGTGCAGCGTTTCATGGTCGACAAGTTCCCGAGCTTGTTCGATCGTGAGGTGAAGTACTACACCGAAAAGTTTAACCGGGCTGGATGACATGGGCATGCACGCACACACCACCACCCCCGTGTTGGGTCCTCCCCAAGCCCAGTCACCACGGGTCGAAACGAGCGCGAAATCCGACTGTTTCATGGTTTTGCTAAGGGGCTTAAGTGAGGGCCGCTGAGTCATTGGATCGGCAGGGCTCTCAGGCTGAGCTGGCCGAATTGATCGGCGTGAGCGAGGCGCGGGTGAGCCAGCTGGTGAGTGATAGCGTGGTGGAGCGTGGCCAGCCGCTGGCCCTGCAGCTGCGCCAGTACTGCGCCTGGCTGCGCGAGGTGGCCGCTGGTCGCCAGTCTGAGGAAATGGGCGGGCTTGACCTGGTGCAAGAGCGGGCCGCGCTGGCGCGTGAGCAGCGCCACGGCATCGAGATCAAGAACGCGGTGGCGCGGGGCGAGTTCGCCCCGATCGCGCTGCTGGCCGAGGTGTTGGCCACGGCCAGCATGTCGGTGGTGGAGCGCTTTGACCAGCTGCCCGCCGCCCTGCGCAAAACCTGTCCCGACTTGCCCGAGGCTGCGCGTGATCAGGTCATGTCGCTGCTGGCCAACGCCCGCAATGAGTGGGTGCGGGCCACGGCCGACCTGGTGGCCAAGTCGCTGGCGCCAGCTGAGGATGTGGATGACGAGCCGATTGGAGACGACGAATGAGCAAAGCCCCCAGCGAAACCTTGCGGGCAGTGTTGGCTGCCATCACATCGGGGCTGTCGCCGTTGCAGGCGGTGGTGCCGCAGTCGCTGAGCAAGTGGGCCGAAGAAAACTTTTTCTTGTCGGCCGAGTCCAGTCACACGCAGGGGCGGTGGCAGGCTTATCCGTTTCAGCGCGGGTGGATGGATGCCTTCAGCAATGACGACATCGAGGAGGTGACGGTGCGCAAGGCCAAGCGGGTTGGGTACACCAAGACGCTGCTGGCCTTCATTGCTTACAACGCCGTGCACCGCCGCCGCAAGCAGGCGCTGTGGCAGCCGACCGACGATGACCGTGACTCGTTTGTGAAGTCTGAGGTCGACCCGATGCTGCGCGATGTGGACGCGATCAAGCCGGTGCTATTGTCGGGCAAGGAAGACACCATGAAGCTCAAGAGCTTTTTGGGGTCGGTGCTGCACATCTTGGGCGGCAAGGCGGCGCGGGCTTATCGACGCATCACGGTGGCCGTGGCCATGCTGGACGAAGCTGATGGCTTTGACCAAAAGGTTGAGAAGTCGTCAGACCCCATCACCCTGGCGCGTGGGCGGCTGGAGGGGGCACCGTTCCCCAAACTGATTGCAGGCAGCACGCCACGTGTGCACGGGCTGAGCCATGTGGAATACCGAGAAGACCACGCCGACGCCCGCGTGACCTACCACATCACCTGCCCGCACTGCGATGCCGAGCACCCCATTTTGTGGGGTGGCCGCAAGGTGGACCACGGCTTTAAGTGGGACGGGGCCGACCCGGCCACAGTGCGCCACGTGTGCCCGCACTGCCGGGCCAGCATCACCCAGGCCGACTACCTGCGCCTTTGGGAGCAGGGTGCCTGCTGGGTCAGCAGCTGCGGCGACTACCGCTACGGCCATGACGCCGTCTGGCGCGATGCCACCGGGGCCAAGCGCAGCGCACCGCGCCACGTGGCCTTCCACATCTGGACGGCCTACAGCCCGCAGCGCGAATGGTCAGACATCGTGCGAGAATTCATCGAGGCCAGCACCAAAGCCAAGGCGGGCGAGACGGGGCCGCTGGAAGGCTTTGTCAACGAAACGCTGGGCGAGTGCTGGGAAGAAACGCTCGAAAAAGCCGACGAAAACGCCCTGAGCCGCCGCGCCGAAGCCTACCGCCGATTCACCGTGCCCTATGGCGGCCTGGTGCTGGTGACCGGGTGCGACGTGCAAGACAACCGGTTCGAGTGCGTCACCTGGGCCATTGGCCGGGGCGAGGAAATGTGGGCGGTGGACTACACCATCATCATGGCCAACCCTGCCGACGAACGCGAATGGGACAAGCTGGACGCCTACCGCGAAACCATCTTCACCCACGCCAACGGGCGAGGCATGAAGATCGAGGCCATGGCCGTGGACACGGGCGGCCACTTCACGCACCAGGCGTACAACTACTGCCGCCTGCGCGAACGCCAGCGCGTGTTTGCCGTGCGCGGGGATCCCCAGCCCAGCAAGATGGTCAAGGGCAAAGCCACCATCCAAGACGTGAACTGGCGCGGCCAAGTGCTCAAGCGCGGTGTGCGCCTGTGGTACGTGGGCACCGAC
This sequence comes from Limnohabitans sp. TEGF003, assembly GCF_055395455.1. Classification (NCBI taxonomy): domain Bacteria; kingdom Pseudomonadati; phylum Pseudomonadota; class Betaproteobacteria; order Burkholderiales; family Comamonadaceae; genus Limnohabitans; species Limnohabitans sp. TEGF003. The sequence goes on along the minus strand of NZ_AP029225.1, from coordinate 1,112,545 downwards.
ACCGCCAAAGACCTGGTTTATGGCCGCCTCATGGTCACCCAGCCCGGCCCCGGCTACGTGCACTTCAGCAAAGACCTACCGCCCGAGTTTTATGTGCAGCTGACCGCCGAAAGCCGCGTGCCGCAAAAGACCAGCCGGGGCATTGAATACAAGTGGGTAAACACCAAGCGGGCACGCAACGAAGTGCTCGACTGCTCGGTCTACGCCATCTTTGTGACCCACGCGCTGGGCCTGCACACCTACACCACCGCCATGTGGGACAAGCTGGAAGAGGCCGTGCAACCCCGCAGCGGGGATTTGTTTGCGTCCCCGATCACAAACACCGACACAAACACGCCAACACCAGATAAATTTGAAAGTTTGGACGCCACGCCCAGCGCGATCCAGACACCGCCCGCCCGCCCACTCATGCGCCGCCCATCGCGCCAACAAGGACCCGCCCGAACATGGTGAAAAAAGCCGCCGCCCCAGCCGCCACCCAAGTTGCCGCCCCCGCGCCAGACCTGCTGGCTGCCGAGCCCGCCACCACGTTCGCACCCGCGCCCGATGACCTGATCGATGACGTGCTCGACGCCGTGTTGCAAATGGCCCCCAGCTTTTGCGCCGCCCTGGCCGAGCACCGCGACCAGCTGGCCGCCATGGCCCTGGCCATCAGCGACCAAAAGCACCGGGAATATGCGGGCGACCGGGTTTACATACCCGGCACCACCGAAAGCGCCCGCCGCGAACGCAGCGCCCGCAACCGCGCCATCCAGCGCGACCACCAAGCCGGTGAGCGCATGGCCCTGCTGGAGCGGCGGTATAGTTTGAGCCGCACGGCAATTTGGAAAATCATCAACAGCAAGGGGTGAGGCATGAAATCTTTCGATTGGCAGTCGAATGGCGAACGCGTGGAGGGCGCTTGGTATTGGGTGACCGATGGCTCAGAGGTTTGGCCGGCGGTGTCTCGAAAATCGAGCGTTGGCGGGTGGGGCAACGATGACACCTGGGAAGACTTCCAAAAAGAAGTGACGGCGTGGCAACTTATGCCAAAACCGCTTGCGCCCATGCTTATTGCAGGCTTGCCCGTGGTCATCGACGAAACCATACCACCTGGCATGTTTAAGGTCGTGACCAAGCCGTGACCGCCCAACAAGGCCACCTTTACCAATTCCACCAGGCACGCGTGTTGGCCATGCAAAACGGCACGGGGTTGGTGCGGGTGCGTGTGCTCACTGCTGACGGCTGGGGGTTGAGCGAGGTCAAGCGGGTCAATGCCGACAAATTGACACCCCTGCCCATGCGCTACTTTCACGGGCAAACGCCAAAATAAAAAACTGTTCACTCGTTTGTCTTAACAAGTGAACATGACCTCGGTGACATTTCGGGCAACAACCCGAAACCACCGTGACCACCATCCCCACTACCGAACCGGCCAGCATCGTCGCTGGCGACACCGCCAAGTGGCTCAAGACCTTGGCCGACTACCCGGCCAGCGCCGGGTGGGCCTTGGTCTACACCCTCATAAACGCTGACCACAAAATCGTCATCACCAGCGCTGCGCAAGGCGATGACCACCTGGTCAACGTGGCGGCCACCACCACCACCGCCTGGCACGCGGGCGCCTACGACTGGCGGGCGCAAGCCACCAACGCGGGCGAGGTCTACACCGTAAGCACTGGCCGCATCACCATCGCCCCATCGTTTGATGCCGTCACCAAACTCGACAGCCGCAGCCCCAGCCGCGTGATGCTCGACGCTGTTGAGGCCGTCATGCTCAAAACCGCCAGCACCAACGTGCAGGAATACGAAATCGCAGGCCGCAGGCTCAAGCACTACAGCATGGGCGAACTGCTGCAACTGCGCGACCGGCTCAAAGGCGAAGTGGCCCGCGAAGAAGCCGCCCAGCAAGCCGCCAACGGCACCGGCAGACCAGGCGGTGTGCCGGGCCGCATTTTTGTGAGATTCGGCGCATGAAACCCACCATCTTCCAACGCGCCGCCAACTGGCTCACGCGCAAAACCAGCGGCCAGCAAGTGCGCCGCTTTGCTGCTGCCCGTGTGGACCGGCTCACCGCCGACTGGTTTGCCACTGCCAACAGCATCAACCAAGAGCTGCAAACCGACCTGGACCTGCTGCGCCGCCGTGGCCGCGAGCTGGTGCACAACAACGACTATGCCGCCAAGTTTGTCGACATGGTGCAAAACAACGTGGTCGGCCCCGTGGGCGTACGCCTGCAAGCGCGGGTGGAGGACAGCCCCGGCAAGCCAGACCGCATGGCCAACGCCGCCATCGAAACCGCCTGGGCCGAATGGAGCCAAGCCGCCGACGTCACCGGCCAAATGAGCTTTCCCGACCTGTGCCGCAGCATCATGGGCAGCCTGCCCAGCGATGGCGAGTTTTTGGTACGCATCGTCAAAGGCGCAGACGCGGGCAACCGCTTCAATTTTGCGCTGCAAGTCATCGATGTGGACCGCATCGACACCACCTTTAACGGCAGCCACAACGGCAACACAGTCATCATGGGCGTGGAGGTGAACGACTACCGCCGCCCCGTGGCCCTGCACCTGTTTGAGGCCCACCCCAGCGACGGCGCACGCAGCAGCCGCCGCCGCGTGCGCGTCAGCACCGACGAAACGCTGCACCGCTTCAAAGTCACCCGCGCCGAACAAGTGCGCGGCATCCCCTGGATGGCCCCCGGCATGCTGAGCCTGCACCACCTGGGCGGGTTCATGCTGTCAGCCCTGCTGGCTGCCGAACACGGGGCCAACCATTACGGGTTTTTCACCACGCCAGACGGCATGGCCCCCATCGGCCAGCAAGACAACGGCCAGCAGATCAGCCCCAGCCAGCCCGGTATTTACGACACGCTGCCCCAGGGCGTGAGCTTTCAGCCGCACGAAAGCAAATACCCCAACGAAGTCTTTGGCCCCTTTGCCAAAACCTGCCTGCAGCGCATCGCCACAGGCTGGGGTGTGGCCTACCACTCGCTGGCCAACGACCTGGAAGGCGTCAGCTTCAGCAGCATCCGCAGCGGCACACTTGAAGAGCGCGACCGCTGGACCAAAGACCAAGAATGGTTCATCGGCTGCTTTGTGGAGCCGGTCTACCGCCAGTGGCTGCAAATGGCTCTGCTGTCGGGCGCCATCACCATGCCCAACGGCTCGGCCCTGCCCGCCAGCAAAGCCGCCAAATTTGCCCGCCACGAATGGCAGGCCCGACGCTGGGAATGGGTGGACCCACAAAGCGACATGAACGCCAAGGTGCTGGCCGTCAAAGCAGGCCTGATGGCCCCGCAAGACCTGTGCGCCAGCATGGGCTACGACTACGAAGACACCATCAAAGCCATCGGCCAAGCGCAAGCACTGGCCGCCGAATTTGGCGTGTCTCTGACCGCCTACGAAGGCGCACCCGGCGCACAAACCGCCGCCAACGCAGGCGCACAGCCTGCCCAGCCCAACGGTGGCCGCAGCCTGGACGCCGAAGACCGCGCCGCCCAGGCCCAACGCCAACACGCCGAGCTCATGGCTGCCCTGACCGGCATGAACCGATCCACCACCGTGCAACTGTCCACTGCCGACATCGAGGCCCAAATGCGCGGCCTGGTGGGCACCATGCAAGCACACATCAAAGAAGTGGCCAACGAAATGCCCATCGTCATCAACGTGCCAGAGCAAGCCGCTCCGGTCGTCAACGTCACCGTGCCTGCCCAGACCATCAACGTGGCCGCGCCACAAGTCGCCTTTGAAGCCACCGTGCCGCCCGCCCAAGTGGTCGTGCAGCACCCCACCAAAGCGGTGCAAACCGTCAAACGCGACAGCGCTGACGAAATCGTCAGCACCGTCACCGAATACACCATTGAAACCAGAGAGTAAGCACCATGCCAGAGCCCATTTCCACCACCACCACCGGCGCGGCCAGCGTTGGCTTCCTTGCGCTGCTGATCGGCGCGTTTGGCCCTGTGGCTGCCGACGTCATGCTGGTCGTCATCAGCGCCTTGGCCGGGTGCTTCATTGCACTGTCCAGCACCAAAAACCAGTCTGTGCTGCAAAGCATCGGCTTTGTGGTCATCGGCGTCACCGTGTCGCTGGTGCTGAGCTGGGGTGCCATGAACATGGTGGTCAGCGTCATCCCGCAGCTGAACACGCCTTACACCCCCAGCATCATCGCCATGGGCATCGGCTTTATGAGCAACCAGCTGCCCGCGCTGTTTTCGGCGCTGTCGGGCAAGTTCAAAGCCAAGATCGGGATCTGACCTCATGCTCGAGATCAAGATCTGGCTTGTACTCGTTTTGCTGATCGAGGTGCCCGCCATTGCCATGGTGGTGCTGCACGCACCGCTGATGAAGCTGCTGCGGGCCATTGGCTTTGGGCGGCTCATGGCTGTGGGCATCTACCTGTCCACCATCGGCCTGATCGCCCAGGTGGGGCGCACCAACCATTACCTCAAGTTCAACGTCTACCCGATCGACGAATGGTTCCCGGTTTGGGTCCTCAAGGATGTGGGCCTGTCCATCATCATTTTTTGTGTGATTCGCCTCGGTTTGAAGCTGATAAGGACTGCTCCCCATGTTTGACAACCCCACCCAAGCCGCATTCATCGCCGCCATGTTGGCCATGGCCATCACAGGCGCGTATTGCGCCCACCACTTGACCGGGGACCACCCCTGCTGGGTGCGACTCATCGTCATGGCGCCCGCCGTCATCGGCATGTTTGCGCCCGTGGCCATCTTGATGGGCGCGTATGCGCCCTACCTGCTGGACGTGACATTCGCCATCAGCGTGGCCCTGCTGTACGCCCTGGTGGCCAGCCGGTTTTCATCGAAGCCCTGGCTCGACATTCGCTGCAAAAAGGACTGACCCATGACTGTCTTGCACCTCGCATCGTACAAAGGCACCCGCCCCGGCTGGCATGGCCTGGTGAACCGGGCGATCCGGTTTTTCACCAAGAGCCAATACAGCCACAGCGAAATCTGCCTGGGAAACCCGTTTGAGGCCGAAGTGGACTGCCTGAGCAGCGTGGGCACCGAGGGCGGTGTGCGCATCAAGCGCATGCAGCTGGACCCGGCCAAGTGGGACGTGATCGCGCTGCCGCATGTGAGCGAAGGTGCGTTTTGGAGCTTTGTCTTTGACAACCGTGGCCGCCCTTACGACCTGGTGGGCTGCGTGCGCTCTGTGCTGCCGTTTGTCAGCCGCGAGCATGAGACCAAGTGGTTTTGCTCTGAAGTGTGCGCCACCGTGATCGGCCACAAAGAAGCGTGGCGCATGCACCCTGGGGTGCTGCACGCTGTGGTAAGCAGCTTGGAGAAAAAATAAATGTCATTTGCAAGAACAGCCGTAAGTGTCACCGGCAACCTGACGCTGAACAACAACCAGATTCTGAACGTCAGCAACACGGCGCAGTTGTTCACTGGAATGTGCGTTTACGGCACGGGTGTTAAGGCCGACACAATTATTACGGCCATTGCCGGTACGACCGTGACCATGAGTCAAACGGCCAGCGCCACAGGCACAGGCGTGACCATCACGGGCCAGTACATCACGCAGACTGGAACAGACGCCGACCCCTCTGGACTAAGCGCCATGACTGGCGTCACGACCAGCACCTCTGGCACTGGCACGCGCCTGAAAGGCATCTACGACTTGGGTACAAACCAGCTTCGTATTCAAGGCACGTTCACCCACGACCCCGATCAGCACACGATCATGTCAGGGTTGCAGATGGCTATCCGCCTTGAAAGCGGCACCTATAACTACGGCATTGAAACTGTTGTCAACGGCAAGTCCAGCTTTTCAAAAGGCTGCGGCCTTGAGCTGACTTATTCCGGCGGCATCGCGTCAAACTTCCCAATTCAGCAGACGGGCGGCACTTTCAACTGGAAAGGCGGCATCGTGCGCTTTGGGGGTGCATGGTCGATCACGAACGGGTCATTCATCCAAAAGGGCGACACGTCTGTTGCCTTCAACAACAACACAGGCACACAAATCCAGCTTCGGACAATTCTTCCACCCGCAAACATGCGCTACGAGAAGATCAAGCTGGCCGGTGTCAACCAAGTGTTTTTCTGGACAACCCAGACATACGGCGCGATCTCAGCCGCGCTGGAGAACGGGGCAATTCAAACACCCGCTGGTTTGTCGGCAACGCAGTCCTATGACAACTTTGTATTTGCGAACAACCAAGCGCCCGCCGACTTCTACATCAACCAGTTAAGCGGGGCGAATTCAACGCTTTCCATTGTCAAAAACCCTGACGTAGTACCTCGTGTCTCTCAGTTAAACACTGGAGCTTACGGTGTGGTTGAAACCCGTGAAACTCTGACATTTAACGTGTCAGACGCTGGTGGCGTTTCAGCGGGTAATGTGGTGGGTTACGTTAAGGATAGTAACAACGGCGCACGTACAAACGAGAACCAACTAACCGCATACACCAGCGATCAGGTGTATGTAGCAACGTCCACCTCTGGTGGTGTGCTGTCCTTGGGTGACATTCTCGTCAACGTGCAGATGCGGAACCCCTCTGCCACTAACACAGTGAAGCAGGACTATCGCGGCAACTACGGCAGCGCGTCCGTTGACTTTAATGTGTACCTTGGCGGTTATGAGTTCAATTCGGCCATCACTCGTCAGACCCTGCTTGGCAACGTGGGCAAAACGGTTGGATGGACGCTGTTTTCTGACACGAACGTCACACTTTCGCGCACCGACGCACTTGCGATGATCGGCAGCAAGTTCAGCATTGACCCGGCTACCCAGACGATCACAGCGCTGGCCAACGCCACGCTGTCGGAGCTGTACGACGTCACAAAAGCCTACAAGTATCAGGGCACGGCTGCGGCTTTCGAGACACCGGTAAAGGACGCGCAGATCTACACCGGCTCTGGCGACCGCCTGACTGGCTATTCTGGCTGGAATTTGGTGGTGCCCACAGGCGTGGCGCTTGTCAAAGACAACAAGTTCAAAGAACTCGCTTTGACGGGAACCGGCCGCGTGACCGTGAGCGGCAGCGTGGATTTCCCATACCGCGACGCCGACGGCCTGCGCGTGACCGTGACCGGGCTTGACCCAAACAGTTTTGGCATCACATGGTTCCTGCGCCACCGACCCACAGGCGGCAGCACTTGGACCAACATCAGCGGCACTGGTAACACAGCCCTGATCCTGCTGTCTGATGGCACCTATGACGTGCAGGTACGAGCACCCGGTTACGATTGGGCCGGTTCAACGCTGGACACTTTGGCAACGCTTTCGCTCGAAATAGGCTTGCGTTTCCAGCAGGCCAGCGACGAAACACCGCAGTGGCTCAAGGTCTACAACGAAGCTGTGGCCGACATTTTTCAGTATGACGCCTCCGTTGCACAGGTGTCTGTCACCAATACAAGCGGCGTGATAATCACGGCCAACTTCACCGAGTTGTACCGCGCAACACAGCGCATCATGCACATCCCGGCTCTGGTGTGGCTGTGGTCTAACCCGATTCGCGCCAACGCTGTGTCGCAGACCATCAGCATCCCCACGGGCAACCCGATCAGCCTGTACCTGACCACGAATTCCAACGGTCACGTGCAAATCACCTGCCCGGTGGTGCACCAGGACACTGGCGCTGCCGCCTATGATCGCGTGCGCGGCAACGCCGCTGGCTATCAGATTATCCTGGGCAGCCCGGCCACGGCCGAAAGCGCGGGCCTGCAAGCGGCCATCGTGGCCGACATTTTGGCTGCCACGCTCAAGGCCAACATTGTCCAGGTCAACAACGTGACCGTGACTGGCACGGGCGAAGAAGGCACCGAGTGGGGGCCTGCACCATGACCCGCCGCAGCAGCTGGGCCAAGAGCTGGGCCTATTCCTGGAAGAACACCTGGGGCAAGGTGAGCGAAGACGCCACCTCCGCCGGTGGCGTCAAGAAGCGCCGCCGCCACCCGTTTCGCACGGGCGCGCCCTGGCACTGGATGCCGCCGCCCGCCCCCTTGCGCCGCACGCGCCGCCGCCGCGAGGCTGAGCTGGTGGCGCTGCTGCACCCCTGATCGCCGATGTTCACCGCTTTGTCTTAACAAGTGAACAACACCCCGCATTTAATCACGAGCAAAGGCCACACACATGACCACCCACGCACCCCAAACCAAGCAGATCGGCGCAGCCATTGCAGCCGCCTTGCGCGACCAGATCAACCTGGGCGGCCCAGCCGGTTCGCCTGGCGCTGGCAAGCCGCTGGCCCGTGCGCTGGTGGTGGAGCGTGCGGCCATCAATGAAGACGCCCGCACCGCCACCCTGGCCTTTGCCAGCGAGACGCCTTATGAGCGCTGGTGGGGTGTGGAGGTGCTGGACTGCACCCCGGCCAGCATGCGCACCGGCCGCCTGCGCAGCGGTGCCAACCTGCTTTGCGACCATGACACCCGCGATGTCATTGGCGTTGTTGAATCTGTGGAAATCGGCACGGACAAGGTTGTCCGCGCCGTGGTGCGCTTTGGCAAAAGCGTCCGAGCAGAGGAAGTGTGGCAAGACGTGCGCGACGGCATCCGCCGCAACGTGAGCGTCGGCTACATGATCCATGAGGCCATTCTGGAAAGCACAAAGGACGGTGTGGAAACCTACCGCGTGACGGACTGGGAGCCTTATGAAATTTCGCTGGTCAGCGTGCCAGCAGACGCATCTGTCGGCGTGGGCCGCAGTGCGGTGCCAGAGCAGCGTGGGGCCAAGGTGACGGTGGAGGTGGAAATCGAAGTCGGCGACGACAACGAAGACCCCAAGACCGACCCCGAAGACCAAGCCGCCACAGGCACCAGCCTCATGCCCGCTGCAGACGCAGAGCGCACCAAAACCCCAACCGTTATCACCCCATCCATCAAAGGACCCAAAATGACTGCACCAGTCGAAGTCTCTGAGCGTAACCACGCCGCCGAAATCACCAAGATCGCCGCCACCATCCCCGGTGGTGCCGAATTGGCCATGAAATCCATCCAAGCCGGTCATACGGTCGAGCAGTTCCAGGCCGAAGCCTTGCGCTCGATCAGCACCAAGCCTGTGCCCACTGCCGACATCGGCATGAGCGAGAAAGAGGTCAAGCAGTTCAGCATGCTGCGTGCCATCAACGCACTAGCCAACCCCACGGACGCCGCCGCCCAACGCGCCGCCGCTTTTGAGCGCGAGTGCTCTGACGCACAAGCCAAAGTGATGGGCAAATCGGCCCGTGGCCTGTTCATCCCCAACGAAGTGCAAAAGCGCGACCTGTTGGTGGGCACTGCCACCGCTGGCGGCAACACCGTGGCCACAGACTTGCTGTCTGGCAGCTTCATCGACATTTTGCGCAACGCCATGGTCATCAACGGCCTGGGCGCTCGCATGATGACCGGCCTGGTCGGCCAAGTCGCGATCCCTAAGCAGACCGGCAGCGCCACGGCCTACTGGGTGGCTGAAAACACTGCGCCCACAGAGAGCCAGCAGACCTTTGGCCAGGTGACCATGACCCCCAAGACCGTGGGCGGCTACACCGACATCAGCCGCCGCCTGTTGCTGCAAAGCTCCATCGCGGTCGAGAGCTTGGTGCAGACCGACCTGGCCACCGTGTTGGGCCTGGCCATCCAGCAAGCCGCCATCAACGGCTCTAGCGCCAGCAACCAGCCATCGGGCCTGTTGACCCTGTTGGCCACACCCGCAGTGGTGGGCGGCACCAACGGCGCTGCGCCCACATGGGCCAACATCGTGGCGCTGGAGACTGCCATTGCATCGGCCAACGCCGATGTGGGCACCATGGGCTACCTGACCAACGCCAAGGTGCGCGGCAAGCTCAAGAGCACAGAGAAGTTCACCACTTCCAACGGCCAGCCGATCTTTGAAAACGGCACCACACCGCTCAACGGCTACAGCACCGCCATCACCAACGCTGTGCCGTCCAACCTGACCAAGGGCACCGGCACCAACCTGTCGGCCATCTTGTTCGGCAACTGGGCCGACCTGATGATTGGCATGTGGGGCAGCCTGGACCTGATGGTGGACCCTTACACCGGCTCCACCGCTGGCACCGTGCGTGTCGTGGCCCTGCAGGACGTGGATGTGGCTGTGCGCAACATCGAGTCGTTCGCCAGCATGGTCGACGCCATCACCGTCTGATAGACGGCGAACCGCAAAGCCCAAGGCCAGCATGTTCAACGAATCATTCGACGTGTTCTTTGAAGCCAGCGAGTTTGCCACCACGGCAGTCGTTGACGGCACAAACATGTCGGTGATCTTTGATGCTGCCTACGCCCTGGGCGATGCGGGGCCCTATGGCATGAGCAGCGTGGCCCCCATGGTCACGCTGCCCACCGCCCAGGTGCCTGCCGACCCCATTGGCAAGCCTGTTGTGGTCAACGGCAAAAGCTACCTTGTCACCGTGCACCAGCCTGACGGCACCGGCGTGAGCACCCTGACGCTGGAGGCCGCCGCATGACCACCGTGTTTGCCAATGTGGTTGGGGCCATGGTGCAGGCGCTGGCCGCTGGCACGCCTGTCAGCCCCAACATCAGCCGTGCCCGCATCAAGCCGCTGGCCGCCGAATGGCAGACCGCTGTGGTGGTGCGGCTGCAAGAGTCGCAGCTGGAGCGCCTGGCCATCTTTGGCTCACCCATCAACGCCGACACCATTGTGGTGGTCGAGTGTTATGCCCGCAGCACCAGCCTGTCGCCCGACTTGGCGGTGGACCAGGTGATGCAAGACGCCTACGCCCGCCTGGCCGCAGACCCCACGCTGGGCGGCCTGGTAGCCGACTGCCAGCTGCAGGCCATCAATTTTGACTTTGACCACGAACAGGACCGCATGGGCTGTGCGCTCATGTCTTACCTGGTTCGCCACCGCACCCAATCACTCAACCTGGAGTAAACATGCCCCGCTATATCCGCAACACGGCCATGCTGGCCAAGACCGAAACTACTGAGGGCACCGACGCCACGCCCACGGGCGCGGCCAACGCGCTGCTGATCAGTGATGTGACCATCAACCCGCTGAACGCGCAAAACGTGGACCGCTCCATCGTGCGCAACTACTTTGGCGCGAGCGAGCAGCTGGTGGGCACCGCGTATGTGTCGATCGACTTCACGGTGGAGCTGGCAGGCAGCGGCACCGCTGGCACCGCCGCGCCCTGGGGCGAGCTGCTCCGCGCCTGTGGCTTTGCCGAAACGGGCGCAGCCGGTTACAAGCAATACGCCCCCGACACCCCCAGCAACCAAAAGAGCGCCACGCTGTACTACTACGACGACGGCGTGCTGCACAAGCTGCTGGGGGCCAAGGGCACCTTCAAGCTCATGATGGGCATTGGCGAGCGGCCCACACTGGCTTTCAGCTTCACCGGCAAAGACGGCGGCGTGACCGCTGTGGCCAACCCCACCACCACCCTGACAAGCTGGAAGCAGCCCATCGTCATCACCGACCCGAACACGGGCGATGTGAAGTTTGGCGGCACCTATGCCACCGGCGCTGTGACCGGTGGCACCAGCTACACCAGCCAGGGCTTGCAGCTGGACATTGGAAACGCTGTGCAATACACCCCGCTGCTGGGCGGTGAGTATGTGGACATCACCGACCGGGCCGTGACCGGCTCCATCCAGCTGGATCTGACCGCCGCGCAAGAAGTCACCTTCATGGCCAGCGTGAAAAGCAACACCCTGCAGGCCGTGAGCCTGGAGCACGGCACCGCCGCTGGCGCCATTGTGGGCGTGCACATGGCCGCCGTGCAACTCATCAACCCCACCAAGGCCGACGCCAATGGTCGCCGCCTGATCGGCTTCGACACCCGCAGCGTGCCCGTGGTGGGCAACGACGATTTGATCATCTACACCAAGTAACCCACCCATGTTCAAGCTCAACCCCAACCCCACCTTTGTGGCCGCTGTGCCGCTGTCTGTGCCCGGCATGGCCGAACCGCTGGAAGTGTCGTTCACCTTCCGGCACCAAAACAAGGCCGCGCTGTCCAAGTGGATGACCGACGCAAAAGGAAAAAGTGGTTCGGAAAATTTGCACAAGATCATTGCCGATTGGGTTGGTGTTTTTGGTGAGGATGGTTTGCAGGTTCCGTACAGCCTGACAGCTCTTACAGACCTGCTTGAAAACTACTCTGCCGCAGAGGGAGAGATTTTTCGGGCGTACATGCAAGAGCTGACCGAGGCGAAACGAAAAAACTGATCGAGGCTGCAAGGCGCCTGGTTGAAGGCTTTGAAGACAAAGAACACATCGACCAAGCCCTTGCAGCCTTTGGACTCAAGGCCGACAAGCCCAAAGAGCCCGAGCACCTGGACATATGGCCCGAAAACGTGGCCCCGTTCACCGTGTTCAGGGCCATGGCCACGCAGTGGAGTGTGGGCATGAATGGGCCAATCGGCCTGCGCATGGAGGCCATGGCCTTCGTGCTGGAAATGCAAGAGGTGCCCCGGGCCGACTGGCCCGAGGTAACCGAGGCGGTGCAAGTGATGGAAAGAGAAACCTTGCGCCTGTGGCGCAAACAAAGTGGGGCCTGACCTGGAATGTCTGAAGCAAAAATTGTCCTGACGGCGGTAGACCAGACCAAGGCGGCTTTGGAGTCAGCCAAGCGCAATATGTCGAGCATAGGCGACACGATTACCCGCGTTTCAGGCTTGATGGGCATTTTGGGGGGTGGTGCGGTTACAGCCGCATCGGCGGTGACTCAGTTTTCGCAGGCGCTCAGAACGCTTGACATGCTCGATGACATGGCTGAAAAAACAGGCGTGTCGGTCGAGGCGCTGAGCAAGCTGCGCTTTGCCGGTGAGTCGGTGGGCACCACCACCGAGCAGCTGGGCGGTGGTTTGCGCAAGCTGGCAAAGCTCATGGGCGACGCGGCAGGTGGTAGCGATGAGGCTGCCGAGATTTTCAAGGCGCTTGGTGTGTCTTTTAACGACGCAAACGGGAAGCTTCGAAACACAGACGAAGTGCTTGCCGATATTGCTGACCGATTTTCAAAATGGGAAGATGGCCCCGCAAAAGCGGCCTGGTCAATGAAGGTTTTTGGGAAATCCGGTGAAGACTTAATCCCGGTTTTGAATCTTGGCAAATCAGGAATGAATGATCTTGCCACCGAGGCCACAAAGTTGGGTGCGGTTCTTGACAAGGACGCGGCAGAAAATGCGGCAAAGCTCAACGACAACTTGAAGAAAATATCTTTGGTTTCCGAGTCTGCTGCAGCCTCGATCATGAATCCACTGGTTGATGCGCTTGGCAAATTGTCTCAGGCCTTCATTGACGCAAAAGTTAACGGAGAAGGGCTTTTTGGCTCTATTTCAAGAGCTGTATCAAAGTTGCCAGAAATTCCAGCATGGATGGATGGCTTGCCCATGCTGAAATTTGCAAGGATTTTCCAGCAGTCCGGAAAAGTTCTTGAGGGCTCTGTGGCTGGGGCCTCAAAGGCTGGGGCCGGTCGAGGCACCTTCGCAGACCCAAGGTCATCAGGAAGGGCGCCATCTATCGCCGCTCAAACTCGCGGATGGGATGAGGCGCCACCGATTCCAGGTGCAAAGCCAGACAAGCCAAAAGAGAGCGGAAATCTGGCTGCCAACTTTATCAATAACCTGATTACTCAATACTCCAGCTTAAGCGGGTCCATGAGCAAGGTGGACGAAGTGCAGCGCATGCTTAGTGTGAGCGGCGACAAATTCAGCAAGTCTCAGCGTGAGCAGGCTTTGGCCATCGCTGATCAGATTGATGGCTACAAGTACAAGCAGCAGGTTTGGGAGGCCGAAGAAAAGGCCATGCGTGAAAACATTGCTCTGCAAGAACAGGCTGAGCAGCTGTATGGCCGAACCATCTTGGCGCTTAGTGATGAAGCCAGAGCAATGGCATTCAACACGAGCCTGATCGGCAAAACAGGCGAAGAAATTGAGCGACTTCGTTTTGAGCGCGAGCTTTCAATCCGTGTTGCCCAGGCTGAATCACAGGTGATGGCTGACCAAAACATGGGGTATATCAATCAAGCTGAGGCGCTTGGTCGGCTGGCCGCCGTGCAGCGCTTGGCCAACGAAACCCGCGCCCAGTTCATGGCGCAGCAGGCCGACCAGATCAGCCAGCAATATGACGCCATGCGCGGCGTGAGCGATGCGGTCAAGGAATACCAGCTCAGCATCAGCAAGATGGGAGAAAACACCAAAAACGTCATGACCAACGCTTTCAGGGGCATGGAAGACGCGCTGGTCAACTTCGTCAAAACTGGCAAGCTGGACTTTAAGAGCCTGGCCGACAGCATCATCAGCGACATGATCCGCATGCAAATTCAGCAGTCGATCACGGGGCCGTTGTCGGGCGTGTTGGGCACGGCAATAAGTAATATTTTTGGCCCGGGTCAAATGGGGCCAAGCCAAACCCCGCAGGCCTTGCCCAGCAGCTTTGATCAGTATCTGGTCAAAAGCGCCAACGGCAACGTCATGACGCCAGACGGCCCCATGCCCCTGAACAGGTACGCCAATGGCGGCATTGCCACCAGCCCGCAGCTGTCGATCTTCGGCGAAGGCCGCATGAACGAGGCCTATGTCCCCCTGCCCGATGGCCGCACCATCCCGGTCACCATGTCGGGCGGTGGCGGCTCCAATGTCATCGTCAACGTCATGCCCACCAGCGGCCAAACGGCCGATGTGCAGCAGCGCCAAAACGGGGACGGCACCACCACCATCGACGTGATCTTGCGCCAGGTGCAAGACGGCCTGGCCGATGGTGTGGCCAGCGGTTCGGGCAGTTTGTTCAACGCCATTGGCAGCCGGTTCACCCCACGCGGAGCGCAATAAATGGCCACCTTCCCCACCTACGTCGACATTGCCTGGGCCGACACGGCAGAGCAGCCCGCCAGCGTGGTCGTGCGCAGCGAGATGGAGCGCAGCGTGCCAAAACAGCGGCGCATGGCCAGCGACACCATGGTCACCGTGCCCGTGACGCTGTACTTTCGCACCAAGCAAAACGCCATCGACTTTGAAGACTGGGTTTACACCCAGATCGGCGGGGGTGCCGACTGGTTTGCCTGGACCAACCCGCGCACGGGCAGCGTGGTGCAGGCCCGCATTGTGGGTGGCAACCTGGGGCCGCTCAAGCCCGGCAGCCGCGCCTGGACGTTTGCAGAGCGCAGCTTGCAGCTCGAATACCTGCGGAGCGCCTACTAATGGCCCAGAGCATTGCCCAACTGCAGGCGGTCACCGACAACCATGGCTTTTTGGAGCTGATGGTCATTGACCATGCCAGCTTTGCCAGCCCCGTGCGCATCGTCAATGACACGCGTGACTGGGTCATTGGCGGCCACACTTATGTGGCGCTGCCCTTTGGTGTGAAGCTGCCCACGCAGGCCCAGCAAGAAAACCCCCGCGCTCAGATCCGCATCGACAACGTGGGGCGTGAGCTGACCGCCGCCATCGAGGGGCTGCCCGTGGGCGCGTCGCTGCTGGCCACGCTGCAGCTGGTGAGCCGGGCCACGCCCACGGTGGTGGACTATGAATTCATCGCGCAGCTGTCGGGCATCAACATCACGCCCACGCTGGTCACGGCCAACATGGGGCCAGACGACACCATGCGCCAGACGGCGGTGCGCATCCGGTTTGACCCGGTCAACGCGCCTGCGCTTTTCCAAGGCTGATATGACACAGTACACGACACCCGCCCAACAAGGCCGCGACGAAACGCAAGACTTTGCAGACGCGCAGTCTTATGTCGGCGTCGAATACGTGCCCGGCACCTACGACTGCGCACACCTGTTTTTGGATGTGCAGCGCCAGGTGTTTGGCCGCACGGTCACGGTGCCCGCTGCTTTGACCTGCCACGCCCAGGGCCGGGCAGGGCAAGCCGCCCAGATCAGCGCTGCGCGTGATGCACTGGCCCAGCGCATTGCAGAGCCGGTGCACGGCTGCGGCGTGCTCATCACCAGCCCCAACGAGGCTGGCCACCTGCTGTGGCACATCGGCACCGTGTTTGTGTACCGTGGCGAGGTGTGGGTGCTGCACAACTCGGCTGTGATGGGCAATGCGTCGCTGAACCGCCTGCGCGACTTTGCATGGCGCGGCCAAAGAATCGAGGGGTTTTACACATGGAAGTGAAAACCACCGTGCCCACCACATTGGTGCCGCTGACCGAGCCGCCCTTCAAGCGCCGCCCCGGCCTGCTGCCAGAGCGCAGCGCCCAGCTGGTGGTGACCCCGCACCCGCTGACCACGCAGGGCCAGACCAGCGTGGCGGTGCTCATGAAAGACGGCGAAACGCTGCTGGCCGTGCTGCAGCGCCACGGCGTGACCGACACCTGGATTGTGGAAGTGGGCGGCCTGCAAGTGCCCGCCCTCATGTGGGGCCGCACACGCGTGCACCACGCGCAGGTGATCGAGTGCAGGCCTGCGGTGCAAAAAGAGGTGGTCAAGATCATCGCGTTTGCGGCGTTAGCGTATTTCACGCTGGGCACCAGCAGCTGGTTTGCAGGATTTAGCGGGCTCACAGGTGTGACTTTGGCCGTTGCGGGTGCCTTGGTCTTTGCCGCTGGCGCCATGGTCATCAACAAGCTGCTGCCCCCGCCCAAGCGTGGCAGCATGGACCTGGCCGTCAACACCACCGAGCCGACCTACAGCCTGAGCGGTGGCCGCAACCAAATGCGCATTTGGCAGCCCATGAGCCTGGTGCTGGGTCAGCCCTATGTGGTGCCCGACCTGGCGGGCCAGCCTTACACCTACTTTGCGGGTGAAGACCAGTATCTGGTGCAGCAATTTCACGCGGGCATCAACTGCCACGCGGTGAGCAATGTGCGCATTGGCCAGACGGCGGTGGGCGCTTACCAAGACGTGAGCCTGCGGGCCTATGGCCTGCCCGGCAGCGGCCTGCCAACAGGCCTGCCCAACAACAGCGTGGACACCATCGCGGGCGGCCTGCTGGACGCACCCAGCGGCAACGGCCCCTGGGTGCAGCGCACCACCAGCCCCAACACCTTGCAAATCGGCATCGACATCGAGGGCAACATCTTTGGGGTGAACAACACCAACGGGGCGTATGAGTCGCGCACGGTGGTGCTGGAGGTGCAGTACGCAGTGGCGGGTTCTGGGAATTGGGTGGGGGTGAATACGGGGGCGACCTATAGGGAGTCATACTGGGTGGTGCGTGAAGGTTGGATTAACGACGGTGGGTTAGAGTCATATTGGGGAACCTATTCCGCTAAAGAGTGGCGCGATGTGCCTTATGCAGCAGGCATAGCCAAGCTGACCAACGCCAGCACCAAGCCCCTGCGCACCCAGTTCAACATCCAAGTGCCCGCAGGCCAATACGATGTGCGCCTGCGCAAGCTGACGACCAACGAAACCAGCACCAGCGCCCAAAACACCGTGCAGTGGACGCAGCTCAAGTCATTCCAGCAAGACCTGGCCAGCTACCCCGGCCAGAGCATTGTGGCCATGACGGCCAAGGCCAGCGGGCAGCTGAGCGGTGCGGTGGACGAGCTCAACTGGATCGCCACCGCCAAGCCCATGCCTTACTGGAACGGCAGCGCCTGGACCACGGCCACCAGCCGCACCAACGGGCTGAGCAACCCGGGCGCACAGATCCTGCAGCTGGCCCGAGGCATCTATGATGAAAACGGCAAACTGGTCGCAGGCCTGGGCTGGCCAGACAGCCGCATTGATGTGGAAGGCCTCAAGCGCTTCATGGTCTGGTGCGCGGCCAAGGGCTTGACATTTGACGCCGTCATTCAAGACGCCATGAGCCACGAAGACCTGCTGGGCGCGATTGCCTACGCTGGCTTGGCCACCATCAGCTGGTCCGAAGGGCGGCTGGGCGTGCAGTGGCTGGACGATGCGCAGCCGGTCGAGGGCGTCATCAACATGGGCAACATCAAGGCCCGCAGTTTCAGCGTGAGCTACGACACCAACGACCGCGCGGACGAAATCGAATACGGCTACTTTGACCGCGCACGCAGCAACACCTGGAACAGCCTGCGCGTGATCGCGCCCGGCATGAGCAACCCGCGCACCACGGCCCGCTTGTCCAACATGGGCATCACCAGCGAGGCGCACGCCGCCCTGCTGGCCCGCCATGCCATGGCGCAAAACATTTACATGGCCAAGTCGATCACGTTTGAGCAAGACCTGGAGTTTTTGACCTACCGGCGCGGCACCGTGCTGGCCCTGAGTCACGACATGACGCAATGGGGCTACAGCGGGCGCATTCAGTCGGCCACCGAGTCAGGCGGCATTGTCACGCTCACGCTGGACGACACCATTCCTGCAACCGGCCCGGGTGGGGCTAGCAGCCGGTACATCGGCCTGCGCCTGGTGGGTGAGATGCAGTACCGCGTGTTCACCATCGCCCCATTCACGGGCAGCACCCGCACGGTGCAGCTGGTGGGCGCGTGGCCTTCGGGTGTGGCCTTACCGGGTGCGAACGGGCAACCGCTCGATGCGCTGTGGATCTACGACTTCAAGGCTACACCGGGCCAGCGTGTTGTAGTTGCCAAGGTGGAGCCGACCGACAACATGGCTGGGGCGCGTGTGACCGTGGTGCCGCTGCCTGATGAGTTTTGGCCTTATGTGTTGACCGGCGCGTATACGCCGCCGCCCAATATCAGCCTGCTGAGCCGCGTGCCCAACGTGACCAATGCGTTTGTCACCGAGATTTTGAAGCGGCAGGGCAACACGTTTTACACCGAGCTGACGGTCTCTTTTGACCTGAGCCTGAACACCGGCTCCACCCAGGTGTGGGGCGCACCAAACGGCGCACCCCTGCAGCTCATGGGCACCACCAATTCACGCCAGTTCACCTGGACGGCGGGTCTGTCTGAGGTATGGGACATCGAGCTGCGGCCCTTCAACTCGCTGGGCCAGCTGGGCGGCACCGCGCGGGTGAGCTACGCCGTGCAGGGCCTGACGCTGCCCCCGCCAGACGTGATCAACTTCACCATCAATGGCACCACGCTCAGCTGGACCGGCGTGGACGCGGTGGACTTGGCGGGCTACCGGGTGCGCTTCAACTTCGGTCAAAACACCTGGTGGCCAGCCGCCACGCCGCTGCACGACGGCCTGATCACCGAGACGCCGTTTGACCTGGTGACCCGCCCATCGGGGCAGGTGACCATCATGATCAAGGCGGTGGACACCTCTGGCAATGAGAGCGTGAACGCCGCCACCATCGTGACGGACCTGGGCGACCAGCTGGTGAGCAACATCATTGAGACGTATGACCAGCACACCACCTGGCCGGGCACCAAGACGGCGGCTTATGTGTCGGGCGGCAAGCTGCGCGCCGACGATGTGGACTTTTTCTTCGGCATGGCCGACCAGCCGTTTTTTGGCGAGTCGACAGCGGCGTTTTTTGATGCCTCGCAGTCTGCGCCCATGGTCTACCAATTCACCGTGACCGCGCCATCGTCGGGTGACCTGGTGCTGCAGTATGACTTTGACGTCAACGGCTACACCATTGAATACCGCACGGCCAACACAGGGCCATTCTTTGGCCCTGGTGGTGATTTGTTCTTTGAGGCCCCGACAGAGATGTTTTTTGGCCCCGTGGCCGATTGGGCGCCGTGGCCCGGCAGGTTGGGCGTGCAGCGTGGCGAGTGGACGGAGTTTCGCGTCAGCACCACGGGCGGCGTGGGCGTGGATGTGCTGAACACGCTGTCGGCCCAGCTGGACGTGCCAGACATCAACATCAACATCAACGACGCCACCATCAGCGCCACCGGCACACGCCTTCCGCTGGGGCAAGAGGTCAACGCGGTCAAAAACGTGCAGATCACCGTGCAAAGCAACGGCAGCGGCGGCATCACGGCCCGCATTGTCGACAAGTCGCCCACGCTGGGGCCGCTGATCCAGGTGCTGAACGAGGCGGGCACGCCTGTCGCTGGCCTGGTGGATGCCGTCATTCAGGCCTATTAACCCAAACCACACAAAGGAAACAACATGTCAACCATTCCATCGCGCACCGTCATGGCGGGCACACCCAGCAACGCCGAGGCGCAGGCCTGGCTGCTGGCCCAATACGACTACATGGCCGCCCGCCTGGGTACAGCCACAGACAAGTCGGGCGGGGCGTTTTTCAAGGCCGACAGCGGCTCGGTGGCTTTCAGCAAACAGAGCAACACCACCGCGCAACTAAAGGCAGGCACCTGGGTGGATGTGGGCGGCAGCATGCTGTTCTTCAGCGCGGCTACCAACATCACTATGCCTGCACTGACGGCGGGCACCGACTACGCCATTTATGCGTGCACAGACGGCACCGTGCGGGCCGATGCCAGCTTCACCGCGCCCACGGGCTACACCACCGTCAACAGCCGCAAGATTGGCGGCTTCCATTACAGCCCTGGCGGGCACAGTGGCAGCCCTGGCGGCGGCAACAGCACGGCGCAGATCAACGAGTATTCGTTTTGGGACCTCAAGTTCAGGCCCGCATGCGCCGACCCACGCGGCATGACGCTGGTGGCTGGGTCTTTCTGGTCCGACATTTACCTGCTGGGCGTGGACCACCAGATCAACGGGTCCAGCAAATTCGCCGTGACCATTGCTGACGGCAGCAGCCCGCCCAAGGTGCCCGCCAAGTTTGGCGGCAACGGCTCGACCGCTTACGCCACCCTCAACTGGTGGGAAGCCGCCGAGGTGGGCCAGAGCTTTGGCAAACGCCTGCCCGCTTATGAAGAGTTTGCAGCACTGGCCTATGGCACCACAGAAAACAGCAGCATCGGCAGCGACCCCGGCAGCACCAGCTGGGCGGCGGCTTATGTGAGCAAGTGGGGCGTGAACCAGGCCACGGGCGTGCTGTGGACTTGGGGGGCGGAATTCAGCTACCGCACGGGCGGTGGCGTCGATGGCTGGAAAAACAACACCGGCAACCGTGGCCAGCTTTACTTGTTCAACGACATTGGGCTTGTCGCTTCGGTCTTCGGCGGCGCCTGGGGCGACGCGGCGATCTCCGGTTCTCGCGCGTCGTCCTGGAGCAACTACCCGTGGAACTCGTACGGGTACATCGGTGCCCGGCTCGTCTGTGACCACTTGTCACTTGACTGATAGGGCGAAAGCCCTTCCCCGTATTTTTTGAGATTTTGGACCATGACACCTGAGCGAGACGCCTTCACCAGCTTTGACCAAATGGCGGTGGTGGAAAAGTACGAGACGGTCATCCAGTACCTGTACCCGATTGCGCAGAACTTGCCGCGCAAGCATGGGGTGGTGCGCGACATGTTCTTGCAGTGCTTGCTGGGGCAAATCCAACTGTTTGTGGAGGCGGGCAAATCGAACCAGGTTTCCCGCCTGTACGCCGCAGACGCTGGCTTGGCCACGCTGCGGTTTTGGCTGCGGTTTTTGCTGGGCGGTCAAGTCAAGGGCATCACGCCACACCAGTGCAGCACGGCGCAAGCCCTGATTGCAGAGGTGGGCAAGATGGTCGGGACATGGATCAACCAGCACAAACGCAGGGGGTCGCATGGGTCATAGAGCTTCGATCTTCGGCGGCAACTGGGACAACGCGGCGAACTCCGGTTCTCGCGCGTCGAACTGGAACAACTACCCGTGGAACTCGAACGGGAACATCGGTGCCCGGCTCGTCTGTGAGGACATGATCAATCGAAACAAGGCGCTCCAGGTGTGTCACGGCACCCTGGGCCGACCATTCATCATGTGGTCAGCCATTCGATCCTGCTTCGGCAAACACCTTTGGGGGTTCAGAAAAGCGGGGAGTAGTGCCACTGGGCACAAAACCCGCGTCTGGCTTGCAGGGGTGCACTGTGGCTAAAAAATACAAACACCTGATAGAGCAGGTCGCAGACATCGACAACCTGCGCACCGCCTACACCAACACCGCCCGCAACAAGCGGGCCACCTACGGCTATCTGGAATTCAAGGAATACCACGAGCTGAACCTGCAGCACATCCAGGCTGAGATCTTGGAGGGCAGCTACACACAGGGCCCGTTCAGGCTGTTCACGGTCTATGAGCCCAAAGAGCGTCAGATCTCGGCGCTGGACTTCAAAGACCGGCTGGTGCAGCACGCACTGGTCAACGTGATCGGCCCGATCTTTGACGCCACGCTGCTGCCTGGCACCTTTGCCTGCCGCACCGGCATGGGCACGCATGCGGCCGTGAACCACGTGCAGTCGGCACTGCGCCGCACCGGGGCCACGCATTTCCTGAAAACGGACTACAGCAAGTATTTTTTCAGCATCGACCGGGCTGTGCTGCATGGCCTGATCGAGCGCAAGATCAGCTGCCCGCGCACGCTGCGCCTGATCGCCGCCATGGTGCCGCGCACCGGCCACGGCCTGCCCATTGGCAGTCTGACCAGCCAACTGTTTGCCAACGTGTACGGCGGGCAGGTCGACCGCTTTGTGCACACCACACTGGGCGCCAAGCACTGGACGCGCTACATGGATGACCTGGTGGTGCTGTCCAGCAACCCGTATGAACTGCGCCACTGGCTGGAAGACATCGAGGCCTTCAGCCAGCAAACCATGGGCCTGCGCCTGAGCCGCTGGAACGTGTCGCCCGTGGCTGCGGGCATCAACTTTTGCGGCTACCGCATCTGGCCACGCCACAAACTGCTGCGCAAAGACTCCGTGACCCGCGCCAAGCGCAAGCTGGCCAACTTTGCCAAGCACCAAGACGCCGAAGGCTTGGCCCGATTCAAAGCCTCATGGCTGGGCCACGCACGGCACGCCGACACCCTCAACCTCATCAACCACCTGGAGCTCAACACATGAACATCATCACCACCCGCGCCGATCTGGACGCGATCAAGGGCACGCCCGCCCATGCCCAATTCATGGCCTCGCTGGCCGGTACGATTTTTCGGGCCGAAAAAGACGACGAAGCCAAGTGCTGGCGCATCGTCGAAGACACCACCATGATCGAGCGCTTCGGCTTCACCCGCGCCGACTTTCATGACGCCGAGCCGCCCGCGCTGCCCGAATACATCGCGCCGCCTGCTGATGAAGTAGCCCCCAAGCTGACCGGCATCGAGTTTGATGGCGTCATGTGCAGCGCCACCAGCGCCGACGCGGCGGGCCTGCTGCAGGTCAAGGCGGGCATCGAGATGATGGGGGCCAATTTCAAAACCAAGTTTCTGTTTGCCAACGGCAGCACCTTGGTCATCACGGCGGCCAACTTCACGGCATTCATGCAGGTCTGGGTGCCGTTTCGTCAGAGCTTTTTTGCGGTTGACGAATGAGCCCAGCGCCCACCGTGCTGGCCGCGTGCCTGCTGCTGCAGGCCTGCGCCACGCCACCACCACCGCCACCGCCCGATATGCCTGCAGACGCCACCGCCAGCGCCCCCGCCATCGGCACCGCCGTCAAGTCGGCGGGCTGGCTGGCCCGGCTGCTCATGCGGCTGGCTGGCAACACCACCTTGCACATTGACGTGCAGGCCACAACACCACAGCCCAAAGGATCGCCATGACCACCTTTAACCTGCAACGCACCCACACCAACGGCCCCGCCACCTTTGGCAAACTGCTGGCCGATGGCGTGTTTGTCTGCTACACGCTGGAAGACGAAGTGCGCGAGCTGCCCGGCCGCCCGGTGAGCGACTGGAAGATCAAAGCCGCCACCGCCATCCCCAGCACCCTGCACACGGGCCGGCCGTACCCCCTGACGCTGGAGCACTCGCCCCGCTTTGGCCCCGACACCCTCACCGTGCGTGATGTGCCCGGCTTTGTGGGGGTGCGCATGCACGCGGGCAACACCCCGGCCGACACCGAAGGCTGCCCACTGCTGGGCATGGCCATCAATGACGTGGGCATTGTGGGTGGCACCAGCCGCCCGGCGGTGCAAGCCGTCAAGGCCCTGGTGCAAGCCGCCCACGCGGCAGGCCGCGCCTGCACGCTTGAGGTGACCAACCCCACGGTGGTGGCGTGATGTTGGCCAACCTGTTTTGGTGGGCCAAGCGCGTGCTGCTGATTGGCTTGGCACTGGCCGCCGCTTATTTTTACGCCCGGTGGCAAGGTGAACGCGCCGCCCACGCCAACACCCGCACCGCCATGGCCGCCGCAGCCCTGCAAAGCGCCGCCGACGCCGCCACCACCACCGCCCAACTCCAAAAGGACAAAGACCATGCGCTGCAAACCGCCGCCAAACGGGCGCAAAGCCACCGTGCTGACGCTGACAGCGCTCGCACTGAGCTTAACCGCCTGCGCCACACCCTTGCCACCAGCCCCGCTGACCCCGGCGCAAATACCTGCGCCGCCACCCCTGACCGAGCCGACCCCGCCCGAGAGCTACTCGGCCACTGTGCGGGCGCTCTTACAGACCTGGCAGCAACGGCTGACCGCCTCAACGCCGACCGACTGACCCTGCTGGACGCCTGGCCAAGACCCAAGCCAAGCGACTGATTGCCGTTGTCTCCAGGCCGCGCAAGCGGTCCTTGCCCGCCACTCTGCAAAGGGTGGTGGGCTTTTTTATTTCAGGCCCAAAAAAACCCCATTTTTTGACTTTTACTCATTAACCATGCGGTTTTCGGTTCCTGTCGGGGGCACCACACCTGAATCCGCACACGTTCAAAACGGTGCGGATTTTTTTATTTCCTATTTCTTTTCTGAACACTGCTACGGAGACAAACCGTCCGTGGGCAGTTTGTGTAAGAGGTTGCAGCGCTCAGGCCGCAAGCGTGGTGCGTTTGGCCCGTGGCGAAGTGCGAATGGTAGTTTGTCCAGGTTTTACCGTGGCTTCTGTGCTGGCCTGCCAGCCTTTGGCCGTCTCGCTCAGCGTCACGGTGAAACGTTCAGATTCGTTCAACGCCGTCACGATATTTTTAACCTGTTCATGCCCGTTGGCGTGGGCCGTGTAGAACAGGCGAATCATGACGTCTGCCATTTTGGGCACCCGTCCGGTTTTCTCCCACAGGGCCACGGCCTGACCGCTCACGCCCAGCATTTGCCCAAGGCTGGGCTGGGACAACAACAGGCCGTTTCGCAGGTAGCGGAATTCAGCTCCGGTCAGCTTCGATGGTTTCTTGGTCAGGGTCATGCAAATGGTTTGCGTAAGCCCTTCCAGGTCATCGATGGCCACCGCTTCGCCGTAGGGTGTTTTTTGCACCCGGTAGCCGTTGGCCAGCCGCACGTTTTGCAAGCCTCCGTCTGTGTAGTGGTACATGGTTCATTCTCCAATCAGTAACGCAGTGACAACAATTCCAGTCCCGGCGCTGGCATCTTCCAGCGCCAGCACTACCCCAAGGTTTCGCCCTGTAATGGCTCGCTCCATGCGGCACAAGGTATGGCCTGTTTTGAGGTCCGGTTCAGGCTCGCGCCGAATCACGCCCCGCTGCAAAACCTCCAACACTTGCAGCCGTGTGATTTGCCGCTCACGCATCCGGGCCAGCGCATGGCGGGTAAAAAACACACCGCCACTTTCGACGGCCAAATGCCGTATCAGCATCTCCCATTGGTTTTTTGTTGGTTTGCGTGGCATATAAAAATTATAGGCCAACAGAACAGGCGCATCTACGGCAACGCCCGGTAAGGCCTTTGCTGGTCCATGCCATAGCCGCACGATGAAGGTGCCCCCCTTCGCAGCCTTTTACGGAGCGGTCTATTGCAGGCCGAGCCCGTGCAGCAAGACACACAAGGCAAAGGGCGATCAGTTGGCGAGGCAGTCTAACGCTGCGTTAGACCGATCTTGAGATGGGAAAAGCCTCAGAACAGGGGCAAAGCATGGGAAAAAATAGCTAGGTCGATACGTACAGAGCGATTGAAAAATTTCCTTCATGCTTATTTGTTCCCATTCTGTTCACATTCCGCACCCATTTAAACACCAAAGCCGTGAGCCATGGGTGTGCAGTCAACCCCGAATAGGCCCCACCGCCACCAAGCGCTGGATGGCGCGACGCAAGGGGGCCGAGCGTGTGGTCTTGGCCAGGGTTTTCAGGCTGTAGCGGTGACCGGCCGGCAACACATGCAACTGAACCCCCAGCATTTCAATTTGCTCCAGAGTGTCCAGCTCGTTCACATTCGACTGCATCTGGGAGGGGTCCACCAAGGTCACCGTGCCTTTGCCGATGACCTCCATCGCTTCGCCCCGCTCGATCACCAAGGCAGTGTCTTCGTCAATGCCCACGCCCAGCAAATCCGGGCGCATGGCCAAGGTGGACAACAAACGTGCCAGGCGTCTGCGTTCGGAGAAATGTTGGTCCACCACGGCTTGAGACAACAAACCCAGCCCGATGTCGGTGTCCACCGCCTCCTTGCTGGGTCGCAGCACCGAGGGCCCTTGGGCGATCATGTGGCGCGACATGACCGCCGCACCAGCGCTGGTGCCACCGATGCAGCAACGGTGGAGGTGAAAGGACTGGTGCAATGACTGGTAGGCCGGGGTGTCCCACAAAGTGTCCATGAGTTTGGACTGGTCGCCGCCGCTCATGAAAATGCCGTCAGCTTGCAAGATCTCGGTTTGCAGTGGCGCAGCGTGGGCACTGTCCCGGTCATCGATGGCCAGCCGTTGCACGTCTTCCACCCCGATGGACCTGAATGCATTTTGGTAACTTTGCCAAACGCCCTCGGGGTCACCGCTGGCCGCGGTGATGACGCGGATGCGGGCCTGGCTGCCACCGCAATAGTCGGTGAATTTGCGCAAGATGAGGCGGTCCTGCAGCCGGTCTTCGGCCCCGCCCACAATCACCAGACGTGAAATTTTGGGGGTTTGGGCCCATGCGGACTGTCCCGCCAGTGCAGCCGCCCCCAAAGCCGTCACACCGCCTAAAACATCTCTTCGGTTCATGGGCGCACTCTAACCCATGGCGCGGATTCGCCTTGTGCGCCAGCGCATGCTCGCAGTTTTTTCAGCCAAGGGGCCCAGCCGCCCGATCACCCTTCCACAAACACCCGCGCTTTGCGGGGTGTCAACACCAGGGTTTCGCCTTCCTTGAAGTCCTGCTGGCGGTACTGTGAGGCCGACAACTGCGCCTCGATCACGGCATCCCGGCCAAACATGCCCGCTTCCACAGGCTCCAGCTCCAGCCGAGCCACCGGACCCACCACGATGGCGCGTGTGAGCTTGGCCACAATGCCGGTGTGGGCGCTGCCCGGGACATAGCGGGTCACATCCAGATCGTGCGGGCGCACATAGGCAAAAGCCTTGGCGTCCTGCACCTGGCCATGCTCCGGGCTTTCCAGACGGATGGCGTGCTGGTCGGCACCGATCAGCATCTCGCCTTCGTGGGCGCGGCCGTGGAACAGGTTCACATCGCCCAGGAAGCCATACACAAAGGGGCTGGCCGGATGGTCCCATACGTCTTGCGGCGAGCCGATCTGCTCGATGTTGCCCTTGTTCATCAGCACCACGCGGTCAGCGACTTCCAGCGCTTCTTCCTGGTCGTGCGTCACGAAAATGCTGGTCACATTGAGCTCGTCGTGCAGTCGGCGCAGCCAGCGACGCAGCTCCTTGCGCACCTTGGCGTCCAGGGCGCCAAAAGGCTCGTCGAGCAACAACACCTTGGGCTCGACCGCCAGTGCGCGGGCCAGCGCAATGCGTTGGCGCTGCCCGCCCGACAGCTGCGAGGGGTAGCGGTCGGCCAGCCAATCGAGCTGCACCAGGCCCAGCAGTTCGTGGACTTTGCGCTGGATTTCGGACTCGCTGGGACGCTCTTTGCGAGGCTTGACGCGCAGGCCAAAGGCCACGTTTTCAAACACCGTCATGTGGCGGAACAAGGCGTAGTGCTGGAACACAAAACCCACCTGGCGTTCACGCACATGCACATGGGTGGTGTCTTCGCCGCTGAAGGCGATGGTGCCATGGTCAGCCGTTTCCAGGCCCGCGATGATGCGCAGCAGCGTGGTTTTGCCGCAGCCCGAGGGGCCGAGCAGCGCGACGAGTTCGCCCGATTCGATGTCGAGGCTGACGTTATTCAGTGCGGTGAAGTCGCCGAACTGCTTATGGACGTTGCGGATTTCGATGCTCATGGTGTGTCTTGATAGGTGTTCGGTGTTCAAGCGGCTGATGCGTCGGGCTCACACACAGTTTGCTGTGGCTTGCGTCCCCTGTGGGAGACTGCCCCTGCAGCCGAATGCAGGCTGTGCGAACGCACATATTCGCGAGCAGGGGCTCGCTCCCACATCCAGTTCATGGCGACGTCAACTCGGTCATGGGCCGCTCGGGCGGCGTGTCGGCAGCGGCTTTGAGCTCTTGCGCATGGCGCCATTCGATGACCGACTTGATGGCCAAAGTCACCAGCGCCAGCAGGGCCAGCAGCGAGGCCACAGCAAACGCCGCCACCGACTGGTATTCGTTGTACAAAATTTCCACATGCAGCGGCATGGTGTTGGTCTGGCCCCGAATGTGACCGGACACCACCGACACCGCGCCGAACTCGCCCATGGCACGGGCGTTGCACAAGATCACGCCATACAGAAGCCCCCATTTGATGTTGGGCAAAGTGACGCGCCAAAAAGTCTGCCAGCCGGTAGCGCCCAGCACAATGGCCGCCTGCTCTTCGTCGCTTCCCTGTGCTTGCATCAGCGGGATCAGCTCGCGGGCGATGAAAGGAAAAGTGACAAACACCGTCGCCAAGATGATGCCCGGCACCGCAAACACGATCTTGATGTCGTTCGCCTGCAGCCAGGGGCCAAACCAGCCCTGTGCGCCGAACATCAGCACGTAAATCAAACCCGCCACCACAGGCGACACCGAAAAAGGCAAATCGACCAGCGTGGTCAAAAGCGATTTGCCCTTGAATTCGTATTTGGCAATCGCCCAGGCTGCAGCCACGCCAAACACCAGATTGAGCGGCACCGCCACCGCGGCGGTGATCAGCGTCAGGCGAATCGCCGACCAGGCGTCTGGCTCCTTGAGCGCCTCCAGGTAGGCGTCCAGCCCTTTGCGCAAGGCTTCGGTGAACACCGCCGCCAAAGGCAGAACCAGGAACAAGAACATGAAAACCAGCGCGGTGCCGATCAGGCTGTAACGGATCCAGCGGGCCTCGGTGGTGCCCGCCTGCACCTTGTTGGAAGTGAGCGTCTGGCTCATGAGGACACTCCCGAGCGGCGGCGCTGCCAGGTTTGCAAGGCGTTGATCACCAGCAGCAAGACAAACGAGAAGACCAGCATGACCAAGGCCACGGCGGT
Organism: Limnohabitans sp. TEGF003; assembly: GCF_055395455.1. Classification (NCBI taxonomy): domain Bacteria; kingdom Pseudomonadati; phylum Pseudomonadota; class Betaproteobacteria; order Burkholderiales; family Comamonadaceae; genus Limnohabitans; species Limnohabitans sp. TEGF003. The sequence continues at coordinate 1,083,548 of NZ_AP029225.1, read as the reverse complement.
GGCACCGGCATAGTCGTATTGTTCGAGCTTGCCGATGATGATGAGCGGCGTGATCTCGGACACCATGGGCATGTTGCCCGCGATGAAAATGACCGAGCCGTATTCGCCGATGGCGCGGGCAAACGCCATGGCAAAACCCGTGAGCAATGCAGGCGCAATCGACGGAAAAATCACCCGCGAGAAAGTCTGCCAGCGTGTTGCGCCCAGGCAGGTCGCGGCTTCTTCGAGTTCTTTTTCGGTGTCTTCCAGCACCGGCTGCACCGTGCGCACCACAAAGGGCAAGCCGATGAAGATCAGTGCGATCACCACGCCATTGGGGTTGAAGGCGAGCTCAATGCCCAGCGGCTCCAGGTATTGGCCGATCCAGCCATTGCCCGCCAGCAGCGCCGTGAGCGAGATGCCCGCCACCGCCGTGGGCAAGGCAAAGGGCAAATCGACCAGCGCATCGACCACCTTTTTGCCAAAAAAGTCATAGCGCACCAGCACCCAGGCCACCAACAAGCCAAACACCACATTGACCAGGGCCGCGATCAGCGAAGCCCCAAAGGTCAGCCGGTAAGACGCCATGACCCGGGGGCCTGTGACAGCCGCCCAGAACTGGTCCCAGGTCAAGGTGAAGGTTTTGAACACCAACGCCGACAAAGGGATCAGCACAATCAGGCAGAGGTAAAAGAGGGTGAAGCCCAGGGTCAGGTTGAACCCGGGCAACACCCTGGCTGGCGCCCGCCGTGGGGCGGGTGCCGCGATGGACAAAGCACTCATGGGGGAAACTTATTTGACGGTGTAGATCTTGTCGAACTGACCGCCGTCGTTGAAGTGCACTTTCTGGGCATCGGCCAGCGAGCCAAACACTTCGTTCACGGTGAACAACTGCAAAGGCTTGAAGGTCTTGCTGTATTTTTTGAGCACGGTTGGCGAACGCGGGCGCAGTGCGTGCTTGGCCGCGATCTCTTGTGCTTCTTCAGAATACAAGTAGTCCAGGTACTCCTTGGCCAGGGTGCCGGTGCCTTTCTTGGCCACGGTGCGCTCGACCACGGCCACCGGGTTCTCGGCCACGATGCTGATGGACGGGTGGATCGCATCCACCTTGCCTTCGCCAAACTCGCGGTCCACCGACACGACTTCGGACTCGAACGTCACGAGCACATCACCGATGTTGCGCTGCAGGAAGATGGTGGTCGCATCGCGCCCGCCCTTGGCCAGCACCGGCACGTTTTTGTAAAGCTTGCTCACAAAGTCAGCCGCCTCGGCGTCCGAGCCGCCCTTCTTCTTCACATAGCCCCAGGCGGCCAGATAGGCCATGCGGCCATTGCCACCGGTTTTGGGGTTGACCACGATCACCTTGATGCCGGGCTTGACCAGATCGTCCCAGTCCTTGATGCCTTTGGGGTTGCCGTTGCGTGTGAGGAACAGCATGGTGGAGGTGGTGGGCGACGCGCTGTGGGGAAAGCGCTTGGTCCAGTCCTTGGCCACCACACCGGTACTGGCCAGAAAGTCCACATCGGTGGTGGTGTTCATGGTCACCACATCGGCGTCCAGACCGTCGTTGACGGCGCGCGCCTGGGCGCTGGAGCCACCGTGGGCCTGGTCGATCTTCACATCCTTGCCGGTGGTCTTTTTGTAATGCGCCACAAAAGCGGCGTTGTAGTCCTTGTAGAACTCGCGGGCCACGTCGTAGGAAGCGTTGAGCAAGGTCTGGGCGCTGGCCGACAGACCGGACAAAGCCAGCGTGGCGGCCAAAGCGATGAGGGTGTGTTTTTTCATGGGGATTCGATTTGGGAAACAGAGGGGCTGTTGAACGCACCCATCGCAACGATCGGCACGTATCCAGTCATGGCCGTGATTGTGGGCGCAGCCACTGCTTTCTCAAACGAATCATTTGTTGTTTGCTTATATCTGCAAACAGATAAAGGCAAACACCTGTAGCTCAGGCTCAGGCCTGTGCAGGCGCAAATGCATCCCAGGCCGCCCAGGCCTCGGACGCGTACATCAGCGCAGGGCCACCGCCCATGTAGACGCACACCGCCAGCATTTCTTCCAGCTCCTGGCGTGTGCAGCCCAGACGGCGCAAAGCCTTGACATGGAAGCCGATGCAGCCCGAGCAATGCTGGGTGATGCCGATCGCCAGGGCCATCAGTTCCTTGTGTTTTTCGCTGATGGCGCCTTCGACCATGGCCGACTTGGCCAGCTGGCCAAAGCCCTGCATGGCCTCGGGCTGGGCCTTGCGCAAGCCGCTCATGGCCTGGCTGATGTTCTGGATCAATGCGGGGTGATCAAAGGTGCTCATGTGTGTTGCTCTCCAAATGACAGCGCCCATTTTCAGGGCTGCAGGGCCGCGTTGACCGCCTGCAGCTGCGGCACATCGAGTTGCCCGGCCATGGCATGCAGGCGCAGCTGCGCCATCAAGGTGTCGATCTGCCCTTGCAGCCAGGCCAGCTCGGCGGCGCTGGCGTCATTTTGTGCGTTGAGCAAATCCAGCGTGGTGCGGTCACCCACCTGACGGCCCAGCCGGGTCGCGTCCAGCCGCGCCTGGCTGGCCGTGCGGGCTGCATCGAGCGCAGCCAGACGCGCCTGCCCGCTTTGCACCGCTTGCCAGGCGGCACGGGTCATTTGGGCCACCTGTTGGCGGCTGCGCTCGAGCTCGGCACAGGCTTTGTCGTGCAGGTGCACGGCCTCTTGCAGCTTGGCGCTGCGCCAGCCACCGGTGTAGAGCGGCAGATTCAGCATCAAACCCACCATCTGCTGACTTTGCGTGTTGCTGGCTGCGCCGAAGTCGCCCGAACCACCGAGCCGCTCGCGCGAGGCTTGTGCCACCAGGTCCAGCGTGGGCGAGGCCGATGCGCGGTATTTGTCAATGTCCTGCTGCGCCGATTGAACCTGGGCTTGCTGCAGCTTGAGCACCGGGCTGTGCTGCTCGGCACGCTGCAGCCAGGTGGCCAAGGGCTCGATGGCCTGCCCCGTGACCACGCGAACCGGGGCTTGCAATTGCAAGTTCTCGGCAGGCCAACCGGTCACATCGGCCAGCACCTGCCGCGCCATGTCCAGCGCATTGCGGGCGGCAATGGCCTCGGCCGCCAAAGCCTGCGCACGCGCCTGGGCTTCGTGGGTGTCGGTGATCGGCGCATCGCCCAAGGCAAAGCGGTCTTTCGCCTCTGTCAGGGCTTGATTCACCGCCTGCTGTTGTTGCAGCACCAGCGCGAGGCGGCGTTCGGCCTGCACCACATCCATGTAACGCTGTGTGGTCTGCAGCATCCAGTCCTGTTGGCTCAGTTGCCACTCGTGCTCGCTGGCCTGTGCGGCCACTTGCAGCTGGGCCGCTTGGGCACGGCGCTCGGGGCTGTAAAGCGGCTGTCTGGCGTTCAGGGCCCAGCGGGTGGCGGTCCCGCCGTTGATCGAGGTGCTGAAATTGGCTTGGTCAGACAGGCCTGAATTGAGCGCAGAAAACTGCGCCCCCTTCATCTGGCTCTGTCCGTTGGCCCAGCCCGCGCTGGCGCTCAGACCCAGGTTGGGCCGCCACAAAGCAGCCGCCTGTTCGCGTCGGGTTGCCCCGGCCGCACGACCCGCTTCACTGACCGCGCCTTGCGGGTCATGCTGGCGGGCAGCCTGCCAGACTTGCAACAGGTCGGTGGCCGGGGTGGCTGTGGCGCACAGCGCCAGCACAGCCCCCGCCAGCAGCGTGCGTGGGTTCATGTGATTCTCCGCTTGGGCTGAAGGCGGATCAGCAGCCGGGTTGTACGCCGAATTTGCGCAGGATGGATTCCATCAGGCACCACTTCGTCAGCGCGCTTTGCAGCAGGTTGGCCCCCACAAAAGCGGTGAATGCCAGCCACCAGGGGCTCACAAAGATGGGGCTGCCTTCGATGCCCAAGGCCAGCGACAAGAGGATGAAGGTGCCTGCGACGAGGCGGACGATTTGCCAGGATTTCATGGAAGTTCTCCTAAGGGTTGACGAAACTCAAGGGGTGCTCTCGTACTGACGGCGGTAGGCCGCGTAGTAGAGCGTGGGGATCACGACCAGGGTGAGGACGGTCGAGACAAAGATGCCGAAGATCAGCGAGATGGCCAGACCGTTGAAGATCGGGTCGTCCAGGATGAAGAAAGCGCCCAGCATGGCCGCGCCGCCCGTGAGCATGATGGGCTGGGCACGGGTGATGGCCGACTGCACAATGGCCTGCTTGAAAGGCACGCCCTCTTTGACCTGCAGGTGGATGAAGTCTACCAGCAAGATGGAGTTGCGCACGATGATGCCGGCCAGCGCGATCATGCCGATCATGCTGGTGGCGGTGTACTGCGACTGCAGCAGCGCGTGCCCGGGCATGACACCGATGATGGTCAGCGGGATCGGCGCCATGATGATCAGAGGCGTGAGGTAGGAGCCAAACTGCGCTACCACCAGCAGATAGATCAGCACCAGGCCCACCGCATAGGCCGCGCCCATGTCGCGGAAAGTCTCGTAGGTGATCTGCCACTCGCCGTCCCACTTGAGGGCGTAGCCGCGCCAGGCGTCGGACGGCTGGTGGATGAAGTACTCGGTCAGCGCCTGGCCATCGGGCGTCTGAATCTTCTGAATGGCACTGCGCATCTGGAACATGCCGTACAGCGGGCTGTCCAGTTTTCCGGCCATGTCGGCAGTGACAAAGTTCACGGGCAGCAGGTCTTTGTGGACCACGGGTTGCTCGCGCTCGCTGTCGGTCACCGTGACCAGCTCGCGGATCGGCACCAGCTTGCCCGAGGCGCCACGCACCGTCAGCTGCAGCAAGGCCGACAAGTCGCCATGCCGCTCGGCGGGCAACTGGATCAAGGCCGCAGCGGGGTATTTGCTGCCGTCATGCAGATAGGTCGCAGCCTCTCCGGCCAGGCCCGCACGCAAGGTGGTCACGATGGCCTGCTGGGGAATGCCCAGCGCCGCAGCTTTGCGGCGGTCCACCAGCAGCAGTTGGCGGGGAGCGGCGGCGATGCTGCTGTCATCCACGTCCACCACGTTGTCGGTTTTTTCAAAAATGGCACGGACCGCTTTGGCCACACTGCGGCGGCCCTCCGCGTCTGGCCCGTAAACCTCGGCCACGATGGGGGCCAACACGGGCGGGCCGGGCGGCATCTCGACCACTTTCACGTTCGCGCCCAGGCGCTGGCCGATGGCCTGCAAGGCGGGGCGCAGGCGCGTGGCGATCGCATGGCTCTGGTCCTTGCGCTGACTCTTGTCCACCAGCTTGACCTGCATGTCGCCCACCTCGCCGCCAGAGCGCAGGTAGTACTGGCGCACCAGGCCATTGAAGTTGATCGGCGACGAGGTGCCCGCATAAGCCTGGTAATCGGTGACCTCGGGTTGCTGCGCCAAGTAGGCACCCAGCTCGCGCATGACGGCAGCGGTGTCTTCCACCGGCGTGCCCACAGGCATGTCCACCACCACCTGAAACTCCGACTTGTTGTCGAAGGGCAGCATCTTGAGCAGCACCAGACCCGTGGCCGGCAGCACCAGCGAAATCGCAATCAGCGCGGCAATGCCCAGGCCCAGCAGCTTGCGGTTGCGCCCACCTTGCTCGTTGTTCAGCAAGGGCGCGAACACGCGCTCGAACAAGGGACCAAGCTTGGCTGCCAAACCGGTCGGTGCTGCGTGCGCAGCGTCGGCATGCGAAGCCTTCATCCAGATGCGCGCCAGCCAGGGCGTGACGACAAAGGCAATGACCAACGAGAGCAGCATGCCCATGCTGGCGTTGATCGGGATCGGGCTCATGTACGGGCCCATCAAACCGCTCACAAAGGCCATGGGCAAGAGCGCGGCGATCACAGTGAGCGTGGCCAAAATTGTGGGGCCGCCCACTTCATCGACCGCACCGGGAATGATCTCGGCCAGCGTCTTGCCCGGGTACAACTGCTGGTGGCGGTGGATGTTTTCCACCACCACGATGGCATCGTCCACCAGAATGCCGATCGAAAAAATCAGCGCAAACAGCGACACGCGGTTGAGCGTGAAGCCCCAGGCCCAGGAAGCGAACAGCGTCACCGTGAGCGTCAGAATGACGGCCGTGCCCACAATCGCTGCCTCGCGCTTGCCCAGCGCAATGAACACCAGCGCCACCACCGAAGCCGTGGCAAACAGCAGCTTCTGGATCAGCTTTTGCGCCTTGTCGTTGGCCGTGGTGCCGTAGTTGCGCGTCTCGGCCACCTCCACATCCGCCGGGATCACCGTGCCGCGCAGCGCCGCCACACGGTCCATCACCGCATTGGCCACGTCGATGGCGTTTTCACCCGGTTTTTTGGTGATGGCCAAAGTCACAGCGGGGTATTCGCCGCCGCCAGCGGCTTGGCCCAGGCCGTGCGTCACATAGCGTGTGGCGGGCAAGGGACCTTCTTCCACTTTGGCCACATCTTTCAGAAACACGGGGCGGCCGCCTTGCACACCCACCACCAGATCGGCCACATCGGCCGCTTGCGACAGGAATGGCCCGGCCTCGATGCTCACACTTTTGTTGCCCGCGATCAGCTCGCCCACGGGCAGCCCCGAGTTGGCCGACTGCAAGGCCATGCGCAGATCGCTCACCGTGACGCCAAAACCGGCCATGCGCTCGGGCTCGATCTGCACCAGCACGGCACGCTCGGGGCCGCCGAGGGTCTGCACGTCCTGCGTGCCTTTGACGCGTTTGAGGTCGGCCTCCATGCTGTGCGCCACGCGCTCCAGGCTGTAGGCTCCGGTCTCGGTGTTCTTGCTGAACAGGGTCAGCGTGACAATGGGCACATCGTCCACGCCTTTGGGTTTGATCAAGGGCTCCATCACACCCAGGCCCTTGGGCAGCCAGTCGGCGTTGTCGCGGATCGTGTCGTGCAAACGCACCAGGGCTTCGGAGCGCGGCACGCCCACCTTGAACTGCACCGTGAGGACCGCCACACCCGGACGCGACACCGACATGACGTGCTCCACGCCCACGATGCGCGAGAGCACCTGCTCGGCCGGCACCGCCACCATCTGCTCCACATCGCGCACGGCCGCACCCGGGAAAGGCACCAGCACATTGGCCATGGTCACATTGATCTGGGGTTCCTCTTCACGCGGCGTGACCATCACCGCAAAAATGCCCAGCAGCAAAGCCACCAGTGCCAAGAGCGGCGTGATCTGCGCGCTCTGGAACAGGGCTGCGATGCGGCCGGAAATGCTCATGTTTGTGTTCATGTGGCGGGGCTCGTTCATGTCCAAGCCCTTTCAGCGCACCGCGCCCGCCAGTTGCGGCTCGGCAGCCACTTTGTCGTCGGCACGCAAGCCGCTGAGCACCTCCACCCGCTCGCCCACCGTCTGCCCCAGTCGCACCTGACGCAGGCTGGGCTGGCCCTGGGCATTGATCACGTAGACCCCCGTCATCTCCGCCCGGCGCACGATGGCGCTGGCGGGCAAATACAGGCGCGGCGCCACAGATTTGCCATTGACAGCACCTGGCAACCAAACCCGCGCAAACATGCCCGGGGCCAGCCCCTCGATGCCAGCGGGCAAACCCAGACGGACCTGACCGGTGTGCGTGACCGGGTCCACGGAGGGCAGTACCTGCACCTGCTGCGGCACTTGCGGCGTGCTGTGGCCCGCCACACCGGGCAGTTCATAACGGACCGCCTTGGGCTGGGCCCCCACCGAAGCCAGCATGGCCTGAGGCACCGCCGCCGTGACGCGCAAAGCCGACGGATCGTGCAGGGTGATCAAGGCCCGGCCCGGCATGGCCATGTCACCCAAAGTGACTTGCACATCGCTCACCACACCGGCATAGGGCGCGTTGACGATGAAAAACCCCGACTGCGTTTGTGCGGCCTGGGTCTGGGCCTGCATGGCTTTCACCTGCGCCTTGGCCGCGTCCCACTGGGCTTGTGCACGCTCAAACGCGGCCTGGCTGATGTACTGTTTTTGCAGCAGCTGTTTTTGCCGCGCCAGTTCCTGGCTGGCCACAGCCAGTTGGGCCTGCGCCGCCTCAACCTGGGCCGTAGACCCCACCACGCCTTGCTGGGCGGCACGCGCATCGATGCGCAGCAACTCCTGCCCGGCCTTGACCTGATCGCCCGCCTTGACGCGCAAGGCCACCACCGCACCGGCCACCTGGGTGGACAAGGTGGTCTGGCGGACCGCCTCGACCACGGCATCCAGGCTGCTGTCGGCCTGACCCGCCGCGCTGCTTTGCACCGTGATCACCTTCAAGGACGCCGCATCGGCGGCCATGGCCGTGCTTTGCGCCCAGAAGGATGTGACAAGGGATACACCCATGGCCAAGGTCAGCAGGGAGGAGCGTTGCATGGATTGGTCCTTTATCAATTGTTATTTGATAATTTAACTGATTGCTTGATTATGCAATGATACAATAAAAAACAACACGGTTCATCCACCCATGAAACAATCCCCCCAACCTCAGGAGTGCACCCCCATGGAACAGTTGCCAGAAGGCGCGTTGGTGGAAGTTGCGGCCTACTTCCAGGTGCTGGCCGAGCCCACACGGCTGCAAATTCTCAACATCCTGCGCTCGGGTGAGCGCAATGTGGGCGAGCTGGCCCAGATGTGTGGCTTCACCGCCGCCAACGTTTCACGCCACCTGGCCTTGATGACCCAACAAGGCCTGGTCGAGCGCGAAAGCCGGGGCACCAGCGCCTACTACCGCATCGCCGATCCCTCAATTTTTGCGCTGTGCGACCTGGTCTGCGGCAACATCGCCCGCCAAATGGAAAAGTCAGCCGGACGCCGCGCAGCCTTCACTTCGCTGTCCTGACGCAGGCCAGAATAAGTCCGCTCGGTGAACAAGTCCGTGCGCTGAATCACCCGACCCACACGGGTGAGCCGACACCGGTGATTCGGGCACCTCATGAAACACACAAATGCATTTCATGACGCAGTCCCGTGCACCCCATGGGCATCTTTTATGATGCTGCCTTCGAGCATGGGCAGAGATAAAAGGTTCAAGGCATGGTGCAAATGGAAACAAGTGAAACCCAGGCACTGCCGCAGTGTGTGGCCCTGGTGGACGATGAGGTGCAGATCACACAGGCTCTGCAAATGCTGCTCTCCTTTCAAGGCGTGCCCACCAGCGTGCACCACAGCGCCGAATCCTTGCTCCAGGCGCTGCAGACCCACAAGGGTCAACTGCTCTTGCAGCTCCCGGACGGAACGCAGGCGCAGCTGCAGGCGGTGGTCCTGGACCTGAACCTGCCGGGCATGAACGGCATTGACCTGGTGGTGGCCTTGCGCCGCCTGCAGCCCCAGCTGCGCCTGGTGATGATCACTGCGGCGCTCGAAGAGACATTGCATACACGGTCCACGGATCTGCAAGGGGTGACCTTGTTGGCCAAACCCTTCGGCCTGGAGTCCCTGGAAACTGCCCTGTTCGGACACTGAGCATGTTCGACAGCCAGACCACCCTGCTGCTGGCCACCGCGCTGTTCCTGGTGTTGCCCATGATGAAGTGGCTGATTCTGCCCAGGCAGGGCAGCTGGGCCGCAGACATGTGGTGCCTGGGTGGCCTGATGGCCGGCGTGGGCATTGTGCTGCTGGGCCTGCGCCCCAAGGTGCCGACAGTGGTGAGTTTTCATCTGGCCAACACGCTCATCATCGGCTGTTTTGTGTGCAGTGCCCAATCGCTGCGCATGAGTCTGGGGCAAGCCTGGAGCGCCGCAGGTTGGACGGTTCGCATGCTGCTGGCCTTGTTGTTTTACAGCGCCTTGTTCGAGTGGGCATCCGATGCCTGGCGCGGCGTGTTGTTCCGGTTCACGCTGGGCGTTCTGGGCGTGTACACGGCTTTTTGGGCCTGGCGCCTGTCACGGCACATCCACAGCGCCAATGCCGCATTGATCGCCGGCGCACACCTGGTGGTCGGTTTGTCGCTGATGGCCCACAGCGTGTGGACCGCCGGTCACATCGTGGACCCCAGCCCTTTCAGCAACACCTGGGACGCCAGCGTGATTTCGCTGGTGGTCCTGCTCATGACCGTGGTGACCCATGTGTGTTACGTGGGCATGGTCCTGGACACGGCGGCCAGCGACAAGCTGCAGGCTCAGCAAGCCCAGCAGGCAGCCCTGCAAACCCAACTGCTGAATACACAACTGACGCACCTGGACCGGCACGGGCGCATGGCGATCGTGTCGGGCTCGCTCGCCCATGAGTTGAACCAGCCTCTGACGGCGGCCACGATGAACGCGCAAATGGCCGAGCGCCAATGGGCCATCGCCCCGGCAGCCAGCCCCATGCTGTTGAGCTTGCTCGATCAAATCGAAATCGGCGTCGAGCGCACCGTGCGGATCCTGCAGCGCATCCGTGGCGAAAACGAGCTGGTGGTGCAGCACCACGAACGGGTCGACCTGCAAGCCGTGCTGGACCGCGCGCTGGAGCAGATGGCGCCTGACTGTCTGCGCCTGTCGGTCCAGCTGATGCACAAGCGGTCGCCACGCCCCTTGTGGTGTGTGGGCGATGGGTTGGGCTTTTCGCAGGTGGTGATCAACTTGCTGCGCAATGCGCTGCAGGCGATGGCAGAGTGCCCCAACCGACGCCTGTGGCTGCGCTGCGAGGCGCAAAATGACCGGGTCTTGCTGGTGATCCGTGATGCAGGGCCAGGCATGCCAGATGAGCTGATCGAGCGCTGGGGTCAGCCTTTCCAAAGTTCACGCCATGAAGGCATGGGCCTGGGGTTGGCCATCTCGCGCGAGATCGTGACCCGCCACCAGGGGCAATTGCAACTGCACAACCACCCGCAAGGCGGGCTGGAAGTCGTGTTGTCCATGCCTGCGGCCACGGGAGATGCGGCATGAACAACCCACTCGACATCATCACGGTGTTCAGGGTCAGTGCTTTGCTGTTCCTGCTGTTGTCGGTGATGACCTGGATGATGCTGGGACGGCCGCGGCGAGGCGCGAGCTTGTGGTGGTGCTGGGGTGGGACACTGGTGGGCGTGAGTGTGTGGCTGATCAGTCTGCGCGGCCAGATGCCCGATGTCTGGAGTTACAGCGTGGCTCAGGCCCTGTTTCTGGGCTCATTTCTGGTGCTGTCCCAGTCTTTGCGGATGGACTTGAAGCGCACCTGGGGCTGGCCATGGCTGTTGGCCGTGGTGCTGGCTTATGGGGCGGTCATTGAACTGGGCTTCGCCGACAAAGGCGCGCAGGAGCTGGCGGTGCTGGTGCGCCTGGTCAACTGCGTGGGCCTGTCGATCCTCACGGCATCGGCATGGCTACTGGCGCGCCAGGAGCGCAGCCGCAACGCCTGGTTCATGACCCTGGGCTATGGCCTGATGACCGCCAGCATGGTGCTCGCTGCCGTGGCGACGGTGCGGGGCCAGGCCAATTTGCAGACCTTGCAAAACAGTCTGGTCAGTCACCTCCTGGGCGGTGTTGCGTTCTTCACGCTGCTGTTGTCCTACTTGGGGTATTGGGGCCTGGCGCTGGAACGCTCGCTGCGCCACAACATGGCGCTGCGCCAGGCACAGTGGCAGTCCCAGCAATGGCATGAACGCAGCCAGGCCCTGACCCTGCTGGACCGGCAGCACACACTGGGCGCGCTGGCCAATTCGCTGGGGCATGCCATCTTGCAGCCACTCACGGCCACATTGCTGCAGGTTCAAATCGCGCGCCGCATGCTGCAGACGACATCGCCAGATGTGCAGCAGGTGAAAACATCGTTGGCACAAGTGGTGCAAGGCTTGCGCCGCAGCGCAGACATGGTGGAGCACATTCGCAACTTCCTGCGCCCCAAGCCAGGTGCAGCGCCAGCGGCAACGGAGCCACTGCAAGCGGTCGTGCAAGATGCCCACGACCTGTTGCGTCAGGAGTTGATGTACCAGGGCGTCACCTTGCATGTCTCAGTGCCATCGACCCCCTTGTGTGTGCACGCCGAGCGGCTGCCGCTGACCCAGGCCCTGGTTCAGGTGTTGCGCAACGCCATGCAGGCGGTACAGGGTCAGCCTCGCCGCAGTGTGAGCCTGGTGCTGGCTGCGTCCGGCTCCCAGGCCTGGATAGAAGTCAGCGACTCGGGCCCCGGTTTTTCGCCGGACTGGTTGGCGCCCATCCAGGCCAACAAGCTGCCCACCACTGACGCACTGGCGGGCATGGGCTTGACCATGACGCGGGGCATCCTGGCCCAGTTTCAGGGAAGCCTGACCCTCGACAACAACCAGCACGGCGGCGCCAGGGTGCGCATGACACTGCCGTCTCAAGGGATACGGGGCTGAGCCAAAATCAATTTGACCGCTGCCTCCCGAAGCCTTTCAGACTGCAGATCAACCTTCAGAAGGCCTCTTTCTCCGCTTCCAGATACGCCAGGCTGGTGTACTTGCCGATGTTGCCGTCAAAGCCCTGCATGGTTTTGGCGCGGGCGGAGACACGAGGGTCCTTGAGCACCATGGCTTTGGCCTCGAACTCGCTCTTGCCGTCCTTGACCGCCTGCAGGCAGTTGTCCCAGATGCCGGCCATGAAGTCGCCATAGGACTTGAGCAGATCCTTGCGGGCCTCGCCATGGCCAGGCACCCAGAGCTGCTCGCCCGCGGCCTTCTGCAGGGCCTCGTAGTACTTGAAAGTGCCGGGATAGGAGCCATCGTCGATGTTGGCGATGCGATTGGTCATCGCGATGTCGCCCACCATGGTCACCCGGTCTTCCACCACCTCCATGCAGAGGTCTGAAGGGGTGTGGGCCTTGCCATAGTGATGCATGCGCAGCGTGGTGTCGCCAAACGTCAAGGTCTGACCGTGGTGAACCGCGGTGTTGGGCGCCACCACTTTCGTGCCTGCCGTGGACTGGTTGGTCCAGCGCTCCATCAGGCTGCGCCAGAGGTTGCCTTCAGCCCCCTTGATCTGCTCGATGGTGTGCGGCAAGGCGTAGATGGGCAGCTTGTCACCATAGGTCTTGACGAAAGCATGGTTGCCCAGCCAGTGGTCGCCGTGGTAGTGGCTGTTGAAGACCGCCACCACCGGCTTGTCGGTGACCTTGCGAATCATGCGGATGGCCATTTCACCGATCTGCAGCGAACTGCCCGAATCCAGGATCACGACACCGGCAGAGGTCACCACGAAGACCACGTTGGACATCATGCCGCGGTTCTCGGGGGTCGGGAACCCGTCGGGTGAATAGATCATCCAGACCCGACGGGACAGCTGCTGCGCCGGGATGTCCTTCATGGGCGGGCCCTCGACAAAGTCCTGCACCTGCTGGGCCAGCAGGCGGGCTTCGGGCCAGACGGCCGCCACACCGGTGGCAGCAACGGCAGTCAACAGATGACGACGCTTCATGTTGTCGGACTCCCCTGCAACTGGCTTCAGGCCATATAACCCGGATTGGGCACCACACCACTGACCTTGGGCGCGTTGAGCTTGCGGGCCCCCACCTTCCCGCCCTGGGCGTTGAGCCACTGCTCGACGACTTCCCAGACCGGCTTGAGCTTCTGGTGGCGGGCCTCTTCGGCCACCGGCGCCCAACCGGCCACCTTGTACTTCTTGCCGGCCTCGATCAGCTGGCCCTTGAGGCGCATGTCGCTGATGCGGCTGCCCATCTTGGCGGTCGGATCCACCGCGTAGCTCATGCCGCCCACACGCACCATGTCGCCGCCCTGCTGGTAATAGGGGTCGGGGTTGAAGAGGTTGTCACACACGTCTTCCATCACCGTCTTGATCATCTCGCCGCTCATCTCGGTCACGGTGGCGTACGAGTAGGTGGTGGCGGTCATGTCCAGCAGCCACTCGCGGGTGATGGCCTGGCCTGGCAGCAGCGTGGTGCCCCAGCGAAAGCCCGGTGAAAACGCCAGATCGGCGCCCTGCACATCCATCAGCGCGTCGACCAGCAGCTGGTCGCCCGTGCCGTTGAAGTTGCCGCGGCGGTACAGCAGGCCTTCGCTCACGGCCAGCACTTCATTGAGCTGCTTTTCGTAAGGGGCGCGGATCTTGGTGATGAGCGCGTCCATCTCCCGGTCGGCCGGCAACATGTTGGAGAACACCGGCAGCAGCTTGTAGCGGAAGTCGCTGACCTTCTTGTCCTTGACGTCGAAATCGAGCACACCGAGGAACTTGCCGTTGGAGCCGGCGTTGGTGACGATGGTTTTGCCGCCCTTGTTGGACACCAGGGTGGCCACCGGCATGCCGTCGTGCGTGTGGCCGCCCATGATGGCGTCGATGCCGCTGACACGGCTGGCCATCTTCAGGTCCACGTCCATGCCGTTGTGGCTGAGGACGACGACCACCTGCGCGCCTTTGCCGCGGGCCTCGTCGACCATCTTCTGCATGTTCTCGTCCTGGATGCCGAACTCCCAGTCGGCCACCATGTAGCGCGGGTTGGCGATCGGCGTGTAAGGGAAGGCCTGGCCGATGATGGCGCAGGGCACGCCGTTGATCTCGCGGATCACATAGGGCTTGAACACCGGGTCGCCAAAGTCGGCTGTCTTGACGTTCTGCGCCACAAAGTCGACCTTGCCGGCGAAGTCCTTCTCGACGATCTCTTTCACGCGTTCCATGCCCAGCGTGAACTCCCAGTGGCCGGTCATCACGTCCACGCCCAGCAGCTTGCAGGCGTCGACCATGTCCTGGCCGTTGGTCCAGAGGCAGGTGCCCGAGCCCTGCCAGGTGTCGCCACCGTCCAGCAGCAGCGCACCAGGGCGGCTGGCCTTCATGCGCTTGACCAGCGTGGCCAGGTGCGCAAAGCCGCCGACCTTGCCGTAGCGTTTGGCCGCCTTTTCAAAATCGAGGTAGGTCAGCGCATGCGCTTCAGCCGTGCCGGGGCGCACCTTGGCGACCTTGAGCAGGTGCTCGCCCACCAGGTGCGGCAGCTGGCCTTTCATGGAGCCGATGCCGAGGTTGATGTTGGGCTCGCGGAAGTAGATGGGTTTGAGCTGCGCGTGGCAGTCGGTCATGTGCAGGAAGGACACCTGGCCGAACTTCGGGATGTCGTAGAGGCCATTGGCGGCGGTGGCGGCGCTGGCCTCGGCGTACTGGCCCAGGCTCATGCCGGCCATGGTGCCGGCACCCATCACTTGCAGGAATTCGCGTTTGGAGAGATTCATGAATTGGCAACCACTGATATTTGGAAGGCAAAAAAACCCGGCCGTGCCGGGTTCATGGGCCGATCACTTGTTGACCGGCGAGTTGGGGTCGAGCAGCAGGGCCACGATGTGGCGCACCTGGGCTTCATTGAGGATGCCGGCATGACCCGCACGCGGCATGTTGGAGCAGGCGTTGTAGGCCTTGGAATTCCAGATCTTGCCCCAGGTGTATTCCACGATGGGTTTGGCCGCTGCGCTGTTCGGATCGGTCACGCCGCGGATCTTGCCGTAGTGGTAAAGGCTAGGACCGATGGTGCCGAAGGAAATTTCTTCCTTGCTGATCTGATGACAGTTGTAGCAGTTGCCACCGTTGACGGTCTTCGCATCGTCGGTCCAGGTCAGGCCGCGGCCACTCTGGGCGATCTTCTCGCCCTCTTTCCAGTCACCGAGAAACTTGCCGTCTGAAGGCCACTTGATGGACTTCATGTTGGCTTCCTCGATGCGCTTGGCCGTTTTCTCGTCGAGCGGCTTGCCGGCCACATCGGCCTCACTGCAGACACGGTTGGTCTCGTCGGTCGCCAGCACGCGGTCGACCTTGGCAATGCCCTGGTCACGGAAGGACGCCTTGACGATCTGGTCGGTCAGGGTATTGAGTTCGGCCACCGAGGGGCCGGTGGCGCAACCGGCCACCACCAGCGCAGACGCCAGAGCCGCCAGGATGAGTTGGGTGTTCTTGTTCATGCAATGTCTCCGTTCAGCGCTTGATGGACGGGGCCACCGACTTGGCGCCCTTGGCATTCACACCGAGGTAGGTGGACAGGGCAATCGTGGCGTCGCTGCCAAAGCCCGGGTAGGGAAAGCGCTGCTGACGGTAGCAGTCGTTCAGGCGCAGCTGCATGCTCCACATCTGGCCATTGGAAACGCGGTAGGCCGGCCAGGCGGCAAAGCCCACACCGTCGCCCGGGTTCCTGGTCAGGATGGGCAGGTCCTGCAGGCGGATGCGCTTGCCTTCTTCACCGTGACAGGATGCGCAGGAAAAATCATGCGGGCCGCCACGCTGGAAGAACAGGCGCTTGCCGACTTCGTAGAAGGTCTTTTCCTGCGCCGTGCTGTAGGGCAGGTTGAATTTCATGCCTTTGGACTCGGCCGCGATCCAGGTCGCCAGCGCGGTCACATTGGCCATCTCGCCACGTCCGAACGGGGTCTTGGCAATGTCGGCAGCGTTGAAGCCCTGCAGGGTTTCCATGCAGGTCACGAGGCGCGACTCGAGGTCCTGCACGCGGTTGGTGTCGGCAAAATAGCGCGGCAGTTCGACAAAAGCACCCTTGAACACGCCGGGGCCTTTGCCCAGGTCGCACTTTTCGAGCGAGGCATTTTTGGGGCCACGCTTTTGCTTCCAGAGGTCTTCGCCCTTGGCTTCAAACAGGTCTGCCGGGTTGCCGTCCTGCAGCATGGCACGGTATTCGTCAATGCCTTCGCTCGCCGATTTCTGCGCCCACGCCGAACCGGCTGCGAGCGCCACGCCGATGGTCAGGGCCATCCTGGAATGCTTGTTCATTGTCACCTCGTGGTTATGAATGGAAAAAGGGTGAAGTCCCCCGAATGTGGTCTTCACCCTCTGGCCGGCCAGTCCGGTCAGGACACCGTGGCTTCGTCGGTACGCGTGGCGCCCTTGTTGTCCTTCCAGGTCACGGCGATCTTGTCGCCAGCCTTGGCGCCTTTGACGACAAATTGCAGGAACGGGTTCTTGGACACAGCCGGACCCCATTCGGCAGCAAGGACCTGCTTGCCGTTGTGGGTGGCGGTCACTTCCTGGATGAACCAGGCGGGCACGGTGTTGCCAGCCGCGTCTTTACGCTGACCGGATTCCATTTCGTGGCTCATGAGCACGCGCACAGTGGCTTTGTCGCCAGAGGCCTGAGCGCGGATACGCATCGGATCTGCCATGTTTTTCTCCTCAATCTTTCAGTAAATCGGTGAATGAAGTCTTGCGTTCAAAGGCTTAGCCGCCGCAACCGCCAAGCGTGACCTTGACTTCCTTTTTGGCCCACAGGGCCTTGCCATCGTTCATGATGGCCACGGCGTACACATCGGACGACTGGCCCATCTTGGCGCGGGTGGAGAAGCTGGCATCTACAGCATCGCTCACATGGAACATGGCCACCAGGGCGGCGGGGTTCTTCTCGACCAAGATCAGCATGTGCTTGACGCCTGACATGGCGGTAGAGGCGCCCAGCGGCACCACGGCGCCGTTTTCGGCGATGTCCGGACCGGTGATGGTCACGTCCTTGCTTTCGGCCAGGCTGGTGCCACCGGCAGCCTTGACGGTGTCCTGCACGCTTTTGGCGTCAAAGGCAGCCTTGTTGAAGACCGCGTGGGCGAACTGGGGGAAACCAGCCGTAGCCAGCAGGCCGGCCACCACAGCGCTTTGCTTGAGTGTCTCGCGACGGTTTTGCATCTGAAATCTCCTTTAGTGATCGATGATGCTATTGAAACAGGTTCAGCAGTGCCACGGGAATACCCCGAATCACTTGCTGGCCCCCTTGGAAATCCATTCGGCGATCCGACGGGCTTCAGCCTCGGGCAACGACTGCGCAGGCATCGGAATCGGTCCCCAGACACCCACACCGCCCTTCTTGATTTTCTCGGCCAGGTAGTCCACCTTGCCGCTGTGTTTCTTGGCGATCTCGTTGAAGCCAGGACCGACGATTTTTTTGTCGACACCATGGCAAGCCGTGCAGCTGTGCTTGTTGAGCAAGGCGATGACCGCCTTGCTGTCACTGCCACCACCGGCCGCTTGTGGGGTGGCCACTGCCACAACAGCCGCTGCGGGCGCTGCCGACACCGGTGCACCGGCCTTGCCTTCGGGCTTGCTGGTGTCGGCGCCACGCTGCGGACCGACGATGCGGTTTTGCTCGGCCAGGTTGCCATGCGCATTGCGGGCGAAGTCCGGCAGCAGCGAAGCCAGCTTGGGCTCGGGCGCGCAGTCCTTCATGCAGAGGGTGTTGGCCGTATCGGGCTTGGCGGTACCGCCAAACTCCTTGCCAGGCCACATCGCGTGCTGGGTCGTCATGCCGTTGCGGTTGGGCATGCGCGCCTGCACCTCGGCAATGTTCTTGTCCGACAGCACGTAGTTGTCAGGCACGATGTTGCCCAGATTCAGCAAAAAGGCCGTGACCGCGTACACCTCTTCGGTGCTCAGCGTCTTGGGGTTGTTCCAGGGCATGGCCCGGTTGATGTAGTCCCACAGCGTGGACACCGTGGCCACCTTCATGAGGGTGGTACGGCCTGGAAAGTCAGTGCGCGAGAGGTTGGCCACACGGCCGGTCTTAACGTCCTCGGCGGTGGTGCCGCCGACCAGCGGGCTGAACACCTCGTTGGACTCGCCAAAGATGCCGTGGCAATGGGCGCACTTGCCTTCCCACACATCCTGGCCCTTGGCCACCGAGCCAGAACCGGGCGGCAGACCCTTGAAGTCAGGGCGTACATCGATGTCCCAGGCCTTGACTTCCTTGTCGGTCGCCACACGGCCGATGCCGGGGTACTTGCTGGACTGGGCCATGGCCACACCCACCGTGGCCAGCAGCGCCAGACTCAGGATCGCCTTACGAAAGCTGGACATTTTTCACCTCACCGTTTTCCTGCACCAGCCAGGACTGGATGGCGTTATTGTGATAAATCGAGCGCGTGCCGCGCACCTTGCGCAGCTGCTGGTAGGTCGGCTGCACAAAGCCGGTGTCGTCCTGCGCACGGCTCTGGATGATGGCGGGCTTGCCGTCCCAGACCCAGTCGATGTTGAAGCGAGTGAGTGCTTTGGACAGCACCGGGGTTTCGAGCCGGGCGGTGCGCCAGTTGCGGCCACCGTCGACCGAAACATCCACGCGCTTGATCTTGCCCTTGCCAGACCAAGCCAGGCCGGTGATGTTGTAGAAACCCTTGTCGAGCAGCACCTGGCCACCCGAAGGCGTGGTCACCACACTCTTGCATTCCTGGATGTTGGTGTACTGGCGGTGGGTGCCATCGGGCATGAGGTCAATGTAATGCACCGCCTCGTCCTTGGCCGCATAGGGCATGTCACCCACTTCGATGCGGCGCAGGTACTTGACCCAGCTCACGCCCTGCACGCCTGGCACCACAAGACGCAGCGGGTAGCCGTTTTCGGGGCGCAGCATTTCGCCGTTCTGACCAAAAGCGACCAGCACCTCGCCCGAGGTGATCAGGCTCATCGGGATGGTGCGGGTCATAGACGAACCGTCTGCGCCTTCGGCCAGGACGAACTTGCCCTTCTGGAGGTCGGCACCGGCCATCTCGAGCAGCGTGATCAGCGGTACGCCGGTGAACTCGCTGCACGAGAGCATGCCGTGGGTGTATTGCACCGTGGGCACGGCCACATTGCCCCAGTCGACTGCGGTATTGGCACCGCACTCGATGAAGTGAAAACGCGAGACCGAGGGCAGGCGCATGATCTCGTCCATGGTGAAGACCTTGGGGGTCTTGACCATGCCGTTGATCATCAGGCGGTGCTTGGACGGGTCGATGTCCCACCAGCCCTGGTGATGGCGCTCGAAATGCAGTCCGCTGGGCGTGACGATGCCAAACAGCGACTGCAGCGGCGCAAACGACACCGAAGCCTGGGTGGTTTGCGTCAGGCCAGGGCTCTGACGACGCTGCAGATTGGCCTCGTACTTGGAGGGCTTGCCGTAGCCTTCGACGGCCACGCCCTGGCCCAGGCCAGTGCTGTGCTCGGGCAATTTAAGGATATTGGGATCGCCACCCTCCGTCGGCACCGGATTGCCTTGTGCCAGAGCCATCGGGGCCGCTGCACCAGCAGCTGCAGCAGCAAACGCACTGCGTATGAAATCGCGTCGACCTTTCTTGCCTTCGGTAAACACGGTGCGGATGCCGCTCTGGTCCAGAAAGTTTTCCGGTGCCTTCTGCACCCTTCCAGATATTTTGTGTTGTTCCACCTCGAACTCCTTGTAGGGATCTTTTTTTCAGTTCACCGGCAGCTCGATGGCCACCTGGGTACAAACCGCACGACACACCGCAACGACCGAATCATTGGCGATGCTGTAGAAAACCTGCACACCTTGGCGCCGTTTAACCACCAGACCCGCCCGGTACATCAAGCTCAGCTGCTGAGACATGTTGGGCTGGGAAACATTCATTTCCTCAAGCAATTGACCGACGTTTTTCTCACCCTGGCACAACGTACTGATGATGCGCAGGCGCTGCGGTGTCGACAGTACGCCAAACCACTCGGCGGCCCTCTAGAACACGGCTTGCATTTCGTCCAGCGTGTGTTCCATTCAATTAAATTCTTATATTTGAATTCACTGATATTTAGCTTAAGCGTCGTAGCTGAATCGGAAATTACACGGAAGCCGGTGCCCCATCAGTACAAACCCGATGTTGCACCGCCCAAGTTGTCTCAATAACGCACACTTAGCATCAACTGGGCATTCGTTTGGCTGTGCGTGATGGGTGCGCCGCCGAGCATGCCCGCGTGAACAGTGACCTTGGGCGCGTGCGAGATCGCAGCATCCAGGGAAGTGCTCTTGCTGAAACGGTAGCCAAAGCCCGCCGTGTAATGGTTTTTGACGATGGCCGGGAACAGTGGATGGACGTACGCGTCGGGCACGGGGTTGCTCGACAGGCTGAGACCGGCACGCAACGTCCAGGCATCATCGAGCTTGTATGCCCCCCCCAGCGAGACCACGGTCTGGTCTTTCCAGTTCTGCGGCATGGTGAACCCCATGGTGCCCATCCCCTGGGCCGACTCGAAGGTCATGCGGAAGTTCTTCATGACACTCGACCAGTCGATGCGCTTGACATCGGCCACGAGCTGCAGCTTGGGCGTCGCAACCCAAGAAGCCCCGGTGCAAATCATCAAATAAATTTGCCTCGGCAAATATAGGAGATACCCTATATAAGAGATTAATTATTTAAATTTATAGTGATCACGATTCAGAACAGCAGCGACTGAATTGACCTCTTCGGGGAAAAAACCCAGATTCAGTTCCGTGTTGCATTGTTCGACCATGCCGCGCAGGAAACCCGGGGTGTTGATACGCCCTTGTGGCCTATAAATAGCATTTCCGTCGCCGCCAACTTTTTGGGCGTGGCATGACACGCACTTGTTTTCGGCTATCAGTTTGGCCCCCAGGGCAAGATCGGCACCTTTGAAGATTTCGGGCTGTGCCTGAGCGACGAAAGCACAGCTCAGACCCAGAATCAACAGGACTTGGCGCATAGTTGGATCTCCTTGTTGTAACGACGATGAAAAAAAGCCGCTCACTGGTCAGCCAGGGAGCGGCAAAAGAAAGACTCGGGTACCAGACGAGCTTTCAGAAAATCAACAGTGCATGGATATCACTTGGCACCCGCCAGGACCCACTTAGCCAGGGTCAGTGCATCGGCATCACTGAGCGCTGCCTGAGCCGGCATGGGCACCGGGCCCCACTTGCCGGAACCACCAGCCTTGATGCTCTTGGCCAGCACAGCCGCATCGGTGCCGGCATATTTCTTGGCCACATCCTGGTAGGACGGACCCACCAGTTTCTTGTCGACCGCATGACAGGCCATGCAGGCATTTTTCTGGGCCAGAGCCAAGTTGGCAAAGGCGGGGGTCGAAACAGCTGCCGTCAGGACTATGGCGATCGACAGGACTTTCATGATTGCTCCTTGAGATAAAGAAATCGGTTGAATATAACCATACGCTAATTTAATCGAAGACAACGCATTCGGGATGCTACAAACTGATCAAAAAGTTAAGGGATTTCACGGAGACGATCAGGTTTATTGAACCGCTGGTGCCACCATAGGCCATCCGCGGCCAGCCCATTCGCTCATCCCGCCCTGCACGTAATACACATGCCTGTAACCTTTTTCGACCAGGCCCGACAGCACCGCTTGCGAGCGATTCTGGGTGTTGCAAATCAGATATACCGGTTTGTCGGTGGACTGCGTAATTTCACCCAGCCGCTGACCGAGCTGGCTCATGGGCAAGAGTCGTGCGCCAGCCGCCACTCCAGTGGCATGCTCTTTGGGTTCACGGATGTCGATCAGCACAATGCGCCCGGCTTCGTGGTCAGCACGGGCCTGCTCCAGGCTAACCTTGGGCAGATCATGCCCATCCGAACAGGCCATCAAACCGGACAGCAAGGCCGGGGTCAAGAAGCGCCAGAGCGTCATGCCATTTCCTTTTCAAACGACTTGGATCAAAGATCCTGAAAAATAAGCATTTACGAATATATAGCACTTTCGGAAAGCCCTGCATGAGCGGATTTCAAGACCCCCTGAACATCTGGAACCAGCGCTTTGCGCAGGAAAGCTACCTCTTTGGTGAAACCCCCAACCATGACCTGCAGCAGCAGGCAGCGCACCTGCACCCGGGCAGCGCCCTGGCCGTGGCCGACGGCGAAGGCCGCAACGGCGTCTGGCTGGCCGAACAGGGCCTGGCGGTCGATGCCTTTGACTTTTCGTCCGTGGCGCTGAACAAGGCATGCGCCCTGTCGCAGGCGCGTGGCGTGCAGGTTCACTGGGTCTGCAGCGACTGGCAGGGCTTTGACTGGCAGCCCGGGGGCTGGGACAACGTGGTGGCCATCTTCATCCAGTTCGCCACGCCGACTGAGCGCGACGTGCTGTTTGCCAGCATGTACGAGAGCCTCAAGCCCGGTGGCACGCTGGTGATCCAGGGCTATGGCCATGAGCAGCTGCGCTACAACACCGGTGGTCCCGGCAAGCGCGAGCACCTGTACGACGAAGCCCTGCTGCTGCAGGCCTTTGCCGGCTATGAGGTGCTGGACCTGCGCACTTACGAGGCAGAGCTGGCCAAAGGCAGCGGCCACCACGGCCGCTCGGCCCTGGTGGGACTGACGGCGCGCAAGCCGCTGTGAACGGGTTTCAACCTTGGCGTCGGGCCATCAAGGGCCAGAGCCCGACGGCCATGGCCACGCCGGCACCGACAGCCATGGCCAGCCAATTGGCCCAGTCGACCCAGTAGCCGAAATTGCCGAATGAGGACAGCGTGAGCGAAGGCAGCGCCACGCCCACCGCCACCGCCACCACGACGGCGATCGTCAGCAAACGAGTCAAGGGCACCGCCCACAGCCCCTGGCGATTGGCCACCAGCACTGCGAGCCAGATCCCCAGCAAGATCAGCAGCGCCGGCCGCAGGCCCAGCGCGATTTCGTAAACGATGTTCAGGGCGAGCCAGATTTCATACATGGTGTGCGTCTCCTGCGATCAGACCCGGCCCTTGAGCACGGCCATGTAGGCCGGCTTGAGCATGGCGTATTTCATGAGCCAGGCAAAGTAGCTGTCCTGCAGCGGCTCGATCATGGGCAGCGAAGGCACCAGCTTGCCCTCGTAGTCGAACTCGATGAGCATGGCGGCGCCCCCGCCACCCAGTGCCGAGGACTGGGCCTTTGCCGCACGCTACACACGTAAGAACAGCAAGGGGTACCGCCACAGTCGGGGTCAGCAGGTACGAAGCATGATGGGCACCGTCGTCGAAGGACCCAACCAGGGCCTGGTGCGCTTTCGGGTAGAAATCGCACCCGATGGCCGACTGCAGCGGTTGCAGACACTATGGTCCACCTCGGAAGTGGCCGAGCGGCTGGCAAAGCAGGCCATTGAAAGCCTGCCGCCATTGCCGCCCCCCCACAGGCCAGCCACTGGTCTTTGAGAAAACCATTGACTTCTCGCCCTTTGCGTCCAACGCGCCGCCGCTCTACAGGGATGACTGCCAGCCAGAGCCTGTGACCTTTCGCAACCCTTTTGCCTGGGATGGTCGTTCGGCTCCTGCAAGGCTCGCCTCCACACCTTCGGCACCGCCTGACCCGCGCGACATGGAGGAATGCCTGCGCCAACTGCCGCGGGACTCGGTCGAAGCCGAAAGTGCCCATGACCAGCGGCTGCTGGAGCAATGGGGATCGCAGCGACTCGGCCGCTGAAAGGTGCGCTGCCCGCGCTGCACCGGGACCCCTGGTCCACATTCAGACAACACTGATGTCAGAACGGCATCAGGCCATGTTCGTCGGCGATTTCATAGCGACGACCCTGACGGTCCAGGGGCTTGAGGGCACCCTCGCGCACCAGACCGCTGATCTCGCGGCTCACGGTTTCGAGCTTGAGGTCGAGCATGGCCCCCATGTCTTCGCGTGCAAAGAACCGGGTCTGTCGTGGTTGCTCGGGATCGCGCATCTTGAGTGCCAGGCTCGCCACCCGCTGGCGGGCACTGCCAAAGTTCAGTTCGGCGAGCCAGTCATCGGCGTCCTTGAGCGCCTGTTGCCATTTCTGCATCAGGCGCAGATGCAAACGCGGCGAATGGGCTGCCAGATGGTGCAGCACCGACAGCGGGATGCGACAGACGCTGGTTTCGACCAATGCCACAGCCTCGGTGTCGTATCGGGCCGTGGCCATGGCCTCGATACCGCAGACATCGCCCTGGCGCAGCACACGCACAATGCGCTCACGGCCATCCACGGTCGAGCGCACCAGCTTGACCATGCCCTGGCGGATGGTGAACACCCCCCTGGCCTCCTGCCCCTCGCCAAAAAGCAGGGCTTGCGGCGGATACACCACGTCATCAATGGGCGTGTGGATCTGGCCAAAGTCCTGTTCGTTGAGGTCGGCAAAAAGGACCATGTCGCGGATGCCGCAGCTGCGGCAGTCGGACGTGCCCTGCCACGCCGATTCGATCTTAATGGGAATCATGGTTTCAGGTCTTCAGCGTCGCCCGGGAACGGCTGAGGCGGTCTTCCAGATAGGGGCCGTAAAAGTCGGGCTGGTAGGCACCCTCCATGCGTTCGGCCACTTCACGGCCGCGAGGCCCGAAAAACAGCAGCGTGGGTGTGATCGAGACCTTCCAGCGGCGTGCCAGCTCGTCGTGCGTGGTCTGGCGACCGTCAAAGTCGGTGACCAACTGGGCGCTGCGCATGTCCAGCTGCACGATAGGCTGGCCCTGCCGATGCATGGGCACCAGGTGGCTCTGCCGGGCGATCTTGCAAAAGATGCAGCCCTCCAGGCTGACCATGACCACGAGAGGCTGCCCAGCTTTCAGGGCAACCGCCAACTCATCAGACAGTGAGCGGGCAGCAGGCAATGCAGCAGCAGTCTGGGCACGAGCCGATACGACACAGACTGCGCCTAAAGAAAAAGCCAGAAAACGGCGACGGGCTAAGTGGTTCATGGATCACCGATGTCATCAAAGAGAATGGTTTTCAAGCGCAATCCGTCGTTTATATAAGAAAACAGTGATTCGATGGCAGCCGGACCACAACGAAGTCAAGCGATGTCAAAACATGACAGATACCCCATGGCTTGACACATGTCATGCTTTGGCATTTGGACTGCACTTACGATATATATCAGTCAAATCGAATTTAAACAAGGGACTGCCATGATCATGTCGCAATGGGTGGAAACATACGGCACGAACAGCGTGCTTGCTGCAGGCGGCGCAATCCTGGGTCTTGGCTTCGGCTTTCTGGCACAGCGTTCGCGCTTTTGCCTGCGCGCGGCTGTCATCGAATTCTGGCATCGGCGCTTTGATGAAAAACTCAGCGTCTGGCTGCTGGCTTTCTCTGCAGCAGTGGTCGGCGTGCAATCGCTCGTCTTGTATGGCCTGCTCGACACCAGCAGTGCACGGCAGATCGCAGCACGCGGCAGCCTGTCGGGTGGGCTGCTGGGTGGTTTGCTGTTTGGCGCAGGCATGGTGCTCACACGCGGTTGCGCCAGCCGCCTGCTGGTACTTTCGGCCAACGGCAATTTGCGCGCCTTGCTCTCGGGGCTGATCTTTGCCGTCACGGCGCAGTCGGCCCTGTCGGGTGCGCTCTCACCATTGCGCTCCGAAATCAGCAGCTGGTGGATGGTCGACGGCGGCCCCTCGCGTGATCTGCTGGCACGAGTGGGCATGGGCCACGAAGCCGGTCTGCTGTTCGGTCTGGTGTGGTTTGCCGCCGCGCTCTACTTCATCTGGCGCAGCCCGGTGCGCAGCTTCTGGATGTGGGTCGGCGGCATCGGCACCGGCCTGACGGTGGCCGCGGCCTGGGGCTTTAGCCAATGGGTGGCCCGCGAAAGCTTCGACCCGGTACAGATCCAGGGCCTGACCTTCAGCGGCCCCTCGGCCGAGTGGCTGATGCGCGTGCTGCAATGGCCGGCGCCGCCGATCGGCTTTGAATTCGGGCTGATGCCGGGCGTGTTTCTGGGCGCGTTTGTGGGCGCGATACTCGGTGGCGACTGGAAGCTCGAAGGCTTCAAGGACGGCTACAGCATGCGCCGCTACATCGTGGGCGCCGTCTTCATGGGCTTTGGCTCGATGCTGGCCGGCGGTTGTGCGGTGGGTGCCGGGGTGACCGGCGGGGCCATCTTTGCGCTGACCGCCTGGCTCACGCTGGTGGGCATGTGGGTGGGGGCGGGTCTCACCGACCGGTGGATCGACGGCCCGGTGCCGGCACCCATCGCGCAGCAAACCAGCCCGGCGCTGGCGCCTTGAGCCCGGACCAAAGCGCTACCATGCCGTTTTAACCCTGACGGAGAAGACCATGAAAACCGCCCTCGACCTCGTCGCCGCCGCCAAGGCCGGCATCCATGAAGTGAACGTTGCGCAAGCGCAGGATGCCGTGCAGCAGGCCGATCTGCCGATCGATGTACGCGAAGCCGACGAGTACGCCCAGGGCCACCTGCCCGGCGCGGTACACATGTCGCGCGGCATGCTCGAATTCAAGCTGACCGGCAACCCGGCCTACCAGCCGCGAGACCTGCGCGTCGTGCTGTACTGCAAGACCAGCGGCCGCGCCGCACTGAGCGCGCAGTCACTGCAAGCCATGGGCTATCTGAACGTGCAGTCGATCGCTGGCGGTTACGACGCCTGGGTGGCGGCGGGCATGCCGGTGGCCAAGCCACAAGCGCCGAGCTTCGGCTGATCGGCCCGCCTCACTTGCCGCTGAGGTATTCGGCCACCGCCGCCATCTCCAGCGGCGTCATCTTGCTGGCAATGGCGTGCATCACCGCGTTGTCGTTGGTGCGCTCGCGCTGGTTGAACTGCTTGAGCTGGGTTTCGGTGTAGGCGGCAAACTGGCCGGCCAGACGTGGCAGGCTGGACGTGCCCTTGGCTTCGGCACCGTGGCAGCTGGCGCAAGCCGCCAGGCCGCTGTACTTGTTGCCCTGGTGGTAGATGTACTGACCCACCGCGGACAGCGCCTTGTCCTTGGGCGGCTCGGATGGATGGCTTTGCTTTTCGAAGAACCGGCCCAGCGCCACCATTTCGTCGGGAGTGAGCTTCGCAACCATGTCCGCCATGGCTGTGCTCTTGCGCTTGCCGCTCTTGAAGTTCTCCAGCTGCTTGGCGGTGTATTCCCAGTGCTGACCGGCCAGGCGCGGGAAGACCTCGCTGGAGGACTCGCCCTCCATGCCGTGGCACACAAAGCACACACCACCCACGATCTTCTTGGCACGCGCCTCATCGGCCTGCGCCCAGGCAGCGGCCGACAGGCCTGCCATGCCGAGGAGGGCCACGGTCCGTGCGATTCGATGCAATTTTTTCATGCTCATGTCCTGATGGATCTGCCGAAAAAAACGCCGCAGGTCTTGCGACTGCGGCGTTGTGTCCTGCGGCAAATCAAGCCAGTGTGTCGGCCCAGATGTTGCGGGCCCAGGCCAGCGCGTAGCGGCCCTCGAGCTCGTTGGCAGCAGAAGATACGCCGCCCGAGCCAGGGACAGTCAGCATGGTCTTCTTCTCGGCGTCGTAGCGGTGCACGCTGGCCACATGGACCACATCTTCGCTGGAGACAAAGCTGTAGCAGGTGTTGTTGTAGATAGGCAGCGGGTTGACTTGCTGACCCGTCAGCAGCGCCACCACGGCAGCCGCGCAGGTCTTGCCATGCTGGTTGGCCATGTGGCCAGACTTGGGCATGGCGGGGGCGATCTGGATCGAATCGCCGAGCACATGCACATTGGGCGCGGCCTTGGACTCGAAGGTCAGGAAGTCCACTTCACACCAACGCTTGTTGGCCGTGGCCAGACCGGCATTGACAGCAATGTCGCCAGCGCGCATGTTAGGAATGACATTGAGCACGTCGGCCTTGACGTCATCGTTGAATTCGAACTTGAGTGTCTTGCCTGTCACATCGACATCCAGGACTTTGTGCTTGCCGCGGTACTCGATGATGCCCTTGTAGCGCTCGGCCCAGGCCTTCTTGAACAGCGGACCCTTGGAAGTCACGTCCTCGTTGGCGTCGAGGATCAGGACCTTGCTCTTGGGTTTGTGCTTGCTGAAATATTCAGCCACCTGGCAGGCGCGCTCGTAAGGGCCGGGCGGGCAGCGGTAGGGCGCCAGCGGGATCGACATGGCGAACACGCCGCCGTCGCGCATGGCTTCGAGTTGCTTGCGCAGCGTCAGGGTCTGATCGCCGGCCTTCCAGGCGTGCATGACCTGCTCTTTCGCACCGGCCTTGTTCATGCCAGGCAGGGTCTCCCACATGAAGTCCACGCCAGGCGAAACGATCAGGCGGTCGTAGGCAAGTTCGGTGCCGCCGGCGAGCTTGACGAGGCGCTTGGCCGCGTCGATGCTGACCACACGGTCCTTGACCGTCTGCACGCCGTGGCGCTTGCCCAGGTTGTCATAGGGCGTGGTGATGTCGGCCAGTGTCTTGCTGCCGCCGATCACCAGGTTGGAGATCGGGCAGGAGACGAAGGCCGGGTTGGGCTCGACCAAGGTGACCTGGATTTTCTGGTCCGACCACATGCGGATGTACTTGGCCGCCGTGGCGCCGGCGTAGCCGCCACCAATGACCACCACTTTGGGGCCGCTGCCGCCACCGACGGTGGCACAACCAGACATGAGGCCGGCCGCACCCAGGGCGGTACCGGTTTGCAGGAAATGTCGACGTTGCATCATGAGGGTCGCTCCTTACTTCTTCTGGGCGGCAAAGTAGCCGGCAATGGCGACGATCTGCTCGTCGCTGTAGCCCTTGGCCAGCTGGTGCATGATGGTGGCGGGCTTGCGGCCGGCCTTGAAGTCCAGCATCTTCTTGACCATGTCGTCCTTGTTGGCACCGGCCAGCGATTCCATGCCCGGCTGGGCGCGGCCATCGGTGCCGTGGCAGTTGGCACAGGATGCAGCCCAGCTGCGCACCTGAAGGGCGTCCTGGGCTTGCGCCAGATTGGCACTTGCAAGCAAGGCCAGCAGTGTCAATGCATTTCGAATCTTCATGGGTACTCCTGAGTGAAGTCCTGCATCAAGGACGCAGGTAGACAAAACCTTCCTTGGCCTGCAGCTTGGCCACTTCAGCCACGCCCGAAGGCACCACCTTGGCTTCCATGACCAGCTTGTCGGCTGCTATCTTGCGCGAAACCAGGGTGTTGTTGCATACACGGAACTCAACGCCTTTGTTGGCCAAGTCACTGACACCGCCTGCAAAAGGTTGTTCCATCTGGTTGGTGGCACCATCGATCAGAAAGTCGATGCCCAGACCATGGGTGACCACAACAATCTTGGCCGTCGGATCGGCAGACAAGTGGTTGCGGATGTTGTTGATGGCCCGCGAGGCCTGTGGAATGCCTTCACTGAGGTGATAGACCACCTTGATCTGGGCAAAAGCCAGGGTGCAAGCCAAAGAGCTCAAAATCAATACCAGCCAGCGCTTCATTCGTTTCTCCTGATGTATGAATATTAGCTGTTAATAAAACATACCTGCGCCCGTAGAAACCCCAGCCGAAACTGACGGTCAGCTTTCAATTTCCGTCTGCTTGCAAACGGCTCGACAAATGTTCACGATGTTGTTGTTCACGATGCGGTAGTAAATTTGCACACCCTCTCGACGCTTGTCCAGCACACCCGCAGCGTAAAGCATGTTCAGATGCTGTGACATATTGGGTTGGGTGGTGTTGATGGCGTTGAGCAACTCACCCACGTTCTTTTCACCACTGCACAAACAACTGATGATCCGTAAACGCATGGGAGCGGACATCACGCGAAATACCTCTGCAGCCTTTTCAATTTGTGCATCTGATACAGCTATAGACGGAATTTCTGCAGATTTTTTGGTCGCTTTGACCATATGCACGCTCCTGGCATGGATCACGAAAGAATTTCAATTGTCACCCAATTCCGCATGCCATCCACCATGCAGGCTCAGCTGCGGGCTCAAAGCCAGCGGGGTGGCACGAAAAAATTGGGGCTCTCTCAAAATGTCTGATACAGGCAATGGGTCATCCCAACTGCCAGTCATCAACGCGCAAGGCACCCCGGTTGTCGCGCCAGCTGACTGAGAGCTTGTCACCAGCCCCTGCTTTTTTGAGGCTGAATTGCAAATAAGGGTTGCGTGCTACCCCAGGGCCCCATTGGGCCGTAAGGACCGGTTTGCCGTTCAGCTGAACAGTCACCAGCTCAATGTGCCAGGCAGGCACCAGCTTGCCGGCCGCATTCTTGCGTTGGCCGGACTCCATCTCGTGGGCCATTCGCATGCGAACGAGTGCTGACTCGCCTTGGATTTGCGCACGGATGCGCGTGGGCTCCGTGACGCGTTTGGCGTCCACGTTGTCCGGGGTGTCGGACACCGCACCACAACTGCCCAGGATCACCTTCACATCCTTTTTGGCGAACAGCGCCCGGCCATCGGCCAGCACCGCCAAGGCATACACCGCCGAGGTCTGGGCCATCTTGGTGTGCAAAGTCAGGGCGGTGTCGAGCAATTCACCGGGCGCGAACACCGCCACCAGTGGCGTGGGATTTTTTTCGACGAACAGGGCAATACGCTCGACACCGGTCAGCGATGTCGCGATATCGACCGGCACTGCCGCCCCGTTCTCGGCGTAATCCAGCGTATTCAGGCGCACCTCGGCACTGGCCGTGACCGATTTGGCCCCCAAGGCCTTGGCCAACTGGGCCAGGCTTTTGGTATCAAACACCGACGAGGCCGCGGCCAGGGAGGGCCAAGGCCAGAGTGAAGCGCAAACCCCAGTTGCTGCAACGCCTTGCAGCAACTGACGGCGGGTGTTGGGGAGCGCATGAAAAACGCAAACAGACTTGATTGTCATATCAATACAACGCCTCGGTGATCTGCGACCATGGTTTTTTGCTCGACCTGGACCCGGATCGGGTGCTCAAATGTGGAAGCTTCGCATTCTGGCGGGGTTTGCGGCCATTTCAAACCAATCATTTGTTGTTTGCTTATGCACAAATGAAGATATGACGCCGATGAGGAGCCTGCCCCTCCCACAAGGGCCATGCGCTTGCCGGGACTGTAGTCAGCTCACAGGGCGTTCAGGGGTATCTTCAAATAGGCCACGCCATTGGTCTCGGCCGGGGGCATCTCGCCCGCACGGATGTTGACCTGCACCGCAGGCAGGATCAAAACCGGCATGGCCAAGGTGGCATCCCGGGCGGTGCGCATGCGCACAAAGTCGGCTTCACTGGTGCCGTCTTTCAGGTGGATGTTGCCCGCACGCTGCGCCGCCACCGTGGTTTCGTACTGCACGGCCCGCCCCTCGGGCGGGTAATCGTGGCACATGAACAGGCGGGTTTGCGGCGGCAGACTCAGGATTTTTTGCACCGATGCGTACAAGGCCCGCGCATCGCCCCCCGGGAAATCACAACGCGCCGACCCCACATCGGGCATGAACAAGGTGTCGCCGACGAACACGGCATCGCCCACCTGGTAAGCCATGCAAGCCGGTGTGTGCCCGGGTACCGACAGGGCCTGTATCTGCAACTTGCCCAGGGGCAGGCTCTCTCCGTCGGCCAGCAAACGGTCAAACTGGCGGCCGTCCACCGCAAAGTCGGGCTCCAGGTTGAAGACGTCCTTGAAGACTTTTTGCACGGCCGTGATCTGGGCGCCAATGGCGGTTTGGCCACCCAACTGGGCTTTCAGGTAAGGCGCTGCGCTCAGGTGGTCTGCGTGGGCGTGGGTTTCCAGAATCCAGGCCACCTGCAAACCCTGGCTGCGCACGTAGTCGATCACCTTGTCGGCCGAAGCCGTGCTCGTGCGCCCTGACTTGGGGTCGTAGTCCAGCACCGAGTCGATGACGGCGCACGCCCTGCCCTGCGGGGCATGGACCACATACGTCACCGTCCAGGTGCCGGGGTCAAAAAAACCATGCACCTCGGGTCGGGCGGTCAAAGCGTCTGAAGGGTTCATGGCAATCGTCCTTGGGGTGACAGAGGCAAGGGTCCATCCGAATACATCGGTGATGGCTGATGGAATTATCGGCCCAGTTCATGTCCGGCTTGGCCGCAAGGCTTCTTGTCTAAGATGCGCCCATGCACGCACACCACCCGCTCAGACACCGCTTGTTCCTGATTCTTGAACTCCAAAGCCACAAAGACAAAAAAGTCGCCCAGCTGTTCTCATGGGTGCTGACCCTGATGGTGCTGGGGAATGTCGCGGCCGTGATCCTGGCCTCGGTGCCCGCCATCGATGCCCAATACCCGCTGGCACTGGCGCGCTTTGAAGCACTGTCCATCGTCTTTTTCAGCGCGGAGTACCTGCTGCGCATCTGGACCGCCGCAGAAAAACCCCGACACGCCAGACAAACCGACTCCCGTCGTCGCCTGGCTTACATGTTGAGTTTTCATGGCCTGATCGACCTGCTCGCCGTTTTGCCCTTCTTCTTGCAAACCTTGCTGCCCGGCATGGATTTGCGGTTTTTGCGGGTGATCCGGGTCATGCGCATCCTGAAGTTGTCGCACTATTCCACCGCGCTCGAAGACCTGATGGCCTCGATTTATGCCGAAAGGGACGCCTTCATTTCTGCGCTGTACCTGCTGGCCTTGTCCATCCTGATCACCTCTTGCCTGATGTACTACGCCGAGCACGCCCTGCAGCCTGACAAGCTGGGCACCATCCCCGACGCCATGTGGTGGTCCATCGTCACCGTCACCACCGTGGGTTACGGGGACGTCACGCCGCTGTCGGCCTGGGGCAAAGTCATTGGCGCGTTCACCGCTTTGTCAGGGGTTTTCACCGTGGCTTTGCTGACCGGCATCGTGGCTTCGGCCTTTGCCACCCGGGTCAGGACCCAGGAGCTGGAATTCGCCACCGAAATCGAAGAAATCCTCAAAGACGGGCAAGTCAGCGCCAAAGAACGGCGCACCATCGAACACCTGCGCCAGGCTTTCAACATCACCGAAGACCACGCCCATGCCATCGTTCGGCAGATCCTCGAAGAGCAGTCCCTGCTGAAACCAAAGGACTGAAACCCTCGGGCTCAACCCAGCGCCGCTGCGGGTGTCTTCAGGTCCGGGTTTGCCGCAAGGTCCGGCTGAGCAAGATGACCGGGATCAAGCCCACCAGCACCAAGGCCAGCGAAGGCAGCGCGGCCTCGCCCAGGCGCTCATCGCGCGCCAGCTGGTAGGCCACCACGGCCAGGGTGTCGCTGTTGAAGGGGCGCAGCACCATGGTGGCGGGCAGCTCCTTCATCACGTCCACAAACACCAGCAAGGCGGCGGCCATGGTGGTGCGCTGCAGCAGCGGCGCGTGCACGCGGCGCATCAAGCCCCAGCCGGTCACGCCGAGCATACGGGCCGAGTCGTCCAGACTGCCGGGAATGCGCGCATAGCCACTTTGCACCGACTGCAGCGCAACAGCGCAAAAGCGCACCAGATAGGCCCACACCAAGCCGAGTGAGGTGGCCGTGATCCAGGCCCCCGCCGACGAGGCGGGCCAGGTTTGCTGAATCCAGCCCACCGGCAAAAGCAAACCCACCACCACCACCGCACCGGGAATGGCATAGCCCAAACCCACCAGCTGGATGGCGCCCTGGCTGATGCGGTCGACCCGGGTGCGCACGCTGAAAGCCAGCGCCAGCGCCACGCCCACGGCCAGCACAGCGGTCACCGCGCCCAGGCGCAAGCTGGTCCAGGCCCATTGGCCAAAGCGCTCCCAGGGCATCTCGGTCGTCTCGCCCACCAAAGCGCGCAGCATGATGAGCACCGGCAGCACAAAGCCCAGCAGCACCGGCACGCTGCACACCGTCCACGCCAGCACGCGGCGCGTGCCGTGCAACTGCACCGGCTGGGCCTCGGCCGAGCCCTGGCGCGAGCCGCGCCCCTGGTTGAAGCGCATGCGCTTTTGGGCGCGTTGCTCCAGCTGCAGCAAAACCACCACGACAGCCAGCAGCACCGTGGCGAGTTGCGCCGCAGCGATGCGGTTGTCCATGGACAGCCAGGCTTTGTAGATGCCCGCGGTGAAGGTCTGGATGCCAAAGTAGCTGGACACGCCAAAGTCGGCCAGGGTTTCCATGAGCGCCAACGCCACGCCTGCGGCCACCGCCGGGCGGGCCAGCGGCAAGGCGATTTCGCGGATGCGGCGGGACAGGGGTGCACCCAGCAGACGGGCCGCTTCCATCAGGCCTGCAGCCCGCTCGACCAAGGCGGTTCGGGCCAGCAAATACACATAGGGGTAGAGCGACAAGGTGAACACGAGGGCCGCACCCCAGACGCTGCGCACATCGGGCCACAAGCGCCCCTGCAAGCCCAGCGCCTCGCGCAGGGCCACCTGCAGCGGACCACTGAACTGCAAAAAGTCGGTGTAGGCATAAGCCACCACATAGGCCGGCATGGCCAGCGGCAACAGCAGCAGCCATTCAAAAACGCCGCGCCCCGGAAAATCAAACAGCGTGACCAGCGCCGCCGTGGCCAGGCCCAGCACCGTCACGCCCACCGCCACCATGAGGCACAGGCCCAGCGATGTGAGTGCGTAATCGGGCAGCACGGTGGCGGCCATCTCGCGCAAGATGCTGGCGCTCTCGCCGCTCCACTGCAGCCACGAGCCGAGCACGGCCAGTACCGGCAAGGCCAAAGCCAGCGCCAGCAAAGCGAAGAGCAAGGAAGGGAGACCCGATAAACGGCGGGCCAAAGAGGTCAGCATAGGCTTGGATTGTAGGAGCGCCAAACAACCTGCCTACAATCCGGAACATGTTTCTGGAACTGCGCCAACTCGACATCCAATACCCCGGCAGCACCACGCCTGCCGTGCGGGGGGTGAACCTGGGCCTGCGCTCGGGGGACATTGGTGTGTTGATCGGCCCATCGGGTTGCGGCAAGACCACCTTGCTGCGGGCGGTGGCAGGTCTGGAGCCGGTCAC
Organism: Limnohabitans sp. TEGF003; assembly: GCF_055395455.1. Taxonomy (NCBI): domain Bacteria; kingdom Pseudomonadati; phylum Pseudomonadota; class Betaproteobacteria; order Burkholderiales; family Comamonadaceae; genus Limnohabitans; species Limnohabitans sp. TEGF003. Next base: position 1,048,488 of record NZ_AP029225.1, on the reverse strand, counting down.
AGACGGGCAGATTTTGCTGTCCAGCCGGGTGGTCAGCGACAAAAACCACACCGAGCCGGCCGAACGCCGCCGCATTGGCATGGTGTTCCAGGACTACGCGCTGTTTCCGCACATGGACGTGGGCCGCAATGTGGGCTTTGGGCTGGAACACCTGCCCAAGGCCGAGCGCCAAACCCGCGTGGCCGAAGTCCTCAAACTGGTGGGCTTGGAAGGTGCAGAAAAGCGCTTCCCGCACGAGCTCTCGGGCGGCCAGCAGCAACGCGTGGCCCTGGCCCGTGCACTGGCACCTCAACCCGACCTGCTGCTGCTGGACGAGCCATTTTCCAACCTCGACATCGACCTGCGTGAGCGCCTGGCCCACGAGGTGCGCAACATCCTCAAAGCCGCCAAGGCCACCGCACTGCTGGTCACACACGACCAGCTGGAAGCCTTTGCGATTGGCGACGTGATTGGCGTCATGAACGGAGGCCAGCTGCACCAGTGGGACGACGCCTACAGCCTCTACCACCGCCCGGCCACCCGTTTTGTGGCCGACTTCATTGGCCACGGCGTATTCACCCCGGCCACCCTGAGCGAAGTCAATGGCCAAGTGGTGGTGGACACGCCCGTTGGCCAGCTGACCGACGTGGCCGAATGCCCCCTGCCCTGCGCTTTTGAAGGCGGCCAATGCGATGTGCTGCTGCGGGCCGACGACATCGTGCACGACGACGATGCCCCGGTGAAAGCGCAGATCATCCGCAAGGCCTTCCGGGGTTCGGAATTTTTGTACACCTTGCGCCTGGCCAGCGGCGACCTGCTCATGGCCCATGTGCCCAGCCACCACGACCACAAACTGGGCGAATGGATCGGTATCCGCGCCGAGGTGGACCACGTGGTGACCTTCAACCGCGCTTGCCCGGTGACCGACCGCGAACTGTGCCAGATGCCCTGCGCCAAAGCCGAGGCCTGCGAGCACACCGACCCGCAATACCAGCCGGTCAGATTCGTCTGAGCAAAGCGCCCAGACGGCGCAGCCCTGAAAAAACTGCGCGGTTTTGAGCCGGTGCATTTACAAACCGCCCAATGGGGCTCATGATGCGTTGGCCAAAAACAAAAGTATTCAGGGAGACGCCATGCTGGAGCCCCTCAGCAACCGGCCCAAATCGGGGGCCGTCGACGACGCGCCTGTGGTGCATTTGGTGCAGCAACTGCTGGAGCAGGCGGTTGCACTGAAAGCCTCGGATTTGCACTTTGAGCCTTACGAACACCATTACCGGGTGCGCATGCGCATCGACGGCGAGTTGCGCGAAGTGGCCACCCCAGCCATCGCGCTGAAAGACCGTCTGGCTTCGCGCATCAAGGTGCTGTCGCGGCTGGACATCGCCGAAAAACGCCTGCCGCAGGACGGTCGCATGAAACTGCAGCTGGCCAGCGGTCGCGAGCTGGATTTGCGCATCAGCACCTTGCCCACCTTGTTTGGCGAAAAGCTGGTCATCCGGGTGCTGGACGCCGAACAGGTCCAGCTGGATTTGACCCAGCTGGGCTACGAGCCAGAGGACCTGGCCCGTTTGCTGGAGGCGATTCAGCGCCCGCACGGCATGGTGCTGGTGACCGGGCCGACCGGCTCGGGCAAGACCCAATCGCTCTACGCCTGCCTGAACCGGCTCAACACCCCAGAGGTGAACATCGCCACAGTGGAAGACCCTTGCGAGATCCAGCTGCAGGGCATCAACCAGGTGAACGTGCAAGACAAACCCGGCCTGACCTTTGCCATCGCCTTGCGGGCTTTTCTGCGGCAAGACCCGGATGTCTTGATGGTGGGTGAGGTGCGCGACCTGGAGACGGCCAACATCGCCATCCAGGCGGCGCAAACGGGGCATCTGGTGTTGTCCACCTTGCACACGAACGATGCACCCGGCACGCTGGTGCGCCTGCGCAACATGGGTGTCGCCCCCTACAACATCGCGGCCAGCGTCAGCCTGATCACGGCACAGCGCCTGGTGCGCTGCCTGTGCCCGCAGTGCAAGGCGCCCGTGAAACTGCCTGCCGCCGTCTTGGTGCAAGCAGGCATGCCCCCCGCTTGGCTGAGCGGCCATGAGGTGGAGGTCTGGCAACCCGTGGGCTGTGCGCATTGCCACAAAGGGTTTTCAGGGCGCACCGGGATTTTTCAGGTCATGCCCGTGAGCGCCGACATGCAGGCCCTGATTCTGCAAGAAGTGGGCAGCCAGGTGTTGGCCCAACAGGCCCTGCGCGAAGGCGTGATCGGCCTTCGCGCAGCGGGTTTGCGCAAGGTCTTGCAAGGCATCACCTCGCTGGACGAGGTGCTGGCCAACACGCGGGACGGCGCATGAGCAAAACCCCTGTTTTCGCCTGGCAAGGGCGCGACGCCCAAGACCGCCCGGTGCAAGGGCGGCTGCAGGCGCAAGAGGCCGGCCTGGCCCGTGCGCAACTGCGCCGACAAGGCGTGCGGCACATTCGCGTGCAGCGCCTGTGGATGGAAAGCCCTGCCCGCGTGCGGCCCGCAGACCTGTCGCTGATGACACGGCAGCTGGCGGCGCTGTTGCGCGCGGGCGTGCCCTTGCTGCAAGCCCTGGACATGCTCACGCGCAGCCTCAACGCCGTCATCCTGATGGAGGTGATGCAAGCGGTGCGTGACGATGTGGCGTCCGGGTCGGCCTTGCACCAGGCCCTGGCCCGACACCCGAGCCACTTTTCGGGGCTGTACACCAGCATGGTGCAAGCGGGCGAGGCCGCGGGCATCCTGGACACCATGGTGGAGCGCCTGGCACACACCCTGGAGAAAAACGAAGCCCTGCGCTCACGCGTGCGCTCGGCCCTGATGTACCCATGCGTGGTCATGGCGGTGGCCATCGCGGTGCTGGTGCTGATTTTGGTGTTCGTGGTGCCGGTGTTCGAAGAGGTCTTCCAGTCCTTCGGGGCCGATTTGCCCTGGGCCACCCAAATGGTGGTGGCACTGAGTGAAGGCCTGAGCTCGGCCGGTCCCTTGGCCGCATTGGCTGTGCTGCTCGGCTTCTGGCTCTGGCAACGCCCGCAGCGTGCCCAAGCCCGCATCCAGGCCTTGCGCGACCGATGGCTGCTCAAGCTGCCGCTGCTGGGGCCACTGATCGGCACCGCGGTGGTCGCACGTTGGGCGCAAACCCTGTCGGCCTTGTTGGCAGCAGGCGTGCCCCTGAGCGAAGCCCTCGGGCCCGTGGCACAGGCCTGCGACCACGCGGTGTATGAGCGCGTGACAACACAGCTGCAAAGGCAAGTGGTTCAAGGCGGCCGACTGAGTGAAGGCATGGCCCGCAGCGGGCGCTTTCCAGACATGATCGTTCAGCTGTGCGCCACGGGCGAAGAAACCGGGGCCATGGACAGTTTGCTGGCGCGTGCAGGGGGTTTGATGGAAACCGAAGTGGACGACCGGGTCAACGGTTTGTCGAGTTTGCTCGAACCCTTGATCATTGTCGTGCTGGGCGGTCTGATTGGCGGTATTCTCGTGGCCATGTATTTGCCGATATTTCGCTTGGGTCAGGTGTTCTGAGATGGCCGCCGACGGATTCCTTTGGGGCGCTGTGGCGCTGCTGGGCTTGGTGGTGGGCAGCTTTTTGAATGTGGTCGTCCACCGCTTGCCCCGCATGCTGGAGGCGCAATGGGCGGCTGCCAGCGCCCATGCCGAAGATGGCGCAGAAAGCCCTGCAGTCCGCCCTTACAACATCGCCGTCCCCGGTTCGCATTGCCCCCAGTGTGGCCACGTGCTGCCGTGGACTGAAAAAATCCCGGTCCTCAGCTACCTGCGCCTCCAAGGCCGCTGCAGCCAGTGCGCCTGCAGCATTGGCTGGCGTGACCCGGCCATCGAGCTGGCCACGGCCGCCGTGTTTGTGTGGAGCTTCGGCCAGTACGGCTTGAGCTTGAGCGCCTTGGCCTGGGCAGGTTTTGCGAGCGCCTTGATCACCCTGGCCGCCATCGACGCCGACACCACCTTGCTGCCCGACGCCATCACCCAGCCTTTGGTGTGGTCAGGCCTGCTCGCCGCCAGTCTGGGGCTGAGCCATGTCGGCCTGAGCACAGCCTTGTGGGGGGCTGTGGCGGGTTATGTGTTTTTATGGACCGTATTTTGGCTGTTCAAGGGCGTGACTGGCAAAGAGGGCATGGGCCAAGGCGACTTCAAACTGTTGGCGGCCCTGGGTGCCTGGCTGGGCTGGCCTGCTTTGCTGTCGCTCGTTCTGATCGCATCGATCACGGGCGTGGCGGGTGGCCTGCTCTTGCGCCTGCGCCAGCGCCAGCGCATACCCGAAGAAGGCTATATTCCCTTTGGTCCTTTTTTGGCCTTGGCGGGCCTGTGGGTCATGGCCTTGGGGCCCCTGCCCGGCTTGCCTGCTGTAACACCATGAACACTCAACGAATTTGGCGCATTGGCCTGACGGGCGGCATCGGCAGCGGCAAAAGCACCGCGGCTGGCATGCTGGCCGCCCGGGGGGCTGCCGTGATCGATGCCGACGCGATTTCACGCAGCGTGACCGCGCCGGGCGGCCGGGCCATCGCCGCCATTGCGCAGGCCTTCGGACCCGCCATGATCGACACCCAAGGCGCGATGGACCGACAAGCCATGCGCGAAACCGTCTTCCAGAATCCCGAAGCCAAAAAACAGCTCGAAGCCATCATTCACCCCTTGGTGAGCCAGATCACGGCCGAGCAAGCGCAAACCGCCGTGCACAACGGTCATCGCGTGCTGGTGTTCGATGTGCCCTTGCTGGTGGAGTCGGGCGAACGCTGGCGCAAACAGGTGGACCGGGTGGTCGTGGTGGACTGCGACGCCGACACCCAACGCCAGCGCGTCATGGCCCGCAGCGGCCTGGCCGCCGAAGAAATTGACCGCATCGTGTCCCTGCAAGTGAGCCGTGCGCAGCGCCTGGCTTGCGCCGATGTGGTGATCTTCAACCAAGGCCTGAGTCTGGCCGAATTGGAGGCGGAAGTGGCCCAAGTGGCCGCTGACTTCGGGCTATGATGGCGGCACTGGAAGACGCCGCGTGATACTGTACGAATACCCCTTCAACGAACGCATCCGCACTTACCTGCGGCTGCAGCAACTGTTCAACCGCCTGGGCCAATTGATGGCCCGCACCGAGGCCTTGGACCACCACTTTGCGCTGACCACTTTGTTCGAGATCATCGAGGTGGCTTCGCGCTCGGAGCTCAAATCCGATGTGCTCAAAGACCTGGAACGCCAAAAACAGCTCTACAACGGCTACCGGGGCAACCCCGCCATCTCCGAAAAAGCGCTGGACGGCGTGATTGCCCAGCTGGATGAACACTTTGAAGCACTCAACCAGGTCAGCGGCAAGATCGGCCAAAGCCTGAACGACAACGACTTCCTGATGGCCTTGCGCAGCCGCGCCGTGATACCCGGCGGCACCTGCGAATTTGACCTGCCCGCTTACCACGCCTGGCAACACCACGACGCCGCCAGCCGCGCCCACGACTTATCGCAATGGGTCGCACCGTTTGGCCCCTTGGCCCAAGCCGTCAAGTTGCTGCTGAAAATGCTGCGCGAATCCGGCAGCAGCCAGAAGGTCATGGCCACGGCCGGTCAGCTGCAACAAAACCTGCCGCAAGGGCGCACCTTTCAGCTGTTGCGCCTCAAAATCGACCCGTCTTTGGGCATCACGCCCGAGATCAGCTGTAACCGTTTGTTGGTGGTGATCCGCATGATGCGCCAGCAAAGCGATGGCAAACTGGTGGCCACCACCGATGACGTGCCCTTTGAGATGGCTTTGTGCGCATGAGCGACTCGAACCAGCCCCAAGACTTCGCGCCCCGCAAAGTGCGCTGCCCCGCCTGCGCAGGCACCAGCCTTTACAGCCCCCACAACCCCTATCGGCCGTTTTGCAGCGCCCGCTGCAAGGGCGTGGATTTGGGGGCCTGGGCCAGCGAAGAGTTCAAACTGCCCGACGACACCCCACCTGACGAGCCCTTTGGCGATCCACGTTTGCAGTGAGCGACCCGAAACCCATCGGGTTTCAAGCGTGCGTGGCGGCCGTGAACTGACGCTCTTCGGCCAGCCAAGAGAGTACGGGAATGGTGCCCGGCAGAACCGGCGTCACGGCGACCGGCAAGCTTTGCCAAGCGTGTGATTGCGCTTCGCGCATTTGCAGCTCGCCCTGCCAGTCCCACACTTTGCAAAAGTGCAGCCTCACCAGTGCGTGCGGGTAATCGACCATCTGGGTTTTCCAGACCTGCGCGGCACCGATGGTGATGCCCAGCTCTTCCTGCAATTCGCGGCGCAGCGCTTGCTCGACCGACTCACCCGCTTCGAGCTTACCGCCCGGGAATTCCCAATAGCCTGCGTAGACCTTGCCTTCGGGGCGCGAGGTCAGCAAAAAATGGCCATCGGCCTGCAGCAACACGCCCACGGCCACATCGACCACGGCACGCTCGGACTGGCCAGCGCTCAGGTCTTCGCGTGCACGCTCACCGTCAGCGACCAGCAAACCTGCGCTCATGCGGGATCGGCTTGGCGGCCCATCATGTCCCGCGCAAACTGGTAGGCCACACGGCCGCTGCGCGAGCCGCGCTCCAGAGCCCACAGCAGCGCATCGGGGCGTGCAGCTTCGATTTGCGCAGGTGTGGCGCCCAGAGCGCTGAGCCACTGACCGGCAATGGTCAGGTACTCGTCTTGCGAGAAGGGATAGAAACTGATCCACAGGCCAAAGCGCTCGGAGAGCGAAATTTTTTCTTCCACGCCCTCGCCCGGGTGCACCTCGCCGTCATCGGTGTGCTTGTAGGTGAGGTTCTCGCTCATGTACTCGGGCAGCAGGTGGCGGCGGTTGCTGGTGGCGTACACCAGCACATTGGGGGTCGAAGCCGCCACGGTGCCGTCCAGAATTGACTTGAGGGCTTTGTAGCCGGGCTCGCCGTCTTCAAAGCTCAGATCGTCGCAATAGACCACGAACTTTTCGGGGCGGCCCGCCACCACTTCGATGATGTCGGGCAGGTCTGTCAGGTCTTCCTTGTCCACTTCAATCAAGCGCAGGCCTTGGGGGGCGTAGGTGTTGAGACACGCCTTGATGAGCGAGGACTTGCCGGTGCCGCGTGCGCCGGTGAGCAACACGTTGTTGGCCGGACGGCCGTGCACAAACTGCTCGGTGTTGCGCTGCAGTTTTTCCTTCTGGTCGTCGATTTCCTTCAGGTCGGCCAGCGTCATGGCCCCCACATGACGCACGGGCTCCAACACGCCGTGGCCGGACGAGCGTTTGCGGTAGCGCCAGGCAATGGCCTGCGTCCAGTCGGGCGCAGACAGGGGCTGGGGCAAGACCGACTCGATGCGGTCCACCAACTGGCTGACTTTGGCCAGCAGTTGGTCCAAGGAAGAAGATGCGGGGAGGTTCATGAACGGTAATCCGCGTTGATGGTGACGTACTCGTGGCTCAGGTCGCAGGTCCACACGGTGTCGCTGGCGGTGCCTCGGCCCAGGCCCACACGCACGGTGATCTCGCTGCCTTTCATGACACGCTGACCGTCTTCTTCGCGGTACTCGGCGCGGCGGCCGCCTTGCGAGACCACATGCACATCGTCCAGGTGCAGCTCGATCAGGCCCTGGTCCAGGTCCTCGATCCCGGCGTAGCCCACGGCCGCCAAAATGCGGCCCAGGTTCGGATCGCTGGCAAAGAAAGCGGTTTTGACCAAGGGCGAGTGCGCAATCGCATACGCCACCTGACGGCACTCCTCACCCGTGCGGCCGCCTTCGACCTGCACGGCGATGAACTTGGTCGCGCCCTCGCCATCGCGCACGATGGCATGGGCCAGTTGGCGGGCCACTTGCATCAAGCCTTTGAACAGGGCTTGGCCATCGGCACTGTCCAGCGAAGTGATGGGCGCGTGACCTGCCTGGTGCGTGGCGATCAACATGAAGGAGTCGTTGGTCGAGGTGTCGCCATCGATGGTGATGCGGTTGAACGAGCCGTCGGCCAGCTGCTTGGCCAGCGTGGGCAACAGTGCAGGGTCAATGCAGGCGTCTGTGGCCACAAAGCCCAGCATGGTGGCCATGTTGGGGCGGATCATGCCCGCGCCCTTGCTGATGCCGGTGATGCTCACGACCCGGCCGCCCACTTGCACCTGCACGCTGGCCGCCTTGGGCACGGTGTCGGTGGTCATGATGCCTTCGGCGGCCTTGGCCCAATGCGCGGCTTGCGCGTCAGCCAGCGCTGCGGGCAAGCCTGCCACGATGCGGTCCACAGGCAGCGGCTCCATGATCACGCCGGTCGAAAACGGCAGCACTTGGGCGGGTGTGCATTGCAGCAGCTTGGCCAGCGCGTCGCAGGTCTGGCGGGCATGGGCCAGGCCCGGTGCGCCCGTGCCCGCGTTGGCATTGCCCGTGTTGATGACCAAAGCACGCACCGCGCTGCCCGCAGCCAAATGCTCGCGGCAAACCTGCACCGGGGCGGCGCAAAAGCGGTTACGGGTGAACACCCCCGCCACGCTGGCACCTTCGTCCAGCAGGAACACGGTGAGGTCCTTGCGGTTGGCTTTGCGCACGCCCGCTTCGGCGATGCCGATGCGCACGCCCGCGATGGGTTGGAGTTGGGCAGGGTCCAGAGGGGGCAAATTCACGGGCATAAACATCCTTCGGGAAAAGAGTCGGTATTCGGACGGCACAAGGACAAAACGGGCCGAAGCCCGTTTTGTCCGTGGATCGCACTCAGGCGAGTTTGCCGTGGCACTGCTTGAACTTCTTGCCGCTGCCGCAAGGGCAAGGCTCGTTGCGGCCCACCGGGCCAAAGGCTTGCTGCATGCCCGCCAAATCGGCTGGCACGGTTTGGGGCTCACCCGACTCGTCGGGGGCGCTGTAGGTCACGTTGCTGATGTGCTCGGCTCGCTCTTCAATGTCATGGGCCGCCTGCTCGATCTGCTCGCCCGAGTCGATGCGCACGGTCATCAGGGTGCGGGTGACTTCGTTTTTGACGGCGTCGAGCAACTGGCCAAACAGCTCAAAGGCTTCGCGCTTGTATTCCTGTTTGGGCTGCTTTTGGGCATAGCCACGCAAATGGATGCCCTGGCGCAGGTAGTCCAGCGCACTCAGGTGTTCGCGCCAGTGCGTGTCAATGCTTTGCAGCAAGATCATGCGCTCAAACGAGGTGAAGTTGTCCGCGCCCACCCTGTCGAGTTTGGCCTGGAAATGGGCATTGGCAGCGGCCACCACCGTCTCGAGAATTTCTTCGTCGGTGATGGCGTTGGAGGCTTGCACCTTCTCGCGCAAATTGAGCGGCAGCGACCACTCTTCGGCCAGCACCTTTTCCAGACTGGCCAGGTCCCATTGCTCCTCGACCGTCTCGGCAGGCACATATTGGCGCACCATGTCGGTGAAGCAGCCTTCACGCAGGGCGGTGATCTGCCCGTTCAAATCTGGCGCGTCGAGAATGTCGTTGCGCTGCTGGTAAATCACCTTGCGCTGGTCGTTCGACACATCGTCGTATTCCAGCAATTGCTTGCGGATGTCGAAGTTGCGCGACTCCACCTTGCGTTGGGCGCTTTCGATGCTGCGCGTGACGATGCCCGCTTCGATGGCTTCGCCCTCGGGCATCTTCAGACGGTCCATGATGGATCGCACACGGTCGCCCGCAAAAATGCGCATCAAGGGATCGTCCAGGCTCAAATAGAAACGCGATGAACCGGGGTCACCCTGGCGGCCGGATCGGCCACGCAACTGGTTGTCGATGCGGCGTGACTCGTGGCGCTCGGTGGCAATGATGCGCAAGCCGCCCAAGGCCTTGACCTGCTCGTGCATGACTTTCCACTGCTCGCGCAATGCGTTCACGCGGGCCTGGCGGTCCTCTTCGGACAGGCTCTCGTCGGCTTCTACCGCCTGGATGTCTTTTTCGATGTTGCCGCCGAGCACGATGTCGGTGCCACGTCCGGCCATGTTGGTGGCAATCGTGATCATGCCGGGGCGTCCGGCCTGGGCCACGATGTCGGCTTCGCGGGCATGTTGCTTGGCGTTGAGCACCTGGTGCGGCAACTTGGCCTGGGTGAGCAATTGTGAAATCAGCTCGGAATTTTCAATCGAGGTGGTGCCCACCAGCACAGGCTGACCGCGTTCATGGCATTCACGGATGTCGGCAATGGCCGCGTTGTAGCGCTCTTGCGAAGTCTTGTAGACGCGGTCCAGCTGGTCTTCGCGTTGGCTCTTGCGGTGCGGCGGAATGACCACGGTCTCCAGACCGTAAATTTCCTGGAACTCGTAAGCCTCGGTGTCGGCCGTGCCGGTCATGCCGCCGATCTTGTTGTACAGGCGGAAATAATTCTGGAACGTGATGGAGGCCAGGGTCTGGTTTTCGGCCTGGATTTGCACACCCTCTTTGGCCTCTACCGCCTGGTGCAAGCCATCGCTCCAGCGGCGGCCAGTCATCAAGCGCCCGGTGAATTCGTCCACGATGACGATCTCACCGTCCTGCACCACATAGTGCTGGTCGCGGTGGTAGAGGTGCTGCGCGCGCAAAGCGGCGTTCAGGTGGTGCATCAGCGTGATGTTGGCTGGATCGTAGAGGCTTGCGCCCTCCGGGATCAGCCCCATCTGGGCCAGCACCGCTTCGGCTTTTTCATGGCCGTCTTCGGTCAGGAAGACCTGGTGCGATTTTTCATCCACCGTGAAGTCACCCGGGGTGATGATGCCCTCGCCCGTGCGCGGGTCGGCTTCGCCTTCCTGGCGGGTGAGCAAGGGCACCACCTGCTTCATCGACAGGTAAGTGGCCGTGTGGTCTTCGGCCTGTCCGCTGATGATCAGGGGCGTGCGGGCCTCGTCGATCAGGATGGAGTCGACCTCGTCGATGATGGCGTAATTCAAGGTGCGCTGGACACGGTCACGCGCTTCATAGACCATGTTGTCGCGCAGGTAGTCGAAGCCGTATTCGTTGTTGGTGCCGTAGGTGATGTCCGAGTTGTAAGCGGCCTGCTTTTCTTCACGCGACATCTGGGCCAGGTTGATGCCCACCGACAAACCCAGAAAGTTGAACAACTTGCCCATCCAGCGGGCATCGCGGCTGGCCAGGTAGTCGTTCACGGTGACCACGTGGACGCCCTTGCCCGCGATGGCATTGAGGTAAGCAGGCAATGTGGACGTCAGGGTTTTGCCTTCGCCCGTGCGCATCTCGGCAATCTTGCCGTTGTGCAAAGCGATACCGCCAGCCAGCTGCACATCGAAATGCCGCATCTTCATGACGCGTTTGGAGCCCTCGCGCACCACGGCAAAGGCTTCGGGCAACAGGTCATCGAGTGTTTCACCTGCAGCAAAACGGTCGCGAAAACTTTGGGTCTTGCCCCGCAGCTCGTCGTCTCTCAGCGCTTCCAGACCGGCTTCCAGAGCGTTGATGCGCTCCACGGTTTTGCGGTATTGCTTGAGCAGGCGGTCGTTTCGGCTGCCGAAAATTTTGGTGAGGAATGGGATGGCCATGTCTACAAGATCCACCTTCAGCACGGGGCTGAGAAACAGACCGTCTATCCTGTCAATTAAAAGGGTTCAAAACAAACCAGGCCTGCGGGATACCCCCCACGCCCCCGGCGGGTCCCTAGAGGCCCCAGCGTAACTGGATGATTTTAGCCTCTGGCCATGCCGGTTTTCGGCAAGCCAAACCCAGCCTTATCGGCTGCCGGATAATGGGCACGAACAACTTCTGCCATGCAAAGACGCCACCAAGCCATCCCCCTGCAGCAAGCCGCGCAAGAGTCGCCGACTTTCGCCCGATTGGCCGATCTGGTGCGCGAGTCTTCGGCACGCTTGCAGGCCATTCGCAGCTTGCTGCCAGCGCCCCTGCGGGCCAGCGTGCAGGCCGGCCCCATCGAGGACGGCTGCTGGTGCCTGCTGGTCAGCTCGAACGCGGTGGCCGCCAAACTGCGGCAGCTCGTGCCTGCCTTGCAGGCCCATTTGTCGACCCACGGCCTGGGCGTGACCTCCATCCGGATCAAGGTGCAAAACCGCGTACCCTGAGCTGCTGCCGCGACATCGCCAGCTTTTTTGCCAAAGAAAAAGGCCCTGATCTGTGATCAGGGCCTTTTCAGGTTTTTGGTGCCGCTTGTCGGATTCGAACTGACGACCTACCGCTTACAAGGCGGGTGCTCTACCAACTGAGCTAAAGCGGCACGGGCTAGATTCTAACGTGATCCGAGTCCGTCTCCGGGCTTGACACCGTTAATTTTTTCACTTGACCCGTTTCAAGGCGGGTCGTGTGGGTGTCGGCGGCACGGGCTCATCCCCTTCGCCGACAGGTGCATCCAGCACAGGCACTGCCGACAAGGCCGGGGCCGAGCTGGATTCGTCATCGCTCACGGGGAAGGCCATGCCTTGCCCGTTTTCGCGGGCATAAATGGCCATGACGCGGTGAATGGGCACCATGATGTCGCGCGGCTTGCCGCCAAAGCGGGCTTTGAATTCAATGAACTCATTGCCCAATTTGAGCGAACTGGTGGCATCCATGCTGACGTTGAGCACAATCTCACCGCCTTGCACGTATTCACGCGGCACCTGCACCGAATGGTCCACCTTGACGGCCACATAAGGCGTGAAACCGTTGTCGGAGCACCAGTCGTACAAGGCCCGAATCAAATAGGGGCGCGTGGAAGGCAGTTCGGTGCTGCTGATCATGGTGGACTTCCCCGAATTTACTTGCGCATGACCTTTTCGGACGGCGTCAGTGCCTCGATGTAGGCTGGGCGCGAGAAGATGCGCTCAGCGTACTTGAGCAAAGGCGCTGCGTTTTTGCTCAGCTCAATGCCGTAATAGTCGAGACGCCAGAGCAAGGGTGCAATCGCCACGTCCAGCATCGAGAAGTTGTCGCCCAACATGAACTTGTTCTTCAGGAACACCGGGGCCAGCTGGGTCAAACGGTCGCGGATGTGCGAGCGGGCCTTTTCCAGGGCCTTGTCGTTGCCTTTGAGGGCGCGGTTTTCCAGGGTCAAGACATGAGTGAACAGTTCTTTCTCGAAATTGAGCAGGAACAGGCGCACACGGGCGCGGTCCACTGGGTCGCCCGGCATCAGCTGGGGGTGTGGAAAGCGCTCGTCGATGTACTCGTTGATGATGTTCGACTCGTACAGGATGAGGTCACGCTCGACCAGAATCGGCACCTGCCCGTAAGGGTTCATCACATTGATGTCTTCGGGTTTGTTGTAGAGGTCCACGTCACGGATTTCAAAGTCCATGCCTTTTTCGAACAGCACAAAACGGCAACGGTGGGAAAAAGGGCAAGTGGTTCCGGAATAAAGCACCATCATGGCGGAGGCTCCTCAAAAAATCAAAAAGAGTGGGGGGCCAAAAGACCCACCACTCCACAAGACCCGGCTGCACGGCCGGGTGAACCGTCAATTACTTGATGTCTTTCCAGAACGCGGCATTCAGACGCCAGGCGATGAAAGTGAAGAACGACAAGAAAATCAGGACCCAGACGCCAATGCGCACACGGGTGTTTTGGGCTGGCTCGGCCATCCACTGCATGTAACCCACCAGGTCACCCACAGCCTGGTCGTATTCCAGAGGCGTCATGGTGCCGGGTTTGTTCTGCTTCCAGCCTTTGAAGACTTGGACTTTGTGGCCGTGCTCGTCTTTTTCTTCAAAGATCGGCTCGCGCTCACCTTGCAACTCCCACAGGGGGTTGGGCATGCCGACGTTGGGCATGGCCAGGTTGTTCCAGCCCGTGGGCTTGGTCTCGTCGCGGTAGTAGGTGCGCAAGTAGGTGTAGAGGTAATCAGCACCGGTGCCACCGTGGCCAGAGCGCGAACGGGCCATCAAGGTCAAATCGGGGGGGTTCTTGCCGAACCACTCTTTGGCCTGGGCTGGATCGATCGCGGCCTTCATGGTGTCGCCCACTTTTTCAGTGGTGAACAGCAAGTTGTCCTTGATCTGCTGCTCGGTCAAACCGATGTCTTTCAAGCGGTTGTAACGCATGAAAGCGGCAGAGTGGCAGTTCAGGCAGTAATTGACGAACAGCTTGGCACCGTTTTGCAAGGCGGCCAGGTCGTTGGTTTTCTTGGGCGCTTTGTCCCAGGCGATACCGCCACCAGCGGCATGGGCACCGGCCATCAGACCGAGGGCCATCACAAAGCCCAACGCGAGTTTCTGGATGTTTTTCATGTTCTTGAATCTCCGTGATCTCAGTGAGGCGTGAAGGTCACGCGGTCAGGAACGGGCTTGGGCGTGCCCAGCTTGCTCCACCAAGGCATCAACAAGAAGAAGCCGAAATAGAACAAGGAACCCACTTGAGACACGCGCTCACCGATGGGCGATGGCGGTTGCACACCCAGGTAACCCAGGATCAGGAAGTTGATGACAAACACGGCGTACAGGTACTTGTGCCAGTCAGGACGGTAACGGATCGACTTGACAGGGCTGTTGTCGAGCCATGGCAGGAAGAACAGAATGACCACGGCCCCACCCATGACGACCACACCCCAGAATTTGGCGTCGATGGCCAGCATCAGGGCAGAGATCACCACAGCGGCACCGACCACAGCGCCCTTGAACAAAGTGGGCAGCTTGCCTTTGGCCACAGCCAGCACAGCACCGATCACCACGCAGGCGATCAGGGCGTACATCATCTCGCTGGTGATGGCACGCAGCATCGAATAGAAGGGCGTGAAATACCACACAGGTGCGATGTGCAAGGGCGTGGTCAGCGGATCGGCCGGAATGAAGTTGTTGTATTCGAGGAAGTAACCACCGAATTCGGGGGCGAAGAACACAATCGCAGTGAATGCCATCAGGAAGACGCTCACGCCCATGATGTCATGCACCGAGTAATAGGGGTGGAAAGGAATGCCGTCCAGGGGATGGCCGTTCTCGTCCTTGGGGGCGTTGGGGCCCTTGATTTCCACGCCGTCGGGGTTGTTGGAGCCGACTTCGTGCAGCGCAATGATGTGCGCCACAACCAGGCCCAGCAAGACCAGCGGCACAGCAATCACGTGGAAGCTGAAGAAGCGGTTCAGGGTGGCATCGCCCACCACGAAGTCGCCACGGATCAGCAAAGCCAGGTCAGGACCGATGAAAGGAATGGCCGAGAACAGGTTCACGATCACCTGGGCGCCCCAGTAGGACATCTGGCCCCAAGGCAAGAGGTAACCCATGAAGGCTTCGGCCATCAGACACAGGAAAATGGCGCAACCGAAGATCCAGACCAGCTCGCGCGGCTTGCGGTAGCTGCCATAGATCAGGCCACGGAACATGTGCAGGTACACCACCACGAAGAACGCAGAAGCGCCCGTGGAGTGCATGTAACGGATCAACCAGCCCCAAGGCACATCGCGCATGATGTACTCGACCGAAGCAAACGCCACAGCAGCATCGGGCTTGTAGTGCATGACCAGGAAAATACCGGTCACGATCTGGATCACCAGCACCAGCAAAGCCAGCGAGCCGAAGAAGTACCAGAAGTTGAAGTTCTTGGGCGCGTAGTACTCGGACAGGTGCTCTTTGTACAGCTTGGAAGCCGGGAAGCGGTTGTCCACCCAGTTGAGCAACTTGGCGCCAGCGGGGGCGTTCGGGGAAATTTCTTTGAATTCAGCCATGTCGTTCTCCATCAGGCCTTCTTGTCTTCACCAATGAGCAGCTTGGTGTCGGACAGGTACATGTGCGGAGGCACTTCGAGGTTGTCGGGCGCAGGCTTGTTCTTGAAGACGCGGCCAGCGAGGTCGAAGGTCGAGCCGTGGCAAGCGCAGAGGAAACCGCCTTGCCAGTCGTCCGGCAGGGAAGGCTGGGGGCCAGCCGCAAATTTGTCACCGGGCGAGCAGCCCAGGTGTGTACAGATACCGACAGCCACCATGATTTCGGGCTTGATGGAGCGGTGGCTGTTTTTGGCGTATTCGGGCGTGGGATAGGCGGTGCGGTCCGAAGCAGGATCGGCCAGCTGGCCTTCGATCTTCTTGAGGGATTCGAGCTGCTCGGGCGAGCGCTTCATGATCCAGACAGGCTTGCCGCGCCATTCGACGGTGAGCTTTTCGCCCGGGTTCAAAGCGGAAATGTCCACTTCTACAGCCGCACCAGCCGCTTTGGCTCGTTCGGAGGGTTGAAAGCTGCTGACGAAGGGGGTGGCCACAAAGCCAGCGCCTACGGCACCTGCGCAAGTGGAGGCAATCAGCCAGGTCCTCTTGCTGCTGTCGACTGGGGTGTCACTCATGGGAATCCTCTAGCGAGTCGTTATCAGGGTCAACCCGAGATTGTAGCGGAGTGAAACAAACAACCGACTTACAAGACCTCTGAGCGCACAATGTTGCTTCACAATCGGCCGCTTCGGTTTCACTTTCAGGAGTTACAGAGATGTCATTTTTTCAGGAATTCAAATCTTTTGCCGTAAAAGGCAACGTCATGGACCTGGCGGTCGGCGTGATCATTGGCGGCGCTTTCGGCAAGATCGTCGACTCGGTGGTTGGCGACCTGATCATGCCGCTGGTCAGCCGGGCCTTTGGTGGGCTGGACTTCTCCAATTACTACCTCGGTCTGGCCGGTCAGGCGGCCGGTTTGTCCTTGGTCGAAGCCAAAAAACTGGGGGCCGTGTTTGCCTACGGCAGCTTCCTCACCGTGGCACTCAACTTCATCATCCTGGCCTTCATCATTTTTGTGATGATCCGCCAAATGAACCGTTTGACAGCTGCCAAACCAGAACCTGCCGCCCCCGCTGCCGCCCCCATCACCCCCGAAGACGTGTTGTTGTTGCGGGAAATCCGCGACAGCCTGAAAAACAAGGGCTGAAACCAGCCCCGGTCAGGGCGCCGCGCTGGCCATCTGGCGGGCCATGCGCAGCGCCTGGATCAAGCTGCTGGCGTCCGCCACGCCCCGGCCAGCCAAGTCCATGGCGGTGCCATGGTCGGGGCTGGTCCGGATGAGCGGCAGCCCCAAGGTCACGTTCACGCCCTGCTCCACCCCCAGATACTTGACCGGAATCAAGCCCTGGTCGTGGTACATGGCGATGACCGCATCGAACGCGCGTTGCCCATCGGGCCGCTGACGTGCCCGCATGAACACCGTGTCGGGCGCATAAGGGCCATGCACATCCAGGCCCTCTTGCCGGGCTACGGCCAGGCAAGGCTGCAGGATGTCGATTTCTTCGCGGCCAAACAAACCGCCCTCACCCGCATGGGGGTTCACGCCCGCGACGGCGATGCGCGGTCTGCGGCCCAACACAACACGCAATGACGCATCGGTGATGCGCAAGGTCTCCAGCACCCGGTCGTGCGTGACGGCGGTCAGCGCCTCACGCAGCGACAAGTGGATGCTCACCAGCACCGTGCGCAACTCGTCATTGGCCAGCATCATGCGCACGGGCATTTGCGCCACAGGCACACCCTGGTGCCTGGCCGCTTCGGCTTGCAACAACTCGGTGTGGCCCGGGTACTGGTCGTAGGGGGCTCCGGCGGCGTGCAGGGCTTCTTTGTGCAAAGGCGCCGTGACCAAGGCTGCCACCTCACGCCGCAAGGCTGCACGGGTCGCCCAAAGCACGGCTTCGCCAGCGAGCCGCCCGGCACGGGCGTCGATTTGCCCCCAGGGCAAAACAGGGGCCTGCGGCACCACCTGCAACACAGGCAGGCAGCGTGGCGGCACATGCAGGGCCTCTGCAGCTGACTCAATCTCGCACACAGGGAAAGTCGGGGTCGTTTGCACCAAGGCCATGGCGCGGCGCATCAGGCCGACATCGCCCGCCACAAAACAGCCTTGGGTCAAGTCAGGGGCGAGGCACCAGGCCCGCGCCACAATTTCAGGGCCAATGCCGCAGGGGTCGCCCGGGGTGAGGACGATCGGGCGCTGGATTGGCGCCGTTGACAGGTCGTTGTGGGGTGTCATGCAGAGGGCCTCACGCCGGGTTGTCGATCTCGATGAAGCGGTGTCGCAAACCCAACGCTTGCGCCACGTGTGCGGCCAGGGCCGGCGCACCATAGCGCTCGGTGGCGTGGTGGCCACAGGCCAGAAAAGCCACCCCGGTTTCACGCGCCAAATGGGCCTGGGGCTCCGAGATTTCACCCGTGATGAAAGCGTCCACGCCCTGGGCAATGGCCGCTTCGAAATAAGCTTGCGCCCCGCCGGTACACCAGGCCACCCGGCTGACGGGCCGATCGC
This sequence comes from Limnohabitans sp. TEGF003, assembly GCF_055395455.1. Taxonomy (NCBI): domain Bacteria; kingdom Pseudomonadati; phylum Pseudomonadota; class Betaproteobacteria; order Burkholderiales; family Comamonadaceae; genus Limnohabitans; species Limnohabitans sp. TEGF003. The sequence goes on along the minus strand of NZ_AP029225.1, from coordinate 1,030,418 downwards.
TGTCGCCGACGCAAATCACCGAGCGTCCCAGGGTCGCCGCCACATGGTCCGCCAAGGCCTGAGCACCCGACCAGGTTTGCGTCCCTGCCCCCACAAACCCCAGGTCTTGCTCACCAAAGCGGCCATCGGCTTGCAGACCCAGCACGCGGGCCAGTTGGGCGTTGTTGCCCAGCTCCGGGTGCGCATCGAGGGGCAGATGGTAGGCAAACAAGTGGATGCCGTGCGTCAGCAACAAGCGAAGGCGCTCGCGCATCCAGCCCGTGACGCGCCCGTCCTGGCCACGCCAAAACAGGCCGTGGTGCACCACGATGGCATCGGCCTGGGCGTCAATGGCCGCTTCGATCAAGGCCCGGCTGGCGGTCACCCCACTGACGAGCAGCTGCACATCGCGGTCACCCTCGACCTGCAGGCCGTTGGGGCCGTAATCGCGGAACTTGTCGGGTTGGAGCAAGGCATCAAAGGCCTGGCCCAGAATTTTGGCGTGGGTCATGGCGAAAGGCTTTCTGTCTGGGTGGACTATTGTGGCGCAAGGCACCTGTGCACCGGCAACGAATCAAGGACAATCTGACACCATGAAACGTTATTGGCTTTTATTTTCCCAATGGGTGACGGTTTTGCTGGCCGTCTGGTTTGTGGTGGCCACCTTGCAGCCGGAGTGGCTGCGCAGCGCGCAACGCTCGGCCGATGGCATGACCTTGCTGCAGGCCCCCGTCGGCTCGCCGCTCAGCCGTCCGGCGGGCAGCCTGAGTGCGCCGGCTCGCCTGGCGTCTCCCGCTGTGGTCAGCATCAACACCAGCAAGGCCAACAGCCAGAACCCCCAAAGCCAGGACCCCTGGTTCCGGTTTTTCTATGGCGAGCAAGAAGAACAAAACCCGGCCGGTCTGGGCAGTGGCGTCATCGTCAGCCCCGAAGGCCATGTCCTGACCAACAACCACGTCATCGAGGATGCCGACGACATCGAGGTGGTGCTGGCCGATGGCCGCAAGGCCGCCGCCAAGGTCATTGGCACCGACCCCGACACCGATTTGGCGCTGCTCAAAATCACCCTCGACAAACTGCCCGTGATCGTTTTGGGGCAAACCCAGGAGCTGCAAGTGGGCGATGTGGTGCTGGCCATTGGCAACCCCTTTGGCGTGGGCCAGACCGTGACCTCGGGCATCGTCAGCGCGCTGGGTCGCAGCCAGTTGGGCATCAACACTTTCGAAAACTTCATCCAGACCGACGCCGCCATCAACCCCGGCAACTCGGGCGGTGCGCTGGTCGACGTGAATGGGCACCTGATGGGCATCAACACCGCCATCTATTCCCGCTCGGGCGGCAGCATGGGCATTGGCTTTGCCATCCCCATCTCGACGGCCAAGCAGGTGATGCAGGATCTGCTGAAAAACGGCAAGGTCATCCGGGGCTGGATCGGGGTCGAACCCCAAGACATGTCGCCCGAGCTGGCCGAAAGCTTTCAGCTGCCCAAGTCCGGTCAGACCTTGCCTGCGGGTGTGGTGATCACGGGCGTGCTGAAAAACGGACCCGCTGCTGCCGCAGGCATTCGGCCCGGCGATGTGATCGTCAAAGTGGCAGGGCAACCTGTGCGCAACGTGTCTGAGCTGCTGACCCAGGTGGCAGGCCTGAAACCCGGCGTCCCGGCCGAGGTGAACGTCTGGCGTCGCCAGGGCGAAGTCAATTTGCGGCTGACCCCGGCAGAGCGCCCAGCAGCCAAGCAGCGCAAGTAAAGATTTCAGCGCCGCTGATTGACCGACTCACCATGCAAAAGAGGCCCGAGGGCCTCTTTTGTTGGGGCAAACCAGCAAGCGATCAGGCCGCCGTATCAGGCTCTTCGGGCGCTTGGGTGTGCTTGATGAAAATCTGCGCGGCCCAAATGCCCAACTCGTAAAGCAAGCACATGGGAATGGCCAGAGCCAGCTGAGACACCACATCGGGCGGTGTGACCACCGCCGCAATCACAAAGGCCAGCACCACAAAGTAACCCCGGAAATCCTTGAGTTTTTGCACACTCACAACGCCCATGCGGGCCAGCACCACCACCGCCACAGGCACCTCGAAAGCCAGACCAAAAGCCAGGAACATGGTCAGCACAAAGCTGAGGTAGGCCTCGATGTCAGGGGCTGCCGTGATGCTTTTCGGGGCAAAGCTCTGGATGAAACTGAACACCTGACCGAACACAAAGAAGTAGCAAAAGGCCACCCCAATGAAAAACAGCAAGGTGCTGGACACGACCAGCGGCATCACCAGTTTTTTCTCATGGGCGTAGAGGCCAGGCGCAATGAAGGCCCACATCTGGTACAGCACCATGGGCAAGGCGATCAGGAAGGCCGTCATCAACAGGATCTTGAGCGGCACCATGAAGGGCGAAATCACCGAGGTGGCGATCAAGGTCGCGCCTTTGGGCAAATGGACAATCAAGGGCGCGGCCAGGATGTCGTACAGCTCGCCAGGGCCCGGGTAAATCGCCAAGGCAGCAGCGGCCACCGCGATCGCTGCCACCGCCCAGATCAATCGGTCGCGCAGCTCAATCAGGTGCGCGACGAACGGTTGCTCGGAACCAGCAAGTTCGTCTTCGGGCTTGGAAGGAGAGTCAGACATGGCGAAGTGGGTTGGACAGCCGGCACCCGAGGTGCAGGGCCATCACTGGGAATGGAGGGACTTGGGGCGGTAACGCGCCACCCGCGCCGCCCCCGATAGGGCCTTGGTGCGTACACCCGAACGCGCTTTGTACCACTGGGGCACAGCGCCGCGCTTGAGACGCCAGTTTTTCTCAGGGCGTTTGTACTCGGGCGGTGGGGTGTCGAGTTCAGGCAGGTCATGGGTCAAACCTGCTGTCGTGTCGGCCCAGTCTTTTTCAAAATCCGAGGCGGTGGTCTGGACCGTCTGCTCGACATCGCGGGCAGCCGTCTCCATCGTCTCTTTCATTTTTTTGAGCTCTTCCAGGTCCATGGACCGGTTGACCTCGGCCTTGACGTCGGCCACATAGCGCTGCGCCTTGCCCAGCAAGGCACCCATGGTCCGGGCCACCTTGGGCAGCTTTTCGGGGCCGATCACGATCAAGGCCACGACGCCGATCAGCGCCATTTTGGAAATGCCTAAGTCAAGCACAGTGCAGCGTTCGCTCGTTCAAAGGCTCAAGACTTGGTCTTGGCTTCGACATCGATGGTGGTTTTTTCGGTGGAAGCCGAAGAAGCCACCTGGCCTGCGGCGGGTGCAGACTCTTCGGGCTTGGTGCCACCGTCTTTCATGCCGTCTTTGAAGCCCTTGACCGCGCCACCCAGGTCAGAACCTAAATTTCTTAGCTTTTTGGTACCAAATACCAAAACAACTATAACCAAAACTACCAACCAATGCACCCAACTCATAGCACCCATGACTTACTCCTTCAATCTAATAATTTTACAGACAAAAAATTGCACAAAGAATAACGAGCACGCTCTCAAGTTGATTCCTGAAGAACCAGTTTGCGTGCTTGGCTCACTTGAACCCAATGCAAGATCCAAAGAACCAATGATGGGATCAAAACAAGCAAATTTAGGCCGGGGATCAAGCATAGAACCCAGCATACGCTGTAAGCGATTCCCACACCAAAGCCAGCAGAACTCTGAGCTTTTAAGCGCTGTAGCTCCCACATTTTTTCGTAACCCTTGGAAATCCAAACTACAAGAAAAAATATCCATATAAAGTTGAACAACGGAATCAACAAAAGCCAAGCAAGACCAGGGGAAACAGGCCTGAGGGTTTGATCTATCGATTCCAAAGCCCTCTGCAAAGACAGTATGTAAAAAATGAAAGGGACATACATTCCTAGCAACAGTATTGCAACTACTAGCCAATGCCAAATTGAAAATTCACCCATGCACAACCTCTTGTAAAAAATCAACCACGCAGCCAGGGGCGTGGGCCACCCATGACATGCATGTGCAGGTGGTGCACTTCCTGCCCACCCTCGGTGCCATTGTTGACCACGATCCGAAAGCCCCCGTCTGGATAAGGATTGCAGCCCTCCTGCAAGGCCAGCTTGGGGGCCAGGGTCATCATGTGGCCCATCAGGGCGGCGTGCTCAGGTGCCAACTGCGCCATCGACGGTATGTGCAGCTTGGGGATGATCAGGAAATGCACGGGTGCCCAAGGGGCAATGTCATGGAAGGCGAACACCTGCTCGTCTTCGTACACCTTGCGCGAGGGAATCTGGCCCGCGATGATTTTGCAAAAAATACAGTTGGCTTCGGTCATGGCTTGATCGGTTTGTTGCATCAGAAATTCAGTCGGTCACCGGGCGCTGCCCGTTCAGGCGCACCATGCCCAGCACGATGCGGTACAAAAACCAGATGGAAATGGCCACCCAGGCCAGCCAGCCTGGAAAGACCAAGAAAAACCAGAGCGGCGCAGTCACCAAGTACAGCAAAGCCGCCCAGATCACGGTGCGGATGCGGTAGCTGAAATGCGTGCCCTCCCAGCCTGGGGCATCGCCTTTTTTGACCAGATCGATGATCAGCGCCACGATCAACAAAGCCGGGCCCATCTGCGCCCCGGGAATGACGGCGCTGACTGCCACGATCAGGTGCAGGATGTAGCTGACCCAGCTGATGGTGTGGGTGCTGTCGTCCAAGGGCTGCTCATTCATTGCTCATTCGCCCAGGCGTTCACGCTCTTGCACTTTGCGCAAGGCTTTTTCTTCGAGGCCGCTCAAGCCTTCGCGGCGGGCCAGCTCGTTGACCACATCGGCGGGTGTCAAGCCGTAGTGCGCCAGCGCGATCATGCTGTGGAACCACAGGTCGGCCACTTCGTAGACCAGCTTGTTCACATCCCCGCCGTGGTCCACGTCCTTGGCGGCCATCACGGTCTCGGTGGCTTCTTCGCCAATCTTCTTCAAAAAGGCGTCCGGCCCTTTGTGCAGCAGGCGGGCCACGTAGCTCTTTTCGGGGTCGCCACCATTGGCGGGCTTGCGGCTTTCGACCACGGCCGCGAGGCGGTCAAGGATGTCCTGGTTGCTCATAGGCTTGTCGTGCTCACTTGTAAATGGTTTCGGGGTCCTTCAGGACCGGATCGGCCGCCTGCCACTCATCGGCTTGCAGGCTCTGGAAAAAGCAGCTGTGGCGGCCTGTATGGCAGGCAATGCCGGGCTCGTGCCCCAGTTGGGTCACTTTGAGCAAAACCACGTCGTTGTCGCAATCCATGCGGATATCGTGCACGGTTTGCACATGACCGGACTCCTCGCCCTTGAACCACAGCTTGTTGCGGGAGCGGCTGAAATACACCGCTCTTTTCAGCTCGGCCGTCTTTTGCAGCGCCTCGCGGTTCATCCAGGCGAACATCAACACGTCGCCGGAGCCTTGTTCTTGGGCGATCACAGGCACCAGGCCTTTGTCGTCCCATTTGATTTTGTCGAGCCAGTTCATGTTCACAACCTGACCTGAATGCCACGCTCGCGCATGCGCGCTTTGGCTTGTTGCACGGTGTACTCACCGTAATGGAAGATGCTGGCCGCTAGGACAGCGTCCGCGCCGCCAATGCTCACGCCGTCGGCCAGGTGGTCGAGGTTGCCCACGCCGCCCGAGGCGATGACGGGCACGCTCACGGCGTCGCTCACGGCGCGGGTCAGCTGCAGGTCAAAGCCGCTTTTGGTGCCGTCGCGGTCCATGCTGGTGAGCAGGATTTCGCCTGCGCCGTAGTCGGCCATTTGCGTGGCCCAGGCCACCGCGTCCAGGCCCACGTTTTTGCGACCGCCGTGGCTGTAAACGTCCCAGCCGGGGCCCATGGGCAAACCGTTGGTGCCGATGCGCTGCTCGTCTTCGGGTGTTCGGCGTTTGGCGTCGATGGCCACCACGATGCACTGCGCACCGTATTTGGCAGAGGCTTCGCGGATGACTTGCGGGTTGGCAATGGCGGCCGAGTTGAAACTGGTTTTGTCAGCGCCTGCGTTGAGCAAGCGGCGCACGTCTTCCACCGTGCGCACGCCACCGCCCACGGTGAGCGGAATGAAGACCTGGCTGGCCACGGCTTCGATGATGTGCAGGATCACGTCGCGGCCGTCGCTGGTGGCGGTGATGTCCAGGAAAGTGAGTTCGTCAGCGCCCTGCTCGTTGTAGCGGGCCGCGATTTCGACCGGGTCTCCGGCGTCGCGCAGTTCGACAAAGTTGACGCCCTTGACCACGCGACCGCCGGTCACGTCGAGGCAAGGGATGATGCGTTTGGCGAGCATGGGAAATGGTGGTTCGTTGAAAAAGTGAGGTGGCGGCGTGTTGAACGCGAGCAGTGAGACCCGAACCTTACACCACAGACAGGCGCTGGGCGCCTTGCCAGAAATCACCGGGCTCGATGCAGATCGGCTCATAGACCTGGGCGGCTTCGACACACAGCATGTGTTGCCAGCCGTCTGCGGGCATGTCAGCAAGGGTGGCACATTTCGCAGCACCCGGATTCCAGACCACAGTCTGGGCCCAGTCCATGTCTTGCTCAATCGACAGGGCATGGGGCCCATCCAGCAATTCATAGCCCATGGGCGCCGCAGAATACACGCGGTCAAATTCACCCACAAAGCGCAGCTCGGGCGCAGCGGTGGCGTGGCGGTCGGTCACGGCATTCCACTCGGCACTGCCACCCAAACCCAGCAATCGGGCCTGCGCCACATCGCTGACCGCAAAGTAGGTGTGCAGCGCCCCGGTGAAACGCAGCACTTGGCTGTCGGTGTTGCGCACAGCCAGTTCAACCTGCAAGGCACCGGGCGTCAACTCGATCAACAACAGCGCTTCAAAGGCCTGGTCCCACCACTGGCGCGTGGCCGCACTGTCGTTCAAGCTCAGCACCAGATGGGCTTGGTCACCCTCCAGCCGTGCAGGTTTGACATGCCACGAGAGGTTGCGTGCAAAGCCGTGTTTGGGCAGATCGCCGCGCTGGTTGAATTGGGGAAAACAGACCGGAATGCCACCCCGGATGGCGGCACGGCCATCCATGACACTGTTCGGGCTCAGGTACAGGCGCTCACGCCCTTGGGCCACCCAGGACAGCACGTGGGCACCGTGGTGCGCGACCACCACACGGTCACCACCCGGCAGCTGCAGCTCGGTCGCAGGCAAGCCTGCAAAGGACAGCTCGCGGCAGGTGGCACCAGCGCTCATGCTCAACCGTTGAGTTCGTCGGCGCGTTGCTGCGCCAGCGCGAAGTCCAGATCACCCGAATACACGGCGCGGCCGCAGATCACGCCTTCCACGCCTTCGTCCTCCACGGCGCACAGCTGCTCGATGTCGGCCATGTTGGACAAACCGCCCGAGGCGATCACGGGGATGGTGAGGGCTTGGGCCAGCTTGACGGTGGCGTCGATGTTGATGCCGCTGAGCATGCCGTCGCGGCCGATGTCGGTGTAGATGATGGACTCGACGCCCCAGTCTTCGAACTTCTTGGCCAGGTCCACCACTTCGTGGCCGGTGAGCTTGCTCCAGCCGTCGGTGGCGACTTTGCCGTCTTTGGCGTCCAGGCCCACGATGATGTGGCCGCCAAAGGCGGTGCAGGCGTCTTTCAAGAAGCCGGGGTTCTTGACGGCGGCGGTGCCGATGATGACGTAGCGCAGGCCGCTGTCGATGTATTTTTCAATCGTGTCCAGATCGCGGATGCCGCCCCCCAGCTGCACCGGGATGTCGTCGCCCACGGCCTTGAGGATGGACTTGATGGCCCCGAAGTTTTGTGGCTTGCCCGCGAACGCGCCGTTCAGATCCACCAGATGCAAACGGCGTGCGCCTTTTTCGAGCCAGGTGCGGGCCATGGCGGCGGGGTCTTCGCCAAAGGTCGTGGCTTGGTCCATATCGCCCTGTTTGAGGCGAACGCAGTGGCCGTCTTTGAGGTCAATGGCGGGGATCAGAATCATGGCGAATTAAAAAAGAAGCTGAAGGGCTGAAAAACGGCAGTGAAAACTTCTCAAGGCTGCCAGTGGAGGAAATTGCGGAACAGGGCCAGGCCTTGGGCCGCGCTTTTTTCGGGGTGAAACTGGGTCGCAAAAATATTGTCACGGGCAATGGCACAAGCGAAACGGCCACCGTAATCGGTCTGGGCCGCGCTGTGCGCCGGGTTGGCCACTTTGGCGTAGAAGCTGTGCACAAAATAATACCAGCTGCCGTCGGTAATGCCGCGCCACAAGGGGTGCGCCGGAGCATCTTGCCAGACCTGGTTCCAACCCATTTGCGGCACTTTGTAGCGGGTGCCGTCCGGCTGGATGCGTCCGGCCAAATCGAACTTGACCACGCGCCCGGGGATCAGGCCCAAGCCCGGCGTGTCGCCCTCGTCGCTGTGGTCCAGCAGCATTTGCATGCCTACACAGACGCCAAAGAGGGGTTTGCTGGCCGCGGCTTCGAGCACGGCGTCCAGCAAACCGGACTCGCGCAGCTCGCGCATGCAGTCGGGCATGGCGCCCTGCCCCGGCAAGACCACGCGGTGCGCATTGCGCACGACCTGCGGGTCTGAAGTCACGGTGACTTCGGCATGGTCCACGCTGGAGGCGGCATGCATCACCGCCTGCGCCACGCTGCGCAGGTTGCCCATGCCGTAGTCCACAACGGCGACGCGGTTGACGCTCATGTTCAGAGACTGCCTTTGGTGGAAGGGATCACACCCGCCGAGCGTGGATCGAGTTCGAGCGCGGCGCGCACGGCGCGGGCAAAGGCCTTGAAGATCGTCTCGCACTGGTGGTGCGCATTGACGCCCTTGAGGTTGTCGATGTGCAAGGTGCACAGCGCGTGGTTCACAAAGCCCTGGAAGAATTCGTACACCAGTTGCGTGTCCAGCGTGCCCAAAGAGCCGGAGGTGAATGTCACGTCCATGTGCAGGCCGGGGCGACCCGAAAAATCCACCACCACGCGGCTCAAGGCTTCGTCCAGCGGCACATAAGCGTGGCCATAACGGCGGATGCCTTTTTTGTCGCCAATCGCTTGAGCGAACGCCTGGCCCAAGGTGATGCCGATGTCTTCGACGGTGTGGTGGCCGTCGATGTGCAGATCGCCTTCGCAAGCGATGTCCAGATCGATCAAACCGTGACGCGCGATCTGGTCCAGCATGTGGTCCAGAAAACCAATGCCCGAAGCCAGCTTGGCTTGGCCCGTGCCGTCCAGGTTGAGGGCGACGCGGATGTTCGTCTCGGCCGTCTTGCGGGTAACAGCAGCAGTGCGGTTCATAAGGAGGCTTTCAAAGCGGCGAGGAGTTGGTCGTTTTCTGCGGCGGTGCCCACCGTCAAGCGCAGGCAATTGGCCAGCAATGGGTGCATTTTAGAAATGTTCTTGATCAGCACACCGTGTGCCTTCAGACCGTCAAAGGTTTTGGCCACATCGGGCACACGGGTCAGGATCATGTTGGCTTCACTCGGGAAGGGCGTCACGCCGGGCAAGGCGGCCAGCTCGCGTTGCAGTCGAGCGCGCTGCTCGCGCAGGTCTTTGGCTTGGGCTGCAAACACCTCGGCATGCTCCAGCGCAAACAAGGCGCACTCGTAATTCAGCACGCTGATGTTGTAGGGCGGGCGCACCTTGTCGATCTCGGCCACCAGGGCTTTGGGGCCGATCATGTAACCCAGACGCACACCGGCCAGGCCAAACTTGCTGAGCGTGCGCATCAACAGCACATGCGTGTGGCGCGTGATGCGGTCCATGTAGCTCTTGCTGGCAAAAGGCTGGTAGGCCTCGTCCATGACGACCAGCCCGCCTTGTGCGCCTTGGGCGAGGACGATCTTCTCGATCACCTCGTCGTTCCACAGATTACCCGTGGGGTTGTTGGGGTAAGCCAAGTACACGATGGACGGTTTGTGCTGATCAATAGCAGCCAGCATGGCGGCTTCGTCGAGTTCAAAGTCAGCCGTCAGCGGCACGCCGTGGAAAGCCAAGCCTTGCAGTTGGGCGCTCATGGCGTACATCACAAAGCCGGGCAAGGGGGCCAAGATGGAAGCGCCAGGGACATCGCAGGCCATGGCCAAGAGCGAGATCAACTCGTCCGAACCGTTGCCCAACATGATGTCGAAACCTTCGGGCATCCCTGCGTAAGCCGAGAGCGCGTGGCGCAAGTCGTTCACACGGCCATCGGGGTAACGGTTGAGCGCCAGTGCGCCCAGGCGATCGCCCAAAGCCTTTTGCAAATCAACGGGCAATCTGTGCGGGTTTTCCATCGCGTCGAGCTTGACCATGCCGACCGAGTCCTGGATGGCGTAGGCGTGCATGGACTGCACGTCCTGGCGGATGCGCTGCATCAATGTCGGACTCACAGTGTTCATTTGGACTCTCGCATCGGGGGAACAGGGTTCAAACGCAATTCGGCAGCACGGGCGTGCGCTTGCAGGCCTTCGCCGTAGGCCAGTTCGGCGGCAATGCGGCCCAAGGGCTGGGCACCGGCCTCGCTCACCTCAATCAAGCTGCTGCGTTTCTGGAAGTCGTAAACACCCAGAGGCGACGAAAAACGTGCCGTGCCGCTGGTGGGCAGCACATGGTTGGGGCCAGCGCAGTAGTCGCCCAGCGACTCGCTGGTGAAGGCGCCCAAAAAGATCGCACCCGCGTGGCGCAGCAGCGGCTCCCAACGGTGCGGCTCGCGGCTCGACACCTCCAGGTGTTCGGGCGCGATGCGGTTGCTGATGGCGCAGGCTTCTTCCATGTTGCGGGTCAAAATCAATGCGCCACGGTCGTTGAGCGATTTGGCGATGATCTCGCGGCGGGGCATCTCGGGCAGCAGGCGGTCAATGGCGGCCTGCACATCGGCGATGTAGGCCGCATCGGGGCACAGCAAAATGCTTTGCGCCAACTCGTCGTGCTCGGCCTGGCTGAACAAATCCATCGCCACCCATTCGGCGGGCGTCGTGCCGTCGGCCAACACCAGAATTTCACTTGGGCCCGCAATCATGTCGATGCCCACCGTGCCGAACACACGTTTCTTGGCGCTGGCCACATAGGCGTTGCCCGGGCCGGTGATCTTGTCGACTTTGGGGATGGTGGCGGTGCCGTAAGCCAAAGCGGCGACGGCCTGCGCGCCGCCCACCGTGAAGGCACGGCTCACACCAGCCACACAGGCGGCGGCCAGCACCAGCGGGTTGCGCACGCCCTGCGGCGTGGGCACCACCATGATGATGTCCTGCACCCCGGCCACATGCGCGGGGATCGCGTTCATCAACACCGACGAGGGGTAAGCGGCTTTGCCACCGGGCACATAAATGCCCACGCGGTCGAGCGGCGTGACTTTTTGGCCGAGCAAGGTGCCATCTTCGTCGCGGTAGCTCCAGCTCTCGCCAGAGGCTTTCTTTTGCGCTTCGTGGTACTTGCGCACGCGGTTTGCTGCGGCTTGCAAGGCTTCGCGTTGTGCGGCGGGCAGGCTGTCGAGTGCCGCTTTCAGCTCGGCTTGGGTGATCTCCAAGGCCTTCACATCAACCGCTTGCAGCCCGTCAAAACGCTGGGTGTACGCCAGCACGGCCGCGTCGCCACGCTGCTGCACATCGGCCAGGATATCGGCCACGCGCTGCTCAATGGCGGCGTCGGTGTCGGCAGACCAATGCAGGCGGGCCGCGAAGGCCGCTTCAAAACCGGCGTCGGCCGTGTTCAGTCGCAATGGTTTGGCGTACAGGGCCATGTTCAGTCTTTCTTCACGGCGCCCGCAAAGGCGTCGATGATGGCGCGGATCGGCGCCTGTTTGAGCTTGAGCGCGGCCTGGTTCACGACCAGACGCGAGCTGATGTCCATGATGCGTTCGACCTCGACCAAATGGTTGGCCTTGAGCGTGTTGCCGGTCGACACCAGGTCCACAATCGCATCGGCCAGACCCGTGAGCGGGGCCAGCTCCATGCTGCCGTAGAGCTTGATGAGGTCGACGTGCACACCCTTGGTCGCGAAAAAGTCGCGCGCAATCGTGGTGTATTTGGTGGCCACCTTCAGGCGCGCACCCGTGCGCACTTGCGCCGCGTAGTCGAAATCGGCACGTACCGCCACACTCATGCGGCATTTGGCAATCTTCAGGTCCAGCGGCTGGTACAAGCCCTGGCCACCGTGCTCGATCAGGGTGTCCAGGCCCGTCACGCCCAGATCTGCCCCGCCGTATTCCACATAGGTGGGCACGTCGCTGGCACGCACCAGCACCACGCGCACGTTGGGCTGGTTGGTGGGCAAGATCAGCTTGCGCGATTTTTCGGGGTCTTCGAGCACCTCGATACCTGCGGCGCGCAGCAGCGGCAGGGTTTCGTCAAAGATGCGTCCTTTGGACAGGGCCAGCGTGATCATTTCACTCTTTCAATGTCGGCCCCCAGGCCGCGCAGTTTCAACTCCATCCGGTCGTAACCACGGTCCAGATGGTAGATACGGTCCACAATGGTTTCGCCCTCGGCCACCAGACCGGCAATCACCAAACTGGCCGAAGCCCGCAAATCGGTGGCCATGACGGTCGCGCCCGACAATTTTTCCACGCCCTCGATCACCGCCACCTTGCCGTCGATCTGGATGTGCGCGCCCAAGCGCACCAGTTCGTTGACGTGCATGAAACGGTTTTCGAAAATGGTTTCGGTCACCTTGCTCGCGCCCTGCGCGATGCAGTTGAGCGCCATGAACTGCGCCTGCATGTCGGTCGGGAAGCCCGGGTATTCGGTGGTGCGAAAGCTCTGGGCTTTCAGACGGCCATCGGCCTTGACGCGGATGAAGTCCTCGCCCGCCTCAATGGTGGCACCAGCGTCGCGCAGCTTCTCGATCACAACTTCCAAGTGGTCAGCGCGACCGTGGCGCAGCACCACATCACCGCCCGTGGCGGCTACGGCGCACAAAAAGGTGCCCGCTTCGATGCGGTCGGCCACGACTTGGTGCTGGCAACCGTGCAAGCGCTCCACACCCTGGATGCGGATGCGGCGCGTGCCGTGGCCTTCGATCTTCGCGCCCATTTTGATGAGCATCTCGGCCAGGTCGGGAATTTCGGGTTCTTGCGCAGCGTTTTCGAGCACCGTCTCGCCTTCGGCCAAAGCGGCGGCCATGAGGAAGTTTTCAGTGCCGGTGACGGTGACCATGTCGGTGGTGATGCGCGCACCTTTCAGGCGCGTGCGGCCCTCGGGCAGGTTGGCCAGCATGTAGCCATGGTCCACTGTGATGACCGCACCCATGGCCTGCAGACCTTTGATGTGTTGGTCGACCGGGCGCGAACCAATCGCGCAACCACCGGGCAAAGACACTTTGGCGTGGCCAAAACGGGCCAGCAAAGGCCCCAGCGCCAGTACCGAAGCGCGCATGGTTTTCACCAGCTCGTAAGGCGCTTCGGGGTTGTTCAGGCCTCCGGCGTCCAGCGTGACCCGGCCGTCTGCGTGGTGCTCGGCCGTCACACCCATGTTGCGGATCAGCTTGAGCATGGTCGAGACATCTTGCAGCCGCGGCACATTGGCCAGCGTGACGGGCTCGGCGCTCAGCAAAGCGGCGCACAGCTCGGGCAGGGCCGCGTTTTTGGCACCCGACACATCGAGCGTGCCTTGCAGGCGGTGGCCGCCGCGAATTTTCAGTTTGTCCATGGGTCAGGTCGGTGCGTTGTAGCCAGAAGGCCTTCGGATCATTGCGCTTGCTTGGCCCATTCGGTGGGCGTGTAGGTTTTCATCGACAAGGCATGTACCTCGTCGGTATGCATTTTTTGCCCCAGCGTGGCGTACACCCGTTGGTGGCGGGCAATGGGGCGCAGGCCGGCAAAGGCTTCGGACACGACCACCGCGCTCCAGTGGCGGCCATCGCCATCCACTTCAAGATGGGTACAGTCCAGCCCTGCGGCGATGATGGCTTTGAGTTGCTCAGCGTTCATGGGGGTTCAGCTTCGGATTTTGTAGCCGATGCGCAAAAGGTGAAGGGTCAGGCCACCGATGGCGGCCAAGGTGGTGCCCACCACCGCCAAACTGACCCAGGGGGACACATCGCTTTGGCCAAAGAAGCCGTAGCGAAAGCCGTCGATCATGTAGAAGAACGGGTTCAGATGACTGAGCTTTTGCCAAAACGGCGGCAGCGAGTGGATGGAATAAAACACGCCCGACAAAAACGTCATGGGCATGATGATGAAGTTCTGAAAGGCGGCCATCTGGTCGAACTTTTCAGCCCACAGCCCGGCAATCACGCCCAGTGAGCCCATCATGGCCGCACCCATGACGGCGAAAGCCAAAATCCACAGCGGGTTCACAAACGTGATGTTGACCATCCATCCGGTGATGACGAACACGCCCAAGCCCACGGCCAGGCCGCGCACCACCGAGGAGCCCACATAGGCCACAAACCAGCTGCGGTGTGACAGGGGCGTGAGCAACAAGAACACCAGGCTTCCCATGATCTTGCTTTGCACCAGGCTCGACGAGCTGTTGGCAAAAGCGTTTTGCAGCACGCCCATCATCATCAGGCCCGGCAACAAAAACGAGGTGTAGGCCACCTGGTCGTAGACCTTGACATGGTCTTCGAGCACATGGCCGAAGATCAGCATGTACAGCACCGAGGTGAGCACGGGTGCGGCCACCGTCTGGAAAGCGACTTTCCAGAAACGCAGCACCTCTTTGTAGAGCAGGGTTTGCCAGCCGGTCATGCCAGGGCTCCCGAGGCGGATTGTTTGCGGTTCATGACTTCCAGGAACACGTCTTCCAGGTCGGCCTGGCGGATTTCCACGTCTTCCACCACCAGGCCCGCTGTGCGCAGGGTGGCCAGGTGGTTTTCAATCTCGACCGCGTTGTGCACAGGCAACTGCACAATGCGGCCTGTGACCCGGGCCATGGCCGCCACGGCAGGCGGCAAGTCGCCGTCGAGCTTGAAGCGCAGCACCTGGCTGGTGGCCGAACGCAGCAAGTCGGATGTGCGCTCGAGCGCCAGCAACTGGCCGCGCTTGAGCATGGCAATGCGGCCGCACAAGGCTTCGGCTTCTTCGAGGTAATGGGTGGTGAGCAAGACGGTGTGGCCTTGCTTGTTGAGCTTGGCGATGAACTGCCACAGGGTCTGGCGCAGCTCGACATCGACCCCGGCGGTGGGCTCGTCGAGCACGATCACGCGGGGTTTGTGCACCAGGGCCTGCGCCACCAGCACACGGCGCTTCATGCCGCCCGAGAGCTGGCGCATGTTGGCACCCGCCTTGTCGGCGAGGCCCAGACTGTCCAGCAATTCGTCGATCCAGGCGTCGTTTTTCTTCACGCCGAAATAACCCGACTGGATGCGCAAAGACTCGCGCACCGTGAAAAACGGGTCAAACACCAGCTCTTGTGGCACCACGCCCAACAAGCGGCGTGCGGCAGCGTAATCGGTCTGCACATCGTGGCCATGCACCAGCACGCGCCCTCTGGTAGGGCGGCTCAGGCCCGCGAGGGTGCTGATCAGGGTGGTTTTGCCCGCACCGTTGGGACCCAGCAGGCCGAAGAATTCGCCCTCTTCCACGTCAAAGCTGACCTGGTCGAGTGCTTTGAACGCGGCTGCGCCCGCCTGTTTGGCCGGGTAAATCTTGGAGACGGATTGGAAAGAGAGCGCTGGCATGGAAGAGGTCTATTTTAAGTGCTGGCCCGCAGGCCCCGGGCGCGACTTGGAGATCTACCTCCAAAGACCTGGGAACCATGCCCTCAGGCGGGCTCGAGCAGCTCCAGCACGCCGTACAAACTGGCGAGTTCTCGCAAACGCGGTGTCATGCCTTCCACCCGCAAAACGCCGCCGTTTTGTGTGACCACCCGGCGCAAACCCAGGAGCACGGCCAAGGCCGAGGAGTCAAAGTCGGCCAGGGCCGAGGCGTCGAGCGCCACAGCAGACGGCCAGGGTGCGGGCCATTGAGCCAACTGCGCCACCCACTGTGCCAGGCAGGCATCGGCCTGATCGTGCAACAAGGTGACAGGCAGCTTCAAGGCACTCATCATGGGCAGACGATTCAGGCGGGCTTGGCGTTGGATTTGTTGCGCGCGGCCAGGCTGGCGATCAGCGCATCAATGCCACCGGCATTGATCTCTTTGGTGAACTGGGTGCGGTAGTTCTCGATCAACCAGACGCCCAGGACGTTCAGGTCGAAGATCATCCAGCCAGCGCCTTCACCCGGGGTTTTTTCAAGTCTGTAATCCAGCTGGATCGGGTCTCCTTTGCCGCGCACCTCGGTGTTGACCACCAGGTTCTTGTCTTCCTGACCTGCACGCAGGGGCTTGACCACCACCACCTGGTCACTCACCTGGGTGAGCGCCCCGGCATAGGTGCGAACCAGCAAAATTTTGAACTCTTCCTGCAAACGCTTTTGCTGTTCCGGTGTGGCTTTGCGCCAGGCGGGGCCAGTCGCCAAAGCGGTCATGCGGCGAAAGTTCACATGGGGCATGACCTTGGAATCCACCAGCTGGATGATTTTGCCGATGTCGCCATTGCGCAAGGCCTTGTCGGCCTTGATGGTGTCCAGGGTTTCATTGGTGATGCGCTTGATGAACGCATCCGGCGATTCGTCTGCGGCCCAAGACGGCCCCACGTTGGCGAGCAAGGCAAAGGCAGAGGCCATCGCCAGCATATGGCGACGGGGCAAAAGCATGGAGAGCATGTTTTTCATGGGTGCACTATACGGTCAGCAGCGCCGGGTCTTGTGAACAACTGTAACGCGACCAGGGGCGAATTTCATGGCCTTGTTTCAGGGTGTTTCTGATTCTGTGTAATCGAAACGGGCTGGCGGATTGCCGTCATGCACGTCGTTTTCGCGTTTTTGCAAATAGGCATCGCGCACAAAGGTGTAAGGGTCCAATGCCGCCGCCTTGATCACATCCACCGTCTGCAGCAAACCTGAGCGCACATCCATGACACGGGTGACTGACAACACATTGCGGGCAGCCTGATCGTTGAATTGCTGAACCGCATCCCCCTTCATGTCCAGGGGTGTGGCCAAGGTGTCACGCAAGGTGGAGGGGCCGAAAATGGGCAGCACGACGTAAGGACCGGGTTTGACACCCCAATAGCCCAAGGTTTGACCAAAGTCTTCCTTGCGCTTTTCAAGTCGCATTTCGGAGGCCACATCGAGAACGCCGCCCAAACCTAAAAATGTGTTCACCGTGATGCGCATGAAGGTCTCGGCCGTGGCTTGGCCCTTCAACTGCAAAGCGCTGTTGGCCATGGACCACACGTCACCGAGATTGCCCAGGAAGTTGTGAATCCCGGTACGCACTGGGCTGGGCAACACAGCCACATAAGCCTTGGCAGCCGGCTGGATGGCCGCAGTGTCCAATGCGTCGTTGAATTTGTAGACGCTGCGGTTCATGGACTCCCAAGGATCGCGTGGGTCCGGATTGGTGACCGTGGCGCAACCTTGCAAAACCAGCAACACGCAGCCCAACAGCATCAGGCTGATTCGTCGGGTCAGGAATTTCATGGTTTTTGACTTTCTGCCGCAGGTTTTTCTGCCTGGCTGTAAAGGAATTGGCTGATCAGATTTTCCAGAATGACCGCCGACTGGGTCGAAGCGATCTTGTCGCCTGCGACCAGATTTTTTTCATCGGCACCAGGCGACACGTCCAGGTATTGCTCACCCAACAAACCGCTGGTGAGGATTTTCAAGGAACTGTCTTGGGGAAAGGCATGCTCGGACTGCAAGGCCAGCGTGACTTTGGCCTGAAAAGACTCGCCATCGAACTCGATCTTCTTGACACGCCCGACCACCACACCGGCACTCTTGACGGCCGCACCGGGCTTGAGCCCGCCAATGTTGTCGAACTTGGCGCTGACTTCGTAATCCTGACTGAAACTCCAGGTCAGCAAGTTGGCGGCCTTGAGCGCCAGGAACAGGATGGCCACAGCCCCCAGCAGCACAAACAAACCCACCCACACATCATTTTTTGAACGTTGCATGCCGTCCTCCTCAAATGCTGAACATCATCGCGGTCAGGATGAAATCCAGCCCCAACACCGACAAAGAAGAAACCACCACACTGCGCGTGGTGGCACTGGCCACACCTTCGGGCGTGGGCTTGGCCACATAACCTTGCAGCAAGGCGATGAAGGTCACCGCCACGCCAAACACCACACTTTTGATGATGCCGTTGCCCACGTCCTTGAACACATCGACGCCGCCTTGCATCTGGCTCCAGAAAGAACCCGCGTCCACGCCGATCAGCAACACGCCCACGACATAACCACCCAAGATGCCCACCGCACTGAACACGGCCGCCAACAAGGGCAAGGCGATGATGCCGCCCCAAAAGCGCGGCGCCAAGATGCGCTGCACCGGGTCCACCGCCATCATCTCGAGAGCCGTGAGCTGCTCACCGGCACGCATGAGGCCAATCTCGGCCGTGAGCGATGCCCCGGCGCGACCGGCAAACAACAAGGCGGCCACCACCGGGCCCAACTCGCGCACCAGACTGAGGGCCACCAGCAGGCCCAGCGCCTCGGCCGAGCCGTAACGCTGCAGCGTGTAGTAGCCCTGCAAGCCCAATACAAAGCCCACAAACAGGCCCGACACCGTGATGATGGCCAGCGAGTAGTTGCCCAGAAAATGCACCTGGTCACGCACCAGACCGAAGCGTTTGAGCGCAGCGCCCGACATGCCCAGCAGCTTGAAAAACAGACGGGCGCCAAAGCCCCAGTCGGCCAGCAGCTGTCGGGTGGATGCGCCCAAAGCGCCCAACATGGAGGCGATCATGCCGACCTCCGGTCATAGTCTTGCGCGGCCGTGGGGGCCGGGTAATGGAAAGGCACCGGCCCGTCGCTCAGGGCATGCACAAACTGGTGGATCAGCGGATCGGTGCTGGCCCGCAACTCGGCAGGCGTGCCCTGCGCGGCCACACCGCCATTGGCCAGGATGACCACATGGTCGGCGATTTCAAAGGTTTCGGTGACATCGTGTGAGACCACGACGCTGGTGATGCCCAGGCTGTCGTTCAAGCGGCGAATCAATCGCGCGGCCGTGCCGAGCGAGATCGGGTCGAGGCCTGCAAAGGGCTCGTCGTACATGATCAGGTCAGGGTCCAATGCGATGGCGCGGGCCAAGGCCACGCGGCGGCTCATGCCCCCGGAAATCTCGGAAGGCTTCAGGTCCCGCGCACCGCGCAAACCCACCGCATCGAGCTTCATGAGCACGATGTCGCGGATCAGATCTTCAGACAAACGGGTGTGTTCGCGCAAGGGGAACGCCACATTGTCGAACACACTCATGTCGGTGAACAGCGCGCCGAACTGGAACAGCATGCCCATGCGGCGGCGTGCGGCATACAGCTCGGTTTGGCGCATGGGCGTGATGTCCTGGCCATCGAACAGAAGCTGCCCCTGGCTGGCACGGATCTGCCCGCCAATGAGGCGCAGCACCGTGGTCTTGCCGCCCCCTGAAACGCCCATCAGGGCCGTGACTTGTCCTCGCGGCACCTTGAAGCTGAGGTTCTTCAGGATGACACGGTCGCCGTACCCGAAAGTCAGGTCGCGCAATTCAACAAGAGGCGGTGGTGTGGCTGTGGCGTTCATGAAAAACAAGAGCCGGATGGATCCGGCTCTTGTGGTGTTGTTTTAACCGGGTCGGCGCTGGGCCGATCCGTGAGATTAAGGGATTTTACCTATAACCGGGAAGCCTCAGCGCGGCAGGTCGCTTTGCCCCATCAGGAATTCGTCGACGGCGCGTGCGGCTTGGCGACCTTCGCGGATCGCCCACACCACCAGCGACTGACCCCGGCGCATGTCGCCTGCGGCAAACACCTTGTTCACGTTGGTGGCGTAGCCGCCCGTGAAGTCGGTGCTGGCCTTGGCATTGCCGCGGGCGTCCTTGTCCACGCCAAAGGCGTCGAGCACGGTGGCGACCGGGTTGGTGAAGCCCATGGCCAGCAGGACCAGATCGGCTTTGTATTCCTTCTCGGTGCCGGCGATTTCGACCATCTTGCCGTCCTTGAACTCGACGTGCACGGTCTTCAGACCTGTGACTTTGCCTTTTTCACCGACAAAAGCCTTGGTGGAAATGGCGAACTCGCGCTGCAACAGGCCTTTTTCGGCGCTCTCGTCGTGGCTGGAGCTGGTGCGCAGCTTCATGGGCCAGTAAGGCCAGACCAGCGCCTTGTTTTCTTTTTCGGGCGGCTCGGGCATCACCTCAAACTGGGTCACGCTCAAAGCGCCATGACGTGTGCTGGTGCCCACGCAGTCGCTACCGGTGTCGCCGCCACCGATCACGATGACATGCTTGCCATCGGCCCGCAACTGGCCTTTGAGCTTGTCACCGGCGTTGACCTTGTTTTGCTGGGGCAGGAATTCCATCGCGAAATGGATGCCGTCCAGGTCGCGGCCGGGCACGGGCAGGTCACGCGACTGCTCGGAACCACCGGTCAACAACACCGCGTCAAAGTCTTTCTTGAGCTGCTCGGCGCTGATGGTTTCTTTAGCCCAGTTGGTGACCTTGGAATCCTTGGGCCACTCACCCACCAGCACGCTGGTACGGATCTTCACGCCTTCGGCTTCGAGCTGCTTGACGCGGCGGTCGATGTGCGTCTTTTCCATCTTGAAGTCAGGAATGCCATAACGCAGCAAGCCGCCCACGCGGTCGTTCTTCTCGAAGAGGGTCACGTCGTGACCCGCACGTGCCAGCTGCTGGGCCGCAGCCAAACCCGCAGGGCCCGCGCCAATGATGGCCACGGTCTTGCCGGTTTTGACCTTGGCGGGACGGGGTGTGACCCAACCCTCGGACCAGGCGCGGTCGATGATGGCGTGCTCGATGGATTTGATACCCACCGCGTCGCCGTTGAAGTTCACCACGCAGGCTGCTTCGCAAGGCGCAGGGCAGATGCGGCCGGTGAACTCGGGAAAGTTGTTGGTGCTGTGCAGCACCTCGATCGCGTTCTTCCAGTCGCCCTGGTACACCAGGTCGTTGAAGTCCGGGATGATGTTGTTGACCGGGCAGCCGTTGTTGCAAAACGGTGTGCCGCAGTCCATGCAGCGTGCGGCTTGGGTTTTCGACTGCTCGGGCGTCAAGCCGATCACGAACTCGCTGTAGTTTTTCAAACGCTCGGCAACGGGTTTATAGCCCTCTTCGATGCGCTCGAATTCCATGAAACCTGTGATTTTTCCCATGATGTTTCCTTCGATTCTTGACGTGGGGCTCAGGCGGCCACGGGCTTGGCGGCCTTGGCCGCTTTGCGTGCGTTGATCTCACCCAAAGCACGCTTGTATTCGTTCGGGAACACCTTCACGAACTTGGTGCGGGCGGTGGCCCAGTTGTCCAGCAACTCGCGGGCGCGCTGGCTGCCGGTCCACTTGTGGTGGTCTTCCAGCAGTTTCTTGAGCTGCACCTCGTCGGCCTGGTCGCGGTGCCAGACCTTGCGGTCGACTTGCGCTTCCTGCTCGGCCGCTGTCAGCACTTTTTCCATGCTGACCATGGCGGTGTTGCAGCGCGAGGCAAACTCACCGTCTTCGTCGTACACATAGGCGATACCACCGCTCATGCCCGCGCCGAAGTTGCGGCCGGTCTTGCCCAGGACAGCCACCGTACCGCCGGTCATGTATTCGCAACCGTGGTCACCTGTGCCTTCGACCACGGCCGTGGCACCCGACAGACGCACCGCAAAGCGCTCTCCAGCCACGCCGGCAAAGAAGGCTTCACCGGTGGTCGCGCCGTACATGACGGTGTTGCCCACGATGATGTTTTGCGAGGCCACACCACGGAACTCCAGGCTCGGGCGCACCACCACGCGGCCGCCCGACAGGCCTTTGCCGGTGTAGTCGTTGGCTTCACCGATCAGGTACAGCGTGATGCCCTTGCACAGGAAAGCGCCAAACGATTGGCCGCCGGTGCCTTCGAGCTGGATGCGGATGGTGTCGTCTGGCAAACCTTCGGGATGCACCTGGGTCACCGCGCCGGACAACATGGCACCGACCGAGCGGTTGACGTTGCGGGCAGTTTCCATGAACTGCACTTTTTCGCCTTTGTCGATGGCCGCACGGCTCTTGGCGATCAGCACATTGTCGAGCGCCTTGGCCAGACCGTGGTCCTGCGTTTGCACGTGGCGCACGTCGGCGTCCATCGTGACTTGCGGCACAGCCAGCAGGCGAGAAAAGTCCAGACCACGGGCCTTCCAGTGGCTCACGCCCGCACGCATGTCGAGCAGGTCGGCACGGCCCACCAGGTCGTCGAACTTATTGATGCCCAGCTGGGCCATGATCTGGCGCACTTCTTCGGCAATGAAGAAGAAGTAGTTCACGACATGCTCGGGCTTGCCGGTGAATTTCTTGCGCAGTTCCGGGTCTTGCGTGGCCACGCCCACCGGGCAGGTGTTCAGGTGGCACTTGCGCATCATGATGCAGCCCTCCACGACCAGCGGTGCGGTGGCAAAGCCGAATTCGTCTGCGCCCAGCAAGGCGCCAATGGCCACGTCGCGACCGGTTTTCATCTGGCCGTCGGCCTGCACACGGATGCGACCGCGCAAGCCGTTGAGCACCAAGGTCTGCTGGGTTTCGGCCAGACCGATTTCCCATGGCGAGCCCGCATGCTTGACCGACGACCAGGGCGATGCGCCCGTGCCGCCGTCATGGCCCGCGATCACCACGTGGTCGGCCTTGCACTTGGCCACACCGGCGGCGATGGTGCCGACGCCGATTTCGGACACCAGCTTGACGCTGATGTCGCTGTGCGGGGCGACGTTCTTCAGGTCGTGGATCAGCTGGGCCAAGTCCTCGATGGAGTAGATGTCGTGGTGTGGAGGTGGTGAGATCAGGCCGACGCCAGGCACCGAGTGGCGCAGCTTGCCGATGTAATCGGAGACCTTGCCGCCGGGCAGCTGACCGCCCTCACCGGGCTTGGCGCCCTGGGCCATCTTGATCTGGATCTGGTCAGCGCTCGACAGGTATTCGGCAGTGACACCGAAACGGCCCGAAGCGACCTGTTTGATGCGCGAGCGCAGGCTGTCACCTGCGGCCAAAGGCATGTCGACTTCGACGTTTTCGGCGCCGATCACGCTCTTGAGCGAATCGCCCAACTTGATCGGGATGCCCTTGAGTTCGTTGCGGTAACGGTTGGCGTCTTCACCGCCCTCGCCCGTGTTGCTCTTGCCGCCAATGCGGTTCATGGCCACGGCCAAAGTGGCGTGCGCTTCGGTGGAGATCGAGCCCAGCGACATCGCACCCGTGGCGAAACGCTTGACGATCTCGGCAGCGGGCTCGACCTGCTCCAGCGGGATGGCCTTGGACGGATCGATCTTGAACTCGAACAGGCCACGCAGCGTCATGTGGCGCTTGCTCTGGTCGTTGATGATCTGGGCGTACTCTTTGTAGGTGCTGAAGTTGTTGGCACGGGTGGAGTGCTGCAACTTGGCGATCGCGTCGGGCGTCCACATGTGCTCTTCACCACGGGCGCGCCAGGCGTATTCGCCGCCGGCGTCCAGCATGGTGGCCAGCAGCGGGTCATCACCAAAGGCGGCGGCGTGCATGCGGAAGGCTTCTTCGGCAATTTCGAACACGCCAATGCCGCCCACACGGCTGGAGGTGCCGGTGAAGTACTTGTTGATGGTTTCGGTGTTGATGCCGATGGCTTCGAACAGCTGGGCGCCGCAATACGACATGTAGGTCGACACGCCCATCTTGGACATGATCTTGGACAGGCCCTTGCCAATCGCCTTGACGTAGTTGTAGAGCGCCTTGTCGGCCGACAGGTCGCCGGGCAGCTCTTTGTGCAGGGCCACCAGGGTTTCCATGGCCAGGTAGGGGTGGACGGCTTCTGCGCCGTAACCGGCGAGCACCGCAAAGTGGTGCACTTCGCGGGCGGTGCCGGTTTCCACCACCAGACCGGCCGTGGTGCGCAGGCCCTCGGTCACCAGGTGCTGGTGAATGGCCGAGAGCGCCAACAAAGCGGGGATGGCCACCTGGGTGGCGCTCACGCCGCGGTCGCTGATGATCAGGATGTTGTGGCCACCCTTGATCGCGTCCACCGCTTCGGCGCACAGCGAAGCGAGTTTGGCTTCGACGCCTTCGCGGCCCCAGGCCACCGGGTAGGTGATGTCCAGCGTGTGGCTGCGGAACTTGCCCTGGGTCCGCTCGGCAATCGTGCGAAGCTTGGCCATGTCCTGGAAGTCCAGCACAGGCTGGCTGACTTCGAGGCGCATCGGCGGGTTGACCTGGTTGATGTCCAGCAGGTTGGGTTTGGGGCCAATGAAGGAGACCAGCGACATCACGATGGCTTCGCGGATCGGGTCAATCGGCGGGTTGGTCACCTGCGCGAACAACTGCTTGAAGTAGTTGTAGAGTGGCTTGTTCTTGTCAGAGAGCACGGCCAGTGGGCTGTCGTTGCCCATGGAGCCAATGGCCTCTTCACCGGCCGAGGCCATAGGGGCCAGCAGGAATTTGATGTCCTCCTGTGTCATGCCAAAGGCTTGCTGGCGGTCCAGCAAATCGGCGGCATCGCTTTCGGGGGCATCGCTGGCATTGGGCTCGATGTCGTCGAGCTTGACACGCAGGTTCTCGATCCACTGCTTGTAGGGCTTGCTGTTGGCCAGGCCCGACTTGAGTTCCTCGTCATTGATCATGCGGCCTTGCTCCAGGTCGATCAGGAACATCTTGCCCGGCTGCAGACGCCACTTGCGCACGATCTTGCTCTCGGGAATCGGCAGCACGCCGGTTTCCGAACCCATGATGACCATGTCGTCGTCGGTGATGATGTAGCGCGAAGGACGCAGGCCGTTGCGGTCCAGCGTGGCGCCGATCTGGCGGCCGTCGGTGAACACGATGGAGGCGGGGCCGTCCCAAGGTTCCAGCATCGCAGCGTGGTACTCATAGAAAGCCTTGCGGCGCTCGTCCATGGTGGTGTGCTGCTCCCAGGGCTCGGGGATCATCATCATCACGGCCTGGCTGATGGGGTAGCCCGCCATGGTCAGCAGTTCCAGGCAGTTGTCGAAGGTCGCGGTGTCGGACTGACCGGCAAAGCTGATCGGATACAGCTTTTGCAGGTCGTCGGCCAGCACGGGCGAGGACATCACGCCTTCGCGGGCCTTCATCCAGTTGTAGTTGCCCTTGACGGTATTGATCTCGCCGTTGTGTGCCACATAGCGGTAAGGGTGAGCCAATGGCCACTCGGGGAAGGTATTGGTCGAGAAACGCTGGTGCACAAGGCCCAAGGCGGAGACGCAACGCTCGTCCTGCAGGTCCAGGTAATAGGTGCCCACCTGGTCGGCCAGCAGCAGGCCTTTGTAGACCACGGTGCGGCTGGACATGCTGGGGATGTAGTACTCGTTGCTGTGCGTCAAGTGCAGGTTCTGGATCGCGGCGCTGGCGGTCTTGCGGATCACATACAGCTTGCGCTCGAGCGCATCCTGCACGATCACGTCGGCGCCACGGCCAATGAAGATTTGGCGCATGACCGGCTCTTTCTCGCGCACGCGGGGCGACATGGGCATGTCGCGGTTCACCGGCACATCGCGCCAGCCGAGCAGCACCTGGCCTTCGGCCTTGACGGCGCGCTCGAGTTCTTGCTCGCAAGCCATGCGCGAAGCGTGTTCTTTGGGCAGGAACACCATGCCCACGCCATATTCACCAAAGGGTGGCAGCGCCACGCCTTGCTTGGCCATTTCGTCGCGGTACAGCGCATCGGGCAGCTGGATCAGGATACCGGCACCATCGCCCATGAGCGCGTCCGCGCCCACAGCACCCCGGTGATCCAGGTTTTCAAGAATCTTGAGCGCCTGCGTCACGATGGCGTGGGTCTTGTGACCCTTGATGTGGGCCACAAAGCCGACACCGCAAGCATCGTGTTCATTGGCCGGGTCATACAGACCGGTCGATTGGAAATGTTCTTTTGCACTGGCCGAAGTCATGGGCGCTCCTAAGGGTTTTCACGCAGATCGAGGAGTGTAGTGCACAGCAGCAACCGTGCCAAACTTTTTAATTGGGGTCAGATCCCAATTAATTTGACTTTTGAATTGGCTTCGGATTAATTGGGGACAGATTTAATCGGGTGTCTTTTTGGCAGGTCGGCCAGCCTTGCCTGGCACCAGACGCCGCTGAGTGGTTTGCTGCAAGCCACTGACAAAATTGGCCGACCCCAGCGCCCAGCCCGACAAGGCGCTTTGCGTGAGTTGATCCTTTTCGCGCTGCGCCAGGCCCGTCTGCACCAGCTCGGCATAAGCCGCCTCTCGGGCAAAAGGGGTGTTGCCCAAACCCCAAAACAGGGCATGCGGTGTCACCAATTTATCGCTCAACTGACCAATACAGTGCCTGTGGCTGGACCATTTGAAGTCGGCGGGTTGCGCCACCATGCCTGCCCGCACCGGGTTCAGATCGATGTAGACCATGCAGGCCAAAAGATAGCGCTCACTCTCAATGAGGTTGCTGCGGTAGCGGCCTTCCCACAGCGTACCGGTGCGCTGGTGCCGCAAATTGAAATAGCGCACATAGGCCCGCCCCACCGCCTGCATCATCTGCGGCAGGCCCTCGTCGGTTTCGGGGGTGAGCAGCAAATGGAAGTGGTTGTCCATGATCACATACGCATGGATGGCCACCTTGAAAGTTTGTGCATGCTCTTGCCACAGCGCCAGCAAACGCTCGCGGTCCGCATCGTCGCGCACGATGGCCTGGCGGTCATTGCCGCGCTGGATGACGTGGTGCGGATAAGCAGCAACAGTGAGGCGGGGTTGGCGGGCCATGGGAACTCCTTGAACAGGACAAGCAGTTTAATTGGGATCTGACCCCAATTAAATGGAAGCTCCCGTGTGACAGACGGGTGATCCTCATGCCTTTAAGCTTGCTGCATGCACAAGACAACCCTCCGAATTGGCGCAGGCGCAGGGTACGCGGGCGACCGCATTGCGCCTGCCGTGGAACTGACCGAAAAGGGGCACCTCGACTTTCTGGTATTCGAGTGCCTGGCCGAGCGAACGATTGCCTTGGCGCAACTGGAGCGGTCCAAAGACCCGGCTGCTGGTTTTGACCCAATGCTGGTCGCCCGCATGCGCGCCGTGCTGCCCGCCTGCATCCGCCAGGGCACCCGCATCATCAGCAACATGGGCGCGGCCAACCCGCTGCAGGCCGGGCACAAGGTGCTGGCCGTGGCCCGTGAATTGGGTTTGCCGCAAATTAAAGTGGCGGTGGTGCTGGGCGACGATGTGCTGGCCACCCTGACCCAAACCGGCTTGGCGCTGCCCATGCTGGAGAGCACGCAAACCCTGGCCGATCTGCAACCCCAACTGATTTCGGCCAACGCCTACCTGGGGGCCGAAGCCCTGCTGCCCGCGCTGCAAACCGACGCCCAGGTCATCATCACCGGCCGCGTGGCCGATCCGGCGCTGTTTTTGGCCCCCTTGATGCACCACTTTGGTTGGGCAGCCGACGACTGGGAGCGTCTGGGTCAAGGCGTGCTGGTCGGGCATTTGCTGGAATGCGCGGCGCAGATCACGGGCGGCTACTTTGCCGATCCGGGCTACAAGGACGTGCCCGACCAGGCCCGGCTGGGCTTTCCGCTGGCCGAAGTCAGCGCCTCGGCTGACGCCATCATCACCAAAGTGGCGGGCTCTGGCGGCTGCGTCACGGTGGCCACTTGCACGGAACAACTGCTCTACGAAATCGAGAACCCCGCACGCTACCTGCAGCCCGATGTGGTGGCCGACTTTTCTCAGGTGCAGCTGACGCAACTGGGCCCAGATCGCGTTCAAGTGACCGGTGGCAGCGGCCATCCCCGAACCGACACGCTCAAGGTCACCCTGGGCTACCGCGACGGCTTCATTGGCGAGGGGCAAATCAGCTATGCCGGGCCGGGCGCACAGGCACGGGGCCAACTGGCGCTGGAGCTGGTGCGACAACGGCTGGCCGATGCCGGTTATGCCGAGTTCGAAGGTCGCTACGACCTGATCGGCGTGAACGCGATCTTCGGCCCCTCCAGCGCAGCAATGACAGAACCCACCGAAGTGCGTGCCCGCGTGGCCCTGCGCGTGCCCACCTTGACACAAGCCCAGCATGTGGCGCACGAGGTCGAAGCGCTTTACACCAACGGCCCGGCCGGTGGCGGCGGCGCCACACGCAACGTGCGCGAAGTGGTTGCCGCTGCCGCCGTGCTCATGCCGCGCAATGCCGTGCACACCACCACCGTGCTGCTCAACGCAGAAGGAGACTGACATGCTGCTGCGCGACATCGCCCACACCCGCACCGGCGACAAAGGCAACCGGTCCACCTTGTCGGTCATCGCTTACGACAAAAAAGACTTTGCCCTGCTGGAACAACACCTGAGCGCCGAACGGGTGCAAGCCCACTTTGCAGGCACCGTGCACGGCCCGGTGGAACGCTACGCCCTGCCCCAACTGGGCGCCCTCAACTTTGTCATGCACCAAGCGCTGGGCGGCGGGGTCACCCGCTCGCTGGCCCTGGACGCCCACGGGAAATGCCTGAGTGCACACCTGCTGACATTTGTGATTGAATGATTTTTTGACCCACTGGAGAACCCATGAAAAGTTTGCGCATCGCTTCTTTGTTGTCTGCCGCCTTGGGCCTTGGCCTTGTGGCATCCCAAGCCCTGGCACAGGCCTACCCCAACAAACCCATCAAGGCCGTGGTGCCCTTTGCGGCGGGCAGCGCCACCGACCAAATTGGTCGCGCCTTTGCGCAAAAAATGTCGGAAGTGCTGGGCCAGCCCGTGGTGGTGGACAACCGCGCTGGCGTGAACGGCATGCTGGGGGCCGACGCGGTCGCCAAGTCGGCACCCGATGGCTACACCATCCTGATTGGCACCAACAGCACCAACGCGGCCCTGAAAAGCCTGATGAAAAAGCTGCCCTACGACCAGGACACCGCCTTTGCGCCCGTGGCCTACATGGGCTCGGTGCCGCTGATCGTGGCGGTGAACAACGATGTTCCCGCCAAAACCCTCAAAGAATTTGTGGACCTGGCCAAATCCAAACCCACACAAGTGACGTTCGCCAGCGCCAGCACCTCGCAACTGGTGTCCAGCGAAATGCTCGCCAGCATGGCGGGCATCCAGATGACCAATGTGCCCTACAAAAGCGGCCCGGCGGCCATGACCGACCTGATTGGCGGCCAGGTGAACATGTTCACCGCCGACTTTGCCGTCATGCTGCCCCAGGTCAAGGCGGGCAAGATCCGTGGCCTGGCCGTCACCTCGACCCAGCGCTCCAAGGCCATCCCCGAGCTGCCCACCGTCAACGAAGCCCTGGGCCTGAAAGACTATGAACTGATCGCCTATTTTGCGGTCTTTGCCCCGGCCGGCACGCCCGCCGACATCGTCAACAAGCTCAACGCCGCGGTGAACGCTGCGGCCAACGACAAGACCATCCTGGAGCGCTTCTCGGCCCTGGGCTTTGAGACCGCCCCCGCCTCACCCGAAGCACTGGCGCAACGCTCCAAAGCCGAAACCGCCAAATGGGCCAAAGCCATTCGCGACGCGAAAATTGAGCCGCAATAAGGCGGTTGATATCTGCTGAGCGCCAGATCAGACCGCTGCTGATCTGGCGACCCGTGGATAGCGCCCGCCCATCAGTTCTTTCACCCCAAACTCCTGAAGCAGCGCCAGCAGGCGCTCGCCCGAGGCGCGTTTTTTCTGACCGGTGTACTTGGCCAGAATCAGCTCGTTTTTCATGGAATGCTCCCAGCCCACCAGCTCGGTCACCGTGACCTGGTAACCCTGTGACTCCAGATACAGGCAACGCAGCACATTGGTCAGCTGACTGCCCACTTCGCGGGTGTGCAGGGGGTGACGCCACAGCTCGGCCAGCGGGGTGCGCTGCAGATTGATCGCCTTATTCTGGTTGAGGGCTCGGGCCAGTTCGGCCTGGCAGCAAGGCACCAGCACCATGTATCTGGCTTTCTTTTGCAGACCGAAGGCAATGGCATCGTCGGTGGCCGTGTCGCAGGCGTGCAGCGCAGTCACCACGTCGATCTGCTCGGGCAGCTCTTCGCTTTGGGTAGATTCGGCCACGCTCACATTCAAAAAGCGCATGCGCTCAAAGCCCAGCTTCTGGGCCAACGCTTTGGACGACTCCACCAGCTCGCTGCGCGTTTCGATGCCGTAAATCGTGCCTTGGCCCAGGGCCTTGAAAAACAGGTCGTAAATGATGAAGCCGAGGTACGACTTGCCTGCGCCGTGGTCGGCCAAGGTGGGGCCACTGACGCTCGCGGGCAATTCCAGCAACAGCTTTTCGATGAACTGAAACAAGTGGTAGACCTGCTTGAGCTTGCGGCGCGAGTCCTGGTTGAGCTTGCCCTCGCGCGTGAGGATGTGCAGCTGCTTGAGCAACTCAACCGACTGGCCGGGGCGCACCTCGGGGGGCAGTGCGTCAGGGCTGGCGGCGGGCGAATGGGTTGCGCGTTTCGGGCTTTTCATGGCGTGGAGCGAAGTGGGTGCGGGCATGGATTCCCACCTGCGCGGGAATGACAACGGATGCAGGAATCACCAACCAGGGTGTCAGTGCGGGCCGACATCGAGCTTTTTCCAGCCCTCGGTCCCCAACTTTTCCATGGTCTCGATGTTGGTTTCGTAAATCGTCTCGGCTTCCGGGAACGCCTCCACCGCCCGATCGATGCTTTCCTCACGCAGCAGGTGCAGCGTGGGGTAAGGCGAGCGGTTGGTGAAATTGCCGATGTCGTCCAGCTCGGTGTCGGCAAACTGGAACTGCGGGTGAAAACTCGCGACCTGGAACACGCCTTCCATGTCGAGCTCTTGCAACACCGCATCGGCCTCGTCCAGAAAGTCGTTGAACTCCAGAAAATCCTGCAGCATCTGCGGCACGATCAAGAGCACGGTCTCGCGCTCTTCGGCGGGCATGGCGGCCAGCGCCTGCAACTGCTCAATCAATTCGTCGCGCAAGCCTTCGAGGCCTTTGGCTTCGCTCACCACGTAATGGATCTGGCCCTTGACGTGCGGGGCTTTGGCAAAGGGGCAGAGGTTCAGGCCAATCACGGCGCGTTCGAGCCAGCGCACGGTGTCGGCAATTTCAGGGGTGTTCATGTCGGTCATGGGCGAGATTGTGCCTGTGCGAGCAAGCGACCCACGACCCAAGCCAGCACCGCCCCCACCCCACAACAGCCCACCGTGACCAGCGGTGTGAGCTGCCAGCCGCCTGCACGCGCGGCCACGGCCGCCACCACGGGGGGGCCGACAAACTGGCCCAGGGCCGAGAGCTGCTGCACCCAGCCCACGGTGGTGGCCACTTGTTGCTCACCCGGGGCCAGGCGAACGGCCAGGCTGAACAAGGTGCCCGGCACCAAACCGCCCATCCCGGAGAACAGCAACACCCCGGCAAAACGCAGCCAAGGCAGGCTTTCGGTGAAGGGTGCGAAGGCCACGGTGCTGCCCAGCGCCATGGCGCCAAAGCCCAGCCACAGCGTGCTGCGGGGTGCCCAGCCGCGCTGCAGCAAGCGGCCCGAGGCCATGTTGCCGACGATGTTCACCGCTGCAGCCAAGGCCGTGAGCACGCCCAGCAACGCACCGCCGACACCAGCGGCGGCGTAAATGGACGGCAGAAAACCGACCACCGCCAGCCACTGGCCCGAATACATGCCAAAAGTGAGGGCCA
Source organism: Limnohabitans sp. TEGF003 (assembly GCF_055395455.1). Taxonomy (NCBI): domain Bacteria; kingdom Pseudomonadati; phylum Pseudomonadota; class Betaproteobacteria; order Burkholderiales; family Comamonadaceae; genus Limnohabitans; species Limnohabitans sp. TEGF003. The sequence continues at coordinate 999,003 of NZ_AP029225.1, read as the reverse complement.
CCAGCCATGGGCCGGGGGCGCTCAAGGTGCGGCGCAGGCGCTGCCAGGCACCTTGCCCAGCGGCGGCTGTGTGGGCCACTGGGTCGGCGGGCACGCTGCGCCACAACCACGCGGCCATGGCCAGCGACACGGCAGCAAACAGCCACCACCAAGCGCCCCAGCCCCATACCGGAATGAACAGCGGCCCAGCCAGCAAAGCCAGCGCTGTGCCGGTGGGCATGTACGCGCCCCACACGCCCAGCATGCCGGGCAGCTGCGCGGGCAGCACCAGGCGGCGAATCAAAGCGGGCGCGGGCAAAGCCACCAGCAAAAAGCCCATGCCTTCGATGGCCCGCAGCAACAGCAACGCAGTGACTGAGGTGGCGAACCCACCCAAACCGCTGGCCAACGCCAACAGGCACAGGCCGCGCACCATGCTGCGTTTGAGACCCATGCCATCGGCCCACAAGCCCATGAACACGGCCAGACTCAAACCAGCCAGCTGCACCATGGACAAAAGGAAACCGGACTGCAGCAGCGTCAGACCCAGCTCGGCCTGCAGCGCGGGCAAGGCGGGCGGCAGCTTACCCACCTGCAAGGCCGCCACGCCGCCAGCGATGACGACGAGCCAGGCGGTGCGATGTTGGGGCGTGGTGGTCATGCTGCAAAGCCTCCGATCACCCGTTCGCGAGCAGGGGCTCGCTCCCACCAAGACCGCTCAACTGGCTCACAGCAGCTTGCGACCCGTCAGGCGTTCGTGTTCGCGCAAGGCGAAACGGTCGGTCATGCCAGCGATGTAGTCGGCCACAGAGCGGTGCAAGTCGGCACTGGCCGCGAAGTCGGCGGACATCTCGGAGGGCTGAGCCACGTAAGCGGCGAACAACTCGCGCACAGCCTGTTGCGCCTGTGCGGTGGTGTGCATGACCTGCGGGTGGCGGTAGAGCTGCGCGAACAAAAACCTTTTGAGCTCGCTGCTGCGAGACTTCATCTCTGCGCTGAACGACACGAGCGGCCCGGCCTGGCGGGCTTCTTCCAACGAGCCAACACCCGCCTGAAACACAGCCTGGCGGGTGGTGTCGATCACGTCGTAGACCTGGTCGCTCAGCATGCGGCGGATGGTTTCGTACAGCAGGCGGCGCGGCTTTTCCGACAAGCCCGGATGCTCGGTCAAAGTCTGCTGGTGGTAATGCGCAAACAGTTCCACCTGCAGCAGTTGCTCGATGCTGATCAGCCCGGAGCGCACGCCGTCGTCGATGTCGTGCGCGTTGTAGGCAATCGCATCGGCCAGGTTGCACAGTTGCGCCTCCAGGCTGGGCTGGGTGCGGTCGATGAAGCGCCGCCCGACTCCACCGGGCTCGGCCAGCTCCAGACGCTCGGCATTGGCCCGGGAGCAGTGTTTGAGCACGCCCTCGCGGGTTTCAAAGCTCAAGTTCAGGCCATCGAACGCCGGGTAGCGCTCTTCGAGTTGATCGACCACGCGCAGGCTTTGCAGGTTGTGTTCAAAACCGCCGTGCTCGGCCATGCATTCATTCAGCGCGTCTTGCCCCGCATGCCCAAAAGGCGTGTGGCCCAGATCGTGCGCCAGCGCCACAGCTTCGACCAAATCTTCGTTGAGCCCCAGCGCCCGGGCAATCGAGCGGCCCAGCTGCGCGACTTCGAGCGAGTGCGTCAGCCGCGTACGGAACAGATCGCCCTCGTGGTTCAGGAACACCTGCGTCTTGTAGACCAGCCGCCGGAACGCGGTGGAGTGCACGATGCGGTCACGGTCCCGCTGAAAAGCGTTGCGCGTGGGCGCTGGCGGCTCGGCAAACCGTCGGCCCCGAGTTTGCGCCGGGTCACAGGCCAGCGCCGACAAGCTGGCCAGTGGCTGGCTGGAACCGACGGACAGATCCAATGACTCGGCGTACATGGTTCAAGTGCAGCAGGCGTTGATCACCTCACGCACCATGGCGTCGGGCGCACCGCACACGGTGGCTTTGCCGGGGCCGTCAATCACCACAAACTGGATGTCGCCGCCGATGGCTTTTTTGTCGAGGCGCATGTGTTCGATGTAATGGCCCGCATTGTCGGCCGCGTCAATGACCGGGCCGCGCACGGGCAGGCCTGCACGCGCAATCAAAGCCCGCAAACGCGCCACAAAATCGGCGTCCACTTTGCCCAGACGCTGCGAGAGTTCTGCCGCCATGACCATGCCGCAGCCCACGGCTTCGCCGTGCAGCCAGACGCCAAAACCCAGACCCGCCTCGATGGCATGGCCAAAGGTGTGGCCAAAATTCAAAATGGCCCGCAGGCCCGCTTCGCGCTCGTCTTGCCCGACCACCCAGGCCTTGATCTCGCAGCTGCGCTTGACAGCGTGCGCCAGCGCGGCCGGGTCTTGGGCGATGAGGGCGTCGATGTTGGCCTCGATCCAGTCCAAGAAAGCCATGTCGGCAATCGGGCCGTATTTGATGACTTCGGCCAGGCCCGCGCTCAGCTCGCGCGGGGGCAAAGTGGTCAGGGTGTTCAGGTCGCAGACCACGCGCACGGGTTGGTAGAACGCGCCGATCATGTTTTTGCCCAACGGGTGGTTGATGGCGGTCTTGCCGCCCACCGACGAATCCACCTGCGACAAAAGCGTGGTCGGCACCTGCACAAAGGGCACGCCGCGCATGTAGCTGGCGGCTGCAAAGCCGGTCATGTCGCCCACCACGCCACCGCCCAAGGCAAACAGCACCGTCTTGCGGTCGCAGCCTTGGCCCAGCAGCGCGTCAAAAATCAGGTTCAGGGTAGGCCAGTCCTTGTGCGCCTCGCCATCGGGCAGCACCACGGTGTGCACCTGCTTGTAATGCGGGGCAATGGCGCTGCGCAAAGCGGCTTCGTACAGCGGGGCAATCGTGTCATTGGTCACGATCATGGCTGTTGTCGCCTTGGGCAGGCCGGCCCAGGTGTCAGGGCGGCCGAGCAGGCCTTGGCCAATCAGGATGTCGTAACTGCGGTCGTCCAGCGAAATGGCGACCTTCTCAATGGGGAATGTGGACTCGGACATAGCCCCAAGTGTAGGGGGTGCGAGAGGGGATCCCGGCGTTTCAGGGTTTGTGTGCGGGCTGCAAGGGCGCAGGCGTGCTTGCGGGCAGGTGTCCGGCCAGCTCCAGCTGCATGATGATGATGTTGACCAGCGTAGCCACCGAGGGGCGGCCGGTTTCAATGACGAAATGGGCCGCCTCGCGGTACAGCGGGTCACGCGCCTCAAACAAGGCACGCAGGCGGCTCAAGGGGTCGTCCACCTGCAACAAAGGGCGGGCTGTGTCGTGGCGCACACGGCGAAAAACGTCTTCGGGCGTCGAGCGCAGGTAAACCACGTGGCCGCGCTCACGCAGATGGCGACGGTTGGCTTCGCGCAAGACCGATCCGCCGCCTGTCGCGATCACCCCCTCATGGGTTTGGGTCAACTCGTCCAGCACCTGTTGCTCCACATCGCGAAAGCTGTCTTCGCCTTCACGGGCAAAGAACTCCCGAATCGAACAGCCCAATTGGTGCTCGATCACATGGTCAGAGTCGACAAAAGGGAGCCCCAAGCGGCGTGCCAATTGCCGGCCAATGGTGGTTTTGCCCGAGCCCGGTAGGCCCACGAAGATGATGCTCAAGAAAGTCTCACACTGGAAATATTGGCTGGTCCACCCACAAAAAATGCCCAGCACTTCAGAGCCTGCAAGTGTATTCGACCAGCCTGGCCCAGCTTGAAGCGCGCTGCGCTGGGGTCAAAGGGCAGCGTGCTTCAAGGCGGCAGAGTGGGCGGGCCATCGGCCACCACGCGGGGCGTGAGGAAAATCAACAACTCACTTTTGCGCCGGGTCTGGTCCCGGTTTTTGAACAGCCACCCCAGGCCAGGCACATCGCCCAGACCCGGCACCTTGGCTTCGTCGTTGCGGTTGGTCTCTTCGTAAATGCCGCCCAGCACGACGGTGCCGCCATCCTCCACGCGCACCTGGGTCTTCACATGCTTGGTGTTGATGGCGTAACCCGCCGGGGTGATTTGTCCGACGCTGTCGCGGTTCACGTCCACATCCAGCACGACCGAACCATCGGGCGTGATCTGGGGCGTCACCTCCAGCTTGAGGTTGGCCTTTCGGAAGGAAATCGCGGTCACGCCATTGCCCAAGGCCGTTTGATAAGGCAACTCGGTGCCCTGCTCGATCAAGGCCTTGGTCTGGTCGGCTGTCACCACCCGGGGGCGCGACACCACCTTGCCCAACCCTGCGGCTTCCAGGGCCGAAATTTCCACGTTGATGAACCGGTCGGCCGCGGCATTGAACAGCGAGACGGCGAAGGTGGCCGGGGTGTTGAGCGTTTGGCCAGCCGATCCCGCAGGCAAATTCACCTGGTTGCCGGCCACCGTACCGGCCGCTGAGGGCTGGTTGCTGGCACCCACGGCCAGCGTGTTGGAGCGGCCTTGCACCTTCATGGGGATCGCCAGACCCGTGCCCAGCTTCACACCGAGCGACTGCCCAAACTGGTCATCGGCCTCCACGATGCGGGCCTCGATCAAGATCTGCCGAACGGGCACATCCAGTTGCGCCAGCATTTTTTGAAGGTCCAGCACCCGTGCGGACAGGTCCGAGATGAAGAGCTGGTTGGTGCGAGGCTCGGCCAGCACACTGCCACGGGCACTCAACCAGCGCCCCCCTATGCTGCCGGCTGCGCCACCCTGCAGGCGCTGGGCCACCTCGGTGGCACGGGCATATTGCAAACGCAAGGACAGCATCTGCAAGGGGCTGACCGCCTCCAAAGCGGCTTGGGCATCGTGCTGCTTTTTCTCGCGCAGGGCCCATTCGCCCTGCGGTGCGATCCACAGCACACGGCCCTCCTGGCGCGACACCAGTCCCTTGGACTGCAGCACGATGCTCAAAGCCTGCTGCCACGGCACCTCGTTCAAACGCACGGTCACGGGTCCGCTGACGCTGTCGGTCGGCACCAGGTTGAGCCCTGTGAAGTTGGCAAACACCTGCAGCAGGGCTTTGATGTCGATGTTCTGAAAATTCAGGCTGATCGGCTTGTCGTCGGGCACAGCCACCGCACCCGCTTGTGATCCTGGCGGTGGCGAGGTCCGTTCGGGGCTGTGCGGCATTTGCGCCGCCACCCACCCTGCGCTGCAAACGCATGCCAGCCACACGCTGCTGCGGAGTCCGTATCGCTTGAAATGCTTCATGGCTTCCCACTCCCCATGCTGTGACCCTCTGCGGCGGGCCGCATGCCGTCGAGCTGGATCACCGGTTCTTGCGCCAAGCGCAGGCTCACGCCGTCCTCGGCGATGGCGACCACCCGATGGCCTTCCTGCGTGACACGTTGCCCCAGACGCACCTTGGCCCCATGCGGTCCGGCCGACAAAATCGCGTGCCGATCGCTGCCCTGCTGCCACAAGCCCACCCAACGTACCCGGGCCAATGGCCAGTGACGCGGGTCCGGCGGCAAGTCTTCGGCGGCTGCGCTGGCGAGCCCTGTGCCGGTTGCCGCTGCGCCAGTGGCTTGCCGCTCATCTTCCGAACGCACGCCTTCCGCACGCGCGGCAGCGCCCGCAAGGGCGCCGGAAACAGCCGTCTCTGCAGCAAACAATGCAGGCGCCGAACGGGACAGGGGGGACGCCGACGAGGGCACGATCCAGGCCGTTGGCAGTGCCTGTGCCCCAGCGCCCTCTTCGCCCGGACGCATCCAGATGCGCAGCACCACATCGATCTGGACTTCGGCCGCTTGTGGCAGGGCCGCCACGCTGATGCGGTCCAGGCTGCAGACCGGCCCCGTCTCGGCGCAGGCCGCCCATGCCCGGGTCCAGTCCTCGAAACGACCCTGCACACGCAAAGCCGCCGCCTGATGGGGCAAGCTGGCAGGCTGGGCGGCACCGCCACTGGCGGACGCGGACGAGACGACGGACTCTGAGGCCAAGGGGCGCAGCGATTGCAAGCGCAAACCATGCGCCGCCAAGAACTGCTGCCAATCGGTCCAGATTTGCCCCTGCTGTGTCACGGCAGGCAAGCTGGCCAGTCGGCCCTGCACACCGCTGGGCATGGCCTGGGCTGGGGGCGTGGCTGCGGCCACAGGCACGGCGGCCAACTGCTGCGACAAAGTGGCCACCGCTTGTTCGGCCTGCGCATGGTCTTCGCGCACCTCTGGCTGCGCCAGCCACACCAGCGCCACGCCCAGCGAGCAGCCGGTCAGGGCGTAGACCCACCGACGCCACCAGCGTGCGGTCAGCCGCTGCAGGTGAGGCCAGTGCAAAGCGCCCAGCGGCATCACGGCCCAACGCTTCATGGTTTGGCCCTCTGGGTGCGCGCAGTCGGTGTGGCCGCCACCGCTTGGGCCTGTGGCCACTGGGTTTGCCAGACAACGTTCACCTCACCTGCGGGACCGGCTGTCATGCTGGTCAAGGCCAGCGCTTGCGGCCATTGCGCCGACAAGCTTTGCCGTACTTCAGACACGGCGTCAGCGCGCTGCAGGGTGCCGTGCAGCTCGATTTTTTCTGCATCAGAGTGCAAGCGCAGCAGCTTCAGGCCCCGCTCCCTGGCTTCTTGCTGCAAGCTCTCGTGCAGGCTCACCCAGGTGTGCTGGTGCTCGGCGATCTGCTGGAGCTGGCGGGCTTGTTCGGCTTGACCGCGCAGCCGGGTTTGCTGGCGTGCGGCTTCCTGGGCCTGCTGTTGCTGCGCCCGCAATGCCCCTTGCAAACGGCTTTGCGCCAACTGCAGCTGCGCCGTCTCGATCACCTGCACATGGTGCCAAGCCCAAGCCAGCGAGGCGCCGACCAGCAGCCCGGCCAAGCCGCTCCACCAGCGGTGAAAAACCTTTTGCTGCTGAGCCAGGCCCGGGTGATGGAGCAAATTCAGCGCACGCATCACTGCCACGCCTTCAGGGCCAAGCCTGCCGCCACCAGGCGTGGGCCACCGGGCGTGGCCATCACCTGATGCAGGGCTTCTTCGATGGCGGCTTCGGAGTCCACCGACGCCTGAGCGGCTTCGTGCTCTGACCGAGCAGCCGGTCCGCCCAGCTTGTCCAGCCGAAACTGCCAGTCCTGCGGCGCTTGGGTCCACAGACTGGCCACCCCGCCGCGCAACGCACGCGCACCCCGCTGTGCGGCCTGCAGTTCGGACTCGACGGCGGCCAGTCGCCAGCCTGCCGCGCGGGTGCAGCTTTTGAAGTCCGCCATCCGGGCTTGTGCACAACCCATCCAGTGCACGCGCTGGACCAGGCCATCGGTCAGTGGCGCGGGTTCAAAGTCGAAATTCACCGCGTCGGGCTCCAGCTGCAAGGCCTGGGCCACTTCCAGCTGCACCTCGTAGACCCAGTCTTCTTCGGGCAAGTCGGCGGGAAAGTCGATGTACCCCTGCTGAATCAGCGCCAGAGGCAAAGCCATGTTGAGGCGATGACGCGCCCCGCCACCCAAGCGCCCATGCTGGCGCAAGTGCTGGCTCAGCCAGCTCAGGTCTGAAGCGTCCACATCAGCGGGTGCAGGCAAAGCCACCAGGGTCTGGACTTTGGCCAAGTTGTGGATGGGGCGAGTCAAGCCGCCCAACACCCAGGCACCGTCGTGTGGTGCCAGGCCCCAGGCATGGCGGACCGATCCTTGAGCCCACCGTTGCCACCAACGCGCCAATGCCTGCATGTCGAGCCTCCCCAGAAACGGCCTGAATGGTCTTCACTGCAAGGTTTTGTAACATGATTCGGCCGAGGTGACAATTTTTTGAAAACCAAAGTGTTTAAAAATCTCTTCGAATTGTCCAAGCACGGAGGCGGGGATTTTTATAATGGCCCGCAGCCCGCGCCTTGTTGGCTGCCCCAACAGCCCACCTATGCCCTCCAAAGACACCGCCTCCCCAGACAAACAAAAAGCCCCAGCGAAGGGTGCCGCGCCTGACCTTTGGTCCTGGGTTTTGAAACTGGCCGCATGGGCCGTGGGCCTGGCTGCCGCTGGACTGGCGTCCATCTTGCTGGTGGTGGGCGTGGCCATGGTGATCGCCTACCCCAACCTGCCGGACATTTCCGACCTGGCCGATTACAAGCCCAAGTTGCCGCTGCGTGTGTTCACGGAAGACGGGCAGTTGATGGGCGAGTTCGGCGAAGAGCGGCGCAACCTCACGCCCATCCAGGACATTCCCCAAGTCATGAAAGATGCGGTGTTGTCCATCGAAGACAACCGCTTTTACCAACACGGCGGCGTGGACTACTTGGGCATCTTGCGTGCGGGCATTGCCAACGTGGGCCGCATGAAAAGCCAGGGGGCCTCGACCATCACCATGCAGGTCGCCCGCAACGTGTACCTGTCGTCCGAGAAAACCTACACCCGCAAGATTTATGAAATTTTGCTGACCTACAAACTCGAACACATGCTGACCAAGGACCAGATCCTTGAGATCTACATGAACCAGATTTTTCTGGGCAACCGGGCTTATGGTTTTGCCTCGGCGGCCGAAACTTATTTCGGCAAACCGCTCAAGGACATCAGCATTGCCGAAGCGGCCATGCTGGCAGGCTTGCCCAAAGCGCCTTCGGCCTACAACCCGATCAACAACCCCAAGCGCGCCCGTTCACGCCAGCTCTACATCATCGAGCGGATGGAGGACAACAAGTACATCACGGCCGCCCAGGCCAAGGCGGCCAAGGCCGAACCGCTCAAACTGCGCTCGGCTGCTGACAAAAAAATCCTGCACGCGGAATATGTGGCCGAAACCGTGCGGCAAATGGTCTTTGCCCAATACGGCCAGGAGACTTACACGCGTGGTCTGAATGTGTACACCACCGTGCAATCGGCCGAGCAAATGGCCGCCTACAAAGCCTTGCGCCAGGGCATCATGGATTTTGAGCGCCGCCAGATTTACCGTGGCCCCGAGAAATTCATCGATCTGCCTGCAGACCCCAAAAAGATGGAAGACGCCATCGACGACGCGCTCGAAGACCACCCTGACAACGGCGACGTGCTGTCGGCCGTGGTGCTGGAAGCCTCACCCCGCAAGGTGGTGGTGATTCGGCAGAACGGCGAGCAAATCACCATCACGGGCGACGGCCTCAAACCAGCGCAATCGGGCCTGTCCGACAAAACGCCTCCGGCCAAGCAAGTGCGCAAAGGTGCCCTGGTCCGCATCACCCAAACCCCAAAAGGGGCTTGGGAGATCACCCAGCTGCCCGAGGTGGAAGGCGCATTGGTGGCCATCACGCCCCAGACGGGCGCAATCCGGGCCTTGGTGGGCGGCTTTGACTTTGCCAAAAACAAATTCAACCATGTGACGCAGGCCTGGCGTCAGCCGGGCTCCAGCTTCAAGCCCTTCATCTATTCGGCTGCACTGGAAAAAGGCTTCACGCCCGCCACGGTGGTCAACGACGCGCCTTTGTTTTTTGACAGCGGCGTGACGGGCGGTCAGCCTTGGGAGCCCAAGAACTATGACGGCAAGTTTGACGGCCCCATGAGCCTGCGCACAGGTTTGGCGAAGTCCAAGAACATGGTGTCCATTCGCGTTTTGCAGGCGGTCGGCCCTCGCCCCGCCCAGGAATGGGTGACCCGTTTCGGCTTTGACGAAGACAAGCACCCGGCCTTTTTGACGATGGCGCTCGGCGCAGGGTCCGTCACCCCCATGCAGATGGCCACAGGCTATGCGGTGTTTGCCAACGGCGGCTACAAAGTTCAGCCTCACCTGATCACGCGCATCACCGATTTCAAGGACCGGGTGCTGGTGGACAGCCCCGCCGTGGTGCAAATGAGCGAAGCGCCGGCCATCCCGCCGCGCAACGCCTTTGTCATGACCAGCTTGCTGCAAGAGGTCACGCGCTCCGGCACCGCCGCCAGAGCGCAGGGCACACTGCGTCGCCCGGACATTTACGGCAAAACCGGCACCACCAACGACGCCATGGACGCCTGGTTTGCGGGCTACCAGCCCAATCTGGCGGCTGTGGTCTGGGTTGGCTACGACACGCCGCGCAAACTGGGCGACCGCGAAACTGGCGGCGGCCTGAGTCTGCCCGTGTGGATCAGCTTCATGGAAACCGCATTGCGCGGCATGCCGGTTTCAGAGCCGCCTGTACCCGAAGGTTTGGTGAACGTGGGTGGCGACTGGGTGTACGAAGAATACGCCCGCGGAGGCGGCGTCAGCACACTGGGCACAGGCCAGGAGGGCTCAGGCAAGTCCCCCAACGCCACGCCCCCGGGGGAAGAGCGCAACCGGATTCTGGATTTGTTCAGGAACTGAGTTGCGGCCGCAAAACCCTGACCCCCCTGGCGCCGGGGGCCTGGATGGAGCGACCTGCTCTGGTCTTGTCAGGGCTTGAACAACAAGTTTTGGCCCGCCTGTTCGGACGCATAGCGCGACAGGCTCTCCCAGAACTCCCCTTGACCCTTGGTGTCCATCCAGTGCGTGCCATCAAACTTGTAATGAAAGCCACCGCAACGGGCCGCCAACCACACCTCGTGCAGGGGCTTTTGCAGGTTGATCACGATCTGGCTGCGGTTGGGAAAGGTGAGCGTGACCATGCCGCCCACGCGCTGGTTGTCGATGTCGGCGTCGGTGTCGTCGTTCAAACGGTCACTGCTGATCTCTACGCCCGCCAGCAGGCGTTCAGCTTGGTCCAGAAATTCAAGGTCGGTCATTACAATCGGTGCATGTTGAAGGTCTTGAAGATTCTAGTCACGGCGCATGCCCTTGTCGGCGGTGCGGCGATGCTGAGCGCATGCGGTCAAAAAGGCCCCCTGTTTTTGCCCAACACCCCGGAGTCTGCCGGACGCGCCACCTTGCCCGAAACGCTCAAGGTCTGGCCCGCCAAAACCGCGCCCGCTACAACCACCGTGCCGGCAGACCCAACGACAAACACCCCGGCGTCGACGCCCCCCCAACTCACCCCACCATGAACGATCCCACAACTTCTCAAGGCCTGCCCGGCCAGCCCCACGTCGCCTATGCGGGCGATCAGCTGCATGTCGAGGGCGTTCGCCTGTCCGAGCTGGCGCGCGAACACGGCACGCCTTTGTTCGTTTATTCCAAGGCCGCCATGCTCTCGGCCCTGGCCGCCTACCAGCGCGGCTTTGCCGGTCGGAACGCGCAAATTTGCTACGCCATGAAAGCCAACTCCAGCCTGGCGGTGCTGCAGGTCTTTGCCGATGCCGGCTGCGGCTTTGACATCGTCTCGGGCGGCGAGCTGGCCCGCGTGCTGGCTGCGGGCGGCGACCCGGCCAAGGTGATTTTTTCGGGCGTGGGCAAGACCCGCGCTGAGATGAAGCAAGCTCTGCAAGTGGGCATTGGCTGCTTCAACGTGGAAAGCGAAGCCGAACTCGATGTGCTGAGTGCCGTGGCCGCAGACCTGGGCAAGGTGGCCCCGGTCAGCCTGCGCGTGAACCCCAATGTGGACCCCAAAACCCACCCCTACATCTCGACCGGTCTGAAGGGCAACAAATTCGGCATCGCCCACGAAGACGCGTTGCGCGCTTACCGCCACGCAGCCAGCCTGCCGGGCCTGAAGGTGGTGGGCATCGACTGCCACATCGGCTCACAAATCACCGACAGCACGCCCTACCTGGACGCCATGGACCGCGTGCTGGATCTGGTGGCCGACATCGAAGCGGCGGGCATCGCCATCCACCACATCGACTTTGGTGGTGGTCTGGGCATCAACTACAACGGCGACACGCCGCCCGAGGCCGATGCGCTGTGGGCGCAGCTGCTGGCCAAGCTCGATGCCCGGGGTTACGGCCAGCGCCAGCTGATGATCGAGCCCGGCCGCTCTTTGGTAGGCAACGCGGGCGTGTGCCTGACCGAGGTGCTGTACCTGAAGCCCGGCGAGCAAAAGAACTTCTGCATCGTCGACGCGGCGATGAACGACCTGCCCCGCCCGGCCATGTACCAGGCCTTCCACCAGATCGTGCCGGTTTCGCAGCACTCTGGTGATGGTGTGGTGTACGACGTGGTCGGTCCGGTGTGCGAAAGCGGCGACTGGATTGGCCGCGACCGCCAGCTGGTGGTTCAAGCCGGAGATGTGCTCGCCGTGCTGTCGGCAGGCGCTTACTGCATGAGCATGGCCAGCAACTACAACACCCGGGGCCGCGCCGCCGAGATCCTGGTCGATGGCACAAAGGCCCATTTGATCCGCCAGCGCGAGTCGGCATTCGATACCTTTGCGCTGGAGCAGCTGGTCTGAAACAGGCGGTGCAGCCTGAACCGGCTGCACAAGCGCTTCCTGCAGGCTCAGGTTCGCCGTGCTGCCCGCACCAAGCGCCAGCCCAACAGGCCCGCCAAGATGCCCGCATACACCAGCACTTCGGTGAAATTCTGTTTGCCCGCCCGCATCCACCAAAAGTGCAGCACGGCGAGCACGGCCACCGCATAAACGCCCCGGTGCAGCAGTTGCCAGCGCTTGCCGCCCAGCCAGCGCACAGCCCGGTTGAACGAAGTGGCCGCCAGCGCCAGCAGAATCACAAAGGCGCTGAAGCCCAGCCAAATGAAGGGGCGCTTGAAGAGATCTTGCAAGGTATCGGCCAGGTCAAAGCCCATGTCCAACCAGGCGTAGCACAGCAGGTGCAAGCTGGCATAGCCAAACACCAGCAAGCCCAACAAGCGCCGAAACCGCAAAAGCTCCGGCCAGCCCAGCCAGCTGCGCAAAGGGCTCACGGCGAGCACCACGCACAAGCTGCGCAGTGTCCAGTCCCCGGTCGAACGGATCAGGGTTTCGGCGGGATTGGGCCCCAGCTGGTCCAGCAGGGTTTGGGCGAGCAACCAGGCCCAGGGCATGCACCCGAGCACCAGCACGACCCACCAAGCGACGGGGTGGCGCAGCGCCGCCCTCATGCCTTCACCCCCTTGAGGCAAGCCGGCATCAGAAGAACTTTTTCAAATCCATGCCCGCGTACAGCTGCCCCACCTGCGCTTCATAGCCGTTGAACATCAGCGTCTTGCGCTTCTTGGCCAGCAGCCCGTCTTCGCCAATGCGACGCTCGGTGGCCTGGCTCCAGCGGGGGTGGTCCACATTCGGGTTCACGTTGGAATAAAAACCATACTCCTGCGGCGCGGCTTTTTCCCATGACGACACAGGCTGCTTGTCGGTGAAACGGATCTTGACCAGGCTTTTGCCGCTCTTGAAGCCGTATTTCCAAGGCACGACCAGGCGCAGCGGAGCGCCGTTTTGCTTGGGCATGACTTCGCCGTACATGCCAAAAGCCAAGAGGGTGAGCGGGTGCATGGCTTCGTCCATGCGCAAGGCCTCGACATAAGGCCAATCCAAAGCCCCGCCCCGCACGCCCGGCATGGTCTTGGGGTCCGCCAGGGTCACAAACTCCACAAACTTGGCGCCCGGCTGGGGCTCCACGCGACGGATCAGCTCGGCCAGCGAATACCCGATCCATGGGATCACCATCGACCAGCCTTCCACGCAGCGCAGGCGGTAAATGCGCTCCTCCATGGCGCCCCATTTCATGAGGTCTTCCAGGTTCACGCGGCCTGGTTTTTTCACCAGGCCCTCGATCTCGACCGTCCACGGTTGTGTGACCAAGGTGTGGGCACGCTTGGCCGGGTCGGATTTGTCGGTGCCAAATTCGTAAAAATTGTTGTACGTGGTCGCGTCTTTGTAGGCCGTCAGCCGGTCCATGGTCAACGCCCCGGGCACGGTCGAAGGCACGGCTGCAAGCGCCGCCAACTGGCCTGCGCGCGGGGTTTGCGCGTGGGCTTCACGCAGGCCCCAAGCGGCCAGGGCCAAGCCCGCAGAGCCCGTGGCCATCTGGCGGATGATGTCGCGCCGCGTCAGGTACACCGACTGGGGTGTGATTTCGCTGGGCACGGGGTGCTGAAAACCGGAGGTGTCTGACTGGATGATCATGGAGGTCCCTGCAGAAGGCGGAAAATAGCTGTGTATTCTGAACTTTTTCAGAGACCCTCGCCCAAAGGGCCTCTGTTGCCAAGGAGCCCCCATGCATCCTGCCGTTGGCTTGCTGATCCAGGTCGTGATCGCCGTCCACATCGCCCTGCCCTTGGGCACCTGGTTGCTCTTGTCAGGCCGCCGCAACGACAAAACACGCCTGTGGTTCATCAGCATCTCGATTTACAGCCTGTCGCTGTGCTCCATCGCCTTGAGGCCCTATGTTTCCGAGTACCTGTCTTATCTGATGGCGTGGTCCGGGGTGTTTGCATCCTGGCTGATCATGATCGAAGCGCTCCGGCGCGAACTCCAACTGAAACCCTGGCGCTGGCCCGGCATGGGGGCAGTGGTGGGTGCCTGGGTCATTTTTCTGATCTGGCTGTACCAAACCCAGGATCTGAACACCACAGGCGTGCTGGTTTATTCGGCCACCTTCATCCTGCTGAACACGGTCCTGTCCTGGCTGATCTGGCAACTGCGGCGCACGGTCCAAAGCCGCAGCTTGATGATGATTCAGGTGGCGTTTGCCATCCATGCCGGGGCCTACCTGAACCGCATGTACCACTATCTCGTCACTGGCAACGTCGACTACCTGAACGTTTTTTCTTTCTCTTGGGTCAGCAACCTGGTGACCTTGTCGACCATCCTGGCCATGATCCTGATCTGTTTCGGCTACTGGGGATTCGCCCTCGAACGCTCCATCCAAGAGACAACCACAGCCCAAGAAGGTCAGTTGCAAGCCCAGGCTGAAAGCGACGCGATGCGCAACTTGGTCAAGGAGCGGGACCAATTGCTGATGCTCAACGCCCGCGTGTCTGCGCTGAGCAGCCTGTCGTCGTTCTCGGCGATGCTGGTGCACGACATCAGCCAACCCCTGCAGGCCCTGGAGCTGGGCCTGTACGACCTGCAAAGCCAGGTCAAAACCGCGCCAGACAAGCCCGCGTTGCAGTCGCGCATTGACGACTTGATGGTTTTGTCGGGCAAAGCCAGCGACATGGTCAGCAGCTTGCGGCGGCTGATGATCCGGGGGCAGGACCAGATGGAGCCGGTCGATTTGCAGTCGGCCATCGCGTCTGTTTTCCCGATCCTGCAAGGCGAAGCCAACCAGCGGGGCATCGACATTCAGTGGATCAACCAGCTGACGAGCGCCCGGCAGGTACAGGCCAACGAAGTGATGCTGCAGCGGATCGTGTTCAACCTGGCGGCCAATGCCATGGACGCCATGAGCAGCCTGCCAACGCCCTTGCGTTCACCCCTCCGCATCCTGATCGAACTTCTGGAGCGCCAGCGGGAAGGGCAGGATTGGGTGGTTCTGCAAATTCAGGACAACGGCCCGGGCTTTCCCAAAGACCTCTTGCAACAGCTGAGCGGGCCTGTGGTGTCCAGCAAAGCCCAAGGCTCGGGTCTGAGCCTGTTGTTGACCCAAAGCATGGTGCGACTTTGGGGTGGACAGACCGTGATGGAAAACCTGGCGGTGCACGGTGAATCCGGCGCAATTTTGCAACTGTGGCTGATGCCCACACCCGGCCAGGCATCCGCCTGAGCAGACCCCTAGACGGCGATTGAGGCAACTGGCGGGTCCAGCGGGGCCGGTTCCGGCGCGAACTGTAAAATCAATTCATACAATTTTCACAGTTGAAAATGAAAAAAACAGGATTGATCCATGTGGTCGATGACAACGCCGATATCCGCAAGATGCTGGCCTTGGTTCTGGAAGCGCATGGCTACACCGTTCAGGTGCACGACAGCGGCGCTGCTTTTTTGAGTGCGCCCGCCACGCAGCCGCCCCATGTGATGCTGCTCGATGTGCGCATGCCGGGCATGAGCGGGCTGGCATTGAACGCCCGCATGAAAGCCAGCGGCAACCGGATGCCTGTGATCTTCATGAGCGGTGAGAGTCAACCGCACGAAACGCAGGCAGCCCAAGACTCGGGCGCGGTGCATTTCTTGTGGAAGCCCTTCAACACCCGGGAAATGCTGGCCGTGATCGACCGTGTGCTGAGCGACACCCCAGCTCCTTGAATCGGGCGGGGCCTGTCCGCACCAGATCAGAGCGTGCCGTAGCTGTGCAGGCCGCTCAGGAACATGTTGACCCCGAGGAAAGCAAAGGTCGTGATGCCCAAGCCCACCAGGGCCCACCAGGCGGCCACGGTGCCGCGCAGGCCCTTCATCAGGCGCATGTGCAGCCAGGCGGCGTAGTTCAGCCACACGATCAGGGCCCAGGTTTCTTTCGGGTCCCAACTCCAGTAGCCGCCCCAGGCCTCGGCCGCCCACAAAGCGCCCAACACGGTGGCGATGGTGAAGAAGGCAAAACCCACGGCGATGGACTTGTACATCACATCGTCCAGGATTTCAAAGGACGGCAGACGCTCGGCGATGCGGCGACGGCCCAGCAAAATACCCGCCACGATGAAGGCGGACACCCCGAAGTAAACCATCCAGTAGCTGCTGGTCTGGTCATTGGCCGATTGGCGGAACACCACGGGCTCGAAGCACAACACAATGCCCAGCAGCCACAAAGGCGCCAGCTTGTACCAGCGGGTCTCGGTCGCTTGCTGCTTGATCAGGTAGGCAAAGGCCACCATGGCCGCCAAGGCAAAAGTGCCATAGCCAATGAAGTTGGCCGGCACATGCAACTTCATCCACCAGCTTTTGAGCGCGGGCACCAAGGGCTGGATTTCGTGCGCCTCGCGCACCAGGGTGTACCAAAGCAAGAAGCCCACCGCCGCACTGACCACCAGCATGACAAAGGCCCCCAAAGCGCGTGTCTTGTACTGCGCTTCGTAGTACAGGTAGAACGCCGCCGTCATCCAGCAGAACATCACAAAGACTTCGTACAGGTTGCTCACCGGGATGTGGCCGATGTCCGGGCCCAGCTGGTGGCTTTCGTACCAGCGCACCAGGGTGCCGATCAGGGCCAGGCCCACCGCCACCCAGGCCATGCGCGAGCCCAAGGACTCCAGCGCATCGCCCTGGCCACGGATGAACATGCCCGCCCAATAGAAAGCGGTGCTGATGAAAAACAGCATGCTCATCCACAGGATGGCCGACTGACTGGAGAGGAAATACTTGAGCAAAAAGACTTGTTCGGACCTGGCCAGATCACCCTGGTAGAGAGAAATGGCCAACAGCGACAGGCCCGAAACCACCAGCATCAAGGTACGCAAAGGCCGCCAGAACCAGGCCAGCCAGACCACCGCCGGCAAACTGCCAATCAGGATGGCCTGCTCGTACACGTCCATGGCGTGCTGGTAGCGGGTGAAGGCAAACACGGTGCCCAACAGCGCCAACACGGCAAAGCCCCAGTCCAGCAGCGAGCGGCTGGAAAAATAGCCCGGATTCAAAGTGACAGTCGTCATGTTGTTTTCTCGGAGCGACCCAGCAAACGGGCACTCAGTTGGTCAAATTCACGGTCCACGTCCATGGTCTTGCGGTTGGACGACAAGGCCACGCTCGCCTGGGCACCCTCGCCCTGCGGCGACAGCCAGACCCACAAGCGACGGTCCCGAACATACAGCATTGCAAAAATACCCAGGATCAAAAGGGCACAGCCCAAATAAACGATGGACTGACCCGGCGCACGGGCCACCTGGAACACGCTGGCTTGCACCTGCCTGAAGTCCTTCAGCAAAAACGTCATGGGTGCGGGGTAAAACGGGGCGTCTGACAAAGCCAGCACCGCTTGCGACATGAAGCCCTGCACCTTGTCGGCGGGCAAGGGCTTGGCCGCCGCCTGCTCTCGGGCCACGGTGTCCAGCTCCAGCAAGGTGCCGTTCAGAATGCGCACAAACATTTCGCCCGCACGGGGACGCTCGGCCTCGGGCACATTGGCCTCCAGGAAGTCTGCCAAGGCCTGCAGGCCCGCCACTTTCTTGCCCTTGACTTCCTCCTGTCCCGCAAACAAGCCCAAAGCACGCTGGGCCGAATCGGCCAGCTGCTGCGTCAACTCGGGCCGCTGCGGATCGACCGCCTTGCGGGCGTAGCGCTGCACCGCACGCTCGCGCAGCGCGGGGGTTTCGAGGGCCGCGCGCAGGCGGATGAAGCCGGTCAACTCGCCGTTCTCATCGGCCGGGGGGCGCAGGTAGCGGTAAGGTTCGCTGGGCGTCTCGCGCATGCCGAGCAAGAACACCGGCACGCCGTCGCCCGCATCCACGGGCAGCATGTAGTTGTTGTACTCACGCGCCTGGCCGGCCGCATCGCGCAGCTTGTAGCTCACGCTCGGACCCACATTGCGCAGCTCTTTGGTTTGCGTGGTTTTGTGCCCGGCGCCCAGGCGCTCGTCAATGGCGCTGCGCAAATCGACTTTGCGCACATCCACACCCGAGCCCTCGGGACCAGCGCCACCGGACATGTTTTCCACGTTGATCACGCGCAGCCCGGTGAACTCCAGGCTCATCTTCTCGTTGCCATTGGTCAAGTCGGTGCTGCCGCCGATGGTGCCTTCCACCTCAAAAGATTGGGTGGCGGCCGACATGGGCACGGCCTGCAGTTTGACGCTGGAGCCGCCGTCGTCAAAGCTGGACTGGTAAATGTTGATGCCCTTGAAGCTGGCCGGGTGGTTCACCTCGACCCGCGCTTCGCGCTTCTCGCCCGTGGCTTTGTCGTGGATGATGATGTCGCTGGCAAACAGCTTGGGCATGCCGGTCGAGTAGTACTCGACGATGAACTTTTTCAGCTCGATGACAAAGGGCAGCTCCTGCAGCAAGATGCCGTTGGACTGGTTCAGGATGGCGGTGCCCGAGGCCGTGTCTTCGGCCACCAGCAAATTGCCCCGGAAAGCCGGGTTGCGCTCGGACAGGCGGTGCTGCGCAGGCACATCGGCGATCAAGCCGCCACCGTTGTAGATTTCCTTGCCGCCAAACCACATCTGGGCGCGCACCATCAGGTCGCCATCGAGCAAACCGCCCACACACACCAGCACAATGGCCGAGTGCGCCGCAATGTAGCCGATCTTGTTGGCCGCCCCCGCCTTGGCCGCCAGCATCCAGCCTTGGCCCGCCGGGGTGTCGCGCGCTTGCAGCTTGACCTTCCAGCCGCCCGTGGCCAGCAAGGCGCCCAGGCGCTTGGCGGCGGCTTCGGGCGCTTCGTTCAAATGGCCCTCGGCCTTGTGGTGAAAGGCCTTGAGGCTTTGCTCGCGGATGTTTTCCTTGTAGTTCTTCAGATCCACCAGGATCTTGGGCGTGTTGCGGGCGATGCACAGGCTGGTGCTGACCACCAGAAAGGCCAGGATCAACAAGAACCACCAGGCGCTGTAGACGGTGTTGAGCTTGAGCGTGGCAAACAACTCGGCCCAAAACGGCCCGAACTGGTTGATGTAGTTGTTGGTGGGCTCGTTTTGCTTGAGGACGGTGCCGATCACCGACGCGATGCAGATGACCGTCAACAGCGAAATCGCAAAACGCATCGACGACAGAACCTCCAGCACGGCTTCCCAGCGAGACGAGCCACGTTCGGATTCAGGACTGGAAGCGGCAGGCATCATGGTGCAAAGGTGTCCACAGGCAAAGAAAAGCGGGCCGCTGGCCCGTTACCCGAAAAAAAGGCCGGAAATCCGGCCTTGGTGGTGGTGTCGCAGTCGGGAGCCCGATTGTGGCGCAGTCTGCTGAAGACAGACTGAAGACCCCCCTTGACCCAAGGGATTGCCCGAGGTCACAGACGTGCTGAGCGCTTCAGCGCAGACCTGCGATGTAGTCGGACACAGCCTTGATTTCGCGGTCGTTCATTTTGGAGGCGACCTGGGTCATCTGAACGCTGTTCTTGCGAACGCCTTCACGGAAGGCGATCAACTGGGCAGCGGTGTAGTCGGCGTGCTGACCCGACATGCGGGGGTACTGGGCAGGCATGCCTGCGCCATTGGGCGAGTGGCAGCTGGCGCAAGCCGCGATCTGGCGATCCGGAATGCCGCCGCGGTAGATGCGCTCACCCAGGGCCACGGTGTCTTTCTCTTTGGCAAAGCCGGGTTTGGCAGGCTTGGAGGCGAGCCAGTAAGCGATGTTGCGCATGTCGTCGTTGCTCAAACCAGCCACCATGCCGCTCATCACGGCGTTGGCACGCTTGCCGGACTTGAATTCCTGCAATTGCTTGAGCAGGTACTCGGGGTGCTGCTGCGCCAATTTGGGGTTGACGGGGGTGCCGGAATTGCCATCAGCGGCGTGGCAAGCCACACAGGCTGCGCTGTAAATGGCCTCGCCTTTGGCCAGGTCGGGTTTGGCAGCTTGGGGCGCAGGGCCGGCAGCCAAGGCAGAACCGGCCACAAACGCGGCCGACAGGGCGGTGATCAGAAAAGAATTAATCGACTTCATGGCGTGATCCAGGAGTTGGCGCAAAACCCAAGGATTCTACAATGCGTCCTGCGCCAGTTTCCTGACGCCCAAAGGCCACCCCGATTTATGACCGCCCATTCGCCCGCACCCTCTTCGGCCCCCAAGCCTTCAGCACCCGCTCAGGCTGCCCCCGCCGTGACCCCCATGGGCTGGATGCACACGGCCCGCTTTTTGACCACCGCCGCGCAGCTGCACCACCTGCCCGCGATGGACACCCCCGAAATCGCTTTTGTGGGCCGCTCCAATGCGGGCAAGTCCACCTGCATCAACACCCTGACGCAGAAGAAACAACTGGCCTTTGCCTCCAAAAAACCCGGCCGTACCCAGCACATCAATTTGTTTGCCCTGGGCAAGCAGGGCGTCACCGACGCGGTGCTGGCCGACCTGCCAGGTTATGGCTACGCCGCTGTGGCCAAGATGGACAAACTGCGCTGGCAGCAGGTCATGGCCAACTATTTGGTCAGCCGCGAGAACCTGACCGGCATCGTCATGATGTGCGACCCGCGCCACGGCCTGACCGAGCTGGACGACATCCTGCTGGAAGTGATCCGCCCCCGGGTGGAGCAGGGCCTGAAGTTTTTGATCATCCTGACCAAGGCCGACAAGCTCACCCGATCGGAACAGGCCAAGGCCTTGTCGATTGCGCGACTGCAAGCTGGGGGCGGCGAGGTCAAACTCTTTTCGGCCCTGAAAAAGCAAGGGGTGGACGAAGTGGCCCAATTGCTGTGGGACTGGACACACCCTGCGGGCGCTGCAGCGTCTGCAGCCCCTGCTGCCGAGCCACCCGAAGAAGAACCTGAAGCCCTGGACGAGTGAGCCCGCGCTGAAACCGCCACGGCTCACCGTCCCTCATGGAGTGATCCGCCGTGCATCCCGACATCCAGACCTGGCAGCAAGCCCTGCCCCACGGCATCACCTTGAGCTGCCGCGCCTGCGGCGAGCCCGGACGCCCGGTGCTGCTGTTTTTGCACGGCTTCCCCGAAGGGGCCTGGGTTTGGGACCCTCTTTTGCTGCACTTTTCGAAACCCGAAAACGGCGGCTACCGCTGTGTGGCCCCCAACCTGCGCGGCTACGAGCGCTCCAGCGCCCCGCAAGACGTGAAGGCCTACCGTGCCAAACACCTGGTGCAGGACATCGTGGCCCTGATCGCACTCGAATCAGGTCCAGCCCCGCTGGCCGCCCTGATCGCCCACGACTGGGGCGGTGCCGTGGCCTGGAGCCTGGCCAACCAGCACCCGGAGCGGCTGCGCCAGCTGGTCATCGTCAACTCGCCCCACCCCGGCCCCTTCCTGCGGGCCTTGCAACACGACCCGGCGCAGCAAGCGGCCAGTGCCTACATGAATTTTCTGGTGCAGCCCGATGCGGCCGCGCAATTGGCGGCCAACGATTTTGAGCGCCTGTTCGGGTTTTTGACGGGCCAGGACCGCTCGCTGCAATCGCTCACCGCGCAAACCGCCAAAGCCCCGGCGCACTGGCTCACACCCGCCGTGAAGGCGCAATACCGCGAGGTCTGGCAACACGGCCTGCAAGGCGGGCTCAACTACTACCGCGCATCGCCCCTGCGACCGGCCACCGCCACCGACCCGGGCGCCAGTGCCGTGCAGATCCCGCCCGAGGCGTTGCGCATCGAGGTGCCCACGCTGGTGCTCTGGGCCCAGGACGACGTGGCCCTGCTGCCTTGCCTGACCGAAGGTCTGGACACGCACGTCCCCACGATGAAGCTGGTGCCCATTGAACAGGCCACGCACTGGGTGGTGCACGAGCAAGCCGAACGCGTCATCACCGAAATCGCTGACTTTTTGCAGCCGCAGGCTGCCCGGCCGCCTCAGTAAAAAGCTGGCTCGCCCTCGGGCCGGGTCTTGAAACGCTTGTGCACCCAGTAATACTGCTCGGGCATGGTGCGCACCCACTCGGCCAGCAGGCGGTTCATGCGGGTGGTGTCTTCAGCCAGGTCGGCGGTGGGAAAGTCTTGCAGCGCGGCATGCACCTCGATGTCGTAACCCGCAGGCGTCATGCGGGTCACCACAGGCACGACCCGCGCCCCGACCACGCGTGACAAGCGCGACAGCGATGGCACCGTGGCTGCTTTTTCGACCCCCATGAAGGGCACAAAGATCGACTCTTCGCGCCCGAAATCCATGTCGGGCGACAGGTGCAAGGGCTCGCCTTTTTTGATGCCCGCCAAAATCTGGCGCATGCCCTGGTGCCGGAAATACGGCCGCACATTGCCCGAACGCTCGCGCCCCTGGCGCACCCAAGCCTCGACCGCCGGGCGCGACTGCCCCACAAAAATAAAAGCCACCGGCCCAGGCACATCGAAAGACACCGCCATGCCGCCCGCATCCAGCCCGACAAAATGCGGCGCAAACATCACCAAGGGGCCTGGCTGCTGCAAAGCCTGCACATCCCCCACCCAGTGCAGGCGCTGCCGCACCAGTGCCTCGGGCGCATGCCAAAGCCAGGACCGGTCCATGACCGACTGACCGAAGGCCACAAAGTGGCGGTAGGCCAGGGCCTCACGCTCAGGCGCAGACAACTCGGGCAGGCACTGCTTCAGGTTGACCAGGACAATGCGGCGGCGCTTGCGTGCCAGATGCCACAGCAACCAGCCCAAGCCGTGGCCCGCAACCCGGACCCAGGACAAAGGCAAGCGCGCAAACAAGCGCAAAACAGCGATCAGCACATTCACCATGGTTATTCGGGTCCGCTCAGGCCTGTCTGGGGTTTTTGTAGCGGGCATAGCCCCAGATGTATTGCGACGGGCACTGGAGGATCAGCGACTCCATGGCCTGGTTGATCTGCACCACCGCGGTGTCCAGGTCTTGGGACAAGGCGTGCCCCAGTGCCTGTGTGTGCAGACGGTAGCCACGGCCCCAGGACAAGCGCTCCCCCCAAATCAGCACCACCCGGGCGCTGGTTTGCAAGGCCAAACGCGCCGCCAAGGTCATGGTGTAGGCGGATTGGCCAAAAAACGGCGCCCATTGACCCATGCCCTCGGGGGGCACCTGGTCGGGCAACAAACCCACGGCACGCCCCGAACGCAGGGCCTTGATCATTTGCCGCACACCCGCCAGCGTGGTGGGCACGGCCTCCAGGCCTGGCCGCTGGCGCGCCAGCGTCATGACTTCGCCCAGCCCGGCATGGCGGGCGGGGCGGTAAAGCACCGTGAGGGGGCCGTGTTCGGCCGAAAAACGCAAGGCCAGCGCTTGGGCCGTGATTTCAAAGCAACCCATGTGCGGGGTCAAAAACAACACCCCCTGGCCGCTGGCATAGGCCTCTACCGCAGCGCGGTCGTCGGCCCACACCACAGGTGGCGTGCGGCCCAGCCACAAGCGAGGCAACTCGGCCGACATGCGCCCGGCCTGTCCTACGGCCCGCCACACCCCACCCCAACCCAGTCCGGCTTGGCGTGCGTTGTGCAAAAAACGGCTTCTGTAACGCCCTGAAAAGCACCAGGCCAGCCATCCCCCCGCGCTGCCCAGCAGGTGCAAGGCCCACAAAGGCCAACGGGAAAAAAAACGGAACCAGCGCAACATAGGGGGGTGATTTTGCCCTGAACCGCCAGCGGTCTGGCGAGCCCTGCTTCTGGGCGTGTCACACCGCGGCCCTGCACAAGCGCGGACCCGGCCCGTGCGCTACCTGTTTTCAGTCTGGTCCGCTACCGGTTCATGCCAAGCCCAGCTCGCCCGGCGGGCCCTACCATGGCTACAGAGCCTGAAAACACCCATTTCATTCTTTTCAGCGCACACAAGGCCTTCACCATGAAAAATCACCCAATTCACCCCAACTACTTCAGCACCAGCCAAGCCGCCAAAATGTTGGGCCTGTCGGTCGGCACCATCCAGCGCATGGTGGAAAACGGCGTTTTCAAGGCTTTTGTCACCCAAGGCGGACACCGACGCATCCTGTCCTCGTCCCTGAACCAATACTGCAAGCAAAAGGGGTTTCCGGGCCTGCAGAGCTCGTCCGACGCCCCTTGGGTCTGTGTGTTGCACGACAGCCAACATCTGCCGCCCGCACTCGAGAAGATGAACCACTGGGAGCACGTCAAGGTCATCACCCACCCGCTGGACTTGATGGGCATTCACCAGGCGGTAGGGGTGTTTTTCATCGATGCGCGCATTCCATGGCTGCACACGACCCCGCTGCACCTGCAAGACAACTTGATGCAAAACGCCCACATCGTGGTCTACAACAGCGCTCACCTGCCAGCCAACAGCCCTTTGCACCTGGCTCGAAAGATCAACCTGTTCGAAGGCGACATCAGCACCGACCTGGTCTATGGCTACATGCTCGGCAGTTCGCAGGCCAGCGGCACCGACGCGCCCCGCCCCGTCCACCAGTAAAAAACACCCCGGGCTTGAAATGTGCCCAAAAGCCCTTATCATTAGCACTCGATGGAGTTGAGTGCTAACAGCACCCCTCCTCAGATTTCAGCTGCACCCGTTTTCTGGTGCTTTTGTTTTTCAACCCTTGTTTCAAATCCAGGAGATTCCATGAAACTGCGTCCTTTGGGCGATCGCGTGATCGTCAAGCGTGTCGAAAGCGAAACCAAAACAGCCTCGGGCATCGTGATCCCCGACTCCGCCGCTGAAAAGCCCGATCAAGGTGAAGTCCTGGCCGTCGGCCCTGGCAAAACCAACGACAAAGGCGAAACCAAAGCCCTGACCGTGAAAGTCGGCGACCGCGTCTTGTTCGGCAAGTACAGCGGCCAGACCGTCAAGGTCGGCGGCGACGAGCTGTTGGTCATGAAAGAAGAAGACCTGTTCGCCGTTGTCGAATAAGTCTCACTTTTCCATTTTTTAAATACATTCAGGAGCTACTCACATGGCAGCAAAAGACGTCATTTTCGGCGGCGAAGCCCGCGCACGCATGGTTGAAGGCGTGAACATTCTGGCCAACGCGGTCAAAGTCACCCTGGGCCCTAAAGGCCGCAACGTGGTTCTGGAGCGCTCGTTCGGCGCCCCCACCGTGACCAAGGACGGTGTGTCCGTGGCCAAGGAAATCGAACTCAAGGACAAGCTGCAAAACATGGGCGCCCAGATGGTCAAGGAAGTCGCTTCCAAGACTTCTGACAACGCGGGTGACGGCACAACGACCGCGACCGTGCTGGCCCAATCCATCGTGCGCGAAGGCATGAAGTACGTGGCCGCAGGCATGAACCCCATGGACCTGAAGCGCGGCATCGACAAGGCGGTCACCGCCCTGATCGAAGAGCTGAAGAAGGCCTCCAAGCCCACCACCACCAGCAAGGAAATTGCTCAGGTCGGCTCGATCTCTGCCAACAGCGACACCAGCATCGGCGAAATCATCGCCAACGCCATGGACAAAGTGGGCAAAGAAGGCGTGATCACCGTGGAAGACGGCAAGTCCTTGAACAACGAACTCGACGTTGTGGAAGGCATGCAATTCGACCGCGGCTACCTGTCGCCCTACTTCATCAACAACCCCGAAAAGCAAGCCGCCTTGCTGGACAACCCCTTCGTGTTGTTGTTTGACAAGAAGATCAGCAACATCCGCGATCTGCTGCCCACACTGGAAGCCGTGGCCAAAGCCGGCCGTCCTCTGTTGATCATTGCCGAAGAAGTCGAAGGCGAAGCCTTGGCGACTTTGGTGGTCAACACCATCCGTGGCATCTTGAAGGTGGTGGCTGTCAAGGCTCCTGGCTTCGGTGACCGTCGCAAGGCCATGCTGGAAGACATCGCCATCCTGACCGGCGGCAAAGTGATCGCTGAAGAAGTGGGCCTGACCCTCGAAAAAGTGACTTTGGCAGACCTCGGCCAAGCCAAGCGCATCGAAGTGGGCAAGGAAAACACCATCATCATCGACGGCGCAGGTGCTGCTGCTGACATCGAAGCCCGTGTCAAGCAAGTGCGCGTGCAAATCGAAGAAGCCACGTCCGACTACGACCGCGAGAAGCTGCAAGAGCGCGTGGCCAAGTTGGCTGGCGGTGTGGCCGTGATCAAGGTTGGCGCTGCCACCGAAGTCGAGATGAAGGAAAAGAAAGCCCGCGTGGAAGACGCCCTGCACGCCACCCGCGCTGCCGTGGAAGAAGGCATCGTGGCTGGTGGCGGCGTGGCTCTGCTCCGTGCACGCCAGGCTGCTGGCACCATCAAAGGCGACAACGCTGACCAAGACGCCGGCATCAAGCTGGTGCTCAAGGCCATCGAAGCGCCTCTGCGCGAGATCGTGTACAACGCCGGCGGCGAGCCCTCGGTGGTGGTGAACGCAGTGTTGGCTGGCAAAGGCAACTACGGCTTCAACGCCGCCAACGACACCTATGGCGACATGATCGAAATGGGTATCCTGGACCCCACCAAAGTGACCCGCACTGCCCTGCAAAACGCAGCGTCCGTGGCCTCTTTGATGCTCACAACAGAGTGCATGGTTTCGGAAGCCCCGAAAGACGACGCCCCAGCTGGCGGCGGCATGCCTGACATGGGCGGCATGGGTGGTATGGGCGGCATGGGCATGTAAATGCCCAACCGGTCACAAGGACTTGGCAGGTAACCCCGGCCAAGTCTGTCACCCCGGGCTTGACCCGGGGTCCATGACTTCAAAAAGCCCTGCAAGGTTCACATCTTGCAGGGCTTTTTCTTGGGCGAAAAGTCTTTGATTGACCCCATGGTCCTTCACATCGCCGCAGCTTCGATCCTCACCACCCAGTAAGCACCTTTTTCCTGCACCGCCTGAAAACGCACTTGTTGGCCGACTTGCAAAGCATCGAGTTGGCTCGGGTCTTTGACCTGGAACACCATGCTCATGGGCGGCATGTCGAGGTTTTTGATGTCGCCGTGCTTGAGCGACACCTTGCCCGCAGCCTTGTCGATGCGCCGCACCTCGGCCGTGGCCCAAGGCAGGGCCGCCGCCGTGTCGCTGACCCGTTGCATACCGCCGCGCTGCGCCATGCGGGCCTGGCCCGGGTAGCGCTTAAAGCTTTTGCTGCTGCCGTCTTTTTGCACCAGCAACACGTCGTAAGCGTCTTTGCGGCCTTTGTATTCAGGGCCATCCATGCCCGGGCTGCCAATGGGCATGCCCGGCACCGACAGGCCCAAAGCCATGGGCCGCTCCTTGAGCAGGCGGTGGATGTCGGCAGCGGGCACATGGCCCTCGATGACGTAGCCGCCCACCGTCGCGGTGTGGCAGGAGCCGAGTTGCTCGGGCATGCCCAGGCGCTTGCGCGCAGCGGTGTTGCCCACATCGCGCACCTCGACCTTGAAGCCACTGGCCTGCAGGTGCTCCACCCACAAGTGACAGCAGCCGCAATTGGGGTCTTTCCAGACCTGCACGGTGGTGGCCTGCGCCAGCGCGCTGCGCTGAAAGCCGGCGGCCGACAGCCCCACCAGGGCTGCGGCATGAAGCCATTGACGTCTTTGCATGGTGTGCGCCCTCACTTGACGGTGATGCGGCCGATCATGCCCGCTTCAAAGTGCCCGGGGATCAGGCAGGCAAATTCAAACGTGCCTGCGCGGTTGAAGGTCCAGACGATGTCGCCCTTTTTGCCGGGATCGACATGCGCCATGTAGGGCTCGTCGTGTTCCATGCCGGGGTGCTTTTTCATCATCTCGGCATGCGCCTTGAGCTCTTGTGGCGTGCCGATCACGATCTCGTGCAAGACCTTGCCCGCGTTCACCGCCACCAGGCGCACGGTCTCGCCCAGCTTGACCTGAATCTCTTTGGGGGCAAAGCGCATGTCGTCGGTCATGCGGATCTCGATGGTGCGCTGGGCTTTCTTCGGATCGCCCGCGATGCCCCAGTCTTTTTGCTCGGCAGCTGCCCGGGTGTGGTGGTTCGAGTGGCTGGCATGGGCCGAAGGCGAATGGGCCTGCGCCAGCGGCAGCGCCAGCGGCAGCGCCAGCAGGCCAGCGACAAGTAGCGTGGTACTCAGTGGTTTGTTCATGAAAAGTCCTGGTTTGTCCATATTGAAGGTGAATACAAGCTGCACTCAGTGGTGTGCATGGCCCCGCGGTTTGCGCACCTGGCCTGCGGGTGCCGCCGCAGGATGGGCGCTCGCCTCGGGTGCACGCGTGGCATGAGGAGTCGCCGCCACCGGTCCGGTGTATTCATAGGCCTGTGTGCCGGGTGCTTGTTTGTAATCGCCCGGGTCGCTGTAGTCGCCCGGTTTTTGCTCGGCCCGTACCTTGAGCGTGGTGAACATGCCGCCCATCTCGATGGGGCCATAAGGGCCGGTGCCGGTCATCATCGGGAAGGTGTTCTCGGGCAGCTCCATTTCCATCTCGCCCATGTCGGCCATGCCACGCTCGCCCATGACCATGTAGTCCGGGATGAGCTTCTGGATCTTTTGCACCAAACCCCGGTGGTCGACACCGATCATGGTGGGCACGTCGTGGCCCATGGCACCCATGGTGTGATGGCTCTTGTGGCAGTGCATGGCCCAGTCACCGGGCTCGTCGGCGATGAACTCCAACTGCCGCATCTGGCCCACGGCCACGTCGGTCGTCACCTCGGGCCAGCGTGCGGTTTTGGGCACCGGGCCGCCGTCGGTGCCGGTCACCTCGAACTCGATGCCGTGGATGTGGATCGGGTGGTTGGTCATGGTCAGGTTGCCCACCCGCACCCGCACCCGGTCGTTCAGGCGAGCCACCAGCGGGCTGATGCCCGGGAACACCCGGCTGTTCCAGCTCCAGATGTTCTGGTCCAGCATGGTGTTCACATTGGGGGTTTTGGCACCCGGGCTGACGTCGTAGGCACTCAACAGGAAGGCGTAGTCGCGGTCCACCTCGGCGATCAGCGGGTGTTGGCCCTTGGGGTGGGTGATCCACAGGCCCATCATGCCCATGGCCATTTGCGTCATCTCGTCGGCATGCGGGTGGTACATGAAGGTGCCCGGCCTGCGCGCCACAAACTCGTACACATAGGTCTTGCCCACGGGAATCTGCTTTTGGTTCAAGCCGCCCACGCCGTCCATGCCGTTGGGCAGTCGCTGGCCGTGCCAGTGGATGGTGGTGTGCTCAGGCAGTTGGTTGGTGACAAAAACCCGCACCTTGTCGCCTTCGACCACTTCGATGGTCGGGCCGGGGCTTTGGCCGTTGTAGCCCCACATGTTGACGACAAAGCCCGGTGCCATCTCGCGCACCACCGGCTCGGCCACCAGGTGGAACTCCTTGACGCCGTCTTTCATGCGAAAGGGCAAGGTCCAGCCGTTCAGGGTGACCACCGGGTTGTAAGGGCGTCCGGCACCGGTCACCCCTGGCGGGGTCCAGGGCGGGGCGGTGTCGGGGCGGGTCTGGATCACGGGTTCGGGCAGACCAGCCAGCGCGCTGCGGCTGACGGCGGTGGTGGCCACCGCTGCACCGGCGATAGAGCCTGCAGCGGCCATGGCTTTCTGGAAAAAATCTCGGCGTTGCATGGTCAGTGTCCTGCTGGGTTGGTGGAAGGGCCGGTTGCGCCAGACGCATCGCTGGCCACGGCCGGGTAAGGCAAGCCCGCCAGCACGGCCATCAGATCGGCATGGGCCAGCCAGAGTTGGCGCTGTGCCTGCAGGGCCGCGTCCACGCTGTCGATGCGCGTGCGGGCGCTGGCCAGCAGGTCCCAGGTGCTTTTGAGCATGCCGTTGTAGCGCAGCAGGGTCTCCTGCGAGAGCTCGGTGTGCAAGCGCAGCACCTGCGCCTGCGTGTGCTGCGCCGTCTGGCGTGCCAGCTGGTAAGCGTTCACCGCCAGCTGCACATCGGCACGCACCTGCCGCGCCAGCCGATCGGCTTGCAGGCGGGCTTGCCACGCCTTTTCAAACGCATGGCCCCAGCGCATGTTGCGCGGGTCCCACATCGGCCGTTCCTGCCCGGCCAGCTCTTGCATGGCTTTTTGCGCGGCTTGCATATCTTGCGCACTCAAGCCCAGCCCGGCCATCAAACGCCGCGCCAGCAGGTCCTCCAGAGGCCAGCGCAAATGGGCTTGCAGCGCCCGCGCCTGCAGGGCCGCCAGAGCATCCGCAGGAACACCGCCTTGTGCCGGCGTGCTGCTCAAGGCCTCAACCGCACCCTCTGTGGGTGCGCCCAAGGGCAAATGCAAAGGCAACTGCTGCGCCAGGGTCTGAGGCGTCATGCCGGCACCGATGCGCTGCCACAAGGCCTGCAGAGCACGGTCAGCTTGGAGCTGCGCCTTGTCCAGCCGCGCGCGCGCGTCCCACAGCGACAGCTCTTCCTGGATTTGCCGGGCACGGCTCCAGTTGCCGACCTGCGCCATGCGCTGGCCCAGTTCGGCCCCGGCTTGCGCCACGGCCAGAATGTCTCGGCTGTGCGCCACCGACTGGCGGCTGGCCACCGCATCGACCCAAAGCTTTTGCACATCACGGCGCACAGCCGCCATCTGCTGGCGCACTTCGGCCTCCTCCACGGCGCTCATGCCGGGTTTGAGCCACTGGGCTTCGTCCTGCAGGGCCAGGCGCTGAGCCACAGCCAGCGTCAATGCCCCCGCATCGGGGTGCGCAGGTGCCTCCTGCAAGGGCGGCAGGTTCTTTTGCTCCCAGCGCAGCACATCCGCATAGCCACGGGGGAACTGCGCCACAGCCCGGTTGGCGTCCTGCCAGCTGAGGGCGGGCTGGCCTGCCGTGGCCGATGGCACAGGACTCGGCCCGGCAGGGGATGGAGCACCATGCACATGCGCAGCAGCGGGTGCTGCGGCACTTGGGGCTTGCGCCCAGGCAGCAGGCCCCAGGCCTGCCACCAGCGCGACACCCAAGGCCCAAGGACCCAAGGCGCGTTTCAAAAGGGGATTCATGTCAATTTCCTGAAACAGACGAACACGGCACCCGCCCGCCTTGACGGCAAGCAGACGCACCTGTGGCGTGAGGTTCAGGAAATGGGGGGCTTGGTGAGCGGCGGCGCTGTCAGGGCCAGATGCGCCACAGAAGCACCGACAGGCAGCGGGTGGGCCTGAAAAACAGGCAGCACCAAAGGCCATGCCGTGAGGCTCGCGCTCTGGTGGCAAACGCCGCAGAGTTGGCAAGTGCCATCGTGGCAATCGGCAGTTTGAACGCCTGAATCGGGCTGCGCGGCAGGCTGCACATGGCTCGCGTGCGCATCGGGCACCCAGGCTGCCATGGCGTCATGGCAGTCATGCACAGCTTCCGCCGGCGCGTGTTGCGCCAAGTTGAGCACCGTCACCGCAGAGGGATGGTGCGCACCACTTTCCGCCACAGGCATCCATGCGCCCGCCCACAGCCGCAGGGGCATCAGGCACAGCAGAAAGCAAAGGAAAAGTCGGCGCATCTGCAAATGATAAGCCAAGCACCACGACGCCAGGGCTTCAGCGCCGAATGCCCGTTGTGTGACAGGGTTCAGACAAAAGCGTGCAGTCGACCACGCGCATCGTAGGTGGTCAAAAACGGTTGTGCGTTGCGCACCGTTGCACGGGTCGTGGTGATGTGGATCTGGGGTGCCACAAACCGAGGGCGCGGTGCGCAGCGACTGGCGTCATAAGCACGACGACGCTCAGGCTGGCTCAAAACACTGTAAGCCTGATTGATGCGGGCCATCTTGGCCGCCCACAACGCGGATGCGCCCCCTTGGCGGTCAGGATGGTAACGCTGGGCCAATGCGCGGAAGGCCGCCCGAATCACTTCGGGTTCGGCTTGCGGTGTGACACCGAGTTCAGCGTAGAGGTCCATGGCGTTGTCCATGGCCAAATCATAAAATATGAATACATTTAAACTAAATAAAAATGTAATTTAAACGTATCAAATTGTTAAAAAAGACTTTGCTTTTCCGATCAGGGAAACAGCTGCCCGAGGTGAGCGATCCCTGTCATGCCCGCGCATGCGGGCATCCATGGCGGCTGGGCATGGACCCCGGATCCGTCCGGGGGGACAAGGCGCAGCTGGCATCAGCCCAAGCGCACGCGCTGCAGCAAAGCGGCGCTTGAAGCATCCAGACCCTTGGCATCCCCCGACAGTAGGCGCGCATGGATGTCTTTGGCCAGCACCTTGCCCAGCTCGACGCCCCACTGGTCAAAACTGTTGATGCCCCAGACCGAGCCGCTCGTGAACACGCGGTGTTCCTGCAAGGCGATCAGCGCCCCCAGACTGGCAGGGGTGAGTTCTTCCAGCAGCAAAAAGGTGCTGGGCCGGTTGCCCGTGAAGTTTTTGTGCCCACCTGCGTCGGCCTGGCCCAGCATCAGCGCCTGCGCCTGTGCAATCGCGTTGGCCAACAGCAGTTCGTGGTGGTCTTTCAGGCTGTGCGTGGGCTTTTTCACGGCGATGAACTCCAGCGGCACCACATCGGTGCCCTGGTGCAACATCTGGAAATAAGCGTGCTGCCCGTTGGTGCCGGGTTCGCCCCAGAGCACAGGCGAGGTGCCGTAAGGCAGCGCCTGCCCGTTGCGGTCTACACGCTTGCCGTTGCTCTCCATCTCCAACTGCTGCAAATACGCAGGCACCCGTCGCAAGGCGCTGTGGTAGGGCGCAATGCTTCGGCTGGTGTAGCCGAGAAAATTGCGGTACCAGACATCAAGCAAGCCCAGGCGTACCGGCAAGTTGGCCTCCAGCGGCGCGGTCTGAAAGTGCTGGTCCATGGCATGCGCGCCCGCCAGCAGGTCTTTGAAACCCTGCGCCCCGATGGCGATCGCCACCGGCAGGCCAATGGCCGACCAAACCGAATAACGCCCGCCCACCCAGTCCCAAAAACCGAAGGTGGTGGTGATGCCCATCTCGGCTGCAGCGGCCACGTTGGTGGTCAGCGCCGCAAAATGGCGCGACACGTCGGTACCGCCCTGCACCTGGAACCAGGCCAGCGCCGAGCGGGCGTTGGTCATGGTCTCGATGGTGGTGAAGGTTTTGGAAGCGATGAGGAACAAGGTGTTCTCGGCCTTCAGGCCTTGGAGCACCGCGGCCAGTTCATGGCCATCCACATTCGACACAAAATGAAAGCGCTTGCCCGGGATCACGAAGTCCTGCAGCGCCAGCACCGCCATCTGCGGACCCAGGTCCGAGCCGCCAATGCCGATGTTCACCACGTCGGTGATCTGCGCATCGGCGCGCACTTGCTCGGCGAAGCGCAACATGGCATCGAGGGTTTCATGCACCTGTGCCAGCGGTGCTGCCAGCGCCCCCTGCAGACTGCCCGCCGGTTGGCGCAGCAGCCAGTGCATGACGGCGCGGTCTTCGGTCGCGTTGATGTGCTCACCACGGAACATGGCGTCGCGGTGCGCGGCCAGGCCTGTCTGCTGCGCCAACGCCATCAACAATGCTTCGGTGGCGCTGTCGGTGTGGTTTTTCGACAGGTCAGCAAACACATGCGGTGCCGACTGGCTCAGGGTCTGCGCACGCTGTGCATCGGCCGCAAAAGCGGTGCGCAAATCAAAGCCCGCGAAGCCTTGGGCATGGGCTTGTAGATTTTTCCAGGCGAGGGTCTGGTCACAACGCATAAGGGCTTTCAATCGAGCGGTTTCAAAAATAGCGGTAGATTCAGCGATTCGCGAGCGGGGGCTCGCTCCTACATAAATGCTTCATCAAGGCGATTGACTTTGTGGGAGCGAGCCCCTGCTCGCGAATACCTGTATGACCCCAACGTGCATTCGGCCGCAGGGGCGGCCTCCCACAAAAACAAGATGGGCCAAGCCAAACTTGGCCCGAATCAGGCTTGCTGCATCAGCACTTCAAGTTTGACCGCATCGGCACAGAAAGCGCGAATGCCCTCGGCCAGCTTCTCGGTGGCCATGGCGTCTTCGTTCAAGGCGAGGCGGAAAGAAGCTTCGTCATAAGAGATGGCCGGCAGGTCCATGGCGCGCGCCGCATCGGCATCGAGTGCGCGGCCCAAAGGTGCCTCGGTCGCGGCCAGCTGCGCCAGCAACTCAGGGCTGATGGTCAGCAAGTCACATCCGGCCAACGCGGTGATCTGGCCGATGTTGCGGAATGACGCGCCCATCACCTCGGTGGCGATGCCGTGCTTTTTGTAGTGGTTGAAGATGGCCCGCACAGATTTCACGCCAGGGTCGTTCGCGCCCGCGTTGTCGGCTTCCACCCAGTTGGGGCCTGCGGCTTTTTTGTACCAGTCGTAGATGCGGCCCACAAAAGGCGAAATCAGCTGCACACGCGCCTGGCCACACGCCACCGCCTGGCAAAAAGCGAACAACAGCGTCAGGTTGCAGCGGATGCCTTCGCGCTGGAGTTCGGCTGCGGCCTGAATGCCTTCCCAGGTCGAGGCGATCTTGATCAGCACGCGCTCGCGGCCGATGCCCTGCGCCTCGTACAGCGCCATGAGGCGGCGCGCACGCGCCACCGTGGCGGCGGTGTCAAAACTCAGGCGAGCGTCAACTTCGGTCGAGACACGGCCAGGAATGGTTTTCAAAATTTCGCAACCGAAACGCACCAACAAATGGTCCATCACCACATCCAGCGGTTGGCCCTTGTGGGCGGCCACGGTTTCGGCCAGCAGGGGCGCGTAGTCGGGTTTTTGCACCGCTTTGAGGATCAGTGACGGGTTGGTCGTCGCGTCCTGCGGCTGGAAAGCGCTGAGCTGCTTGAAATCACCGGTATCGGCCACCACGGTGGTGAATTGTTTGAGGGCGTCGAGTTGGTTCATGGCGGTTTTCAGGAGGTGTGGCTTGAATTATCGATGAAACAAAGTTACATTACAAACCAATTTTTCATGTAATTTCATAACATCATGGCTTTTGATCTGGTTTTCTTCGGCGGCACAGGCGATCTGGTCTGGCGCAAACTCATGCCCGCCCTGTTTCAGGCCTACCGCCACGGCAGTTTGCCCGAAGGGGGCCGCATCATCGGTGTGGGTCGTGACAATTTGAGTGACGAGCAATACCGCCAGCAAATCCAGTCGCGCTTTGAGCAGGTCGAGGGCGACAAGCGCCCCAACCCTGAAGAGTTCGCCCGTTTCGCCGCCCTGCTGTGCTACGTGCGCATGGACCTGTCCCGACCCGAAGCCTATGCGGCGCTGGCCAGCCGCCTGGCCGAGCGCGAAACCGACCATGTGGTGATGTATTTGTCCACCGCCCCCAGCCTGTTCACCACCGTGTGCGAACAACTCGCCGCCAGCGGTCTGAACACGCCCAAAACGCGCATCGTGCTCGAAAAACCACTGGGCCACGACCTGGCCTCCAACCGCGCCATCAACCATGCGGTGGGTCTGGCCTTCAAAGAGCAGCAGATCTTTCGCATCGACCACTACCTGGGCAAGCCTGCCGTACAAAACCTGTTTGCCATGCGCTTTGGCAACGCGCTGTTCGAGCCCCTGTGGCGGCGCGAGCACATCGCCAACATCCAGATCACCATGGCCGAAGAGCTGGGTGTTGAAAAACGCGGCGGCTTTTACGAAACCACAGGCGCCCTGCGCGACATGGTGCAAAACCATGCGCTGCAACTGCTGTGCGCCATTGCGATGGAGCCCCCCATCAACGCGCACGCCGACGCCATACGCGACGAAAAGCTCAAGGTGCTGCGCGCCCTGAAACGCTGGACCCCCGAAACCCTGAGCCAGCATGTGATCCGTGGCCAGTACAGCGCCGGCAATGTGGAAGGCAAAGCGGTGCCCGGCTACCGCGACGAGCCGGGCGTGAGCCCCGACAGCAACACCGAAACTTTCGTGGCCCTGCGCACCGAAATCGCCAATTGGCGCTGGGCGGGCGTGCCGTTTTACATCCGCACGGGCAAACGCATGGCGTCGCGTGAGGCGCACATCGAGATCAACTTCCGCCCCACACCCCACGATATTTTCAGAACCCCCGTGGGCCAGGTGAACAAACTCGTCATCCACTTGCAGCCCAAGGACGGGCTGGAGCTGCACCTGTTTGCCCAAGGCCAGAGCAAACGCGGTCAGAGTGCAGGCGGACAGACCTTGAGCCCGGTGCACCTGGACCTGGACTTTGACAAACGCTTTGGCAGCGAGCGCGTGGGGGCTTACGAGCGCCTGCTGCTCGATGTGCTCGATGGCCGCCTGAACCTGTTCGTGCGCAGCGACGAACAGGAAGAAGCCTGGCGCTGGGTGGAGCCCATCTTGCAACACTGGGTCGGCGACACCATCGGGCCACGGCCCTACGCCGCCGGGTCCTGGGGCCCCAGCGCATCGAGCGCCATGATCGCGCGCGACGGTTTTTGCTGGAGCGAAGAGGTCTGACCTCTGAAGGAATCGACTCTTGTGTCTGACTTTGAATTTGTGGGAGGCTGCCCCTGCGACCGAATGCATGAAGTAGCTCAAAGCTCACATTCGCGAGCAGGGGCTCGCTCCCACAAGGTCCATTCATCCCATCCAAACATTTGAACGCAACTGGAGACAGCCCATGCTTGACCGAATCAAAGCCTCCCTGCCTTCCCTAGCCCCGGCCGAGCAACGTGTGGGCAAACTCGTGCTGGCCGACCCCCGGGCTTTTGCCAACCTGCCCGTGACCGAGTTGGCCGACCGCGCCCATGTGAGCAAACCCACTGTGGTGCGTTTTTGCCGCAGCATGGGTTATGACGGCCTGTCCGATTTCAAGCTCAAACTGGCGGGCAGCGTCAGCGAAGGTGTGCCCTTCATCCACCGCAGCGTGGATGTAGACGACAAAACCAGCGACATCGCGGTCAAGGTGATCGACAACACCGTGGCCGCATTTTTGAAGTACCGCAACGACGCCAGCTCGTTCGCACTGGAGCATGCGGCACAAGCCTTGGCGGCCACGCAAAAAACCAACCGCCGCATCGAGTTTTACGGCGTGGGCAACTCCGGCATCGTGGCGCAAGACGCGCAGCACAAATTCTTCCGCCTCGGCGTGAACGCCATCGCCTACAGCGACGGCCACATGCAGGTCATGAGCGCCTCCATGCTGCGCCCCGGCGACTGCGCCGTCATCATCTCCAACTCCGGCCGCACGCGTGACCTGATGGACGCCTGCGACATCGCCAAAAAGCAAGGCGCCACCACCATCGTCATCACCGCCAGCGGCTCGCCTCTGGCCAGCGCCGGGCACATCCACCTGACGGCCGATCACCCCGAGGGCTACGACAAATACAGCCCCATGGTCTCGCGATTGCTCCACCTGCTCATCATCGATATCCTGGCGACCACGGTGGCGCTGCGCATTGGCGAAGAACTGCAACCCGTGCTGCGCGACATGAAAAACAACCTGCGGAGTAAGCGCTACACCTGAGCTAGCACCCGTCACACAGATCAACCTGTCATACCCGCGCACGCGGGCATCCATGGCTGACGAAGGCATGGACCCCCGATCAAGTCGGGGGTGACGAGGCTTTGGGTCAGGCGTGACGAGAATTTGTCATACCCGCGCACGCGGGTATCCATGGCTGACGAAGGCATGGACCCCCGATCGAGTCGGGGGTGACGAGGCTTTGGGTCAGGCGTGACGAGAATTTGTCATACCCGCGCACGCGGGTATCCATGGCTGACGAAGGCATGGACCCCCGATCAAGTCGGGGGTGACGAGGCTTTGGGTCAGGCGTGACGAGGCTTTGGGTCAGGCGTGACGAGAATTTGTCATACCCGCGCACGCGGGTATCCATGGCTGGCGAAGGCATGGACCCCCGATCGAGTCGGGGGTGACAAAAGTGAGTTGTCAACCTAGCCCGCTGGTCTGTCATACCCGCGCATGCGGGTATCCATGGCTGGCGAAGGCATGGACGTCCGATCCAATCGGGCGTGACAAACAAAGGCGCAGTGGCGTCCGGTCAAGAAGATCACCCGTGACTCACCCAAGCCATACGGATGACCGTGCCCTGACCATCGCGCAAAGGACTGCGCACACGCACTTGCGCACCGTGCTGGCTCGCAATCTCTTTCACGATGGCCAAACCCAAACCGCTGCCCGTCACCCCTGAAGGGGCCGCGCGGTAAAAGCGCTCGAACACATGCGCCTGGTGCTCGGGCGCGATGCCCGGGCCATCGTCTTCCACCTCGAACCACCCATGGCCCACGCGCACCGTGATGTGCGTGCCCACGGGGCCGTGATGAATCGCGTTGTCGATCAGGTTGCTCAAGGCTTCGTGCAGCAGCAAGTCCACACCTTGCACTTCACATTGCACCACCTGTGCCTCCAGCCCCAGGTCGTCGCCCAGTTGGTGGGCCCGAACCAGATGTTCTTGCGTCACGCGCCGTGCCAACGCCACCAGGTCCACGGTTTGCGGGCTGTGCATTTCCCGGGCGTGCTCCACACGGGTCATGGCCAGCAGCTGCTCGGTCAGGCGCACGGCATCCTCGGTGGTTTGGCGCGCAGCGGTCAACAAGGTCTGCGCCTGCTCTGGCTCGGTGTTGCGCTGGGCCAGCGCCAGCTGCGTCTTGAGGGCCGTGAGCGGCGTGCGCAGCTGGTGCGCGGCGTTGTCCAGAAAGCGTTTGCGGATGTCGATCAAGCGCCCCAGCCGATCCAGGTAGCTGTTGAGGGTCTCGATCAGGGGCCGCAACTCGCGCGGCAAGTCCGGCGGCTGGATGGGCGAAAAATCATCGTCGGCCTTGCTCGCCAGTTGCTGACGAAACGCCTCCAGCGGCCGGATGCCGCGCTGCACGCCCCAGATCACCAGGCCCGCAGCGGCCAGCAGCAACAAGCCCTGGCTGCCCAAGGTGTCCCACAAAATGTGCTGGATCAGTTGCTGTCGCGCCTCCATGGTTTCGGCCACGGTGATCTTGATCAGCGGATCGGCCAGGCCCGCGTCTTCCATGACATGTGTGAGCTGCGCCAGGCGCACGGGCTGGTTCAGATACACCCCATCGTCAAACTGCACCAAGGCAAAGTACTTCACGGCCGACTGCGCACGCACGGGGACATCGGGCAAGGCCGCCACCCCCGCCAGCCACTGACCGCCGGGGGTGGTGACTTTGTAGAACAAACGCGATCCGGTGTGGTTCTCGAACAGGTAGCCCGCGGCCTTCATCACGTCCAGCTGAACGCGGCCATCGCGCCAGGCCAGCTCTTCTGCCAAGGTGCGGGCCGCCAGGTACAAGGACCGGTCGTAGGCCTCGTTGGCCGCCTGTACCGCGTTGCCATAGCCCACCCAGGCGTTCACACCAATCAGCGCCGCCAAAGGCAGCAAGATCCAGCTGAGCAATCGCCTGCGCAGCGATGCCACGGCACGATTCGATGGCGCAGGTGTCGGCGTCATGCGGTGCCGACCGGAGAAGTCACCATGTAGCCCATGCCGCGGAAGGTGGTGATCACCACCTCGGGCACACGCCCTTGCGATGCCGCAGACGATTCGAGCTTTTTGCGCAGGCGGTAAATCAGCACCTCCACCGCATCCAGTCCGGTGTCGTCACCCACAAACACTTCGGTGTGCAGCTGCTCTTTGCTCACCGTGCGTTGCGGGGACGACAGCAACACCCGAAGCGCAGCGGCTTCGCGCTGGGTCAGCGCCAACACCTGGCCGTGCAGTTGTGCGGTGCCGTTTTCCGGCTGCATCTCCAGCGGCCCCCACCGCAGCGCGGTGGTTTTGGCGCGGCCATGGCGGCGCAGCAACACCTGCAAACGGGCTTCAAGTTCGCTCAGATCAAAAGGTTTGGGCAAGTAATCGTCAGCGCCCATGTTCAGGCCCAGCACCCGGTCGGGCACGCTGGCCCGCGCCGTCAAGACCAGCACCGGCACCGCATCACCCCGCCCCCGCAAAGCCTGCAACACGCTCAAGCCATCTTGCCCCGGCAACTGCAAATCGAGCAGCACCGCGTCAAAGCCGTGCCCCGGCTGCAGACAAAGGTCGGCCGCATGGCCGTCGGTGGCAAATTCGACCTGCATGCCCCCTTGGCGCAATGCGGTGCCCAGCCACAGGGCGATGTCGGGGGTGTCCTCCACCAGCAGGATTCGGGGCGTCATGGGCGGTTGAGGGTAATTACTGAATGGATTTGACAGGTGATTGACAGCTTGACGCCCGGCGCGGCACCAAAATCGTGCCATCTGCCCATGGTGCGTGCCCGGCAGTGGTGTTTTTTATTTTCACA
This sequence comes from Limnohabitans sp. TEGF003, assembly GCF_055395455.1. NCBI lineage: Bacteria > Pseudomonadati > Pseudomonadota > Betaproteobacteria > Burkholderiales > Comamonadaceae > Limnohabitans > Limnohabitans sp. TEGF003. The sequence goes on along the minus strand of NZ_AP029225.1, from coordinate 958,967 downwards.
CAGGAGACCTGCATGTCCATTTCCAAACGCGACTTCCTGGCCCTCGGCGCTGCCGCTGGTGCTTCGTTCACCCTGCCCGCCTGGGCCCAGGCCAAGCCCTTGGTCGCCAGCATCAACATGTTTGTGCCCGCAGCCCCCGGTGGCGGCTGGGACGGCACTGCCCGTGCCATGGAGCGCGCCGCCAAGGCCGCAGGCCTGGTGGGCACCATGCAGTTTGAAAACGTTGGCGGCGCAGGCGGCATGGTGGGTCTGCCCCGCTTTGTGAACCAACGCAAAGGCCAGGGCAACACGCTCATGGTGGGCGGCTCGGTCATGATCGGCGCGGGCATTGCCAACAAGAGCCCTGTGACCATCAAGGACGTGACCCCGATTGCCCGCCTGACCGAAGAAGCTGGCGTGATCGTGGTGCCCGCCAACGGCAAGATCAAGACCTGGAAAGAACTGGAAGCGGCCATCAAGGCCAACCCCAAGGCCGTGTCGGTCGCGGGTGGCAGCGCAGGCGGCACCGACCACCTGATTTTGGGCATGTTGATCAAAGCCTTGGGCAAGAACCCCCGCGAAGCCGCTTATGTGGCCTTTGCGGGCGGTGGCCCTGCCAACGCCGCCATTTTGGGTGGCCAGGTGTCGGCGGGTATCTCGGGCTATTCCGAATTCGAAGAACAAATCAAGGCTGGCCGCATGATCCCGCTGGCCGTGTCCGGCAAGCGCCGCATTCCTGGCGTGAGCGTGCCCACCCTGACCGAGCTGGGTGTGAACGTGACCGAGTCCAACTGGCGCGGCGTGTTCGCGCCCCCCGGCATCTCGGCCGCCCAGCGCGAAGCCATGATCGACTTTGTGACCAAGCTCAACGCATCGGCACCGTGGAAGCAAGAGTTGGAAACACGCAAGTGGACCGACGCCTTCATGACCGAGCGCCCCTTTGAGCGCGACCTGGCCAAGGACATTGCCGAGAAGGAAGTTCTGATGAAAGAACTGGGCCTGGCATGACGCCGCTTCGCGTCGCCCTCTTGCTGGTCGCCCTGTGCGGGGTGGCCGCCTGGCAGGTCACGGTCATCCCCGAATCGCTCATGCAGATGACCGTGGGCCCGACATTGGCCCCCGGCGTGATCGTGGCCGCGCTCAGCCTGTTTGCCGTGCTCTACGGCATCAGCGCCTGGCGCGGTCGCCAGACCGACGAAAGTGAAGCGCCAGACCAGTCGCCTTTGCCCGGCGCCAACGCCCGGGTGCTCAGCTTGCTGGGCGGCGGCCTGGCCTTCATCGCCTTGGTCATTCCTTTGGGCTTTGTCATCCCCGGCACCTTGTGCGGCATGGGGGTGGCGCGCGCGTTTGACGCGCCGCTGGGCCTGAAGTCTGCGCTCATCTGCGCGGCGATTGCCAGCACGTTCTGGTTTGTGTTTGCCCAATTGCTGGGCGTGGGTTTGGGCCCTGCACTGCCCTGGTTGATTTGAATCGGATTCCCCATGGAAGCTTTTGACGCCCTGATGGGTGGCTTTGCCGTTGCCTTGCAACCCACCACCTTGATGTGGGGCTTTGTGGGCTGCTTTGTTGGCACGCTGGTCGGCGTGTTGCCCGGCATTGGCCCGGCGCTGACCATCGCCTTGCTGTTGCCCCTCACTTACCACGTGCCCGCCACCAGCATGTTCGTCATGTTCGCGGGCATTTACTACGGCGCGGCCTATGGCGGCTCCACCACCTCGATTTTGCTCAACACCCCGGGCGAGTCTGCGGCGGTGGTCACCGCGCTCGAAGGCAACAAAATGGCCCGCCGAGGCCGCGCAGGACAAGCCTTGGCCACGGCGGCCATCGGCAGCTTTGTGGCCGGCACCATCGGCACGCTGGCCCTGACCTTCGTCGCCCCTTGGGTGGTCGAAGCGGCGCTGGCTTTTGGCCCTGCCGAATACTTCAGCCTGATGGTGTTGTCGGTGGTCGCGGTCTCGGCCGTGCTGGGCAACTCCATGCTGCGCGGCCTGGTCGCGTTGGGCCTGGGCCTGCTGCTGGGCATGGTGGGTGTGGACCTGCAAACCGGTCAGCCCCGCTTCACCTTTGGCCGCCCTGAATTGCTCGATGGCATCGAGGTGACCGTGGCCGCTGTGGGTCTGTTTGCCGTGGGCGAAGCGCTGTACCTGGCGTGGCAAGGGCGTGAGTCCAAAGGCGGCGAAGTCATGAAGCTCTCCGGCAGTCTGTGGATGAGCAAGAGCGACTGGGCACGCTCGTGGAAAGCCTGGTTCCGTGGCGCATTCTTTGGTTTCCCTATTGGGGCCATGCCTGCAGGCGGAGCCGAATTGCCCACGCTGCTGTCGTATTACACCGAGAAAAAACTTTCCAAACACCCCGAAGAATTTGGCCACGGCGCCATCGAAGGTGTGGCAGGTCCCGAAGCCGCCAACAACGCCGCTGCGGCGGGTGTGCTCATGCCCTTGCTGACCCTGGGCATCCCCACCTCGGCCACGGCGGCCATCATGCTGTCGGCCTTTGAAGGCTACGGCATCCAGACCGGCCCACAACTCTTCAGCCAACAAGGCAGCCTGGTGTGGACGCTGATCGCCAGCCTTTACATCGGCAACGTGATTTTGTTGGTGCTCAACCTGCCGCTGGTCAGCCTGTGGGTCAAGCTGCTCAAGATCCCGCCGCCCTGGTTGTACGCGGGCATCATCGTCATCTCGACGGCAGGCGTGTACGGCGCAGGCAACTCGGTATTCAACGTCGGCTTGCTGTTCGTCTTTGGCCTGCTGGGCTACATCATGCGCCGCTTTGACTTTCCTGCGGCCCCTTTGATCGTGGGTTTGATTTTGGCGCCACTGGGCGAACAATCCATGCGCCAAGCGCTCACCATCAGCCAAGGCGAGTGGTCCACCTTCTTCACACGGCCCTTGTCCGGCGGCTTGATGGCCGTCGCCGCGCTGCTGCTGATCGTGCCACCGCTGTGGAAGCGCTACCGCGCTGGGCGTTGACTTCACTCGTCATAGCCACTTCACTTGTCATGCCCGCGGATGCGGGTATCCATCCCAGCCGAAGGCATGAACCCCCGATCAAGTCGGGGGTGACGATTTCAGCTTGTCATACCCGCGCACGCGGGTATCCACCGCCATCGAAGACATGGACCCCCGATCAAGTCGGGGGTGAAGATTCCAAATTGTCATACCCGCGCATGCGGGTATCCATCCCCAACGAAGGCACAACCTGCGCAATCAACCCTTCTTCTTAGACGTCCGTCGACTTTGCAGCATCGCCACATTCATTTCACCATCGAGCGAAGAAGCATAAAAGCGCTCAACCATCTGAACCGAAGTTCGGGCATTTCGTGCCAAGGTCAACATGTCGATGCCTTGCCCATACAACAGCCTGAACATGATCGATGTATGCCGCAGGCAATACAAGGTTCGCGGTCTGTTCATGTTGTCGGTGAGTGGCAACCCAGCTTCTCGAATGACCCACTTGAACCAAAAGCCCAAAACAGCCAACGCATAATTCCTGTCCTTCTCGGCAGGCAAAAATACATAGTCATCTGGCCCACCATAGCCCTGAGCTGTGGTGTGCCTGAGCAGTGATTCGTACACATGAACAGCCGGTTGTAACGTGACCATGGGTTTGTCATGCTTTTTGGTCTCCGGCAGATTCAAGCGCAAATACACCGATTCACCCCGAACCACCGTCACATGCTTGTGCTTGAGCTGCCTCAAGTCTCCTGGTCGAACAAAACTGTTGACCATGAACCGAATTACCCAAAACATGTCCGGTGCCAACAACATGTTTTTAGGCGATACCCAAAACCGATCACGATGGCCGTCCGTTGACTTCAGGGGCGGTGCTATCACACCATTGAATCGCCCCGGGTTTCGTGGAGGCCAGTTGGTTTAAGTTGAGACCTCGGTCTCGTTCTTGCCGGCTAGCTGCCGGTAGTAGTTCTCCTCAGCTTCAGCCGGTGGAATATACCCAATCGAGCTGAGCAGTCGGTGGTGGTTGAACCAAGCCACCCATTCCAGGGTCGCCAGTTCCAGTGCCTCCTTGGTTTTCCAGGGTGCACGGCGGTGGATCAATTCGGCCTTGTACAGCCCATTGATCGTCTCGGCCAAGGCGTTGTCGTAGCTGTCGCCACGGCTGCCCACCGAGGGCTCTATCCCAGCTTGGGCCAGGCGTTCGGTGTAGAGAATGGAAACATATTGTGACCCCCTGTCCGAGTGATGTATCAAGGCATCCGAGCGCTCGGGTTGCCTGTCAAACAGCGCTTGCTCCAGCGCATCGAGCACAAAGTCCGTGCGCATGGAGCTGCTCACCCGCCAGCCCACGATGCGCCGGGCAAACACATCGATCACAAAGGCCACGTATTGCCAGCCCTGCCAGGTGCTGACGTAGGTGAAGTCCGACACCCACAGCTGGTTGGGCCGATCGGCCTTGAATTGACGGTTGACCCGCTCCAACGGGCAGGGAGCTGCTTTGTCCGGGACTGTCGTGCGCACGACCTTGCCCCTGCGCACACCCTGCAATCCCATGCGTTTCATGAGCCGCTCGACCGTACAACGCGCCACCTCAGTTCCTTCACGATTCATCTGGTGCCAGACCTTGTCGGCCCCATAGACCTGCATATTGGCCTGCCAGACGGCTTGGATCTTTGGCATCAGGGCTTCATCGCGTTTGGCCCGGGCACAGCGCAGTTCGGGCTTGCGTTTACGGGCAGCATGGCATCTGTAACCAGAGGGGGCAATTTGCAGCACTTTGCAAATCGGCTCGACCCCGTAGGTGGCACGATGTTTATCTACAAAGGCTCTCAGGACTTGAGTCGGCGGTCGAGCTCCGCCTGGGCAAAAAAAGCGCTCGCCAGCTTGAGGATCTCGTTGGCTTTGCGCAGTTCTTTGACTTCACGCTCAAGGTCTTTGATGCGGGCTCGCTCGTCAGAGCTGAGGCCATCGCGCATGCCTGCATCAACTTCGTGCTGGCGAACCCAGTCGTTGAGGGTTTGCGGCACACACCCGATCTTGGGGGCAATTGATTCAATGGTGGCCCAAAGAGATGGGTACTCGCCGCGGTGTTCGAGCACCATGCGGACAGCGCGTTCGCGCACTTCGGGTGAAAAACGGTTTGATTTCTTGCTCATGGCTCCATCTTCTCAAAGTGTGGAGCCTCCTCAAAATCCGGGGCGATTCAGTTCTGGCTGAAGGCCTTGCTTTCTGAACAGCTTGTCCATGAGCAGCATGCCCCAGCCATCGGGCAAAGAGTCGGCAAACAATCCCGGCAAGCGTTCAAGGTGCCTTGGAAAATTTCCAAGGGCCTGTTTTTGCAAGGGCAAATGCCTCGGTGACAAGTCCAGGCCTTCATTCAAGGCTTGAGCCGAATACTCAAAAAGCAGATGCTGCCCATCGTCGGCCAATGTGCCCAAAAGCCAGTTTTCGCCCCAGCCTTCATAACGGACTTGCACTTTTTTCACGGCGCTGCCTTCGGGATGCGGCGCGTGCGAGAGACACGTTGACGAGCCGGTTTTTGTTGCTGCGCCATGTCCGCAATGGACGCGACAGCGGGTTTGAACAAGGGCTGTAATTGCCCCTCTTGACCGAGACACTGGACCAGTTTGATCCAGACGATCATCGAAGCTTTGCCCGTGTTTTCGAGGGTGTTGAGTGTGCTGCGAGACACGCCCATGCGCTCGGCCATCTCGGCTTGGGCAATCTCTTTTTGAATCCGCAGGCGTTTTAATCGCTGCGCCAAGGCCAGAGATATTTCCTCGGCCGAAGAGAAGTTAAAGTCTAAAAATTCGGTCATTGAATAAAATAATAATCAACAATGTTGATTATTTTATACATTAATTAAAGTGCCTTGATGAAATCCAACTTGATGTCCGGGTACCTTGATTGCAGGTACGCTGCGCCGCGCGCACACCGGCTTACCCAACCTTTGCCACTGCTTTGAATCATTTCCCATGCCTCATCCAAGGCATCTGGTTCGTTGTCCTGGAGATAAGCAATCAGGCTCGCTGCCTGTGCGATGTCTTTCTGGGCTTTGACTTGTAACTCGGGTGGGCGTTCTCCAAAAACGATCAATTTGTGCAGGGCGTACCGCTCTGCTTTGGGCACATTGACGACAACCGGACCATTGCGTGAAATCAGGACGGCCTGCATGGTTGCGTCCATTGAAAAATTCATGAATTGAAGGGGCTGCATGCTCAGGTTCAGAGCATGGACGCGGACAGGGGCATCGGTGGTGTTGACCTTGGGCGTCACAAAATCCAGCTGCAGATCAGGCTCATCTTGCTTGGTGAATGTCGTTTGCGATACGTTGGGGATGAAACCCATTTCCAAAGACTCGATCGCACTGCGTGCATCCATTTCGAGCCCGTCGGGCAGCGCAATGGAGAGGTTGTTACCAGGATGGGCAAAGTCGATGTCCAGCGTTTGATTGCCTTCCGTCCAACGGATGCCAAAGTGATTTTGATAGGCTAAAAAAGCATGCGTTCCAATGAGGATGCCACCGGCATGGAAAAAACCATGGTCAGCCAATCTCTGCAGTATCCGGTAATGGGTGCGGCCTATGGCGTTTGCCCCCAGTTCAATGGCGGAGCGGCATAAACGGCCCAGGTGTGCCAATGCCTCGGTGTGCGAAGGCTGCGCCTTGAAGGCTGTAATCAATCCCCTCAAGCTTTCCGAGTCATTGCCCAGGTAAATTTGTCTGGTTTTTCCATCTAAAGACTTGAACTGGTAGTACCAATAAGTCATTTTTCCCAGTTTTTTGTGGGTAAATCCACCAGGCAAATCTGCCACCGTGCGGTTCAGACTGAGGGTCTGAGCCGCAGGCACCAGGTTGGCAAAGGCTGCCTGTGCCGAGGCCGGCAACTGTTCGTACCAGCGCTGCATCTTATACTCCCAAATATAAATTGGGTAGTATAAGCATGCGCACACTGCAAAGCAATGGCGTTCAAGTCCGCATCACACCACCGCGTGACAAGCGATCTTGATGCCTTTGAAGTCGCGCAGCGGCGGGCGCTCGGCGCGGCAGATGTCGGTGGCCTGCGGGCAGCGGGGGTGGAAGGTGCAGCCGCTCGGTGGGTTGAGCGGATTGGGCACTTCACCTTGCACGGGGGTGCGGGCGCGGCCCGTGTCGTGCATCTTGGGGATCGCGTCCAGCAGCATCTTGGTATAGGGGTGCTGCGGGTTTGAGAACAAGGTCTGTTTGTCGGCCAGCTCCACCAGACGCCCCAGATACATCACGCCCACCTGGTCGCTCACATGGCGCACCACGGCGAGGTTGTGGCTGATGAACAGGTAGGTCAGGCCCCGCTCACGCTGCAGGTCTTTCATGATGTTGAGCACCTGCGCCTGCACGCTCACGTCAAGCGCCGAGGTCGGCTCGTCGCACACCAGAAACTCCGGCGCGGTGGCCAGAGCACGGGCAATCGAGATGCGTTGTCGCTGGCCGCCCGAAAACTGGTGTGGGTACTTGACCATGTCGAGCGGTGACAAACCGACCGATTTGAGCAATTCGGCCACGCGGGCTTTGAGCTCTTCGGCGTCGCTGATCAAGCCATGCTCCTTGAGTGGCTCGCCGATGATGTTGTCCACCGTCCAGCGTGGGTTCAGGCTGGCATAGGGGTCCTGGAAAATCATCTGAATGCGCTGACGCATTTGCCGTGCATCGGATGATTTGAACGCGGCGTGCGCGTCTTGGCCGTCGAAAGTCAGGCCGCCGCGTGTGGGCTCATACAAACCCACCAGCAGGCGGGCCACGGTGCTTTTGCCGCAACCGGACTCGCCCACCAGGGCCAGGGTCTTGCCGCGCTCGATCTCGAAGCTCACGCCATCGACGGCGTTGAGCATCTGGCGCGGTTTGCGCTCGATCACACGGTTGAGCCAGGGGGCCGACACATCAAAGGTTTTGGCCAGGTCGTGCGCGACGACCAAGGGCTTTTTATCGCTCATGCCGCGCTCCCATCGTGCAGCCAGCAAGCGGCCTGGTTGGCACCCGCCTGGACCAATTCGGGTCGGTCTTGGCGGCAGCGGTCAAAGGCTTTGGGGCAGCGCGGGTTGAAGGCGCAGCCTTGCGGGATGGCGTTCAGGCGCGGCATGGCGCCGTCGATCTGGTTCAAACGTTCGCGGTCACTGTCCATGTCGGGGATCGAGGCCATCAGGCCTGCGGTGTAAGGGTGGGCCGGGTGGTTGATGACCTGGTGCACCGGGCCGATTTCGGCCACGCGCCCGGCGTACAACACGGCCACGCGGTCACAGGTCTCGGCGATCACGCCCATGTCGTGGGTGATCAGCATCACGGCAGCACCCCGGTCTTTGCAGACCTTTTTGAGCAGGCTGATGATCTGCGCCTGAATGGACACATCGAGCGCGGTGGTCGGCTCGTCGGCCACAATCAGTTGCGGTTCGGCAGCCAAGGCCAAAGCGATCACCACGCGCTGGCGCATGCCACCCGAAAACTGGTGCGGATAATGGTCGATGCGCTCTTCGGCGGCCGAAATGCCGGTGTCCTTGAGCAACTGGATCGCACGTTGCCGCGCCTCCTGGGGCGTCACGGGCAGGTGGGCCAGAATGGTCTCGGTCAGCTGCCTGCCGATGGAATACAGCGGGTTGAGCGAGGTCAGCGGGTCCTGAAAAATCGCACCAATCTTGCGGCCCCGAATGTGGCGCATTTGATCGGCATTCAAGTGGTCGATGCGCTGTCCTTCCAGCAATATTTGCCCCCCGGCCACGCGGCCTGGCGGCTCCAGCAGGCCAATGATGGCCGCGCCCGTGAGCGACTTGCCTGCGCCCGACTCGCCCACCACGCCCAGAATTTCACCAGGGGCGATGTCGAAAGAAATATCGTCCAGCGCACGCAGCGTGCCGTGGCGGCTGGGGAATTCCACCACCAGGTTTTTGACTTGTAAAAGACTCATCGCAATCTCGGATTCAGCGCGTCGCGCAACCAGTCACCCAACAAGTTGACGGACAAGGCGATCAGCACCAGCATCAGGCCCGGGAAAATCGTGATCCACCACTCGCCCGAGAACAAATAGTCGTTGCCCACACGAATGAGCGTGCCCAGTGAGGGCGAAGTGGGCGGTGCTCCCACACCCAAAAATGACAGCGTGGCTTCGGTGATGATGGCCGTGGCCACCTGGATGGTGGCCAGCACCATGACCGGGCCCATGACATTGGGCAGCACATGCTTGGCCATGATGCGCAAAGGTGCCACGCCCGTCACGCGGGCGGCCTGCACATATTCCTTGTTGCGCTCCACCAGCGTGGTGCCACGCACCGTGCGGGCGTATTGAACCCACCCGGTGAGCGAGATCGACAAAATCAACACACCAAAAGCCAAGGACTCGTGCGCATTGGGGAACAGAGCACGCCCCACGCCCGCGATCAACAGCGCCACCAAAATGGCGGGGAAAGACAGCATCACATCGCACAAGCGCATGAGCAAGGCATCAATCCAGCCGCCTTTGAAACCCGCCAGCAAACCCAGGCCCACGCCCACGACCACCGACAACACCACCGAGGCCAAGCCCACCACCAAAGAGATGCGTGAGCCGTAGATCAGGGCCGACAAAATGTCACGCCCTTGATCGTCAGTGCCCAGCAAAAACTTGGTGCTGCCGCCCTCCATCCAGGCCGGAGGCAAGCGGGCGTCGCTCAGCTCCAGCGTGGCCAGATCAAACGGGTTGGTCGGTGAGACCCAGCCGGCAAAAATCGAACAAAAAAGACAAACGAAGGCGATGCCAGCCGCCAACATCGCCGTGGGCGATTGGCGGAAGCTGTAACCGACATCGCTGTTCAGCCAGCGTTTCAATGCGTTCATGGATTACTTGATGGTGATGGACTTGAACGGCATGTAGTTGTCGCCGCGCTGCACCAGGGTGACCTTCTTGCTGGTGCCCCAGGCCAGAGCCTGCTGGTGCAGCGGCAAGTGGCCAATGTCGGCGCTGTGCAGCTCAAAGGACTCGCGGATCATGGCGTTGCGCTTGGCCTGGTCGGTCTCGCTTTGCACCTTGATCATCAACTCGTCGACTTTGGGGTTGCAGTAGGAACCCAGGTTGAACTGACCTGCACCCTTGTCGTCGGGGCAGCGCATCAGCGCGTTCAAGGCGTTGTGGGCGTCGTAGGTGCTGGGGGTCCAGCCGAGCAAATAGAAGCTGGTGTCGCGGCGCAGAATTTTGGGGAAATAGGTGCCCTTGGTCTCAGCCTTGAGGTTGACCTTGATGTTCACGCGTGCCAGGTTGGCGGCCACGGCTTCGCAAATCTGGCCGTCGTTCACATAACGGTCGTTGGGGCAGTTCATGTCCACCGAGAAGCCTGTGGGGTAACCCGCTTCGGCCAGCAACTTCTTGGAGGCCTCAGGGTCAAAAGGCAGGCGCTTGTTCAGGTCGGCGCTGTAGCCGTTGATGCCGGGGCCCACCATCAGGGCGCTGGGGTTGGAGGCGCCACGCATTACGGTGCGCTTGATGCCTTCGATGTCGATGGCCTGGTAGAAGGCCTGGCGCACGCGCTTGTCCTTGAAGGGGTTCTTGCCCTTCACGCTGGAGTACAGCAGCTCGTCACGCTTTTGGTCCATGCCCAAAAAGATGGTGCGCAACTCGGGGGCCACCAAGGCGCGGGTGTTGGCACCCGCATTGATGCGCGGCACGTCCTGCACGGGCACAGGTTCCATGATGTCGATCTCGCCCGACAACAATGCCGCCACGCGGGTGGGGTCGTTGGCGATGACGGAGAAGATCACCTCGTCCACGTTGCCCTCGATCTTGCCCCAGTAGCTGCCGTTGCGCACAAAGGTGGTGCGCACATTGGGCTGACGCTCGCGCAGGCGGTAGGGGCCTGTGCCGTTGGCGCGGAAAGAGGCCGCGTTTTCAATGCCTTTGCGGCGGTCCACTGGGCGCGTGGCCTGGTTGTCCTCACACCACTTCTTGCTCATGATGTACACGGTCGACAAGACGTTGGGCAAGATGGGGAAAGGGGACTTGGTTTCGATCTCGATGGTGTGGCTGTTGATCTTGCGCACTTCCTTGATGTCGTTGGTGTTGCTGCGCATGTCCGAGCCTTCGCCTGCAGCACGGTTGATCGAGAACACCACGTCGTCGGCGGTGAACGGCGTGTCGTCATGGAAACGCACGTTCTTGCGCAGCTCGAAACGCCACACGGTGGGCGATGTCTGCTTCCATGAAGAGGCCAGGCCGGGTTCAAACTTCAGGTCCTTGCTCACGGCCACCAGCGATTCGTAGACGTTGTTGGTCACGCTCAGTTGCAGCGACTCGTTGAGCGAATGCGGGTCCATCGACAAGGCGTCGCCCTGGTTGGCGATGCGCACCGTGGCCGCGTGTGCAGCGCCCAAGGACAAGGTCGAGACGATGGCCGCAGCCACCAGCGAGTGGGAGAGTTTGGAAGTGCGCATGAGAAAACTCCTGAGGTTGAAAATGAAACGGTCAAGGTTTGACCGTGGTGCCCATGGGCAAGGCCTGCTCCACCAAACTGGCGTGCAAGGCCGCGCCCAAAGGCAGGATCTCGTCGTTGAAATCGTAACGGCTGTTGTGCAGCGGGTGCGGGCCGGGGCCATGGGGCAGGCCTTGGCCGATGCGGATGTAGGCCCCGGGTTTGGCCTGCAGCATGAAGGAAAAATCTTCGCCGCCCATGCTGGGCAGCATGTTGCGCCAGACCTTGTCTTCGCCTACCAAGCTGGCCGCCACATCGCAGGCAAACTGCGCTTCGGGCACGGTGTTCACCGTGGCGGGGTAGACGCGCTCATAGGTCAATTCGGCCGATGCACCAAAGCCCTGGGCGATGCCGGTGCACAAAGAGCGCAGACGGTCTTCGATCTGGTCTTGCACGCCCTCGCTGTAAGTGCGCACCGTGCCCACCAAAGTCACCTCGCCCGGGATCACGCTCATCGCACCGGGATGGCCGCCCTGCATCGAGCAGATGCTGACCACCGCCTGGTCAAAGGCCGACAGGTTACGGGCCACCACGCTTTGCGCGGCGGTGATGATGTGGCCTGCCACCAGAACGGGGTCAACCGCCTGGTGTGGGCGCGCACCGTGGCCGCCTTTGCCGCGGATGTGGATCTCGATCCGGTCCACCGCCGCCTGCATGGGGCCAGGGGTGATGCCGATCACGCCCAAAGGCGTTTCGGGGGAGTTGTGCTGGGCGTAGACCTGCTCACACGGAAAGCGCTCGAACAAGCCGTCTTCCATCATGGCGCGGGCACCCGCATAGCCTTCTTCGCCGGGCTGAAAAATCAGCACGGCCGTGCCGTCAAAGCGCCGGGTTTCGGCCAAATAGCGCGCAGCGCCCATCAGCATGGCGGTGTGGCCGTCGTGGCCGCAGCCATGCATGAGACCGGGCTTGGACGATTTCCAGGTGCATTCGTTGAACTCGGTCAGGGGCAGCGCATCCATGTCAGCCCGCAGGCCAATCATGCGGCCGGGGTTGCTGGCCGAGCGACCTTGGCCGTGCACCAAGGCCACCACGCCGGTTTTGCCGATGCCCGTGTGGATGCTGTCCACACCGCAAACCTTGAGCATCTCGGCCACGCGGGCTGAGGTGTAGACCTCTTCAAAGCCCAGCTCGGGGTTGGCGTGCAGGTCGCGCCTGAAAGCCGTCAACTCCGGGTGGAACTGGGCGATGCGTGCAAACGCCGCGCCCCGCCCCAAGACTGACTGCAAAGAAGCGCCCATGCTCAGTGCCCCCCGGGCTTGCCCACGCGCAGGCGCGGATCGACCACAAAGTACAGCAAGTCCACGATCAGGTTGATGACCACAAAGATCAAAGCGATCAGACACAAATAAGCCGCCATGACCGGGATGTCGGCAAACGTGACCGCCTGAATGAACAGCAAGCCCATACCCGGCCACTGGAACACCGTCTCGGTGATGATGGCAAACGCGATCAAACCGCCCAACTGCAGCCCAGTGATGGTGAGCACGGGCACCAGCGTGTTCTTGAGCGCATGGCCAAAGTGGATGGCGCGGTTGGACAAGCCGCGTGCACGCGCGAACTTGATGTAGTCGGTGCGCAGCACCTCCAGCATCTCGGCCCGCACCAGACGCATGATCAACGTGAGCTGGAAAATGGCCAATGTGACGGCGGGCAGCGTGATGTGGTGCCAGCCCTTGGCCGTCATCAAACCACTCGTCCACCAGCCCATTTGCACCACCTCGCCCCGGCCAAAGCTCGGGAACCAGCCCAGCATCACGGCGAACACCAGGATCAACAAAATGCCGATCAGGAAGGTGGGCAGCGAGACACCCAGCAACGAGATGGTCATGATGAGCTGGCTGGCCCAGGTACCCCGACGCAGAGCGGCGTACACCCCCATGGGGATGCCAATGACCAGCGCCAAGGTGGCGGCCACCAAAGCCAGCTCCAGGGTGGCGGGCAGGCGCTCGGCGATCAGGCGCGAGACCTTGGCCCCCTGACGCAGGCTCAGGCCAAACTCGCCTTGCACCGCGTTGGACAAAAAGTGCCAGAACTGCACGAAAAACGGCTGGTCCAGACCCAGATCGGCACGCAACATGTCGATTTGCTCTTTGGTGGCGTCTTGCCCCAACAAGAACACCACCGGATCGCCCACATACTGGAACAACAAAAACGCGATGAAAGCGACCGTGACCATGACGACCACGGCCTGGATCAGCCGCTGCAGGATAAAAGCGAGCATCAGTTGACCTTGATCAGCGACCAGTCGAGGCGGTTGTCAGGGCGGTGCACCACTTCCACATTTTTCTTCATGGCCCAAGGGATGACCTGGTTGTGCAGCGGGATGTGCGACACCGTGTCGTTGGACAACTGCAAACCTTCGGTCAGCAGGCGGTTGCGCACGGGCAAGTCGGTCTCGGTCTTCACGCGGTCCACGATGTAGTCCATGCGCGGGTTGCTGTAACGGCCCACGTTGTAATTGCCGTCACCCCCTGTGCCCACGCTGCGGGTGAGCGATTGCAGGCTGTACAGCGCATCAAACGTCGGCACGCCCCAGCCCAGCATGTAAATGCTGGCTTCGTAGCGCTGGATCATGGGGAAATACGTCACCAAAGGCATGGTGCGCAGCTTGGCCTTCACACCCACTTTGGCCCACATGGCCGTGATGGCCTGGCAGATTTCTTCGTCGTTGATGTAGCGGTTGTTGGGGCAGGCAAAGTCCACCTCAAAGCCGTTGGGATAACCGGCCTCGGCCAGCAGCTTCTTGGAGGCATCTTGCGAATAAGGGAAACGGGTGTCGACAGCTTTGGTCCAGCCATTGACTTGCGGGGCCACCAGTGCGCCCGTGTTTTGCGACAGGCCACGCATGGTCACGCGGTGGATGGTGTCGATGTCAATGGCCTGGTACAGCGCCTTGCGCACTTTCACATCCTTGAGCGGATTCTTGCCCTTCACGCTGGAGCCGGGCAGCTCATCGCGGTGCTGGTCCATCCCCAGGAAAATGGTGCGGTTTTCAATGCCATCCACCACCTTCAGGTTGGCGTTGTTGCGCATGCGGCCCAGGTCTTGGGGGCTGGGGTCCAGCACGAAATCGATCTCGCCCGACAACAAGGCGGCCGCGCGCGTGGCTTCGTTCTTGATGGGGGTGTAGACGATTTCGGTCACATTGGTGGGCACCTCAGACCAACCCCACCAGTTGGGGTTTTTCACCAGCACCAGCTTTTGGTCGGGCTGCCACTCTTTGACCATGTAGGCGCCGCTGCCCATGGCATTGCGGTGGGCAAAGTTTTCGTCCTTGGTTTTGGCGTCTTTGGGCTCCACCGACTTGTTCTTCTCGGCCCAGGCCTTGCTCATGATGCGCAGCTCGGTCAGCTGGTTCAACAACACCGGGTTGGGGCCGCTCAAAATGATGTCCACGGTGTTGGCGTCAACCTTGACGATGCGGCTGAAACCTTGGGTGTAGACGTTGAAGTTGGAGGTCTTGGCACGGGCACGGTCCAGAGAAAAGACCACATCGTCAGCGGTCAGTGCGCTGCCATCGCTGAACTTGACGCCTTTGCGCAAGTTGAAGCGGTACTGCGTGGCCGACATCTCTTTCCACGAGGTGGCCAGCTTGGGTTCGATTTTGAAGGTTTTACTGTTGTAGTAGACCAGCGAGTCAAAAATGGCGGCATGCACGCCATTGCCGAGGGCGTTGTTTTGTGAATGGATGTCGAGCGTGGGGATATCGCTGGCGCTGGACCATTTGAAGGGCTTGGCCTGCACGGCAGTGGCAGCGCCCATGAGGCCCGCCAACCCCAAAGACAACACCAGCGTGGTTGTGCGGACAGACAAATTTGCAACGTTTTTCATCAAATCACCTCGTTCATGGATTGCGATGTACAGAACTGCATACTATGCAACATTCAGGCCCGAGTCAGGGAGAGGGAATTCCCCCAAATAGCCTGTCGCGCACAGGACTGGTGCACGCCTAGGTTCCTCAAGCAGACGACTTCAGTCCAGCCGAATGTCGCCGTACCAGGCCCGGACATGGCCACGGGTGTTGTCCGAGTCGGTCATGATGGCCATGCCCACCAAGGCGCCGGGCGCTTCGCCAAATGCCCTTTCAAAGTCGGCACGCACATCGCGCTCATACTGCCGCCACTGCCGGATGTGGGCAGGTCCAGTCTCCACGACCAACTTGCGCACACGGTCGGTGCGCGGGTTGACGATGACCGAGTCGATTGGGCGGCGGTTGCACCACACATACATCAAGGTGGCATATGGCAAAGGCTCGCCCGTGAGCGCCTCGGTCAAATCGCTGAGCATGGCATTTTTGGCTGAAAAACGGCTGCGGTCTCCCTCGAACGCCAGGATCAGGCGCACAGGCGCGTCCTCGCTGTCACGCTCGCCCATATCGGCTTCTGCCATCAAGTTGTCGATTTGCCACGCAAATTGCAGACGTCCCAATTGGTTTGCAGGCACGTTCAGCCGCTGGCGCAGCATGCTGGCAGAAGCCTCGGCATCCGCCTGCACAGCCCCCCGCTGATCGCGTCTGGTCATTTTGAATGCAGTGCGTAATTTTCCGGGCAACGCTACCGGCTCCCACTGCGCTTTGTCTTGTGGGCTGAAATGCAATCCGCCGCCAGGCTTGGTCAACACGGCAGTCTTTGGCCGAGCCTCTTGAAACGAAGCACAAGCACTCAGCCCGAAGGCCAAAGCCAGTAAACAAGCCTGTCGAATCCGAATGCGCAGATGGTTCATGTTCATTTTGGTGGATTACCCAACATGGCTGTGCATCTTACGGCAAGGGTATAAAAAAACCCACCGTGCTGACACGGTGGGTTTTTAGTCTTTTAACTCTTAACTGGCTTTCGCCAGCGGGGAATTAGAAGGAGTGGGACAGACCCAGGTCGAAACCTGTAGTCTTGTCGCCAGTTTTTGGCTTGGTGTTAGCAAATGTTGTGTAAATGCTTGTACGCTTGCTCAAGTTGTAAACATAGCCAACAGCAAATTTGTCAGTGTCAACTGTAGCGCCTTGCTTGGAGTTGGACCATGCAGCCTTGGCAACACCAGCACCCAGAGGAGCAGTCAAGCCAATCAAAGTACCTTTGACTTTGTCAGCGTCAACGCCGCTTGCGGAGTCTTGGTCTTGCGAGTAAACAGCCATGATCTTGGCAACGCCCAAGTCGTAAGAAGCGCCGAAGTTGGTGCCATCGTGTTTGGTGTTCAAAGCTGTATCGTACTTGGCAGTGGCCAAAGCAAGGCTGACAGGACCGTTAGCGTAAGTGGCACGCAGACCATTGCCGGAACCAGAGTTTTTGCCGTTGGTTGTATCGTTAGATGCGTTTTCGCCCAAGTAAGTCTGCAACTGAACTTGGAAACCATTGAAGGAGGGGCTGAAATAACCAATGCTGTTAGAAGCACGTACGCCTGTCAGCAGAGTTGCTGGGTTGGCGCCAGCGTTGGCTTGGGATGCACCCACGCCGTTAGTACCGAACGGATCGTACACAGTGTGGTTCCAGAACAAAGGTGTGAAGTCACGACCAACGCGGACTTCACCAAAACCACCCATCAAGCTCAAAGTAGAGCGGCGGTTGAAGGTCAGGCCTTGTGTGCCAGCGCTTGTCAAAGCAGTCACAGCTTGGTTGTTGGTGTTGGTTGCATCGCCAGCACCGCTGTCGTTATTAACACCAGCTTCCAGGTGGAAACCAGCTTTCATGCCGCCACCCAGGTCTTCTTCTCCACGGAAACCAATGCGACTGGAGTTCTGGGCGGAGTCGGTCATAGCTGTTGTCTTTTTAGCACCAGTCTTGGTGTAAGTGACGGCAGCGTCAACCACGCCGAACAAAGTCACGGAAGATTGTGCGAAAGCAGCGCCGGAAACTGTCAGAACAGCCAGAGCAATCAGAGTTTTTTTCATTGCAAATTTCTCCAAAGTTTAAAAAAGAGCTTCGAATCCACCAGGTGAAGTTCACCCGTCTGAACGCTTAGCCAACCTCCAAATTCGGAAGGTTGTATGTATTCGACCAGAGCAAGGCGTCTTTTCCAAGAATTTCAAAGAATAAAGGTCTTTTCCGTTGCATCTCTGCAACAAACCTGCAAAGGTTGTTTTTAATTGAATCACTTTCACTCTATTTTTATCAATGAATTCAACAACTTCCAAGGATTGTCAAAAGCATCAAATCAAGAGTTGCACTTTCCTAACTTCTATAAATAACCAGTCGGTCTCCCCTTGCACTCAAGATTTCAATGCTCTTTGATAAGCTACCCTTTATGAACACCGATGCTTTGATCCTGGCTGCTGACAGCGCATTGCGCACCCTGTGGGCCGAGCCCCGTGCCAGCCGCCCCACGCCCATGGCCCCTGCTGCTGAGCTGGAATTGACCGATACCGAGCGGCGCGAGGCAGCTGCGCTGATGCGCGTGAACCACGTGGGCGAGGTCTGCGCCCAAGCGCTGTACACCGGGCAAGCGTTGGCGAGTAAAGACCCTGCACTGCGCGCCCAACTGGCCGAGGCCAGCCGTGAAGAGACCGACCACCTGGCTTGGACGCAGCAGCGCCTCAAGGACCTGAAAGATCGCCCTTCGCTCTTGAACCCGCTTTGGTACGCAGGCGCCTTTGCCATTGGCTATGCCGCAGGCAAGCTGGGTGGCGACAAAGTGAGTCTAGGCTTTGTGGTCGAGACAGAGCGGCAGGTGGAAGCGCACCTTCAAAGCCACATGGACCGCTTGCCCGCAGCCGACAGCGCCTCTCGGGCCATCGTGGCGCAAATGAAAGCCGACGAAATGGCCCACGCCCAAATGGCCATGAAGGCCGGGGCAGTGGAGCTGCCCGGACCCGTCAAGTCACTGATGCAGCTGGCGTCCAAGGTGATGACGACGGTGGCGCACCGGGTTTGAGCCTGGCTGTGTCATGGCATACAGGGTCTACAGATAGGCCATGGGTATGGCCGTGACACTCGGTGACAAGGGCACGTCACGTGGCACAAGGCACAACACAACCCCGGAGCCAACCTTCTTACCCAAGTGTTCTGCCGCGCCAAAAACTTTGCTGGCCTGTGTGGACGGTGTAGCGGTTTTCTTGATCTCAACCGGATAAATCACATCGTCGGTTTCAATGAGCAAATCAATTTCTTTTTGCTCGGTGTCCCGATAAAAGTAGAGTGGTGCCTCTTTGCCGTTGTGCCAATAGCTTTTCAGAATTTCAGCCACAGCCCACGTCTCCAAGATGGCACCCGACATGCTGCCCGCCTCCAGCGCTTCGGGCGAGCTCCATTTGGTCAGGTAAGCGGCCAGCCCTGTGTCCAAAAAATACAATTTGGGTGACTTGAGCATGCGCTTGGCCAAGTTGCGGTGGTAAGGCTGCAGCAAATAGACGAGGCCAGATGCCTCCAGCACCGACAGCCAGGCTTTGGCAGTTTTGGTGTCGATGTCCACCTCGTTGGCCAAGTTGGCGTAATTGAGCAGCTGCCCGGTTCTGGCAGCCACCACACCCAAAAAACGGTGAAAACTCAAAGGGTCCGAGACTTTGAGCAGCTCGCGCACGTCGCGCTGTACATAGGTCTGTACGTACGAGCGGTAAAAAACATCGCGACTTTGGGGGCCTTGTGTCTGCAAACGCGGGTAAGCCCCCAACCAAATTTGCGCATACAAATCCTTTAGCGACTGGGGCTGTGCTACCGCACGGGCCTGGGCAATCCATTCGGGGGTGGGCACAAAGGGCTGCGATGACATGGCACGACCTTGCTGCTCGGCCTGGGACAGACCCAACAAATCCACAATGGCCACGCGCCCTGCCAGGCTTTCGGTCAAGCCCTGCATGAGTTGAAACTTTTGCGAACCGGTGAGCCAAAACTGTCCGTTACGCGGGTCTTTGTCAACAGCCATTTTGATGGCGCTGAACAGTTGGGGCGCGTATTGCACTTCATCGATCGTGACGGGTGCAGGCCAGGTCTGTAAAAACAGCGCAGGGTCTTGCTGGGCCAGTTGGCGCATGTCCATATCGTCCAGCGTGACGTAGGCCCGGGCGCCTTCGCTGCACATGGCCAGCAAAGTGGTTTTGCCCACTTGGCGCGGCCCGGTCAACATCAAAACCGGAAAGTTCTGACTGACACTGCGAATGGTGGTTGCAAGGGTTCGGTTGAGCATGATTTTCTGAATTTATGGAAAGTGTTTCCATAAATTCAATATTTTACGCCACTTCGACCACCTCAAAGCTGGTCGTGATCTCGGCCGTTTTGCCCAGCATGATGCTGGCCGAGCAGTATTTGTCGTGGCTCATGGCAATGGCCCGCTCTACTGCAGTGGCTGGCACACCTTTGGCTGAGACTGTGAAATGCATGTTGATCTTGGTGAAGACTTTGGGGTCCACCTCGGCGCGTTCGCTGCTGATCTTGACGCTGCAGCCGCGCACGTCATGCCGCCCCCGCTTGAGGATGAGCACCACGTCATAGGCCGTGCAGCCACCGGTGCCAGCCAAAAGCATCTCCATCGGGCGGGGCGCGAGGTTCTGGCCGCCGTTTTCTGGCTTGGCGGCGTCGGGCGCACCGTCCATGTTGACGATGTGGCCCGAACCGGTTTCGGCCACAAAGCCCATGCCCGAGCGGGTACCGGCAGCGCCGGTCCAGGTGACTGTGCATTCCATTTTCATGTCCTTATTGAGTGGCCAGCCTTACGCCAGCAAATGGGTTGTGCGTATGTTACCCAAGCCCAATTTGTTCTTTGTCACAGCCACTTTGTTCTTTGACATGCCGAATTTGTTCTTTGTCATACCCGCGCAGGCGGGTATCCACGGCCGACGAAGGCAAAAGACATGGACCCCCGATCAAGTCGGGGGTGACAAATTTGAGCTTTTGGGCGACCAATTCGGATATCGGGCGACACATACGGGCTTCGGGCGACACATACGGGCTTCGGGCGACAAGCCGGGTCGGTTGGCACAATCGACCTGTGTCATACCCGCGCATGCGGGTATCCATGGCCGAAGAAGGCAAAAGACATGGACCCCCGATCAAGTCGGGGGTGACAAATATTCAACTTGGGGATGGCAAATATTCAAGCCAGAGGAAACAAATATTCGAGCTGGCAGGGCTGGCCAGCATTCGTGCAGGGGGCGACAGCTATCCAACCCGGGTAAAGCCCAAACAGCGGACGAGCATCTCGGGAT
Organism: Limnohabitans sp. TEGF003; assembly: GCF_055395455.1. Taxonomy (NCBI): domain Bacteria; kingdom Pseudomonadati; phylum Pseudomonadota; class Betaproteobacteria; order Burkholderiales; family Comamonadaceae; genus Limnohabitans; species Limnohabitans sp. TEGF003. The sequence continues at coordinate 938,438 of NZ_AP029225.1, read as the reverse complement.
TTGACAATTTTTTGCATTTTGAGACACCCAACTTGCTGCAACGCAACAAAAACACCCGTACAATTGCGAACAAGCGTGCTTTTTTGCATGCACCTCTTGTCTCCTCCACCCTCTGAAAAGGTGGATTTGCCCCAAGTCGCAAGACTTGGGGCATTTTTTTGGCCGTTATCATCAAGCCCACACTTTTTAGGCGATGCGGCACGTCCGCCATCGCGCCGGACATGACGACCCCACACCTGAAACCCGCCGATTACCTGATCAAAATCCTGAACGCCAAGGTCTATGACGTGGCCAGCGAATCGGCCCTTGAAACCGCCAAAAACCTGTCGCGCCGCCTGGGCAACCAGGTGCTGCTCAAGCGCGAAGACCAGCAGCCCGTGCACAGCTTCAAGTTGCGCGGGGCGTACAACAAGATGGCGCACCTGAGCCCTGAGCAGCTCAAAAAGGGCGTGATCTGCGCCTCGGCTGGCAACCACGCGCAAGGCGTTGCTCTCAGCGCCAGCCGCCTGGGCACCCGCGCCGTGATCGTCATGCCCACCACCACACCGCAAGTCAAGATCGATGCGGTCAAAGGCCTGGGTGGCGAAGTGGTGTTGTTTGGCGACAGCTATTCCGACGCTTACAACCACTCGGTGGCGCTGGAGAAAAAACAGGGCCTGACCTTTGTACACCCGTTTGACGACCCGGACGTGATCGCGGGCCAAGGCACGATCGCCATGGAAATGCTGCGCCAGCACCAAGGGCCGCTGGATGCGGTGTTTGTGGCCATTGGCGGCGGCGGCCTCATCAGTGGCGTGGCCAACTACATCAAGGCGGTGCGCCCCGGCGTCAAAGTCATTGGCGTGCAGATGAACGATTCGGACGCCATGATCCAGTCGGTGAACGCTAAACAGCGCGTGACGCTGCCCGATGTGGGCCTGTTCTCGGACGGTACGGCCGTGAAGCTGGTGGGCGAGGAGACCTTCCGCGTGGCCAGCAACTTGGTGGACGACTACATGACGGTGGACACCGACGCGGTGTGCGCGGCCATCAAGGACATTTTTGTGGACACGCGCTCCATCGTGGAGCCCGCTGGCGCATTGGCCGTGGCCGCCATCAAGCAGTATGTGGCCACGCACAAATGCAAGGGCCAGACCTTTGCGGCCATCTTGTGCGGCGCGAACATGAACTTTGACCGCCTGCGCTTTGTGGCCGAACGCGCCGACGTGGGCGAAGAAAAAGAAGCCCTTTTTGCGGTGACCATTCCCGAAGAGCGCGGCAGCTTCAAACGTTTTCTGGAGCTGATCGGCAGCTTGCCGGGTGGCCCGCGCAATGTGACCGAGTTCAATTACCGCATGAGCGACTCGGACAAAGCCCACGTGTTTCTGGGCTTGAGCACCCACGGCAAGGGAGAAAGCGCCAAGATCGCGGCCAAATTCAACAAGCAGCAATTCAAGGCGATTGACCTGACGCACGACGAGCTGGCCAAAGAGCACATCCGCCACATGGTGGGCGGGCATTCGGCGCTGTCCCAAGACGAGCGCCTGCTGCGCTTTGAGTTCCCCGAACGACCCGGTGCCTTGCTCAAATTCTTGAGCCTGATGCGCCCGGGCTGGAACATCAGCCTCTTCCATTACCGCAACCAGGGTGCGGATTACGGGCGCATTTTGGTGGGCCTGCAAGTACCGCCCAAGGACGGCAAGGCGTTTGACAAGTTTCTGCAGGCGCTGGGGTATCCGTATGCGGAAGAGACGGACAACCCGGTGTATCGGTTGTTTTTACGTGGGTGACTTGACCACATAAAAAAAGCCACGCACATGGCGTGCGTGGCTTTTTATGGGTGCTTATTGTTTTCGAGTATCAAAACTCAATGCATTCTCAACGCGGCGAGAGTCGAATCCCCACAATGTTGAGAAGGAGTAGAAGTTATTGGCTTTGAAACTTGTTCCTTCACAATGACCTAGTCGCCCCTGCAAAACCCCTGCAACCCGCATGAATGCTTGTGATCTGGGGTGAATCCGGATGGTCAGAACTCTCAAATAGTTATTCAATGGAGGCTGTTTTCTGGGAGTTTTTGAAAGCAGCGCCATGACCGATGACTTTTTCCGCAACCGCCTGGACCAGATGATCGATTTGCGTCACCCGCTTGCGGTACTGGCCAACCGCATGCCTTGGCAAGAAATCGAAGCTTCCCTCGCCCATCGTTGGGCACGCCAGGTCAAGGCGGGCAAGAAGATCGAAGATTTGGATTTGTTTGGCCCGGTCTCGGCCGTTGCCGGTGGCGGCGTCTCCAATGCTGGCCGTCCTCGTTTGCCCACCCGTCTGATGGTGGCGCTGCTGTACCTCAAGCATGCGTTCAACGAGAGCGATGAAGACGTGATTCAGCGTTGGGGCGAGACCCCCACTTGGCAATACTTTTCTGGCAATGAGTATTTCGAGCACCAATGGCCGTGCGACCCGACACAACTGGGGCGCTTCCGTAAAGCCCTTGGCGAAGAAGGTGTGGAAGAGCTGCTGGCCCGCACCATGGAGGTGGCCGTCACGCTCAAGCTGATCGCCAAGAAAGAGTTGACGCGCGTGATCGTGGACTCCACGGTGCAAGAGAAAGCCGTGGCGCACCCCACCGACAGCAAGCTGCTGGAGACGGCCCGGTCCAAGGTGGTCGAGGTGGCCAAAGCCAATGGCATCGAGCTCAAGCAAACCTACGCCAAAGAAGGGCAACTGCTGGGCTACAAGGCTGGGCGCTATGCCCATGCCCGTCAGTTCAAACGCATGCGCAAAATGATCAAACGCCAGCGCACCATCGTTGGACGGCTGCAGCGCGAGGTGGCTCGCAAGATGACCACGCTCAGCCAAGCCATACAAGACACCTTGGGCCAGACCTTGGGCAAGGCCAAACGCTTGGTCACGCAGACCGGCAGCCGCAAGGCAGTGGACAACCGCGCCAAGCTCTACAGCTGGCATGCACCCGAGGTGGAGTGCATCTCTAAAGGTAAAAGCCGCAACCCCTACGAGTTTGGTGTGAAGGTGGGTCTGGCCATGACGCTCAAGGGCAATCTGATCGTGGGCGCCAGGAGCTTTCCCGGTAACCCGTATGACGGACACACCATGCACGAGCAGATCGAGCAAAGCGCCATCCTGATGCAAGGCTTGGGGGTCAAGCCCGAGGTGGTGTACGCCGACCTGGGCTACCGGGGTGTGGACAAGGACAACCCGCACATCGAGATCAAACACCGTGGCAAGGACAAGCGGCTCACAGATGAAGAGCGCAGGCTGCTCAAACGCCGCCAAGCCATCGAGCCGATCATCGGGCACCTCAAAGCGGATCACCGCATGGATCGCTGCCACCTCAAGGGCTCAGAGGGTGATGCGCTGCACGCGGTGCTGTGCGCGGCGGGCTACAACATCCGCTGGCTGCTGCGGATGATCGCCAAGAAAGGCCTGGGCCTTTTGTTGTGCCTGTTGCAGGTGAGTGGTTTAGCGGGTTTGTTTGAGAAATTGGCAGAAATCTTCGGCCTCAAACGACTGCAAAACTCAGATCAACGCTGGGCGCTGGCTTGAAATGAATTTTGCAGGGGCGACGACCTACACCTTGACTAGAACAAGGGATCGTTATTTTCCTCAAATTAGATCGAAAACGAACATCATCTGTCGTTGATTTTTTTACACATTCCAAAGTGCCACTCACCAATGTCCAATTTGTTTTTGCTGGATCGGTAGCCGAACAAGAACCACCAGGATTAGGATAATATGCTCCGCTTATCCTTGCACCTGTTGGTAACCAGGTCGTATTTGAATCAACTGACCAATAGTCTTCGCCATTTTGACCTGCAAGAGAGATTTTAGAAACGGTTGAAATTTTTACAGATCCCGACGTTGTGGCCGTTGTACTGGCAATTTTTGACAAAGCAGCGTCTGTGAGTTTGGGCCAGTTGACCGCTTTGATTTCCTCAATCGCAGGCGCTCTCGCAATCGTGCGCCTGACAGCTCGGCCTTGCAAGTTCAAATTGGTTTCATTGTCATAAAACTCATAAGTCCAATTGCCTTGGTTTGGAATGGCTTTCAATTGCTCATCAGTCCAATCACCCACGCCTGTATCTGGGTTTTTGCCCCAAAACAAATTGGTGTCTAACTCTCTCGCTGACCGGGTATTCGCTGAGTCAAGATTTGCGCTGGCCAAACGCAAAACACTTGTGACACCGTTTGTATCTGTCGGGCTAGCTACCAATACATAGTAATCGTAGCCAGTCTTCTGTTTCAAGTGCAGCGTCTTACCGCTTGGGGTCTTGACCTTTATATAGGTGACAACCGGACCTTGGTTATTGGCGTTATTGCCATGCTTGTTGGCGTTAGCATAAATAGTCGCCCCTGCAAAACCCCTGCAACCCGCATGAATGCTTGTGATCTGGGGTGAATCCGGATGGTCAGAACTCTCAAATAGTTATTCAATGGAGGCTGTTTTCTGGGAGTTTTTGAAAGCAGCGCCATGACCGATGACTTTTTCCGCAACCGCCTGGACCAGATGATCGATTTGCGTCACCCGCTTGCGGTACTGGCCAACCGCATGCCTTGGCAAGAAATCGAAGCTTCCCTCGCCCATCGTTGGGCACGCCAGGTCAAGGCGGGCAAGAAGATCGAAGATTTGGATTTGTTTGGCCCGGTCTCGGCCGTTGCCGGTGGCGGCGTCTCCAATGCTGGCCGTCCTCGTTTGCCCACCCGTCTGATGGTGGCGCTGCTGTACCTCAAGCATGCGTTCAACGAGAGCGATGAAGACGTGATTCAGCGTTGGGGCGAGACCCCCACTTGGCAATACTTTTCTGGCAATGAGTATTTCGAGCACCAATGGCCGTGCGACCCGACACAACTGGGGCGCTTCCGTAAAGCCCTTGGCGAAGAAGGTGTGGAAGAGCTGCTGGCCCGCACCATGGAGGTGGCCGTCACGCTCAAGCTGATCGCCAAGAAAGAGTTGACGCGCGTGATCGTGGACTCCACGGTGCAAGAGAAAGCCGTGGCGCACCCCACCGACAGCAAGCTGCTGGAGACGGCCCGGTCCAAGGTGGTCGAGGTGGCCAAAGCCAATGGCATCGAGCTCAAGCAAACCTACGCCAAAGAAGGGCAACTGCTGGGCTACAAGGCTGGGCGCTATGCCCATGCCCGTCAGTTCAAACGCATGCGCAAAATGATCAAACGCCAGCGCACCATCGTTGGACGGCTGCAGCGCGAGGTGGCTCGCAAGATGACCACGCTCAGCCAAGCCATACAAGACACCTTGGGCCAGACCTTGGGCAAGGCCAAACGCTTGGTCACGCAGACCGGCAGCCGCAAGGCAGTGGACAACCGCGCCAAGCTCTACAGCTGGCATGCACCCGAGGTGGAGTGCATCTCTAAAGGTAAAAGCCGCAACCCCTACGAGTTTGGTGTGAAGGTGGGTCTGGCCATGACGCTCAAGGGCAATCTGATCGTGGGCGCCAGGAGCTTTCCCGGTAACCCGTATGACGGACACACCATGCACGAGCAGATCGAGCAAAGCGCCATCCTGATGCAAGGCTTGGGGGTCAAGCCCGAGGTGGTGTACGCCGACCTGGGCTACCGGGGTGTGGACAAGGACAACCCGCACATCGAGATCAAACACCGTGGCAAGGACAAGCGGCTCACAGATGAAGAGCGCAGGCTGCTCAAACGCCGCCAAGCCATCGAGCCGATCATCGGGCACCTCAAAGCGGATCACCGCATGGATCGCTGCCACCTCAAGGGCTCAGAGGGTGATGCGCTGCACGCGGTGCTGTGCGCGGCGGGCTACAACATCCGCTGGCTGCTGCGGATGATCGCCAAGAAAGGCCTGGGCCTTTTGTTGTGCCTGTTGCAGGTGAGTGGTTTAGCGGGTTTGTTTGAGAAATTGGCAGAAATCTTCGGCCTCAAACGACTGCAAAACTCAGATCAACGCTGGGCGCTGGCTTGAAATGAATTTTGCAGGGGCGACTAAATAGAATATCCAGTATTGACATAAGAATTAGCAGACATACTGCTTTGTGTAAATTGGCGCTTTTCAATTCTAGGATTCACGCCAACATCCCAAGGAGACAAGTTACCTGTTATTTGCAACCGGCCATTGACAAGTCGTCCTTGAACAACAGAAACATCTGTTTTGTCATCGGTGGTGCGCCAGCGATATGAAAAAACAACATCGCCATTCATTGGCTTGGTCACATCAGTGGTATTCGTATTTTTAATGACATATTCCAACTGAGCATTTGACAATTTCAAATCGGTACCAGAGTCCCAAAAAATACCACTAAAATGGTCTTTACCTGTAACCCTGTATCCATTCGAAAAATAATCGGACGGATTTGAATTAATGAATAGATCTTTACAAACAGATGAAATGATGTTGGAAGCGGTAGCGTTGTTGGTATTCTTTAAATTAACTCGAACATCTATGTTTTCGGCTTGACAAGCCATCATTCTTTTCACCCAATCATCGATTTTGACTGAGATGCCCGTGGGAGCCAGACGTGCGGACAAATTGGCAGTAGAGATTTGACTGGCAAGAGATGGCGCATCGCCTGAAGTACCCGCCCCCCTGGAATAGGCCAATTCAATGGGCAATTCGTCTTCTTCCAAGGCGGTTTTCAAGCCGATCACAATGTTTGAAGTACCTGAAACCGGAATGACGTCCAACTTCAGAGCGTCCAAAACACGATCCATGCCTGTGCCGTCAGCTTTGAATGCACCGGTCAAAGGATCGGCTGTAACTTCCGCAGCACTAAGCAGGGGCGCCAAAACTGCTTTAACTTCTGCAGTTTTTAAAGCCACTTTGTCCGTTGTGATTTGATTACCTGCGCTTATTTCAGCCGCCAAGTCAGCAGGATTGCCTGAGTTGGCCAAATGCGATGCGATTAAGTTGGTGATGGGTGTCACGTTCGCAATGCCATCGGCTTTTTGAGGCACCAAACTGACCAGGGACGGCAATTCGTCGGCAGTCACACTGATGATGAATGGGGCAACTGCTGTTGCGGGAATCACCAAGGAATAACTTCCGTCTGAACTGGTGATCTCTTGGCCGTCAATGATCACTTTGCCGCTGCCATCAATGACCGTTAATTTAGAACCCACCGGGTAGGGTGCACCGTAAGCGGCAACGCCTGTCAAAGTGACCGGACTAGAAGTGCCACCACCACCACCACCTCCACAAGCCACCAACACAGCAGCCGCAGCGGGCAACAACACCAACCTCATTGTTTGCTTCAACATAAGAACCTTTCAGGCAAAAAAATACTGATCAGTTCATTGTGCTCCTGAAAAATACTTTTTAGAAGCAAGTAAATATTGGTACAAACCCTTAAACAACAGAAATGTCAAAAGCAAAAAATTAAGGCTTTTCTGCCGAAGGCAAGTCAAGCAGCACCTCTGCAGAGGCTGACTTCAGACGAGCTTGTCGCGCCGTCAAGGACACGAGTGTCCAGCCGACTTGGACAGTTTGGCCGACCCGGTAGGCCTTGGGTGGCTGGCCATCTGTGGCGATCAGGGCGCTGCCTTGGCCCGATGCGCTGGCGATCACGCCCATCAGTTTGAAGCTGCTGCTGGTCTGAGACGCAGTGCTTGTAGCCAAGCTTGCTGGTTGGCCCAATGCCCTGGCCATGGGCACGTGCAGGTCGTTGACACGGTTTTTGGCAGCAGAAACAGAGACCTCTACGGTTGGCTCGGCCTTTGGCCAATGCAAGGCCCAATAAGCCACGCTGGCTGCCGCAAGGGCCCAGACGGCTGTTGTGAGCAGAAACAGACCGTGACGACCGGAGAGGTTCGGCGATGAAAATGTCGGCATTCGCAGATTATGATGGCCTTTATGAAAACAGAATTGATAAACAAATCGCGCAAGCAACGAGGCTTCACGCTGATCGAGCTGATGGTGGTGCTGGCCATCATTGGCGTGTTGGCCGCACTCATCGTGCCGAATGTGCTGGGTCGCGCAGACGATGCCCGCATCACCGCAGCGCGCACCGATGTGGGCAACCTGATGCAGGCCCTCAAGCTCTACAAGCTGGACAACCAGCGCTTCCCGACAGGGGAACAAGGGCTGAACGCCCTCACGCTCAAGCCCACCACCGAGCCAGTACCGGGCAATTGGAAGCCTTATCTGGACAAGCTGCCCAACGACCCCTGGGGACGCCCTTATCAATACATGAACCCTGGCATCAAGGGCGAGGTGGATGTGCTGTCCTTTGGCGCTGACGGTCAGGCCGGCGGTGAGGGCAACAATGCAGACATTGGCAGCTGGCAGTAAACGCCTGCTGCACCAAGCCCGAGGCTTCACCCTGCTGGAATTGCTGGTGGTCGTGGCCTTGATCGCGGTGGCCACGGCGGGCGTGAGTTTGTCGCTGCGGGACAGCGCAGACAGCGCCCTGGAGCGCGATGCTGAACGCTTGGCCAACCTGCTAGAAACGGCACGCGCCCAGGCTCGTGCCCATGGCACCCCGGTGGTTTGGCGAGCCCAAGCCCAAGGGGGTGCGCATGGCTTTGTGTTCGAGGGTTTGCCACCACCGGGCTTGCCCCGGGAGTGGCTGACCGCAAGCACCCGCGTTGCACCCGATACCGCACTGCTGCTCGGACCGGAACCTCTGATCGAGCCACGGGCCGTGGCCTTGTACAGCAGCACCCGGCCTGAGCGGCAGCTGTGGGTGGTCACCGATGGCCTGCGTCCTTTCAGGGTTCAAAACACAGCGCAAGCGGTGTTGCCATGAACCAGCGCGGATTCACACTCATTGAAGTGCTGGTCGCGCTCAGCATCACGGCTGTGGCCTTGATGGCGGGCTTGAAGGCGACAGGCTCGCTCAGCCGCAATGCCGATCGACAGACAGCGACCATGCTGGGGCAAATTTGCGCGGACAACGAGCTGGTTGCTTTGCGGCTGCGCAGGCAATTGCCCGATACAGGCAACCGCAGCGTCGAATGCATGCAGGCTGGGCGTGTGCTGCAAGTAGAGGTATCGGTGCGGCCCACACCCAACCCCAACTTCAGGCGAGTGGATGCGCGGGTGCTGGAACAGGGCGAGTATGTGCTGCAGGTCTCTACGGTGATGGGGCGCAACTGATGCGTGCCAGCAAACCATCATTTGTGGGAGCGAGCCCCTGCTCGCGAAGGCTTGTGGACCACGACCATTCGCGAGCGGGGGCTCGCTCCCACAGAGGCAAAGCTTTAACTTATTCACCATTCGGTGGGTTCACGCTGATTGAGGTGCTGGTGGCCATCAGCGTGATGGCCTTGATGGCCTTGATGGCTTGGCGCGGGCTGGACGGCATGCTGCGCACACAAAGCAGCTTGCAATCGCGCTCTGACGACATCCGCACCTTGCAAGCCGGCCTGGCCCAATGGCAGACCGACCTGGACCAACTGGCCGAATTGCCTGGTACACCCAGCTGGGACTGGGACGGTCAAGTGCTGCGCCTGACGCGCCGAAGCGCACAAGCGCCGCAGACCAGCGCAGACCCTCAAGCCAGCGTGCGCGTGGTGGCCTGGACTTGGCGTCGCGACCCTGGCCGTCCAGGCGGCGGTGACTGGCAGCGCTGGCAATCAACCCCATTGACACAACGGCACGAATGGCAAAACGCCTGGAATCTGGCGCAGCAATGGGGCCAGACGCCGAGCGAGGCATCCCACGCTGGCCAAGTACAAATTCACCCCTTGGCTGGCTGGCAACTGTTTGTCCACCGCGGCGGCAGCTGGGCCAACCCCTTGTCCAGCGATGCCGTGACACAGACGAACAACCCCGCTGCCAGCTCAAATGCCAACGCGAATGGAAGCAGCCCCGATGGTGTTCGTCTGGTGCTGAGCCTGCCACCCGGCCCTTCGGGTGCGGGTGCGGTGACCATGGACTGGGTTCGCCCCACCCTGTCGGGAGCGCCTTCGTGAGGTACTGCACGCCTGCCCCACACAAGCAGCGTCAGCAAGGTGCTGCACTGCTCATGGCCATGCTCACGGTGGCCTTGGTCACCACGCTGGCCAGTGCTGCCCTGTGGCAGCACTGGCGGCAAGTCGAGATCGAAATCGCCGAGCGCGGGCGAAGCCAGACCGGCTGGATGATGACGGGTGCGCTGGACTGGACCCGCCTCATCTTGCGGGAAGACGCCGTATCGACCCAAGGCACGGGCGTTGATCATTTGGGAGAGCCTTGGGCTTTGCCAGTGCAAGAATCCAAGTTGTCGACCTTTTTATCGCAGGATCAACAGTGGCGTGAGGGCGATGCCGAAGTGTTTTTGTCAGGCCAGATCATCGATGCGCAATCGCGCATGAACGTGCTGAACCTGATCGAGGACGGCAAAGTTTCACCCAAAATGCTGGAGCGTTTTGCCGCCTTGTTTGAGCGCCTGAACCTGCCACGGGCTGAGCTGCAAACCCTGGCCACTCAACTGCAAGCTGCACTGCAAGCCAAAACGCAAAGCAGCGCCAAGCCCACATCAGCCACCGACAACACGGCCCTCATGCCACAGCAAACCGCCCAATTGGTGTGGCTGGGATTGAGCCCCCGCACCCTGGCGATCCTGCAGCCCCACATCACCTTGCTGCCTGAAGCGACGCCCGTGAACCTGAACACGGCATCGGCCGAAGTGTTGTCCGCCAGCTTGCCCGGGCTGGACCTGGCTTCTGCGCGGCAAGCGGTAGACCTGCGCCAGCGCGGGAATTGGGTGAATTTGGACGCCGCCCGCGAAGCACTGGGCACAGCGGGCCGCCAACTGGACGACAGACAACACAGCGTTCAAAGCCGTTATTTCGAGGTCCATGGCCGCATGCGCATCGACCAGGTGGTGCAGCAAGAACAGTCGCTGGTGCGCCGCGACGGTAACCAAGTCAGCATGGTTTGGCGGGTGCGGAGCCCCCAACAACGCCTGACCACCCCTCTACAATGAGCCGCTCATGCGCACCCTGATCATTCAATTGCCGCTTGGCCAGCCCAGCCCCAGTTTGACGTATCCGTACGCGGTCGTTGATGCCCAACTGGGCACAACAGCGTTGCCAAGGCAGTGGGCCACGGCCAACCTTTTGCCCTTGGCAGATCGGCAAACCGATGTGGTGGCCTTGCTGCCAGCGACAGCACTGTCATGGCACCAAGTGGACTTGCCACCCGGTTTGCACAAACAGGCTGCCCGATTGCAATCGGCCTTGCAAGGCCTGCTGGAAGATCGCGTGCTGGATGATCCGGCGCAACTGCACATGGCCATGCAGCCAGACTGGCACAGCACGCCTCGCCCATGGGTCGCCGTGTGTGAACGCAACTGGCTCAGCGCCCACCTGCAGGCGCTGGAGCAAGCGGGCTTGACAGTGCACCGCATCGTGCCCGAACTGAATCCATCGTCCGGCGTTTCGTCAGGGGCGCAACTCCAGCTGACCGCCTTGGGCGATACCCAGACAGGATGGCTGTGGATGTCTCACCCCGAGCGTGGCGTTTGGGGGCAGCCTGTGCAAACGCTACGCGGACTGGGCAAAGGACTGGGACTTTCTGATCAAGACCGGCAAGACATCGACATCCAGGCTGAACCGGGCATGGTGGCTTGGCTCAGCGACATGCTGGACAGCCCCGCGCGCTTGATTCCGCCCGGCCAGCACTGGCTGGCCGCCATGGCGGCTGACTGGGATCTGGCGCAGTTTGACTTCAAGGCGAATGCCCGTTCCCGCCAACTGAAGGTCTGGCAACGCGCTGCCAGCACGTTTTGGCACAGTGCCGCTTGGCGTCCCGTGCGCTGGGGGGTATGGGCCTTGCTGGCAGGGCAGCTGATCGGGCTCAATGCCTGGGCCTGGAAAACACGCGCCGATTGGCAAGCGCAGCAACAAAGCTGGTCCCAAATACTTCGCGAAACCTTTCCTAAAACGCAGGTTGTGGTGGATGCGCCTGTGCAAATGGCCAAAGAAGTCGAGCGCTTGCGCCAGGCTTCCGGTCAACTCCATGCCAGCGATCTGGAGTCGATGCTGGGCAGCCTGGGCCAAGCCATGCCTGCTGGCGTTGCAGCGCCTGGTCAATGGGTTTACCAGCCGGGTCAGTTGCGCCTGCAAAACTTCAAGTTGAGCAACGCTGAACAACTGGCCCTGCAAAAAGCGCTGACAACACGCGGCTACCGTTGGCGTGCAGAGGGCGATGCATGGCTGATGACCGTCGCACCTTCTGAGGAGGTCAAGCCATGAGCGACACCCCTTCGAAAAATTCAGTGCTGGCCGCCTTGGAGCCCGTCTGGGCACAGCGTACACCGCGCGAAAAACAACTCCTGCTTCTGGCTGGGGCGGTGCTTATGCTGGCCGCAATGTGGCAATTGGCGCTGGCACCAGCATGGCGCACCTGGCAAGCAGCCCCTGCACAACAAGCCCGTCTGGACGCTCAAACCCAAACGATGCGCCAGCTGCAAGCGCAGGCTAAAAAACTGCAAGCCCCCAATCCGATCAGCAAAAACGAATCGGTTCAGTGGCTGGAAAAGAACCTGGCTGAATTGGGCCCTGGTGCCAAACTCAATCTGCAGGGCGAGCGCGCAACCCTGACAGTCGAGGCCGCACCACCCGAGGCTTTGGCACGCTGGATGGGCCTGGCGCGAGAGCGTGCCCTGGCCATGCCGATACAGGCACAGCTGCAGCAAGGTGCCGCCCCGGCGCAACCTGCTAGTGCCAACAAGCCCACCCAAACAACGACCCAACCCGCCAATGGTCCAGTCCTGTTGCGCGGCTCTTTGGTGCTGCGATTGCCATGAGCCCCACACCCACCCGTCCGGCTTGGGCTTATGCCTTGTGGGGAGCGCTGCTCGGCTTGGGCTCGGCCTTGCTGATCTGGGCACCGGCACGTTGGCTGGCTTGGGGTATCGCACAAGCAAGCCAAGGCCAAGTTCTGTGGCGCGATGCGCGCGGCACGGTATGGTCGGGTTCGGCCCAACTGGTGTTGACCGGCGGCGACGAAAGCCGCGATGCACAGGCCCTGCCCGGCCGATTGCAATGGACGCTGACACCGCAATGGGCGGGTCTGCAGATCAAATGGCAGGCCGACTGCTGCATGAGCGAAGCCGCCGTATGGCAAGTCCAAGCAGGCTGGTCCACTTGGCAAGTTCAAGCCAGTGACCACATATCCACCTGGCCCGCCGCCTTGCTCACAGGTTTGGGTGCACCCTGGAACACCTTGCAACCCGATGGTCAACTGCAACTGCACACCCAAGCCCTGCAAATGCACTGGACGCAAGGCCGAATGCAAATGAAAGGTCAAGTCGACATGAAATTACAAAATCTGTCAACGCGCCTGAGCACCCTTCAACCCATCGGCAGTTACCTGCTGCAATTGCGCGGGAGCCCAGAAGGCACGCCCACACCCAGCTTGCAACTGAGTACGCAGCAAGGGCCTTTGCTCTTGAGCGGCGAAGGCCAATGGGTGGGTAGCCGCTTACGCTTCAAAGGTGAGGCCAGGGCACAAGAAGGCGAAGCAGCCGCCCTCAACAATTTACTGAACATCCTGGGCCGCCGAGAAGGCGCACGCAGCCTGATCTCTTTGGGGTGAGTCCTGTCAAAACCCATCACATACTTATCCACATACACCCGAACGCCATGAACACCTCCCCATCGCTCTGCCATTGGATGTCCACCTTGACGGCGCCTCTGTCAACGCCAGCACGTTGGCAATGGTTTGCCTTGACCCTGGCCTGCATCGCTGCGCCATTGGCACAAGCCCAGACTGCGGACGAGCCCAAAGCCCCTACACCTGCACTGGCTGCACGCTCGAAAGAACCCGTCACGCTCAACTTCGTGAATGCCGAGATCGACGCCGTGGCCCGCACACTGGCCACCTTATCAGGTTACAACGTGGTGGTGGACCCCCGGGTCAAAGGCACGATGTCCTTGTCGAGCAACCTCCCCGTGCCCCCCGCCCAAGCGCTGCGTCTGTTTGCCGCGCAATTGCGAACACAAGGCTTTGCCGTGGTCGAGTCGGCAGGTCTTTACACCGTGCTGCCCGAAGCCGAAGCCAAGCTGCAAAGCAGTGCCGTGTCGGCTGGGGCCGTGCCCGCTGGCTCCGGGCAAATCGTCACACAAATCTTCCGCCTCAACCACGAAAACGCCAACAACCTGGTGCCTGTGCTGCGCCCCCTCATCAGCCCCAACAACACCATCAACGTGAACCCGGGCACCAATGCGCTGGTGATCACCGACTATGGCGACAACCTGCAGCGCCTGGGCCGCATCATTGCAGCGCTGGATGTGTCCAACGCCACCGGGGTGGAAATCATTCGCTTGAAGCACGGCATTGCCGGGGACCTGGGGCCCATGCTGCAGCGCCTGATCGACTCGGGGGCTGCAGCGGGCGCACCCGCCGCGCAGGGCCAAACCGACGCCCTGTTCAAAACCACCGTCCTGGCCGATACACGCACCAATTCGCTGATCGTGCGAGCGGCCAATCCAGCACGTTTGGCCTTGACCCGCTCTTTGGCCGAACAACTGGACCAGCCTAATGCGACAGGCGCAGGCGCTGCCAGCGGCAACATCCATGTGGTGTATCTGAAGAACGCAGATGCCACCAAATTGGCGACCACCTTGCGGGCAGCCATAACAGCACAAGGCAGCAACGCGGTGACCGGCTCTGTGAGCGCGGCAGCTCCTGCGGCTGGTGCCAACTCAGCGACCAGCACACCCGGTGCCAGCAGCCCGGCAGCGCAACCTTCTACAGGTGGGCAAATTCAGGCCGATCCGGCCACCAACGCACTCATCATCACTGCGCCCGAGCCGCAATACCGGCAACTGCGCAGCGTCATCGACATGCTCGACCAGCGCCGCGCCCAGGTGTTTGTGGAAAGCCTGATCGCCGAGGTCAGTGCCGACAAAGCGGCCGAATTTGGCGTGCAATGGATCAGCGGCACGGGCACAGGCAGCAACACCGTGGGCGTGTTGGGCACCAACTTCTCGGTGGGCGGCACCAATCTGTTCACTTTGGCGGCCGGCGCAGCTTCGGGCCAATACACCCCATCTACCGGCCTCAACCTGGCTGTCGGACAACAGCGAAACGGCGTGCTCGCCTTGGGTGCACTGGCCCGTTTTCTGCAATCCAGTGGCGATGCCAACGTGCTGTCCACTCCCAACTTGCTCACCTTGGACAACGAAGAGGCCAAGATCGTGATTGGCCAGAACGTGCCCTTTGTGACCGGTTCTTATGCGGCAGCAGCAGCGGGCACCACCAATCCCTTCACCACCGTTGAACGCAAAGATGTGGGTCTGACACTGCGGGTCCGGCCCCAGATCAGCGAGAACGGCACGATCAAGATGCAGGTTTACCAGGAAGTCAGCAACGTGGACGCCAAATCCATCGGCTCCAAAGATGGCCTGATCACCAACAAACGCTCCATCGAAACCAACGTGCTGGTGGACGACGGCTCCATCGTCGTGTTGGGTGGTTTGCTGCAAGACGACACCAGCACCAGCCAGGAAAAAGTCCCCGGACTGGGCGACATCCCCTTGTTTGGCAATTTGTTCAAGTCAGAGGCACGCACCCGTAAGAAAACCAACCTGATGGTGTTCTTGCGTCCAGTGGTGGCACGCGACGGCGCTGCCACCGAAGCCCTTTCCATGGGTCGTTATGAGCAAATGCGTTTGAATCAGCAAGGCTTCCAACCTGCCGCGACAGGCCCCTTGCCTGTCAATGGCTCGGCGGTGTTGCCGCCCGTGGGTACGGGGAACGCGGCACCTGCTGCACCAGCACCTGCAGCACCTCAGTCCCGCCAGCCCTGAGCACCAAGCCATGCGTCATCCCCTGCCCTACGCCTTTGCCCGAAGCAGCCAACTGCTGCTCGACGATGATGGCGACAGCTTGACCCTGAACTGGTGCGACGAGAGCGACCGCTCGGCGCTCTCCGAAGTCACACGCAAGTTCGCTGCCCAAGGCTTTCAGATGCAGCACTGGGCCCCAGGCGAACTGGCGCAACGCATCAACCAGGCCTATTCGGGCGGGCAGGCCAACAGCGCGTCCACCGCTGCGGCGGTGGTCAGCGAGGTCGAATCCGAAGCTGATTTGTCGCGCATGATGCAGGAGCTGCCTGCGGTGGAAGACCTGCTGGAGGCCAGTGACGACGCGCCCATCATCCGCATGCTCAACGCCTTGCTCACGCAGGCGGCACGCGACGGCGCCAGCGACATCCACATCGAACCGTATGAGCGCCACAGCAGCGTGCGCTTTCGCGTGGACGGCACGCTGCGCGAAGTGGTGCAACCCAACCGCGCCCTGCACGCCGCGCTGATCTCGCGCCTGAAAATCATGGCGGAGCTGGATATTGCCGAAAAACGCCTGCCCCAAGACGGCCGCATCAGTCTACGCCTGGGCTCGCGCGCGGTCGATGTGCGCGTGTCCACTCTGCCCAGCGCCCATGGCGAACGCGCCGTGTTGCGTCTTTTGGACAAAAGCGAAGCCCGCCTGACGCTCGAAGCCGTGGGCATGCAAGGCCGCGTGCTGCAGCAAGTGGACCAACTCATTGGTCAGCCGCACGGCATTTTGTTGGTAACCGGCCCCACGGGTTCCGGCAAAACCACCAGCCTGTATGCCGCCCTGCAGCGGCTGGACGCCACGCGCAACAACATCATGACGGTGGAAGACCCGATCGAGTATGAGTTGCCCGGCGTGGGCCAAACGCAGGTGAACGTCAAGATCGACCTCACCTTTGCCAAGGCCCTGCGCGCCATCTTGCGGCAAGACCCTGACGTGATCATGATCGGCGAGATCCGCGACTTCGAGACCGCGCAGATCGCGATCCAGGCTTCGCTCACAGGTCACCTTGTCTTGGCCACCCTGCACACCAACGACGCAGCCAGCGCAGTGACCCGCTTGACCGACATGGGCGTGGAGCCCTTTTTGTTGAGTTCATCCTTGCTGGGCGTGCTGGCCCAACGCTTGGTGCGCAAGTGCTGCACGGACTGCGGCGGGTCTGGCTGCGAAACCTGCGGCCACACCGGCTATGCCGGGCGCACCGGGGTGTTTGAATTGCTGGTCGCCAGTGACGAGATCCGCGCCCAGATCCACAACCGTGCCGCCGAATCCGAATTGCGCGCCACCGCCTTGGCACAAGGCATGGTGCTGATGCGCGACGACGGCCAACGCCTGGTGGATGCCGGCATCACCAGCGCCGAAGAACTGCTGCGCGTGACGCGAGACTGAGCCGCATGCCCGCTTACCGCTTTGAAGCCCTGCAAGCCGACGGTGCCACGCGCAAAGGCATCGTCGAAGCCGACAGCCTGAAATCGGCTCGCACGCAACTGCGAGCGCAATCCTTGGTGCCGTTAGCGGTGGAAGTCATCGCTGCCGGGGCTGCTGACAACAACGCCTCAAGTCTGCCCTGGTGGCAGCGCAGCATTGGCAACAGCCGCGCCTTCAGCACCAGCCAACGCGCCATTTGGACCCGGCAATTGGCAGGGCTTGTGGGCAGCGGCTTGCCGATTGAGCGGGCTCTGTCTGCCTTGGCCGAAGAGTCCGAACACGACAAGCAGCGCCAGCTGATGGCCGCCATTCGGGCAGAAGTCAACTCGGGCAGCAGCCTGGGCCGTGCGTTGGGCATGCATCCGAGTGAGTTTCCGGCCATCGACCGTGCTGTGATCTCGGCGGGTGAGGAAAGTGGCCACCTGGGTGATGTGCTCAACCAACTGGCCAACGATCTGGAAGACCAGCAAGTCTTGCGCTCCAAACTGCTGTCGGCTTCGCTGTACCCGGCCATCGTGAGCTTGGTGGCGCTGGCCATTGTGATTTTTCTGGTGACCTCTGTGGTGCCGCAGGTGGCGGGGGTGTTTGCGGGCACCAAGCGCCAGCTGCCCCTGCTCACGGTGGCCATGTTAGGCATCAGCGACTTTGTGCGAACTTGGGGTTGGCTGTTGCTGCTGACCGCTGCTGGCGGCGCATTTGGCTTGCGTCTGGCCTTGAAACAAACTGCATTCCGCTTGAAATTTGACGCTGCTTGGCTGCGCCTTCCCTTGATTGGGCGACTGGCCCGGGACTACAACAGCGCCCGCTTTGCCTCCACGTTGGCCATGCTCACGGCCGCGGGCGTACCCATCCTCAAAGCCCTCCAAGCTGCGGCAGACACACTGTCCAACCAGGCTTTGCGTGCCGACGCGCTCGAAGCCCTGGTCCGGGTGAGAGAAGGTGCGCCTTTGGGCACGGCATTGGCCCAAAACGCGCGGTTTCCAGGTCTGCTGTCCATGTTTGCCCGGCTGGGTGAACAAACCGGCCAACTGCCTGTGATGCTGCAAAGGGCGGCCACGCAACTGTCGTCCGAAGTGCAGCGCCGCGCCATGGCCTTGGCCACGATCCTAGAACCCCTGCTGATTGTCGGCATGGGTGGCATGGTCATGCTGATCGTGCTGGCGGTGCTGATGCCGATCATGGAGTTGAATCAGTGGGTGAAGTGAACGAAGATGTCATGCCGGACTTTATTGGACACCGATGGCTTGCTAGCTTGGATACCCGCCTGCGCGGGTATGACAAAACCGCCGTCATGCCTTACTTGATCGGGCATCCAGGAATCCTGCTGTCAAGACCAAGGCTGTCTGGCATTTCTGTCAAGTGAACGGCTTTATTGCAAGGAGTGAACCATGCCCGCATCCCTGGAAGGTCAACTCGTCGTCGCGATATCTTCGCGTGCCTTGTTCGACTTCGAAGAAGAGAACCAAGTCTTCGAGCAAGGCGACGACCGGGCTTATATGCAGCTGCAGCTGGGGCGGCTGGAAGAGCCTGCCAAGCCGGGCGTGGCGTTTTCTTTGGTGCGCAAGCTTCTGGCGTTCAACGATGCCGATGCACAGCGGGTTGAAGTCGTCATCCTGTCGCGCAACGACCCGGTCTCGGGCATGCGGGTGTTCCGCTCGGCGCAGCATTACGGCCTGCCGATCCAGCGCGGCAGTTTCACACGGGGCCAGCCGCCATGGCGCTACCTCAAACCGCTGAACGCCAACCTGTTTTTGTCGGCCCATTTGTCCGATGTGCGAGCAGCCCTGGATGCGGGTGTGCCTGCCGCACAGGTGTACCCGCATTCGGCGCTGGCCTCTGAGGCAAACCCGCACGAAGTGCGCATCGCTTTTGACGGCGATGCGGTGCTGTTCTCTGACGAGGCCGAGCGGGTGTTTCAGGCCGAGGGCCTGTCAGCCTTTCAGGCCCACGAACGCGACAAGGCCGGGCAGCCCTTGTTGGCTGGACCGTTCAAGCCCCTGTTGGCCGCCTTGCACCGCTTGCAGCAAGAGGGCACGCCCGCCATGCGGATTCGCACCGCACTCGTTACAGCCCGCAGCGCCCCGGCGCACGAACGCGCCATCCGCACACTGATGGACTGGAACATCGAGGTGGACGAAGCCATGTTTCTGGGCGGCTTGCCCAAGGGTGAGTTTTTGCGCGAGTTCGAGCCGGACTTTTTCTTTGACGACCAGACCGGTCACATCGAATCGGCTGCGCGGCATGTGCCATCGGGGCATGTGGCTTCCGGGATATCGAACTCGGATTGAAGCTCGTTGCACACATTCGCGATTTGATGCCATTCGCGAGCGGGGGCTCGCTCCCACACAGCAGTCCTCTGAATAAGAAACCAGGTACTGCTCCCTGTGGGAGGCTGCCCCTGCGGCCGAATGCCCGCAAGAACCCCACTCACTTTTTCTCCACAAACGGGGTCACTTGCTTGGCGTCGATGCGGTAGCTGGACACGCCCATGTGCGAGTCGGTTTTGGTGGCGCTCAAGGGGCCGGTGACCCACAGGGTGTCCATGAGTCGAAAGCGCTTGGTGGGTTTGTCCAG
This sequence comes from Limnohabitans sp. TEGF003, assembly GCF_055395455.1. Taxonomy (NCBI): domain Bacteria; kingdom Pseudomonadati; phylum Pseudomonadota; class Betaproteobacteria; order Burkholderiales; family Comamonadaceae; genus Limnohabitans; species Limnohabitans sp. TEGF003. Next base: position 918,697 of record NZ_AP029225.1, on the reverse strand, counting down.
CACCACATGCACGATCTGGTTGGCGGGCGGTGGCGGCGAATGCACGCAAGCGCCAAAGTAAGGCACCAGCAAAAACTCCTTGGTGCCTTCAGGCAAATCCTCCAGCGGCACCATGTAGCCCGGCAAACGCACGCTCTGCCCTAGGATCAGCGGGTTGATGGGGGCGTTGTCCCACATCTTGCGCATCTTCTTCAACGCCTCTTCGGCCTTGGGATCGTTGTCTTTCAGGCCATCGAGGTTCAGCGCCTTGAGGTCTTTGTACGGATCCCAACCCGCCGGGATCAGTTGCTCCCAGCCAATGGTGCGTGTGGGGCCGGGCACACTGGCACCGGGCGGCGGGGCCTCGCCAGACAAAGCCGGTTGGACCTGAGGCACGGTCTCGCGCACTGTGTCACGCACGCTTTGCGCCACGGCCTGGCCCGTGAGCCAAAGCGCCCAAGCACACAGCCCTGCCTTCATCATGGTGTTGCGGTTCATCCCAGGTCCTTTGTGTTCATACGCGCGGCGACAAGCCGTCGGCCAAGGATAAACGGTAAGCCCGCCACGCTGGCCCCAAACTGGCCAGCAAGCCAGCCAGCAACACCGCGCCCGCCAAAGCCAGTTGTGTCGGCAAAGGCGCGGCCGTTTGCAAGCGGATGCCCAGCGACTGCTGCAGCCAAGGCGTGGCCAGCGCCATGCCCGCCTGGGCCAGCAGCACGCCCAACACGACTCCGGCGCAGGTGACCCACACGCCTTCGAGCGTGAGCAGGCCCAGCACATGGCGCGGCCCGGCACCTACAGCCCGCAGCACCGCCAGTTCACGGCGGCGCTCATTCAGACCCGCGAGCACCACCGCCATCAGCGAAACCACGCTCACCAAAGCGACCAGGGCCGAAACGGCCAGCAAAGCGTTTTCGCCCACACCCAACACCGACCACAGCTCACCCAGCGCCACGCCGGGCATCACGCCCATCAAGGCCTCGGCCTCGTACTGGTTGACAAAGCGCTGCACATTGAATACCGCCGCCCGGCTTTTCAGACCCACCAAGGCGGCCGTGACTTCTTCGGGCTCCAGGTTGAATTTGCGTGCCTGGTCGGCCGGGATCTGCCCACCCGGCATGGGGGTACCGGCCACCCAGTCCAGATGCAAGGCTTGCAGGGCCTGCAGGCTCACATGCACTGTGCGGTCGACCGGGGTGCCCGTGGGCACCAAAATGCCAACCACCTTGAAAGGCTTGTCGGCGTGCTCGTCGATGCCTGCCCCCTCGTGGTCATGGCTGTGGCCATGGTCGTGCATCCCATGGCCCAGCGTGATGCGTTGGCCCAGGCCGTAGCCCATTTTGTGCGCCACCTCGGCACCGATCACCGCTTCGTACAAACCATCCAGATTGCCCGCAAACACCGCCCCTTGCTGCAAAGCCAGCGGCTGCTTGTCGCCATAGGCAAAGTGCTGAAAGTAAGCGGGCGTGGTGCCCAGCACCGGAAAACCCCGGTGCGAGTCACCCAGGCTCAAGGGCACGACCCAGGACACCGAACGGTGCTGCGACAGCTGTTGCACGCTGTCCATGGACATGCTTTGCGGCACGCTGCCGATGTGGAACACAGAAAACAGCATCAGCTGCACCGGGCTGCTGCGGGCGCCCACAATCAGGTCAACCCCACTGACCGACTGCGAAAAACTGTGGCGAATGTCGTGGCGCAAACGCTCCAGCGTCCACAGCAAGGCGGTGGCCAGCGCCAGCGACACCACCACCCACGCCAGCGTGCTGCGGCGGTTCCAGGCACTGCGCCGCGCGATGCCCAACAGGCTGTTCATGCGGGTACCTCGGCTTGCTGCAATGCGGGCAAGGACCACTGCACATCAAAGCGCAGCGCCTGCTGCTCGTCATGGCTCACGCAGACCAGGGTGCTGCCCGCGTCGCGTGCGGCCTGGAGCAACAAATCCATGAAGCCTTGGCGCAAGGCCGCATCCAGCGCCGAAGTCGGCTCGTCGGCCAAGATCAATTCGGGTTGCCCGATCAGGGCGCGGGCTGCAGCCACGCGCTGCTGCTGGCCCACCGACAAGGCATCGGCGCGGCGCGTCCACAAGCCTTCGGACAAACCCATGCGCCCAAGCCAGCTTTGGGCCACCGCTTCGGCTCCGCCAGCCGATTGGCAGCGCGAGCGCCGCAGGGGCGAAAAGCGGCAAGGCAAGGTCACATTGTCCAGCACGCTCAAGTAGGGCAGCAGATTGAACTGCTGAAAGATCACGCCCACATGGTCCGCCCGAAAGGCGTCGCGCTGCCCCGGCTTCAAAGCCGCCCAGTCCTGCCCCAGCAGGCGCACACGGCCAGATTGCGGCGACAGCACACCCGCCAACAGGCCCAGCAAGGTGCTTTTGCCGCAGCCGCTGGGGCCATGCAGGAAAACGGTTTGGCCTGTCGGCACATGCAAGTGGCCCAAAGCCAATGTGTCAGCGCCCGCCCGGGTCCAAGCGAAGCGCAAGGGCTCGATGTCGATCACGAAGCTCTCCCTGAGTTGACGCGGCAATATACCCCGTCAATCGGGCACGACCAGTTTTCTCCGTCCTTCTCTGCGGGCAATCCAGACGGTCGCCCACAAAATGACAAACGCACCCAGCCAAGTCGATTGACTGGGCACGTCGCCAAACACCAGCCAGCCCAACAAGGACGCCCAAACCAGGTCCAGAAAGCGCAACGATTGGGTGGCTGAAATGTCGGCCAAGGCAAAGGCCCGCGTCAGGCAATAGTGGGCCAAGGTACCCAGCACACCCGTGGCGGCAAAACCCAGCCACTGCATGGGCGTGGGCATTTGCCAATGCGGCAAAGCCATGGGCAGGCTGAGCACCGACACCGTCAGGGCTTGCCACAGCACAATGACACCGGGTTTTTCGTAACGGGTCAGCGCTTTGGTGATGAGAAAGGACGCCGCGAACACAGGGGACGAAGCCAGCATGACCAGATTGAACCAGCCGCCTTCGCCCGACATTTTGGGCAAGACCACCACCAGAACGCCCGCAAAACCAATGATGGCGGCGATCCAGCGATCTTTGCGCATGGGCTCGCCCAAAAACCAGGCTGCACCGATCATGATGAAAATCGGCCCGGTGAACCCAATGGCGGTCATGTCGGCCAGCGGGATTTTGGGCAAGGCGGTGAACCACAGGATCAGGCCCAGGGTGTGTACCCCACCGCGCCAGAATTGACCCACCATGTTGACCGGCATGTAGGCACGCCAGCCGTCGCGCCAGACCCAGGGCAGGATGAAGATCAAGCCAAAAAGATAGCGCAGGAACTGGGACTGGTAAACGTCCAGATGCAAGGTCAGTTCGCGGGCGATGGTGTTGAGCAAGGAAAACAGCATCCCGCCCACAACCATCCAGACCATGCCCCGCACGGCCACAGGCCAGCCTGCGAACGAGCGCCGACTGCGATGGCGGGCGAGCAACCATTGACGCGGGGGAGAGAAAAAGGTTTTGCGCGGCTTCATGCGCAAACACCCAGGCAAAAATGAATCACCCCATCATCTTAAGGCGATTCCGCGAGAGCTCAGGTCACCTCGGTTACGCCCACATTCGCGAGCAGGGGCTCGCTCCCACAGGGGGCTTGGTTTGCACGGTTTTTGTGGGAGGCCGCCCCTGCGGCCGAATGGCTGATATCGCTCAGCCCACATTCGCGAGCAGGGGCTCGCTCCCACACCAACCAACTGGAATCAGCCCGCGCTGTTTTGCAGCGCAGCGATGCGCTGCTCAATGGGCGGGTGGGTGCTGAACAGCTGGCCGATGCCACCGGCAATGCCCATGGCGGCCATGCTCTTGGGCAACTCGGCCGTGTGCACACCGCCCAGGCGGGCCAGGGCGTTGATCATCGGCTGCTTACGGCCCATCAGCTTGGCTGCACCGGCGTCGGCGCGGAACTCGCGCTGGCGGCTGAACCAGGCCACGATCATGGCGGCGGCAAAGCCCAAGACGATGTCCATCACGATGGTGGTGACGTAGTAACCAATGCCGGGGCCGGAATTCTCGCTGTCGCCCTTGCGCAAGAAACTGTCCACCGCATAACCCACCACGCGGGAGATGAACACCACAAAGGTGTTCATCACGCCCTGGATCAGCGTCATGGTGACCATGTCGCCATTGGCGATGTGTGCCACTTCGTGGCCAATGACGGCCTCGATCTCTTCGTGCGTCATGTTCTGCAGCAAACCGGTGGATACGGCCACCAAGGCCGAGTCGCGGAAAGCACCCGTCGCAAAGGCGTTGGGGTCACCTTCAAAGATGCCCACTTCGGGCATGCCGATGCCGGATTTGTCAGCGAACTTGCGCACGGTGTCCACAATCCAGGCTTCGTCGGCATTGGCCGGTTGGTTGATCACCCTCACGCCCGATGTCCACTTGGCCATGGGCTTGCTAATCAGCAAGGAAATGATGGCACCGCCAAAGCCCATGATCAACGCAAAACCGAGCAAGGCGCCCAGGTTCAGGCCATTGGCTGTGAGGAAGCGGTTGACGCCCAACAAATTGGCGACGATGCCCAGCACGACCACCACGGCCAAGTTGGTCAAGACAAACAAGAAAATACGTTTCATGACAGGTTTCACTTTCACCCGAAGACGCGGGCACGTTGGGTCGAATATTAGGGTGTCAGTCTGCAAAATCAAGCCGGTGGCGTGATTTCCGCATTGGCGTACGGTTTTTCAGCCAAGTGCTGTCGCCTGCGGGGGCGGAACACGCTGGCATCGGCGTAAAAAGCCGGGTCTTCGTTGGCGGGCCACCAGCCCGGCACACCCAGCAGCGGCAAGGGGCTGAAAGGTTTGCGGGCCAGTTTTTCAGGCGTGAGGTCTTGCGCCAGCCAGGCATCAAGGTCGGCCTGCGCCACGCCTGGCGGCACACGCCACAGGTGCACGGTGATCGACTTGTAGGGCTGCACCGCTTTTTCGAGCGCGGCGTGGCCAAAGGTCCAAAGCCGTGTGCGCGCCCACTCGCTGCGCAAAACCAGCAGGGCATCGCGCCAACGGTGCTCGGTCAAGGCGGCCCACAACGCATCGGAAGGCTGGATCAGCAAGGCGTTTTCATCGAACACGGTGGCGGCATCGCGCACCGGGCCGCGCACCTGTCCGACGCCCGCGCGGGCGATTTCCTGGGCTTGCAACTGGTTCAGGCGTTTTTTGGCCAGCGGGAAGTGCATCCAGCACAGGGCGTTGAAGAAATCGTGCAAGCCCTCGCGGGTCGGCACCTGGCCGGTGGCAAAAATGAAATCTTCGTAAGCCTGGCCTTCCGGCAAGTCGGCTTGCGGCACAAAGCGCACCGGGGCAAGGCCCGCCGCGTTCAAGGCCTCGGGCTGGGGCATGCCTGCCGCCACTTGCCGTGCGATCAGCTCACCCACCGCCCGCCAGTCAGCCAGCCAGGGCGCGTCCCAATCGATGTCGGGCACGCTCAGGCTCGATGCGGGTGCGCAGCGGTGCCCGGCCCGGTTGGGGCTCAGCCCGCCACCAGACGCCACGGCAGGCTTTCTCCAGAGCGCAGAGGCTTGAGTTCGGCCTCGCCAAAGGCAAAGCTTTCAGCGGGCGTCCAGCTCTCGCGGCGCAGGGTGATGGTGCCGGTGTTGCGCGGCAGACCGTAAAAATCGGCCCCGAAGAAGCTGGCAAAGCCTTCGAGCTTGTCCAGCGCGCCCGCATGCTCGAAGGCCTCGGCATACATTTCGATGGCGGCGTGCGCGGTGTAGCAACCGGCACAACCCGTGGCGTGCTCTTTGAGGTGCGCTGGGTGCGGGGCACTGTCGGTGCCCAGAAAGAAACGGTTGTTGCCACTGGTGGCCGCCTGCACCAGCGCCACCCGGTGCGTCTCGCGCTTGAGCACAGGCAAGCAGTAATAGTGGGGGCGAATGCCGCCCGTGAAGATGGCGTTGCGGTTGTACAGCAGGTGGTGCGCGGTGATGGTCGCGCCCAGGTTGGCGTCGCCCGCGGCCACGTACTGCGCGGCTTCTTTCGTGGTGATGTGTTCCATCACGATTTTGAGACCCGGGAAGTCACGGCGCAGCGGGATCAGTTGCTGCTCGATGAACACGGCTTCGCGGTCGAACAGGTCGATGTCGGACGAGGTGACCTCGCCGTGCACCAGCAGCAGCACGCCTTCGCGCTGCATGGCTTCGAGCACGGGGTAGATCTTGCGCAGGTCGGTCACACCCGCGTCGCTGTTGGTGGTGGCCCCTGCCGGGTAGAGCTTGCAGGCCACCACGCCTGCGGCCTTGGCGCGGGCAATTTCGGCTGGGGCCAGGTTGTCCGTCAGGTACAGCGTCATGAGCGGCTCAAAGGCCATGCCCGCAGGCACGGCGGCCAGGATGCGCTGCTTGTAGGCCAGCGCCTGCTCGGCCGTGGTCACGGGCGGCTTGAGGTTGGGCATGATGATGGCGCGACCGAATTGGGCGGCGGTGTGCGGCACCACCACGTTCAGGGCGGCACCGTCGCGCACATGCAGGTGCCAGTCGTCGGGGCGGGTGAGGGTGAGTTCTTGTGTCATGCCCGTATTGTCCCAAATCGGCCAAAGCCCCCAAAATCCGCGCCCCGCAGGCTGCCGCTCGGTGATAACCCGGGGTAAATGGGCGTTTTTTTCATGCAAGAATGAATTTTTAAATTCGATGAGGTTGATCCATGAAATTTGTCCAAAACCTGATTCAGCGCCCTTTGCTGGCCGCCTCCATGTTCGCTTTGCTGGGCGCCGTCGCCACACCGGCCATGGCGGGCAAAACCCTGGATGCCATCAGGTCGCGCGGCGCCCTGAACTGCGGCGTGAACCCCAGCCTGCCCGGCTTTGCCGCTGCGGACAGCCAAGGCAACTGGACCGGTCTGGACGTGGACGTGTGCAAGGCCGTGGCCGCCACCGTGCTGGGCGATGCCAGCAAGGTCAAGTGGACTCCCCTGAACGCCACACAGCGTTTTGCCGTGCTGCAAGCCGGTGAAATCGACATCCTGTCGCGCAACACCACCTGGACCCTGAACCGCGACGCCTCGCTGGGCCTGCACTTCACCGGCACCACTTACTACGACGGCCAGGGCTTCATGGTGAACAAGAAATCCAAGATCACCAGCGCCAAGCAGCTCAAGGGCGCTACCGTGTGTGTGCAGTCGGGCACCACCACCGAGAAGAACCTGAACGACTACTCCAAGGTCAACAAGCTCAACATCAAGCCTGTGGTGTTTGACACCCAGGAAGCCACCAACAAGGCCTACTTTGCCGGTCGCTGCCAGGCCTACACCACCGACGCATCGGGCCTGGCCTCGGTGCGCAACAAGGAAGCCACCAACCCCGATGACCACGTCATCCTGCCTGACCTGATCTCCAAAGAACCTCTGGGCCCGAGCGTGCGCCGGGGTGATGACGAATTCTTCGCCATCGTCAAATGGGTGGTCTACGCCCTGATCGAGGCCGAAGAGTACGGCATCACCCAAGCCAACGTCGACCAGATGAAGAGCAGCACCGACCCCGTGGTGCAGCGCATCCTGGGCACCTCGGAAGACACCGGCAAACTGCTGGGTCTGGACAAGGAATGGGCTTACCGCGCCATCAAGGCCGTGGGCAACTACGGCGAAATGTTCGAGCGCAATGTGGGCCCCAAGTCCACCCTCAAACTGCCACGCGGTCTGAACAACCAGTGGAACAAAGGCGGCCTGATGTACGCACCACCCGTGCGCTGATCGACCCCCTGGTGTTTTCTGACCCAGACAAACACTGCCCCCAAGAAAGGACATCGGCCCGCCTCGTGCGGGCCGATGCACGATGATGATCCCACCCGCACCACCCCCTCCTCCCCGCGCCCGCGCCTGGTCCTGGCGCAGCCAGTCCTTTCGCGGCCTGGTCTACCAGATCCTGACCATTTTGCTGCTCGTGCTGGCCGTCAGCTACCTGATGTCCAACACCTTTGCCAACATGCGCACGCGCGGCATCCAGAGCGGCTTCGATTTCTTTTTGCAACCCGCAGGTTTTGCCATTGGCGAGAGCCTGTTCGAGTTCGACTCGGCCCAAGGCTACTGGGTCGCTTACCTGGTGGGTCTGTCCAACACATTGCGCGTGGCGCTGGTGGGCATTGTGCTGGCCACGCTGCTGGGCACGCTGATCGGCATTGGCCGCTTGTCGAACAACCTGCTGGTGCGCGGCCTGTGCGCGGTGCACGTCGAGGTCACGCGCAACGTGCCCTTGCTGCTGCAGCTGTTCATGTGGTACTTCGCCATGACCGAACTGCTACCCACCATCGAAGCGCCGCTCAAACCACTGGCGGGCGTGTTCCTCAGCAAAAACGGTTTGCAATACCCGCTGCCCGAATGGTCGGCGGGCCACTGGGGCACGGTGGTCGGTTTGCTGGCCGGTGTGCTGGCCTGGCGATTCTGGGCACGCCGAGCCCTGCGCCAATTTGAAGCCACCGGGCAATACCACCCGGCCCGCACCCACTTCACGGGTGTGCTGATTTTGCTGGCTGTCACGGCCTTGGGCTGGCTGGCCGGGGGCGCCCCGGGCGAGCTCAGCATTCCTGAAGCCACCGAGATCAACGTGATCGGCGGCGGCTCGGTCACCCCCGAATACCTGACCTTGCTGATCGGCCTGACGGTCTACACCTCGGGCTACATCGCCGAGGTGGTGCGCTCGGGCATCCAGTCGGTCGCCTATGGCCAGCACGAAGCGGCTGTGGCGCTGGGCCTGCCCCGTGCGGCCGAATTGCGCCTGGTGCAATTGCCCCAGGCGCTGCGGGTGATCGTGCCGCCACTCACCAGCCAGTACCTGAACCTGACCAAAAACTCTTCGCTCGCCGTGGCCGTGGGCTACCCCGACCTGGTCTCGATCGGCTCCACCGCACTCAACCAGACGGGCCGCGCCATCGAGTGCATTGCCGTGGTGATGCTGTGCTACCTGAGCCTGAGTTTGCTGACCTCGGCACTCATGAACCTCTACAACCGCCGCGTGCAGATCAAGGACCGCTGATGAACCACGCTGTCTTTACCCCCATTGCGCCACGCCAGCCACCCGCCAACCAGGTGGGCCTGCTGCCCTGGTTGCGCAGCCGTTTCTTTGACGGCTGGGCCAACAGCCTGCTGACCCTGCTGGTGCTGACCCTGCTGGCGTGGGCCTTGCCGCCCCTGCTGAACTGGACCGTGTTCAACGCGGTGGTGCAGCCCGAAAACGCCGCCTGCCGGGCCGCCGAAGGCGTGGGCGCCTGCTGGGGCGTGGTGGCCGAAAAAGGCCGCCTCATCCTGTTTGGCCGCTACCCCTACGACGAGCAATGGCGCCCGCTGATCGCGTCCAGCTTGCTGGTGACGCTGCTGGTGCTCAGCTGCCTGCGCAGCTTCTGGCGTCCGGCCCTGGTGCTGGCCTGGGTGGCTGTGTATGCCGTGTTCTACCTGCTCATGAAGGGCGGCGTGGCCGGCCTCACGCCCGTGGACACCGAGCGCTGGGGCGGCCTGCCCCTGACCTTGCTGCTGTCCAGCGTGAGCCTGGTGGTGGCGTTTCCGCTGGCGATTTTGTTGGCCCTGGGCCGGCAGTCCAAGCTGCCAGCCATCCGCACGCTGTGCGTGATTTTCATCGAGTTCGTGCGCGGCGTGCCGCTGATTTCGGTGCTGTTCATGGCCTCGTTCATCCTGCCGCTGTTCATGCCGCAGGGCACCAAGATCGATGTGCTGGTGCGGGTGCTGATTGGCATGACCTTGTTCACCGCCGCCTATCTGGCCGAGGTGATTCGCGGCGGTCTGCAGGCCGTGCCCAAAGGCCAGATCGAAGCGGCGCACTCGCTGGGTCTGGGCTACTGGCAGATCCAGCGCAAGATCGTTCTGCCCCAAGCGTTGCGCCTGGTGGTGCCGTCCATCGTCAACACCTTCATTGGCGCCTTCAAGGACACCTCGCTGGTGACCATCGTGAGCCTGTACGACCTCACGGGTGCGGTGCAGCTGGCCCTGGGCGATGCCGACTGGCGCAAGTTCTTCATCGAAGGGCAGCTGTTCGTGGCGGCCATTTATTTCATCGCCTGTTTTGCCATGTCGCGCTACAGCCAGTGGCTCGAAGGCCACCTCAACACCGGAACCCGGAGACAGTAACGTGAGCACCCCCGTCATCGAATTTTCCAAAGTCAACAAGTGGTACGGCGACTTCCATGTGCTGCGTGACATCGACCTGTCGGTGGCGCGTGGCGAGCGCATCGTGGTCTGCGGGCCTTCCGGCTCGGGCAAGTCCACCCTGATCCGCTGCATCAACCGCCTCGAAGAACACCAGACCGGCCACCTCACGGTGGACGGTGTCGAGCTGACCGACGACGTGAAGTCCATCGAGTCGGCCCGCCGCCAGGTCGGCATGGTGTTCCAGCAGTTCAACCTGTTCCCGCACCTCACGGTGCTGGAAAACCTGACGCTGGCGCCCATGTGGGTGGGCAAGGTGCCCAAGGCCGAAGCCGAGGAACGCGCCATGCAGCAGCTCAAGCGCGTGCGCATCGCCGAGCAGGCGCAAAAGTACCCGCTGCAGTTGTCCGGCGGCCAGCAGCAACGTGTGGCGATTGCCCGCGCCCTGTGCCTGACGCCCAAGATCATGCTGTTTGACGAGCCCACCTCGGCGCTCGACCCCGAGATGGTGGGCGAAGTGCTCAACGTGATGGTGGAGATGGCCGATCAGGGCATCACCATGATCTGCGTGACGCACGAGATGGGCTTTGCCCGTCAGGTGGCCGACCGCGTGATCTTCATGGACCAGGGCCAGATCGTCGAGCAAAACACGGCCGCTGCGTTCTTTGACAACCCGCAAAACGAACGCACGCAAGACTTCCTGTCCAAGATCCTGGCGCATTGAGCCCGCAAACGCCTGCGCCCGTGTTCGACATCGCCCAAGAAAGCCGTGGCGATGCTGCGGCACGGCCCTTTGGCAACAGCTATTGGCTGTGGACGGGCCGGGTGCTGGCGGGCGAACACCCGGGGCTGGTCGGTGTGAAGGCCCTGCCCGAACGTTTGGCCGCATTGGCCGATATGGGCATCACCCACTTTGTGGACCTGACTTCCACTGACGACCCGGTGCCGGTGTACCAACCCGTTCCCGGTCCGCAAGGTGTTGGCCAACGAATCAACCACCCCATCACCGATTTCGGCGTACCCAGCGAACAAGGCATGCAGGCCATTTTGCGCGACATGCAAGCCGCCTTGGACCAAGGCGGCAAGGTTTACCTGCACTGCCGCGCCGGCATCGGCCGCACCGGCACGGTGGCCGCCACCTGGCTGGTGAGCCAAGGCCTGCCGTCGCAGCAGGCGCTGGACTTGCTGGCCCGTAAATGGCAAGCCGTCGACAAACACGCGCAGGAGCCGCACAGCCCCGAAACCGAAGCACAACGCGAGTTCGTGCGGCGCTGGTCGTCTTTACGCATTTGAAAGTTGGTACTCAGGGTGAAAGGAGCCAGGGCTGGTGATTTGACAGTGAACGTTGAGTTCAGTGGTGGCCAGAGGCGGGGCCACGGGCCGGGGCTCACACTCGCAAGCTCGCCATATCGCCCCAACCCGTGGCCCCGCCTCTGGCGCAAGCGTCTTCGGTGAACTTGCAAGAAGAATGCAAAAAAACCTTTGAGCGCGCCTGAACTCCGGTCCGTTGGAATGCGTGAGGGCGAGCGAAGCAATGCCCCGTAGTGACTTCTCGCCGTTATGAGCCGGCGAGTAGCGCAGGCCTGAACGGATCAGGGGCGACGCGTGTTTGAGCGAAGCGAGTTTGCGGCGCACCGCGTTCAGGCCGAGCAACGCAGCGTGCCTGGAGCGCCAGCGGAGGGACGGCGAATCCGGCTCGCCTTTCTTTGCTTGCTTTCTTTGGCGAAGCAAAGAAAGTGAGTGCGCTGCCGGGCGCAATCCCGGCCAACGCACTCTAAAAAACACCAACCGACACAACTAAATCTTTAGAAATGGACACCCGAACAAGCCGGGTGTGACGAGCGGTTGAGTCTCTCAGTGCTGCAGGATCTTGTTCAAAAAGTCCTTGGTGCGCGGCTGGCGATTCTCGGGGTGGTTGAAGAACTCGTCCTTCGAGCAGTCCTCCAGAATCCGGCCACCCACGTCGATGAAAATCACGCGGTTGGCGACCTTGCGGGCAAAACCCATTTCGTGGGTGACCACCATCATGGTCATGCCCTCGTTGGCCAGCTGCACCATCACGTCCAGCACTTCGCCCACCATCTCGGGGTCGAGCGCCGAAGTCGGCTCGTCAAAGAGCATCACGATCGGGTCCATCGACAAGGCGCGGGCAATCGCCACGCGCTGCTGCTGGCCGCCTGACAACTGCCCAGGGAACTTGTCCTTGTGCGCCAGCAAGCCCACGCGGTCCAGCATCTTCAGGCCTCGCTCCCGGGCTTCCTCCTCGGATCGCCCCAGCACCTTGACCTGGGCAATCGTCAGGTTCTCGGTCACCGACAGGTGCGGAAAGAGTTCAAAACTCTGGAACACCATGCCCACGCGAGAGCGCAGCTTGGGCAGATCGGTGCCCGCGTCCATCAGCGACACGCCATCCACATGGATGCTGCCTTTCTGCACGGGTTCGAGGCCGTTGACGGTTTTGATGAGGGTGGACTTGCCCGAGCCCGAAGGGCCGCAGACCACCACCACATCGCCCTTGTTGATGCTCACCGAGCAGTCGTTGAGCACCTGCACCGGGCCGTACCACTTGGACACATTTTTGATTTCAATCATTTTCATTCCCCAAATTCAGCACGTGCATCAGCGCACGATGGCGATCCTGGCCTGCAGGCGCTTGACGCTCCAGGACAGTGCAAAACAGATCACAAAATAAACGACAGCCGCCAGGATGTAGGCCTCTTCCGAGCGGCCATAAATCTTGCCCGCATTGGTGAAGCCCTTGAGCAAGTCGTAAGCGCCAATCGCATAAACGAGCGAAGTGTCCTGGAACAAGATGATGGTCTGCGTCAGCAGCACCGGCAGCATGTTGCGAAAGGCCTGCGGCAAAATCACCAGACGCATGTTCTGGCCATAGGTCATGCCCAGAGCCTGCCCGGCAAACACCTGACCGCGCGGGATCGACTGGATACCCGCCCGCATGATCTCGCTGAAGTAAGCCGCCTCAAAAGCCACAAAGGTGATGATGGCCGACCACTCGGCCCCAATGGGTCGCCCGATCACAAAGGGCATGAGCAAATAGAACCACAGGATCACCATGACCAGCGGCACCGAGCGCATGCCGTTGACGTAGATGGTGGCAGGCAAGGCCAGAATTTTCGAGCCAGACAAACGCATCAAGGCCAGCAAGGTGCCAAAGATCACGCCGCCAATGGTGGCGGTGATGGTCAGTTGCACGCTAAAAAGCAAGCCGCCCAGCACGAACTTGCGCAGGACTTCCAGATCGAAATAGGAAAAATCGAGTCCCAACATGTCAGTGCCCTCCCGTTCCGGCCGAAACGATGAAGCCTGGCACGCGCATTTTCTTTTCGATGACCGCAAACACGCGGTTCACGGCAAACGCCGACAAGGCGTACAAAGCCGTGACGGCCAAGTACACCTCGATGCCGCGCGAGGTTTCCTCCTGCGCCTGCATCGCAAACATCGTCAGCTCGGCAATCGACACGGCAAAGGCCACAGAGGAGTTTTTCAGCAGGTTCATCGACTCGCTGGTCAGCGGCGGCAAGATGATGCGAAACGCCATGGGCAAAATCACATACCGATAAGACTGCGCGGTGGTGAAACCCATGGCCATGGCCGCATAGCGCTGCCCCTTGGGCAAGGCCTGGATACCCGCACGAAACTGCTCGGCAATCCGTGCCGAGGTAAAAAAGCCCAGGCCAAACACGACCAGCAAAAAGCCAGGCACCTGTTGAAAAGCCGGGAATATTTTAGGCACTACGAAGTACCACAAGAAAATTTGCACCAGCAGCGGAATGTTGCGAAACAGCTCTACCCAGGCGTTAGCCAAGGCCGCGACCACCGGTCGTCCGGGCAGCGTGCGCAAGGTGCCCACCACCGCGCCCACCAGCATCGCCACCACCCACGAACTGGCTGCCACCATCAGCGTCCAGCGCCAAGCTTCCAGCATCCACTCCAGGTAGGTGCGGCCACTGCCGTCATCGCTTAAAAAAACCTGCCAATCCCACGTCATAGTTTCATTCCTGCAAAGAGGGGAATTTCAACACCCCAAAAAAGAAACCCCGCCCAAGTTATCCCCGGCGGGGTTTGCTCAGCGCCTTGAAAATTACTTCTTGGCGTAGTCTTCAGCAGGCTTGTCGTTCAGGTTGGCCCATGCGGCCTTGGTGCTGTCGCTCAAAGCCAGACCAATCTTGACGTTCTTGGGTGGGATGGGTTGCAGGAACCATTTGTCCCACAACTTGTTCATCTCGCCGCTCTTGACCAGATCACGCACGGTGTCGTCGGCCAGTTTCTTGAAGGCGGGGTCGTCCTTGCGGATCATGATGGCGATGGGTTCCACCGACAACACTTCGCCCACGATCTTGAAGTCAGCAGGGTTCTTGGCGTTGGCGATGTTGCCCGCCAGGATCGAGCCATCCATCACGAAGGCATCGGCGCGGCCCGAGTCGAGGAGCAGAAAGCTGTCGGCGTGGTCCTTGCCAAAGATTTCCTTGAAGTCAATGCCGTTGGCACGCTCGTGCTTGCGCAGCAACTGCACAGACGTGGTGCCAGTGGTCGTGGCCACGTTCTTGTCTTTGAGCTGGGCGATCGAGGTGATGCCGGAGTTGGTTTTCACAGCGATACGCACTTCTTCCACATAAGTGGTCACCACAAAGGCCACGTCTTTTTGACGTGCAGCGTTGTTGGTGGTCGAGCCGCACTCGATGTCCACGGTGCCGTTTTGCACCAAAGGAATGCGGTTTTGCGAGGTCACGGACTGGAACTTGACTTCGACTTTCTTGCCGACGGCTTTTTCCAAATTGCCAATGATGCGCTGGCAGATTTCATAGTGGAAGCCGGCGTACTTGCCGTCACCCAAGGTGTAAGACAGTGCGCCTGAGGAATCGCGCACACCCATGGTGATCGTGCCCGAGTTCTTGACTTTGGCGATGGTGTCGGCTTGAGCGGCCACACAGGCCAAAGCAGCGATCGCCGCAGCGAACAATTGTTTTTTCATTCATTTCTCCAAAAAATCGCCAAAAGGGCGAACGTTAAACCGTGCCGAACTTGGGCACAGATGCACCATCATGACACGGCGACAGACCCGGCCATCCAGAGCAGCAGCACAAAACATGCCCGCCGCAGACAAGCCGTCACTATAGTGATCCGGAGTGTATCCAGTCATCAGGGTGTACCCGGAAGATTAATGCAAAAAACGCATAACGGGATGCCAGAAGCCATCAACCCCCTGCCGGCAACTGGTTTTCTTGCGTCAAATGCTGCCAAAGCTCGTGGGCCGGATGCTGGGGACTGGTTTTGGGTCCTGGTTTGGCCCGGTAAGCCCGGACCTCCATGGTCAGGGACAAACTTTGCCCCCCCGGCAAATGGGCCTCCACCAGAGCGCCGTTTTGCACCTCCTTGCGCACGGCACTTTCGGGCAAAAACGCGATGCCATGGCCCTGCAAAGCCATGACTTTCAGGCCTTCTGCCATGTCGGTTTCGTACACCCGGTCCAGGTGAATCGGTGTGCCCGATTGCTTGAGTATCCAATCCGTCACACTGCCCAGATAAGCGCCGGGTGCATACCCCAGATAAGGCAAAGGCCGAGCGGGTGTCCCCGGCAGACTGCCCAGCTGGGCCCCTTCGGTTGGGGCTTTGACATAAGGGGCAATGGACTCGGCACCCAACACCACCATGTCGTAACGCTCGGCATCGAGTTGCAAAGGTTGTGAAGGATGGTGGTACACGATCAGCAAATCGCAACCACCTTCGGCCAAACGCATGGCCGCGTCGTGCACGTTCAAGGCAATCAGACGGCTCTTGATCGGACCAAAGCTCTCGCGCAAACCCGCCACCCAGGACGGGAAAAAAGTGAACGCCAAGGTGTGCGGCACCGCAAACTCGATGAAGTCCTGCCCGGCCGAGTTGTGCCCACGCAGCATGGCCCGGGTGTTTTGCAGGGATTGCAGCAGCTCCAGCGCCTGCGCATAGAGCGTCTCGCCCGCGGGCGTGAGTTTGGTGGGGTAGGAGCTGCGGTCCACCAGATCAGCCCCGGCCCAGGCCTCCAGCGACTGGATGCGCCGCGAAAACGCGGGCTGCGTCACATGGCGCAACTGGGCCGAGCGGCTGAAACTGCGGGTTTCGGCCAAACTCACAAAGTCTTCAAGCCATTTGGTTTCCATCGCTGAAACACCCCCATCAATCTGCCGACTGCTGCAAGGCCCACATGCTGGCGTAGCGACCTTGTTGCGCGAACAACTGGGCATGGTTGCCACGCTCAATGATTTGCCCGGCCTCCATCACCAAAATCTCGTGCGCGTCGACCACCGTCGACAAGCGGTGCGCGATCACCAAGGTGGTTTTGTTTTGCGCCACGCTGGCCAGCTCGGCCTGGATGGCGCGTTCGTTGGCCGAGTCCAGCGCCGACGTGGCTTCGTCAAAAACCAGAATCGGCGGGTTCTTGAGCAAGGTGCGGGCAATCGCCACGCGCTGCTTTTCGCCCCCTGAGAGCTTCAGGCCCCGCTCGCCCACCGAAGTCTGGTAACCCTTGGGCGTGGAAGCAATGAAATCGTGGATGCGGGCCGAACGCGCCGCGCCCTCGATTTCGGCCTGGCTGGCCCCGGGGCGGCCATAGGCGATGTTGTAGGCCACCGTGTCGTTGAACAGCACCGTGTCTTGCGGCACGATGCCCAGCGCCTGGCGCACGCTGGCTTGCGTGACCTGCCGGATGTCCTGCCCTGCAATGCGAATGAAGCCTTGCTGCACGTCGTAAAAGCGGAACATCAAACGCGCCAGCGTGGACTTGCCCGAGCCCGAAGGGCCGACCACAGCGACCGTTTTACCGGCGGGGATCGTGAAGCTGATGTCTTTCAGGATCGGGCGGTCTCTCTCGTAGGCGAACGACACGCGGTCAAACACCACATCGGGCGCACCCTGCAAGGCCAGCGCGGGTGCGCCGGGCGCATCGGCCACCTCGCGCTCGCGGTCCATCAGCACAAACATCTTGTCCAGATCGGTCAGGCTTTGCTTGATCTCGCGGTAAAGCACCCCCAAAAAGTTGAGCGGGATGTAGAGCTGGATCATGAAGGCGTTGATCATGACCAGATCCCCCAAGGTCATGCGTCCGGCCACCACCCCCTCGGTGGCTCGCCAGAGCATGGCCACCAGGGCTGCGGCGATGATGAGCTGCTGCCCGGTGTTGAGCACCGACAAGGTGGTCTGGGCCTTGAGCCGCGCCAGGCGCAGGCGCTCCAGGCTTTCGTCGTACCGACCAGCTTCGAAGCGCTCGTTGCCAAAGTACTTGACGGTCTCGTAATTCAACAACGAATCGATGGCGCGGGTGTGCGCGGCCGAGTCGAACTCGTTGGCCTGCTTGCGAAACTGCGTGCGCCATTCGGTCACACGCACGGTGAAAAAGATGTACAAGGCCAAGGCCAGCAGCGTGATGCCCGCGAACCAGGCGTCAAACTTGACCGCCAGAATCGTCAGCACCAGCCCCACTTCGATCAGCGTGGGGATGATGCTGTAGAGCGAATACGAAATCAGCGACTCGATGCCGCGCACGCCGCGTTCGATGTCACGCGTCATGCCACCGGTTTGCCGTGCCAAATGAAAGCGCAGGCTCAGGGCATGCAGGTGCTCGAAGGTTTGCAAAGCAATGCTGCGTGATGCCCCTTGTGTGGCTTTGGCAAACACCAGCTCGCGCAATTCGGTGAAGGCCGACGTCAGCAAACGCAAAGCACCATAACCCACCAGCAGCGCTACCGGCACCACCAACACCGCTTGCGGGTTGCCGGGCTTGAGGCTCATGGCGTCGACCAGTTCCTTGAGCAGCAAAGGCACGCTCACATTGGCCAACTTGGCCGCCACCATCAAGCCAAGGGCGATGACCACACGCCATTTGTACTGCCACAAATAAGGCAGGAGGCGCGACAGGGTCTTCCAATCGCCACCCGCTGGCGGCTGAGTCGCCTGGCCAGGCTTTGCGGCAGGATTGGGAGAATGAGGAGAAGCAGAGGCGGCAGTTTCGCCGTGGTGGCGCATAAGGGACAATCCGGTTTTGATGTTAACCACCGATTGTGCCCATGTCTGACGTCCCACATACGAACACCGTGGCTTTGCCCACCGACCAGGAGCTGGTGCTCAAGGTCATCCCCATGCCCGCCGACTGCAATGCCAGTGGCGACATCTTCGGCGGCTGGGTCATGGCCCAGGTGGACTTGGCGGGTGCGGTGCTGCCTGCCCGGCGCGTCCGCGGCCGCATGGTGACGGTGGCGGTGAACGAGTTCATCTTCAAGCAGGCCGTCAAGGTGGGCGACATCCTGTCGTTTTTCTCGCGCATCGTGCGTGTGGGCCGCACCTCGGTCACCGTGAAAGTCGAGGTCTTTGCCGAGCGCTTTCAGCTGCAGGGCCAGTACATCAAGGTCACCGAAGCGAACCTGACCTATGTGGCCGTGGACGAGCAGGGCAAGCCCCGGCCCGTGCCGGCCGAGTGAATCGGCTGCTGGCGATCAGGACACGATGTAGGCTGCTGCGCCCGTGGACATCAAGGTGCCATCGGGCCCGCAAAACTCCATGCGGGACGACCCGACCCGCGAGCCCACGCGCAGCGCGTTGGCGGTGATGGTGAAGTGTTCGCCAATGCCGGGACGCAAATAGTCCACCCGCAAATCGATGGTGCCCAGCTTGGCAAAACGCTCCAGGCGCTTGGCGGGCGGCTCGTCCATGTGTTTGGCCGCCAGCGCCGCCATCACGGCTGCGCTGCCGATGGCGTCCAGCACCGCGCTGATGACGCCGCCATGGATGCGGTTATATGCAAAGTGGCCCACCAACTCGGGCCGCATATCGATGCGGGCCTCCACGCCCTCAGGCGTGACCTTGACCAGTTTCAGGCCCAGGGTTTGGTTGAAGACGATTTTTTCTTCGTAGATCTGGCGAAAGCCCTCGATGTATTCGGGTTCCAGAACGACGGGGGCAGATGAACGTTGGGGCATTCAGCGATTCTATTGAAGAAAGGCGCTGCGCTACCCCGTCGGTTCACAGCTTCGAAAAGTCGGGCTTGAGTTTTTAACGAAAACGCCCAAGACCTCTCGGTCTTGCCCTGCGGGGTCCTAACTTCAGACTTTGCTGAAGTCGGGCTTGCGTTTTTCCATGAAGGCACCAAAGGCCTCTTTGGCGGCCGGCTCGCGCAGCATGCGGCCAAAACTTTGACCTTCTTCGTCCATCTTTTGCAGCACTTCCTGCTGGTTGCCGCCCTTCATCAAGCGCTTGGTCTCAATCAGGGATGACAAGGGCTTGGCGGCCAGCTTGCGGGCTTGCGCCTGCGCGTAGCCGTTGACCTCGGTGGGCGGCACGACGCGGTTGACCAAGCCGACCTCTTGCGCCGCTTCGGCAAAAAACGGCTCGCCCATCAACAGGGCTTCGGCGGCGCGGTGGTAGCCGAACATGCGGGGCACCAGCAGGCTGGACGCCGCCTCGGGGCACAGGCCCAGGTTCACGAAAGGCATGGAAAACGCGGCGTTGTCACCCGCATAAACCAGGTCGCAATGGAACAGCATGGTGGTGCCAATGCCCACCGCAGGCCCGGCCACGGCGGCGAGCAGCGGTTTTTCGAAGGTGGCGATGCCGCGCAAAAAACGGAACACGGGCGACTCTTGCGTGGTCGGCGGCTGGTTCAGAAAGTCACCAATGTCGTTGCCCGCGCTGAAGATGCTCTCATGCCCCTGGAACACGACCACCCGCACAGCGGGGTCGGCAGCAGCCTGGGCCACGGCATCGGCCATCGCGGCGTACATGGCTGCGGTGATGGAGTTCTTTTTGTCCAGGCGGTTGAAGGTGATGGTCATCACCCCCGCGTCGGTGTGGGTCAGGATGTCAGACATGGTGCTTGCCTCAAAAATGGAAAGGCCGCCCCATGGGGCGGCAGTTTGGAATGTGAAAGGGTCAGGGGGCCTTGACCCACAACTGGTTGCGCCAGAAGGGGCCCAGAAAACCGCGCACTTGCAGTTTCGCGCCCCCCTCGACCGGCGTCAGTCGCACGCGGTACAGCTTGCCCTCTTCCGGGTCGAGGATCTCACCGCCGTCCCAGTAGTCGTTACCCACAGACTTTTTGACACCTCGGATGATTTCCATACCCAAAATGGTCTGGTCTTTGCGGTCGTCCTTGCACAGGCCGCACTTGGCCGCTGGGTCGGCGTCCTTGCGCAGGATCTGGCTGACCTTGCCGCGCAGCACGCCGCCTGCGTCTTCGATGGTGACCACGCTCTTGGTCTCGCCGGTCTTGTCGTCAATCGTGTGCCAACGGCCCACCGGGCTGTTGGCCTGGGCTGCCACAGCCATGCAGCCCAGGAGGACCAGGGCGCTGGTGCGGAAAATGTTGTTCATGGTTGTGCTCCTGAAGTTTCCGATCATGCCAGCGCAGCGTCGGTGTCCATCAGCACATCGCTGCCCGCACGTATTCGGCGCATCAAGGTGGAGGTTTCGGGCATCAGGCGGGTGAAGTAAAAACGCGCCGTCTGCAGCTTGGCCTGGTAGAACGGGTCGGGGCGCTGCGCTTCTTCCTCGGCCTCGGCCAGCTTGGCCAGGGCGATTTGCGCCGAGCGGGCCCAGAAGTAGCCCAGCACCAGGTGACCCACCACACGCAAATAATCCACCGCCGCAGCACCCACTTCGTCGGCGTTGCTCATGGCTTTCATGCCCACTTCGCCCGTGAGCTGGGTGAGCTTTTGGCCCAAGTCGGCCAACGGTTGGATGAATTCGCCCATGGCTTCGTTGGCCATTTCGGCTTTGACCAATTGCTCGACCAGTTTGCCGAACTTCTTGAGCGTGGCGCCCTGGTTGCCCAGCACTTTGCGGCCCAGCAAATCGAGTGACTGGATGGTGTTGGTGCCTTCGTAAATCATGTTGATGCGGGCATCGCGCACAAACTGCTCCATGCCCCACTCCTTGATGTAGCCGTGGCCGCCGAACACCTGCTGGCAGGCCGATGTGGCTTCCCAAGCGTTGTCGGTGGTGAAGGCCTTGACGATGGGCGTGAGCAAAGCCACGACCTCGGCGGCTTCGGCACGCACGGCTTCGTCGGGGTGGTTGAGCTCTTTGTCGAGCAGCAAGGCGCAGTAGCAGGCCAAGGCACGTCCACCCTCAGCGTAGGCCTTGGCCGTCATGAGCATGCGGCGCACATCGGGGTGCACGATGATCGGATCGGCAGGTTTGCCGGGCGCCTTCACGCCGGTCAGCGAGCGCATTTGCACGCGGTCCTTGGCATAGGCCAAGGCATTTTGGTAGGCCACTTCGGTCAGGCCCAACGACTGGTTGCCCACGCCCAGACGGGCGGCGTTCATCATCACGAACATCGCCGCCAGGCCTTTGTTGGGCTGCCCCACCAGGGTGCCCACGGCCTCGTCCAAAACCATCTGGCACGTGGCGTTGCCGTGGATGCCCATTTTGTGCTCCAGGCCACCGCAGTAAATGCCATTGCGCTCGCCCATGCTGCCGTCGGCAGCCACCTTGAACTTGGGCACGATGAACAGGCTGATGCCTTTGCTGCCGGGGGGCGCATCGGGTAAACGGGCCAGCACCAGGTGCACGATGTTGGGGGCCAGGTCGTGCTCGCCTGCGCTGATGAAAATTTTCTGGCCGCTGAGCTTGTAAGTGCCATCGGCTTGGGGCTCGGCCTTGGTGCGCAGCATGCCCAAGTCAGTGCCGCAATGCGGCTCGGTCAGGCACATGGTGCCGGTCCATTCGCCGCTGGTCAGCTTGGGCAGGTACAGCGCTTTTTGCTCGGGCGTGCCGTGCGCGTGCAGGCACTCGTAAGCGCCGTGGCTCAAGCCCGGGTACATGGTCCAGGCCTGGTTGGCCGAGTTGAGCATTTCGTAAAAGCACTGGTTGACCACAAAGGGCAGACCCTGACCACCGAACTCGGGGTCGC
The DNA here is from genome assembly GCF_055395455.1 of Limnohabitans sp. TEGF003. Classification (NCBI taxonomy): domain Bacteria; kingdom Pseudomonadati; phylum Pseudomonadota; class Betaproteobacteria; order Burkholderiales; family Comamonadaceae; genus Limnohabitans; species Limnohabitans sp. TEGF003. The sequence continues at coordinate 896,721 of NZ_AP029225.1, read as the reverse complement.
AGCTGAGCGATGGCCAGCCACCGGCCACGTACTGCTCGTAAGCTGCCTTGAACCCATCGGGGGCTTTGACTTCGTGCGTGTCGCGGTTGAGCTGGCAGCCTTGGGTGTCGCCCGAGATGTTCAAAGGAAAGACCACTTCGGCTGCGAACTTGCCGCCTTCTTCGAGCACGGCGTTGATGGTGTCCGCATCGGTGTCGGCATGCTTGGGCAAGGCCTTGAGTTCTGCACTCACGTTGAGCAACTCGTGCAAGACAAACTGCATGTCGCGAAGGGGTGGGTTGTAGACGGGCATGAGGGGACTCCTTGAATCGGTGTGTCAGTGAAGATCTTGGGGGAAATCAATCGTTCGCCGGCTTGCGGCGGGCTTTGGGCACGGCCACCAGCTTGGGCGACTTGGCAGCGCTGGCTGGCGCGGGCTCGGGGGGTGTGCCCGGCCCTGCATAGCGGGCCAGAATGTGCTGAAAGCCTTGGCGGGCGCGGTCGGCAGCGTTCGGGTTGCGCAAAAAGCGGGCCTCGTAATGCAGCGCCAGAATCAGGCCATGGATTTCAAAAGCGATCTGGTGCGCGTCGGACGCACGGCTGAGTTGGCCCTCTTCCTGAGCCAGTTCAACGGCGCGGCGCAAGGCAGTTTGCCAAGTGGCCACCGAAGACGCCAGTGCATCGCGCACGGGACCGGTGCGGTCGTCAAACTCCACAGCACCGCTGATGTAGATGCAACCCGAATCGATCTCGGCCGAGGTCTGCACCATCCAGTTGTCAAACAGCGCCTGCAGACGTGGCACGCCACGGGGTTTTTGCATGGCCGCGTAAAACACCTCGGCCTCAAAACGGTCGTGGTATTCGCGGATGACGGAAATTTGCAGCTCTTCTCGCGAGCCGAAGTGGGCAAACACGCCCGACTTGCTCATGCCCGTGACTTCGGCCACTGCGCCAATCGACAAGCCCTCCAGACCAATCTGCGAGGCCAGGCCCAGGGCGGCGTCGATGATCACGGCCTTGGTTTGCTGGCCTTTGATGAGCACCCGCCGACCGGCTTCTGGCGCGGGCAATCTTTCGACTTTGGAAGGTTTTTTGGATTCGGTCATGGCGCACAAAAAAGAACGATCGTTCTATTTTGCACGAAAATCAACCGAAAACACAAACCACTTCGCCGATCAAGGGTAAATCAGGAGCTGCGGCCCGGTGAAAGCACCGAAGTCCTAGACCCCCGATCAAGTCGGGGGTGACGAGGTTTTTGTCATACCCGGCTTGACCGGGTATCCATCGGCACCGAAGGCATAGACCCCCGATCGGGTCGGGGGTGACGAGGTTTTGTCATACCCGGCTTGAACGGGTATCCATGGTCGACGAAGACATGGACCCCCGATCAAGTCGGGGGTGACGAGTTCATGCGAGTCGCGGGTGACTCACCGCCGTCTCAGAAGCATCAAGCCTTGAAAGCCACGACTTTCTGGGTTTGCTCGCCCAGACCTTCGATGCCCAAATGCATCACGTCGCCGCGCTTCAAGAACACAGGCGCGGGCTTGCCGTCCTTCTTGACGCCCATGCCCACGCCGGGTGGTGTGCCTGTGGTGATGATGTCGCCCGGCTCCAGTGTCATGAACTGGCTCACGTAGCTGACCAACTTGGCCACGCCGAAGATCATGGTCTTGGTGTTGCCGGTCTGGTAACGCACGCCATTGACGTCGAGCCACATGCTCAGCGCTTGGGGGTTGGGCACTTCGTCGCGGGTGACCAACCAGGGGCCCACGGGGCCAAAGGTGTCGCAACCCTTGCCCTTGTCCCAGGTGGCGCCGCGTTCGAGCTGGTATTCACGCTCGCTCACGTCGTTGACCACGCAGTAACCGGCTACATGGTTGAGCGCATCCTTTTGCGACACATAGCGGGCACGGGTGCCGATGACGATGCCCAGTTCAACCTCCCAGTCGGTCTTCTTGGAGCCTTTGGGCAGCATGACATCGTCGTTCGCGCCCTGAATGCAAGAGATGGCCTTGGTGAACACAATGGGTTCAGCCGGGATGGGCATGTTCGACTCGGCAGCGTGGTCGGCGTAGTTCAGGCCAATGGCGATGAACTTGCTGGTGTAGGAGATGGGGGTGCCAAAGCGTTTTTTGCCGCGCACCAAGGGCAGCTTGTCGGTTTTGACCTTGGCCAGTTTGGCCAGGGCCTTGTCATTCAGCACATCGGGCGAGATGTCTTTGACCACGCCGCTGAGGTCGCGCAAGCGGCCTTCGGCGTCGATCAGACCTGGTTTTTCTTTGCCGGGTTGGCCATAGCGAACGAGTTTCATAGTTGCCTTTCAGTTTTCAAAAAAATCAATACGTGGAGCGGCCACCGGACAGGTCAAAGACCGCGCCGGTGGAGAAGGAACAGTCTTCGGTGCTCAGCCAGGTCACCATGGCGGCGACTTCCTCGGGCTCGCCAAAGCGGGCCATCGGAATCTTGGAGAGCATGAACTGGATGTGCTCGGGCGTCATTTGATCAAAGATCGCCGTCTTCACAGCCGCCGGGGTGACACAGTTCACGCGCACGCCCGTGTCGGCCAGTTCCTTGCCCAACGATTTGGTCAGGCCAATGACCGCCGCCTTGCTCGCACTGTAAGCGCTGGCATTGGGGTTGCCGTCCTTGCCCGCCACCGAGGCGATGTTGACGATGCGGCCGTAGTTGCGCGCCTTCATGTGGGCGCTGAGTTCGCGGCAGCAATGGAACAGGCCATGCACGTTCACATCGAACACCTGCTTCCACGCGTCCACCGGGTAGTCCCACACTTTGACATTGGGCCCCGTGATGCCCGCGCTGTTGACCAGCACATCCACACCGGCCAAGGCCGTGGTTTGCGCGGTGGCATTGACCACCGAGGCGTGGTCGGCCACGTCCACCTGCACCGTGTTGACCACGGCACCCAACTGCCCTTGGCGCAGCTGCTCAGCGGCTTTGGCCATACCAGCTGCATCGCGGTCCCAGATGGTGACGCGTGCACCCGAAGCCAGCATGCGCTGCGCGATGGCAAAACCCAAACCGGTAGCGCCACCGGTGATGACCGCGTGGCGGCCTTTCATGTCGAGCAAGTTCATGTGTGTCTTTCTGAAAAAATCAAATGGTCATGCCACCGTCGACCATGTAGGCATTGCCTGTGGCGAAGATGGACTCGTCGGAAGCCAGGAATGTGACGATGGGTGCAATCTCGTGCGCCTGCGCCAGTCGCCCCATGGGTTGGCGGTTGATGAAATCCTGACGCGCTTGCACCGGATCGGCGTAGCTGTTGATGCGGTCCTGCAGCGAAGGCGTGTCCACGGTGCCGGGGCAAATGCAGTTGCAGCGGATGCCCTGGCGCACATAGTCGGCCGCCACGCTCTTGGTCAGGCCAATCACGGCTGCTTTGCTGGCACCATAAACAAAGCGGTTGGGCAAACCACGGACACTGGAGCAGACGCTGGCCATGTTGATGATGCTGCCGCCATGGCCGTCTTTCTGAAACTGCGCCACCATTTTGGGGATAGCCGCCTGAATCATCCAGAACTGCGAACGCACGTTCAGGTTGAAGGCAAATTCCCAGTCCTCGTCAGTGGCCAACTCGATGTTGCCGTTGTGCACAAAGCCTGCGCAGTTGAAGAGGATGTCAATGCGGTCCATGCTCGCCACCTGGGCGGTGATGGCTTTTTTGTCGAGCACATTCAACACCGCCGTGTGCACGTTGGCCACCCCTTGGTAGGCCTTGAGCAGATCGGGATTCACATCGGTGGCGTACACCGTGGCGCCCTCGGCAGCCATGGCCAAAGCGGCGGCCTGGCCAATGCCTTGCCCAGCGGCAGTGATCAGTGCGATTTTTCCTTTGAGTCTCATGGTGCTTGGATCTCCAGATGGGTGGTTTGTCGTGCTGTGATGGCGGTCCAGTCCCAGGCGATGCCCAGACCGGGTGAGTCGGGTGGCAAGGCAAAGCCGCCTTGCACCTGCATGCGCGAGGTGGTGATGTCGTCGAGCTGCGGGATGTATTCGACCCAGGTCGCGTTGGGCACAGCCGCGCACAGGCTCACATGCAACTCCATCAAGAAGTGCGGGCACACCGCCACGTCAAAGGTCTCGGCCAAGTGCGCGGTTTTGATCCAGGGCGTGATGCCACCGATGCGTGCCACATCGGGCTGCACGATGGAGCAAGCGCCTTGCTCCAGATATTCACGGAACTGCATCGGGTGGTACATCGACTCACCGACTGCCACAGGAATGGGGGTGTGTTCTCGCAACTGCCGATGCCCCGAAACGTCTTCGGCAGGCAAGGGCTCTTCCATCCACGCCAGCCCCAGACCATCGAAGGCCCGCGCACGGCGCACGGCCTCGGCACGGTTGAAGCCCTGGTTCGCATCGGTCATCAACTCAAAGCCTGGTCCCACAGCGTCACGCACGGCACTCAGACGCGCCACGTCTTCGCTGACATGCGGACGACCAATCTTGATCTTGGCCCCTTTGTAGCCTTGGGCTTGCGCCTCGAGGGTTTGGTCCACCAGCGCCTCAGGCGATAAATGCAACCAGCCGCCTTCGGTGGTGTAGAGTGGCACACGCGCTTGCGCCCCGCCCAGCAACTGCCACAGCGGCAAGCCCTGACTTTGCGCACGCCAGTCCCACAAGGCCGTGTCGACACAGGCCAGCGCCAAGCTGGTCATGGCCCCCACCGCAGTGGCGTGGGTGTGGAAAAACAAATCTTTCCAGATCGCTTCGACCATCACCGGATCACGCCCGATCAGGCGCGGAACCAAATGGTCCTTGAGCAAAGCAATGACCGACGATCCCCCTGTGCCAATCGTGTAGGCATAACCCGTGGCCGAGATGCCGTCGCTGCAGTGCAGCGTGAGCAAGAGGGTCTCTTGCGTCACGAAGGACTGGATGGCGTCGGTGCGCAACACCTTGGGCGGCAGGTTGACTTGCCGAAGGCTCACGCGGTCAATGGTGACAAGGGGCATCTGGGACAGCTTGAGAAGGGGTGTTGATCAGTTGAAGTGGACAGGTCAGGCCTGCGGCAAAGGTCTCAATGAGCGCCAGCATGCGACAGACGCGGCCTGTCACAGGTCGTTTCTGCGACACGCCCCATGCGGGTTTGTCCGGAGTTGCAATGGTTTTTGAACATGTGATGATTCTGCAACTGGTCTGACCACTTGTCCAATTCACGTTATCCCTGATTCGCGCCATGCCCCTTCAAACCGTTGAACCCCAACGCCTTTACCGACAGATTGCCGAGCAACTGCGGCAACTGATGGCTTCGGGCGAGTTTGCGCTGGGTTCACGCCTACCCGCCGAGCGCGATCTGGCGGTGCAACTAGGTGTGAGCCGTCCCTCGGTGCGCGAGGCCCTGATTGCACTGGAGGTGGAAGGCATGATCGAGGTGCGCACCGGCTCCGGCATCTATGTGCGGCAACACTCGACCGCCAAACCGATCGCGGCCCCGGCCGAACTGGACGACAACACCCCTGCCAACTGGGGGCCACTGGAAGTCATGAGCGCCCGCATTCTGGTGGAGGCCGAAGTGGCAGCGCTGGCCGCAACCCATGCCAAAAAAGCCGACCTCAAAGCCATCAAAAACGGGCTGCAACAAATGAAGCTCGAAGCCGCGCGGGATGAAGTTCCGCGTCAGGGCGATGAAGCGTTTCACGAAGCCATTGCCCAAGCCTGCGGCAACAGCGTGCTACTGGACACGGTACAGCGCTACTGGATGGCCCGCAACGGCCCCTTGTTTGAGCGGCTGGGGGATTATTTTGAACACCCCGCCTCATGGCAAACCGCCATTGCAGAACACCAGGAAGTGATGCACGCTATCGAAGCGCGAGACAGCAGTGCAGCCCGCAAAGCCATGCAAAAACACCTGAAGCTAGCCCACAAAAGATACAGCGCGAGCTGGCGCCGCGCACCCGCCCGCTAGGGTGATTTTCTGTTCCCGCGTCAGCAACTTTTTCCAAACCCAACGAGGAGACAACGATGAGCAAACGATTCGCACTGAAGACCCTGGGCGCATTGGGCGTGATGGCCATGGGCACCTTGCTGATGAGCGCAGGTGCCCAAGCCCAGCAAAAACTCAAGTGGGCCCATGCCTACGAAACCTCCGAGCCGTACCACACCGACTCGGTCTGGGCTGCTGAAGAAATCAAAAAGCGCAGCAATGGCAAGTTCGACATCCAGGTCTTCCCCGCTTCCACTTTGGGCAAAGAAACCGATATCAACCAAGGCCTGACTTTGGGCACGGTGGACATCATCATCAGCGGCCCATCATTCGCGGCTCGCACGTATCCTCGCTTTGGCATTGCGTATTACCCCTTCATCTTCCGCGATGGCGACCACCTGATTGCCTATTCCAAGAGCCCCGTGTTCCAGGAAATGGTCAACGAATTCCGCGCCAAGACCGGCATCCAGGTCACGGCCTACACCTATTACGGTGCGCGCCACACCACGGCACAAAAGCCCATCCCCAACTGCGCGGCCATGAAAGGCTTGAAGATCCGCGTGCCCGACGTGCCAGCCTACCGCGCCACGCCTGAAGCCTGCGGTGCCAACCCCACGCCCATTGCTTTTGCCGAGGTGTACCTGGCCCTGCAAAACGGCACCGTGGAAGCCCAAGAAAACCCTTTGACCACCATCGAAGCCAAAAAGTTCTTTGAGGTGCAAAAGGCCATCATGCTCACCGGCCACATCGTGGACGGCCTGACCACCCAAGTGGCGCCACACCTTTGGAACAAGCTCAGCGACGCTGAGAAGAAAATGTTCACCGAGGTGATGCAAGAAGCGGCTGTGCGCTCGACCGCGCAAATCAAAAAGCGTGAAGCCGAACTGGTGGCCGAGTTCAAGAAAAAAGGCCTGCAAATTGTCGAGGTGGACCGCAAGAGCTTTGTGGATGCGGTCATGAAAAACAAGCCACTGGAGTCCCTGGGCTTCACACGGGCTGACTACGACAAGATCCAGGCCGCCAAATAAGCGAGTCCTGCGCGCCATGGTCGGTCTCGGCCATGGCGCACTGCCTTCTTGAGCCAACCACCCAGCACCCGCGCGTCACAAGCTAAACCCAGGGGGTTATCGCCCTGTGTGACCCGCGCACATCCTTTGTCATTTTCAGAGCCCACCCCATGAGCACCCAATCCCACCTGCCCGATCTGGACGCGATGCCCAAAGTCATGGGCGACGACGGCCAGTTTCACGCCACCGATGACGAGGTCGATTTGTCCGGCACGCCGATCGAAGCCTGGGTGGCCCTCGCCTTTTTCTGGGCGCTGGGCATCACCGTGTTTTACCAATTCGTGACCCGCTACGTCCTCAACGACTCGGCCTCGTGGACTGAAGAAATCGCCCGCTATTTGCTGATCGCGGTGGTCTTCACGGGTGCCACGATTGGCGTGGCCAAGAACAACCACATCCAGGTGGACTTTTTCTTCCGCTTCATGCCCCGTTGGTTGTCCCGCACGATGGCCACCCTGGTCGATGTGATGCGTGTGGCCTTTTTTGCCGCTGCCACTTTCCTCACGGGCCAAATGATGGAAAAGCTCGGCAGCTACAAGATGACCATCATCGATTTGCCCATGAACCTGGTGTATGGCGTGGTGATGGCCGGCTTTGCCGCCATGTGCCTGCGAGCCATCTGGGTGGCGCGTGTGCACTGGCAGCGCGGCTACACCGTGTTGGAACGCCCAGAGACCGACATCACCGACCGCTGAACAAGCCCTTGCCCCCTTGAAAGTTATTCCATGCTGAAAATCATTTTTCTGTTCCTCATGAGTGGCGGCATCCCGGTGGCCATCGCCATGGCCGGGGCTTCGCTGATTTACCTGCTGTTTGCACAAAGCTCACCACCCTTTGTGGTGATCCACCGCATGGTCTCGGGCATCGACAGCTTTCCGCTGCTGGCCGTGCCATTTTTCATCCTGGCCGGCAACCTGATGAACAACGCGGGCATCACCAACCGCATTTACAACTACGCACTGGCCCTGGTGGGCTGGCTCAAGGGCGGCCTGGGTCATGTCAACGTGGTGGGCTCGGTCGTTTTCGCAGGCATGAGCGGCACCGCCATTGCCGATGCGGCAGGCTTGGGCACCATCGAGATCAAGGCCATGAAAGACCATGGCTACAGCACCGAGTTTGCAGTGGGCGTCACCGCGGCTTCGGCCACGCTCGGCCCCATCATTCCACCCAGCCTGCCCTTTGTGATCTACGGCATGATGGCCAACGTGTCGGTGGGCGCCTTGTTCCTCGCAGGCATCCTGCCCGGCATCCTGATGGGACTGCTCATGATGCTGACGGTGGCCTACTTCGCACACAAAAATGGCTGGGGTGCTGACGTCAAATTCGAATGGCCCAAAGTCATCAAGGCCCTGGCCGAAACCGCAGTGGTCATCGGCTGGCCGCTGGCCATCTGGTGGCTGGTCACCGTCATGGGTACGCCACCCCAACTCACCGTCTTTGCAGCCTTGTTTGTGCTGTTTGCCGCTGATAAATTTTTCAGCTTTCAAGCCGTGTTGCCCATCATGACCCCAGTGTTGCTGATCGGCGGCATGACCACGGGCGTGTTCACACCGACCGAGGGCGCGATTGCCGCTTGCGTCTGGGCCATTGCGCTGGGTTTTTTCTGGTACCGCACGCTCAACTTCAAGATGTTCGTGAAGATCTGCCTGGACACGGTCGAGACCACCGCCACGGTGCTGTTCATCGTGGCTGCAGCCAGCATTTTTGGCTGGATGCTCACCGCCACAGGTGTGACCACCGCCATCTCCAGCTGGGTGCTGGGCTTCACACAAGAGCCTTGGGTCTTCTTGCTGCTGGCCAACTTGTTGATGCTGTTTGTCGGCTGCTTCCTGGAGCCCACCGCCGCCATCACCATCTTGGTGCCGATCCTCGTGCCGATTTGCCAGCAACTGGGCATTGACCTGGTGCACTTCGGTCTGGTCATGGTGCTCAACCTGATGATCGGTCTGCTGCATCCCCCCATGGGCATGGTGCTCTTTGTGCTCGCCCGTGTGGCCAGACTCAGCGTCGAGCGCACCACCATGGCCATCCTGCCCTGGCTGTTCCCGCTGCTGGGCAGCCTGGTCGTGATCACTTATGTGCCCAGCCTGGTGCTGTGGCTGCCTAAACAGTTTTATTAACCTCGCGGAACAGATCTTCGGCTCCGTCCCCAACCGATTCAAACCATGTCCAATCTCTTCATCCGTTTGCACCCTGCCGATGACGTGGTCATCGCGCGCAGCCAACTCATGAGCGGTAGCGCCGTCGAGGGCGTGCCCGTGCGCGGCCTGATCCCCCCAGGCCACAAGGTGGCCACCCGGGCCATCGCCGTGGGCGAGCCGGTGCGTCGCTACAACCAGATCATTGGCTTTGCGCACCAGCCCATCGCGCCGGGCGAGCATGTGCACACACACAACCTGAACATGGGCCCGGAAAAAGGCAACTTCGAGCGCGACTACGCCATCGGCCAAGACGTGAAACCCGAGCCCTCCCGTAAACAGGCCACCTTCATGGGCTACAAACGCTCGGATGGTCATGTGGCCACGCGCAACTACATCGGCGTGCTCTCCAGCGTGAACTGCTCGGCCACCGCCGCACGCGCCATTGCCGACCATTTCTCCAAACGCAACAACCCGGCTGCACTCGCCAAGTTTCCGAATGTGGACGGCGTGGTCGCCTTGACGCACGGCACGGGCTGCGGCATGGACACCGAGGGCTTGGGCATCCAGCTGCTCGAACGCACACTGGCCGGCTATGCCACCCACGCCAACTTCTGGGGCGTGGTCGTCGTCGGTCTGGGCTGCGAAGCCAACCAACTCAACACCTGGCTGGCGCACAGCAGCCTGCGCGAGGGCGACACGCTCAAGGTCTTCAACATCCAGGACACAGGCGGCACACGCCTGACGGTGGAAAAAGGCATCCAGCTGATTGAAGAAATGCTGCCCCGCGCCAACGCCATCAGCCGCGAGCCTTGCAGCGCCGAGCACATCACCGTGGGCCTGCAGTGCGGCGGCTCGGACGGTTATTCGGGCATCAGCGCCAACCCTGCGCTGGGCGTGGCGGTCGACCTGCTGGTGCAGCATGGCGGCACCGCGATCCTGAGCGAAACACCCGAGATTTATGGCGCAGAGCATTTGCTCACGCGCCGTGCGGTCAAGCCCGAGGTGGCGCACAAACTGATCGAGCGCATCAAATGGTGGGAAAACTACACCGCCATCAACGGCGGGGAGATGAACAACAACCCCTCGCCCGGCAACAAGGCGGGCGGCCTGACCACCATCCTCGAAAAATCCCTCGGCGCAGTGGCCAAGGGCGGCACCAGCAACCTGCAGGCGGTCTACGAATACGCTGAGCCGGTCACCGCCAAAGGCTTTGTCTACATGGACACCCCCGGCTACGACCCGGTGAGTGCCACGGGCCAGGTCGCGGGCGGGGCGAACCTGATCTGCTTCACCACCGGGCGTGGCAGTGCCTACGGCTGCGCACCCTCGCCCAGCCTCAAGTTCTCGACCAACACCGCGCTGTGGAAAAAACAGGAAGAGGACATGGACCTGAACTGCGGTGAGATCGTGGACGGCGGGGTGAGCATCGCCGAAATGGGGCAACGCATCTTCGAGATGATGTTGGCTGCCGCCTCAGGCGAGCCCACCAAGAGCGAGCGCCACGGCTACGGCCAAAACGAATTTGTGCCTTGGCAAGTGGGCGCGGTGATGTGAGCCATCCCCTTGTGATCCCTGACTCCCATTTGTCATCCCGGACTCGATCCGGGATCCATGTGGACCAACAACATGACCCCTGCCAAAGATGGACCCCGGGTCAAGCCCGGGGTGACAAGAATCAAACAATGACCGATAAGGACCATCATGAGTCAACGCATCCAAGCCGCAGCGCTGCGCACCAAAGTCGCCCACATCATTGAACAAGCGGGCAGCGCCCCGGCTGAAGCCGCGCAGGTGGCCGACAACCTGGTCATGGCCAACCTGAGCGGGCACGACTCGCACGGCGTGGGCATGGTGCCACGCTATGTGGATGCGGTGCTCGAAGGCGGCCTGAGCCCCAACACGGGCGTGAAGGTGCTGCTCGACACCGGTCCATTGCTCAACCTGGACGGCCAGCGCGGCTACGGCCAGATCACCGGTGTGCAAGCCATGCACATGGGCATTGAACGCGCCAAACAGCACGGCGTGTGCACCGTGGCCCTGAGCCGCTCGCACCACCTGGGTCGCATCGGCCACTTCGCCGAAATGGCCGTGGCGCAAGGCCTGGTGTCGGTGCATTTTGTGAACGTGCTCTCGCGCCCTGTGGTCGCGCCTTTTGGTGGTGGCGACGGGCGCTTTGGCACCAACCCCTGCTGCATCGGCGTGCCCATGGGCAACCGCGCCCCCTTTGTGCTGGACTTTGCCACCAGCCGCGTGGCCCAAGGCAAGATGCGCGTGGCGCACAACAAGGGGGAACAGGTGCCACCGGGTTACCTGATCGATGAACACGGCCACCCCACCACCAACCCCGGCGTGGTGGTGGTGCCGCAGTCCAACGGCTTGTTTGGCGCACTCATGACCTTTGGCGACCACAAAGGCTTTGGCATGGCCGTGGCCTGCGAATTGTTGGGCGGCGCACTCACAGGCAGCGGCACCTGGCACCGCGAAGCCGACCACCAACGCGCCGTGCTCAACGGCATGCTGACCCTGTTGATCGACCCGGTTCGTGTGGGGACACAAAGCATGTTTGAACAAGAAGCGCTGGCCTTTGCCGACTGGCTGCACCAGAGCCCCGATGCGCCGGGCAGTGACGGCGTCAAGATGGCGGGTGAACCTGAACGCACCGCCCGCGCCGAGCGCGAAAAATCCGGCATCTGGATCGATGACACCACCTGGGCCGAGATCGAAGCATCCGAGAAAAAACTCCAAACGTCGCCCCGGACTTGACCCAACAACTGTCACCCCGGACTGGCTTAACAACTGTCACCCCGGACCCCATGAATGTCACCCCGGACTTGATCCGGGGTCCATGCCTTCCGCAATCATGGATGCCGGATCAAGTCCGGCATGACAACTCAAATTCATCCGCCTCACCACCACGCATCGCTGTCAAGCCCCAATCACCCACTCGTTTGACCCCATGAAACTGTCCGCCTCCACGCTCATGGCCCTGCCCGCCTCTGTTCAAACCCCGGCGTACAAGCGCAAAGCCCATGCCCCGAGCGTGGTGCATCTGGGCCTGGGTGCTTTTCACCGCGCCCACCAGGCCATGGTATTTGACCGGTTGCTGACCGCTGGCGACACACGCTGGGGCATCCACGGCGTGGGCATGACGCGGCCTGATCTGGTGGACCAGTTGCGCGCACAAGACGGCCTGTACGCCGTGCGCGTGGCCGATGGTCAGGGCGTGACATGGCAAGTGCCCGGCGCGCTGTGGCGCATGAGCGTAGCCATTACCGAGCGCGATGCCGTGGTGCAGGCCATCGCGGCGCCCACCACACGCTGGGTCACCCTCACCGTCACCGAAAAAGGCTACACCCCGGCCTTGGGTCAGCTGTTACTGGACGGTTTGCGCCTGCGCCAGCAGGCAGGCTTGCCCGGCATCACCATTGCCTCATGCGACAACCTGCAAGGCAATGGCCACAAGCTGCAGGTGCTGGTCAAAACCGCTGCCACAACACATGACGGTGAACTGCTGCGCTGGCTCGATGCGCAATGCGCTTTTCCGTGCAGCATGGTCGACCGCATCGTTCCGGCCGCCACGGCCGAAGTGCTGGCCGCTGCACAAGAGGCGCTGGGCGCGCCAGACCAATGCGCTCTGAGCACCGAAGGTTTTTGGGAATGGGTGATCGAAAACCGCTTCGCCGACCCGGCAGACGCGGCCTTGCTGCAATCTGCGGGCGTGCGCGTGACGAACGATGTGCACAGCTACGAAGAAGCCAAGCTGCGCATGCTCAATGGCAGCCATACGGCCATGGCGCTCATGGGTGCGGTCACAGGCAGGCCTTACATTGCCAGCTGTATCGGTATGCCCCACATCCGTACCTTCGTTCATCAGCTGATGAGTCGCGAAGTCGCGCCACACCTGAGTCGCACGGATTGGGCCGACTATCGCGACGCACTGATCGCACGTTTTGGCAACCCGTATCTGAAGCACAGCGTGCACCAGATCGCTACCGACAGCTCGCAAAAAATCCCGCAACGTTGGCCACCCTCGGTGCTGGGGCAGATCACCCAAGGTGCTTCGTTTGAGCACCATGCGCTGGCTGCAGCCGTGTTCGTGCGCTACACCCTGGGCGTGGACGAAAAAGGTCAAGCCTACGCCCTGAACGACCCGCAAGCACACAGCCTGATGGCCTTGGGCGCCGCACAACGCACCGAGCCCGAAGCCTGCGTGCGCGCCTTGCTGGCCCGAGAAGACCTGTGGGGCACAACTTTGCCGCACAACACCGCATGGATCGCCCGCGTGACGCATTGGCACCAGCAAGTTCTGCAGCACGGCGTGGACGCTGCGGTCCAACAACTGCTGGCCACAAACACATGACAACCCGTTGCGGCATCCCGGTAGGTCGGCACCTTCAGGTCCGACATTTTGTAGCTTTGTACCCACTGTACTGACATGAAAATCACCGCCGCCCGCGTCATCGTCTGCAGCCCCGGCCGCAACTTCGTCACCCTCAAAATCGAAACCGATCAAGGCGTCACTGGCGTCGGCGACGGCACACTGAACGGGCGCGAGCTGGCCGTGGTCAGCTACCTCCAAGACCATGTCATCCCCTGCCTGATCGGGCGCGACCCGCAGCAGATCGAAGACATCTGGCAATACCTCTACAAAGGCGCCTACTGGCGACGCGGCCCGGTGACCATGAGCGCGATTGCCGCCGTGGACACCGCGCTGTGGGACATCAAGGCCAAGATGGCCAACATGCCGCTGTACCAACTGCTGGGCGGACGCAGCCGCACCGGGGTGATGGTCTACGGCCATGCCAATGGGCGTGACACCGCCGAAACGGTCGATGAAGTCTTGCGCCACAAAGAAGAAGGCTACTTGGCCATCCGTGCCCAAAGCGGCGTGCCGGGCCTGAACAAGGTCTATGGGGTCAGTGGCGCTAACCGCATGTACGAACCCGCCGACGGCAATCTGCCCAGCGAACACGACTGGAGCACCGAAAAGTATTTGCGCCACACGCCCGGCCTGTTCGAAGCCGTGCGCGAGGCCGTGGGCCCCGACATCCATTTGCTGCACGACGTGCACCACCGCCTGACGCCCATCGAGGCTGGCCAGCTGGGCAAGGCGCTGGAACCCGTGCGCATGTTCTGGATGGAAGACCCGACCCCGGCTGAAAACCAGGAAGCGTTCCAGTGGATACGCCACCACACCACCACGCCGATTGCGGTGGGCGAGATTTTCAACAGCATCTGGGACTGCAAGACACTGATCGAAAAACAGCTGATCGACTACATCCGCACCACCGTCGTCCATGCAGGCGGCATCACGCACTTGCGGCGCATCGCCGACCTGGCCAGCCTGTACCAGGTGCGCACCGGCTGCCACGGCGCCACCGACCTGTCACCCGTGTGCATGGGCGCCGCCCTGCACTTTGACACCTGGGTGCCCAACTTTGGCGTGCAGGAATACATGCCGCACAGCGAGGAAATGCTCTCGGTCTTCCCGCACGACTGGCACTTCGAGCGCGGCATGATGTATTGCGGCGAGTCCCCCGGTCACGGCGTGGACATCGACGAGAAGCTGGCTGCCAAGTACCCGTACCAAAGGGCTTATTTGCCGGTGAACCGGCTGCAGCACGATGGGACGCTCTGGAATTGGTGAAAGGGCTGACCTTAGGGGGCTACTTTGCAGCGTTAGGCGACGTTCATCACTACGCTGCGATGGTCTGGACACGACCCGATGCGGTCGTCGACGAACCCACAATGAACTTCCGCTCCTGGTTAATAGCGAAGTTCAGAACAGGCGTTCGGCCGCAAATCAGCGGACCTGCAAAAGTCCTAGATTTCCCCGGAGATGCCAAAGCAGGTATGCAGGCAGGCCGAACTCGTGCATCGGCGCGCCCAGCACGACATGGCCATGTGGCTGCATCTCAGCGATCTAGCATCATCCCGAACCATCTATGCGGCTTGCCCGGCTCCAGTGAACGCGGCGCTGAGCGCCGAATTCACTGATTTCAATGACCCCGGCGTGGACTGCGTGCATTCACACCGAAGTCATGCTGCCCGATGGCAGTGGTCAGTTCAGTAGGTGATGACCGGCATTTGGCCGGTGCGGATGGCTTCGGCCAGTTCGATCTTGACCTGTTCGCGTGTCTTGCCCTGGGCCACCGGTTTGGCCGGGTAGCGGCCAGGGAAAAGTTCATTGGCTTTCTTGCCGCTCTCTTGGTCGATCACGATGTCGCCGGTGCGGATGGCTTCGGCCAGCTCGGCTTTGACTTGCTCGCGGGTCTTAGCTTCGACGACCGGTTTGGCCGCGTAGCGGCCAGGGAAAAGTTCATTGGCTTTCTTGCCGCTCTCTTGGTCGACCACGATGTCGCCGGTGCGGATGGCTTCGGCCAATTCAGCCTTGACCTGTTCGCGGGTTTTGGGGGCCGAAGCATCAAAGGCCAGGGCATGGCCAGCGGACAGGGCTGCCACGGCAAGGGTCAGGGCGGAGAGGGTATAGCGGTTCATGATCGGTTTCCTTTCGGTTTCAAGAAACGGCCGATCTGTCAACATGACAGAGCTTCTGGCCGGGTCGATGGACCTTCGTGTGGAAAGCACTGCATCGATGGGATGAACTTTAAAATTTCTGATTCGAGGGAAAAACAGCCAATAAAACATTGGGTCATTTCCAAAAGAGAAATAATGCAAGCTCTTGAAGAGCCTGTAAGGAGCGCTGGATGGACCGACTGCAGTCGATGCGTGTTTTTGAGAGCGTGGTGGACGAGGGCGGCTTTGCCGCTGCAGCGCGGGCGCTGGACATGTCGGCCCCCGTGGTCACCCGGCTCGTAGCCGACCTGGAAGAACACTTGGGCACGAGGCTGTTGCAGCGCTCCACTCGGCGCCTCTCACTCACCGAGGCTGGCCAGCAATACCTCAGCCGCATACGCCACATCCTGCAGGACATCGATGATGCCGATGCGATGGCGAGTTCGCACACCACCGAGATGGCCGGCGTACTGCGAATCCAAGCGCCGCCCCTGCTGGCCACCTATGTTGTCGCGCCTTTGCTGGGCCGCTTTCGCAGCCAGTACCCTGCGGTGCGGATCGAGCTGCATGTGTCGCCCGTGACCGAGCCAGCCATTGAGGACTTCGACATCACCTTGCTCGGCACCGATGACAACTTCGACGCTGACATCGTGGCGCGCAAGGTCATCGAGTCAGAAGCTTTCCTGGTCGCTTCGCCGGCTTACCTGCAGCGCCGTGGGGAGCCACGCAGGCCAGCGGAGCTGGCGCACCATGATTGCCTGAGATTGAAATCGCCCCAAACCCGACCACGCGTTTGGCGTTTGTGGAGTCCTCAACGAGAAGAACAATGGCAGGATGTGGAAGTTCAGCCTGTTTTGTTGTCCAACCACATGGACACGCTGTTGCGCGCTGCGCTTGATGGCGCCGGCATCATGTCTTTGCCCTTGGATATCGCGGCACCTTACCTCTCACAAGGCACTTTGGTTCGGGTGCTCTCTCCCTGGATCACAGGGCGGCTGGCCTTGTATGCGGCATTGCCGAGCCGTAAGTTCATTCCCGACCGGACACGGGTTTTTCTGGAGTATCTGATCGAGCAAACAAAGCTTCAGACCGACAAGGCCTTGAAGGCATTCACTTCAACGAAAGCGGATTCCGTTGGTTGAGCCACCGACGCACGCGGGCCGCGGTTCAGCCTGAAATTTTCAGATGCCTTCAAATGGAGAAAGCGTGTCGATGGACGCCTGCAGACTGACCATCGACGCGCTAGGTCGGTTCCATCACACGGGTTTGGAGTGCGTTTTTCATGAATGCGGCGGCTTGGTTGCTCAATCGGGGCAAATGGGCAATCTGGTCTTGCTCGATGTGCTGCAGCACCATTTCGTTGATTCCACCAATCAGCCCAGTGGCCAGCCATTGCGGGATCGGAGTTGAGCGATGGTTGGCGGCGGCCGCCAGAAGTACCCCCGCTAGTCTTTCCATTGCCAAGCGCCTGGCGACCAGCCCAGCAGGTCCAAGCGCAAGGATCTCCACAAACAACGCGCGCAGTAGCAAGGGATTGGCGGCCAAGGTCTCCAGATAGAGCCTGATGGTCAGATCAATCTGCGAACTCCAATCTCGCTTGGGATCGATGCTGGCACGCAGCGTGGCCTCGATCTTTTGCGCAGAGTGGTTGAACAGCGCGATCAGGCAGTCGGTCTTGTCCTTGAAGTATTGGTAGAAGGTCCTCTTGGACACATTCGCCTCGCGAACGATGTCTGAAGTCGTGAGTTGCGCGTACCCGTGAGCAGTGACCGCGCGTGCCATTCCCTCCAGCAACCGGGTGCGGTGTTCATCGTCAGGGATCTGTGGTCGGCTCATGGTTCGAGTATCTCATGCTCGGTACTTGACAGTACCGAAAATCGGCGTAGAATTTTGATTATGGTACCAATTGGTACCGAACTAGAGAATGCCATGTTGAATCAACAAAATCGATTGCTTGCCAGGCTGACACTCAGTGCCTTGATGGGGGTGGCAGCTTGCCTTCCCACGCTGACACATGCCGAAGCTCTCAACTTCGAAGAAGCCGCCCATCGACTGCAAGCCAATTCAGATCGCCTGGCAATGACTCGCTTTTCTGTTGAGAGCGCACAATTAAAAGAGCAGGCCACTCGGCATCTGGGTGGTCCCGTGGTGACCGCAGGAGCTGCGGCTTTCCGCTTCCAGGGCGCCGTACAGGGCATTGATCTGACCCCCCTGACGCACACGATCGGTTCGTCGATTGCAGCGTTGCCGGCGCCGCTGGCTACCGGTTTGGCACACTTGCCGCCACTTCCGAACAGCCTCGATCTGAGCACGCAGCGCAGTGGCAATACCTCATCCGTCTCGGCCATATTGCCGATCTACACCGGTGGCGCCACCACGGCAATCAAACAGGCCTTGCAAGCCAAAACCGAAGAGGCCCGGGCAGACGGCCGCCAGGTACAACAGGAAGTGTTCAATGAGTTCGTGCAGCGCTACTTCGGCGCCCAACTGGCTGAACGCGCCGCCGGATTGCGTGAAGTGGCCTACCGGACCGTCCTGGAGCATGACGCCGCCACGCAGCGAATGCTGGAAGCAGGCCTTGTCGCACAGGTCGAGCGACTCCAGGCTCGCGCAGCGATGGAGGATGCCAAGCGTAACGCCCTGAAGGCCCGGGATGACGCTGAGTTGGCGTCGACGGCGTTGGCCAGAACCCTTCGCAACGCTGAGCGGATTCAACCGATGAGCCCGCTGTTCGTGATCAGTTCGCCGATCGAGCCGCTCGGCTACTTCACTGACGCGGCCCTGGAACGTCACCCGGGATTGGCCAAGGTGGCTGCCAAGAAGCGTGAAGCCGAGCAAATTCATGCGCTGGAAGAGTCTCAGAAGAAGCCTGCGGTGTTCGCCTTTGGCCAACGCCAACTGCGCTCCTCGGACCAGGCCAATTGGGTTGTGGGCGTCGGGGTCAGCTGGAGGTTGTGGGGTGGCGTGGACCGCTCCTTAATGAGCGAAGCCTCTCACCGGCTCATCGAGATGGCGGACAGCCAGGACAAGCAAGCCCGAAATGACATTGCCTTGCTGGTCGAGAAACGTTGGATGGCCGTCGACCAAACCCGGCGCCAGTTCCTTGCGCTGACCCCGAGTCTGGAGTTGGCCAATGCAGTCCTCCAACTCAAGACCAAGGGCCAGAAGGCGGGTACCAACTCCACGCTGGAACTGATCGACGCCGAAGTGAACCTGGCCAAAGCCAAAACGGAACAGGCGCAAGCGGCTTACGACTATGTCAAGGCGCTCGCCGATCTCCTTGAAGTGTCTGGCCTGTCCGATCAATTCGGCAGTTACATGGCTCGTGCCGATCTGAAAGTGCAATGAGATGAACAAGAAACTACCCATCACTCTGGCCATCATCGGCGCAGTCACCGTTCTCAGCGTGGGCCTATGGAAGGCCCAACAGCCTGGCGCCGAGGCGTTCCAGGGGCAAATGGAGGTTCAGGAAGTAGACGTCGCTTCCAAGGTCAGTGCCCGGATCGCGGACATCTTGGTCAAGGAAGGGGATGTCATCACGGTCGGCTCGCCGCTGATTCGCCTGGACAGTCCTGAGGTGACCGCAAAACTGGCGCAGGCCACTGCGGCCCAGGAGGCTGCGCAGGCCACCGCGGCCAAGGCACAAAATGGCGCCCGCCCCCAGGAGGTGGAAATCGCCCGTCTGAACTGGCAGCGCGCATTGGCGGCGGCGGACCTGGCACAGGCGTCGTTCAAGCGGATCGAAGGATTGGCCAGGGACGGCTTGATCGCTGCGCAAAAGCGCGACGAGGCCGAAGCCAATTTCAAGACAGCCCGCGATCAAGCCCTGGCTGCACAGGCCCAATACGAGATGGCTCGCGCCGGGGCCCGTGCCGAGGACAAGCAAGCTGCCGCCGCACAGGCGCGTCAATTGGCTGGAGTCGTAGCTGAAGTCCAGGCGGCCAAGGCCGAGACGGAACTCAAGAGCCCAGTGGCCGGCGAAGTCGTCAAGGTGCTGGGGCGCGTGGGTGAAATTTCGCCCCAAGGCGTCCCCGTGGTCACGGTTGCCAACATGGCAGATCAGTGGGTGGTGCTCAACGTGCGCGAAGACAAACTCGACAAGTTCGCCGTCGGCAAAGAATTCGATGCCACCTTGCCTGCCCTGAAAGGCCGTAAGGTTCGCTTCAAGGTCTACCGGGCAGCAGTCCTGCCTGATTTCGCCACGTGGCGTGCCACCAGGTCCGATCAGGGCTTTGACATCAAGACCTTCGAGGTGCGTGCCCGTCCGACCCAAATGATCGAGGGCGTTCGCCCAGGCATGTCCGTGCTGGTCGAGTGAATTGACCATGCGCCACTTCTTCAACAGCACTAGGCGGGAGGCCCGTCGCCTTGGTCAAAGTCCCTGGGACTTGGCGATGGTGACTTGGGTGCCTGTATTGGCCGTGGTGTTGGTCGTTTGGATATTCTCCAGCGCCATCCCCAGGAACCTACCTGTTGGCGTGATGGATGAAGACCATTCCGCGCTATCGCGACAACTGGTCCGCATGCTCAACGCCTCGCCTGGCATGCAAGTGGTGGACGAATTCGACAGCGAGTCCACGGCCCAACTTGCCCTAAGAGAGGTGCGGGTCTACGGGATGATCAACATCCCCAGGGACTTCGAGAGAGACATCAAGCGCGGGATAAAGACGGAGGTCATTCTGCGTCACAACGCTCAGTTCGCCACGCATTCGAGTCTGCTGCAGCGGGATGTACGCACGGTGGTTGGGACCCTGGCCGCCGGCATCGAAATGTCTGCTCGAAACAAGCGAGGTGAATCGGCCCAACAGGCCAAGGTCAGCTTTAACCCGATCCAAATCCAATCGATCGCACTGTTCAACGGGTCTGGCAACTACGAAAAGTACCTGACTGCCGCCGCGATCCCCGCCATCCTT
This sequence comes from Limnohabitans sp. TEGF003, assembly GCF_055395455.1. Taxonomy (NCBI): domain Bacteria; kingdom Pseudomonadati; phylum Pseudomonadota; class Betaproteobacteria; order Burkholderiales; family Comamonadaceae; genus Limnohabitans; species Limnohabitans sp. TEGF003. Next base: position 876,158 of record NZ_AP029225.1, on the reverse strand, counting down.
CACATCCTCGCGATGACGGCTGGGGCTTGGGCGGTCGGCCGTGAATTCAGGGACAGGACGCTGGGGCAGTGGCTGCAGCACGAGGGGCCGCGGGCCGTCGGAGCAGCCTTGCTGGGCAAGCTGGCGATTCCCTGGGTGACCCTGACCAGCGTGGGCGCCGCGGCGCTCTGGTACATCACGACCGGGCGTGGCTGGGACATCCCTGGGAGCCTTCTCTGGATCTGCTTGGCCATGACCTTACTGATGGCGCTATCGCTGGCCGCGGGTGCAGCGGCGGCCACTCTGACCAAGTCCTTGCGCACTGCGTTGTCCGTCACGGGGCTTTTGACCGCCCCGGCATTCGCGTTCAGCGGTATGAGTTTCCCGCTGAGTGCGATGCCTGACAGTGCTCGGATGTGGGCGACCTCCATGCCGTTCACCCACTACATCCGATTGCAGACCGAGCAATTGCTGATGGGCTTAACCTTCGGCGCGAGTGCCGCCACACCTGCTGTATTCCTGCTGGCCACCCTAGGGTTGCTCGGGCTGGCGGCCTTGGGCTTGGTCCAGGCTCGCGACAAGCCATCGACCTGGGGAGCGCGTTGACATGACCTCGCACCATCCCACTTCGCTGAGGTCAGGGTTCGTCGCAACGCTGAGGGACGTCTTGCGCGACAAGGGCGCATTGATGATCTTTGTGGCTGCGCCCCTGTTCTATGCTTTCTTCTACCCCTGGTTCTTTGGCCCGGAGGTCGTGACCCGGATCCCGGTGGCGGTTGTCGACCAGGATCACTCGGCGCTTTCACGCTCGATTCATCGTCTGGCACTTGCCAATCCTCGCATCGAGGTCAAGGCAGTGGGGGCGGATGAGCGAGCCGCGCAAGCCGCCATGAGTCGTGGTGAGATTGATGGCTATCTGGTCCTGCCCGACGACCTGAAAGCCCATGTTGCCAGGGGAATGCCCGCTATGGTGACCGTGGTCTCGAACGGGGCCTATCCCCTCATCAGCAAGGCAGTTCAGTACGGCTTTTCTGAGGCCGTGGGCGCAGCCTCGGCAGGTGTTGAGATCAGGCAGCGAGAGGCCAAAGGACAGAGTCCCCGCCAAGCCGGCGAGAGCCGCACTCCCGTGGATTTCCGGGCCATGGCGCTGTTCAACCCTACAGAAGGCTATAGCAGCTTCATTGTTCCTGCCGTTGCCTTGTTCATCATGCACCAGACCCTCCTGATGGGCGTGGGTATGCTGGTGGCGACCTGGGTCGAACGAGGCGCGGCTTATGCCAGTCCAATGGCCTGGATCGGGCGCTGGCTGGCATTCCTGTTGCCGGGATTGGTGTCTGGCCTGTTCTATTTCGGATGGGTCTTTTGGCTCTACGGTTACCCTCGCGCTAACAACGTGGCTGGCTCCCTGGTTTTCCTGGTCCTGTACGTGTCGGCCATCGTGACGCTGGGGTCACTTGTGGGCCTGTGGTGTAGAGATCGCGAACGGGTCCTTCAAGTCCTGCTTTTTTCGACATTGCCGATGGTGTTTCTTGCCGGATTTTCCTGGCCGCCAGAAGCGTTGCCGCTCCCGTTGCAGTATCTGCGGTGGTTGATACCGACAACGTCTGGAGTGCAGGCTGCATTGCGCCTGAATCAAATGGGAGCCCCTCTGCAAAGCGTGATGCCCTATCTCGGTTGCCTGTTGGCACTGACCGTGGTGGCCGGCAGCTTCGTCTTGAAATTCGGCGGTAAGCCGCAGGGCGATTGAGGACGGAGATACTTGCACACGCGCAGGCAATGGGCTGCTGTGAAGGCACGCTGCTGGTTCGAGGAAGAGCCACGCGTCGACTTCATCCGCAATATCGCCCCCTGGGACGCCGACGATCTGGACGCTGATCGCAGCCGAGGATTGCGATTGGACCCTGAGCGGCCGTTGATCAAAGTTCTGCTGATGGCAGCTTCTGGCCGTTAGCTGCCTACAAGCCCGCCACACCCAAGTTCCGCTCCCAGGCTTAAACACCCCCTCACACCCAAACCAGCCAATTGCTTGGTCAGTGATCAAGACATGGATCCTCGGGGGAAGCCCGAGGATGACAGCTCAAACGGCTCCTCTGCTCAAGCCAAGGACGACAGATCAATCAGCCAAACACCTCGGTATCCACCTCGCTGTTGGCCTGCGCGTTGTAGCGGTCTCCTGCCACGGTGCGCTGGTTGATCAGGGCGTCAAGCCGTGCCAGCAGACCGGCGTCGAGCTGTACATCCACTGCCGCCAGATCGTCGAGCAGATGGTCCACCGAGGTGGTGCCGGGAATCGGGATGATGTCCTCGCCTTGGTGCAGCAGCCAGGCCAGCGCCAGTTGCGAGGGGCTGCAACCGGCTTCTTGTGCCAGCGCGTTGTAGGCGGGCAGCAGCTTCAGGTTGGCGGCGTAGTTGTCGGGTGCAAAGCGGGGCATGGTGCGGCGGATGTCTTTGGCATCCAAACCCGCAATGTCGAGCGGGCCACACAAAAAGCCTCGCGCCACTGGGCTGAAGGCCACAAAGGCCACACCCAGTTCGCGACACGCTTGCAGCACCGCGATCTCGGGGTTGCGGGTCCACAGCGAATACTCGGTTTGCAGCGCCGCAATCGGGTGCACGGCATGCGCTTTGCGCAAGGTGGTGGCCGACACCTCGGACAGACCAATGGTCTGGATCTTGCCTTGGCGCACCAAGTCACTCAAAGCACCCACACTGTCTTCGATCGGCACTTTTTTGTCCCAGCGGTGCAGGTAATACAGATCGATCACATCGGTCTGCAGGCGACGCAGCGCGTCTTCGCAGGTCTTTTTGATCGTCTCAGGTCGGCCATCAATCACGCGCACTTTGCTGCCGTCGCTTTGCTCAACGCCTTGCATGCCGCATTTGCTGGCCAAGGTGAATTTCTGACGGTGCGGTTTGAGCACCTGGCCGACCAGCGTCTCGTTGGCTCCAAAACCATACAAGGCGGCGGTGTCGAAAAAAGTCACGCCCTGGTCCAGGGCGGTGAGCAGCACACGCTCGCCCTGTTGGGCCGAGACAGGTGCCCCGTAAGCATGGCTGAGGTTCATGCAGCCCAAGCCGATGGCGCTGACCGAAAAGGAGGCGATTTGGCGGTTTTTCATGCCGGTATCTTAGACGCTCGCTTCGGCCCGCTGCCCAGGCCACAGAGGGCTCGCAGGGCAGCAGCCTCAATCGGTAGACACCGCCAAAAGCACTTTGGGCACAAACGCCGATGCGGAGCTGGCCTTGGCCACCACTGGCGCACCCAGAAACAACTGGGCTGCCGGCACATTCAGACCCAGCAAGACCTCGCGCACCGCTTGGGCCCGGGCTTGGGCCAGTTCACGCATGTCCGTTTCATCCACGGCCATCGCCGCCAGCAGCAAAGCTTCCATGTCGGCGGGTGGCATGTCCTTGACCAAGCCGAGCACATTGCGGGGCTTGGGGATCGGCGAGCGGCGGTACACCGACTGGAGCAAAGCGGGGTATTCCTCTGGGTTCACTTGCAGCACAGGGACCGAGGCCTGCGCGTCACGGGGCTGGCGTCGGCGTTTTTCAGCCATGACCGCCTCGCGCAGCTGGGCTCTGCGCCAGGCATCGCGCTCGCTCTCCATAGCCGCTTCGCCCGTCAAGGTCAGGCGCAAAGCCGGTTTGTCGATCACCATCCGGGCCACGGTCTCCAGCTTTTGGCGGGACGCCGCATCGAGATGGGCACTGCCCGGCGCGAACTCGATTTGCTGCAGCTGCTCTTCCCCCGAGAAAGCCCCCGAAATCAGACTGAAAGGCGAGACGATGGCTTTGCCAATCAGGTTGAGGACCATTTTCCAGACGATGGGCCCCACCCGAAAGTCTGGGTCGTTGAGGGAACCACTGACCGGCAAGTTGATGTCAATCACCCCATTGCGGTCGGCCAGCAGAGCGACCGCCAGCTTGACTGGCAAATTAGGGGCATCCGCACTGTCCGAGCGCTCGCCAAAGCGCAACTGGTTCAGAACAATCTGATGCGTCGCCTGCAGCTGGCCATCTGCACCAATCCGGTAATTGACCTCGGCCGAGAGCTTGCCCCGTTCAATGCCATAACCCGCATATTTGCTGCTGTAAGGCGAGAGTTGTGGCAACTCCAGATCGCGCACCTGCCCGCGCACGTCCAGCGCCACAGGCCGCGTGAGGGGGTTGATGCGACCCGAGATCTCCAAGCTCCCAGAGCCCGCCACGCGCCCACGCAAGCTCAGGTCGGCCAAGGCCGTATCGGCCCCACTCGCCTGGCTGGACAAGGCTCCCAAACTGCCCGCCAGCTCGGTGATGTCCGCCGAGTAGTTGGGCCGAATGAACTGGTCCGAAAACAAAACCCGACCCTTGACCACCCCAATGGGTCCCAATTCGATCAAGGCCGGTGCAACGGGTGGTTGCGAAGAGGCTGAGGGGGCGGACGAGGAGGAAGGCTCGGCCTTGATCAGGTGTTGCAAATTGAGCTGGCCCTGAGGATCGATGGCCACGCGCGCAAAGAAATCGCTCAAGGCTGTCTCTGCAATTTTCAAACGCGTCATTGCACCCGCGTCCACCCTCAGCTCAAGCCCGCGCAAACTCAGGGTCTGGGTGTCCAGCAAAGGCTCTCCGTCCGATCGGTTCAGCGCCCGGAGGTTGTCAACCGAGAGATGACCCCGCGCATTCAGGCCCAGCCCCGCATCGGGCATGGTCAGATCCAGGCCGCCTGAGTAACTCAACTCCGCCCTTCGCAAATCGAAGTTGACCCGGTCTGCCCAATAGCCGCGCAGTCTGTGCAAGGGGAAACGGCTCAGTTGCAAACGACCTTGGACTTCCAAGGGTGTGGCCTTAGCCTGTCCGTCTGCCGCAGAGGGCAAGCGGAACGCCCCTTCAAAACCCAGTTTGCCCGGCTCGCGGCGCTGCGCCCCGGTGATGAAATCGCCTTTGACCGTGGTCATTTGCGGCGATGCCGACAAAGGCTGCCAAGCGCCAATGCTGAGGTTAAAGTCCCGCGCATCCACCTTGGCACCCCCGGGCACAAATCGGTCGTCCAGGTTCAATACACCACCGGTGATCTGCATTGGCCCCATCGCCAATTGCCAGGGCTTGGCGGGCACCTCTGCGGGCTCAGCAACAGGGGGGGCAATTCGCCAGTCCTCGACCATCCAGCGCCCCTGGGGGTTACGGCTGACATTCAGCAGGGGTCGGCGCCAGGCTACCCGCCCCACACTGGCCTGCTGTCTGAAAATATCCACGTCAAGCTGCTCAATGGCCAGCTCTGCCCATCCGGCCTCGGGCTGCTCAGGCGTGCCCAGCAAGACATCGGTCATGTGGATCTGTGGCGCCTTGAACACCAAGGAAGATGGCGTGGTGCCTGCTGCAGCGCGCCAGTCCAGACTGAGCTGCGCAGAAGATTGGCCGTTCAGGCCCGGGCGAAACCGTGCGGCCCAATAGGGCGCTATGGTTTTGAGCGGAACATCGCGCCACGTCATGCGCGTCTGAGCACTGCGCAGGTCGGTCGTCCCTTCCCATGACACCTTCGCCCCCTGCAAAAGGGCTTGCCCACGAAAGGATGCCGCTTGCCGGCTTGGCCAACTGAAGTCCTGCCCTTCGACCGACAGCTCCGACAGTGCCAGACTGGCAGGCATGGCCACTGTAGCGTCCTGCCAATGCAGCTGCCCTGCTCTGATTTGAAGCCGCTTGAGAGCGAAGTCACTGCCCTTGGCCGTCGCTGTATCAGCCGCTTGGCTTGGCGGCGTCTGAGCCTGGGGTGTCTGCGGCAGGAAAGTGCGCTGCAAACGGACCCAGTTCAATGCCCCATCCGCGTGACGCCGCAAGTGCACCACCGGCCTGTCCAGACTCAAGGTACCGAGTTTGAACACGCCATCCAAAGGGTGCCAGGCATCGATCTTCAAGTCCAGGCCACCCAGCTGCAACAAAGGCACATCGGTGCGGTTCAGCTTCTCATGGAGTTTCAGCCCCTGCAAACCCAGATGACCCGAGACCGACAATTCGGGCGAGGTGTGTTGCCGGAAATCAAGGCGAATGTCCATGTCCAGCTGCCCGTCTGCCAATCGAACAGGCCAGGCTGCAGGCCAATAAGGCAGGTAGGGTTTGACATCGAGCCCTTTGATCTGAAAGCGTGCTTGTGTGCGTCGGTCCGATGCAAACGGGGTGGTTTCTGCATCGGAGTCAAAGCTGGAGCCATTGAACTGGAAGGCCAGCCTCGGATGGGTGGCGACCTCGCGTCGACCGCCAATGTTGCTCAAAAAAGGGATGTCCAGACGCACATCGCTCAGCGTGTGGGTGACCGATTTGGGTTCATCCCGAAACTGAACGCCACCGCCAAGGATTTGAATGTTGAACAGGGACAAACGGGGAACACCCGACCCCTTGGAATCCCCAGACGCGAAACGTGCCAGAACATCGTCGATGTCAAAACGGCCTTGCCCGAAGTGCGTCAGCTGCAGCTGCGGATTGCGCACCAGCACAGCGTCAGCCACGGGCGCCCATAAAAACAGGGACTGCAAAGAGGCGTTGACTTCGACCTCGTCGACACCCAACTGGGCTTGCGAAACCGGGTCTTTAGCCTCGGCGGGTGCCACGCGCACACCACGCAGAATCAAACGCATGGACCAAGGCCGAAAAACCACTTGGTCGACTGTGACCACACGCCCCAGCGCCGCAGTGCCCTGCTTTTCGATTTGCCACTGAACCAGTGCCGGCAGTGCCGCCCAACTGACCGCCCAGAGCACCGCCACCCCGAGCACGACAAACAAAACCCGGCGTTGCCAGCGCTTGAGAAGGCCCACATTCATGATCGACTCTTGGTAAAGAACAACAAGCCTGATTTTCGGCGATCCGGGGGCGCAAATGTAAGCCCACGGATACAAATTGGCCGAAACAGCCTTGGTTCTTTTTCACGGTAAAGCCACCAGACACCCCATCGCCCGGGTGTTGAGGCCTGCGGCCCACGCCGCCAGCTGACTCAGGTGGACTTGGTCGCCTCCGCCATCAAACCAGGCACGGAAGGATGGAAGAAGGTCATCGGCATGCTCTGGACATCAATTTTTTCCAGTGCCGCGTCCTGCGCAAAGTGCTGCCAGTCTTGCAGCAAACTCGCATTGGCGGAGACCAAGCGTCCCTGCGGGTCCTTGAACCACAGCATGAAGGGTTGTCTGGCCAAGCGCTCTTGCTGCTGACGCTCCAAGGCCAGTTCCTGGGCTGCGATTTTTTTCTCTTCGGTCACATCGATCATCACCAGCCTGCACTCGTCGCCCATTTCATCGAGCGTGGCATCGATTCGCACCACCATCTCGGCGCGGTGTGCGGTGGCACATAGGGTCACTTCGCAATAGCGACGGCACTTGCCGCTCAGAACTTCCTGGTGGAAGTTCAGAAACGAAGCCCGATCGGCCGGAGCGATGAAGTCCGCCAGAGGGCTGAGGGTGCGCTGTGAACGCTGGATGTCCAGCATGATCGCGCCGGCCAGATTGGTTTGAACCACCCGACTGTTGAATCACAACCAAAATTGAGCCAATTTCCGAGGTTTACACGCTGAAAACTGAGCCACGTTGAGGGCTACCCTGCTGATTTTTTGGGCAGGGTGGTCCGGAGTGATCAACGTGAGTACATTGAGCAAATTGCGCCGTCTTGTCTTGAGGGACGGCATATCCATTCGCGAGGCCAGCAACCGGCTGGGGATTTCTCGCAATACGGCCAAGAAGTGGCTGGATCAGCCCGAGATGGTGGAGCCCCGTTATCCGAAGCGGGCATCAGGTCCGGGGATTTTGGAGCCATTTGAGGAGGTGCTGGCGCAGTGGCTGAAGTCCGACAGTCATCGCAACAAACGCGAGCGCCGGGGCACCAAGGCATTGTTTGAAGGGCTGCGGGCGCTGGGCTATCCGGGCAGGCGCGGGCCGGTGTACACCTTTGCCCTGCGCTGGCGCAAAGAGCAGGACTTGGCGGCCAAGGGGCAGGGTTTTGTGCCGATGCACTTTGACATGGGCGAGGCGTTCCAGTTTGACTGGAGCACCGAGTACGCGGTCATTGGCGGTTTGCGCAGGCGCCTGGAGGTGGCGCACACCAAACTGGCGGCCAGCCGGGCGTTTGTGCTGTCGGCCTATTACAACCAGGCGCACGAGATGTTGTTTGAGGCCCATGCCCGGGCGTTTGCTGTGTTTGGCGGCATCACCAAGCGCGGCATCTACGACAACATGAAGACGGCGGTGGACAAGGTGGGCGAAGGCAAGAAGCGCATCGTCAACGCCCGCTTTGAAACGATGACGGGCCACTACCTGTTTGATCCTGAGTTCTGCAACCGGGCATCGGGTTGGGAGAAAGGCATCGTTGAGAAGAACGTGCAGGACCGGCGACGGGGCATCTGGCGCGAGGCCAGTGAGCGGCGCTGGAACTCGCTCGAAGAACTCAACGCCTGGCTGCACAAAGCCTGTGTCGACGCCTGGGAGCATTTGCAGCATCCCGAATGGACTCAGATGAGCATTGCCGATGTGTACCAAGACAAGCGGCTGCGGCTGATGCCTAATCCCCGGCCATTTGATGGGTACATCGAGCACCCGGCGCGGGTGTCTTCCACATCGCTGATCAGTTTCCAGCGTAACCGTTACAGCGTGCCCTGCGAATGGGTCAACGCGATGGTGAGTGTGCGGGTGTATCACGACCATTTGATGGTGGTCTCGCCGGAGGGGGAGTTCATCCGGCTCAAGCGCTGCTTTGAGCGGGACCAGACCATTTATGACTGGACGCACTACATCGCGCTGATCGAGCGCAAGCCCGGCGCTTTGCGCAATGGAGCACCGTTCAGGACGATGCCCGAGCCATTACGGCAGTTGCAGGATCAGTTGCTGCGGCACCCCGGTGGAGATCGGGTCATGGCGCAGGTGCTCAACGCGGTGACCTTGCACGGGCTGGAAGCTGTGCTGGTGGCCGCTGAGCTGGCCTTGCAGTCCGGGCGGGTCAGCGCCGAGCATGTGCTGAACGTGCTCTCGCGGCTGAAGGAACAAACCCGAAGCAACGAGCCGGTGCACACCCACCTGAACCTGAGCAGGCCGTCACAGGCCAATGTGGACCGGTATGACCGGCTGCGAAGTCAGCAGATGAGCGGACAGGAGGTCAGCCATGCTTGATCTGATTGCTGACTTCAAGGAGCTGGGCTTGCACGGCATGGCCAGTGCCTGGCCGGAAGTTCAAGGCACGGCCCGCATCAAGTCGCTGGACCACGAAACGGTGCTGATGCAATTGATCAAGGCCGAGAAGGCGCAACGCGAGGTGCGCTCCATGGCCTATCAAATGCGTGTGGCCCGATTCCCGGCGCACCGGGATTTGTTGGGCTTTGACTTCACGCAGGCCCATGTGGACGAGGCCTTGGTCCAAAAGCTCCACAGCCTGGAGTTTGTGAATTCGGCGCACAACGTGGTGTTGGTGGGTGGCCCGGGCACGGGCAAAACCCACCTGGCCACCAGTCTGGGCGTCCAAGCCATCCGTGCTCATGGCAAGCGGGTTCGATTCTTCTCCACGGTGGAACTGGTCAACGCTCTGGAGCTGGAGAAAGCGCAAAACAAAACCGGTCAACTGGCCTATCGGCTGATGTACGTGGACATGGTGATCCTAGACGAGATGGGCTACCTGCCATTCACCCAGTCCGGCGGGGCACTGCTGTTTCACTTGCTCTCCAAGCTCTACGAGCGCACCAGCGTGGTCATCACGACCAACCTGAACTTCTCGGAATGGAGCAACGTGTTTGGCGATGCCAAGATGACCACGGCGCTGCTGGACCGTCTGACGCACCACTGCCACATCGTGGAGACAGGCAATGAAAGCTGGCGGTTCAAGAACTCAACGGCCGCCGCCGTTCCCACCAAACCTCAGCGGGCCAAAGCCCAGAAAGGAGAAGCCCAGGGCACCGAGCAGCTAGACTTATCCACAACCAACTGAACAAAACTTCCCTAAAACCAGTGGCTCAATATTCAACGTGAACACTGGCTCAGTTTGGCTGATGAATCAACAGGCCGACGTACATTCGCATCTTGGCTTGGTACAAAGAACCGTAACGCGTTCCGATTTTCTAGAGCAAGCACAGGAGGCTCAACTGGGCTTGATGGCCTGGTGTGTGGTGCCGGATGGTCCCTGGTTGAAATCGACGCCATCCGGTATTGAGCAAAGAGCCGAACCTGGCAATGGCCAGCTGGCTTTCGAGTTCAATAAGAAAATTCGTGAAATTAAGACATATCTGTCGGACAAAAAAACTCCCCATGTCACATCCGCATCCGATGTGGATGAGGCCGTGAAAGGCAAGACTTTTGTGGTGTTGTCATCCGAGGGCGCAGACTTTCTGGAAGGCAAGCTGGAGGATCTGGCCAAGGCTCATGCCATAGGTTTGCGCCATTTGCAGCTGGTGCATTACATCCGCAATCCTGTGGGCGATCTGCAAACCATCGCGCCACGCTTTGGCGGACTGACGGCTTTGGGCAAGTCATTGGTCGCAGAATGCAACAGATTGGGGATCCTGATTGATCTGGCCCACAGCGATGCCATCAGTGTGGAGCAAGCTTTGGAAATTTCCCAAAAACCTGTGATCTGGTCACACGGTTGGGTCTCCATGACACAAGGACGCTACGACGATAAATTTGGGGTTTTGGCACGCCGACTGGCCATGAGTAACGCCAAAAAAATCACCGACAAAGGGGGGGTTATCGGATTGTGGTCACTGGGTATCAGCGAAGGTGGCCGAGCCCAATACCCTGAATACCCGATTGCATTAGATCCTGCAAAACGCTTCAAAACCTATGCGGAGGGCATCGCAAAAATGGTCAAAGAATTGGGCGCAGACCACGTTTGCTTTGGCACCGATATTGAAGGCGTAGGCTCCAATGGTGTTGTGAACTATTACCGTGAATTGAGACTGGTCGCCAACCTGCTGTCAGACACTGGACTGAGTGACACCGACATTCAAAAAGTGTGCATTGGCAACTACGCTCGTGTGCTGAAAGCTGCCATGGTCTGACTGTGACTCGCCCACGGGCAACATTCACATTGTCAGCACAGGCACCATCGACAGTTCAGACTGGCCGAAAGGTCCACTGCGGCAAAGGCGCCGATTTGTGCAGCACGTCCTGGTGCAACCAAATGGCGCTGCGCCGAGCGCGCTCAGCCACGGTCTCCAGCGGCAGCTGCTGGTAGTCGTCGTTGAAAACCTCGAAGCTGTAGTCACCCCGGTAGCCAATGCGGTCCAACCGCAACACCAGATCGGCCAGCTGCTCGCTGTGCACGCCCTCGCCCGGGAAAACTCGGAAAGTGCGGGCCGTGGTCATGCGCTCTTCAAAGGTGGGCGTTTCCTGCCACATGAAGTCCGACAGTTGCACCAGAAAGATTTTGGACGGGTCGAGCTCTTCGATGGCGTCCAAAGAGGTCTTGGCGGCAAAGATGTGGAAGGAATCGATGCCGATGCCCAGATTGGGACAATCGGCGCGGCACACCACATCCCAGCTGGTCGTAAACTCGTTGACCGTGCGTCCCCAGGACAAGGCTTCGTAGGCCACCTTGATGCCCAAAGGCACGGCCAGCATGGCAAGTTTTTTCAGGTCGGCGGCAATGGCATCGAGGTCTTGCGTGGCGTGGCGCGAAGTGGACGAACAAGCCAGCAAGACTTTGCTGCCCGTGGCTGCGCACATCTCGAGCATGGCTTTGGCGATGTCGAGTTTGTAGCTGTGCAGGTGACCCGACAAGCCTTCAAAATCACGCAGTACCTGAAAGCCAGTGGGTCGCATGCCGCTGGCCTGAACCGCCGCTACGGCGGCCTGTACGCCACCAGGGTGCGTGACCAAATCGCGAGCCATCAGCATCACCTGCGAAAAACCTGCCCCTTTCATGGCGGCCAGCTTGGCCTCCAGGGTGCCGGCCATGGTGATGGTGTCCATGCCGTAGCCGTCGAGCAAGTTCATGGCAGCTCCCGGCTCATTGGTGAACAAGTTCAAAGGCTACAGAGCCCAGTGCCGCGCGGGTCAAGGCACCCCGATCTTCGGGATGCAATTGGGTCGACTCGACAAATTCCACACCACGGGCTTTCAGCGCCATCACGGCCTGCCCCACATCGGGCACGCCAAAACCGATGCGCTGCAGGCACTCGGGGCTGTCGTCACCGTCCATCCAGGGCTCGGGCTCGATCAGTTGCCACAGGAATGTGCCGCAGGGGCTTTTCATCAGCTTCCCCTTGGGCAGGATACCAAAGCGTTCCTCGTCAGGTATGGCGCTGAAGTCGAACATGTGTTCGTAATAGGTTTGCCAGTCGGCACTGCGGGACGCACCGATGTACTGCACCACACCGAAATAACTCATGCCTGCCAGCGCAGGTGGATTTGGGTCCACCGTGGGGATGGGTTTGAAGTCGATGTCGTAGATGGAAAATTCTTGCCAGCGGTCCACAAAGTAAAAGCGACTGCCACCGGGGCCATGGATGGCGGGAATGTGCAGCTCCATGGCCTGCGCGTGGCTGCCCACGCTCCAGGCCCCCAAGTCCAGGCAACGGGTGTGCGCTTTCAGGGCATCCTGCACCCGAAACGCCACGGCCGACATCACAGGCTGACCATCCACCGTGGCGCTCACGCGGGCGTCATCAGGGTTGGCGTTCACCACCAGGTTCATCGTGCCCTGGCGGTACAAAGTGACCTCTCGCGAGCGGTGGCGGGCCACTGGGCGAAAGCCCATGTTCTCGAGCACCTGCCCCAGCGCCTGCGGGCGGCTGGTGGCGTATTCGATGAATTCAATGCCGGCAATGCCCAGACGGTTGGGCATGTCGGGGACGGCTTCGCGGTCCACTTTGTTCAGGGTCATCTCAAGGCTCCAGTCAGACGCTCGGTTCGAAGGGTCAGGGCTCAATAACTCAACCGCGCCACGCGTCGCAACACATCGGCGGTGGTCGTCGGCAAGCCGAAATATTCCAGATAGGCCGGGATTTGTTCGTACAGCATGTCGGTGCCCACCTGCGTGCGGCAGCCGCGTGCCTGCGCCGCCGCCAAAAATGCGGTGGTTTCGGCTTTCATCACGACTTCGCCCACAAAGGTGTCAGGCGACAGGCGCGACACATCCATCGGCAACGGGTCGCCATCGTTCATGCCCATGGGGGTGGCGTTGACGACCAGATCGTGACCGGCCGGATCGCTCGATCCCGTGCGCACGTCAATTCGGGGGTAGTTGTCTTTCAGGCGTTGGGCCAATGCTTCGCAGCCCGCCGTGTTCACATCGAACAAGCTGATGGCGGCAATGCCTGCGCCAGCCAGCGAGGCAGCAATGGCGCAGCCCACGCCACCGGTGCCCACCACCAGCACGCGCTTGCCGGTCACATCAAAGCCCTTGCGCTGCACGCCCCGCACAAAGCCTGCACCATCAAACATGTCGCCCACCAGGCGACCATCGGGCAAGCGCTTGACCGCGTTGCAGGCACCGGCCACGCGCACCGTGGCGGTCACCTCGTCGAGCAGGCCCACCGTGCTGACCTTGTGCGGCATGGTGATCAGCGCGCCACGGATGTTTTCCAGCGTGAACACCGACTTCAGGAACGCAGGGTAGTGCGCACTTTGGCAGCCCATGGGCACGACGACCGCGTTGATGCCCGCCTCTTCAAAGTAGGGGTTGTAGATCATCGGCGACTTGAAGGTGTGCGTGGGGTAGCCGATGTGGGCGATGAGTTCGGTGTGGCCGTTGATCATGGAATGGGCGATGGGGGATCGGAGCAATCAAGCGGCTTTGGCCGCAGAAACGCCAGCGCGCAAGGCCAGCAAATAACTGTCGGCGCCAAAGCCACAGATCTGGCCTTTGACGATCTCGGCAAACACCGACTTGTGACGGAATTCTTCACGGGCATGGATGTTGGACATGTGCAACTCCACGACTGGGCAGGTCAGCACCGCCAGCGCATCGCGAATGGCGTAGCTGTAGTGGGTCCAGGCACCCGCGTTGATCAGCACGGCATCGACGTTGTCAAAGTAGGCCTGGTGAATGCGCTCGCACATGTCGCCTTCGTGGTTGGTCTGGTAGCACTCGACCACAGCGCCCAGCTCTTGGCCCAGCTTGTGCAGGCTGGCATTGATTTCATCGAGGGTGATGGTGCCGTATTGCTGGGGGTCGCGTTTGCCGAACATGTTGTGGTTCACGCCGTGCAGCATCAAGACTTTCATGACAAATCCTTCAGGTAAAAAAAGATGGCCCCGCCGCACACGCGGCGAAGCCTTCGCGGGCAATTACTTGCCTGACTTCTTGGCAGGCGCAGCAGCCGCTGTACGCACCTTTTCAATTTCGGCTTGCAGCTCCTTGACCAGGTCTTGGCCCACGGTCACGCCGTATTTGGCAGTCACAGGGCGCATCTTGTCGCGCAGCTTGGCCATTTCAGCTTCTGGCAACTGGGTCACCTGCATGCCGTTTTTCTTCAGGTTGTCGAGGATGCTGGCTTCCAAGGCACGGGCTTTTTCACGCTGGAATTTGGCCGACTCGGTCACGGCATCGGCCACGATTTTTTTCTCGGCAGCCGACAACTTTTCCCAGAACCTCTTGCTGATGATGACCGACTGGGGGTTGTACTGGTGGCCGGTCAAGGCCAGGTGCTTTTGCACTTCGTACAGCTTGGCACCGTTGATGGTGGCCACCGGGTTTTCCTGGCCGTCAACAGCTTTTTGTTCCAAAGCGGCATACAGCTCGGGGAATGGCAGTGGTGTGGGGTTGGCGCCCAGGGCCTTGACCCAGTCCACGTTGATCGGATTGGGGATCACGCGCAGTTTCAGGCCTTCCAGGTCCTCCACCTTGTTGATGGCGCGCTTGCTGTTGGTGATGTTGCGGAAACCCAGCTCGTAAAAGCCCAGGCCAATGATGCCCTTGTCTTCCAGCTTGGCGTGCAGCTTCTTGCCAAACGCGCCGTCGACGGCCGCGTCAGCTTCTTTGCCAGAGCCGAACATGAAGGGGAAGTCAAAAATTGCGAATTCCTTGACTTGCGAAGCGAAGATGCCCGAGTTCATCGACGCCATCTCCAAGGTTCCGCCCTGAATGGCGGAAACGTTGGCCTGGTCACTGCCCAAAGTGCCACCGGGGAACACGTTGACCTTGATCTTGCCGCCGGAGTTCTTCTCCACGATTTCCTTGAACTTTTCCATGCCCAACACGATGGGGTGACCGGCTGCGTTCTGGTTAGCGAACTTGATGGTTTTGTCTTGGGCCGATGCCACGCCCATGGCGGCCAAGGCCACGGTGGCGATCAAGGATTGGATGAATACACGTTTCATGAGATGTCTCCAGAAAAAAATTGAAGGACGTACGCTGTGCATCAAGGGGTTGGTCGTCAGGCGTACCCGATCAGACAACCAAACCAGGAATCAATAGAACCAACGGGCTGGCACCATGACCAAGGCCGGGAACGCCACCATGGCGAACATGATGATGAATTGGGCGATCATGAACGGCATCACGCCGCGCGTGACTTCGTCCATGCTGATTTTGCCGACACCCGCCACCGCATTGAGCACCGTGCCCACGGGGGGTGTGATCAGACCAATCGCATTGTTGATGATGAACAACACGCCGAAGTAAACCGGGTCAATGCCAGCGGCCTTGACCACAGGCATGAGCACAGGCGTCAAGAGCAGGATGGTCGGTGTCATGTCAAGCGCGGTGCCCACCACCATGGTGATGACCATGATGGTCAGCATCAGCAAGCGTGGGCTGTCCAGCAAAGGCTGCAACAGCTCGATCAACTGCGCAGGCAAATTGGCCACCGTGATCAGCCAGGCCGAGACCATGGCCGCAGCCACCAGAAACATCACGATCGCACTGGTCTTGGCCGAATTCACAAACAAGGGGTACAGATCTTTCAGACCCAGTTCGCGGTAGATGAAGGTGGAGATGAACAGCGCGTACACCGCCGCCACCACCGCAGCTTCGGTGGGTGTGAAAACGCCGAACTTGAGACCGAACACCACGATCAAAGGCAACACCAAGGCCCAGGTGGCCTCGCGCATGGCCACCAGGATCTCGCCCATGGATTTGCGGGGCGGCACTTGCACCACCTCGCGCCGCGCCAGCCACCACCAGGTGATCCACAGCGACGCACCCAGCAGGATGCCGGGCACGATACCGGCCATGAACAGCTTGGAGATGGACACATTGCCCGCCACGCCAAAGATCACAAAGCCGATGCTGGGTGGGATCACCGGGGCGATGATGCCGGCCGAAGCGATCAGGCCAGCTGAACGGGCCCGGTCATGGCCGGCAGCCACCATCATGGGCAAGAGTAAAGCCGACAGCGCCGCCGCATCGGCCACGGCAGAGCCCGACAAGGCCGCCATGATCACAGCCGCCATGATGGTCACATAACCCAGACCGCCTTTGATGTGCCCAACGCAGGCCATGGCAAAGTTGACGATGCGGCGCGACAGACCGCCCGCATTCATGATTTCACCAGCCAGCATGAAGAACGGCACCGCCAGCAATGGGAAGCTGTTGGAGCCTTCGAGCAGGTTCTGCGCCAGGATCTGGGCATCGAACATGTCCAGATGCCACATCAGGGCCACACCGCAGATCAGCAAAGAAAACGCGATCGGGATGCCAATGGCCATGGCACCGATCAATGAGAAAACAAAAATGGCAATCGTCATGTCCGTCCCCGCGCGCTCAGGCTTTGTCTGCGCCATGCGGCGACTCTTCGGATTCCTGGATCATGACCAGGTCTTCGTCTCGCATTTGCCCGGTGAGCAAGCGAAACAACTCGGTCAACAAGATCAAGCCGCCCAGCACCGCAAACACCACACCGGGGGCATAAATCCAGGCCATGGACACTTCCATCACCGCGCTGGTGCTGTCCAGGTTGATCACGGTTTGCTGGTAAGCACCGCTGAACAGCAGCCAGCAAATGAACAACATGGCCAGGTAGGACAGGGCCAAGCAGAACTTTTTACCCGCTGGACCGAGTTTGCCCACCAGCATGTCGGTGCCCAGGTGGCCATGCTCCTTGAGGGCAATGACCGCACCCATGAACGTCATCCAGACAAACAACCAGCGCGACAACTCTTCGGACAAGGTGATGCCCGAGTTGAAACCGTAGCGCATGACCACGTTGCCAAACACCAGCACCACCATCACGGCCAGACAAGCCGCAATGACCACGCTCAGCACTTGGCAAAACCCGTCAATGAATTTTTGAACCACCACACATCTCCCAAATAGGACTGCTGATAATGTACGAACTGGTTAGTTTTTCATGATCAGTAATTACCCTCATAGCCAAATGCTTGCGATCGCTACCAGTTATGCCGAAATGGAATGGCTGACAAAACGCTGGATCAACTCGACCACATGCACGCGCTTGAGGGTGGTGGCTTTGTCCTGACTGGCACGGTCCTGAAAAATCAGGCCAAAGGTGTGGCGGTTGGACACATTGAAGAATGTGAAGGCCGAAATCGCCGAGTGGATGTCCACCGGGTCCAGCCCTGACCTGAACACGCCCTGCGCCACACCCCGGTCATACACCGCCTTGACCGAGGCGATGGCGTTCGTGTTCAACTGTTGAATGCTCTGGCTTTTGCGCAGATAGTCCCCGCGCTGGATGTTCTCGTTCATCACCAGCCGGATGAAATCCTCGTTGTCCCGGTGGTGGTCGTAGGTGAACTCCACCAGCTTCTTCAAGGCATCCATCGGCGGCAAGTCGTCCAGGTGCAGATCGGACTCGATGGCGCGCATGCGCCGGTAGGCTTCTTCGAGCACCGCCAGGTACAGCCCGTCCTTGCTGCCGAAGTAGTAATAGATCATGCGCTTGCTGGTGCGCGTGGCCGCCGCTATGGCGTCGATGCGCGCCCCCGTCAGTCCCTTGTCGGCAAACTCGTGTGTGGCCACGGCCAGGATCTCGGCCATGGTGCGGGCCGGGTCGTTGGTGCGACCGGTTTCTTTGGCCGAATCTGTGTCGGCCGTCAGATTTTTATCGGAATGTACCAATTGGTTCATTTGACGAGTATAGATCGCCTCAAGTCACGGCCCAAGCCTTGGGTCCTCAGACCCATCCCTTGTGGGCGCGGAGGAGGTTTTGACCATGTTGATCACACCGAAGGGGCAACGCCGCTCGCACAGGCTGCAACCGGTGCAGGCCTCTGGCGCGTGCAAGACCGACCGCTTTCGCCAGGCCTGCACCTGCAGGCTCAGCACACGTGGTGGACACGCCGCCACACACCAGCCGCAGCCGGTGCAACGGTTGGTGTGGATGTGCGGCAGCCGCATGGGCTCAGAGGGCCTTCAGTTCGGCCACCTTGTGCCAAAACGCTTCAGGGACCAGCGCCACGGTGCGCGTCTGCCGGTCCACAAACACGATGCCAATTTTGCCGCGCGCCACCTCGCGGCCAGTGTCCAGACACTCCATGCGGTAGACCAGGTCAAAACCGTATTTATTGGGGTCTTGCGGCACCATGCTCACCCGCATGGTCTCGCCATGAAAGCCTTCAGACTTGTACTGCGCCACCATGTCACCCACCACAATGGGATGACCCGCCACATTGCCCTCGGTGTAACCCAGTGATTTGAAAAACCGCACACGGGCTTCGGACACGAGTGTCAGCAGCTGCGCGTTGTCCAGGTGCCCACCCTGGTTGACGTGGCTGATGTAAATCTGGATGTCCGTGGCAAAGACAAAGCGCTCAGGAAGGGAGAACTGGATACGGGGCATAAAAGATCAGATGAGGGGCACCGTGAGCTGTTCGATCACATTGCGGGTGTCTGGGCGCACGCCACGCCACCATGCAAACGCCTCGGCGGCTTGCTCGGCCAGCATGCCCACGCCATCGGCCAAGCGCGTCACATCGGCCTGTTTGGCCAGCTGCAGGAAAGGCGTGAGGCCTTTGCCATAGGTCAGGTCATAAGCCAGACAGCCCGGCGCAAAAACCGAGGCCCACAAAGGCGGCAATTGAGCCGCCAGACTGGCTGAAGTGGCATTCAACACCAGGTCGAAACTTTGATCGCTCAGATCGGTATAACCGATGCCCCGAACCGGCACCGAACCGCTTTGGTGTTTGCGGGCCAATTCGACCAACTCCTGAGCTTTAGCAACGGTGCGATTGACGATCACCAACTCGGCTGGTTGTTCGACCAGAAGGGGCAACAAAGCACCGCGTGTGGCGCCGCCTGCACCCAAAATCAACACCCGACGCCCTTGCACAGGACAGTTCAGGTTGTGCACCAGATCGCGCACCAAGCCGACACCGTCAAAGTTTTCGGCATACACCTTGTCACCCTCGAACTTCATGGCATTCACAGCGCCAGCCATCTGCGCACTGGGTGCCAGATCGGTCGCATAGGCAAAGGCATCGAGCTTGAAAGGAGCGGTCACATTCATGCCCCGGCCTCCGGATGCACGAAACGTGTCAACCACCGCCGCAAATCCACCCAATGGGGCCAGCAGTTTGGTGTATTCGATGTCTTGGCCCGTCACCTGAGCAAAAGCGGTGTGAATGAGCGGCGACTTGCTCTGCTCAATGGGGTTGCCGATGACGGCGTAACGGTCGGTCATGAAAAAGTTCCAGCAAACGAGGCCGCCATCTTATCGCCCCAAGATGCAGGGGACCTGACTGATTGGGATCAGTGCCGCCCCACCAAGCGGTGCACAAAAAACCCCAGCACAGCCACACCCGCGGCAGCCAGACTGAAGGCGTAAGGCAGCCAGCCGTGGTCAACGCTTTCGGCCATCAGCAGCACACCGCTTGACTGCCCAAAGAAAAGCAGACAAGCAAACAAAGTGACCGCCGTGCCACGGGATGCCGGAGCCATTTGGGTGGCCTGAACCTGCAGGGTGTTGTGCAACATGTAAAAACCAAAACCTGTGGCCAAACAAGCCAACATGCCCAGAACCGGCTGGTGCGCCCAGCCCAGCGTGAACAAACCCAGTGCAATGCAGGCTACACCGGTTCTGACCAGACCGCGTTCGCCGCCCAACCAGCCTAACCAACGGCGAGCCAATTGGCTGTAGAGCAAGCCACCCACACCGTACAGCATCATGACCGAGCCAGCCAAGACCACACTCATGTCAAATTGCTGGTGCAAATGTGTCGGAATGAAGGCCATGGCGCCGAAGACCAATGCGCCTTCGATCGCTGTCACGGTAAGCACCTGTCGAACACGCGCCACACGCAACATCTGGAAGGTGTTGGCAAAGTACGCAACGAAACTGGTCGCGCCTGAGGCTGCTGCTTGGGTTGAGGCACTGCGCAACTTGCGCCACAACATGAACGCCGCCAAGGTGAAGAGTGCGGACACCACCGCAAACGCCGCTCGCCAGCCCAGATGCTCCGCCGCAAAGCCACCAAACCACAGCCCGGCCATCATGCCGCTCACGGTGTAACCCATGAGTTTGGCCAGGGTTTCTTGTCTGCGGTCATAGGCCACCTGATCCCCGATCCAGGCCATGGACAAGGGGATGATGCCCGCGGCTGCTGCCCCCATGAAGCCGCGCATGACCACCAGCAAGGTCAGGTCTGAGGCCATGCTGGTGACGGCACTGAACACGGCGCAAGCGAGCACCGCCAAGGAAATGACGCGCAACTTGCCAAAACGGTCGCCCAGCGGGCCGTAAAACAATTGCAGCACGCCATAAGCCACGGCAAAGGCCGAAACCACACGGGAAGCCTCACCCGTCGTGACCTGAAACTCCTGACCCAGCACCACCAGCATCGGGTCGCACAGGCGCATCGAGGCCATGCTGGCGAAACCCGCCAGACCCATCACGCGCAAACTGTTGCGCTCGGTTTGCGCTGTGCTCAATTCAACGGCCTGTCAGCCATGGAGTTGCTGTTCCAGATCGTGCAAGACCTTGTAGCAAGGCAGCACTTGCGCGATGCTCGAATTGGGCTCGCGGCCTTCACGGATGGCCGCAAAGAACTCGCGGTCCTGCAACTCGATGCCGTTCATGGACACAGCCACTTGCGACACGTCGATCTTTTCTTCCTTGCCGGTGTACAGGTCGTCGTAACGGGCCAGATAGGTGCCGGTGTCGCCGATGTAGCGGAAGTAAGTTCCCAGGGGGCCATCGTTGTTGAAACTGAGCGACAAAGTGCAGATCGCGCCGTTGGCCGCCTTGAGCTGGATGCTCATGTCCATGGCGATGCCCAACGTGGGGTGGATCGGGCCTTGCACCGCGTTGGCTTTGACAATGGGGCTGCCGCACTGGTAGGCGAACAGGTCCACCGTGTGCGCAGCGTGGTGCCACAGCAGGTGGTCGGTCCAGCTGCGGGCCTGGCCCAGCGCGTTCATGTTGGTGCGGCGGAAGAAGTAGGTCTGCACATCCATTTGCTGGATGTTGAACTCCCCTGCCTTGATCTTGTGGTTCACCCACTGGTGGCTCGGGTTGAAGCGGCGGGTGTGGCCCACCATGGCCACCAGACCGGTTTCCTTTTGAACGCGCAGGACTTCCTGACCTTCCTTGTACACGTCGCACAGCGGAATCTCGACCTGCACATGCTTGCCCGCCTTCAGGCAAGCCAGGGTCTGGCTGGCGTGCATCTGGGTGGGCGTGCAAAGAATGACCGCATCGACTTCTTTCAAAGCGAGCGACTCGTTCAGATCGGTGGTGACGTGACCAATCCCGTATTTGTCCGCCACCTCTTTGGTTTTAGCGAACTCGCGGCCGATCAGCGAAACGACTTCCACGCCGTCGATGTTCTGGATGCCGTCCAGGTGTTTGATGCCGAAGGCACCTGCGCCCGCCAGGGCGACTTTGATGGTTTTGCTCATGGTTTTATCCTCAGTTCGTATCGGGTATTTTGTAGGAGGTCGCCCCTGCGGCCGAATGAGGGTTTAACAACATTCGGCTGCGGGGGCGACCTCCTACAGGGGATCAACTGTTTTCCAGAATCACATGCCCGACCGCTGTGTTGCTGGCAGGCACATGGTAGAAGCGGTGACGCACCTTGGGCGCAGGGCCTGTGGCTTGGCCGTCCTGGATGTCGCTCATCGCGCCCCGGGCGATCAGCCACATGACCAGCTCGATGCCTTCGCTGCCCGCTTCGCGCACATAGTCGATGTGCGGTGTGGCAGCGGCAGCCGCTGGGTCGTTGATGAGTTGGTCCAACCAGGCGTTGTCCCACTCGCGGTTGATCAGGCCCGCACGCGCGCCTTGCAACTGATGGCTCATGCCGCCTGTGCCCCAGATGTGCACATTCAGGTCTTCGTCGTAGCTCTCGACCGCACGGCGAATCGCCTGACCCAGGTTGAAGCAACGTTGGCCGCTGGGCACGGGGTACTGCACCACGTTGACCGCAAACGGGATCACCGGGCAAGGCCAGGCGTCCTTCACCGGATCGAGCTCGCCGCACATCAGCGACAGGGGCACCGTCAGGCCGTGGTCGACGTCCATCTTGTTGACGATGGTCAGGTCAAAATCTTGCTGAATGACCGACTGCGCGATGTGCGAAGCCAACTCGGGATGACCCTTGACTTGGGGCACCGGGCGTGGGCCCCAGCCTTCATCGGCAGGTGCGTACTCGGCGGCCGTGCCAATCGCAAAGGTCGGAATCATGTCCAGGCTGAAGGCCGTGGCATGGTCGTTGAACACCAGAAAGATCACATCGGGCTTGTTGTCCTTCATCCATTGCTTGGAGAAGTCGTAACCCGCGAACAGCGGTTTCCAGTAGTCTTCTTTCGTCTTGCCCAAATCCATGGCAGCGCCGATGGCGGGCACATGCGAAGTGAAAACGGATGCGGTGATTTTGGCCATGTCTTGTTCTCTCAAAATAATCGGGATCTGACCCCAATTAAGGTTTTTTGCCTGCTGCGCCTTGGGGCTGGTTGTGGGCCTGGGCGCTGCCGTTTTCGCCGATGTAGCGGTTGCCCTCGATGCTGCGCCCACCTGCGATCATCATGTTGCGGTATTCCTCTTCGGTCATGCCGGTCATGGAACCCGCCATCTGCTGGAAGCTCTTGCCATCGGTCGCGCCGATCTTGGCCAAGAAGTAGATGTTGCCGCCGGTGCGCATGCACCAGTTCAGGTCTCGCGCCAGCACGGCCTGCTTTTGCTCCTCGGTCATCTGCCATTCGTCCAGATAAGCACGCTCGTCGGCCTTGAACCGCTCACGGTTCTCAGCTTTCATGAGCGACATGCAAAACTGGTTGAGCCAATAGCCTTTGCGCGATTGCTCGGCGTCAAAGATGATCGTGCCGGGCACGTCTTTGTAGGGTTTGTCTAATGCCATCGAATACCTTTCAGGGGTTTGTCATGCCCGCGAAAGCGGGCATCCATGGATCCCGGGGCAAGCCCGGGATGACATCAAAATCATTTCACTTCTTCCGGCCAATAAAGGCGCATCGGGTTGTCCACCAGCAGCTTCCTCTGCAGCTCGGCCGTGGGCGCGATGTGCGGGATGAAGTCCACCAGCAGGCCGTCATCGGGCATGTGGTCTTTCAGGTTGGGGTGAGGCCAGTCGGTGCCCCACAGCACGCGGTCGGGGAAGTCTTGCACGATGCGCTTGGCAAACGGAATCACGTCCTGGTAAGCGTTCTGCTCACCATCCAGCGCCTTGGGGCCAGTGACCGACAGGCGCTCTGGGCAAGACACTTTGCTCCACACGTTTTTGTGCTCGCGCATGAACTTCTGGAACAGCGCAAACTGCGGTCCATCCACGGGCAGCGACACGTCGGGTCGGCCCATGTGGTCCACCACCACGGTGGTGGGCAGTGCGGTGAAGAAGTCCCACAGCTCGGGCAGATCGACCGCCTCGAAGTAAATGACCACGTGCCAACCCCACTTGGCGATGCGGTTGGCGATGTCCATCAGCTCATCTTTGGGCGTGAAGTCCACCAGACGTTTGACGAAGTTGAAGCG
This sequence comes from Limnohabitans sp. TEGF003, assembly GCF_055395455.1. Taxonomy (NCBI): domain Bacteria; kingdom Pseudomonadati; phylum Pseudomonadota; class Betaproteobacteria; order Burkholderiales; family Comamonadaceae; genus Limnohabitans; species Limnohabitans sp. TEGF003. The sequence goes on along the minus strand of NZ_AP029225.1, from coordinate 852,346 downwards.
CACACCACGCACACCGGCATCGTGCATGGCCTGGATTTCTTCGTCCGTTACGTTGCGCTTGACCGTGGCCACGCCACGCGCCTTGCCGCCCGAGTGGACCAAGGCATCCACCATGGCGCGGTTGTCTGCGCCGTGGCAGGTGGCTTGGACCACCACGTTGCGCGCAAATCCCAGGTGATCACGCAGCGCGTACAACTGGTGCTTGGACGCATCGCAGGGCGTGTACTTGCGCTCGGGCGCATAGGGAAACTCGGCGCCGGGGCCAAACACGTGGCAGTGCGCGTCGACCGCGCCTTCGGGCACCTTGAAAACGGGCTTGGAAGGACCGGTGTACCAGTCCATCCAGCCTGCGGTTTTGGTGAAATCACCTGTTGTAGGTTTGCTCACTTTGATTCTCCTGTGGATGCAAGGCGCTGTCGCTTCTTGCGATGCGCGGCTGTGGCCGTGTTGGGGCGATTTGCTGGCCGAAGGACTGATGAGCCCCGGCACGGCCGCAGCCGCGCATCGCACCACCACGAGCGGTGGATCAATCGATGTACTTCAGACCCGCAGCAGCCAGCGGCTCGCGCATCTTGTACATGTCCAGACCCAGCACGCCAGAAGCCAGCTTGGCGCGTTTTTCACCTTCAAAGCTTTCACGTTTTTGCGCCGCCTCAAGTGTTTGCACCGCACGGGCTGCGGGGACACACACCACACCGTCGTCATCGGCCACGATCACATCGCCGGGGTTGACGATCATGCCCGCGCACACCACAGGGATGTTCACCGATCCGATAGTGGCCTTGATGCAGCCCTTGCTGCTGATGGCTTTGCTCCACACCGGGAAGTTCATCTTTTGCAGCTCTTTCACATCGCGCACCCCAGCGTCGATGATCAAAGCGCGTGCACCACGCGCCTGGAACGACGTGGCCAGCAGGTCACCAAAGTAACCATCGGTGCATTCGGCCGTGATGGCCGCGACCACGATGTCGCCGGGCTGAATCTGTTCTGCCACGACATGCATCATCCAGTTGTCACCCGGATGCAGCAGCACTGTCACGGCGGTTCCGGACACTTGCGCCCCGGGATAAATGGGGCGCATATAGGGCTTCATGAGGCCCACGCGGCCCATGGCTTCGTGCACCGTGGCGGAGCCCAATGCGGCCAAACCATCAGCGGCTGCGCGGTCTGCCCGGGTGATGTTGCGGTAAACAACGCCGAGTTCGTACATGGTCAGTTCTCCTGGTTCAATCTGCAACGGTCATCCCTGCGAAGGCGGGGATCCAGATGCATGGATGCCCGATCAGGTCGGGCATGACAAAAAATGTGCGCGCATGGCCAAAGTCGATGGAAGACAGGCCGCCGTTTACTTGCCCTTGGCCGTCAGCTGGTCGTCCAAGCGTTTGAACACACGGCGCGCATTGCCCTCAAACACCATGTAACGGTCTTCGTCGTTCAGGTTGGCCGTGGCTTGCACATAGCGCTTGGTGTCGTCGTAGTAGTGGCCGGTTTCGGGGTCGATGCCGCGCACCGCGCCGATCATCTCGGACGCGAACAAGATGTTTTTGACCGGGATCACCTTGGTCAGCAGGTCGATGCCCGGCTGGTGGTAGACACAGGTGTCAAAAAAGATGTTGTTGAGCAGATGGTCCTGCAGCAAAGGCTTCTTCAACTCTTGTGCCAGACCCCGGAAACGGCCCCAGTGGTAAGGCACCGCGCCGCCGCCGTGCGGAATCAAAAACTTGAGCGTCGGGAAGTCCTTGAACAGATCGCTGGTCAGGCACTGCATGAAGGCGGTGGTGTCGGCGTTCAGATAGTGCGCGCCAGTGGTGTGGAAGCATGAATTGCAGCTGGTGCTCACATGGATCATCGCGGGGATGTCGTACTCGACCATCTTCTCGTAAATGGGGTACCAGGCCTTGTCGGACAAAGGGGGCGAAGTCCAGTGGCCGCCCGAGGGATCGGGGTTGAGGTTGATGCCGACGTTGCCGTATTGTTCGACGCACTTGACCAGCTCGGGGATGCAAGTCGCGGGGTCCACGCCGGGCGACTGGGGCAGCATGGCCGCAGGCACGAAGTGGTCGGGGAACAGTTGGCTCACGCGGTAGCACAGCTCGTTGCAAATGGCCGCCCAGGTGGACGAGACGTTGAAGTCGCCGATGTGGTGGGCCATGAAGCTGGCGCGGGGGCTGAAGATGGTGATGTCGGAGCCGCGCTCTTTCATCTTGGCCAGCTGGTTGGTCTCGATGGTTTCGCGCAGTTCGTCATCGCTGATTTTCAGGTCCGACACTTTGGGCATGGAAGCGGGGTCCTGGATGCCCGCAATTTGTTTGTTGCGCCACTCTTCCAGCGCCTTGGGGGCGGTGGTGTAATGGCCGTGCACGTCAATGATCAAGGGGTTCGTTTGGCTCATCTCAGGTTCCTGCGTTGAAGGTGTCGTGTAGGTCGGCGGCTTCAGCCCCGACAAAGTGCACCTGTGATGCAGGCCGGAGCTGTTGCCACCGACCTACACAAGGCAATATGCCGAATTTCTTCTGTGATTGTGAAGCTTCACGCCCCCATCGCACAGACCCGAGGCCATCTACCAGCTAGAACAAATCCGCATAACCAAGTGATCGCTATGACAAAATAAAGCCAACAGAAAGGCCAGTCATGGACCTCAAACAGCTGGAATACTTTGTACGCGTGGCCGAACTGGGCAGTTTCACCCGGGCGGCTCAGGCCCTGAACATCGCCCAACCGGCGCTCAGCCGCCAGATACGCATGCTCGAAGTCGAGCTGCGACAAAATCTGTTGGTGCGCAACGGGCGTGGTGCGACACCCACACAGGCCGGGCTGCTGCTGCTGGAGCACGGCCGGGGCATCCTCCATCAGGTGGAGCGGGCGCGCGAGGAGTTGGGTCGGGTGCGCACGGGCCTGACAGGCCGCGTGGCGCTGGGCATGCCTCCGAGCGTGGCGCGGGTGCTCACCGTGCCTTTGACCCGGGCTTTTCGCCAAAAGATGCCCCACGCCCAACTGTCCATCAGCGAAGGCCTGTCCACCGCCATGCAAGAGAACCTGCAAAACGGTCGCCTCGACATTGCCGTGCTCTACAACCCGAGCCAATTGCAAGGGATCGAGCACACACCGCTGGTGCAGGAAGAATTGCTGCTGGTCCAGCCCCGCCCGCCCGGCTTGCAGGAAGATCCGCCCCCGCCCCCCATCACGCTGAAGGAAGTGGCTTCACTGCCCCTGGTCATCCCGACCCGGCCCAATGCGATCCGGATGCATGTCGAATCGGAAATGGCCTCAATTGGTTGCCGCCCGCAGATCGCGCTGGAAATCGACGGTGTGAGCGCCATTCTCGATTTGGTGGCGGACGGTGCGGGCTGTGCCATCCTGTCGCGCAATGCCGTCATGCGCTCGGTGCGGCCCTCGGCCTTTACGGTGCGGCCCGTGTCAGCGCCTGCTTTGACCATTCAGCTCACAACAGCCGTCAGTTCCTTGCGCCCCACCACCCTGACCCAACAGGCCACGCTCGCCTTGATCACGGAAGTCTCTCAGGCGTGGCTGACCACTGGATAAAGTGGTCACAGCGGGTGATGCCGCAGCAATCAGCCGTTGAGGCCAAAACGGCGAAGAATGATCATGGCCAAGTGTCAGAGGTCCAGCACCAAACGCGCCGTCTGGCTGCGTGAGCAGCACACCATGATGCAGTCACCCTTTTCCTGTTCCTCGGGCGTGAGGTACATGTCCCAATGGTCAGGTTTGCCCGCCAGCACGCGCGTCTGGCAGGTGCCGCAAATGCCCTCGGAGCAGGAGAACGCCACATCGTGTCCGGCGTCCTGCAACACTCTCAAGATCGACTGCTCTTTGCCCACCTGAAAAATATGGCCGCTCTTTTGCAACTGAACCTCAAAGCTGCCATCGGCAGCGATCGGCGCTTGGGTCAAATCTGTGGTGTTCATGCAGTCACTCCGGGGGTGTTTTCCAAGGCCAGCAAACGGTCAATGATGCGGCGCGACTGCACGCCGCCCGAATCGATGTTGAGCATGAGCAGTTTGCGGTCTGGCCACTTGCTGATGTTGGCTTGTTGCAACTGCAGCATTTCCATGTCTTCGTTGAAGATGCCACCTTGGCCAACTCGGATCTTGTCGGTCAGCGCTGCGTCTTCCGGCTTGAACTGGCGCGCCATGCCCCAGTGGTACCAGTGCGAGGTTTCGGTCTCGGGCGTGATGAAGTCCACCACCACGCTGTAAGCCTTGTGCTCGGGTGCCGCATCAAAACCGCCCTTGCCCGCCAAGGCCACGCCCACGTCGATCATGATGTGGCTGGGCGGCGTGAAGCGGCAAATCTGCCAGCGGTCCACCTTGGCCTGCGGGTCCAGGCCGTTGGCACTCATGGCCATTTGCCAAAACGGTGGCGCCTGAATGCCTTGCATGTGGCGCTGCAAGATGACCTGGTCGCCTTCCACCGTGGTGGTGCAAGGTGTCTCATCGATCTCGGGCTGGCCAATGCTGTTGGCGTGCACATAAGTCTCGTGCGTCAAGTCCATCAGGTTGTCGATCATCAGGCGGTAGTCGGCTTTGACGTGGTACAGCCCACCGCCATAAGCCCAAGCCGGGTTGTCGAAGAATTCGAACACCGGCATCTGCGCCTCATCGACCTTGGCCTGGTCGCCGGGCCAGACCCAGACAAAACCATAGCGCTCGACCACGGCGTAACTTTTGACGGCTGGAAAGCCGCGCACGCGCTGGCCGGGCATGTGCACGGTTTTACCGTCGCAGCCCATTTCCAGGCCGTGGTAGCCGCAGACCAGCTTGCCCTTGCACACCTTGCCCAAGGACAAGGGCGCACCGCGGTGCGGACAAAAATCTTCGACAGCGGCGACCTTGCCGTCCGGACCTGTGAAGAAAACCATCTGCTCGTTGCAAATGGTGCGGCCCAGCGGCTTGTCACCCAAGGCTTCGAGTTCGCTCTGGGCGCAAGCCACATACCAAGTGTTTTTGATGAACATGTTTCAGACCTTGTTTCGAATGAGTTGCATGCCCGGCATGTCCACCTGCTGGGGGTTTTGCATGACCAAGCCCAGGTTGTGCCGCGCCAGGCGGGAATGTTCGCGCATCAGCGCCTCCGCACGACCGGCCTCGCGCTGCGCAATCGCGTCCAGCACCTGCCGGTGCTGGTGCTGCGCCACCACCAGCATGTCGCGGGCATCGGGGCTGTGGGCTTGCACCCCCACAAAACCGGAAGCCGACGCAAAAGGCAAGCGCGATGCCCGGTCGATCTCGCGGGCCAGCACGGCGCTGTCGGCCATCTCGGCCAGCAGTTTGTGAAAACAACCATTCAGGCGCACATAGCTGGAAAAGCTGTCGTCGTCCAGCGTCACTTGCCGCAGCAGCTGGTCAATCTGGTCAAGGCATTCACCCGCTTGACGCAGCACCACGGGGCGCACACCCCGCTCTGCCGCCAGCCGAGCGGCCAGGCCTTCGAGCGTGCCGCGCAACTCGATGGCATCGGCCACCTCGCGCTCCGAGAACGTGCGCACCGCGTAACCACCGCCACTCAAGGCTTCGAGCAAACCCTCTTGCCCCAGACGCATCAAAGCCGCCCGGATCGGGGTGCGCGACATGCCCAAGCGCTCGACCAGGGCCAGCTCGGCAATGCGACTGCCGGCAGGCAGGTCACCCGCCAGGATCAGCTCACGCAGGCGCTGCTGCGCCTTGACGGCTTGCGAGCCGCCCTCCTCGGCGCTGTCGTGGTCCTGATCGTGAACGGCGGTTGCAGGCATGGGGTATTTGGCAAAAAAGGCATTAAACCACCAACGCCCGCCTTTCTGTATACAGATAAGCCCTTATTTCTGGATTTTTTGCACAAAATTTAAGCAAATCATTGATTAATGTATCCAGCACAAGTGCGCAGTCAGCGTCATTGGGCTTGCGGCGACAATGGGTGCGATTTCGGACAAGGGCGCCATGAATTTGCAATTGCTGGACTTTGACTGCAGCGAAGACGCCGAGGGCGTGCTGTGCTGGGATGCCTTGGCGCAGCCCGCCCCCCACTACAACAGTGCCCTGCTGGCCGAAGTGGCCCAAGTTCTGGCTTGGTGCCACCGGTTTGACGCGCGAGGCCCTGGCCCTTTGGAAGACGGCGCGAACTGGGACTTTGACCTGCAAGTGACGGTGCAAGGCGACGCTCACCCGGGCTTGCCCCTTCCCGCCAAATTCGACCCGACCACGGGCACCTTGCATCTCCCTTTCGGGGCCGAACAGCAAGCCATGGCCTTGAGTTTGAGCATCAGTGGCTCACCGGCTTTCGCCCAGGCGTTTCGCGAACAATTTGGCCTGCCATGAGCAGCGCAAACCAGGACACCATGCCGACAAGCCCCGCACACACCGCCCCGGTCAGCTTCAGGGAGGCTTTGCGCTTCTGGTTCTGGCTGGGCTGCGTCAGCTTTGGCGGCCCTGCAGGCCAGATCGCCCTGATGCACGAAGAACTGGTGGTGCGACGCCGCTGGATTTCTGAAAAACGCTACCTGCACGCGCTGCATTACTGCATGCTGCTGCCCGGCCCCGAAGCGCAGCAGCTGGCCACCTACACCGGCTGGCTGATGCATGGCACACGCGGCGGTATCGCGGCGGGTGCGCTGTTTGTGCTGCCCTCTTTGCTGCTGCTGATCGTGCTGAGCGGGGCTTACACCGTTTGGGGCCAGCACCCCTGGGGACAAGCCTTGCTGTGGGGACTCAAGCCTGCGGTGACCGCGCTGGTACTGCAGGCCGCTCACCGCATGGCCAAGCGCACACTGAAAAGTCGCTGGCTCTGGGTGCTGGCGGCTTTGTCTTTTCTGGGCACTTTGTGGGGGCTGCCTTTTCCCGTGATCATCGTGGCCGCAGCGGCGGCGGGCTTTTACATGGCGCGCCACCGGCCCGACGCGCCTGGCCCCAGCACGCAGCCAAGCTCAGATGCACCATCCAGCGACACCTCGGCCTGGCTCGGCGACCACTCTGCACAGCCTGCACACACCCACCACAGCCCGCAGCGACTGTGGCGCGCTCTGGCCATCGGCGTGGGCTTGTGGGCGTTGAGCCTGGGCCTGATCGCTGCGGCCTTTGGGGTGGGCCACACACTCACGCAAATGGGCGGCTTTTTCACCCAAGCGGCCTTGCTGACGTTTGGCGGGGCCTATGCGGTGCTGCCTTTTGTGACGCAAGCGGCAGTGGTGCAGTACGGCTGGCTCACGGCCGCGCAAATGATGGATGGTCTGGCCTTGGGTGAGACCACACCCGGGCCGCTGATCATGGTGGTGGCCTTTGTCGGTTTCCTGGGCGGGCACGGCCAGGCCTTGTTCGGCCATCCGCTGCTGGGCGGGGTCCTGGCCGCCTGCGTGGTGACCTGGTTCACCTTTCTGCCCTCCTTCGTGTTCATCCTGGCGGGCGGCCCGCTGGTCGAATCGACACGGCACATGCCTTCATGGGCCGGGCCTTTGCAAGGCATCACGGCCGCCGTGATCGGCGTGATCCTGCACCTGGCGGGTGTGTTCGCGCGCCAGACCTGGCTGCCAGGCGGCTGGCACATGCTGCCCGATCTGAGCGCGATCGCGTTGACCTTTCTGGCCATCTGGGCCTTGGTCTGGAAAGGCTACAGCGTGGTGCGCGTGCTGGCTGCTTGTGTGGTGCTGGGTCTGCTCAGGCATGCCCTGTTGTGATGCGGCACCACAAGCCATCCATGGCGCTGGATTTGCTGGACCCTGGCTCGATGGCCTGAGACAATGGACGCCTTGACTTCAGGTTCTTTCATGGCATCCCACACCTCCAGCGCGTCCTCGGCATTCGCCCCCCTTCAAAACGACACCTTCCTTCGCGCTTGCCTGCGCCAGGCCACCGACCACACCCCCGTCTGGCTCATGCGCCAGGCCGGGCGCTACCTGCCCGAGTACTGCGCCACCCGCGCCAAGGCCGGCAGCTTCATGGGCCTGGCCACCAATGTGGATTACGCGACCGAAGTGACGCTGCAACCCCTCGACCGCTACCCGCTCGACGCCTCCATTCTCTTCAGCGACATCCTCACGGTGCCTGACGCCATGGGCCTGGGCTTGTCGTTCGCCCAGGGCGAAGGCCCACGCTTTGCCAAGAATGTGCGCGACGAAGCCGCCGTGGCAGAACTCGCCGTGCCCGACATGAACAAGCTGCGCTATGTGTTCGATGCCGTGACCAGCATCCGCAAGGCGCTGAACGGCCGCGTGCCGCTGATCGGCTTTTCCGGCAGCCCCTGGACGCTGGCGTGCTACATGGTCGAGGGCGCGGGGTCTGACGACTACCGCCATGTGAAGACCCTGATGTACAGCCGCCCGGACCTGATGCACCGCATCCTGGCCATCAACGCCGACGCCGTGGCCCTGTACCTGAACACGCAAATCGAAGCGGGCGCCCAAGCGGTGATGGTGTTTGACAGCTGGGGCGGCGTGCTGGCCGATGGGGCTTTCCAGCAGTTCAGCCTGGCCTACACGGCCCGCGTACTGTCGCAATTGAAGACCGAGCACAATGGCCAGCGCGTTCCCAGCATCGTGTTCACCAAGGGCGGCGGCCTGTGGCTGCCCGAGATGGCGGGTCTGAACTGCGACGTGCTGGGCCTGGACTGGACCATGAACCTGGGCCGCGCACGTGCCTTGGTGGGTGGCCCAGTGGGCGGCCCCGGCAAGGCGCTGCAAGGCAACATCGACCCGAACATCCTGTTTGCACCGCCCGCGCAGATCGCGACCGAAGTGCACCGGGTGCTCGACAGCTTTGGCAAGCCGCACACCGACACCACCCGAACCGGCCCCACCCACATCTTCAACCTGGGCCACGGCATCAGCCAGTACACCCCGCCCGAGCATGTCACGGCGCTGGTCGAGGCGGTGCACAGCCATTCGCGGACATTGCGTCAGCGCTGAGTCATGGCATGGGCAGGTCGGCGGCTTCTGACCTGATGTGGGTCTGTGGTGCAGCGGGCAAACGTCGGACCTGAAGGTCCGACCTACGGGGTGCTCGCTCTCACGGAGATCGTCAGCGACCGGTGATCTGAAGCACCACGCCTTGCACGCCGGTCTTCACACCGGGCAACTCCACCTGAAAATCACCCGCTTGCTTCTGCGCCGAGCCGGTTTTGGAGATGCGGGCCACCATGCGCACTTGCGCCAGAGATGACAAGACCGGTGGTGCACCCATGCCCATGCTGTCGCTCAATGCAAAGGGCACCGGCCAGGATGTGGGCGTGCCGCGCCAGATGGCCACGGGACGACGCGAGCCCTCTTCGGCCACGGCGTAAACGAACAAGGTGGCGCCTGCAGCGATCTGGCCCTGCACCTCGGGCGAGACACGCACCTCACCCCGAATGACCGGCTGGGCATCGCCCGCCAAAGAGGCAGACGTTGCCGATGCGCTTGGGGCTGCCTGAGCCATCTCCGCCACTTGAGCCAAGGCTTGCTGCAGACCTTGCGCCGCCTCGCTCTCGGACGGCACCAGACTCAAGGCGCGTTGCCAATAGCCTTGCGCCGCCGCGTGCTGTTTTTCAGACCAGGCCGCACTGCCGGCCAGGACCAAGGCGTTCAAGTGCATCGGCTGCACGCGCAACACCTCCTGAATCCACTGCCAGGGCGCCCCGGCGTACACACCGCCTGCGCTCAAGGCTTTCATCTGCGCGCGCTCGATCCACAGATCGGGCTCGGGCGACAAAGTCAGCACACGCGCCAGAGCTTGCTCGGCCAGCGCGTGCGCGTTTTGCGCGGCATGCAAACGCGCCAGGGTCAGCCAGGCCTCGGCATCCTCCGGGCGTTGTTGTGTGGTTTGTTGCCACACGCGGGTTTGTTCGGCCAGTTGTGCGGGTGTGGTGGCGGTGATCTGCACACGCTGACTCAATGGCATGGGCCACCAGGTCTGCGGTGCACCCAGCTGCAGGTAGCTCAGGCCGCTGAGCAAAACCAGGGCCGCAACGATCCAGAGCCAGCGCCCAGGCGTTGTGACCACGGGACTCGCGCCCTGCGCCAGCGCCGCGTCGGCCAACACATGGCGCAGCACCTCGTCGCGTGCGTCGGCGTGCTGGGCCGTGTTCAAGCGGCCTTCGGCCAAGGCATGGTCCAGATCGATCAGGTGCTGCTGCTGGATGCGACGGTGGGCCGCGGCCTGGACATCGCTGCCCATGGACGCCTCGGCATCGGCTGTAGTGCCCGCCTGTTTGTTCAGGCCACGGTGCAAGACCCAGGCGGCCAGGGCACCGAGCAGCAGCAAGGCGAACAACAGACCCAAGCCAGGTGGCACCAATGTCATCAGGACTCCAGCAGTTGGCGAACGCGCTCGCGTTCGGTATCGGTCAAGGGCTCAGGCGCAGCCGGGGTGCGGCGCATCCAGCGCCAAGCCACGGCCAGCGCGCCCAACAGGAGGGCAAAGGGGCCAAACCACAACAGCCAGGTGACGGGCTTGACCTCAGGTTTGTAGAGCACAAAGTCACCGTAACGGCTGACCAAAAAGCTGCGGATGTCGGCATCGCTTTGGCCTTGCTCGATCAGGCTGCGCACCTCGCGCCGCAGGTCCACCGCCAGCTCGGCGTTGGACGAGGCGAGCGATTCGTTCTGGCACACCAGGCAACGCAACTCGGCCGCGATGTGGTCCCAGCGCGCCTTGACGGCATCCGACATGGGCGCGTCGCGGTGCGCCACCACCGCTGCGCCCGCATTCGGCAAAGCCACCTGCACCTGCGGCATGGCAACGCCGCCCTGGGCCGCAGCAGCCGGGACTTGCGCCCCCACGCAACTGCCCCACAGTCCAACGCTGGCCAACACCCAGGCCATGACCGCGCGCGTCATGGCAAGCTCCTGAGCAGCGGCAGCAATTGATGCTGCACCACCTCAGGCGTCAGGGCCCCGGCATGCTTGAAACGCACCACGCCCGCACGGTCGACCAGGTAGGTTTCGGGCAAACCGTACACGCCAAAATCCATGCCCACACGGCCATCCATGTCGAGCAGATTCACGCCAAAGGGCTGGCCATTTTTTTGCAGCCAGGCCTGGCTGCGGGCCGTGGCTTTTTGCAAGGCTTCGGCGCTTTGCGGGTCCTGGCCCGACAGTTCCGAAGCCTGCAACTCCTTGTAATTGATGCCCAGCATCTGCAGCCCCGGCTGACGGGACAAGGCCATCAAGATCGGGTGCTCATCCTTGCAACCCGCGCACCAGGTGGCCCACAGGTTGACCAGTGTGACTTGCCCTTTGAATTGCGCCGCGTTGAACACGCCCGGCCCGCCCACCACCGGCAACTGGAATGCCGGCGCGGGTCGGCCGATGAGTGGCGAAGGAATCTCTTGCGGGTTGCGCGTCAGGCCCACGGCCAAAAACACCACCATGCCCAAAAACAGCGCCAGCGGGGCAAACACCCAGCGCGGCATGCGCTGGCTGGGGACATGGGCAGAAGGCGCGCTCATGCCACGGCACCTTTGGCCACAGCAGCCGACCCCAAAGCGGCAGGCGCAGCGCCTGGAAGCGCTGACACACCCGCGCCCTTGTCGGCATCCGCGCTGGGTACACGGGCTGATGTGGATGCTTGCCGGTAGCGCCGATCCAACACCGCCAAACCGCCCCCGAACACCATGAACACCGCGCCCAGCCAGATCCACGACACAAACGGCTTGTGGTAGACCCTGAAACTCCACTGCGGCGGCTCGCCCGCCAAAGGCTCGCCCAAAGACACATAGCGGTCGCGCCAGAGGTTGCGGTCGATCGCGGCCTCGGTCATGGGCATGGCGCTGGACACATAGCGGCGCTTTTCGGGCCGCAAAGTGCCGACTTCACGCTCGTTACCCGGCTCGCCTTCGAACACCTTGATCTGCGCACGCAAGGCCAAATAGTTGGGCCCCAGGTGGTTGTCCACGCTGATCAGCTGGTAGCGCACCCCGGCCACCACGGTCGAGTCGCCCAGCCCCAGGCGCACATCGCGCTCCACCTGAAAGGACTTGACGCCCGTGATGCCCAGCACCAGCACCGCCACGCCCAGGTGCGCGACCTGCATGCCCCACCAGGCCAGGCCCGGCGATCCCGGCAGGCGCAGGCGCTGCACGATTTGCCAAGCACCCGACAGCACGATCCAGCCGCCCAGCGTGCCGCCCATCACCGTGAGCCAGCCGCCTGCGGTGGTCACGGCCCCAGCATCCTGCGGCGCAGCGCCCCAAGTGGCCCAGGCACTGGCCGCCAGCAGCGCCAGCGCCCCCGGCACCAGCACCGAGCGCACCGCCGCCCAGCGCGCCACATGCCAAGGCACCACCGTGCCCGGCACCATGGCCAAGAGCAGCGGCACCATCAGCGGCACGAACACGCGGTCGAAATACGGCGGGCCGACCGAGAGCTTGCCCAGGTTCAGCGCGTCGATGATCAGCGGGTACAAAGTGCCCAGCAACACCGCCGCCATGGCCACCACCAGCAGCACACTGTTGAGCAGCAAAAACGATTCGCGCGAACCGGCGACCGGCTGCGAAGCGTTGGCCCACTGCGGCGCGCGCCAGGCAAACAAGGCCAGCGACACGCCCACCACCACAGACAGAAACAGCAAGATGAATACGCCCCGACTGGGGTCGGTCGCAAAAGCGTGCACCGAGGTCAACACGCCCGAGCGCACGAGGAAGGTGCCCAGCAGGCTGAGCGAAAACGCGCCAATGGCCAAGAGTACCGTCCAGGCCTTGAACTGGCCGCGCTTGTCGGTGACCATGAGCGAATGTATCAGCGCGGTGGCCACCAACCACGGCATGAGCGAGGCGTTTTCCACCGGGTCCCAAAACCACCAGCCGCCCCAGCCGAGTTCGTAATAGGCCCACCACGACCCCAAAGCGATGCCCAGCGTCAAAAAGCCCCACGCCGCCACGGTCCAGGGCCGCGCCCAGCGCGCCCAGGCGGCGTCCAGCCGCCCCGACAGCAGCGCCGCCATGGCAAACGCAAAAGCCACCGACAAACCCACATAGCCCATGTAGAGCATGGGCGGGTGGATCACCAGACCCGGGTCTTGCAGCAACGGCGTCAAATCGCGCCCCTCGGACGGCGCCGGAAACTGCCGCGCAAACGGGTTGGACAGTGTGAGGATGAAGGCCAGAAAACCCACCGACACCGCGCCCATCACGCCCAGCACCTGCGCCACCAAAGCCTGCGGCAAGCGCTTGGAAAACGTGGCCACCGCCACCGACCACAGCGCCAGCATCAACACCCACAGGAGCAGCGAGCCTTCGTGCCCGGCCCAGATGGCCGAGAGGCGATACGGCGTGGGCAGCAAGGTGTTGGAGTGGTGGGCCACGTACTTGACGCTGAAGTCATGCACAAAGAACGCGTGCCACAAGGCCCCGAAGGCCAACACGATCAAAGCCAACTGCAAGACCGCCAAAGGCCGCGCCAGCGCTTGCCAGCCCGCACGCCGCGCCGACAGGCTGCCCCACAGCGGCAGCACCGCTTGCAGCACGGCAACCCAGGCCGCCATGATCAAGGCCATGTGGCCCACTTCAGGCCACATGCTTGGCTCCTGTGCAAGCGGCGGCGGTCATCGCTGCACCGCCGCGCCCATGCGGGCCTTGGCCGCCTCGTCCAGCGCGTGCTGGGCTTCGGGCGGCATGTAGTTTTCGTCGTGCTTGGCCAGCACCTCGCTGGCCACGAACTGCAGCCCCCCATCCAGGCGGCCTTGCGCCACCACGCCCTTGCCCTCCTTGAACAAATCGGGCAGCAGGCCCACGTAGCGCACCGGCACCTCGCGCTGCGTGTCGGTCACCACAAAAGCCACCGCCATGCCATCGCGCTGGATGCTTCCTGCCTTGACCAGACCCCCGACACGAAAGTGCCCTTCTTTGGGCGCTTCACCCGCCACCACTTGTGTGGGCGTGAAGAAAAACACCAGGTTGCTCTGGAAGGCGTTGAGCACGAAATACGCCGCACCGCACAGCAGCAGCAAGCCCAATCCGATGCCCAGACCTCGTTTGTGACGGCTTTTCATGAAGCTTCTCCGGCCGATGCATCCATGGCTTCACACACTTCGTCCAGCGCCTGCTGACGGCCCATGCGCGCCAGCCACACTTCGAGTGCCAGCAAAGCCGCACTCACGCCCATGCTGCCCCACACGTACACGCCATAGCCGCCCATGGCCCAAAACTCGGATGTACTGGACCAGATCATGCGGCACCTCGCAAAGCCCGGTGCGCCAGGACTTCAGGCAGCTGCTGCACCCAGGCCGCGTGACTCTCACGCGCCAACATCAAACTGCGCACGCGCCACAAAGCGATGGCCGCCGCGTACAACCACACCGCCAGACTCATCAGCAGCATGCCGCTCAGCATGATGCTGGCCATGCGTGGCGATTGTGTGAGGGACACCGAGGCGCCTTGGTGCAAGGTGTTCCACCACTTGACCGAAAAATAAATGATGGGTACGTTGACCGCCCCCACCACCGCCACCAAAGCGCCTGCCCGGTCCGAGCGGCGCGGGTCTTCGATCGCCGAGGTCAGTGCGATGTGGCCCAAATACAAAAACAGCAGGATCAGCATCGAGGTCAAGCGCGCATCCCACACCCAATAGGTGCCCCACATGGGCTTGCCCCACAAGGCCCCGGTCCACAGCGACAAAAACGCCAGCAAGGCCCCGGTGGGTGCGAGTGCCCGCGTCATCAGCCCCGACAAGCGCGTGTTGAACACCAGGCCCAACACGCTCCAAAAAGCCATGGCCAGGTAAATCACCATGGCCATCCACGACACCGGTACATGGATGTAAATGATGCGGTAGGCCTGGCCCTGCTGCGCGTCGGACGGCGCCACCATGAAGCCCACCCACAAACCCGCCAGTGCCAGCACCGTGGCCAGCAGTGCCAGCCAGGGCCACAGGCGACCGGCCAGGGGGTAGAAGTGCTGCGGCGCTGCGTAATGGAAGAGCTTCATGTTCAATCCCTCATTCCATCGCCAGGCGCAAAGCCGCTGCACAGGCCCAGGGGCTGAAGGCCGCTGAACCGAGCAAAAGCGCCAACAAGACCGAGACATGCGCCTCTGCGCCCAGGCCGCGCATCTGCGCATCCACCGCACCCGTGCCGAACACCAGCACCGGCACATACAAGGGCAAAAGCAAGAGCGACTGCAGCACGCCACCGCCGCGCACACCCAAAGTGAGCGCCGCGCCGATCGCGCCCAGCAAGGACAGCACGGGGGTACCGATCAAGAGCGTGAGCGCCAGAATGCCCAAGGCCTCTGGCCCCAGGCCGAACTGCAGGCCCAAGAGCGGCGACAACAGCACCAAGGGCAAGCCCGAGATCAGCCAATGCGCCAACAGCTTGGCCGTGACCAACCAGGACAAGGGCGCGGCCGACAGCACCAGCTGCTCCAGGCAGCCGTCCTGGTGGTCTGCCTCGAACAGGCGATTCAGGCTGAGCATGCTCGCCAGCAAGGCCGCCACCCACAACACGCCCGGCCCGATCAGGCGCAGCGTGGCGGGTTCCGGGCCGATGGCCAGCGGAAACAAGGCCGCCACCAGCACAAAGAAAAACACCGCCCCCAACCACTCGGCCTTGCGCCGCAAGGCGAGGCGCAGGTCGCGCCGCAGCACGCCGCCCATGGCCAGCCATGGGCTGGGCAGCGCGGGCGCAGGCGCGTGGACCGCAGCGGTGATGGCCGAGGCATTCATGCGCGACCCAACTGCAAGCGTGCACCCGGGCCTTGCAGGCCCACATCGTGGTGGCTGGTCATGACCACAGCGCCGCCCGCGTCCACATGCGACTGCAGCAAGGCGCGGGCCGTGGCGGTGGCCTGGGCATCCAGGCCCACCAGGGGCTCGTCCAGGATCCACAGCCGCGCCGGGCTGGTGCGCAAACGCGCCAAGGCCACACCTTGCCGCTGGCCTTGCGACAAGACCCGCACCGGCAAATGCGCCCGGCTTTGCAGGCCCTGGGCGGTCAAGGCTTGCAGCGCCTGCACGCGGCTGAGCGCCAAACCGCTGACCTGGGCATCGGCGCACAGGTTTTCACAAGCGCTCAGATCGGGCTTGAGGCCCAAGGCGTGGCCGATGTAATGCAGCACCGAGCGGTCGGGGCGCGAGAGCGAGGTTGGAAGAGAAAAAGACGGCCACTTGACCTGACCGTGTGCGGCCGGGGACAAGCCGCACAGGATGCGCAGCAAACTGGTCTTGCCACAGCCGTTGCCGCCTTCGATGTGCAACCAGCTGCCCGCAGGCACGGAAAAGCTGACGCCCTCGAACAGTGTCCGCTGGGCCTTTTGGCAGGCCAGGTCCATCGCTGTGAGCACCCAAGACGCCATGAAAGGGCTTTCCGGTCGGTTGAAGACAAAGCCCAGTGTAACGATAGATTGACACTTTGTGTGTTCAAAGACCTGAAGCAGACGGGTAAATCAGGGTAAACCTTGAGCCCGAGGGCTCCACAGCCGCAAAAAAACCGCCCGAAGGCGGTTTGGCGTTCTGGGCAAACCGGTGTTTGCCCAAGAGGCTGTGCATGCATCAGCCTTTTTTGGCCCAAGCCGAGCACCAGCCTTTGGCGGCCACTTGCTTGCCCGCGAACAGTGGGCAACCACCGGCTGCAGCACCGGCCTTGGCCTGGAACAAAGCGCAGTTGGCGCAGTTATTGCCCGCAACGTACTTGGGGTTCTTGGCCTTGTCCACTTTGGTGGCATCGGCTTTATAGGCCAGACCCACAGCCTGCGGGTCTTTTTCATCCAGCATGGCTTGGGCGGAGGCTTCGCTCACGGCCAATACGGCAGTAGCGGCCGTGGCCACTTGCATCATGAACACGCGGCGTGTCGAGGAAAGAGAAGAAAAACGGGACATGAAGGACTCCTGATAGAAATGGTCAGAAATTACTGAACGGTTCATTGTGCGCCAGAACAGTCACCTTGTCATTCCGGGCTTGATACTTGAGCAAAACACACAGGAAAGCCCTGCTTTTTGAATGTCAACCGCTGTGGACACACCCATGTCAGAATGCGGCACCATCCCACCCTGAACTGCAAAGGTTTTGACATGCTGCAACTGCTCATCGGCCTGGTCCTGTTTTTAGGCATCCACTCGCTGCAAAGTCTGGCACCGCAAGTGCGCCAGAACGCCATCACCCGTTGGGGTGCGCTGGGTTTCAAAGCGGTGTATGCGGCCGCATCGTTGTTGGGGCTTTATTTGTTGGTTCAAGGCTATGGCCAGGCGCGCCTCGATCCGGTGGTGTTGTGGACGCCGCCTCGCGGCATGCAACACGCCACCATCTTGTTGATGTGGGTCGCCATGGTCTTGCTGGTGGCCACCTACGTGCCCGGTAACCAGATCAAAGCCAAACTGCGCCACCCCATGACCTTGTCGGTCAAGGTCTGGGCGCTGGGGCATTTGCTGTCGAATGGCAACCTGGCCGATGTGCTGTTGTTCGGGGGGTTTCTGGTCTGGTCGGTGCTGGTGTTCCGCGCCGCCCGCCAGCGCGATCGCCTGAGCATGCACACTGCACCCGAGGGCAAACTGCTCGGGACTTTGCTGGCCGTGCTGGTGGGCACCGGGGTGTGGGCCGCTTTCCTGATGGGCGGTTTGCACCTCTGGCTGGTGGGCGTGATGCCGTTCACCCGCGCTGGCTGAGCTCCAAGCGCCCGTGCAGCCGGCACACCCCATCGCCGCGTTCGCCGACGCGGCCCCCGCCCGCAAACTGTGCACCGACTGCGGCCTCTCGCGCACGGCCGAGCCCAAGCGCTGCGGCCAAGCCTGCCAGTTCATCCAGCCCGATTACCCGGGCTTGGAGCAGCGCGTGCATGGCCGTGTGCGCCAACAAGGCACCTCGGCGCAACCAGCCCGGCCCGATGAGTTGTTCTTTGGGCCTTACCAACAGATCCTGAGCGCGCGCCTGAACCCACCGACTCAGGGCGCACAGTGGACCGGCATCACCACCCGGCTGGCCGAAGTGCTGCTCGAACAAGGTCTGGTCGACGCCGTGATCGCCATGGCCGCCGACCCGCACGACCGTTGGCGGCCACGCCCGGTGCTGGTCACCCGCGCCGAAGACATGGCGCAGTGCAGAGGCATGCGCATGGGCTACGCGCCGCTGCTCAGCCTGGTGGAGCCGGCACTCGCCCAAGGCCACAAGCGCCTGGCCGTGATCGGCATCCCCTGCCAGATTTTCGCCCTGCGCGCCATCCAGCCGCAGCTCGAACGCGAGCAAGGCCTGGAGCAGCTCTACGTGATCGGCACGCCCTGCTCGGACAACACCACCACCGAAAACTTTCACCAATTTTTGAGCCTGATTTCGGACCGACCGCAGGACATCAGCTACGTGGAGTTCCGCGCCGATTACAAGGTCGAGGTGCGCACCGACCAAGGCGACCAACGCCTGATCCCGTTTTTAAACCTGCCGCTGTCCACCTTGCCGCCCGACTTTTTCCCGCTGACCTGCCGCACCTGCGTGGACTACACCAATGTGCTGGCCGACATCACCGTGGGCTACATGGGCGGGCATGGCCAGCAGTGGTTGCTGGTGCGCAACGCGCGCGGGCAAGCGGTGCTGGACGGCATTCAGGCGCAATTGGTCACCAGCGCGCCGATCAGCCGGGGCAAACGCGATGGCCCGGTGCGCGGCTTCATGGCCAATACCGAGCGCGCCGCTGGCGGCCTGCCGCTGCGGCGCATGCCCGCCTGGATCAAGCCGCTGGTCAACTGGCTCATGCCGCGGGTGGGCCCGCGCGGCCTGGAATTTGCTCGCGCCCGGGTCGAGATGAAGGCCATCGAGTCCATCTTGCACCTGCGCCGCGAGGCGCCAGCGCGCATCAAAAACATGCTGCCGCAGCACGTTTGGGATTTGGCGGCGCGTTATGGCCTGAAACCCGAATCTGACAAAGTGGACGCCTCCGCCAACAAACTGTAAATTTAACTTGACACTTTGCCATGTCTTTTGGATGATGGGCCGAGAACAGTTTTGCGGAACGCCCCATGGCATTGACCTTCCCTTTTGCGGCCATCGTTGGTCAAGATGAAATGACCCTCGCCATCCAGGTGGTGGCGGTCGACCCCTCGATCGGTGGCGTGCTGGTCTTGGGCGACCGGGGCACGGGCAAATCGACTGCCGTGCGCGCCCTGGCCGACCTGTTGCCTCCGATTTCGGTCGTCAAAGGCTGCCCTTACCGCTGCGACCCGGCTAAGCCCGCAGGCGCCTGCCCGGTCTGCCAGGCCCGCGACCCCAAAGCCAAAACCCCAACCGAACGCCAACCCGTGGCCGTGGTCGACCTGCCTTTGGGCGCGACCGAAGACCGCGTGGTCGGCGCACTCGATCTGGAAAAAGCCCTGTCGCAAGGCGTGAAGTCTTTCGCGCCCGGCCTGCTGGCCCAGGCGCACCGGGGCTTTTTGTACATCGACGAGGTCAACCTGCTCGACGACCACTTGGTGGACCTGCTGATCGACGTGGCCGCCTCGGGCGAGAACCTGGTCGAGCGCGAAGGCCTGAGCGTGCGCCACCCCGCCCGCTTTGTGCTGGTGGGCAGCGGCAACCCCGAAGAGGGGGAGCTGCGCCCGCAACTGCTGGACCGCTTTGGCCTGTCGGTGCAGGTGCGAACGCCGCAAGACCTGGCGCTGCGCGTGAGCATCATCAAACGCCGCGACGCCTTCGACAAAGACCCCGCCGCCTTCAAGGCGCTGTGGCACAAGGACAACCAGAAACTGCAAAAACGCATCCTCAAAGCGCGTGAGCTGCTCGATGAGGTGCAGGTGAGCGACGACATGCTGATGCTGTGCGCTCGCCTGTGCCAGCAGCTGGGCACCGATGGTCTGCGCGCCGAGCTCACGCTGCTGCGCGCCACCCGGGCGTATGCCGCGCTGCAAGGCCACCAAGCCGTGAAGGCCGAGCACCTGCAAAGCATGGCCCCGCTGGCCCTGCGCCACCGCCTGCGCCGCAACCCGCTGGACGACACCGACTCGGGCGCGCGCGTGCAGCGCAGCTTGCAAGAAGTGCTGGCCGCCTGAACTGGCTGCACGCATGGCCCGCGAAGCCCCACCACCGTCCACGCCTTCCGACCCGCTGGAGCGCTGGAACGACGCGCTCACCGCGCTGCAGCTGCTGCAACTGGACCCCTTGGGTTTTGGCGGTGTGTGTCTGCGCGCGCCGCACGGCCCGGTGCGCGAGCGCTGGCTGCAAGCGCTGGCGGGCTTGGGGCTCGGCTGGGTGAAAGTACCCGGCTCTGTGGACAGCGAGCGGTTGCTGGGCGGCATCGACCTGGCCCACACCCTGCAAACCGGTCAGCTGCACATGCAAGCGGGCTTGCTGCAACAAGCCGACCAAGGCCTGGTGTGCCTGCCCATGGCGGAGCGCCTGTCGCCCGCCCTGCTCGCGCCTTTGGTGCAAGCCCTCGAACAAGGCCAGGTGCCGCCCACCCGCCACAGCGCCGCCCCCACGCCCACCCGTTTTGGCATGGTCGCGCTCGACGAATCCTTACCCGACGAACCCGGCGTGGGCGCGGCCTTGGCCGAGCGCCTGGGCGTGTGGCTGGACCTGCACGAACTCTCGCCCAGCGACATCCACGCGGCGTGGCAGGGCGACAGCGAATCGGACGGCCTGCAGATTCGCCTGAGCCCCGGCGCTTTGGCCCGCGCCCGCGAACAGCTCCCAAAAGTTCAAGCGAGCGACGAACACATGCAAGCCCTGTGCGCCGCCGCTTGGGGACTGGGCATTGGCTCTTTGCGCGTGCCCAGCCTGGCGCTGCGCGTGGCCTGCGGCCATGCGGCGCTGAACGGGCGCAGCACACTGGACACCGACGACCTGGGCTTTGCTGCGCGCTGCGTGCTGGCCCCCCGCGCCACGCAATGGCCAGCCGAGCCGTCTGCACAAGAATCAGAACCGGCGCCACCAGAGGACGGCACACCACCGCCAGAAACACCAGACAACGGCAACCCAGCGCCTGAGAGCGAAGCTGAAAAAAATCAGGATGAAGACCCCGGCCCACCGCCCGAACAGAACGCCGAACCCAGCGCCGAAGACCTTCAAGAGATGATGGTCGCTGCCGCCCTGGCCAGCTTGCCGCCCCACATGCTCGACGCGCTGATGACGCGCCAAGGCGCGGCCAGCCACCACACCTCGGGCCGCAGCGGCCAAACCCGCGCAGGTTCGCAGCGCGGCCGCCCCCTGCCCCCGCGCCCGGGCCGCCCCGGCGGTCAGGCGCGCCTGCATGTGCTGGCCACCTTGCGCGCCGCCGCGCCCAAGCAGCGTTTGCGGCAAGCGCACAGCACCGGCCGCGTGGCGATTCGCGCCGAAGACTTCCACATCCAGCGCTACCAGCAGCGCGCCTCCAGCTGCCTGATCCTGGCGCTCGACGCCTCAGGCTCCGCCGCACTGCAGCGCCTGGCCGAGGCCAAAGGCGCAGTCGAGTTGTTGTTGCAGCAGTCTTATGCCCGGCGCGACAGCGTGTGCATCGTGGCCTTTCGGGGCGCGCAGGCGCAGCTGCTCTTGCCCATGACCCGCTCACTGGTGCGCGCCAAACGCGCCATGACCGGCTTGCCCGGTGGCGGCGGCACGCCCCTGGCGCTGGCCCTGAAGATGGCGCACGAACAAGCGGCCCAGCTGCAGCGCCAAGGCGTCACACCCATCCTGGTGGTGCTGAGCGACGGCCGCGCCAACGTGACGCTGCAAGGCCTGGGCGGCCGCGCCCAAGCCCAAACCGACGCCCAAAGCTGGGGCCAGCAGTGGCGCGCCAGCGGCCACCGCGCCTTGTGGATAGACACCTCCATGCAACCCGATGTACAGGCCCAGCAACTGGCCGCGACCATGGGCGCGAGCTACCTGCCCATGCCGCAGGTGCAGTCGCAGCGCATGGCCCACGCCATCGAACGCGTGCGCAACCCCAGCGCATGACCCGCCATGTTTGAAAGTTTTTACCCCGGCATGGCCTGGGCCGAACACCGGAGCCACTGGCCCCATGCGCAGCACAGCCGCTTCGTGCAAGCGGGCGGCATCCAGTGGCATGTGCAGCAAATGGGCCAAGGCCCGTGCATGCTGCTGCTGCACGGCACCGGCTCGGGCAACTTCAGCTGGCGTGGCCTCATGCCCGCGCTGGCCGAGCACTTCACCGTGGTCGCGCCCGACCTGCCCGGCCACGCTTTCACCAGCCGAGGTCCCGAGGGCGCGCTGTCGCTGCCCGGCATGGCCGAGGGCTTGCGGGCCTTGATGCTGCAACTGCAACTCACGCCGCAGGTCATCGTGGGCCACTCGGCGGGCGCCGCCATTGCCGCGCACATGGCGCTGCACTTTGACAGCGCCTCGCGCAGCACCTTGATCGGCCTGAACCCGGCCTGGCTGCCGCTGCCGGGTGTGGCCTCGTGGTTGTTCGGCCCGGCCGCGAAATTGGCGGCGCTCAACCCGCTCTCGGCCTGGGCCACCGCCAAGCTCGCGGCCAAGCCCGGCGCGGTGGCCGAGTGGATCGCGCGCACCGGCTCCACGCTGGACGCGCCAGGCATCGAGCTCTACACCCGCGTGCTCAGCGACTCGGGCCATGTGCACGGCGTGCTGTCGATGATGGCAGCCTGGCGGCTCAAACCCCTGGCTGCGCGCCTGCACGAAATCCGCAACCCGGTGCTCATGCACATCGGCGCACAAGACCAAACCGTGCCCCCCGCCTTGGCCGACGAAGCCTGCCAGCGCTTGCCGCAAGCCCGCCAGCACATTCAGCCCGGGCTGGGCCATTTGGCGCATGAACAGGACCCGCAGGGCACGGCCGAGCACATCCTGCGCTGGTGCACTCCCCGTTGAGCAGGGCATGCAAAGCAGCGACCGCTGGCACAGTTCAGCGGGCGCGGACCAGGTGCTTGACGGCGCCCACAGCTTCTCGCGCATCCGTGAAGATCGCGTCAGCACCCAGCTCATGCGGGTCGAACGTCCGGATCATGAAAATCGGCCCCCCCAGCACCACACGGACCTTGGGGTTGCCCGAGCTTTCGCGCAAATGCCCAATCAAAGCCGGCAAGGTCTGCAGCTGCGCCTCCAGGGCCACCGAAATGCCCACCACATCAAACCATTCGTTGGCCACAGCCCGCAGCAACTCGGACTCGGAGGACGAGATTTCCAGCACCACCTCGGACCCGGCCTGACGGAAAAAGTCGGCCACGATGGTCAAGCCCAAAAAATGCTGGGAACCCGGCGCACAGGCGAGCATGATCCGCTCGCTCTCGCCCTCGACGCTGGGCCCGGCGGGTGACTCGTAGCCCAAGCGGTAAATCATCTGGTGCATCAAGGCCAGGCCACACGTGACCTGGGTGAAATCACACAGATCCTGCTCCCACAAAACCCCCAGGTGGCGGGCAGCGGGGGTGATCAATTCCAGAAAGATGCGGTCATGCGCCAAACCCCGGGCCATCAAGGCATCCACAAGCTGGTTGGCCTTCAAGCCATCGCCGCTCAGACAGTGTTGGGTGAACGCCAAAAATTCGGGCAGTTCGCCCGCTGGCAGCTGCTCGCTCAGAGCCTTGGCCTTGGCGGGGAAAAATTGCTGCACATTGAGCAATCGGGGAATGATCTGCTTTTCGATCACTGCCAGCAGGGATTCCTTGCAATCCTCTGGCAGGTTGTTGGCCCGTTTCAAACCATTCGATTGACCACCCAAGCCATTGAACTCAGACATGCGCGTTCCTTGCAGCACGAGCGTGTCACCCTTGGGGAAGGTAAAAACCGGGGCGTCAATTCGCCAGCAACATAGCATGCCGGTCCGCTGCTGCAGATTGCTTTATAGATTTTTTGCCCTGCTGCAACAAGCATGGCAAACCCCTAGCCCTGGCGGGTGGGCTGCCAGGGCAAGGCGTCAACCCTCACCTGCACAGTGGGCCCGACGCCTTCAAACCAACTGCTTTTGAACCACCGACCCAGGCAGATTGGAGCCCCCGGTGTTACACGAGACCGACAAAAGGTCCGTTGAGCTGAACGGTTTGCCAGTTCAGCACGGCGGCGATGCTGACCCAGACCCAGTAAGTGATGAGCAACAAACTCGCCCAGCGCGACAGACGCCACAGCCCCACGATCAGGGCCAGGATGGACAGCCACAGCAACACCACTTCGTACAGGGCCCAGTCAGGGCGCTGCAGTTTGAAGTACAGCGCACTCCACAGGATATTGACCAGCGCGTTCGCGCCAAACAGCCCCGCCACGCGCCGACGCAAAGCGACGGTGTCGGCCGCCTGCCAGGCCAACCAGCCGCTGATCGCGCACAAGCTGAAGATCGTGGTCCAGATGACCCCGAACGCGGCATCAGGGGGCTTCCAGGCCGGGTGCTTGAGCGCGAAGTACCACGGCCCCAATTCGGTCAAGGCCGCGCCAATGCCCGCCGTGGCATAGCTCAACGCAAAGGCCACCGCCAAACGGGTCCAAGCAGATTTGTTCATGAGCGGTATTGTCCCCGGATCCCAGCTGCGGGTCCGGTGTGCCAACGCACCCAGGGCATCACGTTCGTGCCAGGCCCAGCAGATGGGCCATGTCCTTGAGGAAGATACGCACATGGGCCATCGGGTCCTTGCGTGCGAGTTCCTTGTTCATATAAGACTCAAACGTCAGGCGCTGCACGTCACGGTCTTCGCAGATCTTGACGAACTTTTCGCGGCGGCGGTCGTTCTGGTACCAGAAGTACTGCATCACGCCCAAGATCCAGAACACCCGACCGTGCTGCTTCATGAAGCTCTTGCGGCCTTGTTTGAGGCAGGCGCTGTTGCCGGTTCTCAGGGCCTCATCGGCGGCCTTGGCCACGCGCCGGGCGCAGTCCATCGCGTAGTAAATGCCTTCGCCCGACGAGGGGGCCACCACACCCGCCGCATCGCCCGCCACGATCACGTCGCGGCCGTTGTCCCATTGGGGCAGCGGTTTGAGCGGAATCGGCGCGCCTTCGCGGCGCAAAGTGGGCGCATGGGTCAGACCCGCAATTTCACGCAAACGCGCCGTGGCGCTGCGCAGCGAATAGCCTTTGTCGGCGCTGCCCATGCCCACGCTCATGGTCTTGCCGTGCGGGAACACCCAGCCGTAAAAGTCGGGCGAGACCTCACCCTGGTAGTAAACATCGCAGCGCGCCGCGTCATAGCCGGGCTGACCCACGGGCGCTTCGATGATCTCGTGGTACGCGAACACATACTTGGTTTTGTGCGCATTGGGAATGGCTTGGCGCGCGACTTCCGAGCGGGCACCGTCAGCCCCCACCACCATGCGGGTGGACACCCTGACCGGATGGGCATGCTCGGCGGCAGCATGCTCTTTGGGCGTGACCGGGGTGTAATGCACCCACAGCTGGCCGCTGGCGTCATGTTCCAACTTGTCAAAAATCGCCTGACAGCGCACCGCCCCCGACTGCGCAGCGCGTTCGCGCAAATACTCGTCGAACTCGTCGCGGTCCACCATGCCGACAAATCCGTTGTCGATCGGAATGTCCACTTTGTTGTCGGCGGGCGAGATCATGCGGGCGCAGCGCACCTTGGCCACCAGCAGGTGGTCAGGAATATCGAAGTCCTGGATCAGGCGCGGCGGGATCGCGCCGCCACAAGGCTTGGTCCGGCCCTGGCGGTCCAGCAACAACACGCGCCATCCCTGGCGCACCAAATCGTGTGCGGCGGTGGCTCCCGAAGGCCCGCCCCCCACCACGACGAAGTCGTAATCGGTCTGGTTCATGAGCTTGACCCACCTTTCAGCAATACGGGACCATCCAAACGCAAACGCTGGCGCTGTGCAGGCCCGGCGCGCAGGCGCGAAGCCACCGCGGCCGACACCGCAAACATGAGCGCCTGCATGCCAAACACGGCGGCATAGGCCGTGCGCTGTTCACCCAACACGGCGTGGGCCAGATCGCTGGCTGCGGTGCCGAGCAATCCCCCAAAACCAAAGGCCGCCGCCTGCGCCGCGCCCCACAAACCCATGCGCGTGCCTTCGCGGCCCGGGCCACCTTCACCCGCCAGTCGCATCATGGTGGCAATCGCCGCGATCGAGAACGCGCCATTGGCCACCCCCAGAAACACCACGTTGGCCTTGAGCGGCCAATCGACCGACACGGCCGAGCTGACCAGACCCAGCGTGGCCAGCGCCGACACCAGACAGCCGCCGACCATCCAGGCCTGCACCGAGCCCAGGCGCCCCGCCACCCAGCGCGAACCGGCCCCGGCCACCGCCAGCATGCCGATCAGCACGCCCATGTGGTGCCAGCCCGACAGCTGCGTGGTTTGCCCCGGCGTGAAGCCGTGCACGGCGCCCGCGAAAGGCTCCAGAATCAAATCCTGCGCGCTGTAGGCCAGCATGGACATGAACACAAACACGGTAAAGGTGCGCGCCGCAGGCTCGGCCCAGACCTCTTGAAAAGCCTCTTTGAAATTCTGTTTTTGAAGGCGTTCGGTGCTCGGTGCCACGACCGTGGCGGGGTCGCCGTCTTTTTCCAGGCCCCACAAACACAGCGCCGTGATGCAGGCCGTGAGCAGACTCAGGCCCGCCGAGACATGCAGCAGCACCTGCGGGCTGTAGGGGTCGATCAACTTGCCCACCACCCCGGCCGTGACGGCGAAGCCCACAATCATCATCAGCCACACGGTGGTGGCCGCGGGCGCGCGGCGCTCGTCGGGCACCCGCTTGGCCATCAGCGCCAGCAGCGAAGTGCCGCAGGCGCTCACGCCCAAGCCAATCAGGCCGAAAGACAACCAGGCCAGCAGTGCGCCATAAAACGGCTGCGTGGCCATCCACACCGTGGCCCAGGCGGCCATCACGCCACCCACGCCCAGCACGAGCATGCCGCCCATCATCCAGGGCGTGCTGCGCCGCCCCTTGTCTGACCCGAAACCCATGCGCGGTCGTACCATTTGCACCGCGTAATGCCAGGCCACCAAAAAACCGGGCAGCAAAGCCGGTAGCGCCAGCTCGACCACCATGATGCGGTTGAGCGTGGACGTGGTCACCACCACCACCGCGCCCAGACAGGCCTGGATCAGCCCCAGGCGGATGATCTGGAACCAGCCAAACACGGCAGCGTTCAGGGGTGTGTTCATGCCAGCCCCACGCTTGCTTGCAGCAGGCTCAACTGGCGCAGCCCCCAGGCGCTGACCATCATGCCGCTGACAAACAGCGGCACACCAAAGGCCGAGACATGCAAGGCGCGCTCAATCGGTTGGCGCAAAAATTTGAGCATCAAGGGCAGCTGCAAGACCGCCAAGGCCAAGACAGCCGCCGAATGCCAAGGGAGCTGCCAATAAGCCAACAACAGGGTCACCGCCAGCTGCGGCACCAGCATGAACACGCAGGCCATGCGCGCCGCGCCGTGCGCGCCCAGCTGCACCGGCAACGAGGCCACGCCCATGCGGCGGTCGCCTTCAATGGCCTTGAAATCGTTGAGCGTCATGATGCCGTGTGCCCCCACGCTGTAGAGCAGCGCCAGCGCCACCGAGTGCGGCCCCGGCCAGGCCCCGCCCAGCATGACGGCCGTGCCGGTGAGCCAGGCCAGTCCTTCGTAACTCAAGGCGCAGGCCGCGTTGCCCCACCAGCCGTTGTTTTTCAGGCGCACGGGTGGTGCGCTATAGGCCCAGGACAAGGCAATGGCCAGGGTGCAGGCCGCAAAGCCCCAAGGCCCCATGAGCGTGGCCCAGACCAGCGACAGCGCGGTCCAGGCGATGGCGATGCCCAAACCCCAGCGCCCGGGCATGCGGCCCGAGGGGATGGGGCGGTTGGGTTCGTTGATGGCGTCCACATGCCGGTCAAACCAGTCGTTCACGGCCTGGCTGCTGGCGCACACCAATGGGCCCGTCAGCACCAGACCCAGCAGCAGCAAAGCCCAGTGGGCCCCCAAGTCCTGGCCCGAAGCCACCACGCCGCAGGCAAAAGCCCACATGGGCGGAAACCAGGTGATCGGTTTGAGGAACTCCGCCACCGTGCCCAGCGCAGGCCGGGTGCGTGGGGGTGTCAGAGCGAGTGGCGGGGTGTCCATGCCCCCATTGTGAAGAGAGTTTTCAAAATGTCAATCAAGATTGACACTTATCGTCAACTCAAAATGACATCCTTCAAGGATTGTCGGCTTCAGCCTCGGCCACCATGCCAAATCGGCGCAGTTTGACGTACAGGCTTTGGCGCGACAAACCCAACATTTCCGCCGCCGAGGCGCGGTTGTTGTGGGTCAGCTCCAGCGCGGCCTCGATGCACAGGCGCTCGATGGTGTCCACCGTCTCGCCCACAATGTCCTTGATGGGGCGACGTCCCACCAGCTGGGACAAATCGGCAAATGGGTTGATGTGGCTTTGCGCCACAGACGCCCCACCTTGCAGGCGGCGGTCCATGTCGCGCACGAAAAAGGCGTACATCGGCTCGGGCCGGCTCAGGCACACCGCCGACACCTCGACCGGCAAGGTCATGCCCGACAAAGTGCGCACCTCGGTGGCGAAATTGCGCACCGGCAACTGCTGGCGCAAGCTGGTGTTGAGCACGCCCCAGTCCACCGCGCCACGCTGCAGCCAGCGCTCCAGGTTCTGGCCCACCACTTGCGAGGAGGCGGTCAGGCCCAGCAAGGCCATGCCCTCTTCGTTGACGCTTTTGATTGTGCCCGAGGTGTCGGTCAGCAGCCAGCCGTCCGGAAAGCGTTCCATGGCCTCGCTGAGTGCAGCCGACGACCCAGCCTCATGCAAGGGGGCCGCAACAGCGTCGCGAGTGACCAGGCGCACCAGAAACTGCGCCCCGCCCTCCTGGCGAAACACCGTGGCCGACACCGTCCAGGCGGAGGGCAGCCCCGCCACTCGGGCCGAGCACATCTCGATACGACCCGTGGCCAAGGCCATGCGCAGCAAAGACTGCACTTCGCCTTGGCTGTCGGCCTCAAAACACTCACGCACGTCGCGACCCACCAGGCGTTTGCCCGCATCCTTGAGCAGGGACTGCGCGCCCACATTGGCTTCCAGCACGCGCTGGGTGCTGGCGTCCACCATCAGCACCGCTTCGGAGGACGTGTCAAACAGCACGCGGTAACGCGCCTCGATGTGGCGCAGGCGCAAATAGTCCCGCTCCATCGACTGCTGGGTTTCGACCAAACGGCGCTGCAGCTCGGCCAGGCTTTCCAGGTCGCGGCCCAGGGCCAGCAATTTGCTGCCGCCCAGCGGCAAAAGCACATATTGCAGGGCCACCTCGTTCCCCAAAGGGGACAGGTGGTTCACATGCCGCCAGCGCATGAAGTCGGGTGTGCCCTTGGACTGGAGCATTTCCTGAATTTTGATGCGACTTTCGGTGGTGACGGTGTCGATCCAGCGACGCCCGACCCAGGCTTGGCAGCCGAGTGTGGCCAAGGTGTCGCGCCCAGTGGAGACATCCTCGACCACCCCTTGCAGGTCCATGACCAAGGTGACGTCGGACACCACACCCAGCAACTGGGACAAGGTGGACGGGTCCAATGAGGGAAGCTTCATGCTGTAAACCAACTGCGTTTGAGTATCAGGAAATTGACACTTGAATTTGTCATACAAGTATAGGCTAATATAAGCAGAAAAACGCTTGGCCTTGCGGTTTCAATGTATTCAAACGCACACACAGGGCCCGTCAGCTCACGCTCACAGCCGCGTCCGACATAGCTTGCGTGATGCGCGTCACTGTGGTGGGCGCGTCTTCTGCGAGCACCTGGGCAGCCAGGCCTTGCAGGCGCTCAGGGGCCACAAACGCCATCGGTCCACCAACAAACACCCGCAAGCTCAGGTTGTCCGAGTTGTCACGCAACTGCGGCAAAAGCGTCCTCAGGGTGTCCAGGTGCCGGTCGGTGCTCACCGAGATGCCTGCCGCATCAAACCAGTCCGACTGGAACAGCCGTTTGAATTCGGCCACATCCTGCGGCACGCCCACGGTGACCGTCCAGCCGGCACGCTTGAAGAACTCACTGAGCATGAACAGCCCCATGCTGTGCTGGGCCCCCGGCTCGGTCAGCAACAGCAGGCTCAGCCCGTTGGGCTGGCGCGGCGCTTCCTGCAGGAACTCGCTGCTGAAGTCGTGCAGCAGCTGCTGCAAGTGGGCCGACGCGATGGTGGTCATGGCGAAATCGAGCCGGTCGGCGCTCCACCACTCGCCCAGCAAACGGGCGCAGGGCGTGATGCCTTGAAGGTAAATGTCTTCCAGTGACTGCCCCTGGCGCTGCCAGCCGAACACCACCTGGCGCGCCGCATCCAGGCCCTGCAGACAGGCTTGCGCCAGGATCTGGATTTGCGCCATGTCCAGCGCCGACTTGCCGGCAAAGGTGGTGCCTCCCACCAAACGTGGGCCCACAGGCGCAACCTGCCGCAAGGCTTCGGGCCAGTGGTGCGTCAGTCCGGGGCCGGAGGGCGGGGACTGCGAGTTTTCGACATTGAATTGAGCCATGACAAGCACCGATCATCAGAGGGATACACCAGCGGCAGGCTCCTGGAGATCGGAGTGCTCGTCGCAAGAGTTGCATTGGGCCGGGCACCGGAAGGCCCCTGCACAACACAGGCTTGAGTGTGAGTGGGTTGGGAAGACTTGTATTTAGTGTAAACCCTAGAATTCGAGAATATTGTCAATTTATGTTGACACACTGTATGTCCAGACTTACATTCATCCCAAGCCCACCCACCCAACCAGGTTCTCCATGCCCGCATCCTCCACTCCGGTTTTGTACACGCCAGCGCAACGCGCCCGGCGTGACGCGACCGCCTGGACCCTGGTGCAAGGCGTCTTGGCCCCGGTGCAGTTTTTGATTTTCGGCATCAGTTTGTACCTGGTGCTGCGCAGCCTGCAAACCGGCGAGCACACCGACTGGGCCCTGGCCTCGGTGGTGCTCAAGACCGTGGTGCTCTACGCCATCATGGTCACCGGCGCCATCTGGGAAAAAGTGGTCTTCGGCCAGTACCTGTTTGCCCCCGCCTTCTATTGGGAAGACGTGGTCAGCATGGGGGTCATGGCCCTTCACACCGCCTATGTCTGGGCTTGGTGGCAAGGCGCTTGGAGCGCCAACGACTTGCTGTGGCTGGCCCTGGCCGCGTACGGCAGCTACGCCATCAATGCCGCGCAGTACATCCGCAAGCTGCGCATGGCGCGGCTGCAAAAACAACCTTCCTCCACCTCTTTGCCCGACACGGGTGCACAGGCCAGCACATGAGCACCGTCATCCCGATCCGCGCAGAAACTGCTGGTTGCACCGACGTCGTGCCTTTGGTCGAACGCGGACAGCGCGAAGTGTTTTGTGGCTTGACCGGCATCATCTGGCTGCACCGCAAGATTCAGGACGCCTTCTTTTTGGTGGTGGGCTCACGCACCTGCGCCCACCTGATCCAGTCGGCCGCCGGTGTGATGATCTTTGCCGAACCCCGCTTTGGCACCGCCATCATCGACGAACGCGATTTGGCGGGCCTGGCCGATGTGCACGAAGAACTCGACCGGGTGGTCGGCCAGTTGCTGGCGCGCCGCCCCGACATCCGCTTGTTGTTTTTGGTGGGCTCTTGCCCGTCCGAGGTCATCAAGCTCGATTTGTCGCGCGCCGCCGAGCGCCAAAACCAGATCCACCACCCCAAGGTGCGCGTGCTCAATTACTCGGGCAGCGGCATCGAAACCACCTTCACCCAAGGCGAAGACGCTTGCCTGGCGGCCATGGTTCCTGGTTTGCCCGCCAGCACCGACACCGCCCCCGCCCTGATGGTGGTCGGTACCTTGGCCGATGTGGTCGAAGACCAGATGCGCAGCCTGTTCGATCGCATGGGTTTGCAGGTCAGTTTCTTCCCGCCGCGCAACAGCCAGGCCATGCCGGTGGTCGGGCCCAATACCCGCTATTTGTTGGCCCAGCCTTTCTTGGCCGACACCGCCCGCGCCCTGCAGTCGCGCGGCGCGCAGCATTTGCCCGCGCCCTTTCCACTCGGCGTAGAAGGCACAACCGCTTGGCTGCAAGCGGCCGCCACCGAGTTTGGTGTGTCCGCCGAGGTGTTTGAACAAGCCACCGCCGCCCTGCGCCAACGCGCCGACAAAGCCCTGGCCGTACAACGCCAAATGCTGCAAGGCCAGCGCATCTTCTTCTTCCCCGACTCGCAGCTCGAAATCCCGTTGGCGCGCTTTGTGCACCGCGAACTGGGCATGGATTTGGTGGAAGTGGGCACGCCCTATTTGCACCGCCAGCACATGGCCGCCGAACTGGCGCTCATCCCCGCAGGCACCCGCATCAGCGAAGGCCAAGACGTGGACCTGCAGCTCGACCGCTGCATCGCCGATGCCCCCGACCTCGTGGTGTGCGGCCTCGGTTTGGCCAACCCGCTCGAAGCCCAAGGCATCACCACCAAGTGGGCCATCGAATTGGTCTTCACCCCCATCCAGGGCTACGAACAAGCGGCCGATTTGGCCGGACTGTTCAGCCGCCCGCTCAAGCGCCGCCTGAAGCTGGCCGCCTGAAAGCGCAGGAACACCCCATGCAACTGACGCTCTGGACTTACGAAGGACCGCCCCATGTGGGCGCGATGCGCGTGGCCACCGCCATGACGGACGTGCACTATGTGCTGCACGCCCCGCAAGGCGACACTTACGCCGACCTGCTGTTCACCATGATCGAGCGCCTGCCGCGCCGCCCGCCCGTCACCTACACCACCTTCCAGGCGCGCGATTTGGGCGGTGACACGGCCGAGCTGTTCAAGGACGCTGCACGCCAAGCCATGGCGCGCTTCAACCCCGCTGCCATGTTGGTGGGCTCGTCCTGCACGGCGGAGTTGATTCAGGACGACCCGGGCGGTTTGGCCCAAGCCCTGCAACTGACCATCCCCGTGGTGGCCTTGGAGTTGCCCTCTTACCAGCGCAAGGAAAACTGGGGCGCGAGCGAAACCTTTTACCAACTGTGCCGCCACCTGGTGCACAAACCCGCCGCCGATAAGCCCGCGAAGGTCAGACCCACCTGCAACATCCTGGGCCCCAGCGCCCTGGGCTTTCGCCACCGCGACGACGTCAAGGAAATCACGCAACTGCTGAACCAACTCGGTGTCGATGTTGCCGTGGTCGCGCCCTTGAGCGCCAGCGTGGCCGATGTGCAAAAACTGGCCGAGGCCGACTTCAACGTGGTGCTCTACCCCGAAATTGGCCTGGCCGCCGCGCAGTGGTTGCAGCGCCAGTTCGACCAGCCTTACACCAAGACCGTGCCCCTGGGCAGCCACGCCACACGCGACTTCATCGCCGAAGTCTGCACGCTCACCGGCCTGCCCCAACCCGCACAAGACCCGAGCAACGCCCACGCCCACTGGTACGCCAAGTCGGTCGATTCGACCTACCTGACCGGCAAGCGGGTCTATATTTTTGGCGACGCCACCCACGTGGTGGCCGCCGCCCGCATCGCCAGCCAAGAGATGGGCTTTGAGGTGGTGGGCCTGGGCACTTACAGCCGCGAATTTGCCCGCGAAGTACGTGACTGTGCCAAGCGCTACGGCGTCGAAGCCCTGATCACCGACGACTACCTCGAAGTCGAAACCCAAATCAACGCGCTGCAGCCCGAGCTGATTTTGGGCACCCAAATGGAGCGCCACATCGCCAAGCGCCAGGGCATTCCCTGCGCGGTGATTTCCGCCCCGGTGCACGTGCAGGACTTCCCTGCCCGCTACGCGCCGCAGATGGGTTTTGAAGGCGCGAATGTGTTGTTCGACACTTGGGTGCACCCGCTGATGATGGGCCTGGAAGAACACCTGATCGGCATGTTCCGCGAAGACTTCGAGTTCCACGCTGGTGCTGCGCCCTCGCATTTGGGCAGCACGCGGCCTGCGACCGAAACCGCTCGTCCCCCAAGCAGCGACACACCGGTCATGGCCACCCCCACGGCCATCGAATTGCCCATCCCGGCCGCGTCCAACCAAGCCACTTGGAGCACGGAAGCCGAGAAAGAGCTGGGCAAGATCCCGTTCTTTGTGCGGGGCAAAGCCCGCCGCAACACCGAGCGTTTTGCCCAAGACCTGGGCGTGGCGACCATCACCGTGGAGACGCTCTACGATGCCAAAGCCCACTTCAGCCGGTAAACAGGCCGCCTCAACACCACGCATGAGCGTGGTCCTGCTGACCATGGACAGCCACCTGGCCAGCGCCGCCGAGAGCGCCGCCGAGCGTCTGGCCCGCGACCTGCCCGGCCTGCACCTGCAAACCCACAGCGCCTCGGCCTGGCGCGACAGCGACCAAGCCCTGGCCGCGGCTCTCGCCGCCGTGGCGCAAGCCGACTTGGTCATCGTCACCATGCTCTTCATGGAAGACCATTTCCTGCCGGTGTTGGACGCCCTGCAGGCACGCCGCGACCATTGCGACGCCATGGTCTGCATCATGTCAGCCCCGCAAGTCACGCAGCTCACCCGCATGGGCAAGCTGGTCATGGGCCGCGAATCGGGCGGCCTGATGGCCTTGCTCAAAAAGCTGCGCCCCAGCGCCAAAAACAAAGACACCGGCTCCGAGACGGGCGCACCGTCCAGCGCCGGGGCCAAGCAAATGGCCATGCTGCGCCGCTTGCCCAAGCTGCTGCGCTTCATTCCCGGCACCGCGCAAGACCTGCGACTGTTCTTCTTGACCATGCGCTACTGGCTGGCCGGCTCCGAGCACAACATCGAGCACCTGGTCAAAACCTTGGTGCACCGCTACGCCCAAGGCCCGCGCGAGCCGCTGCGCGC
This sequence comes from Limnohabitans sp. TEGF003, assembly GCF_055395455.1. Classification (NCBI taxonomy): domain Bacteria; kingdom Pseudomonadati; phylum Pseudomonadota; class Betaproteobacteria; order Burkholderiales; family Comamonadaceae; genus Limnohabitans; species Limnohabitans sp. TEGF003. The sequence goes on along the minus strand of NZ_AP029225.1, from coordinate 817,803 downwards.
CCTGGCCCAACCGGAAGATCCGATCGAATACCCCGAGGTCGGCCTGTACCACCCACAGATGAAAAACCGCATCAGCGAGCAGCTGAGCGACCTGCCTGGCCACGGCCGCCAGGACCAGCCCGCCGTGGGCTTGCTGCTGCTGCGCTCGTATTTGCTGGCCGGCAACACCGCGCATTACGACGCGGTCATCCATTCACTGCAAGCGCGCGGCCTGCGCGTCATCCCCGCCTTTGCCAGCGGCCTGGACGCCCGCCCGGCCATGGACCGTTTCTTCAAGCAAGGCACGGGCGCGAAGATCCAATCCTTGGTGTCGCTCACCGGTTTTTCCTTGGTCGGTGGCCCGGCCTACAACGACGCCAGCGCCGCCGAAGTGGCCCTGAGCGAACTCGATGTGCCCTACATCGCCGCACACCCGCTCGAATTCCAATCGATCGAGCAATGGGGCGACTCCACCCGTGGCCTGCTGCCGGTGGAAAACACCATCATGGTGGCCATCCCCGAACTCGACGGCTCGATCTTGCCCATGGTCTACGGCGGCCGTCCCGGGCCCGCCGGTCAAACCTGCCACGGCTGCGACAAGCGCTGCACCTTCCCGAGCGGCCCGCGCAGCCAGGACATGTTCACCTGCAGCGAACGCACCGAGATGCTCACCGCCCGCGTTGAGCGCCTGGTGCGCCTGCGCGACAAACCACGCGCCGAGCGCAAGCTGGCCATCGTGCTGTTCAACTTCCCGCCCAATGCGGGCAGCGTGGGCACGGCCGCTTACCTCTCCGTTTTTCAGTCGCTCTTCAACACCTTGCAGCGCTTGTCGCTCGAAGGCTACCAAGTCACATTGCCGGACAGCGTGGACGATCTGCGCAACCGCCTGTTGCAAGGCAACGCCAGCCAGTACGGCACACAAGCCAATGTGCTGCACGCCATCGACACCGGTCACCACGTGCAAAACGAACGCTGGTTGAACGAGATCGAAGCGCAGTGGGGCCCTGCCCCCGGCAAACATTTGACCAACGGCCAGTCGATCTTTGTGCTCGGCGCAGACTTTGGCCAGGTGGTGGTCACGGTGCAACCGGGCTTTGGCTATGAAGGCGACCCGATGCGCCTGCTGTTTGAAACCGGCTGCGCCCCCACCCACGCCTTCAGCGCCTTCTACCGCTACCTGCGCGACGACTACGCCGCCGACGCGGTGCTGCACTTTGGCACGCACGGCGCACTCGAATTCATGCCGGGCAAACAAACCGGTCTGTCGGCCCAGTGCTGGCCCGACCGCCTGATTGGTGCGCTGCCCAACATCTACCTGTACGCCGCCAACAACCCGTCCGAAGGCGCATTGGCCAAACGCCGGGGTGCGGCCACGCTGGTGAGCTACCTCACCCCCTCGCTCACGCATTCGGGCTTGTACAAAGAACTGGTCAGCCTGCAGCAGTCGATTGAGCGCTGGCAACAAATGGGCCCGGACCAGGCGCAGGACCGCGAGAGCCTCACGACGCTGATCCGCGAACAAGCGCAGAGCATCGACTTGTCCGTTCAAGCCATTCAGGCGGCCGATCCCACCGCCTGGATCGAGCAACTGCAAAACCAGTTGCTGGAACTCGAATACGCCCTGATCCCCGAAGGCCTGCACGTCATGGGCCAAGCCCCCACCCGCGAGCAGCGCTTGGGCACCCTCCAAGTCATGGCCGACGCCATGGGCTTGACCGGCGCTCAAAACGCCAGCTTGATGGAGGCCTTGGTCGACGGTGCCAGCGAAGCGCAACTGAGCGCACAGTTCAGCACCGAGCTGCCCGCTGGCGACAAAGCCCAAGCCGAGACGCTGCGCCAACTGGTGCGCAGCAACCGCCTGCTGGGCGAAGACCACGAAATGCAAGGCCTGATGCGCGCCCTCGACGGCCGCTATTTGCAACCCGCCCCCGGCGGCGACCTGATCCGCAACGCCAACGTCTTGCCCACCGGGCGCAACCTGCACGGCCTCGACCCCTTCCGCATGCCATCGGCTTTTGCGGTGCGCGATGGCATGCGCCAGGCCGACAAGCTCCTGGCCCGCTACCAGCAAGACCACCAGGCCCTGCCCGAGACCGTGGCCATGGTGCTGTGGGGCACCGACAACCTCAAGACCGAAGGCAGCCCCATGGCGCAAGCCCTGGCCTTGATGGGTGCCGCACCGCGCTTTGACAGCTACGGCCGCTTGGCAGGGGCCCAGCTGATTCCTTTGGCCGAGTTGGGCCGCCCCCGCATCGACGTGGTCATCACCTTGTCGGGCATCTTCCGCGACCTGCTGCCCATGCAAATCCGCCTGCTGGCCGAAGCCGCGTTTTTGGCGGCCAGCGCCGATGAACCCATTGAGCAAAACTTTGTGCGCCAACACGCGCTGGCCTACCTGGCCGAACACGAAGGCAGCAACATGGAGTGCGCCGCGCTGCGCGTGTTCGGCAACACCGAGGGCGCGTACGGTGCGAACGTGAACCACCTGATCGACAGCAGCTGCTGGGAAAACGAAAACGAACTCGGCGACGCCTTCACCCAGCGCAAGGGCTTTGCCTATGGCCGCGAAGGTCGCCCGGTGCGCAACACCGCCGTGCTGCAAAGCGCGCTGGCCAGTGTCTCACTCACCTACCAAAACCTCGACTCGGTGGAGCTGGGCGTGACCAGCATCGACACCTACTTCGACACCTTGGGTGGCATCAGCCGCGCCGTGCTGCAGGCCAAGCACCAGCGTGACGGCAACGCCGCCGAAGCGCCACCTGTGTTCATTGGCGACCAAACCCAAGGTGACGGCGTGGTGCGCAGCCTGACCGAACAAGTGGCCCTGGAAACCCGCAGCCGCATGCTCAACCCCAAGTGGCACGAAAGCATGCTGCAACACGGCTACGAAGGCGTGCGCCAGATCGAAGCCCACCTCACCAACACCATGGGCTGGTCGGCCACCACAGGACAAGTCCAGCCCTGGGTCTACCAGCAACTGGCCCAGACCTTTGTGCTGGACCCCGCCATGCGCGAGCGCATGGCCCAGCTCAACCCCACCGCATCGGCCAAAGTGGCCAACCGCCTGCTGGAGGCCACCCGCCGCCAGTACTGGCAACCCGACGCCGAAACCATGACAGCTTTGCTGCGGGCCGGTGAAGAACTTGAAGACCGCCTTGAAGGCATACACGAAGGACTCCCAGCATGATCGAAACCACCAGCATCCCGGTGAACAGCATCCAGAGGGTCCGTGGGGCCGATGGCGAGGGCAGCGTGCAGTTCCAGATGGACCCCACGGTGAAGATCGGCACTGCCAAGGTGTTTGCGGTCTACGGCAAAGGCGGCATCGGCAAGAGCACCACCTCGTCCAACCTGTCGGTGGCCTTCAGCAAGTTGGGCAAGCGCGTGCTGCAAATCGGCTGCGACCCCAAGCACGACTCCACCTTCACCCTGACCAAAAAACTCATGCCCACCGTGATCGACGCGCTCGAAACGGTGGACTTCCATGCCGAGGAACTGCGCCTTGATGACTTTGTCTTCAAAGGCTACAACGGCGTGATGTGCGTCGAAGCCGGGGGCCCACCCGCGGGCACCGGCTGCGGCGGTTACGTGGTCGGCCAGACGGTGAAGCTGCTGAAAGAACACCACCTGCTCGAAGACACCGATGTGGTGATTTTTGACGTGCTGGGCGATGTGGTGTGCGGCGGTTTTGCCGCCCCGCTGCAACACGCCGACCGCGCACTCATCGTCACGGCCAACGATTTCGACTCCATCTTTGCGATGAACCGCATCGTCCAAGCCATTGGTGCCAAGGCCAAAAACTACAACGTGCGTTTGGGCGGCGTGATCGCCAACCGCAGCGACGCGACCGACCAGATCGACAAGTACAACGCGGTCACCGGTCTCAAAACCATGGCGCACTTTCCCATGCTCGACGAGATCCGCAAGAGCCGTTTGCAAAAGTGCACCCTGTTCGAGCTCGAGCCCACACCGGCTGTGAAAGCCGTGCAAGACGAGTACATGCGGCTGGCCGCCGCGCTGTGGCTGGGTGCCGACCCGCTGCCGTCCATCCCCATGAAAGACCGCGACATTTTTGACCTGCTGGGTTTTGACTGAACACCCGCCAGAAAGCACACCATGAACACCACCGCCTACGAACAACGCCGCAGCCAGATCGAGCACTACTTTGACCGCACCGCGGCCGATGCCTGGGCGCGATTGACCTCGAACGAGCCGGTGGGCCGCATCCGCGCCACCGTGCGCGCCGGGCGCGACACCATGCGCGAGACCCTGCTGTCGTGGTTGCCGCAAGACCTGCGCGGCCTGCGCGTGCTCGACGCCGGTTGCGGCACCGGTGCGCTGGCCTTGCAAGCGGCGCTGCGCGGTGCGGATGTCATGGCGATTGACCTGTCGCCCACGCTGGTCAAGCTCGCCGCCGAACGCATGGCGGCCGAGCATCCCACCCTGCCAGGCTCGGTGGAGTTTTTGTCGGGCGACATGCTCAGCCCCGACTTGGGCCACTTTGACCATGTGGTGTGCATGGACTCGCTCATCCACTACGACAGCGACCAAATCGCCGAAGCGCTGGCCGGTTTGGCCCAGCGCACCCGCGGCTCCATGGCCTTCACCTTCGCGCCGCGCACACCGCTCTTGGCCCTGATGCACAGCGCGGGCCGCCTGTTCCCGCGCAGCGACCGCTCGCCGTCTTTGTCGCCCGTGGCGCACGCCGACCTGCTGCAACGCATGCAAAACCACCCCGAGTTGCAGGGCTGGCAAGGCGCACGCATGCAGCGCGTGGCCAGTGGTTTCTACACCTCGCAAGCCTGGGAGTGGACCCGCTCATGAAACTGCGCATCCCGGTCCCCCGCTGGTTGACGGCCCACGGCACGCGCTTCATGCCGTTTGCCGACGCAGCCTCGCCCGAGCTGCCGATGGCGCGCTTGCTGCGCCTGTCGCTGTTCCAGGTGGTGATCGGCATGGTGACGGCACTCTTGGTGGGCACGCTCAACCGGGTCATGATCGTCGAGCTGCAGGTGCCCGCCTGGTGGGTCGCTTTGGCGGTCGCCATCCCCATGGTGTTCGCGCCGCTGCGCACCCTGATCGGCTACCGCAGCGACACCCACCCCTCGGCGCTGGGCCTGCGCCGCATCCCCTATATGTGGACCGGCACCTTGCTGCTGTTTGGCGGCCTGTCCATCATGCCGTTTGCCTTGTTGCTTTTATCCGAGCCCGAAGCCGCCAATTTGTGGGTGGGTCAGCTGGGCGCATGCCTGGCCTTTGTGCTGGTGGGTGCGGGCATCCAGGTCACACAAACCGCGGGCATGGCGCTGGCGCACGACCTGGCCAGCGACGACAAACGCCCTCGCGTCGTGGCCCTGCTCTACAGCATGCTGCTGGTGGGCATGATCGCCAGCAGCGCGGTGTTTGGCCTGGTGCTGAGCGACTTCAGCCCCCCAAAACTCATCCAGCTGGTGCAAGGCTGCGCGGTCATGGTGGCGGTGATGAACCTGGCCTCGCTGTGGAAACAAGAGGCACGAAGTGCCAAGCGCGGTCGCCGTGAAGCCGGGGGCTTTGCCAGCAGCTGGCGTGACCTGATGGCCCAGCCGCAGATGCGCCGCTTTTTGTGGACCCTGGGCATCGGCACCTTCGCCTTCAACATGCAAGACATCGTGCTCGAGCCTTACGCGGCCGAGATTTTGAAACTCGACGTGGGCGCCACCAGCGCCCTCACGGCCTTGAGTGCGGGTGGCGCTTTGCTGGCCTTTCTCTTGTCAGCCCGCTGGTTGTCCGGCGGCATGCACGCCTGTCGCCTCGCCAGCCTGGGTGTGCTGCTGGGCTTGCCCGCGTTTGCGATGGTGATTTTTTCGGGCCCGCTCGAAGCGGCCTGGATGTTCCGCATCGGCGTGGGCCTGATCGGTTTCAGCGGCGGTTTGTTTTCGGTGGGCATGCTGGTCACGGCCATGGGCATGGCGGAGGACGGCAGCCCGCTGGGTCACCTGGGGGGTCTGGTCATCGGCACCTGGGGCGCGGTGCAAGCCACCAGCGCGGGGGCTGCCATGGCGCTGGGCGGGGCTTTGCGCGACGGCGTGTCGGTGTTGGCCATGTCGGGCGCTTTGGGCGAGGTGCTGGTCACCCCCATCACCGCCTACAGCTTCGTTTACCACCTGGAAATGTATTTGTTGTTTGTTGTGCTGGTGGCCCTGGGGCCCATGTTGCGTGCCAGCCGTCTGGCTGCACGGGCAGTCAGCACACCCACCCAACCCTTTGGCCTGGCGCAACTGCCGGGCTGATACACCGATTTTTTGAAGGAGACAGCCATGGAAACAGGCGCAATCACCCAGTACGTCGATGTGGCCCAAATCGTGTTGTACATGTTTTGGGCATTCTTCGCGGGACTGATTTATTACCTCTTGCGTGAAAACCACCGCGAGGGTTACCCCATGGATTCGGGCCGCGAAAACGGCCCCAAGATCGAAGGCTGGCCCCCCGTGCCCGAGCCCAAGGCCTTCAAGACGCAAGACGGCCACACCTACTTGTCGCCTGATTTGGCCCGCCCAGACGGCAGCTACAGCGGCCAACCCACCCACGGCTGGAACGGTGCCCCCCTGGAGCCCGTGGGCGATCCGCTCTTGGCAGGCGTGGGCCCCGGTGCCTGGGCCATGCGCGCCGACATCCCCGATGCAGACCCGCACGGTCACCCCAAAATCGTGCCCTTGCGCGTGGCGACTGACCACTCGGTGGCCAAACAAGACGTGGACCCGCGTGGCTTGCCCGTCTGGGGCGCTGACAAGGTCGTGGCCGGTACCGTGGTCGAGCTCTGGGTCGACCGCATGGAGATGATGTTCCGCTACGCCGAAGTGCAATTGGCGAACTCCGACAAGCGCGTGCTGCTGCCCATGACCTTTGCGCGCATCAAGAAAGACGGCACGCATGTGCAGGCCATTTTGAGTCACCAGTTCGCGAACGTGCCGCAGACGAAATCGAACGCGCAGATCACCTTGCTCGAAGAAGAAAAAATCACCGCCTACTACGGTGCGGGCACCTTGTACGCCACCCCTGAGCGTCAGGAACCCATCATATGAAAGCCACCCACGAACACGAGTGGGAAGCTGCCCCCGGCCTGCCCAGCGCCCTGCCCCAGGGCGAGCGCGTGGTCTGGCAGGGCGCACCCGACTGGAAGCGTCTGGCCATCCACGCGTTTCATGTGCGCAAGATCGCGCTGTACTTCGCGCTCATGCTCGCGGTGCAGGCCATCAACCTCACGGCCCCCGAAGGACAGGTCGACTGGAAACCTCTGGTGGTGGCCGCCAGCCTCTACGCCCTGGCCCTGGCGCTGCTCTTGGGCACGGCCTGGATGTCGGCGCGCAGCACGCTCTACACCCTGACCAACAAACGCGTGGTCATGCGCATCGGCATCGTGCTCACACTGACCTTCAACCTGCCCTTCAAACGCATCGCGGGGGCGTCCCTCAAGACCCAAGGTGCGGGCACGGGCGACATCGCGCTGGCCCTGCACCCCGAAGACCGCATTGGCTGGGCCCACCTGTGGCCGCACCAGCGTGCCTGGCACGTCACCCGGCCCCAGCCCACCTTGCGCTGCGTGCCAGAGAGCGCACAAGTGGGCGAGCTGCTGCTGAACCTGTGGCGCGCAGAACGTGCAGGCCAAAGCCTGCAGCTGGGCGATGCCCCTGTGAGCAGCCAAGCCACACCACCCCAAGGCATGCTGGCATGAACACCCTGCCCCCACATGACTGGCAGCACAACCGCCAAGCCCCCCAGAGCCAAGGCCTGAACCGGCCCATGGCCTGGATCGGCGTGATGCTGCTGGCCATGCTGGTGGCCGTGGGCCTGGCACGCTGGTCGGGCCTGGACCCGCGCACCCCCGATGCCGCCGTGCAGTGGCAGCGCGATCTGCAGTTTCGCGACCTGCCCAGCGGCGACATCGCCGTGGTGGACCACCGCAGCGGCCAGCAAGTGGCCCAGTTTTCGGGTGAGCAAGGTTTTCTGCGCAGCACCTTGCGTGCCCTGGCCCGTGAGCGCCAGCGCGAGAGCCTGGGGAAAGAAGCCCCCTTTTTGTTGATCGGCCGCACCGACGGCCGTCTGACCTTGCAAGACCCCAGCACCGGCCAGCGCATTGACCTGGAGTCCTTTGGTCCCAGCAACGCCGCCGTATTCGCGGGCCTAAGACTGGCAGGGCAAGACACCACGCCTGTGAACACCCCCCACCGCGAACCCGTTAAACCCGATTGAACCCGCACCGGAGAACCCCATGAACGCCACCGCTGTCCACACCATCGAAACCGCTGAAGACGCCAACAAAAAGGCGGTGCACAGCGACATGATCAGCCCGCGTTTTTACACCACCGACTTCGATGCCATGGACCGCATCAACATCGAGCCGGTGCGCGCCGAGTGGGACAAGATGATGGCCGAGTACGAGGGCGACAACAACCACGACCACTTCCAGCGCGACGAAGCCTTTGCGGGCGAAGTGGCCGCGGGCATGGCCAGCCTCTCGCCCGAGATGCGCCAGGAGTTCATGGACTTTCTGGTCAGTTCGCTCACCTCCGAGTTTTCGGGTTGCGTGCTCTACAACGAGATCCGCAAGAACGTCACCAACCCCGACATCAAGCAGCTCATGACCTACCTGGCGCGCGACGAATCGCGCCACGCGGGCTTCATCAACCTCTCACTGCGCGACTTCAATCTGGGTATCGACCTGGGCAACTTGAAGCGCACCAAGAAATACACCTTCTTCAAGCCCAAATACATTTACTACGCGACCTACCTGTCGGAAAAGATCGGCTACGCGCGCTACATCACCATCTTCCGCCAGCTTGAGAAGCACCCCGAAAAACGCTTTCACCCCATCTTTCGCTGGTTCGAGCTGTGGTGCAACGACGAATTCCGCCACGGTGAATCGTTTGCCCTGATCATGCGCGCCAACCCGAAGTTGCTGAGCGGTGGCAACAAGCTGTGGATTCGCTTTTTCTTGCTGGCCGTCTACGCCACCATGTACGTGCGCGACCACACCCGCCCCATGCTGCACGAGGCCATGGGCCTCGACTCGAGCGAATACGACTACCAAGTCTTCCGCATCACCACCGAGATCACCAAGCAGGTCTTCCCGCTGGCGCTCGACACCGATCACCTCGTCTTCCGCCGGGGCCTGGAACGCCTGTTTGCCCTGTCGCAAGCCATGGCCAAAGCCAAGACCCGCGGGGGCGTGGTGGGTAAATTGCAGCAAGGCGTGTGCGCCGTCAAAGCCGCGGCAACGTTTGCGCGCCTGTATTTCATGCCCGTCATTCAACAAGACCTCTCGCCCCAGGTCCGCATGGAACCGGCATGGTGAATGAAGTGGTCTGGGCCTGCGTTTTCACGGCCCTGTGCTGGTGGCTCGGCACGGGCGTGATTTTGTGGCTCGACCGGCTGCCTGCGCGCAGCTTCCGTTTCAGCCTGGCCGGCTGGACGGTGCTCTTGGCCTTGAGTTTCTGGGGCGTGGCCCACAGCATGCAAGAGGTCAGCGTGTTCAACGCCTACCTCGCCTTTGGCAGCGTGATCGTGATGTGGGGCTGGCACGAGCTCGCCTTTTTGACCGGCTGGATCACCGGTCCACGCAAAACCCCATTGGACGCGGGGGCCACGGGCTGGCCACGATTTGTGCAGTCGGTGCAGGTCATGCTGTACCACGAGCTGGCTTTGTTGGCCAACTTCGCCTTGTTGTGGTGGATGCAAGCGGGTCAGGTCAGCCATGTGGCCATTTGCACCTTTGCGATGCTGTGGTGCATGCGCCTGTCGGCCAAACTGAATTTGTTTTTTGGCGTGCCGCAAAACGGCGCGCAGTACCTGCCTGCCCACCTGAAGTACCTCGCCAGTTATTTCCGCACCACCAGCGGCATGTCGCTGTGGTTCGTGCTGTCGATGGGCGTGGCCATGGGCACCTGGTTTTGGTTGGTCTGGCTGGCGCAACAAGGCGCAGTGGCCATCACCACCGGCTGGGTCATGCTGGCCACTTTGCTGGGCCTGGCGATCGTGGAACACGTCATCATGATTTTTCCTTGGCCACTGGAGCGGCTGTGGGGTTGGGCCATGGGCCAGACCACCAAACCGGCTTTGACCACACCCCCTTGAAGGCCCCCATGAACACCACCACCCATGCTTACCGCACCGAAGGTTTCGGCATTCCCGTCTCGCCGCAAGGCCCAGAGCTGGGCACCCCGTCCCAGCTGCGCCAGCGCCCGGTGGCGGTGGTCATTGGCAGCGGCTTTGGCGGGCTGGCCGCAGCGATTCGCCTGAGCGTCAAAGGCTACGAGGTCAAGGTGTTTGAAAAACTCGACGCCCCCGGTGGCCGCGCTTATGTGCACCACCAGGACGGCTTCACCTTTGATGCCGGCCCCACCATCATCACCGCGCCCTTTTTGCTCGAAGAGCTGTGGGCGCTGTGCGGCAAGAGCTTTGCGGGCGACGTGAAGCTGGTGGCCATGGACCCGTTTTACCGTGTGCGTTTCTCGGATGGCACCTGGTTCGACTACAACGGCGACCCCGAGCACATGCGCGCCGAAGTCGCCCGCTTTGAACCCGATGATCTGCCGGGCTACGAACGCTTTTTGGAAGAAGCCGAGCGCTGCAAAACCCTGGGCTTTGAAGGCATGGGGGACATGGCCTTTGACAAGGTCAGCGACCTGATGGCCGCCATCCCCGACTTCTTGCGCATGGGCGCCTGGCGCAGCCTGTACAGCCTGGTGGCCAAACACATGCGCAACGACAAGCTGCGCATCGTGATGAGCTTTCACCCGCTGCTGATCGGCGGCAACCCGTTTGCCGTGACCTGTGCCTACGCCCTGATCAACTCGCTGGAGCGCACCTGGGGTGTGCACTCGGCCATGGGCGGCACCGGGGCGATTGTGAAAGGACTGGTCGGCTTGTTGGGAGAGCGCGGCGTGCCGCTGCGCTGCAACGCACCTGTGACGCAAATCCGCATCGAAAACGGCCGTGCCTGCGGCATCGAGTTGCAAAGCGGCGAATTCGTGCCCGCCGACATCGTGGTGAGCAACGGTGACACCGCCTGGACCTACAAAAACCTCGTCGCGCCTGAGCACCGCCGCGTGTGGACCGACCGCAAGATCGCGAATGGCAAATACTCCATGGGCCTGTTCGTCTGGTACTTCGGCACCTCGCGCCAGTACAAAGACGTGCCGCACCACATGATGGTGCTGGGCCCGCGCTACCAAGGCCTGCTGCAAGACATCTTTCAAAAGCACCATCTGGCCAACGACTTCAGCCTGTATTTGCACCGCCCCACCGCCACCGATCCTTCGTTGGCCCCCGAGGGCTGCGACACCTTTTATGTGCTCTCACCCGTGCCGCACCTGGACAGCGGCACCGACTGGAACGCCTTTGCCGAGACCTACCGCGCCGCCATTGCCGAGAGCCTGGAGGCCAGCGTGTTGCCCGGCCTGCGCGAGTGCATCGTGACCAGCAAGGTGACCACGCCGCAAGACTTTCTCGACAACTTGTGGTCCTACAAAGGCGCGGGGTTTGGCCTCGAGCCGCTGCTGCTGCAAAGCGCGTGGTTTCGCCCACACAACCGCAGCGAGGATGTGCCGGGCCTGTTTGTCGTGGGGGCCAGCACGCACCCGGGCGCGGGCGTGCCGGGCGTGCTCATGTCGGCCAAAGCTTTGGAATCGGTGATCCCCCATGTCAACATCTGAACGCACCCCCAACGCTGTCAGTTTGCAAGAACTCGACTTCGACTCGCAGGACCTGCAGGCCTGCGTGGCCATGATGCAGGGCGGCTCCAAAACCTTTTTTGCCGCCAGCCGCTTGCTGCCCCTGCGCGTGCGCACAGCGGCCATTGCGCTCTACGCCTTTTGCCGCGTGGCCGACGACCTGGTGGACGAAGCCGCTGCGGGCGACACGCCGCTGGCCGCTCTGCAAGAGCGCCTGGACGCCATCTATGCCAGCACCCCGCACGACCATGTGGAAGACCACGCGCTCAGCCTGGTAGTCCAGCAATACAAACTGCCGCGCCATTTGCTGGACGCACTGATCGAAGGCTTTGCCTGGGACGCGAGCGGCCGCACTTACGACAGCATCGAAGACCTGCACGCCTATGGTGCCCGGGTGGCAGGTAGTGTGGGCGCGATGATGAGCTGGATCATGGGGCCGCAAAGCATGGACACGCTGGCACGGGCCTGCGAGCTGGGCGTGGCCATGCAGCTGACCAACATCGCGCGCGACGTGGGCCACGACGCCAGCATTGGCCGCCTGTACCTGCCGCGCCGCTGGCTGGTCGAGGCCGGCATCGACCCTGAAGCCTGGATGGCCCAACCCACATTCACCCCGGCCATCGCACAGGTGGTGGCGCGTTTGCTGGATGAAGCCGACCGCCTGTACAAGCAAGCGCACTCGGGCATTGCCGCCCTGCCGCCCGACTGCCGCGCCGCCATTTGCGCGGCCAGCATGATCTACGCCGAGATCGGCCACCAGCTGCGCCGCGAAGGCCTGGACTCGGTGAACAAACGCACGGTGGTGAGCACCACACGCAAGCTCATGCTGCTGGCCAGCGCCTGGACCCAGGTGCACTGGATCCGCGTGGCCGACCACAGCCCCGCGCCGCTGGCCGCCATTGTGGGCCTGGTGCAAGGCTGCCGCGACGCCGCCCAGCAAACCGGCAACAAGGCCTATTTTCCCAACCGGGCCATGCCCCAGCGCGTGGCCTGGATGCTCAACCTGTTCGAGCGCCGCGAGACCGAGCGCCTGGACCGCAACGCGGTGCACCCCACACCATGAGAGTGCCCAGCCACAGCATCACCGTGCGCCTGCTGTACGTGAGCCGTGCCGTCGGTCCGCAAACCACCACCATGACCACCAGCATCCTGGCGCAAGCGCAAGCCAACAACCCTGCGCAAGCCATCACCGGGGTGCTGTGCCAGGGGCAAGGCTTTTTCTTTCAGGTGATCGAAGGCGAGCGCAGCAAGGTCAACGCGCTGTACCGCCGCATCAGCGCCGACACCCGCCACCAGGATGTGGAGATCCTGCACTACGAAGAAATCCACGAACGCCGCTTTGGCCAGTGGTCCATGGCGCTGGTGCACCTGTCGGTGGACGACCCCATGGTCCGACTGCACCACCCCGACTTTGACCCCTACTCGGCCACTGGCGCTCAGGTCATGCAGCAGGTGATGGATTTGCTGGAGGCCGGACAGCCCATTCAAATGCCGGTGACCTGAGCCTCAGGCCCCGCAGCGATCAGACCCCGACCGCGCATGACCCCTCCGCGCAGGAGATGCCGCGGTCATGCTGGGGCACATGGCCGAGAGTTCACCCCCTAGACCCATGTCACCCCCTGTGCATCGGTGAACATAGGAGACGATCCATTAGGGTAAGTGGGTATAAGGAATTGGCCCAAGAATGTGATACTGAATGTCAATTTGAATCATGCGCAGTTGCAGTTCAGATTCAGATTCGTTCAAACAGGAAAGCTTTCAATGGCCAGTGTATCGATCCGATCTGTCAAAAAGAATTTTGGGGATGTTCCGATTCTGCATGGTGTGGACATTGAAATCCAAGACGGTTCTTTCACCGTGCTTGTCGGTCCATCAGGTTGCGGCAAGTCCACGTTGTTGCGCATGATTGCCGGCCTCGAAGAAACCAGCGGTGGCGAAATCCACATCGGTGCACGTCAAGTCAACGACCTCCCCCCCAAAGAGCGGGACATCGCCATGGTTTTTCAAAACTATGCGCTCTACCCGCACATGACGGTTGGCCAGAACATGGCCTTCTCGCTCACCCTGGCCAAAAAACCCCAAGATGAAATCGATGCCAAAGTGGCCCGTGCGGCTGACATTTTGGCGCTCGGCTCTTTGCTCGACCGCTACCCCCGTCAGCTGTCCGGTGGCCAACGCCAGCGGGTGGCCATGGGCCGTGCCATCGTTCGCGACCCGCAAGTCTTTTTGTTCGACGAACCGCTTTCGAACCTGGACGCCAAGCTGCGCGTGGCCATGCGAAGCGAGATCAAAGAGCTGCACCAACGCCTGAAAACCACTTCCATTTACGTCACGCACGACCAAATTGAAGCCATGACCATGGGCGATCAAATTGTGGTCATGCGCGACGGCCGCATCGAGCAAACCGGCTCTCCGCTGGATCTGTACGACATGCCGGCCAATCAGTTTGTTGCAGGCTTCATTGGCTCTCCGGCCATGAATTTTTTGCCCGGCAAACTGGTGGTGGACGGCCAACAGTGCCAAGTCGAATTGCAGGACGGTCTGCGGCTGCCCCTGCCAAGACCTCTGGCAGGCCAAAACGGGCAACCCATCATTTTTGGAACGCGCCCCGAACACCTGACGCTGGTGGACAGCGGCGGCATCACGGCCCGGGTGGCTGTTCTGGAACCCACGGGGATGGACACCTTTGTCGCTTGCCGACACGAAGGCGTTGAATTTTCTGCGGTTTTCCGCGAACGACACGAATTTGCCTTGGGCAGCACCATCCACCTCCAGCCCGACATGTCACGGGCTCACGTCTTCGACGCAGCGACCGGCAATAGGCTTGCTGCCTGATCGCTGATTTCCCCATCCGTTTTCTCGCCGCCAACCCACTCAAAACAGGAGACATTTCATGACCAAACTGAATCGACGTGACTTCCTCGAAAGCTCTGCCAGAGTTGCAGCCGCTTCCACCACCTTCGGCTTGGGTGCCATGGCCTACGCCCCTGCGGTGCATGCGCAAAACCTCAGCTTCAAACCGGAAAAGGGCGCCAAACTTCGCGTGCTGCGCTGGAGCCGATTTGTGCAAGGTGACATCGATGCCTACATGGCCAACGTGAAAAAGTTCACTGAACTCACAGGCGTTGAAGTGCGGGTCGACAACGAAGGCTGGGAAGATGTGCGCCCCAAGGCCGCTGTTGCCGCCAACACGGGTGCGGGTCCTGACATCATTTTGTCGACCAACGACGATGCCAACCTGTATCCTGAAAAACTGCTGGACGTCACAGACCTGTGTGAGTACCTGGGCAAAAAATACGGCGGCTTCTTCCCCGCTTGCCATGCCTACCTGAAACCAGACGGTAAAAAATGGATTGGCGTGCCCCTGGGTGCGGCCGGCGCCATGCTGGTCTATCGCCAAAGTCAAGTCAAAGCAGCGGGCTTTGACACTTTCCCCAAAGACACCGACAACTTCCTCAAGTTGCTGAAAGCACTCAAGGAAAAAGGCACGCCTGCGGGCTTTGCACTGGGAAATGCCACGGGTGACGGCCTGTGGTGCAACTGGCTGGTGTGGGCGTTTGGCGGCAAATTGGTTGATGCCAACAACAGGGTCGTCATCGACAGCCCCGAGACCATCAAGGCCCTGGAATACGCCAAAGAGATGTACGCCACCTTCATTCCCGGCACCTTGTCCTGGCTCGACCCCAACAACAACAAGGCATTCCTGGATGGCCAGATCAGCCTGACCAACAACGGCATCTCCATCTACTACGCGACCAAAACATCGCCCGACGAAAAGGTGCGGGCGATGAATGCCGACGTGCACCATGCCCCCTACCCCGTGGGCCCTGTGGGCACCCCCACAGAGTCGCATTTGTTCTTCAATCAAATGGTGATGAAGTACACCAAATTCCCGAACGCAGCCAAGGAATTCCTGCGCTTCATGATGGAAAAGGAGCAGTTCGATCCTTGGCTCACAGCGGCAGGTGGCTACATCGCGCCCCCACTGGACTTCTACACCAAGTCGGCCATCTGGACCTCCGACCCCAAGCACACCGCCTACCGCGACCCCGTGAAAAACATGCGCCCTGCGGGCTACGCAGGCAAGCTGGGCTACGCCTCGGCCGGTGCTGGTGCTGACTTCATCATCGTCAACATGGTCGCAGAAGCAGCCAGTGGCTCCAGGACGCCCAAAGAAGCCGCAGAGCGCGCCCAAAAACGTGCTGAGCGTTACTACAAGGTCTGATCGTTTTCAAAACTGAAAAGAACCCATGACACCCTTGCTCGAGAGAATTCAAAACAGCCGCAATGTGCTGGGCTTGATCTTCATGATGCCTGCAGCACTCCTGTTGCTGCTGTTTTTGACATACCCTCTCGGCTTGGGTGTTTGGTTGGGTTTCACCGACACCAAAATTGGCCGTGGTGGTCAATGGATTGGTCTTGAAAACTACATCTTCTTGTTGTCGGACAGCGTCACCCAGTTGGCCCTGTTCAACACCATGTTCTACACCACCGTGGCCAGCGTGCTCAAGTTCTTCCTGGGGCTTTGGCTGGCTTTGTTGCTGAACAAAAACATTCGCTTCAAATCGTTCTTCCGGGCTGTCATTTTGCTGCCCTACATCGTCCCGACGGCCTTGTCGGCGATTGCTTTTTGGTGGATTTTCGATTCGCAGTTCTCGATCATCAGCTGGGTTCTGGTCAAGATGGGCTGGATCGACGCCTACATCGACTTCCTGGGCTCGCCATGGAATGCGCGCCTTTCCACCCTGGCCGCCAATGTCTGGCGCGGCGTACCTTTTGTCGCCATCACGCTGCTGGCAGGTCTGCAAACCATCTCACCGTCTTACTACGAGGCTTCGGCCATTGATGGTGCCACGCCCTGGCAGCAGTTCTGGCATGTCACCTTGCCACTGCTGACCCCCATCATTGCAGTCACCATGACTTTCTCGGTGCTGTTCACATTCACCGACTTCCAGCTGATTTATGTGCTCACACGGGGTGGTCCGCTCAATGCCACACACCTCATGGCCACCCTGTCGTTCCAGCGTGCCATACCCGGGGGCGCTCTGGGTGAAGGTGCGGCCATCGCCATCGCCATGGTGCCCTTCTTGCTAGCCGCCATTCTGTTCAGTTATTTCGGACTTCAACGCCGTACATGGCAACAAGGCGGTAGTGACAAATGAGCAAAGACACACACGACAGCGTAGGCATGTCCTACCTGGACACCAACGCCACCAAGGTTTTCAAAACCTATCTGCCCCTGTTGGTGTTTCTTTTCGTTTTGCTCTTTCCGTTTTACTGGATGGGCATCACGGCTTTCAAACCTGACAACGAACTGCTGTCGCGTGATGGCAACCCTTTCTGGATCATCGCCCCCACACTCGCACACATTGAAAAGCTGCTGTTTCGCACCGCTTACCCACAGTGGATGTGGAACACCGTGGTGGTCTCGGTGACGGCCACTTTCTTCTCCTTGTTCGCTTCGGTGCTGGCGGCCTATGCGATTGAGCGTTTGCGCTTCAAGGGAGCGAAACACACCGGACTGGCCATTTTCCTGGCCTACCTGGTGCCACCGTCCATTTTGTTCATTCCTTTGGCATCGGTGGTGTTTGAGCTGGGCCTGTTTGATACACGCTTGGCGCTCATCCTGACCTACCCGACTTTTCTGATTCCTTTTTGCACCTGGCTGCTCATGGGTTACTTCCGTTCGATTCCTTTTGAACTGGAAGAGTGCGCCATGATTGACGGTGCCAACCGCTGGGAAATCCTGGTCAAAATCATCCTGCCTTTGTCGGTTCCGGGTCTGATCTCGGCAGGCATCTTCGCATTCACCTTGTCATGGAACGAGTTCATCTACGCGCTCACCTTCGTGTCGTCCAGTGAGGTGAAAACAGTGCCGGTGGGGGTGGTCACAGAACTGGTGGAAGGTGACGTTTACCACTGGGGTGCACTCATGGCTGGAGCGCTCTTTGGCTCTTTGCCCGTGGCCTTCATCTACTCTTTCTTTGTGGAGTATTACGTCTCCGGGATGACCGGATCCGTCAAAGAATAATTTCACCCATGGCCTGGGTGACTGGCACAGCGCACCACCCACACAGGCACCGGCCATGCCGATGGCGCTGTCGCCCGTACACGCCTGTGTGCCTAAAGCCCTTCAGACCGGATCTGCCGTTCAAGCGATCAAACTGCCCTGCGCGGCCTTGAGCACTGTGCGGCTCAGGCCATCGAGCAAAGCGGATGCGGCGCGGGTTTCCTGCCAATACAAGGGCACATCGAGCGGTGTGCCCGGCACCAGTTCCAGCAAGGCACCACTTCGCAAGTGGGGGGCAATCAGCGTGAGGGGGTGCAAACCCCAGCCCATGCTGGCCAGTGAGGCCTGCACAAAAGCCTGCGTGGAGGGCAAAGTGTGCCGGGGCAGCTCCACGTGCCGATGGCACAGACGCCGCACCCAGCGGGCCTGCAGCTCGTCCTGTGTATTGAACACCAGACTGGGCGCCTGGGCCAGGGTCCCGGCTGTCACGCCGGACGCCAAGTGGCGCTGTACAAAAGCGGGACTGGCCGCCGCCACATAGCGCATGGCCCCCAGGGCGCGGCTGTTGCAACCGGTGGCCGGGCGTGCCGTGGCCGTCACAGCGGCCAGCACCGCGCCGCTGCGCAACCACTCGGTGGTGTGGTCCTCGTTGTCGACCGACACCGCCATCAAGACGGGTGCCTCGGCTGCAAACGCGGTCAGGGCCGGGGCAAACCAGGTGGCCAGGCTGTCAGCGTTCACCGCGATGGGCAGCGTGACACGCGCCACGCCTTCCGGGGCCAGCCCCGGCAAACTGCCTTGCAGCTCCTGCTCGAGCAGACGCACACGGTCCATGTGCTGGCACAGGCGTCGACCGGTCTCGGTGGCCTGGCAGGGCTGGCCGCGCACCACCAGCGCGCAGCCCACCCGCTCTTCCAGCAAGCGAATGCGTTGCGACACGGCGGACGGCGTGACGTGCAAAGCGCGTGCTGCACGTTCAAAACTGCCCTCACGAACCACGGCCGCCAAGGCTGCCAAAGAGAAATAGTCGAGCATGAAATTAGTTTTTCTAAAGCTGATGAAGCAAAGACAGTTTGTCTTAATCTTGAAAGACTGACAAGCTCATGCCCCATGAACTTGCATGACACCCTTTTGTTGGCTTGGCCCGTTTTTGTCCAAGGCCTGTTGCTCAGCCTGGGCCTGATCGTGGCGATCGGGGCGCAAAACGCATTTGTGTTGCGCCAGGGTTTGCGCCGCGAACATGTGGTCAGCGTGGTGGCCTTTTGCGCGGCGGCCGATGCGCTGCTGATCACGGCCGGCGTGTTGGGCATGGCACAGGCGCTGGGTGACCGGCCGGGGCTGGCGCGCGCCCTGGCCTTGGCCGGGGCGGCGTTTTTGGCGATCTATGGCTGGCGGGCATTGCAGCGGGCGCGCCAAGCCAGCACGCTGGATGTGAGAAGCCTGGGCCAAGGCATGGGCCGTGGGTCGGCACTCGCGCAAGCGGCGGCTTTCACCTTGCTCAACCCGCATGTGTACCTGGACACGGTGCTCTTGGTGGGCAGCATCGGGGCGCAGCAGCCCGTGCCCTTGCAGGGCTGGTT
Organism: Limnohabitans sp. TEGF003; assembly: GCF_055395455.1. Lineage (NCBI taxonomy): Bacteria > Pseudomonadati > Pseudomonadota > Betaproteobacteria > Burkholderiales > Comamonadaceae > Limnohabitans > Limnohabitans sp. TEGF003. The sequence goes on along the minus strand of NZ_AP029225.1, from coordinate 798,526 downwards.
TTCGGCCGGGGCCAGCGCGGCCAGTGTGCTGTGGTTCAGCGCTTTGGGCTTTGGGGCGCGTTGGCTGGCCCCCTGGTTTGCAAAGCCCCGCGCCTGGCAAATTCTGGACGCGTTGATCGGCGCGACCATGTGGGTGCTCTCGGGCCTGCTGGTGCGCCATGTCTGGCGCACGCTGTAAAACGGCAAGGCTGGTCACAGGCACAAAAAAACCGCCTTGCAACGGTTTTGGGGGATGGGCGCCGTCAGGCCTCACTTGCGTGGGCCTTTGGGACGGTTGAACCAGTTGGCCAGCATGAACAGGCCAAAAACCACGAACATGATGATGAGGATGTGTTTGATTTCCATGGCTTTTCCTTGAGTTGAGGGTGAAGGGTCCAAACGGTTGGGGGACATTATGCAGAGTTGAGCGGTGGCCGTACAGACGCACCCGCTGGCCGTATCAAAGGCGCCATGGCCCACAGGGTCAAGGCCAGCAGCAGAAGTTCGAGGCCATAAACCACCGAGTAAGCCATGACCGAGCTGCTGCCGAGCGCCACGCCGTCGCGCACCATGCCGCCCAGCGCCATGCCCAGGCCTGCGGCCGTGGCCTGCACTGCGCCCCAAGCCCCCATGGCCAGGCCGGTTTGCTCGGGCGGGGCCATTTGCATGGTGGCGGTCAGGGTGCCGTGGGCAAACAAACCGCCGCCCAGGCCGATCAGAAAAATACCCAGAGCGAACAAAGGCGCAGAGGCCAGCGGGCCGGAAGCGATCACGGCCACAAAGGCGGGCACGCCCACCCAGGCGCCCCAGCTGGCCATGCGGTAGGCGTCAGCGCCGCGGCTGAGCACACGCGAAGCCCAAGCAAAACCAATCAGACCGCCCAAGGCCAGATTGGCCGTGAGCAAGGTGGTGGTGGACACGCTCAGGCTCAGGATCTCGCCGCCATACGGCTCCAGCAAGACGTCTTCCATGGTGAAGGCCATGGTGCCCAGGCCCACCGCCAGCAAACGCCGCAAGGTGTTCGGGCCTTGGCAAAAGAGTTGCCAGGCTTGTGCGAAAGTGTGTTCGATGGGCGTGCCCGGTTTGCGCAGGCGGCTGCGCGGCTCCTGCTTCCACAGGGCGATCACGTTGAGCGCCAAGGTCATCACCGCCACGGCCTGCACCACGCGGATCAGCTGACCCGGACTGTAGTCACGCAGCAAATGGCCCAACATCAAGGCGCTACCGATCATGCCGACCAGCTGCATCACATACATGAGGCCGACCACCTGGGGCTGGCGCTCGGGGGGCGCCAGGTCGGTGGCCAAGGCGAGACCCGCGGTTTGCACGGTGTGCATGCCGATGCCCACCAGCACGAAGGCTCCCGCGGCACCCACCAGCCCCACCCAGGCGGGGGCCTGGCTGGCCTGGCCGGCACCGGCCAGCACCAACAGCGCAAAAGGCATGATGGAAAAGCCACCAAACTGCAGCAAGCTGCCCATCCAGATGTAAGGCACACGCCGCCAGCCCAGTTGCGAGCGGTGATTGTCCGAACGAAAACCGATCAGCGCCCGAAACGGCGCCACGAGCAAAGGCAGGGCCACCATCAGCGACACCAGCGTGGCCGGCACTTGCAGCTCGACGATCATCACGCGGTTGAGGGTGCCCACCAGCATGACCATGGCCATGCCCACAGAAATTTGAAACAGCGACAAGCGCAGCAGACGGGACAGCGGCAAATCATCGCTGGCGGCGTCCGCAAAAGGCAAAAAACGCGGGCCCATGCTGGCCAGCACATGCGCAAGAGAGGATCGTGTTTTTGTTTTGTTCATACAGGAAAGACCAGACGCTTGCGCGTCTGGCCGTTCGGGCTTGCACCCTTTACTTCTTCACCGTCGCGTCTGCAGCAGGCGCAGCAGCGACCACTTTGGCGCCGCCGTTGAGGAAGTTTTTCACCCAGGAGGTGTTGATGGTCAGAGCCAGGTGCACGCTGAAGGACGCAATCGCCACAGCCGCAATGAACACCGGGATACCGACCGAAGGTTTCACCACACACCACATTTTCGAGTAGATCATGTTGTGTCTCCTTTACTTGAGCCAGGGTGAATAGATGTAGGCCAGCAGATGGGCGAATGCGGCAATCATGCCGAAAATCTGCGTACCCTGGATGAGATTGCGGTGAATCTCTTCCGATTCGGCCTCGGTCAGTCCCGTTGGCCAGACTTTGTCTGAGTTAGACATAGTTTTCTCCTTGCAGAAGACGTGCACGGCCCGCACGAGGGCTATTCATGGCCACCACGGCCAGGAATGGGGTTGCCTTGAAAAGAAGTTCAAGGGTGTTCATCTCAAGCCCGCCGTGGCATGCGCCAGGGCAGCATGGCTTGAACCACCGGTGACACCAGACGCGGCACCGACAGGGTTTCGTGAAAGGCAAGCAAGGGCTCGCCCGCGTAGTCAAATTGCAGCAAGGCACGCTGGTAAAACGGCGTGTCTTCGAGTTGTTCGTACACCCGCACGGCTTGCGTGCTGCGCATGCGCCGGTCGATGCGCCAGCCCGTCTTGGGCAAGCGCTGCACGGGTGGGGTGGCCATCGGCTCGAACGTGCCTTTGGGCGTGAAGCGCAGCGACAGCACGCGGTCATCGGTGCCGGGCGCTTGCATGTCGTAAAACACCAAGGTGCTACCGTCGCGCATGCGGGCGCGTGACCAGTCCCAGGTGTGAAAGCCCCGGTCCACCGGCTCGTCGCCTTCGTTGGAGTCCAGGTACGCATGGCCTTGCCACTTCAGGTCGGGGGCACTCAGGTCGACTTCGATGCGCGACGCCGGGGCCAGCGGCCCCCAGCGGTGACGCCCGTTCACATCCAGTGGCGTGGAATAGCCAAACAGCTGCTGCGGCCAGAGCTTGATGCGGCCGCGCACACGGCGAGGAACAGGCACACACACTTCGTCGATGTCGATGGTCAGGCAGTCGCCATCCCAATTCAATTGGCTCGGGCCGATGGTGAACTGGCGGGCGCTGCGGGCGCAGTGGCGCTGGCCGCGCTCGGTCATGGCCCAGCGGCCTTGGCCTTTGCTGTAAATGGCCACATTCAGGGCGCAGTGGTTGTCGGCATGGGCCTGGCCGCGCCCACGCGCCCAGGCGTAATACGGCGAGAACACACTGCCCACAAACGCGATGAGGGTGATGCCGTGCTGGCCGTCGTCACTCATGGCGTCGACATACCACCAAAGGTAGCCCCCGTCGGGAACGTGCTGGTCGAAGCGAGGCTCGCCATCAGCGCCTCGGCCGCCCGCTGCCCGGACAGCGCCGCCATCGGCACGCCCGGTCCCGGGTGCACGCTGCCCCCCGCCAGATACAGGCCCTGCAGGGGTGTGGTGGAGCCAGGTCTGCTGAAGATGCTGGTCCAGCCGTGCGTCGCCTGCCCGTACAGTGCCCCGCCGCTGGACGGAAAACGCCGATGAAAATCCTGCGGCGTCGTGCGAAGGCTGTTGGCCGTGGTGGGCGTCAGGGTCAGGCCCAGCCTGCGAAGGTGCTGAAAGGTGTGTGTTTGGCATTGTTCTAAAGCCTCCTCGGTGATCGCATTGCCATCACCGCTGGCGGGGGCGTTGACCAAACAAAAAATGCGCTCGGCCTGGCCTGGGGCCAAGGGCGCAGGCCGGTCTTGCGCACAGACATAGACCGTGGGCTGCTCGGGCAGGCGCTGGCGCTCGAAAATGTCTTCGAACTCGCTGGCGTAAGTGCTTTGAAAAAACACGTTGTGCCGGTCCAGCGCCACGCCATCGGCGGGGGTGTGCATAGACCAAGTCAAGGCCGACAGGGATCTCGGCGGTGCGGCCTGCGGCACGGCGCGTCGCATGTCCTCGCCCAACAAGCCCTGACGCAAGGCGGCAGCATCGCCGTTGAAGATGACGCGCTCGGCCGGTAAAAATTCGCCCGACTGCAGCTGCACACCGCACACCCGCCCTTGGCGCTGCTCGATGCGCTGGCAGGTGCTGTGGTAACGAAACACCGCACCACGTCGGCGGGCCACGCGGGCCAGCGCCTGGGCCATGCCGACCATGCCGCCCTCGACCGACCAGACCCCGTCCATCTCGACCTGCGCGATCAGCATGAGGGTGGCGGGCGACTGCCAAGGCGATGAGCCGCAATAGGTGGCGTAGCGCGCAAACAGTTGGCGCAAACGCGGATCGGAAAACTGCTGGCCCAGCTGCTGCCACAGGCTGCGCATGGGGCCCAGTTGGGCCAACACGCCCAAGCCTTTGAACCCCAAGTCGCCCATGAAGCCGCCTATGCTGGGGCGCTGGGCGCGGATCATCGGGCCTTCGAGCGTGGCGTAAAGTTGGCGCGTGGTTTTACAAAAATCCCTGAATCGCCGCGCCTCATCGCCACTGGACCAAGCGGCAATGGCCGCTTCACTCTCTTGCGCATCGGCCGACAAATCGAGCTGACTGCCATCGGGCCAGAAGTGGCGGGCGAGCACCTGCAGCGGCGTGATGCGCATCTCGGCCTCGACGCTGGTGCCCACGCTGCGCAGCAAGTCGTCGAACACCCAGCGCATGGTGAACACGGTGGGGCCGCTGTCGATGTGTGCGCCGTTCACTTCGCGGCTGTGCACCTTGCCGCCGGGCTCGCCCGAGGCTTCGACCACGGTGACGTCGAGCCCTCGGTGAGCGAGCGCAATGGCGCTGCACAAGCCGCCCATGCCCGCGCCGACGATGACGACACGTGGCTCAGACATGGCTGATCTCCAGACGGGGCGCATCCACAACGGGTGCAGTGTCCAGCGCCGCGGCAGCGCCAAGAGGCGAAGCGTTGTCAAACTGAAAAGGCTGACCTTTCCAGACCCCGGCCATCTGCAGCACCTGCATGCGCACGAACAGCGACTCGGAAAAAAACTGGTGTTTGTAGGCCGCTGCACTGGCCACCTGGTGCGCACCCTGGTGGGCGTAGTTCAGCATCGATGCCGTGTCTTGCCACAAACTGAAGGTGCATTGGCGCACCAAGGGCGCCTCGCCCAAGCCCATGGCCAACAGGCAACCGGGGGATTGGTCGAGGTCAGCCTGGGCCGCCGGGGCATAACGCCAGAAGGCCATGGCCTTGGTGGGCACAATGCTGGCGCGTGTCAGCACAGCGAAGGGGCCTGGCGCTTGCGCAGCATCTTGACCTGTCTCTCCCAGTGATTGGGCGCTGCTGGCTTGCCAGGCTTGCTTGTCCCAGTGGCCGCGCGCCGATTGCACCGCCATCACGCCGCTCCAGCATTCACGCGCACGGCTGCGGTAAGCCTGCACCGCCGGGCTGTCCAGAAACTGCAGGGCCAGATCGAGGTGGGTGAACGTGCAGATCAGGCCCTGGTGCGTGGCACTGGGGCGCAGGCTAAAACCCCCGCCGTGGCCACTGCCCATGACCTTGACCATGGTCAGCCCCGGCACGTCCTTGTAGGGCGTGGCTCCGGCCACCAGCCGCAACCAGCCCCAACCCTGGTGCTGGCGCAAGAAGTCGGCCAGCAACACCACCACCACACCGGACAGCGGGTCATGAAGGTGGGCAAGGGCTTCCATGACGGGCGTCCGGCAAAGGTGCGAGGGCCAGCGGACTACTTGGCCGCGACTTTGGACGCAGCCAAAGCGGGCTTGAGCAACTCCGGGAAGTCCTTGGCCATGGGCGCACCGTTCAGCGGCTTGTAGACCCCCTGGTGGCAGGTGGCGCAGTTGAGCTTGGCCACATCACCCAGCGGACCCTTGCGGTGGGCCGGGAAGACTTCGGTCAGAGGCTCCATGAAGGTCAGGTTCAGGTCACGCGCCATGCGGATGCCGTGCCAGGCCGTCACACGCTGCGGTGGGCTGTTTTCCCAATTCTGGAAGGACTGCGTGTTGTGGCAATAGGTGCAGTTCACGCCCAGCGAAGTCGACATGTGCGTCATCAGGCCATAGGTCCACTCGGCTTGCTTGATCGACTGGCGGTTGCCCGATGGCAAAGCCGTGGGACCATTCACACGGATGTTCTGCTTGTCCAGCAAAAACGGGGTGAAGGGGTCATTGGGCAGGGATGACAAATTGACCACGGCCGAAGGCTCGTTTTGACCCGCCTTGTCGCCCATGAAGTTCGAGCCATAAGGCTGCGGATTGGACTTGAACCAGATGGCATTGGGCACCGGCTCGCCCCGGTGGCAGGTGTAGCAGGTCACCCCGGTCTGCGCGACGTGCGGCTGCCAGTCGGCGTTGATGTGCTGCGTCATCTCGACCATGCGCCGCGCCACCACCTTGGTGTACTTGCTGTCGTCTTCGAAATTGGGCAAGGCGTGGCAATAGGCGCAGCCTTCGTTAGGGGCCACCCAGCTGGTCATGGACACCATCAGGCGGTTGAAATCGCCCACGCTCAGGTCACCCAAAACCTTGACGTTCTTGTAAACCTGCGAGGCCTTGGGGCCGTCAGACCCCGCCGAAGGAATGACCGCTGGCGGTTGGTTGAGCTCGGTTTTGACTTCGAGCAAACGGGCGTTGTAGACCTGCGCCATGCCGGTGCCCCGGTAGCCGCTTTGCACCGATTCGGGAATCGGGCGTTCACAGCCAGCCAGCACGATGCCGACCAGGGCCAGCCCCAAGCTTTTGGCCATGCGGCTCACCCAACTGGGATGGTGTGTGGTGTTCGGGTTCATGGCTTGGCTCCTGTGCTCAGCGCGGGGTCCACCACCGCTGGAAAGATTTCGGGGTACGGTGGCGCCACGCCATGCTTGATGGCCCAGAGGTACCAGTTGTCCACCACGGTGCCAGTCAGCAAGATGCCGATGCCGCCGGTGATGGGGCACAGCACAGCGAACCACCAGGCCCAGCGGTGAATCGATTCCATGGTGGCGTTGAAGCCCATGGTCCAGCGCCAGAACAAGGCCGCACGTTCCGAGGCCGTACCCCGGTCAGTGATCTGCTCGATCTCGCGTTCACCACCGAAGCGGGTCACGGCCAGGATGGTCGCGCCGTGCATGGCAAACAGCAGCGCCGAGCCGTACAGGAACACGATGGACAGCGCGTGGAAGGGGTTGTAAAACAGGTTGCCGTAGCGCAACGAGAAAGCCGCCGTCCAGTCCAGGTGGGAGAAGATGCCGTAAGGCACCGCCTCACCCCAAGAACCCATCAGGATGGGGCGGAACAAACCCAGCACCAGGAACAACCAGATGGCTGCAGCAAAAGCCCAGGCGATGTGTGTGCCCATGCCCAGCTCGACCGCGCGGCGGTAGGTGCGGGCCCACCAGAACATGACCGATGCGGTGAGGAACAGGCCCACGATGAGGAACCAGCCACCTTGGTTGAGCGGCGGCATGCTCAGGCCGTAGCTGGGCGGTGGCGGCTCAAGCGAGAGCCAGAACAGCTGGCGCACAAACTGGATCGGGTCGTAGTTGACCGAGGCCAGCATGTTCATGCCGATCAGGGTGAAGGCGATCATGCCGAACACGAGCGAAGCCAGACCCAGACCACCCAGGTAAATCGGGCCGAGTTGGGCATTGCCCAACTTGCCGATCCAGTAGTTGATCAGGGGCTGCCCCGTGCGCGGGCTGTTGCCGTGTCCGAGTTCCACCCCGTGGTGGACTGGACCCACGGCTTGCACCGTGGTGAACAGGTTTTGATAGTCGGCCATTTGCGGTACTCCTCAATTCTTGGGGTTCGGGCTGCGTGCAGTCCGAATCAGAGTGGCCACTGGGACCAGATCGGCATGTTCAGCCACCAGCTCCACCACTCAGGCCAACCACGGCTCCAGAAGGGGCCGCTGAGCACGATGCACAGGGCGCTGAACAACACAGCCGCCAGCGCCAGGAACAGGCCCAGGCGGTGGATGCCCAAGGTGCCGATCGAGTAGCCGATGATGTCGCGGAAGAACGTGTCCTCGTGCTCGGGGGTCTTGACCACGGTGCCCGGTGCGGGATTGGTGGACGACAAGATCAAACCGCCGTGCAGCGACAAGGCAAACACGCTGGCGAAGAAGAAACTCACGGCGATCATGTGCGCCGGGTTGTAGTGAAAGTGCAGGTACTGGTAGCCCACGTTGGACACCCAGTCGAGGTGGCTGTAGATGCCGTACGGAAAGCCGTGGCCCCAGGCGCCCATGAGCACCGGCCGCACGACCACCAAAGTGACATAAGCCGAGATGGCCACACCGAAGGCCACGGGCACATGAAAGCCCATGCCCAGCTTGCGGCAGATTTCGACCTCGCGCATCATCCACGAGCCGAATGCGCCGATAGCGCACACCGTGATGAGCTGCCACAGGCCGCCCTCCATCAGGGGCGCAAAGCGCAGGCCATACGACAGATCAGGCGGTGCGATGCTGATCTGCCAGAGGTTCCAGGTGGGCCCTTGTGAGGCGCCCCACAAGATGAGGGCCGTGCCCAGGAACGAGAAGAACAAGGTTGTGACGCCGAAGAAACCGACGTAAAACGGTCCGACCCAGAAGTCGAACAAATCACCACCCAGCAGGGTACCACCGCGAACACGGTACTTTTTCTCAAAATTCAGCATGGCCATGGTTGGGTCCTCCTGCATCAGTGGATCAACAGACGCCGCCTTGACACGAGGTCAATGACGGCTTCTGAACGGCAAGTCCTGGATCAGGACTTGGGTGCGGCGAGCGATGCCACCGCAGTCGGCAGCGGCGAGTTTTGCGCCGATGCAGCGACGGGTTTTTTCGCACCGTCGAGCCAGTTGAATTTGTTGGTGCTGAGCAAGATGAGGTGAATCATCGCGGCCAGGCCAAACAAGAAAATGCCCTGCAGTACCATGGCACGCAATGGGTCGTAAAGTCGCCAAATTCTCCACATGGTGAATCTCCTAAATGATGTGGGACATGAAGGTGTACACCGCCGCTTTCACACCCTGACTCATGCTCTTGGCATCTTCTGCACCGGGCAGCAGATCCCGCCAGTGAACGCCGACCAGTTTGGCCAGTACGACGACCACGAACAGACATCCGAATCCGATGAGGAAAATGGACCAGAACGCAGGGGACTCATCCGCACGCGAATGGTCCTCGTTGAGGTGGGTTGTGTTTTGCATGACAGTGACTCCGTCAATCTATGGATGAAAAAACAGGCTCTGAATCAGAACCAGGGACGCCACGCCCAGACCAGGATGTGGGCCAGCACAGCAACTGCTGTAAAGCCCACGGTGCCCTGCATCCAGTAATGGTGGAACTCCTGGGCTTCCTCATCGGTGAGTCCGGAAATTGATGTCTTGGTGGACATGTTTTGCTCCTTTTAAAGAGGCCTTGCGACCCGGGTTGCGCACAGCCCGCGCAGATGGGCATCCGCAGCCAAAGGCCACGACATTCCTTGAAAGGCACTGCCAGGGGCAGCACCCGTGTTTGTTTGAAAGGCTGGTGCGCTCATGCCGTCACCCCCAGACCCAGTTCGCGGCTGGCCGCGTTCACATGGGCTTCGGTCACCTCGCTGTGCCCTTGGGCCTGCGAGAGTTGTTCGGCTTGGTCGCGCAAGCGCTTGGCCGCTGAAATCTGCACCAGCACCGGCTGGCTTTGCACCACATCGCGCAAGCGCTGCTGGGCCTGGTCTTGCCAGCTGGCGTTGGGGGCGACCACGCCACGCGCCTGGGTGGCTTCCACCTTGTCCATCTCGGTGCCCAACGGCAAAATGTTGAACAGCGCATCGAACAGCGCGTTGCACACTTCCTGGATCACATAGCTCGCACCGCTGTAGCCCATGAAGGGGGTACCGGTGTGGCGGCGGATGATGGCACCAGGAAAGGACGCAGGAATGAAGGCCGCGCGCATGGGGCTGCCACCGGAGATCTCGCTCAGGTACATGCGCTCGTTGTAGCTGCCAAACATGATCAGCGGCGTCTGCGTTTTGACCAGTTCGCGCACGGCGGCGTTGTCCGTCTTGGTGCCCGCGGTGCGCGACACGCTGAAGCGACAGGGCAAGCCCATTTCGTTTTCGAGGAAGTTTTTCAGCCCCCGCGAATAGGTCTCGCCCGCCACCACGGCAAAACTGGCGGTGGCAAAAAAGTCTTGCGTGACCGAGCGCCACAGGTCCCACATGGGCTTGAGCGTCGTGTGCTTTTCACGCTCGATGAAGGGCTCGGGGTCGAGGTGCAGCAGGTCACCCAGCTTGCGCAGGAAGTTGGTGGTGCTGTGCAGGCCAATCGGCGCTTGCAAATAAGGACGCTCCAGCGCCTCGCACAGCATGCGGCCAAACTCGCGGTACATGCAGATGTTCACATCGGCCTCGACCAGGCGCGACACATCGGCCAAGTGGCTGCCCAGCGGGAAGACCATGTTGACCTCGGCACCGATGCCTTGCACCAGGCGGCGGATCTCGGCCAGGTCGCTGGCACTGTTGAAAGTGCCGTAGCAGGGGCCAATGATGTTGACACGAGGCTTTTCACCCGCCGGACGGTCTTCAAAAGGCTTGCGGGCAGGCACTTTGCGCAGACCGTATTCGCTCCACAGCCAGTACATGGCGCGGTTGGCGCATTGCCATTGGTCTTCGTCGATGGTGCGCGGCAAAAAGCGGGCGATGTTGGTGCCTTCGGGCGTGACGCCGCCACCGATCATCTCGGCAATCGAGCCGGTCACCACCACCGCGGGCAACTCAGGGTCGAGCGTGGCGTGGGCGCGCTTCATCGCGCCTTCGGTGCCTTCACGGCCCAGTTGCTCTTCGGCCAGACCGGTCACCACAATCGGCAACTCGTGGGGCGGCAAAGCGTCGGTGTAATGCAGCACCGAGGTGACAGGCAGGTTTTCACAGCCGACGGGGCCATCGATCACCACCTGCAAACCCTTGATGGCGGTGAACACATACACCGCGCCCCAGTACCCGCCTGCGCGGTCATGGTCGAGGATCAGTGGCGATTTGGGCTTGGCCACGGTGCTAGGAGGAGGTGTGACCTGGTTCATGAACCCATCTCCTCGGCTTTGCGCTTCTTCAAAAGCTTTTCAATCTGGCGGCGGGTTTCGGCCTTGAACTCGGGCCGGTCTTTGGGCACCGACTCCCACACGCCTGCGGCGTGGCCTGCGCCCACATCGCCAAAAAAATCCTTCATGGCGTCAAAGCGGGCCTGGTTGCCCATGGCCGCTTGCACCACTTGCACCAAAGACCCGGCACCGGCCACGCCCATCAAGGGACGGGCCGAAATCAGGTTGGTGAAGTAGAGCGAGGGCACGCTGTTTTGCTTGGCGATCTGCACCACCGGGGTGGTGCCGATGGCCAACTGCGGCCGGTATTCGTACATGGCGTTGAGGTCTTGCTCGAGCGAGGCGCGCATTTGCACCTGCACGCCCTTGGCCTGCAGCCAGGCGATGTCTTGCGCGTTCCACTCGGTGGCGGGGCAAGCCGAACCCACATAACGCAAATCGGCACCACACTCAATGAGCAAGCGGCCTACCAGCAATTCGGAGCCTTCGTAGCCACTCAAGGTGATGCGGCCCGAGATCGGCTTTTGCATCAGCAAGCCTCGCATTTGCGTGAGGGCCTGGTTGCGCGCCACATCGATCTGCGCCTGCGCGATGCCAGCGGCCTGGCCGATGTGTTGCAACCAGTCTTGTGTGCCTTCGAGGCCCACCGGGGCCGAGCCCACCACAGGGCGGCCAGCGGCTTTGAATTCGCGCACGCTGGCGGTGTAGAAGGGGTGGATGGCGGCGGCCACCGAGCAGTCGAGTGCGGCGTACAACTCGCGCCACTCGCGGGTGGGCACCACCGGGCCTGCGGCCAGGCCCATGGGCGCGAGCATCTGGCCGATGATGACCGGATCGGCCGGGAACATCTCGCCGAGCAAGGCCACCGTGGGCTTGTCGCCTCGACCGGCGCGGGGCGCGGCCACTGGGCCGCTGATGATTTCTTCGCGGGCGTATTTCAGCATCGCCCCGGCCAGCACGTCTTTGGCTTCGGCGTGCGTGGGCACCCCAAAGCCAGGCACGTCGATGCCGATGATGCGCACGCCGTTGATCTCTTTGGGCAGCAGCTGCAGCGGCACGCCGCTGGCGGTGGGCACGCACAGGTTGATGATGATGACGGTGTCGACCTGACTCGGGTCGGCCTCGGCGTGCACCGCTTCCCGGATGTCTTCAAACAGCTTGCCCGTGACCAGCGACTCGGAGTTGAACGGCACATAGCCCACGCTGCGGCGTGCGCCGTAAAAATGCGAGGTGAAGGTCAGGCCATACACGCAGCAGGCCGAGCCCGACAGGATGGTCGCGGTGCGTTTCATGCGCAAACCCACGCGCAGCGAGCCAAAGGCCGGGCACATGCTTTGCGGCTGGTCGTGCGGACCGGCATCGGGCTGGCGCGGGTAATCGCGGGCGTATTGGTCGAGCACCTCGGACTTGCCCGCTTCTTTGGCGGCGGCCACCATGGCCTCGGTGCCGGCGTGGCAACCCATGCCGTCGCCTTGCAACCCTGCGGGATTGGGGGCGTCGGTGCTGGGGTGAATCGGGATGGTGCGCGACATGGTGGTGTCCTGCTCAGGCGGCGTCGTACACGACTTCGAGCGAAGGCTTGATGTCTTCGTGCTTGCCCACCATGTCGAACACGGTGGCGGGCTCCAGCACCACATTGCGACCGACCACGTCGGCGCTGAACAGGCCCAGCAACTGGTCCTGGGTCTGGGGTTTCGGACGCATCGGAGGCGCTTCGGCCACGTTCTTGGCCAGCTCGGCAAACAGCGGGCCCCACTCGCCATCGGGCCGACCGATGATTTCGTAGCTGGCGCTCTTGCGGCGGATGTCTTCGTTGGCCGGGATGGCGGCCAGCACCGGGATACCGGCGTTGTTGGCAAAGGCTTGGGCTTCGCCCGTGCCGTCGTCTTTGTTGATGACCATGCCGGCCACGCCCACGTTGCCGCCGAGCTTGCGGAAATACTCCACCGCACTGCACACGTTGTTGGCGACATACAGCGACTGCAGGTCGTTGCTGGCGACTACGATCACTTTTTGGCACATGTCGCGGGCAATGGGCAGGCCAAAGCCACCGCAGACCACGTCGCCCAAAAAGTCGAGCAGCACGTAGTCAAAACCCCAGTCGTGGAAACCGAGTTTTTCGAGCGTTTCAAAACCGTGGATGATGCCGCGACCGCCGCAGCCACGACCGACCTCGGGACCACCCAATTCCATGGCGAACACGCCATCGCGCTTGAAGCACACGTCGCCAATGCTCACGGCCTGACCGGAGAGTTTGAGGCGCGATGAGGTCTCGATGATGGTGGGGCAGGCTTTGCCGCCGAACAGCAAGCTGGTGGTGTCGCTCTTGGGGTCGCAGCCGATCAGGAGCACTTTTTTGCCCTGCTGCGCCATCATGTAAGACAGGTTGGCCAGCGTGAAGCTTTTGCCAATGCCACCTTTGCCGTAGATGGCAATGATTTGCGTCTCTTTGGTCACTTCGCTGGTGCTGACGGCGTCGGGCTCCACGTCGGCCTCGCGGCGCAGCACTTCGACAAATTTGATGGGCTGGGTGGTGGCAGCGGTGTCAGTGGGGGTGTTCATGCGGAGGCACTCCAATCAAGGATCATCTTGAGACAGCTCGCATCTCCGAAGGCGGTCTCGTAGGCAGAACCAGCATGCGTCGATGGCTGGGTGTGGGTGATCAAACCGTCGAGCGACAAACGGCCGGTGTTCACCAGCTCGTTGACGGCCAACAGATCGGGGCGCTTCCACTCGGCGGCGATGCGCATGCGCGCTTCGCGCATGAAGGCCGGGGCGTAGGCAAAGGAAAGGTCTTGTTTGTAGAAACCGGCCAGCACCAGCTCGCCACCGGGGCGCAGGCGCTGGATCAGGCCATTGAGCAGGCTGCCGTCGCCGCTCACGTCGTAAATGGTGCGGTAGTCGCGGCGCGGGTCGTCTTGCGGCTGCACCACGGTGTAGCCTTCGGCACCGGCAGAGCGTTCGGTCTGGGTTTCCCACACGGTGGGCGCGGGCAGGCCAGCCGCCACCGTCAGGCGCGCCAGCAGGCGGCCCATGACACCATGGCCCACAATCAGTTCAGGGGCTTCAAACGGGTCTTGCTGACCCCCGCCCGAGACAGCGTGGTAAGCCGTGGCCGCCAGCGCCAGCAGCACCGATTGCGCGCCCAGGTGTTCGGCCACGGGCACGACTTTTTGCGCAGTGACCACCAGTCGCGAAGCGGCGCCACCAAACAGGCTTTTGACCCCGTTGAAGCAATTGGCACCCGGCACAAACACGCGCTGACCGGCTTGCACACCGGTGTCTGAAGCGGCGCGAACCACGCGGCCCACCGTCTCGTAGCCGGGCACCAGCGGGTAGCCCATGCCCGGGAAGGGCGGCATGCTGCCGTCCCAGAGCATGCGTTCGGTGCCGGTGCTGATGCCGCTGTATTCGACCGCCACGTCCAGCTGACCAGCCTGCAATTCGGGCAAGTCCAGCGCCTGCAAGCTCAGTTGCTTGGGGCTGTTGAAGACGACGGCTTGAGATCTCATGATTGTATTCTTTGCTTTACATTGCTATATGTCAAAGTTAATTGACACTATTCTCGGAAACCAAGGGTAAACACTGAGATTTGCGCCCCAAAAGAATGCGGGCGTGGATGGGCATGGCGTTGGGCACCTGCTCCACATGGGTAAAACCCGCCTCTTGCATCATGGTTTGCAGCTCTTGTGGCGTACGCAGCCGCCCTGCCCCCATGGCCAGCAGGTAAAAATGGAAGTAGGCATCGACCGAGGCTTCGGGTTGACCGGCTTCTTCGTCGGGCTGGGCCATGGGCTCGGCCAACAGCAAGACGCCGCCGACCGGCAAAGCGGCATGGGCTTTTTGAAGAATCTGCCGCACCACCGCATCGGGGTGGTCGTGTGCCACGCGCACCAGGGTGATCAGGTCAGCCCCTTCGGGCAAGGGGTCATCCAGAAAGCTGCCGGGATGCAGGCTCACGCGCTCGGTCAAACCCTTGGCCTTCAGGCCTTCGCGGGCCAGCTCGAGGACCGGCGGAAGATCGAACATCTTGAACTGCAGGTGCGGCGCATGCGCGGCCAGCTCGCTCACAAAGCGGCCCTTGCCCGCCCCAACGTCGAGCACGCAGCGGTGCTCGTCAAAGAAGTAAGACGACAAGATTTCCTGCACCACAAAGCCTTGCGAAGCGGCCATGAGCTGCGAATAGCGGGTGAACTTGTCCACCTCCGATGTCGGCATGTGGACAGCCGGTTTTTCGTGGGCATAGGGCCAGTACTCGGCCATGCCGCCGCTCCAGGCGTTGTTCAGGAACTGCACCGGGTCTTGCATGTCCTGGTAGAGCAGGTGGTTGTGCTCGATCATCTGGGCAATGCCTTCGTGTTGCGCCAGCGGCACGCCCAGCGGCCCCAAGCCAAAACGGCCTTGGCTGCGGTGCTCCAAGAGGCCCAGCGCCACGGCCGACAGCAGCAAACGCTGCAACACAGCCGGGGCCAGCCCTGTGCGGCGCGACAAATCCGTCAGGTTGGCGGGTGCTTGGTGGAGTGCGCGAAACAGGTCCAGCCGCACGAAGCCGAGCAGCACCTGGCTGTGCACGAACCCGGCCATGAGATCAAACAACTTGCGGGTGCGGCGGCGCGTGAGCCAGCGCGTGAGCGGATTGCGCAGCGACCAGCGGTACAGACCGGGGTGCGCGTACCAACGCTCCAGGCGGGCCTGCCAGGCGTCCTTGAAAGAAGTGGGGGCGGTGTGGGCCTGCATGGCGGCCAAATCCAGAGGTTGGGACATGCGGCTTCCTTGGTGTCTTGCGGGCTCAGCGCTCAATGCGGCGCACGGATGCGGGCCGGGGCGACAGCCGGGTGGGTCTTGAAGTAGCCTTCGCACAAAGCCTTGGGCACCAAGCGCTCGGCTTCGAGCTGGACCAGCTGACGCAACATGTCGCGGCATGAGCAGGCCGGGATCGACGAGGCGGCCTGCGCGATCAGGTGGTCAAAGTGGGCAATGGCCCCGTCCAGACCCAGTGCCTGGGCCGAGCTGGGTCGGGCATGCAAAACGTCTTGGCCTGCAGGCTTGCCCAAAGTGGCGGCGTCGGCGATCACGTCGCGGATGTCGTCGGCCACCTGATACGCCTCACCCAGGAAGGCACCCAATGGCGCCCAGGGCTCCGGCTCGTAGCCGCAGCTGAGCGCACCCGCGCAGGTGGCCGAAACAAACAAGGCACCGGTTTTGGCACGCTGGTATTGGCCCAGATCGGCGCTGGTTTCGCACTCCCAGGCTTGCCCGGCCACAATGCCGTTGGGCAGGCCCACGCCCGTGGTCATGTTGTCCATCAGTGCGATCAGACGGTCGGGCCGCTGCGCACCCGCTTGCAGCAAGACGCGGTAAGCCATGACGATCAGGCCGTCACCGGCCAGCAGCGCCAGCGGTTCGCTGAAGGCCTTGTGCACCGTGGGGCGACCGCGCCGGGTGTCGGCGTTGTCAAAGGCGGGCATGTCGTCATGCACCAAAGAGGCGCAATGCATCAACTCCAGCGCCACGGCGGCGGCATTGGTCAACTGGGGGGCGTCGTCGCCACAGGCAGTGGCCACGGCCATGCACAGCTGTGGCCGGATGCGGGCCCCGCCCGAGAACACCGCATGTCGCATGGCCGCCACCAGCCTGGAAGGCGCACCCACACCTGCGGCTTGGTCAAAATGCGTGTTCAGGGCTTGCTCGGCGCGTGTCAACAGACTCATGGGACCTCCGAAAGGGAAGGCCCGTCAACCCAAGCTGACAGGCTTAACTGTCAATATAACCTGATAACTCATGCTGTCAATCTTTATTGACACATCGACACCCGAAAGGTCAAGCCATGGGAATTTGGTTGGAGTTGGGCATTTTTGGTCTGGTGTTCGTGTTTGCCTTTTGGCAGATGCACGACGTGCGCAAGGCGCAAGAACAAACGCGCCAGCAGCGGGCGCGAGAGAAAGCCGCACAAGAAGCCGCCGATCAGGCGACCGAAAGAGACGACAAGCCGACTTGAGGCACCCCCCTTGCGCTGGGCATGGCCTATGGGCTCAAGAACGGGCGGCTTGCGCGTGGGAGCGCACCCCCGTGCGCGAAGGTTGTGAGGGGGTCAGCCTTGGGCGAAGCCGTGTTCAGCTGCTTTGCGCCGCATTGAACTGCAGCGCCGCCAGGCTGGCGTACAAACCACCTTTGGCCTGCAGCTCGGCGTGTGTGCCCTGCTCCATCAGGCGGCCTCGCTCCAGCACCCAGATCACGTCGGCGCGTTGCACCGTGGCCAAGCGGTGCGCAATGACCAGGGTGGTGCGGCCGACCATGGCTTTGTCCAGCGCGGCCTGCACCATTTTTTCGCTTTGGGCGTCCAGCGCGCTGGTGGCTTCGTCCAGAAGCAAGAGCGGCGGGTTCTTCAAAATGGCCCTTGCGATGGCGATGCGCTGGCGCTGCCCGCCTGACAAACGCACGCCCCGGTCGCCCAGATAGGTGTCAAAGCCCTCGGGCAGTTCGCGGATGAACTCTTGGGCATAGGCAGCTTCTGCGGCGGCATGCACCTCGTCCAGACTGGCGTCGGGTCGGCCATAACGGATGTTCTCGATCACCGTGCCCGAAAAAATCACCGGCTCCTGCGGCACGATGGCCATGCGCTCGCGCAGGTCGTGCAGGTCCATCTGGTCAATCGGCACGCCGTCCAGCACGATGCGGCCCGACTGCGGATCGTGAAAGCGCATCAGCAAATCGAACAAGGTGGTTTTGCCAGCGCCGCTGGGGCCCACCACGGCCACGGTCTGGCCGGGATGGATCTGGCCGGTCAATTGGTCCAGTGCCCAGGTGTCGGGGCGAGAGGGGTAATGAAAGCGTACCGACTCCAGTTGCAAGGACGAGCCGCCTTGCGGCCAGGGCGCTTGTTTCGGCTGGGCCGCGATCTTCAGGTTCGACTCGGTGTGCAGCAACTCCATCAGGCGCTCGGTCGCGCCCGCTGCGCGCAACATATCGCCGTACACCTCGCCCAGCACCGCAAAGGCACTGGCCAGCAAGATCACATAAAACACCGTCTCGCCCAACTGGCCCGCCGTGCTGGTGCCTGCCCGCACGGCCAGCGTGCCCATGTACAGGCCCCACAACAACACCGCACTCGACGCCATGATGATGAAGCCCACGAGCACCGCGCGTGCCCGGATGCGGCCCAACGCCGTGCCCAGGGCGCGGGCGGTCGAATCGATGAAGCGGCGGGTTTCGCGCCCCTCGGCCGTGTAGCTTTGCACCACACTGATGGCGTTGAGCACCTCGGAGGCGATGGCGCTGGAGTCGGCCACGCGGTCCTGGCTGGCCCGCGACAGGCGACGCACCCGGCGACCCAGATAGACACTGGGGAAAATCACCGCCACCAGCACCGCCACCACCTGCAGCATCAGGATCGGGTTGGTCCACACCAGCATGATCAGCGCCCCGGCCCCCATGACCAGGTTGCGCAAGCCCATCGAAAACGACGAACCCACCACCGTCTGCACCAGCGTGGTGTCGTTGGTCAGGCGCGAGAGCACTTCGCCCGATTGCGTGGTTTCAAAAAAGGCGGGGCTTTGCTTGAGCACATGGCCGTAAACCGCGTTGCGCAAATCGCCCGTGATGCGCTCACCCAACCAGCTCACGGTGTAGTAACGCCCGGAAGAAAACACGGCCAAAGCCGCTGCCACACCAAACAGCTGCAGGAAGTTGCCCGACAGCTGTTCGGCCGACGCCCCGGCCGACAGGCCCTGGTCAATCAGCTGGCGCAAGACCCAGGGAAAAGCCAGCGTGGTGCCCGCTGCCAACAGCAAAAACAGGGCCGCCATGCCCATGGCCACGCGGTAAGGCTTCAGAAAGGGGACAAGGCCCGTGAGCGATTTGGGAGATGCAGCCATGTACAAAAAGGGGTCCAGGAACAGTCGCTACAAGCATAACGTCAAATCCGGACGCCGCATTTCAGGGCGTTTGCCGACGACAATCGAGCATTTGCGCCACACGCCACCATGAGCACCTTGCCACCCTGCCCCCAATGCCACGACGAATTCACCTACGAAGACGGCACGCTTTTGATCTGCCCCAGTTGTGGCCATGAATGGAACCCCAGCGAAGTCGACGCAGGCGACAACGCCAAAGTCTGGAAAGACGCCAACGGGAATGTGCTGCAAGACGGAGACACCGTGACCTTGGTCAAAGACCTGAAGATCAAAGGCTCATCCGCTGTGGTCAAGGTTGGCACCAAGGTCAAGAACATCCGCTTGATCGAGGGTGACCACGACATCGATTGCAAAATCGAGGGCTTCGGACCGATGCAGCTGAAAACCGCTTTCGTCAAAAAAGTCTGAGCCTGCAGCCAGAAACAGGGCCAGCCCCTGGCGGGCCGACCTGTTTTCACCCCACGGTCTTGGGCTTACTTCTTGGGGTAGAGGTGCGGGTACACGTCCTTGAGCAAGCGGCCTGATTCATCGTTGGCAGGCATGTTCCCCGTGCGCTTGGCTTCTTCCAGCTCGGCCTTGACCTGCTCTCGGGTCTTGGAAGACGCCACAGGCTTGGCGGGGTAGGCGGAAGGGTTGATCTCATTGAGCAGACAGCCCTGATCACCAGCGGCCACCATATTGCCTGTGCGTTTGGCCTCCTCCAGCTCGGCCCTGACCTGTTCGCGGGTCTTGCAAGGCACGACCGGTTTGGGTGGGTAGGCCGAAGGGTTGACCTCATTGAGCATACGGCCGCTTTCGTCGTTGGCAGGCATATTGCCCGTGCGGATCGCCTCTTGAAGTTCGGCCTGGACTTCTGCACGGGTTTTGGGGCCCGTGTTTTGTGCTGAGGCTTGCCCTATGCAGAGCGCCAGCAAGGCCAAAGTCAGGGCCGAGAGTGGGGTGGACATACGCATATCGATTTCCTTTCATGTAAGACAACCCCGCCTGCTTCGAGCCCATCGTCATCGACCGGGCCCGACAAGGCGGCGTGGGTTTCCATTAAAAAAAGTTCCCGAGCCCGGGTCTGTGCGTTAATTCACCCCTGATTGCCTTGACACCCATGACCGAAGAATTCCAGATCCACATCCCGCCATCGTTCATGGCGCTTTATGTTCCCCCCGGAAAAATCAAACCCACCCTGGGCCTGCGCGACATGGCCGCGCGTTACGATTTGTGCGAAGACCTGGCCAATTTGCTGACCGAGCAAGCCGCCAACATGCAGTTCACCTTGGGCATCACCGAGGAGCTGGTGCTGCAGCAATGCGAGTTGGGCCTGCTCGCCGAACCTGCCGTGGTCTCGCCTGTCGAAGCGCGCTGGGTGGTCTGCCGCCTGGCCGAACTGTTGAACTGGCCGATGGCCGAGCTCCTGTCAGGGTCCGGACCCGAGACACCTGTCGCCTAAGTCACCGCGCCCAGACCGCAAACTGCCAAGATGCGGCCATGACCCGACCGCACAACGACTTGCAAACGCTGCTGACCGCTCCCATCCTGCCCACCTTGCTGCGTCTGGCAGCGCCCAATGTGCTGGCCATGGTCATGACGGTGCTGGTCGGCATGGCCGAGACTTACTACGTGGGCCGCCTGGGCACCGCCCCACTGGCGGCCATGGCCCTGGTGTTTCCCTTCGCCATGCTCACGCAAATGATGTCAGCCGGGGCCATGGGCGGCGGTGTCTCGGCAGCCATCAGCCGCGCATTGGGCGCATCGGACACCGCACGCGCCCAAACGCTGCTGCTGCACGCCTTGGTGATTGGCGTGGGTGCGGGTGTGATCTACAGCGCGATTTTTCTGACTTTCGGTCCCCGCTTGTACGAACTGCTCGGCGGCCGGGACGCCGTGCTCGAAGAAGCCGTGCGTTACTCTGGCGTTTTGTTCGCAGGTGCCCTGCTGGTCTGGCTCATCAACACGCTGGCGTCCGTCTTGCGCGGCACAGGGAACATGCGCACGCCCTCCGTGGCGCTGGTGGCCACCGCCTTGTTGCAGATCATTTTGGGTGGGGTGCTGGCCTTGGGTGCCGGTCCGGTACCCGCCATGGGCATGGTGGGGGTGGCCCTGGGGCACATCATCGCCACTGCGGCGGGCGTGGCCTATTTCCTTTGGTATTTGATCACTGGCCAGGGCCGTCTGACAATGCCATGCCAACGCTTTGAGATGCAAGGCGGCATGTTTGCCGACATCCTCAAGGTGGGTGCCGTCGCCTGTTTGTCACCGGTGCAATCGGTGCTGGCGATTTTGATTTTTACCGGGCTGTTGGCCCAACTGGGCACCGAGGCCTTGGCGGGTTACGGCATCGGCCAACGGCTGGAGTTCTTGTTGATCCCCATCGCTTTTGGCATTGGGGTGGCCTCGGTGCCCATGGTGGGCATGGCCATGGGTTCGGGCAATGTGCAACGCGCGCGGCGCGTGGCCTGGGTGGCTGGCGGCGTGTCCGCTTTCAATCTGGCCCTGATTGGGGCCGTCGTGACCCTGGCGCCCGATGTGTGGGCCCGGCTGTTCACGCAAGACGAGGCGGTGCTGAGCTACGCGCGTCACTATCTCGTGACCGCAGGCCCGGCGTTTCCATTTTTTGGACTGGGCCTGACCTTGTACTTCGCATCACAAGGCGCAGGGCAAGTCATGGGGCCGGTGTTGGCGGGCACGCTGCGTCTGGTTTTGGTGGCCGGCGCAGGCTTGTGGCTGGCCCAGCACCAAGGCACGTCCGGCCACTTCTACCAACTCGTGGCCTGGGCCATGGTGCTGTATGGCTTGGCGACAGCGGCTGCCGTCAAATTCACACCCTGGGGCCGCAAAGTCTGAGCCCACAAGCTGGGCTCAAGCCGCCTTGTCCAAGCCCAGCAAGCGCAGCGCATTGCCCTTCAAGATGCCGGGCATCACCTCTGGCTTGAAGCCCGCCACTTCAAAGTCCTGCATCCAACGCTCAGGCGTGATCAGGGGGTAGTCGCTGCCAAACAAGACCCTGTCCTTGAGCAAGGTGTTGGCGTACTGAATGAGCGGCTTGGGGAAGTATTTGGGGCTCCAGCCCGACAAATCGATCCAGACATTGGGCTTGTGTGTGGCCAGGCTGAGCGCCTCGTCCTGCCACGGAAAGCTCGGGTGCGCCATCACGATCTGGATATCGGGCCAGTCGATGGCCACATCTTCGAGCAACATCGGGTTGCTGTTTTGCAGGCGAAGACCCCCGCCGCAGCGCATGCCCGAACCAATGCCGCTGTGCCCGGTGTGAAAAATGGCGGGCAGTTTGTAGTGGTTGATCACCTCGTAAATCGGCCAGGCCATCCGGTCATACGGCAAAAAGCCCTGCACCGTGGGGTGGAACTTGAAGCCCTTGATGCCCTCTTCCTTGATCAGGCGCTCGGCTTCGCGCGCGCCCATCTTGCCCTTGTGCGGGTCGATGCTGGCAAAGGCGATCATCATGTCGCTGTTGTCCCGTGCGGCCTTGGCGATCTCTTCGTTGGGAATGCGGCGGCGGCCCAGCTGTGACTCGCTGTCCACGGTGAACATGACCAGACCGATCTTCTTCTCGCGGTAATAAGCCACCGTCTCGGCAATCGTTGGGCGACGGTTGGAGCCGAAGTACTTGTCGGCCGCGCGGTCGTATTCCTCACCGTAGTTGTCAAACGGGTTCCAGCAACTCACTTCGGCATGGGTGTGGATGTCAATCGCGATCAAGTCTTCGTGTTTCATGGGTTTCCAGTCTCTCAAGTCTCACAGCTGCACGATAGCCCATCGCCGCCCTCTCCCGCTCATCTGCGCGCGAGGAAGGGGCATTTTCGGCCAAAACCTAGGGTAAGCCCCAAGCATGAAAGTGCATTCCGCTGCGCACAATATCGTTATTGATAATAACCTTCTTGCCCTTTGGGTCAAGTCTTTTGAGGGACGCCACCATGAGCCATCCAAACCAGCCCATTCTTGACCGTGCAGCAGCACAAGGCGTTGCTTTGAGCATGCAGGGCGCCGTTGCCGTGGTCCGCCTGTGCCGCCCAGCCAAGCGCAACGCCTTGAACGACGGCCTGATCGAGGCGCTGCGCGACGTGTTCCAGAACCTGCCTGCCGAAGCGGGTGCGGCCGTGATCCATGGCGAAGGCGAGCACTTCTGCGCAGGCCTGGACCTGTCCGAACTCAAGGAACGCGATGCCGGTGAAGGCATCCACCACTCACGCAGCTGGCACGTGGCCCTGAACGCCATCGAACAAGGCCGCGTGCCTGTGGTCGCCGCATTGCACGGCGCAGTCGTCGGCGGTGGTCTGGAGCTGGCCAGTGCCAGCCACGTCCGCGTGGCCGACGAGAGCACCTTCTACGCCCTGCCAGAAGGCACACGCGGCATCTTCGTGGGTGGCGGTGGCTCGGTGCGTGTGCCCAAACTGATTGGTGCGGCCCGCATGACCGACATGATGCTGACCGGCCGCGTGTACAACGCGGTGGATGGTGAGCGCGTGGGCTTTGCCCAGTACCTGGTGCCCACCGGTACGGCGTTAGCCAAGGCCATCGAGCTGGCCACCCGCATCGCCACCAACGCGCCCCTGACCAACTTTGCCCTGATGCACGCGCTGCCGCGCATCGCCGAGCAGCCCGCTGACCACGGTTTCTTCACCGAAGCGCTGATTTCCTCGATAGCCCAGTCTGCGCCCGAGGCCAAAGCGCGGGTGCGTGCTTTCCTCGAGGGCAAAGCCGCCAAAGTACAAAAAAGCTGAATGCCAGATGTCGTTTCCGCACACGCGGGAATCCATGCCCCAAATGGCTCCCCGTTTTCACGGGGACGACAAAACAGAGTTCGAACGGAGACAAACCATGACCGCCCCCAAATTCCGTCCCCTGAAGTTCGGTGTCACCCGCGTGAGCCTGCGCGATGGTGTGCCCGGCACCCATTACCTCAAAGCCGACCAGGAACTGCAGGCCTTTCCGGACCGCCTGACCGACCGCCTGCAACACTGGGCGCGCGTCAAACCCCAGCACAGCTTCATGGCACGCCGCATGAAGCAAGCCGACGGCACCTTGGGTGACTGGCAGCACATCACTTACGCCCAAGCCTGGCAAACTGCACGCAACATTGCACAAGGCCTGATCGATCGGGGCCTGAACGCCGAACGCCCCGTGGTCATCCTGAGTGAAAACAGCCTGGAGCACGCGCTGCTGGCCCTGGGCGCCATGGTGGCCGGTGTGCCCTTTGTGCCCACCTCGCCACCCTACTCGCTGGTGAGCGTGGACTACGACAAGCTCAAGCACGTGCTCAAGACTGTCACGCCGGGCATGGTGTTCGCATCAGACGCGCGCTATGCCAAAGCCATTGCGGCGACGGTGAGCAACGACATGGAAGTGGTGATGTGCGAGGGCAGTGTGGATGGCCGTCAAGTGACCTCGTTCGACAGCCTGTGCGCCACAGCAGCCACCCCTGCGGTCGATGCGGCCATGGCCGCCACCGGGCCTGACACCATCGTCAAGTTCCTGTTCACCAGCGGCTCGACCAAGTTGCCCAAGGCCGTCATCAACACCCAGCGCCTGTGGTGTGCCAACCAGCAGCAAATGGCCCAGTCCATGCCCGTGCTGGCCGAGCAAGACCTGGTGCTGGTCGACTGGCTGCCCTGGAACCACACCTTCGGGGGCAACCACAACTTCGGCATGGTCGTCTTCCATGGTGGCACGCTGTACATCGACGACGGCAAGCCCACGCCTGCGCTGATCGGCGAGACCCTGCGGAACCTGCGCGAGATCGCCCCCACGGTCTACTTCAATGTGCCCACCGGCTTCGAAGCCATTGCCAACGCCATGAAAACCGATGACGCGCTGCGCAAGACCCTGCTGTCGCGCGTGCAGATGTTCTTCTACGCTGGCGCCGCCCTGGCCCAACCCGTGTGGGACAGCCTCTACGAATCGCAGGAGCGCGAGATCGGCGAGCGCATCGTCATGACCACGGGCCTCGGGATGACCGAGTCCGGCCCGTTCGGCATCTTCGTGACCAACCCCAACGTGCGCGCGGGCGACCTGGGCGTGCCCACCCCCGGTCTGGAACTCAAGCTGGTGGACATGCAAGGCAAGACCGAGGTGCGCTACCGCGGCCCCAACATCACGCCCGGCTACTGGCGTGCCCCCAAGGAAACTGCCGAGGCCTTTGACGAGGAAGGCTTCTTTTGCACCGGCGACGCGGTCAAGTGGATCGACGAGACCGATGTGCACCTGGGCCTGAAGTTCGACGGTCGCATTGCCGAAGACTTCAAGCTGGCCACAGGCACCTTTGTGAGCGTGGGTCCGTTGCGCGGCAAGATCATCGCCGCAGGCGCCCCCTACATCCAGGACGCGGTGCTCACCGGCCTGAACATGAAGGAAGTCGGCGCCATGATTTTCCCGACACCTGCTGTGCGGGCGCTCAGCGGCCTGGGCGCCGACGCTCCCATGTCGGACGTGCTGGCCTCGGCCCCAGTGCTGGCTAAATTTCAGGAAATCGTCAACGAATTGGCCAAAACCAGCACCGGCAGCGCCAACCGCATTGCCCGCCTGTGCCTGCTGAGCGAACCGCCCACCATCGACAAGGGCGAGATCACCGACAAAGGCTCGATCAACCAACGCTCGGTGCTCACCCACCGCGCCGACACCGTGGCAGCGTTGCATGCCGACACGCTGCACTACATCGTCAAACCCCAAACGTAAACCACTCACTTGTCATACCCGCGAACGCGGGAATCCATGCCTTCGATGAACATGGATGCCCGATCAAGTCGGGCATGACAAACCTCAAGGAAAAATGATGACAGCCAAAGGATTTTTCAACGCGTTTGCCGATGTGTGGATGCACGAGGGCGTGCGCACGCCCATGGTCGATTACTGCGGCGCATTGGGACACATCTCGCCCACCGACCTCGGCATCAAGGCCGCACGCGAAGCACTCAAGCGCGCAGGCATCGCCGCCACCGAGATCGGCTCGGTCATCACCGGCAACATGGCCCCGGGTGACTTTGACCAGTTCTTCCTGCCACGCCACATCGGGCTGTACGCGGGTGTACCGCAGGAAGTGCCCGCGATCATGACCCAGCGCATCTGCGGCACCGGCTTTGAACTCTTCCGCCAGGCGGGTGAGCAGATCGAAGCGGGCGTGTGCGACGCGGCGCTGGTGGTCGGCACCGAGAGCATGACGCGCAACCCGATTGCCGCCTTTGACCACCGCAACGGCTTCAAGCTGGGCGCGCCCGTGGGCTTCAAGGACTACATGTGGGAAGCGCTGAAAGACCCGGCCGCTGGCATCAACATGATCCAGACTGCCGAGAACCTGGCCAAAAAGTACAACATCACCCGTGAAGAGGTGGACCAGTTCGCATCGGACTCTTTCGCCAAAGCGGTGGCGGCCCAAGAGGCTGGATTCCACGCGGGCGAGATCGTGCCGGTGGTCACCGAAAAATTTGAACTCGAAGGCTACAAGGCCCGGGGCATCAAGCTGCAAGGCAAAGTGACCGAGGTCAACGCCGACACCCACCCCCGCATCTCACCGCCCGAAGTGCTGGCCAAGCTCAAGCCCGTGTACGAAGGCGGCGTGCAGACCGGCGGCAACAGCTCGGCCCTGGTCGATGCCGCTGCGGCCTGCGTGGTCACCTCCAGTGCTTATGCCAAAGCGAACAACAAAAAGCCCTTGGCCCGCGTGGTGGCTGCCGCCGCCGTGGGCGTGCCGCCCGAGATCATGGGCATTGGTCCTGCGCCCGCCATCCGTTTGCTGCTGGAGCGCACGGGCCTCAAGCTGTCCGACATTGGCCGCTTCGAAATCAACGAAGCCCAAGGCGCACAAACCCTGGCCGTGGGCCGCGAACTGGGCCTGGACTTGTCCAAGCTCAACGTCAACGGCGGCGCGATTGCCCTGGGCCACCCGCTGGCCGCGACGGGCGTGCGCCTGACCATCACACTGGCGCGCGAATTGAAACGCAGCGGCTTGCGCTACGGCATCTCCAGTGCCTGTGTGGGTGGTGGTCAGGGCATTGCGCTCTTGATCGAAAACCCGGACGGCACCGTTTGATGCGCCTGACTTCGACATCCCGAACCTTTGTCATTCCGCGAACGCGGGAATCCATGCCTTCGCTGCGCATGGATTCCCGATCCAGACGGGCATGACAAAACCGAATTCAACGACAACACAAAGGCACTGACATGAACATCCAAGGACAAGCAGCACTGGTGACCGGTGGTGGTTCCGGTTTGGGCGAAGCCACCGCTCGCGAACTGGCCCGTCTGGGCGCCAAGGTCGCCGTGCTCGACCTCAACATGGACAACGCCGAGCGCGTAGCCAAGGACATTGGCGGCATTGCGGTATCTTGCAACGTGGCCGACGAAGCCAGCATGCAGCATGCCATCGAAACCGCCGCAGCCGCCCATGGCCCGGCTCGCATCCTGATGCAAATTGCCGGCATCGGTTCGGCCAAGCGCGTGGTAGGCAAGGACGGCAACGCCGCCCCGCTGGCCGATTTCGCCAGGGTGATCAACGTCAACCTGATCGGCACCTACAACGCGGCACGCCTGTTCGCTGCCGCTTGCGCCAAGCTCGAACCCATGGAAGACAATGCCCGTGGCGTGATGGTGTTCACCGCCTCGGTGGCTGCGTTTGACGGCCAGGTTGGCCAGCAGGCCTACAGCGCCTCCAAGGCTGGCGTGGCGGGCATGACGCTGCCCATGGCGCGTGACCTGGCGCAACATGGCATCCGTGTGTGCACCATTGCACCCGGCCTGTTTGCCACGCCCTTGCTCAAGGAACTGCCCGAGCCAGTTCAGCAGTCGCTGGCAGCCAGCATCCCTTTCCCCTCGCGCCTGGGAAAACCCAGCGAGTTCGCCGAGCTGGCCTGCCACATCGTGACCAACAACCACCTGAACGGCGAAACCATCCGCCTGGACGGCGCTTTGCGCATGGCCCCCCGCTAAAACCACCACAACATGCGTGCACCTCACACATTTGTCATACCCGCGCAAGCCGGTATTCATGCCTTCGATGCGCATGGATGCCCGATCGAGTCGGGCATAACAACTGAAAATTTGTTCACGCCAACCAAGTACCTCCCATGAGTAAAACCGTTGTTTACGAAGTGCAAGTGATGTTCGGTGACTGCGATCCCGCAGGCATCGTCTTCTTTCCCAACTTTTCCAAATGGATGGACGCCTCGTCCCTGAACTTCTTTGTGAAATGCGGCGTACCGCCCTGGCGTGAGCTGGTCAAGACGCGCGGCATCATCGGTACGCCCCTCTTGGAGATCAACACGAAATTCATCCGCCCCGCCACCTATGGCGAAACCCTGCAGGTGCACACCAGCGTGCAGGAGTGGCGTGAAAAGGTCATCGTGCACAAGCATGTGGTCATGCGTGGCGATACCGTGTTGTGCGAAGGCACCGAAGTGCGTGCTTTCTGCATCAAGCACCCCGATGATCCGGACCGCATCAAGGCCATCCCGGTGCCCGAAGACATCAAAGCGCTCTGTAGCTGAACAGATCCCCACGTTTTTTAACCACCCAAAGAGGAGACAAGCATGAGCAACCGACGTGAATTCATCCAATCTGCCATCGGCGCTGCCGTTCTGGGCAGTACGGCTTTCCAGCAGGCCTGGGCGCAAAGTGGCTTGCCCATTGAGCAAGTCAAGGTTCTGTACGGCTTTCCGCCGGGCAGCTCTGGTGACATCTGCGCCCGCCGCGTGGCCGAGAAATTTGGCGGCACCCCTTACAGCAAGAACGCGGGCATCATCGACAGCCGCCCAGGCGCGGGCGGCCAAATTGCGCTGAATTTGCTCAAGAGTGCTCCTGCCGACGGTTCGGTTCTGGCCATGACACCCTTCTCGGCCATCTCGCTCTACCCCCACATCTTCAAAAACCTGCAGTACAAGCCTTTTGAAGAATTCACCCCCGTGGGCACCGCCTCCATGATCCACCATGGCTTTGCCGTTGGCCCCATGGTGCCCGCCAGCGTGAAGAACGTGAAAGACTTCATCGCCTGGGCCAAGGCCAACCCCGCACAAGCCAGCTATGGCTCACCTGCCGCAGGCTCAACGCCCCACTTCATTGGTGCCTTGCTGGGCTTGAACCAGAACTTCGAGTTCAAGCATGTGCCTTACCGTGGCTCCGTGCCCGGCGTGACCGATGTGGTGGGCGGCCAGATCGCCTGCATGTTCACCCCACACGGCGACTTCATTGCCAACCACAAAGCCGGCAAGATGCGCATCATCGCCACTTCGGGCAAAACCCGTTCGCCTTTTGTGCCCGATGTGGCCACCTTTGCCGAGCAAGGCTTCCCTGAGTTGACGGTGGAAGAGTGGTTTGGTTTTTACGCCCCCGCCAAAACCCCGGCCAACGTGGTGCAAGCAGCCAATGCAGCGATCAATGCCGCCCTCAAAGACAAAGGCGTGCAAGACGCCTTGACCGTGGTGGGCTTGATTCCGTTTGGTGGCACTGCCGCTGACCAGCTCAAGAGCTCGCAAGTGGAACTCGAGCGCTGGGGTCCCCTGATCAAGCGCATCGGCTTCAGCGTCGACTCCTGATCTGTTACTTGAACCTGGTCCGGCCTGTCCCGTGGGTGGCCCGGACTTCTCTTCATTCACCATTCGCCCCATGAACGTCTACCAACCCCGCACCGACGACATGCAGTTTGTGTTGTCCCGAGTCCTGAACGCACCCGCCCAACTGCAAGCCCTGCCCGCCTTTGCCGAGGTGGACCCGGAGTTGATGCAGCAGGTGCTCGATGAAGCGGGTAAGTTCGTGGGCGAGGTGATCGCCCCGCTCAACCGCGATGGCGACGAAATCGGTGCGCAGTGGAAGGACGGCGCGGTCACGATGCCGCCTGGCTTCAAGGACGCCTACCAATCGTTCTGGCAGTCGGGCTGGCCTGCGCTGGCCGCCAGCGCTGAAGACGGCGGCCAGGGCCTGCCCAGCGTGCTCGAAGCCATGCTGTACGAAATGCTGAGCGCGGCCAACCACGGCTGGACCATGGCCCCCGGCCTGCTGCACGGCGCGTACGAATGCATCAAACACCACGCCAGCGGCGAACTCAAGGCGCAGTACCTGCAAAAAGTGGCGACTGGCGAATGGCTGGCCACCATGTGCCTGACCGAGCCGCATGCAGGCTCTGATTTGGGCCTGGCCCGCACCAAGGCCGTGCCCTTGCCCGATGGCACCTACGCCGTCAGCGGCACCAAGATTTTCATCTCGGGCGGCGAACACGACCTGACCGACAACATCGTGCACCTGGTGCTGGCCCGCCTGCCCGACGCGCCCCCTGGCCCCAAGGGCCTGTCGCTGTTTTTGGTGCCCAAGTTCTACCCGGATGGCACGCGCAGCCGCGTGCACTGCGACCGCATCGAAGAAAAAATGGGCCTGCATGGCAGCCCCACCTGCGTGATGCGTTTTGACGAAGCGGTGTGTTCGATCGTGGGCGAGCCCGGCAAGGGCTTGAACGCGATGTTCGTGATGATGAACGCCGCTCGCCTGCACGTGGCCCTGCAAGGCATTGGCCTGCTGGACGCCGCCTGGCAAAAAGCCGATGCCTACGCGCAAGAGCGCCGCCAAATGCGGGCCCCGGGCAAAGGCAAATCGGCTGCAGAAGCGGATTTCATTGCCGAGCACCCCGCCATGCGCCGCATCCTGGACACGCAACGCGCCTGGGTTGATGCCGGTCGCGTGCTGGCCTACCGCACCGCGCTGGAGCTCGACCTGATCAAGCACAGCCCCGACGCCGACACCCAAGCCGCCGCCCAGCGCTGGTGCGCCCTGGTCACGCCGGTCATGAAATCGGTGTTCACCCACCAGGCCTTCCACGGCGGCAGCGACTGCCTGCAGGTGTTTGGCGGCCACGGCTATGTGCGCGAATGGGGCATCGAGCAAATCGTGCGCGACGCCCGTGTGGCCATGATCTACGAAGGCACCAACGAAATCCAGGCGATTGACCTGCTGGTGCGCAAAGTGATGGCCGATGGCGGTCAGGGCATGAACGCCCTGCTCGACACCATCGCTGCCGACTTGCCCAAGTCAGCCAAAACCAGCACTGCCGCGCAAGCCCGCATTCAGACCCTGCGTGCCGTGACCGAACAGATCTTGAAAGCGGCGCCGCAAGACGCCGCTTTGCCCTTCCGTGTGGCCGACGACTACCTGCGTGCCGTGGCCCTGGTGCTGATGGACTGGGCTTGGCTGCGCATCGAAGCCGGCCTGGACGAGCAGACACCCCAGGCCGATACCCGATGGCGTGCTCCGGCCAAGGCCCTGCGCAGCTGGGTACTGCCCGAATTCCAGATGCGCACTTTCATCATCGTGCAGCAATGCACGGCGGCAGCATGAGCAAAGCCACCCAGCCCGCCCCCAACAAAGCGCGATCCAAAAAAACGGATCCCGCTTCGGGATCGGCCATCGACAAAGTGGACAGCACTTACCTGCAATCCCTGATGGGTTACAACGCACGGCGTGCAGCGCTCAGCATCATCGGCTTGTTTCTGGAACGGCTGGCCCCTTACGGTCTCAAGCCCGTGGATTTTTCGGTCATGTCCATCATCTGCCACAACGCCGGCGTGACCTCGCGCCAGTTGTGCGCCACGCTCGACCTGCTGCCCCCCAACCTGGTGGGTCTGATCCAGTCGCTGGAGTCACGTGGCCTGATCGAGCGCAAACCGCACCCGCACGATGGGCGCGCCGTCGGACTGCACGCCACCCCCAAAGGCCAGGCGCTGATGGTGCAAGCCGAGCAGACCGCCACCGAACTCGAAATCGAGAAAACCGCACGGCTCACCCCTGCGCAGCGCACAACACTGCTGACGCTGCTGCAAAAGATTTACCTGTGACGTTCTCAGGCTGAGCGCTGAGCAAGCATGGATACCCGATCAAGTCGGGTATGACCATTCATGTGCCATGCCCGCGCATGCAGGCATCCAGAACAGCCGAAGGCACAGACCCCCGATCAGGTCGGGGGTGACAGCCCTCATGTCATGCCCGCACACCCACTGTCATACCCGCGCATGCGGGTATCCATAGAAGGCGAAGGCATAGACCCCCGATCTGGTCAGGGGTGACAAAAGTCAATACGTGAGTGAAAAAGACCATTACGGCAACGAAAACGGCCCAGCCTCAACGTCCTGTAGCACGCTCTGCCAGGAAAATCTCGATGCGACGATTGCGGGCACGGCCTGATTCGGTGTTGTTGTCAGCGATCGGCTCGCGAGAACCGCGTCCGTCGATGCTGATGCGGCTGCTGTTCACCCCGCGCGACACCAGGTAATCGCGGGCGCTCTGGGCGCGGTTGACCGACAAGGGGTTGTTGACGGCGTCACTGCCGGTGTTGTCGGTGTGCCCCACGATGCGCACTTCCATGCTGGGCTGCTGGCTCAAGCCCTGGGCAAACTGGTCCAGGATCGGTCGCAAGTTGGGCCGGATTTCGGAACGGCCCGAATCAAATGAAATATCGCTGGGGATGCTGAGCCTGAGCTGGTTGTCTGCGGTCTGCGTGACCACCGTGCCGGTACCGGCCGTGGCTTGCTCCATGGCCCGCTTCTTGTCCTCCATGCTTTTCGACCAGACATAGCCGCCCAAAGCACCCAGACCCGCACCAATGACTGTGGATTTGCTGTCACGCCCCAGAATTTGCCCAGCCACGGCACCGATCACCGCACCGGTTCCGGCCCCCTTTTGCTCGGGTGTGGCCGTTGCACACCCTGTGAGCAAAATGGCCAAGGCACAGGTCAAGGCACCCGCGGATTTGAATGCAGTCATCGTGTTCATTTGAAAGCTCCTTTCAACCGAGACACGCCACTCTAAGATCAAAGGCCGGACATTTCGGTGTTGCAACGCACAAGCTTGTAACGCATTGCATCTGAGCCCCCAACTGGCCAACACGGCAGGCCCGCGCCAGTCCGGCGCCCAAACCACCCCAGGCCCCTAAGTGACAGCTGGCCGCTGCCCGCTTCTGGCAAGATAGACCGCACCCATTTGGACACCCGCCATGAACACCTCCGCCCTGCCCTCACTGTCTGACAACGCCCTCTTGATCGGCCGCATCTGGCAACCGAACACCGGCCCGGTTCTGGTCGCGGTGACGCCCGACCAGGTGCTGGACCTGTCGCGCCTGGCGCTCACATGCAGCGAGTTGCTCGAACTGGAGCAAGTGGCTCAACGTGTCAGGCAATGCATCCGCACAGGCCAGGCCTCCCCCCTGGCCCCAACAGCGGCCGTGCTGGCCAACAGCGACGAAGCTGCGCGTGACCCGTCCAAGCCCTGGTTTTTGGCCCCCTGCGACCTGCAAGCCGTCAAGGCAGCGGGCGTGACCTTTGTGGCCAGCATGCTCGAGCGTGTGATCGAAGAACAAGCCCGTGGCGACGCCAGCCGCGCCGAAGCCGTGCGCCAGGCGGTGGTGGCGGTCATTGGCGACAACCTGCGCAGCGTGGTGCCCGGCTCGCCCGAATCGGCCAAACTCAAGGAAGTGCTGCTGGCCCAAGGCATGTGGTCGCAATACCTGGAAGTGGGCATCGGGCCCGACGCCGAAATCTTCACCAAAGCACAACCCATGAGCGCGGTGGGCCCTGGCGCAAAAGTAGGGCTTCACCCGGGCAGCCAGTGGAACAACCCGGAGCCCGAGATCGTGCTGGCCGCCAACTCACGCGGTGAAGTGGTGGGTGCCACCTTGGGCAACGACGTGAACCTGCGCGACTTCGAAGGCCGCAGCGCGCTGCTGCTGGGCAAAGCCAAAGACAACAACGCCAGCTGCGCCATCGGCCCCTTCATCCGCCTGTTTGACGAGCACTTCGGCATTGACGATGTGCGCCAATGCGAGCTGAGCCTGAAAGTACAGGGCCCCGAAGGTTTTGTGATGCAAGGCAGCAGCGCCTTGAGCCAGATCAGCCGCGACCCGCTGGACCTGGCGGGCCAGGCCATGGGCAAATACCACCAGTACCCGGACGGCATGATGCTGTTCCTGGGCACCATGTTCGCCCCCACTCAAGACCGCCACGGCCCTGGCCAGGGCTTCACCCATGTGGTGGGCGATGTGGTGAGCATTTCCACCCCGCAGCTGGGCACCCTGACCAACCAGGTCACCACCTCGGACCAGGCACCCGCGTGGACCTATGGCGTGGGTGCGCTGATGCGCGATCTGGCGCGGCGCGGTCTCAAAGTCTAAGCGTGTTCAAACACTGGAGGCTTTGAGCCAGCACTCCAGATCCTCCAGCTTGAAAGGTTTAGTCACACAAGCGACGCCCGGCGGAACACCGCCCAGCATATCGATATTGATATGACTGGCCGCCGTGATGACCACAATGCACAAATTAGGAGTCAGGGCCTGCAGCCTTCGTGCGACCTCAAAACCACTGAGACCAGGCAAATTCAAATCGATTACCAAAGCGGCTAGAACTTGGCCGTCGCTTTGAAAGCACCACCCTTTCGAGGTCGATTCCAGCGCAGATAAAAAATCTTGACCGTCTTTGAAGGTTCGCGCCTGCATCTGCATCAGCTCCAACCAGCCTTCCAGCGCCTGCGCGATGCCTTCATCATCGTCCACCACGGCAACGACACCGGGCGCGTGCAAACGCAAGTCAAAGTTATTGCTTAAATTGGACATCGTCAAGCCTTTCAAACGGGCACAGACTAGCACAGCAAAACCCTTGTAAATCCACAGATGACTGTCCTTGGATGCGCGGGCGCTTCAACGCTCGCGCAACGCCTGAGTCACGCTTTGCAGTGGCCGGAAGAGGTACTCCAGCACAGTCTTCTGACCGGTTTTGATCTCGACCGTGGCCGTCATGCCCGGCAGTGGCTGCATGCGCAGACCGTTGCGCTCCAGATTTGTATCGGTGATACGCACCAGCAGGCGGTAGTAGCCCTCTTCGAGCTCCACCGGCACACCGGGACGGCGCTGTTTTTCGTCGCGCATGGTGTCGGGGCTGATGTGTTCAAGCACGCCATCCAACCCGCCAAAACGGTTGAAGTCATAGGCCGTGAGCTTGACCATGGCTTTCTGGCCCGACTTGAGGAAGGCCACCTCGGCCGGCTTCACATAGGCCTCGACCAGCATCTGGTCTTGCGTGGGCACGATCTCCAGAATCGGCATGCCCGCCTGCACCACGCCGCCAATCGTCGTCACCTGCACGTTCTTGACCACGCCGTCCATCGGCGCCTTGATGACGGTGCGAATGAAAGCGTCTTCGCGGGCCGACGCGTTTTCGCGCGACTGTGCCAGTTCGGATTCGACCCGCACCAGCTCATTGGCGGCTTCGGTCGCATAGCGATTTTTGCGTTCGTCCATCTGCCCCATCAGCTCGGACTGCTGACGCCGCAGGCGCAGCAACTCCACCTCGGACATCAGACCCTGGCGGGTCATGGGCTCGGTCATGGCGATTTCGCGGTTCAGCGCTTCCAGCGAGCGTTTGATGCTGGACACGGCTTCGTCCATGGATTGGCGGCGTGCAGCGTAAGCCTGGCGCTCGCGCCCTGCAATGGCTGCAGGCGTGTCCTTGTCAAACTCCAGCGCCCGGCCATAAGCCTCGGCGCGCAGCCGCGCCGCCATGGCTTGCAGGGCTTTTTTCTTCTCGCTGGCCTCGCGAAACACCGGCCCCGATCGGCCATCGTCCAGGCGGATCAGCACATCGTCGCGTTTGACGTGTGCGCCCTCGCGCACCAGGATCTCGGTCACCACACCGGCGTCCAGACTTTGCACCACCTGCTCGCGGCTGGCCGGTATCACCTTGCCTTGGCCTCGTGTCACCTCGTCCAGGTGGAACAAGGCCGCCCAGGTCAGCGATGCCACCAGTGCGCCCACCGTCAGCCACAGCAGCCAGCGGCTAGTGCGGCGCTCCTCGTCCTCGACGGACATCAGACCAAACTCTTTGCTGCTCATGCAGCACCTCCTTGTGCAGGCGCTGCGGCCGTGCTGCGCGACACGCCCCGGCTGAGCTTTTGAATGATCTCGTCTTTCGGCCCCACGGCCAGACACTGACCGTTGTCCATCACCGCCAACGACTCCACCCATTCCAGCAACTGCGGTCTGTGGGTTGACAGCACCAGCGTGCGACCCCTGAGCCACCTGCCCAGCACTTCAATGACATGGTTCTCGCTGTTCTGGTCCATGCTGGACGTCGGCTCATCCATGAACACAACGGCCGGGTCACGCAGCATCAGGCGCGCCAGGCTCACCATCTGGCGCTGCCCGCCTGAAAGACCACCGCCGCCCTCGGTCAATGGCATGTCCAGCCCCTTGGGGTGGCGCGCCACAAACTCGTACATGTCCAGCTCTTGCAGCACCTGCACAATGCGCGCATCCGAAATCCAGCTGTCCGCCAAAATCAGGTTCTCACGCAACGTGCCCATGAACAATTGCGCATCCTGCGACACATAGCCCAAGCGTGTGCGCAGCTCGGCTGGGTCCATCTGGCGCAGGTCAACGCCATCGACGCGCACACTGCCGCCCAGTGGCTCGTACAGGCCCGCCAGCAGGCGGATCAGCGTGCTCTTGCCACTGCCCAGCCGCCCCAGCAGACCGATGTGCGCACCGGCCGGGATCTGCAGATTGATGCGGCGAATCACCGGCACTTTGGATTCACCGGGGTAGGCAAACTCCAGGTCCACCGCTTCGAGCTGGCCATTCAGGCTCTTGGGCACCACATAGCGCTTGTCCGGATCGCGGTCGCGGGGGCGCTTCATCAGACCATCCAAAATTTCCAGCGAGGCCTTGGCCTGCTGGTAGCGGGCGGCCAGCCCCATCACACTGCCCAGCGGCGAGATTGCGCGGCCCGCCAGGATCACACAGGCAATCAGACCGCCCAGCGTGAGCTGGTTGGCGTGGATCAGGTACACGCCCCACACCACCATGAACACCGTCACAGCCTGTGACAGCAGGCTGATGGCACCTGTCACGGCGTTGGTGATCGAGCGCATCTTGCGGTACGAATCGGCCGCGGCCAGGTTCGACTGCTCCCAGCGCCGCTGCAGATAGCCCTCGGCGTTGTGCGCCTTGAGCAGCTCCAGGTTCAGCACCGTCTCGACCAGCACGCTTTGCTTGTCGCCGGACTCTTTCATGTTCTCGCGCATCGAGCCCATCAGCGGCTTTTGCACCAGCAGCGACATGGCCAACACCAGCGCCACAGCCACCACCAGCACCCACACCAGCGGGCCACCCACCACAGCCACCAGCGCCACAAACATCAGCACAAAGGGCAAGTCGGCCAGCACCACCAGCGATGCCGAAGAAAAGAAATCGCGCAACGACTCAAAGTCCTTCATCGAGTTGGCAAAAATGCCGATCGATTGCGGCCGGTGCTCCAGCCGGATGGCCATGATCTCGCGCAGCAGCGTGGCGTTGATGGCCAGGTCGGCGCGCTTACCGCCCAAATCCACCAGCCGTGCCTTGAGCCAGCGCATGCCGTATTCAAACAACGCTGCAACCAGTGTGCCAATGGCCAGCGTCCACAGCGAGGCATAGGCCTGTGTGGGTACCACCCGGTCGTACACGTTCATCGTGAAAAACACCGCGGCCAACGCCAGAATGTTGGCCACCACCGTGGCCAGCATCGACTCCACATAAAAATGCCGGAAGCGCCACAGCGTGCCCCAAAACCACGCAAAGGCTGCGCCCTTGAGCGGCGCCAGCGTCTGGTCCGAGCGCTGCGGCGGCAACTTGACCACCATCACCTCGCCAGTGGACAACGCGTCCAGCTCGGCCAGCGGCATCAACAACTCCTGCTGACCCGTCTCGGGCGACAGCACTTGCGCCTGTCCCTGCGTGACCGAACGCAGCACACAGGCCCGTCCGTCCTGCAGCGGCACGATGACCGGCAGCACATAACTGGGTACCGCCGCCGGCCGCGTGCGCGACCAGATCGCCATCATCCCGTGCTGGCGCGCCACATCGGGCATCGACGCTGCAGGCACATGCCCTTTGTCGTCGACTGCAAAACCCGCACGCAAAGCCGACAAATGCGCCGGCTTGCCCAGCAGGTGCGAGGTCAGCGCCAAGCAATGCAGAAGCGGGTCTTCAATGGCCCGTTCTTCCGGCTTGTTGTTCATTCAATGTTCCTTATTCTGTGGATTGCCATGACAGAGTGGATTGCTTCGTCGCTGCGCTCCACGCAATGACGGGGACTAAAGTCATCGCGAGGAACGAAGCGATCCATCACTTGCCAGACCTTTTGCAATGCGCAGCCCACATCTGCCGCAGCGCAGCTTCGAAGTCGCGCACGTACTGGTCGATATCCCAGCCTGGCAAGCCCAGCAGGCGTTCGCGCATGCCTTTTTTAAGGGCCAACAGGGCCTGGCGGTCGGCGGCCATGCGCACGGCCACCTGCACGTATTCGGCATCGTTGCCCGCCACCCAGTCGCCCAGACCGGCGGCGCTCATGAAGCTCGCGCCCATGCGCGAGACAAAGTTGTTGCCCGCCTTGACCACCACCGGCACGCCCATCCACATGGCCTGCAGTGTGGTGGTGCCGCCGTTGTAAGGCACGGTGTCCAGCGCAATGTCGATGTCGGCGTACTCGGCCATCATCTCGGTCAGACCCACCGGCCCACGGAAGTCAATGCGATCCGACGAGACGCCTTCTTTTTCGAAACGCTCACGGAAGGCGCGAATGGCCGACTCGTCCTTGAAGCTCGGCGCCTTGAGCACCAGTCGTGATTCGGGCACTTCCTGGAGAACGGCCGACCACAGCTTGATGGTGTGAGGCGTCAGCTTGGGCACGTTGTTGAACGAGCCAAAAGTCAGCGGCCTTTGCGCATGCTCGGCACCATACGCCGGGAAGGGGTAATCCACCTCGGGTGCGTGGCAAAACACCGTGTTCGGCAGGCGGCTGATCTGTTCGGTGAACAAAGGCTCGCTGCCTGGCGGCGCGACCACCGCATCGGTCAGCATCCAGTCGATGTTAGGTACGCCCGTCGTGCCTGGATAGCCCAGGAAGCTGACCTGCACCGGCGCCACGCGTTTGGCCAGCATGGCCATGCGGTTCATGGAGGTGTGGCCCGACAGGTCCATCACCATGTCGATGCCATCGGCCTCGATGCGGCGCGACAGCTGGAGATTGGTGAGTGTGGTCGCTTCAATCCAGTGCTCGCAGCGCCGGCGCGCCAGCTGCGTCTGCTCGTCGTGCGCAATGCCGGTGTGGTACATGAACACCTCGAACTGCTTGCGATCCAGCCTCGCCAGCACCGGCTGCATGAAAATGTTGACGGGGTGCTGGTGATGAAAGTCGGCGCTGATCAAGCCCAGTCGGATGCGCCGCTTGGCGTCGCACTTGTTCTTGAATGAATCCAAAGCGCGGGCGCCCTGCCCCATCGGAGTGAACAACTCACGGTGGAAATCCACCACCTGCTGCGCCGTCAGGGTGTCGCTGTAAAGCGAAGACATCGCCGCGCTGGAGCGCATGGGTGAATCCGGCCCCTCCTCCTCACCCAGCGTCTGGTAGATGGCCCGCGCCTTATCCACATCACCAATGCGCCCTGCAATGGAGGCACGCATAGACCGCGCACCCGATTGCGGCGCCAGCGCCTCGGCCTTTTGCAGCGTGGCCTCGGCCTCCTCCATCTGCCAACTCTCGGCATACGAATGCGCCAGGTTCCACAAAGCCGTCGGACTTTCGGGGTGCAACTCAACACAACGCTTCAGCACATCCTGCGCCTCTTGCCACAGGTTGTTCTGGAAGGACACCTGGGCGAGCCGCGCCAGCACGTGCTCGGCGGTGGCAATCGATGCCCGCTCGAACGCTCGGTGCGCCAGCTCGGTCAGGCCCACGCGCATCAGCACCTGGCCCAGGTCAATCTGCAGCTCGGCGCGCTCATTGGCATCGGGCTCGGGCTGCTCCACGCGCAGCAGGCCCAGCGCTTGACGCAACGACTCCAAGGCCCGCGCCGCGTCACCGCGCTCCAGGCGATAACGCGCCATCATGGTGTGCACCTTGCGTGCGCCAGCCGGCTGCTTGCCTGCAGTGACCAGCGCGGCATGGTAATTGGCCGCCGCTTCGTCCCAGCGCCCCAGGTCTTCGAGCGTGCGCGCCAGCGTCAGCAGGCCCTCCCAACGCTCGGGGGCACTGACCACCGCCTGCCGGTAGCTGGCCAGTGCCTGCTCGGTCAGGCCCATGGTGCGACAAAGGTTGCCCGCCTCCAGCCAGGCACTGAAGTTCTTCGGGTCCAGGCGCAAGACCGAGGCAAAGGCCTCACGCGCCTGCGCAAACTGGCCCAGCTTGACTTCGCAACGCGCCGTCTGCAACCAAGCCGCAGGCGACTGCGCTTGCACGGCCAAGGACTTTTTGAACTCGGTGATGGCCTCCGCCCACT
Source organism: Limnohabitans sp. TEGF003 (assembly GCF_055395455.1). Classification (NCBI taxonomy): domain Bacteria; kingdom Pseudomonadati; phylum Pseudomonadota; class Betaproteobacteria; order Burkholderiales; family Comamonadaceae; genus Limnohabitans; species Limnohabitans sp. TEGF003. The sequence continues at coordinate 758,462 of NZ_AP029225.1, read as the reverse complement.
GCCCCCGGTCATGCAACACATTGCCGATGTTGAAAAATGCCACTGCCTGCTGCTCAGGAAATTTGCTTGCAGCGCGATAACAGGCCAACGCCCCCTCGACATCCCCTTGCTTGCGCAGGTCAACGCCCTTTTGCAGCCACTGTGCGCCTTCGCCGTCCATCACATCGGCCTGGGGCATCTGTGCCGCATGCGGCGTCAACTTGTCTGTCATGTCTGGAATCACTTGAAATATAAAAACCTGGCGGCAGCTCTTGGCCAGTACCCGGGCGAGGAATGCCCACACCCTGCGGCCCCCAAAGACTCTTGAGCTTATGTGAATTGATAAATTTGATGAACTGTCCCAAAGTACAGATTCACTGCCGTAAACAACGAACCCAAACAATCAATTGAACTACAAAGAATTCAATTTACGGACAAGAAAGGCCTGCAAGACATGGCAGTCGCAAGGCGGCGACCCTCGCAGTAGAAGGCTTACGTGATTGCGAGGCACAAGGCAATCTCATGTCATTGCGAGGCACGAAGCAATCCATGGACTGCCGCGCTTCTGTCACTGCGAGCGCAGCGCGGCAGTCGCAGTGACAGGGTTACGTCATTGCGAGGCCGAAGGCCGTGGCAATCCACCGAACCACTTCTCCAGAAACAAGACACGCGCATCCGCCCACAACTCAGAAGAAATGGACTCACCGCCGCTGGCGTGGGTCAAGGCGATGGGCCAGGTGCCCAGACGCAGGCCGGCGGCATGGGCTTGCAGACAGAAATCCAGATCGTAGAAGTGGAATGCCAAAGCCGGGTCAAAGCGGACGCCGCTTTGCTTGAGCACACTGGCACGAGCGGCCAAAAAAACGCCGTCGAGCAAGCGCGCTGGCTGCGGGCTGGGGCCATACATCGTGATGCGGGACCGGGGCGAACCATGGCCAATCGCTCCCGTTAAATACTCATGATCCCAAGGGCTGGGGACACCCGGCTGCTCGGGCTGCAGGTACCACGTCACCTGCCGGTGCTGAACCCGCGTGTTGCCCGCCACGCCCACCACATCAAAGTGCTGCAGCGCCTCTTGCAAACGCTGCGACAGCATCCAGTCGTCCACGCGCACATCGTCGTGCACGAACACCAGCACATCATCGGGCGCAGCTGCTTCTATGGCCTCGTTGTACACCTCGGCCAGAGGGCGGGTGTTGCCATGCGCCAGGCGCAAAGCCACCGGGCCAAACTCGCCCAGACGGGGCAGGCAGGGACCCAGCAGGGACACACGGTAAAACGCCTGCTCAGAGAGGCGAGTGGCGGAGACAAGGGTCAGCATGGGGTGTTGGGGAGGGTGGATTGCCACGGCCCTTCAGGCCTCGCAATGACTGAACAAGGTGGACTCGCAATGACTGAACAAGGTAGCCTTGCAGTGACTGGATAGGGTGAGCTCGCAACGACAAACCGGCTGTCATCGCGAGTCGCGCAGCGGCGTAGCGATCCATGGTGTTCATTAGCCTACCACTCGTAAAAAATGCTGCCGCGCCAGCGCACGCATTTCATCCTCGGTGCGCTCCACATTGGAGGCCAGCAGCCACAATTCAAAACGCTGACGCAGGCGCATGCCGGCATGCACCGGAAAACCGGCCTCGTTGACCAGAGCGCGCAGCGTGCTGAGCGTGTAGCCGCTCTTGTGCTCCATGAAGCGCCCTGCCCTGCGCCACCAGCCCCTGGTGGCTGAAGATGATGTCGTAGGGCCGGATACCGGCGTAGGCGACGTCAAACAAGCGGTCCTGCGCCACCATCTCGGCTGCGGCCTGCAGGTCGGGGCACACCAGCAACAGCCAGCCATCGGGCTTGAGCACACGGCGCCATTCCTGCAAAGCCGGCACCGCTTGATCGAGGTACAGGTGCTCAATGCAGTGCGAAGAAAACACGGCATCGACCGAAGCGCTCTGCACCCCCCAGAGGTCATGCGCGGGCGCCACCACATCGGGCTGCACCGCCGGGTCCGCATCGAGGCGAATCTCCTTCCAGTCCGGGCGGCCGCTGAGACCGGGAGGGTCCAGGCCGCTGCCTTTGGGACCGCTACCGATGTTGAGCCAGGTGTGGGTCATGGTGTTGTGTGTGAGATGGATTGCCACGTTGCGCTCGCAATGACAGAAAGGAGCTTCCTCGCAATGACTGGAGGGGTGCCTCGCAATGGCGAGAGGAACCTCACAATGACCGGTTGGGGTGTCATGATCGGAATTGACCGAAATATGCTTCAAGGAGCATAATTTCAATTTTTTCAGGTCAAATATGCCACCAGAAACATATTGCGCAATGGAAACATTGCCTGAAGTAGGTGCCCGGTTTCGGGCGTTGCGAAAGCAGGCAGGCAAAACGCAATCCGAGTTGGCGGGTGCAGTGGGCATGCGACAGGAGATGCTCTCGCGCTTCGAGTCCGGGCGTGGCGCGGACTTCTCGTTGGCAAAACTGCTGCGCTTGCTGCACGCACTGGACGCCGAGATGAACTTCGTCAGCGCCGCACAGCGCCCCACGCTGTCCACCCTGCTGAACGAGCGCCGCCAGAACGCCAATGTGGGTCCGGAATCACGATGAAGCTCAACGTCTTTGTCCACGGCCAGCGTGTCGCCGTGCTGGAAAGCACCGACGGTTTTGAACACGCTCTCACCTACTTGCCTAGCGCCCACGCCCATGAATTCGTCTCGCTGACCATGCCGGTGCAGACCACCAGCTGGGTGTGGCCGACGCTGCATCCCTTCTTTCAGGTGAGCCTGCCCGAGGGCTTTTTGCTGTCGGTGCTCAAGGAGCAGCTGGGCCCCCATCTGGGCGCGAGCGGGCTGGACCTGTTGTCGGTGGTCGGGCACAACCTCATTGGCCGCGTCCAAGTCAGCGCCGCGCAACAAGTGCAGGCCTCTACCGCCATAGACGATCTGGCGCCATTGCTGCACGGCGAGGCCTCTGCACAAGTGTTCCTGGACCTCATGGCCAGCCACGCCGCCTCTGGCGTTTCGGGCGTCGTTCCCAAATTCCTGAGCGCCGAAACTGCCGCCCTGTTTCGCAAAGGCACGGTGGCCACTGAACGCCACATCATCAAGGGCAGCTCGGCCCATCAGCCTTTCGTCGCTCTCAACGAGCACCTGTGCATGAAAGCGGCTGCAGCGACTGGGGTCAAAGTCGCGAAAACCCTCGTGTCCGATGACGGCCAGGTACTGGTGGTCGAACGCTTTGACATCGACCCGGTCACAGGCCACCGAAAAGGCTTCGAGGACTTTTGCAGCCTGCTCGGTCTCACCCCTGATGACAAATACGAATCCACCTGGGAGCGTGTGGCGCGGCTGACCCGCGAACATGTGCCCAAAGACCGGCTGCTGGCGGCCAACGAACAGCTGGCCATCACCTTGCTGCTGACCTATGCGCTGGGCAACGCCGACTGTCACACCAAAAACCTGGCCTTCATCTACGACGACTTCAACAGCGTCGAAGTCGCGCCCATTTATGACATGCTGACCATCTTGGCCTACGACCGCTATGCCAACAACCCACCCGGCATGTACGTGGACGGACGCAAAAGCTGGACGCCAGGCAAAGCCCTGTGGCGCTATCTGCAGGTGAATCTGGGCATCGACCCACCCCGGCAACGGCAACTGGCTGACCGCGTGTGCACCGCGGTGGCGGGCACTGTGCCCGAATTGCTGCATCACATCCGCCACACACCGGGTTTTGAACCGGTGGGCCTGCGCATGCTTTGGGAATGGAACGAAGGCATGAAGCGGCTCACTGAGCGCCGCACATTTGCACTGCCTGACTGGGTGGACGAGGCGCAAGCCAGCGGCCTGCCTCGACCGGTACCCGCCCAGAAATACGCACCGGCACGCATTGGCGAATCGCCCCTGCTCGCGCCCAAGGGCAACCGCCGCCCTACGCTGCCGCCGTCCTGACTCGGCATACGGCCAAGCATTCGCACCTTGTCGCAGGACAGGGCGCATTTGTGGATTGCCACGGGCCTGTGGCCCTCGCAATGACGGGAAGGGCTCCTCGCAATGACGGTGTTTTGTCATTGCGAGGAGCGAAGCGACGAAGCAATCCATCAGGAAGCAGACACCACCACCTTCTGGTCCACCAGCAACTGCACCTGGGCGCTGTTGTGGTTGTAGACGTCGTAGGTGTGACCGGCGCTGCTGAATGTGCCGCTTTTCGACCAATTCACCAGATCGCTCAGAACCAGCGTGTCGTCGCCCTTGGCAACGCTCTCGACTGTTCGAACAACATCCTGACTTCCCGTCACCATCAACTGTTTGCGCGTGTCCACAGCAGCGGTGTTCACGTCAAACACATTGCTGGAACCCATGTCCAGCACATCGAACAGGTTCAGCTTGAGCGTGTTGGCGCCACCGCCGGTGATGTCGATCTCTTCGACATCGCGGATCACATCGGCCTTGATGGCGGTCAGGTCCATGGTGATGCTGCTGCCGTCAAGCACGATCTTGTCCAGACCTGTGCCGCCGTCGATGCGGGCGATGCTTTGCGAGGTGCCTGCGTCGTCGAGCTTGGCCACATTATCCGCACCGAGCTTGAAAGTGTCGTTGCCGGTACCGCCGAACATGGCGTCAGCACCGCCGCCGCCCACCAGGGTGTCGTCGCCGGCGCCGCCAATGAACTGCTCGTTGGCCGCAGTGCCGTTGAGCGTGTTGCTGCCCGACGTGCCCATGAAATCGATTTGCGACGGATCGGTGCCACCGGACAAGCCGCCAAACACCACATAGGTCTTGCCGCCACTCGTGCCAGTGCCAAACTGGCCATATGCCGAGATCACGAGATCGCTGAAACCGTCGCCATTGACGTCACCACCACCGGCCACACCATAGCCTGCATAGCCGCTTGCGGACTCACCCAAGATGCGGAAGCCATCGCTGGCGGTCATGGTCGAGGTTGAAATCGACTGCCCCGATGTGCGGCCATACACCACATAGCCGCGGCCCGCGTCCAGGGTGCCATACACATCCCCCTTGTCATAACCCACCAGGAAGTCCGCGAGGCCATCTCCGTTGAAATCGCCAATCGAGGCGAGACGCAGTTGCTGGCCGTAATAGTTGGTCGCGTAAGTGGCCGCGCTGTTGTCTGGATCATTGAAACTGAAGGCAAAACCACGGCTTGGATCGACAGCGCTGGCAGACACGGTCAGATTGGTGCTGTTGCCCCCATAAATGACAAAGGCCGTGCGGTTGGCAGCTGTCACGCCGACATCAGCCAGACCATCGCCATTGACGTCGCCCAGAATTTCAACGTCCATGCCCATCACAAAGTTTTGCCCCGTGGGGCCAGTGATGACAAAGCCGCTTGTACCCAGACTGCTGGATGCAGCCAGATTGACACCGGTGCTGCTGCCATAGACCACAAAAGCACGTCCGTTGTTGGAGCCAAAAATAGCATCGCCAATGACAACATCGTCATAGCCATCGCCGTTGATGTCACCACCGCCGCCAATGCGACCCCAGAAACCAATCCCGCTGGCCAGGCCCGACATGGCAAAACCACCCGTGCCGCCCTCTACTGCCGAGGCCAGGATGTTGCTGTTGTCGGTCTTGCCGTACACCACATAGGCCTTGCCCGCGTTGGAGGCAAAGAAGCCCAGGTCGTTGATGCCGTCACCGTTGACGTCGCCCAGCATGTCCACCGAATTGGCAAAGTTGTCGCGTGTTGCGCTGGTTGGGCCTGCCGGACCATAGATGGTGAAGCCCTGCGAGCCCAGCGCACTGGTGTAGACCGCATCGCCCGAGCTCTTGCCATAGATCAGGTAGCCTCTGCCGGCGTAATAGGTGCCACTGCCATTGTTCCAGGTGGCCCCCACCAACAGGTCGGCCAAGCCGTCACCGTTCATATCGCCCACTGACGAAACGTCCCAGCCAACAAACTCCCCAGTCGACTTGCCGTATATGGCAAAGCCACCACTGCCCTGCGCTACAGCCGTCAAATTGATGGCTGCGTTATCGGTCTTGCCAAACACCACATAAGCCTGACCCGAACGACCGGTACCACCAGGCGCAGTGCTTTCGGGGGCACCGATGAGGAGATCATCCAGGCCGTCTCCGTTGACATCGCCCAGCATCGCGACGTGGTAGCCGGACTCCAGACTTGTCTGTCCCAAGATTGCATAGCCAGCAACCGAATTGCCCACCAGTCCCAGCGGCAACTCAAATGCATAGTTCACCAGCACCTCGGCCACATTGCTTTCGTTGCCGGTCGCAGCTGAACGCAGCTTGGCCGTGACAGCCACCGTGCCATAAGGCTGCGACTGCACCTCTGTCGCCGTCAGGCTCACGTCCACGTATTTGCTGGTGATGTGCGCAGGGGTCAACTCAATGATCTTGCTGAACGCGCCCCAGCCAACCACCAAAGTATCGCCCGCCACAGGGGGCTGCGCGGAGCCCGTGCCGATGGGCAGCTGCACGCGCACCACAGTGCCGTTGGTCACCTCAGACGTTGTCAATTGCCCGTCGGCGGTGCCGCTGGTGGGGAAAGACGCGCCCGTTGCTGATGTCAACAGCTCGTAACGCGCCTCAGGAATACCCGTGGAGTCGCTCGTGAGATTGGTGGACGACCAGACTGTGGCGTCGATGATCGGCGCCGTGGGGCGGACAAAGTCCACCGTCACCTGCGCAGAGGCACCAGACACCACCAAGCTGCCACTGGTCGGCGCGCTCAGCAGGTCAGCCCTGACCGCGATCGACTCGCTCGTGCCGTCGGCCGTGGCTGCCAGCAAGGTGGCGGTGGACACCGCCACATCCACATAACCCTTGCTGATGTCAGTGGCCGTGATGGCTTGCACCACAGTCTGACCATCCCAGTCCAAGCTCAAGGCATTGCCATCCACAGCGCCGGTGTAGGCGATGTAGACACGCACCACCGTTTTGCCATCGCTTTGGGCTTCGATCAGGTTGAGCTTGCCAACGATTTCGCCAAAGCCGACATCCACGGCGGGCTGCAGATGCAAATCAAGGTCACCGTGGACCAGCACCTGAGCCGTGGCACTGACGTGCTGCACCACGTTGTAGACAACACCCGCCTTGGCCACCTGGCCGCTGACGTACCAGGCGCCTTTGAGGGTAACCGCATCGCCGGTGTTGCCATCGATCAGCAACTGCTCATCGGTATTGACCGCACCCCAGCCAGCAGGCTCCTTGGCCGACACTGGGGCGTAGCCGTTAGCCGTGTTGTAGACGTTGAAGTTGCTCATCTGCACCACGTTGTTCAGGTTGAGCGTGACGCTGTTGTTGCCCGAACCGGTAACGTCCAGCCATTCCACGTTGTGGATCACCTCGGAGCGGATGGCCGTCAGGTCCAGCGACATGCCGCTGCCGCTCAGCACGATCTTGTCCAGCCCCGTGCCGCCGTCGATGCGGGCCACGTTCTGGCTGTCGTTGCCGGTGTTGCGCGCCAAGGCGGCCACGTTGCTGGCGTTGAGCACCAAGGTGTCATTGCCCGCGCCGCCGTACATCACGTCGGCGCCACCGCCACCCGTGAGGGTGTCGTTGCCCGCACCGGCAATGAACTGCTCGTTGGCCGTTGTGCCAGACAACGCGTTGGCAGTGGCGTCGCCCAAAAAGTCGATCGCCGCCGTCTTGGTCACGCGGTCAATGCCACCAAAGATCACATAGCTCTTGCCGGCAAAGGTCTGGCTGCCATAGTCGGTGCCATAAGCGCCCATCACCAGGTCGGCAAAGCCGTCGCCGTTGACGTCACCTGCCGCCGAGATGGCAAAGCCACTGTAGTCGCCGGCGCTCTCGCCAATGATGCGGAAGCCATCGCTGAAGGCCATGCTTCCGGTGCTGACCGACACACCGCCGGTGCGGCCATAGACCAGATAGCTGCGGCCCGCATCGGCGCGGCCATACGGGTCGCCCGTGGGCACGCCAATCAGCAAGTCGGTCAAACCGTCGCCGTTGAAGTCGCCGGCAGAAGACACCAGCACGTTCTTAGCCATGAGCGAACCCACCGTGTCGGCCGCATCGTTGGTGAGGATGGTGAAGCCTGCGGCACCCGTGGCATCCACGCTGGTGGCGCCCAGTGCCACCGTCGTGTTGCTGGCCTTGCCATACACCACATACACGCGGCGTGCCTCGTCCGAGACGACCACATCGGCCAGGCCGTCGCCGTTGAAGTCGTCAACGATGGTGACGTGGTCGCCCAGCTTGCTGCCGGTGGCGGTGGCCCCCTGGATGATGAACCCGCGTGAACCCACGGCGGTGCCGACAAAGCTGCCCGGGTTGTTGGTGCTGCCAAACACCACAAAAGCGCGGTTGTTGCTGTTGTTGGTGTTGCCGTCGCCAATCACCACATCGGCCAGGCCGTCGCCGTTGACATCGCCACCGGCGCCTACGTTGGCATCCCAGTAGTTCGAGCCGCCAGTCAGCCCCGTGATGGCATAACCACCGTCGCCATTGGCCACAGCCGTGATGTTGATGGTGGCATTGTCCTGACGACCGTACACCACATAAGCCTTGCCCTGGCCAGGCTGTCCGATGATGAAGTCGCCAATACCGTCACCGTTCATGTCGCCCGCTGTCGCCAGAGACTGGCCCAGTTGACCCTGGTTGCCAGCACTCACGCCCGAAATGCGGAAACCAGTGCTCTGGCCGCCTGTGATGGTGCTCAGCTGCACCGCAGCCGTGTCGGCCTTACCGTACACCACAAACACATCGCCCGGGCCAGAAGCCGACGAGTTGAAATCGGGCACGCTCACCAGCAAGTCGGCCAAGCCATCGCCGTTGATGTCGCCCGCGCCATACACGTCGTAGCCCGTGTAGGAGTCGCTTTTGCTCAAGCTGCTGATGACAAAACCACCCGAGCCGGCCAATACAGCCGTCAAATCGATCGCCGTGGTGTCGGTCTTGCCAAAGACCACATAAGCGCGGCCTTTGTTGTTGTCCTCCCGGCGCGCGCCGATGATCACATCCTCCAGCCCGTCGCCGTTCACGTCGCCGGCACTGGCCACCGAGAAGCCGGTCTCTCCAGCGCTGGTGCTGCCGTTGATGACAAAGCCCTGCGTGCCGCCCGAGATCAAGGCCAACGGCAATTCGTACAGGTAGTTCACACCCACCTTGGCGGCGTCGCTCAGGTTGCCCGTCGCGGCCGACACGATTTGCGCTGTGACGGTGACGCTGCCAAAACCTTGCGCGTCGATGGTGCTGAAAGGCACGTTCACGTTGAGGTACTTGTTGCTGATGTCCGTGGCAGACAGCGCTACTTCGATGGGCGTCGCATTCCCCCAGGCCACCAGCACCTTGTCACCCGCAACCGGCGGACGCAGCGAACTCGGTGTCGTGCCGTTAGGCAGCTTCACATGTACCGTCGAGCCACCTGAAAGCGCTTCACTCACATAGATGCCGCCGTCAGCAGATCCCGTGGTGGGCGGTGTGCCGGTGGCGCTGGTTGCCATGGCCCAGTTGGTTTCATACATGGCCTCGGGAATGCCCGTGGTGTCGCTGCTGATGTTGGTGGTCGCCCAGGCTGTGGCGTCGATGATTGGCGCTGTCGGGCTCACGAAGTCCACCAACTGCTGCTCGGTAGGACCTTCGTTTAAGACCGACATGGCGCCATTGCCGTTGAACGAGACCAGCGAGGCGTATATGGGCACTGGGGCGCCCGCCACCTGGTCCTGCACGTTGACGTACAAAACATTGGTCGGGACCAGAATCTCCACATACCCGTTGGACAAGTCGGTGCTGGTCAGCGCGGCACTGAACACATTGGACTTGCCAAAGGCCAGCTGGATTTTGTTGCCCGCTGCGGCGCCAATGTCGGCGATGGCCACGCGCACCACGGTGCCGCCGCCGCTGATGGCCTCGCCCTCGGTGAGGTTGCCGGCCAACTCGCCCCGCCCGGCGTAAATGGTGGGCTGCAGTTTGAGCTGGATATCGCTGTTCACCAGGATCTGCGCCTGGGCAGACGTGCTTTGCAGCACCTTGTAGGTGTTGCCGCCGTTGGTGACGGTGCCGGCCTGGATGAAGGCGCCGTCCACCACCACGCTGTCGGCGCTGCCGCCATCCACCACCACCTGATTGCCACGGTTAACAGCACCCCAAGCGGCAGGAGCAGTGGCGCTCACCTGCGTCCAGCCAGTGCTGGACTGGGTCCAGCCGTTGCTGGTGTTGAACACATCGTCGTTGCTCATCTGCAGCACGTTCTTCAGGCCGATCGACAAGGTATTCCCGGTGCCCGAATTGTGGTTGCCTAAGTCGATGCGTTCCACATCGGTGATCAGGTCCAGCGGCACACCTACGGAAGGCAGTCCTGGCACCGTTGTACTACCAACGGTGTAGTTGACGTTATTGGTCACAGTGCTGCCGTCTGCCAGCACATCGGTCACTTGGTAAACAACCGATTTGCTACCGTTAATGTAGTTGGGCGTGTCACCGACTGTGGCCACCATGAGCGCCAATTTCTTCTGATCCCAATTGGTCACATCAATGGTGTCGAAGAAGTCCACGGCAGTCACTTCTACCGTACCGGTGCTGAAGACGAGCTTACCGCTTGCATTAACTTTTTGCACCATAACGGGTGTATTACTAATCGTCGTCGTGGCACTGGTTGTAGTGGTCGTATGGGTACTGTCCGTCCAATACAGAGGCGTTGTGCCGTCAGTATCGAAAAGAGCATTTCCACTGCCATCGGTCGCCACTGTGTTGTTGATCACAGTCGTGGGAGCCGAAACCTCCTGAGCTTGTGCGTTCAGGTAATACAACTGACCCGAGACACTCTTTTGGATCATCACAGCCGAAACACTTGTGTACTGGTTGCCGTCAGAGTCCCTATACAGTGCTTGGCCTTGTGCATTAGTCTGCACCTGCTCAGACACCAAACCAGTTGAAGCAACACCGCTAATGCTTGTTTTACCGATAAAGACACTGTTCACGCCATCGGTCAGTGAGGCACCTTCGGGTAGGTTATCGAGTACCACCGTTGCCCCAACGGCCGTAGTGATCGGCGGTAAATCGATCATGTTGGAAGCAATCTTGAAACCACCAAGAACAAAGCTGCCCCCCGCACTAAGCTGCGACACAAACTTCAGATCTCTCAACTCCAAGGAGTTGCTGACAGGCAAATCAATCGTGACATTGACGAACCCACCCCAATACTGAGAACCATAGAACGTCTGAATCAGATCATCCCCCCAGTAAAGCATCACATTGTCATTGGTTGCCACCCTTGGGAAGCCCATGAACGAAACTTGAATCTTTTCATTTGCGCGCTTTGGGAAAGTAATGTAGACGTTGTTATCACCCGGTAAAGCGGCAAGTTCCAATGCCATGACGTTCTGATATTGCGCAGGAACCGTTCGACCAATTACAGATGCAAATACCCCGAGCGTATTGAATTCAGTGACGCCTGATGGGTTGGTTGTGCTCCACTGATAACCTCGAATCGGTGTCATAACGCTGGGCGAGACATTCGCAGCAGAAGTGGGCAGAGCGACATTGACAACGCTCGGGTCCGGGGCCTGGAAGCCAGCTGGCATAGTCGCCAAGTTGGTAGTAATTCCTGAACCAGACAACTTCAGCGTATCGATGCCGGTGCCACCATCAACCCGCAAGATGTTCTGCGATGTGCCAGTCAGTGCCAGCTTGGCCAGGTTGTCGCTGTCGAGGACGAACACGTCGTCACCCCGGCCGCCGTACATCACGTCGGCACCGCCTGCCCCGGTGAGGGTGTCGTTGCCGTCACCGCCCACCAGCTGGTTGTTGCCGCTGGTGCCGGTCAGGGTGTCGTTGCCGCTGGTGCCGATCATGTCGCCATTGCTGGCCTGGAACACGCTGCTGCGGTAAGCGCTGGCACCACCATAGACGATGTAGGTCATGCCGGCATCGGTGCGGCCCGCCGGGTCGGCATAGGGGGCGCTGACGGCGATGTCGTCAAAGCCGTCGCCGTTGACGTCGCCCGCCCCGGTCACGCGCATGCCCAGGTAATCGTTGGCGCACGCACCCAGAATGCGGAAGCCGTCTGACGCGGCCAGGCTGGCCACGTTGACCATGCCGGTGCCGGTTTTGCCAAACACCACGTAGGCAGCGCCTGCGGCGGTGGGGCTCAGGTTGCCATAGGCATGGCTGACGATGATGTCGCCCAGGCCGTCGCCGTTGATGTCACCGGCGCTGTCGACCCAGAAGGCGCCGTGGACGCCCGAGGTGATGCCCAGGTTGATGGCAAAACCGTTGCTGCCCGCCTCGATGGCCGAGACGTTGACGGCTGCGCCATCTTTCTTGCCAAAGGCCACCCAGGCCACGCCTTGGTTGGTGTTGGTGCCGGCGTAACCGGCGGTGCTTTGCAGCAGCACGTCGTCCAGGCCGTCGCCGTTGATGTCAGCTGCACCGGCCACACTGACACCGGTGGAGCTCTCGCCAATGATGCGGAAGCCCAGGGTGTTGGAGGCGCTGGTCAGGCTGCTCAGGTCCACCATGGGTCGTGCCCCGATGGCAGAGCTGCCGTACACCACGTACACACTGCCCGTGGAGGTGCCGGTGTACCAGCCGCCCAGTACCAGGTCGCTCAGGCCGTCGCCGTTGATGTCGCCACTGCTGACGCTGGTGAGCGCGGCCACGGTGCCGTCCACCGTGCCGCCGTTGATGACGAAGCCTTCGGTGCTGTTGACGAAGTTGGACGAGGCGGTGACCACCGGCGCACCCGAGGTTTTGCCGTAGACCACATAGGCCACGCCGGCGCGGCCGTTGTAGCTGGGGGCGGTGACGGCCAGGTCACTCAGGCCGTCGCCGTTCACGTCACCGGCATCGGTGACCGAATAACCGTTGGCGAACGGAGACGAGACCATGAAGCCGTCGGTGTTGCTGGCCACGCTCAGGCTGCTGAGCTGGACCGTGGTGGTGGCCGAGCGGCCAAACACCACATAGCTGGGGCCACCGGCTCCTGAAGCGTTCACATCCAGAGGACGGATCGATGTGGCGGTGGATGCGTAGTTGGTGTTGTTGCCGATCACCACATCGGCCAGGCCGTCGCCGTTGATGTCGCCACCACCCGAGACCGACCAGCCATACCAGGCGTTGGCAATGGCCGGTGCGTTGATGACAAAGCCGTTGCTGTTGCCCGCGACCGTGAGGCTGGACAGGTCAAAGTTGCTGTAAGCCCCGGTGGAGTTGCCAAACAGCACGTAGGCGCGGCCGGCGTTGCTGCCCGAAGCGTCGTTCTGCATTGCACCAATGACCAAGTCTTCGTAGCCGTCGCCGTTGACATCACCGGCTTCGGAGATGTCCCACCCGGAAGAGTCACTGGCCAACTGGCCGTTGATGGCAAAGCCGTATTCCGGGCTGGCGGCCAGCTGGCCCGCGGCCACGTCGTAGGCCCAGTTGACCGTGGCCACGGGGGACGTGGCCGACAGGTTACCCGCCGCGTTTTTGATTTGCGCGGTGACGGTGACGTTGCCAAAGGCCTGGGTTTCGAGCTTGCTGTAGGGGACGGTGATGTCCACATACCGGTTGGTGATGTCGGCGGCAGTGAGTATCTTGTTGGCCGCACCAGTGGCGCTGCCCCAGTTGACCAACACTGTATCGCCCGCTGCGGGCGGCACACTGCCGGTGGCCGGCAGCTGCACACGCACCACGGTGCCGTTGTCCCACGTTTCAGACACATACAGCGCGTTGTCGGCGGTGCCGGTGGTGGCGTGGGTGGTGCTGTTGGTGGCGTAGACCGCCTCGCCCACGCCCGAGACAGCGCTGGTGTTGCCAGCGCCCGTGGCCGCCCAAGCCGTGTTGTTGATGGTGGGCGCTGTGGGAACGATGAAGTTGACCGCCAGGTTGGCCGTGGGCGAGGTGGTCACCGTGGTGCCGCCGCGCACGATGCTGGCGGTGATGGCCACGGTTTCGGCCGTGCCCAGCGGCGTCTCGGCGGTCAGCGTGGCGGTGGGGATGAAGACATCCACATAGCCCACGTTGAGGGCGTACTGACCGATGGTGGCCGTGAGGGTCTGACCACCGTAGTTGAGGCGGAGAGTGTCGCCCAGAGCGGGCAGCGAGTTAGCAGTGCTAACGCGGATGTAGGTGCCACCCACCGTGGAGGGCGAGTCGATGTCTTGCGCCTCGGTGAGGGTGAGGCCGTTACTGGCCTCCCAAGCGGTCGCGCTGACCACCGGGGGCTCGCCCACTTTGGCAGAAACCAGAATCTGCGCCTGTGCAATCGCACTTTGGTAAACGCGGTAAACCGTGCCGGTGGCGGTGTCGGTGACTTTGCCCACCACGCTGAACTGGCCGTCGAGGATTTGGATGAAATCGTCGCCGTCGCCGTCCACCTTGATCTGGTGGAAGTGGTTGTTGTCCGACCATTGCGGTGGCGCAGCGCCCGTGACCGGCACATAGCCGTTGGCCGTGCTGAAGTTGTTGAGCTCGTCCAGGCCCAGCACGTCTTCGAGTTTGACCTTGAAGGTGTTGGAGCCGGTGCCCGAGAGGTCGAAGACTTCGATTTTCTCGAGCGACAGATTGCCAATGGTGCTCATGTCGAGCGTCAGGCCGGCACCGTCGAGCTTGATGGTGTCTATGCCGTGACCGCCATCGATGCGGGCAATGTTTTGCAGCGTGTTGCCGGTGTTGCGCGCGAGTTTGACGATGTTGTCGGCGTTGATGACAAATGCGTCGTCGCCCCGGCCACCGTACATGACGTCGGCGCCACCGTTGCCAATCAGGACGTCATCACCATCGCCAGCCACCAGCTGGTTGCTGCCGCTGGTGCCGGTGAGGACGTCGTTGCCCGTGCCGCCAATCACATCGCCGTTGCTGGCCTGGAAGACGATGGGCACGGTGTAGTCATCGCGGCCACCATAGACCACGTAGCTGATGCCGGCGCCACTGACGCCGTAGGGGTCGGCACCGGTCGAGGAGATCAGCAGGTCGTCAAAGCCGTCGCCGTTGATGTCGCCAGCGGCGGTGACCGAGGCGCCCGAGGCGTCGCCACTGCAGGCGCCATTGATGCGGAAGCCTTCGCTGGGGGCGTAGGCTTTGATCAGCTGGAAATAAGGCGCCGGGCCGATGACCTGCGGAGCGTACTGGTATTGACCGGCGGGGCGGCCATAGATGAGATAGGTTTCTCCGCGCTGCACGCCGTCGATCGAGGTGCCTGTGCCACTGGTGATGGACACCAGGATATCGTCATAGCCGTCGCCGTTGATGTCGCCCGCAATCGAGATGCTGCTCAAGGCGCCGTTTTCGCCAGCGGCGTTTTCGTTGGGACGGATGTGGATGCCTTTGGTCTGATCGCCGGCATCCAGGCTGGCCTGCACGCTGGCCAGACTGACCAGGCCGGTGCTGCTGCCATAGACCACATAGGCGTCGTTGAGCCACCAGTTGGACGCTTTGGCGTAGCCGGGGGCAACCGTCAGGTACACCTGGTCTTCAATGCCGTCACCGTTGACGTCGCCCGTGGACTGAACAATGCTGTTGGCCACTCGGCCATCCGATGTGGCCAAAGCGGTCAGCTGCACCGTGTCCACCGTGCTCCAGTTGGTGCGGCCGTACACCAGCACGCTGGGCGTGCCGGTGTTCCAGGCGCCACCGGCGATGGGCAGCACGGCCCCCCCGTTGAAGAAGTCGGGGTTGGTCGTGCTTTGGTTGGTGTCGTACCAATAGGGCTCGAGGTTGTCGATGACGATGTCGTCGATGCCATCGCCGTTCTGATCACCCACGATGTAGATGGCCTCGGCCTGTTGCTTGCCACGGGCAATGGTGAAGCCCTGGCTGGTGGCGCCGGCGGCGGCAATGGCCGTGAGGTTCAGAGGTGCGCTGTCGGTGCGGCCAAAGACCACAAAGGTCTGCGACTGCAGGCTGTCGGGGCTGGAGACCACGAAGTCGTCCAGGCCGTCACCATTGATGTCGCCACCGCCGTCGATCTGCACGCCGACGTTCATGTAGGGCTCGGAGAAGTAGTAGCCGTAGTAGTTTTGCAGTTTTTGGTAGGTGGCCCAGACCGTACCGGGGGCCGTGATCATGAAGCCCTGGCCGTTGGCGGCGTTGGTGAAGTTGCTCAGGTCCACCACGCCCACGCCGGCCTTGCCAAAGACCACGTAGGCGGCCTGGGTGCCCGCTTCGAGCTGCCCCATGACGCCGATGTCGTCGTAGCCGTCGCCGTTGACGTCACCCAGCGCCACAAGCCGGGTGCCGGTGTTTTCGCCGGCACTGCGGCCGTTGATCTGGAAGCCGTCGGACTGCGCGTTGATGTTGTAGAGCGGCAGGTCGTAAACCACGTTGACCGTGACCGGCTTGACGCTGGAGGTGTTGCCGCTGATGGCGCTGGTGATTTCGGCGCTGACCGAAATGTTGCCGTATTTGGCAGCGGCAATCGTCTCGAAAGGCACCGTGACGTCGATGTAGCCCGCAGTGATGTGGGCCGCTGTGAGGGTGCCTGGCACGACATAGTCTTGACTGCCCCAGTTGACGGTGAGCTTGTCCCCGGCCTTGGCGCGTTCGGCCACGGGCACCGTGCTCTGGGTGGGCAGCTGAATGCGCACTACCGTGCCGGGCGTGGTGCCGGTGCCACCGTTCCAGAACTCGGAGTAGTACAGCACGTTGTCGTTGGCAGGCGCTGTGGTGATGAAGGTGGAGGTGTTCTTGTCGAACACGGCCTCGGGAATGCCGTTGATGGCGCTGGTGGTGGCACCGGTGGCGGCGTTAATGGCCGGCGCAGCGGGCACGATGAAGTCCACCGTGGCCGCCACGGCGGTGCCGGTCGAGATGGTGCTGCCGCCAGGCCCGCTGAGCAGCTTGGGCGTGACGTTGAGCGTCTCGCGCGTGCCAGCGGCGGTGGCCGCCTGCAAGGTGGCTTTGGGCACCACGATGTCGATGTAGCCGGCCGCGATGTGGGCGGCTGTCAGCAACGGCGACTGGATGGCGGTTTGGGTATCCCACTGCAAGCTGACCACTTGCCCGGCCTGAGCGCCGGTGCCGTTAATGTTGACCCGCACGGTGGTGCCGTCGCTGGCCTCGCCCACGTTGAGCACGGCACCACCGGAGCTGGTGCTTCCCCAGACTTCGTTGGTCCAGCTTTGGCCCGTGGGGGCGGTGACAATGGATGGCGGCGCGACGATGACGAGTTCGCCGCTGCTGATGTCGCTGCGGGTCAAGCTGCCGGCGGTGCTGCTGACGTCGACGTTGTAGACCTTGGGGATGCCGTTGGTGGGCGCTGCCAGGCCAGAGCCGGCGGGCACGACCAGGCTCCAGGCACCGGTGGTGGTGTTGTAAGTCAGGCCCGTCGGGCTGCTGGTGCCACCCACTGTAAGAGTGTAGGTGCCACCCGTGAGCGCGGTTGTGTCGTCTTTGAGGGTCACTTCAAGTTGATCACCCGTGGCGAGTGGGCTGTATTGAGTGAGGGTAGCGGCATCGGTAACAGCACCTGCGGTTTTCCAAGTAATGTTCAGCTTGGTCGAGTCTGTGCCGTCCACAGCCACGGTAAACGGTGCTGCGGCATAAAGTCCGTCAGCCGTGATCAGGGCGACCAATTCAGCCACTGTGGGCGTGGCGTCAAGCGCAGCTGTGGTGATGACTGTGCTACCCACTTTTAAAGTCACAGCACGGTTGGCGACCAAGACGGGCGTGAGCGATTGGATTTCGGCCACAGCGTCATTTGCACCCGGTGAGGTTTCATCTGAACCGGCAGTGGCTTCGATAGCACTCAACACTACCTTCTTTTCAGCCACACCGGTGATGGTGGGCGTGACGCTGCCGGTGGTCTGGCTGACCACAGTAGGCACGTCGGGCGGTGCGATGTTGACGGTGAGGCCGTTGTTCACGTCGGTGCCGGTGTTGCTGGCCAGGTCAGAGACGCTGGCGGTGAGGTTGTAGGTGCTGCCGTGGTTGAGCAGTTTGGCATCGGCCTCGGTGGCGGTGACCGACCAGGTGCCGCCGCTGGCGGTGGTGGTGTAGGTCGCACCGTTGAGGGTGACGGTGACGGTGCGGCCATCGGCCGCGTCGGTGGTGCCGCTGATGACGGGCAATGTGGTCACCGAGCTGGCAGGCAGATAGGTGGCGTTGTCAAAACCGCGTTCGGTCAGGTCAAAAATGCCGTTGCCCGTTGCGCCCACGCTGTTGCCCGCCACGCTGGTGATGGTGATAACGGGCGGGGTGGTGTCGACGGCCAGGGTGTCGGTGTCGGAGTTGACCACGCCCGCCGGGGTGGTGACGCTGGCGGTGACGGTGTAGCTGCCGTCGGGCAGTGCGCCAGAGCTGCCGAAGGTGCCGCTGGTGGGCACGGCCGTGGCGGTGTCGATGCTGAAGTTGCCGCTGCTGTCGGGCAGCACCTTGTAGGTGGCGCCGCCCACGGTGACGGTGACCGGCGTGTTGGCCAGGTCGCCCACACCGGCCACCTGCCCGGTGATGACCGGGGTGGTGTCGTTGGTGTAGGTGGTGCCGTTGGGGCTGGTCAGCGCCACGGTCAGGCTGGTGGTGTCGATGCGCAGTTCGTTGGTGCTGGCGTCACTGGTGGCGTTGCCCGCCGCGTCGGTGGTGGTGGCGGTGACTGGGTAACGGCCGTCCGGGAAGGTGCCGAGCGTGCCGCTGGTGGGCACGGCGGTGGCGGTGTCCACGCTCCAGGCGCCGGTGCCGCTGTTGTAGCTGATGCCAGCGGGCTGAGTGGTGGCGGCCGGGTCGATGGTGTAGGTAGCGCCGTTTACGGTGACCGTGAGTTTTTCTCCGGCGGCCAGAGTGGCGGTGCCGGTGAGGGTGGGGGTTTCGTCGTCCGTCAGGAGGCTGGCGACGGTGGGGGCACTGGGGGCCGTGGTGTCGATGACGACAGGCACGGGGGTCTTGGTGCTTTCGTTACCGGCCGGGTCGGTGGCGGTAACACTGAGGGCTTGGGTGCCGTCGGCCAGGGTACTGGTCGGCGTGATGCTCCAGCTGCCATTACTTGCCACGACGGCGGTGCCCAGCAAGGTGGTGCCGTTGGCGGCGTACAGGGTGATGGTGTCGCCGGGCGTGGCGCCGCTTCCTTGAATGGTGGGCGTGTTGTCGCTGGTGATGTTGTCGGCCAGCGAGCCGCTGTTGCTGGCGTCGGCCAGCACGGCGGCAGGCGCAGCAGGAGCGGCGGCGTCGATGTTGACGGCCAGCGCCGGGCTGGCGGCGCTGGTGTTGCCTGCCAGGTCGGTGTAGGCGTAAGTGATGCTGTGCGGGCCGTCGGCCAGCGTTGCGGTGGGCGTGAGGATGGTGTTGCCGTTGGCGTCGGTGGTGACGGTGGCGGGCACTTGCACGCCGTCGACCAGCAGTACCGGGGTGCTGCCTGTGGGCACGATGCCGATGTTGAAGTCGGGCGTGGCGTCGCTGGTCAGGTTGTCGGTGGGGCTATTGCCCTTGTCGGTGCCCGCCGTCATGTCGGGCGCGCTGGTGGGCGCGGCCGGAGCGGTGGTGTCGATGGTCACCGGCAGCGGGTCGCTGGCCGGGCTGGTGTTGCCCGCCACATCGACCACCTGGATGGCGATGTCGTGCTCGCCTTCGGGCAGCGGTGCGTTGGGCGTGATGGCGCCCGTGGCCGGGTCGTAGGTGGCGGCAACGGGTGCGCCATTGACCAGCAGGATGACGTTGGCCTGCCCGGTGGGCACGGTGAATGTGGGCGTCGTGTCGCTGGTGGTGTCGTCCGTCGGGCTTGATCCGGTATCGCTGGCGGCTTGCAGGTCGGGCGTGGCGGGTTTGGCCGGGGCTGTGGTGTCGATGGTGATGGGCAGCGACGTGCTTTGCGCCCCAGGGTTGCCGGCAGCATCGGTAAAGGCGTAGGTGATGGCGTGCGGGCCATCCGCCAGCGGGGTGTTGGGCGTGAGGGTGCCGGTGGCCGGGTCGTAGGTGGCGGGCACTTGCACGCCGCCCACAAACAGCACGGCCGACACCGTGCCTTCGGGCAAGGCACCGATGGTGAACGCGGGTTTGGGGTTGGCGGTGTTGTTGTCGGTGTTGCTGCTGCCGGTGTCGGTGCCAGCGGTCATGTCGGGCGCGGTGGCCGGTGCAGACGGACCTGTGGTGTCGATGGTGATGGGCAGCTCTGCCGGAGCGCTTTCATTACCGGCCTTGTCGGTGGCCGTGGCCGTGAGGTTGTGCAGGACTTCGGTCAAGGGCGTGGTCAGCGTGGCTGTCCATTTGCCGTTAGCGTCAACGATGGCGGTGCCCACCGGGGTGGCGCCGTCGAAAATCGTGATGGTGCTGCCCGCCTCGCCAGTGCCAGTGAGCGTGGGCGTGGTGTCGTTGGTCAGGTCATCGCTGTTGCTGACGCCGCTGTCGCTGGCCGGGGCCAGGTCGATGGTGGGCTTGGCAGGCGGCAGTGCGTCCACCGTGGCGTTGCTGGTGCCGTTGGTGTCGAGGTCTTTGGCGGTGAGCACGGTGCCGTGCGGCGGCTCCTGGCCTGCCGGCGGGTCAATGGTCCAGGTACCGTCATCCATGACGGTAACGGGACCCAGGGTGATGGTTTGCCCGTCCAGCTGGAAGCTGACTTCGATTTCGTCACCCGGTTTGCCCGTGCCGGTGATCAACTGGCCGTTGGTCGGGTTGATCAACGGAATGCTGTTGTTGGTCTGAACAATAGCGACGCCCGGCGGGTCGATGTTGCCGGCCAGGTCCACCGAGTTGACGGTGAGGAAGGTGCCGTCGGGCAGCGGGTCGGAGAAGCTCACGCTCCAGTTGCCGTTGGCGTCCACCGTCACGACGTTTCCGGTCTGTACGCTGTCGTACAGCGCGAAGCTTTGGCCATCACTGAGGGCGGTGATTCCTGCACTGCTGATCGTCCCGCTGACGATTACCTTGCCCTCGTCGGCTCCAGTGCCCGCAGTTTCACTGGTGATGACGTAGTCGCGCGGCTTGCTGGTGGTGAAGACGTGGCCGCTGGTAAGCGGGTCCACGATCGCGGTCCAGGTGCCGTTGGCCAGATCGAACGTGATGCCGCTGCTGCTGGTGGCCAACTGCACGCTCTGGTAGAGCACCACGCTCGCGCCCGCCTCGCCCGTGCCCGTCACCGGGCTGATGCCATTGGTGATGTTGATGGTGGGGTCGGTGACGATGGTGTCGATGGTGACCGGGATAGTGACGCTGGCGCTGTTGCCGGCGGCATCGGTGGCGGTAACGCTGACATTGAAGGCTTTGGCGTTGTCCGTGAAGGCATTGGCGCTGGTGAGGTGCAGGTCGAGCGCGTTGGTCAGGCCGGTTTCACCGGTGGTGAAGGTGGCGTAGGTGTTGGCGTTGCCGGCTGTGAATGCACCGGCGGTAACGTTACCGGTGTCGATGGTCCAGCTGCCGTTGCTTTGCACCGTGGTTTGGTAGGTGCCGTTGGCCAGTACCAGGGTGATGACGTTGCCGGCCTCGCCCGTGCCGGTGAAGGCGGGCGTGGTGTCGTTGGTGATGTTGTCGGTGCTGTTACCCACAGTCACGCCAGCCAGCGTACCGCTGCTGTCGCTGGCGGTGGCCAGGTCGCCCAACACGGCCGGCGCAGAGGCATCGACCGTGAAAGCCGTGCCGGTGCTGGTGGTGCTGTTGCCAGCGGCATCGGTGACCTTGATGGTGGGGGTGTGGTTGCCGTCGGGCAGCGCTGTGGCCGGGGCCGTGGCGCCCACCGGGATGGCGGTTTGCAGGTCGAGCGTCCAGTTGCCGCTGCCATCGGGCGTGACGGCGTAGGCGTTGCCGTTGACGGTGACTTCGACCGTGCTGCCGGCCTCGGCTGTGCCCGAGAGCACGGGTGTGCTGTCGTTGGTGGTGTTGTCACCCACGGTGCCGGTGTCGCTGACGCTGGCCAGCGCACCGGTGCCAGCAGCCGGCGCGGTCATGTCGACCGTGAAGCTGCCGGTGCTGGCCGGGCTGGTGTTGCCGGCCGGGTCGGTGATGGTGGCGCTGAGGTTGTAGGTGCCGTCCACCGGTATGCTGGCCGTGGGCACGAGCACGCTGGCGGTGCCGGCGGTGATGTCGGCAGCGGTGACGGTGTAGCTGATGGCGATGGGCGCGTTGGTGCTCGGGTCGTCCACCGTGAGGGTGATGACGTCGCCGGCTTGCACGGCGTTGGCGCCGGTGGTGGTGAGCGGCACAGAGACCGGCACGCCGCCGCCTGAGACGACTTCGGCTGCGTTGACGCCGCCGTTGCTGTCTTCAGGCACGGCCAGCGCGCCGGGGGCGGCGGGGGCCTGCGTGTCGATGGTGGTGGTGAAGGGCGCGGTCGCGCCGCTGGTGTTGCCTGCCGCGTCGGTGGCGGTGGCGGTGAAGCTGTGCGCGCCTTGGCTCAGTGCCGTGGTGGGCGTGAAGCTGAAGGTGCCTGCGGGGCCTTCGGTGGCGGTGCCCAGCAGTTGGGTGCCGTCGTAGACCTTGACGGTGCTGCCCGCCTCGGCCGTGAAGGTGAGCGTGGGCTGGGCGTCGTTGGTGACGCCGCCGTTGGTGAGGTTGTTGGTCAACGCGGCGTTGTAAGCGCCGCCGCTGACGTTGTCGTAGGCACTGGTGAGCGTTGGCGTGCTCGGTGCTGTGGCGTCTACCGTGAAGGGCGTGCCGTTGGTGGTGACGGTGTTGCCTGCCGCGTCGGTGACCTTGATGCTGGGGGTGTAGCTGCCGTCGGCCAGGGTGTTGGTGGCCGGAATGCTCCAGGCACCGTCGCTGCCTGCTGTGGTGGCGTAAGTGACGCCGCCCACAGTCACTTCAACCGCTGCACCGGGCTCGGCCGTGCCGCTGAGTGCGGGGGTGGTGTCCTTGGTTTTGTTGTCGCCCAGGGTGCCTGTGTCGCTGGCGCTGGCCAGGCCCCCGGTGGGGTTGACGATACCGGTGTCGATGGTGACGGGCACGGTGGTGGGTGCGCTGACGTTGCCGGCCGGGTCGGTGGCGGTGACGGTCAGGTTTTGCGGGCCTTCGGCCAGCGGCAGGCTGGGCGTGATGCTCCAGCTGCCGTCAGGCGCGACGGTGACGGTGCCGAGCACGTCGCCATTGGGTGCCTTGAGGGTGATGGTGTCGCCGGGCGTGGCCCCTGCCCCGCTGATTTCGGGGGTGGTGTCGCTGGTGATGTTGTCGGTGTTGCTGCTGCCGGTGTCGCTGGCTGCGGCCACGTCGGCCGCAGGCGCTGCCGGGGGCATGGCGTCGACGGTTTCGGTGTCGTAGGCCGTGTAGAGGTTGCCGTTGTGTGTAACGGTTTGCGTGGCTTTGACCACAGCGCCGTCGGCCAGGGCGGCGCCAGGGGTGGCGCTCCAGGTGCCGTCGGGTTGCACGGTGACGGTGAGCGGTGCGCCGCCGGCGTCGCGCAGCACGGTGCCGTCGGCCAGGGTGAGCGCGATGGTGGCGCCGGGCTCGCCGGTGCCGTTGACGGCAGAGCCGTTGGCCTGCGCGATGACCGGGGCGTCGGGCAGCGTGGTGTCGACCGTTTCGGTGCCGGGGGCGCTGACATTGCCGGCCGGGTCGGCCTGGGTGGCGGTCAGCTCGGTGTCGTTGGGCACGTCGGTGGCGGGGTCCAGGCTCCAGGTGCCGTCGGCGGCCACGGTGGCGGTGCCGATGACGTTGTTGGCCGCGTCTTTGACGGTGACCACCGCGCCAGGCTCGCCGCTGCCGGTGATGAGGGTGCCGTTGGTGGGGGCAATGGCGGGCGCTGCGGGCGGCGTGGCATCGACCGTGAAGGCGGTGCCGTTGGCGGTGATGCTGTTGCCGGCGGGGTCGGTGGCGGTGATGACGGGGGTGTAACTGCCGTCGGCCAGGGCCGGTGCGGCTGCGCTGGCGCCTGTTGGGATGGCGGTGGCCAGGTCGATGGACCAGTCTCCGTCGGCGTCGGCGGTGGTGGTGTAGGTCAGGCCGTTGATGAGGACGCTGATGGCGGCGTTGGCGTCGGCCGTGCCGCTGATCTCGGGGGTGTTGTCCCGGGTCAGGTTGTCGCCCAAAGTGCCGGTGTCGCTGGCTGTGGCCAGGGCGCCAGTGGGGGTGCCAGCCGTGGTGTCGATGGTCACGGGCACGCTGGTGGCCGGGCCAGTGTTGCCTTGCGGGTCGGTGGCGGTGACGGCGAGGTTCTGCGTGCCGTCGGGCAGCGATGTGGTGGGCGTGATGCTCCAGCTGCCGTCGGCGGCGACCACGGCGGTGCCGAGGGTGACGCCAGCCGCGTCCTTGAGGGTGATGGTGTCACCGGGCATGGCGCCACCACCGGTGATGGTGGGGGTGTTGTCGCTGGTGTTGTTGTCGGTGTTGCTGGTGCCGGTGTCGCTGACGGCGGCCACGTCGGCGGCCGGGGCGGCAGGCACGGTGGTGTCGACAGTCACCGGCACAGTGGTGGGCGCGCTTTCGTTGCCAGCCGGGTCGGTGGCGGTGACTTTGAGCGCGTTCGGGCCCTCTACCAGGGCGGCATTGGGCGTGATGGCCCAGTTGCCCTCTTCGTCGACTTGGGCGGTACCCCGCACGGTGGTGCCATCGGGCGCGTACAGGGTCATGGTGTCGCCAGGGGTGGCGCCGCTGCCGCTGATGACGGGACGGGTGACTCGGGTGATGCTGTCACCGGCAATGCCGCTGTCGCTGGCCGGGTCGAGGATGGCAGCCGGTGCAGCAGGTGCCTGAGTGTCAATGGTCACGGGCACGGTGGTGGGGGCGCTGGTGTTGCCAGCAGGGTCGGTGGCGGTGACGCGGAGGTCTTGCTCGCCATCGGGCAGCGCGGCGGTGGGCGTGATGGCCCAGTCGCCGTTGCTGTCGACCACGGCGGTGCCGAGCACTTTGCCGTTGGCGTCCTGGAGGGTGATGGTGTCACCGGGCGTGGCCCCTGCCCCAGTGATGGTGGGTGTGTTGTCGCTGGTGATGTTGTCGTCGCTGTCTGCGCCGGTGTCGCTGAGCGTGGCCACGTCGGCGGCGGGGGCTGCGGGGGCGGTGGTGTCGATCTCAACGGGGAGAGCGCTGCTGGCCGCGCTGGTGTTGCCCGCTTTGTCGGTGGCGGTGGCAGTCAGGTTGTGCGTGCCATTCGTCAAGGTAGACAGCGTGGCCGTCCAGGTGCCGTCAGCAGCCACGATGGCAGTGCCCACCAAGGTGGTGCCGTCATAAACCTTGACGGTGCTGCCAGGCGTGCCGGTGCCCGAGACGGTGGGCGTGTTGTCGCTGGTGAGGTTGTCGGTGCTGCTGGTGCCGGTGTCGCTGCTGGCGACCAGGTCGAGCGTGGGCACGGCGGGCGGGGTGCGGTCAACGGTTTCACTGTCAGTCTTGTTGCTGGTCAGGTCTGTGGCAACCACAACGGTGCCATTGGCCAGCTGCGTTTGCGGGGTGGCTGTCCAGGTGCCGTCTGGTGCGACGGTCACGACAAGAGGCTGTCCGTCGGTACCCAGGATGGCATTACCGCTGTTGTCTTTCAGCTCAATCTGGTGCCCGGGTGCGCCGGTGCCAGTGATCGTGCTGCCGTTGGTCGGGTTGATCTGCGGCATGGAGGTGTCAACCGTCTCGCTGTCAGCGGGGCTGAGGTTGCCGGCCACATCGGTCTGGGTGGCGCTGAGCGCGGTGCCGTCGGCCAGCGGCGTGGTGGGCGTGAGGCTCCAGCTGCCGTCGGCGGCGACGGTGGCGGTGCCGATGGTGGTGCCTGCTGCGTCCTTGACGGTGACAGTAGCGCCGGGCTCGCCGGTGCCGCTGATGACGGCGCCGTTGGTGGGGCTGATGACCGGGGCGGCCACGGCTGTGTCGATGACCAGAGGCAGCGGCGTGGAGGGGCTGACGTTACCAGCCGGGTCGGTGGCCTTGACGCTCAGGGCTTGCGGGCCGTCGGCCAGGGCGGTGGTGGGTGTGATGCTCCAGGTGCCGTTGCTGGCCACCACGGCGGTGCCAAGCTCGGTGGTGCCGTCGGGCGCGTACAGGGTGATGGTGTCGCCGGGCGTGGCGCCGCTGCCAGTGATGGTGGGCGTGTTGTCGTTGGTGACGTTGTCGGTGGTCAGGCCGCTGTTGCTGCCAACCGCCAGCGCAGCCGCAGGCGCGGCGGGCGGTGTGGTGTCGATGGTGACGGGCACCGTGCCGGGTGCGCTGACGTTGCCGGCCGGGTCGGTGGCAGTGACGCTGAGGTTTTGCGTGCCGTCGGCCAGTGGGCTGGTGGGGGTGATGGCCCAGGTGCCGTCTGCCGCAACAACGGCCGAGCCGAGGGTGTTGCCCGCAGCATCTTTGAGGGTGATGGTGTCACCCGGGGTGGCGCTGCCGCCGGTGATGGTGGGCGTGTTGTCGCTGGTGATGTTGTCGGTGTTGCTGGTGCCTGTGTCGCTGGCAGCGGCCACGTCGGCGGCTGGGGCGGCGGGGGCTTGCGTGTCGACAGTGACCGCCAGGGCCGGGCTGCGGGCGCTGGTGTTGCCAGCCGGGTCGGTGGCGGTGGTGCTGATGTTGTGCACGCCGTCGGCCATGGTGGGGGCGGTGAGGCTCCAGTTGCCGTTGCCATCCACGACGGCGGTGCCCAGGGCGGTGTTGCCGTTGTAGACGGTGATGGTGTCGCCCGGCGTGCCGGTCCCGCTGAAGGTGGGGGTGTTGTCGGCAGTGGCGTTGTCGGTGCTGCTGCGGCCGGTGTCACTGCTGGCCAGCAGGTCGGGGGCGGCGGGCGTGGACGGACCTGTGGTGTCGATGCGCACCGGCACTGTGGTGGGTGCGCTGACGTTGCCGGCCGGATCGGTGGCGGTGACCTGGATGTTGTTGAGGCCTTCGCTCAGGGCGTTGTCGGGGGTGACGCTCCAGTTGCCGTCTGCGTCAACAACGGCGGTTTCGACTTCGCCACCAGGGAAGGTGACGGTGATGGTATCGCCTGGTGTGGCGCCGCTGCCGCTGATGCCGGGTGTGGTGTCGTTGGTGGTGTTGTCGCCCTTGGTGCCGCTGTCGCTGGCGTCAGCCAGAGTGGCAGCAGGTGCGGCGGGTGCGGTGGTGTCGAGCGCGAAGGTGCCTGCACGCGCCGGGCTGGTGTTGCCGGCCACGTCGGTGACGGTGGTACGAGTGGTCCAGTCGCCGTCTGTGGTGAGGGCGCTGCTGGGAATGAGCTGGCTGATGGTGCCGGCGCTGAGGTCGGCAGCCGTGAGCACGCTGGTCAGTGTGAGTTTTGTGCCGTCGGGCGCAGTGACGACGGTGGTAACGGTGTCGCCCACAGCAGCGTTGACGGGCAAGGTGGTGACCACGGGCGTGCCGCCCAGGCTGGCGGCCTCTGCGGCGTTGACGACGCCGTCGCTCGCCTCGGGCAGGGCCACACCGGGCTGGCCGGGGGCGGTGGTGTCGAGCGTGAAGGCGCCGGTGCCGGGCGCGCCGGTGTTGCCCGCTGCGTCGGTGAGGGTGGTGCTGGTGGTCCAGGGGCCGTCCACATTGAGCTCGGCCGTGGGGATGGTTTGTGTGACGGTGAAAGGGCCTGTGCCGGTGGCGGTGCCGCCCTGCCCTGCCGGCAGTTCGCTGGCCAAGATGGTGTGGGTGAGCGTGAGGGTGCTGCCGTCAGGCTTGGTGACGGTGGTGGTGACCACATCACCCACCTGCGCGTCGGCAGGCAGGGTGAGCACGATGGGGGTGCCGCCGCTGCTGGCGGCTTCGGCTACGTTGACGCCAGCAGGGGCCTCGGGCAACGCCACGGCGGGGGCGCTGGGGGCAGTGGTGTCGACGGTGATGGCTTCGGTGTCGTTGCCGGTCAGGCCAAAGCGGTTGGTGACGCTGGCTTGCAGGATGGCGGTGCCGTCGGCGAGTTGGCCGATGGCGCTGCCTGGCACTTGCACGCTGAAGGTGTTGGCGGCGCCGCTGGCACCGGCTTCGACGGTGGCGGTGTAGGTCTGGCCATTGAGCGTGAGGGTGACGGTCTGGCCGGGTTCGGCGTTGGTGGTGCCGGTCAGGGCGACGGTCTGGTTTTGCTCGGACACATTGATGACGCTGTCGCCGTCTGCATCGGGCGAGACGGCGTTGAGCGTGAGGGTGGGCGGCACGGTGTTGATGACGAGTTCGCCCGTGCTGATGTCGCTGCGGCCGCTGGTGCTGCCACCGGTGGCGACGCTGACGCCGACGTTGTAAGTGCCGTCTTGCAGGGCGAAGTCGATGACGTCGCCGTCGCTTTCGGTCGCAGTGGTGGTGTTCAGTGCCCAGGCTTTGGTGACGGGGTCGTAGCTGACACCGGGGTTGCTGGTGCCGTTACCGGAGGTGCTGTCGATGGTGGCGGTGACGGTCACCCCATTGAGGGTGAAGGTGAGGACATCACCGTTGGACAGCGCAATCGGGTTGTTGCTGCCGTCCAGCTTTTGCGCGGTGCCGGTGACAGTGGGTGTGTCGGTGCCCGAGAGGTTTTGCACCACGGTGGGCACGTCGGGCGGGGCGATGTTGACGCTCAGGGTTTCGGTGTCGGGGGCCGAGGGGTTGCCGGCCAGGTCCTTGACGCTGGCGCTCACCGGGTAGGTGGTGCCGTGGATCAGGGCTTTGGCCGTCTCTTGGCTCACTTGCACCGACCAGGTGTTCAAGCCGCCAGGGCCGCCAGGGCCGGCGATGACGGTGGCGTTGTAGCTTTGGCCGTCGATGAGGACGGTGACGGTCTGGCCCGCTTCGGCGTTGGTGGTGCCGCTGATGGTGGGCGGCGTGGGGACCGTGTCGCTCAGGGTGTAGTTTCTGGTGTCAAAGCCGCGTTCGGCGGCGTCGAAGACATTGTCGGCACCCGCAACAGCCGTGATGGTGACTGTGGGCGCGACGGTGTCGACAGCGAGCGTTTTTTTGGCGGGTACTGCGGGTGTGCCAGCGGCGTTGCTGACGTTGGCCGTGAGGGTGTAGCTGCCATCGGTCAGGCTGGCCATGGCGGACGCCGGCACGTTGGTGCTGAATGAGCCGTCGGGCTGGACGGTGGCGTAGTAGGTGAGGCTGGTGTTGCCGGGGCCGGTCAGGGTGATGGTGACGCTCTGGCCGGGTTCGGCGTTGGTGGTGCCGGTCAGGGCCACGTCGCCCTGCTGTTCAACGGCGTTGACGATGTCGTCGCCGGCCACGGTGTTGAGGCTGAGCGTTGGCGGGGTGGCGGCGAGCTGGAAGCTGCCCGCTTGTGCCGGGCTGACGTTGCCGGCTTCGTCGCCCACGGTGGTGGCGGTGGCCCAGCGGCCATCCAGCCAGGCGCCTGCCGATTGCAGGTCGGTTTGCGGCACGGTCTGGGTGATGGTACCGGTACCGGCGTTGATTTCCGCGTCGGTGAGTTTGGTGTAAAGGGTGATGACGCGGCCATTGGGGTCGGTGACCACGGTGGTGACCACGTCGCCCGCTGCGGCGTCGGACGGCAGCGCAATGACGAGTTCGACGCCGTTGGCCGCTTCGGTGGCATTGACGCCTTTGGGGGCGTCGGGGATGTTCAGGCCCGGCAGCGAGCCGCCCCCGACGGTGTCGAGCGTGAAGCTGCTGTCGGTGGGCGCGCTGGTCAAGCCAGTGACGGACGAGGTGTAGGTGGTGCTGACGGGATAGAGGCCGTCGGTGGCGAGCTGGTCTGAAGGAATCAGCTGGCTGATCTGACCGGCCTGGATGTCGGCCACTTTGACCGTGGTGCTCAGTGTGAGTGTGCTGCCGTCACGCAGTGTGACGGTGGTGGTGATCACGTCGCCCACGCCGGCTGTTGCAGGCAATTGGGTGACCACGGGCACGCCACCGTCGGAGGCTTTTTCGGCTGCATTGACCAGCTGGTTGCCCGATGCCTCGGGGACGGTGGTGTTGGGGGCTGCAGGCGCGGCTGTGATGACGGTGAGGTTGAACTCGCCCGAACTTTGCACTAGCTTGCTGCCGTTCATGACGCGCGCTTCATAGGTGTAGCTGCCATCTTGCAGGCCACTGTCTTGCAAGGTCCAGCTGGTGCCATTGACGCTGGCGCTGCCCACCAGTTCGTAGCTGCCATTGCCCAGCTTGCGGTAGATGGCCAGACTCTGGCCATCGGCCAGCGGGGTGCCCAGGCTGCCCGCCAGTTGGGGGCTTGCGTCGTTGGTGATGGCACCGTCGAAGATCAGGCCAGTGTTGGGGCCAACGTTGTCAACTGCGCCGGTGATGATGAGTGCCTCGATGTCGACGCTGCCATTGCCGGGGCCGCTGGTGTTGCCGGCCAAGTCGGTGGCAGTGGCGGTGAGGGGGGTGTTGTCGGCCAGCGGGCGGGCAGGCACGAGAGTCCAATTGCCGTCAGGACCTACAGGACCTGCAATGCCGATCAGACTGCCGTTGCCGTCACGCACCTCAACCAGGGTGCCAGGTTCTGCGGTGCCGTTGATGACCTGACCGTTGCAAGGCGCGATGACCGGCGCAGCGGGAGCTGTAGCGTCGAGCAGGAACTGACGCACGCTGGGCGCACTGATGCCGCTGGTGTTGCTGAGCGTGGTGCTGGTTTGGTAGAGGCCGTCGGCACTGAGGTTGGCGGCTGGCACGAGTTGGGTGATGGCGCCAGCCGCGATGTCAGCGGCGCTGAGCACAGCGCTGAGGGTGACGCTGCTGCCATCAGGGCGCTTGAGCACCGTGGTAATGGTATCGCCATCTGCGGCGCTGGCAGGCAGGCTGACGAGCACGGGCACCCCACCGTCGGAGGTTTTTTCTGCGGCGTTGATGTAGGCGTCGCTGGCTTCGGGGATGGTGGTGATCAGTGCGTCGGCCGAGGTGCCGGCTCCGGGGCCGGAGGCGTTGCCGTTGGCGTCTGTGGCGGTGGCGCGCAGGGCGGTGCCCACGGGCACGGCGGTGGCAGGAATCAGTGTCCAGTTGCCCAGTTCATCGACTTGGGCGGTGCCCAGCGAAGTGCCGTCTGCGCCAAAGACTTCGACGGTGGTGCCGGGTTCGCCCACGCCGCTGATGAGGCGGCCATTGCTTTGTTCGATGAGGGGCGCCTTGGGCGCGGCGCTCTGCACCGGCGCAGCCAGTGCGTCGCTGCCGGCAAGCTGCAGCGGCTTGTCGAGCGCGGGCTGGGCGTTGGCCGAGGTCAGGCTGAACTGACCGCTGGCGTCCACTGAGACGGTTTGTGTGTCGCCGTTGGGCAACGTGACGGTGACGATGCTGCCAGCCAAAGCGGTGCCGGTGATGACGAGTTTGCCGTCGCTGTTCAGGCTTTGGCTGGTGACCACAATGTCGCCCAGCAATTGGCGGTTGAGCAGGGTGTCGTGGTCGGTGTCGCCGTTGCCGGCGTTGAAGGTGCTGTCGCTGACCTTGAGGGCAGCGAGCGCCTGGGCACGGCCTTGGTCGAGGACGCGTGCACCGGTGGCTGTGAGGGCGTTGCCACTGAGGTTGGCAGTCAGGATGTCGAGCGTGGTACCAACGCTGCCGCCATTGAGAGCGTCTAAACCCGAGAGCTTGGCCAGCGCCAGACCGTATTTTTCTTCGTCGGAGAGGCCGTCACGGCCATCAAAGTTGCCGCTGTTGGTGGTGGTGACTGGACCGGTCAATTCGATGCCCGTCAGGCCAAAGGCTTGGGCCACGTTGGCGTTGGCGGCCAGCGCGTCGGCCACGGGGGCAGCCACATCGCCGTTCACGCCGGCCTGGCGCACGGCCAGCTCAGTGAGCGGTGTGATGTGGATGATGATGTGGCTGTCCAGGCCGGTGACTTCAAACAGGGTCTGGCCTTCCTGGGCCACACCGAGCGCGCGCAGCACGGTGTTGAGGCTTTTGCTGGCAGCGGTGACTTCGTCGGCGTAGTTGACCTCGCTGGCGTTGTCGTCCACCACCTTGAGCAGCACACTGCCGCGGTAGTTGCCCTTTTGCGGCACGCTGATGCTGTAGGTGCCGTCAGCTTTGATGGTGGTGCTGCCCAACAGTTGACCGGTGCTGTCGTAGGCCAACAGCTTGATGCCCGCAAAAACAGGACCGGCCGAGACGCTGCCGGTGATAAGCAAGTCGCCAATTTCATCGGCAGCGACTCTCGAGACGGTCATGGTCACGGCTGCAGCTTTGTCCTGCGCGGCGTTGGCTGGCTTCCAGCGATCGAGCAGGTCTTGGATTTCACGGCGTGCGCCTTCATCGCCGATGTAGCGCTTGTCGCCCAGGTGTTGTTGCGTCAGCTCGGACTGCGCCCATACGCTACGCAGCTGCTCTGGCGAAAGTGTCGTGTTGACCACGTCGTCGTCCAAGCGCCACACCAGGTCTTCAGTGGCCGATATTTTTTGCTGCGGCGTGCGGCCCTGCACCACCCACGGGTCACCCGGCACGCCCGTGTCGAGCAGGAAGTGCGGGCCCTGCGCGGCGTCTTGCGCCTGCGCATAAAAGCCCTGCAGCGTCAGCACCTTGACGCCCTGCACTTCCAGCACCAGGTCTTGACCACGACGCCAAAGCGCCAGTTTGTGCGGCTGTGCACCCAGTTCGTCTTTCAGGCGATAAACCGTGCGGGCCTGCACCTGAACGCTCTGAGTGCCTGGCAGTGCGGTTTCGGTCTGCTGGTTGCCCTGGATCTGGATGAGTGTGTACTTGGACATGTTGTTCGTGACTGGAAATGCGATGGCAGCCTCAACGGCTGCCGGGGTTTTGTTCAGATTGGGTCGTGGTGGCTGTCATGGACTGCCGCATCGCTGCGCTCCTCGCAGTGACAAAGGCACCGTCATGGCGAAGCACGAAGCCATCCATGGACTGCCTCATCGCTATCACGGTTGTGTGAAGTTCTGTGCCAGCTGGCCCAGCACGGCGCTGATGCGGAATTGGGCTGCGGTGATGTCGTGTTCGGCCTGTGCGTGGGCCTGCTGGTAACCGGCATATTCACTTTGGATATTGAGCAGGTCCAGCAAAGTGCGTCGGGCCATCTTGAACTGCTCACGGTAGCCCTGCACCAGCTTGGCGCCGCTGGCGCGTTGCTGCTCGGCCAGTTGCAAGCGGGTCTGAGCAGCAGCCAGCTCCACATAGGCCTGACGCAGGCGTTCCTGTACGGTCAGGTCAACTTCGGTCAGGGTGTCTTGCGCGGCCAGGGCTTGCGCTGCGGCAGAGCGGATGCCTGCATCGGTCTGGCCGCCGCTCCACAATGGCAGGCTGAAATTGGCCTGCGCGACCAAGCGGTTGCCGGTGACCGCACCCAAGTGCTGACGACCGAGCGAGACGTCAAGCGTGGGGTAATGCAGACGCTTGGCGGCGTCGATACGGGCCTGCATCTCGGCCACTTGCGCACGCGCCTGGGCCACCGCGGGGTTGCTGAGCTGTTCTTGGGCCTGAGCCAGATTAGTCGGCACGGCTTTGCGCAGGCTTGGGTACTGAGCAAAATGTGCGGCTTGCTGCGCTGGGGTGAAACGGGCCAACTTTTCCTGGGCCTGGTCCAGCTCGGCCTGGCGCTGGGCCAAGTTGGTGCTGGCAGCGTCCAATCGGACCTGGGCTTGCGTGAGGTCCAGCGCCCGGCCAGCATCAATTTCAACCATGCGGCGGATGTCACCCAGAAGGCTCTGGTGCGACTGCACGTTTTCTTGAGCCAGCTGCAACATGCGATGGCCGCGCACCACGGCAAGCCAGCTCTCGGACAACTGCAGCGCCAAGTCCTGCTCGGTCACGGCCACTTTGTGATGAGCAACTTCGAGAGCGCGGCTGGCACGGGTGTTTTCTGCGGCCACGCGACCGTTGATCGGCAAGCTCCAGTTGAGCATGGGCGTGGCCATCAGGTCCTGGTCCGCGTCGCTGTCACGGATTTTGTTGGCAGAGGCATTGAGCGAGAGCGTCGGACTGTAACCACCGCGGGCACGATCGAGCTCAGCCTGAGCAGCGCTCACGCCCGCGCGGGCAGCCTTGATGGAGGGGTAATCCTGCAGCACTTGCTGGGCTGCGGCGCCCAACGTTTGGGCTTGCAAGGTCTGAGCCACGAGTAAGGAGGCGGCCAGACAGGACGTACGCAGACTGTTGCCCCACTCAGGCTGAATAAGGGCAGCGAAACGAGGCATGCGGATGAAATCTGTCTTCATGAATGGGGCTCCCAAGAAAATGACTGAGGTGACGTCTGACTGAGACGCCCTTCTGGGCGCATATCAAGTCGCACTTTTAAAATTCGAGCACTGAGGTTATGAGAACTAACAAATTCAGTGAACTGCCCCAAAGTACAGGCGGAGCACCTTGGTTTGAATAATTTGAATTACTAAATATTAAATTTAACAATTACTTCAATAAAACTTTCAGTGGCATAACCACAATTGGTGGACTGCCGTGTCGCTTCCGTCAGTAGGTAGACTGCCGCGTCGCTTCGCTCCTCGCAGTGACGGGTTCGGGTCATCGCGAGGAACGTAGCGATCCATGGTGGGTCCTTGGAAATTGCCGATGCCCTGGCGCAGTCAGGGCGGCACTGTCCTTGAGGGCAGTTCACAAAGGCTACAGATCCTCCAAAATCCATCGCAACCCATTAAATTCACCAAAATCTTTTTCCATGCTCGACAGCCAAACCACACTGATCCTGGCAGCTTTGCTGTTCTGGATGCTGCCGCTGCTGGTCTGGTGGACCACTGGGCGCCGTCACGCTCAGGCGGTGGCTTGGTGGTGTGTGGGCAGTGTGCTGGCGGGATTAGGTATTACCTTGATGGGGTTGCGGCCCTGGATCGCACCTTGGCTGAGTTTTCAGGGCGGCAACACCCTTTTGCTGCTCAGCTTTGTGGGCTGGTCGCAGTCTTTGCGGGTGTTACGCGGGCGGCCTTGGTCAGCGTTGCAATTGGTGCTGTGGGCGGTACTCGCCCTCATCTATTACAGCGTGTTGCTGCGGGCCTTTGACCCTCAGGTGCGGGGCATGGGCATGCGTTGGGCGTTGGGAGGATTGGCCATTTACACCGCCGGCCTGGCCTGGCCTTTGGCGCTGCGTTGGCGCAGCCACAATGCAGCAGCCATTGGGGTGAGCTATTTGTTGCTGGGGTTGGGACTGTGGGCACAGGCCCTCATGGGCATTGGCATCGGCACACAACCCAGCCCGTTCAGCAACACATGGGATGCGAGCCTGATCGCATTCTTGGCGCTGCTGACCTCGGCAATAGGCCACTTTTGTTATACCGGCATGGTGCTAGACCAGGCCATGCAAATGCGAGCACGCGATGCGACCACGCAAGCTGCGGCCGAAGAGACCGCCAGACTGGACACGCAGCTGCGCCAGCTGGACCGGCAAGAACGCATGGTGCTGGTGTCGGGCGCACTGGCGCACGAACTGAACCAGCCTTTGACGGCCGCCTTGACACAGGCCCAGGTGGCGCAACGGCGACTGGTGGCAGGCCGCACCGAAGTGCCGGTGTTGGTGGATTTGCTGCAAAAAGTGGTGAACGGCATTGAACGGGCCAGCCTCATTTTGGGTCGCATCCGACGGGCCAAGTTGCAGAACAGTGTGACGCTGCGACGTGTCGATGTGCGCAAGGTAGTCGACGAAGCTTTGGATTTGCTGGATGGGGAATGGCATCGTCTAGGCGTGCGGGTGGACCGCGCTTTAGGCGATGTACCGCTTTGGTGCCAAGCTGATGAAGTAGCGCTGTCACAGGTGCTGGTGAATCTGTTTCGCAATGCCGCGCAAGCCATGGAATCAAACCCTCCGCGCTGGTTGCAAGTGTCTACGCAAGCCGACGAGACGCAAATTCGGGTGCTGATTCGCGACCACGGCCCAGGGGTGGCCGCGCAGGTTCTGGCGCGTTGGGGCGAGCCCTTTGTGAGCACGCGCGAGCATGGTTTGGGCATGGGACTGGCAATTTCGTGCGACATCATGCGCCAACACCATGGCGATTTGACCTTGCAAAACCACCCTGGCGGTGGGGCCGAGGCGC
This sequence comes from Limnohabitans sp. TEGF003, assembly GCF_055395455.1. NCBI lineage: Bacteria > Pseudomonadati > Pseudomonadota > Betaproteobacteria > Burkholderiales > Comamonadaceae > Limnohabitans > Limnohabitans sp. TEGF003. Next base: position 722,890 of record NZ_AP029225.1, on the reverse strand, counting down.
GGCTGAGTTTGCCGTGCGATATCAGAGGTGCAGGATGAGCCTGAGTTTGGACAACCGCACCTTGCTGCTGGTGGCGGGCACTCTGTACCTGCTGCTGCCACTGAGTATCTGGCTGATCTTGCGCATGCCGCGCGAGCGGGCACCACTGATATGGTGCGTTGGCGGCATGCTGGGAGGCATGGGTTTGTTGCTGATGGGTGCACGCGGGCAGATCCACGACCTGCTGAGTTACGCAGTGGGTCACCCCCTGCTGGCGCTAGGAGCTTGGCTGGCAGCGCAAAGCTTGCGCATGGACACAGGGCGCGCTTGGTCTTGGTGGTTGATTGGGTTGGGAACATTGGCTTATGCAGCGGTCTTAGCGCTTTTGCTGCCGTACGCCTCAGCGCCCACGATTGGGGTGGTGATTCGTTTGGTCAATTTGGGGGTTTTGGTGCTTTTGATCTGGGCCGCTTGGCAGGTGGGTCAATCTGAAAAAAGCCGCAATGCCCTCACGATCGCGGTAGTTTATGGGCTGCAAGCATGCGGTGTGCTGTCCAATTTGATCTCGGCATCCATGGGCTCTTCGGACATTCTCATCGCCGCCAGCGGCCCTGTTGGTGTGGTGGTGAATCTACTGACGCTGATTGTGGCGCTGGTGGCCAGCATGGCCTATCTGGGCTTGGCGCTTGACCGCGTCGAGCGCAGCCAACTGAGTGTGGCCCGCCAGGCAGCGCGCACCCAACAGTGGCAAGAACGCCGGCGGGCCTTGGTGCACCTGGATCGCGAACGTCTGCTGAGCATGTTGACCGATTCACTGGGACATGCCATGACACAGCCCTTGACTGCAGCTTTGTTGCAGGTCGAGACGCAGTTGTGGGCCCTTAGACAGGCCCCTCTGAACGTGGCTCGGCTTCAAAATGGTTTGGAGTATCTGGTATCCGAGCTGCGCCGGACGGGCGAGACAATCGAGCGCATTCGCCACTTGTTGCGGTCAACGCCCACGCAGGGCAAGCCGGTGGATATGACCGCCGTACTGCGCCAGGTGGATTTACTGCTGCGCCAAGAAGCCATCAACCGCCGGACGGTACTGCAGTTTCCCGCGCGCATGCCGCCGGTATGGGTGCTGGGCGATGAGCTGCAGCTGTCGCAGGCACTGCTTCAGTTAGTGCGCAACGCCATTGAGGCGGTCCAAGGGGCAGCGGAGCGACGGGTGTCTGTAACGCTGGAGTCCAAGCTTGAGCAGGTGCGTCTGTATGTAAGCGACAGTGGCCCGGGGCTGCCCAAGGAGGTGCTGCTGCGCGAGTTCGCACAGACTGCGCAGCACGCGCACAGCCTGCAGGGTATAGGGCTTTTCGTTGTCGAAAGCATTGCCCGTCAGCACCATGGCTCTCTTTTGCTAGATAATCCTGGCTCTTGCGGCGCGGTGGTCACACTGGTTTTACCGTGCCATCACCCCCTCGTCGCCCCGGATGAACCAGCCACCCGCCTCTCTTGAACAGAACGCTTTGGACCCCGAGTTGGCTGAGCGCTGCGCGCTCGGCCGTGTGGTGGTGATTGACGACGACCAGGGCATTTTGGAAGCTTTTCGTAACCTGATCGAGCTCGATGGCTATGCTTGCGAGACCTACAGTTCAGCGCGCGCCTACCTGCAGGTACTGGAGTTCAATCGCCCGTTGCACCCGGGTCCGGTGTGTGTGCTCTGCGATGTGAAGATGCCCGATATGGACGGCTTGCAGTTACAGGCCCGCCTGGTGCAACAAGGCCATGTGCCTCTTGTGTTGATGAGCGGAGGCAGCAGCACCAAAGATGCGGTGGCGGGTTTTAGAGCGGGTGCGATGGACTTTTTGATCAAGCCCATTGAAGCCGATCAACTGATGAGCACCTTACATAAAGCGCTGCACATGAACCGCCAACAGCTGGAGCAGGCGCGTCGCCAGCAGCAGGTGAACGCATTGCTCAACACCCTGAGTGAGCGGGAATTGAGTGTGGCGCGCATGGTGGCTCGGGGTATGACCAACCTGGGCGTTTCTCTGGAGCTGAACATCACGCTGCGTACTGTGAAGTTTCACCGTCAACGGGCCATGGAAAAACTGGGCATCGCCGGGACCCCTGAGTTGGTGCGCTTGCTTCAGGAAACCGACCAGCTCCGCTGAGGGCTGGCATAATTTTGTGTTTTCCACATCCCGGAAAGCCGACCGATGGCTCCGGACACTGACTGACAGGACCTTCCCATGAACACCACCCCCTCCGGCCTGCAATACGAAGACACCGTCGTGGGCGAAGGCGCCACAGCCACTGCAGGCCAGGACGTCACCGTGCACTACACCGGCTGGCTCTACAAGGACGGCGAGCAAGGCGCCAAGTTCGATTCGAGTCGCGACCGCCGCGACCCCTTTGTGTTCGGTCTAGGTGCCGGCATGGTCATCAAGGGCTGGGACGAAGGCGTGGCCGGCATGAAAGTGGGCGGCCAGCGCACCCTGATCATCCCCCCTGAGCTGGGCTATGGTGCCCGCGGCGCGGGTGGTGTGATTCCGCCCAATGCCACCCTGAAATTCGATGTGGAACTGCTGGCCCTGGACTGAGCCTGCGCCAGACTGGCACCCACCTGACCCGCCGTTCGGCGGGTTTTTCTTGCCCTCTTGAAGCCCTGAACAACGCCCCTATTTAAAAGGGGTATTCATTTTTTTGCGCAGATTGCTCATGTCAGAAGCCACACAAAACCCCAACCCCAAGCCCCTGAGCGACGAAGAACTGGCCGCCGCAGCCACCACCCCGGCCGACCCGTTGGCCGATGCCCAGGCCGAGCTGGCGAACCTGAAGGCCCAAAACGCCGATCTGGCCGACCAGTACCTGCGCGCCCAGGCCGATGTGCAAAACGCCCGCCGCCGTGCCGACGACGAAATCACCAAAGCCCGCAAATTCGCCGTGGAGAGTTTTGCCGACAGCCTGCTGCCCGTGCTGGACAGCCTGGAAGCGGGTCTGGCCATCCCCAACGTGACGATCGAGCAGATCCGCGAAGGCTCGGAAGCCACCCTGCGCCAGCTCAAAAGCGCGCTGGAACGCAACAAAGTGGTTGAAATTGCACCCGCAGCGGGCACCAAGTTCGATCCACACCACCACCAAGCCATCAGCGTGGTCCCTGCCGAGCAGGAGCCCAACACTGTGGTCACGGTGCTGCAAAAGGGCTACCAGATCGCCGACCGGGTGTTGCGCCCAGCTCTGGTCACGGTCACGGCGTCAAAATAAAACCCACTTCCTACCCAAACTGTCACCCCCGACTTGATCCGGGGTCCATGACTTCAAATGGATGGATCCCGGCTCGGGGGCCGGGATGACAGCCAATATGACCTTTTTGGGCGTAAGGGGACTTGAAAAGCGTTCACCCCGCCCCAACTGCAAAACATCTGTACTTTTAACCAATTTCGGAGCATCAAAATGGGAAGAATCATCGGTATTGACCTGGGCACCACCAACTCGTGCGTGGCCATCATGGAAGGCAACACGACCAAAGTGATCGAGAACGCCGAAGGCGCTCGCACCACCCCGTCGATCATTGCGTACCAGGAAGACGGCGAAATCCTGGTCGGTGCCTCGGCCAAGCGCCAGGCGGTGACCAACCCCAAAAACACGCTCTACGCGGTCAAGCGCCTGATCGGTCGCAAATTTGCCGAGAAGGAAGTCCAAAAGGACATCGACCTGATGCCCTACACCATCACCAAAGCCGACAATGGCGACGCCTGGGTGGAGGTGCGCGGCAACAAGCTGGCCCCCCCCCAGATCAGCGCTGAAATCCTGCGCAAGATGAAGAAAACCGCCGAAGACTACCTCGGCGAAGAAGTGACCGAGGCCGTCATCACGGTGCCCGCCTACTTCAACGACGCCCAGCGCCAGGCCACCAAGGACGCTGGCCGCATCGCCGGTCTGGACGTCAAGCGCATCATCAACGAGCCCACCGCTGCGGCCCTGGCCTTTGGCCTGGACAAGCAGGAAAAAGGCGACCGCAAAATCGCGGTGTATGACCTGGGTGGCGGCACCTTCGACGTGTCCATCATCGAGATCGCCGATGTCGATGGCGAAAAGCAGTTCGAAGTGCTGTCCACCAACGGTGACACGTTCCTGGGCGGCGAAGACTTCGACCAGCGCATCATCGACTTCATCATTGCCGAGTTCAAGAAAGAATCCGGCGTGGACCTGACCAAGGACGTGCTGGCCCTGCAACGCCTGAAAGAAGCCGCTGAAAAGGCCAAGATCGAGCTGTCCAGCTCGGCCTCGACCGACGTCAACCTGCCCTACATCACCGCCGATGCCACAGGCCCCAAACACCTGAACGTCAAGCTGACCCGTGCCAAGCTGGAACAGCTGGTGGAAGAGCTGATCGAGCGCACCATCGCCCCTTGCCGGATGGCCATCAAGGACGCTGGCGTGTCGGTGAGCGACATCCACGACGTGATCCTGGTGGGCGGCATGAGCCGCATGCCCAAGGTGCAGGAGAAGGTCAAGGAGTTCTTCGGCAAAGAGCCCCGCAAGGACGTGAACCCCGACGAAGCCGTGGCCGTGGGCGCTGCGATCCAGGGCCAGGTCTTGTCCGGCGACCGCACCGACGTGCTGCTGCTCGACGTGACGCCTTTGTCTTTGGGCATCGAAACCATGGGCGGTGTGATGACCAAGATGATCACCAAGAACACCACCATCCCGACCAAGTTTGCACAGACTTTCTCGACCGCCGAAGACAACCAGCCTGCGGTGACGATCAAGGTGTTCCAGGGCGAGCGCGACATCGCTTCTGGCAATAAATTGCTGGGCGAGTTCAACCTCGAAGGCATCCCACCCGCACCCCGCGGCACGCCTCAGATCGAAGTGTCGTTCGACATCGACGCCAACGGCATCTTGCACGTGGGCGCCAAGGACAAGGGCACCGGCAAGGAAAACAAGATCACGATCAAGGCCAACTCGGGCTTGTCGGAAGAAGAAATTCAGCAAATGGTGAAAGACGCCGAGCTGAACGCTGCCGAAGACAAGAAGAAACTCGAACTGGTGCAGGCCCGCAACGCTGGTGAAGCCGCCGTGCACAGCGTCAAGAAGAGCCTGACCGAGCACGGCGACAAGATCGAGGCGGCCGAAAAGGAAGCCATCGAAACAGCCAGCAAGGCGCTCGAAGAAGCTTTGAAGGGCGAAGACAAAGACGCCATCGAAGCCAAAACCGAAGCGCTAATGACCGCCAGCCAGAAGCTGGGCGAAAAGGTCTACGCCGACATGCAAGCGCAGCAAGCCGCTGCGGGTGCAGGCGCAGCCGAAGCCAAGCCCCAAGACGACAACGTGGTGGACGCGGAAGTCAAGGAAGTCAAAAAGGGCTGATGCCCGCATGGATGCTGTGGGCCATCCCGTGGGAGCGAGCACCTGCTCGCGATTGCAATCGGCCACAGGGGTGGCCTCCCACAAACACCCCCAACGTCCCGGGCAAGTCTCGGGACGTTTTTTGCATGTAAAGGCCTGAAAGTCATGGCGACAAAACGAGATTTTTACGAAGTGCTGGGCGTTGCCAAAAACGCCTCGGACGAAGACATCAAAAAGGCTTATCGCAAGCTGGCGATGAAGTACCACCCCGACCGCAACCAGGGGGATGACGCCAAGGCCAAAGACGCCGAAACCAAATTCAAAGAGGTCAAAGAGGCCTACGAGATGCTGTCAGACCCGCAAAAACGCGCGGCTTACGACCAGCATGGCCATGCCGGGGTCGATCCCAATATGCGTGGCGGTGCCGAAGGCTTTGGCGGTTTCGGTGATGCGTTTGGCGACATCTTCGGCGACATCTTTGGAGGCCAGGGCCGCGGTGGGCGCGGCGGCGGGCGTCAAGTGTTCCGGGGTGCGGACCTCAGCTACGCGATGGAAATCACGCTTGAAGAAGCGGCCAACGGCAAGGACTCGCAGCTGCGCATCCCGAGCTGGGACGAGTGCGACACCTGCCACGGCACGGGCGCCAAGCCCGGCACCAGCGCCAAGACCTGCTCGACCTGCCACGGTCAGGGCCAGGTGCAGATGCGCCAGGGCTTTTTCAGCGTGCAGCAAACCTGCCCGCACTGCCGGGGCACGGGCAAGATCATCCCCGACCCCTGCGGCACTTGCCACGGGCAAGGCAAGGTCAAGAAACAGAAAACACTGGAAGTCAAAATCCCGGCGGGTATCGACGACGGCATGCGCATCCGCAGCGCGGGCAATGGCGAGCCTGGCACCAATGGCGGGCCACCGGGCGATTTGTTCATCGAGATCCGGCTGAAGAAACACGACATCTTCGAGCGCGATGGCGACGACCTGCACTGCGCGGTGCCGATCAGCTTTTCCAAAGCGGCTTTGGGCGGCGAAATCGAGGTGCCGACCCTGGGCGGCAAAGCGGCGATCGACATCCCCGAAGGCACCCAGACGGGCAAGCAGTTCCGCTTGCGCGGCAAGGGCATCAAGGGCGTGCGCGGCAGCTACCCGGGCGACTTGTATTGCCACATCACGGTGGAAACGCCGGTCAAGCTCACCGAGCACCAGAAAAAGCTGCTCAAGGAGTTTGAAGAGTCCCTGAAAAAAGGCGGCGGCAAACACCAACCCAGTGGCGAAAGCTGGACCGACAAGTTGAAGGGCTTCTTCGGCGGCTGAACTGCGTTCGTCTCTCCCGACCTGTCGGGGGTCATGCCTTCGACCACCATGGATACCCGCATTCGCGGGCATGACACTTGGATGGTCCCCTCGACCTGATCGGGGATCCATGCCTTCGGCCGCACTGGATGCGGACATGACAATTGAATGGTCACCCCCGACCCGATCGGGGGTCCATGTCTTCGACTGCCATGGATACCCGCGTTCGCGGGTATGACAAGATGGCTTTGTTGTACCCCACCGGGGTTTGACTTGCGTCAAGCAGGCTTTTGCTTTTGAAGGCAGCATGCGAAGCATGAGCGCCACCATCACCTTCCTCGGCGGAGCCGATACCGTCACCGGCTCCAAATACCTGATCGAGCACAACCAGAAGCGGCTGCTGGTCGATTGCGGGCTGTTCCAGGGTTACAAACAGCTGCGCCTGCGCAACTGGAACCCCCTGCCCGCGAACCCGGCTCTCATTGACGCGGTGGTGCTGACCCACGCCCACCTGGACCACAGCGGCTACTTGCCCTTGTTGGTCAAAAACGGTTTTAGAGGCCGGGTGCATGCCACGTCGGCCACTTGCGATCTGGCCAGCATCTTGCTGCCCGACAGCGGGCACATCCAGGAAGAAGACGCTTTTTTCGCCAATCGCCATGGCTTTTCCAAACACGCTCCGGCTCTACCGCTGTACACCAAACAAGAGGCCATCCACTGCCTCAAGCAATTGCACGCCGAGCACCAGGGCGCGTGGTTCGAGCCCATTCGCGGCTGGAAGGCGCGCTTTCAGCCCGCCGGGCACATCCTGGGTGCAGCCAGTTTGCTGCTCGATGTGGCAGGTCGGCGGATTTTGTTTTCGGGCGATCTGGGCCGCCCCGACGACCCGCTGATGAACCCGCCGGAGCCACCACCGCAGGCCGACACGGTGCTGATCGAGTCGACTTACGGTGACCGCCAGCACCCCAAGGAAAAGCTGTTCGAGGAGCTGGGACCGCTGTTGAAAAAACTGGCTGCACGCGGCGGTGTGGCGGTGGTGCCGGTGTTTGCCGTGGGTCGGGCGCAGGCCGTGTTGCACACCATTGCCCAGCTCAAAGCTGCCGGGGAGATTCCCAAAGGCTTGCCGATTTTTCTGGACAGCCCAATGGCGATCCACACCACGGCCTTGTTTGAGCGCCACCCGGGTGAGCACCGCCTGAGCGTGCAGGAAGTGCGCAACATGGACCATGTGGCCACCATGCTGGAGACCCCCGAGCAGTCCAAATCCCTAGCGCGGCGGCACGGTCCGATGGTGATTCTGGCGGCCAGCGGCATGGCCACGGGTGGGCGGGTGCTGCACCACCTGGCGCAATACGCAGGCGACCACCGCAACATGGTGATCCTGACGGGCTACCAGGCGCCGGGCACGCGCGGCGCATCACTGGCCAATGGCCACAGCACCCTCCGAATCCACGCGCAGGATGTGGCGGTGCGGGCCGAGGTGGCGCAAATCGAATCGGCCTCGGCCCATGCCGACGCGAACCAGCTGTTGAGCTGGTTGCACAAAATGCCCAGCGCACCCGGGCAGGTGTATGTGGTGCATGGCGAGCGCGAGGCGTCCGACATGCTGCGCCAGCGCATCGAGCACGAGATCAAATGGCGTGCGCTGGTGCCCGAACAGGGCTCGGTCTGGCCTCTTTGAGGCCGCTCAGAGGAACCGGTCCAGCAGTTTGCGCGAATGCTTGTCCATGGCCGCCAGGTCGCGGATCATGAACTGCACCCCATTGGCGTCGTTGATCAGCAGCACCGTGCCCGTCAAGCGCCGGATGTCTTCTTCCCCCTTGAGCAAGAACTGTGTGCTGCCCCGGTCGGTGAGCACCGACCAGGTGCTGGGCGTGGCGAAGCTGCTGACATCGGTCAGCTGAAGGATTTCTGGCAAGAACTCCCGCTCGTTCAGGGCCTGGATGACCTGGGAGCGCAGAGCGGGTGCCAGCTGGTCCAAGGCATCGATCCAGAAAATCTCGTGCCCGTCGGCATCCATCAGCGCCACCCCTTCGTCCGGCGCGGACACCGGGTAGGCGCGCAAGGCGGTCACAGGAACGTGTCGCGTGCCATCGGGCAGCTGCAAGACCCAACGGCCAAAGGCGTCGCGTTGCAAATCAAAGGGGTTCATGCGATCACCTTCTTGTCTTCGTCGCTGCCACCCAACACCGCCTCGGCTTCGGCCTGGCGCTGCTGCGCTTCGTACAAACGCCAGTAAGCGCCTTGGGCCTCGATGAGCGTGTCGTGCGTCCCCTCTTCGACCACCAGCCCTTTGTCCATGACCACCAGACGGTCGGCCTTGCGCAAAGTGGACAGTCGGTGCGCGATGGCAATCGTTGTGCGCCCGCGCACCAGGTTGTCCAGCGCTTTTTGAATCTCTTTTTCGGTCTCGGTGTCCACGGCCGAGGTGGCCTCGTCCAGGATGAGGATGCGGGGGTTGATGAGCAAAGCGCGGGCAATCGAGATGCGCTGGCGCTCACCGCCCGACAAACCCTGACCGCGCTCGCCCACCAGGGAGTCGTAACCCTGCGGCATGCGCAAGATGAACTCGTGGGCATGGGCTGCACGGGCAGCGGCCACGATCTCTTCGCGGGTGGCTTCGGGCTTGCCGTAGGCGATGTTGTCGGCGATGGTGCCGAAGAACAAGAATGGCTCTTGCAGCACCAGACCAATCTGGCGGCGGTAGTCGGCCACCTTGAGCTGGCGGATGTCGGTGCCATCGAGCTCGATGGCACCATCGCTCAGGTCATAAAAGCGGCAGATCAGGTTGACCAGCGTGCTCTTGCCCGAGCCGCTGTGGCCCACCAGGCCGATCATCTGGCCGGGTTGGATGTCGAGGTTGAGCTGGCGGATCACCGCGCGGTTGCCATAGCGAAAGCCCGCATCGCGCACCGTGATGCGACCTTGCACACGGGGCGGCAAGGCCACTGGGCTGAGCGGCTCGGGCACGCTGGAGACATGGTCGAGGATGTCAAAAATGCGCTTGGCACCGGATGCGGCCTTTTGGGTGTTGGAGACGATCCGGCTCATCGAATCGAGGCGGCTGTAAAAGCGCCCGATGTAGGCCAAAAACGCGGTCAGGACACCGACCGTGATCTGGTCGTCCGACACCAGCCAGATGCCAAAACCCCACACCACCAGCAGGCCGATTTCGGTCATCAGCGTCACCGTGGGCGAGAACAGCGACCAGACGCGGTTGAGCCGGTCGTTGACCTGCAGGTTGTGCGCGTTGGCGTCCTTGAAACGTTGGGCTTCGCGATCTTCCTGTGCGAAGGCTTTGACCACCCGGATGCCGGGGATGGTGTCGGTCAGGACGTTGGTCACTTCGGCCCACACGCGGTCAATTTTCTCGAAACCGGTGCGCAGCTTTTCGCGCACCACATGGATCAGCCAGGCGATGAAGGGCAAGGGCAGCAAGGTCACCAAAGCCAAGGTCGGGTTGATGGTGAACAAGATGATGGCCGTCATCAGGATCATCAAGACGTCGGTGGCAAAGTCCAGCAGGTGCAGCGACAAAAAGACGTTGATGCGGTCGGTCTCGCTGCCGATGCGGGCAATCAGATCGCCTGTGCGCCGTCCGCCAAAATACTCCAGCGACAGCTTGAGCAAATGGTCGTACGTGGTGGTGCGCAGGTCGGCCCCGATGCGCTCGGACACCAAGGCCAGGATGTAGGTTTTGGCCCAGCCCAGACCCCAAGCCAGCAGGGCTGAACCGAACAAGCCCAGCAAATACAGAGAGACCAGACCGGGGTCAATGGCCTGACCGTTTTGGTAAGGGATGAGGATGTCATCCATCAAGGGCATGGTCAGGTAGGGCGGCACCAAGGTGGCGGCGGTGGCGGCCAGGGTGAGCAAAAATCCGGCCAACAAGGAGCGCTGGTAGGGCCGGGCAAATCGCCACAATTTGAACAGCGTCCAGGTCGAAGGCGGCGCCAAGTCTTCACGGCCGCAGCTGGGACAATCCTCGTCTTCGTCGCTCATGACCGTCTGGCAAACCGGGCAGACCGAGCCCGACAGCACGGACTGCAAAGGCCGCCCCTGTTCAGCGCTGCCCCATTGGGCCAATTGGCTCTCGAACTGCGCGACCCAGCGGGCCACGGCAGCCTGCAAGCCCAAGGTGAAACGCCACACGGCCAGCTGTCCCTCGGCATTGCTCATGGTGAGGCAGCCCACACCCGCATGGTCCGTGAGTTTCAAGGCCAAACCCGGCTGCAAAGCCCAGCTGGACCAGTTTTTTTCACCTTCGGGCCGGGATAGGACCCGCCGATCGGTCAAAATGATGGCACTTTTGGCAAATCGCAAGCTGCTGTCAAGGTCAACCTCCAACCAGGCTGTTGCGTTTTCATCAGGTTGCAGACAAGAATGGACTTCAACCTGCCAAGCGTCGGGCAGAACCTGACGGGATGCAGCGGCCAAAGAAGAAGTTGATGTCATTGAAGGATGAACCGGAAACGACTCGAACGACCCCGGCGGCCGACGAGACAAAAAACAACCATGGATGCCGCCCACGACTGCACCTGTAATGCCCATGTATTTTCAAAAATTCAGAGCAATCCACCAGCGCCATGACGGGCCGGTCATTGTATAGCCGCCCTTTTCACGCATGAACGCCAAAAACATTCAATTTCTGCGCATGACCCATTTGCGCGGCCCCAACATCTGGACTTACCGTCCTGTCTTGGAAGCACTGATCGACATCGGCGATCTGGAAGACGCACCCTCCAACACCTTGCCAGGCTTCAACGAACGTTTGACGGCCTGGTTGCCCGGCTTGATCGAGCACCGCTGCAGCGTGGGTGAACGCGGCGGCTTCTTGCAACGGCTGGCGCAAGGCACCTGGGCCGGTCACGTGCTCGAACACGTGGCACTGGAGCTGCAAACCCAGGCCGGCATGCAAACCGGCTTTGGCAAAGCCCGCGAAGCCGGTCCCCGGGGCGTCTACAAAGTCGTCATCCGCACCCGCCATGAAGCGGTCAGCCGCAGCGCCCTCGAAACCGCACGCGACCTGATTTTGGCGGCCATTGAAGACCGCCCCTTTGACGTGCCGGGCCAAATCAACCGCCTCAAGCAAATGGTCGACAGCCTGTGCATCGGCCCCAGCACGGCCAGCATCGTGGACGCGGCCAGCGAACGCGGCATTCCCGCCATCCGCCTCAATGACGGCAACCTGGTGCAATTGGGCCATGGCGCTCAGCAGCGCCGCATCTGGACCGCCGAAACCGACCGCACCAGCGCGATCGCCGAGGGCATCTCCAAGGACAAGGACCTCACCAAACAACTGCTCAGCATGTGTGGCGTGCCTGTGCCCTCCGGCCAGATCGTGGACAGCCCCGCTGCCGCTTGGGCCGCCGCGCAGGACATTGGCCTGCCCGTGTGCGTCAAACCCACCGACGGCAACCACGCCCGAGGCGTCTCCCTGGAACTGTCCAAACAGGAAGACATCGAAGCCGCTTACGACATTGCCCTGGCCGAGGGCAGCGAAGTCATTGTCGAAAGTTTCATCCGCGGAGAAGAACACCGCCTGCTGGTGGTCGGCGACCAAGTGGCCGCCGCCAACAAAGGCGAAACCGCCAGCGTGGTGGGCGATGGCGTGCACACGGTGGCCGAGCTGATCGAGCTGCAGATCAACTCCGACCCTCGCCGCGGCGAAGAGGAAGACTTTCCGCTCGACACCATTCGGCTCGACGAGCACACCACCTCAGTGCTGGAGCTCAAACGCCAAGGCCTGACAGCCGACAGCGTGCCCGACAAGGACCGGACCGTGTTGATCATGCGCACAGGCAACATGGCGCTGGACGTGACCGACGAAGTCCACCCCGAAGTGGCTGCGCAAGCCGTGCTGGCCGCTCGCGTGGTGGGCCTGGACATCGCGGGCGTCGATCTGGTGGCGCAAGACATCTCCCTGCCCCTGGCCGCGCAAGGTGGCGCGATTGTTGAAGTCAATGCCGGGCCCGGTTTGCTGATGCACCTCAAACCCGCTGTGGGTCAACCCCGCCCGGTAGGCCAGGCGATCGCCAACCATTTGTTCCAGCCCACAGAAACCGGCCGCATTCCGGTGGTGGGCCTCATGGGCGATGGCGACACCACCCGGCCCGCCAAACTGGTGGCTTGGCTGCTGCACCTCAAAGGCCTGTACACGGGCCTGGCCTGTGCCGATGGGCTCTACATGAACCAGCGTCAGCTGCAAAGCCAGGGCGGCATGGATTGGGACAACGCCCAGCGACTTTTGATCAACCGCTCGGTCCAAACGGCTGTGTTCGAAAGCGATGTCCGCCATCTGCTGGCCGAAGGCTTGCCCTACGACCGCTGTCAGGTCGGTGTGGTCACACGCATGCCCAAGGCGCAAGGTCTGGACGATCTGTATCCGGGCAGCGACGAAAAAATGCCCACTTATGTGCGCACCCAGGTCGACGTGGTCTTGCCCCATGGCACTGCCGTGCTCAATGCGGCCGATGTGCAAGTCGCAGAGCTGGCCAGCTACTGCGATGGCAGCGTGATCTTTTATGCCGACGATGAAAACAACCCGCGACTTGCGGCGCACCGCACCGAAGGCGGCCGCGTGGCTTTCTGGCGCGATGGGCAACTGGTCTTGGGTGAAGGCCAGCGCGAGTCGCTCGTGCTGTCGGCCAAACGACCCGCCGTGGCGCGTCTGCTGCAAGACGACAAGCTGAACACCGACGACATGCTGATCGCCGCCAGCGTGGCCTGGGCGCTGGACATCAGCACGGACCTCATCCGTGCTGGCGTCAAAAGCTTCGGCCAGAACACCTCTCACTAACACCCGACGAGCCCTTCGGCCTTACCGCATCACAGGAATCCTGGTTCATGGAAGTGTCAAGAATTCGCGCACTGCGCGGCCCCAATCTGTGGAGCCGTCACACGGCCATTGAAGCCATCGTGACCTGCCCCGAGGCCGAACGCAGCCTGGCGCCCAATCACCCGATCGAACAGCGCTTGCGCCGCATCTTCCCCGAAGTCGGCCCCATCGAGGGCAGCCGCCCGGGCCAAGCCCCCTCCATGGCGCACGCCCTCGAAAAAGTCACGCTGGCCCTGCAAGCGCAAGCTGGCTGCCCCGTGACCTTCAGCCGGACCACGGCCACCGAAGAATCGGGCGTTTACCAGGTGGTGGTGCAGTACTCCGAAGAGGCGGTGGGCCGTTTGGCGCTGGAGCTGGCGGAGCAGCTGTGCAAAGCGGCCATGGGCTCTCAGGGCTTTGACCTGGAAAACGCCTTGGCCCAGCTGCACGAGCTGGACGAAGACGTGCGCCTGGGGCCTTCCACCGGCTCGATCGTGGACGCGGCCGTGGCCCGCGGGATTCCATTCAGACGCCTGACCGATGGCAGCCTGGTGCAATTTGGCTGGGGCTCGCAGCAGCGGCGCATCCAGGCCGCTGAAGTCGACTCCACCAGCGCCATCGCCGAATCGATTGCCCAGGACAAGGACCTGACCAAAAAGCTGCTGCACGCAGCGGGTGTGCCTGTGCCCTTGGGTCGCCCTGCGCAAACGCCCGACGAAGCCTGGGCCATTGCCCTGGAAGTGGGCCTGCCCGTGGTGGTCAAACCACAAGACGGCAACCAAGGCAAAGGCGTGACGGTCAACATCACCGAACGCTCGGCTTTCGACAACGCCTACGCCACAGCCGAGCGCTATGGCACCGTGATGGTTGAAAAGTTCCTGCCCGGCCACGATTACCGCCTGCTGGTGGTGGGCAACAAGCTGATCGCTGCGGCCCGCCGCGAGCCCCCCTTGGTGGTGGGCGATGGCAAGCATACGGTGCGCCAGCTGGTGGATCTGGTGAATGCCGACCCCCGTCGCGGCACAGGCCACTCCACCTCGCTGACCAAGATCCGGTTTGACGACATTGCCATTGGCCGTCTGCACGCCCAGGACCTGGAGCCCGAATCGGTGCCTGAAAAAGGCCGCCGTGTGATCTTGCGCAACAACGCCAACCTCTCGACGGGCGGCAGCGCCACGGATGTGACCGACGACGTGCACCCCGAAGTGGCCGCCCGGGTGGTGGAAGCTGCGCAAATGGTGGGCCTCGATATTTGCGGTGTGGACGTGGTCTGCGAATCCGTGCTGCGCCCCTTGGAAGAGCAAAACGGTGGCATCGTCGAAGTCAATGCCGCCCCGGGTTTGCGCATGCACATCAGCCCGTCTTATGGCAAGGGCCGCGATGTGGGCAACGCGGTCATTGACCAGATGTTCCCGAACGGTGTCACAGGCCGCATTCCCGTGATCGCGGTGACGGGCACCAACGGCAAAACCACCACCGTGCGCCTGACGGCCCACCTGCTCAAGGCGCAAGGTCTGCGCGTGGGCATGACCAACACCGATGGTGTTTACGTCAATGGTCGCCAGACCGACTCGGGCGACTGCAGCGGCCCGCGCAGTGCCCGCAATGTGCTGATGCACCCCGATGTGGACGCTGCCGTGTTCGAGACCGCCCGTGGCGGCCTGCTGCGCGAAGGTTTGGCCTTTGACCGCTGTAACGTGGCCATCGTGACCAACCTGGGCGGTGGCGATCACCTGGGCTTGAACTACATCACCACGCTGGAAGACCTGTCGGTCCTCAAGCGCGTGATCGTGCTCAACGTGGCGCAAAACGGCATGGCGGTGCTCAATGCCGCCGATCCGGCCGTCGCCTCCATGGCCCCCCATTGCCCGGGCGATGTGACCTTTTTCGCCCTCGATGGCAACCAGCCCGTGCTGGCGACACACCGCGCACAAGGCAAACGCGTGGTGTTCACCGAAGACGGTCACATCGTGGCCCAAAAGGGCAAGCAGGTGTTCCGCATCCCCCTGTCCCAGGTGCCCCTGACCCGACAAGGCCAAATTGGCTTCCAGACGGAAAACGTCATGGCCGCCATCGGTGCGGCCTGGGCGGTCGGTGTGCCTTGGGAAGCCATCGCTCAGGGTGTGGCCACCTTCATCAGCGACATCCAGGGCGTGCCCGGCCGCTTCAATGTGTTTGACTACCGGGGTGCGACCCTGATTGCCGACTACGGTCACAACCCGGACGCCATCCAGGCGCTGGTGCAGGCCATCGACAACATGCCCGCCGAAAAGCGCATGGTGGTCATCAGCGGCGCTGGGGATCGGCGCGACCAGGACATCCGCGACCAGACCAAGATTCTGGGCCAAGCCTTTGATGAAGTCTTGCTCTACCAGGATGCCTGTCAACGCGGCCGGGAAGACGGCGAGGTGATTGCTCTGCTGCGCGAAGGCCTGCAAGGCGCTGTGCGCACCACGCACGTCCAGGACATCCAGGGTGAGTTCAACGCCATCGACATCGCACTCTCTCGCCTGTCAGCGGGTGATTTGTGCCTGATCCTGATCGACCAGGTGGAAGAAGCCCTGGCCTACATCACCGAAAAAGTCAAAGCCTCGGAAGCCTGACTTCAGGCCGGGTTGATGAGCAGGGCCAGCGCCACGCTGGCCTTGAACACCCCGGCCCACAGCCACCACCGCCACCAAGTCGGTGCGTGGCGCTCGACCAAGCGGTAGAGCAGCGCACCACACAGCACGGACAGCAGCAAGGCGATCAGCATGCCCAGCACGTTGGCCCACAAGGCCTCGGGCCACAGTGCTGTGACCGCTGCATTCACCAGCAGGCTGACACCGAAATGGATCAGGAAGACCGAGTAAGACACCTTGGACAAGCACTGCACCATCTCCTGCGCTGCTGAAAACCGCAGCGCCTCGCCAGAGGACCAGCGGGCTGGGACAGCGATCAGCAAACAGGCGATGCCCCAGGCCACCGCCACGCGCCAACGCGGCTCCAGCCACCAGGCCACCCCGCCCAACACCAGCAGCAGCGCCCACACGCCCCAACGCTGGCTCGGCCCATGGGGCAAGCTGGCACGCCGCCGCGCTTCCCAAGCCAGCAAACCCAGACCATAAGCACCAAAGAAATAAAGCCCATGGTCGTCCAGATCGGGGTGCAGGTTCCACCACCACAAGGAGGCACAGGTCAAACCCAGCCACAGGCCCCACCGCCAAGCCTGCGCCAAGTGCGGCGACTGCGCATGACCACAGAGCTTCACCACCATCAGGCTGAGCAGGGCCATCGCATACAACTGAAAGTCGATGGCCACGTACCAGATGCCCGCCGACAAGGCCTCCAGGTCCAGCACGTGCTGCAGCAGCACCATGTGCGCCAGCGCCTGACCCCACTCAGGCGGTGCAGACAGGCTGGCATGGTCAAAATCGGGGCGAAGCCATTCAGTGACCAGCACCGTGAAACTGAGCGCGGCCAGCAAGGGAATGGCCAGGCGCAAATAACGCTGCCACGCCAGCTTCAGGGCCTCGGACGGCGAGAGGGATGCGTAACGCGCGAGGCTGCCCGCCGTGAGAAAACCCGCGCACACCAGGAAAAACTGGACCGCCAGACGACCATGGTCATAGAGCCAGCTGACCGTTGCAGGCCAAGCGATGGCGACCACATCCGACATGGGCCCATAGAACGCCATGTGGTGCAACACGATCAGCAAGCACCCCGCGGCCTTGATCGCATCGATCAAAAAAGAGCGCCCCGAAGGGCGCTGCTGGATGCTCTGCAAAACGGGACTCAACAAAGCGTGCGGTGGCTCACAGTGCCAATCGGGCACGTGCCGCCTGGTATTGGGCCTTGAGCTGGGCCACCAGATCGGCGGTGCTTTGCACCGACTGGATCGCACCAATGCCTTGGCCGCAACCCCAGATGTCTTTCCAGGCTTTCTTGGCGTCACCACCAAAGTTCATCTTGCTCGGGTCGGACTCGGGCAGGTTCTCGGGATCGAGGCCTGCCGCACGGATGGACGGGGCCAGGTAATTGCCGTGCACGCCCGTGAACAGGTTGCTGTAGACGATGTCGTCCGAATTGCAATCAACGATGGCTTGTTTGTAGTCTTCGGCCGCACGCGCTTCGTGCGTGGCAATGAACGCCGAACCGATGTAGGCAAAGTCTGCCCCCATGGCTTGCGCGGCCAAAATGGCGTCGCCCGATGCAATCGAACCCGACAAGGCCACTGGACCATCGAACCACTGGCGAATTTCCTGAATCAGGGCAAACGGGCTTTTCACACCCGCATGGCCGCCAGCGCCGGCCGCGACAGCGATCAGGCCGTCCGCGCCCTTCTCGATCGCTTTGTGCGCGAACTTGTTGTTGATGATGTCGTGCATCACGACACCGCCATAGCTGTGCGCAGCCTGGTTGATCTCTTCACGGGCACCCAGCGAGGTGATGATGATTGGCACCTTGTACTTCACGCACATGGCCATGTCGTGCTCCAGGCGGTCATTGCTCTTGTGCACGATCTGGTTGATGGCAAAGGGGGCCGCAGGCTTGTCGGGGTGGGCCGCGTTGTAGGCTGCCAGCGTCTCGGTGATCTCGGCCAGCCAGTCTTCGAGTTGCGCAGCTGGGCGGGCATTGAGCGCCGGCATAGAGCCGACCACACCCGCCTTGCACTGCTCAATCACCAGCTTGGGGTTGCTGATGATGAACAGGGGCGATGCGATGACGGGAAATGGCAGGTTCGCGAGCACAGGGGGCAGCTTGGACATGGGGTCTCCTTGGAATTTTTTGTGATCGGTTTCAGAAAGCGTCCAGCGCCATCGCGGTCACGCTGCCCGCACCTTCGACGATGCTGTCGCGAATGCCGGGGGCCTTGGACAGGATGTGGTCGGCGTAAAAACGCGCTGTCGTCACTTTAGCGGCCATGAAGGCGGCGTCTTGCGCTTGCGCCTCGGGTGTGATGGCCACCAGCAAGGCGCGGCCCATTTGCCAACCGGCCATCAGGTTGCCCGCCAGCATGAGGTAAGGCACGCTGCCTGCAAACACGTCGTTGGGGTGAGCCTTGGTGTTGCCCGCCACGAAGTCGACCACGTCCACAAAGGCTTCACGGGCGGCTTTGAGGCGACGGGCCACGGCCTGCGCGTCGGCGTGGCCAGATGCGGCCAATTCGATTTCGGTTTGCGCCACTTGCGCGGCCAGCGCCTTGGCGGTCTGGCCGCCGTCGCGTGCGGTCTTGCGGCCGACCAGGTCATTGGCCTGGATGGCGGTCGTGCCTTCGTAAATCGTCAGGATCTTGGCATCGCGGTAGTACTGCGCTGCGCCGGTTTCCTCGATGAAACCCATGCCGCCGTGCACCTGCACGCCCAGGCTGGTGACTTCCAGGCTCATCTCGGTGCTGTAGCCCTTGACCAGGGGCACCATGAATTCATAGAAAGCCTGGTTTTGCTTGCGCACTTCGGCGTCGGGGTGGTGGTGCGAGGCGTCGTAGGCCGCAGCAGCCGTGGCGGCCATGGCGCGGCAGCCTTCGGTGTAAGCCCGCATGGTCATCAGCATGCGGCGCACATCGGGGTGGTGAATGATGGGACCCGCTGCAGGCAAGCTGCCATCCACCGGGCGACTTTGCACGCGGTCGCGGGCATATTGCACGGCCTTTTGGTAGGCCCGCTCGGCAATCGCGATACCCTGCACACCCACGGCATAGCGGGCGGCGTTCATCATGATGAACATGTATTCGAGGCCACGGTTTTCCTGGCCCACCAGATAACCCACGCCGCCGCCATGGTCACCAAACTGCAGCACCGCTGTGGGGCTGGCCTTGATGCCCATCTTGTGCTCGATGCTCACGCAATGCACGTCGTTGCGATCGCCCAAAGAGCCGTCGGCCTTGACCAGGAACTTGGGCACCACGAACAGGCTGATGCCCTTGACGCCTTCGGGTGCGCCCACCACGCGGGCCAACACCAGGTGCACGATGTTTTCGGCCATGTCGTGCTCACCGTAGGTGATGTAGATCTTGGTGCCGAAAATTTTGTAAGTGCCATCGGGCTGCGGCTCGGCGCGGGTGCGCACGGCGGCCAGGTCCGAGCCCGCTTGCGGCTCGGTCAGGTTCATGGTGCCGGTCCACTGGCCTGAGATCAGCTTTTCCAGGTAAGTGGCTTTGAGCTCGTCCGAGCCTGCGGTCAGCAGCGCTTCGATCGCGCCATCGGTGAGCAAGGGGCACAGCG
Source organism: Limnohabitans sp. TEGF003 (assembly GCF_055395455.1). NCBI lineage: Bacteria > Pseudomonadati > Pseudomonadota > Betaproteobacteria > Burkholderiales > Comamonadaceae > Limnohabitans > Limnohabitans sp. TEGF003. Next base: position 703,270 of record NZ_AP029225.1, on the reverse strand, counting down.
CAAAAGCCATGTTGGCCGAGTTGAGCATTTCGCCGCAAGCCGCGCCAATGGTTTTGGGCAGGCCTTGGCCACCAAAGTCGGCCGGGTGCTGCAGCCCTTGCCAGCCGCCTTCGGCGTACTGCTGGTAAGCCTCCTTGAAGCCGGGCGTGGTGGTGACGCCGCTGCCGTTGTGGAAGGACGGGTTCTTGTCGCCTTCCCAGTTCAGCGGCGAGATCACGTCCTGGTTGAGCTTGGCGCACTCCTCCAAAACCGCTTGCGCGGTTTCCAGACCGGCATCTTCAAAGCCGGGAATCTGTGCGATCTGGTCGATGCGGGCCAGGTGCTCGATGTTGAAAAGCATGTCCTTGAGGGGTGCGATGTAGCTCATGAAAGTCTCCTGTCAGTCTGGGGTCGGGTACAAAAAAGACCTCTCAGGGAGGCCTTTTTTGCAGTCATCAAATGATCACAGTGCTTGGGTCAGTTCAGGCACTGCAGCAAACAGATCGGCTTCGAGGCCAAAGTCGGCCACGGAGAAGATCGGCGCTTCGGGGTCCTTGTTGATCGCCACGATCACCTTCGAATCCTTCATGCCCGCCAGGTGCTGTATCGCACCCGAGATGCCCGCTGCGATGTACAGCTGCGGCGCCACGATCTTGCCTGTCTGGCCAACCTGCAGATCGTTGGCGGCGTAACCGGCATCGACCGCTGCGCGGCTCGCGCCAATGGCCGCGCCCAGCTTGTCGGCCAGCGGCGTCATCACTTCGTTGAACTTCTCGGCACTGCCCAATGCCCGGCCACCCGAGACGATGATCTTGGCGGCGGTGAGTTCAGGGCGGTCGTTCTTGGCGATCTCGCTGCCCTTGAAGCTGCTCTTGCCGCTGTCGGCCTGGGCGGCTGCGGATTCGACGGCAGCGCTGCCACCTGTGGCGGCTGCGGCGTCAAAGCCTGTGGTGCGCACAGTGATCACCTTGGTTGCGTCGGTGGACTGCACCGTGGCCATGGCGTTGCCCGCGTAGATGGGACGCTCGAAGGTGTCGGCCGAGATGACTTGTGTCACATCGCTGATTTGGCCCACATCGAGCTTGGCCGCCACGCGGGGGGCCACGTTCTTGCCTGCGGCCGTCGCGGGGAAGAGGATGTGGCTGTAGTTGCCCGCGATGGCCAGCACTTGGGCGGCGACGTTTTCGGCCAGGCCATGGGCCAGGGCTTCGCTGTCGGCATGGATGACTTTGGCCACACCCAAGATTCGGGCGGCGGCTTGTGCGGCACCAGCGGCGTTGTGGCCGGCGACGAGCACGTGTACGTCACCGCCGCAAGCGGCAGCGGCTGTGATGGTGTTCAGGGTCGCGCCTTTGATGGAAGCGTTGTCGTGTTCTGCAATAACCAGAGAAGTCATGTTTTTTCCTTGATTCGTTGTTCTGTGGGAGCGAGCCCCTGCTCGCGAATGGCTGTTCATCGCCATTCGGCCGCGGGGGCGGCCTCCCACAAAGAGCCTCAGATCACTTTGGCCACGTTTTTCAGCTTGTCCACCAGCGTGGCGACGTCAGGCACCTTGATGCCGGCGCTGCGCTTGGCGGGCTCGGCCACCTTCAGGGTCTTGATGCGGGGGGCCACATCGACGCCCAGGTCTTCCGGCTTGAAGGTGTCGAGCTGCTTTTTCTTGGCCTTCATGATGTTGGGCAAGGTCACGTAACGCGGCTCGTTCAGGCGCAGGTCGGTGGTGATCACCGCAGGCAGGCTGATGCTCAGCACTTCCAGGCCGCCGTCGATCTCGCGGGTCACTTGGGCTTTGCCATCCACGATTTCGACCTTGGAGGCGAAGGTGGCTTGGGGCAGGTCGGCCAATGCGGCCAACATCTGGCCAGTCTGGTTGCAGTCGTCGTCAATGGCTTGCTTGCCCAGAATGATCAGTCCGGGTTGCTCTTTGTCCACCAGGGCCTTGAGCAGCTTGGCCACGGCCAGGGGCTGCAGGTCCAGGTCAGCGGGGGTCTCGACCAGGATGCCACGGTCGGCGCCAATGGCCATGGCGGTGCGCAGGGTTTCCTGGCACTGGGTCACGCCGCAAGAGACGGCGATCACTTCGGTGGCCAGGCCTTTTTCTTTCAGGCGCACGGCTTCTTCAACGGCAATCTCGTCAAAGGGGTTCATGCTCATCTTGACGTTGGCAATGTCCACGCCCGAACCATCGGACTTCACGCGGACCTTGACGTTGTAGTCCACCACCCGCTTGACGGGAACGAGAATTTTCATGACAGCATCTCCATTGATATGAAAACCAGTGACGTTTCAAACGTCGTTGAAGGGGGCGCCCGATTGACGTTGACGTAAACGTCAATTGTGCATCAAAACACTTTTAAAAAGCCACATGCGACAGCAAAAAAGCACGGTCGTTCGCATTCTAGCGTGTACTTTTTCGGGAATTCGCACATCCTACCCCCGGGAATTCACCGACCAACCGGTTGGGGAATCAGGGTTAGCATGGGGTACGTTCTGAGCGAATCCCGATTAGATTATGTTTTGTAACCAATTTGATGGAGCATCCCGATGAAGAAAACCCTGATTTCCATGGCGGCAGTGGCCCTGACAAGCTTTGCGGGCGTGACGCAAGCACAAACCGTGTTGACCGTGTCCAGTTGGCTGCCACCGACACACACGGCCAGCATGGCCCAAAAAGAATGGTGCGATCTGCTGACAGAAAACACCAAAGGCCGCATCAAGTGCAACATCCTGCCCCGAGGCGTCACACCCGCGCCGGGCACTTACGATGCGGTCAAGAACGGCTTGGCTGATTTGTCTTTCACCGTGCACGGCTACACACCTGGCCGCTTTGTGATGACACAGATGACCGAATTGCCCTTTTTGGGCAACAGCGCAGAATCCATCTCCGTGGCGCTGAGCCGCGTGACCGGCAAGCGCCCTGAGTTTGCGGCTGAACACCAAGGCGTCAAAGTCATCACCCTGTTCTCGCATGGCCCCGGCATTGTGTTCAACACCAAGCGTGCCATCACCAAAACCGACGACCTCAGCGGCCTGAAGTTCCGCGTCGGCGGCGGCATGGTCAACGACATGTCCAAAGCGCTGGGCATGAACGCGACCCTCAAGCCTGCACCGGACTCCTATGAGCTGCTGTCCAGCGGCGTGATGGACGGCACTCTCTTCCCTGCCGAGTCCACCGAGTCCTTCCGCATTGACAAGATCATCAAGCACGCCACCACCTTCCCGGGCGGCCTGTACAACACCAGCTTTGTGTTCATGATGAACCAGGCCAAATACGAGAAGCTCTCGCCCGAAGACAAAAAAGCCGTGGACGCCATTTCCGGTGAAACCGCCGCACGCATCTTTGGCCGCGGCTGGGACAAGGTGGATCGCCGCGCTTTTGCGTTGATGCAAGCCAACGGTGTGCAGGTGACCAAGGCCGACGCCAAGTTCGTCGCTGACATCAAAGCCAAAACCGCACCGCTGGAGCAAGGCTGGATCAAGGCGGCAGAGGACAAGGGCTTGAAGAACGCCGCCAAGGTGCTCAGCGAGTTCCGCGCCGAAATCGCCAAACTCGAAAAGTAAGCTGCACCTCAACTTGAGCTGGTAGGCTGAGAACATTCAGCCCACAGCGGTATCCGCCCTGACCGGCAGATACCGCTTTTTCGTATGAAGGAAAAATTTTGAAAAAACTATTGGAAACGGCCTGCGGCATCCTGGCCGGATTGGCCTTGTTTGCCATCATGGTCCTGACCTTCCTGGACGTGAGTGGTCGCAAAATGCTGGACCACTCCATCACCGGTTCGCTGGAGCTGACCGAACTTTTGATGGTGGTGGTGATTTTTGGTGCCCTGCCCTTGGTCTCCGAGCGTGGTGAACATGTGGTGTTTGACTCGCTGGACGGGCTCTTGCCCGACGCCTTGAAAAAATTGCAACGCGCTCTGGTGCATTTGCTCTGCGCTGCCGCCTTGATAGGGCTGGCCTGGCTCATGTGGCAAACAGGCTCTGACTTTTCGGCCAGCGGTGAGACCACAGCGCAATTGAAAATCCTCAAAGCCCCCTTCATTTACGGCATGGGTTTGCTGTGCGGCTTCACGGGTTTGATCCACCTGAGCATGATGTTCAAGCCCCTGGATCAAGAAGAAACCGAAGGAGGCGCACTGTGATCGAAGCCCTGATTGGATTTGCCGCCATTTTCGGTTTGGCCTTGTTGCGGGTGCCCTTGGCCTTCTCGATGGGCCTGGTTGGCCTGATCGGCATTGGGTTGACGAGGGGCTGGATGCCTGCCATGGCCAGCACCGCCCAAGTGGTTTATGACACTGGTTTTGCCTACACGCTGTCGGTCATCCCCTTGTTCATTTTGATGGGCAACTTTGTTGCCCGCGCAGGTCTGGCGCACGAGCTGTTTCATGCCGCGTACACCTTCATCGGCCACCGCCGAGGTGGCTTGGCCCACGCGACGATTGCCGCTTGTGCAGGCTTTGGCGCCATCTGTGGCTCATCGATTGCCACTGCGGCCACCATGAGCAAAGTGGCTTACCCCTCCATGAAAAAGCTCGGCTACAGCGATGCCTTATCGACTGGCGTGATCGCAGCAGGCGGCACCTTGGGCATCATGATTCCGCCGTCCACCATCATGGTCATCTACGGCATCATCACCGAAACCCACATCGGCAAACTGTTTGCTGCAGGTGTGATTCCCGGTGCTCTGACAGCGATCCTGATGATGGGGGCCGTGGTGATCATGACCTCTCGCGACCCCGAGCACGCGCCAGCGGGCGAAAAGTTCACCTGGCCAGAACGCTGGGCCGCGCTTCGCGGCATCTGGGGTGTTTTGCTGCTGGTGGTCGTTGTTCTGGGCGGTATCTATGGCGGCTTTTTCACCGCCACCGAAGGCGCTGGCATGGGGGCCATGGGCGCCTTCCTGTTTGCATTGGCACGCCGGGCACTCAACTGGAAGACCTTGTTCGAGGTGCTGGTCGAGTCCGCCCGCACCACCGCGATGCTGTTCACCTTGTTGATTGCCGCCACGATTTTTGCCAACTTCGTGAACTTCACCAGCATGCCGATGGAGCTCAAAGAATGGATCACGCATCTGGGCTTATCGCCCATCATGATCGTGGCCGCCATGATGATGATCTACATCCTGCTGGGCACCGTGATGGAAGAACTCACCATGGTGCTGTTGACCATCCCGCTGTTCTTCCCCATCGTGATCCAGCTGGGTTTTGACCCGGTGTGGTTTGGCGTTTTGATCGTGATGGTCATCCAGATCGGTCTGATCTCGCCGCCCGTGGGCATGAACCTGTTTGTCCTCAACACCCTGCTGCCCAAAGTGGGGTTGGCCACCATCTTCCGTGGGGTGTGGCCACTGGTGCTGGTCCTCATCATCACTTTGGGCATCTTGCTGGCCTTCCCAGGTCTGAGCCTGTGGTTGCCGTCCATGATGGATTGATCGCCTCGGTCTGAGCAAAAAAAGGCACACCCTGCGGTGTGCCTTTTTTTCACTCGATCGACGCAGGTCTTCACGACTTGACTGGCATGTGCACCACACGCTGCGGAAAAGGGATTTCAATGCCGTGTTCGCGCAGGGTGCTCAAAATCGCGCGGTTGACATCGGACTTCAGGTTCAGTTGCCCACTGGTGGGGTCTTCAAACCAGTAGTTCACTGTGAATTCCAGCCCATCGGCACCAAAAGCCGACAAGGCCACCAAGGGCGCTGGATCGGCCAACACCCGGGGTTGGGCCTGGCAGGCTTGCTGCAAGAGTTCAATGACCTGATCGACCGGGGCATCGTAGGCCACCGACACGGTGGTGCTTTGCGCGACTTTGGCATCGGCCAGCGAAAGGTTTTCCACCCGCTGGGTGATCAGCATTTCGTTGGGCACGATGGACTCGCGGCCAGTGGGTGAGCGGATCACGGTGTAGCGGGCCTTGATGTCGGTGATGCGACCTTCAAAATTGTCGACCTTCACCATGTCGCCAATGCGCATGCTGCGCTCGGCCAGGATCACAAAACCGCTGACGTAATTAGCCGCCAGCTTTTGCAGGCCAAAACCAATGCCCACCCCCACCGCGCCACCCAGCACCGACAGCGCCGTGAGGTCAATGCCCACCGAAGACAGCGCCAGCAACAAGCCGACAAACATCAGCAAGGCACGCACCGTGTTGCTGATGACCTTGCGCAAGGACAAGTCGCTGCCCGTGGCCGATTTGAGCAAACGCGACTCCAGCGCCGCAGAGATCCACAGCGTGACGATCAACACCGCCCCCGCCGTGAGCGCCCCCTCGATCAGGGTGCGGACCGAGAGCATGGAGCCGCCGACTTTCCAGCGAATCTGGTCCAGCTCCTCCAGCATCAAGGGCAGGATGCCCGTGACCCACAGCACCACGGCCAGCCAGGCGATCCAGGAAATCGTGCGCTCGAGTACCCGCACAAACGGGGCGGACCCAAACGCCACCTGCAAGACCTTGACCCCAAAGCGAATCAAGGCCAAAGAGATGCAAACGGGCAGCAAAATGCCAAACAAGGCCACCGGATGGTCGGTCGTCAACAAAGTACGGGCAGCAAACATCAGCCCCAGCAAAACCGCAGGGAACAACACACCGTCAATCAAGCGTTTGCCCAGCAAAATTGACAGTTCATGCCCGGCAAAAGCCTTGCGTACCCCCCAGACCACCAGCCAGGACAAGGCCACTGAGCCCGCGAAAGCGGCCAACACCTGAAGCGACTCGGCTCGGGCCAGTGTCTCCAGCCAGGCCAGCGGATCGGCAATGTGCAGGGATTTCATGCCCGCCATGAGGGATTCCTTTTCTCGATGAAGGCCAACACGCCCTCTTGTGCCACATCGTTCATCATGTTGCAGGCCATGGTTTGGCCCGCCAGCTGGTAAGCGGCTTCAATGCCCATTTCGCGTTGTTGGTAAAACAGGGCCTTGCCCAAACGCACCGCTTCACGCGGTTTGGCCAAAATGGCCTCCACCAACGCATCGACCTGAGCGTCCAGCTCGGCCGCTGCACACACGCGGTTCACCAAGCCCCGGCTTTGCGCCTCGGCCGCCGAAATGAAGCCCCCCGTGAGCAGCATTTCCATGGCCTGCTTGGCGTGCATGTTGCGCACCAGCGGCACGCTGGGCGTGGCACAAAAGAGGCCCACATCGATACCGTTGACGCCGAAGGTGGCACTGTCCACCGACACCGCCAGATCGCACTGCGCCACCAGCTGGCAACCCGCTGCAGTGGCCAGCCCTTGCACGCGGGCGACCACTGGCACAGGCAGCTTCTGAATGCCCAGCATCATGCGCGTGCACTGAGCAAACAGCTTTTGGTAATAGCTCAGCTCGGGCTGCGCCCGCATTTCTTTCAGGTTATGCCCGGCACAAAAAGCCTTGCCTGCAGCCCCCAGCACCACCACACGGGCCTGCTCGTCCTGCGCGATGGCATCCAGGGCTTTTTGCAAAGCCGTCAGCATCGCCTCGCTCAAGGTGTTGAAGCTGCCCGGGTTGTTCAGCGTCAGGCGGTGCACACCACGCGCATCGTGCTCGTGCAGCAGCAAATCGTGAGCATTGGGAGTGTTTGAATCGGTCATGGCTTCGATTGTGCCAAACCCTCACCCCCAGCCCTTGTCAAACGTCGGCCAAGACGCGCAAGTGCGCTTCCACACTGCGGCCCAAAGCGCTGAGGTTGTAGCCGCCCTCCAGACAGCTCACGATGCGGCCTTTGGCATGGCGCTGCGCCACTTCCTTGATGCGGTGGGTGATCCAGGCGTAGTCCTGTTCCACCAAGCCCATCTGGCCCATGTCGTCTTCGCGGTGGGCATCAAACCCCGCACTGATGAAGATCAGCTGGGGCTTGTGCGCCTCCAGGCGCGGCAGCCACATCATGTCGATCAACTCGCGGATGTCCATGCCCTTGGTGTAGGCGGGCACAGGCAGGTTGACCAGATTGGCCGCATTCGATGTCGAGCCGCCTTCCGGGTAAAACGGGTGCTGGAAAAAGCTCACCATCAAGATGCGCTCGTCGCCCGCCACGATGTCCTCGGTGCCGTTGCCGTGGTGCACATCGAAGTCCACAATCGCCACACGCTGCAGGCCATGGCGCTCCAGCGCGTATTTGGCGGCAATGGCCACGTTGTTGAAAAAACAAAAACCCATGGCCTTGTCTCGACAAGCATGGTGCCCCGGGGGGCGCACAGCGCAAAACGCGTTCTCCAGTTCGCCCGCCAGAACGGCGTCGGTGGCGTCGATGGCTGCGCCTGCCGACAACAAAGCCGCGTCCCAGGTGTGGGTGTTGATCAGGGTGTCCGGGTCTACGGCGGTGTGCGTGGGTCCGCCTGCGGCCATGTCTTCGCGCAGCACATCGCCCAAACCGCGCAAGGCGGCGACATGCATGCGACCATGGGCCAGTTCAATGTCGGCCAGGGCCGCTGGGGTGGGCTCTCGGCGTTGCAAGGCCATGTCCAGCCCGGTGATCAGCAAGCGGTCTTCGATGGCGCCGAGGCGCTCCGGGCATTCGGGGTGCCCTGCGCCCATCTCGTGTTTCCAGCAGGTGGGGTGTGTGAAATAACCTGTCGCGCCCATACGGCTTGTCTTCCTGCATACCAGCCAGGGGCTGGTGCTGTTGGTTTTCTTGAGAACTTCAAATTTGCAGGTTTCAGCTTATCACGCCCACGCCACGCATCCCTCAATCGGCTGCGCGGGCTCCATTAAACTGGGCACCGCATGATTTTTCTCCCTCACCCCTCGCAAACGCCCCCGCAGCACCGCCTCCACGCGGTTTTGACCTTCTTGTTTTGTCTTATGCTGCCTTTGGCATGGCTGGGCGAGGCGCAAGCACAAAGCGCCAAAAATTCACCCGACAAGCCTGCTCGTCAAGCGGGCACCAAAGCCAAAAAGAAAAACACCCAGGCCAAGCCCCCATCCGCCACCCAGCGCCAGCGCCTGGCCCGCAAAACTGCGGCCACGGTCGGCGTGCCCCTGACTGAAAACCCCGAGGTCGCCCTCTGGGCACAAGATGCCGCCACGCGCCTGCAACTCGACCCGGCTTGGGTTCAGCAAACCCTGGTCCAAGCCCAACGCTTGCCTGTGGTGGAAAAACTGGTCTTGCCCCCGACCAGCCCCGTGGCCAAAGACTGGGGCGCTTACCGAGCCCGCTTCATCGAGCCCGTGCGCATTCAGGCCGGGCAGCGTTTCTGGCGTCAACACCAGGCCACCTTGGCGCGGGCCGAGCGGGAGTACGGCGTGCCTGCGGCCATCATCGTCGGCATCATTGGCGTGGAAACGCTTTACGGTCAAAACACAGGCAACTTCCGCGTGGTGGACGCCTTGGGCACACTGGCCTTTCATTTCCCGCTGGCCCACCCCCGAGCCGCAGACCGCCAAGCCTTCTTTCGCAGCGAGCTGGAGCAGTTCTTGTTGCTGACTTCGCGCAGCGGCGCAGACCCACTGGCCATCCGTGGCAGCTACGCCGGGGCTTTGGGTTTGCCGCAGTTCATGCCCTCGAGCTGGGCCAAATTTGCGGTGGATTTTGATGGCGATGGCCGCATCGACCTGTTCGGCAGCCCTGCAGACGCCATCGGCTCGGTGGCCAATTACTTCAAGGCCTTCCAATGGCGCACGGGCATGCCCTCGCATTACCCCGTCACCTTGACCCCGGGCCAGACCGACATGGACACCCTGATGGCCCCCGACATCCTGCCCACCTTCAGCGTGGCGAGTTTTATGGCCAAAGGCGCTGCCCTCGAAGGCGCAGCCCTCAACCACACCGGGCCACTGGCCCTGATCGAGCTGCGCAACGGCCCCAACGCCCCGAGTTACGTGGCGGGCACCGAAAACTTCTACGTCATCACACGCTACAACTGGAGCAGCTATTACGCCATGGCAGTGATTGAGTTGGCCGAAGCGGTGGGGCGTGAGATGAACAAGCCCTGAGGGCCTTCACCCATCAACCCCTTGAACCCCAAAAAACTGCTGCTGACCAAATGGACAGCGGTGAAACCCGTGGCCAAGCAAAAGCACTTTTTGGTCAGCCGGGTGATCCAACCCGAGCAGACCACTGAGCCGATTGAATCTGTAGAAATCGAGGCGGTGCTCTCTAAGGCCACGCAGGTGATCCGGTGGCGTGAACTGCAAGACGATAGCGTGTGGCGGCAGGGATGGGTTTGATTTCACCCAGCCCCATGCGCCTTCATCGCCTTGCCCACTTCCAGCGCCCCCTGCTCTGAGCCCGAGCGTGGCACCAGCTCGCCTTGACGGTCAGTGACTTGCGCCATGGCTGCAGCCAGGCGCTCGGCGGTGTCCGGGCCTGTGCCCAGGTGCACGCCCTGGGTCAGGGTGATGTGGGCCACCTCGAAGCTGCCGGCACCTGCGCAGATGATGGTGCGGTTGGGCGCGTCCTCGCTGGCCATGACCAGCATGGCGGGCACCACGGCGCTGGGGTCCAGAGCTTGCAGCACGGCCTCGGGCATCAGGCCTTCGGTCATGCGGGTGGCGGCGGTGGGGGCCAGGCAGTTCACCCGGATGTGGTGTTTCTCGCCCTCGATCGACAGGGTTTGCATCAAGCCCGCCAGCGCCATCTTGGCAGCACCGTAGTTGGCCTGGCCGAAGTTGCCGTACAGGCCGCTCGATGAGGTGGTCATGACGATGCGCCCGTAGTTTTGCGCCTGCATGAGGGGCCACACCGCCTTGGTGCAGTGCACCGCACCCATGACGTGCACATCCATCACCAGTTTGAAGTCGGCCAGCTCCATCTTGGCGAAACTCTTGTCGCGCAGGATGCCCGCATTGTTGACCAGAATGTCCACCCGGCCCCAGGCGTCCACCGCCTGCTGGACCATGGCTTTGACGGCCTCATAGTCGGTGACCGATGCGCCGTTGGCCATCGCCTCGCCACCCGCCGCACGGATTTCGTCGACCACGGCCTGCGCGGCCGACACCGAGCCGCCCACGCCATGCACATCCCCGCCCAGGTCATTGACCAGCACTTTGGCCCCGCGTGCGGCCAGCGCCAGCGCGTGTTGCTTGCCCAAACCGCCCCCTGCGCCCGTGACGATGGCGACGCGGCCTTTGAAATCGATGCTCATGTGGTCTTCCTTGATTGAATGCGTGTGAATGGGTGACAGGGCACGACGACACCATCTGATAATCTGGCCGCTGTCTGAAAACTTGCCCGACTTTAAAACAAGCAGCCCCGAGGCTGTGTTGCACGATTGACACCTGCGCCATGGAACTGAACCACGACATCATCACCACCCCGCCGCTGGACTCCGCATCGGTGGTCTTGCTGCGCGACAGTGCGCAGGGCCTCCAAGTGCTGCTGCTCAGGCGGCACCAGGCCTCCAACGTGCTCGGCGGTGCCCATGTGTTTCCAGGTGGCAAACTGGACCTGGCCGACCAAAGCCCGGCCTTGCTGACCAAACTCAGCCAAGACCCGTCCACCTTGCACCAGCGGCTGGCCGAGCCCGAACTGAGCACAGAGCGTGCAGCGGGCCTGTTTGTAGCGGCCATTCGCGAGGCCTTTGAGGAGTGCCGCATCCTGCTGGGACAGACCGGCACGGACTTGCAAGATCTGTCCGCGCTGCAAAGCGCTTTGGCCAGTGGCCAAAGCTGGTCAGAGGCGTTTCAAAGCCTGTCGCTGCGCCTGCGCACCGACGCGCTGGTGCCCTGGACGCGCTGGATCACGCCGCGGCAGGCCTCGGTGACCCACAAACGCTTTGACACCCGTTTTTTCATGGCCCGCGTGCCCGAAGGCCAAACCGCCGAACACGACAATTTTGAGGCGACCGAAACCCTGTGGATCACCCCGCGCGAGGCACTGATCCGGTATTGGGACCGCCAAATCGAGTTGGCCCCGCCGCAGATCATGGGTCTGGTGCAGTTGGCCAGGCACACGGACACCCACAGTGCGCTGGCCGAAGCCCAGAGCCGCCAGCCGCCCGTGGTGGAGCCCGAACCTTTTGAACAAGACGGTATCCGGACCATTTGTTACCCCGGTGACCCCCGGCACTCGGTGCAGCAGTCGGCGTTTCCTGGCCCGACCCGCCTGATGTTCAAAAACAAACGCTTTGAGCCAGAGACGGGTTTGGCGGGTTTGCTTGATTAGAATCAGGTCTATTACAATTTGTAACCTTTATGGATACGCCCCTGCCTGTATGAGCCAAGCTGCTGCCCCTGTTTATTTGTCCGTCGAACGGGCCATGGAATTCATTGGCGACGCCAACGGGGTTTTGTCACTTCTGAACACCTTGCACCAAACCCTGGGCGAAGACCTGCCCAAAATTCAGGCCATGCTGGACAAAGACGATATGCACGGCGTCAACCGCCTGTTGCACCAGCTCAAAGGCTTCACCCCGGTGTTTTGCGTGGACAGCCTGGTGGAGCTGGTGGTCAGCGTTGAAAACCTGAGCAAGCATGGCGACTCAAACGATATCCGCGCCGCTTACAGCCGCCTGGCCCCTCAACTGGAGCAGCTACGCAGCGAAGTGGCCACTCACCTGAGCCTGCACGCTCAAGCCTGAGCGGCCAGCCACTGGTCGATCTTGGCCGGGTCGTGCAGCAAACGCAGCTGATCAAAAGCTTCCTGGGCCTCCGGGTACACCCGGCGCAAATAATTGAGCCATTGCTTGAGCCGTCCGGCCCGGTGGCGCGGCGCCACCCGCAGGGCAATGCCCTGCCAGAACAGCCGCATCAAACCCACAATTTGCACCCACGTCACGGCACTTGATGCCGCGCCGCTGGCCATGGCGTCGTGCTGTGCAATCGCCAAAGCCAGGCCCGGATCGGCCACCATGCCGCGCCCGATCATCAGACGGTCACACCCGGTCACCTCGCGGCAACGCAAGGCATCTGCCAAAGTCCAGATTTCGCCATTGGCGACCAAAGGCATGCGCACGTGCTGACGCAAATCGGCAATGCGCTCCCAATAGGCGGGTGGGCGGTAACCATGGGCCTTGGTGCGGGCATGCACCACCAAATCGCTGGCCCCGGCGGCTTCGATGGCCAAAGCACACTCTTCTGCGCGGCTGTCGTCGTTGTAACCCAGCCGCATCTTGGCCGAGACCGGGATGTGCGCAGGCACCGCCCGGCGCACCGCCGCCACGATCTGGCCCACCAGCTCGGGCTCGTCCAGCAGCACGGCACCACCGCGGTGCTGATTCACGGTTTTGGCTGGGCAGCCAAAATTCAAATCAATGCCCGCGGGCGCCAGCTCGGCCAAAGCCTCGGCATTGGCCGCCAAATAATCGGGGTCAGACCCCAATAACTGCACCCGCACAGGCACGCCCGCCACGGTGCGGCTGCCATTGAGCAGTTCTGGCGCGACCCGAATGAAAGCGCGGCGCGGCAGCACCGTGTTGGTGACACGGATGAATTCGGACACGCACAAATCCACCCCGCCCACCCGCGTGAGCATGTCGCGCAGGGTGTGGTCCAGCAGCCCCTCCATGGGAGCCAGCAGGATGCGCGCCCCAGAAGGTATCAGGGGCATCAGCCCAGCTTGCGCTTGAGGCGCACTTCTTCGACCTTCACGCCGCCCAGCGGCACGGTGCGGGCGGTGTTCATCTCGCGTTTGAAGCCCGCCAGGTCATGAAAGCGCAAGGTGCGCTCGTGCAGCAGCGGCAACCAGACCGTCACATCGGTGCAGTCCTCGTCTTGCAGGCCTTCACGGGCCGCGTCCCACAAAGCCAGGCCAATGCCTTGGCCAATGCGGTCGGGCGCGGCGTAGATGGCCCAGATCTCGCCCGTGGTGTTTTTGCTCTTGGGGTCGCGCGAGCGGTCAAAGCCCACAAAACCCACGATCTCCCCGCCATCCACGGCCACCATGACTTGCGGCTCGCCGTACTCGATCGCCTCTTTCCAGAACGACACGCGTTTGGGCATGGGCGTGGCGTCCCAATGGGCATCGGGCACCTGGCCTGCGTAGGCGGCGCGGCAGGCGCTCACATGCAATGCGGCCACGGCGGGGGCGTCTTGGAGGGTGGCGAATCGGACTTGGATATCGGACATGGCTTGGTCAGAAAAAGAAAAAACAACGCACTGGGGCCACAGGGCTTTCGGCGCAAAACCCGACATTGTCGCCGCTTCGGTTATCTTCAGTGTATGAGGACGTATTTGAACCGCCAGAATTTCGCCACTCCCCGGGCCGCAGCCGATTTGCCAGGCCCCAGCCACACCCGTTTACAAACCGCCAAAGCCTGGTTTTTCAAAGGCTTGTGGTGTGCCACAGGACTCATCGCGGTCGGCCTGGCCAGCGCCCAAACCCCTGCCCGTTTTGCCGACGACATGGCCGAACGCACCCGCGCCTGCACCGCCTGCCACGGCGAGCAAGGCCGCGCAGGGCCCGATGGTTATTACCCCCGTCTGGCGGGCAAACCGGCCGGTTACCTGCACAACCAACTGCGCAATTTTGCCCAAGGCCGCCGCCATTACGAACTGATGGCCCGCATGGTCGACCCTTTGACCGATGCCTACCTGGGCGAGATGGCGCAATATTTTTCGGAACTGAAATTGCCCTACCCCGCCCCCACGGCCAACAACACCATCACGCCCGAGCGCCTGGCCAAAGGCCAGCAACTGGTCACGCAAGGTGACGCCACACGCGGCCTGCCCGCTTGCACCCAATGCCACGGCGTGCGCCTGACCGGGGTGCAACCCAACGTGCCAGGGCTCTTGGGCTTGCCGCTGGACTACCTGAACGCACAGCTGGGCGCCTGGCAAACCAAACAGCGCCGTGCCCACGCGCCCGACTGCATGGCCGAGATCGTCCAACGCATGCCCTCTGAGGACCTGATCGCCGTCTCCAGCTGGCTGGCCCGCCAGCCGCTGCCTGCAGACACGCGCCCGGCCGAACGCCCACCTGCCGGACCCGCCTTGCCTGAAGCCCTGCGCTGCGGCAGTGCGCCTGAACTTTCGGCCACACGCTCAGCCCCTGCTCAGTCAGGGGGCCGACCATGACCAACGCTTTGCTCAAAATGCACCCGGTCAAACGCCTGGGCTGGGTCACGCTGACCAGCCTGCTGGTGCTGGCTCTGGGTGTGGTGTGGGACAACTGGGGCGACCTGCTGGGGCCACAAGCCCCAAACACAGCCGTCACGGCCCCAGCCACCGAAGCCGAGATCGAACAAGGCCGCTACCTGGCCCTGGCGGGCAACTGCATGGCCTGCCACACGACCCGGGGCGGCACACCTTTTGCGGGTGGACGCCGCATCGACACCCCCTTTGGCGGTGTGTACAGCAGCAACCTCACGCCCGACCCCGAGACGGGCCTGGGCCGATGGACAGCGCAAGACTTCTGGCAAGCCATGCACCGGGGTCGCTCCAAAGATGGGCGCTTGCTGACCCCGGCTTTCCCGTACAACCACACCAGCGTCATCACGCGCCAGGACAGCGATGCGATCTTGGCCTGGCTGCGCACCCTGCCCCCGGTGGTGCAGGCCCAGCCAGCGCACAACCTGGTTTGGCCGGTGGGCACGCAGCCCGCGCTGGCCGTGTGGCGCAGCCTGTTTTTTGAGCCCAGCCCCTTCCAGGTCAACAAAGCACAAACCGCCGAATGGAACCGGGGCGCTTACCTGGTGCAAGGCCTGGGCCACTGCGCCGCCTGCCACAGCCCGCGCAATGCGCTGGGGGCCAGCGGCGCGGTGAACGATTTGTCAGGTGGCCTCATGCCCGTGGTGAACTGGTACGCGCCTGACCTGACGCGCGACACCGAAAGCGGCATGGCCAGCACACCCCTGGCGGAGATCGTGCGGCTGCTGCGCACAGGCGCGTCCAACACCGCCCAAACCAGCGGCCCCATGGGCGAAGTGGTACAGCACAGCCTGCAGCACCTGAACGAGACCGACTTGCAGGCCATGGCCGTGTACCTGCAGTCCCGTGCCCAAAGCACGGCTCAGCCCACTGCAAAGACCCCACCCGCCCGCATCAGCCTGCAAGTGGCCACCCAGGGTGCCAAGGTCTACGAAAACCAATGCCTGCAATGCCACGGTGAGCGCGGTGAGGGCGTCAAAACCGCGTCGGGCGAGGTGGCCTACCCCGCCCTGGCTGGCAACCGAGCCGTGCTGCTGAACGACCCCACCAACCTGGTGCAGCTGGTGCTGTACGGTGGCTACGGCCCTGCCACCCAAGGCCACCCCCGCCCCTTTGGCATGCCGCCTGCGGTGCTGGAGCTCGACGACCGCGACATCGCGGCCGTGCTGACCCATCTGCGCACCCGCTGGGGCAACCAGGCCAGCGAAGTCACGCCCCTGCAGGTCAACCGGATCCGGGCAGCCACAGATCAATGACAAAGGCCGCAGGCCTGCATGCATTCGCGCGCAGGGGCGCGCTCCCACAAAGGTCCTGAATCCAGCTGTACCTGTGGGAGGCCGCCCCTGCGGCCGAATGGCTTGGCATCCAGCCCGCCTGTCATCTGCGGCACCCACAGGACGGGTTCATGCCGCTAGCATGTTGGCCATGCCACAACACCTCTACATCCTGACGGGCGCTTCACGCGGCATGGGCCTGGCCATGGCCGAGCAACTGCTGCAGCGCGGCAAAGCCCTGCTGTGCATCTCGCGCCACACCAACCCCGATCTGGCCGCAGCCGCCCAAAAGGCGGATGTGCCGCTCACGCAATGGACCCACGACCTGGCCGATGGCCAAGGCGCCAGCGAGCGCCTGCGCGAATGGCTGCAAAGCCAGAACCCGGCGGATTTCGCCAGTGCCAGCCTGATCAACAACGCGGGCGTCATTCCGCCCATCGCACCGCTGCGCCAGTCCCAGCCCGCAGACCTGGCCTTGGCCCTGCGCGTTGGCCTGGAAGCCCCCATGGCGCTGAGTGCAGCGTTTTTAGGGGCGACGCAGGATTGGCCCGTTCCCCGCAAAGTGCTCAACATTTCATCGGGCCTGGGCCGTTACCCCATGGCTTCGCAAGCGGGTTACTGCGCCGCCAAAGCGGGCATGGACCATTTCACCCGCTGCCTGGCGCTGGACGAAGCCTTGCACCCCAACGGTGCCAAAGTCTGCTCGCTCGCCCCCGGCGTGATCGACACCGACATGCAGGTGCAGCTGCGCGGTGCGGCGGGCGAGGCTTTTCCGGACCAGTCGAAGTTTTTGCAGCTCAAAGCCCAAGGCCAGCTCAGCTCGCCCGCACAGGCCGCCGAGCAGGTGCTGCGCTTTTTGGCCCGGCCCGACTTCGGGCGCGAACCCGTGGCCGATGTGCGGGGCTGAAAAGCCTGAGCGAGTCCAAACACCCCCTTGTCAGGCCGCTGTAGCCATTGCGCCGGACACTGGTCGGCGTTGTACCCCATACCCATTTGTCAATTTTTTTAAATCTGGAGACCTCCCATGAGCCGTGAAGTTGTTGTTGTCAGCGGTGTGCGCACCGCCATTGGTACCTATGGCGGCAGCCTCAAAGACATCCCGCCCACCGAGCTAGCCGCGCAAGTCGTGCGCGAAGCCCTGTCCCGCGCGGGCACCGAGGGCAAGGACGTGGGCCATGTGGTGTTCGGCCACGTGGTCAACACCGAGCCCAAAGACATGTATTTGTCGCGCGTAGCGGCCATCAACGGCGGCTGCGCCGAAAGCACCCCCGCCTTCAACGTCAACCGCCTGTGCGGCTCGGGCCTGCAGGCCATCGTCAGTGCCAGCCAGTCCATCCTGCTGGGCGACTGCGACATCGCCATTGGCGGCGGCGCGGAAAACATGAGCCGCGCCCCCTACGCCAGCCTGAGCTCACGCTGGGGCGTGCGCATGGGCGACACCAAGATGGTCGACATGATGGTCGGCGCCCTGCACGACCCCTTCCACAACATCCACATGGGCGTGACCGCCGAAAACGTGGCCGCCAAATACGGCATCACCCGTGAAATGCAGGACGCCCTGGCGCTGGAAAGCCACAACCGCGCCGAACGCGCCACAGCCGCCGGGTACTTCAAGGACCAGATCGTGCCCGTCACGCTAAAGAGCAAAAAAGGTGATGTGGCCTGGGCCACCGACGAGCACTTCCGCCCCGGCTGCAAGCTCGAAGACATGGCCAAGCTCAAGCCCGTGTTCGTGAAAGAAAACGGCACCGTGACCGCAGGCAACGCCTCGGGCATCAACGACGCCGCTGCCGCTGTGGTGCTGATGGAAGCCGGTGCCGCCAAGGCCCGGGGTGCCAAGCCCCTGGCCCGCCTGGTGGGCTACGCCCACACGGGCCTGGACCCCAAGATCATGGGCGTGGGCCCCATCAGCGCCACGCAAGCCGTGCTCAAGAAAACCGGCCTGAGCGTGAACGACCTGGACGTGATCGAGGCCAACGAAGCCTTTGCCGCCCAAGCCTGCGCCGTGACGCGCGAGCTGGGCCTGGACCCCGCCAAGGTCAACCCCAACGGCTCGGGCATATCGCTGGGCCACCCCATTGGCGCCACGGGCGCACTGATCACCGTGAAAGCCCTGTACGAGCTGCAGCGCATTCAAGGCCGCTACGCGCTGGTCACCATGTGCATCGGGGGCGGTCAGGGCATCGCGGCGATTTTTGAGCGCATGTGAAGCCCTGGCCTTTGTCACACCCGACTTGATCGGGTGCCCATGCCTTCGGCAGACATGGATACCCGCATTCGCGGGTATGACGACCCTCTGTCACACCGGACTTGATCCGGGGTCCATGCCTTCGACTGTCATGGATACCCGCCTTCGCGGGCATGACTGAGCAAGACGGGCACGACAGTACAAGGTGGGCATGAACAACCATTTGTCACACCCGACTTGATCGGGTGCCCATGCCTTCGGCAGACATGGATACCCGCATTCGCGGGTATGACGACCCTCTGTCACCCCGGACTTGATCCGGGGTCCATGCCTTCGACTGTCATGGATACCCGCCTTCGCGGGTATGACCACCCTCTGTGCCCAAGACCCTCTTATGCCACCGCCGCTGTGACCACCACTTCGATCAAATAGGCCGGATTGGCCAGCGCTGCCTGCACCGTGGCACGCGGTGGCGCACTGCCGGCCACCACCCAGGCGTCCCATACCTCGTTCATGGCGGTGATGTCAGCGATGTCTTTGAGGTAAATCTGGGTGCGCAGGATGCGGGTTTTGTCGCTGCCCGCCTCGGCCAAGCGCACATCGATCTGCCGCAACACATCGGCGGTTTGGCTTCGGATGTCGGTGGCTTCGCACTCGGGGACCATGCCCGCCAGGTACACCACACCATTGAAAACAGCCGCTTCGCTGTAACGGGCTGCCACGTGCAGCCTCTGAATGTCTTGGCTCATGCTTTTTTCTGCCCAAGTTTGGATTCGGTGCCCGCCAGCAGGCGGTTGATATTTTCACGGTGACGCCAGAGCAGCAGCAAGGCCATGACGGCGAGGCTCAAGACCTCGGGCGAAGTGGCTTGCCAGGCCACGCCGTCGCCAAACAGGTAAAAAACTGGCGCGAACACCGCAGCCACCATCGAAGCCAGCGACACGTAGCGGCTGAAGTACAAGACAATGGCAAAACTCAGCACCGTGGCCAGGGCCAATGAACCGTTGACCCCCACCAGCACGCCTACCGCAGTGGCCACGCCTTTGCCGCCGACAAAACCAAAAAATACCGGGTAAAGGTGCCCCAGAAATGCAGCCAAGCCCGCCAAGGCAGCGGTGCTGGCACCCAAACCCTGTTCTGGCCCGTAAGTCAGCACCAACGCCACTGGTAACCAGCCCTTGAAGGCGTCCAGCAACAAAGTCAGGATGGCCGCTTTTTTGCTGCCCGAGCGCAGCACATTGGTAGCGCCGGGGTTTTTGCTGCCATAGCTGCGCGGGTCGTTCAGCCCCATCAGGCGGCTCACGATCACCGCGAAGCTGAGCGAGCCCATCAAATAACTGGCCAACACCACGGCCACTGGAATCACCACATCCATCAAAAGCTCCCTTGTTCTTGTACGGGCGTCATTCTGCCAGTGCGCAGTTCACGGGCTGGGCGCCCAGCAGCTGCACACACACCTGCGGGTCGATGCCCACCAGATAACCGCGCCTACCACCGTTGATGCAAATGCGCGGCAAAGCCAGGATGCTTTCTTCGATGAAGACCGGCATGGCACGGCGCGTGGCAAACGGCGAGGTGCCGCCCACCAGGTAACCGCTGTGCCGGTTGGCCACCTCGGGGGCGCAAGGCTCGACCGACTTCAAACCGATCTGCCGCGCCAGATTTTTGGTGGACACCTTGCGGTTGCCGTGCATCAGCACCACCAGCGGCTTGGCATCCTGGTCTTGCATGATCAGGGTTTTGACCACCGCAAACGGGTCCATGCCCAACACCTGAGCGCTGTGCTGGGCCCCACCGTGTTCCAGATATTCATAGGGGTGCTCGGTGAAGCTCACCCCGTGCGAACGCAAAAGCGCCGTGGCCGGGGTTTCGCTGACTTTGTCTTTCTTGGCCATCGCCCGATATCACCCAGCCACGTCACAAAGCCGGGTCGCGCATTTCCCAGCGGATGTCGTCGATCGCCTTGAGCACTTCGGGCGTCAACTGGGTGTTCCAGGCGGCCAGGTCTTCGTTGAGCTGCGCCAGCGAGGTCACACCGATGATGGTGCTGGCCACGCTCCAGCGGTGGTAGCAAAACGCCAACGCCATCTGGGTGGGCGTCATGCCGTTGTCGCGGGCCAGCTGGTTGTAACGGCGGGCGGCAGCCAAGGCCTCTGGGCGGCCCCAGCGCTGTTTGCGCATGGAGTCGTAGCGGGCGATGCGTCCACCATCCGGCACCAGCGGACCTTTCAGGTCGTCGTTGTCGTATTTGCCAGTCAGCAGGCCAAAGCCCAGCGGCGAATACGCCAGCATCGACACATTCAGGCGGTAGCAGGTTTCGTCCAGCCCGTTGTCATAGGTGCGGCTGACCAGGCAGTAGGGGTTTTGCACCGTGGCCACACGCGGCAGGCCATGCTGCTCGGCCAGGCGCACAAACTCGTGCACGCCGTAAGGCGTTTCGTTGGACAGACCGATGTGGCGCACCTTGCCCGCCTTGACCAGTTTGGACAGGGCTTCGAGCTGTTCATGGATGGAGGTGACCGACTTGTCTTTGGACGGGTCGAAATAGGTCATGCCAAACACGGGCACATGGCGCTCGGGCCAGTGGATCTGGTACAGGTCGATCACATCGGTTTGCAGGCGGCGCAGGCTGCCGTCGCAGGCGTTCAGGATGTCTTGCCCCGTCATGCCCGAACCTTCACGAATCCAGGGCATGCCACGTGAGGGGCCTGCCACTTTGGTCGCCAGCACCAGCTTTTGGCGGGCACCGGGGTGCTTGGCGAACCAGTTGCCGATGAAGGTTTCCGTCGCGCCGCAGGTCTCGGCCGAAGCGGGCACGGCGTACATCTCGGCCGTGTCGATGAAGTTGATGCCCGCTTCCAGCGAGCGGTCCAGGATGGCGTGCGAATCGGCTTCGTTGACCTGCTGGCCAAAGGTCATGGTGCCCAGACAGATGGGCGTGACTTGCAAATCGGTCTGGCCGAGTTGAACGAGTTTCATGGTGTGTCCTGTTGTTTTTTGAAAAAAAGAGGGGGCCATCTCAGGACGGCCCCAGAATCCGCAAGCCCTGCGGGCTTGGAAGCATGGGCAAGAAGTCTATTTTGTCACGGCCTTTTGGCCAACGCGGTGGCCCTGGCCTCTTCTTGCAGCCGCAAGACGCGCCGCTGCACTTTGCCGGTGGTGGTCATGGGCAGCTGGTCGATGAACTCGATTTCTTTAGGGTATTCATAGGGGGCCAGCAGACCCTTCACATGGGCTTGCAGTTCGCGGCGTACCTCGTCGTCAAAGCTGGCCTGCCCAGACCCGGTGGGCCTGCGGGCCAGCCAATCGGGCGACAGCACCACATAGGCCTTGACCACAGCGCCCCGGTCGGCGTCGGGCTTGGGCACCACAGCGGCATTCTGCACGGCGGGGTGCTTGACCAGGCAGTTCTCGATCTCACCCGGCCCGATGCGGTAACCGGCGGCCTTGAACATGTCGTCGGTGCGGCCCTGATACCAGAGGTAGCCGTCCTCGTCCGCCACCGCCATGTCGCCCGTGCGGCACCAGTCGCCCGTGTACTTGGCCTGCGTGGCTTTGGCGTTGTTCCAGTAACCCAGAAAGAACACCGGGTCCGGGTGGCCGTGCACATCGAAGAGGTTCACAGCCACCTCACCCGGCGTGCCGGGCGGGCACAGCTGCCCGGCTTCGTCGATCACCGCAACCTGGTGTCCGGGGTAGCCCTTGCCCATGCTGCCGGGCTTGGCGGGCCACAGCCGGGTGCAGTTGCCCACCACATAGTTGATCTCGGTCTGGCCAAACATCTCGTTCACCGTCACGCCCATCTGCTGCTGGACATACGCAAACACCGCGTCACCCACCGCCTCGCCCGCGCTCATCATGGCTTGCAGCTTGAGCTTGTAACGGGCCTTCACATCGGGCACGGCTTTCATCATGGCTTTGAGCGCCGTGGGGAACAAAAAGGTGTGTGTCACGCCGTGACTTTGCAAAATCTCAAACGCCGCTTCGGGTGAAAAGCGCCCGTTGAACGCCACGATGGGCCGCCCAAAATAGAGGCTTGGCAGCAAGGCATCCATCAAGCCCCCGGTCCAGGCCCAGTCGGCGGGCGACCAAAACACCGCTTTGGACGGGCGGCTGGCGTCAAACGGGTCAAAGCCAAACCAGTTCTGGCTGCACACAAAACCCGTGAGGTTACCGATCAACGCCCGGTGCGGGATGAGTGCGCCTTTGGGGTTGCCGGTGGTGCCGCTGGTGTAAATCAGCACCGCCGGGTCTTCGGCCAGGGTGCTCACGGCTTTGAACGATGCCGCCTGACTGCTCACGGCTTGTGCGTAGTCGAGGTCGGCCGAAGCCCCTGCCTGCCCGACCCCAATCAGGGTTTGCAAACCAGGGCAGTCGGACCGCGCCTGCTGCAAGGCTTGCACGGTGGATTCGTCGCACACGGCCACACATGCCTGGCTGTCGTTGATGCGAAAAGACAGCGCCTCGGGCCCAAACAGCATGGACAGGGGCATGGCCACCGCGCCCATTTGGAGCACCGCCGTGTAGGCCACGGCGGTTTCAAAACGCTGGGGCAACACAATCGCCACCCGGTCGCCGCGCTGCACGCCCTGCGCCTGCAGCACACGGCTCAAACTGTTGGCTGCGGTTTGCAGCTGGCCAAAGGTCCAGCTCTGGCCCAGGCCCCGACCCGCCACATGTTCGCGGATGGCGACGCACCGGGACGTGGCGGCATCGGCCGCCCATCGTCCGCAACAAGCCTGCGCCATGTTGAAGCGCTTGGGCACCTTCCAGCCAAAGGCCTGGTGGATGGCGGGGTAGCGGTCAGTGGTGCCCTGGGTTGTTTTTCGGGCTTGGCGGTCCTGGTTGCGACTGACGCTCATCGTGTGTCTCCTTATGATCGAAAGTATGTACCAAGTTCAACGCGAATCACAAAGCCACTGGGTGCCGCTGCGCGGCTGCCGCTACCACGTCCGCCAGTGGGGCACACCCACACCCGGAGCCACCCCGCTCGTTTTGGCCCACGGCTGGATGGACGTGGCCGCCTCCTACCAGTTCATGGTCGATGCCTTCAGCGAGGCTTTTGTCAGCCAGCGCCCCATCATCGCGATGGACTGGCGCGGTTATGGCCTGACCGAGACACCACCCACCGACAGCTACTGGTTCCCCGACTATTTGGCCGATCTGGACGCCCTGCTTGATGCGCTCTACCCAGGTCAGGCGATCGATCTGGTCGGCCACAGCATGGGCGGCAACGTGGTCATGATGTACGCGGGCACCCGCCCCGAACGCATCCGCCGCCTGGTCAACCTCGAAGGGTTCGGCATGGCCAGCACGCAGCCTGCCCAAGCGCCCACCCGCATGGCAAAGTGGCTCGATGAGCTCAAAGCCCAACGCGCGGGCGACAACACCCTCAAAGCCTACCCCGACGCTGCGGGCGTGGCCGCGCGTTTGATGAAAACCAACCGCCGCCTGGGCCAGGACAAAGCCGATTGGCTGTCCCAGCATTGGGCCCGGCCAGGCCCCGATGGCCAGTGGCGCATCCTGGGCGACTCGGCGCACAAGGTCATCAACCCGTATCTGTTCCACGTCGAAGAAGCGCTGGCCATGTACCGCCGCATCAGCGCCCCGGTGCTGGTGGTGGAAGCCTCGGACGACTCGCTCAGCCAGTGGTGGAAAGGGCAATACACCTTGGCCGAGTTCCACGAGCGCTTGAACTCCGTGCCCCAGCTGGAACAAGCCGTGATCCAGGACGCCGGGCACATGCTGCACCACGACCAACCACATGCCCTGGCGGCCTTGCTCGAGAAGTTCATGGCCTGAGAGGCCCTAAAATCAGGTCGTTTTAGTTTTGATGACTGTTGGCCATGTCCCTCACCACCCTCTCCCGTTTCTGCCTGGCTGCGGCCTTGTCTGTGTCGTTCGCTTCGGCGCATGCAGACGCCAACAGCCGCTATTGCCCTGACTTTCTGGCCGTCCAAGGCGCACCTGAGCCCGCACACCGGGGAGAATTCACGTTTTCGCCGTACACCCACCACTTCAGCAACAACCCGGAACACAAAAAAGTGGTCCTGGTGGCGATTGACGAGCAACTGCCGGGCGACCGCTTGTGCGGTGTGAGTTTTTTCAGCAACTCGTTTGGACAGCCTTCGGTGTACGTTTACGCCGGTCAGCAGTTCAACAATTTGTGGGGCGTGCCTCAGCTGTTTGCCAAAGTCACGGGCGGCATCATGTACGGCTATGTGGCGCCGTATGAGAACAAAGTGCCCCTGAACTACAAAGGCTTCAATCCCGCCATCATTCCGTCTGTGGGTTACAAACTGACCCAGCACGATTCGGTGCAGATCAAGTTTCTGGGCACGGCGGCCCTGATGTTCTCTTACGGGCGCCAGTTTTAAGCCACCCGGCAGGCGGGCGCGCAGCCAAGTCATGAGAAAATGCCCGGTTTACCGAACCGGACACTTTCATCATGGACGCAGAACGCATCAACCAAATCGGCGCATCCCTCACAGACCTGACCGCTCGTACCCACGAGTTACGGGGGTATCTTTGACTACGATGCCAAATCTGAACGGCTGAGAACCGTCAACGCATCGCTCGAAGATCCCACGGTCTGGAACGACCCCAAAAAAGCCCAGGAACTGGGCAAAGAGAAAAAAGCGCTCGACAGCGTGGTGGTCACCATCACCACCTTGACCAACGAGCTGGCCGACAACCTTGAACTCTTCGAGATGAGCAAGGCAGAAGGCGATGACGACGGTCTGCTGACCATCGAAGCCGAAACCGCCAAGCTGGCCAAGCTCGTGGAAGACCTCGAGTTCCGCCGCATGTTCCGCCACGAGGCCGATCCGCTCAACTGCTTCATCGACATCCAGGCGGGCGCCGGTGGCACCGAGGCCTGTGACTGGGCCAGCATGCTGCTGCGCCAATACCTCAAATACGCCGAACGCAAGGGCTTCAAGGCCACTGTGGAAGACGAAACCCCTGGTGACACCGCTGGCATCAAGGGCGCGACCATCAAGATCGAAGGCGAATACGCTTTTGGCCTGTTGCGCACCGAAACGGGGGTGCACCGCCTGGTGCGCAAAAGCCCGTTTGACTCGTCGGGCGGTCGCCACACCTCGTTCGCCTCGCTGTTTGTCTACCCCGAAATCGACGACTCGATCGAGATCAACATCAACCCGGCCGATGTGCGCACCGACACCTTCCGCGCCAGCGGCGCGGGCGGTCAGCACATCAACAAGACCGACTCGGCCGTGCGCCTGACGCACATCCCCACGGGCATCGTGGTGCAGTGCCAGGACGGCCGCAGCCAGCACAGCAACCGCGACGTGGCCTGGCAGCGCCTGCGCTCGCGCCTGTACGACTTCGAGATGCGCAAGCGCATGGAAGAGCAGCAAAAGCTGGAAGACACCAAGACCGATGTGGGCTGGGGTCACCAGATCCGCAGCTATGTGCTGGACAACAGCCGCATCAAGGATTTGCGCACCAACGTCGAAATTTCGGCCACCCAAAAGGTACTCGATGGCGACCTGGATGCGTTCATCGAAGCCTCACTGAAACAAGGCCTCTGAGTTGCTCAGACCACAACCCAAACGGAGTTCCTGATGCGTGAAGGACAACCCACCGCGATTCAACGGGCGGCTTATACCGCCCCGGCTTTCTGGATCGACACGGTCGATCTGACCTTTGATCTGGATCCAGCCAAAACTCGCGTGCTCAACAAAATGCGTCTGCGCCGCAACCCCGATGTGGCGGCCCAGCCCCTGCGTCTGGATGGCGAAGAGCTGAATTTGGCCCGCGTGCTGGTCAACGGCGGTGGCACCTCGTTCAAGATGGACGGCAACCAGCTGGTGCTGGAAAACCTGCCCGAAGGCCATGACGCCTTCGATCTGGAAATCTTCACCACCTGCAACCCCGAGAAGAACACCCAGTTGATGGGCCTGTACGTCAGCAACGACTCGTTCTTCACCCAGTGCGAGGCCGAGGGTTTCCGCCGCATCACCTACTTCCTGGACCGCCCGGACGTGATGGCCAGCTACACCGTCACGCTGCGTGCCGACAAGGCCAAATACCCGGTGCTGCTGAGCAATGGCAACCTGGTCGAGCAAGGTGCACTGGAAGACGGCCCCAACGGTCCGAGACATTTTGCCAAGTGGGTCGATCCACACAAAAAGCCTTGCTACCTGTTCGCCCTCGTCGCGGGCCAACTGGTCGCGCGCGAGCAGCGCATCACGAGCCGCAGTGGCACTGAACACTTGCTGCAAGTGTTTGTGCGCCCGGGTGACCTGGACAAGACCGAACACGCGATGAACTCGCTCATGGCCAGCGTGGCCTGGGACGAGGCCCGCTTTGGCCTGCCGCTCGATCTGGAACGCTTCATGATCGTCGCCACCAGCGACTTCAACATGGGCGCGATGGAAAACAAGGGCCTGAACATCTTCAACACCAAGTACGTGTTGGCCAACCCGAACACCGCCACCGACATGGATTTCGGCAACATCGAATCCGTCGTGGGCCATGAATACTTCCACAACTGGACCGGCAACCGCATCACCTGCCGCGACTGGTTCCAGCTCTCGCTCAAGGAAGGCCTCACGGTCTTCCGCGACCAGGAGTTCAGCCAGGACATGGCCGGCGAGGCCAGTGCCCGCGCCGTCAAGCGCATCGAAGACGTGCGCGTGCTGCGCACCGTGCAGTTCGCCGAAGACGCCGGCCCCATGGCCCACCCGGTGCGCCCGGACAGCTATGTGGAGATCAACAACTTCTACACCGTCACCATCTACGAAAAAGGCGCCGAAGTCGTTCGCATGATGCAAACGCTGGTGGCTACGCCTTCAGACCTGCAGGGCCGCGATGGTTTTGCCAAAGGCATGAAGCTCTACTTTGAGCGGCATGACGGCCAGGCCGTGACCTGCGACGACTTTGCGCAAGCGATTGCCGACGCCAACCCCGGCTCGGCGCTGGCTCTGCATCTGGACACCTTCAAACACTGGTACAGCCAGGCCGGTACACCGCGCCTTCAAGCCACGGGCGCCTACAACGCGGCCGAGCGCACCTACACCCTCACCCTCAGCCAAAGCTGCCCAGCCACCCCCGATCAGGACCGCAAAGCGCCCTTCGTGATCCCGGTGACTTTGGGTCTGCTCAGCCGCGACGGCGCTGCCCTGCCCTTGCAGCTGGCTGGCAGCAGCGAAGCCGCGCCTCAGCACACCCTGGTGCTGACCGAGGCCAGCGCCAGCTACTCCTTTGTCAACATCGACAGCGAACCCGTGCCTTCACTCTTGCGCGGTTTCAGCGCCCCGGTGGTGCTCGAAGACGGCCTGAACGCCGACGACCTGCTGATTTTGCTGGCCCACGACAGCGACCCCTTCAACCAATGGGAAGCTGGCCAGCGCCTGATGCTGCAAAGCGCTCTGGATGCCATCCAGCAAAACAAGGACTTGACGGGCCAGCCCGTGCTGTCCGACGCCCTGGTGGCAGCCCTGCGCAATGTGCTGCGCCACCCCACACTGGATGCGGCCTTCAAGGACCTGGCGCTGACGCTGCCATCCGAGAACTACATCGCCGACCAGCTCGATGTCGTCGATCCGCAGCGCGTGCACGCCCTGCGCGAAACCATGCGCCTGCAACTGGCCTCCGCCCTGCAAGCCGACTGGCAATGGGCCTGGGACGCGCATAAAAACAATGGCGCTTACTCGCCCGACGCCAAGTCGGCTGGCCGACGTGCCCTGTCCGGTCTGGCCATGACCATGCTGTGCGTGGCCGCTGTGCGCAACGGCGATGCCGTCACGCCCGGCCGGGTGTACCAGCAGTTCAAGGACGCGGGCAACATGACCGACCGCTTCAACGCCTTGTCGGCCCTGGTGGTCAGCGGCCATGCACTCGCACAAGACGCCTTGGCCTTGTTCCACAAACTGTTCCAGCACGAAGCGCTGGTCATCGACAAGTGGTTTGCCTTGCAGGCCGGGGCCCCCGACCGCGCAGGTGATGTGCTGCCGCGTGTGCGTCAGCTCATGCAACACCCCGACTTCAGCCTGCGCAACCCCAACCGCGCCCGCAGCCTGATCTTCAGCTACTGCAGCGCCAACCCGGCCGGATTCCACCGCCCGGACGCCGCAGGCTATGTCTATTGGAGCGAGCAGGTGCTGGCGCTGGACGCCATCAACCCGCAAGTGGCCGCACGCCTGGCCCGTGCCATGGACCGCTGGAGCCGCCTGGCCGAGCCTTACCGCAGCGCGGCCAAAGTCGCCATCGAGCGCGTGGCGGCCAAAACAGACCTGTCGAACGACGTGCGCGAGGTCATCAGCCGCGCCCTGAGTGCAGCCTGAAACGCGCCGCTGAAATCCAAGGAATCAACATGAGCAGCAAAATTTCCCTCTCCCGCTACCTGGTGGAGCAGCAACGCGACAAAGGCCACATCCCGGCCGAGCTGCGTCTGCTGCTCGAAGTGGTGGCCCGCGCCTGCAAAAGCATCAGCCACGCCGTCAACAAAGGCGCTTTGGGCGGTGTGTTGGGCAGTGCCGACAGCGAGAACGTGCAAGGCGAAGTGCAAAAGAAACTGGACATCATCGCCAACGAAGTGCTGATCGAGGCCAATGAATGGGGCGGGCACCTCGCGGCCATGGCCTCCGAAGAGATGGACAGCATCTACCTGGTGCCCAACCGCTACCCGCAAGGCGAATACCTGCTCATGTTTGACCCGCTGGACGGCTCGTCCAACATCGATGTCAACGTCAGCATCGGCACCATTTTCAGCGTGCTCAAAAAGGCCGATGACAACCAGGGCGTGACTGAAAAAGACTTTCTGCAGCCCGGCAAAAACCAGGTCGCGGCCGGCTATTGCGTCTACGGCCCGCAAACCACCTTGGTGCTCACCGTGGGCGATGGCGTTGCCATGTTCACGCTGGACCGCGAACAAGGCTCTTTTGTGCTGACACAAGAAAACGTGCAAGTGCCTGCCGACACCAAGGAGTTCGCCATCAACATGAGCAACATGCGCCACTGGGACGAGCCCGTGCGCCGCTACATCGACGAATGCCTGCAAGGCCAGGAGGGCCCACGCGGCAAGGACTTCAACATGCGCTGGATTGCCTCCATGGTGGCCGACGTGCACCGCATCCTGACCCGTGGCGGCGTCTTCATGTACCCCTGGGACAAGCGCGAGCCGCACAAACCCGGCAAGCTGCGCCTGTTGTACGAGGCCAACCCCATGAGCTGGCTGATCGAGCAGGCCGGGGGTGCCGCCACCAACGGCAAGACACGCATCCTCGATTTGCAACCGAGCCAGCTGCACGAGCGCGTGAGCGTGGTGCTGGGCTCCAGAAACGAAGTCGAACGCATCACCCAATACCACGCCCAAGCTTGATGCCCGGTCATGGGCAGCAGCCCTGCAGCCCATCGCGCAAAGCATGGGCAGGTCAGCGCCCGGCTGCGCCCAACCGATCACCCAAACAAAAGCCCCGGTGCGCGAGCAACGGGGCTTTTTACTTCATCCCGCACGGACAAGCCGTGCCAGGGTTTTATTCGTCGGTATCGGGGGGCAAGCCTTCCAGTGCCGGTGCGGGCAAAGCCGCAGGCTCCGCCACCACGGCACGCAGGGTTTCGCGCAACATTTTCTTCTCTGGCAGGCTCAAAGCACGGGCCAGGCGCTGGCGCATGCGCAGCAGCAGCTGACGGTCCACCTCTTGGGGGATGCCCCGGCTGATCTGCAAGGCATCGCGCAGGTCTTCGCGCAGGTCTTCGGGTTCATCGGCCCACCACGCGGTGATGACTTCGTGCATCGACTTGCGCAACTCTTCCACGTCTTCCACCGCCAGGCCCATGCCCGTGGGCAGTTTGCCTTGCAGCATGTCGGCCAAGGCCTGGGAGTTGACCACCACGCGGCGATCGGCCTGGGCCAGCAGGCGGGCCCAGCCTGGATCGGTGCGCACCATTTGGGGCATGTTGCGGGCCGACTCGTCGGCCAGCAGGTGCACGCTCAGGCCACTCAACTGGGCCTCGTCGATGGTGGCCAAAAAACGTTCGTCGTCACTGGCCACCAGCACGTGGTCGCAGGCATGGTGCTCGGCCAGTTGTTTGAGGTCATGCCCCAAGGAGCGCAGCAAGGACGCGCCGCCATCGGCATCGTGCGTTTGCACCAGACGCACGATCTGGTCGTCAATAATCAGCCCGTCCGAGCGGTCGCTGTACCAGTAAATGCGGCGCAGGTCGACATCCAGCCCGGCGTGCGCCAGCGCTTGAGACAACAAATTGAGCAGGCCCTGTCGATTGACCGACTCGCCCGTGGTCCCCACCGCACCTTGCTGGGCCATCCAGATCAGGAAACGGCCATCGATCAGCGCCATGCAGGTGCCGGATCGGTGTTCGCCAAAACGGCGGTCGGACGGGGTGTTGTGAGAAAAATAATCACGCTTCATGGTGTCAACCTATATGGATAAAAATAGCGCTGCTAAAAGGTGCAGCGGCGCTCATTCTAAAGGCGACGGCCTCTGTCTCGGTTATAAATACCCTCTGTGTCCAGTCCTTTGTCTTTTGATCCCCGCAATGTTCCGGTTTGGCGCATCGACCACGATATGCCCGCGGTGCCGTCGGCCCATTTGTTGCCCGATGCCCTTCGCGCCCGGTTTGCAAAGCCTCCCATCTGGCAACCCGAAGTCGAGCGGGAAACCTCTTTTTCCACACGGGAGCCGGCCCCGGCAGCGGTGTTGGTGCCGATCGTCATGCGCGGCCCCGATGTGTCTCAGTCAACCGTGTTGCTCACCCAGCGTGCCAACCACATGGCCACACATTCCGGGCAAATCGCCTTTCCAGGTGGCAAGGTCGACCCCAGCGATGCCAGCCGACAAGCGACGGCACTGCGTGAAGCTCAGGAGGAGGTGGGCCTGGCCCCCCATCACGTGCAGGTGATTGGCGAATTGCCGGTGTACGTCACGGGCACTTCTTTTTGGGTCACGCCCGTCGTTGGCCTGGTGTCACCCGAGTTCAAGCTGAGCCCGAACGCGGACGAAGTCCAGGATGTGTTCGAGGTGCCACTTGAATTTTTGATGAACCCGGCGCACCACCGTCGTCATGCGTTCGAGTGGCAAGGTGCCCGGCGGCAATGGTTTTCCATGCCTTACCAAGAACCGCGTATGACGCCCGACGGTCAATGCGATCCGGTCGAGCGGTTTATCTGGGGGGCGACAGCCGCTATGCTTCGTAACTTCTACCGTTTTTTGGTCGTCAACCCCGCCCCATGAGGACGCCATGAGTTTTTTTGCAATCCTGTTGGCGCTGGTGCTGGAGCAGGCCCATCCACTCAACCCCGTGAATGCGATCTACACCGCAGTCAAGCGTTGGGTCGCCTGGGTCGCCCGCACGTTTGACGCGGGCGTGCGGCATCAAGCCTGGATCACTTGGGGCATCACGGTCATGGGACCGGCGCTGTTGGCCATGCTGGTGCACTGGGCCCTCGAATGGAGTTTGGGCTGGCTCTTGGCCGTGGTCTGGAACGTGGCCCTGCTCTATGTCACCTTGGGCTTTCGCCAATTCAGCCACCACTTCACGGCGATTCGCGAAGCCTTGGAAAACGGCGACGAAAACCAAGCCCGTGAACTGCTGGCCGAGTGGCAACAGGTGCAGGTCGGTCAGTTACCGCGCAGCGAGATCGTTCGGCATGTGATCGAGTTTTCCATGATCGCAGCCCACCGCCATGTGTTCGGCGTGTTCTTTTGGTATGCGGCCCTGTCCATCATTGGCTTGGGACCTGTGGGCGCGGTGGTTTACCGCCTGACCGAACTGGCGCAACGCCTTTGGCAGGAGCCCACCACCGACGGCTCGGTGGTGAGCGAAGCCTTGCGCTCTGTGGCTTCCAGAGCCTGGCAGGCCATGGATTGGCTGCCCTCGCGCATGACCGCTTTGGGCTTTGCGATTGTGGGCAGTTTTGAAGACGCCATGGATGGCTGGCGCAACCATGCACAGAACTTCCCGGAAGACAACGATGGGGTGATCCTCGCTGCCACAGCGGGCGCCATCAACATCCGCCTGGGCGGTGCTGCCCTGCAGCAGGACAACGCGGACGACGACAACCAAGAGATGACAGGCGGCAGCAGCACGCCAGGACGCATTCCCGAAGTGGTCCACTTTGCCCAAGTGGTGGGCCTGGTCTGGCGCACGGTGATCATGTGGTTGGTGCTGGTGGCCCTGCTGACCATGGCCAATCTGGTGGGCTGAGAGGGCCCATGCGCTCACCAGCGTTGCTGGCCCAATTCCTCAAACAGCTGCGCGTAGATGCGGTGCCGCCGCGCGCTGATGGTGCCGGGGTGCTCGGTGGTTTCGACCTGCGCCAACACGGCGCAACCGGGCTCGTGCAAGTGCGTGCAGTTGTAGAACTTGCAGCCGCCGAGGTGCTTGCGCAAATCGGGCATGCAGTCGGCCAGGCGCGTGGGCTCGATGTGGTGCAGGCCAAACTCCTGAAAACCGGGTGAATCGATCAAGGCGGTGCGTACAGCGCCCGTTTCAGCGCCCACTTCAGTTGACGAATCGAGCGCAGGCACCCAATACCAACGTGTGCTGGTCGTGGTGTGTTTGCCCGAGTTCAGGGCCAGCGAAATTTCGCCCGTTTCCACCTGCGCATCGGGCACCAGGCGGTTGATCAGCGTGCTTTTGCCACTGCCCGATGGGCCCAGCACCAAGGTGGTCAGGCCCTGCAAATGCTTGCACAAGGCGGCCACGCCATCGTCGGCCACCGGGCTGCGGGGGCTTAGGCTGATGGGCATGACGCTGTAGCCCATGGCACGGTAAGGGGCCAGGCGCTCCCAGGCTTGGGCGAAGGGCTGGGCCAGGTCGCTTTTGTTGAGTGCGATGATGGGCGTGATGCGTTCGGCCTCGGCCGCCACCAGGGCGCGAGACAGCTGGCTTTCGGAATACTCGGGATCGGCCGCGATCAGGATCAGCACGCGGTCCAGGTTGGCGGCAAAGGATTTGGTGCGAATTTCGTCTTGCCGGTAAAACAGGTTGCGGCGCTCTTGCAGTTTTTCGATGCTGCCCTCGTCGCCCGCGATTTGCCAGAGCACGTGGTCGCCCACCACCACCTGGTTTTTCTTGCCCCGGGGGTGACAAATCAGGCGACGGCCTTCGGGTGTCTCCACCAGGCAGTGGCGGCCATAGGTGGCCACGACCAACCCTGGCTCCAGATCATGGACTGGGGGCGAGGTGCGCGCTTTGGCTTTATGCATGCAGGCTCATGCCGGTAACAAGGCATCGGTCTGGGTGGCGGCCTCGAAGTCGATTCGGCTCAGGCCGCGCACATCGTGCGTGTTCCAGCGCACCACACAACGTTTGTAGGTCAGCACCAGTTCGGGGTGGTGATTGAGCTTTTCAGACAACCAGCCCACGCTGTTGACGAAGAGCAGCGCATGCGTGTGCTGGGCAAATTCAAAGGTCTTTTCGATGGCCACCTGGTCGCCATCGCCCGACAAACGCCAGCCCGAAATCTGGCCCAGCGCCATGATCACCTCGGTGGGTTGGAGGGCGCGAACTTCTTGCGTGCTCATGCGGTTTTCATCCTCAGCAAACGCTCGCTGGCTGGGGGGTGCGAGTAATAAAACTTCACGTACCAAGGGTCGGGCGTCAAGGTCGAAGCGTTGTCCTGGTAGAGCTTGAGCAAGGCCGAAGACAAGTCCTTGCCCGGTGTTTGCGACACCGCATAAGCATCGGCCTCGAACTCTTGCTGGCGCGAGCGCCATGAAGACACAGGCGCAAAGAACAAGGTAAACACGGGCGTGACCAGCATGAACAAGACCAGCGCCAACGCATCGTTGCTGCCCGACAAATTGGGCATCACGCCCAGGCCCGTGTAAAACCAGACCTGCTGCGCCAGCCAGCCGAGCAGCGCCAAGCCCGCCAGCGTCATGACAAAGTTGATCACCATCATCTTGACGATGTGCTTGTGCTTGAAGTGGCCCAGCTCATGGGCCAGCACCGCTTCCATTTCGGCCGGGCTCAGCTGCTTGAGCAAGGTGTCAAAAAACACCACGCGCTTGCTGGCCCCAAAGCCTGTGAAAAACGCATTGGAATGTGCCGAGCGGCGGCTGCCGTCCATCACAAAAAAGCCTTTGGCCGTGAAGCCTGCACGCTGCATCAGGTCCTGCACGCGGGCCTTGAGCGATTCGTCTTCCAGGGGCGTGAATTTGTTGAACAGCGGCATGATCACGTTGGGCGCAATCGCCATCAAAAACAACTGCCAGCCCACCAACACGCCCCAGGCCCACAGCCACCACCAGGCGCCCCCGGCTTGCATGAGCCACAGCACCACCCAAAGCAGCGGCAAGCCCAACACCAAACCCAGCACCAGCCCCTTGGCCATGTCGGCCAACCACAAGGCAGGCGTGATCTTGTTGAAGCCAAAGCGCTGCTCCACGCCAAAGGTCTGCATGAGCGACAAGGGCAATCCGATCAGACCGCCGACCAGCATGAAGCCCAGCACCAGCGCGATTTGCTGCGCCATGCCCGGGCCCATCCAGCCCAGCAGCAACTGGTTGAGCGCATCCAGCCCACCCAGCAGTGTCCAGCCCAGCAGTACCGCCGCATCGAGTGCGATGTCAATTTGCGACAGGCGGGCTTTGGCCAGGGTGTAATCGGCGGCTTTTTGGTGGTCGGCCAAGGCCATGGTTTCGGCATAAGCCGGCGGCACCGCATCGCGGTGGTGGGCCACATGCCGCACCTGGCGGGCGTTCAGCCAGAACTTGAGCGCCACATGCGCCAGCAGGGCCACCACCAGCGTCAGGGTCAAAGTCAAAGAGGGATTCATGCACCGATTGTAGAAGCCGCCCGGTCTGCACGGCTTGTGCAAGGGCATGCCAGCGGGTTCGCATGCACCTGAGCGCCTGTGGTCGGTAAGGTTGCGCCCGATGCAGGGGGCATCATCGGCGACAATGGCCGAATGTCTGAAGTGAACCCCTCCCCCGCCCCAGAATCGAACGAGCTGCCCAAATCCGACCAAAACCTGGTCTGGATCGATTGTGAAATGACGGGCCTGGACCCGGAAAAAGAACGCTTGCTGGAGATTGCCGTGATCGTGACCGGCCCGCACCTCACACCCCGCATCGAAGGGCCGGTACTGGTGATTCACCAAAGCGACGAATTGCTGAACCAGATGGACAAGTGGAACAAGGGCACCCACGGCAAGAGTGGGCTGATCGACAAGGTCAAGGCCTCCACCACCAGCGAAGCCGATGCCGAAGCGCAAATCCTGGCCTTTCTGAAAAAGTACGTGCCCAAAAACAGCTCACCCCTGTGCGGCAACACCATCAGCCAGGACAGGCGTTTTCTGGTCAAGTTCATGCCCCAGCTGGAAGCGTTTTTCCACTACCGCAATCTGGATGTGAGCACCCTCAAGGAGCTGTCTCGCCGCTGGAAGCCCGAGGTGTATGCCAACTTCAAGAAGCAGCAAAAGCACACCGCGCTGGCCGATGTGCACGAATCCATCGATGAACTGGCGCATTACCGCGAGCATTTCATCCGTTTGTGATTTTTCAGGGAAAACCCTAGCGATTTTTTCTGATCTGTGCCATAATCGTGGGCTCGCTGCACAAGAGTGCAGCGTTTCATACATCTCCCTTCACGCCTTGACCCAACGATAGGGTCACTCACAGCGGCCAGGCTCTACGCCCAGCGCCCCTCGCGAGCACCGTTTGATGGTTGATGTCTTTTCAACCTTGCGGTGCCTGCGGCCCCCATGCAACAGCTTTTCTGTTGACGGCCGTTGTTCCGTGCGAGTTTTTTATACACATGACTGACACTTTGAACACAGTGCAGAACGACTTGTCGTCTGCCGAAAACACATCCATCGCCACCGAGACCGCGGCACAAATGGCCCCAAGCAAGCTGGCCACTGACATCATGCTCGCGGCTGCGGCCGAGATCACACCCGAAGCCACTGCAGAAACCGCCACGGAAGAAGCCGTTGCCGATGTGCCCAACGGCTTCATCGAACTGGGCCTGGCCCCCGAGCTGGTGCAGGCCGTGGCCGACCTGGGCTACACACAGCCCACCGCCGTGCAATTGCGCGCCATTCCTTTGGCGCTGCCCACGGCGGGCGGCTCCAAAGACGGCAAGTCCAACGGCTACACCGACCTGATGGTCTCCAGCCAGACCGGCAGCGGCAAAACCGCCGCCTTCTTGCTGCCCGTGCTGCACACCCTGATCCAGCAAATGGCTGAGCAGGAAGCCGCCGATCGTGCCGAATTTGAAAAAGCCTGCGCCGACGCGGCCGCCAAGGGCGAGCCAGCCCCCAAGCGTGCCAAGCGCAAAGACCCCACCAACCCACGCAACTTCAAGGCCCCAACACCCGGCGCCCTGATCCTGTGCCCCACGCGTGAACTGGCCCAACAGGTGGCGCAAGACGCCATCGAGCTGGTCAAGCACACACGTGGCTTGCGCGTGGCCAACGTGGTCGGCGGCATTCCTTACCAGCTGCAAATTGCCAAGCTGCAAAACGCCAACCTGGTCGTGGCCACCCCTGGCCGTTTGCTCGACCTGCAACGCTCCATGCAAATCAAGTTGGACCAGGTGCAGTTTTTGGTGGTGGACGAAGCCGACCGCATGCTCGACCTGGGCTTCTCGGACGATCTGGCCGACATCAACGACATGACCAGCCAGCGCCGCCAGACCATGATGTTCAGCGCCACCTTTGCGCCGCGCATTCAGCAGCTCGCCATGCGCGTGATGCACGATGGCGGCTCTTCGGTCCAGAAAATCCAGATCGACAACCCGCAAGAAAAGCACAACAACATCAAGCAAGTGCTGTTCTGGGCCGACAACGCCCAGCACAAGCGCCAGATGCTCGACCACTGGTTGCGTGACGCCACGATCGATCAGGCCATTGTGTTCTCCAGCACCCAGATCGAGTGCGACGGCCTGGCCGCGGACCTGCAGCAAGACGGCTTCTCGGCTGTGGCCCTGCACGGTGCCTTGAGCCAGGGCATGCGCAACCGCCGCCTGATGGCGCTGCGCAATGGCCAAGTCCAGATTCTGGTCGCCACCGACGTGGCCGCCCGCGGCATTGACGTGCCCACCATCACCCACGTCTTCAACTTCGGCTTGCCGATGAAGGCCGAGGACTACACCCACCGCATTGGCCGCACAGGCCGCGCTGGCCGCGATGGCCTGGCCGTGACCTTTGCCGAAATGCGTGACCGCCGCAAGATCGGTGACATCGAAGCCTACACACGCCAGCCCTTCAAGGCCGAAGTGATTCCGGGCCTGGAGCCCAAAATGCGCATGCCCGAAGCCCGCAAGCCCATGGGCCGTGGCGGTGACCGCTTTGGTGGCGAACGCAACTACGCCAACGCAGGTGGTGGCTTCCGTGGCGGCCGCCCGGCAGGTGGACGCGACTTTGGTGGCAACCGCGATCGCGATGGCGGCGGGTTCGACAACCGCGCCCCGCGTGGCCACTTTCGCGACGAGCAGCCCCGCTTTGAGCAGCGCAGCGAACCCCGCTTCGATGCACGCAAAGACGGTGGCCGTTTTGACGGTCCCCGCGGTGAGCACCGTGGCGGCGGTGACCGCTTTGAGCAGCGCGGCGCACCTGCACACCCTTGGGACCGTGGCGACAGCCGCCCTGCCCCACGCCAAGACGCCCGTCAGGACGGTCCACGTCAAGGCGGCCGCTGGGAAGACCGTGGCGGTGACAACCGCAACGCTGCCCGCCCTGCCCCTCGCGGCGCAGCCGGTGACAAGTTCGCCCGCGGCCCCAAGCAGTTTGGTGCCAACAACTTCAAGCCCCACGCCGCTGGCGAAGGCCCTGCAGGCAAGCGCGGCGGCACACGCGTGCTGAAAATCACGCGCGCCTGATTGTTGTCCTGGACTCGACCCAGGACTTCAAGCGCCTCAGGAAGGCCTTGCCCTCACCGGCAAGGCCTTTTTTCATAGCTTGACGGATGGCATCAACCATTGAGGCGGCCATAAAAAAACCGCCCTGGGCGCAAACCCGGGCGGTTTTTTCGTATGTGCGGAAAGGCTTTACGCTTTGGCAGCAGGCGCTGCTTTGCGCTGAGGCAACTTTTCCTTGATACGTGCCGACTTGCCGCTGCGGTCACGCAGGTAGTACAGCTTGGCGCGGCGAACATCACCACGGCGCTTGACTTCGATGCTGGCGATCACGGGGCTGTAAGTCTGGAACGTACGCTCCACACCCTCGCCACTGGAGATCTTGCGCACAGTGAAGCCGCTGTTCAGACCACGGTTACGCTTGGCGATCACAACACCTTCGTAGGCCTGGACACGCTTGCGCGCACCTTCCACCACGTTGACGTTGACGATCACGGTGTCGCCGGGGGCAAATTCAGGAATGGTTTTACCCAAACGGGCAATTTCTTCCTGCTCAAGAGTTTGAATCAAATTCATTGTTGAACTCCGTCCGATCATGCCTCGCTACACAAGGGGCGTTCTGTGCTGTAAGGGCCATGCATGCGCATGACTGAGCCAGATCGCGGCGGGTAGAGGATCGAAAGCCCTTGATTATAGCTTTTTCGCAGCCGGGATCTGGTCTGCACCGGTCAAGCTGCTGCAGGCCTGACTCAAGAAGGCTTCGTCCTGGCGGCTGAGTTGCCCAGCCTGTCGAGCTTGTGCCAGCAACTCGGGGCGGTGCAAGGCCGTCAGGCGCAGGCTTTGTTCGCGCCGCCAACGCGCGATGTGCGCATGGTGGCCCGACATCAATTCGGGCGGCACCGCCTGGCCTTGCCAGACTTCAGGCCGGGTGTAGTGTGGACTGTCCAGCAAACCATCGAGCGCCGGGTTGAAGCTGTCGAGCTGGTGGCTGCCCTCGTCGTTCAGCACACCCGGCTGCAAACGGGCGACTGCGTCCAGCAAAGCCATGGCCGCGATTTCGCCACCCGAGAGCACAAAGTCGCCCAGACTGATTTGCTGGTCGACGTAGTGGTCAATGAAGCGCTGATCCACGCCTTCGTAGCGGCCGCAGAGCAACACAGCCCCCGCGCTGGCCGACCATTGGGCCACCGCGCTGTGGTTGAGAGTCTGGCCAATCGGCGAAAACAGCACCAAGGGTGCAGGCGTTTCTTCTTGCCGCTCGGCACGGATGGCGCTCAGGCACTTGAACAAGGGCTCAGCCAGCATCACCATGCCTGGGCCGCCGCCAAAGGATCGGTCGTCCACACGACGGTAATTGCCTTCGGCGTGGTCGCGGGGGTTCCAAAAATGCACATCGACCAAGCCGCTTTCGTAGGCACGGCGTGTGATGCCACTGGTCAACAGCGGCGCAAACAACTCGGGAAACAGGGTGATGATGTCAAAGCGCATGGGGATGGCCCTCCACGGCCGGGGCGGCTCAGTAGTCGGGCTGCCAGTCGACCGTGATGCGCTTGGCGGGCAAGTCAACACCGTCGACGAATGCCGAAACAAACGGGATCATGCGCTCGACAGGTTTACCGCCCTCTGCCTCGGCAGGGGCCTCGATGACCAGCACGGTTTGCGGGCCGGTGGACATGAGGTCGCGCACCTGGCCCAGGTCCACACCTTCGCGGTTGACCACTTGCAGGCCAATCAGGTCCACCCAGTAGTACTCGCCGTCGGCAGCTGCTGGGAAGCTCGAGCGTGGCACAAAAATTCGGCCACCGCGCAAGGACTCAGCCGCATTGCGGTCGTCCATGCCTTGGGCACGCGCCACCACGGTGTCGGAGTGGTCTTTGACTTCGAGAATGTTGAGCAGCAAAGGTTCGCGCCAAACCTGCTGAGAAGAGGCTGCGGCCTCTTGGCCACGCTGGGGCTTCATGGGCCGATCGGGTGGCAGCAGAAACCAGCTTTTGGCAGAAAAAAGCGCCTCGGGCGAGGCGCTGTGGGGCAAGACCTTGAACCAGCCTTTGATGCCCCAGGCATCGGTGATGCGCCCGATTTCGATGGCGTCAGCCGGCAGTGCGGCTGTTTCCAAAGGTGGACGCATGACCCGTGCGGACCGATCAGGCGGCGGCTTTGCCGGCTTGACGGATCAGGCGTTCCACGGTGGGAGAAGCCTGGGCGCCCACGCTCTTCCAGTAAGTCAGACGGTCTTGGGCAATGCGCAGACCTTCTTCGCCGCCTTTGGCTGTGGGGTTGTAGAAACCGATGCGCTCGAGGAAGCGACCATCGCGACGCACGCGCTTGTCGGCGACGACGATGTTGAAGAAAGGACGTGCTTTAGAGCCGCCGCGGTTCAGACGAATAACAACCATGATTTATCCTTGGGTGGTTGGACTTCTTGGGAACAATTGCCCAGATGCCCGGTATCCTTCAGCGTTTGAGACACGCAACTGGCCACCCGGCCAGTGACACACTGAAAAGCCAACCATTATACAACGGGAGCCCTGCCTTGCCTCTGATCCGACCCAGCCGTGATGAAGACATCCCGGCCATCACCGCCATCTATCGCCACCACGTCCTGACCGGTACCGGCACTTTCGAGATCGATCCCCCCAGCGAAGCCGACATGGCCAGTCGCCGCGCCGATGTGCTGTCCAAGGGCTTGCCTTATCTGGTGGTCGAGGATGGGGGCCGCGTGATGGGGTTTGCCTATTGCAATTGGTTCAAGCCCCGCCCAGCTTACCGCTTTTCTGCCGAAGACTCGATTTACATGGCCTCAGACGCCCACCGCAAAGGGATGGGGCGGGCCCTGCTGGCCGAGTTGTGCACGCAGGCCGAACGCGCAGGCGTGCGCAAATTTCTGGCCGTCATTGGCGACTCGGCCAATGCGGGGTCCATCG
Source organism: Limnohabitans sp. TEGF003 (assembly GCF_055395455.1). Classification (NCBI taxonomy): domain Bacteria; kingdom Pseudomonadati; phylum Pseudomonadota; class Betaproteobacteria; order Burkholderiales; family Comamonadaceae; genus Limnohabitans; species Limnohabitans sp. TEGF003. The sequence goes on along the minus strand of NZ_AP029225.1, from coordinate 662,118 downwards.
GCGTTCACACCGCCTTGGGCTTCAGCCACGTCGGCGTGCTCAAGTCCTGCGGCTGGAAGTTTGACCGCTGGCTCGATGTCGTGATGATGGAAAAGCCTTTGGGCGCGGGCGACAGCAGCCCTCCGCAATAATCGCCCCATGAAAAACAAAACACTCGCGACCTGGCTGGCTTTCTGGACCGGCCCCTTGGGCCTGCACCGCTTTTATTTGTATGGATGGACGGACATGTTGGGCTGGCTGCTGCCGATTCCAACGGCTCTCGGCTTTTACGGCCTCGAGCGTGTTCAGCAATTCGGGCAAGACGACACCCTGAGCTGGATGCTGATCCCCCTGCTCGGCTTCACCCTGGCCGGCTGCGCCTTGAACGCCATCATTTACGGTTTGACACCGATCGAAAAATGGAACGCCAAGTTCAACCCCCTGGCCGATGCACTGACACCATCAGGCCGGACAAATTGGGGCACGATCATTGGCATCGCCACCGCCCTGCTGTTGGGCACCACCGTTTTGATGGCCAGTCTGGTTTTCAGTTTTCAGCGCTATTTTGAATACCAAATCGAAGCGGCTCGGCTGATCAGCCAATGAAAAATGCCGCCCGACTTGAACAGTCGGGCGGCATGCGTTGAGCCAAGTGATTGGACCGGACGCCTGAAGCAGGCAGGCCTTCAGTCAAAAATCTGAAAGCTGACCCAATAAGCCATGGCCGCCACGAACGCACTGGCGGGAATGGTCAGAATCCAAGCCCAAATGATGTTACCCGCCACGCCCCAGCGCACGGCGCTGGCCCGCTGGGTGGAGCCAACGCCCACAATGGCCCCGGTGATGGTATGGGTCGTAGACACTGGAATGCCCAATGTGGTGGCCAGGAACAAGGTCATCGCCCCCCCGGTTTCGGCGCAAAAGCCGCCCACCGGTTTGAGCTTGGTGATTTTCTGACCCATGGTCTTGACGATGCGCCAGCCACCAAACATGGTGCCCAGGCCAATCGCCAGGTAGCAACTGACGATGACCCAGCCCGGGGGCGCGGCATCGGCCGTGGTGGCGTAGCCTGTGGCGATCAACAGCAGCCAGATGATGCCGATCGTCTTTTGCGCATCGTTACCGCCGTGGCCCAGGCTGTAAGCCCCGGCCGACACCAGTTGCAGACGACGGAACCATTTGTCCACCTTGGAGGGCCGAGCTCGCCTGAAGACATGGGCCACAACAACCATCATCAGGGAGCCGAGCAGGAAGCCCAGCAAAGGCGACACAAAAATGAAGGCCACGGTTTTCAGGATACCGGCCGAAATCAGGGCACCTGCGCCAGCTTTCGCAATCACCGCCCCCACAATGCCGCCAATCAATGCGTGCGAGGAGCTGCTGGGAATGCCGTAGTACCAGGTGATGACGTTCCAGGTGATGGCGCCCACCAGCGCACCGAAGACCACATGCGTGTCCACAATGCCCGGCTGGACAATCCCTTTGCCCACGGTGGCCGCCACGCTCAAGTGGAAGACAAAAATGGCAATGAAGTTGAAAAAGGCGGCAAAGATGACCGCTTGCCCCGGCTTGAGCACCCCCGTCGAGACCACGGTAGCGATCGAGTTGGCGGCATCATGAAAGCCGTTCATGAAGTCAAAAATGAGCGCCAGGGCGACCAGCAAGATCACCACCCACAAGGCGGCTTGTACGGTTTCCATGTTCAGGATTCCCGGTTCGGATCAGGAGTTTTCGAGGACGATGCCCTCGATCTGGTTGGCCACGTCTTCACACTTGTCGGTGATCGTCTCCAGCAATTCGTAAATGGCCTTGAGCTTGATGATCTCGCGCACATCGGGTTCGTCACGGAACAGTTTGCTCATGGCACTGCGCATCACGCGGTCCGCATCGGACTCCAGGCGGTCGATTTCCTCGCAGGTCTTCAAAGCGGCTTCGGCCACCGAAGGCTCGCCAATCTTGGCCAGCAACTTGACCGCATCCTGCACACGCTCGCAGCACTTGACCGACAAATCGGTCAAGCGGGTGATTTCATCGGTCATGTGGCGCACGTCGTACAGCGCCATGGTCTCTGCCGAGTCCTGGATCAAGTCGGCCACATCGTCCATGAGGTTGATGAGGGCATGGATCTGCTCACGGTCGATCGGTGTGATGAAGGTGGTGTGGATCAGGCGGTTGACTTCCTGGGTCACGCGGTCGGCCGCGTGCTCGGCATTGTCCACATCGCGGTTGTATTTTTCCCGCAGGTGCGTGTCGCTGTAATTGGCCACCAGGTTGGAAAAGGCCCGCGCCGCCTCGACGATGCGCTCTGCGTGTTGGTTGAACAGTTCGAAGAAGTTGCCTTCTTTGGGCAGCAATTTGCCAAACAGCATGGGTGAGCTCCTGATAACGGAAAAGGGTCTAAGGTGACAATTTTGTGACAGCGGCGAGTTTAACCGCTCGATCTGAGCCGACTCCTTGCGAACCGCTCAGTGGCTTCGGAAAATGAAATAAACCGCACCCACCATGCACAAGGCGGCCCACAGGTAGTCCAGCTTGAAGGGTTCCTTGAGGTAGAAGATCGCAAAAGGCACAAAAACACTCAAAGTGATGACTTCTTGCATGATCTTCAACTGCCCCACGCTGAACTGCGTGTAACCAATGCGGTTGGCCGGCACCTGGAACATGTATTCCAACAAGGCAATCCCCCAGCTCGCCAAGGCCGCGGCATACCAAGGGGCCGTGGCCATGTGGCGCAGGTGGCCGTACCAAGCAAAAGTCATGAACACATTGCTGGCCAGCAAAAGTACGATGGTCTGCAAGGACACAGGCCACTGGGTGAAAAACGTCATGGCAACTCCTGGTCCATTGGTGGCAAGCGCTCAATGGCTTGATCTGCCACGCGCACCAAGTCTTGCGGACTGACGCGCTGCGGCCACACATCGGCCAAGGGGTAGAGCACAAAAGCCCGCTCGCGCCAGCGCGGGTGCGGCAAGTTCAGGCGGGGGCTGTGCATCTGGGCGTCGCCATAAAACAGGAGGTCCAGGTCCAGGCTTCGCGGCGCATTCACATAGGGGCGCAAGCGGCCCGCCTGGTTTTCGATGGCCTGCAAAGCGTCGAGCAAATCGGGCGCAGTCAGGCGGGTGTCGATGCGGGCCACCGCGTTGATGAAGTCCGGCCCTTGGGCTTCATGGGGTGCCGTGCGGTACAGCGCAGAGCGGCCTGTGACTTGCGTGCCGGAGATCGAAGCCAGCGCCTGCAGGGCTTGCAGGACGGCGGCCCGCGCCTGACCCAAATTGGCGCCCAGCGCCACGTAGGCGGTCACGGGGTCGCGCAACATCAAGCCACCGTCACTCCACGGCCTCACTCGGCGCTGGCAACATCGCCCGCCGAGTCACCCCCAGCGCCGGGCTTGCGGCGGCGACGGCGGCGCTTTTTGGGGGCACCCTCGTCTGCGCCATCGGCCTCTGTGGCTGCGTGTGTGGCTGGACGGCTTGGGGCCTGCGCAGACACCTCAGCGCCTTCAGGACGAGGGGCCCGGCGCACACGGGGCTTGGCCGATTGCAAAGCCTGTTGCTCGGCCTTGGCCGCTTGCACCAGGTCTTCGCGCTCCGAATCGCTGGCCATGCTGAACTCTTGCCACCAGTCGGCCAGGCGCACATCCACCTCTTCGATGTCGGCACGCAAACGCAGAAAGTCGAAACCGGCACGAAAGCGCGGTTGCTCGACCAGGCCGAACGGCGTGCTGCCCACCCGCTTTTCAAAGCGCGGCTGCATCATCCAGATCTCGCGCATGTCAGCGGCCAGCTTGCCTCGGCCGGACACATCGCCAATGCGGGCATCAAACACCTCGTCGATCGCATCCTGCAAAGCGGGATGCGGGTGCTCCCTGCGCGCCAGGCGTTTGGCCCAGCCCTCGCGGACATCGGCCCACAACACACAGGCCAGCAAGAAGCTCGGGGCGACCGGCTTGCCTTCGCCCACGCGGCGGTCGGTATCGGCCAAGGCCACCTGCACAAAGGGGCTGTCTGCACGCTCCACCACCACATCCAGCAAGGGGTAAATGCCGGTGGCCAAGCCCAAATGTTTCAGCTGCGCGATCGACGCCAGCGCATGCCCGGTTTGCAGCAGTTTGAGCATCTCGTCAAACAAACGGCTTTGCGGCACATCGGCCAACAAGGCGGCCGACGGGGTGAGGGGTTTGGCGGTTTTGGCTTCCAACTTAAAGCCCAAGGGGCTGAGCTTGGCCGCAAATCGGACGGCACGGATGATGCGCACCGGGTCTTCGCGGTAACGGGCCACCGGGTCGCCGATCATGCGCAGCACCCGCTTTTTCGCGTCCTGGATGCCGCCGTGGTAGTCCACCACGATTTGCGACTCGGGGTCGTAATACATGGCATTCACGGTGAAATCGCGGCGCGTGGCGTCTTCGTCCTGCGGGCCCCAGACGTTGTCGCGCAGCACACGGCCCGACGAATCCACCGCATGCTTCATGCCAGCCAGTTCGCTCTTGCTGGTGCGCTCGTTGCCCTTGACCTGCTCGGCTGCCGCGTTGTCCAGGTGTGCACGGAAGGTGGACACCTCGATCACCTCGTTGTCACGCCCCCGGCCGTAGACCACATGCACAATGCGAAAGCGCCGACCGATGATGAAGGCGCGCCGAAACAGGCCTTTGACCTGCTCGGGCGTGGCGTCGGTAGCCACGTCGAAGTCTTTGGGACGCAGGCCCAGCAGCAGGTCACGCACCGCACCGCCCACGATGTAGGCCTCAAAACCGGCTTGTTGCAAGGTGCGCGTCACATGGATGGCGCGTTCGTCCACCAGATTCGGGTCGATGCCGTGCACCGATGCAGGCACTTCGGTGCGGCGGCCAAAATGGGGTTTGTTGCCTTTGGGCGTCTTGCCCATCAGCTTGTCGATGAATTGTTTGATCATTCTTGAAAGAGTTCGAGGATGCGCCAGCCACGCTCTGTGGCCAGCTGACGCAACCGAGCGTCAGGGTTCGTTGCCACCGGATGGTGGGCTTTTTCCAGAAGCGGCAGGTCGTTCATGGAGTCGGAGTAGAAAGTCATCTCCACATCCCCCCAGTCCAGGCCTTTTTGGCCCAGCCACTGCGCGACGCGTGTGACTTTGCCCTCGCGAAAGGACGGTGTGCCCCGGATCTCGCCCGTGATCCAGCCACTGGCATCGCGTTCCAGCTCCACCGCGATCAGCTCGCTGACCCCGAAAGCCTGGGCAATCGGGCGGGTCACAAATTCGTTGGTGGCGGTCACGATCATCACCGTGTCGCCCGCATGCTGGTGCGATCGTACCAGCGCCAGCGCCTCGGGCGTGATGCGCGGGCGGATCACTTCGTCCATGTAGCGGGCATGAGCGTGCGCAGCCTCGGTCGCACCGCGCTCGCGGGCGGCGCGGGTGGCAAACCGCACGTAATCGTGGATGTCGAGCGTGCCCGCCTGGTAGTGGGCATAAAACTCGTCATTGCGTTGGCTGAACACCGCCGGGTCGGTCCAGCCCAGTTCGGTGGTGAACACGCCCCAGGTGTGGTCGGAGTCCAGCGGCAGCAAGGTGTGGTCCAGGTCAAACAGCGCGAGTTTCATTCATTCTCCAGCATCGCACGGACCAGCGGAATGGTCAGGGCGCGTTGCGTTTGCAAAGCGTAGTGGTCCAGGTGGTCCAGCAGCTGCATCAAGCTGCCCAAATCGCGCGAAAACCGCTTGAGCATGTAGGACATGACTTCATCGCTCAGGAACAGACCACGGGCATCGGCCTCTTGGCGCAAAACGGCGCGGCGCTCGGGTTCATGCAGCACCTGCAAGGCATGGACATGGCCCCAACCCAGGCGCGTGCGCAGGTCGTCGCGCAGCTTCAAATCGGCGGGTGGCAATGCGCCTGCGGCCAACACCCAGCGGGGCGTGCCGCTGCGGGGTGTCAGGGCATTCACAAACCAGTTGAAAGCGGTGTGCTGTTGCTCGGCGTTGAACTGGTGTACATCGTCCATCAAGACAGCCGCCCAGGCGTCGTTGAACTCGGGCGGGTGCATGGTGTGGGCATCCAGCCAGCCCACCTGAGCACCCTGCTCCCTCAAAGCGTGGTGCACCGCATGCAACAAATGCGTCTTGCCCGAGCCGCTCTCACCCCACAGGTAAGTGGGCACAGGCGAGCGGCTGACCGAAGCGGTCCACAGTCGCAAATGGCTCACCGCCGCGTCGTTGGGGCCTGCAAAGAAGTTGTCCAGCGTGGGGCTTGATGCCAGCCCGATGTCCAGTGCCAGCTGCTTCATGCCTGCTCGGGTCCTTGCTCGGCAGCACCCGAACCGCTTTTTTGGTACAGATCGCTTTGAAGGTATTGGTGGCGCAAACGGCGCAGGCCCACCAACAAAACCGCGCTGGCGGGCAAGGCCATCAACACCCCCACAAAACCCAACACCTGACCAAACGCCATCAAGGCCAAAATGACGGCCAGCGGGTGCAAACCGATGCGCTCGCCCACCAGTCGGGGGGTGAGCACAAAACTCTCGAGCAGTTGTCCCAGGCCATACACCACCGCCACCATGACCACGGCCTGCGCCGAAGCAAACTGCAACAAGCCCGCCAACAGCGCCAGCACCAGCCCCAAACCAAAACCCAGATAAGGGACAAACACGGCCAGGCCGGTGAACACGCCGATCGGCAAAGCCAGATCGAGGCCAAACAGCTTCAGCCCTGCGGCATAAAACACCGCCAATGCCAGCATCACCAGCAACTGACCTCTCAAATATTCGCCCAGCACCTGGTCGCAGTCCTGCATGAAACCGTCAAAACGCTCACGCCAGGCCGGGGGGACCAACTCGACCACACTGTTGACCAGCCGCGTCCAGTCGTAGAGCATGTAAAACAAGGCCACCGGCACCAGCACCGCGTAACCCAGCACGGCCAGGGCCACACTGCCGCCCAGCTTGATCGAAGACATCAGCGGCGCCCACCAATCCTCTCGGTTGGCACTCAGGTACGACACCAGTTGGGTTTTCAGGTCGCGCAGGTCCAGCGACACGTTCAGGCCCAGCTGGGCCAACAGGGGGTTGATGGCATCCCCCAATTTGTCCAGCAAGACAGGCAATTGCTGCTGGAGCAGTGGCCACTCTCGCACCAGAATTGGCACCAACAACAACAAAATGCCCAACAAAGCCAGGATGGCCAAGAACTCAACGAACACCACGGCCAAGGCCCGTGGCAATCGCCCTGCAGCCAAGCCCTCCAAACGAAGCACCAGAGGGTGCAGCACATAGGCCATGACCGCAGCGATCACAAAGGGGGCCAACACGGGTGCCAGCAGCCAGAACACCAGCACCGCGACCAAGGCCACACCCAACCAGGCAGCCAAGCGGGTCATCAAAAATGGAAGGGGTGCGTGCATTCGGTCTCGTGTTTTGCGGGGGACAGTCCCAAGCGATCAGGGCTAACCCTTAAAATAAGCCTTGATTTTAGTCTGCCAGCCCGTTTATTGGCCCCCCGTTCCCCATTTACATGCCCCATTCGGGCCAAAACCATGAGCCAAACACCCCTCTCCTACAAAGACGCCGGCGTGGACATCGTTGCCGGTGACGCGCTGGTCGAGCGCATCAAGCCCCTGGCCAAGAAAACCATGCGCGAAGGCGTGCTGGCCGGCATCGGCGGTTTTGGCGCCCTGTTTGAAGTGCCCAAGCGCTACAAGGAGCCCGTGCTGGTGAGCGGCACCGACGGCGTGGGCACCAAGCTCAAGCTGGCTTTTGAGTGGAACATGCACGACACCGTGGGCATCGACCTGGTGGCCATGAGCGTGAACGACGTGCTGGTGCAAGGCGCCGAGCCCCTGTTCTTCCTGGATTACTTTGCCTGCGGCAAGCTGGATGTGGACACCGCCGCCGCCGTGGTGGGCGGCATTGCCAAGGGCTGCGAATTGTCGGGCTGCGCTCTGATCGGCGGCGAAACCGCCGAGATGCCCGGCATGTACCCGGCAGGCGAATACGACCTGGCCGGTTTTGCCGTCGGCGCGGTCGAAAAATCCAAAATCCTCACGGGCCAAAACGTTCAAGCGGGTGACGTGGTGCTGGGCCTGGCGTCCAGCGGCGTGCACTCCAACGGCTTCAGTCTGGTGCGCAAGTGCATTGAGCGCGCTGGGAGCAACGCCCCGGCCACGCTGGACGGCAAGCCCTTCAAGCAAGCCCTGATGGAGCCCACCCGCCTGTATGTGAAGAACGTGCTGGCCGCACTGGCCGCCCACCCGATCAAAGCCTTGGCCCACATCACAGGCGGCGGCCTGCTCGAAAACATCCCCCGCGTGCTGCCCGAAGGCCTGGCCGCCCATCTGCAAAAAGGCAGCTGGCCCCAGACCGAACTCTTCGCCTGGCTGCAAAAAACAGCGGGCATCGACGACATCGAGATGAACCGCACCTTCAATAACGGCATTGGCATGGTGGTGGTCGTGGGTGCTGACACCGCCGAAAGCTGCGCTGCCACTTTGCGCGCTGCGGGTGAACAGGTCTACACGATTGGCCGCATCGCTGCGCAAGGCCAAGGGGCTCAGGTGGTCGTGGCCTGAAGCCACGTCATCAAGTGCCCGAGAGCTCGTCGATGCGGTGCCTCAGCGCCGCCTGATCGGGCGCTTGGGGTTCGGCCTGCAAATAAACCTGCAGGTCCTGCAAAGCCTCTGTGTTGCGCCCCAACTCGGCCAAGACCAGTCCCCGGTCTCGCCTCTCGGCCCAGGCTTCAGGCAAGAGCACGATGAGCCGGTCCAGCACGCTCAGCATGCGAGGCCAATCTTCTTGCGACCGGAAAACCTCTTTCAGGTTGCGCAACATGCGGGCCAACAAATCGCGCGGCGGGCAGGGTTGTAAATAAAGTCCCAGAGGCGTTTCGCCCTCGTCCAGATCCGCGCCGGTTGTGGGCCCCATGTCTTCGCGGTAAGGCCCCAGCCTTTCCGACAAGTTGTCGATGCCCAACGAGTCGCCGGTCAAAGGGTCCAGCACCACCAAACCGCCCTGCAGCGTGATTTTGACCAGAAAATGGCCTGGAAAGGAGACGCCCTGTGCCTGCAAGCCCAGCCCCTGGGCCAACTCCAGCCACAGCACGGCCAGCGAAATCGGCAAGCCACGCCGGGTGCGCAGCACCTCGTGCAAATAGCTGTTTTCGGGCGCGTAGTAATCGTTGGCGTTCACGCCAAAACCCATTTCCTTGTAGAAAACCTGGGTCAAGATGGCCAGGCGCGTCAGGTCGTCCGCATCTGCCGGCAAGCGGCCCTTGATCCGTTTGAGCAAGCGCGCCACATCGTCCAGCACCTGCTGCACATCCAGCGTGGGCTCTTCGTCCTGCGCAAGGCTGGCCGCTGCCTCGAGTACAGGAAAATCCGTGTCACTTTGCACCAGACTGGCGAAATAGCTCAGCGGCGTTGGGACTGAAAAATTCAAAGACATGTTCATCCGTCAAGCATCAGCGTTTGAGGAAGGCCTTGAGACGCAAACCTGTGGCCCACAAGACGCCAAAATAAAGGAGGGCCGAGCACAGCAAGGTCGCGAGCATCCAGCCGATACGCCACCAGGCCTCTTGACGCATGGCCACCCAGGGCAAATGGTTCGCGGCGAACCACAGCAAACCTGTCAACAAGGCCGTGGCCAGCAGCACCTGCGCAGCAAAGCGCCACCAGCCGGGCTGCGGCTTGTAACTGCCCCGGCGCAACAAGCCCAGCAGCAACCACAAGGCATTAACGAGAGCGCCCAAACCGATGGACAGGGCCAGCCCGGCGTGGGCCAAATGAGGCACCAGCAGCAGGTTGAAAATTTGGGTGAGCACCAGCACCGCCACCGCGATGCGCACCGGGGTGCGGATGTCCTGGCTGGCGTAGTAACCCGGGGCCAGCACCTTGATCGCGACCAAACCCAGCAAGCCCACACCGTAGCCGGTCAGGGCCAAAGTGGTTTGCTGCACGTCGCGGTCGGTGAAGGCCCCGTAGTGGTAGAGCACCGACACCAGGGGCTGCGAAAACACCAACAAAGCCGCTGCACAAGGCAACGCCAGCAACAACACCAGGCGCAAACCCCAGTCAAGCATGGCGGCGTAACGCTCGCTGTCGCCTGTGGCTTTGGCCGCTGCCAACTGCGGCATCAGCACCACGCCCAGTGCCACGCCCAAAATGGCCGTCGGGAACTCCATCAAACGGTCGGCATAGGTCAGCCAGCTGACGCTGCCCGGGGCCAGGTGCGAGGCAATTTGCGTGTTGATCAACAAGGAAATCTGCGCCACACCCACGCCCAGCAAGGCCGGCCCCATGAGACGCAAAATGTTCAGCGTGGCCGGGTTGGTCCAGGCCTTTTTGACGGCGGTAGGCCTCAAGCCCAAGCGGGGCAGCAAGCCCAGACGATGCAATGCTGGAATCTGCACCACCAGCTGTAAAAAGCCCCCCAGCATCACCCCCACGGGCAAAGCGTAAATGGCCTCCACGCCTTGCTTGGCGAGCCAAGGCGACAACAGCCAGGCCGCTGCGATCACGCTCACATTGAGCAGCACGGGTGTGGCCGCAGGCAAGGCAAAACGCTTCCAGGTGTTCAAGATACCGGCTGACAAGGCCACCATGGACATGAAGGCGATGTAGGGGAACATCCAGCGCGTCATGTTCACAGCCGCGCCGTAACCCCGGGCGTCTTGCTGCAAGCCACTGGCCAGCGCCCAGACCAGCCAGGGTGATGCCAAGACCCCCAACACCGACAAAGCCAGCACCGACCAGGCCAAGGCCGTGGCCACGCTGTCGATCACTTCCTGGGTGGCTTCTTCCCCATGCTGGGCACGGCTGGCCGCCAGCACCGGTACAAAAGCCTGGCTGAAGGCCCCCTCGGCAAACAACCGCCGAAACAAATTGGGAATGCGAAAGGCCACATTGAAAGCGTCGGTCAAGGCACTGGCCCCGAACATGGAGGCGATGAGCAACTCGCGCACCAAACCCGTGACCCGGGAGGCGAGGGTAAAAATCGACACGACAGAGGCAGATCTGAGAAGGCTCACAGTGGGCGAGTGTAGCGGTCCGCTGGATGGCCCAAGGAGGAGTCATACCCCGCCCCAGTGATGTCCGCCTGTTGTCCCCGGCTGAGCCCGTCAACGGCTCTGCTAGAATGTTGGGTTCGCTGGACATCATCCTCAGACACTGAAAGAACTTATATATGGCATCCGCTAAACCCAAAAAGAAGAACCCCCGTCTTGCCTCCGGCCGCAAACGCGTCCGCCAGGACATCAAAATCAACGCCGCGAACTCTTCGCTGCGTTCCAAATACCGCACTGCTGTGAAGAACGTCGAGAAAGCCGTTGCAGCAGGCGACAAGACCAAAGCCACCGAGTTGTTTGCCAAAATGCAAACCGTGGTGGACACCATTGCCGACAAGGGCATCTTCCACAAGAACAAGGCTGCTCGTGACAAGAGCCGCCTGAGCGCCAAAGTCAAGTCTTTGGCTCTCGCCGCAGCCTGATCCGCTCCACCAGATCAACAGCCCGGCGAGGCTTTGTCCTCGCTGCCGTTTGAAACGGGTGCGCTGTCCGCGAAAACTGAACCGCCCAGGTGCAAACCTTGGCGGTTTTTTCATGCTTTTCCCGGCATGACGGAAGCTGAGTTGGAGCTGTCGCCGGACTCCTCATGACTCGCTTCGCTCGTAAAAATCGTCATCCGACGACAGCCCCAACTCAGCGGGTTTCATCTGGGCATCCACACCATCAACAAATCAGGACACATGAAAAAACCGCCCGAAGGCGGTTGGTCGTGTGGTTTTATTTTTTCGGGGGTGGGTCGGGCAGCAAGCAAGCTTCGACCACCTGCAAGCCATTGTCTCGGGCGAAGTTCATCACAAAGTCCCAGGCCATCACGTCGTGGTCGCGCAGGTCGCGGTGTACGACGACACACTTGACATGGCCCATGGTGGTCGGAATGCACCAAGGCGAATAACTCAAGTGGCTGCCCGGAACAGCGCCGCCCGGACGGAACTGGCTCATCACGCCTGCCAAGCGCTCAGCCCAGTCGCTGGGTCTGAAGGTCTTTCCGTCCTCGGTGATTCCCTGGATGAAGACTTCTTTGGCAGTGTTGGAGACCATCGGATAGAGGGGGTGAAGTGGACACCAAAAGCACCGGGATCGCCAGTGCTTTCGTTAGACAAGTATTGTATCTTATATAAGACTTTAGCCTTGTGACAAAAGCCGTTGAACCGTCACGCAAAGCCTCTAAAATATTCGCTCAACGGCCCTCCACCATTGGGCCGATTTTTATTTCAGGAGTTCACGCATGACCGCTCACATTGAAGCCGCCTCACCGCACACCATGAACACCTATGGCCGACTGCCAATCGCACTCAGCCATGGTCAGGGTTGCCGAGTCTGGGACGTCAATGGCAAGCAGTACCTGGATGCTTTGGCCGGTATCGCCGTGAACACCCTGGGTCACAACCACCCCGATCTGGTGCCTGCCTTGCAAGACCAGGTCAGCAAAATGATCCACAGCTGCAACTACTTCCATGTACCCAACTCGGAAGTGCTGGCGGCCAAGCTGGTCGAACTGTCAGGCATGACGAACGTGTTCTTCTGCTGCACAGGTCTGGAAGCCAACGAAGCCGCCATCAAGCTGGCGCGCAAATACGGCCACGACAAGGGCATCGACAAACCCGAAATCGTGGTTTACGAAAAAGCCTTTCACGGTCGCAGCATCGCCACCCTGAGCGCCACCGCCAACGAAAAACTGAAAAAAGGCTTTGGTCCCATGTTGGAGGGCTTTGTGCGCGTGCCGGTCAACGACATCGAGGCCCTGAAAAAAGCCACCGAAGGCAACCCGAATGTGGTGGCGGTGTTCATGGAAACCATTCAGGGCGAAGGCGGCGTCAACCCGATGCGTATCGAGTACCTGAAGCAAGTACGCGCCCTGTGCGACCAAAAAGACTGGCTGATGATGATCGACGAGGTGCAGTGCGGCATGGGCCGTACCGGCAAATGGTTCGCCCACCAGTGGGCAGGCATCGTGCCCGACGTGATGCCGCTGGCCAAGGGCCTGGGCTCGGGTGTGCCGATTGGCGCGGTGGTGGCCGGCCCCAAGGCCGCCCACATCTTCCAGCCCGGCAACCACGGCACCACTTTTGGCGGCAACCCGCTGGCCATGCGTGCGGGGGTCGAAACCATCCGCATCATGGAAAAAGACGGCCTGATGGCCAACGCGGCCAAAGTCGGTGCGCATTTGCGCGGTGGGCTGGAGAAGGCTCTGGCTGGCGTGCAAGGCGTGAAAGAAGTGCGTGGCCAAGGCCTGATGCTGGGCATTGAACTCGATCGCCCCTGCGGCCCGATCTGGAGCCGCGCGGCAGAAGCCGGCCTGCTGCTGAGCGTGACGGCCGACAGCGTGATCCGCCTGGTGCCGCCGCTCATCATGACCGAGGCCGAAGCCGACGAAGTGGTGGCGATTCTGGCGCCCCTGATCAAGACCTTTTTGGCGGAGCCAGTATGAGCCAGACCCCACCCGTGCCTGTGCGGCACTACCTGCAGTTCACCGACCTCACGGCCGACGAGTACGCACACCTGTTTGCACGCGCCGCCGAGATCAAGCGCAAGTTCAAGGCCTACGAAAAGTACCACCCGCTGGCTGACCGCACGCTGGCCATGATTTTTGAAAAAGCCAGCACCCGCACGCGTGTGAGCTTTGAAGCGGGCATGTACCAGCTGGGCGGCTCGGTGGTGCACCTGACCACGGGCGACAGCCAGCTGGGCCGCTCCGAGCCCATCGAAGACAGCGCCCGCGTGATCAGCCGCATGACCGATCTGGTGATGATCCGCACCTTCGGGCAGGACAAGATCGAGCGCTTTGCCTCGCACTCGCGCGTGCCTGTCATTAACGGCCTGACCAACGAGTTCCACCCCTGCCAGATCCTGGCCGACATCTTCACCTACATCGAGCACCGCGGCTCGATTCAAGGCAAAGTGGTGGCCTGGGTGGGCGACGGCAACAACATGGCCAACACCTGGCTGCAAGCAGCCGAATTGCTGGGTTTCACGGTGCACCTGAGCACACCCAGCGGTTACGAAGTGGACCAGGCTGTGGCCGGTTTGCGCAGTGCCGACAGCTACAAAATCTTCAAAGACCCCGAAGATGCCTGCCGGGGCGCTGACCTGGTCACCACCGACGTGTGGACCAGCATGGGCTTTGAGGCTGAAAACGAGGCCCGCAAGAAAGCCTTTGCCGAGTGGTGCGTGGACGAAGCCATGATGCAAGTCGCCAAGCCCGACGCCCTGTTCATGCACTGCCTGCCCGCCCACCGTGGCGAAGAAGTCAGCGCCGAAGTCATCGATGGCCCGCAATCGGTGGTCTGGGACGAAGCCGAAAACCGCATGCATGTGCAAAAAGCACTCATGGAGTTTTTGCTGTTGGGTCGCGTGAACGCCTGATCTGTCACCCCGGACTTGATCCGGGGTCCATCCCCCGCTTTTCACCCTATGTCCCACTGCACCACCTGCGGCGCTTGCTGTGTGAGTTTTCGGGTGGACTTTTCCGTGTACGAATACGAAGAAGGTGGCGGCCATGTGCCTGCAGGCTTGGCCTCGCCCATCACCGAGCACACCTGCCGCATGCGCGGCACCGACCACAGCCCGCCGCGCTGCGCGGCGCTCTATGGCAAAACCGGCGAAAAAGCCATTTGCGGCATTTACGAATGGCGGCCATCGCCCTGCCGTGAATTTGAAGAAGGCAGCCCGGCCTGCGAACAAGCGCGCCGCCGCCATGGCCTGCCTGCGCTGAACGTCTGAAGTCTTTTTCACGGGTGTTGGAAATAACCGACACCACGGTTTTTTGTGGGGTGCTACCTTCGCACACCATGAAAAAACTTTGGGACATTTCTCCACCTGTGGATGCGCAAAGCCCGGTCTTTCCGGGCGACACGCCCTACACCCAGCAATGGGCTGCCACGCTCTCTGAGTGCTGTCCCGTCAACGTGAGCGCCATCACGCTGTCGCCGCATGTGGGCGCACATGCCGATGCCCCGCTGCATTACGACCCGCAAGGCGTGGCCGTAGGCTCTTTGGACCTGCTGCCCTTTCTGGGCCGCTGCCGCGTCATCCACGCGCTGGACGCTGGCCGTTTGATCACCATGGACCACCTGCAGCACGCCCTGAACGACGTGCCCGAGCGGCTGCTGGTGCGTACCTACCGCCAGTTTCCGCACCAACACTTCGACACCCAGCTCACCGCCTTTGACCCCGCCTGCGTGCAGCACCTGGCCGACCTGGGCGTGCGGCTGATCGGCACCGACAGCGCCAGCATCGACCCGGCCGACAGCAAACAGCTGCCCAGCCACCAAGCCATCCGCCAGCGCGGCCTGCGCGTGCTGGAAAACCTGCTGCTCGACGACGTGCCCGAAGGCGATTACGAGCTGATCGCCCTGCCCCTGAAACTCATAAGCGCCGACGCCAGCCCCGTGCGGGCGGTCTTGCGCGAACTTTGAACAATGCTTGAAAGACCCAAACATGATGAACCTCACCCCCACCCTGCAAGACTGCGAACTGCTGGACCAACAAGACCCCTTGCGCAGCCTGCGCGAGCAATTCGACTTGCCCCCCGGCGTGATTTACCTGGACGGCAACTCGCTGGGCGTGCTACCCAAAACCGCCCCAGCCCGCGTGGCCCATGCCGTGACGCACGAATGGGGCACCGACCTGATCAAAAGCTGGAACACTGCGGGCTGGTTCACCCTACCCCAGCGCGTGGGCGACAAGATTGCCCGGGTTATCGGTGCCCAGCCGGGTGAAGTGATCGCGGCGGACAGCACCTCGATCAACCTCTTCAAAGTGCTGGCCGCCGCGCTGCACATCGCCAAAGCCGACCACCCCCACAAAACCAAAATCGTCAGCGAGCGCAGCAACTTCCCGACTGACCTGTACATTGCAGAAGCCTTGTGCAAAGAGCGCGGTTACACCCTGCAACGGGTCGAAGCCGATGAGATCGCGGCTGCGCTGCAAGCCGATGTGGCCGTGCTCATGCTCACCCATGTGAACTACCGCACGGGCGCCATGCACAACATGCAGGCCGTAACCGCACAAGCCCACGCTAAAGGCATCCTCACCGTGTGGGACCTGGCGCACAGCGCGGGCGCGGTGCCCGTTGACCTGAACGGCTCAGGTGCCGACTTTGCCGTGGGCTGCGGCTACAAATACTTGAACGGCGGCCCCGGTGCGCCTGCATTTGTGTGGGTGCACCCCCAGCACACCGATCGCTTTTGGCAGCCACTGGCCGGCTGGTGGGGTCATGCCGCGCCCTTTGCCTTCACGCCGGATTACCAACCTGCCGCAGGCATCACCCGCTACCAATGCGGCACCCAACCCATCTTGAGCCTCACAGCACTCGACTGCGGCCTGGACGCCTTTTTGGCCGCCGAGGCGCTGGGCGGCATGACCGCGTTGCGCCAAAAGTCGCTGGCGCTCACGGGCTTGTTCATGCAACTGGTGCGCACGCGCCTGCACGGCCACGGCTTTGGCATCGCCACCCCAGCACAAGAAGCCCTGCGCGGCTCGCAAGTGAGCCTGACCCGGGCCGAAGGCGCTTACGCCATTGTGCAAGCCCTGATCGCGCGCGGCGTGATCGGCGACTTCAGGGCGGGCGATGGTGGCCAGCACCCGGACATCCTGCGCTTTGGCTTTACCCCGCTCTATGTCGGCTATGCCGACGTGTGGCACGCCGCAGAACACCTGCACCAGGTCATGCAGAGTGGCGAATGGCAAGACGCCCGCTTTGCGCAAAAGAACGCCGTCACCTGAAAGGCCTGTCATGAGTTCCTGCCCTTTCTCATCCACCGCCCACACAGCCAGCGCCAACACAGCGCAAGGCGAGCGCATCGTGCAAGAAGAACACGCCCAGCTCGACTTTGATGGCCGCATGAGCTACGGCGACTACCTGCAGCTCGACGCCATCCTGAACGCACAAAAGCCGCTCTCGCCCGACCACAACGAGATGCTGTTCATCGTGCAGCACCAAACGAGCGAGTTGTGGATGAAGCTGATGCTGCACGAGCTTCAGTCCGCCATGGCGGACATCGCGCAAGACCAGTTGCCCGACGCCTTCAAAAAACTCGCCCGCGTCAGCCGCATCATGGAGCAGCTGGTACACGCTTGGGACGTGCTGGCCACCATGACCCCGCCCGAGTACAGCGCCATCCGCCCGTATCTTGCACAGTCGAGTGGTTTCCAGAGCTGGCAGTACCGATGCATCGAGTTTGCGATGGGCAACAAGAACGCGGTCATGCTGCAGCCCCACGCGCACCGGCCCGACCTGTCGGCCACCGTACAGGCCGCCTACGAAGCACCCTCGCTGTACGACGAATGCCTGCGGCTTTTGCAGCGCCGAGGTCTGGATGTGCCGGACACCCACACCCAGCGAGACTGGCGACAGCCCTACCCGGCCAGCGAGGCGATCGAGAACGCCTGGCTGGTGGTCTACCGCAACCCGCAGCAGCACTGGGACCTGTACCAGCTGGGCGAAGAGTTGACCGATCTGGAAGACGCCTTCCGCCTGTGGCGCTTCCGCCATGTGACCACCGTGGAGCGCGTGATCGGCTTCAAGCGCGGCACGGGCGGCACGGGCGGCGTGAGCTATTTGCGCAAGATGCTGGACACTGTGCTCTTTCCGGAAATCTGGACGCTGCGCACGCAGCTGTGACCCAGCCCCCTCACGATCAAGCTGCGGTCAACAGGTGCATTCATTTGCACTAACATGCCCGCTTGCACCAACGGGGAGAGCACATGCAACTGAACATCAACGGCCAAAGCCAAACCGTCACCACCGACCCCAGCACGCCCCTGCTGTGGGTGCTGCGCGATGAACTGAATCTCACGGGCACCAAATTCGGTTGCGGCATCGCCGCTTGCGGAGCCTGCACGGTGCATGTGGACGGCCAGCCCGTGCGCTCTTGCGTCATGCCTGTGTCTGCTGTGGCCAATCAACCCATCAAAACCATCGAATCCTTGGGCTCGGCAGAAAAGCCCCACCCCTTGCAAAGCGCGTGGATCGCCGAGCAGGTGCCGCAATGCGGTTACTGCCAAAGCGGCATGCTGATGGCTGCAACCGCCTTGCTCGACAAAAACCCACAGCCCAGCGATGCCGACATTGACGCGGCCATGACCAACCTGTGCCGCTGCGGCACTTACCAGCGTGTGCGGGCGGCCATCCACCGGGCTGCGGCTGAACTGAAGAAAGGTGGTGCCGCATGAAACGCCGCACCTGGATTTTGAGCGCCCTGGGCGCTACCGGCGCACTGGTGGTGGGTTGGGGCGCGATGCCCGCCCGCTCGCGCCTGGGCTCGCCCGAATTGATGCTGCCCACACAAGGCGATGTGGCCCTGAACGGCTGGATCAAGATCGCCGCCGATGGTGCCGTGGTGCTGGCCATGCCGCGCAGCGAGATGGGCCAAGGCGTGCACACCGCGCTGGCCATGCTGGTGGCCGAAGAACTCGATGTGCCCCTGAACCGCGTGCGCCTGGAACAAGCCGGAGCCGACAGCATTTACGGCAACGTGGCGATGCTGGTGGCCAGCCTGCCCTTTCACCCGCTGGACAGCGAAGGCGAGCACAAGCCCACCAAGATCAAACTGGCCGAGTGGATGGTGGGCAAGATCGCCCGCGAGCTGGGCATCAACGCCACGGGCGGCTCGTCTTCGGTGGCCGACCTGTGGGAGCCGCTGCGCATGGCCGCCGCCACCGCACGCGCCAGCCTGGTGCAGGCCGCTGCTGCCGCGTGGAAGGTGCCCGCCAGCGAGATCACCGTGCGCGATGGCGTGATGCAACATACCTCGGGCCAAAAGGCACATTACGGCCAAATGGGTGCAGCCGCTGCGGGCAGCACACCGCCGAACATCGCCCCCAAAACCCGCGAGGACTGGAAGTTGATCGGCCAAAGTGCCGCGCGCAGCGACATCCCCGCCAAAGTCACAGGCCAAGCGCAGTTCGGCATGGACGTGCGCTTGCCCGGCCTGCTGTTTGCGGCCGTGCGCATGAACCCCGTGCTGGGTGGCGCAGCCGCCCCCATGGACACCCAAGCCGCGCTGGCCTTGCCGGGTGTGAGCCAGGTGGTGGCGCTGGACGCCTGGGGTGGCGGAACGGGTGGCTTTGCGGTGGTCGCTACAAACACCTGGCAAGCGCGCCAAGGCGCACAAGCGGTGAAGGTGCAGTGGCCTACACCGGGGGCTTCATCGGGCCATCAAGCCTTGGACACCACCCGCATCCAGGCTGACCTGCTCAAGGCCCTGAACACCGAAAGCGGCTTCACCTTCCACGAGCAAGGCCTGCCACTCAAGGCCGAGCAAACGGCGGCCAGCCGCATCGACGCGCTGTACCAAGCGCCCTACCTGGCCCACGCCACCATGGAGCCGATGAACTGTACCGCGCGGGTGAAAGACGGCAAAGTCGAAGTTTGGGTGCCCACGCAGGTGCCACAAATGGCGCGGGCCATGGCCGCCAAAGTGGCCGGGGTCAAAGAAGACCAGGTCACCGTGCATGTGACGCTGTTGGGCGGCGGTTTTGGCCGCAGGCTGGAGGTCGACTTTGTCGGGCAAGCCGTGCAAGTGGCCATGGCCTGCAAGGGCGCGCCCGTGCAACTGGTCTGGTCGCGCGAAGAAGACATGACCCACGACTTTTACCGCCCCATGCACCTGGCCAAATTCCAGGCGTCCATCGACGCGCAAGGCGAAGTCAGCAGTTTGCGCATCAAGTCGGCGGGCGACGCCATCACCCCGCGCTGGATGGCACGCGCCGCACCGCACCTGTCGGGCCCCATCGACATGCCCGACAAAACCACATCAGAGGGTCTGTTCGATCTGCCCTACGGCTTTTTGAACCAGCACATGAGCCATGTGGCCACGAAGTCGGGCGTGCCCGTGGGTTTTTGGCGCTCGGTGGGCCATTCGCACAACGCCTTCTTCTCGGAAAGCTTCATCGACGAACTGGCCGTGGCCACGAAACAAGACCCGCTGGCCTTTCGCCTGAAGCTGTTGAAAGACGCGCCGCGTTATGCGGCGGTGCTGCAGCTGGCAGCCACCCAAGCAGGCTGGGGCAAGCCTTTGCCCGCAGGCCGCGCGCAAGGCATCGCGCTGCACAAGTCTTTTGGCTCTATCGTGGCGCAAGTGGCGGAGGTCTCGGTCGAGCAAGGCCAGATCCGCGTGCACCGCGTGGTGTGCGCCATCGACTGCGGCACCGTGGTCAACCCGGACACCGTGGCCCAGCAAATGCAAAGCAGCGTGGTCTATGCGCTGAGCGCCGCACTGTACGGGCAAATCGACATCGTGGGCGGCGTGGTGCAGCAAGGCAATTTTCCGAGCTACCCCATGGTCACGCTCAGCCAGGCACCAACGGTGGAAACCCACATCGTGCCCAGCACCCGCCACCCGGCGGGCGTGGGCGAACCGGCCGTGCCGCCGCTGGCCCCAGCGGTGGGCAATGCGCTGTTTGCCCTCACTGGCAAGCGTCAAAGGGCATTGCCGTTGAAGCCATGAACCTCTGATCCGCCTGCGTAAAGCCAAGGCACATCCATCACCCGCTCACCCATGAGCCGCATCGACAGGTTGCGCCCCAGCGCGACAGCGCCCTGGGCGTGGAAGATGCGGCCGTTGCGAATCGCCCGGGCCTGCACGCGAGCATTGCGCGCCCAGCGTTGCTCGGCATAAGCCTGCAGTTGCTCGGGCACCATCGCGTTGCCCACACTCAGGCACTGCGCCAAAGCCTGCGCGTCTTCAATGGCCATGCCCGCGCCCTGTGCCAAATAAGGCCGCATGGGGTGCGCCGCATCACCCAGCAAGGCCACGCGGCCTTGGGCCATCTGGCTGGCAGCACTCACTGGCGAGCGGTCGTGCAGCGCCCATTGCCGCCAAGCGGGCACCGATGCCAACCGCTCGTGCAAATCACGGCCCACCGCGCCCATGGCCTGCATCAGCGCCTGGGTGTGCCCGGCCTGGTCCCAGTCTTGAGCTTGGTCGGGTTTGACGCCGTGCACGATGGCCACCAGATTGAGCCACTGCCCGCTGCGCACCGGGTAATGCACCACATGCAGGCGCGGCCCCATCCACACGGTGACCTGGTCGCTGCGCAAGTGCGCAGGCCAATCGGCCTGCGCCACCAGCGCCCGGTAAGCCAGGTGCCCGGTAAAGCGCGCCGGGGCATCGCCCAGCAGTTGCTGGCGCACCGCGCTCCACATACCGTCGGCCCCGATCAGGGCGCTGGCCTGCAGGCTCAGGCCTTCTGCCGTGTTCACTTGCAAAGCCGCTTCGGTTTCGTACCAGCCTTGCACGGTCTGTCCCAAATGCAATGCCACGCCTGCATCCTGCACCGCCCGCTGCAGCAGGCCCTGCAAATCCGCCCGGTGGATGGTGGCGTAAGGCGCGCCATACAGCGCTTGCGCCCTTTCCCCTAGGCGCAGCGTGCCCAGCACTTGCCCGGTTTGGGCGTCGCGCGCTTGCAGCTGCTTGGGGAAAGCCGCCACCTGCGCCAGCGCCGCACCCAGACCCCAGGCCTGCAAGATGCGCGTCACATTCGGCCCAAGTTGGATGCCCGCGCCCACCTCGCTGAGCTGGGTGGCTCGCTCCAGCAATTGCACTGGCACCCTTTGCCTCGCACAGGCCAGGGCCGCCGCCAGCCCGCCGATACCGCCGCCTGCGATCACCACCGGATTGCGCTCATTTCTTGTCATAGGTCAATTGTGCCCGGGCTTGAAGGACTCAAAAAATTGGAAAATTGAAAACCATGACCACGATCAAATCCCCCGAACTTTTATTGCCAGCGGGCTCGCTCGACAAAATGCGCGCCGCTTACGACTTTGGTGCCGACGCCATCTATGCGGGCCAGCCGCGCTACAGCCTGCGGGCACGCAACAACGAATTCAAGCTGGAGCAGATCGGCATCGGCATTGCCGAAGCGCACGCCCGGGGGAAAAAGTTTTTTGTCACCAGCAACCTGCTGCCGCACAACGACAAGGTGCGCACCTATTTGCGCGACATCGAGCCGGTGATCGCCATGAAGCCAGACGCCCTGATCATGGCCGACCCGGGCCTGATCATGATGGTGCGCGAGAAATGGCCCGAAATGCCCATCCACCTGTCGGTGCAGGCCAACACCGTCAACTGGGCGGCGGTGAGGTTCTGGCAGAAGGTGGGCGTGGCCCGCATCATCCTGAGCCGCGAACTGAGTCTGGACGAGATCGAAAAAATCCGCCAGGAATGCCCCGACATGGAGCTCGAAGTCTTTGTGCACGGCGCGTTGTGCATCGCGTATTCGGGCCGCTGCCTGTTGTCGGGCTACTTCAACCGGCGCGACCCCAACCAGGGCACCTGCACCAACGCTTGTCGCTGGAGTTACGGCACCCAAGAAGCCACCGACGAGACCGACTCCGGCGAGGTCCAGCCCGTGCGCATGGCGGGTGACTTCAACTTCGAGCAGGAACAGGAAAACGCCGACAAAGCTTTCTCGGCCTGCGGCGACGGCCAGCGCCACCCCGCCGCCGACAAGGTGTACCTGATCGAAGAAGCTGGACGTCCTGGTCAGCTCATGCCGATCATGGAAGACGAGCACGGCACCTACATCATGAACAGCAAGGACCTGCGTGCGGTGGAGCTGATCGAGCGCCTGGTCAAGATCGGGGTGGACTCGCTCAAGATCGAAGGCCGCACCAAGAGTTTGTATTACGTGAGCCGCACCGCGCAGGTGTACCGCCGCGCCATCGACGACGCCGTGGCCGGTCGCCCCTTCAACCCCGAACTCATCAGTGAACTCGACGGTCTGGCCTCACGCGGCTACACCTCGGGCTTTCTGGAGCGCCGCCCCGCGCAGGACTACCAGAACTACGAAACCGGCCACTCGGTGGGACACCGCAGCCAGTTTGTGGGCGAAGTGCGTGAGGTGGGTGATGGCTGGGCGCTGGTCGAGACCAAAAACCGTTTCGCGGTGGGCGACACGATCGAGGTCATTCACCCCAGCGGCAACCGCAAACTGCCGCTGACGCACATGAAAAGCGAATCCGGCGAAGCCATCGAGGTGGCTGCGGGCAATCCGCTCAAGGTGTGGATTCCGCTGGACGGCCCGGCCGAGGGTGCTTTGATCGCGCGGATGTTCTGAGCCCCTGCGCGGATGGAGGCGCAGGCGCATCTGTCATGCGCCCATCAACACCGGCAAGCCCTGCACCGCAGAAAAGTCGCGGTCATGTGTGACCAGGGCCGCCGCGCCGATCTGCAGCGCCGAAGCCAGCTGCACCGCATCGGGCAGCTTGAGGCGGTACTGCACCCGCAACTGCGCCGCCAGGCTGGCCACCGCTGCGGACAAGGGCACCACCTGGTAAGCGCCCAGCGCCGTCTCGTAGCGTTTGGCCAAGGCCGTTTGGCCCGCCTTGAAAGGACCGGTCAGCACTTCGGCCAAGGTCACGGTGCTCAAGGCCAGCTGAATCTGGCCGCGATCTGCGGCTTCGAAAAGACCCACAAAACGGGGCGCGAATTCGGCATGGTCTTCGAGCAGGTAAATCCAGGGCGCGGTGTCCACCAGCACGGTGGCGCCCTCGCTCAGGCCGCACCACAGCGATGCCGAAGCACGGACTCGGCCACGGGTTCCCACCGCTCAAGCCCACTCATCGCGCAGCTGGGCCACTGCGGGGGCTGCGCCCTCGGGCCACAGGCCTCGACCCGAGCCACGCAAAGCCAGAACACCCCCTTGCCTGGAGCGGATCTGCTCCTCACGCCACTGCGCCACTGGCACCACCACCGCCACCGGCTTGCCGTGGCGCGTGATCACACTGCTGTAGCCCGCCACCGCCTCGGAGGCGATGAGCGGCAGCTGCGCCCGGGCTTGTTCGAGGCCGTATTGCGGGGTGTCTGACATGGCGAACTCCTTGATTTCCGTACAGACTGTACAGAAATCAAGAGGTGTTTGTCAATCACCCCTTTGGCGCATCGATGCCCACTGCAACCGTCAGAGGCCAACACACACGCGGATTTCAGCGCCCGTTCAAAGGGTAAGAAGGGTCGTTGTAACCGGGCGTCGACGGATGCCCGGGCGCCACGAGGCTGTTGACCAAGGCTTCGTCTTCGGCAGTAATCGTCACCTCCAAAGCGCCCGCATAGTCTTGCCACTGCGCCAGCGTGCGCGGCCCGGCGATGACTGCGCTCACATGGGGGTTGGCCAGCACCCAGGCGGTGGCAAAGTGCGCCAGCGACACGCCCTTGGCCTCGCAATGCTGTCGCAGCGTTTGGGCAATCTGCAGCGACTCTTCGCGAAATTCGGTTTCCATGATGCGCTTGTCACCACGCGCTGCGCGGCTGCCCTGGGCGGGGGCCTGACCGGGTGCATATTTGCCCGTCAACACGCCACGCGCAATCGGGCTGTAAGGCACCACACCCAAACCGTAATGGCCGCAGGCTTCCAGAATTTCCACCTCGGGCAAGCGGTTGAGCAGGTTGTAATAAGGCTGGCACACCACCGGGCCGGGCATGTTCATCTGGCGGGCCATGTTCACCATCTCGGCAATGCGCCAGCCCCTGAAATTGGACACACCCCAGTAACGGATCTTGCCGTCGCGCAGCAAAGCCTCGATGGCCCGCAAGGGCTCCTCCAAGTCCATGCCGTTGTAGTCGCGGTGCAGGTAATAAATGTCCAAGTGGTCGGTGCCCAGGCGGCGCAAACTGTCCTCGCAGGCACGCATCATCCAGCTGCGCGAGTAGCCTTGGCAGTTGAGTTGGTCCGACATCGGATTGCCGACCTTGCTGGCCAGCACCCAACGGTGGCGATGCCCCTGAAGGACCTGGCCCACCATGTCTTCAGACTTGCCGAGGCTGTAAATGTCGGCGGTGTCGATGAAGTTGCAGCCTTTTTCCTGTGCATCGGCCACAATGCGCCGGGCATCTTCCAGCGGCGTCTGGTCGCCGAACATCATGGTGCCCAGACACAGGCGGGACACTTTCAGAGGGCTTTTGCCCAGGGTGGTGGTTTTCATGGCGGGGTCCTTGGCGTGACAAGTAGAAGTGCAAAGCCTAAAGCCAAGGGGTCAGCCCGTCTGTCACCTGTGTAGACGACAAAAAAGCCCCCGGGCTTTTCAGCGCGGGGGCTTGAAGACTCGCTTTCGAAGGCGATCAGGCGGTCACGCCCTTGGCGTTCTCCACGTACTCTTCAATCTGGTTGAAGTTCATGTACTTGTAGATCGCGGCACCGTCCTTGTTCACAATGCCCATGGCCTCGTGGTATTCGGCGACAGTGGGGATGTGCCCCAGCTTGGACGCGATCGCTGCCAATTCGGCCGAGGCCAAGAACACGTTGGTGTTTTTGCCCAAGCGGTTGGGGAAGTTGCGGGTGGAAGTGGACACCACGGTCGCGCCTTCGCGCACCTGGGCCTGGTTGCCCATGCACAGCGAGCAGCCGGGCATCTCGGTGCGGGCACCGGCTGCGCCAAAGTTGGCGTAGTGGCCTTCCTTGATCAGCTCGCTCTCGTCCATCTTGGTCGGTGGGGCAACCCACAGCTTGACGGGGATGTCGCGGCTGCCGCCGAGCAGCTTGGCCGCGGCGCGGAAGTGGCCGATGTTGGTCATGCACGAACCGATGAACGCTTCGTCGATCTTGGTGCCAGCGACTTCGGACAGGAACTTGGCATCGTCCGGATCGTTGGGGCAGCACAGGATCGGCTCTTTGATCTCGTTCATGTCGATCTCGATGACATGCGCGTATTCGGCGTCCTTGTCGGCTTCGAGCAGCTGGGGATTGGCCAACCAGGCTTCGACCTTCTCGATGCGGCGGGCCAGGGTGCGGGCGTCGGCGTAACCGTCGGCGATCATGTTCTTCATGAGCACGACGTTGGACTTCAGGTACTCCTCGACCGGCTCTTTGTTGAGCTTGATCGTGCAACCCGCAGCCGAACGCTCGGCAGACGCGTCGGACAACTCAAACGCCTGCTCGACCTTCAGGTTGGGCAGGCCTTCGATTTCCAGGATACGGCCCGAGAACTCGTTGATCTTGCCGGACTTGGCCACCGTGAGCAGGCCCTTCTTGATGGCGAACAAGGGAATGGCATGCACCAAGTCGCGCAGGGTCACGCCGGGCTGCATTTCGCCTTTGAAGCGGACCAGGATCGATTCAGGCATGTCCAGAGGCATCACGCCAGTGGCAGCGCCGAAGGCCACCAAACCGGAGCCCGCTGGGAAGCTGATACCAATGGGGAAACGGGTGTGCGAGTCGCCACCGGTACCGACGGTGTCAGGCAACAACAGGCGGTTGAGCCAGCTGTGGATCACGCCGTCACCGGGGCGCAGCGACACGCCACCGCGGTTGCTGATGAAGGCGGGCAGTTCGCGGTGGGTTTTGACATCCACAGGCTTGGGGTAAGCGGCGGTGTGGCAGAACGACTGCATCACCATGTCGGCGCTGAAACCCAGGCAAGCCAGGTCTTTCAGCTCGTCACGGGTCATCGGGCCGGTGGTGTCTTGTGAGCCCACGGTGGTCATCTTGGGTTCGCAATAAGTGCCGGGGCGCACGCCCTGGCCTTCTGGCAGGCCCACAGCGCGGCCAACCATCTTCTGGGCCAATGTGAAACCGGCCTTGGTGGCGGCTGGCGGCGTGGGCAGACGGAACACAGTGGAAGCGGGCAAGCCCAGGAACTCGCGGGCCTTGGCCGTCAGGCTGCGGCCAATGATCAAGTTGATGCGGCCACCAGCGCGCACTTCGTCGAACAGCACATCGCTCTTGAGTTTGAACTCGGTGACGGTAGCGCCGTTCTTCACGATCTTGCCGTCGTAGGGCAGGATGTCGATGACATCACCCATTTCGAGCTTGGACACGTCGACTTCAATCGGCAAGGCGCCGGAGTCTTCTTGGGTGTTGAAGAAGATGGGCGCGATCTTGCCGCCCAAGGTCACGCCACCAAAACGCTTGTTGGGCACAAACGGGATGTCCTGGCCGGTGGCCCAGATCACGCTGTTGGTGGCCGATTTGCGGCTGGAGCCGGTGCCGACCACGTCGCCCACGTAGGCCACCAGATGGCCTTTTTTCTTCAGGTCTTCAATGAACTGCATGGGGCCGCGCTTGCCATCTTCTTCAGGCTTGAACGCCGCGCCGGGGCGGGTGTTCTTGAGCATGGCCAGGTAGTGCAGCGGAATGTCGGGGCGGCTCCAGGCGTCGGGCGCGGGCGACAGGTCGTCGGTGTTGGTCTCGCCAGGCACCTTGAACACGGTGACGGTGATTTTTTTCTCGACTTCGGGGCGGCTGGTGAACCACTCGGCGTCGGCCCAGCTTTGCATGACCTCTTTGGCCTTGGCGTTGCCGGCCTTGGCTTTTTCAGCGACGTCGTTGAAGAAGTCGAACATCAACAGGGTTTTCTTCAGGGCTTCAGCGGCCACCCCGGCGACTTCGGCGCTGTCGAGCAACTCGATCAGGGGGTGCACGTTGTAGCCCCCCACCATGGTGCCCAGCAGTTCCGTGGCTTTGGCTTTGGAAATCAAGCCAACTTGGACTTCACCATGGGCCACAGCGGCCAGGAAAGACGCCTTGACCTTGGCGGCGTCGTCCACGCCAGGTGGCACGCGGTGGGTCAACAAATCCATCAGGAAGGCATCTTCACCAGCGGGTGGGTTCTTGATCAGTTCGATCAACTCGGCCACTTGCTTGGCATCCAGCGGCAATGGCGGGATGCCCAGGGCAGCGCGTTCTGCTGCATGTTCACGGTAAGCTTTCAACATGGTTTTTTCTCCTGTCAGTCAAAGTTTCAAGTTTTATCGACCCATGCCTGTCGTATCGATCAGGCTAGGCGGGGGATTGGTTTTCATGTTCTCGGCAAAGGCCACCTGTTCGGCGTTGGCGCATTCATCGGCCAAGCGGCGGCCTTTGTTTTGATCCATCAACATGGATTTGTTGGCCAGTTGCAACCAGACAGCGCCCGCTTTGCGGTCTTCCAGACGGATCGCGCCTGTGCTCGTGGCCACGGGGTGCATGCGGTAGCGAAAGCCTTTGCCGTGCAAATAGAAGTAGCCAGGCTGCGAGGCGTCAGCCTCCAGACGCACCGTGGCACCCAGCTCGCAAGGCAATTGGCCTTTGTGCACGCGCTCGGCAATGGCCAGCTCTTCGGGGCCCATCGGGGTGTCGGGTTCGGGCTTGGGGGCCTCGGCCAGTTTGGATTTGGGCGCCGCTTTGGCGGCGGACGTCTTGGGTTTGTTTGGCGTTGCTTTGGAGGAAGCTGCCGGGGCTTGGGACCATGCCGGCATCGCCAGCAGGGAGAACACCAGTGTCGCCATCATGTTTCGCATCTCGATCTCCTTCGCACGAATGTTCTTCATCATGAAACAGATCGGGCTGGCTTGCCGTCACCCGAAAAGAAAAACTGAATCCCGGAAGGCAAACGACAACCGGTGTGGTGCGCTCGCTCGATCAACTGCCAGAAAAACCGGTAGCTGGCCCGGTCGTGCAGTTGACCTGCGTGGCTGATGGGCGCCCACTGGGCCGCCTGCGCGGCCAGAATGATCTCACTGGCTTGTTCAATTTGCGCCTCGCTGGGCGCCATGGCCTGCAGGATCGGCCGGATCTGGTCAGGGTGGATGCTCCACATTCGGGTGTACCCCAGCTCACGGGCCGCTTTTTGGGCGGCCATGCGGATCGCTTCGGTGTTTTTGAACTCGGTGACCACACAATGCGAGGGCACTTTCCCGTGGGCGTGGCACGCGCTGGCAATCTCGAGTTTGGCGCGCAGCACCAGCGGGTGGGTGAACTGCCCATGAATGCCCATGCCATCGGCGGGAATCGCCCCGCCATGGGCCGAAACAAAGTCCATCAGGCCAAAACTGATCGATTGCACACGCGGGTGCGCCGCAATGTCAAAGGCGCGGTGCACAGCAGCGGGGGACTCGATGAGCACATGCAAAGGCAAATCGTTGGCGCCGGCCTGATTCAAGGCCTGCTCGGCCAGCTGCACATCGGCCACCGACTCGACCTTGGGCACCATGATGTGCGTCAAGCGCTTCGCCGCCTGGGCTGCAATGGTGGCCATGTCGGCTTGGAAACTGGGGTGGTCCACGGGGTGCACACGCACGCCCACACGGGCACCGGGCGCCGCGCCCAGCGCCAGCTCGGTGACCAGCGCGGCATGCTCTGCCTCGCCGCCCACAGGGGCGCCGTCTTCGCAATCGAGGGTCACATCAAAGACGCAAGTTCCAAACTCCTGCGTCATTTCGGCTTGCAGCTGCAAGCTTTTGCGCATCCTCGCGTCGACACCGCTGTAATGGTCACAAACCGGCAGCTGAACGCTTCCGGCTTGCGCACCCAACAGGACGTCGCGAGGATGGCTCACTGAATGTCTCTGGGAGGCAATCAGATCAGGTGAGCGACGCCAGCTTGCTCGTCGGTCAGCTCTTTCAGGGTCTTGTCGATGCAAGCCTGGCTGAAGGCGTCGATCTCCAGACCTTCAACGACCTTGTACTCGCCGTTTTCGCAGGTGACGGGGAAGCCAAACATGACATCCTTGGGGATACCGTACCAGCCTTGCGAAGGGATACCCATGGTGACCCACTTGCCGTTGGTGCCCAGGGCCCAGTCGCGCATGTGGTCGATGGCGGCGTTGGCAGCCGAAGCGGCCGAGGACAGGCCACGGGCTTCGATGATGGCCGCGCCGCGCTTGCCCACGGTGGGCAGGAACACGGTTTCGTTCCAGACCTGGTCGTTGATCATGGCCTTGACGGATTCGCCCTTGATGGTGGCGAAACGGTAGTCGGCATACATGGTGGGCGAGTGGTTGCCCCAGACGCACAGTTTTTCGATGTCGGCCACGGCCTTGCCGGTCTTGGCGGCGATTTGCGAAGCAGCGCGGTTGTGGTCCAGACGCAACATGGCGGTGAAGTTGCCGGGCTTGAGGTCAGGCGCAGACTTCATCGCGATGTAGGCGTTGGTGTTGGCGGGGTTGCCCACGACCAGCACCTTGACGTTGCGCGAAGCCACGGCGTTCAGGGCCTTGCCCTGGGCAGTGAAGATGGCACCGTTGATGGCCAGCAGCTCGGCACGCTCCATGCCTGGGCCACGAGGACGCGAGCCGACCAGCAGGGCGTAGTCGGTGTCCTTGAAAGCGGTCATGGGGTCGGAGTGGGCTTCCATGCCGACCAACAGCGGGAACGCGCAGTCTTCCAGCTCCATCATCACGCCCTTGAGGGCTTTTTGGGCCTTCTCGTCAGGGATCTCCAGCAGCTGCAAGATGACGGGCTGGTCTTTGCCCAGCATTTCGCCGGAGGCGATGCGGAACAACAATGCGTAACCAATTTGACCTGCTGCACCGGTGACGGCAACGCGGACGGGCTTTTTGCTCATGATGGAAAACTCCAGAAGGTTGAAAACAAGGGTTGCAGGCGCTGACCAACCATCGGCCAGGGGGTCTGCCCGGCACGCCGGACCCGCGCGCCGCACCCAGATTCATGAGCGCGAAACGCAAGCAAACAGCTTTGGAGTGTACCCGCGAAAACCCTGAATCGTCAATTTGTCTTATGTCTTATATAAGATATGATGTGCCACCTGACGCGCAACTGACCCGCACGCCAGAATTCAACCCATGAACAACACTTCCCCATTGGCCGACAACAGCTCTACCGCGACCGAGACGTCTGTGCCGACGCCGGCATTCAGCCCGCTGTACCAGCAGATCAAAGGCCTGATTCTGCAGAACCTGCAGTCTGGCGAGTGGAAGCCTGGCGAATCCATCCCCAGCGAAATGGAGCTCGCCGCCCGTTACCGGGTCAGCCAGGGCACTGTAAGAAAAGCCATCGACGAACTGGCCAGCGACAACCTGCTGGTCCGCCGCCAGGGCAAGGGCACTTTTGTGGCCACCCATGCCGAACACCATGTGCAATACCGGTTCCTGAAACTGGTCCCTGACCGCGGCGACCTGGACACCGAGGGCCCCGCCCAGCGCGAAATCGTGGATTGCAAACGGCTGCGGGCCACAGCCGACATTGCCCGGGCGCTGGCCTTGAGAACCGGCGACACGGTTTTGCAGGTCCGCCGCGTACTTTCATTTGCAGGAACTCCCACCATTTTGGAAGACTTGTGGCTGCCTGCCGCGCCCTTCAAAGGCCTGACCGCGGAAAGACTGGCCGACTACCACGGCCCGATGTACGCCCTGTTCGAAACCGAGTTTGGCGTGCGCATGGTCCGCGCTGACGAGAAAATTCGCGCCGTCCTGCCCGATGCCACCCAAAGCGAGCTGCTCAAAGTGACTCACGGCACCCCCTTGCTGAGCGTGGAAAGGGTGGCATTCACCTACAACGACACCCCCATGGAGCTGCGCCGGGGCTTTTACCGCACCGAAAGTCATCACTACCACAACGCCTTGAGCTGAGCCACCCGAAATGTGCAGAAGATCTCCCAGCGCAGCCCGTGTGCAATGCTCATGTCAGTTTGTTGCGTTGCAATAGAATCCACCGGTTTGTCATCCAAATTACGAACGCGTTACACCCAGAAAGTACCCACATGACTGAACTCGCCCGAAAGCGGCCTGAATTCCGCAACATCAACGCTTTGAAAGACTTGCCCACTTACCGCCTCCCAGCGGCCGGTATTGTCTCCATCTTGCACCGCATCAGCGGTTTCCTGATGTTCTTGCTGATGCCACTCATCATCTGGATGTTTGACAGTTCGATCACTTCGGAGATTTCCTTCGCCAAGCTGTCGGCCGCCTTCAATGCCGGCCTCGGTTTCGTGCCCGGCTGGTTCATGAAACTGGTGGCGCTGGCGCTGATCTGGGCCTACCTGCACCACTTCATTGCCGGTCTGCGTCACCTGTACATGGACATCTGCCATGCGGTCACCAAAGAGTTTGGCAAATCCTCTGCCATCGTCACCCTGGTGCTCAGCATCGGCCTGACCGCCGTGCTCGGCGCCAAGATGTTTGGTTTGTACTGACCTGCCCCATAACCACAAAGGAAACTGACCTATGTCCGTGAACTACGGCTCCAAACGCATCGTGACCGGTGCTGGCTATGGCTTCCGTGACTGGCTCGCGCAACGCGTGACCGGCACCCTGATGGCCCTTTTCACCGTGATCTTGCTGGCCCAGGTGATCTTCACCGCTGGCCCCATCGGCTACGAAGAATGGGCTGGCATTTTTGCTTCCCAGTGGATGAAGGTCCTGACCTTCTCCGTCATCCTTTCCCTGCTTTACCATGTCTGGGTGGGCATGCGTGACATCTGGATGGATTACGTCAAGCCACTGGCCGTGCGTCTGGTCTTGCACGTCTTCACCCTCGTCTGGCTGGTCGGCTGTGCCGGCTGGGCTGTTCAGGCCCTGTGGCGCCTGTAACGCGTCAGCCCTTCGCCTGTCATTGCGCTGAAACCACACCAACCAAGTTAAACCATGAGCTATACCAAAGACAAAATCACCACCCGCAAGTTTGACGTCGTGATCGTCGGCGCCGGTGGTTCGGGCATGCGTGCCTCGCTGCAGCTGGCCCGCGCCGGCCTGAACGTGGCCGTGCTGTCCAAAGTGTTCCCCACCCGCTCGCACACCGTGGCGGCCCAAGGCGGCATCGGTGCCAGCCTGGGCAACATGTCCGACGACAACTGGCACTACCACTTCTACGACACCATCAAAGGCTCCGACTGGCTCGGCGACCAGGATGCGATCGAGTTCATGTGCCGCGAAGCGCCCAAGGTTGTGTACGACCTGGAGCACATGGGCATGCCTTTTGACCGCAACCCCGACGGCACGATTTACCAGCGTCCATTTGGCGGCCATACCGCCAACTACGGCGAAAAGCCGGTGCAACGCGCTTGCGCGGCGGCCGACCGTACTGGCCACGCCATGCTGCACACCCTGTACCAGCAAAACGTGGCAGCCAAAACCAGCTTCTTTGTGGAGTGGATGGCGCTGGACCTGATCCGCGACGCCGAAGGCGACGTGGTGGGCGTGACTGCCCTTGAAATGGAAACTGGCGACCTGCACGTCCTGCACGCCAAGACCGTGCTGATGGCCACCGGTGGCGCTGGCCGCATTTATGCGGCTTCCACCAACGCCTTCATCAACACAGGCGACGGCCTGGGCATGGCAGCACGCGCTGGCATCCCCCTGGAAGACATGGAGTTCTGGCAATTCCACCCCACCGGCGTGGCCGGTGCTGGCGTGCTCTTGACCGAAGGCTGCCGTGGTGAAGGCGCGATCTTGCTCAACAGCAATGGGGAGCGCTTCATGGAGCGCTATGCGCCCACCCTGAAAGACCTGGCCCCGCGCGACTTTGTGTCCCGCTGCATGGACCAGGAAATCAAGGAAGGCCGTGGCTGTGGCCCGAACAAAGACTACGTGCTGCTCAAGCTGGACCACCTGGGTGCTGACACCATCCACAAGCGCCTGCCCTCGGTGTACGAAATCGGCGTCAACTTCGCCAACGTCGACATCACCAAAGAGCCGATTCCCGTCGTGCCCACCATCCACTACCAGATGGGCGGTATCCCCACCAACATCAACGGCCAGGTCGTGACGCAAAACGCCACCGACCACAACGCCGTGGTCAACGGTTTGTATGCCGTGGGCGAATGCTCTTGCGTGTCGGTGCACGGAGCCAACCGCCTGGGCACCAACTCGCTGCTCGACTTGCTGGTGTTCGGTCGTGCTGCCGGCAACCACATCGTCGACTTCGCCTCCAAGACCAAGTCGCACAAGCCTCTGCCCGCCGACGCTGCAGACTACACCCTGAGCCGCCTGAACAAGCTCGAAGGCCGTGGCGGTGAATACGCCCAGGACGTGGCCAACGACATGCGCGCCACCATGCAGCAAC
Organism: Limnohabitans sp. TEGF003; assembly: GCF_055395455.1. Lineage (NCBI taxonomy): Bacteria > Pseudomonadati > Pseudomonadota > Betaproteobacteria > Burkholderiales > Comamonadaceae > Limnohabitans > Limnohabitans sp. TEGF003. The sequence continues at coordinate 628,400 of NZ_AP029225.1, read as the reverse complement.
ACGCAGGTGTGTTCCGCACCCAAGCCTCCATGGACGAAGGCGTGCAGAAAATCGCCGCCATCCGCGAGCGCGTCAACGCGATCGGTCTGAAGGACACCTCCAAAGTGTTCAACACCGCCCGCATTGAAGCCCTGGAAGTGGACAACCTGATCGAAGCCGCGCAAGCCACCATGGTGTCTGCCGCTGCCCGCCGCGAGTGCCGTGGTGCCCACACCGTGAGCGACTACGAGCGCCCAGTGGACGACGCCGTGGCCCCATTGGGTCGCGACGATGCCAACTGGATGAAGCACACCCTGTGGCACAGCGCGTCCAACAGCCTGACCTACAAGCCTGTGAAGCTCAAGCCCCTGACTGTGGACTCGGTGCCACCCAAGGTTCGCACGTTCTAAAGATTGTCTGGACCGCGCACTCCAAGTGGCGGTCCACCACCCGAATACACCAGGAGTTCATTCATGACCCTACGCACTTTCCAGATCTACCGCTACGACCCTGACAAGGACGCCAAGCCCTACATGCAAACCATCCAGGTCGAACTGGACGGCAATGAACGCATGTTGCTCGACGCCCTGATGAAGCTCAAGGCTGTGGACCCCAGCATTTCCTTCCGCCGCTCCTGCCGCGAAGGCGTGTGTGGCTCTGACGCGATGAACATCAACGGCAAAAACGGCCTGGCGTGTCTGACCAACATGAACACCCTGCCCGGCACCATCGTTTTGAAGCCCCTGCCTGGCCTGCCCGTGATCCGCGACGTGATCGTGGACATGACCCAGTTCTTCAAGCAGTACCACTCGATCAAACCCTACTTGATCAACAGCACCATCCCGCCCGAAACCGAGCGCCTGCAAAGCCCGGAAGAGCGTGAAGAGCTGAACGGTTTGTACGAATGCATCCTGTGCGCCAGCTGCTCGACCAGCTGCCCCAGCTTCTGGTGGAACCCCGACAAGTTCGTGGGTCCTGCCGGTTTGCTGCAGGCCTACCGCTTTCTGGCCGACAGCCGCGACGAAGCAACGACCGAGCGTCTGGACAACCTGGAAGACCCTTACCGTTTGTTCCGCTGCCACACCATCATGAACTGCGTCGATGTCTGCCCCAAGGGTCTGAACCCCACCAAGGCCATCGGCAAGATCAAAGAGATGATGGTTCGCCGCGCTGTCTGATGCCCGTCACCCCCATCCTGGAAGACGCGTCACTGGTCGGCGCCGACCGCCTCGCTCCTTTGAGCGAGCGGTCGCTGAGCAAGCTGCGCTGGCGCAGCCGACGCGGTCTGCTCGAAAACGATCTGTTCATCGAGCGTTTCTTCAACCGCTACGCCACTGCGCTGACGGTTGGCCAGGCTCGGGGCATGTACGTGCTGATGGACCTGTCAGACAACGATCTCATGGACTTGTTGTTGCGCCGCAAGGAGCTGCAGCCCGAGATCAGCACCGAAGAGGTGCGTGAAGTCCTGGACCTGCTAAGAAGTTGACCCATCACGGGTCGAGCACGGATTTATTGAGGAAACCCACCATGAAACTCGCCGATAACAAAGCCACCCTGTCGTTCTCCAACGGCAGCCCCAGCATCGAGATGCCCGTCTACTCCGGCAACATCGGTCCTGACGTGATCGACATCCGCAAGCTGTACGCACAAAGCGGCATGTTCACCTACGACCCGGGTTTCCTGTCCACGGCTTCTTGCCAGTCGGCCATCACCTACATCGACGGCGACAAGGGCGAGCTGCTGTACCGCGGCTACCCCATCGAACAACTGGCCAACAAAGCCGACTACCTGGACACCTGCTACCTGCTGCTGAACGGCGAACTGCCCGTGGGCCAGCAAAGCAAGGACTTCCACAAACTCGTGAACCAGCACACCATGGTCAACGAGCAGATGCAGTTCTTCCTGCGCGGCTTCCGCCGTGACGCACACCCCATGGCCGTGTTGACTGGCCTGGTCGGCGCTTTGTCGGCCTTCTACCATGACAGCACCGACATCAACAACCCTGAGCACCGCCACATCGCCGCGATCCGCCTGATCGCCAAGATGCCCACTTTGGTAGCCATGGCTTACAAATACGGCGTGGGTCAGCCCTTCATGTACCCCCGCAACGACCTGTCCTATGCAGGTAACTTCCTGCGCATGATGTTCGGCACACCTTGCGAAGAGTACAAGGTCAACCCCGTGCTCGAGCGCGCCATGGACCGCATCTTCATTTTGCATGCCGACCACGAACAAAACGCCTCGACTTCCACCGTGCGTCTGTGTGGTTCGTCCGGCACCAACCCGTTCGCCGCCATCGCAGCGGGTGTGGCTTGCCTCTGGGGCCCTGCCCACGGCGGTGCCAACGAAGCTTGCCTGAACATGCTGGAAGACATCCAGAAAATGGGTGGCGTCTCCAAGGTTGGCGAGTTCATGAACCAGGTGAAAGACAAGAACTCCGGCGTCAAGCTGATGGGCTTCGGTCACCGCGTGTACAAAAACTACGACCCCCGCGCCAAGCTGATGCAGGAAACCTGCAACGAGGTGCTGGCCGAACTGGGCCTGGAAAACGACCCCCTGTTCAAACTGGCCAAAGAGCTGGAAAAGATCGCTCTGGAAGACGAATACTTCGTCAGCCGCAAGCTCTACCCCAACGTGGACTTCTACTCCGGCATCGTGCAACGCGCCATCGGCATCCCCGTGAACCTGTTCACAGGCATTTTCGCCCTGGCCCGTACTGTCGGCTGGATTGCCCAGTTGAACGAAATGATCAGCGACCCCGAGTACAAAATCGGCCGCCCACGTCAGCTGTTCACCGGCTCCCCACGCCGCGACGTGCAGCGTTGATCGGTTCTACAACCGAACTCCGAAAGCCCGCCTTGTGCGGGCTTTTTTCATGGTCACAACCAAGCCCGTGCTGGTCAACCGAGTTAACACCACTGATGCGTCAAGTCAGCACAACTTGAGTGGCTGTGGCCCGGAGCTGTCAGGCCGATTTGCTGGCGCGAAGCGACTGATGAGGCCTGGCAGCCCCGGGCCACAACCGCGCAAGTCCCTGCGACGGCAGCATCACGGTCACGCAAGTCCCCACAGAGACCTCAGACCCTCAATGAATGGCAGGGATACAGCGCTCTAACCGCATAAAATGGCAGGCTGCACAGCAAGGAAGCTCCATGGCACGCACGCTCTACGACAAGATCTGGGACGAACACGTCGTCCACACCGAAGAAGACGGCACCTCCGTCCTCTACATCGACCGCCATCTGGTGCACGAAGTCACCAGCCCCCAGGCCTTTGAAGGCCTGCGCCAAGCCGGCCGCAAAGTCTGGCGCGTCAGCTCCATCGTGGCGACTGCCGACCACAACACCCCCACCACCGGCTGGGAACTGGGCTACGACGGCATCACCGACCCGATCAGCAAAGAACAAATCACCACCCTCGACGCCAACATGAAGGAATACGGCTCGGCCGCCTTCTTTCCGTTCTTGTCCAAGCGCCAGGGCATCGTGCACGTCATTGGCCCAGAAAACGGCGCCACCCTGCCCGGCATGACCGTGGTCTGCGGCGACTCGCACACCTCCACCCACGGCGCGTTTGGCGCACTGGCCCACGGCATCGGCACCTCCGAAGTCGAACACGTCATGGCCACCCAAACCCTGCTGGCCAAAAAAGCCAAGAACATGCTGGTCAAGGTCGAGGGCACGCTGGCCAAAGGCCTCACGGGCAAAGACATCGTGCTGGCCATCATCGGCAAGATCGGCACCGCAGGCGGCACCGGTTACACCATCGAATTCGCAGGCTCAGCCATCCGCGCGCTCAGCATGGAAGGCCGCATGACGGTCTGCAACATGGCCATCGAAGCAGGCGCACGCGCAGGTCTGGTGGCGGTCGACGAGAAAACCATCGAGTACGTCAAAGGCCGTTTGCTCTCGCCCACGGGCGTCGAGTGGGACCAGGCCGTGGCCTACTGGAAGACCCTGCAGTCCGACCCCGGTGCGCACTTTGACGCGGTGGTCGAGCTGGACGCCAGCGCCATCGTGCCCCAAGTCACCTGGGGCACCTCGCCCGAGATGGTGCTGGGCATCGACGGCCACACGCCCGACCCGGACAAGGAAAAAGACGACGTCAAGCGCGATGCCATCGAACGCGCCCTGACCTACATGGGCCTGCAGCCCGGCAAGGCGCTGTCTGACATCACCATCGACAAGGTCTTCATCGGTTCGTGCACCAACAGCCGCATCGAAGACATGCGCGAAGCCGCGGCCATCGTCAAAAAGCTCGGCCAGAAAGTCGCCAAGAACGTCAAGCTGGCCATGGTCGTGCCCGGTTCGGGTCTGGTCAAGGAACAAGCCGAGCGCGAAGGCCTGCACGAGATCTTCAAGGCCGCAGGCTTTGAATGGCGCGAGCCCGGCTGCTCCATGTGCCTGGCCATGAACGCCGACCGCCTCGAGCCCGGTGAGCGCTGCGCCTCGACCAGCAACCGCAACTTCGAAGGCCGTCAGGGCGCGGGTGGCCGCACCCACCTCGTCAGCCCCGCCATGGCCGCTGCCGCTGCTGTGCACGGCCACTTTGTCGACATCCGCAAATTCGCCTGAATCCAAGGAGCCTGGTCATGAAAACACTGATTCGCCTGACCCTGATCGCCAGCCTGCTGAGCCTGGCCGCGTGCAACACCGTGCGCGGCATTGGCCAGGACATCGAAAAACTGGGCTCCACCATCGAAGGCGCTGCCAAGAAATAAAGCCATGCAAAAATTCACTTTACTCAAAGGCCTGGTGGCCCCGATGGACCGCGCGAACGTGGACACCGACGCCATCATCCCCAAGCAATTCCTCAAGTCGATCCGCAAAACCGGCTTTGGCCCCAACCTGTTCGACGAATGGCGCTACCTGGACGTGGGCTACCCCGGCCAGGACCCGGCCAGCCGCAAGCCCAACCCGGACTTCGTGCTGAACCAGCCGCGCTACCAGGGCGCCAGCATCCTGCTGGCCCGCAAGAACTTCGGCTGCGGTTCATCGCGTGAACACGCCCCCTGGGCCATCGACCAGTTCGGCTTTCGCTGCGTGATCGCACCCAGCTTTGCCGACATCTTCTTCAACAACTGCTTCAAAAACGGCCTGCTGCCCATCGTGTTGCCCGAAGCCGTGGTGGCCCAACTGTTTGACGAAGTGGCCGCCTTTCCCGGCTACGAACTGACGGTGGACCTGGAGCGCCAGGTCATCGTGCGCCCGCAAGGCGAAGAAATCCCGTTCGAGGTGCAGGCCTTCCGCAAGTACTGCCTGCTCAACGGTCTGGACGACATCGGCCTGACCCTGCGCCATGCCGACAAGATCAAGGCGTTTGAAGCCGAACGCCTGGCCACCAAACCCTGGCTGGCCCACACCGCCCACTGAATATCCACACCGAAGCACCCCTTGTGGGAGGCTGCCCCTGCAGCCGAATGCACGCACACATTTCGGCCGCAGGGGCGGCCTCCTACCTGCAGACCCGACATCATGAAAATCGCAGTCCTCCCCGGTGATGGCATCGGCACCGAAATCGTCGCCGAAGCCGTCAAAGTCCTGAACACACTCGACCTGAAGTTCGAGATGGAAACCGCCCTGGTCGGCGGCGCCGCCTACGACGCCTATGGCCACCCCCTGCCCGAGGCCACGCTCAAGCTGGCCATGGACAGTGATGCCGTGCTGTTCGGCGCGGTGGGCGACTGGAAATACGACAAGCTCGACCGCCCCCTGCGCCCCGAGCAAGCCATCCTGGGCCTGCGCAAGAACATGGGCTTGTTCGCCAACTTCCGCCCCGCCATTTGCTACGAGCAGCTGGTGGGCGCCTCCAGCCTCAAGCCCGAGCTGATCGCGGGCCTGGACATCCTGATCATCCGCGAGCTGACCGGCGACATCTATTTTGGCCAGCCACGCGGTCGCCGCGTGGCCACCGACGGTCACTTCCCCGGCGCCGAAGAAGCGTTTGACACCATGCGCTACTCCAAGCCCGAGATCGAGCGCATCGCGCATGTCGCCTTCCAGGCCGCCCGCAAGCGCAACAAGCGCCTGACCAGCGTCGACAAGGCCAACGTGCTCGAAACCTTCCAGCTTTGGAAAGACGTGGTCACCGAAGTCGGCCAGCAGTACCCCGACGTGGCGCTGGACCACATGTATGTGGACAACGCGGCCATGCAGCTGGTCAAGGAACCCAAGCGCTTTGACGTGGTGGTCACGGGCAATATGTTCGGCGACATCCTGAGCGACGAAGCCTCCATGCTCACGGGCTCGATCGGCATGCTGCCCTCGGCCAGTCTGAACACGAAAAATCAGGGCCTGTACGAGCCCAGCCACGGCAGCGCCCCCGACATCGCAGGCAAAGGCGTGGCCAACCCACTGGCCACCATCCTGAGCGCGGCCATGATGCTGCGCTTCAGCTTGAACCAGCCCGAAGCCGCCCAGCGCATCGAAGCGGCTGTGCAAAAAGTACTGGCCCAGGGCCTGCGCACGGGCGACATCTGGAGCGAAGGCACCACCAAGGTGGGCACCGCGCAAATGGGCGATGCGGTTGTCAAGGCCCTCGGCTGATCCGACCACTCCAAAAAAGACCCGGCACCTGCGAGGGTGGCCGGGCTTTTTTTCGCTCAAAACACCGTGCAGCGGGTCAGTGCTGCCCCATGCGCACCAACCGCCCGGGGCGGGCTTCGGTGATCGCGCCGCCCTGCTGAACCGCCTCACCCGCGACCCAGGTGGCCACATAGCCTTCGGCCTTTTGCACAAAGCGTTTGCCGCCTGCGGGCAAGTCGCGCACCAATCGGGGCAAGCCCACGCTCAGGCGGGCCGGGTCGATGGCATTCAGATCGGCCCGCATGCCTTCGGCAATCACGCCCCGGTCCGTCAAGCCGAGGTATCGCGCATTGCGGCGGGTCAGCATTTCCACCGCGGTTTCGAGCGGGATCGCGTCCCCCCCCCGGTCCCGGACCCAATGGGTGAGCATGAAGGTGGGAAAGCTGGCATCGCACACCGTGCCCACGTGCGCGCCCGCATCGCTCAAGCTGCTGAGCGCCCGGGGATGGTCCAGCATGCGGCGTACCGTGTCGAGCGAGCCTTCGTTGTAGTTGAAGATCGGGAAATAAATCAGCCCCTCACCAGTGCCCGCGCACAGGTGGTCGTAAATCACGGCCAGCGGCGAGACGCCCGCCTGCTTGGCACGCACCAAGAAGCTCTGCATCACCGAGGGCTCGTAATTGAGCGTGTCCTCCAGTGCAAACATGCGCCCGCTGATGAGGTCGATCTTGGCCAGCAGGATGTCCACCAGCGGCGGAATGGCACTGCCATCCCCGGCCAGGCGCTCGGACTTTTCAGACAGGATGCGCGCCTTGCGGGCCGGATCGCGCAAGGCTTCGGCCCGTTGTGCCAGCGGCAGATGGGCCACCTCTTTGTAGGATGGGAACCCCATGAAAGGGTGAAAGCTCGCGTCCAGCCCATTGATCACGCCGATGCCGCGGACAGCGGTTTGCAGGAACAAAGGCAGCCCCGCCTTCACGGCCGCCTCGACCCGCTGCTGGATCTTCAGGTACTGCTCGCCGCCCGGATCGCGCTGCAACCAGGTCAGCGACACATGCTTGCCGCTCGCACGCGCGAGCGCCTCCACACAATCGAACTCGGCATCAAACTGCTCCGGACCGCTGAGCAAGTTGTAATCGCTCACCACCTGGATCACCCCGTGGTTCAGCCCGTCAAAAGCCTGCGCCAGCCCGGTCAACTCGTCGTGGCCCGCATTGGCCGCAGGCGTGTCCTTGCCCTCGGAGGTGCGGTGGTTGTCGCTGCGCCCGGTGCTGAAGCCTGCAGCGCCCGCCTGCAGGGCCTCGCGCAGCAGGGCCTGCATGGCCCGGATGTCGTCGGCATTGGCCTGCTCATGGGCCTGCGCCCGCTCGCCCATCACATACATGCGCAAGGGGTCGTGCGGCACCTGCACCAGGTAGTCCAGGCTGCGCGGCGTGGCTGCCAGCGCGTCCATGTACTGCGGAAAGGTCTCCCAGTTCCAGCGGATGCCTTCGTGCAAAGCCGCGCCCGGGATGTCCTCCACACCTTCCATCAGCTTGATCAAATCATCCTCATGGCCGGGGCGTTTGGGGGCAAAACCCACGCCGCAGTTGCCCATGACCAGGGTGGTCACACCGTGGTAAATGCTGGGGGTGAAGCATTCGTCCCAGGTCACTTGCCCGTCGTAGTGGGTGTGGATGTCCACAAAACCCGGGGTGATCCACAAGCCCGTCGCATCCAGGGTTTGCCGGGCGGGCTCTTCCACCTGGCCCACCGCCACAATGCGGCCGCCGCGCACCCCCACATCGGCCACGCGCGCAGGCGCGCCCGTGCCGTCGACCACGGTGCCGTTTTTAATCAACCAATCGAGCATCTTTTTTTCTCCAATACAGGGCCAGGCCCATGCCGCTCACGATGTGCCAAATGCCCCACAGGCTGGCCAGCGTGACCATGCCCAGATCGCTGCCAAACTGCACCGCGATGATGCCCAGCGCCAGGCCCGAGTTCTGCATGCCGCCTTCGATCATGATGGCCCGGCGGTCCCGCTCGCTCACGCGCATGGCCAGGCTGGTGGCCCAACCCAAGAACAGGCCGCTGGCGTTGTGCATCACCACCAGCAGCAAAGTGGGCAAGAGGCCCAAGGTCAGCAATTGCCGCTCCTTGATGAGCCCCGCCACGATGAACAAAATCAAAGCGCCCACCGCAAAGTGGCCCAGCGGCTTGCGGATACGTTCGGTCAAAGCTGGCAGTCGGTGTGAGAAAACCAAACCCAGCGCCAAGGGGATGCCCAAAAGCGCCACCAGACTCAGCCAGATGCCGGACGGGTCGATCGACAACTGGCGCAACCAGGACGCGGTTTCAGGGTTGGCCGCGATCATCCAGCTGAAGTTGAAGGGCGTGGCAAAGAGCGCGATCACGCTGGCCACAGCCGAGATGCTCACCGACAGCGCGGTGTTGCCCCGCCCCATGTGGGTCACCACATTGCTCAGGCTCCCGCCCGGACAAGCGGCCACCAAAATCATGGCCGCCTCGATGTTGGCGGGCAAATCCAGCGCCAGCGTGGCCAGCCAGGTGCCCACGGGCAACAAGATGAACTGGGGGATCAACCCACACACCACCGCACGGGGGGTTTGGGCCACGCGGCGGAAATCCTCGATCCGCAGCTCCAGTGACACCGAAAACACCATGGTGGCCAGCACCAGGCTCAAAACCAGTTGTTGTGAAGTCATTCGTATGTCCTTTCAAAAAGTATAGACAACGCCAGACCTCTGACCACAAAGGGTTTACGCGCAGGCGTGCCTGCGCGGCGACAACCCGGTGCCCACCTCACCCGTCAGGCCCGCACAAGGCAATCCGGTACAATGCCACCCCATGTTCCACGCCTGCCTGTTCTCCCTGAACCCGATCACTGCCGCTGCAGCGACGGCCGGTGCGCGTGCAATCACCACCAAAACCACGACCATTAAGGGCTGATCCGGCCTGGTTCGTCGTGCGCCCCTCCCGGCCAGACGAGCCGGGCAAACAGTCAGGTCAAACACTGTTTTAAAAACTGAAAGGGCGTTGAAATGAGCAAGTTAGTAGGTTTGGTCGGCTGGCGCGGCATGGTCGGCTCGGTATTGATGGACCGCATGGTTCAGGAAAAAGACTTCGACCTGATCGAACCGGTCTTCTTTTCCACATCCAACGCAGGCGGCAAAGCCCCCGCGATGGCCAAGAACGAAACCACGCTGCAAGACGCCCACAACATCGACGCCCTCAAGCGCTGCGAAATCATCATCACCGCCCAAGGCGGCGACTACACCTCCGAAGTCTTCCCCAAGCTGCGCGCGGCTGGCTGGACTGGCCACTGGATCGACGCGGCTTCGACCCTGCGCATGGAAAAAGACGCGGTCATCATCCTGGACCCGGTGAACATGCCCGTGATCCAAAACGCCCTGGCCCACGGTGGCAAGAACTGGGTGGGCGGCAACTGCACCGTGTCTTGCATGCTGATGGGTGTGGGTGCCCTGTACAAGGCGGGTCTGGTCGAGTGGATGAGCACCCAGACCTACCAAGCGGCCTCCGGTGGCGGCGCACAACACATGCGCGAGCTGCTGACCCAATACGGCACATTGAATGCCGAAGTCAAAGCCCTGCTGGACGACCCCAAGAGCGCCATCCTCGAAATCGACCGCAAGGTGATCGCCAAGCAGCGCGCCTTGACCGGTGCTGAGACCGCCAACTTTGGCGTGCCGCTGGGCGGCTCGCTGATCCCCTGGATCGACAAAGATCTCGGCAACGGCATGTCCAAAGAAGAGTGGAAAGGCATGGCCGAGACCAACAAGATTCTGGGCATGGGCGAGGCTTTTGGCACTTCCGCTGTTCCCGTGGACGGTTTCTGCGTTCGCGTGGGCGCCATGCGCTGCCACAGCCAGGCCCTGACTTTCAAGCTGAAAAAAGACGTGCCCGTGGCCGACATCGAAGCCATGATCGCCGCCGACAACGAATGGGTCAAAGTGGTGCCCAACACCCGCGAAGCCACCATCCGCGACCTGACCCCCGTGGCCGTGACCGGCACCATGACCATCCCGGTGGGCCGTGTGCGCAAGCTGGCCATGGGCCCCGAGTACGTGGGCGCGTTCACCATCGGTGACCAGCTGCTGTGGGGCGCGGCCGAGCCGCTGCGCCGCATGCTGCGCATCCTGCTCGACGCTTGATGCTTGCCCGACCCACGGCCCCCTGACGCCATGTCCAGCACGCGCCGCGCCAAGCCCCGCCCCCCTGCACTGCTCAGGTCTTGGGCAGTGGCCTCGGTGCTGGCCTGCGCCAGCTTGTCTGCCCAAGCCCTGAGCCTGGGCCAGCTTGCCGTGGAATCAGGCTTGGGCCAGCCCCTTCGGGCGGCCGTTGAAATCACGCAATACAAGGTCGAAGACCTGCGCAGGCTTCAAGTGCAACTGGCCGAGCCCGCCCGCTTTGAACAAGCGGGCATGGCGTTTCATCCGGCCCTGAACGGTCTGCAGGTTCGCCTGGAGTTTCGCGGCGACGGCAAGCCTTACATCGCCTTGTCCGGCCAAACGCCCGTCAACGAGCATTTCATCGATGTCATCGTGGAGGCCCAGTGGCCCTCTGGGCGTCTGGCCATGAATTACACACTCTTGGTTTCACCCGTCGGCGCTGCCAAGACCCCCCCCGAAAAAGCCCCGGGTGATGCGCCCATCACTGCCCCGGTGGTCTCTCCGCAAGCCTTGGCCTCCGGCGTGCCGCCCGCGGTCGACAACGGCGCAGCAAAAAACTTCATCACGGTGCAAGCAGGCGACACGGCTTCGAAGTTGGCCTTGCCTCGCCTGTCCCAAGGTGTCTCGCTGGAGCAGATGCTGTTGGCCATGGTGCGGGCCAACCCGGAGGCTTTCATCGAGGGCAATGTGAACCTGTTGCGCGAAGGCGCGCAAGTGCGCCTGCCCCTTGCGCAAGAGGCCGCTGAAATTTCGGCCGAAGAAGCCCGGCAAACCGTGATCGCGCAGACGGTGGACTTTGCGGCCTATGCACGCCGCTTGGCCCAATCCGCGCTGAAAGCCCAGGACAGCCCCAGCCGTGAGATGACCGGCAAACTCGGCCCAGCGCTGCCCGCCACAGCGCCCTCGCCGCCTGAGCGCGATCAACTGATCCTGAGCCAACGCGATGTCACTGTGCGCAGCGCAGAGGCACAACTGGCCATAGAGCGAGAAATCCAGGACAAAACCGAGCAACTGGCTGCGCTGAAAAAGAACCTGGAATCCCTCAAATCCTTGACGGCCGCGACCGATGCCGCAGTGGCCTCGCCCACGGAGACCTCGCCCCTGAAGCCCAGCTTGCCCGCTGCAGTTGCCGAATTACCCGCCACCTCCTGGCTGGACCGGATCCGCCACAGCCCCTCTATGGGCGTGTGGGCGGCGGCACTTTTGGCGGGCATGGCGGCTTGGGTGTGGTGGGCCAGACGCCGCCCCAACCAAGAAGAAGATTTGTTTGGCACGCACCCAACGCCGAGCGCTGCGTGGACACCCACGCAGTCGCAGGACAAGGTCACGACCTTGCCGCCGCTGCCCTCCGGCTTGCCCCCGCAATTTGCCAACCTGGACTTGAACCTGACGCCCGCACCGCACGCCCAAGCCGCGCCACCTGCGCCGTCCCCACAGGGCCCCAAGCCGTGAGACTCGCGCTGGGCATTTGCTATTCGGGCACCCGTTACCAAGGCTGGCAAAGCCAGGCCACGGGCCTGACGATCCAGGACAAGCTCGAAAAAGCCCTGGCGCAATTTGCCGATGTGCCCCGCGTCAGCACCTTGTGCGCAGGCCGCACCGATGCGGGCGTGCATGGCCTCATGCAAGTGGTGCACTTTGACACCGAGATCGAGCGCGACACGCACTCCTGGGTGCGTGGCACCAACCGCTATTTGCCCCCCGACATCGCGGTGCAATGGGCGCAGGTGGTGCCTGAGACCTTCCATTGCCGTGGCAGCGCCACGGGCAGGCGCTACATCTATGTGCTGCTCGACTCCATCGTGCGCCCCAGTCTGGAAGCGGGCCGCGTGGGCTGGGTGTACCGCCCTCTGGCCGAAGCACCCATGCGCGAAGCCAGCCAGCACCTGCTGGGCGAGCACGATTTTTCATCGTTTCGGGCCAGCAGCTGCCAGGCGCTGTCGCCTGTCAAAACACTGCGACACATCCGCATCACCCGGCATGGCGCTTATTGGCGCTTCGAGTTCGAGGGCAACGCCTTTTTGCACCACATGATCCGCAACATCATGGGTTGCCTGGTGACGATCGGCCAGGGTAACCAGTCGCCCGACTGGATGCGTGAGGTGCTGCTGGCCAAAAGCCGCGACGCCGCAGCGCCCACGTTTTCGCCCGACGGTTTGTACTTTGCCGGGCCCATCTACAGTCCCGAGTGGGGCCTGCCCGACACCACGCCCGCTTTTGATTGGTTGCCATGAGCCCCAGCCACACAGCCACCCACGCGCCGACACGCCCCGCCCCGCAACAACGCACGCGCATCAAGATGTGCGGCTTCACCCGCGAGGCCGATGTCTTGGCCGCCTGCGCCGTGGGGGCCGACGCCATTGGTTTTGTGCTGTATCCGCCGAGCCCGCGCAGCGTGAGCCTCGAGCGTGCAGCCGAGCTGGCCCGCCTGCTGCCCGCTTTTGTCCAGCCCGTTTTGCTCTTCGTCAACGAGACGCCCGAACGCATCGCGTCGGCTTGCGCGGCCGTGCCCGGCGCATTGCTGCAGTTTCATGGCGACGAATCGGCCGAATTTTGCGCGGCCATGACCCAGCGCACAGGCCGCCCCCACCTCAAAGCCGCCCGAATCCCCCTGTCCGAGGTCCATGACTTCGACTTGCTAAAATTTGCACACCTTCATCACGCAGCCCAAGCCCTCTTGCTCGACGCCCATGTCGACGGATACGGCGGCGGCGGCAAAACATTCCATTGGTCACGCCTGCCACCAAACGTCAATGCTCACCTCGTTTTGTCTGGTGGACTCACACCTGCAAACGTGGGCGATGGCATTCGTGCGCTGCGCACGCATGGCCTGTCTCTGGCCGTTGACGTGAGCTCGGGCATCGAAGCAGGCAAAGGCCTCAAAGATGCCGACAAGATGCGGCAGTTTGTCCAGGCTGTGCGCACTGCAGACAACGCCGCTCCCCTTTGAATTCAACCCCGGGTCTGTTCGAGCCGCACACGCAACACCCCCTGCGTGGCCAACACCAAACGACCCCAACCGATTGAGCACCATGTACGAGTACCAACAACCCGATGCCAAAGGCCATTTCGGCGTGTATGGCGGCAGTTTCGTCAGCGAAACCCTGACCCACGCCATCAACGAGCTCAAAGCCGCCTACGCCCAGTACCAGCACGACCCGGCCTTCATCGCCGAATTCAAGTCCGAGCTGGCCCACTTTGTGGGCCGCCCCTCGCCCGTCTACCACGCGGCCCGCATGAGCCGCGAGATGGGTGGTGCACAAATCTTCCTGAAGCGCGAAGACCTGAACCACACGGGTGCCCACAAGATCAACAACACCATCGGCCAGGCCATGCTGGCCAAGCGCATGGGCAAGCCGCGCATCATTGCCGAGACCGGCGCGGGCCAGCACGGCGTGGCCACCGCCACCATCTGCGCCCGTTATGGCCTGGAATGCGTGGTTTACATGGGCGCCGAAGACGTCAAACGCCAAAGCCCCAACGTCTACCGCATGAAGCTCCTGGGCGCGACCGTGGTGCCCGTCGAGTCGGGCAGCAAGACGCTCAAGGACGCCCTGAACGAAGCCATGCGCGACTGGGTGGCCAATGTGGACAACACCTTCTACATCATCGGCACCGTGGCAGGACCCCACCCCTACCCCATGATGGTGCGCGACTTCCAGAGCGTGATCGGCGAAGAATGCCTCACGCAAATGCCCGAGATGTTCAAGTCGCTCAAGATGGCCGAAGAGCAGCCCGACGCCGTGATCGCTTGCGTGGGCGGTGGCAGCAACGCCATGGGCATCTTCTACCCCTACATTCCTTACGAGAAAACCCGCCTGATCGGCGTAGAAGCCGCGGGCGAAGGCATGGACACGAACAAACACTCCGCTTCGCTGCAACTGGGCTCGCCCGGCGTGCTGCACGGCAACCGCACCTACATCCTGCAAGACGAAAACGGCCAGATCACCGAGACGCACAGCGTGAGCGCTGGTCTGGACTACCCTGGCGTGGGCCCCGAGCACGCCTTCTTGAAGGACATCGGCCGCGCCGAGTATGTGGGCATCACCGACAAGGAAGCGCTCGACGCCTTCCACTACCTGTGCCGCACCGAAGGCATCATCCCCGCCCTCGAATCGAGCCACGCCGTGGCCTACGCCATGAAACTGGCCAAAACCATGCGCCCGGACCAAAGCATTCTGGTCAACCTGTCAGGCCGTGGCGACAAGGACATCGGCACCGTGGCCGATTTGTCGAACGCCGACTTCTACTGCCGCCCCAGCTGCCAAGGCCAATCGGTCAAAGGTGGCGAGCAGCCTGTGAACTTTGTGAAGTGAAGGCCAGATCATGAGCCGCATCGACGCCACCCTCTCCGCCCTGAAATCCCAGGGCCGCAAAGCCCTGATCCCGTATGTCACGGCAGGCTTTCCCCAAAAAACCACCACCGTGCCCCTGATGCACGCCATGGCCGAGGCCGGGGCCGACATCATCGAGCTGGGGGTGCCGTTTTCCGACCCCTCGGCCGACGGCCCGGTCATCCAAAAGGCCGGTGACAAAGCCCTGGCCTTGGGCATCGGCACCGTGCAGGTGCTGGCCATGGTGCGCGAATTCCGCCAAACCAACACCACCACCCCAGTGGTGCTGATGGGTTACGCCAACCCGGTGGAGCGCTACGACCAAAAACACGGCACCGACAGCTTCATCCGCGACGCATCAAACGCGGGTGTGGACGGCGTGCTGATCGTGGACTACCCGCCCGAAGAATGCGTGGAATTTGCCGCCAAGTTGCGCGCCCACAGCATGGACCTGATCTTTTTGCTGGCCCCCACCAGCACCGACGAGCGCATGCAGCAGGTGGCCCAAGTGGCCAGCGGCTATGTGTATTACGTGTCCCTCAAAGGTGTGACCGGCTCGGGTGCGCTTGACACTGACGCGGTCGAGGCCATGCTGCCGCGCATCCGCCAGCACGTCAGCGTGCCGGTGGGCGTGGGCTTTGGCATCCGCGACGCAGCGACCGCCAAAGCCATCAGCCGCGTGGCCGACGCGGTGGTGATCGGCTCACGCCTGATCCAGCTGATCGACGCGGCCCCGGAAGCCCAAATCAACACCGTGGCATCGGACTTTTTGCGTGGCATCCGCCAGGCCCTGGACGCCTGAACAGGCCTGCCGACGTTTCAACGATAATTCGCCGCACAAGGAGAACCCCTCATGAGTTGGCTCGAAAAACTGCTCCCCCCCAAGATTCAGCACACCGACCCGGCAGATCGCCGCCAGGTGCCTGAAGGCTTGTGGGTCAAGTGCCCCAGCTGCGAGACGGTGCTGTACAAATCCGACCTGGAAGAAAACCAGAACGTCTGCCCCGGCTGCTCGCACCACCTGCGCATCGGCGCACGTGCCCGTCTGAATGCCTTCCTGGACGGCGAAGGCCGCTACGAAATCGGCCAGGAAGTGGTCCCTGTCGATGCCTTGAAGTTCAAGGACAGCCGCAAATACCCCGAGCGCCTGAAAGAAGCCATGAACAACACGGGCGAAACAGACGCCCTGGTGGTCATGGGCGGCGCCGTGCACAACATCGAGGTCGTGGCTGCTTGCTTCGAGTTCGATTTCATGGGCGGCTCGATGGGCTCGGTCGTGGGTGAGCGATTTGTACGCGGCGTGGAGACCGCCATTGCGCAAAAAGTACCTTTTGTTTGCTTCACGGCCACAGGCGGTGCCCGCATGCAAGAAGGCCTGCTCTCGCTGATGCAAATGGCCAAAACCAATGCCGCCCTGACCCGACTGGCGAAAAAAGGCCTGCCCTACATCAGCGTGCTGACCGACCCGACCATGGGTGGCGTGTCGGCCGGTTTCGCCTTTTTGGGTGACGTGGTGATCGCCGAGCCCAAGGCCCTGATTGGCTTTGCTGGCCCCCGCGTGATCGAAAGCACCGTGCGCGTGACCTTGCCCGAAGGCTTCCAGCGGGCAGAGTTTTTGCAAAGCAAGGGCGCGGTGGACTTCATCTGCGACCGCCGCGAACTGCGCAAAACCATCGCCAGCACCCTGGCCATGCTGCAACGCCAGCCGGCAGACGCAGTGAGCTGATCGGCATGGATACCCGCATTCGCGGGTATGACAGAAGCGGCATCATCCCCGACTTGCCTGTCTGGTCACATTCGACTTACCCGCCTCGTCACCCCCGACCAGATCGGGGGTCTAGGCTTCCGGCAGTCATGAATGCCCGCGTGCGCGGGCATGACAGAGGGCTGATCAGTGCATCCAGCTCATCTGCAAGCCCGACAACAACATGCCCACGATCTGCAACAGCACCAACAAGGCCAAGGGCGAGAGGTCGATGCCACCAATCAAGGGCACCACGCGCTGAAATGGGCGCAGGAAAGGGTCACACAAACGCACGGTCAGCGCGTACATGGGTGAGCCCGGGTTGACCCAGGACATGATGGCGAGAACTAACACCAAGGCGCTCAGGGCCGAGACCACCAACTGTGCCAAGCCCACCAGACTGACCAAGGGCAACAAGCCCAAAGACCCCTGCCCACCCGCCAGCAGCCAAAGCAGCAAAAACTGCAGCAACTTGACCAACCAGGCGGCCACCCAACTCGACAAATCCCACTGGGTCCAGGCGGGGATGATCTTGCGCAAGGGCAAAACCAGCCAATCGGTCATGGCAAACACGAAGCGGCCCAGTGGCTGGTGAAAGGAAATGCGCTGCCATTGCATCAAAAACCGCAGCAAACAAGTGCCTGCGACCAAGCCCGCCACCACGTCCAAGACCATACTGACCATCTGGAACCACATCGTTTTTTCTCCTGCTCGTGCGATGATACCCAGATGCCCGATCGCGACACCCCCGCCCCGCAAGCCCCGACCGAATTGCCCCTGTTCCCTCTGGGCACGGTGCTGTTTCCGGGCGCTTTGCTGCCCTTACAGCTGTTTGAGCTGCGCTACCTGCAGATGATTGGCGAATGCGAGCGCCAAGGCACGGGCTTTGGGGTGGTGACGCTCACCCAAGGCCGCGAAGTGCACCGACCCGGCGCAGCGACCGAACAGTTTGAGGCCATGGGCACGCGGGTGCAGATCGAGCGCATCGAACGGCCCCAGCCGGGCCTGGTGATGGTCTGGTGCCGGGGAGTGGAGAAGTTTCGCATCGAAGCCACCCAACAACGCAGCGATGGCCTGTGGTTGGGTCGGGTGGAGCTGCTGCCGCCCGAGCCCGCCGTGCAAGTACCTGAAGACCTGCAGCACCTGTCGGCGCAGATGCACAAGGCCCTGACCCAGCTGAGCGAACAGCCCAGCATGGTGCCACCCTGGAACGAAGCCTGGCGGCTGCAGGACTGCAGCTGGCTGTCCAACCGCTGGGGTGAGCTGCTGCCCTTGCCCCTGCAGATGAAATACCGGCTGTTTGCCCTGCAAGAGCCCTTGATGCGGCTGGAGCTAGTAGGTGACATGGTGGCCCCTGCCGGAGCGACGGAACAACAACCTGTCCAGAAGCCGCCCGCAAACTCTTAAAATAGAGGGCTTTGCGCCCTCGCGCACCCCACAACCCCGGATCGGGCGGCGTCCATGCGCCACGGTCCCCACCGCACCTTGCCATGTCTGACACGACCGCCCCCGCCGCTCCCGCACAAGATGAAAACCAACTGATCGCCGAGCGCCGCGAGAAGCTCAAAGCGATGCGCCAGGCGCAAGCCGATGGCAAGGGCGTGGCCTTCCCCAACGACTTCAAGCCCGAGCACCACGCGGCCAACCTGCACCAGGCCCATGGCGAGAAAGCTGCCGAAGAACTGAACGGCGAAGGCGTGGCCAAAACCACAGCCAAAGTCGCGGGCCGCATGATGCTCAAGCGCGTGATGGGCAAGGCCAGCTTTGCCACGCTGCAAGACGCCACCGGCCGCATCCAGGTGTATGTGACCCGCGACGACGTGGGCGAAGACCTGTACGCCCTGTTCAAACACTGGGACCTGGGCGACATCGTCGGCGTGGAAGGCCATTTGTTCAAGACCCGCACGGGCGAGTTGTCAATCCACGCGACCCGCATCCGCATGCTCACCAAGAGCCTGCGTCCCATGCCCGACAAATTCCACGGGGTGGCCGACCAGGAAGTCAAATACCGCCAGCGCTATGTGGACCTGATGACCGACGAAGCCGCCCGCAAGCGCTTTGTGGCCCGCAGCAAGGCCGTCAGCGGCATCCGCGAGTTCATGGTCAAGCACGGCTTTTTGGAGGTCGAAACGCCCATGCTGCACCCCATCCCCGGTGGTGCCAACGCCAAGCCCTTCATCACGCACCACAACGCGCTGGAGCAAGAAATGTTCTTGCGCATCGCACCCGAGCTGTACCTCAAGCGCCTGCTGGTGGGTGGCTTTGAGCGCGTGTTCGAGATCAACCGCAACTTCCGCAACGAAGGCATCTCGGTGCGCCACAACCCCGAGTTCACCATGATGGAGTTCTACGCGGCCTACTGGAACTACCAGGACCTGATGGGTTTCACCGAAAGCCTGATCCGCGACGCGGCCATGACGGCTGCGGGAACGCTGGCCCTCAGCTACAACGGCAAGCCCGTGGACCTGAGCAAGCCCTTTGCCCGCATGACCATCCGCGAAGCGATCGTGAAGTACACCGAAGCGGGTGACAACGTGGACAACGCCGAGTGGCTGATCAACGCCCTGAAAAAGCTGGGCATGAGCGAAGCCAAGGACAAGCTGTCCACCCGCAGCCTGGCCAGCCTGCAGGTGTTCTATTTCGAGGAAACCGTGGAAGACAAGCTCTGGGAGCCGACCTTCATCATGGAGCACCCGACCGAGATCAGCCCACTGGCCCGCGCCAACGACAGCCGCCCCGAAGTGACCGAGCGCTTTGAGCTCTACATCACGGGCCGCGAGTTCGGCAACGGCTTCAGTGAACTGAACGACGCCGAAGACCAGGCCGCCCGCTTCCATGCCCAAGTGGCCGCCAAAGACGACGGTGACGACGAAGCCATGTACTACGACCACGACTTCGTGCGCGCCCTCGAATACGGCATGCCGCCTGCAGGCGGCTGCGGCATCGGCATCGACCGCCTGATGATGCTGCTGACCGACAGCGCCAGCATCCGCGACGTGATCCTGTTCCCGGCGCTGCGCCACGTGCAGGAATGAGCGGCGCTAGCGCTCCAATAAAAATGGCCCGCTGATGCGGGCCATTTTTTCGAGTTGGTGTGCACTCAGAGAACGGGGGGAGTCTGGATGCCCTGCTGAATGAACAAATCCAGACCCAAAGAAGCGTTACTGTAAACAACGTAGTTTTGTGTCGTATTCAATCCCGTCGTGTTCAATTCAACCATATCCTTCGCTTTCACCCACTCAAACGTTGAACCACCAAGCAGGTCATCCAAAAAGACCTTGTCACTAGCATCACCATCGATGCGCATTTGCTGATGGTTCTTGAAACTATTTGTGGAAACAAAGCTATTTTTAACACCCAAAGCCAGCACGTCACTGGTTGTCAAGCTCAATACATGGTCTGCATTGGCCAGATTGTTAACCCCTCCACCCAACAAACTGATGTGGTTGATTGCTGCATGGTCTCCAACCTTAGGGCTGGTCGAATGCAACGTTGAAAGATCAAGGGCCACTTCGTTGGGGCCAAGAATATAAGTACCTATTGAGCCTGCCAACTCACCGTTGCCAAATGTAGAAGGGGAGAGAGTCGTCGTAGTCTGACTGATTGAAGCTCCAGGCAGGAACTCCCACCTTTGAGGATTTGAAATTGTTGAAGAATTTCCCGCCAAATCGGTAAAAGTTATCGAAAATTCATCTGCATTGAATGCAGAGATTGCCCCGGTATTAGATAAAGTCGTATGAACAAATGTGCCTGCTTCGGCAGGAACTTCTGTGTTTCCTGGCTTCAACTGCATGACAGCGAAAATCATTTTATTTTCCGTAATTGAACCACCATCAACAGAAAAAGCAGGAAGTTTCAAGTCAACTGTAAACGACTGATCCGTCGATTTCAAAATATTGCCCGCCAAATCGACAATCGAGGCTTTCAGAACATACTGCATATTGGCACCTGAAACACCCAAAGGTTGGCCAGGATTGTCATAAGAATAAGACCAGTTGCCATCGATCGCGTTCACATAGGACTGAGATTTGACCAAGCCATCGGTACCCACAATCTGCACCAAAACTTTACCCATGAAACTTGCGTTGTAGTCAATATTTCCATGGAAAGTGAGCGCTCTTTGATTAGTTAAAAAATCTGAATGAGATGTGCCTGAATCTTGCTCAAGGCTCTTCACTGAAATCGAAAACTGTGCATTTGCATCCGGATTGGCATTGGTATCAATCACCACGAGCTGTTCCACTGGTCCAGCGCCAACTGCATTACCCGCCTTGTCCGCCACTTGCGCTGTTAGCGTGTAAGTGCCATCAGCCAATTTCTGCGCCGAGTTATCCCATGACCACGCCCAATGTCCATCCTTGAATTCAGGTTCGACATATTGGGAAGCCACCACTGTCCCTTCTGAATTCAACAAATTGAGTTCAACAAAGTCACCATTTTTCACAAATGCGTTGGCAACTGTACCGTTGAAAGTCAAGGTGTTATCAGCCGTATTGAAATCGTTCACAAGCACACCGGTATCCGCCGAGATCGAAACAATTTCTACGCCAACACCCTTGTTTGCATCAGTTTCTTCCGAGGGGGTGTAGTTGTTACTCGATGACGTATCCACCAAAAAGGAGGTGCCAGACAATGGTTCAGATACATTGCCCGCAGCATCTTTGACCACCACGGAATACGTCACCGGTCCATTGCCCAATGCATCGGCGTCGGGAATTTGAACCACAAATTGACCTTGCGCATTTTTGGTGGTCGAGGTGTAGCTTTTTCCGTTCATGAGCGTCACCGTAGCACTGACGGCATCGGCGTCGGCCGTGATCAACAAGCGCGGTGTGTTGTCAGACGTGATGCCATCGCTGTTGCTAACCCCGGTATCGTCTTCGGGTGCCAATCGGGCTGCGCTGATAACGGGCGGCGTTGTATCCGTTACACCGCCACCGCCTGTGCCACTTGCCCCATCAGCACCCCCACCCCCACCACCTCCAGCCCCCAACAAAGCCAACGGCGCAGCCAGCAGCGGGTTGAAGCCTGCCACAGCCACCAAGGCTCCGACCGCCGCCCCCGATGCAACCACTTGTTCCCCGCCCAAGGCCATCCCGATGTGAGAAGCGCCATCAGGCAAGTTGCCCACCAAGGCCGATGTTTGGCCTGATTCGGGCAAATAGGCATGGAAGACGCCGGGATCGGCTTCACCGATCAGCGCGGCAAAGCCGGGCTCGGTGTATTCGTAGTAATCGGAGATCACCAGATCCGCGTCTTCTCTGCCGTCAAAGCTGATGCGCAAGTCGTTGCCCACGCGCTTGACGCGGATGTTGTCAGGGCCTTGCCCGGTGGTGTTGTCGATGAGTTGGTAGCGTGCGCCGGGCACCGCCTTGATCTTCAGCGCCCCCCACCATGAGCCGGGCGCTGGCACATCGTGGGTAACAGTTTTGGCGTTGCCTTGGTTGGTTTTGACGACGACTTTGTAGGAATTTTTCATGGCAAATGTCTGGGCTGTGGTGTTGCTTGAATGGCCATCAGCGGCTGGCGCCTGTGACCACAATGTCCACACGGCGATTGGGCGCATGGCACAGCTTGTTTTCAGGGGTCGGCTTGTTGCCGCAGCGCAGTTTCACCAGGTGCGTGGACCCTTCGCCTTCGATCTTGAAACCCTTGCTGGGTTTCAGACCCCGCTCCTGCAATTGCTGCGCCACCACTTTGGCGCGTTCCAGCGACAACTTGGCATTTGCCTTGGGCTGGCCAATCGCATCGGTGTGACCAACCACCCGGATGCGCTCCACACCGCTGAAGTCGCGCTTGAGTCTTTGCGCCATGATCTCGATGGCGTTGTAGCTGCTGGCCCGGAGCTCGGACTTGCCGAACTCGAACAAGGCATCGGTTTCGAGCGCATACAGGCGCGGCACGGGCGGCCTGGGCGTTGGCGGCTTTGCTGCGACAGGTCTGGCGGCGGGAACGGGTGCAGGGGCTTGGGCCAGCACGGGTGCGGGCGCCTGACAATCCTGCACCACAGGCGAGCGCGAGATGGTGTGGATTTGTTGCGCGGTGTCAGCCAGTTCGCGCTGCGCCTGTTCAGCGGCCATTTCGGCCAAACGTCCTGCCTCCTGGACCTTGAGGAACAAGGTCTTGCCGGACTGGAAAGTCCAACTCTGCCCCGCGCCTTGCTTGCCCGTGTGCAGCTTCTGGGCATCTGCCAACACCGCATGCAGAACAACCGGCCCGGCCAACGCACAAAATTCGGAGTAGCCGCCTTGCAGCAAAGACGCGTGGTAGCGCCCGTTCAGATAGATGTTGACCGGCTCAACTTGGGCCCGTGGACCGGGCCGGTAAAGAACGATTCGGGCCTGCTGGCTGGGCGCTGCCGCCACTGCGGCGTAGCGTGCACCAAAGGGCTCGATCGTTGGAGGCTGGGCCATCTGGGCCTCAGCCGGCTCACGGCTGGGCGTGTCTTGCGCGGCAACCTGGAAGACACAACACGCAAGCAGAAAACAAGTATTTATCGTTTTTAGCGAAAATTTATACCAAGTTCGTTCAGATTCAAGCTTACTCACACAGGCTCCGGCAATATGAGAAAGCTTAAATGTATCTTAAATAGTTAATTAAAAGACAAATAGAGTCTTTTGAGAGACATTGAAAACAAAAAAGAAGCGCTCGAGAATTCACTTACCGACGATGTCCTACCCCCCATCAGGCTGCGTTGTGAACTGCCCTGATTGGGCATGAACCTAGCGGCGCGGCAAGCGGGGGGCGTCTTCCACCACTTCGCGGGCCTCGACATCGACCACTTGCTCATCGTGAGCGAACGGCGCGCCTCGTCCATCTGCCCCCTCAAAGCCTGGCCCCGTGCGAAAACCACCTTGCCTGAAGCTCTGGCGCATGGCGCTGAACTGTTGCCACACCATCACCACCTGAGGCTTGCGGCCCGTCAAGAGCCATCGGACCGTTGCATAAACGGTGTAGCAAGCCACACCAAAGAGCAATACCACCAGAAATGCAAGCCCCAGCAAGGCCATGAAGATTTTGACGATCCAGTTCATCTTGTGTTGATTTCCTTCTTTTGAATGCACGAAAGGCACCTCGTGCGGGTCATGCCCGACTGGATCGGCCATCCATGGAACCTTGGGGCCAATCCCCGGATAACAAGACGCAGAATCGGAAAAGGCTTCAATCTGCCTCAGACCAAGCGGTCAAGCGCCTGCATGTAGTCACTTGAGCGCACCAACTCATCCCAGGGGCGTGCAGGAGACCGGGGCAAAAGGCTCAAGCGCCGCTCTTCGCTGATCTCGCTGGGTGTCCAGCGGCCTTTGAGCTGGGCTTCGGCCAGTTGGTCAAGCACTTCATCCAGCTCGGCGCCGTCGTTCACCGCCGAACGGTTGCACAGCAGGGCCAAATCACACCCTGCGTGCAGCGCCGTGATCACGGCTTCGGTATAGCTGAGCGTGCGGCCGTCCAACTGGCGGGCTGCGGCCATCGACAGGTCGTCGGTGCAGACCACGCCTTGAAAGCCCAGCTGGGCGCGCAGGATGTCCTGCAACCAGCGCGACGAAAAGCCGGCCGGGCGGCTGTCCACCTTGCTGTAGATGACATGGGCGGGCATGACGGCGGTGAGCACGCTGCCCAACCAACGGTAAGGCTGCGCATCGTCGGCCAGGATGGTTTTGAGGCTGCGCTTGTCCACGGGCAGCGCCACATGCGAGTCGGCCTTGACGGCACCGTGCCCGGGAAAATGCTTGCCGCAGTTGCCCATGCCCGCCTGCAGCAGGCCCTGCATCAGGCTGCGGGCCAGCAGACTCACCACACGCGGGTCGCGGGCAAAAGCGCGGTCGCCGATGACGCCGCTCTCGCCATGGTCCAAATCGAGCACGGGCGTGAAGCTGAAGTCCACGCCGCAAGCGCGCAGCTCGCTGGCCAGCACAAAGCCCGCCGAGGTGGCCGCCTCGCAGGCCTTGAGCACGCCCGAGCCGGGCTGGCCTTTGTCGTCCTGCCCCCACAGCGCGCCCAGGGCGCGCATGGGTGGCAAATGGGTGAAACCGTCGGTTCGAAAGCGCTGCACACGACCGCCTTCGTGGTCGACGGCGATCAAGAGGTCGGGGCGGAGGCTTTTGATGTCAGCGCACAGCGCGCTCAGCTGCGAACGGCTTTGCCAATTGCGGCCAAACAGGATCATCCCACCCACCAGTGGATGCGCCAGGCGGCGGCGGTCCACGGCGGTCAGCGTCGTGCCTGCAATGTCAATGATCAGGGGGGCGTGCATGGTCATCCTTTGGGGGTCATGGGCGAGTGGATGCCTGCGTGTGCGGGCATGGCAACTTGGCTGGCTTGGATTGGCGGCTGATCTGGCATGCCTTGCAGCGTTTTGGTCTCGACCACGCAAAAACTGGCGGCGTACTCGGACTCGTCGGTCACGGTGATGTGGGCACTCAGGCCCTTGGCCTCAAACCACGCTTTCAGCCCCCCGTGCAACACGATGACCGGCTGGCCGCTGGGCAGCTTGCCGATCTCGCACAGCCGCCAGGTCATGGGCATGCGCATGCCTAGGCCAATGGCTTTGCTGAAGGCCTCTTTGGCCGAAAAGCGCGTGGCCAAATAACGCACCCCGCGCTCGGGCCAGCGGGCGCTGCGGGCCCTCCAGGTGGCCATTTCGGCATCGCTCAACACCTTGGCGGCAAAGCGCTCGCCGTGCCGCGCCAAGCTGGCTTGGATGCGGCGGATGTCGCAGATGTCGGTACCGATGCCGTAAATCATTTCTTCAGGCAATCCAGATACGCCTGCACGGTGGCGGCGTACCCCATCTCCAGCGCATCGGCCATGAAAGCGTGGCCAATCGAGACTTCCTGCAAGCCTTTCACCGCCGCCACAAAAGCAGGCAAGTTGTCACGGTTCAGGTCGTGGCCTGCGTTCAGGCCCAGGCCCGCCTGCGTGGCGGCTGCGGCGGCTTCGGCGTAGCGCTGCAGCTGCCTGGCCTGCTCAGGCGTGCCAAAAGCGGCAGCATAAGGCTCGGTGTACAGCTCGACGCGGTCGGCACCCACTGCATAGGCGGCGGCCATTTGTTCGGGGATCGGGTCCATGAACAGGCTCACGCGCACGCCCAGGGCCTTGCACTCGTCGATCAGGGGTTTCAGACGCTCGGCATCTTGCGGAAACGTCCAGCCGTGGTCGCTGGTGAACTGGCCTTCGCTGTCGGGCACAAAGGTCACCTGGTGGGGTCGCACGGCGCGCACATGGTCCATGAGGTTGTGAAAAGGGTTGCCTTCGATGTTGAACTCGCGCTCGGGCCAGGCTTGCATGAGGGCGTGCAGCTCGGACACGTCGCTGGCGCGGATGTGGCGCTCGTCCGGGCGGGGGTGGATGGTGATGCCGTTCGCGCCCGCCTGCAGGCACAGCTCGGCAGCGCGGGTCACGCTGGGAATACCCAGGTGGCGCGAATTGCGCAACAAGGCCACTTTGTTGACGTTGACCGACAGGGCCACGCGTTCGGAAGAGGTATTCATAAGGTTTGCAAGTCCAGCATCATTTGGCGGGTGCGCAAAGCGCCCACACCGCAATGGTAGTTGAGCAAAAGGCGCAAGGGGCGCTGCAGCTGCACCAGCAGGTCGGCGCATTCGCGCAGCAAAGCCGCCAAGGGGCTGGGCGAAGCCAGCGCCGCGTGCAGCGCCAGCCACTGTTCGCCGCGCAAGGCGTGGCGTGGGTCATCGTTCACCCACTGCAGCCCCGCCTCGGGCACCAAGGCATAACTGTCGTCGGGCAACAAAGGTTTGAGGGTCAGGGTTTGCAGGTTCAGGGCGGGCAACAGGCCCATTTCCTTGAGCAGCAGCAGCTCAAAGCCGCGCAAGGCCCATTGCAGGGCGTCCGGGTCGCCGCTGGCCAGCAGGCGCACAGCGGCGGCATAGACCTCGAACAGCTCAGGATGCGGGTCGTCACGCGCGGTCAGGCGCATCAGCAATTCATTGAGGTAATAGCCCGACAACAGCGCCTCACCCGTGGGCATGACGTGCCCGCCCACCCATTCGGCCGATTTGAGGGTGCGGATGTCGCCGTCGCCCCCAAACGCCAGCGACAGAGGCTGCAGCGGCAAGAGCACCGGGCGAAAGCTCGATGTCGGCCGTTTGGCCCCTTTGGCCACCAAAGCCACCCGGCCATGGTGGCGGGTGAAGACCTCCAGAATCAGGCTGGTCTCGCTCCAGTCGTAGCGGTGCAGCACATAGGCTGGCTCGTCTGCGATCCGCTTGGTGGCCATTGAAGGTGAGATTACTCGTAGCCGAAGCTGCGCACACGGGCTTCGTCGTCGGCCCAGCCCGAACGCACCTTCACCCACAGCTCGATGAACACCTTGGCGTCCAGCAGCTTTTCCAGCTCCATGCGGGTTTCGGTGCCGATGCGTTTGAGCTTTTCGCCCTTGTCGCCGATCACCATGGCCTTGTGCCCCTCGCGCTCGACCACGATGGTGGCCGCGATGCGCAGCATGCGCTTGGCAGTGCGCCCGGCTTCTTCTTCGAACTTGTCGATCACCACGGTGGAGGTGTAAGGCAGTTCGTCGCCCGTCAGGCGGAAGAGTTTTTCGCGCACCATTTCGCTGGCCAGGAACTTCTCGCTGCGGTCGGTGAGTTCGTCTTCGGCGTGCCACCAGGGCTGCTCGGGCAGGTATTTTTCGCAAATGCCCAGCAAACGCTCGATGTCCTTGGACTGCTTGGCCGACATGGGCACGAACTCGGCAAAGGCGTGGCGCTCTTGCATGCTTTGCAGCCAGGGCGCGATGTCGCCACGGCGGTGCACGTTGTCGAGTTTGTTGGCCACCAACAAGACCGGAATGCCGGGCTTGAGCAGCGCCAGCACCTTGGCGTCGGCCGTGGTGAAGCTGCCCGCCTCAACCACAAACAGCACCAGGTCCACATCGCTCACGGCACCGACCACGGTTTTGTTCAGCGACTTGTTCAGGGCTGTGCCGTGGATGGTCTGGAAACCGGGCGTGTCCACAAACACATACTGCGCCGCACCCTGGGTGCGGATGCCGGTGATGCGATGGCGCGTGGTTTGCGCTTTGCGCGAGGTGATGCTGATTTTTTGACCCACCAAGGCGTTGAGCAAGGTGGACTTGCCCACGTTGGGCTTGCCCACAATGGCCACCAGGCCGCAGCGCTGGCCTTCAACAGGCACAGTCGCGGGGGTGGCAGCGACCGGGGGCAAGGCCGCATCTTCCGATGCATCGCGTGGCTGGATGGTCACACCCGCGATTTGCACGGGGCGGCGCAGGGTTGACTCTTGCGGCGTGCGTTCAGTTTCAGGCGTTTTCTTGTCGGTGCTCATGCGGCGCTTTCGGATTTCAGGGTCTGCAGCATGGCGGCGGCCGCTGCTTGTTCGGCGGCGCGACGCGATGCGCCCGAGCCCAGTTGGGTTTGGCGCAATTCGGTCACTTCGCAAGAGACCTCGAACTGCTGGCGGTGCGCCGCGCCGGAGGTGCCGACCACGGTGTATTTGGGCAGCGCGAGCTTGCGCCCTTGCAACCACTCTTGCAATTCGGTCTTGGGATCTTTGCCCACGGCCTGCATGTCGGGTTTGATGTCGACCTGGGCAAACAAGCGCTCGACCAAGGCTTGTGCGTTCTGGTAGCCACCGTCCAGGTACACCGCGCCAATGATGGCTTCGAGCGCATCGGCGAGGATCGACGGACGGTTTTGCCCGCCCGAGCGCATCTCGCCCTCGCCCAAGCGCATCACGGCGGGCAAATCCAGTTTTTTGGCCAGTTGGTGCAGCGTGTCTTGTTTGACCAGGTTGGCCCGCACCCGCGACAAGTCGCCTTCGGGCAAACTGGTCAGCTGCGCATACAGCAGGTGGGCCACCGACAGGTTGAGCACAGAGTCACCCAGAAACTCCAGGCGCTCGTTGTGGTCGGCGCTGAAGCTGCGGTGCGTGACGGCTTGCTGCAGCAAGCCCGCTTGGCGAAAGGCATAGCCCAAGCGAATTTGCAATTCAGACAGTGCAGGCGATGTGGCCACGTTCACCTCAGTCAAAAGCGCCAATGCGCTGGAGGTTGCCAAAGTTCATCCAGACAAAAAAGGCTTTGCCCACGATGTTGGCGTCGGGCACAAAACCCCAGTAACGCGAGTCCAGCGAATTGTCGCGGTTGTCACCCATCATGAAGTAGTGGCCCGCAGGCACTTTGCAGGTCACGCCTTCGACGGTGTAGTTGCAGTTTTCCCGCCCAGTGAACTGATCGGCACCAGGGATGAACGCCGGACGCTCGTCGTCCTGGATGGTCTGGTGGGGCTTGGCGCCCAAGCTCTCGCGGTGGTGCTTGAAGTAGCGCATGGTCGACTCGTCAAAAAAGTCGGGCAAGGACTGCGTCGGCACAGGCTGACCATTGACGGTGAGTTTCTTGTTCAGGTAAGCCACTTCGTCGCCGGGCACCCCGACCACCCGCTTGATGTAGTCCACGCTGGGTTTGGGCGGGTAGCGGAACACCATCACATCGCCGCGTTGCACGGGCGTGCCCTCGGTCAGTTTGGTGTTGGCCACGGGCAGGCGAATGCCGTAGTGGAATTTGTTCACCAGAATCAGGTCGCCGATGTGCAGCGTCGGGATCATGGAGCCCGAGGGGATCTTGAAGGGCTCGAACAAGAACGAGCGCAGGACAAACACCACCACAATGACCGGGAAGAGCCCCGCCGTCCAATCCAGCCACCAGGGCTGCATCAGCAACTTGTCGCGGGCTTCACCGATGTCGGTGTCCACTTTGTCGATGCCCATTTTGGCGAGTTCCGCCCGGCGTTGTGCGGTTTCTGCTTCCAGCTGGGCCACCGCATTTTGGCGCTGGGGCAAGAACACCAAGCGTTCGGCCAGCCAGTAAATGCCGGTGACCACCGTGGCCAGCAGCAAGAGCAGCGCAAAGTTGCCCTCGATGCCCCCCAAATACCAGGCACCGGCATAGCCGACAAAAGCGGCCAACACCAAAGAAGTCAGGAACTGCATCAATCTTCCACCTGCAAAATGGCCAAGAACGCCTCTTGGGGCACCTCGACCGAGCCAATCTGTTTCATGCGCTTTTTACCCGCTTTCTGCTTTTCCAGCAGCTTGCGTTTGCGCGTGATGTCGCCACCGTAGCACTTGGCCAGCACGTTCTTGCGCAAGGCCTTGATGGTTTCACGGGCAATGATGTTGGCACCGATGGCGGCTTGAATGGCCACGTCGAACATCTGGCGGGAAATGATCTCGCGCATTTTGGCGGCGACGGCGCGGCCGCGGTACTGGGCTTGGGTGCGGTGCACGATGATGGACAGCGCATCGACCTTCTCGCCGTTGAGCATGATGTCAACCTTGACCACGTCGGACGCGCGGTATTCCTTGAACTCGTAGTCCATCGAGGCATAGCCCCGGCTGACGGATTTGAGCTTGTCAAAGAAGTCCAGCACGATCTCGCCCAGCGGCATCTCGTAGGTCAGCATGACCTGGCGGCCGTGGTAGGCCATGTTGATCTGCACACCGCGCTTTTGGTTGGCCAGCGTCATCACGGGGCCGACATAGTCCTGCGGCATGTACAGGTGCACCGTGACGATGGGCTCGCGGATCTCCTGCAGCTTGCCCTGGTCGGGCATTTTGGAGGGGTTCTCGACCATGATGACTTCACCGTCGCCCTTGACCACTTCGTAGACCACGCTCGGCGCCGTGGTGATCAGGTCCTGGTCGAATTCGCGCTCCAGGCGTTCCTGCACTATTTCCATGTGCAGCAAGCCCAGGAATCCGCAACGGAAACCAAAGCCCAGCGCCTGCGAGACTTCGGGCTCGTAGTGCAGGGACGCGTCGTTGAGCTTGAGCTTTTCCAGCGCGTCGCGCAGCGCGTCGTACTGATTCGCTTCGGTCGGGTACAAACCGGCAAACACCTGCGGCTGGATTTCCTTGAAGCCGGGCAGCGCCTCGGTGGCGGGGCCCAGGTTGTTGGGCAGCTTTTTTTCCAGGGTGACGGTGTCGCCCACCTTGGCCGCCTGCAATTCCTTGATGCCCGCGATGATGTAACCCACCTCGCCCGCCTTGAGCGACTCACGCGGCTGGTTGGCGGGCGTGAACACCCCGAGGCTGCCTGCTTCGTACACCGCGTTGCTGGCCATCATGCGGATGCGCTCGCCTTTGATCAGCTGGCCATCGACCACGCGCACCAACATGACCACGCCCACGTAGGTGTCGAACCAGCTGTCGATGATCATGGCGCGCAGTGGCGCATCGGGGTTGCCTTTGGGCGGCGGAATGCGGGCCACCACGGCTTCGAGGATTTCTTCGATGCCCATACCGGTCTTGGCCGAACAGGGAATCGCATCGGTGGCGTCAATGCCGATCACGTCTTCGATTTCGGTGCGGGCGTTGTCCGGATCGGCGTTGGGCAAATCCATCTTGTTGAGCACGGGCACCACTTCCACACCCAAGTCGAGCGCGGTGTAGCAGTTGGCCACGGTTTGTGCTTCCACACCCTGGCTGGCATCGACCACCAGCAACGCACCCTCGCAAGCCGACAGCGAACGCGAGACTTCGTAAGAGAAGTCCACATGGCCGGGCGTGTCGATCAGGTTGAGGTTGTAGACCTGCCCGTCCTGGGCTTTGTATTGCAGCGCAGCGGTCTGCGCCTTGATGGTGATGCCGCGCTCTTTCTCGATGTCCATCGAGTCCAGCACCTGGGCTTCCATGTCTCGCGCTTCCAGACCGCCACAGCGTTGAATCAAGCGATCGGCCAGCGTGGATTTGCCATGGTCAATGTGGGCAATGATCGAAAAATTTCTGATGTGATTCATCAAACAACGTCTGCAAGTATTTGTGGATCAAGGATCCGTAAAAGAAAAAAGGGCGCGTCTGGTGTTGACGCGCCCTGAACCAACAATCATTGGCAACTGCGATAGTTGGGACTTCATTGTAGGCAAATTGGCCCACGCGCACAGCCCCAAAAACACGTTTGACAGGTCGTTGCTGCTATGCAACATGGAATTTATCCACAACTTATGCACAAGATCACGAACATCTTGCTGAACAACTTGTGGGCCATCTGTGGATCACCGGTGGACTCCTGCAAGGAATCTCGCATCGTGAACTCAGCCCTGCGCTTTATGCCATCAATCATGGGTCAAGACCGCTGATTTTAGCCAAATTCGTTATGAGAGATGAATAAAGTTAGTTGGCACAAACTTTAAAAATCTTTTTCATTGGATTCGAATTTTTCAAAAAAACCCCTTCACAGCCTTGCCAGAGACCCCAAAGCCCCGCAGGACACTGAGGACTCTTGACAAGTCCCCAGCCTCACTGGACAGGGCGGATCAGCACATATTGCGCGCCATCACCGCGTCGGATCAAAACGCTGGTGGGGCGATTTTTGTCCACACGCGACATGATCAGCTCAAACTCCCGCAGCGAAGTGACCTCGGTGTTGGCAATCGCCACAATCAAATCCCCTTCACGGATGCCTGCCCGTGCGGCTGTATCGGCGACCGCATCCACCCGAACACCCCCACGCACCCGGAATTCCCGCTTCTGGGCTTCGGTCAGGTCACTGACCGTCAATCCCCAATGCTGTGCGCTGGCTGCTGGCGCTTTCTTTTCCGGGCTTGCTGCAGCCACTTTTTCGGCTTCCACCTCGGCCACCGTGATGCTCAGGTCTTTGTGACCGCCGCGGCGGAACACCGTGATGCCGACTTTGCTGCCAGGCTTGGTGTTGCCCACGGCCCGAGGCAAGTCGGCAGGCTTGTCGATGGCTTTCCCATCAAAGCGCGTGATGATGTCGCCCGCCTCAAGGCCCGCTTTTTCCGCAGGCGATCCTTCTTCAACACCGCGCACCAGCACACCCTGTGCCTTGCCCAAGCCAATCGACTCGGCAACGTCCTTGGTCACAGGCGCAATCTGAACCCCAATGCGCCCCCGGCTGACACGGCCACTGGTGCGCAGCTGTTCACTGACCCGCATGGCCTCGTCCATGGGGATCGCGAATGAAATGCCCATGAAGCCCCCCGAACGGGAATAGATCTGGCTGTTGATGCCCACCACTTCGCCGCGCATGTTGATGAGGGGGCCGCCGGAGTTGCCGGGGTTGATCGCCACATCGGTCTGGATGAAGGACAAATAATCGCCCGTGTCACGCTGCTTGGCACTGACAATGCCTGCCGTGACGGTGTTCTCCAGGCCAAAAGGCGAACCAATCGCCATGACCCATTCCCCGACGCGCAAGCGGCTGACATCCCCCACCTTCACGGCAGGCAGGCCTGTGGCCTGGATTTTGACAACCGCCACATCGGTGCGCTTGTCGGCACCCACGATGCGGGCCTTGAATTCGCGCTTGTCGGTCAGCGTGACCATCACTTCATCCGCACCCTCCACCACATGGGCGTTGGTCATGATGAAGCCGTCCGAGCTGAGGATGAAGCCTGAGCCCACACCCCGAGGTTGCGCTTCTTCCTGGGACCTTGGTTGGCGCGGTGCCTGTCTGGGTGCATTGGGCATAGGCACCCCGAAAAAGCGCCTGAAGAGCTCCTGCATTTCCTCGTCGGGTGTTGCACCGCCCTGCGCGCTCTGGCGGACTTTTTCGAGCGTGCGAATATTGACCACGGAAGGGCCCACCTGCTCCACCAGGTCGGTGAAGTCAGGCAAGCCACGTGCGCCTGCGCTGGTGGTCTGGGCCATCACAGCGCCCGTGGGCACCCCGACCAGCCCCAGCGCCAAGCCACTGGCCAGGGCAAACGATGCAGCCGTTTTTATCCAATGTTGCGTCAGCACAAAAATCTCCTTGTGGTGTTCCATCACGACCATGGACCGTCTGGAAGATGTGGCCAAAAGTGACCAATTCAAGCCGTGCCCATCATGCCCCGTCAAAGGTGTAACGGCAGGGTGTCTGTCTTGGTGCGCGAATATACAGCGCATCTAAATCCGTGCCACTTTGAGGGCATCGCGGCCGCGCTCAGCCAGGCGCAGGCCCAGGAGCCATGGCTCGCGCCTTGAGCGTCCTGAAAATGGACAAAAAGCAGCAGTGCATCCCCCGCATCCCAACCCACCGACACGTCCAGGCTTTGGTGTTCACCATCCACGGGCTGCCAAAACCAGGTCTGTCCGCTCCAGAACAAACGCCCAGCTGTCAGCGTTTGCCGCGGCGCCCACACCGCAGCGCCGCCGACACACAGGCACCAGAACGCCCAAGCGGCAAGCACCTCTGCGGTCGATGTCTGCGCCTGCATGGGCCAAGCCAGCAAACCGATGGCAGACAACAAGGCCATCAGCACGCCGAACGCACGCCCCCAAACAAAACGCCCCACCGGGAAAGCCACAGGTGGGGCGTTGTGCATGGTGGTAACCCGAATCAGATGCGTTTGAACACCAGCGAGCCGTTGGTGCCGCCAAAGCCGAAGTTGTTCTTCAGGGCCACATCGATTTTCATATCGCGGGCCGTGTTGGCACAGTAGTCCAGATCACACTCGGGGTCGGGGTTGACCAGATTGATCGTGGGCGGCACTTTTTGGTGGTGCAGCGCCAGCACGGTGAACACGCTCTCAATGCCGCCCGCGCCACCCAAGAGGTGACCGGTCATGGACTTGGTGGAGCTGACCACGGTTTTGTAAGCGTGGTCGCCCAAGGCCGCCTTGATGGCATTGGTTTCGTTGATGTCACCCAGCGGTGTGGAGGTACCGTGGGCGTTGAGGTAGTCGATCTGGTCGGCGTTGACACCGGCATTGCGCATGGCGTTGAGCATGGCGCGGCGGGGGCCGTCCATGCTGGGCGCGGTCATGTGACCCGCGTCCGCGCTCATGCCATAACCACCGAGCTCCGCATAAATTTTGGCGCCACGCGCCTTGGCGTGTTCGTACTCTTCGAGCACCATCACACCTGCGCCCTCGCCCAGCACAAAACCGTCGCGGTCCTTGTCCCAGGGGCGCGATGCCGCTGTCGGGTCGTCGTTGCGGGTCGACAAGGCGCGCATGGCGGCGAAGCCACCCACGCCCAGTGGCGACACGGTGCCTTCGGAGCCACCGGCAATCATCACGTCGGCATCGCCGTATTCGATCAAACGACCGGCCTCGCCAATGCTGTGCAAACCGGTGGTGCACGCGGTCACAACGGCCAGATTGGGGCCTTTGAAACCGCTGCGCATCGACACATGGCCCGAGATCATGTTGATGATCGAGGCCGGCACAAAAAATGGGGAAATGCGACGCGCGCCGCGCGCCGTGTACTCGATATGGGTTTCTTCGATCAGCGGCAAGCCGCCAATGCCCGAGCCAATCACCACACCGATGCGGCAAGCTTCCTCTTCACCCAGCGCTTCGCCTGTGGCCAGCCCGGAATCCTGAATGGCTTGGGCAGCCGCAGCAATGCCGTAGTGGATGAAGCGGTCCATGGTCCGCGCCTCTTTGGCGCTGATGTAGGACTCGAGGTCAAAATTCTTGATTTCACCCGCGATGCGGCACGACATCGCCGAAGCGTCGAAACGGGTGATGGGACCAATGCCGGACTGGCCGGCTAAAAGGTTTGACCAAGCGTCGGCGACCGTGTTGCCCACGGGGCTGACGCATCCCAAACCCGTGACAACAACGCGGCGCCGGGTCATCGTCGATCAGGCCTTCTTGCTTTGGGCGTAGTCGATCGCAGCTTGCACCGTGGTGATTTTTTCTGCGTCTTCGTCAGGAATCTCGATGCCGAACTCGTCTTCGAGTGCCATCACCAATTCCACCGTGTCCAGGGAGTCGGCACCCAGATCGGCCACGAAGGCTTTTTCGTTGGTGACTTGTGACTCTTCAACGCCGAGTTGTTCGGCAATGATTTTTTTGACACGTGCTTCGATATCGCTCATGGGGTCCCTCTGAGGGTTGTGA
This sequence comes from Limnohabitans sp. TEGF003, assembly GCF_055395455.1. Lineage (NCBI taxonomy): Bacteria > Pseudomonadati > Pseudomonadota > Betaproteobacteria > Burkholderiales > Comamonadaceae > Limnohabitans > Limnohabitans sp. TEGF003. The sequence goes on along the minus strand of NZ_AP029225.1, from coordinate 592,802 downwards.
AAAATGAAGATTTTACCTGTCCGGAAGGGGTTTCCGGAAATCAGGCCATGAACATGCCACCATTGACATGCAATTCCTGTCCGGTGACATAACCGGCATGCGGCCCGGCCAGATAGGCCACCGCATGGGCGATGTCATCGGGTTTGCCCAGATGGCCCAGAGGAATCTGGCCCAGCAGGGCTTTTTGTTGCTCTTCAGGCAGGCTGGCGGTCATGTCGGTCTCAATGAAACCGGGGGCCACGCAGTTGACCGTGATGCCGCGGCTGCCCAACTCACGGGCCAGCGCACGGGTCATGCCCGCCACACCCGCCTTGGCGGCGGCGTAGTTGGCCTGGCCAGGGTTGCCGGAGGCCCCCACCACGCTGGTGATGCTGATGATCCGGCCATAGCGCTGCTTCATCATGGGGCGGATCACGGCACGGCTCATGCGGAAGACTGCCTTGAGGTTGGTGTCGAGCACCGCGTCCCAGTCGTCGTCCTTCATGCGCATGGCCAGCGTGTCACGGGTGATGCCCGCGTTGTTGACCAGCACCTGCAGGCCACCGTGTTCCTTGACGATGGCGTCGATCAGGGCTTCGCCTGCTGCGGCATCGTTCACGTTCAGGTTCGCACCCCGGCTGCCGGGAAAGGCCGACAAGGCCTGGCTGATCTTGGCGGCACCGTCGTCGCTGGTGGCGGTGCCAATCACAACAAATCCGGACTTGGCCAGATGCAAGGCAATGGCGGCACCAATGCCCCGCGATGCGCCCGTCACCAGCGCCACTTGTTTTTGTGCTTCGCTCATGCGAGGAGTCCTTTCACTTCAGCCAGGGTGGCGGGGTCGTACAGCGCCACGCCGTTCAATTCAGCGTCAATGCGCTTGGTCATGCCCGCCAGCACTTTGCCGGGGCCGCACTCGACCAGGGTGGTGACGCCACGGGCCTTGATGGCCTGCACGCACTCGACCCAGCGCACCGGGCCAAAGGCCTGGCGGTACAACGCATCGCGGATGCGGTCTGCGTCGGTTTCGATGGCCACGTCGATGTTGTTCAGCACCGGGATCTGCGGCGCGCCCAAATTCAGAGTGGCCAGCTTTTCGCGCAGCTTTTCGGCGGCGGGCTTCATCAGGCTCGAATGGAACGGGGCCGACACGGGCAAAAGCAGCGCGCGCTTGGCGCCCATGCCCTTGAGCACTTCACAGGCCTTGTCCACGGCCGCCTTGCTGCCCGCGATCACGGTTTGCGCGGCGTCGTTGAAGTTCACGGCTTCGACCACTTCGGCGCTGCCCGCTGCAAAAGTGGCTTGCGCCGCTTTGCAGCCTTCGATGACTTTGTCCGAGGCCAAGCCCAAAATGGCGGCCATGGCCCCCACGCCCACAGGCACAGCTTCTTGCATGGCGGCGGCGCGCAGGCGCACCAGCGGCGCGGCTTGTGTGAGCGTCAAAACGCCCGAGGCCACCAAAGCGCTGTACTCGCCCAGCGAGTGACCAGCCACCACCGAAGGCTTGGCACCACCTTCGGCCAGCCAGGCGCGGTAGGCGGCCACGGCCGACACCAGCATCACGGGCTGGGTGTTGGTGGTCATGGCCAGCGCTTCCTTGGGGCCTTCGTGGATCAGTTGGGCCACGTCTTCGCCCAGAGCGTCCGAGGCTTCCTTCAAGGTTTCAAGCACGGCGGGGTGGTCGCCCCACGCGTCCAGCATGCCCACCGATTGGGAGCCTTGGCCGGGAAAAACAAAAGCAAATGTGGTCATGTGCAAATTCTGAGTCTGGGAAGAATCCGAGGCAGCGTGAGGGGCGTGCCGCTCATCACTGACCCGGGCCTGTCAAATCAAGAGTGGGTCAATAACGCAACAGCACAGAGCCCCAAGTGAAGCCCCCGCCCACGCCTTCGAGCATCAGGGTCTGGCCACGCTGGATGCGCCCGTCGCGCACGGCGGTGTCCAGCGCCAGCGGGATCGAGGCGGCCGAAGTGTTGCCGTGCTGGTCGACGGTCACCACCACCTTGTCAGCGCCCAGCTTGAGCTTTTTGGCGGTGCTTTGCATGATGCGGATGTTGGCCTGGTGCGGAATCAACCAGTCGATGTCGGCATCGGTCAGGTTGGCCTTGGTCAGGCTGGCGCGGGCGGTGTCTTCGAGCACACCCACCGCCAGCTTGAAGACGGCCTGGCCATCCATTTTCAGGACGGGGTCGCCCAGAATACCGCCCCGGTTGACGTGGCCGGGCACGCACAAGATGTCCTTGTACTTGCCGTCGGCGTGCAAATCGGTGGCCAAAATGCCGGGCTGGTCCGAGGCTTCGAGCACCACCGCGCCTGCGCCATCGCCAAACAACACGCAGGTCGTGCGGTCCTTGAAGTCGAGGATGCGGCTGAAAATCTCTGAACCAATGACTAAGGCACGCTTGGCCGAGCCGGCCTGGATCATCGAATCGGCAACGGTCAGGGCATAAACAAAACCACTGCACACGGCCTGGACGTCGAATGCCGGGCAGCCTGCTGCGCCCAGTTTGTGCTGCACCATGGTGGCCACCGACGGGAACACCATGTCGGGGGTCGAGGTGGCCACAATGATCAGATCGATGTCTGTCGCGGCCAGGCCCGATGCGACCAGCGCATGGCGGGCGGCTTCGGTGGCCAGATCGCTGCAGCCTTGATCGTCGGCCGCAAAGTGGCGGGCGCGGATGCCGGTCCTCTCCACAATCCAGTCGTCGGAGGTTTCTACCCCCTGCTGCGCCAATTCGGCGGCCAAGTCGGCGTTGCTCAGGCGTCTGGCGGGCAGGTAGCTGCCGGTGCCCAAAATACGTGAATAAATTCTCATACAGATGTGACCGCGGGTTCAGATCGCTCGGCCTGCGCACCCATCAGCAAAGGTGCAGCATGGGCGATGCGGTCTCGAACGCGGTCCAGCAATTGGTTTCGGGCTGCATCATAAGCCCGGATCAGGGCATTCTCAAAAGCCAACTCGTCGGCTGAGCCGTGGCTTTTGAAGACCAGCCCACGCAAGCCCAGCAAAGCAGCGCCGTTGTAACGGCGGTGGTCTACACGGTTTTTAAATGCAGTTAAGACCGGATAAGCCAACAAAGCGACTGTTTTCGTGAAAATGTTGCGAGAAAACTCAGCCTTCAAAAAGCCGCCGACCATGGTCGCCAGGCCTTCGCTGGCCTTCAAGGCCACATTGCCGACAAAGCCGTCACAGACCACGATGTCCACCGTGCCTTTGAAAATATCGTTGCCTTCGACGTTGCCATGGAAGTTCAAATCTCCGGAGTTGGCTGCAGATCGCAACAATTCACCGGTTTTTTTGATGATTTCATTGCCTTTAATGGCTTCTTCACCGATGTTGAGCAAGCCTACCGAAGGCTGATCCTTGTCTTGCAGGACCGACACCAGCGCCGAACCCATGACGGCAAACTGCAACAAATGCTCGGGCGTGCAGTCCACATTGGCCCCCAGATCAAGCATGGTGGTACCACCACCCTTGAAGTTGGGCATCTGACCCGCGATGGCCGGCCGGTCAATGCCGTCCATGGTTTTGAGCACATAACGGGCGATGGCCATCAAGGCTCCGGTGTTGCCCGCCGACACCGCGGCAGCGGCCCTGCCGTCACGCACCTGCTCGATGGCCACACGCATGGAAGAGTCTTTCTTCTTGCGCAGCGCCACCTCCAGTGGATCGTCCATTTCGACCACTTCGGTGGCCGCCACCACCTCTGCGCGGGGATCGGCAAAGGACGCCAGAGCCTCCGCACGCCCCACCAGCAACAAACGTGCATCAGGGTGGGTGGCCAGAAAATGGCGGCAAGCTGCCAGCGTGACGCGAGGGCCGTGGTCGCCACCCATGCAATCGACAGCCAGGGTGATCGGGATGGGCGAGGTCATGGATTCCTAGAGCTCAAAACCGTTTTAAAAATCCCAAGCCATAAAAACAAAAGCCCGAGGCTACTTGCAAAGTAGCGCCGGGCCTCTTGAGGCTTGGGGCTGACGCCGATCAGGCTTCAGATTTGTTTTTCAACACCTGGCGGCCACGGTAAAAACCGTTGGGGCTGATGTGGTGACGCAGGTGGGTTTCGCCTGTGGTGGGCTCGACTGCGATGCCGGGCACGTTCAGGGCGTTGTGCGAACGGTGCATACCGCGCTTGGAAGGCGACTTTTTGTTTTGCTGAACAGCCATGATGGCTCCTTGGAAGCTGGGAGGCCGCGCAAATGAAGACGCAGCGTCTGGTTAATGAGAATGTCACCCAGGATTGCTGAGCGAAGCCATTGATTATAGCCTAAGACAAGCCCCACGGGAAGGGGGCTGTGACAGGCTCATTGGGGCTTGCCGGTTTTCAAGCCCGCCAGAACACCAAACGGGTTCGGCCGCTCGGCGGCCACTTCGAACTCCGGATCCACCGCCGACATGGGCACGGCCTGCGGGCAAACTTCGTGCAAAGGCACCAGTGGCAAGGACAAAATCAGCTCATCTTCGACCAAGGCCAGGGCATCGAAGTCGCGGCTGATGACCAAAATATCCTCTTCGGCCTCATCGTCCAATGCCGCGGCGGTGGCTTCGTCGGCCACAAAGCGAAATGAGCGCTCGGCCTCCACCGTTTCCAGCACCGGGGTCAGGCACCGCTGGCACTGCATGGGCAAATCCACGGTCGCATGCAAATCCAGCCAAATCTGGTCTGCCCCGCCCGATTGAGGCACCGTGTGGCCTTGCAAGCGCCAAACCACCCGGCCAGCGGCCAGCTGCGCTTGGCCCCATTGCTCCTCGGCCAAACGTGGCCAATCGGCCAAGGCCCCTTCGCCCTCCAGGTGCATGGCGTCACGGGCAAAAGACAGCAAGTCCAAGTGTTGGGGGTCCAATTTTTTTTCCATGGCTGCAGTGTAAGAGAATCACCCATCCGAATTTCAACGGGGATTTGCGCCTTGACACCGACATCTGCTGCCACACCCGCCCTCAGCCGCCCTGTGGTGCTGGGCTCGACCTCGCGCTACCGGCGCGAATTGCTGGAGCGCTTGCGCATCCCTTTCAGCGTGACCGCGCCTGAAGTAGACGAAACCCCCATGACGGGTGAAAGCCCCAGGAATCTGGCCTTGCGCCTGGCTTTGGCCAAAGCACAGGCCGTGGCCGCCTTGCACCCGGAAGCGGTGGTGATTGGCTCGGACCAGGTGGCCGATTTGGCGGGGCAGCCCTTGGGCAAGCCGGGCGAGCACGCGCGCGCGGTGCAACAACTGCGCCAGATGCGTGGACAGACGGTGATTTTTCAGACCGCGCTGGCGGTGGTGTGCCGGGCCACAGGCTTTGAAGCGGTCGATCTGGCCGAAGTCCGGGTGGTCTTTCGTGACCTGAGCGATGCTGAAATCGAGGCGTATTTGCAGGCGGAAAAGCCTTACGACTGTGCCGGCAGCGCCAAAAGCGAAGGCTTGGGCATTGCCTTACTCGAGTCGATTGACAACGATGACCCCACGGCCTTGGTCGGTCTGCCCCTCATCCGCACCGCACGCCTGTTGCGTCAGGCTGGAGTGAAACTGCTGTGAACGCCCCCCAACCACGCCAAGGCTGCCTGTTTTTGGTGCCCACGCCACTCGACTTTGCTTGCACCGAACAAGCCCCCATCGCCGATGTCTTGCCCACCAAGACCTTGGCCACGGCTGTCGGCATCCAGCACTGGGTCTGCGAAAACGCCAAAAGCACCCGCGCTTTTTTGAAGCGCGTGGGCGAAACCCACCCCTTGATCGCCCCGCTGGCCGAGCAAAGCATCACCGAATTGCCCCGCCATGTGCACAAAAAAGGCGACCACCAATCGGGTTTTGATGGCAAACCGCTGCTGGCAGCCGCTTTGCAGGGGCACGATGTGGGCCTGATCAGCGAAGCGGGCATGCCCGCTGTGGCCGACCCCGGCAGTTCGGTCGTGCGGGCTGCGCACGATCTGGGCATCGCCGTGGTGCCGCTGGTCGGCCCGGTGTCTTTGCTGCTGGCCTTGGCCGCCAGTGGCCTCAATGGCCAGAACTTTGCCTTTGTGGGCTACCTGCCGCAAGACGCAGGGGAGCGAACAGCCCGCCTGAAACAGCTGGAATCACTGGCCCTCAAAACCGGCCAGACCCAGCTGTGGATCGAAACTCCCTACCGCAATGCCGCCATGCTCGGCAGCTTGTTGCAAAGCCTGAACGGCAACACGCGCCTGGCCATCGCCAGCGGCTTGACGCTGCCGTCGGCCAGCATCCAGAGCCACACCGTGGCGCAATGGAAAAAGGGCAGACAAGGCCCGGATGGTCACACGCCCGCGGTTTATGCCATCGGGCCTTGATGTGGGGTGAGGCCTCGCGACTCAGCGCAGGCCTGTGCTGGCGCGCAAGGCACGCACCGTGCCCTCGCCCACGGCAGCGCCAAAGCGCTTGACCAGACGCTCGGCCACGTTTTCGCGCTGGGTGTAATCGATCACATCCGGGGCCTTGACCACTTCACGTGCGACGCCGTCCAGACTGCCCAGGCTGTCGGCCAAGCCCAGATCCACCGCCTGCTGCCCACTCCAGAACAAGCCGCTGAACATCTCGGGGGTTTCCTTCAGGCGATCGCCGCGCCCTTTTTTCACCACCTCGATGAATTGGGTGTGGATTTGGTCCAGCATCGCCTGGGCGTGCTTGCGCTGCGCCTCGGTTTGTGGGCTGAACGGGTCCAGAAAACCCTTGTTGGCCCCGGCGGTCATCAAGCGGCGCTCCACGCCCAGTTTGTCCATCAATTCGGTGAACCCAAAACCGTCCATCAGCACGCCAATGCTGCCCACGATGCTGGCCTTGTCGACATAAATCTTGTCTGCCGCAGCCGCAATGTAGTAAGCGGCTGACGCGCAGGACTCTTCCACCACGGCATAAATGGGCTTGTTGTGCAAAGCCCGCAAGCGAACAATTTCGTCGTTGATGAGGCCCGCCTGCACCGGGCTGCCGCCGGGGGAGTTGATCAGCAACACCAGAGCCTGCGAGCCCGAATCCTCCAAAGCCAGGCGCATGGACGACATGACGTTTTCCGCGCTGGCCTCGGTCTCTGAGCCGATCTCACCCACGATGGACACCATGGCCGTGTGCGGCATGGTGGGGTTGCTGGTCGGTGCGCTGTAACTGAAGAGCTGCCAAAACACCACCGCCAAAAACACCAACCAAGCCACGCGCAAACCCACTTTCCAGCGGCGGGCTGTTTTCTGCTCGTTCAAATTGGCAAACGCCAGCTGCTCCAAGGTCTGGCGTGCCCAGCCTTCATCCGGGGCCATGACGGCATGGACGGGTTCACTGGCGGCCGAAGCGGACACGGGGTCCTGAGGGTCTTGCATGGTCAAAATTCGAGGGGTTTCAAGTTGTAGGCAGTATGCCAGTGAACCACGCCGTCCCGCTCTGAAAGGTCTATTTTGACCAGGCCGCCACGACAGGGGCCACCGGCACAAGCGCCCGTATCGGGCTGGTAAGTCGCGCCGTGCGTGGCGCACATGAGCCACCGCCCGGTGTCGTCAAAAAAACGGTCTGGCTGGTAGTCCATTTCCATGGCCACATGGGTGCAGCGGTTCAGGTAGGCGTGCACCTGGCCCTGGTAACGGATGGCAAAAGCCCGGCAGGTCTGTCCGGCGTACACGATGTCAAAGGGCACCGCCCGTCCGCCGTTGACCAGATCGGCGCTGTTGCACAAGGGAATCATCTGCTCCATGGGGCACCTCGTTTCAAGCGTGCTGCAACAACCAGTCGTGCAATTCACGCACGCTGTGCGCCACATGGCGCGGCTTCAGCACATGAAAAGCCTCAGGCTCGTGGGCCCCGTAACTCACCCCCACGCTGGCGCAACCTGCATTCAGGGCCATCTGGAGGTCGTGCGTGGTGTCGCCAATCATCAAGGTGCGCTCGGGCTCTGCGCCAAATTCACGCATCAACTCGTGCAGCATCAAAGGGTTGGGCTTGCCCGCTGTCTCGTCGGCCGTGCGCGAGCCGTCGAACACACCGCGCAGCTCCACCGCCTGCAAGGCTTCATTCAAACCATGGCGGCTTTTTCCGGTGGCCACCGTCAGCCAGTGGTGCCGGGCTTTGAGGGCGTCGAGCAAATCCAGCACGCCCTCAAACAAGCTGATGTCGTTCTGGTGCTGCAGGTAATGGTGGCGGTAACGCTCGCCCAGGGCCGGGTATTTGTCTTTCGGCACATCGGGCGCGGCGTGGGCCAGCGCGGGCAACAGCGACATGCCAATCACATAAGAGGCCGCCTCGCGCGAGGGTTCCTGCCCGCCCACATCCACCACCGCCCGCTGGATGCAGCGGGTGATGATGGCGGTGGAATCGAACAAAGTGCCATCCCAATCGAAAGCGATCAGGTCAAACTGGCGGGGTCGGGCGTTGGGCATGGTCGACATACGCTTTCAATTCGGGGGGTAAATCGGCCTGCAGGGCGACACGCTCGGCGGTCACCGGGTGGTTGAACTGCAGGCGCCAGGCATGCAAAAACATGCGTTTGAGGCCTGGGCTGGCGGACGGTTTCTGGAGTTGGCGATTCCACTCGAAATCGCCGTACTTGTCATCGCCCGCGATCGGGTGCCCTTGCGATGCCAGGTGCACCCGGATCTGGTGGGTGCGCCCGGTCTTGATGGTGACCTCCAGCAAAGTGGCGCCAGGCAGGCGCTGCGCCACCTTGACCAAGGTGATCGAACGCATGCCGTCCGGGTCTTCAGGGGTGGTGACCCTGACCCGGCGCTCACCGTCGGGCAGCAAAAACTTGTGCAGCGGCTGGTCGATCACCTTGAGTTTGGCGGGCCAGTCGCCCTTGACCAGCGCCAAATAGGTCTTGCCCGTTTCACGCTCACGGAACTGGTCTTGCAGGTGCTTCAGGGCGCTGCGTTTTTTGGCCACCAGCAAAATCCCGCTGGTGTCGCGGTCCAGCCGATGCACCAATTCCAGCAGCTTGGCCTGGGGTCGGGCTTGGCGCAGCTGCTCAATCACGCCAAAACTCACCCCCGAGCCGCCATGCACCGCCACCCCGGCCGGTTTGTCGATCGCCATCAGGCTGTCGTCTTCCAAAAGCACCGGAAATTCACGCCCAGGCGCTGGGCGCTCGGCTTTTTCGGCGACTTTTTCAGAAATGCGCACGGGCGGCAAACGCACCTCGTCGCCGTTTTCAACCCGGGTCTCGGCCGAAGCACGGCCTTTGTTGATGCGCACTTCGCCGCTGCGGATGATGCGGTAGACGTGGGTTTTGGGCACACCCTTCAAGTGACGCATCAAAAAGTTGTCCAATCGCTGCCCGGCCGACTCCTCGTCCACCAACAACCATTTGACGGCGGGCGTCGCAGCAGCGGACTTGGACCCTATAATGTGATTCACTGGCAATTGGCTGTAAGTGGTTGATTCAAATGGAAATGGATTCCTGAAGAACTGGAGTTTAGTCCACCACCACCGCGCCAAACCAGATGGTCGATGCCACCCCCGGCACGATTTGCAGACTGAAGGCCAACGCCGACAGTGGCCAATCGCCCCGGAGGTTGGGCCGACGCCCTGAAAACCCAGATACGGAATACCCCAAGTCCAGCAGCCCCAACATGGCTGTTGGACGGATCAAAGCGAGATGGTTGTGTTGTTCGGAACTTTGCTGATGTGCTTGGAGTGGCTCACGAAGCCATTCTCCACAGTCACGCCTCGTGCCCGACAGTTGGTCCTGGACACCGGGGGAAGCCCCCGGCAGTGGACGAATCCTTGCACGCCTTTCCCCTCGCCCCATCCACGCGCCACGATCCCCATTCCTGTGCTCACGCACAGCTGAATGGCGATCACCTTCGGCAATTCCCTTCGTTTCAGGCGTCAGCTCCGGCAACGGAGGCTTTGAGATTCCCAGGAATCCAGAGCCAGTTGTGTAAACAGGTTCCAGACAGCAGGCATTTTTCTGCACTGGGGCCAACGCTGACAAGAGAAGGAACGCATCATGAAACGGATGCTGATCAACGCCACGCAAGCTGAAGAGCGCCGCCTGGCCATCGTCGATGGACAAAAACTCCTCGACTACGAAATCGAAATCGAAGGCCGCGAACAGCGCAAGGGCAACATCTACCAAGCGGTGGTGACCCGCGTCGAGCCCTCACTCGAAGCCTGCTTTGTGGACTACGGCGAAGACCGCCACGGCTTTTTGCCCTTCAAGGAAATCTCGCGCCAATACTTTGCCGAAGGCGTGTCTGTTAGCCAGGCCCGCATCCAGGACGTCATCAAGGAGGGCCAGTCCCTCTTGGTGCAGGTCGAGAAAGAAGAGCGCGGCAACAAAGGCGCAGCGCTCACCACCTTCGTCAGCCTGGCTGGCCGTTATGTGGTGCTCATGCCCAACAACCCCCGTGGCGGTGGCGTCAGCCGCCGCATCGAGGGCGATGACCGCGCAGAGCTCAAAGAAGCCATGGACCAGCTGGAGTACCCCAAAGGCATGTCCATCATTGCGCGCACCGCAGGCATTGGCCGCTCCGCGCCCGAGTTGCAGTGGGACCTGAACTATTTGCTCAAGCTCTGGAGCGCCATCGATGGCGCCTCCAAAGGCGGCAAGGGTGCCTTCCTGATTTACCAGGAATCCTCGCTGGTCATCCGCGCGATTCGTGACTATTTCAACAACGACATCGGCGACATCCTGATCGACACCGACGACATCTACGACCAGGCTCAGCAGTTCATGAGCCACGTGATGCCCGAGTTCGCGCCGCGTGTGAAACGCTACCGCGACGACGCGCCGCTGTTCAGCCGTTTCCAGATCGAGCACCAGATCGAATCGGCCTATGCCCGCACCGTGCAACTGCCATCGGGTGGCGCCATCGTGATCGACCACACCGAAGCTTTGGTGTCGGTCGACGTCAACTCCGCCCGCGCCATCAAGGGCGGTGACATCGAGGAAACCGCCACCCGCACCAACCTGGAAGCTGCCGACGAAGTGGCCCGCCAGATGCGCCTGCGCGACCTCGGTGGCCTGATCGTGATCGACTTCATCGACATGGAAGAGTCGAAAAACCGCCGCGAGGTGGAAAACCGCCTGCGCGATGCGCTGCGCCAAGACCGCGCCCGCGTGCAGTTCGGCACCATCAGCAAATTCGGCCTCATGGAAATGAGCCGCCAGCGCTTGAAGCCTGCCCTGTCCGAAGGTGCGTCCATCCCCTGCCCTCGTTGCGGCGGCGCGGGCCACATCCGTGACACCGAAAGCTCGGCACTGCAGATCCTGCGCATCATCCAGGAAGAGTCCATGAAGGACAACAGCGCCGCCGTGCACGCGCAAGTGCCCGTCGAAGTCGCGTCTTTCCTGCTCAACGAAAAGCGTTCCGAGATCGCCAAGATCGAACTGCAGCAACGCATCAACGTGCTGCTGGTGCCCAACAAGTCGCTGGAAACCCCGCACTACAAACTCGAGCGCCTGAAGCACGACGACCCGCGCCTGGACCGCATCGAAGCCAGCTACAAGATGGCCGAAGAGATCGAAGACGCGACCACCGTGACGCGCCGTTCGCAAGAGCCCACCAACAAGCAAACGCCTGTCATCAAGGGCGTGTTGCCCGATGCACCTGCGCCGATTGCCCCGGTCAAGCCCGAAGCCCCGGTGGCTGCGGCCAAGCCTGCACGCAAAGCCGCAGCAGCCCCCGTGGTCGCTCCAGCAGCTTCCGGCGGTTTCTTTGGCTGGTTGAAAAACCTGTTCGGTGGCAGCGCCCCTGAAGCAGCCCCAGCAACTGTGGGCAAGAAAGACGACAAAGCACGCGAAGGCCGCAACGGCGAGCGCCGCACTGAAGGCCGCGAAGGTGGCCGCGATGGCGAACGCCGAGAAGGCGGTCGTGACGGCCGCCGTGGTGGACGCGATGGCCGCCGTGGCGAGCGCAGCGAAAACGCCACAGGCGAAGTCCGCGCACCCCGCGAAGGTGGACGTCGTGGTGAAGGCCGCGGCGAGGCACGTGCCGAAGGTCGCAACGAATTGCGTGAAGGCGAGGCCCGCCCCGCACGCGGCGAACGCGCTGAGCGGGGTGAGCGCGCAGAACGCCCTGCAGGCGAGCGCGCACCGCGCGAAGGCCGCCGCGATGGGCGTGGCGAAAACCGCAATGAAGGCAGAAACGAAGGCCGCAGCGATGCAACACCTGAGCTGAACGCCGATGGCACCGAAGTGCGCAACGAGCGTGCACCCCGTGGCGAAGGCCGTGGTGAGGGACGCCGCGAGCGTGGCGAGCGCAACGGTGAAGGCCGTCGTGAGCGCGGCGAACGCGGTGGTGAACGCCGCCCAGCAGACACTGCGGCCAGCGATGCCCAGGCACCTGAGACCGAGGTGATCGCCGCCGAAGGACAAGAAGCCAACGTGACGCAAGAAGGCGGTGCGCCGTCTGAGAACAACGGCGAACGCCGTGAACGCCGCTCGCGTGACCGCTACGGCCGTGACCGCCGCGAACGTGCTGGTGAACCGCGCCAGGACAACCAGGGCGAAGAAGCTCAAAGCACCCTGAACGCCGACTCGGCTGCCGCACCCAGCGCAGAAGCCACGGCTGAAGACCGGCCAGCGCCACGCTCTTACTTTGAACGTGCACAGCAAACTGCTGCAGCGCCCGTTGCTGCCGCAGCCGAAGCCCCGGCCGCCAGCACCGAAGCGCCCCCAGCCCCTGTGGTCACAGCTTCGGCTGTGTCAGCTCCGGTTGAGGCCCCAGCAGCCCCCGCAGCCGCTCCTGTGGTGGTCACGCCGCCCGCAGCACCCGCTGCGGCACCCCAAGCGGCTGCACGCACGGGTCTGCCTTCCGTGGCGAACTACACCCTGGAAATCGACAGCTTGCATCAAGTGGCGCAAAGCTCTGGCTTGATTTGGGTGAACTCTGACGCCGCCAAAGTGGCCGCTGTCCAGGCTGCCATTGCCGCTGAACCCCAACCGGTTCGCGTGCCACGCGAGCGTCCGCCCGCTGTGGTGCTGGACGAGGGCCCGCTGGTGTTGGTGGAAACACGCAAAGACCTGAAAGACATGAACTTGCCTTTCTGATCGACCAGCCGTTCCACGGCTCAAAAAACCGGGCGAGTCGCCCGGTTTTTTTTCGTCCGTACCCAGCAGGCTTGGGATTCACAGACATGGACACCCGGTCAAGCCGGGTGTGACCGAGTCGGGCTGGATGAGCTTCTGGTGTCATGCCCGCGAACGCGGGCATCCATCGCACACGGGGCCAGGGGGCACGGGCCCTCACTCAGACTTGTCATACCCGCGAAGGCGGGTATCCATGTTGGCTTGACCGCACAGCCCAGCAATCGCACTGCAGCAACACGCAGGTGGATACCCGGTCAAGCCGGGTATGACAAAGCAAAAAACCGTGTGTGACACAGCAATAAGCCATGCATGACAAAGCAAAAAACCGGGCATCAAAAGCGAGAAGCCGGGCATGAAAAGCAAGAAGCCCGGTGGACTGTGCCAGGCCGCTTGGGCGTGGGCTCTCAGGGCTAAGCCACCAGGGCGGCCTGTTTCCAGGCGGCCGTGGCCGCTGCGGGCTCCTGCCGCTGCTCGGCCAATTCGGCCAAGGCGCACCAAGCGCTGCGTTGGAGTACAGGCGCCTGCAAACCCTTGACAGCTTGCGACAACAGGCCTTGCGCCTTACCCCACAGCTGGTGACGCAAGCACAGCATGCCGGCCAGATACTGCCAGCGCGCATCCTGCGGCTGGGCTAGCTGGGCCGCCTCCACCCGGGCCAACCATTGGCGCGCATCGCTGGATTGCGCATCAGCCAACGCCGCGTCCAGGGCTTGCACCATGCGCGCCAGCTGATCGGGTGTCCAGCTGGATGAAAGAGACTGCAAAGCCCCCCAAACAGGCTGCAACCACTGCCTGGCCATGACCGCTGAGCCACCCACAGCCAGCAGTCGCAAGGCGGCCTCGGCGGCCAGATCGGGCATTTCACGTTGGACTGCACTCAAACCCAGCCACAAACGCTGCACGCCATCAGCATCGTGCGTGTGCGACAGCCACTCCAGGATCAAGCTGCGCACCAGACTGTTGGCGGTGGCTGGCGTGAAGGCCCGGTGCTTGGCCAGCAAAAGTGCCGTGTCCAGCGCCTGCGCAGGTTGCCCGGCCAGGCGGGCGGCCTTGAGCTGCAGCCGCATGGCCACCATGCGGCGGGCTGTCGCAGGGGGCAAGGACTGTAAAAGTTCCAGACTGCCGGCAGCATCACGGTCATCCAGCAGCCAGCGCGCGGCGCGAAGTTGGGCGCCTTCGGTCAAGGTCTGGCGCTCGGCCGATGGCCCGCTGCGCGCGGCTTCCAGCGCCGACTGCCCATGGCGTTGTCGCAGATCGCGGTCCTGCAAAGCGTGGGCCGACTCGGCCACCATGATGTGCGCCACGGTGCGCAAAGAAACCGCATGGTCCAGCTCCAGTCCCGCATCGCGCAGCAACGCTTCTTTTTCCAGCGCCATTTGCGCGGCCTTGCGGGCCCGCAAAAAACGCCCGGCCATGAACTGGCTGATGGATTCCAGCAAGGCGGCATGGGCAGCCCGTTCTTTTTGCTGCATGCGCCAGCGTCTGGCTTGCTGAGGCAAAGACAACAAAGCCGACAAAGCCTGCTGGGCCAGCACCACCACCAGCACGACCAAGCCCAAAACCAGCAAAACCAGATTGAGCGACAAATCAATCCGGTACGGCGTCAGGAACAAGGTCACGGTGCCCTGGTTGTTCCCCGCCAGCCATGCCGCAGCCGCAGCCAAAGCGAACAAGCTGATGAGCCAAAGTGCTGCACGCATGCGGGCTTACCTTCCGGCCGCCGCCGTGGCCAGGGCCGTCAAGGAACCCTCCAGGCGTGGCGATTCACTGGCTTTCAACTGGACCGCGGATTGGTCCAGCAACTGCAGCATCTGGGTGGTCTTGCGAGAAGACCCGTCGGCATAGCGGCGCACGATCACCGCCGCAGAGGCCAGATCGGCACGCGCCGCATCTTTTTGCCGAGCGAGCAAACCCAGGCGGGCGTTGAGCAGTTTCAGCTTCAGGTTTTCACGCAGGAAAAAACCCTGCTCGGGAGTCAGCAAGGCGGCCTCGGGTGACTCGATGCGGCTGACCCGCACCAAGCCCTTGAGCTGGTCCGCAAACTGGTTCAAACCCGCCATCCACCAGGAAGGGGCCGGGGTCTGCCCCGGCGTCAAAGAACGGTTTATGGCCGCTGCCGGCAACTCCTGGTTGGCCAGCGTCAAACCGTCGACCAACGCCACGCCTTCGTCCAGCTTGATCAACAAACCCGGCAAATCGAAGGTCTGCACCGTGCTCAGACGCTCCAGATCTTTTTCAAGCGCCCGCAGCACCGGGGCCAGGCGCGGCTGAGCGGCCCGCTGCACGCGCGCCTGCGCCGATTTGAGCGCAGCGATCAGCGGTTCGGCACTGCCCGTCAGTTGGGCCTGTTGCTGGGCCATGCGCAGCGCCGCTTCAATGTCCACCACCAGGTTTTCGTCGCGCGAACGCGACAGGCTTTGCATCAATTCTTCCAGCTGCCCCCGCTGCAAAGCCACCTCGCCCAGACGGGCCTCGACCAAGGCCAAGCGGGCGGCGCTGTCCTTCACCGTTTCTTGGGCCTGCTTGGCCCACGCTTTGGCTTCCAGGGATTGCTGGCCCGCATCGGCACTTTGGCGCGCCAGTTGTTCCTGAATGCGCGCCAACTTCTGCCACAGCAACACAGACACCAGCAAAGCCAGACCCGCCAGCGCAACAGGCAGCCAACGCAGCCAGGCGCGCCGCACCGACCTGGGTGGGGCAGAAATGGCGTCGGTCTCAGGTGTGGATGTCATGCCAGCGATTTTATAGAGTCGGCCTGCGCATCCACAGCCGCGGGCACCAGATCCACCCGCCCCCAGCCCGCCTGTTGCAAGCGTTGGGCAATGCGCGGGTGCGTGGCCAAGGCCCGCGCCTGCGCCAAAGGCAAGTCAGGACAGGCCTGCGCGAGGTGTTGCGCCGCCTCGGAACTGCTGAACAGCCACGCGCTGCCGTCGCGCACAGCCTGGCGGGCACGGCTTTGCTCTACAGGCGTCAACTCTGGGGCCTGGCGCACATAGGCCACGGCTTGCAACACCTGCAGGCCCGCGCTTTCGAGCTGCAGCGCCAGCCAATCGCGCCCCGCGAGCTGCCCATGGGCATCGGCGCCGCGCACGATCAGCACCGTAGGCGTGGATGGGGAAGCCGCCACTGCCACTTGCACCCGCTGCGCCACCAAGGCCCACAAAGCTTCCGAATCGAACTGGGGCGAGTCCTCATCGGGTGAATCGATCAGGCCCTCAGGCCAGCCCGCCGCGAGCAATGCAGCCCGGGTGCCCGGGCCGGTCGACCAGGCGCGGCAGCTGGGCATCGGCAGGCCCGCAGGCCGGGCCGCCATGAAAAAACGCACCGCATTGGCGCTGACAAACATCAGCGCCAAATGGCCAGGCACCGCCTGCCAGGCCGACTCCAGTGCCGAAGGCTCGGGCAAGGCAGCGATCTCGATCAGGGGAAACGTCTCGCAAGGCACACCCCGCGCCTGCAAGGCGTCGGCCCAAGTCTGGGCCTCACGCGCAGGACGCGTCACGATCACCCGGCAAGGGGCTGCGGCAGCAGAAGTGGCAGACGCCAGCGCCATGTCAGCGCCAGACCTCAATGCGCTCCGCCGTCGCGCAAAGCCTGCGCCACACTCAGGCCCAGCGCTTCTGCGGCTTGCAAGCCCTCGGCGCTGGCCTGCGCATCGGCCGTGACCAGGGTGGTCGCGCCTTCCGGGTCGCCCCAGGCCGCTTGCAGCTTGAGCACACCCGCTTCGATGGTGGCGTGCGCGGCCAAAGGCATGGAGCAGCTGCCGCCCATGGCACGGCTCACCGCCCGCTCGGCCGCCACGCGACGCCAGGACGGCGCATCGGCCAAGGGGGCCAACAGGGCACGCAAATCGGCCCGGTCGCTGCGAATTTCAATGCCCAAAGCACCCTGCCCTGCGGCGGGCAGCATCTGGTCGGTTTCAAAAATGTGGCGAATCCGCTCGGACAAGCCCAGACGCTTGAGGCCCGCCGCCGCCAGCACAATGCCCGCGTACTGGCCTTCGTCGAGTTTGCGCAGGCGCGTGTCCAGGTTGCCGCGCAAGGGCTCGATCTTCAAATCGGGGCGCAAGGCGCGCAGCAACACGGTGCGGCGCAGGCTCGATGTGCCGACCACCGCACCTGGCGGCAAGTCTTCCAGCCGGGCATATTGCGGCGAGACCCAGGCGTCACGCGGGTCTTCGCGCTCCATCACACAGGCCAACTCAAAGCCCTCGGGCATGTCCATGGGCACATCCTTGAGCGAATGCACCGCGATGTCGGCATGGCCTTCCTGCAGGGCTACCTCCAGCTCCTTGACGAACAGGCCTTTGCCGCCGACTTTAGACAGGCTGCGGTCCAGAATCTGGTCGCCCTGGGTGGTCATGCCCAGCAGCCGAACCTGGCAACCACGGGCCTCGAGCAGGGACTTGACATGTTCGGCCTGCCAAAGAGCCAGGCGGCTTTCTCGGGTGGCGATGACGATGGCGGGCTGGTGGGTCTCGGTCACAACGGGCTTTCTGAAAAATTTTTTGATCCCATCAAAATGAAATCAATTGGTAATTTTGTCTCTCCGGGCGATGCTAGCATGATGTCAAGAGAAATTGACACCCCCATACACCCCCCTCCAAATACCCGAGCACACGATGAAACAGGCCGCACCAGACAACGCCTTGCCCCCCAAAGCCGCTCCAAGCAGCACCCCTCGAGAAAAACGCGACAGCGAACGCCCCCTGGTCGAGGACATCCGCCTGCTGGGCCGCATCCTGGGCGACGTGATCCGCACCCAGGAAGGCCCAGAAGCCTTCGAGCTGGTCGAGCAGATCCGCAAACTCTCGGTGGCCTTCCGGCGCGACGCCGACCACGAAGCCGACAAGGCCCTGAAAAAACTGCTCAAGGGCCTGCCCGGTGACCGCGCCGTGAGCGTGATCCGTGCCTTCACCTACTTCAGTCACCTGGCCAACCTGGCCGAAGACCGCCACCACATCCGCCGCCGCGCCATCCACGAGCGCGCAGGCCACACGCAGGAAGGCAGCATCGACGTGGCGCTGCAGCGCCTGCGCTGGGCGGGCATCACGCCGCGCAGCATCTCCGACATGCTGGCCACCAGCTATGTCTCGCCCGTGCTCACCGCCCACCCGACCGAAGTGCAGCGCCAAAGCATCCTGGACGCCGAGCGCGACATCGCCCACCTGCTGACCGAGCGCGACGCCATCAAGGCCCGTGCCGCCGCCGTGAACGCCGCCAAGGACGCGCTCAGCCCCAAAGAGCTGGCCGCCAACGAGTTGCAAATCCGCGCCCGGGTGATGCAGCTGTGGCAAACCCGCCTGCTGCGCTTCACCAAACTCACCGTGGCCGACGAGATCGAAAACGCGCTGAGCTACTACGAAGCCACTTTCCTGCGCGAGATCCCCAAGCTCTATGCCGAACTCGAACACGCCCTGCCCGGCCAGCCGATTGCCAGCTTTTTGCGCATGGGCCAGTGGATTGGCGGTGACCGTGATGGCAACCCCAACGTGACCGCCCAGACGCTGGAACACGCCCTGACCCGCCAAAGCGACGTGGCCCTGCGCCACTACCTGACCGAGGTGCATTACCTGGGCAGCGAGTTGTCGCTGTCGGCCATGCTGGTGCCCTTTGGCCCCGAGATGCTGGCCCTGGCCGAGCGCTCGCCCGACACCAACGAACACCGCCAGGACGAGCCCTACCGCCGGGCGCTCACGGGCATCTACGCCCGGCTGGCGGCCACACTTAAAAACCTGACTGGTGGCGACGCCGCCCGCCACGCGGTGGCACCGCAAAACCCTTATGCCAGCGCCGAAGCATTTCTGGCCGATCTGCGGGTGATCGAAGCGTCTTTGTGCAGCCACCACGCCGAAGCCCTGGCCGCCCAGCGTCTGCACCCGCTGATCCGCGCCGTCGAGGTGTTTGGCTTCCATCTGGCCACGGTGGACCTGCGCCAAAGCTCGGACCAGCACGAAGCCGTGGTGGCCGAGCTGTTGACGGCTGCCCGCATCGAGAAAAACTACCGCCAGCTCGACGAACACGCCAAACAAGCGCTGCTGCTGGGCTTGTTGAACGACGCCCGCCCGCTGCGTGTGCCGGGGGCCAACTACAGCGCCCACACCGTGTCCGAGCTGGCCATCTTCGAGACCGCCCAACGCATGCTGCGCAGCTTCGGTCGGCAGGCCATTCGCCACTACATCATCAGCCACACCGAAAGCGTGAGCGACCTGCTGGAAGTGCTGCTGCTGCAAAAAGAAGTGGGTCTGCTGCGCGGCACGCTGGACGCGCAAGCGCACAACGACCTGATCGTGGTGCCCCTGTTCGAGACCATTGAAGACCTGCGCAACGCCGCGCCCATCATGCGCGACTTCTACGCCCTGCCCGGCGTGGCCGCGCTGGTCGCACGCTCGGGCGGCGAGCAGGACATCATGCTGGGCTACTCCGACAGCAACAAGGACGGCGGCATCTTCACCAGCAATTGGGAGCTGTACCGCGCCGAGATCGCGCTGGTCGAGCTGTTTGACAAGCTGCAAGGCAGCCACGGCATCACCTTGCGCATGTTCCACGGCCGGGGCGGCACCGTGGGCCGGGGCGGCGGCCCGAGCTACCAGGCCATCCTGGCCCAACCGCCGGGCACCGTGCGCGGGCAAATCCGCCTGACCGAACAAGGCGAAGTGATTGGCTCCAAATACGCCAACCCCGAGATTGGCCGCCGCAACCTCGAAACCCTGGTCGCCGCCACGTTGGAAGCCACGCTGCTGCAACCGACCAAACCCGCGACCCGGGCGTTTCTGGATGCGGCGGCCGAGCTCTCCAAGGCCAGCATGGGTGCTTACCGCGCGCTGGTCTACGACACCCCCGGCTTCACCGACTACTTTTTTGGGGCCACCCCGCTCAAGGAACTGACCCAGCTGAACATCGGCTCGCGCCCCGCCTCGCGCAAGGCGCTGGAAAAGATTGAGGACCTGCGCGCCATCCCCTGGGGCTTCAGCTGGGGCCAATGCCGCCTGACTTTGCCCGGCTGGTTGGGCTTTGGCTCGGCGGTGGCCGCTTTTTTGGACAAGCCCGACGCCGCCGAGCGCAAAGCCGCGCTGGCCCTGCTGCAAAAGATGTACCGCCAGTGGCCGTTTTTCCGCACCCTGCTGTCCAACATGGACATGGTGCTGGCCAAGAGCGACCTGGCCCTGGCCTCACGCTACGCCGAACTGGTGGGCGACGCCCGCCTGCGCAAAAAAATCTTCACCGCCATCGAGGCCGAATGGCACCGCACGGCCGACGCGCTCACGCAAATCACGGGCGAGAAAAACCGCCTGGCCAGCAACCCCGCGCTCGACCGCTCGATCCGCCACCGCTTCCCCTACATCGATCCGCTGCACCACCTGCAAGTCGAGCTGATCCGCCGCTACCGCGCTGGCCTGGCCGATGAGCGGGTGCAGCGCGGCATTCACATCAGCATCAACGGGATTGCAGCGGGGCTGCGGAATACGGGTTGAGCATTGCATCGTCTTGATGAGACTGGACTCGAGTGCTACCATTAGCACCTTTATTAGCACTCGGATCAGCTCATGGCACATCAAATTCTGTCCGAAACGGCCGCCAGCATTTCGGAGCTCAAGCGCAACCCCATGGGCACAGTGGCCGCTGGGGATGGTTTCCCGGTGGCTATCCTCAACCGCAACGAGCCTGCCTTTTATTGCGTGCCCGCCACATGGTTTGAGAGCATGATGGCGCAGCTGGAAGACATGGAGCTCAACGCCATCGCCGACGCCCGCAAAGATCAAAAAGTGGTGAAGGTCAAGCTCGATGAGCTTTGAACTGGCCTTTCTGGAAGAGGCTCTGGCCGAATGGCTGCGGCTCGACGGTGCCATTCGAACACAACTGAAAAAGAAACTGGCTGAACGCCTGCAAGCGCCGCGTGTCCCCGCATCCAAACTCAGCGGCCACCCCGACCGCTACAAAATCAAACTGCGCAGCGTGGGCTACCGCTTGGTCTATGAGGTGCGCGACCAGCAGGTTCTGGTGCTGGTGATCGCCGTGGGCAAACGCGACCGCAATGCGGTCTACCGGGCCGCTGCAGCGCGTTGAGCCAAGTCCTCAGAAGTCACCCGATAAAATCGGGGGCTATGACAAACCAACTCGACAAAAAATCCCAGGCCTGGTCCGCGCTCTTTTCTGAACCCATGAGCGAGTTGGTCAAGCGCTACACCGCCAGCGTGTTCTTCGACAAGCGCCTGTGGCAAGCCGACATCCAGGGCTCGTTGGCCCATGCCGAGATGCTGGCTGCGCAAAACATCATTGGCGCCAGCGACCTGGCCGACATCCAGCGCGGCATGGCGCAGATCACGCAAGAGATTGAATCCGGCGCTTTTGAATGGAAGCTCGACCTCGAAGACGTGCACCTGAACATCGAAGCGCGCCTGACCCAGTTGGTGGGCGACGCGGGCAAACGCCTGCACACCGGACGCAGCCGCAACGACCAAGTGGCCACCGATGTGCGCCTGTGGTTGCGCGGCGAGATGGACCTGATCATCGATTTGCTGGTGGACCTGCAAAAGTCGCTGGTCGATGTGGCCGAGAAGAATGTGGACGTGATCCTGCCCGGCTTTACCCACCTGCAAGTGGCCCAGCCCGTGAGCTTTGCGCACCACCTGCTGGCCTATGTGGAAATGTTTGCCCGCGACGCCGAACGCATGAGCGACGTGCGCCGCCGCACCAACCGCCTGCCCCTGGGCAGCGCCGCCTTGGCCGGCACCACTTACCCGCTGGACCGCGAGCGCGTGGCCCGCACGCTGGGCATGGTCGATGAACACGGCCAGCCACAGGTCTGCCAAAACAGCTTGGACGGCGTGAGCGACCGCGACTTTGCGATCGAATTCACCGCCGCCGCTTCGCTGTGCATGGTGCACATCAGCCGCTTCTCGGAAGAGCTGATTTTGTGGATGAGCCAGAACTTTGGTTTTGTGCGCATCGCCGACCGCTTCACCACCGGCTCTTCGATCATGCCGCAGAAGAAAAACCCCGATGTGCCCGAACTCGCACGCGGCAAAACCGGGCGTGTGGTCGGCCACCTGATGGGCCTGATCACCCTGATGAAGGGCCAGCCCCTGGCCTACAACAAGGACAACCAGGAAGACAAGGAGCCGCTGTTTGACACGGTGGACACGCTCAAAGACACGCTGCGCATCTTCTGCGAGATGGTGGGCGGCCAGGTCAACCCCGCCACGGGCGTCAAAGAAGGTGGCATCACCGTCAACGCCGAGGCCATGGAAGCCGCTGTGAAAAAGGGCTATGCCACCGCGACGGACCTCGCCGACTACTTGGTCAAGAAAGGCCTGCCCTTCCGCGACGCGCACGAGGTGGTGGCCCACGCCGTCAAGACCGCGCAAGGCCTGGGCGTGGACTTGTCGGAACTGTCGCTGGAAACCCTGCAAAAGTTCGACAACCGCATCGAAGCCGATGTGTTCGGCCCGCTCAGCTTGCAAGGCTCGCTGAACGCCCGCAACACCTTGGGCGGCACAGCGCCCGCGCAAGTGCGTTTGCAAATCGCACGGCACCGCGCTCGCCTGGTCTGAACCGCCAAGCGCTGCACAGCAGCGTGCATCAGCCGCCTGTCGAGCCCGGGGGCGGCACATCCCGCCCCAACATGCGCTGCCCCAGCCATTGCAAGCCCTCGCCCATGTTCATGCGGCGGCTGCGCTGCTCGGCCACCGGGTGGGTCTGGCCCGCTTGCAGGGGTGGCCCGATGTCAAAAGAAAACACATAGTCCGGCTCCTGGCCCATGCGCAGGTCGGTCACGACCAAGCGCGCGCCGTCTTGCTGCACCTTGAAAAACCCATCGGTGAAGCGGGCCAAACGCTGCAGCTGCGGGTGGTCCGCGTGTTGGGCGGCCAAGTCAGCGCCACGCGCATGCGCCACAAAGCGAACGGGCCGACCGCCATCCATGAGCGCGTAAAAACCTTCGTGCAAGCGCTCACCATCGAGGGCCACCACACGCCACACCAAAGTGCTCAAGGGGGCGGGCGTGACCAGCAACTGTTGACTGGGCAGGCCTTGCGCCTGCAGCGACTGCCGGGCGTGTTGCGTCACACCCCATTGCGCCAGCGCACTCCAGGCCAGGTAAGCGGTGCTGAAGACCAAGGCCCAGCCGTTGATGGCCAAAGCCCGGCCCACGGTTTTGACGCGCAAGGCCGCCACCACGCCCGCCAGCAAGGGCAGCGAATACACCGGGTCGATGATGAACATGCTGCCCAGGCCATAGGCTTCGTCGGTGAAGGGCTGAAACACCTGGGTGCCGTAAATCGTCATCAGGTCCAGCAAGGGGTGCGTGACGAGGGCCAGCATGAGCGCCCACCACCAACGGCCGTAGAGCTGCGGTTGACGGTGGATGCGGCTCACCCCCCAGGCCATGGGAAACGCAAAGAGGGTCAGCAACAGCAAGGCGTGCGTCTCGGCGCGGTGTCGGATCATGTTCAGGATCGGATCACCGTGGTCCAGCAACACATCCAGATCGGGCAGCAAACCGGCCACACCGCCCCACAGGGCCGACTTCCACAGCGCGGTGCGCCGCCCCATGACAGCTACGCCGATCGAGGCGCCCAAAAGTACTTGCGTGACGGAATCCATGGCCTTGGCTTGGTAATTGAGAACAGTGGTTTGACTCGGCAGACCCCAAAGCGGTCGGGCCTTGATACGGATCAACAGATTAGCGACTTTGACATGTCCCGTGGCATCCCGGGCCGTTTCAGGCCCGTGACAGCCGTTTCGCTTGCAAGCGTCGCATAGGGTGTACACCGCCACTTCATCCCGCGCAGTTTGATCTGGATCAGCGTTTGCACAGCGCCCACCTTCTAAAAAGGAAAGTTCCTCAGAAGGAGACAGCCATGCAGCCAGCCTCAGCCCCCCAAGACATCGGGATGTTGGATGCCGTATCCAGCACCTTGCTCGTACCGCTGATGGCACGGGCACGCGCTGGTTCGATCTACCCATGGCTCGATCCGGGTGACACACAGGCCCAGCACGTGATGGCAAAAATCGGCCATGACCTGGACGCTTTGCTGCAAGACCGTTCTGCCATGCTGCATGTGCTGTGGCGAACCCAGTTGCTCAAGCGTCTGGGAGAAGCTTTCTTCGAACGCCACCCCGACTCGCAAGGCATCAACCTGGGGGCTGGTTTGTCGGATTATTTTCAATGGCTGAACAACGGTCACAACGGCTGGCTGGACGTGGACCTGGAGGGGGTGGTGTCGCTGCGACACTTGCTGCTGCCTGTGCATTCCCCGACAGCCCAGGACATCTGCGTGGACCTGACGCAACCCGGCTGGTGGCAGCAGTTGCGACTGAGCGAACGCGCATCGCGTGAGCCTTTGCTGCTTCTTTGTGAAGGCGTGCTGATGTACTTGACACCCACACAAGTCCGAGCCGTCTTTCGTGAAATCGGTCACAACGCGCCCGAAGGCTCCGAGCTGGTCTGCGACTTCATGACCCCTTTGGGCATTGGTCGCGCCCACATGGCACCCAGCGTGTCAGGGACCGGGGCGGAGTTTCTCTGGGGTGCGCACAACGCCATGGAAGTGGCGCACTTGCACCCCCGCATGGAACTGATCGCCCAACACACCGTGGCGGAGCTCTACGGTTGGGCGGTTTGTTGGGCCGAGATGTGCATGACACCCTGGACGGGCGGCCCGCTGTACGGGGTCGCGCACCTGCAAATCACCGAGCCCTGAAACCAGCAACGCCCTGGCCTTGAGGCCAAGGGATGGCGCGATAATGTGAGCCATTCTCACGTTTCACTGTTTTTTGCCATGTCTGCCACCGCCCACACAGCCCACTCCGCCCCATCCACCATGGCCTGGACCGCCTCGCTCCAAACAGGCGATGCCCGCATGGACGAAACGCACCAGGAGTTTGTGGACATGATCAACCAGATTCTGGCCACGCCCGAAGACGAACAGTTGCCGGTTTACAAGGCCTTTTTGAACCACACGGTCGAGCACTTTGCGCAGGAAGAGCGCTGGATGCTGGCCACCGGGTTTTCGGCCGACAACTGCCACGCCGAGCACCACGCCACGATCCTCGAAACGATGCGGGTGGTGGAAGCCCACTACCTGGACAGCGACAAGACCATCATCACCCGCATGGCCGAAGCGCTGGCCGAATGGTTCCCGGGCCACGCCAACAGCATGGACGCAGGCCTGGCCGCACACCTCAAGTCAGTGGGTTTTGACAGCGTGACCGAAACCCTGGCCGACCCCTCGGTCATTCAAAACGTGACCATGTCGGGCTGCGGCAGCGTCAGCTGCAGCAGCTGAAAATTTGGGCCTGCCTCGGGTCCCCAAGAAATTTCAAACGGACTGTCCCAAGTTTCACAGCGCTAGGCAAGGCCTGCGGCTACGATGGGCGACTTACTGAAATCGCTCTACCCCAGCAGGAGACAACCCATGCCCGTGATCACCAACATCGAAGACCTGCGCGTTCTGGCCGAAAAGCGCGTGCCGCGCATGTTTTATGACTACGCCGACAGCGGCTCCTGGACCGAGGGCACTTACCGCGCCAACGAAAGCGACTTCCACAAGATCAAGCTGCGCCAGCGCGTGGCGGTGAACATGGAAAACCGCACCACGGCCACCAAAATGGTCGGCATCGACACCAAAATGCCCGTGTGCATCGCCCCCGTGGGCCTCACGGGGATGCAGCACGCCGACGGCGAAATGCACGCCGCCATGGCCGCCAAGAAGTTCGGCATCCCCTTCACGCTGTCGACCATGAGCATCTGCTCGATCGAAGACATCGCCGCCCACACGCAAGCACCCTTCTGGTTTCAGCTGTACATGATGCGCGACCGCGATGCCATGGCCCGTATGATCGACCGCTGCAAAGCCGCCAAGGTGAGCGCCATGGTGCTCACTCTCGATTTGCAGGTGATTGGCCAGCGTCACAAAGACCTCAAAAACGGCCTGACCGCGCCACCCCGCCCCACCATTGCCAACATCATCAACCTGATGACCAAGCCGCGCTGGTGCCTAGGCATGGCGGGGACCAAACGCCGCACCTTTGGCAACCTGGTGGGCCATGTGAAAGCCGTGACCGACATGAACTCGCTGGCCTCGTGGACCAACGAGCAATTTGACCCGACGCTCAACTGGGACGACATCGCCTGGGTCAAGAAGCAATGGGGCGGCAAGCTGATCTTGAAGGGCATCATGGACGAGGAAGACGCCAAACTGGCCGTGGCCAGCGGTGCCGACGCCATTGTGGTCAGCAACCACGGCGGCCGCCAGCTGGATGGCGCGCCCAGCAGCATCGAGGCGCTGCCCGCCATCGTGGCGGCTGTGGGCGACCAAATTGAAGTCTGGATGGACGGCGGCATCCGCTCAGGCCAGGACGTTTTGAAAGCTTGGGCGCTGGGCGCCAAGGGCACCATGATCGGCCGCGCCATGGTCTATGGCCTGGGCGCCATGGGCGAAGCGGGCGTGACCAAGGCCCTGCAAATCATCCACAAGGAGCTGGACGTGACCATGGCCTTTTGCGGTCACACCAACATCCAGAATGTGGACCAGAACATCCTGTTGCCGGGCACTTTCCCCAGGGCCTGACGCCTTCTCGGTCATTTCCGATTTGATCGGAAATCCAAACGCCTACCGCGTCATTCCCGACTTGATCGGGAATCCATGGTTTTAAAGGCATGGATACCCGCATTCGCGGGTATGACAGCTGAGTTGTCATTCCCGACTTCATCGCACCGCCATCAACTCTGTCATTCCCGACTCGATCGGGAATCTGTGTTTTTAAAGGCATGGATACCCGCATTCTCGGGTATGACAGCAGTGTTGTCATGCGCGACTTGATGGAATCCAAACGCCCCCTTCGTCATTCCCGACTTGATCGGGAATCCATCTTGGTCAAGCTGTATCCTCGGAGCAAGTCCGGGGATGACAAAATCTGGGGGCCATGTGCATGAGGCACCACCCAGCCTCATGAGGCACCGCCCAAAACGCACAAGCTCTCAGCCTTGACCCAGCCCACCCGCCGCATTGCCCACCTCGACATGGACGCGTTTTACGCGTCATGCGAGTTGCTGCGCTACCCGCAGCTCAAGGGCTTACCGGTCGTCATTGGCGGTGGCCGCCGAAAAGAAGATGACCTGTTGGGCAAGCTGCGGACGGCCTACCCCGAGGGCGAATGGACCGAAGACACCTTTGCCGAGCGGCTGGACCGCATCCCGGTCGACTTTTTCCCGCGCATCGAAGGCTACACCGGGCGCGGCGTGATCACCACCGCCACCTATGCGGCCAGGCAGTTTGGCATCGGCTCGGCCATGGGGCTGATGAAAGCCGCCAAGCTCTGCCCGCAAGCCATCCTGCTGCCTGTGGACTTTGACCGTTACCGGCATTACTCGCGCACCTTCAAAAGCATCATCACCGACATCGCGCCCGTCATGCAGGACCGGGGCGTGGACGAGGTCTACATCGACTTCACCGAGGTACCCGGCGGTCAGCGTGAAGGCGGGCGCGTGCTGGCCCGGTTGATCCAGAAAAGCATTTTTGACGCCACGGGCCTGACCTGCTCGATCGGCGTGGCGCCCAACAAGCTGATCGCCAAGATGGCCAGCGAGTTCAACAAGCCCAACGGTATCTCCATCGTGCACGAGGCCGACCTGCAAACCCTGATCTGGCCGCTGGCCTGCCGCAAGATCAACGGCGTGGGCCCCAAGGCCGATGAAAAGCTCAAGGGCTTTGGCATCCACACCATCGGCGACCTGGCCGCACGCGAGCTGCCCTGGCTGGTGGACAACTTTGGTAAAAGCTACGGCGCCTGGCTGCACGAAGCCGCCTGGGGCCGCGATGACCGCCCGGTCGAGACCGAGAGCGAACCCGTCAGCATGAGCCGCGAAACCACGTTTGAGCGCGACCTGCACGCCGTGCGCGACCGCGAAGAACTCGGGGCCGTTTTCACCCGGCTCTGCGAACAGGTAGCGGCCGATTTGCAGCGCAAGGGTTACGAAGGCAAAACCATCGGCATCAAGCTGCGCTACGACAACTTCCAGGCCGTGACACGCGACCAGAGTCTGACGGAATACACAGCCGACGCCAAACGCATCCGGCAGGTGGCTGGCCAATGCCTCAAACGCGTAGACCTGTCACGACGCCTGCGCCTGCTGGGGGTGCGGATGGGCTCGCTGGTCAAGGCGGGGACAGCGCCTACCCCCGGCGCCTCTTACAGTGAAGCCATTACCAACCCACCACCCCAAGCAAATGACCATGGACAAACTCAACTGCTTTTCTTTGACGACTGAAGGCCACATTGCTCACCTGGTGATGAATCGCCCCGAGGCGATGAACACCATGCACCCGACGTTTTGGCGCGAGCTGCACGAGGTGCTGACCGACATCCACAAAGCAGGCACCGCCCGGGCGCTGGTGATCTCGAGCACGGGCAAACACTTCAGCGCGGGCATGGACCTGCAAACCTTTGGCAGCGCCATCCAGATGGACGACAGCAGCGCCGAAGGCCGCTCGGCCGTGTACGACCTGCTGACCGACATGCAGCACACCTTCACCTTGCTCGAAGACCTGCGCATCCCGGTCATCGCGGCCATCCACGGCGGCTGCATTGGCGGCGCGGTGGACATGGTCACCGCCTGCTGCATGCGCTACGCCTCGGCCGATGCGTTCTTCTGCATCCAGGAAATCAACATCGGCATGGTGGCCGACGTGGGCACGCTGCAGCGCCTGCCCAAGCTGCTGCCCATGGCCTTGGTCAAAGAACTGGCCTACACAGGCCGCCGCCTGAGT
Source organism: Limnohabitans sp. TEGF003 (assembly GCF_055395455.1). NCBI lineage: Bacteria > Pseudomonadati > Pseudomonadota > Betaproteobacteria > Burkholderiales > Comamonadaceae > Limnohabitans > Limnohabitans sp. TEGF003. Next base: position 564,039 of record NZ_AP029225.1, on the reverse strand, counting down.
GCCGACAAAGCGCTGGCCTACGGCCTGGTCAACGACGTGCTGCCCACCCACGAAGCGGCTGTGGCCGCCGCCCTGCAAGCGGCCAAAGAGATCGCCAGCAAACCGCCCGTGGCGATCTGGGGCACCAAGCAAGTGCTGCACTACGCCCGTGACCACAGCACCGAAGACAGCCTGCGCCACATGGGCTGGCTGCAAGGCGCGATCTGGAGCAACGCCAACGTGCGCGAGGCCATCAGCGCGTTTCAGCAAAAACGTGAGGCCAACTTTGCGCCGCTGCCTGTGCTTAAGGGGTTTAGGGAATTTGGTTGAACATCCCCCATGAAAATCTTCCACAACACCCACCACGCCGAGCACGCAGGCCGCCAGGAAATGTTCCGGGGCCGCTTGGTCGATTGCCACGAAGTGCCCATGCGACTGCAGCATGTGCTCGATGAACTGAACAAGCGCCCTGTCGGCACCTTGGTGCAGCCCGCAGCCGACCTGCCGCTGGACGCGGCTTTGCGCCGGGTGCACAGCGCCGACTACCTGGACTTTTTGGCGCACGCGTGGAGCGACTGGGTGGCGATGGATCCGGCCAATGCGGCAGTAGACGCCCTGCCCTCGGTCTGGCCGCTGGCGTCAAAGCACGGCTTTCGCACCGATGTGCCGCCGCTCAACTTTGCGGCGCGGCTGGGGCAATACGCGTTTGACTCGGGCACGCCCTTGACGGCGGGCAGCTGGGCTGCCGCCCGCGAGGGCGCGGCCTGCGCACTGGCGGCCGCGCAAGCGGTCCTTCGTGGCGAACGCTTTGCCATGGCACTGACCCGCCCGCCAGGGCACCATGCAGGCCCCAATTACATGGGCGGTTATTGCTTCATCAACAACGCCGCCGTGGCCGCGCAAGCCCTGCGAGACGGCGGGCTGCAGCGCGTGGCCGTTCTGGATGTGGATTACCACCATGGCAACGGCACGCAAACCATCTTTTATGAGCGCAGCGATGTGTTCACCGCGTCGATCCATGGCGATCCGCGCACCGAGTACCCGTTCTTTCTGGGGCATGCGGACGAGCGCGGTGCGGGAGCTGGAGAGGGCTTTAACCTCAATCTGCCTTTGCCACGCAGCACCGGGTTTGAAGTCTGGTGGGCCACGCTGCAAACCGCCATGCAAGCAGTGAGCGACTTTGCACCGCAGGCGCTGGTCGTGCCGCTGGGGCTGGACACGTTCGAGGGCGACCCGATCTCGGGCTTCAAGCTGCGCAGTTCGGATTACCTGCAGGTCGGCCGAGCGATTGCGCAATTGGGCTTGCCGACGGTGCTGACCTTTGAAGGCGGGTATGCTGTGGCCGAGGTGGGGGTGAACACGGTGAATGTGCTGGAAGGGCTGCGCGGCTGATCAACCCTGAATGCTGCGCCAGCGCTCCAGCTCAATCGGGCGCAGGCCATAGCGGGCCAGCACGCCTTCGTGCAAACGGCGCAGCTCTTGCATGACCAAGGCCCGCACATTTTCACGATCTGGGCCAGGCGCGGCCAGGGCCACTTGGGTGGCCACCAGCGCCAGCGGGTCTTGCTCGGGGTTTTGCACCACGGCCTTGACGATGTGGCGAATGGCGTCGCGGTAAGTCAGGCGCAGCACATCGGGCTCGATCACGCTGGACTTGGCCGTCAGGTATTCCTTGGTCGAGCGCTCGTAGGCCCACATGAACAAGTCGCGCAGCAGCTCCACGCGCCTCATCTCGTAAACGCCCAGCACCGAAGCGGTGTACCAAGCCTGCGACACACCCAAAAACGTGAGCGGGCACAGGTTGGCCCGCAGCAGCGGCCAGTTGGCCAGGAGGCGCGACGTGCGCTTGTTGCAGTCGGCAAAAGGCTGCAAATACGGCAAGTGCACCATCGCAAAAAACGACTGCTCAAACGGGTCTTCGATGGCGTTGAATTTGGCCAGCGCTTCATCCAGCAAAGTGCCAATGAGCGACTGGCCCGACGGCGGCTGGTAATTGCTTTGCCCGATTTGCACTGGATGCAGCCGCAAGCGGCCTTCGTCCTCGGGGCTTTCGAGCAGGTTTTCGGACAAGGCGCTGTGCAGGTTCATGAGCAGATAGCGGCTGAATTGCGGCGCGTCCACGTTGTCCATGAGCAACTCGATGGCGGCCTTGTGGTTCAGGATCATCTGCGTTTCGGTCACGCCACGGCCTTGCGCCTGCTGGCCGTGGGCGATCAGGGCGCGGGTGTCCAGGCGCGTGTAAGTGTTGCCTTCCAAGTGGCTGGACGCCCAAGACAGGTCGATCAACAAACGGTCGAGCACGGCGCGGCCATAAGTGCCCGCAGGCTGTGGCCCCGGCCCGGTGCGGCCCATGCGGTGCAACTGCGCCCGCACAGGCTGAGGCAGATAAAACGTAGCGTTGGGCTGGTAGGCCTGCAAAAACTCGGACTGGTAACCCACGGCTTGGCGGGTGCTCCAGGGCTGGGCCAGATAGGCGCGGATGTCTTTGCTGTCGGGCGACAAGGGCCACTGGCCGGTGGAGAGTTCTTCCTCGGCCCGCCAAGTGGACGACTCTGACAAACCCACTGACGTGGGCAAAGCGTAAGCTGCCACTTTTGGCGCGATTCCGGAATCGACCATATAACGGGTAGCACGCGCCTTGCCAACTGGCGCGATTTTGCCTTGCGCAACCCACTTGGCCAAAGCTCTTTGCAAGCTGCGGCGCGGCATACCGGGCCATTTTGCAGAAGCTTCCGCAAGCGACAGGCCATCAGGCTGAGCCTCAATGGCGGTCAAGAGTTGGACGTTGAAATCTGACATGATTGGCGCAATTTTAAACAATCGCGCCATTTATGCAACCCATGATATGGGCTAATCATTGATACGGGCCGATCGCTATGTCAAAAATAAGTAACACAAGTGTTACCATGAAATCACGAAACAGCGACCCAAGCCAAGCCAGAAAGAAGGCCTTGGCAGTCAACAAAAAAGGAAAGTCAACATGACCTTGACGCGTGATTTCAGGCAAACCGTGGTTGAACGTGTGCAGCGTGATCCGGCTTTTGCCAAAGCGTTGCTCGACGAAGCGGCCACGCTGTTTCTGAGCGGTGAGCCCGATTCGGCGCGATTGATCCTGCGCGATCTGGTCAACGCCACCGTCGGGTTTGAAGGCTTGGCTGAACTGACCCACAAACCCAGCAAGAGTCTGCACCGCATGCTTTCACCCAAAGGCAACCCCAGCATGGACAACCTGGCCGCCATCTTCGACGCCATCAGAAATTGGCTGAAAGTGACTTTCGATGTCCGGGTGGTCGAGAGAACCCCTGGAGCTTCCCTCGCCGCCTTGTGAGGATCAGAGAGCACGGAGTAGTCGCTGCTATCGAGGTAGATGCGTAATGGCATGACACGGTTTTGTATTTTCAGGAATTTACGGAACTTACGTTTTATCGTACCTGCGTTCCTTCGCAGTTACTTGACCAACAGATGCCCCTGGCTAGTTTGACCTACGCCGACGATCCTTCGGCGGCCTGTGACTGTTAGCTTCCGAAGCACAACGACCTGCCGCGGTTCATGATGCCCAACGTCAGGTATTGGCTCCAACTGACTTTAAACGCCCAAATCTGACGGGCTGCACCCAGCCTTAAGCCGCCTGTCATTTAGATATGGTGTCAAAAGAAAGTCCACATCGATGTACAAGCTGCCTGAATAACAGTGCATGCCCTTTTCGCCGCGATGCTCGTCAATGAATCAAGTCTGTTTGCCCATCTCATGCGCCGTGCGGTAGCCCCACACGCCCTTCACACAAGCCAATGCGTATTCCAGTGATGTTGACCAATCAGTCCAGCAACGTGACCAGCGCGTCCAGTTGTATTGACCAATTAATGTCCATCTCAGACATTACAAGCTTTTTGAGTGCAATCCACCAATGTGCCCTGAAACGCTTTTTGATTTCAAAGTTGCTTGGCGTGGATGTGCAGATAACTCAGCAAGAATGCCGCATTGGTTTGTTGCCCGCGCTTCCATACAAGTTTCGCGTAATTCTTTGAGTTGGCGCTCAAGTGTTCGCAACTCTTTTATCCTTGACGCAACGTGCGCCATGTGTGTATCGATCAGTTCATTCACACCATCGCAGTCACCTTGCTGTGCGTCCTTGAAAGCCAGTAAGGTTCGAATTTCGTTCAGTGTCATATCCAGACTTCTGCAGTTCCGGATAAAAGACAGACGAGCCGCATGTTCGGGGCCATAAATTCGATAGTTGCCTTCAGATCGCAGCGGTGAAGGTAGCAACCCTTCTCGCTCGTAATACCGAATCGTTTCCTGAATCGCCCCGGATTTTGAGGAGGCTCCACACTTTGAGAAGATGGAGCCATGAGCAAGAAATCAAACCGTTTTTCACCCGAAATGCGCGAACGCGCTGTCCGCATGGTGCTCGAACACCGCGGCGAGTACCCATCTCTTTGGGCCACCATTGAATCAATTGCCCCCAAGATCGGGTGTGTGCCGCAAACCCTCAACGACTGGGTTCGCCAGCACGAAGTTGATGCAGGCATGCGCGATGGCCTCAGCTCTGACGAGCGAGCCCGCATCAAAGACCTTGAGCGTGAAGTCAAAGAGCTGCGCAAAGCCAACGAGATCCTCAAGCTGGCGAGCGCTTTTTTTGCCCAGGCGGAGCTCGACCGCCGACTCAAGTCCTGAGAGCCTTTGTAGATAAACATCGTGCCACCTACGGGGTCGAGCCGATTTGCAAAGTGCTGCAAATTGCCCCCTCTGGTTACAGATGCCATGCTGCCCGCCAACGCAAACCCGAACTGCTTTGCGCCCGAGCCAAACGCGATGAAGCCCTGATGCCAAAGATCCAAGCCGTCTGGCAGGCCAATATGCAGGTCTATGGGGCCGACAAGGTCTGGCACCAGATGAATCGTGAAGGAACTGAGGTGGCGCGTTGTACGGTCGAGCGGCTCATGAAACGCATGGGATTGCAGGGTGTGCGCAGGGGCAAGGTCATCCGCACGACGGTCCCGGACAAAGCAGCACCTTGCCCCCTAGACAGAGTCAATCGCCAGTTCAAAGCCGATCGGCCCAACCAGCTGTGGGTGTCAGACTTCACCTACGTCAGCACCTGGCAGGGCTGGCAATATGTGGCCTTTGTGATTGACGTGTTTGCCCGGCGCATCGTGGGCTGGCGGGTGAGCAGCTCCATGCGCACGGACTTTGTGCTCGATGCGCTGGAGCAAGCGCTGTTTGACAGGCAACCCGAGCGCTCGGATGCCTTGATACATCACTCGGACAGGGGGTCTCAATACGTTTCCATTCTCTACACCGAACGCCTGGCCCAAGCTGGGATAGAGCCCTCGGTGGGCAGCCGTGGCGACAGCTACGACAACGCCCTGGCCGAGACGATCAATGGGCTGTACAAGGCCGAATTGATCCACCGCCGTGCACCCTGGAAAACCAAGGAGGCACTGGAACTGGCGACCCTGGAATGGGTGGCTTGGTTCAACCACCACCGACTGCTCAGCTCGATTGGGTATATTCCACCGGCTGAAGCTGAGGAGAACTACTACCGGCAGCTAGCCGGCAAGAACGAGACCGAGGTCTCAACTTAAACCAACTGGCCTCCACGAAAACCGGGGCGATTCAGCCTGGTACGGCATTCGAATTGAGTGATTGGCGCTATGGCGTCAGAGTGCAGGACGACTATCACATCGAACACCAACGGCGGTTCTATTCAGTCCCGCATACGCTGGCACGGGAAAGCGTTGACCTCAGGTTCACCGCTACTGTCATTGAGGTATTCCATCGAGGTCGAAGGATTGCGCTTCATCCATTGATTTCGCTTGAAGGTGACGCCAGCACGATGCCCGAGCATCGCCCTGTCATACATAGTCGCGTACTGGATGCCGAGCCTCGGGCTTTGTTGGCGTGGGCCATGAGTGTTGGCGACAACGTGGAGTTGATGATTCGGCATCAACTTGAAAACCGAAGCGACATCACGAACGGCGTCAAAGCCGCACGGCGAATGCGCGACCTTGCAAGGGACTACGGAGATGCTCGATTTGAAGAGGTCTGTGCCTACGCCATGCCTTTGAACATCACCTCACTCCGCAGCATCACATCCATCCTCAAAGAGGATGCAGACAAACGTTTTTATGTCGCGCAAACACCAAAAGTCAAAGTCATCGGTGAATTGCGCGGTCCTAGTTATTTTGGAGAATCAGTATGAGCAGCACACAGCAAACCATTACCCGCCTTCGTGAACTCAAGCTCGTTCCAATGGCCGATGCTTATGACATGCAGCTTCAGCAACCTAAATTGCATGATGTCAGTTTTGATGATCGCTTTGCCATGCTTGTTGACTATGAGGCGTCCGAGCGTGAGGCCCGAAAGTTGAAACGCCTAATTAGGGGTGCAGGTATGCCCGAAGCAGCGTCTTTTGAGGATGTTGAGTACAAAGTCAACCGTGGCCTAGACAAGGCACAGTTGGCTTCTCTAGCAAGCTGTGACTGGATACGCCGTCAACAGAACTTGATCATTCAAGGGGCAACAGGTGTTGGCAAGACTTGGCTTGCGTGTGCCTTTGGCCAACAGGCATGCAGGTTGAAAATGCCAGTTCTGTTTTACCGAGCCAGCGATCTGTACGGAACCATCAACCAATCACTGTTAGATGGTTCATTGCCTGCACTGAAGTTGTCATTGAGCAAACCAAGTTTGCTGATACTTGATGATCTGGGTTTGGGAGAAATGAACCAACATGCGTCGCAGTTCTTGTTAGATGTGATTGATCGCCGAATGCGAACTGGATCATTGCTCATCACAACGCAGTACCCAACCGACCAATGGCACGGATTCTTCCCTGACCCTACTGTGGCTGATGCCATCTTGGACCGCGTGGTGCATCAATCCCATCGGCTGTCTCCAAAGGGCGAGTCCATGCGCAAAACAATGGCTCGCAAAAAAATGCAATCTAGTTAATTGAAGGATAGACAGACTGGCTTTGTCAGTCTGTCTATCTGGTCAAGACCGCAACACTTTTAAACTTTGGTCACGTGGCTGGACTGAGTGGTCAGTTCCGACTGGAAATGGTGGTCACTAAGAATTGGCGCGGGTGGTCAATTAGGAGTGGAATACGCAGCCAACAACTCCCCAAAAAACGGATGCCTGCAAAGCGTGGACGAATCGCCCACCAGCAGCAGCTTGCGCTGTGCGCGGGTCATGCCCACGTTCATGCGGCGGATGTCAGACAGGAAGCCGATCTCGCCTTGGGGGTTGCTGCGCGTCAAGGTGATGGCAATGATGTCGCGCTCTTGGCCCTGAAACGAATCGACGGTGCCCACGCTGAGCCTGCGTTGCAGCAGCGGGTCATGCAGCCGTCAAAGGCTCCATGCGCACCACGGCACGCGCTCCCACGGCGCTGGCAAAGCGTTGGACTGTTCGCATGGATGGCGTGCCCCTGCCACTTTCGATGCGTGCCACCACACTTTGGGTCGTGCCCATGCGTGCGGCCACATCGCCTTGCGTCAGGCCCGCTTTCATACGCGCTGCAATCAGTTCACGGGCCAGCTCAAACTCGGGTGCTTGTGCGTCGTAGGCTTGGCGAACGGCGGGTTTGGCCAGCAGTTGGGCTTTTACGTCTTTCAGGCTTTTCACGTCGATTCCTCCAAGCGTTTCAATGCGGTTTCAATCGCGCTTCGTGGTGTGGTCTGCGTCTTTTTCACAAACACATGCAGCACCAGCAAAGTGCGCCCCTGAACGGCGGCGTAAACGGCACGGGCAATGCCATCGCGGCCCGTCATGCGCATTTCCCACAGCTTGCTTTCCAGCGGCCGGATGTGTGGCAAGCCCACACGCTGCGGTCCTAGCTCTTCCAGCATTTCACCGATGTGCAAAAACCGAGCTTGCATGTCGGCGGGGATGGTCTGCAATTCACGCTCTGCCAGTGGATGCAGGGTCACATTCCAATGGAGTTTGAGTATAGCCTTTTTGCTATCTTTTGGCTTTTTCATGCAGCTCCCCTAGGTCTCGCTTTATCCATGCTTTGTCAGCATGTAGGCATTTTTTATGCGTTAGCTTAGCGTGACAACCTTCGCAATGGCAATCCCTGATTCAGTCCTGTTTGCCCATCACATGCGCAGTGCGGTAGCCCCCCCACCCCCTTCACATAAGCCAGCAACTCCCCAAAAAACGGATGCCTGCAAAGCGTGGACGAATCGCCCACCAGCAGCAGCTTGCGCCGTGCGCGGGTCATGCCCACGTTCATGCGGCGGGTGTCAGGCAGAAAGCCGACCTCGGCTCACTTTGACTGAATGACTCGTCTGGTGATAAAGTAGGTACGTTTCCATACATACATTTCAAGGAAGGTGCCATGCTCGCTACCGCCAAAGTTTTTACCAACGGCCACAGCCAAGCGATTCGCTTACCCAAGGCATTTCGTGTGGATGTGGATGAAATGTGGATTGCCCGCAACGAGGTGACGGGCGAGATCACGCTCAAGCCCAAGGACACGGAAACATTGCGCAAGCGTCGACTGGATGCGCTGGTGGCCGCCATTGCGGACAACCCATTGCCCGACGACTTTTTGTCGGATGCCAGTCGGCAAAACCATCCGCCCAAAAATCCGTTTGCAGATTGGGGAGCGACTACAGCCCCAAAAGCCTCCGTAAAAGCAACGGCCAAAGCCTCCGTTAAACGCGCCGCCAAAACCAAGGTCCGCAAGTGATCAAGTTTTTGGTGGACACCAACATCTTGGGCTACTTTGCACGCAACAGTTCTGCCGCGCTGCAAACGCGCATGTTGGCGGCGCTCAAAAAGCAGGAGGTCGCCATCTCCGCCATCACCCGCGCCGAAACTCGCTTTGGGCAGGCCCTGCTTCAACCCGAAGACAAACGCCGCCGAACCATTGATCTGCTGCTCAATGAGTTGCCCGTTTTGCCATGGACGCTGGAGGCCGCAGACCGCTATGGAGAAATTGCCGCCCACCTGCAGCAAACCGGGCAGCCCATTGGCGAGATGGACACCCAAATCGCCGCGCACGCATTGGCGCTGGGCCTGCCCTTAGTGACCCACAACACACGGCACTTCAAGCGGGTGCCGGGCTTGAAAATTGAGGACTGGATGACGTGAAACAGTCAATACAGCCATCTAACGAACTGCTGTTTGCGCCGTCCGGTAGCCCCCCACGCCCTTCACATACGCCAACAACTCCCAAAAAAACGGATGCCTGCACAGCGTGGACGAGTCGCCCACCAACAGCAGCTTGCGCCGTGCGCGGGTCATGCCCACGTTCATGCGGCGGATGTCCGACAGGAAGCCGATCTCGCCTTGGGGGTTGCTGCGCGTCAGGGTGATGGCGATGATGTCGCGCTCTTGGCCCTGAAACGAATCGACGGTGCCCACGCTGAGCCTGCGTTGCAGCAGCAAGTCGTTCAGCACGGCGCTGTCTTCGATGGCGTCTTTCAAATAGTTGATTTGGGCGCGGTACGGTGCAATCACGCCAATGGTCAGCGGGCGTTGGTCGGGTGCGGTGGGCTCGCCCAGCGTCAGCAGCTGCGCCAGGCGCTCCAGCAGCAAGTGGGCTTCTTCGGGGTTGGCGGTTGAACGGCTTTCGGGGATGGCCAATTCTTGAAAACCGCAGCCCGCCGTGTCGATGAATTCCACGGGCAAGTCGGGCGCAAAGCTCGGGTCATTGAAGCGCGGGTCGTAAGCGGCCAGGTCAGCGTCGCGCACGGTGGGGTGCGCCACCAGTTGGCCGCCATAAAACTTCTGTGAGCTGAAGCCCATGATGTGCGCGTGCATGCGGTATTGCACCTTCAGCATGCGGGCGGTGCCCGGTTGGCGCTGGATGCACTTTTCAAACAGGGTTTCGCGCAGGCCTTCGCGGGCGGCTTTTTCGCTTTTCACGGTGGGCGGCAGCTGGTGGTGGTCGCCCGCCAACACCAGGCGCTGGCCTTTGACAATGGGAATCCAGCAACCCGGCTCCAGGGCCTGTGCGGCTTCGTCGATGAAGACGGTCTCAAAGTCCAGGTGGCGAATGTGGCGGTGGCTGGCGCCCACCAGCGTGCAGGTGATGACCTGCACCGATTCGAGCACGTCTTCGGTCATGAAGCGCTCCAAATCGTCGGCGGCTTGGCGCAGCGTGCGGGCTTCTTCGCGCAACCATTGGCGGCGCTCTCGCTCCACAAAACCAAAGTTGCGCACACGTTCGCTGGCCGTCTGGCGGTGCTGCTCGGCGGTTTGGCGCATGGCGTGCATCTTGGCGTAGCTGGCGTGGGCCATCACCCCGGCATCCAGCGTGTGCTTGAGCAGCAGCTCCGACACGCGGCTGGGGTTGCCCAAGCGGATCACATTCACACCGCGCTCGGCCAGCTTTTCGGTCAGCAGGTCCACGGCGGTGTTCGAGGGGGCGCACACCAGCACGCGTCGCTCGCGCCGGATGGTTTCCAAAATGGCTTGCACCAGCGTGGTGGTTTTGCCCGTGCCGGGCGGGCCGTGGATGATGGCCACGTCTTGCGCCGTGACGACATGGCGCACAGCGGCCAGCTGCGAGTCGTTGAGCGCACTGGGGTAAAACAGGTCGTCGGCTTGGGGCTCGCGAAACCGGGCGGGCTGAGCGCCCAGCAACACGTCGCGCAGTTCGGCCAAGCGGTTGCCGTGAGCGGCCATGACCGCGCTCAGGGCCTGGTTCATCTCGCGGTAGCTCACCTCGTCAAACGTCAGGTCAATGCCCAACGTACTGCCGTTGAGGGTGCTGCCGTCCCGCACCCAGTCGGGCAGCGCTTCTTTGGTGGTGGCCAACAGCAGCTTGTTGCGCCGCACGCGGGTCACCACGCCACTCACCACGGGTCGATCTGATGCCGAATTTGTGCCCGAATAGCCAGGCGCACTGCTGAACAGCGCCGCAGCCGCCCCCACCTGAAACAAATGCAGGTCTTGCCGATGCGCCGGGCGCTCCAGCTCCAGTACCACCTTGCCCCCAAAACCAATGTCTTCTTGGGTGATGGTGACGGGGTACCAGGTCAGGCCGCGCCGACGGCGCTCTTTGATGCTGGCACTGGCGTTTTTGAGCTTGAATTGCGCATGGTCTTCCTGTTGCTCCAGTTGCATGAGTGCACGCACATGGCGTAACTCGTCTTGAACAGAAAGATGCACAGTGGAGGTGGGGTCTTGGTCGGCCAAAAGAGATGGAAATGGGAGGGGACAGGGACTCAACCGCTGTCGGTATCAATCGCCCGCCTGGGCTGAGGCGGGCAAGCCGAAGACCCGGTCAAAGCACCAGGTGAACGCGATGGCATAGAAGAAAAAGAAGGCCAGCAGGCCCAGGTTGGCCACCAAGGCAGCGGTGGGCGATATGTCGAGCCAGAGCGACATGACGGGCAAAAGAATGATCACCAAGCCGCCTTCAAAACCGGCCCCGTGGGCCAGCCGTCTGACAAAAGAGCGGCCACGCACGGTTTGGCGCGACTCCCAGCGCTCAAAGAGCCAGTTGAAGACGTAGTTCCACGTCAGCGCAATGCTCGACAACACAACCGCCAGGCCCAAGGTGGAGGTGGGCGACTTGTCAAAAGCCACACTCAACACGGGCCCAACCACAGCGATGGCAATGGCCTCGTACAAAAGGGCCTGGAGAACACGGCGGGTGGTGGGGGTCATCTTGGGGAACTTGGTGAATGCATTCACTGCCGAGCCGTGCGCACATTGGGCGGCAACGCGCCCGGTGCACTGGTGCGCCAGGGGTTGATGTCCAGGCCGCCGCGCCGGGTGTAACGGGCATAGACCGTGAGTTTGGTGGGTTTGCAGCGCGTCCAGATGTCCATGAAGATGCGCTCGACGCATTGCTCATGGAACTCGTTGTGGTTGCGAAAACTCACGATGTATTGCAACAGACCCGCTTGGTCGATCTGCGGGCCGCTGTAGCTGATCTGCACGCTGCCCCAGTCGGGCTGACCTGTCACCAAACAATTGCTTTTGAGCAGGTGACTGACCAGCGTTTCGGTGACCGGCTGCTCGTCTTGGTTGGCTGTCAGCAAATCGGGCGCGGGCTGGTAGCGGCTGCATTCGATGTCCATGCGGTCCAGGTTCAGGCCGTCCAGCTCGTGCACGGGCTCGGCGTCAAATTGCTCTTGCAGCAGCAGCTTCACGCCCACGCTGGCCTGCATGGCGCTGCCGTGCCAGATGGCCGCGCTGATGTCGCTGCGGATCATGTCGCGCACCACATCGGCGCTCTCCAGCCGCGTGTTGTTGAAGCTGTTCAGGTACAGCTTGAAGGACTTGCTCTCCACGATGTGTGTGCTTTCGGCAGGCACGGTGATGTGCGCCAGCGCCACTTGCGGCTTGCCTTTGGGGTTGAGCCAGGACAGCTCGAACGCGGTCCACAGGTCGGCCCCAAAAAACACGGGCTGCCCGGTGACGCCGATCTCGGCCCGCTTGGTGGCGCGGGGGATGGGAAACAGCAGGCTCGCGTCGTACTGGTCCACACAGGCGCTGGACTTGCCCAGCTGCGATTGTTCTGGGGTGTTCATGCTTGCACTTTTCTGCGAAAGACCAATCGGTCCGGCTCCGACACGGCCGGGTCGTAGGCATAGCCTTCCAGGTCAAAGCCCAACAGGCCTTCGGGGTGGCTGATGCGGTTTTGAATCGCATACCGCGCCATCAAGCCCCGCGCCCGCTTGGCGTTGAAGCTGATGATCTTGTACTTACCGCCCTTGAAGTCTTCAAACACGCACTCGATCACGCGGGCTTTGAGGGTTTTGAGGTCCACCGACTTGAAGTATTCCTGCGAAGCCAGGTTGACGATGACCGGGGTTTTGTCCTTGGCCAGTTGCCCGTTCAGGTACTCGGCGATTTGCGGCCCCCAGAACTTGTAGAGGTTGTTGCCTTTGTCGGTTTGCAGCGTGGTGCCCATCTCCAGGCGGTAGGGTTGCATCCAGTCCAGCGGGCGCAACACGCCGTACAAACCACTCAAAATGCCCACATGGGCCTGCGCCCACTCCAGTTCTTGGGGTGATAGGGTCTTGGCGTCCAGGCCCTCGTACACATCGCCATTGAAGGCCAGCACGGCCTGCTTGGAATTTTTGGCGGTGAACTTCGGGCTCCAGGCTTCGTAGCGGGCCACGTTCAGCGCCGACAGCGTGTCCGACAAGTCCATCAACTCGGCGATTTGCTGGGGCGACTTCTGGCGCAACACCTCGATCAAGGCCTGCGATTGCGGCACGAACTGCGGCAGCGTGTGGGGCACGCCCGCTGCGGGGGTTTCGTAGTCCAGAGATTTGGCGGGTGACAATAAGAACAACATGCTCAATATCCTTTACCTGGACGATTATCTTGCAGCCGTGACCAAGCCGCCCGGCCTGCTGGTGCATCGCACCGGTTTGGACGCGGGTGAAACCCGGTTTGCCCTGCAAATGCTGCGCGACCAACTCGGCCGCCCGGTCTGGCCCGCGCACCGTTTGGACAAAGGCACCAGCGGCGTGCTGCTGTTTGCGCTGAACGCGGACACCGCCCGCCTGCTGGGCCAGGCCTTTGAAAGCGGCCAAGGCCTGCAAAAAACCTACCGCGCCGTGGTGCGCGGCTGGCCCGAGGCTGAAGGCCTGATCGACCACCCCTTGAAGCGCATGCCCGACGACATGCGCACCGAGCGCCTGGAAGTGCAGCCCGCCCAAAGCCGCTTTACCACCTTGCGCCGCTTCGAGCTGCCCCTGCCCCAGCAAGGCTTTGCCAGCACCCGCTGCGCCGAACTGGCCCTGCACCCCCTCACGGGCCGCCGCCACCAGCTGCGCCGCCACATGAAGCACATCGCCCATCCCATCATTGGCGACGCCACCCACGGCAAAGGGCCGCTCAACCGGGCGGTGGCGGGTTTGCTTGGGCTGCAGCGCTTGTGGTTGCATGCAGAGAGTCTGACACTGCCCCACCCGGTGAACGGGCAGCGGCTGCAACTGGAATCGCCCTTGCCTGAAGAATGGGCACTTTGGAACGCTTTTGGCTAACGAGAAGTGATTCCAGACTTGACCCATCAGCCGTCATCTCTTTTTCTATCTTCGCCTGAATACATGGACCCCGGATCAAGTCCGGGGTGACAGGGGTTATGTCACCCAATAGATAAGCGTCTTGACAGGGGTGATGTCACCCAACGGATAAGCGTCTTGCCAGTTTTCCATAAGATGCACGGCTGCGCTTGCTACTGCGAGCCAAGACTCAACCGACCGCGACAAAACACCCCATGAGCCTGCTTTTCACGCCTTTCACCTTCCACGCGCCCTCCGGCCCCCTTACCTTGCCCAACCGCATCGTGATCGCGCCCATGTGCCAGTACTCGGCCCACCACGGCCAGGCCACCGACTGGCACCTGACGCACTGGACCAACCTGCTCAACAGCGGCGCGGGCCTGTTCACCATCGAGGCCACGGCGGTCTCGGCCGTGGGCCGCATCAGCCCCGGGTGTCTGGGCCTGTGGGACGACGCCACCCAAGCGGCGCTGGCCGACAAACTGCACCGTGCCCGACGCCTGGCCCCCGCCATGCCCGTGTGCATCCAGATCAGCCACGCGGGCCGCAAGGCATCGAGTGCAGCCCCGTGGAACGGCGGCATGCTGATCGCCCCCGAAAACGGCGGCTGGCAAACCGTGGCCCCCAGCGCCCTACCCCACCTGCCGCAAGAAGCTGCGCCCACCGAACTGAGCCTGGCCGACATCGCGCAAATAAAAGCCGACTTCGTCAACACCGCCCGGCGCAGCCAAGAGCTGGGCATCGAGGCGGTGGAGCTGCACGCCGCGCACGGCTATTTGCTGCACCAGTTTTTGTCGCCTATTTCCAACCAGCGCACCGACGCGTATGGCGGCTCGTTTGAAAACCGCATCCGCTTTCCGCTGGAGGTGTTCAAAGCCGTGCGCGAGGCTTTTGGTGGCACGCTGGGCATGCGCATCTCGGGCACCGACTGGGTCGATGGCGGCTGGACGGTGGAAGAAACCGCGCAGCTGTCCGTTCTGCTCAAGCAAGCCGGGGCGCAGTTTGTGCACATCTCGTCGGGCGGCGTCTCGCCCCTGCAAAAAATTGCCATTGGCCCCGAGTACCAGGTGCACCTGGCCAAAGCGGTCAAAGAAGCATCGGCCCTGACCACCATCGCGGTGGGCCTGATCACCGAGCCCGCCCAGGCCGAGGCCGTGCTGCAACGCGGTGACGCCGATCTGGTGGCGCTGGCCCGCAGCTTTTTGTACAAGCCGCGCTGGGGCTGGGAAGCCGCTGTGGCCTTGGGTGGCACCGTCGATGCCCAACACCAGTACTGGCGCAGCTTGCCCCGCGAAGCCAAAAACATTTTCAACGACGCCCAAATTGGCATGCGCTGATTTCCACCCCCTCAAAAAAGAAAGAGACATATGAACACTCGCCGTCAATTTTCCAAACTGCTGGCCGTGGCCAGCTTGTGCGCCCCCATGGCCTTGATGGCCCAGGCCTTCCCCAGCAAACCCATCACCCTGGTCGTGCCCGTGCCGCCAGGCGGCTTGGTCGACACCTCGGCCCGCCTGATTGCCGAGCCACTGGGTCGCCTGATCGGTCAATCCATCGTGGTGGAAAACAAGGGCGGCGCCAGTGGCAACCTGGCCTACCAGCAGGTGGCCCGCAGCCCCAAAGACGGCCACACCTTGCTGGTGTCGTACTCGGGTTACCACGTGGCCAACCCGATCCTGATGAGCAAACTGCCCTGGGAGCTGAAAGACCTGACGCCCGTGGGCCTGATCACCGTGGCCACCAACGTGGTGGCGGTGCACCCCTCGGTGCCGGTGAACAACATGAAGGAGTTCATTGCCTACGCCAAACAAAACCCGGGCAAGCTGAACTACGCCTCGCAGGGCAATGGCTCGGTCTCGCACATCGGCACCGAAATCTTCAAGCAGCAAACCGGGGTGAATTTGGTGCATGTGCCTTACAAAGGCTCGGGCCAGGCCATTGCCGACGTGTTGGCTGGGCAAGTGCAGGTGTTCATGACCACCCCGCCTTCGGTGATGCAGCACATCCAGGGCGGCAAGCTCAAGGCACTGGCCGTCACGGGTAAAAAACGCCATGCGGGCATGCCCCAGGTGCCCACCATGGCGGAGGCCGGCTACCCCAACTTTGACCTCGAATCCTGGGTGGCCCTTTACGCCCCAGCAGGAACACCTGCTGCTGCAGTCAATCAACTGGCCGATGCCGTGAAACGCAGCCTGGACCTGCCCGAGAGCAAACAACGCGCCGACCAGGCTGGCATCGAGGTGCGCTTTGTGGCCCCGGCCGACATGACCAAAATCCTGGACCGCGACATCGCCGACTGGACCCAAGCCATCAAGGCAGCCAACATCAAGCTGGACTGAGCGCCAGACATCAAAAAGCCGGAGCAGGCCATGGGGCCTGCTCCGGCTTTTTTGTTGGCGGATCGGTGCGGCTTACTTCAGGTCGCCCGCCAGGCTGGCCAAAGTATCGGCCGCGATTTCGATGTGCGAGGGGTAGTGCGTGTGGTCACACCCGAGCTTGACGCCCGCACCCGCTTTCACGGCCGCGCACATGGCGGGTGTCAGCTCAAAGCGCACAAAATGTACGGCCGAGGTTTTTTCATCGGTCTCACGGTCCAGGTCTTCGTCGGCGATGGCGTACACACGGCCATGGCCTTCCACCTCGACAAACATGCGGTCTTCCACGCCGATCAGCTTGGCCAACTCGCGTTTGCGCTCATTGATGTCGGTGTACTCGATCATCATGGTGGCTTTCCAGTTGCTGCCGTCCGGCACCAGCGGGGCGTAGGCCTCGATCTCTTGCAGGATGCCTTCTTCTTCGAAGACTTTTTCGATGCGCAACATCTCCTGAATCTGATAGCGGATGGTGGTCTCGCTCTCGAACTGCATGTTGATGTGCTCACCCAGCTGCACGCTGCGCAGTTTGCGGTGGGCAATCACCTCGGGCTTGTGGACCTTGCGCCACTTGGTGTAGGCCTCCAAAGACATCAGGGTCTCGGGCGTGATTTTTCCGGTCAGTTGCATGGCAGTGTTCCTTATTTGAGACCGTAGGCTTTGCGCACCAGGGTCAAGGGGTGGTTCAGTTCGGGCGCGCCCAGGCCATTGACCTCAAAGCCCTGGGCAATGTGGTGGCCGCCCAGCGGGCAGTCGGAGCTGATGAAGTCGGGCTTGGTGCCATCCTTCATGGTGGCCATGGCCTTGAACACCGGTTTGCCGATCTTCATCGCCATCTCGTGTGAGCCTTTTTTCACGCCGTAGGTACCGGCATGGCCCGAGCAGCGCTCGATGGTGTTGATCTCGGTGTCCGGGATCATCTTGAGCATTTCTTCGGTTTTGCGGCCGATGTTCTGTACCCGGCCGTGGCAGGGGATCTGGTAACTCACATAGCCCAGCTTTTGCGGGAATTCGGTCTTGAGCAAGCCATCGCGCTTGCGGGCCATGAAGTACTCAAACGGGTCCCACATCGCGTCCTTGACCAGCTGGGTGTCGGCGCAATCCGGGAACATCAGCGGGATTTCCTGCTTGAACATCAAGGCGCAACTGGGCACGGCCGCCATGATGGCGAAGCCGTCCTTGGCGTACTTGGCCAGCACCGGAATGTTGGCTTCCTTGGACGCCTTGACCGAGTCCAGATCACCCAGCTCCAGCTTGGGCATGCCGCAGCACTTTTCTTTCTCGACCAGCACGTACGGGATCTCGTTGTGGTCCAGGATTTTGAGCAAATCGTGGCCAATGCCGGGCTCGTTGTAGTTGATGTAGCAAGTCGAATAGATGGCGACCTTGCCGGGCGTCTTTTCGCCATCCACCACTTTGGACGCCTTGGCATCCGGGGCGCTGGAACGGAACTTTTTGGTGGCCAGCGAAGGCAGCCAGGCGTTCTTGTCGACGCCCGCCACGCTTTCCATCACGCTGCGGGCCGCTTCGGTCTTGTTGATGGCGTTGACCGCCTGCACCACGATCGGGATGCCCGCAAACGAGCCGTGTGTGTCGGTGGAGGCCAAAAACTTTTCGGCTGCGCCCACTTCGCCCTTTTTGAACTTGATGGCCTTGGCCCGCAGCATGGTGTGCGGGAAGTCCAGATTCCACTCGTGCGGCGGTGTGTAGGGGCATTTGGTCATGTAGCACAGGTCGCACATGAAGCACTGGTCCACCACTTTCCAGTAGTCCTTCTTGTCGACGCCATCGACTTCCATGGTGCTGCTTTCGTCCACCAGGTCGAACAAGGTGGGGAAAGAATTGCACAGGCTCACACAGCGGCGGCAACCGTGGCAGATGTCAAAAATGCGCTCGAGCTCTTCGAAGCATTTTTCTTCGTTGTAGAAATCGGGGTTCTCCCATCCGAGGGCATGTCGTGTGGGGGCTTCGAGGTTGCCTTCTTTGGCCATGTAGTGCTCCTTTGGGATTTTTTTAGGGTTTTTCTGAAGACTCTGCAGCCGAGCCCTGAGAAAAACCCGCTGCACCTTGCGGGGCAGCGGGTGACGTCATGGGGGAATCAATCCACCAATTCGTTCAGGGCCTTCTGGTAACGGTTGGCGTGTGAACGCTCAGCCTTGGCCAGGGTCTCGAACCAGTCGGCGATTTCGTCAAAACCTTCTTCGCGAGCGGTCTTGGCCATGCCGGGGTACATGTCGGTGTACTCGTGGGTTTCACCCGCCACAGCCGAAGCCAGGTTCTGGCGTGTGGAGCCAATGGGCAGACCGGTTGCGGGGTCGCCGGATTGCTCCAGGAACTCCAGGTGACCATGGGCGTGACCTGTTTCACCTTCTGCGGTGGAACGGAACAGGGCTGCCACGTCGTTCTGACCTTCAACGTCAGCTTTGTTCGCGAAGTACAAATAGCGACGGTTGGCCTGGGATTCGCCTGCGAAGGCGTCTTTCAGGCATTGTTCCGTGCGCGAGCCTTTGAGTGCTGCCATGGATATCTCCTTGTGGGTTTTGATTGAATGGCTCTGGCAGGATCGCCAGAGACGACATAGATTAACTCTGTACTGTCCAGTCTGCCCAATAGATTGATGCAATGACTCCGATTAGTCAGCGCTATTGACCCGGAGGATTGATAAATATCAACAAAGCACCGAGGGCGCCGCCATCGGTCTCCTGTTCCGGGGCGCAGCCCGTGATCAGCGTGGCCTCACGGTCCCCACGGAGGACCTGAATGGGCTGGGTAAAATCAATCCTTTGGGACCGTACACGGTCCTGCACGGCATCTGCTGAGCTGCCGTTTTCTTTTGGAAAAAGACCCCGCCATGAGCAACGCCCCCGCCACCCCGGTCCACCAGCCCGGGCTTGAGAGCCTGTCCAAATCGTTCGAACCTGCCGCCCTCGAAGCGCATTGGGGCCCCGAGTGGGAAAAGCGCGGCTACGGCGTGGCCGGTTTCCGTGGCACACAGGCCGCCAAAGACGGTGCGCCAGCGTTTGCCATCCAGCTGCCCCCGCCCAACGTGACGGGCACCCTGCACATGGGCCACGCCTTCAACCAGACCATCATGGACTCGTTGACCCGCTACCACCGCATGATGGGTTTCAACACCGCCTGGATTCCCGGCACCGACCACGCGGGCATCGCCACGCAGATCGTGGTGGAGCGCCAGCTCCAAGCCAAAGGCATCAGCCGCCACGACATGGGCCCCACGCCTGCCGAGGCACGCAAGAACTTCGTGAGCAAGGTCTGGGAGTGGAAAGAGGAGTCCGGCAACACCATCACCAGCCAAATGCGCCGCATGGGCGACAGCGTGGACTGGAGCCGCGAATACTTCACGATGGACCCCAAGCTGTCCCAAACGGTGACCGAGACCTTTGTGCAGCTGTACGAGCAAGGCCTGATCTACCGCGGCAAGCGCCTGGTCAACTGGGACCCGGTGCTGATGAGCGCGGTGTCTGACCTCGAAGTCGAGAGCGAGGAAGAAGACGGCTCGATGTGGCACATCCGCTATGACCTGGCCGATGGTTCTGGCTCACTCACTGTTGCGACTACCCGCCCAGAGACCCTGCTGGGTGACGTGGCTGTGATGGTGCACCCCGCAGACGAGCGTTACAAACACCTGATCGGCCAACAGGTCAACCTGCCCCTGTGCGGCCGCACCATCCCCGTGATTGCCGACGAGTACGTGGACAAGGATTTCGGCACAGGCGTGGTCAAAGTCACGCCTGCGCACGACACCAACGACTACCAAGTTGGTCAGCGCCACAAGCTGGAGATGATTTGCGTGCTGAACCTGGACGCGACCATCAACGCCAACGCGCCCGAGAAATACCGGGGCCTGGACCGCTTCGTGGCCCGCAAAGCCGTGGTGGCCGACTTGGAGGCCGCAGGCGCTTTGGTCGAGGTGAAGAAACACAAACTCATGGTGCCCCGCTGCGCCCGCACGGGCCAGGTGATCGAGCCCATGCTGACCGACCAGTGGTTCGTGGCCATGAACCAGGTGGGCAAAGGCGACGCCACAGGCAAGAGCATTGCGCAAAAAGCCATCGACGCGGTGCAGTCCGGTGCCGTGAGCTTTGTGCCCGAGAACTGGGTCAACACCTACAACCAGTGGATGAACAACATCCAGGACTGGTGCATCTCACGCCAGTTGTGGTGGGGCCACCAGATTCCCGCTTGGTACGACGAAGATGGCAATGTGTACGTCGCACGCAACGAAGCCGAGGCGCAAGCCAAGGCCCCTGGCAAGACGCTCAAGCGCGACGAAGACGTGCTCGACACTTGGTATTCCAGCGCCTTGGTGCCCTTCAGCACCATGGGCTGGGGAAATGACGGCAAAGTTGCCAGCAACGCAGCTGGCGGCAGTGGTGCCGCCGGATCGGGCGATTTGGCGAGCGAAGCGAGTATGAGCACGACCGGCGGTGCCACTGCCGCCAGCGGAACCAGCACCAACAAAAGCCTCAGCGACTACGACCTCTACCTCCCCTCCAGCGTACTGGTTACAGGCTACGACATCATCTTCTTCTGGGTCGCCCGGATGATCATGATGACCACGCACTTCACAGGTCGCGCCCCCTTCAAGCATGTCTACATCCACGGCCTGGTGCTCGACGCCCAAGGCAAGAAGATGAGCAAATCCGAAGGCAACGTGCTCGACCCGGTTGACCTGATCGATGGCATCACGCTCGAACCCCTGCTCGAAAAACGCACCCAAGGCCTGCGCAAGCCCGAGACCGCCCCCAAGGTCCGCAAGCAAACCGAAAAAGAATTCCCCGAAGGCATCCCCGCTTACGGCGCCGACGCGCTGCGTTTCACCTTTGCGGCACTGGCCAGCCTGGGCCGCAGCATCAACTTTGACTCCAAGCGCTGCGAGGGCTACCGCAACTTCTGCAACAAGCTGTGGAACGCCACCCGCTTTGTGCTGATGAACTGCGAAGGCCAGGACTGCGGCCTCAAAGAGCACACCAAAGCCGAATGCGAAGTGGGCGGCCCGGTGCACGGCTATCTGGCCTTCAGCCAGGCCGACCGCTGGATCAGCTCACAACTGCAGCGCGTGGAAGCCGACGTGGCCAAAGGCTTTGCCGAATACCGCCTCGACAACGTGGCCAACATCATCTATGACTTCGTCTGGAACGAGTTCTGCGACTGGTACCTGGAAATCGCCAAGGTGCAGATCAACACCGGAGACGACGCGCAAAAACGCGCCACCCGCCGCACCCTGATCCGCACGCTCGAGACCATCATGCGCCTGGCGCACCCGATCATCCCCTTCATCACCGAAGAGCTTTGGCAAAAAGTGTCGGTGGTCGCAGGCCGTCCGGGTGAATCGGTCAGCATCGCAGCCTACCCCGTGAGCCAACCCGAGCGCATCGACGAGGCCGCCGAGGCCCATGTGGCCAAGCTCAAGACCCTGGTCGACGCCTGCCGCAACCTGCGCGGTGAGATGAACGTCTCGCCCGCCACCCGCATGCCCTTGTATGTGTTGGGCGACACCGCCTTCATGCAAAGTGTGGCGCCTGTGCTGCAGTCGCTGGCCAAGTTGAGCGAAGTCAAGGTATTTGACACCGAAGCCGAATGGGCCGCTGCCGCGCAAGCCGCGCCTGTGGCGGTGGTGGGCGAAGCGCGTTTGTGCCTGTTCATCGAAGTGGATGTAGCTGCCGAAAAAATTCGCCTGACCAAAGAAGCCGCCCGCCTGGAAGGCGAAATCGCCAAAGCCAACGCCAAGCTGGGCAACGAGGCCTTTGTGGCCAAAGCCCCGCCAGCGGTGCTGGACGAAACCAAAAAGCGCGTGGCCGACTTCGGGGCCACGCTCGACAAAATTCGCCAGCAACTGCAACGTTTGGGCTAACCGCCATCCAACCAAGGGAGACAACATGAGCAACAACGTGATTCGTAAAGCGGTTTTTCCTGTAGCCGGTTTGGGCACTCGATTCTTGCCCGCCACCAAAGCCGCGCCCAAAGAAATGCTGCCTGTGGTGGACAAACCGCTGATCCAGTACGCGGTGGAAGAAGCCTACAGCGCGGGCGTGCGCCACATGATTTTCGTGACGGGCCGCAGCAAGCGGGCCATCGAAGACCACTTTGACACCGCTTACGAACTCGAAAGCGAACTCGAAGCCGCACACAAGGACGAACTGTTGTCCCTGGTGCGCTCGGTCCAGCCCGACGACATGGTCTGTGCCTATGTGCGCCAGCCCCGCTCGCTCGGTTTGGGCCATGCGGTGCTGTGCGCTGAAGCCATGGTGGGCAACGAGCCTTTTGCTGTCCTGCTGGCCGATGACCTGATGGTGGGTTTGCAAGGCGGCCCTTCGGTGCTCAGCCAGATGGTGGCGGCGCATACCCAGCAAGGGCGCTCCATTCTGGCAGTGCAGGAAGTGCCGCTGGAACACGTCAAACGCTACGGCATCGTGGCGGGCGAACCCGCAGGCAAACAGCTCATCCGTGTTGAAAAAATTGTGGAAAAACCCAGCCCCGAGCAAGCCCCATCCCGCATGGGCGTGGCGGGCCGCTACATCCTCACGCCGGGCATCTTTGACGAGATCCGCAACCAACCTACCGGTGTGGGTGGCGAGATCCAGCTGACCGATGCGATTGCCCGGTTGATGCAGCGGGAAGCGGTTTACGCCTTCCAGTACGAAGGCAAGCGCTACGACTGCGGCAGCAAGGAGGGTTTTCTGGAAGCCACAGTGGAACTGGCCTTGCAACACCCGCAAGTGGGCACGTCGTTCCGCGACTACCTCAAGGGTTTGACCCTCTGATCAGCTCCCTGTGGGAGCGAGCCCCCGCTCGCGAATGGTGTTTAAGCCATGGCAATCATTCGGCCGCAGGGGCGGCCTCCCACAGAAGAAGTGAGATTGTTGGTTCTTCAACGGCGTTTGAGTGCAAACACAAACGCCGTCTCGGTCTTTTCCTGCATGACCAGCTCATGGCCGGTCTGCCGGGCAAAGGCCTCGAAATCGCGGGCCGCACCGGGATCTGTCGCGATCACTTTGAGCACCTGACCGCTGCTCATGTCGTTCAAGGCTTTCTTCGCCTTCAAAATAGGCAGGGGGCAATTCAAGCCGCTGGTATCGATTTCCTTGTCGATCTGCATCATGTGTCCTGATTCTGTTCCTGGCTTTGCGCGGCACGCTCTTCCCATGTCATGAACTTCGGCTCGATGCCGATGGTGCGCAACCAGTCGCCCAAGGCATAACCGGTACCTGCTGGCCAGCAGATCAGATCCTTGAAGTCGAACATCTTGTACTCGGCCAACTCGGGCGACAAACGCACTTCGCCTTCAGCCACCGCATGGTAGGCAATGATCACCTGGTTCATGCGCTGGAAGTCGTACACGCCGATCAACTTGAGCGCCGACACCTTCAGGTTCGTTTCCTCGGCGATCTCGCGTTTGATGCCGTCTTCGGGTGTCTCGCCCGCCTCCATGAACCCCGTGATCAGCGCAAAACGCCGCCCCGGCCATGCCGCATTGCGGGCCAGCAAAATCTGGTTACCCACCTGCACAATGCCCGCCAGCACCGGGGTCGGGTTGTTCCAGTGCGTGAAATCACAGGCCGTGCAACGCAGGCGCATCGTCTCGCCCCCGTCCTCCATTTGCGAAAGCCAAGCCAGAGGACTGGCGCACTGGGGGCAAAAACGGTATTCAGCCATGAAAACTCCGGTCAGGCGGGAAAAACGCCAGTGGACAAATAACGGTCACCGCGATCGCACACGATGAACACGATGGTCGCGTCTTGCGCCGTCTTGGCCACCTGCTGGGCCACCCAGCAAGCACCCGCAGCGGAAATGCCGGCAAAAATGCCTTCGGTGCGGGCCATCTGGCGGCAAGTTTCCTCGGCGTCGCTCTGGCTCACATAAATCAGCTCATCCACCTGGCTGGGGTCGTAAATTTTGGGTAGGTACTCCTGGGGCCACTTGCGGATGCCCGGAATGCGCGAGCCTTCGCTGGGCTGGGCACCAATGATGCGAATCGCCGGGTTCTTTTCTTTCAAAAACCGCGACACCCCCGTGATGGTGCCGGTGGTGCCCATGGCGCTCACAAAATGAGTGACCTTGCCGCCGGTTTGCTCCCAAATTTCGGGGCCAGTGGTTTCGTAGTGGATGCGCGGGTTGTCGGCGTTGGCAAACTGGTCCAAGATGCGGCCCTTGCCTTGCGCAGCCATGTTGTCCGCCAGATCGCGGGCGTATTCCATGCCGCCGCTCTTGGGTGTGAGGATCAGCTCAGCACCAAAGGCTTTCATGGTCTGGGCGCGTTCAATCGACAGGTCCTCGGGCATGATCAAGACCATGCGGTAGCCCTTGATGGCCGCGGCCATCGCCAGCGCAATACCGGTGTTGCCGGACGTGGCCTCGATCAAGGTATCGCCCGGCTTGATTTCGCCCCGCTCTTCGGCCCGCCGGATCATCGACAGGGCAGGACGGTCTTTCACCGAGCCCGCCGGGTTGTTGCCCTCCAGCTTGCCCAGGATCACATTGTTTCGAGCCGCCATGTCGGCAGCCCCCAAACGCTGCAAAGCCACCAAGGGGGTCTTACCGATCGCATCTTCAATGGTTGGATAAATCATCCCAATAATGTGCCATAATTCGGGTCTTCACAAATACCGCCCGGGTGGTGAAATTGGTAGACTCAGGGGACTCAAAATCCCCCGCCGCAAGGCGTGCCGGTTCGAGTCCGGCCCCGGGCACCAGAGCAAAGCCGCAAGTTCTCGCAACTTGCGGCTTTTTTCTTGGGCACTTCGATCGCCCCCGCACCCTCAATCGATCCCCGCACTCCAGCGGTCGTTCCAGTTGCGATCGATTTGCCTGCGGTCTCGCTTGGTCGGGCGGCCTTGCTCGATGCTGAGTGCGGGTTCGCGGGCCAGACGGTGTTGCTCGGCGGCTTTTTGGCGGGCCGCGATGCTTTCCGGGGTTTCGGTGTACAGCAGCTGCGCCACCGGGGCCGGACCGCGCACACCACTGAGGCCTTGCACCACCACCGTGCGCTCCACGGCCCCTTGTCGCAAACGCACCGTGTCGCCGGGTTTGACCTCCTTGGAGGGCTTGGCATCCTGACCGTTGACCTGCACTCGACTCTTGCCGATCTCATCACTGGCCAGGCTGCGGGTTTTATAAAAGCGGGCTGCCCACAGCCATTTGTCGATGCGCAAGGAATTCATCGCGTACCCGAAAACAAAGCGCCTTGCGGGCTCAGGCCGTCGCGCACGTGGGGGTAGTGCAAACGGATTTTCAACTCGCGCTTCATGCGGGTGTTGTCCAGACGGCGAGACTCGCTCATGAAGCTCAGCAGCATCAAGGGCAGCGCGGTGTTGGCGTCATGGCGCGAGATGCGGGGCGGTTTGGGCAAACCATACAGGCTGGCGGCCAGGTCAAAGTAGTCGCCCATTTTCAGATCGGTGTCGTCGGTGACGTTGACCACGCGCTGCGGCTTGCCGCGCCACAAAGCCGCAGCGCAGGCACGGGCCAGATCGTTGGCATGGATGTGGTTGGTGTAGACGTCTTCCTTGGCCACCAGCACGGGCGTGCCTTTGAGCAAGCGCTCACGCGGCGTACCGCCTTCGCGGTCGGGGGCGTAAATGCCTGGGATGCGCAACACACTCACCCGCACGCCGCTGCGCCCCAGAAAACGCATCAGGTTTTCGGCATCGACACGGCGCTGGGCGCGTGGCGTGTGCGGGTTCACGGTCCGGGTCTCGTCGACACGATGGCCCCCGCAGTCGCCATAAACACCCGTGGTGGAACCGTAGACCAGCGCTTGCGGTGGCGTGCGCAAACGCAGGGCACGCACCAAAGCCAGGCTGCGCGGATCGCGCTCGGATTCGCCGCGTCGGTCGGTGGGCGGTGGTGCCAGATGGATCACCCGGTGCGCAATGCCCGCCAGGCGCTTCAGGCTGGCCGCATCGTCCAGATTGCCCTGCAAAGGGGTGATGCCGCAGGCCCGCAGCAACCGCACACGCTCTGGGGATGACGTCAAGGCCATCAGGCGCACGCGTTGGCTTTGCGGGGCCCCCAATTGGCCTGCCGTGCGCAGCCCCACATCGCCGCAGCCGACGATCAAAACACGCTGGCGGCGAAAGCGGGCAGGCAGTGCGCCCAAGGGGGTTTGGTTTGAAGGCAAAATCAGGGGTTCCGGGTCAGAAACAAGCCCTCAAGGATACCGAAAAGATGAGCTTTCAAATTTCCGTGCAGCCCAGCGGCCGCAGCTTCACCGCCGACGACAACGAAACCCTGCTCGCCGCTGGCATTCGCCAGGGCATTGGGCTGCCCTACGGCTGCAAGGACGGCGCTTGCGGTTCGTGCAAATGCAAAAAAATCTCGGGCAGCGTGGTGCACGGTCCGCACCAGGCCAAAGCCCTGAGTGACGAGGAAGAAGCCCAAGGCTTTGTGCTGACCTGCTGCGCCACCGCCCAAAGCGATGTGGTGCTCGAATCCAAACAAGTGACCGCAGAGGGCGGCCTGCCCGTCAAAAAGATGCCGGTGCGCGTGGTCAGCCTGGAGAAAAAGTCGCATGACGTGATCGTGCTGAAGCTGCAACTGCCCGCCAACGACGTGATGAAGTTCCACGCGGGCCAGTACATCGAATTTTTGCTGCGTGACGGCTCGCGCCGCAGCTACAGCATGGCCAATGCCCCGCACACCCTGGAGGTTGCTCCGCCCACGGTGGAGCTGCACATCCGCCACATGCCCGGCGGCAAGTTCACCGACCCGGTGTTCACCACCATGAAGGAAAAGGACATCCTGCGTGCGGAAGGTCCGTATGGCAGCTTTTACTTGCGCGAAGACAGCGACAAGCCCATGGTGCTGTTGGCCTCGGGCACAGGCTTTGCGCCCATCAAGGCACTGATCGAGCACATGCAGCACCGGGGCATCACCCGCCCGGCCACGCTGTACTGGGGCGGCCGCCGTCCGGCCGACCTGTACATGGCCGACTGGATCGAAGCGCGCCTGGCCGGGATGCCCAACCTGCGTTATGTGCCCGTGATCTCGAATGCTGAAGCCGAAGACCAGTGGAGCGGCCGCACCGGCTTTGTGCACCAGGCCGTGCTGCAGGACTTCCCTGATCTCTCGGGCCACCAGGTCTATGCCTGCGGCGCGCCCATCGTGGTGGACTCGGCCAAGCGCGATTACGTGAGCCTGGGCGGTTTGCCTGAAGAAGAGTTTTATGCCGACTCGTTCACGTCTGAGGCGGACAAAGCGAAAGCCTAGTCGACAGCTTGGGGGCAGCCCCAAAATTTATCGTGGGAGGCTGCCCCTGCGGCCGAATGACCGCACCAGCCATGGCAAACATTCGCGAGCAGGGGCTCGCTCCCACAAAGAGCCTTTGCGCTGACCTTCTTTCGCCAGGAGCCTGAAATGACTTTGATCACCCGCCGCCAATTTGCTGCCACTTCACTCGCATTCACTGCCCCAACATGGGCCCAAGGCAAGCCGATCCGCATCATCGTGCCTTACGCCCCCGGCGGCCCGATCGACGTCACGGCGCGGGCCTTGGCCGAGCGGGTCAAAGACAGCTTGGGCACGGTGATCATTGAAAACCGGCCCGGTGCGGGTGGCAACCTGGGCGCTGACCTGGTGGCCAAGGCTGCGCCCGATGGCCTGACGATCGGCATCGCGGCCACGGCCACGCACGCCATCAACCCCTGGCTGTTCGCCAAGATGCCCTACGACGCCAGCCGCGACTTTGCGCCCATCACACAAATGCTGCGCGTGCCCAACGTGCTGGTGATGAACGCCGAAACCGCACAGCGCCTGAAAATCAACACCCTGGCCGATCTGGTGGCGTATGCCAAAGCCAACCCGGCCAAGCTGAACTTTGGCTCAGGCGGCAACGGCAGTGCCGGCCACCTGGCGGGTGAGATGTTCAAGCGGGCCGCTGGCATTTTTGCGGTGCACATCCCCTACAACGGTGGCAACCCCGCGCAACTGGCCTTGTTGTCGGGTCAGGTCGATTTCAACTTCGACAACCTGGCCACGGCTGCAGCCAACATCAAAGCGGGCAAACTCAAGGCGCTGGCGGTCACCACCGCCCAACGCAGCAGCGCCTTGCCCGATATACCGGCGATGAGCGAGACGCTCAAGGATTTTGAAATCGACACCTGGTGGGGCCTGGTCGCCCCAGCCGCCACACCGCGCGATGTGGTTGAGCGGCTGAACAAGGCCTTTGTGGCAGCGCTGCAAGCGCCCGAAACCAAAACCCGTTTCGCCCAACTGTTGGCAGAACCGGTGGGCAACACGCCTGAACAGTTTGGTGCTTTCATGAAGAAAGAGTTGGCACGCTACGAAAGCGTGGTCAAGACCAGCGGCGCACGGGTGGATTGAACCCGTTGCTGTAGCGGCAAGAAGATGGACCCCGGATCAAGTCCGGGGTGACAACAGAGCGTTGTCATACCGGACTTGATCCGGTATCCAGACTGCGATCACTCCCCCAAATAAGCTGCACGCACTTTGGGGTCTTCCAGCATGTCCTTGCCCACACCGGTCATGGTGATGAGACCGGAGTCCATCACATAGCCGCGATCGGCAATGGCCAAGGCACGGCTGGCGTTTTGCTCCACCAGCAGCACCGTGACGCCTTGGGCGTACACATCGCGCACCACCTCAAAGATCTTGTCGACCATGATGGGCGACAAGCCCATGGAGGGCTCGTCGAGCAGCAAGACCTTGGGGCGGCTCATCAAAGCACGGCCCATGGCCAGCATCTGCTGCTCACCACCGGACATGGTGCCCGCCAGCTGGTCCTTGCGTTCGCGCAGACGCGGGAAGATGGTGAACATCTTCTCGATGTCGTCGGCGATGCCTGCAGCGTCCGAGCGGATGTAGGCGCCCATTTGCAGGTTTTCGGTGATGGTCATGCGGGTGAACACGCCGCGGCCTTCCGGCACCATGGCCAGGCCTTGCTTGACCAGGTCCCAAGGGCCCTGACCCTGGATGCTTTTGCCCAGGTACTCGATGTCACCCGCTTGCAAAGGCAAGGTGCCGGTGATGGCTTTCATGGTGGTGGTTTTGCCCGCACCGTTGGAGCCGATCAGCGACACCAGTTCGCCCTCGCGCACCTCCAGGCTCACGCCCTTCACGGCCTGAATGCCGCCGTAGCCGACCTGCAGGTCTTTGACTTTCAAAAGAACATTGGCCATCTCAGTGCCCTCCTGTGCCCAGATAGGCTTCAATCACTTTTTCGTTTTTCTGCACTTCAGCAGGCGTGCCCTCGGCAATCTGTTTGCCGTAGTCCAGCACCGTGACCCGGTCACACAAGCCCATGACCAGCTTCACATCGTGCTCGATCAGCAAGATGGTGCGGTTGTCCTTGCGGATCTGGTCGATCAACTCGCGCAGCTGCACCTTCTCGGTCGCGTTCATGCCGGCAGCGGGCTCATCCAGCGCGATCAATTGCGGGTCGGTGGCCAAAGCACGGGCGATTTCCAGCCGACGCTGGTCGCCGTACGACAGCGTGCGGGCCTTGTAGTCCGCGTATTTGCCAATGCCCACGTAATCGAGCAACTCTTGCGCACGCTTGGCAATCGCGGCTTCTTCGGCCTTGAAACCGGCAGTGCGGAAAATCGCACCCAGCAAACCCGAGTGGGTGCGCACATGTCGGCCCACCATCACGTTTTCGAGCGCCGTCATTTCGGCGAACAAGCGGATGTTCTGGAAGGTGCGGGCAATGCCCGCCTTGGCCACTTCGTGCACGGCTGTGGGCTGGTAGGGCTTGCCGGCCAGCTCAAAGGTGCCGCTGTCGGGCGTGTACAGGCCCGTGATCACGTTGAAAAACGTGGTCTTGCCTGCGCCGTTGGGGCCGATCAGGCCATAGACCTGACCGCGTTGAATGGTCATGCCCACGTCGGTGAGGGCTTGCAGACCGCCAAATCGCTTGGAAATGCCCGAGACGTTGAGGACGGTGTCTTGGTTGGCTGTTGGGTTCATGCTCTGCTCCTTCATTTCGTCTTGAGCGATTTGCCATGCTCAGGCGAAGGCCACAGCCCACGGGGACGCATCAACATGATCACGATCATGGCCAGCGCCACCAGCAGCTGGCGCAAAATGGCCGAGTCCAGACGCCCGCCGGTCATTTCCTGCAAAGGGCCTGCCACGTAGCGCAGCACTTCGGGCAAGGCCGACAACAAGATGGCGCCCAGAATCACACCGGGCAAATAGCCGAGGCCACCCAGCACCACCATGGCCACGATCATCACCGACTCCATCAGGCTGAAGGACTCGGGCGAGATGAAACCCTGGAAGCCGGCAAACATCGCACCCGAAACGCCGCCGAAGGTAGCGCCCATGCCAAAGGCCAGCAGCTTGAGGTTGCGGGTGTTCAGGCCCATGGCTTTGGCTGCAATTTCGTCTTCGCGGATCGCCATCCAGGCGCGGCCAATGCGGGAAATTTCCAGTCGGTGCGAGATCAAAATCGTGACCAGCACCAAGCTGAGGAACAGGTAGTAATACAGCGAGACCGAAGCGATTTCAAAATCGCCAATCATCAGTTTCTTGCC
Source organism: Limnohabitans sp. TEGF003 (assembly GCF_055395455.1). Classification (NCBI taxonomy): domain Bacteria; kingdom Pseudomonadati; phylum Pseudomonadota; class Betaproteobacteria; order Burkholderiales; family Comamonadaceae; genus Limnohabitans; species Limnohabitans sp. TEGF003. The sequence goes on along the minus strand of NZ_AP029225.1, from coordinate 533,196 downwards.
CAGGTTCAGCCCAAAAATCGAAATCGGATCGATCTGGTCCAGGCCCTTGGGGCCGTTGGTGATGTTGACCGGGTGGTCCAGGTTGTTCATGAACACGCGGATGATTTCGCCAAAGCCCAAAGTCACGATGGCCAAATAGTCACCGCGCAGCTTGAGTGTGGGCGCACCCAGCAACATGCCAAACAAACCGGCCAGCGCCGCGCCCACCGGCACGATCAGCCAGATGGGCATGTGCATGCCGGTCGGATACGCCGCAGCAATCCAGGCAAAGGTGTTGGTCAGGTGTGGCGACGACAGCAGGCCGTACATGTAGGCCCCCACAGCGAAGAAGGCCACGTAACCCAGGTCCAGCAAACCGGCATAGCCCACCACGATGTTCAGGCCAATGGCCAACAAAATGTAGAGCAAAGCCATGTCGGCGATGCGCACCCAGGCGTTGCCGAACATCTGCAGGATCAGGGGCAAGGCGATGAGCGCTGCACCGATCAGGATGTATTGAAGTGTCTTGTTTTTTTTCATGTTCGGCTCCATCAAGCGCGATCGGCCACACGTTCACCCATGAGGCCCGAGGGACGCAAGGTCAACACGACGATCAAGACAATGAACGCAAAGATGTCGGTGTAATGGCTGCCCAAAACACCGCCCGTGAGGTGGCCGATGTAGCCCGAGCCAATGGCTTCGATCAGGCCCAGCAAAATGCCGCCAATGACCGCGCCCGACAAGTTGCCAATGCCGCCAAACACCGCCGCGGTGAAGGCCTTCAGGCCTGGCAAGAAGCCCATGGCGTGTTGCGCTGTGCCGTAGTTGGAGGCGTACATCACACCCGCAATGGCCGCCAAGATGGCACCGATCACGAAGGTGGCCGAAATCACCATATCAGGCTTGACGCCCATGAGGCCCGCCACACGCGGGTTCTCGGCTGTGGCCCGCATGGCGCGGCCCAGACGTGTGTAATTGACCAGCCACATCAGGATGGCCAGCGACACGGCCGTGACGCCCAAAATCATGATTTGGGTGGGCGTGATGACCACGCCACCCATGTTGATGGGGGTACTGGACAGCAAGGTGGGGTAAGCCTTGTAGTTGGGCTTCCAGATGATCATGGCCAGGGTTTGCAGCAAGATGCTCATGCCGATCGCGGTGATCAGGGGGGCCAGTTTGGGGCTGTTGCGCAAGGGCCGGTAAGCGATTTTTTCAATCGAATAGTTCAAGACCACGGCCACCACACACGCAATCAGCGTGGCCAGGATCAGGATGACCCATCCTGGTGCACCCGGCATGGCGTCACGCATCATGCCGATGGCAGACCAGCTCGTCAGAGCCCCCACCATCAGCACTTCACCGTGTGCAAAGTTGATCAGGTTGATGATGCCGTACACCATGGTGTAGCCCAAGGCCACCAAGGCGTACATGCTGCCCATGACCAGGCCGTTGATGACCTGCTGGAAGAAGACGTCCATGTATTTCTCCGTTGTTGATCTGCGCTTAGCGGATCTTCGCGTCGGTTGTTGTTCTCATGTCAAGAATCACCTTTTGGGTGAGGCCTGACAACTAGCAAAAACCCCGCCAGATTTGCGCAGCATCTGGCGGGGGTGGCGGGATTGTAGTGAAAGAAAGTATCCCCTCAGTATTCATTCCCGTCCGTAATTACCCTGTGGCCGAATTTTTCTTTCGCAGTTCTTCCAGTTTGTCGGCAATTTTGATTTCCAGGCCCCTGCGCACGGGTTTGTAAAAACCGGGTTCGGGCATGCCTTCGGGCAAATAACGCTCGCCCGCAGCGAAACCGTCCTCTTCATCATGGGCGTAACGGTAGCCCTTGCCGTAGTCCAGCTGCTTCATGAGCTGGGTGGGCGCATTGCGCAAATGCATGGGCACCGGGCGGGTGCCGTCTTTTTTGACCCAGGCCTTGGCCTCGTTGAAGGCCTTGTAAGCGGCATTCGATTTGGGGGCCACGGCCAGGTAAATCACGCACTGGGCCAGCGTCAGCTCGCCCTCGGGGCTGCCCAAGCGCTCGTACACCTCGGCGGCGTCCAGCGCCATGCGCAGCGCACGCGGGTCGGCCAGGCCAATGTCTTCGCTGGCCATGCGGATCAAACGCCGAGCCATGTAGCGCGGGTCGGCACCGCCGTCGAGCATGCGCACGAACCAATAGAGGGCGGCATCGGGGTCGGAGCCACGCACCGATTTGTGCAGGGCGCTGATGGTGTCGTAGAACTGCTCGCCGCCTTTGTCATAGCGGCGCATGCGCTCGCCCAGCACACGCATCAACCAGGCGTCGGTCACCGGGTCGATGCTTTCCTGCTGGGCCGCCATGGCCAGGGTTTCCAGGGTGTTGAGCAAACGCCGGGCATCGCCATCGGCATAGGCCAGCAAGCGCGCCAGAGCCTCAGGCTCGATGGCGGGGATGGCTTGAATCGCCTGCGCCCGCAACACGATGCTTTGCAGGTCTTCTTCGGTCAGAGGCTGCAGCACATACACCGCCGCCCGCGACAACAAGGCCGAATTCACCTCGAAAGAAGGGTTCTCGGTGGTGGCCCCGATGAAGGTGAACAGGCCGCTTTCCACATGCGGCAAAAACGCGTCTTGCTGGCTTTTGTTGAAGCGGTGCACCTCGTCCACAAACATGATGGTGCGCTGAGGGTGCAAGCCTGTGCGGGCGGCTTCGGCTTTTTCCACCGCTTCGCGGATGTCCTTGACGCCACCCAGCACCGCGCTGATGCTCAAGAATTGCGCGTCAAACGCATCGGCCATCAAACGGGCGATGGTGGTTTTGCCCACACCCGGCGGCCCCCACAAAATGCAGCTGTGCGGCTGACCCGACTCAAACGCCAGGCGCAGTGCCATGCCCTCGCCCAACAAGTGCTGCTGGCCGATCACCTCCCCCAAGTGGCGCGGGCGCAAGCGCTCGGCCAAGGGGGCATGGGGCGAGAGACTGGCGGCTTTCATCGGCACCCGGACGGCATCAAGGCCGAATGACGTCCACGCCCGCCGGAGCCTTGAACACAAAAGTGCTGGCAGGCAAAACCGGGTTGAGCTCAAAAGCCGTGAAAGTGAGCAAGGAGCGCTGACCCAGGCTGTCCTGCACATCGAGCACGGCCAGCTCGGGGCCGTTTGGCGCCGCACGCAAACCCACCATCACCGAACGGATTTGCCCGTCCGGCGATTGGGGCGTGGCCCGCACCCATTGCAGACCGTCACGGTCTGGCTCGGGCGTGAACTGAAAGTCGTTTTTCAGGACCTGCAAATCCGAGGCCCCGGTGAGCAAGGCGGCAGGGGTCGAGCCCAGCGCCTGTGATTGCTGGCGGGCCGTGACCTGGTTCAGGTCCACATCGTGCAGCCACAAGGTCTGCCCATCGGCCACCAGGGTTTGCACAAAGGGCTTGCGGTAGTCAAAGCGGAATTTGCCGGGCCGCTGGAACTCGAAACGGCCACTGGAGGTTTTGGCTCGCGGGGTCTGGCCTGCGCGGCTGGGCGAAGTGACCACCTGGGTGAAGTCGGCGCGGCCGCTACGGGCCTGCTTCATGAACTGGGCCAGCAGGTCCACACTGTCCGCCTGCGCAGGCAGGGCCAATGACCACATAGCCACAGCCAGCACCAAGCTGCCGCCCCAAACCAGCACTGCTCGGCGCTGTTCAAGATTGTTTGTCATTCGGTTCACTCGGCCCGTGCGGGCACCAAAATTTCACGCTGACCACTGCCACTCATGGCACTGACCAGACCGGCTTTTTCCATGTCTTCCACCAAGCGGGCGGCTCGGTTGTAGCCGATCTTGAGGTGGCGCTGCACCAGCGAAATGCTGGCCTTGCGGTTTTTCAAGACCACTTCCACCGCCTGGTCGTACATTGGATCTTTCTCGCCACTGTCGCCCTCGCCCAGCATGCCGCCATCGTCGTCCACCGTGCCACCTTCGAGCACGCCCTCGATGTAGTCGGGCTCGCCCTGGCTCTTGAGGTAGCTCACCACGCGGTGCACTTCTTCGTCGCTGACAAAAGCGCCGTGCACGCGAATTGGGAAGCCCGTGCCCGAGGGCATGTACAACATATCGCCCATGCCCAGCAGGGCTTCGGCACCCATCTGATCGAGGATGGTGCGGCTGTCGATCTTGCTCGACACCTGAAAGGCAATGCGGGTCGGGATGTTGGCCTTGATCAGGCCCGTGATCACGTCCACGCTGGGGCGTTGGGTGGCCAAGATCAAATGGATACCGGCCGCACGGGCCTTCTGGGCCAAGCGTGCAATCAGCTCTTCAATCTTCTTGCCGACCACCATCATCAAGTCGGCCAACTCGTCAATCACCACCACAATGTGCGGCAGGCGCTTGAGCGGCTCAGGATCGTCCGGGGTGAGGCTGAAGGGGTTGTAGATGAACTCTTCGCGGGCAGTGGCTTCGTCGATTTTCTGGTTGTAACCAGCCAGATTGCGCACGCCCATCTTGCTCATCAACTTGTAGCGCTTTTCCATCTCGGCCACACACCAGTTCAGGCCGTGAGCGGCCTGGCGCATGTCGGTGACCACCGGGGCCAGCAGGTGCGGAATGCCTTCGTACACCGACATTTCCAGCATCTTGGGGTCGATCATCAACAGGCGCACATCACGTGCTTCGGCTTTGTAGAGCAGCGACAAAATCATGGCGTTGATACCCACCGACTTGCCCGAACCCGTGGTACCGGCCACCAAAACGTGCGGCATCTTGGCCAGATCGGCCACCACCGGGTTGCCAATGATGTCCTTGCCCAGGCCCATGGTCAGCAGGGACTTGGCCTCGTTGTAAACCTGTGACCCCAAAATCTCGCTGAGCTTGATCGACTGGCGCTTGGCGTTGGGCAACTCCAGCGCCATGAAATTCTTGCCGGGAATGGTCTCGATCACCCGGATGGACACCAGACTGAGCGAACGCGCCAGGTCTTTGGCCAGATTCACCACCTGCGAGCCTTTGACACCCGTGGCCGGCTCGATTTCGTAACGCGTGATCACCGGGCCTGGGGCTGCGGCCACCACACGCACCTCGACACCAAAATCCTTGAGCTTTTTCTCGATCAGGCGGCTGGTCATTTCCAGCGTCTCAGGGGACACCGTTTCTTGCCGCACGGACAAGCTGTCGAGCAAATCCACTTGCGGCAGCTTGCTGTCGGGCAGTTCGGTGAACAGGGGCTTCTGGCGCTCCTTGACCACCCGGTCGCTGCGCGGCACCTCCATCACGGTGGGCTCTATGACCCTGGGGACAGGAGGCGGCGCAGGCAATGGCACGGGCTCCAGATCGAGTTGACCTTCGGGTGCGGCCGTCAGAGGGTTCAGGTCCCATTGCGGCTCAATGGCCTGCAAGGGTGTGGTTTGCTCGCGTTCGCGCAGTGCCTTCTGGCCCAGGGCCAGATCCTCCTCAATTTCCCGCTTCACATGGCGGGACTGGATCAGACCGTCAATGCGGGCACCGATCGATTCGGCCAACTGCCCCCATGAAAACCGGAACACCATGGCGACACCCGCCACCACCAAGGCGATGCCCATCAAGGCCGCACCCGTGAAACCGAGCCAGCGCACGCTGGCGGAGCCGACCAGATAGCCCAGAACGCCGCCACTGTGCCCGGGCAAATGGGCCTCCAGCCGGTACAAGCGTGCCCACTCCATGCTGGCGCTGGCGGTCAGCAGCACCAGCAGGCCGAGCCAGAAAATCCAACGGCTGCGCGGGCCAGCCGCCACTTGGCCTGACGACTCTTCGTCGGAAGGACCGCGCATCCAGCGGGCCAAGCCGACCAACCAGGCACGGCCAGCGGCCGCCAGGCACCACCAGACGGAATACCCCAAACCGAAATAAGCCAAATCGGCCAGCCAGGCGCCCAAAGGCCCCACCCAATTGCGCACCCCCTGGCCGCTGCCCGAGGTAGACCAAGCCGGATCGGCAGGGTGGTAACTCATCAAAGCCAGCAGGCACAGCAGCAACAAGGCACCGCCCATCAACAAAACGATTTCCTGGGCGAATCGGGCCCAGAAAGTCTGAGGCGCCTCCAGCGCCTTGTCCCGGGCCGTCGGGTTGGTCAATGTGTGCAGGGAATAGGTCATAAATTAAGCCTCAAGCTTACCCGATCAGGCCCCATCCAGACCGCGGACAGCGCAGGCGCAAGACCTCTTTGCGCTTTGTCTTTGACGGTTTCTTACAATCAGACGATTCGGTGCATTGCACTGGCTTTCCTTTCAACCGACCGCCCAACCTGATCGCTCACCATGTCTGCCTCTGCCAAACACGCCCAAGTCCTGATTCTGGGCTCCGGCCCTGCCGGCTACACCGCCGCCGTCTACGCCGCCCGCGCCAACCTGAAACCTCTGCTGATCACCGGCATGGCCCAGGGTGGCCAGCTCATGACCACCACCGAAGTGGACAACTGGCCCGCCGACGTGCACGGCGTGCAAGGCCCGGACCTGATGCAACGCTTTCAGGAGCATGCCGAGCGCTTCAACACCGAAATCGTGTTTGACCACATCCACACCGTCAAGCTGGAGCAACGCCCCTTCACCCTGATCGGTGACAGCGGCACCTACACCTGCGACAGCCTGATCATCGCCACGGGCGCATCGGCCAAATACCTGGGTCTGCCCTCTGAAACTGCCTTCATGGGCCGCGGCGTGAGCGGCTGCGCCACCTGCGATGGCTTCTTCTACCGCGACCAGGTCTGCTGCGTCGTGGGTGGCGGCAACACCGCCGTCGAAGAAGCCCTGTACCTGTCCAACATCGCCAGCAAGGTCTATTTGATCCACCGCCGCGACAAGTTCAAGGCCGAGCCCATCTTGGTCGACAAGCTCATGGAGAAGGTCGCCGCTGGCAAGATCGAGCTCAAAACCTTCCAGACCCTGGAAGAAGTGCTGGGCGACGCTTCGGGAGTGACTGGCGTTCGCCTGAAAAGCACCAAAGATGGCTCCCTGCACGACGTCGAACTCAAGGGCTGCTTCATCGCCATTGGCCACGCCCCCAACACCGACATCTTCCAGGGCCAGCTGGAGCTCGAAAACGGCTACATCGTGACCCAAAGCGGCCTCAAAGGCTTTGCCACCCAGACCTCGGTGCCGGGCGTGTTCGCTGCGGGTGACGTGCAAGACCACGTCTACCGCCAGGCCATCACCAGCGCAGGCACGGGCTGCATGGCCGCGCTCGATGCGCAGCGTTTTCTGGAACAGCACAACGGTTAACGCCTTGCGGACCTGAGTTTTCCTGCCAACGGATTGCAAATGGGTGCAGGGGGGTGCCTGCCGGGGTGATGTGGCCAAGCGAAGCGCCTTCTGAACCCCGGAAGGCACCCCCCTGCGCCCACCCACCAAGGGCAAAACTCCCCAGGCTTCAAGGCGTTCAACAAAAAAGCCCCCGCTTTCTGGCTATAATTCAAGGCTTTGCTGGAACTGCCCGGGTTGTCATTCGGGATCACGGAGCCAGCGATCTGGGATACCGCCACCCATCTTGGCGAGGTGAGGCTGGAACGCCAGGCCCCATGCAAATCTGCATGAGGCCCATCGGCACCGGCTGTTTGAAAAGTATCGGAGTGTCCACATGGCACGCGTTTGCGACGTAACGGGCAAAGGCCCAATGACCGGGAACAACGTTTCCCACGCCAACAACAAAACCAAGCGCCGGTTCCTGCCGAACCTGCAATACCGTCGTTTCTGGGTCGAGAGCGAAAACCGTTGGGTGCGTCTGCGCGTCTCCAGCGCCGCTCTGCGCCTGATCGATAAAAATGGCATCGATGCCGTTCTCGCTGACCTGCGCGAACGCGGTCAAGCCTAAACCCAGAACATTAGGAGTCATCTACCATGGCAACCAAAGGCGGACGCGAAAAAATCAAGCTGGAATCCACAGCTGGCACTGGTCACTTCTACACGACCAGCAAAAACAAGAAAACCATGCCCGAGAAAATGTCGATCATGAAGTTCGACCCCAAAGCTCGCAAGCACGTGGAATACAAGGAAATCAAGCTGAAGTGATTCGGCCTGAGCCTTGCAACAAAAAACCCGCTGTTCATGCAGCGGGTTTTTTTATGCCTGAAATGGGCGAATGTGGCACTCTGTGCAGCTTCGCACTGCCAGCTGCGGCACATCAATGGCCATACCAACCCGGGCCTAAGAGCCTTCGACCGGCATGGATACCCGCATGCGCGGGTATGACAAGTGCGCGCCGGTATCACTACCCGATCCAAAACAAAAGGGCCCGAAGGCCCTTTTGGGAACGACTGCTGGCAAAGATCAGGCCGCTTGGCGCACGGCACGCAACTTGACCGAGAAGTCGCGCAAGGCGGCGATGCCGCTTTCTTCGGCGCGGCGGCACCAGGCTTGCAAATCGGCGGCCAGTTGCTCGCGTGAGTGCGAGGTGTTCAGCCAAATCTGGCTGAGCTCTTCACGCATTTGCACCATTTTGTCGAGCACGGGGCTCGCGGCGCGGGCTTGCTTGAGCTGGGCTTGAGCAGACGCAGGGACTTTAGCCGCATCGCGGTGCAACCAGCGTTGCGCCGTCTTCAGGGCATGGGCATCCAGTTTGATCTTGCTGGCTTCTTGCTGCATGACGGTTTTCACGTTGCGGGCGTAACCGGCCATCACTTCGTAACGGTTGGCGATCAGGGCTTCCAGCGTCTTCTCGTCGGCCACAGGGCGAATGTCACCATAAGCCAAGCGGGGCGGCGTCTTCTTGACGGTGGCCAAACCCAGCGTTTCCAGGGTGCGGATGTACAACCAGCCGATGTCGAACTCGTAGGGCTTGACCGACAGCTTGGCCGAAGTGGGGTAGGTGTGGTGGTTGTTGTGCAACTCTTCGCCACCGATCAGGATGCCCCAGGGCGAAATGTTGGTGCTGGCGTCGTGCGCCTCAAAGTTGCGGTAACCCCAGTAGTGCGCCGCGCCATTGATGATGCCGGCGGCGGTGATCGGGATCCAGGCCATTTGCACGGCCCAAACGGTCAGACCGATGAAGCCAAACAGCGCCACGTCGATGATCAGCATCAGGGCCACACCTTGCCAGGAAAAGCGGGTGTAGAGGTTGCGCTCGATCCAGTCGTCGGGCGTGCCGTGGCCGTAGCGCTGCAGGGTTTCCTTGTTCTTGGATTCCTTGCGGTACAGCTCGGCCCCGGTGAACAACACGGTCTTGATGCCATGCACATGCGGGCTGTGGGGGTCTTCGGCCTGCTCGCACTTGGCGTGGTGCTTGCGGTGGATGGCCGCCCACTCCTTGGTCACCTGGCCGGTGGTCAACCACAGCCAGAAACGGAAAAAGTGCGAGGGAATGGCGTGCAGGTCCAAGGCGCGGTGCGCCTGGTGACGGTGCAGGAAAATGGTGACGCTGGCGATGGTGATGTGGGTCAGGCCCAAGGTGATCAACACCATTTGCCACCAAGCCAAATCGAACAGGCCATGGCCCATCCAATGAATGATTGCATCGAGAAAAGCCCAATCAGGCAACAACATGAGTTCGTCTTTCTACTGACGCCTGATTTCAGGCAATTTGTTGATTTTAAGTTTTCCAGCCCCAAAAGGACAGCTGTTTCGACCGTTTTCAAACAGAATGAAACAGAAAATTCACTTTCTGACCCAAGCTGCAGCGAAAAATCCGTCCGTCGCATGGCGATGGGGCCAAAGCCTCAGGAATGTGCCGGCAGGCGGGGCATCGGGGCTGGCATCGCCCGAGGGGGCCGGTGAGCACAGGCTGGCGGCGTGGGGCACTTTGAGCCTGTCGAGTTCCTGGGCCACATTCAAAGGGACAAAGTCCGGGTTGGCGGCACTGAAAGCTTGCGCAATCCGTTCGTTTTCCTCAGGCAACACACTGCAGGTGGCATACACCAGGCGACCGCCCGACTTGACCATCCGGGAAGCACTTTGCAGGATGGCTTGCTGCTTTTCAGTCAGCTCTTGCACAGCTTGGGGTTTTTGCCGCCATTTCAAGTCAGGATTGCGGCGCAAGGTGCCCAGGCCCGAGCAGGGTGCATCGACCAGCACGCGGTCGATCTTGCCAGACAGGCGTTTCACGCGCTCATCGCGCTCGTGCGCAATGGCCGCCGGGTGCACATTCGACAAGCCGCTGCGGGCCATGCGGGGTTTGAGGGCATCGAGGCGGTGGCCCGAAACGTCAAACGCGTACAAACGGCCCGTGCTGCGCATGGCCGCGCCCAGCGCCAGCGTTTTGCCGCCCGCACCCGCACAAAAGTCCACCACCATCTCGCCCCGGTGCGCATCCACCAGCAAGGCCAGCAGCTGCGACCCCTCATCCTGCACTTCAATCGCACCCCGGGTGAAGGCATCGGTCTTTTGCAAAGCGGGTTTGCCTTGCAGACGCAAACCCCAAGGCGAGTAAGGCGTGGGCTCGGAAGCGATGCCCGCTTGTGCCAGCTCTTTCTGGATGTCGCTGCGTTTGGCTTGCAGCATGTTCACGCGCAAGTCCAGCGTGCCAGGCTGCTGCAAATGCTCGGCCAAGTCCCAAAAATCCTCGCCCAACTGGGCTTGCAGGGCTTGCGCCATCCAGTCGGGCAGGTTGTGGCGGTGCGGGGCCATCAAGGCGTCGGCCGGGATGGCATCACAAGTGGCGAGCCATTTTTTCTCGGTGTCGTTGAGCGCAGAGGCCAGAAAATCGCGCGGGCCAAAAAAGCCCAAAATCGCCAGCTTGCGCTCTTTGGCGCCGGTGCCCGAGCGGGCCAGCTGCTCAAACAGCAGCTTTTTGCGCAGCACGGCAAAAGCGGTTTCGGCCAAAGTGGCGCGTTCGCGTGGGCCCAGCGAGCGGTGTTCGCGGAAATAGCGCGACACCACGGCGTCGGCGGGATGTTCAAATTGGAGGACCAGCCTGACCAGATCGGCGCAGGCGTCTAAAAGGGCTTTTGGATGCATAGGGGCGTATTGTCCCATTCCGCTGGCCCGTCTCAAACCTCAAGCACAAAGCCATGACCGAAGATTTGCCACCCCTGATCGAAACGCCCCAAGGTCTGTACCGCCATTACAAAGGCGGCCAATACCGCGTGCTGGGCACCGTGCGCCACAGCGAAGACCTGCAGCCCATGACGCTGTACCAGGCGCTCTATGGCGAGCAAGGCCTGTGGGTCAGGCCTGCGGCCATGTTTACCGAAGTGGGCGAGTTCAATGGAAAAGTGCAACCGCGCTTTGAACGCATCGGCGATTAAGCCAAAAACTGAGCAATCGCCTGCGGATAAATCAGGTGCTCTTGGCTGAGCACACGCGCCGCCAAAGTGTCAGGGGTGTCGTCCGGTAGCACTGGCACCACCGCCTGCGCCAGGATGCTGCCATGGTCCAGCTCGGCCGTGACCTGGTGCACCGTGGCCCCGGCAAAACGGCAACCGGCATCGATCGCCCGCTGGTGCGTGTTCAGCCCCGGGAAAGCAGGCAACAAGGACGGGTGGATGTTGAGCAAGCGCCCGGCGTAATGGGCCACAAAACCGGGGGTCAGGATGCGCATGAAGCCCGCCAGCACCACCAAAGCGGGCGCATGCCGGTCGATCTCGGCCATCAGGGCCGCATCAAAGTCTTCGCGGCTGGCAAAGGCCTTGTGGTCGAGCACCTGGGTCGCGATGCCGTGGTCTTGGGCGAAAGCCAGGCCCGGGGCATCGGCCCGGTTGCTGAGCACGGCAGCCACCCGGGCGTTCAAGCGTTGGGCCCAGCGGCCCTGCTCTGCGGCACGCACGATGGCGGCCATGTTGGAGCCCGAGCCCGAAATCAGAATGACGATGTTTCTCATGAAGGGCTGGATTATCCCTGCAGGCCCCGGGTCTGCCGACATTTGTCGCACCAAGGACATGCCGGATCGGCCTGCGCGTGATAAAAAGCACGGTCGTTTGATTTTGAGAGAAAACCCCATGGATTTGGCATTCACCCCCGAAGAGCTAGCTTTCCGCGACGAGATTCGCACCTGGGTCAAGGCAAACTTGCCCGCTGACATTTCGCACAAAGTGCACAACGCCATGCGCCTGACGCGTGACGACATGCAGCGCTGGGCCAAGATTTTGGGCAAAAAAGGCTGGCTGGGCTGGGGCTGGCCCACGCAGTTTGGCGGCCCGGGCTGGACCGCCGTGCAAAAACATTTGTTCGAAGAAGAATGCGCCCTGGCGGGTGCCCCCCGCGTCGTGCCTTTTGGCCCGGTGATGGTGGCCCCCGTGATCATGGCTTTTGGCAACGCCGAGCAGCAAAAACGCTTTTTGCCCGGCATCGCCAGCGGCGAAGTCTGGTGGAGCCAGGGCTACAGCGAGCCGGGCTCCGGCTCGGACCTGGCCTCGCTCAAAACCCGCGCCGAGCGCGTGGGCGACAAATACATCGTCAACGGCCAGAAAACCTGGACCACCCTGGGCCAATACGGCGAGTGGATCTTCTGCCTGGTGCGCACCAGCACCGAAGGCAAGCCGCAGACCGGCATCTCCTTCTTGTTGATCGACATGAAGTCGCCCGGCATCACCGTGCGCCCCATCAAGCTGCTGGACGGCGAGTGTGAAGTCAACGAAGTCTGGTTTGACAACGTCGAAGTGCCCGCCGAAAACCTGATCGGCGAAGAAAACAAGGGCTGGAACTACGCCAAACACCTGCTGGCCCACGAGCGCACCAACATCGCCGACGTGAACCGCGCCAAGCGTGAGCTGGAGCGCTTGAAGCGCATCGCCAAAACCGAAGGCGTGTACGACGACCTGCGCTTCCGCGACGAAATCGCCAAGCTCGAAGTCGACATCGTGGCGCTGGAGATGCTGGTGCTGCGCGTCTTGTCGGCCGAAAAATCCGGCAAGAACTCGCTCGACATCGCAGGCCTCTTGAAGATCAAGGGCAGCGAGATCCAGCAACGCTACACCGAGCTGATGATGCAGGCCGCTGGCCCCTTTGCCCTGCCCTTCATCTTCGAAGCCATGGACGCAGGCTGGCAAGGCAACTTCCCAGGCGGCACGCTGGCCAACGCCCCCCTGGCCGCCAACTACTTCAACATGCGCAAGACCACCATTTACGGCGGCAGCAACGAAGTGCAACGCAACATCGTCGCCCAGACAGTTCTGGGTTAAGGAGACACACATGGATTTCGATTTTTCTGACGACCAGGAACAACTGCGCGACGCGGTGCGCAAATGGGTGGACAAGGGCTACGACTTTGACCGCCGCCGCGCCATCGTCGCTGCAGGCGGTTTTGACCGCGCTGCTTACGGCGAAATGGCCGAGCTGGGCCTGACGGGCCTGTATGTGAGCGAAGAGCACGGCGGGATGGGCATGGGCCCCACCGAAGCCATGGTCGCCATGGAAGAGCTCGGCCGCGGCATCGTGCTCGAACCGCTGACCCAAACCCTGATCACCAGCGCCACGCTGCAAACCCACGCCCCGGCTGCCCTGCAAGCCGCTTGGTTGCCGCGCATCGCGGCAGGCGAAGCCATCGTGGTGCTGGCGCAGCAAGAGCGCGGCGCCCGTTACCAACTCGGCCGCTGCGCGGCACAAGCCACCGAATCGAACGGTGCATGGTTGGTGACCGGCACCAAGAGCGTGGTGGCTGTGGGTGACCAGGCCGATGCCTTTGTGGTGCCCGCCACCGTGAACGGCCAGATCGCCCTGTTTTTGGTCGAGCGCAGCGCCAGCGGTGTGAGCACCCAGGCCTACGGCACGCAAGACGGCTCACGCGCTGCCGAAGTCGTGCTCAAGCAAGCCCCCGCGCAGCTGATCACCCTGAACGGCCTGAGCGCTTTGGAAGAAGCCGTGGACATCGGCATCGCCTGCACCTGCGCCGAAGCCGTGGGCGTGATGGACAAAACCATGGCCATCACCGTGGACTACATGAACACGCGCAAGCAGTTTGGGGTGGCGATTGCCAGCTTCCAGGCCCTGCGCCACCGCGTGGCCGACATGAAGATGCAGCTGGAGTTGGGCCGCTCGATGAGCTATTACGCCAGCCTCAAGCTGCACGCGCCCGCCGACGAGCGCCGCCGCGCCCTGGCCCGTGCCAAGTACCAACTGGGCGTGTCCATGCGCTTCATCGGCCAGCAAGCGGTGCAGCTGCATGGCGGCATTGCCGTCACCGACGAGTACATCGTGAGCCACTACTTCAAGAAATTGACGCAGCTGGACATGACCTTTGGTGACACCCTGCACCAGCTGGGCGAAGTGTCGGCCCGCATGCAGGAAACCGCTGGCGTGTTCGCCTGAGGGAAACCTCAGGCCTTGGTGGGTCTGTGGGAGGCTGCCCCTGCGGCCGAATGCATGCCGTATCGCGTGCACACATTCGCGAGCAGGGGCTCGCTCCCACAGACGACCTCACTTTTTGACTGCGCCTCACTCCGCCTCCCGCACCCGCAAAAAAGAAGCAAAGCGCGGCAAGCCCGAAGGTGTGCGTTCGCGGTAACGGTAAGTCACCCAGGCCCCCACGGGCGGCGGGTTGCGACGCTGAGCATCGCTCAATCCAGACCCCAAGGCAAAGCGCTGACCCGAAGGCATCTGCACCAACAAAGCCCCGGTGATGCCCGCCAAACGCCCTTTGCCCGCCTGGTACCCCACCACCAAGCCCTCTTCGTCAGGCTCGGGCTTGAGCTTGAAGAGCGCATCGCTGCGGCCGGGCTGCCACAGGGCATCGGCACGGTGCAGCATCAGCCCCTCGCCGCCTTGCCGCACTGTCTCCTGCAAAAGCGCTTGCAAAGTGCGGGCGTCGCTCACCTCGCGCTGCGCCACGGGCATCAGCCAGGGCTGCTGCGCTTGCGCCAGTGTGGATTGCACAAAAGCCACCCGCTGCGCAAACGGGGCGGCATGGCCAGGCGCGTCAAACACCAGGTACTTCACCGCCCGCCAGGCCTCGTCGTCGGGTTCGGTCTGACGCACCACACCTGAGAGCCGGTCAAACGCCCCGCGCGCCATCCACAGCTCGCCGTCGAGCGCCACCCGGGGCAAGGCCGACAAGAACCAAGTGGGGGCCGCCAGCATACGGCCACTGCGAAAACGCAAGACCTGCCCATCCCAGACGGCCCGAACGCCGTCGAATTTCTCACTCACCAGAAAACCTTGCGGAGATCGTCCTGGAGGCCAAGGCATGGCCAGCTGAACGCCATGCGATCCCCCAGACTGAACCGGCCCCAAGGCCTGTGCGCCGACATGGGGCAAGAGCCAGGGCGACAGCAGCAGCGCCGACAAGCTGGCGCGACGGCTCGGGCTGAGGCCGGATGTCAAAGGCTGAGGCATGGTCGGTCTCCCTGAACGCCCCAACACCTGGCATGGCCTTGAGAGCCAGCAGGAATGAGGTCTTTTGTTTAAAGGAAGTGATGATGCGGCGCTTTGCCCGCCAACGCAAGCCGCGTGACCAAGCTGCCCGTTCAGGCCATCAAACGCGAATTCTTGGGGACATGTGCCATCAAAAACGCCATCTGGTCTGCCAGGATGCGGCGGTTGCGCAAGATGAAGTCCTCCCACAGGCTGGGCACATAGGGCGCGTACAGCAAAGGCATCTTGGCTTGTTCGGGCGTGCGGCTGCTTTTGCGGTGGTTGCAGGAGCGGCAAGCCGTGACCACGTTCATCCAGTGGTCGGGACCGTTCTGGCACAGGGGCACGATGTGTTCACGGGTCAACACCGACTCGTGGAAATGCCCACCGCAATACGCGCACAGGTTGCGGTCGCGCACAAAGAGTTTGGTGTTGGTGAGGCCCGGGCGCATGTCAAACGGGTTGATGCGGGGCACGCCCTGGGTGCCGATGATGCTGTTGACGGTGATGATGGATTGCTGCCCGGTGAGCGCGTTGTGTCCGCCATGAAAAACGGCCACTTGCTGACCCGCTTCCCAACGCACCTCATCGGCCGCGTAATGCGTGACCGCCTGCTCCAGCGTGATCCACGATTGCGGCAAGCCTTGGGCCGAGAGTTTCAAAACCTTCACAGACGCCTCCATCCAACAGTTCAAAAAAACCACTGACACGAAAAGTTCCGTCTCGATTGGGCCCCGAGCGCTGGGGTGCCACCGCTGGGGAATCGGGCTCAGTCACAATATACCCTCTTACATTGACAAATCCGTGAAAGCTGGCGCTTGCCCAGCGCACAGGCAGGACATGAGCAGCGACATGAAGGTTTTCCGAGGCTTCCACCACCCCGACTTGGCCCCCGCCTGCGCTCTGACCATTGGCAACTTCGACGGTGTACACCGTGGCCACCAGGCCATGCTGGCGCTGTTGCGCAGCGAAGCCGCGCACCGCGGCGTGCCCAGCTGCGTGATGACCTTCGAGCCCCACCCCCGTGACTACTTTGCCAGGGCGCTGAACAAGCCCGATCTGGCCCCGGCCCGCATCGCCACGCTGCGCGACAAGTTGCAGGAACTCGAGCGCTGTGGCGTCGACCAGGTGGTGGTGCTGCCTTTTGATGCACGGCTGGCCAGCCAGTCGCCCGAAGACTTCATCCAGCAAGTGCTGGTCAGGGGCCTGGGCGTGCGCTACGTGCTGGTGGGCGACGATTTCCGCTTTGGCGCGAAACGCGCGGGCGACTACGCCATGCTCGACGCCGCAGGCCAGCGCCTGGGCTTTGACGTGGCCCGCATGAACAGCTACGAGGTGCATGGCCTGCGCGTGTCCAGCTCGGCCGTGCGCGAGGCCTTGGGCCAGGGCCGCATGCAGGACGTGGCCGCTCTGCTGGGCCGCCCCTACAGCATCAGCGGCCATGTGGTGCATGGGCGCAAGCTCGGCCGCGAGTTGGCCGCCACAGCGCAAGGCGCTGGCGACGGCTTTCGGACGTTGAATTTGCGTTTCTCGCACTGGAAACCCGCCGCCAGCGGCATCTTTGTGGTGCAGGTGCATGGCCTGGCCGAACAGGCCCTGCGGGGCGTGGCCAATCTGGGCATCCGCCCCTCGCTGGACCCTCATGACGTGAACGGCGGCCGCGTGCTGCTCGAGACCCACGCCTTCGACTGGCCCGCCCATCTGGGGGCCGAGGGGGGCTACGGTAAAATCATCCGCGTGGACTTGCTGCATAAATTACACGACGAGCTCAAATACGACGGTCTGGACGCCCTGACTCAGGGCATTGCCAAAGACTGCGACGATGCACAAGCGTGGTTTGCCTCCCGCCATGGTGAAACCAGCCGCCAAACCACCCGCGACCGAATTTGACGCTCCGGCCCTCGTTTGCTGCCCTTCGACAGGCTCAGGGCGAACGACCTCCACGGCCCACCCCCTCTTGATCTCTCCGAACGGCCCGCCGCTCGGGCTGAGCTTGTCGAAGCCCTCTCGACCCGACGCACCATGACCGACAAAACCCAGAACCCCGACACCCGCATCAACATGATGGACACCCCCTTCCCGATGCGCGGCGACCTGCCCAAGCGCGAGCCGGGCTGGGTCAAAGACTGGAACGACGGCGGTCTGTACAAAAAACTGCGCGCCGCGCGCCAGGGTGCCCCGCTGTTCGTGCTGCACGACGGCCCGCCCTACGCCAATGGCAAGCTGCACATCGGCCACGCGCTCAACAAGGTGCTCAAGGACATGATCGTCAAGTCCAAGCAGCTCGCTGGCTTTGACGCGCAATACATCCCTGGCTGGGACTGCCACGGCCTGCCGATCGAAAACGCGATTGAAAAACTGCACGGCCGTAACCTGAGCCGTGACGACATGCAGGCCAAGAGCCGCGCCTTTGCCACCGAGCAAATCAGCCAGCAGCGCGAAGACTTCAAGCGCCTGGGCGTGCTGGGCGACTGGGAGCGCCCCTACCGCACCATGGACCCGGCCAACGAAGCCGGTGAAATCCGTGCCTTCAAGCGCGTGATCGAGCGCGGCTTTGTGTACCGGGGCCTCAAGCCCGTGTACTGGTGCTTTGACTGTGGCTCTTCGCTGGCCGAGTTCGAAATCGAATACCAGGACAAGCAAAGCGACACGCTGGACGTGGCCTTTGAAACCGATGACGCGGCCAAGCTCGCTGCCGCCTTTGGCTTGACGGCACTGCCCGCGGGCCAAAGCGGCTTTGCCGTGATCTGGACCACCACCGCCTGGACCATCCCCGCCAACCAGGCCCTGAACGCCCACCCCGAGCTGACCTATGCGCTGGTGCAAACCGACAAGGGCTGCCTGGTGCTGGCCGAATCGCTGGTGGACAAATGCCTGGAGCGCTTTGGCCTGCAAGGCGGCACGGTGCTGGCCACCGCCAAAGGCACGGCGCTGGGCGGCCTGAACTTCCGCCACCCCTTGTACGACGTGGACGAGGGCTACAAGCGCCTGTCGCCCGTGTACCTGGCCGAATACGTCAGCGACAGCGACGGCACAGGCCTGGTCCACTCCTCGCCCGCATACGGCGTGGACGACTTCAACTCCTGCATCGCCAACGGCCTGAAGTACGACGACATCCTGAACCCGGTGCAAGGCAATGGCACCTACGCGGCCGACTTCCCCCTGTTCGGCGGCCTGCACATCTGGAAAGCCATTCCGGTCATCCTGGACGCCCTGCGGGGCGCGGGCCGCTTGCTGTCCACCGTGACCATCACCCACAGCTACCCGCACTGCTGGCGTCACAAAACGCCCGTCATCTACCGCGCCGCCGCCCAGTGGTTTGTGCGCATGGACGAGGGCGAGGGTGTGTTCACGAAGGACAAAGCGCCCAAAACCCTGCGCCAGCTGGCGCTCGACGCCATCGAGCAAACCCAGTTCTACCCCGAAAACGGCAAATCCCGCCTGCGCGACATGATCGCCAACCGCCCGGACTGGTGCATCTCGCGCCAGCGCTCATGGGGCGTGCCTGTGCCCTTCTTCCTGCACAAGGACAGCGGCGAGCTGCACCCGCGCACCATGGAGATCCTGGACCAGGCCGCCGACATCGTGGAAAAAGGCGGTATCGAAGCCTGGAGCCGCGTGACGGTGGAAGAGATGCTGGGCGCACAAGACGCGCCCCACTACACCAAGAGCACCGACATCCTGGAGGTCTGGTTCGACTCCGGTTCCACCTTCCAGCATGTGCTGCGCGGCAGCCACAAGGACGCTTACGGCGTGCCGCCCTTCCACAACGAAGGTCCTGAGGCCGACCTGTACCTGGAAGGCCACGACCAGCACCGCGGCTGGTTCCACTCTTCGCTCTTGCTGGGCTGCGCCCTGTACGACCGCGCCCCTTACCGGGGCCTCTTGACCCACGGCTTTGCCACCGATGGCCAGGGCCGCAAGATGAGCAAGAGTTTGGGCAACACGGTGGACCCGCAAACCGTGACCAGCAAAATGGGCGCTGAAATCGTGCGCCTGTGGGTGGCGTCCACCGATTACTCGGGCGACCTGAACATCGACGACAAAATCCTGGCCCGCGTGGTCGACGCCTACCGCCGCATCCGCAACACGCTGCGCTTCCTGCTGGCCAACGTGAGCGACTTCGACCCGGCGCTTGATGCCGTGCCCGACGACCAGCTGCTGGAAATCGACCGCTTTGCCCTGGCCCGCGCCGCCGAGTTGCAGGCCGACATCCGCACCCACTTCGACAAGTACGAGTTCCACCCCGTGGTCTCCAAGCTGCAGATCTACTGCTCGGAAGACCTGGGCGCGTTCTACCTGGATGTGCTGAAAGACCGCCTGTACACCACCGCCCCCAAGTCGCTGGCCCGCCGCAGTGCGCAAACCGCGCTCTACCGCATCACCCACGGCATGCTGCGCTGGATGGCACCCTTCCTGTCCTTCACCGCCGAAGAAGCCTGGAGCACCTTTGGCCAGTCGGAGTCCATCTTCCTGGAAACCTTCAGCGACTTCGGTGCGGCCGATGCCGCGTTGCTCACCAAATGGGCCCGCATCCGCGAAATCCGCGACCTGGTGAACAAGGACATCGAAAACCTGCGCTCTGCTGGCCAGGTGGGGGCCTCGCTGCAAGCCGAGATCACGCTCACCGCGCCTGCCGCTGACCACGCCTTGCTGGCCAGCCTGGGCGCGGACATCAAGTTCGTGTTCATCACCTCCAAAGTCACTGTGCAGGCGGGCGATGCATTGGCCGTGCAAGTGACGCCCAGCCAAGCCACCAAATGCGAGCGCTGCTGGCACTACGCGGACGACGTGGGTGTTGATGCCGCCCACCCCACCATTTGCGGCCGCTGCATCAGCAACCTGCACGGCGCGGGCGAAACCCGCCAGGTCGCCTGAAGTTCAAGCACCCACCACACAAGGCAAACCCATGGCCAGCTCCAGAAAATTCGGCAAAGGCGGCTCCGGCAAAAGCCCCGGCATGGCGCTGTGGCTGGGCATCGCCCTCTTGGTGCTGTTGATCGACCAGTTCACCAAGGTGCTGGTGCTGGGCGCCTTTCAGCTGGGCGACAGCACGCCCATCACCTCGTTTTTCAACCTGGTGCGGGTGCACAACCATGGCGCGGCGTTTTCGTTTCTGGCGGGAGCAGGCGGCTGGCAGCGCTGGTTTTTCACCGGCATCGGCGTGGTGGCGGCCCTTTTCATGGTCTGGATGCTGCGCTCGCACGCGGGCCAAAAACTCTTTTGCCTGGCCATCGCGCTCATCCTGGGCGGAGCCATTGGCAATGTGATCGACCGCCTGCTGCACGGCTACGTGGTCGACTTTCTGGACTTCTACTGGGGTGGCTGGCACTTCCCGGCCTTCAATGTGGCCGACAGCGGCATCAGCGTGGGTGCGGCCCTGCTGATCCTGGACGAAATTTTGCGGGTCCGGCGCGGGCGTTGAGCCACACCGCCTGCACCTTCAACCCCACCGAGTTGGCCAATGGGCGCTGCGGATGGCCGATTTGCTGGCACGAAGCGACTGATGAGGCCATCTGCACCGCCCGGTGGCCAACACCCACAACGGCCAGATCTCATGTAAGCTGGTCGACCTGATTGAAAAACACGGAGATCCCCATGCCCGGATTGCTGCCCCACATCGACCCCGATGGCCTGCTTGAGTTTTCGGTGGTCTACACCGATCGCGCCCTGAACCACATGTCCAAACGCTTTGGCGGCGTGATGACCGACATCTCGCGCATGCTCAAAACCGTCTACGGCGCGCACTCGGTCGCACTGGTCCCCGGCAGCGGCACCTTCGGCATGGAGTCGGTGGCCCGCCAGTTCGCTACTGGCCAGCATGTGATGGTGATCCGCAACGGCTGGTTCAGCTTCCGCTGGACGCAGATTTTTGACATGGGCCAGATCCCCAAGAGCCACAGCGTGCTCAAAGCCCGCCGCATCGCAGACGGCGCGCAAGCGGCCTGGGCTCCTGCCCCGATCGCCGAAGTGACCGCTGCCATTGCCGCCGAAAAACCCGCCTTGGTGTTTGCCCCCCACGTCGAAACCGCGGCCGGCATGATCCTGCCCGACGATTACCTCAAGGCCGTGGCCGATGCGGTGCATGCCGTGGGCGGCCTGTTTGTGCTGGACTGCATCGCCTCGGGCGCGATGTGGGTGGACATGAAGGCCACAGGCGTGGATGTGCTGATCAGCGCCCCGCAAAAAGGCTGGAGCAGCTCACCTTGCTGCGCCATGGTCATGATGAGCGAACGCGCCCGTAAGGCCATCGACAACACCACCAGCACCACCTTCGCCATGGACCTCAAAAAATGGCTGCAGGTGATGGAGACCTACGAAGGCGGTGGCCACATGTACCACACCACCTTGCCCACCGACGCACTGCAGCGCCTGCAGGAAGCCATGCTGGAAACCGAGGCCTACGGCTTTGCCAAGGTGCGCGAAGAGCAAATGGCGCTGGGCCGCGCAGTGCGCGCCTTGCTGCTGGAGCACGGCTTCCCCAGCGTGGCCGCGCCCGGCTTCGAAGCCCCCGGTGTGGTGGTGAGCTACACCACCGACCCCGAGATCCAGAGCAGCAAGAAGTTCCTGGCCTTGGGTCTGCAGACGGCCGCAGGGGTTCCCCTGCAGTGCGACGAACCCGCCGACTTCCGCACCTTCCGCATGGGCCTGTTCGGTCTGGACAAGTGGCACCAGGTGCCACGCACGCTGCAGCACCTGCGCGATGCGCTGGAAACCATTGCGCCGAAGGCCAAGTTGGCGGCCTGATTCAGGTCAATCGCCCAATAAAAAACCGCTGCCCTGAGGGCAGCGGTTTTTTTTCATTTTGGGCCGACGCTGGACAGCGCCAACACCCCGACCATCACAAAGTGATGATGGTGCAACCCGTGGTCTTGCGGGCTTCCAGTGCCTTGTGGGCTTCCTGGATCTGTGCCAAGGGGAAGGTCTGTTCGATGTGGATCTTGACCTTGCCGCTGGTCACTGCCTCGAACAGTTCATCGGCCATGGCCTGGGTGTTTTCGCGGGTGGTGATGTGGCTGAACAAGGTCTGGCGTGTCACATAGATCGAACCCTTGTTGCCCAGGATGCCAGGGGGGAACGGCGGCACAGGGCCTGAGGCATTGCCAAAGCTGGCCATCAGGCCAAACGGGGCCAGGCAGTCGAGCGACTTGTCCCAAGTGTCTTTGCCCACCGAGTCGTAGACCACCTTCACGCCCGCGCCGCCCGTGATCTCTTTGACCTTGGCCTGGAAGTCTTCGGTGGCGTAGTTGATGCAGAACTCGGCGCCATTGGCTTTGGCCAGTGCGCACTTGGCATCACTGCCTGCCGTGCCGATCAGGCGCAAGCCCAAAGCCTTGGCCCACTGGCACGCGATCAAACCCACACCGCCAGCGGCGGCATGGAACAGCACAAAGTCACCTGCTTTCAAGCCGCCCTGGGGCAGCGTGCGCTTGAGCAAATATTGGGCTGTCAGGCCCTTGAGCATCATGGCCGCGCCCGTCTCGAACGAGATCGCGTCGGGCAATTTACACACGCACTTGGCGGGCATGACACGCACTTCGCAGTAGCTGCCGGGTGGCTGGCTGGCATAGGCGGCGCGGTCACCCACCTTCAGGTGCGTGACGCCTTCGCCCACGGCCTCGACCACACCCGAGGCTTCCATGCCCAGCTTGAGCGGCATGGGCAGCTGGTACAAGCCGCTGCGCTGGTAAACGTCGATGAAGTTCAGGCCGATGGCCTTGTGGCGAATGCGGATCTCGCCAGGACCGGGTTCGCCCACGGTCACATCGACCAGCTTCATGACTTCGGGACCACCGTGTTGATCGATCTGGACTGCAAGGGTCATGGGAATTTCTCCTGAAAGTGTGAAAGCAAACGATGCGTGACTTTGCCACGAATCACGAGCGGGCGTTCAGGGTGGGGACAGATCGGCGACAGCGGGAAAACCCGAATGCCGATACAGTGCCGCATGTCCCAAAAACTCTCTCCCGGCACGGCCTTGATGCTGACCGTGCCCCCCCTGCTGTGGGCTGGCAACGCGGTCATTGGCCGTTTGGTCAACACCCTGGTGCCGCCCATCACGCTCAACCTCTTGCGCTGGGCCGTGGCCTTCGTGATTTTGTTGCCGCTGGCTTCCTGGGTTTTGCGCCGCAGCAGTGGGCTGTGGCCCCACTGGCGGCGTTTTGCCTTGCTCAGCTTGCTGGGCGTGGGCTGCTACAACGCGCTGCAATACCTGGCCCTGCAAACCTCCACCCCACTGAATGTGACCTTGGTGGCCGCCAGTGGACCGGTCTGGATGCTGGCCATCGGGGCGCTGTTTTTTCAGGCTCCGGTGCGCCGCGCCCAGGTGTATGGCGCGGCGCTGTCGATCGTGGGCGTGCTGGTGGTGCTGTCGCGAGGCGACTGGGCGCAGCTTTTGGCCGTGCGCCTGGTGATTGGCGATTTATTCATCTTGCTGGCCGTGGCGTGTTGGTCCTGGTACAGCTGGCTGCTCAGCCGCAGGGACGAGCCCGAAGCGATTCGCCAAGACTGGGCCGCATTCTTGCTCGCGCAGGTGGTGTTTGGCCTGGCCTGGTCCGGCCTGTTCGCGGGCCTGGAGTGGGGGCTGACGGATGCCCACATCACCTGGGGTTGGCCACTGATCAGCGCCTTGGCTTTTGTGGCCATTGGCCCGGCCGTGCTGGCCTACCGCTGCTGGGGCCTCGGCATCCAGCGGGCAGGCCCCGCAGTGGCGGGCTTTTTTGCCAACCTCACACCGCTGTTCGCGGCCATCTTCTCGGCGGCATTTCTGGGCGAGCTGCCACAGCTGTTTCACGCGCTGGCGTTTGCGCTGATCATCGGTGGCATTTGGGTGTCATCCCGGCATTGAAAGCACGCTGCCAGCTGAGATTCGCAAGCAGGGGCTCGACCCCACAAAGGGATGACACGCCGGGTTTCTTTGGAAGGCTGCCCCTGCAGCCGAATGTCTGAACCCGGACAAGGCACCCGGACTTAAAACGTCCCGGCGTAAGACCCACCATCGGCCAGCACGTTCTGGCCCGTCATGTAAGCCGCATGCTGGCTGCACAGAAAGGCGCAGATCGCACCAAACTCCTGCGGGTTGCCATAACGGCCCGCCGGGATTTGCGCTTGCTGGATCGCACGCAGCTCTTCCACCGTCTTGCCCACCTTTTGCGCCATGGCGGGCAGGGTCGAGCGGATGCGGTCGGTGTCGAATTTACCGGGCAGCAGGTTGTTGATGGTGACGCCTTTGGCGGCGATGGCGCTGCGTGAAGCCCCGGCCACAAAACCCGTGAGGCCACTGCGGGCACCGTTGGACAGGCCCAACACGTCGATGGGCGCTTTGACGGCGCTGGAGGTGATGTTCACGATGCGGCCAAAACCACGGGCAGCCATGCGGTCCACCGTGGCTTTGATGAGTTCGATGGGCGTGAGCATGTTGGCATCGATCGCCTTGATCCAGGCCTCGCGATTCCAGTCGCGGAAGTCGCCGGGAGGCGGGCCACCTGCGTTGGTGACCACGATGTCATAGTCCTTGCCGGGGCCGCCGGGCACATTCCAGATGGCTTCGCGGCCAGCTTCGGTGGTGATGTCCACCGCCACGCCGATCAGCTGAACCTTGCCGCCTGTTTCGGCACGCAAGTCGTCCACGGCCTTGTTCAGCACCTCGGCGCCGCGTGCCACCATGACCACATTCACGCCTTCCAGCGCCAAGGCCCGTGCACAACCCCAGCCCAAGCCTTTGCTTGCGCCACCGACCAAAGCCCATTTGCCTGCGATGCCCAAATCCATGTCAATCTCCAAAAAAGTTGATGTTGTGCGGCCCACGGCCTCATGACGGTACACGGCCAGCAGGCCGCGTGACCCAAAACACACCGCTCAAGACCAGCAAGGTCCCGGCAATGATCCAGATGTTAAAGGGTTCGTCCAGCAACCACACGCCCATCAACAAGGTGGACATGGGGCCGATCATGCCGGTTTGCGCGGTGAGCCCCGGCCCGATGCGTTCGATCGCCATCATGACCAGAAGTACCGGCAGCACCGTGCAGGCGATGGCGTTCAACAAAGACAGCCACAGCACCTGTTCGGGCACCTGGGCACTGGCCATCGGCTTGAGCAGCGCAAACTGCAGAATGCAGAAAAAACAGGCCACGGTGGTGGCCAGCCCGGCCAGGCGCAAGGCCCCCAGGCGCTGCACCATCTGCCCGCTGTAGGTCAGGTAGGTGGCATAGGTGATGGCACTGAGCAGCACCAAAAACGCCCCCAGCGCGGCATGCGTTCCGGCCAGACTGACTTCATGACCAAACACCAACAACACCCCGGCATAGCTGATGGCCATGGCCACGCCTTGGCGGTGTGTGATGCGCTTCTTGAACAGCACCCAACCCAGCACCAGGACCAAGGTGGGGTTGAGGTAAAGGATCAAGCGCTCGAGCGAGGCGCTGATGTACTCGAGCCCCCAGAAGTCCAGAAAGCTCGACAGGTAATAACCACAAAAGCCCAAACCCACCACGCCCAGCCAGTCGCGCCGGGTCAAGGCCGCTTTGCCACGCCCGGCCCACCAGGCCATGAGCACAAACCAGGGCAATGCAAACAGCATGCGGTACATGACCAAGGTCACCGCATCCACACCATGGCGGTAAGCCAGCTTGACGATGATGGCCTTGCCGCTGAATGCGATGGAGCCAGCCATCGCCAGCAAAAGTCCTGTGCTCAGTTGCGGCGCTGGGCTCACCGCCATCAAAAGCCCACCGCCTGCCCATCGCGGCGCGGATCGCTGGCCACCTGATAGCCCTGCACGGCCGGGTCACCCATGCGCCAGATGAACTGGCCTGCACCAAAGTCCTGGTAGGAGTCGTTGATGATGTCGAGCTGGTGGCCACGGGCGATCAGCTCCTGCACGGTGGCGCCATTCATCGCCGCTTCGACGTTGATGTTCAGGCCCGTGTTGAAGCGCCAGCGCGGTGCGTCGCAAGCCGCTTGCGGGTTCTGCCCGTAGTCGAGCATGCGCACCAGGGTTTGCATGTGCCCTTGCGGCTGCATGTTGCCGCCCATCACGCCATAGCTCATCACAGGCTGACCGTCTTTGGTGAGGAAAGCCGGGATGATGGTCTGGAAGGGGCGCTTGCCGGGCAACACCAAATTGGCAGGGTTTTGGCCCTTCAAATCGGTGCTGAAACCGTGACCCCGGTTTTGCAGGCTGATGCCGTAAGTCGGCTCGACCACGCCCGAACCAAAGCCCATGTAGTTGCTCTGGATGAAGCTGATCATCATGCCGTTTTCGTCGGCGGCCGTGAGGTAAATCGTGCCGCCCTTGACCGGGTTGCCCGCCTTGAAGTCTTGCGCCTTTTTCATGTCGATCAGCTTGGCGCGGCTGGCCAGATAGGCCGGGTCCAGCATTTGCTCGGGCGGCAGCTCCATGAAGCGCGGGTCGGCCACGTAGCGGTACACGTCGGCAAAAGCCAGCTTCATGGCTTCGATCTGAAGGTGTTGCGAGTCGGCGCTGTCCACCTTGTGACTGGCCAAATCGAAATTGGACAGGATACCCAGTGCGATCAGCGCGGCAATGCCTTGGCCGTTGGGCGGGATCTCGTGCAAGGTGTAGCCCCGGTAGTCTTGCGCCATGGGCTTGACCCACTCGGGCTTGAAGTCGGCCAGGTCTTTGGCCGTGATGCTGCCGCCGTTGTCTTTGGCAAAACGCTCAATGGCTTCGGCGATCTCACCGCCATAAAGCGCCTGGCCTTTGGTGGCGGCAATGGCCTTGAGGCCCCGCGCCGCGTTCTTGAACTGGAACAACTCGCCCACTTGCGGCGCACGGCCCCAAGGCAAAAAGCTTTGCGCAAAGCCGGGCTGCGACTGCAGCTCGGGTGTGGCCGCAGCCCACTTTTGCTGCACCACCACGGGAATCAAATAACCGCGCTCGGCCACTTCGATGGCGGGCTCCAGCAGGTCGGCAAAAGGCAGTTTGCCAAAGCGCTCACTCAAAGCCACCCACCCGGCCACCGCGCCGGGCACGGTGACCGAGTCAAAGCCACGCTTGGGCGGTGTTTTGGTCTCGGCGCCGTATTTGCGGTGAAAGTATTCGGGCGTCCAGGTCGCAGGCGCGGGGCCGGAGGAATTCAGGCCGTGCAGCTCTTGGCCGTCCCAGAGAATGGCAAACGCGTCCGAACCCAAGCCGCAGCTCACGGGCTCGGTCAGGGTGATCACGGCGGCAGCGGCGATGGCGGCATCGACCGCGTTGCCGCCCTTGAGCATCATGCGCAAGCCTGCTTGCGCGGCCAGCGGGTGCGAGGTGGAGACCACATTGCGCGCAAACAGCGGCAAGCGGGTGCTGGTGTAGGGGAACTGGTAGTCGAAGTTCATGTCATTCCAAAGTGATCTTGCGTTCGGTGATGATCTTTTTCCACTTGGCCGACTCCTTGGCCAGCATGGCGGTGAACTGTGCAGGTGTGCCACCCACGGCCTCAATGCCCAGGCGTTGCAGCTTGTCGATGACTTCCGGGTCCTGCAGTACTTGGTTGGCCGCCGTGTTCACACGGCTCACCACTTCGGGTGGCAAGCCTTTGGGGCCAAACAAACCAAACCAGGTGTTGGACTCGTAACCCGGCAGGACATCGGCAATAGGGGGGACGCCAGGCGCCAAAGCGGTGGGTTTGAGGGTGGTCACACCCAAGGCACGCAAACGGCCATCGCGGACATGCGGCAGCCCGGTGGGCAAGCTGTCAAACAGCACATCGACCTTGCCACTGACCAGATCGGGAATGGCCAAGGCTGTGCCCTTGTAGGGGATGTGCACGACAAACAGATCGGCCTGCGCCTTGAACAGCTCCGCCGACAACTGCACGATGGTGCCGTTGCCGCTCGATGCGTAGTTCAAACGGCCGGGGTTCTTTTTGGCGTAGTCGATCCACTCCTTGACCGTTTTGGCCGGAGAGCTGTTGGGCACCAGCATGATGCTGGGCGCATTGCCCACCTGGCTGATGGGGGTGAAATCCTTGACCGCGTCGTAGGGCATGCGCGGGTTCAAATTGGGGCCGATCGAGTGGGTGCTGGAGGTGGACAGCAGCAAGGTGTAGCCATCGGGGCTGGCCTTGGCCGCCAGGTCGGAGCCCAGTGTGCCGCCAGCACCCGGGCGGTTTTCCACCACCAGGGAAGCGCCCATTTTTTCGCTCAGTTTTTGGGACAGCGTGCGGGCAAACAAATCGGTGGCCCCGCCCGCCGGGAAGGGCACGATCAAACGCACAGGTTTGGTCGGGTAATTCTGGGCTTGCGCACCGCCCCAAACCAGCAGGACAAGCGCTGAAGCGCACAGGCTGCGGAGCCAATTTCTTTTTTCCATGGGAACACTCCTCCAAGGGACCAATTTGCCAAATATTGAACAGACCATTTTGGCAGACGCCGTACGCCAGCGCTGCGCCCAAGTGACAAGACCACGCAGCCTGAACACGAATTGCAGCCACCAAAAACAACGGCCTCCGAAGAGGCCGTTGACTGCGGTCAGGTCCAAGCCATCAGTCTTCGACGAAAGCCTCTTCGCGTTTGGACTTGATGGACGGCAGCGTCACGATGATCAGCAGCAACAAAGCCGCCGCCAGCAAACTTGCCGACAAGGGACGCGTGACGAACACGCTCCAGTCGCCACGCGACAAGAGCATGGCACGGCGCAGGTTTTCTTCCATCATCGGGCCCAGAATGAAGCCCAACAGCAAAGGCGCGGGCTCCATGCCGAGTTTGATGAAGGTGTAGCCCACCACACCGAACATGGCCACCATCCAGATGTCCCAGGTGTTGTTGTTGGTCGAGTACACCCCGATCGCGCAGAACAGCACGATGGCCGGGAACAACCAGCGGTAAGGCACCGTCAGCAGCTTGATCCAGATGCCGATCAGCGGCAGGTTCAGGATGATCAGCATCGCGTTGCCGATCCACATCGAGGCGATCAGACCCCAGAACAGCTCGGGGTTGCTGGTCATCACCTGAGGGCCAGGCTGGATGTTGTGGATGGTCATCGCACCCACCATCAAGGCCATCACGGCGTTGGGCGGGATGCCCAAGGTCAGCAAGGGGATGAAGGAGGTTTGCGAAGCCGAGTTGTTGGCCGACTCGGGCGAGGCCACGCCACGGATGTTGCCCTGACCAAAAGGCACTTCGCCGGGGCGAAGTTTGGTTTTCTTCTCGATGGTGTAGGCCGCAAAAGCTGCCAACAAGGCACCACCACCGGGCAGGATACCCAGGGCCGAACCCAAGGCGGTACCACGCAACACGGCAGGTACCATGTTCTTGAAGTCTTCGGCGTTGGGCATCAGGCCCGTCACTTTGGCGGTGAAGACTTCGCGGTCTTCCTCAGGCTTGGACAGGTTGGAGATGATCTCGCCGTAACCGAACACGCCCATCGCGATGGTGATGAAGCCCACACCATCGGTCAGCTCAGGAATGTCGAAGCTGAAACGGGCCACACCCGAGTTCACGTCGGTACCGATCAGACCCATCAACAGGCCGAGCACGATCATGCCCACGGCCTTGATCAGGGAACCCGAAGCCAGCACCACGGCACCGATCAGGCCCAAGACCATCAGCGAAAAATATTCGGCAGGGCCGAACTTGAAGGCCACTTCGGTCAGGGGGCCAGCGAAGGCCGCCAAAATCAAGGTGCCCACGCAACCGGCAAAGAAAGAACCCAGACCCGCCGCTGCCAAAGCAGGACCGGCACGGCCTTTGCGGGCCATCTGGTAGCCGTCGATCATGGTCACGACCGAGGAAGCTTCACCCGGCAGGTTCACCAAAATCGCGGTGGTCGAACCACCGTATTGGGCGCCGTAGTAAATACCGGCCAACATGATCAGCGCAGCCACGGGGGGCAGCGCGTAGGTGGCAGGCAGCAGCATGGCAATGGTCGCCACAGGGCCCACACCGGGCAAAACGCCGATCAGGGTGCCCAGCAGACAGCCGATGAAGGCGTAAATCAGGTTTTGAAAGGTGAAAGCCACCCCAAAACCGAGGGCGAGGTTGTCAAACAGTTCCATGAATTATTTCTCCTCAACCGGTGATGAATGTGGGCCAGACGGGGAACTGCAACTTCAGCAGCAGCACGAAAGCGCCGTAACTGCCGGCCGACAGGACCGCGGCCAGGATCAGAACTTCTTTGAGATTGAAGGTGTCACCCGCCAGGCTCACCACCATGGTGGTGCCAAAAATCGCGACGATCAGGCCCATGGCTGGCACACCGATGCTGGGCAGACCGCCCAGCAAAATGCCGAACAAGACGTTGCCAGCGATGATGAAGAACAAGGGCTTCCAGGCCCAGGAGCCGATCTTGTCCCCGTCCTGTGTTTCTACCGTCAAGGCTTTGAACATGACGAAGGCCCCGATGAGGGCCAGCATGATGCCCAAGAGCAAAGGAAAGTAGCCAGGCCCCATGCGGGCACCTGTGCCCACGGTGTAGTTGGTGGCACCGTAGGCAAAAGCCGAGCCTGCAACGGTGTAGAACAGGCCGGAAAAAAAGTCTTTTTGACTCTTGATGTTCACGAGATATCTCCTCTGATTTGAGTTGGGGGTGATTCTCCGCGAACAAGCGCCCAGGCTGGATGTGGGTTACACCTATGCAGGCAGACCTTGGGACTCATGGTTTACCCTTAATTTTTCACCCCTCCGCACCCCAAGCGGGCGGGCATGCACTCATTTGGTGAGGGGTTTGAACACCTTGAGCCATTTGCTGGCAGGCAGGCCCCATTTTTCTTCGATCGCGCTGGCAGCCTCCAGCAGCGCGTCGCGCGAAGGTCGGCTGGCGGTGCGCTGCGCCAGCACGATGGCGTTGCCCTCACGCGTGGGCTTGAAAATCCAGACCGCGTCTTCGCCAAAGGCAGCGCAAATTTTCTCCACACTCTCGGCGTAACTCGACGAGCGCCCAAACAGGTTCACCGTCATGCAGCCTTGCGGGGCGAGCAGTTCGCGGCAATGGCGGTAAAAGTCGGGCGTGTCCAGCACCGGGGCTGCGGCCTCTTCGTCGTACAGGTCCACCTGCAGCGCATCCACGGTGCCGCGCCATTCGTCTTTCTGGATTTCCAGCGATGCGTCGGCCAGCACCACGCGCAGGCGTTCGTCGTCGGGGGGCAAACGGAACCAGCCCCGGCAAGCGTGCAGCACGCCGGGGTTGAGCTCCACGGCGGTGCAGGTCATCTTGAGTTTTTTGTAGCAAAACTTGGTGATGGTGCCCGCCCCCAAGCCCAGCTGCATGGCATGTGCGCCCTTGACTTCATCGTGAGGGAAAAACAGCAACCAGCCGAACATGCGCTGCACATATTCGAGCTCAATGTCGAAGGGCCGGTCCAGAAACATCGAGCCCTGAATCCACTCGGTGCCCAAGTGCAGATAGCGAATGTCGCCATCTTCGGAGAAATTGACTTCGGGCAGTTCAAGGCTGGAGACAGAGGATTTTTTTCGGGTCATGGGGTCAGCACCGCCCGCCAGGCGGTGAGTTTTTGTTCAAAGGTCCAGGACGCATTTGCAGGACTGGTCGATGGTAGGCGATGCAACGAAACACGCCCGGTCAGACCGGCTTGCGCCAGACAGGCCTCAACCGCTTTGGCGTGGCGGAAACTCTCGCCGCCGTTGTGGGCGATGGTGCTCAAGTGCGGGCAGCGCTGCAGCAGCGCCGGAAAGTCGTTCAGCTGCGCGTGGCGGATGGCGCTGTCCAAGCTGCCTTCGCGCTCACACTCGGCGTACACATCCCACACCCCCACGCCCTGGGCCAGCAGGCACTGACAGCGGCGGGCGTAGTCCCGGTCTGCAGGCCAGGGCGCATCGGGCCACAGCGCCTGCACGATGCGCCAGAAATGGTTTTGCGGGTGGGCGTAATACTGCTGCAACTGCAAAGACTTGACGCTGGGGAAACTGCCCAGCACCAGCACACGCGTGCCCGGCCCCACCAAGGGCGGCAAACCCTGCAAACGGGGGCTGGCCGATGACGCGGTTGGCGCAGAGCTGCTCATGCGGCCGCCAGTTGGGGCAAGGCCCGCTGCGCGTTGGCGCAGGTGGCAACTGCCAGATCGGCCAGGCTCAGTCCCCGCAACCCGGCCAGCACCTGCGCGATGCGCGGCAGCTCGGCCGGGCTGTTGCGCCCCTGCGGCACACCCAGCGCCCGCTGCTTGGCGGTCTGGTAGAGCCACTGCGGCGGGATGTCCGGCGCGTCGGTCTCCAGCACCAGCGAACTCAGGGGCAATTCGCTGGCCAAGCGGCGCAATTGCAAAGAGCGCTCGTAGGTCAGCGTGCCGCCAAAGCCCAGCACAAACCCCAGGTCCACAAAAGCCTCGGCCTGTTGGGTGCTGCCATTGAAGGCGTGCGCGATGCCGGAGACCACAGGGCACTGGCGCAAGCCTTTGAGCAGCAAATCGGCCGAGCGCCGCACATGCAGGATGACGGGCAGGCCGTGCTTGTGGGCCAGCTTGAGTTGCGCGGTGTAAAAAAACCATTGCCGCTCGCGCATGGGGGGCGTGCACAGCTCGGGCACAAAAAAGTCCAGCCCGATCTCGCCCACGGCCACCAGGCGCGGGTCATCACGCCGCTCGGTCAATGCGCGGTCCAGCGCCAACACATCGGCTTCTTGCGCTTGCGGCACATACAAAGGGTGGATGCCCAAGGCGTAAGCGTCGCCATGCCGCTCGGCCCATTGCGCCACCTGGGGCCAGTGCGCGGCGTGCACCGCCGGGATCACACAACGCATCACGCCTGCTTGGCGGGCGGCCTCGCGCACCGCATCGCGGTCGGCGTCAAACTCGGCCGCGTCCAGGTGGCAGTGCGTGTCGATCCACATCCTGTCAAACAGGCGCTTGCAACACGCCCTTGACCAGATGCAGCTGGCGGTCGCAACGCGCCGCCAGGGCCTGGTCGTGTGTGACCACCACAAAAGCGGTGCCGCGCTCGCGGGCCAGTTGCAGCATCAGCGCAAACACGCCGTCGGCCGTTTCGCGGTCCAGGTTGCCCGTGGGCTCGTCGGCCAGCACACAGGCCGGGTCGTTGACCAAGGCGCGGGCCAGGGCCACACGCTGGCGCTCGCCACCCGACAACTCCGAGGGGCGGTGGTGCAGGCGCTCACCCAAGCCCACGCGCTGCAACCAGCCCGTGGCCACGGCAGCGGCTTCGGCGCGGTCCTGCCTGCGAATCCACAGCGGCATGGCCACGTTGTCCAGGGCACTGAATTCGGGCAGCAAATGGTGAAACTGGTAGACAAAGCCCAGGTAGCGGTTGCGCCACTGGCCTTGCTCGGCCGCGCTCAGGGCCGACAGCAACTGGCCCTTCAATTGCACCGAACCTTGGGTGGGGGCATCGAGGCCACCGAGCAAATGCAGCAAGGTGCTTTTGCCCGAGCCCGAAGCGCCCACGATGGCCAGCGTCTCGCCCGCGTGCACGGCCAGGTCCACGCCTTGCAGCACCGTCACATCCAGCCGCCCTTCGGAAAAGCGCTTGGTCAGGCCCTGGGCCTGCAGCACCACGGGGTTTTGCATCTCATTCATAGCGCAGCGCCTCCGCCGGGTTGACCTGGCTGGCACGCCAGCTGGGGTAGAGCGTGGCCACAAAAGCCAGGACCAAAGAAATGATGGCCACGGGCAGGATGTCGCTGGCCAAGGGCTCGCTGGGCATGCGGCTGATCAGGTAAATGTCGCGCGGCAAAAAGCTGGCGTTGAACAGTTTTTCCAGCGCAGGCACGATCACATCGATGTTGAAGGCCACCAGCAAGCCCAACAACAAACCACTCATGGTGCCGATCACGCCCACCGTCGCCCCTTGCACCACAAAAATGCCCATGATGCTGCGCGGGCTGGCCCCCAGCGTGCGCAAGATCGCGATGTCGGCGCGTTTGTCCGTGACCGTCATCACCAGCGTGCTGACCAGGTTAAAAGCCGCCACCGCCACGATGAGCGTGAGGATGATGAACATCATGCGTTTTTCGACCTGCACGGCGGCGAACCAGGTCTTGTTCTGCTGCGTCCAGTCGCGCACAAAAAATTGCGGCCCCAAGTCCAGCTGCAGGTCGCGCGCGACCTCGCGCGCCTGGTGCAGGTCGCGCAACTTCAGGCGCACGCCGCTCGGGCCTTCCAGCCGGAACATGCGGGCAGCATCCTCAACGTGCATGAGTGCCAGCGCCGAGTCGTATTCGTAGTGGCCCGACGAGAAGGTGCCGACCACGCCCATCTGCTTCATGCGTGGCACCACGCCTGCGGGCGTCACCTGGCCAGAGGGTGACACCAGGGTCACCGGGTCGCCGTTTTGCAAACCCAGGTTGTTGGCCAGATCGCGGCCCAGCACCAGACTGAACGCGCCCGGCTGCAGGCGCTGCAGCACCCCGGCTTGGGTGTCGTTCGACAGGTCACTGACCTCGGGCTCCAGCGCCGGGTCGATGCCGCGCACCAGCACGCCCTTCATGTCCTCGCCCCGCGCCAGCAAGGCCTGCGCGGTGATGAAGGGGGCCGCGCCCAGCACCTGCGGGTGCGCCTTCAAGCGGGTCAGCAAGGCGGGCAAATCGGCCACAGCAGCGCCATCGGCGGCATAAACCTCGATGTGCGAGACCACACCCAACATGCGGTCGCGCACCTCTTTTTGAAAACCGTTCATCACGCTCAGCACAATGATGAGCGCCGCCACCCCCAAGCCAATGCCCATCATGGACACCCCCGAGATGAAGGAGATGAAGCCGTTGCGCCGGGTGGCCCGGCCTGCGCGGGTGTAGCGCCAGCCCAGCACCAGCTCGTAGGGGATGTTCTTGAAAAAAGCCATAAGCCACTATTGTGCAATGCCCGCCCCACAAGCCCCCACCGGGGGGCCGTGAAATGTGAACGGCCAGCCACCATTGAGGACAATGGCCCGATGAAAACCCCTCCCAAATCCGCCGTCGCGCGCTTTTTTGCCCAAGAGTCCGCCCCAGGCATCGTCCTGGCCCTGGCTGCCTTGGCGGCTTTGCTGGTCAGCAATTCGCCCTGGGGGGCCTGGTACCAGTTTTTTCTGAGCATCCCCGGCCAGGTGCTCATTGGCGATCAGGCCCTGGTGCTGTCCAAGCCTCTGGTTGTGTGGGTCAATGACCTTTGGATGGCGGTCTTCTTCTTTTTGGTGGGGCTGGAAATCAAACGGGAGTTCCTGGAGGGCGAGCTCTCAGGGCCAGGCCAGCTGTTGCTGCCCGCTGTGGCGGCACTGGGGGGCATGCTCATGCCCGCATTGATTTACACCGCCATCAATTGGGGGGACAGCACAGCCTTGCGCGGCTGGGCCATACCGGCGGCCACCGACATTGCGTTTGCTTTGGGCATCGTCGCCTTGCTGGGCTCGCGGGTGCCTGTGTCGCTCAAGGTGTTTCTGACCGCTGTGGCCATCATCGATGACCTGGGCGCGATCGTTGTCATTGCGCTGTTCTACACCGCCAACTTGTCCTGGCCCATGCTGGCGGGCGCATTGTTGTCGGGTGCAGTGCTCTTCGTGCTGAACCGCCTGCGCATCACCCGGGTCGATGTTTACATCGTGGTGGGCCTGTTGATGTGGGTGTGCGTGCTCAAGTCCGGAGTCCACGCCACGCTGGCCGGGGTCATCACGGCGCTGGCCATCCCCATGCGCGATGCGCGTGGCCAGTCACCTCTGGCCAGCATCGAACACGGCCTGCACCCCTGGGTGGCCTATGGGGTCTTGCCAATGTTTGCCTTCACCAATGCGGGTGTGGTGCTGGACGGGGTCAGCTTCAGCACCTTGATGTCACCTGTGCCACTGGGCATCGGCCTGGGTCTGGTCGCGGGCAAAGCCATCGGGGTCTTTGGCGCGGCAATCCTGATGGTCCGCAGCGGCCTGGCCCAAGCGCCTGCCCATGCGTCAACCCTGCAACTGTTGGGTGTGAGCATGTTGTGCGGCATCGGTTTCACCATGAGCTTGTTCATTGGCGGCCTGGCTTTTGCCGGGCTCGGCCCGCAGTTTGAATTCCAGCTCAAACTGGGGGTGCTGGGTGGCTCGCTCGTGGCAGGTGTGTTGGGCACTTGGCTGTTGCGCACCCACCACCGCTCGCACGCCCGATGACCTCAACAGACAAAAACCGGCATGGTGTTTCCACTTAAAAAGTCGCAGCGGTGACGATTTTCAGCACGGCTCCGGTCTGAAATGCCAAAGGCCCCATGAGACATCGGGCCCCACTGCACCACCAAGGAGACCCCTGTGATCACACGCCTGATGCCCCTGAGCGCCCTGGCCGCTGCCGCCCTGCTCAGCGCCTGCCAAACCGCCCCAGTCCAAACCGCTGTCCCACCGACCTCACCCGAAGTGGTGGGCGAATTCCGCAAAGGCTCGGGTTACCTGAACGGCTACATCGACCGCAAGGAGCTGCCCGACAGCCTGGCCCTGGTGCCGCCCCCACCCGCCCCTGGCTCGGCCCGCCAGGCGGCCGATCTGCAACTGCACCAGCAAACCCGGGCCCTGCGCGACACGCCACGCTGGACCTACGCTTTCAAGGACGTGAACCTGAAGTTCCCCGAAGCCGCTGGGGTGTTCTCATGTGCCCTGGACATGCCCATCTCGCAAGAGGCCACGCCCCACCTGAACATGCTGCTGCGCCGCAGTCTGGTGGACGCGGGCTTTGCGACTTACAAAGCCAAGGACCACTACAACCGCATGCGTCCTTTTGCCGAGCTGGGTGAAACCACCTGCGCCCCCAAGGAAGAAGCCCACTTGTCCAAAGACGGCTCCTACCCTTCAGGCCACGCGGCGCTGGGCTGGGCCTGGGGCCTGATCCTGGCGGGCCTGGCCCCGGACAAGGCCAATGCCTTGCTGCAACGCGGCCACGCCTTTGGCGACAGCCGCATGGTGTGCGGCGTGCACTGGCAAAGTGACCTGGAAGCCGGTCGCGTGGTGGGCGCTGCCGCCGTGGCCCGCCTGCAGGCCGACCCGGTGTTTCAGGCCCAAGCCCAGCTGGCCAAGGCCGAGATTGCGCAGGCCCGGGCCAAAGGCCTGAAGTCAGACCGCCAGGATTGCGCGGCCGAAGCTGCGGCCCTCAAGCGCTGACAAACCAAGGCCTGTAGTTTTCACAGCTCGATGGCTCCAGCCCTGACCAGTGCTGTTGCCAAGACTGTTCAGCGGCTGGCCTTGTCCAGCGCCTGGTCGATGTCCCACAGGATGTCGTCCAGGTTCTCCAGACCCACCGAAATGCGCACCATGTCGGGTGGCACGCCTGCGGCCAGTTGCTGGGCTTCATCGAGCTGTCGGTGCGTGGTGCTGGCCGGGTGGCTGATCAGGGTGCGGGTGTCGCCGATGTTGACCAGGTGGCTCATGAACTGGGCCGACTCGATGAACTTCACGCCTTGCGCCAGACCGCCCTTCACGCCGAACGACAACAGGCCCGAAGCGCCGCGCATCTGCCGCTGCATCAGGGCGTGCTGTGGGTGGTCACTCAGGCCGGGGTAGTTGACCCAGGCCACGCGCGGGTCGGCCTGTAAAAATTTCGCCACACCCAAAGCGTTGTCGCAGTGCTTGCTCATGCGCAGCGGCAGGGTCTCAACACCCTGCAGGATTTGCCAGGCGCTCATGGGGCTGAGCGATGCGCCAAACACGCGCAGGCTTTCCATGCGGCAGCGCATGGTGAAACCGAAGTCGCCAAAGGTCTCGTAAAACTTCACACCGTGGTAGCCCTGTGAGGGCTCGGTCATGCCGGGGAACTTGCCATTGTCCCAGGGAAATTTGCCGCCCTCTACCACCACGCCGCCCAAGGTGGTGCCGTGGCCCGCCAGGTATTTGGTGGCCGAATGCACCACGATGTCGGCGCCCAGCGCCAGCGGGTTGCACAGCAGCGGGCTGGGCACGGTGTTGTCGATGATGAGCGGCACGCCGTGCGCATGGGCCACCTCGGCCACGGCGGCAATGTCCAGCACCACCATGCTCGGGTTGCCCAGACTCTCGGCATACACCGCCCGGGTGTTGGGACGCATGGCAGCGGCAAAGGCCTCGGGCTTTGTGGCGTCCACAAAGGTGGTCTCGATGCCGAACTTGGCCAGGCTGGTGGCCAACAGGGTCACCGAGCCGCCGTACAAGGCCCCGGCCGCCACCACATGGTCACCCGATTGCAAGATGGTCATCAGCGCCATGGTTTCGGCCGCCATGCCCGAGGCACTGGCCACCGCCGCACGCCCGCCTTCGAGCGCGGCCACACGCTCTTCGAGCACCGCCACCGTGGGGTTGCTCAGGCGCGAATACACATTGCCAAAGGTTTGCAGGTTAAAGAGCGATGCGGCATGCTCGGCGCTGTCAAACACAAAGCTGCTGGTCTGGTAGATCGGCAAGGCGCGTGCGCCTGTGGCCGCATCGGGGATTTGCCCGGCGTGGATGGCCAGGGTTTCGGGGTGGAATTGGCGGTCGGTCATGGTGTTCGGTCTGAAAAGTTGGCTTGAATGGTTAGGCGCCCACCCCCGTGGGCGATGGCTGGCCTCACACCAGCCGCCGCGCCGAGATGATGCCGGTGTTCACGCCCACCCAGTTCAGGCCGCCAAACAGCCGGGCGTGCTCGATCTTGACGCAGCGGTTGGTCACTGAATCCATGCCCGCCTGCCGGGCCAGGGCGTCGGCCTGCGCGTTGGCCACGCCCAGTTGCTGCCAAAGACACTTGGCCCCGATCTGCACCGCCTGCTCGGCAATCGGCAGCACGTCGTCGCTGCGGCGAAACACATCGACCATGTCCACCTTGAAGGGGATATCGCCCAGGCTGGCGTAACAGGTCTCGCCCAGCACGGGCGTGCCCGCATAGCGGGGGTTCACGGGCACGATCTTGAAGCCGTGCGACTGCATGTACTTGGCCGCAAAGTAACTGGGCCGATGCCATTCGGCCGACAGGCCCACCACCGCGATGGTGGGGCAACTTTTGAGGATGCGCCGCAGCGCGTGCAAATCGTTGTGCATCAGGTGCTTCTTTCTCGAAAATCAATACCGCGCTTGGCCGCAGCGTTTCATTTGCCGTGAGGCCCAGGTGGCCATCAGCGACAGCACGCCGCACACGGCCATCACGCCCAGGTAGTGCCCACTGAAATCAAAGGCCGCCCCAGCCAGCACAGGGCCCAGCAAATTACCCAGGGCCGCGCCGCTGTAGAGCGTGCCCACCACACTGGCCACCGAACGGCCACCAAAATAATCCATGCAAATGGCGGGCAAGAGCGACACGATGGAGCCATAGCTCAGGCCAAACCACAGCGCAAACACCAGCAGCAGGGCCTGCCCGCCCGCCGCGCCCCACAGCAGATACGACGCGCCCATGGACAGCTGCATCAGCACCAGCGTTTGCGCCCGGCCCAGCCGGTCGGCCACCACACCGATGGCAAAGCGCCCGACCAGGCTGCCCACACCAATCAAGCCCACCAGACCCACGGCAAAGGCTTCGCCCAGACCCAGATCGCGCGCCGAGGCGGACACATGGGCAAAGGGAATGAACATCACCGGCGAGGCCAGCACCGTGGCCAGGTAGAGCCAGCGGAAGGTAGGGCTGCGCAAGGTCTCGCGCAAAGTCAGTCCGGAGGCCGAGCCTCCCGCATTGGGCGCACCGCCAGCGGCCTGTGTCGCAGGAGCGCGGCGCAGCAAACCCGCCGCCAACAAGCCCAGCACCAACACCGTCAAGGCCAGCAGTTGCATGGCCTCGCGCCAGGGCATGGGGCCAATCGCCATGGCCACCAGCACCGGCACCAGCAAAGTGCCCGCGCCCACGCCCGAGCTGGCAATGCCCCCGGCCAAGCCGCGCCGGGTGGTGAACCAGGGCTGCACGCTGGCAATCGACGGCGTGTACACCAGCGCAATGCCCAGGCCCACCAGCAAGCCGTAGCTGACATACACCGCCAGCAAGGACGAGGCCCAGCTGGTGGCCAGCAGACCCAGTGCAATCAAGGCCATGCCCGCCGAGCACACGATGCGTGGCCCGAAGCGGTCGGCCAGCATGCCGCCACCCGCACCCAGCACAAAGTAAACAAAGCCCGACAGGCCAAAGATCCAGGACACATCGGCCCGCTGCGCCGAGAACTCGGCCGCAAACGACTCAAAAAATGCCGCAAACGAATACGACACCCCAAAGATCAGCGCCAGGCAAGCAAAAGTGGCCCAAACCACCACCCAGGCATAGGGGGTCTCTTTCATGCGGTCTCCGTACTTTTCAAAGGTGTTGGCCATTGTGCCTTCAAGAGATCGGCCGGTCTGTCCATAATGGCTCACCCCAACGCTGGAGCGCGCAGCCATGACACAGGACCCTCGCCCCCCGCACGAATCCAAAAGCCTGGAAGACGTGGTGCTCAAATTCATCGAAAAGCACAACCGCCCGATCTGGGCCGCCATTTTCGCCATCGCTTTGGCCGTGGTCTACGGCATGAACGTCCACTGAAGCCACCCCAGGTTTGGGGGCCTGCGACAATCCCACCCCATGCACCTGATCATTCCTTATGCGGCCAGCCAGGCCTTCACCGGCCCCGAGGTCTGGGCCGGTTTGCAGTTGCCCAAGCTGCAAACCCTGCTGGGCCAACTGCAGCGCCAGCAGGTGTTGCAAGACCGCCGCCCCACCCCCTGGCACCTGCCGCACGAACGCCTGCAAGCCCAAGCCCTGGGCTGGTCACCGGATGCCGACACCTTGCCCTGGGCCGCTTGGCACCAGGCGCAGCAAGGCACGCACAGCACCG
Source organism: Limnohabitans sp. TEGF003 (assembly GCF_055395455.1). NCBI lineage: Bacteria > Pseudomonadati > Pseudomonadota > Betaproteobacteria > Burkholderiales > Comamonadaceae > Limnohabitans > Limnohabitans sp. TEGF003. The sequence goes on along the minus strand of NZ_AP029225.1, from coordinate 492,382 downwards.
CCCCCCAAGCCTGGATGACGCCCTGCCATTGGCAAATCGGCATGGACGAGGTGGTCATGGCCGACCCGGCGCATTTGCACCTGTCTGACGATGAATCGCAGCAACTGCTGCAAGCCATGCAACCGTTCTTGCAGGAAGACGGCCTGCACGTCACCTGGCACAGCGCCTTGCTCTGGCATGTCCAAGGGGCGCTGCTGGCCGACGTGCCCACCGCCTCGCTGGACCGGGTGATTGGTCAGAACGTGAAGCCCTGGATGCCAGATCATCCGACAGCCCGCCCCTTGCAGCGCCTGCAAAGCGAGATGCAAATGCTGCTCTACAACCATCCGGTCAACGATGCCCGAGAAGCCAAGCGGCAGTACACCGTGAACGCCTTCTGGCTGCACGGCGCGGGCATGCTGCCCGAGCACACAGCCGCCGCTGGACAGGCCGTGACTTTGTCGCACGCCTTGCGCAGCAGTGCTTTGCATGGCGACGTGCAGGCTTGGCAGCAAGCCTGGCAGCAACTCGATGCCACGGCCGTGGCCGACCTGTTGCAACACGTCAAGGCCACGAGCCAAGGCACGCTCAGCCTGTGCAGTGAGCACACAGCCCACACATACACCGCTGCACCTGCCGCTTGGTACCAGCGCACCACTCGCACATTAACCCGGCTGTTCAACAAACCCTCTCCTGCAGCGGCACTCCAAGCCCTCATCACCTCCTGAACATCCCTGAATCGCCCCATGAATTTGCTCACCCGAGATGTGCCCCCCCGCAGCGCCTGGGCGCTGGAACAAGCGGGCATCCACCCCCTGCTGGCCCGCCTGTACGCCGCCCGTGGCGTGCAGTCCAAAGACGAACTCGACGACGCGCTGAACCTGTTGCTGCCCCCGGCGGGCATGCTGGGCACCACGGAAGCGGCCAAGCTGCTGGCCGACGCCATCGCGCAAAACAAGCGCCTGTGCATCGTGGCCGATTACGACTGCGACGGCGCGACCGCCTGCGCCGTGGGCGTACGTGGCCTGCGCATGCTGGGGGCGCGCAACGTGAGCTATCTGGTGCCCGACCGCGTGGTCGACGGCTACGGCCTGACCCCACCCATTGCCGAGCGTGTGCACGCGCAAGGCGCGGATGTGCTGATCACCGTGGACAACGGCATCGCCAGCGTGGCGGGCGTGCAGGCGGCGCAAGCGCTGGGCCTGCAGGTGCTGGTGACCGACCACCATTTGCCCGGCAGCGAACTGCCCAGCGCCGAAGTCATCGTCAACCCCAACCAGCCCGGTTGCGGCTTTGCCAGCAAGTCCATCGCAGGCGTGGGCGTGATGTTTTACGTGCTGCTGGCCCTGCGGGCCGAGCTGCGCCAGCGCGGCGTGTTTGATGCAACCGAGCCAGCGCCGGGCCGCCCCAAGCTGGCGAGCACCCCCTCGGGGGGCAGCGAACCACACGAAGTGGGGAGCGTGGGGGCACGTCCTCAGCCGCGCCTCGACGCCCTGCTGCCCTTGGTGGCTTTGGGCACCGTGGCCGACGTGGTCAAGCTCGACGCCAACAACCGTCGCCTGGTGGCGCAAGGCCTGCGCCGCGTGCGTGCGGGTGCCCTGCCCCCAGGCATGGCCGCGCTCATGCGGGCGGCCAGCCGCGAAACCGCCAGGGCCACGACCTTTGACTTTGGCTTTGCCCTGGGGCCGCGCATCAACGCGGCAGGCCGCTTGGCCGACATGACACTCGGCATCGAGTGCCTGCTGACCGACGACGCAGGCCGGGCCGACGAGCTGGCCAAGCAGCTGGACGCGATCAACCGCGAACGCCGCGTGATCGAGGGCGACATGCGTGAGATGGCGATGGAAATGGCCGAGTCGCTGTTTGACGAAGGTGACGAGCCGCCGCCTGCCATTTGTGTGTTCGACCCGGATTTTCACGAAGGCGTGGTGGGCATCGTGGCCTCGCGCATCAAGGACAAACTGCACCGCCCCACTTTTGTGTTCGCGGCCAGCAGCGCCCCGGGCAAGGAGCACGAACTCAAGGGGTCAGGCCGCTCGATCGCTGGCTTTCATTTGCGCGATGCGCTCGACCTGGTGGCCAAACGCGCCCCGGGCGTGCTGCTGCGCTTTGGCGGCCACGCCATGGCGGCAGGCTGCACGATTGCCGAAGAGCATCTGGATGTCTTTGAGGAAACGCTGAACCAGGTGGCCATGGAATGGCTGGACGCGGCCACGCTGCAGCGCCGCCTGGAAACCGATGGCCCGCTGCCCGCCGAGTACCGCCGGGTGGACCTGGTGGACATGCTGCACCACGAGGTCTGGGGCCAGGGCTTTGCACCGCCCGTGTTTTGCGAAGAGATCGAGGTGGTGTCGCAGCGCCTGGTGGGCGAAAAACACCTGTCCCTCAAAATGAAGCACCAAGGCCAGCCGGTCGACGGCATCTGGTTTGGCCGGACTGAGCCTTTGCCTGCGCGGGTGAAATTGGCTTACCGACTGGACGCCGACGAGTGGCAGGGCCAAAAGCGGGTGCGCTTTTTGGTCGAAGGCGCGGAGCTTTGACGGGTTATCGCTGAGGCTTTTTGTGGGAGGCTGCCCCTGCGGCCGAATGAACGTCTGAGCTGGGGACACCCTTCGCGAGCAGGGGCTCGCTCCCACAAAAGGCCGACTTGCCCGGTGCAAGCAGCTTTCAGTGCTTGGTCGCGACCTTGCTCTGCAAGGCATTGAGCACAGGTGCAGACACCAAGCCCGACACATCACCGCCGAGCTTGGCGATCTCGCGCACCAGGGTGCTGCTGATGTGCTGCACACCCGCGCTGGTGTGCAAAAACACGGTGTCCAACTCGGGGGCCAGGTGGCGGTTCATGCCCGACATTTGCGTTTCGTAGTCGTAGTCGGTCACCGAGCGCAGGCCGCGCACGATGACTTGGGCGTTTTGCGCGCGTACAAATTCCACAATCAGACCGTCAAAGGGCAGCGCCTTCACGTTGGGGCAATCGGCCAAAGCGGCTTGCGCCAAGGCCACACGCTCGTCCAGGCTGAACAGGGTTTTTTTGTGGTGCGCCACCGCCACCGCAATGATGACCCGGTCAAACATTTTCGCGGCGCGTCGGATCGCGTCTTCGTGCCCCAGCGTGAGCGGATCAAACGTGCCCGAATACACGGCGGTCACAAGGGTGTTGGCAGAGCGGCTCATGGGGGGTCCTTGAAAGGCGGGAGCGGGCTTGAAGGGTTTCGCCCGTCAATTATGCGGTTCGTTGCAGCAAATGGGCGTTGACAGCGCCTGCTTTGAGGTGGCGTTCACATTGAAGGCCAAAGGCACCCAAGGCCTCAGCGGTCCAGGCCACAGGCGCTTCCAGATAAATCCACCCACCCACGGGCACGGCCTTGGCTGCAGCGATGAGGGCGGGCTCAAACCAGGGTCCGTCAAAAGGCGGATCCAGAAACACCAGGTCCACACTGGCCGCGGGCAAACGGCCCAAGGCGGTCACGGCGTCACCGCGCTGCACGCTGACCATGCTGGCTTTGAGGCGAGTGGCGTTGTCCTGCAAGTCGCGCACCAGTACAGCATCTTGCTCGACCATCAGCACATGGGCTGCGCCACGAGAGGCGGCTTCGAGACCCAACACGCCTGTGCCTGCAAACGCATCCACACAGCGCCAACCGCTCAAGTCCTGGCCCAGCCAGTTGAACAAGGTTTCACGCACACGGTCGGGTGTGGGACGCAGACCGGGTTTGTCGATCACCTTCAGCCGGGTGCGGCGCCATTGCCCGCCGATGATGCGGATTTCGTGCGAAGGCGGGCCTTTGGGCGCACGGTGCTGAGGCTTTTTGGCGTCAGCTGGGCGGGAACTGCCGCTGGACGACTGGCGTGAAGAGGAGGGTGAAGCCATAGCCCGCAAGTGTAAAGGCCAGGACGACGAGCCGCCGGACCTGCGACCCCTGCTCAGGCTTGAGGCGCCGACAAAAAAAACCAGCGAACCGCTGGTTTTTTTCATCTGCGCTGGCCAGGCCAGAAGCCTGGCCATGGTGCTCACTTGGGCTGGGCGACTTTGGCGTCCACTTTGGCTTCCGCTTTCACCACCGACGCATCGGCTTTGGCTGCAACTTGGGCCGCTTTCTTGTCTGTTTTGGTGGCGGACTTTTTCTCGGCTTTTGCATCGGCTTTCAAAGCGGCCTTGGCATCTTTGGCTTCTGTTTTGGCCGTGGCCACTGCAGCAGCAGGGGCAGCCGCAGCTGCAGCGGGCGCAGCAGCAGGTGCTTGGGCGAATGCGCCAGCAGCAAAAAAACCGGCGACGAGGGTGGCGAGCAGCTTGTTCATTTGAAAGATCCTTGGTTCAGGTTGCAAGTCCAACACCTTGCTGGACTTGCCACTACAACGCGGGCCGACACGGCCTTGATGACCCACCGCACACTGCAGTTGTAACGCCATGTGTATGCCCGCCGTGCAAGCAGACACACCATCACCAAGTCTTGGGTTACACCGACATGACCTACATCAAATGATCGGCAAATCCAGCTTGGCCCGCAGGCCTCATCCCTCTACAGTGAATGTTCAACACCTGCCTGGATGCAAGACGCCATGACCACTGCCGACACAGAAGCCCCGATTTCACATTTTTCCAATTGCCACCTGGGCATCTTCGAACAACTGTCTCGCCTGCAGGATTTGCCGGCTTTGCTGGGCCCTGCGGCCCAAGCCCGAAAAATTGCCGAAGAAACCCTGGGCTTTTTCAGACAAGCCTTGTACAGCCACCACACCGAAGAAGAAAAGGACCTGTTCACGGCGGTTCGCCAAAGTGCCAATGCGGGCGCTGAGCGATTGCAGATCGAAGGCCTGATCGAGCAGTTGACGCACGACCACCGTGCTCTGGAGAAACTGTGGGAGTCGCTGGAGCCCGGTTTGCGCAAAGTGGCCAAAGGCCAGGACACCACGCTGGATGTGCTGGCGCTGCAGTCCCTGGTGCAGCGCTACCAGGCGCATGCCCAACTCGAAGAACAGGCGTTTTTACCTTTGGCCCAAACCATTCTGGGGCGCAATGAGAACCACATGGCGGCCCTGGGCCTGACCTTGCACATGCGGCATGTGCCGCATTTTGCGGCCCACATCTGAGCCCTCAAGGTGCCGAGGCACCGACCACCACCGTGACCATGCGCTCGGGCTGCAAGACCCGCGCCATGGCGCGGCGCACATCGCCCAGGCTCACCCGCTCGACTTGCTGGGTCCAGGTGTCCAGGTAAGTGAGCGGCAAACGGTTCCAGGCAATGTTGGCCACGTTGTCCAGCAGCTTGCGGTTGCTGTCGATGCGCAGCGCAAAGCCGCCCACCAGATTGGATTTGGCAGCCTGCAATTCGGCCTCGGTGGGGCCTTCGCGCACAAAGGTTTGCACCACCTCGTGTGCCACCGCGACCGCTTGCGCGGCTTGATCCGGGCGGGTTTGCAGGCCCACGGTGAAAGCCCCCGCATGCAAACCGGGTGAAAAGTAGCTGTACACGCTGTAGGACAAACCCCGCTTTTCGCGCACTTGCTCGGTCAGGCGCGACACAAAGCCCCCACCGCCCAGAATGTGGTTGCCCACCAGCAGGGCAAAGAAGTCGGGGTCGCTGCGTGGGTAGCCGGGCTGCCCGATCAGGACATGGGCCTGGGCCGAATCGAAGGGCACGGTCAGGCTTTGCGCCTGGGTCAAAGCCGCCACTTCGGGCACAGCGGGCAAGGGCCTGCACGCCGCCTTGTTGGGCCACAAGGCCAGCAAACGGGTGACCAGCGCATCGGTCTGCGCCCGGGTGAGTGCGCCCACCACGCTCACCGTTGCACGGCAGGTCTGCAGCGACTGGGCATGCAGCTTTTGCAAGTCCTGCACACCGATGCGTGACAGGGTCTCGGGGGTGGTGCGGTAACCGTAAGGGTGCGTGCCGTAGACGGCCGAGGCAAAGCGGTGCTGCACCAGCGTGGCCGGTTTGGTCAGCGACTCGCGGATGGCCGCGCTCATGCGCTCGCGGTCGCGCACCCACATGGCCTCGGGAAAGGCCGGATGCGCCATTTGCCGCGCCGCCAAGGCCACGGCTTTGCCCAGCAGGTCGGGGTAGCTCAGGCTGCGCAGGGCAAAGCTCATGCGGTCTGCACCCGCACTGCCGCCAAAGCTGGCGCCCAGGTCGGCCCAGGCTTCACCGATCTGGTTTTCATCCATGGCCTGCGCATACGGCCCCTGGCCCTGGGGATGGGCTCGCATGCCACTGGCCATTTGCCCGGCCATGACCGAGGCCAGCCCAGCTTGCGCAGCCGGATCACGGCGGCTGCCCGCATCCAGATCGATCTGCACATCGACCATGGGGATGGCGTGGCTCTCGACCAGGTACACGCGTGCACCGCTGGGCTGGGTCCAGTGCTGGATGGGCAAGGCTGCTTGCGCCCAGCAGGACGCGCCCCAGCAGGTCAGCGCCAAGGCAGACCGCAGCAAAGCCTTGGGGGTCTTGAACAGGGAGGGCATCGGGGACATGGGGTGAGGAACTTTCATGACTGGAACGCGGCTCAATGCCGGGCACCCGGCAAGGCAGGGCGTGTCCGGGGCTGGCCCGAGAGGGGTTGGGGCCGCAGGGTGGCAACGGTGAGGCTGTCATCGCCAAAGTATTTTTGCGCCACCGCCTGCACCTGGGCGGGGGTGACTTGCCGCAAACGCGCGATCAACTGCGCGCCGTAGTCGGGAGGCAGGCCCAGTGTCCAGGCCACGCCCAATTCCCGGGCCTGGTTGAACACCGAGTCGAGCTTGTAGATTTCACTGGCCACCCATTGGGTCTTGACGCGCTGCAACTCGGCCTCGGTCACGCCTTCTGTGGCCACGCGCTGCACCTGGGCACGCAAGGCCGCTTCCAGGGCTTCGGGGCTTTGGCCTTTGGCGGGCACGCCGTCCAGGTAAAAGAACTGAGGGCCGCGACCCATCAAGCCATTGTGCGCCCCCACACTGTCGGCCAGGCGGTTCTCGCCTTGCGTCAGGGCACGTTCCAGCCGGGCACCGCTGTAGCCATCGAGCACAGCGGCCAACACCGTCAAGGCCAGGGCATCGTCATGCTCGGGCGAGGCCGCGAGGCTCGCCAAGCGCGGCACCTTGAAGGCCAGCGCCACATACGACTGCTCGGCAGGCGCTTTGAATTCGAAACGGCGCAGGCCTTGCTGCGCGGGTTCATCCCGGGGTTTGCGCTCGGGCACGGCGCGGGTCGGGATGAGGCCATAGGTTTTCTCGGCCAAGGCTTTGACTTGCAGCGGGTCGACATCGCCCGCCACCACCACCGCGGCGTTGGCTGGCGTGTACCACTTGCGGTAGAAGTCGCGGGCATCCTGCGCCGTCATGGCTTCCAGATCGCTCATCCAGCCCACGATGGGGCGGCGGTAGGGCGAGGCGGTCAAAGCGGTCGCGGACAGCATTTCGTGCAGCTGGGCACGCGGGTTGTCCTCGGTGCGCAGGCGACGTTCTTCTTTCACCACTTCCAGTTCTTTGGCGAATTCGGCGTCGGGCCATTGGTTGTTGGCAAAGCGGTCGGCCTCCAGACGCATCACGGCTTCGAGCTGGTTCGACGGAATTTGCTGGAAGTAGCCGGTGTAGTCCTTGGACGTGAACGCGTTGTCACGCCCACCCAAAGCGGCCACCCGGCGAGAGAACTCGCCCACAGCCAGGGTGGGCGTGCCTTTGAACAGCATGTGCTCCAGCACATGGGCCACGCCACTCGTGCCGTCCACCTCGTCCATCGAGCCCGCACGCAGCCAGACCATGTGCACCGCAGTCGGCGCGCGCCGGTCGGGCTTGACCCACAACGCCATGCCGTTGGCCAGGGTGAAGGTGTGGGCCTGGGCCGCTGCAGCCTGGCCGGGCGCGGCATGGGCCTGCTGCAAGCCTTGTGGTGCCTGCGCCCAGGCGCTGCCGCTGCTGGCCAGACAGGCGGTGGCCAGCGAAAGTCCCAAGAGAAAGTTCGGTTTCATAGAATGCATGATCCTTGAAATCCACACCATGTTCAGTTTCTTCAAAAAAAAATCCCCGCCCACCGAGGTCCAATCGGCCGCTGCGCCTGTCGCGGCGGCGCCTGTTGCTGCCCCTGTCACGGCTGCTGAGCCCACGGCTTTGCCCACTGCTGCCCCGGCCGCTCGCCAGGGCTGGCTGGACCGCCTGAAGGCCGGTCTGCGCAAGACCGGCTCCAGCATCACCACCGTCTTCACCGGCACGCGCATCGACGACGAGCTCTACGAAGAGCTGGAAACCGCCTTGCTGATGGCCGATACCGGGGTCAAAGCGACCGAGCATTTGCTGCAAGACCTCAAGCGCCGCGTGAAAGACAGCAAGGCCACCGACCCTTCGCAGGTCAAAACCTTGCTGGCCGATGCCATCACCGACCTGCTGCAGCCCTTGCAAAAGCCGCTGGTCATTGGCGACCACCAGCCCACGGTGATCATGGTGGCGGGCGTCAACGGCGCGGGCAAAACCACCTCCATTGGCAAACTCACCAAACATTTGGCGGACGAAGGTCTGAGCGTGCTGCTGGCCGCCGCCGACACCTTCCGCGCCGCCGCCAAAGAGCAGCTGGCCGTTTGGGCCACCCGCAACACGGTGGAGATCGTCAGCCAACAAGGCGGTGACCCGGCCGCCGTGAGCTTTGACGCGGTGAGCGCTGGCCGCGCACGGGGGCGCGATGTGGTGCTGGTGGACACGGCCGGACGCCTGCCGACGCAGCTGCACCTGATGGAAGAGCTGAAAAAAATCAAGCGTGTGGTGCAAAAGGCCGACGGCACCGCCCCGCACGAGGTGCTGCTGGTGATCGATGGCAACACCGGACAAAACGCCCTGACCCAGGTCAAAGCCTTTGACGACACGCTGGGCCTGACGGGCCTGATCGTGACCAAGCTGGACGGCACCGCCAAGGGCGGGGTGCTGTGCGCCATTGCCCGCGAAAAGCCGATTCCGGTGTATTTCATTGGCGTGGGCGAGAAGCTGGAAGACCTGGAAACCTTCAACGCCCGGGAGTTTGCCCAAGCCCTGCTGAGCTGATCACCCCGGCCTGCGCCGTACCCCAGCGCACAGACTTGGCCATGCGTTGCCTGCAAAATCAGGGAAAACCCGAGGACTGTTGGCACCCCGAGGCCGTCCTTTAGCACTCCTCACCAGAGAGTGCTAATATTGGGGTATTCTGAAAGGAGTTCTGGTATGAACATTCAAACTGGTTCCCCCGCCACAGCTATCGCGCTGAGCAACCCCTGGGCGGTCGTGCCCTCGCTCGGCCACCTCGACGCCTACATCTCTGCGGTCAACCGCATGCCCATGCTCACCCTTGAGGAAGAGCAAGAGGCCGCCCGCCAACTCAAAGCCAACGACGACCTCGAAGCCGCCCGCAAGCTGGTGCTCTCGCACCTGCGCTTGGTGGTGTCGGTGTCGCGCCAATATTTGGGCTACGGCCTGCCCCACGGCGACCTGATCCAGGAAGGCAATGTGGGCCTGATGAAGGCGGTCAAACGCTTCGACCCCGAGCAAGGCGTGCGCTTGGTCAGCTACGCGCTGCACTGGATCAAGGCCGAAATCCACGAGTACATCCTGAAAAATTGGCGCATGGTCAAGGTGGCCACCACCAAGGCCCAGCGCAAACTTTTTTTCAACCTGCGCTCGATGAAGCAGGGCTACAAAGCCGATGCCGACGAAGGCACGCACCGCGACACCCTGACGCCCGACCAGGTGGACGCGATGGCCAGCAGCCTGAACGTCAAGCGCGAGGAAGTGCGGGAGATGGAAATGCGCATGTCCGGCGGCGATGTGCTGCTCGACCCTGCCCCCTCGGACGACGGTGAGCAGGCCTTTGGCCCCATCGCCTACCTGGCCGATGTGAACCACGAGCCCACCGCCATGATCGAAGCGCACCAGCGCGATGTGATGGCCAGCGATGGTCTCGCGACCGCTTTGAGCGTGCTGGACGACCGCAGCCGCCGCATCGTGGAAGAGCGCTGGCTCAAGGTGAACGACAACGGCTCGGGCGGCATGACGCTGCACGAGCTGGCCGACGAGTACGGCGTGAGCGCCGAGCGCATCCGCCAGATCGAAGTGGCGGCCATGAAAAAGATGAAGAAGGCTTTGGTCGAATTCGCCTGAAGCCCCTGCAGACAACCGCCCTGCGCCTACCCGGTCTTTGACCGGGTATTTTTTTGTTTGCCGTGCGTTAAAGTGAAACTTTTTTTGTCTTGAAAGACCCTGCCATGACCACTCGCCACCCCGCCTGTTTTTCCCGTCGCCACTGGGTCCAAGCCGTGGGTACGGCTTTGGCTTTGAGCCTGGCACCCGCTTGGGCCGCCTCGCCAACAGCGTCCTGGCCCACGCAAACCGTGCGTCTGGTGGTGGGCTTTCCGGCAGGCTCCAGCCCCGACCTGACAGCGCGTGCCTTGGCCGAACCGCTGGCCAAAGCCCTGGGCCAGAACGTGATCGTCGAGAACAAGGTGGGCGCGGGCGGCAACATCGCCGCCGACTTTGTCGCCAAGTCCACCGACGGCCACACCTTGGGTCTGATGATCAACGGCAACATGACGATTGCCCGCATCCTGAACCCCAAGGTGCCTTATGACCCGCTCAAAGACCTGGCGCCCATCAGCCTGATCGGCAAAGCGCCACTGGTGCTGGCAGTACCGGCCAACGCACCGGGCCCAACCGCTGCCGAATGGCTGAGCCAGGCCCAAAAAGCGGGTGACCAACTCAGTTATGCCTCGCCTGGCGTAGGCACGGTGGCGCACCTGGGCATGGAACTGCTCAAGACCAAAGCTGGCATTGCGCCCGTGCATGTGCCCTACCCCGGCAATCCGCAAATCATCACCGCCATGATCGGTGGCCAGGTGCAACTGGCCTTGCTGCCGCCCGCCATGGCCGCCGCCCAAGTGCGTGGCGGGAAATTGCGGGCCATCGGAACATCCAGCACCGGGCGCAGCCCCTTGGCCGCCGATGTGCCCAGTCTGAGCGAGATCGGCGTGAAGGATTACCAGCTGGAGATCTGGAACGCGGTGGCCGCTCCGGCCTCAATGCCCGCGGCTGTGGCCAGCAAGCTGTCGGCCGTGGTCAGCGAGATCGTGCGTGCGCCCGAGATGCGTGCGCGGCTGTTCCAGCAGGGCTGGCAGGTGGTGGGTTCGTCGCCCGAAGGTTTGCGCAACCGCATTCAGTCCGACACGAAAGCCCTGGGCGACATCATCCGCAGCCAGAAAATCGAGTTGAACTGAAGGACCTGAAGCGGGACACCTGAAGCTGTGTGTTCAGCCCCGGGCCCATCAGCCCGGACTCATTTGCCGCTGAGCAAGATCTTCACATCGGCGGCCAGCGCTTCGGCGCCGCTGGCATGGCGGTTGTACAGGCGAATCCGCCCTTGCGGGTCAAAGGTGAAGCTGCCCGCCGAGTGGTCCATGGTGTAGCTGGTGGGGGTTTTGCCTTCGACCTTTTTGTAATAGATCTTGAAGTCCTTGGTCACCTGGGGCAGCTGCTCCAGCGTGGGGCGCAAGGCCACAAAATCCGGACCGAAATTGGCCATGTAGGCCTTGAGCAACTCCGGTGTGTCGCGCTCAGGGTCCACCGTGATGAAGATGCCCTGCAGCCTGGCCCCATCGGCCCCCAGCAATTGTTTGGCCTGCGCCATTTCCTGCAAGGCGGTGGGGCAGACGTCGGGGCATTGGGTGAAACCAAAAAACACCACCACGGCTTTGCCCGCAAAGTCCTTGAGGGTGCGCACCTGACCGTCCTGGTCGCTCAGCTCCCAGCCTTGGGCATAGTCAGCGCCTGTGATGTCCACCGCGCGGAACGCCGGTTTGTCCTGACCGCAACCCATCAGGCCACCGACCACGGCAGCCAGGCCCAAAGCCAAAGCGGCGCGTGAAAAAACTCTGCGTTGCAACATGCTGGGGTCTCAAAAAATGTAGTGGTCGATCAACAAAGCGGCAAACAAGGCGCTCAGGTGGATCAGCGAAAAACGGAAAGTCTTGCGAGCCAGCTCGTCCGAATATTCGCGATACAAAGCCACCGCATAGCCGATGAAGCCGATGCTCAGCACCACCGCCGCGGCCAGGTACAGCCAGGAGCTCATGCCGTACACAAAGGGCATCAGGCAGGACGCCATCAGCACGATGGTGTACAGCAGGATTTGCAGACGGGTGAATTCGTTGCCGTGCGTCACCGGCAGCATGGGCAGGCCCGACTTGCGGTAGTCCTCTACCCGGTACAGCGCCAGCGCCCAAAAGTGCGGGGGTGTCCACAGGAAGATGATGAGGAACAGGATCAGCGCCTCGGGCCCGACCTGGCCCGTCATGGCCGCCCAGCCCAGCACGGGCGGCATGGCCCCGCTGGCCCCGCCGATCACGATGTTTTGCGGCGTGAGCGGTTTCAGGATCACCGTGTAAATGATGGCGTAGCCCACAAAGGTGGCAAAGGTGAGCCACATGGTCAGCGGGTTGACCAGCACGTACAGCACGGCCGAGCCCACCGCGCAGAGCACGGCCGAGAACAGCAAGGCCTGTCGGTCACTCAATTCGCCCTTGGCAGTTGGTCGCCAGGCGGTGCGCTTCATTTTGGCGTCGATGGTTTTTTCGACCAGGCAGTTGAAGGCCGCTGCGGCACCCGCCACCAGCCAGATGCCGATGCAGGCCCACAGGCCGAGCTTCAATTCAGCGAAACTGGGCAGGCCGGGCACAGCCAGCACCATGCCGATCAAGGCACAAAAGACGATCAGCTGAACCACGCGGGGCTTGGTCAGCGCGTAATACTGTTGCCAGGCGGACAGGGGCAAACGGGCAGTGGCGGCGGTCATTCGGCAGGCCTTGATGGATTGGAAAAACGCAAGGCATTATCGGCCCGACTGATGGAGAGCACCCAAGTCAGCGTGACGACCATCGCCGCAGCGCCCCCGGTGTGCAGCACAGCGGCCAGCAGGGGCCAGTCAAACACCACATTGCTCAAACCTGTGAAGAACTGCAGGGCCGACAGGCCGAGCAAGAGTCGGCCCGCCGTGTGCAGTTTTGCTTGCTGACGCAAGCGCCAGCCACACCACAGCAACACCCCCAACACCAGCCAGGCCGCCGAGCGGTGCACAAAATGGATGGTTGACAGGGCCACAAAAGGCAGGACCTGACCCTCGGGCGTGAGCCCCAACTCCCGCCAAAGGCTGAAGCCCTGCCAGTTCATGTCAGGCACCCACTGGCCGTTGCAGGTCGGAAAATCAGGACAGGCCAGCACCGCATAGTTGGTGCTGACCCAGCCGCCCAAAGCGATTTGCAGCCACAGCAAGCCAAAACCCCACCACAAACCACTGCGCAAGGCCGACGGGATGGGCCGGGATGCAGCCCCTTCGTAACGCACGGCCTGCGCCATCAGCAAGGCCAGCAAGCCGATGCCGAACATCAGGTGCAAGGTCACGATGGCGGGGAACAGCTTCATGGTCACCGTCAACGCCCCGAATGCCCCTTGCAAGCACACCCAGACCAGTGTGAAAGTGGGCCACCAGGGGCTGAGCACGCGGCTGTGACGACGCTGCCACCAGGTCATGGCCGCCAGGCTCATGATCAACACCCCCACGCCTGTGGCGAGGTAGCGGTGCACCATCTCGATCCAGGCCTTGCCGTGCGTCACGGGCCCGGTGGGCATGGCGGTCTGCGCGGCCGTGATTTCGGTTTTCGCCCCGAGGGGTGTGGCACTGCCGTAGCAGCCCGGCCAATCGGGGCATCCCAGGCCGGAATCGGTCAAGCGCGTGAAAGCGCCAAACAGCACCAAATCGAAGGTCAGGAACAAGGTGATCAGGGTCAAGGCCTTCAAACGGCTGGCGGGCGTGGCACTGCGCTGCCGCCAGAACCACCAGGCCAGGGGCAAGGCGGCCACGGCCAGGCCCACGGCCATCAACTGGAAAACAGGTGCCAGGTTGTACAGGTCCACTTCGGTCATGTGTCAGCGCCCCGCTTGGTCCCAGGACGCTGAGGCCTTGAGCAGCCGCTCCAGATCGCGTTTGGCTTTGGACGCACTGGGCACATCCATGTTGGCGGGGAAACGCATCATGAAGTTGCCCATCGGGTCAACCACGTACAAATGGTCTTGCAGTTGCTGACCTGGGGCCGGGCTGATCCAGCTTTGCACCGTGGCGGCATCCAGGCGCAGCACATGCGCCATGTTCAGGGCCGGCAGCAAGGTCTCGGCCACCGGGGCATCGTCGGTGATCAGCCAGACGCGATCGAGACGGTCCTTGTCACGGCCCAAAATTTCGCGCAGCTGGCGCTGGAAGTACAGGTTTTGCTGGCAACGCTCAGCGCACGCACCCGAGCCCACATTCACCAGCAGCCACTGGCCTTTCAGGCTGGCCAGGGGCACCGCCGCGCCCTGCAGATTTTGGGCCGAAGCCTTGGGCATGTCTTTTTGGGGCTGGATCAGTTCGCCATAGTTGCGGCGTCCTTCCGGGCGCACCACGTAGTAGGTGAAGTACGAAGCGATGACCGGCGAAGCGCAGATCAGCAGCATGGCGATCATCTTCCAGCGGCCCATGCGCGTGCGCTGTGCATCGGCCTGCACGACATCGCCCGGTCGGGGCATCTCGTGCACGGTCATGGCCAGGGGGCTGTCAGGCAGGTCGTTTTTGGCGGCGGGGTTGGACAATTTGGAACCAGACATAAAGTAGAGCGATCAGGCCACTCAGGCCAAACCATTGAAAAGCGTATCCGTGGTGCTTTTCAACACCACTGGCGACCACAGGCCACTCGCGCAGCAAGCCTTCAGACGCTGCACCTGATTGCAGCAAGGTGACTTCGAGCAAAGGCAGCGCTGTCTCACGCCGAAATGCTTGCAGGTCGAGATTTTGCCGTATCGGGCCTTGCTCGGCCCCGCCAAAGTCATAGAGCCTTGATGGCCATGGGGCCAAATGCCCTGGCACTTCGACTTGCCCGGCCGGGGTCTCGATGGGGGGCAATGCGGTGCGGTCGGTGAAGGCGCGCTGCGCCCAGCCGCGCTGCACCAGCATCACCGCGCCCGTGCCCTCGATTTGCAGCGGGGTCAGCACAAAGAAGCCGGGCTTGCCGTTCATTTGCCGATTCTCCAGGTACACCGTGTGTTGGGGCAGCCAACGCCCTGTCAGCACCATGCGCCTGTGGATCAGCGCGGCACGCGAGGCTGCGTCGCCCGGTGCCGAGCCCAGGCTGCGGCCGTCCAGCGCGGCCATGGCCGATTGCTGCGTTCTGGCGTCTTGCAGCGCAGTTTTCTCGGCCGCTCGACCGAGCTGCCACAGACCGAGAGAGAAAGTCACAGCCACACCCAGCAGCGCCATGCCAAGCACCAGCCATCTTTGCCAGCCCGGGGTTTTCTCAGTCATTGGATAATGTGTCCATGAAAATTCTGGTTGCCATCGCCTTCGTTGCCATTTTGTTGAGTCTGGGTGCGGCCCTGATGTACATGATGCGAGGCAGCGCGCCCCCTGCCGAAGGCCAGGCACCCAAAAAAGGCAACATGGCCACCGCTTTGGCTTTCCGGGTGGGCTTTTCGATTGTCCTCTTCATTTGCGTGCTGGTGTCCTGGAAGATGGGTTGGATCCAACCCACGGGCATTCCACCGGGAACCTGAACGCATCCCGCTGGCTTGACCGCTGCCACTTCGATCTGGCACTGCACACCACTCCAACGAGGCCAACCCGCAACAAAAAAGCGCCCTTGGGCGCTTTTTTGTTGTGCCATCGGCTCTATCACATCCAGTACACCAGGATGTACAAGCCCAGCCAGACCACGTCCACAAAGTGCCAGTACCAAGCCGCACCCTCGAAGCCGAAGTGGCGGTCTTTGGTGAAGTGGCCTTTTTGCAGACGCAAGGTGATGAACAAGAGCATCAACATGCCCACGAACACGTGGAAACCGTGGAAGCCGGTCAACATGTAGAAAGTGGAGCCGTAGATGCCGGACGACAGCTTGAGGTTCAGGTCACCCCAGGCGTGCGCATATTCGTAGCCCTGAACGAACAGGAAGGTCACACCCAGCAAGACGGTCAACCACATGTACTTGATGGTCTTGCTGCGGTCACCCACTTGCAAGGCATGGTGTGCAATGGTCAAAGTCACGCCCGATGTCAGCAACAAAGCCGTGTTGATCGTGGGCAACCAGAAAGGGCCCATGGTCTGGAAAGGCTCAACGATGCCCGCTGGCGACGAGGTGGCACCGGCTACCACACTGGGCCAGGCCGCTTTGAAGTCAGGCCACAGCAATGCGTTTTCAAGGCTGCCCAAGGATGGCACCGAATGCGAACGCGCCCACCACAAGGCCGTGAAGAACGCACCGAAGAACATGACTTCCGAGAAGATGAACCAGGTCATGCTCCAACGGTAGGACAGGTCGATCTTGTGACCGTACATGCCGCCTTCGCTTTCACGAACGGCTTCCGAGAACCACTGGTACAAAACGATGAGCCACCAGGCCAAGCCAAAAAACAGGCAATACATGCCCCACTCGGAGCCATTGATCCACTGGCCTGCGCCCAGGATCACGAAAAACAAGCCAATGGCCGACATGACCGGATGACGTGATTCGTGCGGTACGAAGTAATAAGGCGTGCTGCCGTGTGCTGCTGAACTCATGGGGACTCCTGCTCTCTCTTCTTTCGAAATCTAATTTGGATGGATCAAAGGCCCGTTGGCTGGACCACAACCCAATTGACCAGGGCGATCAGCCCCAGGACAAACAACAATGCTGCGCCGATGGCCACACCGATGATGTGGAACGGATTGAGCTTCTCAATGTCTTGCTGGTATTCGGCATTCTTGCGAAGACCGACAAAGGACCAAAGAACGGCCTGAATGGTACGCAACCAGGACGTTTTGGACACAGGAAGCTTTGGCCCGTTCATGAACCCAGACCTGTTTTGACCGGCAAGGGTTGTACGGCAGCCGCCAAGGGTGCTGTCGGCGCAGCCGGTGTCTTGCCACCCACTTCAAAGAAGGTGTAGGACAGCGTGATGGTGGTCACGTCTTTGGACAACTTCGGGTCAATCACAAAAGCAACAGGCCAGGACTTCTTTTCGCCAGGCTCCAGGGTGTACTGGTTGAAACAGAAACACTCGAGCTTGTTGAAATGGTTGGCCGCCTGCCGTGGTGCATAGCTGGGAATGGCTTGCGCTGCCATGCGGCGGTTTTGCACATTCTGGAACTCGTACATCACCGTGCTCAATTCACCGGGGTGAACCTGCATGGATCGCTTTTCAGGCTTGAACTGCCAGGGACCGCGCACGTTGGCATCGAATTCGACGGTGATGGTGCGCGTGGTGTCCACTTGGCTGTTGCGCAAGACCTCGGCCGCTTTACCCGCCTTGGCATTGCCAGGGATCTGGGTTTCGGAAATCGACAGGATGTTGATGCCTGTGATTTCGCAAATGGCCTTGTAAATGGGCACCAGCGCGTAACCGAAGCAGAACATGCCCGCGGTCACCACCGCCAGCTTGCCCACCATCTTCAGGTTTTCACCACGCAGGTTCATTGGAGGTCTTTCAAGGGTTCAACAAAAGCAACTTGGCCACAAAACCCAGCAGCACCGCCAGTGCGACCGAAGCCAGGATCAGGCCCAGGCGCACATTGCTTTTTCTTTGCTCAGGTGTCATGGCCATGTCGATCAACCGATCACGCGGGTCGCGGTGGCGTCCAGCTTGGGTGGGTTTTCAAAGGTGTGGAAGGGCGCTGGCGAGGGCACTTCCCACTCCAGACCTTCGGCAGCTTCCCATGGCTTCTGAGCGGCTTTCTCGCCCTTGCCCATCATGGTCGGCAAGACCACGAACAGGAAGAAGTACACCTGGGCAAAACCGAAGAAGAATGCACCCACCGAAGCGATCATGTTGAAGTCGGTGAACTGCATGGGGTAGTCGGCATAACGACGTGGCATGCCGGCCAGACCCAGGAAGTGCATGGGGAAGAACGTGATGTTGAAGGAGATCAGCGACCACCAGAAGTGGATTTTGCCGCGTGTTTCGTTGTACATCACACCGGTCCACTTGGGCACCCAGTAGTAGAAACCGGCAAATAAAGCGAACAAGGAACCAGCCACCAGCACATAGTGGAAGTGGGCCACCACGTAGTAAGTGTCCTGCAACTGGATGTCGATGGGGGCCATGGCCAAAATCAAGCCGGTGAAACCACCCATGGTGAACACGAAGATGAAGCCCACTGCGAACAGCATGGGGGTTTCAAACGTCATGGAACCGCGCCACATGGTGGCGATCCAGTTGAAGATCTTCACAGCGGTCGGCACGGCAATCAACATCGTGGCGTACATGAAGAACAGCTGGCCGGTCACAGGCATGCCGGTCGTGAACATGTGGTGGGCCCACACAATGAACGACAGGATGGCGATCGACGATGTTGCGTACACCATGGAGGCGTAGCCGAAAAGTTTCTTGCGCGAGAACGCGGGCACGATCTGGCTGATGATGCCGAAGGCCGGCAAGATCATGATGTACACCTCGGGGTGACCGAAGAACCAGAAGATGTGCTGGTACATGACCGGGTCACCACCACCAGCGGGGTTGAAGAAGCTGGTGCCGAAATGACGGTCGGTCAAGGTCATGGTGATCGCGCCAGCCAACACAGGCATCACGGCGATCAGCAAGTAAGCGGTGATGAGCCAGGTCCATGCAAACATGGGCATCTTCATCAAGGTCATGCCGGGGGCGCGCATGTTCAGGATGGTCACGATGATGTTGATCGAGCCCATGATGGACGAAGCACCCAGGATGTGCATGGCAAAAATACCCGCATCCATGGAGGGACCCATTTGCAGAGTCAAAGGTGCGTAAAGCGTCCAGCCCGCAGCAGGTGCGCCGCCAGGCATGAAGAACGAGCCGACCAGCATCAGGCCAGCAGGAATCATCAACCAGAAGCTGAAGTTGTTCATGCGGGCAAAGGCCATATCGGAAGCGCCAATTTGCAAAGGCAGCATCCAGTTCGCAAAGCCCACGAAGGCGGGCATGATCGCGCCGAACACCATGATGATGCCGTGCATGGTGGTGAACTGGTTGAACAACTCGGGGTTGACCACTTGCAGACCGGGCTGGAACAGCTCGGCGCGGATGCCCAGCGCCAACACGCCACCGATCATGAGCATGGCAAAGCTGAACAACAGGTACAAAGTACCGATGTCTTTGTGGTTGGTGGCATACACCCAGCGACGCCAGCCCGCAGGCGCGTGACCGTGATCGTCATGGGCGTGATCGTGATGGTCTAGAACGGCACTCATCTTGATTTCCTTTGATTTGAATACGGTACGGCTTATTTGCGAGCAGCCAGAACTTCAGCCGGTTGCACGATTTGACCGGTCTTGTTGGACCAGTTGTTCTTGGTGTACGTGATCACAGCGGCAATCTCGGTGTCCGACAACTGCTTCCAGGCAGGCATGGCACCGTTGCCAGCACCGTTGAGCAAAATCGCAATTTGCTTGGATTTGTCAGCGTCCAGCACCACGGCAGAACCGTCGATGGCCTTGATGGCACCCGCACCTTTGCCGTTGGCTTGGTGGCAAGCAGCGCAATTGGCGGCATACACTTTTTCACCACGCTTGGACAAGTCGTCCAGTGCCCACACTTTGGCTGGATCGTCAGCTTTGGCCGCTTGCTTTTTCTTCTCGGTATCAACCCAGGCCGCGTAATCGGCAGCAGACAATACTTTCACATGGATGGGCATGTAAGCGTGTTCCTTGCCGCACAGTTCCTGGCACTGGCCGTAGAAATCACCGGTCTTCTCGGCACGGAACCAGGTGTCGCGCACGAAACCGGGAATCGCGTCTTGCTTGATGCCGAAAGCAGGCACGGCAAAAGCATGGATCACGTCGTTGGCAGTGGTGATCACGCGCACTTTCTGGCCCACAGGGACCACCAGGGGGTTGTCCACTTTCAGCAGGTAGTTGTCGCCTTCTGGCTTGCCCGCGTCAGACATGGCACGCTGGGTGGAGTCCAGGGTGGAGATGTAGCTCAGGCCTTCGCCCTGGCCCTTGATGTAGTCATAGCCCCATTTCCACTGGTAGCCCGTGACCTTCACGGTCAGATCGGCGTTGGTGGTGTCTTTCTGGGCCACCAGCACCTTGGTGGCGGGCAAGGCCATCAGGATCACGATCAGGAAAGGCACAGCCGTCCAGACGACCTCCACGGTGATGGACTCGGTGAAGGTCGCAGGTTTGTGACCCACCGACTTGCGGTGCTTCCAGATGGAATAGAACATGACCGCAAACACGGCAATGAAGATCACCGTGCAGATGATCAACATCATCCAGTGCAGCCAGTGCTGCTCTTCCGCGATTTTGGTCGCTGCAGGTGCGAAGTTGAGCTGGTTGACCGCAGGGCCGCCCGGCAAATCATTGACGGCATGGGCTGCCGTAGCCACCCAAGCGCCTGCAAAAATGCCCGCGCGGGATAGCAGCGAAGCCAATTGGTTGGAAATATTCTTCATGGTTCTCACTAACTTCCAAGACTCTGTTGAACTCACACCTTTGGCAAACCAGGCCCAGCCCTGTCTACCGCCAGGCATCACGCGGAACGCAATGCCCTTCTGATTTCTCGCGCCAAAACCTGACGCAGCTCGGGGCGCACAAAGCGCCCCACCTCGATCGAGCGACCCTGGCCTGACAACTCGATCAGGCTGTGGTCACCGGATTTGGGCTCAACCCTCACCCACTGACGCGCAAACTCAGCACGCTCACGGCGTCCGGCAGACTCTTTCTCCACCACCAGGCTGGTGCCCTGCAATGAAATCCATTCGCCATCGGTCGCATGTCGGGCGTAGGCCAAAAAAGCCAAGCCCACCAGCGCGATTTCAAGCCCAGCGAAAGCCAGAACCAAAGTGGCCCCCTGCATCCAGAAGAACACCCCAATGCCCAGCGACAAGACACACAAGGACAGGTAAAGCCAACCCAGCTGGGCGGGCGTCACCGAGCAATTGCGCCGAAGCTGCCATTGAATGGCCGGTCCGGACTCTTGTGCAAACTGGTAAGTTGGATTTGACACGTGTCAACTTTCAATAACCTAACATGCTGGCGGCACGCAATCTGGCCAAAACCGGGCGGATTTTACCCGAGTTAACTCGGGGTTTTGATTCAACTCAAACTTTGTCGGATATCCGGCTGCCACTGCGCAGCATTTGAAGCATCTGATCCAAGCCGATTTCGGTTTGGGCACTCACAGCGGCTCGTGGCTGGGGTTTCAGCGCATGGCCATACACGATCTCGAAACTGAGCGACAAACGCCCGCCCTCTTCAGGTCTGGCCAGTGCCATCAGCACCTGATCCAGCTGCGCTCGCCAGCGACGCCCTCGCAGACCTGCAAAACGCTGGACGTGCAAATTTCGGCCCCAGGCACGCAAATCGGCCAGCAGGCGCTCAGGCGTTTCATAAGTCAGGGTGATGCACTCCATGTCCATGACCGGTTCGGCAAAACCAGCCTCCACCAGCATGTCACCCCAGTCGTGCATGTCGGTGAATTCATGGGCAGGTGCGGGCCAGCCCTGACGGGCATAGGCCTCGCGCAATTCCCGCAAGCTGTCGGGCCCCAAACACGAAAACATCAAAAAGCCATCCACAGCCAGGGTGTTGTGCCAGATTTTCAGAATTTGTTGAGGTTGGGCACAGGTGTGCAGCAGCATGTTGGCCCACAGCATCTGGGCCTGGCCTGCTGGCGGCAAGCCCAGCGCGATGCGGGGCCCAAACCAACGCTCGGCCTGCCACCAACGGGCCTGCGCCACCTCTCGCGCGGCCATGGCCTCAGCCGGCTGTTCGCTGGTCAACCAGACTTCGGCTTTCGGGTAACGCTTTTGCAAAGCCCGCTGCGCCTGCAGCCCACCGCGCCAAGGCTCCCAATGGACCCAGCGCTCGGGCTGCAACTTGATGAAATCCAGCCGCTCCTGCATGCGAGAAGCCACTTCTTCGTGCAGCCAAGGCGAAGCCTCGCCCACCGGATGCGCCGACCAGCGGGCAGCGGCAACAGGGTCCAGCGAGGGGGGGCGTTCAGGTGCAGACATGGCCAAGGCTCAAAAGAGGAGGTCCTGCTTCAGGCCAACGACAGGTTCGCCTTGTGGTCAGGGGGTGGCGGCAGTATATTGATTTCATGTGGCCCAAATGGTTCCAAGGGATAGGCTCAAGACTCTGGTCGCCGCACCTCGACCCTGTTTGGGGCTGGCTGCCCAGCCGCTGCGCAGTTTGCCAAAGCTGGCCCCAGTCACCGCTGTGCGAAACCTGCATCAGCCGCTTTGCCCAGCCACAACACCGCTGCTCGGGCTGCGCCCTGCCCTTACCCCACCCCAGCGAGCGCTGCGGCGCCTGCATCCAAACCCCGCCGCCACTGGACCGGTGTCTGGCAGCCACCGCCTATGCCTGGCCTTGGGTGGACCTGATCGCCCGCTACAAGTTTCAGCAGCAACCTGGCTGGGCCGGGCCTTTGGCCACCCTGATGCTGAGCAGCCCCTGGGCCGAAGACACACTGGACGCGGCCGACTGGGTGCTGCCGATTCCGCTGTCGGCCCAGCGCCTGGCCGAACGCGGTTACAACCAGTCCTGGCTGCTGGCACGCCAATTGAGCCCGAACAAAGCCGACGCCCAATTGCTGCTGCGCACCCGCGACACGCCTTCGCAGCGCACCATGCCCCGTGCGCAGCGGCTGGCCAATCTGGTGGGCGCTTTCGCGGTAGAGCCCTTGCGGGCCGCACAACTGCGCGGCCAAAAAGTGCTGCTGATTGACGACGTCATGACCAGCGGCGCCTCCCTGCACACCGCAGCCCGGGTGCTGCGCGAAGCCGGGGCTGCGCAGGTCAGCGCCCTGGTGCTGGCACGCACCGAAGCAGGCAGCGACGCCTGAAGGCCAAGGCACAATACCGGCCATGTTCCATATCGTCCTGGTTGAGCCCGAAATCCCGCCGAACACCGGCAACGTCATCCGCCTGGCGGCCAACACCGGCTGCACACTGCACCTGATCGAACCGCTGGGCTTTTCGATGGACGACAAGCACATGCGCCGTGCGGGTCTGGACTACCACGAGTACGCCGACTTGCGCCGCCACGCCGACTGGGCCAGCTTTCTGGCACACGAACAACCCGACCCCGAGCGCATGTTTGCCCTGACCACACGCGGCAGCCGCGCTGCGCATGGTGTGGCTTTTACACCCGGCGACTGGCTGGTGTTTGGCTCGGAAACCCGGGGCTTGTCGCCCGAGTTGCGTGAACAGTTCGCCCCGGCCCAGCGCATCAAACTGCCCATGCGCGAGGGCCAGCGCAGCCTGAACCTGTCGAACGCGGTGGCAGTGACCGTGTTCGAGGCCTGGCGCCAAAACGGCTTTGCCGGGGCCAGCCCGGCACCGGGCCTGCCGACTCAGGCGTAAATGCGCACCAGCGACTCGGCCGCACACACCGGTTTGTCGCTGCCTTCGCGCTCCACCGTCACATTCCACTGCAGCTGCAAGCCGTTGCCTTCAATGGGCGTGGCCGAGTGCAAATGCAGGTGCGCGCGCAAACGGCTGCCCACCGGCACCGGCGCCATGAAACGCACCTTGTTCAGGCCGTAATTCACGCCCATGCGCGCCGATGTGACCACAATGGTTTTGTCAAAGAACTGCGACAACAAGGACAAGGTCAAAAAGCCGTGCGCGATCGGTGCGCCAAAGGGACCCTGCTTGGCTCGCTCCTCGTCGACGTGGATCCACTGGTGATCACCCGTGGCCTCGGCGAACTGGTTGACCTGTTGCTGGGTGATGGTCACCCACTCGGTCGCGGCCACATCATGGCCCACGCAAGCGGCCAGATCGGCCAATGTTTGAAATGTTTTCATTTGGTTACTTTATTCACCTTGCAAAAGCCGGGCTGTCGACGAAGAGACACCACTTTGCGGTATGGTGAAAAACGACAACCACCACCCCTCTACCGCATGCCCTCTCCACCGACCCTGCTGAGCCTGACACAACAACTGATGCAACTGCCCCACCGGGTCGACCGTCACCTGTGGCTCAACGATGTGGTCCAGTGGGTGCGTGGTGACCGGCAATCGCCCGGGGAAGCGGCGGCCCGGCTGGGCCTGCTGGTCGATGCCTTGCTGGCCCGCCCCGACTTGACGGCCGCCTGGCAAAGCTGGTGGCGGGCGTTTCTGGACGACACCGATCCCACGCCTTTGCTGGCCGACTTGGGTTTTGCACCGCGCACGGCGTTCATCAGCGACATGGGCCAGCGCCTGCGCATGAAGCTGTTGCCCGCCACCCCCGATACAGGCGATCTGGGTGCACTGTTCCTGTTTCTGCAGCCAGAACCTTTTGATGTGCAATGGTTGCAAGCTCTGGACGAGCACACGCTGGGCGGTTTGACGCGGCTGATGCTGCCCCAGGCCCCTGCGCAAGCCCCGCCGGCCTTGCAAGAGAATCTGATGGACGCGCTGACCTATTGCGTGGGCCAGATCAATGCCACCGGCCACTCGGCGGAAATCCGCACTCGCATGAGCAGCCGGGACGAAAACACCCGCCCATTTCACGATCTGCCCATGGCGCTGGAGGTGTTTCGCCAGGCCTTGCAGCAACACGGCCCGCACAGTCAAGCCTGCCAAACGGCCGCACAAGCCCTCAAGCTGCAACTGGACCATTGCAGGCATGCGGCCTACACCGTCTATGCCCACCTGCAAGAACACGGCATTTCGGTGGGCATCGTGTTCCGGCTGCGGCAGTTGCGGCATCTGGTGATCCGCTGCAAATACCTGATGGAAGCCTTGCTCACGCACGAACCCATCCCGGCCATGCTGGCTTTGCTGGCGCACCTGGCGCAGGTCTGCCACGACAGCCGCAGCATCCGCAGCCTGTGGGCTGCCAACAGCCACATGCTGGCCGAAAAAGTGGCGCAGCGCAGCGCTGAAAACGGTGAGCACTACATCACCCGCAACGCTGTGGAATACCGGCGCATGCTGGGCAAGGCACTGGGCGGTGGCGCGGTCATCGGCCTGACCACCTGGGCCAAATTCGCGATCGTGGGTCTGGCCCTCTCCCCTTTCTGGGCAGGCCTGGCTGCAGGCACCAACTACGCGATGTCGTTTGTGCTGGTCATGCTGCTGCACTGGACAGTGGCCACCAAACAACCGGCCGTGACAGCGCCCGCCATGGCCGCCAAACTCAAATCCATCGACAACGACGAAGGCGTGCAAGGCTTTGTGGACGAGGTGGCTCACCTGTTCCGGTCCCAGATTGCGGCCATTTTGGGCAACCTGCTGGCTGTGGTGCCGATGGTGTTGCTGATTTGCCTGGCGCTGACCCAACTCGGACTGGCCCCCATGGCCAACGAGGCCGAAGCCCGTTATGTGCTGTCCTCGGTCAGTTTGCTGGGCCCCACGGCCTTGTTCGCCGCCTTCACAGGCGTGCTGCTGTTTGTCTCCAGCATCGTCGCAGGCTGGGTGGAAAACGCTTTTGTGCTGCACCAGCTGGGCTCGGCTTTGCGCTACCACCCCCGCCTGCGCCGCTGGATCGGGGTGCAGCGGGCAGAACGCTTGGGTCTGTATCTGCAAAGCCATGTTTCAGGCCTGGCCGCCAACATCTCGCTGGGCTTGATGCTCGGGCTGGTGCCGGTCATTGCCCAATTTTTTGGACTGGGTCTGGACGTCCGGCACGTGACCCTCTCGGCCGGTCAAATCGCCGCAGCAGCGTTCACGCTGGGCCTGCCCGCACTCGGCACACCGGCCTTCAGCTGGGCCTTGGCGGGCTTGCTCGTGATTGGCCCGCTCAACCTGGGCGTGAGTTTTTACCTGGCCTTCCGCGTGGCCTTGACCTCACAAAGTGTCAGCATGGCCAACCGGGGGCGCATCCGCCAAGCCATTGTGCAGCGCATCCGCACACAACCGATGTCGTTCCTGCGGCCACCCGCACCTGCTGCGGCATCAGAGGTCTGAGTTCGAAGCGTCCGTTCGCATCTGCATCAGTTCGGCCCGCAAACGGGCCAATTCGGCGCGGTAGTTTTCAGCGTCGCCGTAATCGGCAAAGCCGTGGTAGTGCGCATGCGTTTGCATCATGCGACGTGCGTGCTTGATCGGGCACCAGTATTTTTCGGTCAATCCCACCACCTCACGGCCATAGGCCATCAAGCCATTGCCATACGAGCAGTAGGCGCAGTTGATTTTTTCCAGCCAGTTCAAATAGGCCAGGTGCGTGCGGTCGTACACAAAATAGTCCGAGCGCTTGACGCGGGGAATGCCGCACAGGGGAAAGCACACCCATTGGTAGAGCGTGACAAACGCGTCAAGCAGCAGCATGGGCAAGAGCACCGGGTAAATGAAGGGCACACACAACACATGCCGCCACTCGGCCGTGAGCACATAACCGAGCAAGCCCTCCTTGAAGCGCTTTTGCTGCGCCAGCACCTCTTTTTCAAAACGCACCTTGTGTTCTTCAAAATCGGCCTGCCACTGTTGTCGGCGGCTTTTGGCTTCTTGCTCAATGGCCGCTTCCAGCTGCTGAATGCGGTCCAGAAATTCCTGAATTTTGGGGTTCATGGGGCCTCCTAGGGCGAACGCAGATGGACAAAGGGCGAGGCCATCGGCTTCACTTGACTTGCGTCAAAACGCGCCCGCATGAGCACCCGCAAACTGAGCGATGACCATGGCAATCGATCATCCACCCGATCACCTTAACACCGCACAAGGCTTGACCACAGCCCAAGCCCAAGTGCGGCTGGCCGCGGATGGCCCGAACGAAGTGGCGCAGGGCACGCGTCGCTCCGTTTGGCGACGCCTGGCCGACATGCTGCGCCAACCCATGTTCGCCTTGCTGGTCACGGCAGCACTGCTGTACATGCTGCTGGGCGACCTGACCGAAGGTCTGACGCTGTCGGTCTTTGTCTTGGCCGTGCTGGTGCTGAGTTTTTACCAGGAGGGGAAATCCGAAGCTACCATTGAGGCCCTGCGCCAGCTCACACAAGCCCAGGCCCGTGTGCTGCGAGACGGCCAAACACAGCTGATCCCCGCCAGCGACGTCGTGGCAGGCGACTGTTTGCTGCTGTCAGAAGGCGACCGGGTGGCTGCAGACGGTTGGCTGCTGCAGGCCAGCAACCTGCAAATGGACGAATCCCTGTTGACGGGCGAATCGGTGGCCGTGGACAAAAGCCCGCTGGAGCCACAGCCAGGCGGCTCAGGGTCGCCAATGCCCAAGCCGCCACCCCAGGCCTGCGTGCATGGCGGCACGTTTGTTGTGCGCGGCAGCGGCCAGGTGCGGGTCACGGCCACCGGCATGCGCAGCCAGATCGGACAAATTGGTCTGTCATTGGACCAGGTACAAGAAGCCGACACCCCCTTGCAACAACAGACCGCCCAATTGGTCCAGGTGCTGGCCAGTCTGGTGGCGGTGCTCTGCGTGGTGATGGTGCTGACCCTGGTCTGGCGCACCGGTCAATGGGTGCCCGCTTTGCTGTCGGGCATCGCGCTGGCCATGGCCATCCTGCCCGAAGAGTATTCCGTGGTCCTCACGCTGTTTCCGGCCATGGGCGCGCGTCGCCTGACGCGTGAGGGCGTGCTCACCCGGCACATCAACGCCATCGAAACCCTGGGGGCGATCAGTGTGCTGTGCACCGACAAAACCGGCACCCTGACGCAAAACCGCATGACCGTGACCGCACTGGCCGTGCCCCGGGTGGCTGGCAGCTCAGAGCCTGGCGAGGTGCTGCAGTGGCGCACACCCGCAATGGGCCAAGCGTCGTCCACGCCGGCCGCAACCGCTGCACCACTCTCCACGGCTTTTCACCCCTTGATCGAGCACGCCATTCTGGCCAGTGCCCCCACACCTTTCGACCCAATGGAGACCGCCTTCCATGCGATGGGCAAAGACCATCTGAGCGAGGCCGATCGCGCTTTTGGCGAGGGCCAGCTGGTGCAAACCTACGCCCTCAGCCCCAGCCTCAAAGCCATGTCGCATGTCTGGCAGTTCGACCCAGATGACCCGCATGTGGTCTCGGTCAAAGGGGCCCCCGAAGCCGTCATGGACCTGTGCCACCTGAGCCCGAGTGCACGCGCGCACTGGCTGGCCCGCGTGGCAGACATGGCCGCACAGGGCTTGCGCGTGCTCGCGGTGGCACATAGCCGATTTGAAGGCCAAAGCTACCCCGATACCCCGCACGACTTTGACTTTGAATGGCTGGGCCTGATCGGGCTGACCGACCCCTTGCGCCCCGAAATTCCGCAGGCCATGGCCGACTGCCAATCGGCCGGCATTCAGGTCATTGTGATCACGGGCGACTTCCCTGCCACAGCGCGCGAAATCGCCCGGCAAGCCGGACTGCCCGAGGGTGAAACCCTGACCGGTGATGTCCTGGAAGGCCTGGATGACGCCGCTTTGCGCGAGCGGCTGCGCCACGTCACCGTCTGTGCACGCATCTCGCCGCACCAGAAACTGCGCATCGTGCAGGCGCTGCAGGCGCAGGGTCAGGTGGTGGCCATGACGGGCGATGGCGTGAACGACGCCCCGGCCCTGAAGGCCGCCCACGTGGGCATCGCGATGGGCGCACGGGGCACCGACGTCGCCCGCGAAGCCGCCGACCTGGTGCTGGTGGACGACAACTTCGCCTCGATCGTTCGGGGCATCCGTTTGGGCCGCCGCATTTTCGGCAACCTGCAAAAGTCGATGCAGTACATCTTTGCGATCCACATCCCGATCGCGGGCATGGCCTTGGTGCCCATGCTGATGGGCTGGCCTGCACTGATGCTGCCCTTGCATGTGGCCTTGCTGGAGCTGGTGATCGACCCAGCCTGTTCGCTGGCCTTCGAGAACGAGCCCGCCCCGGCCAACGTGATGCGTCAAGCACCCCGCGATACCCGCACGGCCCTGTTTGGCGCTCGGACCATCGGCCTGGCCTTGGGACAAGGACTGGCGGTGCTGGCCTGTGTGGCCCTGACGTACGCCATTGCCAAGCTGTGGCCTGGCGCAGGCGAGGCGTTCTGGTCGATGCCGTGGACACCTGCGCTGGATGCGATGGCTTTGACTGCGGCTTTGAGCGAAGCGCAAATCCGCGCCATGCTGTTCATCACGCTGATCACCGGCAATGCTGCCTTGATCCTGTCCAACCGTGCAGGCGGTGGTCAGTTCTGGCGCAGCTTGCGCACACCCAACGCCGTGGCCTACGGGGTGATCGCCTTGGCCGGTTTCTTTCTGGTTTTGGCCATCCATTGGCCCTGGCTCTCAGGCCCGCTTCAGTTTGAGCCCCCGCCGCTGTGGCCGTGGCTCACCGCGGTCGCTTCAGGTGCGCTCAGCGGTGTCGGCGTCTCGGTTTTGCACTGGGCCATGAGCGCAAGGCCAAGCCCACCCCAGGGCCGTGGCTGAACCTGAGCGCACAAGCCCCTCAGTTGTGCGCTGGCACGGCAGGCCAGCGCACGACGACGCTCAACCCACCCAAGTCTGGACTGTGCCCCAACGTCACCTGCAAGTGGTAGCGCTGGGCCAAGCGCCGAACAATCGACCACCCCAACCCACTGCCATCCGCGCCATTGCCGGGGACCCGAAAGAAACGGTCCCCCAATCGGTCCAGATCGGCAGGACTCAAACCCGGGCCACTGTCTTCGACACTGAGGCTTGGGGTTGGTGATGCTTCCCAACGCACACGGATCTGTGCACCCACCGGGCTGTAGCGCTGGGCATTGTCCACCAGATTGCCCACCAACACCCCCACCAGACCGGGCGGCATGGGCACATGCAAGGAAGCAGGCGCGTCAAGACTCAAGACTTGCTGTTTGGCACGTGCCTGCGGACCCAGGTCCGCCAACAGGGCCTGGGTGTCGGCGACGGCATCGCAAACCACAGCGCCCTGCGCGGCGTCATCGGCATCGAGTCGGGCCAACTGCAAGAGCTGGGTCACCAGCCGTGTGGCACGGTCACACCCCCGCAACACGGCATCCAGGGCCATCTGGCGATCGCTGTCGGAATCGCTTCCACGCGCCACTTGTGCCTGCATGCGAATGGCCGCAATCGGTGTTCGCAACTCATGTGCAGCATCGGCCGTGAAACGGCGCTCGCCATCCATTTGCTGGGCCGTCTGCTCGAACCAACGGTTCAGGGCCTTGACCAGCGGCCGCACTTCGGCCGACACCTCTTCACTCAGAGGCTCGCGGGCATCGGCCTGGCGCTGCGAGACCGACTGGCTCAGCTGGCGAAGCGGCGCGAAGGACTTGAAAATCGCCCCCCAGATCAGCAAGGCCAAAACAGGCAAAGCCAGCAGCATGGGGACGATGGCGGACTTCAGGCCCGCTTTCAGGATGTCGTTGCGGGCCGATTGCAACTCGGCCACCATGACCTGAACATCGCGCTCGCGCCCGGGCGTGGCAAAGACACGCCAGGCTTGGTCACCGAGCCGCTGGTCGGAGATGCCGGTTCGGCCCCAAGGTGCCAACGGCGACACAGGGGCCTCGGCCGAGCGAAAGACCAGCTTTTTTTCATGCCAGACCTGAAAAGCGACCCGGGGCTGGTACTTGTGCAGCACCGGTGCGGTGGTGAAGTCGTCGTCGTGCTCATCGCTGGTCTGCACCGCCAGCACCGCTGCGGTTTGCGCCAGATGGGCGTCCAGCAACTCGCTGAGCTCGTGCTCGGTTTTGAGCCATGTCATGACCAGCACCAAAGTCCAGACCAGCCCGGTGACCGCCAACAGGCTGAGCGTCAGCCGCCATTGAAGCGAAGAAGGTCGCCAGACTTTCATGCCTTGACTTGCTGGGGCAGCATGTACCCCACGCCTCGCAGGGTTTCGATCACGTCCGCATGCAGCTTCTTGCGCAGGTTGTAAATGTGAACCTCGACCGTGTTGCTGCTCACCTCGGTTCCCCATTGGTACAGGTGCTGTTCGATCTGTCCACGGGTCAGCACACGGCCCGCGTGCAGCATGAAAATGTGCAGCACCTCGTACTCACGCGAGGACAATTCGACCGCCCGCTCGCCCAGCCATACCTGGCGCGAGGCCGGGTCCAGGCGCAAAGCCCCGGCCTCCAGAGTGGGCTCTGCGACGCCATGGGCACGGCGCACCAGTGCCCGCAGGCGTGCGGCCAGCTCCATCAAATCCACCGGTTTGACCAGGTAGTCATCGGCACCAGCATCCAGTCCGGCGATGCGGTCGGGCACGCCATCCCGCGCCGTCAAAATCAACACCGGGGTGGTGACTTTTTGGCGGCGCACCGCCGCCAGGCACTGCATGCCATCCTGGCGAGGCAAACCCAAGTCGAGCACGCAGGCTTCGTACACCCCGGCCAACAGCTCACGCTCAGCCGCCACGCCGTCGCGGACCCAGTCCACCCAAAAGCCTTGCTGCTGCAAACCGGCTTTCAGGCCGGAGCCCAGCAACTCGTCATCTTCCGCCAATAAAACGCGCATGTGTCCAGCCTGAATGGGGGTCTGAAAAATCAATCGTCATCGTCATGATCGTCGCTCTGCATCGATTGTGCCTTGCCGGGTGCAGGGTGCAACCAGGCGGCCACGCCCTCGCCCTGTCCCTGAGGTGAGGCCTGCCACTGCCACACCCAGAACGACACAACCGCAGCAAGCAACACAATGGCCCACCACCCCTGGTTGGATCGGATCAAATCGGGCCCGGCGCCTTCCACACGCCCGGTCAACATGGGCGTGGCCAGATTGCGGCGACGCAGCAGACTGAGGACCACCACCCCGGCGATGTGCGCCAGCACGGCCGCCAACATGACGTTGCCGAAAAACTCGTGCACTTCTTCCATCCACTCACCCGTCCACTCTTGGTAGGTGACGTAGCCAGACAACACCACCGGGACAATGGCCAGCAACACCGCCGCAACCGTCAAGGCCATGTACAGGTTTTGCCCCTGACGCCATGAGGCCTGCACGCCACCAAGCCCATGACCAAGCCCCTGCAGCCAGGCACCCAAGCCGCGCAACTTGCCCAGCAGCGCAGACAAACGCGCATGGCGCGGCCCCAGCAAACCCCAAACCACACGCACCAGCAACAAACCGCCCAGCGTGTAGCCCAGGGTCACGTGCACCAACCTGAAAATTTCGCTCTCGGCCGTGATGTAGGCACCCAAAAAACTCATCGCCAACAAAGCGTGCAGCGTGCGCGTGAACGCATCCACCGTGCGACGGGTTGGCGCGGGCGCCTCAGTGCGGGCAGCGGTACCAGGAGAAGCATGGGTCATCATTTCAAATTCCTTGTGTTCAAAACCCCCTGCCGTTTGCACGGCCGGTTGGGGCCCAGGTCAACGGGGGATTCGCACCTGGTGTTCGTCAAACTGGCCTTGCTCGGCCTGGGTGTGGCAGGCACTGCACTGGGCCGCACTTTGGATGCTGGCGCGTTGCCAGACGGCGGGTGCGATTTCGCGGTGCTTGCGCGCAAACCAGGCAGAACGCGTGATGCGGTCTTGTGGCGGCTCTTCTCGCACGCGCTTGTAGGTGCCGGCATGGGCCAAGAGCCATGCAGACACTTGTTGCACTTGGGCGGGCTCCAGAGAGGCGTCACTGCCGTAATGCCGGTCCAGCCCACCCATGATGCGACGCCACGACGCCGCAGGCAACAAGCCCGGCGGGTAGGCCGTGTGACAGGCCGCACACTCCTGTTTGTAAACAGACGGCACCTGCGCGGGCATCAGCGGCCCATCGGCCATGACCGGCGCAGACAGCTCAAGCCATAACACGCCCCACCACACACACCCAGCGGGCAATTTGGAAAACGTCAGCCCGCTCATTTCAGACCCACCAGATAAGCCAGCACATCGGCCTTTTCAGCAGGTGTGCATTCACGCGACAAGACGTCCTTGCAATTGCGCTTGAACCACTTGTCGACCTTGGCGCTGTCGGTCAAGCGTTCGGCATTGAAAGCCGGGGCCAAAGCAGCGATCTTTTTGCCGGTGGCCGCATGCTTGGCTTCGCGGGTCGGTGGCTGCCCATGGCAGGACGCACACGACCACTCGCCGCCATGGCGCTGCTGAAAAAAGACCTGACCTTTGGCCGCATCGCCCGCTTGCCCTGCGGCTTGCTGCCAGCGCTGCAGTTCCGACTCGGGCGTCGCCTCCAGCGCATGTGCGCCTGAGCCCCAGGCCAAGAAGGCAAGCGCCCAGGCAATCGGGCAGCTCCATTTTTTAAAGTTCAACATGGCATCGACCTTTCATCCCGTCTCAAACTCGAGATTAAAGGTCTTACCTGAAGCGACTCTTAAGCCATACCGCTGGGGCACCCCTGCGCGACAAACCCAGACGGCCTGCCAAACGGCGATGCCCGCCGTCAATCCTTCAACGGCACCACCCGACTGGCCGGGAAAGTCAGCATGAACTTGGAGCCTTTGCCCACCTGGCTTTCAATGCGCAACTCACCCCCATGGCGTTGCACCACATGCTTGGCAATGGCCAAGCCCAAACCTGTGCCACCCGTCTCGCGTGAGCGGCTGCGGTCGACCCTGTAAAAGCGCTCAGACAAACGCGGCAAATGTTCAGGGGCAATGCCCGGACCGGTATCGGTCACGGAGAATGTCGCGCCCTCGGGGGTCCTGACCCAAGTTGCATGGACCGTGCCGCCCGCAGGGGTGTAGCGCACGGCATTGCTCACCAGATTCGACACTGCGCTGAGCAATTCGGAACGCACACCCAGCAAGGCCCAATCCGCCTGGGTGTCAAAATTGAGCACATGGACGGGACCACGCTCGTCACCCTCTTGACCCGAGAGAACCGCCGACAAAGCCGCCGCATCGGCGGCGACTTGCGTCATCAACTCCGGCAAAGGCACCTGCTCGTGGTTACCGGGCGGCGAGCTGCCTTCCAGTTGTGACAGGGTCAACAAATCCGCCACCAGACTTTGCATGCGCTCGGCCTGCACCGACATCAGTTGCAAATAATTCTGGCGTTCTTGCTCGTTCAAGGGAAGGGTTTGCAGGGTTTCCACAAATCCGCTCAAGACGGTCAAGGGCGTGCGAATTTCGTGCGACACATTGGCCACAAAATCCCGGCGCATGGCATCGGCCAAGGTCACCGAGGTGATGTCCCGACTGAGCAGCAAAAGCTGCCCATCACCATAAGCATGCAGCTGGACCGAGAGCTTGGGTGTCTGAATCAGCGAGTTGGACCGCCCATCGATGATGACTTCAGCATCGTGTTGGCCTTGTGCAAAGTACCTGGAAAAAACCGGGTCACGCAGCAAATGCACGATGTGCTGCTTCACATCCCGCTTGGCGTCCAGGCCAAGGTGGTTGCTCGCCGTGGCATTGCACCACTCGATGCGGCCCTCGGCATCGAGCAAGGTCACCCCGTTGGGAGAGGCCTGAATGGCTTGGAGGAAATATTGCAGGCGCTGTTCGCTGGTGAGCAGCTGTTTGTCATTGAGCCGCAATTGCCGCTGAATGCGCTGAGCAATCTCGGCCCACACGCCTTTCCAGGGCAGCTCCGTTCGCCAATCGGGCTGGGACAGCCACAACTCCAGACGCCGAACTTTCCAGATCTGTAAAAGCAGCATCCACAGCAGCGCAACGCATGCCGCGAGTGCTGCCTCCAACGGACCGCCCCAGAACCACGCAGGCGCGGCCACCAGCGCCATCAGCGTCAGGATTTCAAGAACAGCGATCCACATGTCTTACACCGCAGGTGCGGCCGTCAGGCGGTAGCCCGCACCCCGCACGGTTTCGATCATCGCGCCCGCATCGCCCAGCGATTCGCGCAAACGCTTGACATGCACATCCACGGTGCGCTCTTCGATGTAGACATGATCGCCCCAGACCTTGTCGAGCAGCATGCCCCGGGTGTGTACCCGCTCTGGGTGCCGCATCAGGTATTGCAGCAATTTGAACTCCGTCGGCCCGACCTTCAG
Organism: Limnohabitans sp. TEGF003; assembly: GCF_055395455.1. Lineage (NCBI taxonomy): Bacteria > Pseudomonadati > Pseudomonadota > Betaproteobacteria > Burkholderiales > Comamonadaceae > Limnohabitans > Limnohabitans sp. TEGF003. Next base: position 457,646 of record NZ_AP029225.1, on the reverse strand, counting down.
GGGCTTGTCCTGCCAGCTCACCCGGTAGGTGTCGGCATCGAGCTGCAACTGGCCAATCTTCACCGCCCCACCCGCCGATTCGGGCACACGCCGACGCAAGACCGCGCGGATGCGCGCCAGCAATTCACGCGGCGAAAACGGCTTGACGATGTAATCGTCGGCACCGGCATCCAGTCCCGCCACACGATCGGCTTCATCACCCCGGGCGGTGAGCATCAAAATCGGCACGACTTTGGTACGCGCCGAAGCACGCCAGCGGCGCGCCAGCGTCAGGCCGCTTTCACCCGGCAGCATCCAATCGAGCAAGATGACATCCGGCAGGATCTCGTCGAGCTCACGTTGCGCCGATTCCGCGTCCATCGCCCAGACTGGCTGGAAACCGTTGTGTCGCAAATTCACCGAAATCAATTCGGCAATCGACGCTTCATCCTCGACGATCAGAATTCTCGGCAAGCTTCTCATTGGACCGCTTTTTCGATGTCCGTCAGGGCCGTGTGGCGCACGTCGGCACCTTTGACCACGTAGATCACAAACTCGGCGATGTTTTTGGCATGGTCGCCGATGCGCTCAATGGCCTTGGCCACAAACAGCAAGTCCAGGCTGGCCGAAATGGTGCGCGGGTCTTCCATCATGTAGGTGACGAGCTTGCGGACAAAACCGTTGAACTCGGCATCGATCAGGTCGTCCTCTTTCAGGATGACCAAAGCCGTGTTCACATCCAGCCGTGCAAACGCATCCAGGGCCTTGCGCAACAGCCCGGAGGCCAGGTCGGACGCCACACGCAATTCCGACGATGGCAAATTGCGCGGGCTGCCCTGCTCCAGGATCAGTTTGACCATGCGGGCAATGCGCTCGGCCTCATCGCCAGCACGCTCCAGATTGGCCGTGATTTTGGAGATCGCCATCAGCAAGCGCAAATCGCGTGCCGTGGGCTGGCGACGGGCAATGATGGAAGCCAGCTCGGCGTCGATCTCGACCTCTAAGCTGTTGACTTGTTTTTCGGTGGCAATGACCTGGTTGGCCACTTCCAGACTGAACTGGGCCAAGGCATAGACCGCATGGCGGGTTTGCGACTCCACCAGGCCACCCAGCTCCAGAACGCGGGAAGAGACGCTGGTCAGGTCCGCATCGAACTGACTTGAAATGTGTTTTTCCATGGTGTGCTCCTGATCAGCCGAAACGGCCAGTGATGTAGTCTTCGGTCTCTTGGCGGGCGGGCTTCATGAAGATCTGCTCGGTCTGCCCGAATTCGACCAATTCGCCCAGGTACATGTAAGCCGTGAAGTCGGACACACGGGCCGCTTGCTGCATGTTGTGCGTGACGATGGCCACGGTGTAGTCCTTCTTCAACTCGCTGACCAGCTCTTCGACCTTGGCAGTCGAGATCGGATCGAGCGCCGAGGTGGGCTCGTCCAGCAAGATGACCTTGGGCTTGACCGCCACAGTGCGGGCGATGCACAGACGCTGCTGCTGGCCACCTGACAGCGACAAACCGCTTTGGCCGAGCTTGTCCTTCACCTCGTTCCAGATGGCGGCCTTGGTCAAGGCCCACTCGACGCGCTCGTCCATGTCGGCACGGCTGAGGTTTTCATACAAGCGAATGCCGAAAGCGATGTTGTCGTAGATCGACATCGGGAACGGTGTCGGTTTCTGGAACACCATGCCCACCTGGGCACGCAGCAAATTCAAATCCTGTTTGGGGTCCAGAATGTTCTGGCCATAAAAGTTGATCTGACCCTCAGCGCGCTGACCAGGGTACAGGCTGTACATGCGGTTGAGCGTGCGCAGCAGCGTGGACTTGCCGCAACCCGAAGGCCCGATGAAGGCGGTGACCTTGTGCTCGGCGATGTTGAGGTTGACGTTTTTCAGGCCCTTGAAGGTGCCATAGAAAAAGCTGAGGTCGCGGATTTCAATGGCATTTTTGAGTGGCACAGAAGCGGTATTGGGCATAGGAAACCTTGTCTTTCAATCAGGCTTTGACTTTTTCGCGGAAGAACACGCGGGCCAAAATGTTCAGGACCAGCACCGTCAGGGTGATCAGCAGTGCGCCACCCCAGGCCAGTCGGACCCAGTTGTCATAGGGGCTCATGGCGAACTGGAAAATCACCACAGGCAAGTTGGCCATGGGCGAGTTCATGTCCCATGAGAAGAACTGGTTGTTCAAGGCGGTGAACAACAGCGGTGCGGTTTCACCGCTGATGCGGGCCAGCGCCAGCAACAAACCGGTCATCACGCCCGCTTTGGCGGCACGCAAAGTCACGAAGGTCGCGACTTTCCAGCGCGGTGCGCCGAGTGCAAAAGCGGCTTCACGCAGACTGCCTGGCACCAGGCGCAGCATGTTCTCGGTGGTGCGCACCACCACCGGAATGGCAATGAGCGCCAGCGCCAGCGAGCCCGCCCAACCCGAAAAGTGCTTCACCTGGGCCACCAGAATGGCGTACACAAACAGGCCCAACACAATGGAAGGCGCGGACAGCATGATGTCCGTGACAAAACGGGTCAGCTCGGCGGTCTTGCTTTCGTCCCCGTATTCGGCCAGGTACACGCCCGCAAAAATGCCAATGGGCGTGCTGACCAGGGCGGTGACCAGCACCATCATGACGCTGCCCACGATGGCATTGGCCAAGCCACCGCCCTCGGAGCCGGGGGCTGGCGTGGATTCGGTGAACATGGCCCAGTTGATGGCCGAGATGCCGTTCTTGAACAGCACAAACAAAATCCACAGCAGCACAAACAAGCCCAAGGCCATGGCCAGCATGGACAAGGTCAGGCCGATCTGGTTGACGCGTTTGCGCCGCGCGTAAATGGTCAGATTCATGGTGTCAGGCCTTTCAGGTCTTGGTGCCTTTGGCTTTTTCGGCCCGGATGATCATGATCTTGGCCAAGGCCAACACCACAAAGGTGATCACGAACAACAAAAAGCCCAGCGCAAACAGGGTGGTGAGGTGGAAGTCATCGGCTTCGCCGAACTCATTGGCCAGCGTCGAGGCGATCGACGTGCCTGGCGAAAACAGCGAAGCGCTGATGCGCTGCGAATTGCCGATCACAAAGGTCACGGCCATGGTCTCGCCCAGGGCCCGGCCCAGGCCCAGCATGATGCCGCCAATCACGCCTTTTTGGGTGTAGGGCAAAACGATGTTGCGCACCACTTCCCAGGTGGTGCAACCCAGGCCATAGGCCGACTCGCGCAGGATAGGCGGCACGATCTCGAACACATCGCGCATCACAGCAGCAATGAAGGGCAAGATCATGAAGGCCAAAATGATGCCGGCCGCCAAAATGCCAATGCCGTTCATGGCACCACCAAACAAACTGCCAATCAAGGGCATCTGACCCAAGGTGGACTGCAGTGCAGGCTGGCCATATTCGGCAAACAAAGGCGCAAAAATGAACAAGCCGAACATGCCGTAAATGATCGAAGGCACCGCCGCCAGCAACTCAATGGCTGTGCCCAATGGGCGGCGCAGGTAGGTCGGGCAGGTTTCGGTCAAAAACAGGGCAATGCCAAAAGACAAAGGCACGGCGATCACCAGCGCAATGAGCGCACTGACCACCGTACCAAAGATGGCAATCGCTGCGCCGAACTCACCGTTGATGATGTCCCATTCGACGCGCCAGACAAAGCCAAGACCGAACTTGGCAAAGGACGGCCAGGCGTTGATCAGCAACGAAATGATGATGCCCATCAAGGCACACAACACCAGCAGGGAAAAACCCATGGTGATCTTGTGGAAGAAAAAATCCTGCAAGCGTTGGCGCTTGACCACCGCCATCATGTTGGCTTGGGTCGCACTGTCCGCCACGGCCATCGGGTCCATATTGATTCCTTGAGACAACTGCATCGTGTTCACTTTCAGCGTGCATGCCCCGGCATCCTGCGATGGCGGGGCTGCATGGCAGGGTGTCGCCAGCGACACCCTTCAGAGGCTCATCAGTTCTTGATCTGTGTCCAGACGCGCTCGCGGATTTGCTTGGTCAAAGCGTCCGGCAATGGCACATAGTCCAGCTCGGCAGCCATGCCCTTGCCGTTTTTGAAGGCCCAGTCAAAGAACTTGATGGCTTCCTTGGACAGGTTCTTGTCGCTCGGGTCCTTGTACATCAGGATGAACGAAGCAGTGCTCACAGGCCAGCTGGTGGCGCCTTTGGCGTTCACCATCGAGATGCCCATGCCGGGCACGCTGAACCAGTCGGCACCGGCAGCGGCGGCTGCGAAAGTGGTGTCGTCAGGGCTGACGTACTTGCCATCGACGTTTTGCAACTGCAGGAAGTTCATGTTGTTTTTCTTGACGTAGGCGTATTCCACGTAGCCGATCGCGCCCTTGACACGGTTCACGTTGGCGGCCACGCCTTCATTGCCCTTGCCACCCACCGACGAAGCAGCAGGCCACTTGACCGCAGCGCCCTTGCCCACGGTATCAGCCCACTCTTTGCTCACGGCGGTCAGGTAATCGGTCCAGTTGAAGGTGGTGCCGGAACCATCGGCGCGGTGCACCACGGTGATGCTCTGGTCGGGCAGCTTTTTGCCGGGGTTCAAAGCAACAAACTTGGGGTCGTTCCACTTGGTGATCTTGCCCATGAACATCTCGGCCATGACAGGGCCGGTGATGCGCAACTCGCCGGGCTTGAAACCTTCGAGGTTCACCACAGGCACGGTGCCGCCAATGATGGCCGGGAATTGCACCATGCCGTCCTTGTCCAGGTCCGCACCGGGCACAGGGGCGTCCGACGCGCCAAACGTGACGGTCTTGGCGCGGATCTGACGAATGCCACCAGAAGAGCCGATCGACTGGTAGTTCAAACCGGTGCCAGTCTCTTTCTTGTAGGCCTCAGCCCATTTGGCGTAAATCGGATAAGGGAATGTGGCACCGGCGCCGGTGATGTCGGCAGCCCATGTGGTGGCCGCCACAACGCTCAGGCCCACAGCGGCCATGACGGATTTCAATTTCAACATGTCAACTCCTGGTTCAGGGTGATAAAAATTCTGCTCTTCAAAAGGTGCGCAAGATCGTTTCCTGCTCCCTTGTTTCAACTCTATCCACCAATTGTGACAACTGCGTGTCAATTCACCACTTGTTTTGGTGACGCGCCGCGTGTCAATGCAACAAAGACTTGCCCCGATCAATCGGGGAACGGGCTTGAACGCTTGGATTTGAGGTTTTTTGCAATCAAAAGTACCTAAATATTGCGTTTTCCTTCTGATTTCAACCTTTGGGCCTGTTCACCGCCATCGCTGCGGTATGGCGCTCTTGGGGGGTCATGCAGCGCCTGAATTGAAAAGGCCACGCGCGTTGGCGTGGCCTTGGACTCACCCGACAAGCGGGCAGAGGTGATTTTCGTGAGGCATCACAAGCCGATCACGCCACCATCCTTGCGCGTGATGACGATGGTGGCCGAACGGGGTCGACCGGCCACGCCATAACCCTGGTTGCCTGGCCAGACGCTCTGAGGCGCTGCGCTTGAGGACAGGGGCTTGGACAATTCGCCGGGGTGCTGGATGTTGACAAACAAGGTACGGCCATCCGGTGTTTCGGTGATGCCTGTCACTTCAGCGCCTGGAGGTGCCACCAGGAAGCGGCGAAGTTTGGCCTCGCCCAATGCGGCACCCAAGAAGGTCTCTTGCGTGCCTGTCTGCTCGGCCCCCCCCACCACCATCTTGTTTTTCACGGTGACTTTGCCGCCGTCGCCCACCTGGCCCGGAATGGCGGCCAGCATCATGCAGTTGGTTTCGTCGGTGAAGGCCCCATCGTCGGTCTGGATCCAGCAGATGCCGGTGGCTTTGCTGAACCACAGGCCGTCGGGCGAAGAGAACGAATTCTTGGCGGTCAGGCCCGACAGGTTGGCGTCACCGGAGTCTTCCTCGGCACCGAACAAGAAGATATCCCAGGAAAAGTTTTTGGCCGTAGCTTGATGACCTGGCTCTTTGAAACGGATGATGTGACCGTGCGGATTACCCATGCCTTTTTTTCCATCCAGATCCATGTAGGCACGGGGGTTGGCTGCATCGGTTTTGCCAGGCGTGCGGTTGGCGGCGCTGTTGTTGGTGAGGGCAAAGTACACCTCACCATTGCGGTGGTTGACGGCGCCCCACTCCGGACGGTCCATCTTGGTTGCACCCACGGCATCGGCGGCATGTCGGGCATTCACCAGCACATCCCCCTGATTGGCGAATGGGTAGGCGCTGTACTTGGCAATGCGCGGGTCTGCGATGGTCAGCTCCAGCCACTCGCCCTGGCCTGAAGCATCAAAGCGGGCCGCATAGAGCTTGCCCTCGCTCAGGTACTTGTCGCCAGCGGCCATGCCACCACCCACGTCACGTGGGTCCCACACGGCGGTGCTCACAAATTTGTAGATGTATTCGTTGCGTGCATCGCAGCCCATGTAGAACGCCAAAGGCTGGCCCGCCACAGGCAGGCTACACACCGCAGCTTCGTGCGCAAACCGGCCCATGGCCACGCGCTTGGCCGGCGTGGAGTTGGGAGCCAGGGGGTCGATCTCCACGTTGAAACCAAAGGTGTTGGCTTCGTTGCGGAAATCCTTTTCGGCATTCGCTCCCACGGCCGCGAGGTTCCAGCGGGCAAAGCGGTCATCGGTGGACGACACGGTGTGCCAGCCCTGGCTGACAGACTTGGTCGAACCGGCAGCAGGCGCGGCAGCGGCCACACCATAGCGCTTGCGCGAAGCCAGCTCTTTCGCTGTCAAGGCTTGACCTTCGCTGGTGGTCTGGAAGTAATAGGCCCAATTTTCTTCGCAGCCCAAATACGTGCCCCACGGCGTTTTGCCATGGCCGCAGTTGTTGAGTGTGCCGCGAGCCATGGCCCCGGCCGTGTCCCAGCGGGTCACCATCAAACTGCGAATCTGCTCGATCGAAGCGCGGGGGCCGCTGATGCGCACAGGCGTTTGTGCGGTGATACGGCGGTTCAGGGGCGAATCTTGCTTGATTCGCCAGCCTTGCGGCGTTTTCACGATCTCGACCACAGAGACGCCGTGGTGGTTGATTTCCTTGAGCACTTCCAACTCAGGGCGGACGCCCAAATCCCAGTCGCCAAATTGGGTAAATTTCTTGCCGCTGACCTTGTTGGAAGTTTGGCCATTGGGGTGCATGAAGTGCGCATCGGCCGAGCTTTCGTGGTTCACGCACAGCACGGCGCGGCCCGTGTCCTTCTCGGAATAGCGGCCATTGGCGTCGATGTAATAAATGTCCATGCCATCGTGGTGATCGCCAATGCGGCGCGACCAGTCGTCCGACTCAAGGCCGCGGTTGGAATAGGCCGCCAAGGCCGAATCGAGCGCATCGCCTGTGGCGTGCAGCACGCTGTATTGGTAGCCCGGCGGCAAGATCACGTTGTCGAGCAGGCTTTTTCCCACCGCAGCAAAGCCCAAGGCTTTGGGCGCAGCAGGCGCGCCTGTGGTCAAGCTGGCACAGCCGGGCAGCATGGCCAGACCCGCCAGACCCAAACCACCGCGCAACAAACCCCGACGTGCGGGATTTTGCAAGGACTGGCTCAGGACATCTTGAAAGTGGGGGTTGTCAGAGGTGTTGCAAATCGGGTCAAGATCGTGGTGAGACATGTGAAGCTCCAGGGGAAAAGAGCCATTGGAGGGCTTTCACGTGACATTTTGATGGCGAAAATCTGAAGGTTGAATGACAGATCCTCGGCCGACTGCCTCTGAAATCTTGTCATGAATGCGTCACAAATGCATGGCACAGTGACGAACATTACATTTCCAGAAGCATTGAAAGATAACCCATGAAAATCGGTATCAACGGTATGGGCCGCATTGGCCGCTTGGCCTTGCGTGCAGCCATGGGCGCTGCCGAGCGCCCGTCTGACGACCCCCGCGCAGGCAACCGCCTGGAGGTGGTGCATGTCAACGAACTCAAAGGCGGCGCAGCCGCCACGGCGCATTTGCTCGCGTTTGACAGTGTTCAGGGCAAGTGGCGCGAGCGCATTGAAGCCGAGAGCGATCGCCACATCCGCATCGGAGATCGCACCCTGGGCTTCTCGTCGCACGCCAACCCGGCCGACATCCCTTGGGGCGACATGGGCGTGGACCTGGTGCTGGAATGCACGGGCAAGTTCCTCACCCCCGAAACGATTGAAGGCCACCTGGACCGGGGCGCTAAGCGCGTGATCGTGGCCGCGCCTGTCAAGGTGGGCGATGTGCTGAACATCGTGGTCGGCATCAACCACACGCTCTACAACCCGGCCAAAGACCGCATCGTCACGGCCGCATCGTGCACCACCAATTGCCTGGCCCCGGTCGTCAAAGTCGTGCACGAAGCCATTGGCATTCGGCACGGTCAGATCACCACCATCCACGACCCGACCAACACCAACCTGGTGGTAGACGCGCCGCACAAAGACCTGCGCCGCGCCCGCAGCGCCATGATGAGCCTGGCCCCCACCACCACGGGCAGCGCCACCGCCATTGCCTTGATCTACCCCGAACTCAAAGGCAAGCTCAACGGCCACGCCGTGCGTGCTCCGGTGCTCAACGCGTCGCTGACCGACTGCGTGTTCGAGATGAAGCGCGAAACCAGCGCCGAAGAAGTCAACGCCTTGTTTGCCGCTGCGGCCCAAGGCCCGCTGGCAGGCATTTTGGGATACGAGGAGCGGCCCTTGGTCAGCGTGGACTACGCCCGCGACACACGCAGCGCCATCGTGGACGCACTGTCCACCTTGGTGACCGACGGCACACTGCTCAAGGTCTACGCCTGGTACGACAACGAAATGGGCTACGCCTGCCGCATGGTCGATTTGGCCTGCCACATGCAAGAAGTCGGCATCTGAGATGAACGCGGCTGAGCGCAACGACGGCGGTATCACCGCCGCAGAACGTCAATACGGCATCGTGACCGCCGCCTATTGGGGCTTCACCCTGACCGACGGCGCGTTGCGCATGTTGGTGCTGCTGCACTTTTACAAGCTGGGTTACTCGCCGTTCACGCTGGCCTTTTTGTTCTTGCTCTACGAAGGCGCGGGTGTGTTGGCCAACCTGATCGGCGGCTGGCTGGCCACACGCTTTGGCATCGCCCGCATGCTCACCGTGGGACTGGTCACGCAGATCATCGGCTTTGGTTTGCTCTCGGCCTTACAGCCCGAGTGGACAGCAACCATGTCGGTGGCTTGGGTGGTGCTGGCGCAGGGCGTGTGTGGCGTGGCCAAAGACCTGACCAAAACCGCCAGCAAATCGGCCATCAAGATCACGCAGGCGCAAGCCAAAGACCAAGGCAACGGCCAACTCTTCAAGTGGGTGGCCTGGTTCACGGGCAGCAAAAACGCCATGAAAGGCTTTGGCTTTTTTCTGGGTGGTTTGCTGCTGGAGACGCTGGGTTTTCAGGGCTCGCTGTGGGCCATGTCGGGCCTTCTTGCCTTGGTGCTGATCGGGGTGGTGACGAGCCTGCCGCCCATGATGGGCAAGAGCAAGCCTTCGGGCTCGGCCAAAGAGTTGTTCGCCAAAAGCGCAGGCATCAACGCACTGGCCGCCGCCCGCGTGGCCTTGTTTGGTGCGCGTGATGTCTGGTTTGTGGTGGGCGTACCGGTGTTCCTCTACTCGGTGGGCTGGACCTTCACCATGGTGGGCGGCTTTTTGGCCGCGTGGACCATTGGCTATGGCCTGGTGCAAGCACTGGCCCCGCAGCTGGTGCGCCGCAGCGCCGACGGTCTGAGCCGCGAAGTGCCTGCAGCCCGCTGGTGGTCGGCGGTGCTCACGCTCATTCCGTTGGGCATCGCCGCTGCGCTTTGGCTGCAAGCGCCGCAGCTGCAATGGTGGGTGGTCGGGGGTCTGAGCCTGTTCGGCTTTGCCTTTGCCATCAACTCTTCGGTTCACAGTTATTTGGTGCTGGCCTATGCAGGCTCTGAAAAAGCGGCCGAAGACGTGGGCTTTTACTACGCCGCCAACGCGCTGGGCCGCTTCATGGGCACGCTGCTGTCAGGCCTGCTGTACCAATGGGGCGGGCTGTTGTACGCCCTCTTGGGATCGGCGCTGATGCTGCTGCTGTGCTGGCTGACCACACTGCGCCTGCCCTTGGGCTTGCTTGAGCACACCCCCCCTTCAGAAAAGACAGGCACCCCATGACCACCGACACCGTTTTGAACGCCATGGACGAAGACCTCGCCGTCAAGGCACTGGCGGCTTTGGCGCAAACCTCGCGGCTGCGTTTGTTCCGCGCCATCGTGGGTGCAGGCCCTGAAGGCATGCAACCGGGCCAGTTGACGCAAGCGCTGGCGGTGCCTGCCAACACGCTGTCCTTTCACCTCAAGGAACTGCACCATGCGGGCCTGGTGAGCGTGCAACGCGAAGGCCGGTTCATGCGTTACCGCGCCGACATGCCGACCATGCAAAACCTGGTCGGCTTCTTGACCGACCACTGCTGCCAAGGCGTGCCTTGCGACGACATGCCCACCGTGGCGTGTGACACCGCATGCTGCTGACGATTTTTTCTCACCCATGGACGCTCACATGAAAAAACACAACATCCTTTTCATTTGCACTGCCAACTCCGCACGCAGCATCATGGCCGAAGCCATCATGAACCACCTGGGGCCGCACCGTTTTGTGGCCTACAGCGCGGGTAGCCAACCCGATGGCACCGTGAAGGAAGAAGCCCTGCGCTGCCTCACGCGGCACCAGCTGAACACCCAAGGGCTGCGCAGCAAAAGCTGGTCTGAATTTGCCACGCCCGATGCCCCGGTCATGGACTTCGTCATCACCGTTTGCGACAACGCTGCCGGTGAAGTCTGCCCGGTCTGGCCTGGCCAGCCCATGAGTGCGCACTGGGGCGTGGAAGACCCTTCGCACGCCAGCGGCAGTGAAGCCAACAAAGACAAGGCCTTCCGGGAGGCGTTCATCAAATTGCACCGCCGGATATCGATTTTGCTCAGCCTGCCTATCGACAAGCTGGACCGTTTGTCGCTGAAAAAAGAGCTGGATCGGATTGGCCAGTCCTGAAGATCCCTCCGCGCCCTGGCGCGGGACACCCCACACACAAGAACTGAACAACAGCATGGGTATTTTTGAACGTTTCCTGTCGATCTGGGTCGCCTTGGGCATCCTCACTGGGGTGGGCTTGGGCCTGATCGCCCCCGGGATTTTTCAGGTCGTGGCCAGCCTGGAATGGGCGCATGTCAACCTGGTGGTGGCGCTGTGCATCTGGGTCATGATTTTCCCGATGATGGTGCAGATCGACTGGAGCGCAGTGAAAGACGTGGGGAAAAAACCGCAGGGCCTGCTGCTGACCCTGGTGGTCAATTGGCTCATCAAGCCTTTCACCATGGCCGCTTTGGGCGTGCTGTTTTTCAAATACCTGTTTGCCCCCTGGGTCGATCCCCAATCGGCCAATGACTACATTGCGGGCATGATTTTGCTGGGCGTGGCCCCGTGCACGGCCATGGTGTTTGTGTGGAGCCAGCTGGTCAAGGGCGATGCCAACTACACGCTGGTCCAGGTGTCGGTGAATGACCTGGTGATGGTGGTGGCCTTTGCCCCCATCGCCGCTTTTTTGCTGGGTGTGACCGATGTCACCGTGCCCTGGGAAACGCTGCTGCTCTCCACCGTCTTGTATGTGGTCTTGCCACTGGCCGCAGGCATGGCGTGCCGCCAGAGGTGGCTGACCCAAGGCAGCGAGCGGCTGCAGCGCCGTGTTGCGCAACTCAAACCACTGTCGATCAGTGGCTTGATCGCCACCGTGGTGCTGTTGTTCGGTTTTCAAGCTCATACGATCATCGAGCAACCACTCGTCATCGCCTTGATTGCCGTACCCTTGGTGTTGCAGACCTATGGTATTTTTTTCATCGCCTGGTGGGGCGCACGCTGGCTCAAGCTGCCGCACAACGTGGCGGGACCGGCCTGCCTGATTGGCACGTCCAATTTTTTTGAACTCGCTGTGGCGGTCGCCATCTCGCTGTTTGGCCTGCAATCGGGCGCAGCCTTGGCCACGGTGGTGGGCGTGTTGGTCGAGGTGCCGGTGATGTTGACACTGGTCGCACTGGTCAACGCCTGGGCACCCCGGTCAGTGGCCCAGACAACCCCTTGAAACCCGGCCTGCGCTTTAACCTGTCTCGACTGCGTTTTGGGCTGTCATTCAAGTTTCATACATCCGTCACATAATCTGTGGCTCTTTTGCCGTACCCACTGCGTCCATGCAAACCAAGTCCCTTTACGCTGCCATTGACCTGGGGTCCAACAGCTTTCGCCTCGAAATCGGTCAGATGGATGCGGGACAACTGCGGCGGGTCGAATACATCAAGGAGACCGTTCGGCAAGGCAATGGGCTGGACGCCGAGCGCCATCTGACAGAAGAGGCCATGACCAGGGGCTGGGAATGCCTGGCCCGATTTGGCGAACGCATTGCAGGCTTTCGCCCCAGCCAGGTGCGGGCCGTGGCCACGCAAACCCTGCGCGAAGCACGCAACCGCGATGTTTTTCTGAGCAAGGCCAAACGCCTACTGGGCTTCCCGATCGAGGTGATCGCCGGCAAGGAAGAAGCCCGACTCATCTATCTGGGCGTGTCACACCTGCTGCCGCAATCCGATGAGCGTCGCCTGGTGGTGGACATCGGAGGTCGCTCGACCGAGATGATTTTGGGTCAACGTGAAAAAGCCAACACGCTGGAGTCTTACCGCGTGGGCAGCGTGGCCTGGTCCATGAAGTTCTTTCCCGACGGGATTTGGACACCGGCCTGCTTCAAATCTGCGGAAATTGCGGCCAAGGCGGTGCTTGATGAAGCCCAGATCCTGTTCAACCGCAACCACTGGGACAAATGCTATGGCTCGTCCGGCACGGTCGGTGCTGTGGCCGATGTCTTGACCGCTTCCGGGTGGCCAGAGGGTCTCATCACCCGCGAAGGCCTCGCCTGGCTCAAGGACCGCCTGCTCAAAGCCCAAAAACCAGACAACCTGCGGCTCGAAGGGGTCAAGGAAGACCGCAAGCCCGTGATTGGTGGGGGGCTGGCCGTCTTGCAAGCGGTGTTTGATCTGCTGCACATCGACGAGATGCAAGCGGCCCAAGGTGCGCTCCGGCACGGTGCGCTTTACGATCTGATCGATCGGGAAAGCACACAGGATGTCAGGTCATCGATGGTGGACTGGCTGGCGCAACGCTTTGGTACCGACAAGCTGCAGGCCGAACGGGTGTCACGCACGGCCCAAAGCCTGTTGCAATCGCTCATCCCGGAAAGCGGCAGCACTTCAGCGCAAGATCGTCAGCGCTATCTGCAAAAACTTCACTGGGCCTGCCAGTTGCACGAAACCGGCATGCGCATCTCGCACAGCGATTACCACAAGCATGGCGCTTACATCCTGGACAACACCGACTTGCCCGGCTTCACCCTCAATGAGTTGCACCGCCTGAGCCAATTGGTGTTGGGGCATCGGGGCAAATTGCGCAAACTTGAAATCGAGATGGATGACGCCAGCTTTGTCCAGCAGCTCATGGCGCTCCGATTGGCGGTCATTTTGTGCCATGCCCGACGCGACCCGGACCTGTCGGGTTTGACCATCCACTGCGATGCCCTGCAACGCACCGCGCGCTTGACCTTGCGCAGCGACTGGGCCGAGCTCTGGCCGCAGTCGGCCCACCTCTTGCGTGAAGAAAAAACGGCTTGGCAAAAAACCGAATGGCAGTTCGAAGTGCTCACAGACTGACAACCATCCGCACACAGTGAGCGCGCACATGGTCTGACTGACGTGAGCTTCAAAAAGGCGCTGAGCAGCGTTCCGACCATCAAAACCGGTCGGCCCGCCAAGGACTGAGCCTCCTCACAGACGCTCTGGGGCGGTCACGGTCAGCAAAACGGTTTGATCCTGACCTTCACGGCTGCGCCTGCGCAACCACCATACGGCCCCCTTGCGCACCGCGCACGCCGCATCGGGCATGCGCAGCAACTGTGAAATCACCGCCCCCAGTGCGGGCTGGTGCCCAACCAGCAAAACCGGGTACTTGGCATCGGGCCAACCTGCTGTTTCCAGAATATCCTGCACCGAAGCGCCCGGTGACAAGGCATCGCGAACTTTGTATTTGCGCCCGAGAGCACGAACCGTTTGCTCGGCCCTGACCGCAGGGCTGCTCAAAATGCGCGTGCCTTCTGGCAGCTGGCTTTCGAGCCAAACCGACATGCGCTCGGCCTGCTTGCGGCCACGCGGCGTCAGAGCCCTTTGCAAGTCATCTTCTCCGGGTTCGGCCTCGTGGGCCTCGGCGTGACGCCACAAAATCAAATCCATCGCTCTCAGTCCCCTTGGGTAGACGCCCCGTAGCGCTGCATCAAGGCGTTTTGTGCACCATGACCTGGAACCGTCAGACCGACCCGGTGGTATTGACCGTCTGCCGCCAAATCCCAGGCGTCACGGCCATCGTGCAGGTAGGCGATCAGGCATTCGTCGATGATGCGCTGACGCAAAACCGGGTCGGTCACAGGCCAGGCCAGCTCGATCCGGCGTGTCATGTTGCGACTCATCCAGTCGGCGCTGGACAAATACAGCGACTCTTCCTGACCGGCGCAGAAATAAAACACACGGGAATGTTCCAGAAAGCGGCCAATGACCGAGCGCACGCGGATGTTTTCACTCAAACCCGCCACACGCGCAGGCAACATGCAAGCGCCCCGCACGATCAAGTCAATCTTCGCGCCCTTTTGTCCGGCTTCCAGCAAAGCCTCGATCAGCGGTTGGTCGGTCAGGGCGTTCATCTTGATGACGATGCGTGCAAAGTCACCACGCGCCGCCGCGTCACCCACCGCCTCGATGCGCGATTGCAAGTCGCTGTGCAGCTGAAAAGGCGCGACCAGCAAGCGCTTCATTTTGGGCAAGCGGCTTTGGCTGGCCAAGTGACCAAACAATTGGTCCATGTCCGATGTGATGTCAGCGTCTGCTGTGAGGTAGCTGATGTCGGTGTACAGCGCTGCGGTGCGGCGGTTGTAATTGCCGGTCGACAAATGTCCGTAGCGCTTGAGGGAGCGGCCTTCGCGGCGGGTCACCAAAAGCATCTTGGCATGTGTCTTGAGGCCGACGATGCCGTACACCACCTGCACCCCAATCGATTCGAGCTGCTCTGCCCAGTTGATGTTGGCTTCTTCGTCAAATCGGGCTTTGAGCTCCACCACAGCTGTGACTTCCTTGCCCCGACGCACCGCCTCGCGCAGCAAATCCATCATCGTGGGATCGCTGCCTGCTCGGTAAATCGTTTGCTTGATGGCCAGCACGTTCGGGTCCATCACGGCTTCGCGCAGAAAAGCCAGAACGCCGTCGAAACTCTCAAAGGGCTGGTGAATCATCACATCACCCGTTTTGAGGCGCGCAAAGATCGAGCCGTGCTGCGGCACTTGCGCAGGGAAACTTGCCTTGTAGGGCGGAAACAGCAACTCCGGCGCATCGATCAGATCGATCAACTGCATCAGACGCACCAGATTGACCGGACCGTTGACCCGAAACACCGAGGATTCGGGGAGTTGGAATTCCTTGCGCAAAAATTCTGCCAAACGCGGCGAGCAGCTGGCCGAAACCTCCAGCCGGACCGCCTGACCATAGTGGCGGTGCTGCAAACCCTGCCGCAAAGCCATGCGCAAATTGGCTATCTCGTCTTCGTCAACCGCCAGCTCGGAGTTACGCGTCACCCGAAACTGTGAGAACTGCCCCACTTCACGGCCCGGAAACAATTCAGCCAAATGCGCACGGATCACACTGGACAGCATCACAAAGGCGGTGGTGCCGTCACACACCCGCTCGGGCAGTGGAATGAGGCGCGGCAAGACGCGGGGAACTTTGACAATCGCGATCTCATTGGAGCGACCAAAGGCGTCCTTGCCCGACAGCTGAACGATGAAATTCAAGGACTTGTTGGCCACCTGCGGGAACGGGTGCGCCGGGTCCAACCCCACTGGCACCAGCAAAGGCTGAACTTCGCGTTGAAAATAACTGCGCACCCATTGGCGCTGAGCCGCATTGCGCTCGCCGTGCGACAAGATCCGGTAACCCTTGCGCTGCAAAGTGGGCAACAAGTCGTCGTTGTACAGGGCGTATTGACGCGCCACCATGGCGCTGGTTTTTTCAGCCAAGGCGGCAAGACTGGCTTCGGTGTATTCCCCCGACTTCAGGCCTTGCAGGCTGCCCATCACATGGGGCTCTGCCCGCACCTCAAAAAACTCGTCCAGGTTGGAAGACACGATACACAAATAGCGCAAACGCTCGAGCACTGGCACTTCCGGGCGGTGCGCCCAATCCAGCACCCGCTCGTTGAAGGACAAGATGCTCTGATCGCGGTCGAGCAAGGCTTGCCGCTCGTTTGCAAAGGAAGTCTCGACTTTTGAATGAACCATGACCGTGTCTGAATGGATTGAAAAATCATTCTAGGAATTCGCTGTGTCAATTTGATGACAAGACTGTGAATCAGCCTCCCATGGGTGCAGCGCCCGATACCGGCACCAGATGGGACACGAACAACTCGACCGTCTTCGGCCAGGCAAATGCCTCTGCCCGCTGTCGGCACTCGGCCCTTGGAAGGGTCAGGCATTGGCGAACCGCCTCGGCCAGGTCTTCCGACAGCACACCCCCCATCGTCTGACCTTCAGCATGGCCGAGCACTTGCAAAGGGCCATCGACCGGGTATGCGGCCACAGGGGTGCCGCAAGCCATGGCTTCGAGCATGACCAAACCAAAGGTTTCGTTGCGCGAGGGAAAGACAAACACGTCGGCTGCGGCATAGACCTTGGCCAACTGCTGGCGCGGCAACACCCCCATCCAGACCACATTCGGGTAACGCGCCTTGAGCTGCGCTTCCAAAGGCCCCACACCACACACGATGCGGGTTCCATCCAGCTTCAAGTCCAGAAACGCATCGATGTTTTTCTCGTAAGAAACTCGCCCCACAAACAAGGCGTAAGGGCGCGGAAACCCTTCCAATTCCGGCATATCCAGCGGCTCGGCGTGGTGGTCAAACAATTTCAGGTCCACCCCGTGGGTCCACGGCTTGAGTGATTGAAAACCACGGCTATGCAGCATGTTCAGCACGCCTTGGGTCGGCACCATCACCCCCGAAGACGGGCGGTGAAAATGACGAAACAGGCCGTAGCCCAGAAACAAGGGCACACGCAGCGCTGCTTTCAGGATTTCTGGAAACTTGGTGTGGAAGGCGGTGGTGAATTGCCAACCTTTTTTCTGGCAATGCTTGCGCGCCGCCCAGCCCAAAGGGCCTTCTGTGGCGATGTGAACCGCATCGGGCTGCAATGTGTCCAGCACTTTGGCCAGCGCTTTGTAAGGGCGAACCGCCAGATCAATGCCCGCATAACCCGGACAGGGGCGGTTGCGGAACTGTCCGGGGTGGATCACCGTCACCTCGACGTCCCCCATGCTCAGGGCTTGCACCAGCTCATGCAGCGTGGTCACCACGCCATTGACCTGAGGGTGCCAGGCATCGGTGATGAGGGCGAGCTTCATGCGTGCACCACCTGAGCTGCAGCCACCCGTTGGCGCACCACCGCATGCGAGCCCCAATGGACGATTTCGAGATGACCATCGGCATGCTCGACCAAGGCGGTCCGGCTTTCTACCCAATCGCCATCGTTGCAGTACAAGGTACCATTCACATCCCGTATTTCTGCATGGTGGATGTGCCCGCACACCACGCCATCAAAGCCTCGGCGCTTGGCTTCGTGCGCTACGGCCACTTCGAAATCGCTGATGAAGTTCACCGCCTTCTTGACCTTGAGCTTGAGGTACGCGGACAAAGACCAGTAGGGCAGCCCCACACGGGCCCTGAAGCTGTTCAGGTGCCGGTTGATTCGGAGGGTCAACTCGTACAACCAGTCACCCACATACGCGAGCCACTTGGCGCACTGGATCACGCCATCAAAATGATCGCCATGCATCACCCACAACTTGAGCCCCTGAGCGGTGGTGTGGGTCGTTTCATGCACCACCTCCACGCCGCCAAAAGCATGGCCCACAAAATGCCGGGCAAACTCGTCGTGGTTACCAGGCACATAGACCACGCGGCAACCTTTGCGCGCCCTGCGCAACAGTTTCTGCACCACATCGTTGTGACTTTGCGGCCAGAACCAGCGCCTGCGCAGCTGCCATCCGTCGACAATGTCACCCACCAAATACAGCACATCACTCGGGTGGTGCTTCAAAAAGTCGAGCAAGGCCTCGGCCTGAAATCCCGGTGTGCCGATGTGCAGGTCTGAAATGAAAATCGCCCTCAAACGAGGGCGGTCTGCAGCGTCGTCATCCTCGTCCTGTGCGGACGGGGACGACACATGGGCGGGTGAGCCATGCACTCCATCCTGCGCCAGACTGGCGTCAAAGGTTTTCAGCAGCAGCGCGTGCTGCAAGGAGGTTGACGACACAGTCATCTGACAGCCGCTGAAAAATGCTTGCGGTAACGCGCTGGCAAGTCTGCGGTGCGCATCATCATCGGCAAATCGGCCGTGTTGAAATCCGGGTCCCAGGCGGGCGCACCCAGCACCTTGGCACCCAAGCGCAGATAGCCCTTGATCAGCGCGGGCGGCTCGATCGGCAAGTTGCTGTCCAGCTCATCGATGGGCAATGGCAAACGCGGCCGGACATGGTATTGGATATCGGCCAGATGGCTCTGACGCAACTGGTTCCAGATGCTGGCTGCGGCATCACCCGTCACCACACCGTTGTGGAGCATGGGAATACTGGCGCAACCGATCATGGTGTCCAGGCGGTTGCGGTCCATGAATTCAAACAAAGCCCCCCACAGGGCCATGATGACGCCACCCTGGCGGTGCTCGGCGTGCACGCAACTGCGGCCCAACTCCACCATGCGCTGACGCATGTCGCGCAGACGGGTCAGGTCAAACTCGGTGTCGCTGTAGGTGCTGCCCACGCGTTTGGCCTGGGCTGGCGTGAGCACACGGTAGGTGCCAATCACCAAGCCCGACGCGCCGTGCCGGACCAGCAAATGCTCGCAGTAATCGTCGAACAGATCGATGTCATGGCCGGGCACCTGGGTCGACAAGCGTGCGCCCATTTCTGTGCCGAAAACATCAAACCTCAGTTTTTGTGCTTCGCGCACTTCGTCTTGATGTTTTGCCCAAGTGACGTGAATAGCATTTTGGGCACGTCGAGGCAGGAAATCCACAGGGGTTTGGACCTGCGCCGGATGAAGTAACCCCCTGGGCAAACTCACCGGGGACAACGCGAACGTGGGGTTCGGCAACTCTTTCATGACCAGTTCTCCTTTGGATCAATGCAGCCATGATCCAAAAGCGACATGACATGAAAAAGTCAATGGCGTGAATTCTTCGTGACGCGGAACGTGTAGAGTCCCGGTCAAAACCGGGGGTCAGTGGGCTCGCAAGGCCTTGTTGAGCTGATCCACCTGGTGCGTCCAGTCGGAGTCCTGTTGCCAGGTTTCCCGCAAGAAGTTGGCTTGAGCCACTGTCCAGAAAGCAGCGTCGGCCAAGGCGATATCGCCCGGCAAGGGGCTGTGCGCCCGAATGAACTGCGCAATGCTGCGCGAATCACAAGGCAAACCCAGCTGCGCAAACAACTCGTGAAACGGGTGGTGAACGGGGTCCATGGGCAGTACCTCCTCATTTCTTCAAAACGTAGTGTCCGGGCGCGTCAGCCAGCGGGGACAAACCCATGTCGGGCGCACCCATGTTGGGCAGTGGACCCGGCTCACCGGAATGGTCCTGCAACCAGCTCAACCAGTGCGTCCACCACGAGCCTTCGTGTCGGCTGGCTGCACGCAACCAGGCGTCCGGGTCCAGATAGGCCCCATCGTGCCGACGTGTCAGCGCCTGGAAGCTGCGCCCCGGTACACCCGGCGGATTGACGATGCCCACATTGTGCCCCCCTGATGTCAGCACAAAGGTGGTGTCCACATTGGTCAGCAGGTGCAGCTTGTGCACCGATCGCCATGGGGCCACGTGGTCATGAACGGTGCCCAAGGCATAAATCGGACACTGGATGGCGGTCAAGGCCACGGGTTTGCCGTGCACGGGATAACGGCCACTGGCCAGGTCGTTGTTCAGGAACATGCGCCGCAAATACTCGGCATGCATGCGGTATGGCAAGCGCGTGCCGTCTGCGTTCCAGGCCATCAGATCGCTCATGGGTGCGCGTTCACCGAGCAAATAGTGCTTGAGCAGGCGCGACCAGATCAGATCGTTCGAATTCATCCACTGAAAGGCACTGGCCATCTGGCTGCTGTCCAGATAGCCCCTGTCCCACATGATGTCTTCCAGGTGCGCCACCTGGCTGTCGTCGATGAACAGCTCCAACTCGCCAGGCTCGGTGAAGTCGGTTTGTGCCGCCAGCAGCGTCAAGCTGGCCAAGCGGTCATCGGCGTCCCTGGCCATGGCGGCCGCTGCGATGGCCAGCAGTGTGCCGCCCAGGCAATAGCCCAGCGCATGCACTTTTTGTCTGGGCACCACAGCGCACACCACCTCCAGCGCGTCCATCACGCCCATGCGCAAATAATCGTCCATGTCCAGATCCCGGTCATCCGAGTCCGGGTTGACCCAGGACATGGCGAACACCGTGTGACCTTGATCCACCATGAAGCGGATCAAGGAGTTGTGCGGAGACAAATCGAGGATGTAGTACTTCATGATCCAGGACGGCACGATCAACACAGGTTCGGGTCGCACCCGATCGGTGCTGGGGGCGTACTGGATCAACTCGATCAGGTGGTTGCGGTAAATGACCTGACCCGGCGTGATGGCCACCTGCTGCCCCACCTGGTAAGCCTCGGTGCCTGCGGGTGGCTGGCCTCGCTGCCAACGCTGGGCGTCTTCCAGCCAATTCTGAAAACCCTGACGCAAATTCGCCCCCATGGTTTCCTGGGTGCGTTGCCACACCTCGGGATTGGTCAGCACGAAGTTGGCGGGTGACACCATGTCCAGGCACTGACGAGCCGCGAAATTGACCACCGATTCATGGTGGGGTGACACGCCACGCACACCGGTCGTGGCCTCTTGCCACCATTGCTGTGTGAGCAAGAAGGCCTGGCTGATGGCATTGAAGGGCCAGGCCTGCCAGCCAGGGTGCGAAAAACGGGTGTCATGCACCATGGGCTCGATGCAGGGTTTGCAGTGTTGGTCGTGTGCCTGCGCTGCATAGTGCGCCCACTCCTGCGCGCTCAACACCCCCAGCTGCAGCAGTTTGAGTTGCTCGGCCGGGTTCATGGCCAAGTGGCTCGCCCAGTCGTCGAAAGCCATGCGAAGCGAGACGGTCGAAATACCTTGCGTGAAAGGTGACAGCTGCGTGTGCGCCCAACGGTCCAGAATCGGACCGGGACGCGGAGCGCTCACAGAAAGGGGATGACCAAAAATGTGCACGCTGCCATGCTAGACGGTAGCGCACCGCTTGAACATTCACCTTTCGGTGTAGTCCAAGCCAGGCCTGTGGCACAGGCCCGCAGCTCAGCTTCAGAGCATCATGCTGAGCTGAAACACCGAATTGGGCGCTCGCGGCATGACCGGCGCAGGCAAGGGCTTGAGGCGGAATTGGCCCAGCATGGAAGTCACGCGGGCGTCGCGTGGCATGAAGGGCACGGCGACATCGTCCAGGGTCTGCGAGGCCAGTGTTTCTTGCAGGTGGCGTTGGATGTCGGCTTCCAATGACTTCATCGGATGGCCATCGTCGGGGTACAGCTCGTCAAAGCTGTGCACCACTTCAAAGTGCTTGACCACATCCCACAAGCTGATGTCTTCGGGGTTGCCGCGGATCTGGTAGCCGCCGCCCGGGCCACGGTGTGCCCGGATCAATCCGGCCTCACGCAGCTCCTTGAGTATCGACTCCGTGTAAGAGGACGACAACCCCAGGCCCGAAGCGATCTCTTCGGTCGTCACGGGCTCCACGGCTGAACGAGAAGTGATGAAAACCGCGATGTCAACGGCTTTGGCTGTTTTCTTCAGGATCATGATGCGCTCCTCATTTGAATCGGTATTGTATGGTTTAAACACGTAAAATCCACTCATATCCTGTTTTATTTCTCAATAAATCTATTTTTACCTTAAAATATCTACTCAATACATAAACAAGACAATGCCCAACACCCTCGATCCCCGTCCAGCGCTTTACCGCATCGGTGCCGTTTCCAAGCTCAGCGGCGTGCCTGTGCCCACCTTGCGGATCTGGCAAACGCGCTACAGCGCCTTCTCGCCCGCCACCACCCAAGGGCAGCACAGGCTCTACGACGAGGAAGACCTGCGCAAAGCCACATTGCTCAAGTCACTGACCAGCCAAGGACACGGCATCAGCTTGATTGCCGGGCTGAGCACCGCACAGTTGCAGCAGTTGTTGCAAACTGGCTCCCAGATGGCACGCGGGTCAGCGCCAGCGCCGCGATCCCCTGACAGCCAGCGCCATCGCTGGGTGCTGGTCGGTCACCACTTGGCCGAGCGTTTGCAATCCGAACACTTCAGATCCACCTACCCAGGACCCGCTGTGCACATTCAAGCGGTGTGGGCCGATTTGAACGAAGCCCGCCAGAACCCCGAGGCCGCCGACACCGATGTGCTCATGGTCGCGGTGAACAACCTGAGCGACAGCAGTGCCCAGCAAATTCTCGATTTGTCCGCGCAATTGAGCGCACGCCAGACCGTGGTGTTGTATGGCTTTGGCCAAATGAAAGCCATCGACAGCCTGGCCCGCGCGGGCTGCCTGCTGCACCGTGAACCCCTGAACGATGCGGCTTTGGCCAACATCGTGCGCAGCACACGCCCAGCGCTGACTGACGCCTCCTGGGGCCTGCCGCACCTGAACGACCCCGTGCCGCCACGCCAGTTTTCAGATGCGGTGCTGCAGCGGGTGGCCAATATTCCCAGCCAGGTGCTGTGCGAATGCCCTCGCCATGTGGCCGAGCTGATTGGCCAGTTGGGCCGTTTCGAAGACTACAGCCTGGACTGCTTGCAACAAAGCCCCAAAGACAGCGAGTTGCACACGCAGCTCCACAAGATGGCTGGCACAGCCCGTGCCTTGCTTGAAAAGGCCCTGCAGATGGTGGCCGATCACGAAGGCATCTCCCTGCAGGACCCGACCTGAACAGCACGCGCGGCTGAACTGCACATGAAACGACACGTGGCCGCCACCTTGCTCGGCGTGACCGGCTTTTTGGTCATGGACAGCCACATCGACTGGGTTCGCCAGGACCACGGCATCCTGCTGGAGATCAACGGCCAAAAGTTCGATCCTCAAGGCTGGATGGCCGAGCACTGGCGGCCGTGGCGACAAGACTGTCAGCGCGTTCGCGCCGAAGCCCCCGACACGGCCACGGCCCAGGCGGTGCTGCAAACCATTCAGCAACACAGCCTGCCGGACTCATTGGAAGCCCAACTCTTGCAACTGCACCTGCAAGCAGACTGGGCCATTGCCGAAGTCGCATTCAAAACTCTCAACCCCAGCATCGTGGTGTTGCGCCTGCAAGGTGATGCTTGGCTCATCCAGGACAGCGCTGTGTGGAGCGGCTCCACAGCACCTTGGCAAACGGCCAATTTTGTACGCCGGTATTTGCAACAACAAGCCCCGGAGATGCCTCAGGCCCTGATCGACTGCGTGCCTATTGAAGCCAGCCGCTATGCAGCGCTCTCTTATGGAGCATGGTTTTGACTTACCGCGTCGTCTGGTTCAAACGCGACCTGCGGCTGCATGACCATGCCGCACTGACGCACGCGGCAGCCCTTGGCCCGGTGCTGTGCCTCTACATCGTCGAGCCCGGTTTGTGGGCGCAGCCCGATGCCGCCTTGCAGCACTTCGAGTTCGTGCGCGAATCGCTGAATGAACTGCACGACGAACTGCAGGCGCTGGGCGGCAGCTTGCAGGTGCGCGAAGGACCTGCGGTGCAGGTGCTGGCCGCGCTGCATGCCCAAGCGCCTTTTGCCGAACTGGTCTCGCACGAAGAAACCGGCAACGCCTTCACCTACGAGCGTGACCTGCAAGTGGGCGCGTGGTGCCGCAGCGCGGGGGTGGCCTGGACCGAGCTGCCTCAGTTTGGCGTGGTGCGACGCCTCAAAAGCCGCAACACCTGGCAAGCCCGCTGGGAGGCGCACATGGCCGCGCCGCAGGCCGTCTGGCCTGCTTTGACATTTTTTCCGATGGCTGAATCACGCGGCCCCGAATGCATGCGTGCGCCCCCCGGCCTGCAACACAACCCGGCCCAGCGCCAGCGCGGTGGGCGGCGCCTGGCGCTCGAGACCTTGCACAGCTTTCTGGATGCGCGTGCGCTGGGTTACCGAGGCGGCATCTCGTCACCGCTGTCCTCGCCCACCGCCTGCTCACGTTTGTCGGCGTACCTGGCCTATGGCTGCATCAGCTTGCGCGAGGTGGTGCAGGCCACCCGCGCTGCGCTCGACGCTTTGCCGCCGCAGGCGGGCAGGCACAAAGCCGGACTCATCGGTTTCATGAGCCGCTTGTATTGGCACTGCCATTTCATCCAGAAGCTCGAGAGTGAGCCCGAAATCGAGTGGCGCAACATGCACCAGGGCTACGACGGCTTGCGCGAAGAAGGCTGGAACGACACCCACTTTGCGGCCCTGACATCGGCCCGCACCGGCTGGCCCATGGTGGACGCTTGCGTGGTCATGCTGCACGAGACAGGCTGGCTGAACTTTCGCATGCGGGCCATGCTGGTGTCGGTGGCGGCTTACCCGCTCTGGCTCGATTGGCGGCCCGTGGGCCAATGGCTGGCCACGCAGTTTCTGGATTACGAGCCCGGCATCCACTGGAGTCAGCTGCAAATGCAGTCGGGCACCACCGGCATCAACACCACGCGGGTCTACAACCCGATCAAGCAAGCGCAAGACCACGACCCCAAAGGCATCTTTGTGCGCCGTTGGCTGCCCCACATGCGCCGCGTACCCGACACCTGGCTGTTCGAGCCCTGGCTCATGCCGCCCGAGGTGCAGCGCCACTGTGGCTTGACGGTGGGCAGCGGGCCCGACGCCGACATTCCCCTGCCCGTGGTGGACTTGTCCGAGGCCACGCGCACCGCCAAAGCCGCGCTGCACGCCCGGCGGGCCGAGCCGGGTGTGAAGGCCGGGAAAAAAGCCATTGTTGAAAAACACGCCTCGCGCAAACACGGCAGCGGCCAGCAACGTGACGTGTTCACCCGCGACCGTGACAGCGATAGCCCCAAGACCGCCCGCCGAAAAACGCGTCCGTCTTCCGATGCCAACACCCCACCCAGCGCCCAGCTGGGCTTTGATTTTTAACCCATGCGCACCACCCTCTTCTGGTTCCGAAACGACTTGCGCCTGCACGACCAACGCACCTTGAAACAAGCTGTTGAGCACGCCCAAACCCATGGCCAAGCCCTGCTGCTGGTCTATGTGCACGAACCGGTGCAAGACGCGCCCACGGCCTGGGGTTTTCGCCGCATGGGCACGCACCGCAGGCGCTTTCTGGCCGACACGTTGGCAGACCTTCAAAAGTCGCTTGAGGCTTTGGGCCAGCGCCTGGTGTTGCTGCACGGCCCCGTGGCCGAGGTGCTGCCCGCTTGCGCACGCCATGTGGGCGCAGACACCGTGTTTTGCGAAGACATCGCCGCGCCCGAAGAACAAGCGCAGGTGCAGGCCCTGACCGACGCAGGCCTCACGGTCAAAACCCTGTGGCAGTCCAGCCTGATCGAACCCGACGCCCTGCCCTTTGCGGCCGAAGACATGCCGCAGGTGTTCACGGTGTTTCGCCAACGCATCGAATCGGCGCGGCTCCAACCCCTGGCCCCGCTGCCCGCGCCCAGCAAGCTGCCTGCGCCGCCCCACGACCCCCTGGCCACCCTGCCCGGCTGGACGGAAAAGCCCTTCGCGTTGCTGCAAGCCCACACCGAGGAAGATGCACACCCGCGCTCGAACTTTCCGTACACCCAAGCCGCCTGCCGGGGCGGCGAAACCAGCGCCTTGGCCCACCTGCACAGCTACCTCACGCCGCCCTGGCCCGACCGCTACAAACAAACCCGCAACGCCCTGCAAGGCCAGCACACCAGCAGCCACTGGTCGCCCTGGCTGGCCACGGGTGCGGTGTCGGCCCGCCGCATCTGGGCCCAGCTGCAGGCCTATGAACAACAGCACGGCAGCAACGACGGCACGTATTGGCTGTGGTTTGAATTGCTGTGGCGCGACAACTTCCGCATGCTGCACCTCCAGCACGGCCCGCAGCTCTATGCGGCGCGAGGTTTGTCGAACCTGCCCAAGCCCTCGCACTTTCCGAAAGACTTTGCACGCTGGTGCAGCGGCCAAACGGGCGAGCCCATCGTGGACGCGGGCATGCGCGAGCTGGCCGCCACCGGCTTCACCTCCAACCGCATGCGCCAGATCGTGGCCAGCTTTCTGGTGCACGACCTGTCTTGCGACTGGCGCGCGGGTGCCGCCTGGTTCGAGTCGCAGCTGGTGGACTTTGATGTCCAAAGCAACCAGGGCAACTGGCTGTACGTGAGCGGCCGCGGCACCGACCCGCGTGTGGGCCGACGCTTCAACCCCGCCAAACAAACGCAAGACCACGACCCGCAGGGCCGCTACCGACAGGTCTGGCTGGCCTGATAATCGGGTGCATGTATGCCATTCAATCCTGGGGTGACACCCTGCGCCTGCTGGTCGAGTTGTCGGCCACCGCCGCCTTTGCGCTGTCGGGCCTGATGGAAGCGGCGCGCAAGCGGCTCGACGCGGTGGGCGTGTGCGTGGTGGCGTTTCTGGCGGCCTTTGGCGGCGGCACGCTGCGCGACTTGCTGCTGGACTACCGGCCTTTTTTCTGGGTGCAACACACCGAAATGCTCTGGGGCGTGCTGGTCCTGTGCGTGGTGGCCATGCTGTTCATGCGCCAGCGCCATTTTGAAGTCACCGAAAAAGCCATCCTCTGGCCCGATGCTCTGGGGCTGGGTCTGTTCACCGCCACCGGTGTGCACCACGCGCTGCTGTCCACCATGCCCCCGGTGGTGGCCGTGCTCATGGGCCTGATCACAGGCGTGTTTGGCGGCGTGCTGCGCGACATGGTGTGCAACGAAATCCCCACCGCCTTCAAGGACCACCGTCCTTACGCGGTCTGCGCCTTTGTGGGCGGCTGGACCTATGTGGGCCTCTGGTCCACCGATGCCCCCGGCTGGGTGGCGCTGCTGGGTTGCGTGGTGGTCACGGTCGGGCTGCGTGGCCTGGCCCTGTGGCGCAACTGGCAGCTGCCCGCGTGGCGGGCCTGACAAGACTTTTTTGCAAACCATGTCTCAATTTTCACAAACCATGTCTCAAAACCCTACCGCCTTCTGGGGCGGTATCTTCTTTTCTTTGGCCGCCGGCATGATGTGGGGCCTGGTGTTTGTGGGCCCGCTGATGCTGCCCGACTACCCCGCCGCGCTGCACACCTTTGGCCGCTATCTGGCCTTCGGTCTCATCGCGCTGCCCCTGGCCTTTGTGGACCGCGCCGAGATGCGACGGCTCTCCCGGGCCGATTGGCTGGCCGCGCTCAAGCTGGCGGCCATCGGCAATGTGCTGTATTACCTGTTTCTGGCCAGCGCCATCCAGCGCGCAGGCGGGGCGCTGCCCACCATGATCATCGGCACGCTGCCGGTGGTCATCGCCATCTCGGCCAACCTGCTCAACCACCAGCGCGACGGGCGTTTTCCGTGGCTCAAACTCGCACCGCCTCTGGTGCTGATCCTGCTGGGCATCGCCTGCGTCAACCATGTGGAGTGGACCGCCCTGGTACAAAACCCGGCGGCCGACACCACGCGCTACATCACGGGTGCCGTGCTGGCCGTGGGCGCCGTGGTGTGCTGGACCTGGTACCCGCTGAAAAACGCCGACTGGCTGCGCGGCCACCCTGACCGCAACCCCCGCGTCTGGGCCACGGCACAAGGCATCGCCACCTTGCCGCTGGCCCTGCTGGGCTATGCCGCCTATTGGCTATGGGCCATCGCCACGCACGACCCGATGCCCATGCCGCTGGGCCCTCGTCCGCTCGAATTCATCGGCCTCATGATGGCCATTGGCCTGTTTGCCTCTTGGCTGGGCACCCTGTGCTGGAACGCCGCGAGCCAACGCCTGCCCACCGCCTTGGCCGGTCAGCTCATCGTGTTTGAAACGCTGGCAGCGCTGGCCTACGCCTTCTGGCTGCGCGGCCAGTGGCCCGAACCGCTCACGCTGGCGGGCATTGCACTGCTGGTGGCGGGGGTGATTGGCGGGGTGCGGGTCAAGGCAGTTTGATTCGTTATCCGAATATTTGGCATTTATTCGATTTGCGGGTATATTGCATTTATTCGTTTTACGGATAAAACGCCATGCCGCACACGCTCGTCACCCCCACACAAATGGGGCAAATTCTCAAAACAGCCCGCAAAAACAACCAGCTCAGCCAAACCGAACTGGCGTCCCGGGTGGGTCTCAGCCAAAGCCGCATCTCGGCTTTTGAACAACAACCCGAGAACATCGGTCTGGGCCAGTTGCTGTCCGTGCTCAATGCGCTGGGTCTGGAACTCACCGTTCAACCACGTCAGACCACCGCGCCGCAAGCCCTGCTGGCGCGGGACAGCGACGCGCCGGAGTGGTGACATGGGGCGCCCTGCACACACCCAAGCACTGTCCATCTGGACGAACGGTGAGCGCGTAGGCACCTGGCGCATGGGTGGCCGCAGCGGCATGTCGCTGCAATACGACCCCACCTGGATGCGCGCCCCTGCAGGCAGACCACTTTCACTGTCACTGCCCTTTGGCCTGGACGACAGCCCGCTCAAGGGTCCAGCGGTCGCACATTTTTTTGACAACCTGCTGCCCGACAACGAGGCCATCCGCCGTCGGCTGGCGACACGTTTCAAAACCGGCTCAACCGATGCATTCGATTTGTTGCGCGCCATCGGCCGGGACTGTGTCGGGGCTGTGCAATTGCTGGGCGAAGACGAAGCGCCGCACAACGTGACCCAAATCGAAGGCACCCGCATGAGCGAGTCCGATGTCGAACAACACCTGCTGCGTGTGGTCAACCCCACCAGCGCCTTGGGCAGCCCCAACACCGATGACGATCTGCGCATCTCTTTGGCAGGCGCACAGGAAAAAACAGCGCTGCTCTGGCATCAAGGGCAATGGATGCGACCCCAAGGCACCACGCCCACCACCCACATCCTCAAAATGCCGCTGGGCCTGGTGGGCAACCAGAAAGTGGACCTGAGCAGCTCAGTCGACAACGAATGGCTGTGCCTGACGCTGCTGCGTGAATTCGGTCTGCCGGTAGCGCGGTGCGCTGTGCTCACCTTTGGCACTCAACGCGTGTTGGCTGTGGAGCGCTTTGACCGCCAACTGCATTCATCCGGCCAATGGTGGATGCGGCTGCCGCAGGAAGATTTTTGTCAGGTCCTGGGCCTGCCATCGCACCTGAAGTACGAAGCCGATGGTGGCCCCGGCGTGCGCGACATTGCCCAAGTGTTGATGCGCTCAACCCAGGCACAGACCGATCTGCGTCACTTCATGAAAAGCCAGATTTTGTTCTGGCTGCTGGCCGCACCCGATGGCCACGCCAAAAATTTCAGCATTCAGATCTTGCCGCAAGGCCAATTCAAGCTCGCCCCGCTGTACGACGTCATGTCGATCTGGCCGATTGAAGGACCTGGCCCCAACCAATGGTCCATTCACAAGCTCAAATTGGCCATGGCTTTTTGGGGCAAGAACAAGCATTACCAGCACAAAGAAGTGCTGCAACGGCATCTGGTCAGCACCGCAAAAATCTGCGGCCTCAAAGCCGATGTGGCATCCATGATCGAAGAAATCGTGACCCAAGCACCGCAAGCCATCGCCAACACCCAAGCCCAACTGCCACATGGGTTCAAGGCAGCCGTACTCGACAAAACCCTGGCGGGCTTGCAAGCCACGTTGGAAAGACTCGGGTGAAGGACCACATCGCCGCTAGTGGTCGAAAGCAAATAAGACCTGCGTCCGCTTGAGACCCCACACCACACCTAAAATGCAAACCTATGTTTGAGCAAACCTTTAAAAATATCGATGACATCCTGCACAAAGACGCGGGGTGCACCAGCGAGCTGGACTACACCGAGCAATCCTCCTGGCTGCTGTTTTTAAAGTACCTCGACGCCCTCGAAGCCGACAAAGCCACCGAGGCGGTGCTGGAGGGGCGTGACTACCAGTTCATCTTGAGCGAGCCTTACCGCTGGGCCGCCTGGGCCGCGCCCAAGGGCGCAGACGGCAAGATCGACCACAACGCCGCCATGACGGGCGACGACCTCAAAGGCTTTGTCAACGGCCAACTGTTCCCGTATCTGGCGGGCTTCAAGCAACGCGCCAGCGGGCCGCAGACCATCGAATACAAAATTGGTGAAGTCTTTGGCGAGATCACCAACAAAATCCAAAGCGGCTACAACCTGCGCGATGTGATCGACCGCATCGACGAGCTGCGCTTTGGCAGCCAGGCCCAAAAGCACGAGCTGTCGCACCTGTACGAAGCCAAGATCAAAAACATGGGCAACGCCGGGCGCAACGGCGGCGAGTACTACACACCGCGCCCATTGATCCGCGCCATGATCGAGGTGGTGCAACCGCAAATTGGCGAGCGCATTTACGACGCCGCCTGCGGCTCGGCGGGCTTTTTGTGCGAAGCTTTTGCATATCTGAGCCCCAAGGCCACCAAGGCCGACGACTTGGAGACGCTGCAAAAGCGCACCTTCTTCGGCAAAGAGAAAAAGAGCCTCGCCTACGTGATCGGCATCATGAACATGATCCTGCACGGCATCGAGGCGCCCAACATCGTGCACACCAACACGCTGGGCGAAAACATCAACGATATCCAGGAGCGCGACCGCTACGACGTGATCTTGGCCAACCCGCCCTTTGGCGGCAAAGAGCGCAAAGAGGTGCAGCAAAACTTCCCCATCAAAACCGGGGAAACCGCCTTCTTGTTCATGCAGCACTTCATCAAAAGCCTGCGTGCCGGGGGACGTGCGGCGGTGGTCATCAAAAACACGTTTCTGAGCAACACCGACAACGCCAGCGTGGCTCTGCGCAAACAGCTGCTGACGGATTGCAACCTGCACACCGTGCTGGACTGCCCCGGCGGCACCTTTCAGGGGGCGGGCGTCAAAACCGTGGTGCTGTTCTTCACCAAAGGCGAGTCCACCCGCCAGACCTGGTTCTACCAACTGGACCCCGGCCGGTCCTTGGGCAAAACCAACCCGCTGAACGACGCGGACCTGGTGGAGTTTGTGCAGCTGCAAAAGACCTTTGCCGACTCGCCCAAAAGCTGGACCGTAGCCGCCGACAGCATCAACCTCGACACCTTTGACCTGTCGGTGAAAAACCCGAACGGAAGCGAAGCCGTGGTGCACCGCAGCCCGGCAGAGATCCTGGATGAGATCGCGGCGCTGGATGCCGAGGCAGCGGAGGTGCTGGAGAATATTCGGGGGTTATTGACATGAAGTCGGGGTGGGAAATAAAGCCGCTCGGTGAATTGTGTGAGTTTCAGCGAGGCCTGACGTACGCCAAAAGCGATGAAGTCGCAGAGTCAAATGTGGTCGTGCTACGAGCCAATAACGTAGACCTTGAAACGAATACCCTTGACTTCACAGATCTGCGCTACATCGCAAACACCATTGATGTGCCAAACGAGAAAAGAATCAAGAAAGGCTCTCTACTGATCTGTACCGCAAGCGGTAGCAAGTCACACCTTGGAAAAGTCGCATTCATAGACAACGAATACGACTACGCCTTCGGCGGCTTCATGGGCCAAATCACACCCAAGCCAGAAATGGACGGGCGCTACCTCTTCCATGTGATGACCTCCCCTGCTTACAAGGATTTCATCGCTGCTCTCTCAGATGGTGCCAATATCAACAACCTGAATCGCCCCGGATTTTGAGGAGGCTCCACACTTTGAGAAGATGGAGCCATGAGCAAGAAATCAAACCGTTTTTCACCCGAAATGCGCGAACGCGCTGTCCGCATGGTGCTCGAACACCGCGGCGAGTACCCATCTCTTTGGGCCACCATTGAATCAATTGCCCCCAAGATCGGGTGTGTGCCGCAAACCCTCAACGACTGGGTTCGCCAGCACGAAGTTGATGCAGGCATGCGCGATGGCCTCAGCTCTGACGAGCGAGCCCGCATCAAAGACCTTGAGCGTGAAGTCAAAGAGCTGCGCAAAGCCAACGAGATCCTCAAGCTGGCGAGCGCTTTTTTTGCCCAGGCGGAGCTCGACCGCCGACTCAAGTCCTGAGAGCCTTTGTAGATAAACATCGTGCCACCTACGGGGTCGAGCCGATTTGCAAAGTGCTGCAAATTGCCCCCTCTGGTTACAGATGCCATGCTGCCCGCCAACGCAAACCCGAACTGCTTTGCGCCCGAGCCAAACGCGATGAAGCCCTGATGCCAAAGATCCAAGCCGTCTGGCAGGCCAATATGCAGGTCTATGGGGCCGACAAGGTCTGGCACCAGATGAATCGTGAAGGAACTGAGGTGGCGCGTTGTACGGTCGAGCGGCTCATGAAACGCATGGGATTGCAGGGTGTGCGCAGGGGCAAGGTCATCCGCACGACGGTCCCGGACAAAGCAGCACCTTGCCCCCTAGACAGAGTCAATCGCCAGTTCAAAGCCGATCGGCCCAACCAGCTGTGGGTGTCAGACTTCACCTACGTCAGCACCTGGCAGGGCTGGCAATATGTGGCCTTTGTGATTGACGTGTTTGCCCGGCGCATCGTGGGCTGGCGGGTGAGCAGCTCCATGCGCACGGACTTTGTGCTCGATGCGCTGGAGCAAGCGCTGTTTGACAGGCAACCCGAGCGCTCGGATGCCTTGATACATCACTCGGACAGGGGGTCTCAATACGTTTCCATTCTCTACACCGAACGCCTGGCCCAAGCTGGGATAGAGCCCTCGGTGGGCAGCCGTGGCGACAGCTACGACAACGCCCTGGCCGAGACGATCAATGGGCTGTACAAGGCCGAATTGATCCACCGCCGTGCACCCTGGAAAACCAAGGAGGCACTGGAACTGGCGACCCTGGAATGGGTGGCTTGGTTCAACCACCACCGACTGCTCAGCTCGATTGGGTATATTCCACCGGCTGAAGCTGAGGAGAACTACTACCGGCAGCTAGCCGGCAAGAACGAGACCGAGGTCTCAACTTAAACCAACTGGCCTCCACGAAAACCGGGGCGATTCAAACCTGAAGTTCAGTGATTTACGGAATTTTCAGGTTGCACTTCCATTAATTGCTGAACAGCGCCGCATCGTCACCCTCCTCGACGAAGCCTTTGCCGACATCGCCACCGCCAAAGCCAACGCCGAAAAAAACCTTCAAAACGCCCGCGAGCTTTTTGACAACACGTTGCAATCACTGGTTGACTGCACATTAAGCGGTAGAACCAAACACTCAATGACGGATGTGTGCGACATCACCTCTAAACTGGTTGATCCAAGAGAAAATCAATATTTGGATCTGCCCCACGTAGGCGCTGGAAACATCGAAACCAAAACCGGTGCACTGGTTGATGTCAAAACTGCTCGTGAAGAAAACCTGATTTCTGGTAAGTTCTTGTTCGACGAATCAATGGTTCTGTACAGCAAGATACGACCCTACTTGATGAAAGTGGTTCGTCCAGATTTCAATGGTCTTTGCAGTGCAGACATTTATCCATTGACCCCTAAGACGGGCGTCATCACCCGCGACTATCTTTACTACCTGCTACTGGCTCCAGCCTTTACCGAGTATGCAATCAAGGGTTCGGCCCGTGCGGGAATGCCTAAAGTCAATCGAGAGCACTTGTTCGCCTATCAGGTCGCATTACCTTCTGTGCAAGAGCAAACGCGCATTTCAGAAAATTTGGATGAAATCGCAACCGAGACTACTCGCCTCGAATCCATCTACCGCCAAAAACTCACTACCCTCGACGACCTCAAAAAATCCCTGCTCCACCAAGCCTTCAACGGACAACTCTAAGTACACACGATGACCGTACCGACAACCCCAGTCACACCATTCACTGTGGATGCTCTCCTGGATATGGTTATCGCGCCAGAATGGTTTGACTCCACCAAAGAAAAATTAAGCGAAGCTGCAGTTTTAACTGGCCTGCTAGATTTCGGTCTGTTTGCAGACAAAGTGCCGCCCTGCTTTACATCCGAGGGATTGGCAGTTATCGCTTCATTGGCCATGCGCGACGTTCTTGTAGAAGCAGACGAGAAAATGCTGAAAGACAGCATTGATTCAAAAGCCCATGACTACATTAGGTACGAAGCGCTACGCGACATCAATATCCCGAGACATCTTGGTATTCCCCACCCAGAAGCGTATGCGGTGCAATCGCTAGCGATCGCTCGGCACTGGAAAGAAGTTTCAACACACTGCAATCAGCCTAAGCCGGCAATCAGTCGAATCCACGTAAGGCCAAATGGTAGCGGCAGTATTTTCGAAATGAATTACAAGGGAGAAGAACGCTACCAATTGGAAGAGGATGAAATTCGATGGATGTCGGGTACGCAATACGTCGTTCATGCCGATGTGGCATCATGCTTTCCGAGTATTTATACCCATTCCATTCCTTGGGCTCTGCATGGAAAGGCGACCTCCAAGAAATTGAAAAGCATAACGGTGCTGGCAGGTAACTTGCTAGACAAGTGCACGCAAATCACCCGTGATCAGCAAACCAATGGATTGCTGATCGGCCCACACTCATCCAACATCATTTCGGAAATCATCCTCACAAAAATTGATGCCGAATTGCTGGCTAAGGGGTTTAAGCGAATTTCTCGTCACATTGATGACTACACCTTTTACGCAGACGACTATGCGCAAGCTGAGTGTTTCGTAAAACATTTAGGTTTGTGCTTGCGTGGCTTCGAGATGTCGCTCAACGACAAGAAGACCCGTATCTTGCCGCTTCCACGACCGAGCACAGAAAACTGGATTCAAAGATTGAATCGCTTTTCCTTTCCCAAGGAGGAGGAAATTCGGTTTTCGACAGTCCGCTCATTTCTTGATCTGGCCTTGGAATGCTCGCAGAACGCTTGCAAGTCAACGCCATTGAATTACGCGATCAAAGTGCTCGCCAACCCAGCACATAAATTGAACTCAAGGGCAAGAAGACTTTACATACTTGAAGCTACAAACCTTTCATTGGCATATCCATACCTAGCACCGCAATTGGACAAACATGTTTTTGACAGGTACGGACATGATGATCTAGCGATACAAGTTTCAGAGTTCTCAAGCTCATTGGCAAAAATGGGACTGCGCAAGTTGTACCCAGACTCGATTGCTCATGCGCTTTTCTACACGCTGAAGCACGAGATCCAACTCAACTTGAATGACGACGAATTCAAAGAAATCGTGGCTCTTGATGACTGCATCGTCAATGTCTTGCTATTTGAGTATGCGACCCGAAACCAACGTGGAAAGGTGGTTACGGCAATTAAGAACCGAGCTAAAGAACTCAAGTCCTGGGATAAACGTGAGCGTGACAAGCATTGGCTCTTGATTTATCAACTTTGGACGGAAAAAGAACTCCGGGACAACGCCCAGCGATTTTTAGCTGAATTGAAGTCGCAAAATTTCCAGTTTCTAAAAATCCCATCTGCAAAAAAACCGACCTAAACTGAAAAACTCACCGCCCTCGACGACCTCAAAAAATCCCTGTTGCACCAAGCCTTCAGCGGGCAGCTCTAAATCCATGTCTACACAACGCTACTCCGTCACCCCTCACCCCATAGAAACCTTGTTGACTTGGGTGAAGTCGGGCGAAATCGCCATCCCCGAAATTCAGCGCCCTTTCGTTTGGGAAGCCACCAAGGTCCGCAACTTGCTGGACTCGCTCTACCAAGGCTTTCCAGTGGGGTATTTGATTGCTTGGCGCAACCCCACCGTCAAGCTCAAAGACGGCTCAAACTCTGCAGGCAAGCGCATCCTCATTGATGGCCAGCAGCGCGTGACCGCTTTGATGGCGGCTTTGTTGGGCATTGAGGTTCTGACTGAAGATTACGAGACGGTCAACATCAAGATCGCCTTCAATCCGCAAGAAGAAAAGTTTGAGGTCGCGAACCCTGCTATCCAAAAAAACGCCGCTTGGTGGCCCAACGTGGCCAGCATCTTTGATCCTTCGACGGATTTATTCCAGCTTGTGTCCGACTACTGCGCAGCCAATGAGGGCTGCCAACAGAACGATTTGTTCAAGGTGGTCACGCGCTTGAAGGGCATTGTTCACAACCACGTGGGCGTGATTGAACTGGCCGAAGACCTTGACATTGAAACCGTCACCGAAATCTTCATCCGCGTGAACTCGGCAGGCAAAGCTTTGTCACAAGCCGACTTTGCGATGTCCAAAATCGCTGTCAATGAAAGCTACGGCGGTAACGTCTTGCGCAAAGCCATCGACTACTTCTGTCATTTAGCCATATCCCCCGAGTTCAAAGCCAAGATCGAAAAAGGCGACAAGGCTTTCACGGGCTCGGAGTTTTACGGCAAGATGAAATGGATCTGCGATGTCAACGATGACATCTACGATCCGAATTACACCGACATGTTGCGCGTGGCTTTTACATCCGAGTTTGGCCGGGGCAAGCTGCAAGATCTGGTGGCACTGCTGTCGGGCCGAAACTTTTTGACCAAGGCTTACGAAGACGCCATTGCAGAAGACTCGTTCAAAAAGCTCAAAAACGGCATTCTGGCTTTCATCAACGAGACGCACTTTGACCGCATCACGATGATTTTGCGTTCGGCTGGTTTCATCACCAGCGACATGATCACCAGCCAAAACGCGGTCAACTTTGCCTACATCGT
This sequence comes from Limnohabitans sp. TEGF003, assembly GCF_055395455.1. Taxonomy (NCBI): domain Bacteria; kingdom Pseudomonadati; phylum Pseudomonadota; class Betaproteobacteria; order Burkholderiales; family Comamonadaceae; genus Limnohabitans; species Limnohabitans sp. TEGF003. Next base: position 420,924 of record NZ_AP029225.1, on the reverse strand, counting down.
TTACCTGCGTGGGCGCAAAGAGCAAGTGCCTGCGGCAGAGTTGGAGCAACTGGTTCGTCGCTGGTATGCCATGTCGGTGCTGCGGGGCCGATACAGCGGCTCCCCAGAATCCCAGTTTGACTTTGACATTCGCCAGATCGACGCACACGGGGTCGTTCAATACGCCAACACGGTTATTCCAAACGAACTGCCAGACAGCTTCTGGACGGGCATGTTGCCGCAGTTCATGGACACATCCTCAATCAAGAGCCCTTTCTTCATTTGCTACAAAGCCGCACAAGTCAAACTGGGTGACAGAGGGTTTTTGTCACGCGACATCACAGTTCGCGACCTCTTATTGAACAGGGCCGATGTTCACCATGTTTACCCACGCCAGCACCTCAAAGACAAAGGCTTGACCCCTTCGAGCTACAACCAGATTGCAAATTACGTGATCGCACAGAGCGAGATCAACATTGCCATCGGGGCCAAAGCGCCCGAAAAATACTTTGCAGAGCTGCTTGATCAAGCCCAAAACGCCAGTCAAAAATACGGCGGGATTCAGTCTGTGGATGACATGCAAGCCAACTTAGAAGCAAACTGTCTGCCAGTGAGTTTGCTTGGAGGCAATGCACCCAGCTACGACGACTTTTTGCAATTGCGCAGGCAATTGATGGCGCAAAAGATCAAGACTTGGTTCGGTCAGCTTTGAGCATTGGTGGATGTAAAGCGTCAACATCACATCGTCGGGTGCGATATAGCTAAAAACAAGATCTCCCCTTGTTGTTAATTTGACTACGATGATGTATATTCGACAACATCGTTGTCAATTCAACATCAAACCATGAACGAAGCCCAGCTCATCGAGGTTTTTGGCGGTCAGGCCCGATTCAAAGTGTTGCAAGCACTGTTTGCCGAACCGGGTCGGGGATTTGGCCCGCGTGAGCTGGCTGCAGCCTCGGGCATCGATCCCGGCAACACGGCACGCTTGCTCAAGCGCTGGACAGAGGCGGGCCTGGTGCAGCGCCGTCAGCAAGATGGCCTGCCCCGTTATTACGCCAGTACAGACCCGCAGCTGGCACCGTTGGTGACACTCATGCAGCAAGACAGCGCGCTGGTGCGTACGCTGCGTGAGACGCTTGAGAAACTGGATGGAATCGAAGTGGCCGTGGTGTTTGGCTCGGTGGCCCGGGGCCAGGCCACCGCCAACAGCGATGTCGACGTGCTGATTCTGGGCACGGCTTCTGAACTCAAGGCCAACGCCGCACTCAGGCCTGCAGGTCGCCAGTTGGGCCGAAAGGTGCACGCCACTGCGTGTACGATAGAAGCATTCAAAAAACAGGTGTTAGACCGTGAAAGCTTTGCCCAAGAGGTCGCCCAAAGCCCTCGCATTCCGCTGATTGGACATTTTGATGCTGCGATCTTTTCAGCGCCTGGCCAGTGAGCCAGATGCCCCCGTCAAACAGCAAGCGACCAACGCCAAGGACGCAGTGGCTTGGCTGCAGAGTGCGCAGGTCAAGTTGACGGATGCTCAACAAACCGCCGTGTCATCCGGCACCCGCATGGACGCGGCCTGGGACGCCGTGCTGATGGCCTGCCTGGCTGTGGGTGCTGCGCAGGGCTGGCGCATCACCAGTGACAAGGGCCACCATGCCGCAGCCCTTGAGGGGGCCGCACAGGCGGTATCGCTGAGTGTCATGGCCTTCGACGAACTCGACACCCTGCGGGATTGGCGCAACCGCAAATACCGGGCTGGCTTTCAAGTCGATTCTGATGAACTGGCAGAGGCGCTTGAACTGGTGGCGTCCTTCCTGAAAACCGTGGCCAACTGGTTTGCCGAACACCACGCCAAACTGCTCACCCGAGGCCTGCAGCCATGAACGAAGCCGAAACCCGCGCCGAACACATCGACCCAGCCCTGGCCGCCGCTGGCTGGGGCCAGGTGGATGGCAGCCGCATCTTGCGGGAGCACAACATCACGGCGGGCCGCCTGCAAGGCGCGGGCAAGCGGGCGCGGGCCGACATTGCCGACTATGTGCTGGTCTACCGCAACACCAAGCTGGCGGTGATCGAGGCCAAGGCTTGGGCCAAGCCGCTGACCGAGGGCGTGGGTCAGGCCAAGAGCTACGCGGCCAAGCTGGCCATTCGCCACACCTATGCCACCAACGGCCAGGGCATTTACGGCATCGACATGCACACGGGGGCCGAGGGCGAAGTGACCCGCTACCCCACGCCCGATGAGCTGTGGGACATGGCCTTTGGCGAGAGCGAGGCGCAAGCCGCCGCCTGGCGCAAACGCTTTGCCGCCGTGCCGCTCGAAGACAAAGGCGGCACCTGGACGGGCCGCTATTACCAAGAAAGCGCCATCACCCGCGTGCTGGAGTCGTCCCTGCAAAATTCATTTCAAGCCAGCGCCCAGCGTTGATCTGAGTTTTGCAGTCGGTTGAGGCCGAAGATTTCTGCCAATTTCTCAAACAAACCCGCTAAACCGCTCACCTGCAACAGACACAACAAAAGGCCCAGGCCTTTCTTGACGATCATCCGCAGCAGCCAGCGGATGTTGTAGCCCGCCGCGCACAGCACCGCGTGCAGCGCATCACCCTCTGAGCCCTTGAGGTGGCAGCGATCCATGCGGTGGTCGGCCTTGAGGTGCCCGATGATCGGCTCGATGGCTTGGCGTCTTTTGAGCAGCCTGCGCTCTTCATCTGTGAGCCGCTTGTCCTTGCCACGGTGTTTGATCTCGATGTCCGGGTTGTCCTTGTCCACCCCCCGGTAGCCCAAGTCTGCGTACACCACCTCGGGCTTGACGCCCAAGCCCTGCATCAAGATGGCGCTTTGCTCGATCTGCTCATGCATGGTGTGCCCGTCATACGGGTTACCGGGAAAGCTCCTGGCACCCACGATCAGATTGCCCTTGAGCGTCATGGCCAGGCCCACCTTCACACCAAATTCGTACGGGTTGCGGCTCTTTCCCTTGCTGATGCACTCCACCTCGGGTGCATGCCAGCTGTAGAGCTTGGCGCGGTTGTCCACTGCCTTGCGGCTGCCGGTCTGCGTGACCAAGCGTTTGGCCTTGCCCAAGGTCTGGCCCAAGGTGTCTTGTATGGCTTGGCTGAGCGTGGTCATCTTGCGAGCCACCTCGCGCTGCAGCCTGCCAACGATGGTGCGTTGGCGTTTGATGACTTTGCGCATGCGTTTGAATTGACGCGCATGGGCGTAGCGCCCAGCCTTGTAGCCCAGCAGTTGCCCTTCTTTGGCGTAGGTTTGCTTGAGCTCGATGCCATTGGCTTTGGCCGCCTCCACCACCTTGGACCTGGCGGTCTCCAGCAGCTTGCTGTCTGTGGGGTGAGCCACGGCTTTTTCTTGCACCGTGGAGTCCACGATCACGCGCGTCAACTCTTTCTTGGCGATCAGCTTGAGCGTGACGGCCACCTCCATGGTGCGGGCCAGCAGCTCTTCCACACCTTCTTCGCCAAGGGCTTTACGGAAGCGCCCCAGTTGTGTCGGGTCGCACGGCCATTGGTGCTCGAAATACTCATTGCCAGAAAAGTATTGCCAAGTGGGGGTCTCGCCCCAACGCTGAATCACGTCTTCATCGCTCTCGTTGAACGCATGCTTGAGGTACAGCAGCGCCACCATCAGACGGGTGGGCAAACGAGGACGGCCAGCATTGGAGACGCCGCCACCGGCAACGGCCGAGACCGGGCCAAACAAATCCAAATCTTCGATCTTCTTGCCAGCCTTGACCTGGCGTGCCCAACGATGGGCGAGGGAAGCTTCGATTTCTTGCCAAGGCATGCGGTTGGCCAGTACCGCAAGCGGGTGACGCAAATCGATCATCTGGTCCAGGCGGTTGCGGAAAAAGTCATCGGTCATGGCGCTGATTTCAAAAACTCCCAGAAAACAGCCTCCATTGGATATCTATTTGAGAGTTCTGACCATCCGGATTCACCCCAGATCACAAGCATTCATGCGGGTTGCAGGGGTTTTGCAGGGACGACGCTGGAGGCGGTGGCCAACGGCAAAGACCGTGTGCTGCTGACGCTGGCCACGGGCACGGGCAAAACCTTCATCGCGTTTCAGCTGGCGTGGAAGCTGTTTCACAGCCGCTGGAACCTCAAGGATTGGAAAGACGGCACGGAACCCAGCCGCCGCCCACGCATTTTGTTTTTAGCCGACCGCAACATCCTGGCCGATCAGGCGTTCACCGCGTTCTCGCCCTTCCCCGAAGATGCGGTGGTGCGCATCGACCCCAGCGACATCAAGAAGAAAGGCCGCGTGCCCAAGAACGGCAGCGTGTTCTTCACGATCTTCCAGACCTTCATGAGCGGGCCGGGTGAAACGCCCTACTTTGGCGAATACCCGCCGGACTTTTTTGACTTCATCATCATCGACGAGTGCCACCGGGGCGGCGCCAACGACGAAGGCAGCTGGCGGGCGATCCTGGAGTACTTCAGCCCCGCCGTGCAGCTGGGCCTGACGGCCACACCCAAGCGCACGATCAACGCCGACACCTATGGCTATTTTGGTGATCCGGTTTACACCTACTCGCTCAAGGACGGCATCAACGATGGCTTTTTGACGCCGTTTCGCGTCAAGCAGATCGTGACCACGCTGGACGATTACGTCTACACCGCCGACGACATGGTGCTGGATGGCGAAGTGCAGCAAGGCAAGCGCTACGAAGAAAAAGACTTTAACCGCAGCATCGAGATCAAAGAGCGCGAGGCCTACCGCGTCAAGCTGTTCATGGACAGCATCGACCAGCGCGAAAAAACCATCGTGTTTTGCGCCACCCAGCAGCACGCCCTGCTGGTGCGCGACCTGATCAACCAGATCAAGACCAGCCCCGCGCCCGACTACTGTGTGCGCGTGACGGCCAACGACGGCAAGCTGGGCGAGCAGCACCTGAGCCAGTTTCAGGACAACGAAAAAACGCTGCCCACCATCCTGACCACGTCGCAAAAACTCTCCACAGGCGTGGACGCCCGCAACGTGCGCAACATCGTGCTCATGCGGCCCGTCAATTCGATGATCGAGTTCAAGCAAATCATCGGGCGCGGCACCCGCTTGTATGACGGCAAGGACTACTTCACGATCTATGACTTTGTGAAGGCGCACCACCTGTTCAGCGACCCGGGATGGGACGGCGAACCCGTGGAGCCCGAGCCACCGACCGAAAAGCCTTTGCCCCCAAGCTGGCAGCCGCCAGACCCGACCGAACCACCCAAAGTGAGCATGCCGGGCGAAGACCGCCCGGCCAAGCTGGTGGTCAAACTGGCCGACGGCAAAACCCGCACCATCCAGCACATCACCTCCACCAGCTACTGGGGGCCAGACGGCAGGCCGCTGTCACCCGCACAGTTTCTGGAAAGCCTGTTTGGCGCCCTGCCCGAGTTCTTCAAAAACGAAGACGAACTGCGCACCCTCTGGGCCGACCCGACCACGCGCAAAGCACTGCTGGGCGGCTTGGCAGACAAAGGCTTTGGCCGCGACCCGCTGCGCGAAATGCAACGCATCATCGAAGCCGAAAAAAGTGACCTCTTCGATGTTCTGGCCTATGTGGCCTTTGCACTGCCCACCGAAACACGCGCCACCCGTGCAGATCGCGCCAAGGCTCACAACGAGGTGACCTACGGCCAAAAGCAACAAGCGTTTTTAGCCTTCGTGCTGGACCAATACGTGACCCAAGGCGTAGACCAACTCGACGCCGACAAACTGACCCCACTGCTCAAGCTGCGCTACAACGCGCTCAATGACGCGATGGAGGAATTGGGGGATGCGGTGTTGGTGAGGAAGGCGTTTGTGGGGATGCAGCGGTATTTGTACGAATAAAAAACGCAGCCCCCCGGTCACCCGAAGCGCTGCGTTTTATTTTGCAAGCCCTCTCGGGCCTGTCCGTCAATACACCGGCTGATGCTGCTTCAAGCTGGCGATGACCGCATCGGTGAGTACAAACCCCGCGCCGTACAACCCTGCCAATTCACCACACCGCTTGGCGAACGCATCTACCCCTTGGCCATAGATGAACTGCAGCGCCCCACCCGTCCAGGCCGGAAAGCCGATGCCGAAGATCGAGCCGATATTGCCATCGTGCACCGAGGTGAGCACGCCTTCTTGCAGGCAGCGGGCGGTTTCCACGGCCTGGCGGTACAGCAGGCGATCTTTGATGTCTTGCTGGTTGTAGGCCACATCTGCTTTTTCAAAGCGGGTTTTGAGTTCGGGCCACAGCACTTTTTTCTGGCCAGCGGGGTAGTCGTAAAAACCACCACCTGCGGCGCGGCCGGGGCGTTGGAGTTCCTTGACCATGCGCTCGACCAGCAGCTCGCCGGGGGAGGCCTGGTAAGTCTTGCCCTCTTTGGCGAAGTCTTCGCGGGTTTGGTCCAGCACATGCACCGACAGCGACAGCGCGGTTTCGTCCAGCACGGCCAGCGGGCCGACGGGCATGCCCACTTGCATGGCCAGGTTCTCGATCACGGGGGCGGGGATGCCCTCGCCCAGCATGGCCGCGCCTTCCATCACAAAGGTGCCAAAGGTACGGCTGGTGTAAAAGCCGCGCGAGTCGTTCACCACGATCGGCAGCTTGCCCAGTGCCTGCACGTAGTCATACGCACGGGCAATCGTCTCGTCGTCGGTCTGTGCACCGCGAATGATCTCCACCAGCTGCATCTTGTCGACGGGGCTGAAGAAGTGGATGCCCACGAATTTCTCGGGCTTAGCGCTGGCTTTGGCCAAGCCGCTGATGGGCAAGGTGGAGGTGTTGCTGGCAAAGAAGCCGCTGAACTCGGGTGTTTGGGCGAGCATGGGCTCGGCCTCTTGCGTGACCTTGGCCTTGAGTTCGCGGTTTTCAAACACAGCCTCAATGATCAGGTCGCAGCCTTGGAGGTCAGCGGCGCTGGCCGTGGGTTGGATGAGTGACAACAAAGCCGCTTGCTTGTCTGCAGCCATGCGGCCTTTGTCCACGCGCTTTTGCGTGAGCTTGTGGCTGTAGGCCTTGCCTTTTTCAGCGGCTTCCATGCTCACGTCTTTCAGCACGGTGGCGATGCCCCGGCTCGCTTGCGCATAGGCGATGCCCGAGCCCATCATGCCTGCGCCCAGGATGCCCACTTTTTGCGGCTTGTAGCGCGGTGCAGCCTTGGGTCGGCTTTGGCCGCCCTTGATGCTGTTCATGTTGAAGAAGAAGGTGTTGATCATGTTGCGCGCCACCTGGCTGGTCATGAGACCGGCGAGGTAACGGCTTTCGATGCGCATGGCGGTGTCAAAGTCCACCATCGCGCCTTCGACCATGGCGGCCAACGCCGCTTCGGGCGCGGGGTACAGACCGCGTGTTTTTTGCTTGAGCACGGCAGGTGCCACACTCAGCATGCCCGCGATCTTGGGGTTGCTGGGCGTGCCGCCGGGCATTTTGTAGTCCTTGCGGTCCCACACATGCTGGGCGGCTTCGGGCTGGCCTTGCGATGCAGCGATGAAAGCCAATGCGCGGGGGCGCAACTGATCGTCACTGTCCACCAGCTCATGCACCAGGCCCAGCTTGACGGCTTCGTCGGGGCCAAAGAGTTGGCTTTCCAGCACATAGGGCTGCGCGGCCAGCAAACCCAGCACGCGGGTCATCTTGGTGATGCCACCACCACCGGGGATCAAGCCCAGCGTGACTTCGGGCAGTCCGAACTGGGTTTTGGGGTTGCGGGTGGCGATGCGGTGGTGGCCGATCAACGCCACTTCCCAGCCACCGCCCAGCGCAGTGCCATTCAGGCAGCTGACCACGGGCACGCCCAGCGTCTCGATGGTGCGGAAACTTTTCTTGATGCCTTCGATCTCGGCAAAAACACGCGGGCCGTCCGAGGCTTGCGAGCGCATCACGCCCTTGAGGTCTGCCCCCGCAAAAAACGACGTCTTGGCCGAAGCCAGGATGACGCCCTTGAGTTGGGCCTTGTCTTTGGCCACCTGCTCGGCCGCCTGGGCCAGGTCGGCCTGCCATTGCAGGCACATGGTGTTGACCGGCGAGCCCTGCTCGTCAAAGGTGATGGTGGCGATGCCGTCCGCCAATTCGTAGCGCAGTGTTTTCAAAATCATGATGCTGTCTCCCTGGTCAAACGCGTTCAACGATGGTGGCAATGCCCATGCCGCCGCCCACACACAAAGTGGCCAAGCCGTAGCGCAACTTGCGGCGGTGCAGTTCGTCGATCAGGATGCCCAGAATCATCGCGCCCGTGGCCCCCAGCGGGTGGCCCATGGCAATGGCACCGCCGTTCACGTTCACCTTGTCGTGCGGCACACCCATCTCTTGCATGAACTTCATGGGCACGGCGGCAAAGGCTTCGTTCACCTCGAACAAATCGATCTGGTCAATCGTCAGGCCCGCCTTGGCCAGCGCCTTGCGCGCGGCGGGCATGGGGCCTGTGAGCATGATGGTCGGGTCGGCCCCGGACAAGGCCACCGACACGATGCGGGCGCGTGGTGTGAGGCCATGGGTTTTGCCTGCGGCTTCCGAGCCGATCAACACCGCCGCTGCGCCGTCCACGATGCCAGACGAGTTGCCCGCGTGGTGCACATGGTGGATGCGCTCGACCTGCGGGTAGCGCTGCAAGGCCACGGCGTCAAAGCCCATGGCCCCAAGCTGTTCAAACGAAGCTTTCAGGCCGCCCAATGTTTCCACTGTGGTGCCGGGCTTGATGAATTCGTCTTGCGCCAGGATGACCTGTCCCAGCTTGTCTTTGACCGGCACGACCGAGCGGTCGAAATAGCCCGCTGCACGCGCGGCCGTGGCGCGCTTTTGCGACTCGACCGCATAGGCATCCACATCGTGACGCGTGAAGCCGCTCAGGGTGGCGATCAAGTCCGCACCAATGCCTTGCGGCACAAACAGCGTGGCGCTGTTGGTTTCGGGGTCTTGCGCCCAAGCGCCGCCGTCCGCACCAATCGGCACGCGGCTCATGCTTTCAACGCCGCCAGCAACGACCAGATCTTCCCAGCCGCTGCGCACCTTCATGGCGGCGGTGTTGACCGCTTCCAGGCCCGAGGCGCAAAAGCGGTTGAGCTGCACGCCCGAGCAGCGCCAGTCCCAACCGGCTGCCAGAGCCGCCACTTTGGGGATCACCGAGCCTTGCTCGCCAATGGGCGAGACCACGCCCATGACCACGTCGTCTACCGCAGCAGTGTCGAACTGGTTGCGGCTTTGCAGCTCGCGCAACACGCCGCTCAAAAGACTGATCGGCTTGACCTCGTGGAGGCTGCCGTCTTTTTTGCCTTTGCCACGCGGTGTGCGTATGGCGTCGTAAACAAATGCTTCGCTCATGAATGTCTCCTGGGGGTCATCAGGGGTTTGCCCTGTGTTGTGGATTTTTGCATTCAGTATAGACTTTTACCAAGCAAACGCTTTGTATAAATAAACAACCCCAAGTCCTGAAGGTGACACCATGATCGAACGCACCCTTTTCAACGCCGACCACGAGGCTTTCCGCGACAGCTTTCGCCGCTTCATGGACAAGGAAATCGCCCCCCACCACGAAGCCTGGGAAGAGCAAGGCTACGTGGACCGCGCCGTGTGGGACAAGGCCGGGGAGAACGGCTTTTTGTGCATGACCCTGCCCGAGGCCTATGGCGGCTCGGATGCAGACAAGCTGTATTCGGTGGTGCAAATGGAAGAACTGGCACGCGCAGGGTTCAGCGGCATTGGCTACGGCCTGCACAGCGAGATCGTCGCCCCTTACATCCTGCATTACGGCACCGAAGCCCAAAAGCAAAAATACCTGCCCAAGCTGGCCAGCGGTGAGATGGTGGGCGCGATCGCCATGAGCGAACCAGCTGCAGGTTCGGACCTGCAGGGCGTGAAAACCACGGCGCTGCTGCAAGCAGACGGCACCTATCTGATCAACGGCAGCAAGACCTTCATCACCAACGGCTGGCATGCCGACCTGGTGATTCTGGTGGCCAAGACCGACCCGGCTGCGGGTGCCAAGGGCACCAGTTTGTTTTTGATCGAGCGCGGCACGCCTGGCTTTGAGAAAGGTAAGCGCTTGAAGAAGCTGGGCCTGAAAGCGCAAGACACGTCCGAATTGTTTTTTGACAACGTCAAGGTCAGCGCCGACCAGCTGCTGGGTGGCGCGGCCATGCAGGGCAAGGGCTTCATTTGCCTGATGGAACAGCTGCCTTGGGAGCGTCTGCAAATTGCGATTGGCGGCATTGCCGCAGCGCAAGCGGCCATCGACTGGACGGTGCAGTACGTGAAAGACCGCAAGGTGTTTGGCCAGGCCGTGGGCAACTACCAAAACACCCGCTACACCCTGGCCGAGCTGCAGACCGAGGTGCAGGTGGCGCGTGTGTTTGTGGACAAATGCTCTGAACTGCTACTGCAAGACAAACTCGACACGGCGACGGCCAGCATGGCCAAATACTGGTGCTCGGATTTGCAGTGCAAGGTGATGGACGAATGCGTGCAGCTGCACGGCGGCTACGGTTACATGTGGGAATACCCCATCACCCGCGCCTATGCCGACGCCCGCGTGCAACGCATTTACGGCGGCACCAACGAGATCATGAAAGAAGTGATCTCGCGCAGTATGGGTTTGGCGGGACGTTGAAGCATTAACACCGTGGGCGAACAATCCAAGTACCCCCCTGTCACCCCGGGCTCGACCCGGGATCTATGCCCCTTCACACATGGATGCCGGATCAAGTCCGGCATGACACCCCGCTCTGTCACCCCGGACTCGATCCGGGGTCCGTGGTTGATCACGCATGGATGCCGGATCAAGCCCGGCATGACATCAAAAAAATGACCAGCGCTCCCACCCTCGTTGAGCCCAAACGCACACGCGGCCGTCCTCGCAAGACCGAGGGCGAGCGTGACGATGGCAATCGGCGGCAAGCGCTGATTGCGGCGGCGGCGCAGCTGTTTCACCGGCAAGGCTATGACGCCACCAGCACCCGCGAGATCGCCGCGCAGGTGGGCATGCAGCCAGGCTCGCCCTTCTACCACTTTGGCAACAAGCAAGACCTTTTGCTGGCCGTGATGGTCGAAGGCATGAAGCAGGCCAGAGAGCGCCAACGCGCAGCCTGTGCCCGTTTGGGTGGTGATGAAAGCGCTCGCGACCAGCTGCGCGTGCTGATCCGCAACCAGTTCGATGTGCTGCTGGGACCCGACAGTGACTTCATACCGGTGATGCTCTACGAATGGCGCTCGCTGAGCGCCGAACAACGCCAGACCATCACGCAGATCAAGGACGAGTACGAAGCAGCCTGGATACCCGTGCTGCAAGCCTTGCACCACAGTGGCCAGCTGCAGGCCCCGGTGGCACTGGCACGGCTGATGATTTTTGGCGCTTTGAATTGGGCAGTGCAGTGGTACCAGCCACCTCCCAAAAAGACAGCAAAGAAAAGTCCACCACGCGCCTCGCTGGACGAATTGACCGAGGCCGCCCTGGCCTTGTTTTTGAGAGACCCCGCATGAAGCCCACCACACCTTACCAATCCGTCTTTGCACCCGGCCTGCTGCGCGGGCAGGTCATCCTGGTCACCGGCGGCGGCTCGGGCATTGGCCGCTGCACCGCACACGAACTGGCGAGCCTGGGCGCACACGTGGTGCTGGTGGGCCGCAACCCCGAAAAACTCGCCAACACCGCACAAGAGATCGCGGGTGATGGCGGCCAGGTGAGCTGGCACAGTTGCGACATCCGGCGCGAGGCAGATGTACAAACCATGGTGGCGCAAGTGACACAACAGCACGGGCGTATCCATGGCTTGGTGAACAACGCGGGTGGGCAATACATCTCGCCCCTGGCCAGCACCAGCGCCAAGGGCTGGCAGGCGGTCATCGACACCAACTTGACGGGCGGTTTTTTAGTGGCACGCGAGTGCTTCAATCAAAGCATGCAACAGCACGGCGGCGCGGTGGTCAACATCGTGGCCGACATGTGGGGCTCCATGCCCGGCATGGGCCACAGCGGCGCAGCGCGTGCAGGCATGGTCAGCTTCACAGAAACGGCCGCGCTCGAATGGGCCGCACAGGGTGTGCGTGTGAACGCCGTGGCCCCGGGCTACATCGCCAGCAGCGGCATGGACCATTACCCACCCGAGGCGGGCCCGATGCTGCGCGATATGCGCAACACCGTACCGCAAGGCCGCTTTGGCACCGAAGCCGAAACTTCCGCAGCGATTGTGTTTTTGCTGTCGCCCGCCGCCAGCTTCATCAGCGGCAGCGTGCTGCGTGTGGACGGCGCCCGCCCGCAGATGCGCATGGGCTGGCAACAAACCGTGGCCCAACCCGATGTGCAAGACCGCGATGCGGTCAAACCGTTCAACGGCTTTCACCGTGCCGTCACCCCCAAGGTATTCCAATGACATTCGAATCCACCTGGAACCCGCACAGCCCTGTGGCGCAGCAACGGCGCGAGGCCGCCCTGGCCCGCCTGGCGCAGTGGCAAGCCTTGCAAGAACGGGCAGCTCTTGCCTCGGCCCAGTCCAAACCTGTGTTCGACAAACGCGGGCAGTTGCTGCCGCGTGAACGCGTGGCCTTGTTGCTGGACCCCGGTGCACCCTTCTTGCCGCTGTGCGCCTTGGCGGGCTTCATGCAAGACACGCCCGACCCTGCCAAGTCGGTGCCCGGCGGCGGCATGATCGCGGGCATCGGTTTTATCAATGGCGTGCGCTGCATGGTGGTGGCCAGCGACTCGGGCATCGAGGCCGGGGCCATTCAGGCGCGGGGCCTGGAAAAGATTTTGCGTGTGCAGGAGTTGGCCCTCGAAAACAAACTCCCCTTTGTGCACCTGGTCGAAAGCGCCGGGGCCAACCTGATGCAGTACAAGGTCGAGGGCTTTGTGCTGGGCGGCAGCCTGTTTCGCAACCTGGCCCGGCTGTCGGCAGCGGGCTTGCCGGTGCTCACCGTGCAACACGGCTCGGGCACCGCAGGCGGGGCCTACATGCCGGGTTTGAGTGACACCGTCATCATGGTGCGCGGCAGGTCGCGTGCTTTTCTGGCCGGGCCGCCTTTGCTCAAAGCCGCTACCGGCGAAGTCGCCACCGAAGAAGAATTGGGCGGCGCCGAGATGCACACCAGCGTCTCGGGCCTAGGCGAGTACCTGTGCGAAGACGACCGGCATGCGCTGGGCACGGCCCGCGATGTGGTGGCGCGCTGGGACTGGCCAGCACACAAGACACAGCGAGAAGCCAAACCCCCGCGCTTTGCCGCCGAGGAACTGCTGGGCCTGATGCCCGCCCACCACCGCGAACCGATCGACATGCGCGAGGTCATCCTGCGGCTGGTGGACGACTCGGATTTTCTGGAATTCAAGCCATTGTTCGGTGCAGCCACCGTGTGCGCACAAGCCCGCATCGGTGGCCATGCGGTCGGCATCATCAGCAACAACGGGCCCATCGATGTGGCTGGGGCCAACAAGGCCACGCATTTCATCCAGTGGATGTGCCAGCTGGGCCACCCCCTCATTTACTTGCAAAACACCACCGGCTACATGGTGGGCAAAGACAGCGAGCAAGGCGGCATGATCAAGCACGGCTCCAAGATGATCCAGGCCGTGACCAACGCCACCGTGCCGCAGCTCACCATCCAGTGTGGGGCCTCGTTTGGTGCGGGCAACTACGGCATGTGCGGGCGGGGTTATGCGCCGCGCTTTTTGTTCAGCTGGCCTGGAGCCAAGACGGCGGTGATGGGCGGCGAGCAAGCGGCCCGCACCATGCAGATCGTGGCCGAGGCGGGCATGGCCCGCAAAGGCATCACACCCGACCCCGAGAAGATGCAGGCCCAGTTCGACAAGATCGTGGCCTTGTTCGAGGCGCAGGCCGATGCCTTCTACACCAGCGGCCTGGTGCTGGACGACGGTGTGATCGACCCGCGAGAAACCCGCAGCGTGTTGTCGTTTTGCCTCGACACCTGCTGTGAAGCGGCAACCCACCAACCCCGCGCCAGCACCTTTGGCGTGGCCCGGATGTGAGTGCCATGACCATGCATAGGCACATTCCGCTTTATCACTCCGGGCTTGAGCCTTTTCTCTGCCACCCTATGGATGACCCTCTTCTCTGTCACCCCGGGCTTGACCCGGGGTCCATGCCTGTTCACACATGGATGCCGGATCAAGTCCGGCATGACAGGCGCTTACATCATCCCCGGCATGACAGACCTTGGCGTCAGACGGCATAACAGATAACCCAACAAAGTACCAGGAGACAAGCCATGCAATACACCCACGAGCACCGCGAGATCCAGAACACGCTCAAGCGTTTCATCGAATCCGAAATTAACCCCCATGTGGACGAATGGGAAGCCGCAGAAATTTTCCCCGCGCATGAGGTCTTCAAGAAGATGGGCAACCTGGGCCTCTTGGGCCTGACCAAGCCCGAGGCCTTTGGCGGTGCAGGCCTCGACTATTCCTACAGCCTGGCCATGGCCGAAGCGCTGGGGCACATTGACTGCGGCGGCATTCCCATGGCCATTGGTGTGCAGACCGACATGGCCACCCCTGCGCTGGCACGCTTTGGCAGCGATGAACTGCGCGCGCAGTTTCTGGCCCCGGCGATTGCGGGCGACATGGTGGGCTGCATTGGCGTGAGCGAGCCGGGTGCGGGCAGCGATGTAGCGGGCATCAAAACCGTGGCCCGCAAGGACGGTGACGACTACGTGATCAGCGGCCAAAAAATGTGGATCACCAACAGCCTGCAGGCCGACTGGATGTGCATGTTGGTCAACACCGGTGAAGGTCCGATCCACAAAAACAAAAGCCTGGTCATGGTGCCCATGCGCGAAAACGGCAAGTTGAGGCCCGGCATCGAAGTGGGCAAGAAGATCAAGAAGATCGGCATGAACAGCAGCGACACGGGCCTGATTTATTTTGACGAGGTGCGGGTGCCGCAGCGCTACCGCATCGGGGCTGAAGGTCAAGGCTTCATCTACCAAATGCAACAGTTTCAGGAGGAGCGCCTGTGGTGCGCGGCCAGCACCCTGCAGTCACTGACCAACTGCATCCAATGGACGGTGGAGTGGGCGCAAGAGCGCAAGCTGTTTGGCAGCACGCTGGCCGACCAGCAGTGGGTGCAGTTCAAGCTGGCCGAACTCAAGGCCGAGGTGGAAAGCCTGCGCGCCCTGACCTACCAGGCCTGCGAACATTACATCGCGGGCGAAGACGTGACCGAATGGGCCACCATGGCCAAGCTCAAAGCCGGACGCCTGAACCGCACCGTGCCCGACACCTGCCTGCAGTTCTGGGGCGGCATGGGCTTCACCTGGGAGAACAAGGTCTCGCGCATGTACCGTGATGGCCGTCTGGCCTCGATCGGTGGCGGTGCCGACGAAGTCATGCTGGGCATTCTGGCCAAGATGATGGGCATTGCCAAGCGGCCGCAAAAATGAGCAGCACTTTGTTGATCGAACGCCAGGGTGCGGTGGAAACCTGGACGATGAACGACCCGGCCACGCGCAACGCCTTGAGCGATGCGGTGGTGGACGGCTTGCTGCCAGCCTGCACGCGGGCTGCAGCGGACCCCACGCTGCGCATCGTGGTGCTGACTGGCGCAGGCGGTGCATTTTGTGCGGGCGGCAGTTTGGGCGGCTTTGCCAGCCTGATCGGTCAGCCCCTGCAGGACAGACAAACCGACCCGCTGCTGGCCATGAACAAAAGATTTGGTGACCTGCTGCATGCCTTGAGCGCCCTGCCCCAGCTGCTGGTGTGCCGGGTGGATGGCGCGGCCATGGGCGGCGGCTTTGGCCTGGTCTGCTGCGCCGACCATGTGGTGGCCACAGCGCGTTCGGTGCTGGGCACGCCCGAAGTCACGCTGGGCTTGCCGCCTGCGCAGATCGCACCATTTGTGTGGCAACGCTTGGGCGAGAGCGCCGCACGCCAATGCCTGCTGCAAGGGCTGAGCTACAGCGCAGCGCAAGCGCTGCAAGTGGGTCTGGTGCACGAAGTCATCGAAGAGGGCAGCGATGCGGCTTGGCAAGCGACTTTGCAGCGCCTCTTGCGCGCCGCGCCCGGCGCGGTGGCCAGCACCAAACAATTTCTGCGCAGCTTGCGCGGCCCGGTGCCCGACTTGCGTGATGCCGCAGCGCAGGCATTTGCCAGTGGCTTGCGCAGTGCCGAAGCCGCACAAGGCCTGGCTGCGTTTGCACGCAAACAGCCAGCACCTTGGGCCCAAGCTACCGGAGGCCCGCCATGAGCCGAACCGTCACCCGCCTGCTGATCGCCAACCGCGGCGAGATCGCCCGCCGTGTGATCCGCACCGCCCAGCGCATGGGCATAACGACCGTGGCTGTTTATTCAGATGCCGACCGCGACGCCCTGCATGTGCAGGAAGCCGACACGGCCTGCGCCTTGGGCGGCACGTTGTCGGCCGACTCGTATTTGCGCATCGACAAGTTGCTGCAAGCCGCAAGAGACAGCGGAGCTGACGCGGTGCACCCGGGCTATGGCTTCCTGAGCGAAAACGCCGAGTTCGCCCAAGCGGTCATCGATGCAGGTCTGACCTGGGTCGGGCCGCCGCCCGAAGCCATCCGCGCCCTGGGCAGCAAGTCGGCCGCCAAGGCTTTGGCACTGCAGCACGGCGTGCCTTGTCTGCCGGGCTACTTTGGCGCGGACCAAAGCGATGCCACCTTCACTGCACAAGCTGAGCAGTTGGGCTTGCCGCTGATGGTCAAAGCCGTGGCCGGGGGCGGCGGACGCGGCATGCGCCTGGTGACCGACATGGCCCAGCTGCTGCCCGCCTTGCACAGCGCCCGCTCCGAAGCGCTGGCTGGTTTTGGCAACGGTGACTTGCTGCTGGAACGCGCCTTGCTGCGGCCGCGCCACATCGAGGTGCAGGTCATGGCCGACACGCAGGGCCATTGCATCCACCTGGGTGAGCGCGACTGCTCGGTGCAGCGTCGCCACCAGAAGATCATCGAAGAATCACCCAGCCCGGCCGTGAACGCTGCGCTGCGCGAGCAACTCGGGCAAGCGGCCATTGCACTGGCTCAATCGGCGGGCTATGTGGGTGCGGGCACGGTGGAGTTTTTGCTGGACGAGGCCCAAGCCGACAAGCCGTTTTATCTGATGGAGATGAACACCCGGCTGCAGGTGGAGCACCCGGTGACCGAGCTGCTCACGGGGCTTGACTTGGTCGAGTGGCAATTGCGCATCGCACGCGGCGAGCCGCTGCCGCTGGCGCAAGCCGATGTGCGCCTGCAAGGCCACGCCATCGAGGTGCGCCTGTGCGCCGAGGACGAACACTTCACGCCGCAAACCGGCACGGTGTTGGCCTTTGCAGCGCCTGGGGGTTTGCGCTTTGACCATGCGCTGCACGCGGGTGCGGTGGTCACGCCGCACTACGACGCGATGCTGGGCAAGCTGATCGCCCACGCACCCACCCGCGCAGAGGCCATCGACCGCCTGCGCACAGGCCTGGACCAGACGGCCGTGCTGGGCCTGCCCACCAACCGCGCGTTTCTGGCCGCGTGTTTGCAGCACCCGGTGTTCCGTGCGGGTGAGGCCTTGATCCCTTTCCTGGCCGAACAGGCTGATGCGGTGCGCCAAAGCCTGCAGGCGACGAGCGATGCCCGTACCGTGTCCGCTCTGGCTGTGTTGTATGCCAACCAAGCGCCTGCAACCACCATGCCCAGCCCCTTCACGCGGCCAGTGCGCATGGGGCTGGGCACAGACACCCTCTCGCTCAACCTGCAGGAAATGGGGCAAGGCCGAGTGCGCATCCAAACAGGCGAGGCCACGCACGAGGCCCGCGTGGGGCGCAGCGCTGAGTTGCTGCACATCGACTTGGACGGCAGCCGCTGGCACGCCCGTGCCGTGGCATGCCGAGGCACCGCCAACGCTCTGCAGTGGCATGTGCAGCTGCATGGCCCAGAGACCTTTGAGCTGTGGCTGAGCGACCAAAGCCACAGCGCGCCGAACACAGGCGCCAATGCGCAAGCCGCGCAGTCTTTGCGCGCGCCTTTTAATGGCAAGCTGATCGCGCTGCATGTGCAAGAAGGCCAATCGGTCCAACAAGGCGATGCCGTGCTGGTGATCGAGTCGATGAAGCTGGAACACATCTTGTGCGCCCCACGCGATGCGGTGGTGCACAGCGTATTGACCAGCGTGGGCCAACAAGTGGGTCCCGGCCAGGTGCTGGTGCAATGGAAGGACGCTGTATGAACACCACCGACATCACACCCACATTCACCGCCGAAGAACTGCAAGGCCTGCAGACCACGGTGGAGCGTTTTGCCAAACAGGCCATCGCCCCACATGTGCCCGCTTGGGAAGAAGCCGGTCAATTTGACCGATCGCTTTATACCCAAGCCGCCGAGTTGGGCCTGCTGGGCCTGGGCTACCCCGAGCATTTGGGCGGCACACCAGCCCCTTGGCGTGCGCGCAACCTGCTGTCGCAAACCCTGGCGCGTTACGGCGGCAGCGGCGGCGTGATGGCCAGCCTGTTCTCGCTCAACATCGGCCTGCCCCCGGTCATGGCGCACGGCAGTGCCGATCTGCAAGCCGAAGTCGTGCCGCCTGTGCTGCGCGGCGAGCGCATCGCGGCCCTGGCGATCACCGAGCCTGGCGGTGGCTCGGACGTGGCCAGCCTGCGCACCACGGCACGTGCCGACGGCGCGGACTATGTGATCGACGGCGAAAAAGTCTTCATCACCTCGGGCCTGCGCGCCGACTGGATCACGCTGGCCGTGCGCACCGACCCGGCCAGCAAGGGTACCAGCGGCATCTCGATGGTCGCGGTGCCCGGCGACACACCCGGTATTTCGCGCACACGGCTGCACAAAATGGGCTGGCACAGTTCGGACACCGCACAACTGCGTTTTGACGGCGTGCGCGTGCCCCAACGTTACCGGCTGGGTGACGAAGGCGCGGGCTTCAAGATGATCATGGGCAACTTCAACGGCGAGCGCCTGGCCATGTCGGCCATGGCACTGGGTTTTGCTGAGGCTTGTTATGACGAAGCACTGGCCTGGGCACGCCAACGCCAGACCTTTGGTGCGGCCCTGATCGAGCGCCAGGTGATCCGCCACAAATTGATGGACATGCAAATGCACATCTCATCGACCCAGGCCTGGGTGGATGCCGTGACGCAGCAAGCCGATGCAGGACAAACCGGTGCCGAGTGGGTGGCGCAGGTGTGCCTGCTGAAAAACCATGCCACCCAAACCATGCAGTTTTGCGCCGATGCCGCAGTGCAAATGCTGGGCGGCATGGGCTATATGCGCGGCACCGTGAGTGAGCGGATTTACCGCGAGGTCAAAGTCATGATGATCGGCGGCGGTGCCGAAGAGATCATGAAAGAGCTGGCTGCCAAACAACTGGGCATTTGAGCGCCCAGCCCACCGCGCCATCGCAGAGCCGACAGCAGACGCCTGTGCAACAACGGGTGGGTGGGGCGTGCAAGCTCAGTCGAAAATTTCGTGCAACCAGGACTTTTTGCGTTTGTAGCCGTCTCGGTCGCCGTAGCCATAACGCCCGTCACCGTAAGCTTGGGGGCGCTGCATGCCTGGTGCTGGCTGAGCGGGCTGCTGCGGTGCTGCGGGCACAGGGGCGGCCGCTGCAGCGCGGTCCAGCAGTTTGTCCAGCTCGCCCCGGTCCAGCCAGATGCCCCGGCAGGATGGGCAGTAATCGATTTCGACGCCTTGGCGCTCGGCCATGACGAGGGGGGTATCGGCACAAGTGGGACATTTCATGGTGATTCCTTTGAATTTGGACAAGCGCAACATGTGAATCAAACCTTCATCCATTCCACCGCACCGTCTGGCAACGCACGCCCTTCGGCCACAGAGGGCAGGCAGACGCTGCAGCCCACGGAATGCAGGTGAAATGTGGGCTGACTTTACGGCTGCCATGAATCTGGTAAAAGCAGATAATCGCTGATCAACCCTCTCAAAAATTCTGTCCATGCGCACCACGTTCAACTACAAGCACCTGTACTACTTCTGGGTTGTGGCCAAGGAAGGCGGCATCACCCGGGCGGCCGACAAGCTCGACATGGCGGTACAAACCGTGAGCGCCCAAGTGCGGGAGCTGGAGCGCTCGCTGGGCTATGCCCTGCTCAAACCCGCCGGACGCGGCCTGGCCTTGACCGATGCAGGACTGGCGGCCATGCAGCAAGCCGATCAGATTTTTCAGTTGGGCGAAAACCTGCCTGCCAAGGTGCGCGACGCGGTGAGCTCACCCACCGTGCGGCTGGCCGCAGGCATCTCGGACGGTCTGCCCAAACTGGTGGTGCGCCGCCTCATGCAGCCCGTGATGGGCGAGCCACATTTGCGCTTGCTCTGCCACGAGGGGGAGTTCGACGACCTGCTGGGCGACCTGGCCCTGCACCGCCTGGACGTGGTGCTGTCGGACCGGCCTGCACCGGGCAATGCCAACATCAAGCTCTACAACCACGCACTGGGCTCGTCCGCCGTGTCCTGGTACGGCAGCGCGGCGCTGGTCAAATCGGCCAAGAAGAAATTTCCGGCCAGCCTGGCCGAGGTGCCGGTGCTGCTGCCCACCGGTCACACCGCCGTGCGCACCCGGCTGGACCATTGGTTTGAACACCACGCCATCCAGCCGCGCATCGTGGGCGAATTCGAAGACAGCGCCTTGCTCAAGACCTTTGGCGAAAGCGGCATGGGCGTGTTCCCAGCCGCCGAATGGGTGCACGAAGAGTTGCTGGCGCACTACGATGTGCAACGTCTCGGACCTTGCGAAGGGGTGAAGGAAAACTTTTTTGCCATCGGCACCGAAAAGAAAGTGCAGCACCCGCTCGTGCAGCGGCTCTTGCAGGCGAGCGACTCGGCCCATTGAGACGTGCGCTCCAGATGTGAAAAAGCCCCCAGGGCTTGTGGCCCTGGAGGCTTGATCACGAACGCCGCGTATCAGGTTTTGGCTGATCGCACACTGAGCAGCATGGTCGTGGCCAGGATGCCCACCACCACGGCCAGCGAGATGCCCACCGGGATCTTGAACACATCGATCAGGCACATCTTGGTGCCGATGAACACCAGGATCACGGCCAGGCCGTAGTTGAGCAGGTGGAACTTGTTGGCCACCGCCGCCAGCAGGAAGTACATGGCACGCAAGCCCAGGATCGCGAACACGTTGCTGGTCAGCACGATGAAGGGGTCCGAGGTGATCGCGAAAATCGCCGGGATCGAGTCCACCGCAAAGATCACATCGGTCAGCGCGATCAGGCAGATCACCATGAACAGCGGGGTCGCGATTTTCTTGCCGTTCTCCACCGTCCAGAAGTTTTCACCGTCGTAGTTCTTGCTCACAGGCAGCACCTTGCGGAGCAACTTGAGGGCCGGGTTGTCTTCCAGGTCAGGCTCTTTGCCCGCCGCCCACCACATCTTCACACCCGTGAGGATCAGGAAAGCACCAAACACATAGAGCACCCAGTGGAATTCGGCCAGCAGCCAGCCACCGACCAGGATCATCACGGTGCGCAGCACGATCGCGCCGATGATGCCGATCATGAGCACACGCTTCTGGAAATTCGTGGGCACCGCAAAGTAAGTGAAGATCATCAGGAAGACAAAGATGTTGTCCACCGCCAATGATTTTTCGATCAAGTAGCCGGTCAGGAACTCCAGCGACTTGGTGTTGGCCAGCTCCAACGATCCGGTCGTGTCCTTGATGGCCCACCAGAACAAGCCGTTGAACAGAAAACTCAGCGCGATCCAGATCAGGGACCAGTTGAGCGCTTCCTTGACGCCGATGTCATGGGCGCCCTGCTTTTTGAGCACCACAAAGTCCACGAACAGCGACACCAGCACAATGGCCACAAATGTGGCCCAGAGCCACAGGGGGGCAATGGTTTCCATGAAATTCCTCTTTTGTTATCGAAAACACCGATCAGCCGGACCGACCTGCCAACTGCCCAGCGCATGAATCCGGACACTTGGCCTGCAGGGCCGTTTGAAGGTCTTTATTTTTACTGAATAAAACGATATTTCTTTCCTAAAAAACAAGAATGTCACACTGAAATTTCTTGCTGTTTCCATCAGGACCCGGCAGGCAACATGCGCCCATCGACACACTGGACGCGTCATGCCTGTTTTCCACACCTTAAGAGCCTCCCTACAAAAAGCGCTGCCCACCCGCGAATCCCTGGCGCAACACGCCTGGCTGCGCCCGGTGGCACACCAGCTGCTGCATCCCCAGCTGTGGCGGCTGCAACACGAGTCGGTGGCACGGGGCGTGGCCATTGGCACCTTCTGGGCCTTCGTGATTCCCTTGGGTCAAACCTTTGTCGCTGCAGCCCACTGCACCTGGTGGCGCGGCAACATTCCGGCAGCGGCCGTCATGACCATGCTGACCAACCCACTGACTTTCGGTTTCTGGCTGTGGTTGGCCTATCCCGTCGGCAACCTGTTCCTGGGCACGCCCATGCCCGCAGACAATGGGCCTGACACGGGCTGGGCAAGTGGCTTGCAAGAAGTCGGCGGCCCGGTCCTGCTGGGCATGGGCATTTTTGGCGTAGGCGGTGCCGCGCTGGCTTATGGGCTGGTCAAACTCGGCTGGCGTTTGCGTGTGGCGCTGCGACGCCGCCGTTCCAACGCTGGGGGATGACAGCCTCTGGGCACTTGGAACGCTCAAGAAAAAACCGCCAGGCCCTCTCGGGCACTGGCGGTTTTTTTGTGCAGCGGGCGCTGCAGGTTTTACTTCTTGTCGCTGAAATAGCCCGAGGTCACTTTCCAGCGGCCGTCGGTGATCTGCGACATGCGCGACGCGTTGCTGCCCAAACGCTTGGTCGGGCTGAAGGTCATCTCGGACGTGCCAAAGATATCGGGTGGGATCACCATGGTGTCCATGGCCTTGATGATGCTTTCGGTTGTCACATTGGCACCGGACTTTTCAACCGCGCGCAAGAAGGAATCGATGGCGTTGTAGCCATACACCGAGAACACGGTGGGGTCTTCGTTGAACTTGGTCTTGTACTTGTTGGCCCAGAAACGGATGGGCTGTGAGGCCTCGTCCAGATAGGGGTGCTGGGTCGACATGGTGGTGTAAAAGCCGTTCATGGCGGGGCCACCGAGCTTGTGGATCAGGTCGGTGTAGGCCGCACTCGATCCCAGGAAGGTCGGGTTGAAGCCCAGGCGGCGTGCGGTGGCGATGCCGCCAATGGTTTCACGGATGATGGTGCCCATGACCACGAAATCGCACTTGGACGAAGCCAGTTTTTGCATCTGCGATGCAAAGTCGGTCGCGCCGCGCTTGTAGGTGGTGACTTCGGCAAACTGCATGCCGATGGTTTTCAGGCCCGCCTCCGCACCACGGAACACCTCCAGACCGAACTCGTCGTCCTGGTGCATGGCGCAGATTTGTTTGGCGTTCTTTTCCTTCACCAGGATCGGCACACCCAAACGCATCTGGTCGTAATAGGTGGCGGCAAAGGAGTACTTTAGCTTGTGGAAGGGCTCGTACATTTCACGCGCAGCCGTGACCGGGAAGAAGTTGATCACGTTCTTCTGAAACTGAACAGGCATCGCCGCCATGTTCTGCGCGGTGCCGATGTGGCCGATCATGGCAAAAATCTTGTCCTGGTTGACCAGCTTTTGGGCGGCCAGCACGGCGCGGCGCGGGTCATAGGCCGAGTCTTCGACCAGCAGCTTGAACTTGCGGCCATTGATGCCGCCTTGCTCATTGGCTTCGTCCACGCGCAGCATCATACCCAGGCGCACCTGCTTGCCAAAGCCGGCCAGCGGGCCCGACAAATCCTGGATGGAGCCGAGCACGATTTCGTTTTTGGACACGCCCTGCGTTTGGGCCATGGCCGCGCCAGCGGTCAGGGCCATCGCAGCAGCGACAAGACTGAGTTTGAGTTTCATGGTGCAGGTCTCCTGTGGTGATGATGGGTGATGAAATCAGCGGTACATCGCCTCGATCTGGGGCGCGTATTTGTTCTCGACCAATTTGCGCTTGAGCTTCATGGTCGGGGTCAGTTCTTCGTCTTCGGCACTCAGTTGCGTGTCGAGCAGCCAGAATTTCTTGATCTGCTCGACGCGGGCAAACTTCTTGTTGACGCGGTCCACTTCGGCCTGGATCAATGCCTGCACCTCGGCGCTGTGCGTCAGGCTGGCGTAGTTGGAGAAAGGCACGTCGTTGTCCTGCGCGTATTTCTCCACGTTTTCCTGGTCGATCATGATGATCACAGTCAAGTAGGGCCGCTTGTCGCCAATCACCACCGCATCGGTGACGTAGGGCGAGAATTTCAGTTCGTTTTCCAGCTCGCTCGGGGTGATGTTCTTGCCCCCGGCTGTGATGATGATGTCTTTCATGCGATCGGTGATGCGGAAAAACCCTTCCTCATCCACCACGCCCACATCGCCCGTGTGCAGCCAGCCGTCGGCGTCGATGGTCTCGGCGGTTTTCTCGGGCAGGTTCAGGTAACCCATGAACACATTGGGGCCACGCACCAGAATCTCGCTGGTCACCGGGTCCAGACGCATTTCGTTGTACTCGGCGGCCGGGCCAATCGAGCCAGGCTTGATGCGGTCAGCAGGCACGCCCGTGGCCGCACCGCAGGTCTCGGTCATGCCCCAGACTTCCAGCATGGGCACCCCCAGCGCCAGGTACCAACGCACCAATTCGGGTGAAATGGGTGCAGCACCCGTGACCAAAAAACGCGCTCGGTGGATGCCGATCAGTTTGCGCACGTTGTTGAGTGCCAACAGACGCGCCAGATGAAAGCGCAGTTTCAGGCTGGCAGGCACCGGCTTTTGCGCCAGCACCAAATCGGCCACCTGCTGGCCCACGCCAATCGCCCAGCCGTAAACGGCTTGTTGAAAGCTGCCTGCTTCCTTGAGCGCGATCATCACGCCCGAGTAAAACTTTTCCCACACGCGGGGCACGGCCGTGAACACGGTGGGCGCGATTTCGCGCACGTTTTCGGGCACCGTCTCGGGGTTCTCGACAAAGTTGAGTTTGGCCCCGGTGTAGAGCGAAAAATACTCACCGCCCATGCGTTCGGCAATGTGGCACAACGGCAAGAAGCACATGCATTCGTCGCGCTCATCGCGGGCGATCAGGGTGTTGTAGCCGCGCACCGTGTAGACCAGCCCACGATGGCTGTGCATGCCACCCTTGGGCTTGCCGGTGGTACCCGAGGTGTAGACCAAAATGGCCAGGTCCTCCGGTTGGCACGCCGCGCTGCGCTGCATCAACGCATCCGGGTGCTGCTGAGCGTGTTCGCGGCCCAAGGCCTGCAGCTGTTTCAGGCTGATGACCATCGGGTCGTGGAAGTCGCGCAAACCCTCCATGTCGAACACCACGATTTTTTGCAGCAAGGGCAAGGTCTCGCGCACGGCCAAGGCCTTGTCGAGCTGCTCGTCGTCTTCGACAAAGAGCACGCGGGTGCCCGAGTCTTCACACAGGTAGTGGACCTGCTCGGCCGCATCGGTCGGGTAAATGCCATTGGACACGCCACCTGCGCTGAGCACAGCCAGGTCGCACAGCACCCATTCGATGTTGGTGTTGGACAGGATGGATGCGGTATGCCGCGCTTCAAAGCCCAGCGCCATCAGGCCATGGCCGATCTCGCGCACGGCCTGCGCGGTCTCGTTCCAGGTCCAGCTGCGCCAGATGCCCAGGTCCTTCTGGCGCATCCAGACATTCGGGCCGCGCGCGGCCACCGCGTTCCAGAAAATGGCGGGGATGGTCTCGCCCGCCATGACGACATTTTTTTGCGGCGTGATGCCGGAGGTGTCCCAGAGTTGGCTCATGTCTTATCTCCAGGTTTTCTTCTTTTTCCAGCGGCGGTCGGCACGCACGCCCTCTTCCTTCATGCCCAAATAGAACTCCTTGATGTCGTCCTTTTCACGCAAACGGGCGCAGCTGTCTTCCATGACGATGCGGCCGTTTTCCAGCACATAACCGTAGTCCGAGGCGTTCAGCGCCATGTTGGCGTTTTGCTCGACCAGCAAGATGGTGGTGCCGCGCTCGCGGTTGATGCGCACCACGATTTCAAAAATCTCCTTGGTCAACTTTGGGGACAAGCCCAGGCTGGGTTCGTCCAGCAAGATCAGATCGGGGTTGGCCATGAGGGCGCGGCTGATGGCCAGCATCTGCTGCTGTCCGCCCGAGAGCAAGCCCGCGTCTTGCGCAGCCCGCTCGCGCAGAATGGGGAAGTAGTTGAACACCGCCTCCATGTCACGGGCCACGCCGTCGCGGTCCTTGCGGGTGAAGGCGCCCATGAGCAGGTTGTCGCGAATCGACAACAGCGGGAACACCTCGCGGCCTTCGGGCACATGCATCAAGCCACGCTGCACGATGATGGCCGGGTCTTGCGCGGTGATGCTCTGGCCCTTGAACTCGATCGAGCCCTTGCGCGGGTCGATGATGCCGCTGATGGTTTTGAGGATGGTGGTCTTGCCCGCACCGTTGGAGCCGAGCACGGTGGCGATCTCGCCACGGCGCACCTGCAGGCTCACGCCACGGATCGCCTTGATCGGGCCGTAGGCGCTCTCCACGTTGAGCAGCTTGAGCATCACGTTGTCGGCCACAGGCTCAGCCACCGTGTTCAGGCTTGGGGTCGCTGCGCTCATGCGGCACCTCCTGGTCTGTAGTTTTCGCGGCGCAGGCTGGACACATCGTCCACCGTGCCCAGATAGGCCTCGATGACGGCCGGGTCGCTTTGCACCTGGCTGGGCGTGCCGGTGGCGAGTTCCTCGCCCTGGCTCATGGCCAACACGCGGTCCGACACTTTGGACACCAGGCTCATGTCGTGCTCGACCATGAGCACGGTGATGCCCAATTCATTCTTGATGTCCGAGATCCAGAAGGCCATGTCTTCGGTTTCCTCGACGTTCAGGCCGGACGAAGGCTCGTCGAGCAGCAGCAGTTTCGGCTCGGTGCACAGGGCGCGCGCCAGCTCGACCACCTTGCGCACCCCATAGGGCAGGCCTGCGACCATCGAGTCGCGGTGGTGCTGCAGGTCCAGAAAATCGATGACCTCTTCCACTTTCTCACGCGCTTCGATCTCGGCCGCACGGGTTTTGGACGAGAAAAACATCTCGCTCCACAACCCCGTCTTGCGGTGCGTGTGGCGGCCGATCAACAGGTTTTGCAGCACGGTGGCGTGCTCGAACAACTCGATGTTCTGAAAGGTGCGGGCAATGCCCAGCCCCGCGATCTGGTGCGGCGGCTGCTCGGTCAGGCGCAAGGTGCCTTGTGGCCCGGCGTAGTCGATCACGCCCGTGGTGGGCGTGTAGATGCGGCTGATCAGGTTGAACACGGTGGTCTTGCCAGCGCCGTTGGGGCCGATCAGGGTGAAGACCTCGCCGCGCTTGACGTCGAAGCTGACCTTGTTCACGGCCAGCACGCCGCCAAAGCGCACGCTCAGGTCCTGGGCGGATAAAAGGGTGTCTGCGTTCATTTCAGGCGGTCCGATTTCTGGAACGATTTCTGGCGCTTGAACAGGCCACGGCGGTAAAACGGAAAGAGCTGGAACCAGGTGCGCACCTTGAGCCAGCGGCCATACAGGCCCATGGGCTCGAACAGGACAAAAGCGATCAGCACCATGCCGTAGACCGTGCCCTGCAAACCTGCCGCACCGCCAATGGCCGCAGGCAAAAAGTCCTTGCCCAGCGCAATCAACTGCGGCATGACGATCAGGAAAATCGCGCCCAGGAATGCGCCGTGGATCGAGCCCAGGCCGCCGATCACCACCATGAGCAAGAGGTCAATCGACTGGATGATGCTGAACTGCTCGGGCGAGAGGAACTGGATCTTGTGCGCATACAAAGCACCGCCAATGCCGGCCAGAGCGGCCGACAAGGCAAAAGACAAGGTCTTGTAACGCGCCAGGTGGATGCCCATGCTTTGCGCCGAAATCTCGGAGTCGCGGATGGCCACAAAAGCGCGGCCCGTGGACGAGCGCAGCAGGTTCACGATGGCCAGCGTGGCGCCGACTGCCACGACCAGGCACAGGAAATAAAACGACTCGGTGCTGTCCAGCGTCCAGCTGCCAATGGCGGGATAACCCACCATCAGGCCCGCATTGCCGCCCGTGACGCTTTCCCAGCGGGCCATGCCTTCCTCCACAATGAAGCCAAAGGCCAGTGTGGCCATGCCCAGGTAAATGCCTTTGACGCGCAGCGCAGGCAAGCCCACGATGACGCCTGCGATGGCCGAGAACAAACCCGCGCACACCAGCGCCAGCGGAAACGGCACCCCGGCATTGACCATGACGGCCTGGGTGTAGGCCCCCACGCCCAGGAAGGCAGCATGCCCCAGCGAGAACAAACCCGTGAAGCCCGCCAGCAGCATCAGGCCCAGGCCCACCACGGCGTAGATCAAGACAAAGGTCAGCTGGGCCAGCCAGTATTCAGGCACCACCCAGGGCGCGGTCACGAGAAACAAGCCCAGCAGGCTGTACCAGAACACATGGCCGCCGTGCTTGGCCAGCTTGACGTCCTGGTTGTAGTCGGTTTTGAAAATGAAACGCATGCCGGGGCCTCAGACTTTCTTGCGCAATTGCTCGCCAAACAAACCATTGGGCTTGAGCACCAGCATGAGCAAGACCACGATGTAGGGCGCGATGTCCTTGAAGCCTTCGGGCAGATAAAAACCCGAGAACGATTCGACGATGCCGATCACCAGACCGCCCACAATCGCGCCGGGCAAACTGCCAAAGCCCCCCACCACCGCAGCAGGAAAAGCCTTCAGGCCAATGAAGCCCATGTTGGCGTGCACAAAGGTGATGGGTGCCAGCAGCAAGCCCGCCACCGCCGCCACCGATGCCGCCAGGCCCCAGACCAGGCCGTTGATCTGCTTGACCGGAATGCCCATGTAGTACGCGGCCAGCTGGTTTTGCGAAGCCGCCTGCATGGCGATGCCCAGCTTGCTGTACTTGAACATGGCAAACAGGCCCAGACACAGGATGGCCGTGGCACCGATCACCACCATTTGCTCGGCGGCGATCACCAAACCACCCAGTCGCAAAACCTCGCCCGCATAGGGCACGGGCATGGTGTGGGTGTCGGTGCCGACATCCGGGATCATGGTGATCAGGCCGCGCAGCACATAGCCCACACCGATGGTCAGCATGACGATGGAAAAAGCGGGTTGTCCGAGGATGGGGCGAATGACCAGACGCTCCAGAAAAGCGCCGAACACACCCATGGCCACAATGGCAGAAGGCACCGCAATCCAGAACGGAAAGCCCAGCAAGGTCATGGCGGCCAGGCCCGAAAAAGCCCCCACCATCATCAGGTCACCCTGGGCAAAGCTCACCGTTTCGGTGGCTTTGTAAATCAGCACGAAACCCAGGGCGATGAGTCCGTAAATACAACCCTGGGCCACACCGCTGATCAGCAGTTGCAGCAATTGCACGCCTGTCTCCTTTTGTTTTTTCTGTCTGTCCTCTGTTCGCCTTCAGGTCAGCTTTGTCGGTGACGACACCGAGCAAAAGCATTTGCGAACGACCGTGCGATTGTGCATGTCTTACACGAGACTTTCCCTAGGGGTTGTCCCCCATTCGAACTCACACGCAAGGCTTCAATATCCCTTCATGACACATGCCATTCGCATCGGTTCCGGGCTCGGGTTTTACGGGGACAACTGGGAGCCTGTCGCTGCCAGCATCGAGCGCGGCCAGGTGCAATTCATCGCCAGTGACCACCTGGCCGAGTTGACACTGGCCATCCTGCAAAAAGACCGCCAGCGCGATCCCGCTTTGGGCTATGCCCGTGATGTGGTGCCCATGCTGCTGCGCCTGTGGCCTTTGATGCAACCACGTGGCGTCAGATTCGTGTGCAACGCGGGTGGCCTCAACCCCATGGGTGCAGCACAGGCGGTGCGCAAGGCCTTGGCCGCTGCAGGCTGGCACCCACGCATCGCGGTGGTGAGTGGCGATGACGTGCTGCCCCTGCTGCAAGACCCTGCAGGTCGTTATGACCACATGATGAACGGTGACGACGTGGCCAGCGTGCGCGAACGGCTGGTGTTTGGCAACGCCTACCTGGGCGCACAGCCCATCGTGGATGCACTGGACCAGGGGGCCGACATCGTGATCACCGGGCGCGTGGCCGATGCGGCGCTGTTTCTGGGGCCGCTGGTGCACGCGCTGGGCTGGAAGCTCGCCGATGCGAGCACACCCGAAGACTTCCACCGCCTGGCACAAGGCCTGATGGTGGGGCATTTGCTTGAATGCTCAGGCCAGGGCAGCGGCGGCAATTTTGGCAGCCAGGGCAGCTGGCAAAACATCCCTGACTTGGCGCACATCGGCTACCCGATTGCCGAGGTCTGGCCCGACGGCACGGCCTACATCACCAAAGCTCCGGACACAGGCGGCCTGGTCAACTTCGACACCGTGCGGCAGCAGCTGCTGTACGAAGTGCACAACCCGCACGCCTATTTTTCGCCCGATGTGGTGCTCGACATGGGCCAGATCCAGTTGCACGACGAAGGACAGCACCGCGTGCGTTTGACCGGCGCCCAAGGCCGCGCGCCCACCGATCAGCTCAAGGTGGTTGCAGGCTTCAAGGATGGCTTCAAGGCCGAGGTCAGCTGGGGCTTTTCCTGGCCCGATGCGTGGGACAAGGTGCAGGCGGCAGAAAGCATGATCCGCAGCCAATTGAAAGAACGCCAAATGCCTTTTGACGAGCTGTTTGTGGAATACCCCGGGCTGAACTCGGCACACGGCCCACTGGCGCCCCTGCCGCCTGCGGCCGAGTTGAACGAACGCGCCGAGATCTGGGTGCGCATGGTGCTGCGCACGTCCTCCAAAGCCGTGGCCGATGGCTTTGGCAGGTTGTTCCCCTGGATGGCTTTGAGTGGCCCGGCCTACACCTGCGGCTTTCAGGGCATGAACAGCGCCAGCGAGTTGCTGGGCATCTGGCCGACCCTGATCCCACGCCACCAGGTCCGGGCCCGCCTGGAGATGCTGGAGCCCAACGCATGAACCACACCGCTCTTGTGAAGATTCCCTTGGCCCGCATCGCCCACGCCCGCAGCGGCGACAAGGCCGACTGGGTGGACTTTGGCCTGTTCGCCTGGAACGAAGCAGGCTATCGCCTGCTGGAGCGCGAGGTCACTGCCGCCAAGGTGCAGGCGCACTTTGCGCCTTGGCTACCAGGCCAAGTGGACGCCTGGCCTTTGCCGAACATTTTGGCCCTGAAGTTCGTGCTGCACGGCGCCCTACAAGGCGGCGGCGCACGCAACCTGCGCCTCGACAACCTGGGCAAAGCCATGGGCGCAGCGCTGTTGCGGCTGGACATCGAAGTCAGCGCCGAAGAACTCGAGCAGGCGCAAAAAAGCCCCCGAAGGGGCTGGTGGCCGGAGATGTCACCCCGGACTTGATCCGGGGTCCAGACCTCACACGCGTTCGATGATCAACGCAATGCCCTGGCCCACGCCGATGCACATGGTGCACAGCGCGTAACGGCCAGCGGTTTGCTGCAGACGGTTGATGGCCGTGGTGGCCAAGCGGGCACCGGATGCACCCAGCGGGTGACCCAGCGCGATCGCGCCGCCCCAGGCGTTCACGCGGGCGTCGTCGTCTTTCAAACCCAACATGCGCAGCACGGCCAGGCCTTGTGCAGCAAAGGCTTCGTTCAACTCGATCACGTCCATGTGGTCGAGGGTCAAGCCGGTTTGGGCCAGCACCTTGAGCGTGGCGGGCGCGGGGCCAATGCCCATGATGCGCGGTGCCACGCCCGCAGTCGCCATGCCCACGATGCGGGCCTTGGGGGTCAGGCCGTTTTTGGCGGCAGTGGCTTCGTCGGCCAAGAGCAAAGCGCAAGCGCCGTCGTTCACGCCCGAGGCATTGCCTGCGGTCACGGTGCCGTCCGGGCGCACCACGCCTTTGAGCTTGGCCAACGCTTCGAGGCTGGTTTCACGTGGGTGCTCGTCGGTGTCGACGATGATCGCATCGCCCTTTTTCTGGGGGATGCTCACGCCCACAATTTCGCGGGCCAGGTGCCCGGCCTTGATGGCAGCGACCGCACGCAGCTGGCTGTTGTAGGCCATCAGGTCTTGCGCTTCGCGCTCGATCTTGTAGTCGGTGGCCACGTTTTCGGCGGTCTCGGGCATGGAGTCCACGCCGTATTGGGCTTTCATCAGCTTGTTGACAAAGCGCCAGCCGATGGTGGTGTCGTACACCGCGTTGGCGCGGCTGAAGGCGCTCTCGGCTTTGGGCATCACAAACGGGGCGCGGCTCATGCTTTCCACACCACCGGCAATCATCAAGCCGGCTTCGCCCGCCTTGATGGCGCGGGCGGCGGTGCCAATGGCGTCCAGACCCGAGCCGCACAGGCGGTTGATGGTGGCGCCGGGCACGTCGATCGGCAGACCAGCCAGCAAGCTGCTCATGTGGGCCACGTTGCGGTTGTCTTCACCGGCCTGGTTGGCGCAGCCGTACAGCACGTCGGTCACTGCCGCCCAGTCCACTTGGGGGTTGCGGGCCATCAGGGCACGCAGGGGCACCGCACCCAAGTCGTCAGTGCGTACGCTGCTCAAAGCACCGCCGTAACGGCCAAAAGGGGTACGGATCGCGTCGCAAATGTAGGCTTGGTTCATGTTTTAGGGCTCCAGATGAAAGTTTTATGCATTTTATTGCATGTTTTAATGTATTGCTGAATTGATTCTAGGCGTTGAATCCGCCATGGCCCCATCGCAGGCTACCCCATGCAGACATGAAGGACAATTGCTGCCATGCTGATCCAACCTTCACAAGCCGATGTCCGGCGCTTTTTTTGCGGCGTTTACGCCAAGGCCAAAACCTCAGCTCCCCTCGAACCCATGGAAATGCTGGTGAGCCAATGGATTGAGGAACACCCCGAATACCACGCCGAACTGGCCGATGTGGACGCGGCACTGGCCAACATGCACACGGCCGACCCGAACCGGGAAAACCCTTTTTTGCACTTGTCAATGCACCTGTCGATCAGCGAGCAATGCAGCATTGACCAACCCCGTGGCATCCGCCAGGCGGTGGAGTTGCTGACCCACAGACTCAACTCCCTGCACGATGCCCACCACCAGGCCATGGAATGCCTGGGTCGCATGGTTCATGAAAGCCAGCGCTCAGGCCGCATGCCCGATGGCGAGTCCTACATCGCCTGCGTGCAACGCCACGCCACGCAAGACTGATCAGTCCACCGCCTGCAACCAGCGCCGCTGGGCCGTCTGCACCGCATCGGGATAGGCCGCTTGCCCTCGGGAGCCGTTGTAACGTCCCAAACCCATGAACAGATCACCGCCCTCGCGGTCGAGGTAATGCCGCAAGATCACGCAGCCAAATCTC
Source organism: Limnohabitans sp. TEGF003 (assembly GCF_055395455.1). Classification (NCBI taxonomy): domain Bacteria; kingdom Pseudomonadati; phylum Pseudomonadota; class Betaproteobacteria; order Burkholderiales; family Comamonadaceae; genus Limnohabitans; species Limnohabitans sp. TEGF003. The sequence continues at coordinate 387,741 of NZ_AP029225.1, read as the reverse complement.
AAGTTGGTTTGCATGTGGAACAAGCGGCTCGCATCGCCAACGCCGATCGAGCGGGTCCAAAAAGGCATGACCTGCATGTAACCCCGAGCACCCGCAGGGGAAACCGCGTGCTTGCGAAAAGCGCTCTCCACCTGGATCAGACCCAGTACCAATGACAGTGACAAACCGGCTCGGCGGGCTTCGTACCACAGCGTTTGCAAAAACTCTTGCCGCTCTGTGGGGTGGCTTTGGAAACGAGCGAGGAGACGGCTCGTGGCGGCCAGCCAGTCGGCGTAAGCTTGCTGGTCAGCCGTCGTGGCCAGCACTGGATCGGGCGGCGCGGCATGGGCCACGGCAGCGCTCAGGGCCGTGCGCACGGCATGCGACAAACGCTCCTCCACCTGTGCCCCCGCAAGCGCTGGCTGCTCGGTCAAAAGTCCAAGACCACTGCCCATGACGGCCACCTTCGCCAAGCGCCTCAGAGCTTGACGCCGAGAACACCATTCAAGCGGCAGGGGGATGGCGGACGGCATGGCCCGAACGCATCAGACTGTCATGCGAGAGCGGATATGCGCCAGGATGTCCGATACCGCCACCTTGCTGGCTTCGGCATCGCGGCGGTGCTGGTATTCGACCAGGCCATCCTTGAGGCCTTTGTCGCCGATGGTGACGCGGTGCGGCACACCGATCAATTCCCAGTCGGCGAACATGGCACCGGGGCGCTCGCCCCGGTCGTCCAGGATCACGTCCACACCCTCGGCCAACAAGGCGGCGTAGATGCGCTCGGCTTCAAGCTTGACGGCTTCGCTGCGGTCCATGCCGATGGGGCAAACCACCACGGTGAAGGGGGCAATGGCGTCGGGCCAGATGATGCCCCGCTCGTCGTGGTTTTGCTCGATGGCGGCGGCGGGCAAGCGTGTGATGCCAATGCCGTAGCAGCCCATTTCCAAAAATTGCGGTTTGCCGGTTTCGTCCAGGAAGGTGGCGTTCATGGCCTTGGAGTATTTGGTGCCCAAATAGAACACATGGCCCACTTCGATGCCACGCTCAATGGCCAGCTCGCCTTGGCCGTCGGGCGACTTGTCGCCCGCCACCACGTTGCGGATGTCGGCCACCAGGGCAGGCTCGGGCAGGTCACGGACCCAGTTGACGCCGGTGATGTGGAAGTCTTCTTCGTTGGCACCGCAAATCCAGTCGGCCATCACCGCCACCTCACGGTCGGCCACCAGGTGAACCGGCTTTTTCAGGTTCAACGGGCCCAGGTAACCCGGCTTGCAGCCAAAGTGGTCTTCGATCTCGCTCAAGGTGGCAAAGCGGAAGCCGCCTTCCATGCCGGGCAGCTTGCCGACTTTGACTTCGTTCATATCGTGGTCGCCGCGCAGCAACAGCAGCCAAACTTGCGATTTGACGATCTCACCCTGCTCATTGAGCGTGTCGGTGGCCAGCACCAGCGACTTGACGGTGGTGGACAGGGACACGTTCAGCAAGGCGGCGACGTCTTCGCAGGTGCTCTTGCCTGGCGTGGGGGTTTTGGTCAGGGCCTGTGTGGCTGCAGCGCGGGGCTGGCTCGGGGCCAGGGCCTCGGCTTTTTCCATGTTGGCGGCGTAGCTGCTGGTGGGGCAATACACGATGGCGTCTTCCCCCGTGGCGGCAATCACCTGGAACTCTTCGCTCAAATCGCCCCCGATGGCGCCGCTGTCTGCGGCGACGGCGCGGTAGGTCAAACCAAAACGGTCGAAAATCTTGCGGTAGGCCCCGGCCATGACCTGGTAGCTGGCCTTGGCGCTGGCCATGTCGCGGTCAAAGCTGTAGGCGTCTTTCATGGTGAATTCGCGCCCGCGCATCAGGCCAAAACGGGGACGGCGCTCGTCGCGGAATTTGGTCTGGATCTGGTAAAAGTTTTTGGGCAGCTGCTTGTAGCTGCGCACTTCCTGGCGCACCACGTCGGTCACCACCTCTTCGCTGGTGGGCTGGATGACGAAATCACGGCCGTGGCGGTCCTTGATGCGCAAAAGCTCTGGGCCCATCTTGTCAAAACGACCCGTTTCCTGCCACAGCTCGGCGGGCTGCACCACGGGCATGGTCATCTCGATGGCCCCTGCGCGGTTCATCTCTTCGCGCACGATGGCCTCCACCTTGCGGATCACGCGCAGGCCCATGGGCATGTAGTTGTAGATGCCTGCACCCAGTTTCTTGATCAGACCCGCCCGGGTCATCAGCTTGTGGCTGACCACCTCGGCATCGGCGGGGGCTTCTTTGAGGGTGGAAATGAGGAACTGGGAGGCTTTCATCGCAACAGGCTAACTCAGACAAGGGCATCAGGGAAACATCCAACAGCCAGCGGCGGTGCGCCGTGCATAATGGACACAATTTAAAAATTTGAGGTTGATTATGCTTGACCGTGAAGGCTTTAGGCCGAACGTCGGCATCATTCTGCTCAACCAGAAAAACCAGGTTTTCTGGGGCAAGCGCATCCGCACCCACAGCTGGCAGTTTCCGCAGGGTGGCATTGACCGGGGCGAAAGCCCTGAACAGGCCATGTTCCGCGAACTCCATGAAGAAGTGGGGCTCCACCCGGAGCATGTGCGCATCGTGGCCCGGACCCGTGACTGGTTGCGCTATGAGGTGCCAGACCGCTTCATCCGCAGGGATGCACGCGGTTTTTACAAGGGCCAGAAACAAATCTGGTACCTGCTGCAGTTGGTCACCCACGACCACCATCTGAACCTGCGCGCCACTGACCACCCTGAGTTCGACGCCTGGCGTTGGAACGATTACTGGGTCCCGCTGGATGTGGTGGTGGAGTTCAAGCGCGGTGTTTACGAGATGGCGCTGACCGAGTTGGCGCGCTTTCTGCCGCGCCAGGACCGCCAAAACCGCTATTTGCGCAGTGGTCACCGCTCGCCTCGCGAAGGCAGCGAACCAGAAGGTCAGCGACCCGACATGCAGCCCCCCATGCACATGGAGTTACCGCCTGGGGCCAGCTTCGACCCCAATCCGCAAGGCTGACACCTCAGGCGGGAGCACCCGGCAGCACCTGCGTTGTCAGCGGCTCAGGATCAGGTTGTCGCGGTGCACCATCTCGGGTTCGGCGGTGTAGCCCAGCAAAGCCTCGTACTCGTGCGAAGGCTTTCGGCACAGCAAACGGGCCTCGGCACTGGCGTAATTGGCCAGGCCCCGGGCGATTTCGGCCCCTTGTTCATCCCGGATCGCGATCACATCGCCGCGTGAAAAATCACCGGCCACGCCCGTCATGCCAATGGGCAACAGGCTCTTGCCTTCGGTCAGCACTTTGTGGGCCGCGCCCGCATCCACCGTGACCGAGCCGCGCAGCTGCAGATGGTCGGCCATCCACTGTTTGCGGGCCTGCTGCTTGGCCGTTTGCGCCACCAGCAAAGTGCCCATGTTGTCGCCCTGCGCCAGGCGCAGCAGGGCATCGGGCTCGCGCCCCCAGGCGATCACGGTGGACGCGCCCGAACCCGCAGCCCGCTTGGCCGCCAGGATTTTGGTGATCATGCCGCCCTTGCCGATGCTGGAGCCCGCACCGCCCGCCATGGCTTCCAGCGCCGGGTCACCGGCACGGGCTTCATGGACAAAAGTGGCTGCGGGGTCTTTGCGCGGATCGGCGGTGTACAAGCCTTTTTGGTCGGTCAGGATGACCAGCAAGTCGGCTTCGATCAGGTTGGCCACCAAAGCGCCCAAGGTGTCGTTGTCACCGAACTTGATCTCGTCGTTGACCACCGTGTCGTTCTCATTGATGACCGGGAGCACGCGGTGCTGCAAAAGGGTGAGCAAGGTGGAGCGGGCATTGAGGTAACGCTCGCGGTCGGCCAGGTCGGCGTGGGTCAGCAGCACCTGGGCGCTGCCCATGCCGTTTTCGCGCAGCTTGGTTTCGTACATCTGCGCCAGGCCCATCTGGCCCACGGCAGCGGCCGCCTGCAGGGCCGGCACTTCGCTCGGGCGGGTGGTCCAACCCAGGCGCTTCATGCCTTCGGCGATCGCGCCGCTGGAGACCATGACCACTTCCTTGCCCTGGGCACTGAGCAGCGCCATTTGACGGCACCACTCACCGATGGCCCCATCGTCCAGACCGCGTCCCTCGTTGGTCACCAGGCTGGAGCCCACTTTGACGACAATGCGGCGCGCATCGCGCAAGAGGGTGGAAACGGCGGCAGAGGTCATGCTTCGGGGAGTGCTGGACGTGAGAGGCAAAGGATCTTCAGCGCAAAACGCGAATCAATCGTTATCAGAGGGCAGTGGCTTGAAACGCGGATCGTCGGCATCGGGCTCTTGCGGCTTGTCCTGCTCCTTGAAGCGGGGGTCGATGTCCACCACGCCTTGTTCGATGATTTGCTGAGCCCGGATGTGCTTGTAGATCTCTTTGATCAGCGGCTCGCAGCCTTCGCGGGTCAGGGCCGAGATCTGGAAAACCGGGCCTTTGTAGCGCATGCGCTTGATGAAGTCCTTGACGCGGGCTTCGCGCTCATCAGCAGGCACCATGTCCAGCTTGTTGAGCACCAGCCAGCGCGGCTTGTCATAGAGCTTGGCATCGTATTTTTTGAGCTCGGCCACGATGGCCTTGGCTTGTTGCACCGGGTCGACGTTCTCGTCGAACGGGGCAAAGTCGACCACATGCAGCAGCAAGCGCGTGCGCTGCAAATGGCGCAGGAACAAGTGACCCAGACCTGCGCCCTCAGAGGCGCCCTCGATCAAGCCCGGCACATCGGCCACCACAAAGCTTTGCTCCGGACCCACGCGCACCACACCCAGGTTGGGGTGCAAGGTGGTGAAGGGGTAATCGGCAATTTTGGGCCGGGCGTTCGACACGGCCGCAATGAAGGTGGATTTGCCTGCGTTGGGCATACCCAGCAGCCCCACGTCGGCCAGCACCTTCAGCTCCAGCTTGAGCTCTTTCTTTTCACCGAGCCAGCCGGGTGTTTTTTGGCGCGGGGCGCGGTTGATCGCGCTTTTGAAGCGCATGTTGCCAAAACCACCGTCACCGCCCTTGGCAATCATGATGGTTTCACCGGGCACCAGCAGTTCATACAGCACTTCGCCAGTTTCGGCGTCGCTGATGATGGTGCCCACGGGCATTTTGAGGATGACGTCGTCACCCGCTGCACCAAACATGTCGGAACCCATGCCGTGCTGACCGCGTTTGGCCTCGTGACGGCGTGAATAACGGTAGTCGACCAGGGTGTTCAGGTTGATGTCGGCATAGGCGTACACATGGCCGCCGCGACCGCCATCGCCCCCGTTGGGGCCACCAAACTCTTTGTACTTTTCGTGGCGGAACGAGACGCAGCCGTTCCCGCCGTCACCTGCGGCGATGTCAATATAGGCTTCGTCAACGAACTTCATGAGATTTCCAGTGTAGCTTGGGGATCACTGTCAAAAGATCAGCGGTCCAGAATGCGAAAAGCCCCGGCTTGCGGGGCTCCTCTTTGCCATGGGCGAGACAGGCTTAAACAGCCGGTGTCACGTTGACCATGTGCTTGCTGAGCTCACCTTTGGTGGAGAACGACACGTGGCCGTCGACCAGGGCAAACAAAGTGTGGTCTTTGCCGATGCCGACGTTGTTGCCAGCATGGAATTTGGTGCCACGTTGACGAACGATAATCGAGCCAGCGCTGATCAGTTCACCACCGAAAGCCTTGACGCCGAGCATTTTTGGCTTGGAATCACGACCGTTGCGCGTAGAGCCGCCGCCTTTTTTCTGTGCCATGACCTATTCTCCTCAGGCAGCGATTGCACCGATTTGCAGTTCGGTGAACTGCTGACGGTGACCCTGACGTTTCTGATAGTGCTTGCGACGGCGCATCTTGAAGATGTGCACTTTGTCGTGCTTGCCATGAGCCAAAACAGTGGCTTTGACTGTGGCGCCGGACACCAGGGGCGTGCCGATTTTCAAGTCTGCGCCGTTGCCGACTGCGAGAACTTGATCGATCACGATTTCCTGGCCAACGTCCGCAGCAATCTGTTCTACTTTAATTTTTTCGCCAGCGACAACACGATACTGTTTGCCACCGGTTTTTATGACCGCGTACATATTTGACCTCTTTGAATGGAAGTTTCCAAGGGCTGATCCCCAAGGAACCGGCAATTTTAGCACGATACCGCCTTGCCAGGCAAATGCTCAGGCAGCCACAGGCCTCGGAGGGGCCGAACCGCGCAGTGCGGTCCCTATAATGCGTGCAGTTACAAAACCTCACCGTTCACCGCCCTCGCCGCCCCGGTCATGCCGGGACACCCAGCCGGAAACTCCATTTGTCTGCCTCAGAACACAGCACAGCCGCCGTCCTTGAACTGGTGGCCCCCGACATGGCCGAAGTCGATCGGGTGATCGCCCAACGACTCGACTCAGGCGTGCCTTTGGTGGGTGAGGTGGCGCGCTACATCATTTCGGCTGGCGGCAAACGCCTGCGTCCGGTGCTCTTGCTCTTGACTTGCGGTGCCTTGGGTTACTCCGGTAGCCAGCGCCACAATCTGGCCGCTGTCGTCGAATTCATCCACACCGCCACCCTGCTGCACGATGACGTGGTGGACGAATCGACCCTGCGCCGGGGCAGGCCCACGGCCAACGAAAACTTCGGCAACCCAGCCAGTGTGCTGGTGGGCGATTTTTTGTATTCCCGCGCCTTCCAGATGATGGTGGACGCGGACAGCATGCGGGTGATGCAAACCCTGGCCGACGCCACCAATGTGATCGCCGAAGGCGAAGTGCTGCAATTGATGAACATGCACGACGCCTCGCTCGACGAAGAAGGCTATTTGCGCGTGATCCGGTCCAAAACGGCCAAACTGTTTGAAGCCAGCGCACGCCTTGGGGCCATCCTGGCGGGCAGCCCCGCCGCCACCGAGGCCGCTTGCGCCCAGTACGGCCAGGCTTTGGGCACGGCATTCCAGGTGATCGACGATGTGCTGGATTACGACGGCAACACCGCCGAAATGGGCAAAAACCTGGGAGATGACCTGCGCGAAGGCAAGGCGACATTGCCTTTGATTTTGGCCATGCAACTGGGTAGCGACAGCCAAAGACAAACCGTGCGCGAAGCGATCGAGACGGGCAGCGTAGAGCGCTTGGCCGACATCGTGGCCATCGTGCGCGAAACCGGCGCACTGGAAGCCACACGCAACGCAGCGGCCTCCGAGGCACAGCGGGCCATCGATGCGGCCATGCAGCTGCCTGACAATGCCCATCGCCAAGCCATGGTGGTGTTGGCATCACAGTTGCTGAACCGCAGAACCTGACCGGGCGGATCGGCCATGAAACTGCCCAGCCACTTTGCTCGTGCCCTCGCCACCTTGGCCTGCTGCGTGTGCCTCGGCGCGCAAGCCAGCCCCAAATGGGAAGCGGTCATGCTCAACGACCAAGGCTTGTTCTACATCGACCCGAAGTCCATCACCGAAGAAGACGGCCGGAAAAAAGTGTGGAGCGCCCTGGATTACAAAAAACCGCAAAGCACAGGCGATGGCAAGCCTTACTTGTCGATCCACTCACAAATTCAGCTCAATTGCAAATTGAAGATGGCGCGGGTGCTGCATTTGACGTATTACACCGGTCCGATGCTCACAGGCCAAGTGGTCAGCCGCCAGGGCATGTTGCACGAATGGCTGGACATTGATCCCACCTCACCCATTCAGAAAATCGCCCGACGCGTTTGTTGAGTGTTCAGCGGACAAGTAGGCACCTGTGCAGCGCAGACAGGTGGTCTCAAGTCAGCTGATGAGCTCACTCGACAACCAGACGGCAAGGCTCCTTGATTTTGAGCTCTTGCCGCTTTTCTTCGCAGTAGCGCATGGCCCGGCGAGCACCCTCCGCCGCCATTTTGATGTGCACAGAACACTGCAAGCTCATTTTTTCAATGTCGCTGTGGTTGTCAAAAGCAGCCGCACAGCGGCTGTTGGCCGTCATCTCCGGCTTGGTTTGTCGCCAAACCATCTTCAGGCCTTCCGGGATATCCCGCACCCGCACGGTGGGGTAAACCTCAGCCGCCATCAGCTGCGCAGCGCACGCCCACAGCAAAACCGTCAGACCCGGATTCATCGCGCAAATTCTGGCTTTCATGGTTGTCCTCCTCGATGGCCTAAACCCGTCCTTCACAGGGCCTTCAATGCCGCGCATCCCTCAGCCGGATCACCTCTTCACGCAAATCATGGGACCATGCACGGCGGTCGCGGCCTTGGGCCCATTGCAAGTCACCGAAACGAACCACCGCCGTGATCCGTGGCGCTGTCAGGGTACGCCAGATCGACCCCAGCAAGGTGTCATCGCCAATATAACAAGGCGCAAAACTCGGCTCGCCACTGCGCGCATCCAGAAACTGAAGGGACATGGGTTGAACCGGGGCTTCGGCCTGAATGGCCGACTGGATCAGGTTGGCATGGAAAGGCAACACATCACGCCCATCACTGGTTGTGCCTTCCGGGAAAACCGCAACCACATCGCCGTTCTTCATGGCATCGGCCATGTCCTTGACCATGCGCAAGGCATCTTTTCGGCTGGTGCGTTCGATGTAGAGCGTGCCCGCCCCCGTGGCGAGCATGCCCACCAAAGGCCAGTCGCGGATGTCGGATTTGGACACAAAACGGCAATGCCGGGCCGCATGGATGACCGAAATGTCCAACCAGGAAATGTGGTTGGCCACGATCAAGGCCGGGCCGTTGGACACAGGCTGCCCCAGCACCTTGAGGTGAATGTCCCACAAGGCGAGAAACTGCAGTGCCCACGCCTGCACACGCATTTCACGCTGCTCGGCGTTGAACTGGGGAAAGCGGACATAAATCGTCCACATGCCGACCAACACGTGCCATAGACCACGCAGCAACTTCCAAATCGCACGCAAGGTCCGCATCACGCACTCATGCCCTGGTCATCCACAGCTTGGAACAAGGCATCCTCAACGCCCGATCCGCTCGGGCATGACAGCGCCCGCTCGGGTGACCACATGGCGCAACACCCCTCAAGCCTCGAACGCCACATGCCCGCCAACCACAGTGGCCAACACGCGACCAGGCAGCTCGTAGCCGGAAAACGGCGTGCTCTTGCCTTGGCTGCGCAGCGAAGCTTCGGTCACCAGCCAATGGCCCTCGGTCGACAGCACGCAGACATCGGCCACGCCGCCCACCGCCAGATGACCCACCGAGTCCCGCAGGCTGCCCAGCGTCGACCCGAGCACACGGGCCGGGTCGGCCGTGATGCGCGACAACACTTGCGACAAAGACAGCCCGGACTCTTGTCCCCACTTGAGCGCCAGACTCCACAGCAGTTCCATGCCTGTGGCACCGGGCTCGGCCTCGGCAAACGGCAGCGCCTTGGCGTCGGCATCGACCGGGGTGTGGTCGGACACCAGCACGTCCAGCGTGCCGTCGGCCAGGCCTGCGCGCAGGGCATCGCGGTCGCGCTGCTGGCGCAACACGGGCACCAGGCGCGCGCGGCTGTCGAAGTAGCCCATGTCGGCATCGGTCAGGTGCAGTGAGTTGATGCTCACGTCGGCCGTGACCGGCAAGCCCTCGGCCTTGGCCTGGCGGATCAGCTCAACACCCTGGGCGCTGCTGATGCGGCACAAGTGCACACGGGCACGCGTGCTGCGCACCAGCTCAAAAATCGTGTGCAGGGCAATGGTTTCGGCCGCCACCGACACGCCCGACAGGCCCATGCGTGTGGCCAAAGCGCCGCTGGCGGCCACGCCTTTGCCCAGGTGCAGCTCTTGTGGACGCAGCCAGACCGTGAAGCCAAAGGTGCTGGCGTATTGCAAGGCGCGCTGCAGCACCTGGGTGCTGGGGATCGGCACCTCGGCCTGAGAAAAACCCACACAACCCGCGGCCGTGAGCTGGCCCATTTCGGTCAGCACATCGCCTTTCAGGCCCACGGTGAGTGCACCCAGCGGCAGCACACGGGCCTGGTGCAGTTTTTCGGCGCGGTAACGCAGCATCTCGACCAGACCGGGTTCGTCCAGCACGGGATCGGTGTCGGGCGGGCAGACCAGGCTGGTCACACCTCCGGCCACGGCCGCGGCCATTTCGCTCTCCAGCATGCCTGCGTGCTCCTGGCCGGGTTCGCGCAAGCGCGCCGCCAGGTCCACCAGGCCTGGGGCCACGATGCTGCCCTCGGCGTCGATCACGCGGTTGGGTGTGAAGTCGGCGGGGGCCTGGCCCATGGCCACGATGCGACCGGCAGCGATCGCCAGATCGGCGGTTTGGTCAAAGCCGCTGGCCGGGTCGATCACGCGGCCGTTTTGGATGAGTAGTTTCATGGTGTCAGTCCTCACGCCTCATTGCCGGCCACGATGCTCATCACCGCCATGCGCACGGCGATGCCAAAGGTCACCTGCGGCAGGATCACGCTTTGTTGCCCATCGACCACGGCGGAATCAATCTCCACGCCCCGGTTGATCGGCCCCGGGTGCATGACGATGGCGTCGGGCTTGGCCAGTTGGAGTTTTTCGGGCGTCAGGCCAAAGCTCTCGAAGTATTCCTGGCTGGAAGGCAACAGCGCACCGCTCATGCGCTCGTTTTGCAGGCGCAGCATGATCACGACATCACAGCCCTTGATGCCCTCTTCGAGGTTGTTGAACACGCGCACGCCCATTTGCGCCATGTCGGCGGGCACCAGGGTTTTAGGGCCCACCACACGCACTTCGGCGCAGCCCAAGGTGGTGAGCGCGTGGATGTCGGAGCGCGCCACGCGCGAATGCAGCACGTCGCCCACGATGGCCACGGTCAGGTTGGAAAAATCCTTCTTGTAGTGCCGGATGGTGTACATGTCCAGCAGGCCCTGGGTGGGGTGGGCGTGGCGACCGTCACCCGCATTGACCACGTGCACATGCGGCGCGACATGCTGGGCAATCAGGTAGGGCGCACCCGATTCGCTGTGGCGCACCACAAAGATGTCGGCCGCCATGGCGCTCAGGTTGGCGATGGTGTCGAGCAGCGATTCGCCCTTGCTGGCCGAAGAGCGAGCGATGTCGAGCGTGTAGACATCGGCCGACAGGCGGGTGGCCGCGATGTCGAAGGTGGTGCGGGTGCGGGTGCTGTTTTCAAAAAACAGGTTGAACACGCTCTTGCCACGCAAGAGGGGCACTTTTTTCACCTCGCGGTCACTCACGCTGACGAAGCTGGCCGCCGTGTCGAGGATGTGCGTCAGGATGTCCTTGGACAGGCCCTCGGTGGAGAGCAGGTGGATCAGCTCGCCGTTCTTGTTGAGTTGGGGGTTGTTGCGTTTGTAGAGCATGTTGTTTTCACCTCAATCAGGCTTTGTTCTCCACTTCAAAACTGAAACGGCCAGCCACATCGCGGGCCAGCGCCAACGATTGCGTCTCCGGCAGGGCCACTCGAGCGGCGGCAAAGTCGGCCTGGATGGGCAGCTGGCGACCACCCCGGTCCACCAGCACGGCCAACTGCACCCGGGCGGGTCGGCCGTAGTCAAAAATTTCGTTGAGCACCGCGCGAATGGTGCGGCCGGTGTAGAGCACATCGTCGAGCACCAGAATGTCGGCCCCATCGACCTCAAAAGGCAAATGGGTCTGGCCGCCTGCAGACAGGCCGCGCTGGGCAAAGTCGTCGCGGTGCATGACCGACGACACCTGACCTGACTCACCGGGCAAGCCCAGTTCACGCTGCAGGCGCTCGGCCAGCCAGGCGCCGCCCGAGGTGATCCCCACCAGGCGGGTGTGGGCCGTGCACAGGCTGCGCACACCGCGCAGCAGCTCCAGGTACAAGGCCTCGGCGTTCAGGGCCAGTGCGCTCATGGGATGTTCCTTAAAAATTGGTCCAGGATGATCGCCGCCGCCGCTGCGTCGGCATCTTTGGCGCCATAAGAATGGGCTTCGGTGGTGGTGTAGCGCTCATCCACCTCGTACACCACCAGGCCAAAGCGGCCGCGCAGCTGGCGACCGAACTTGCGGGCGCGCAAGGTGTTTTCGTGCTCGCCGCCATCGGGGTGGGTGGGCACACCGATCACCAGCGCGTCGGGCTGCCACTCTTGGATGCGTTTGGCGATGTGCTCAAACCGGGCATCACCCTCGGCGGCAATCGTGCCTTGCGGCGTGGCCGACTTCATCAGCCGGTTGCCCACGGCCACGCCAGTGCGCTTGAGCCCGTAGTCAAAGGCCAAAAAACTTTGGTGATGGGCGGGAACGGTGTTCTCGGGGGTGCTACTCATGCGTGCCCCGCGTCTGGCGAGAGCATCCAGCTTTTTAGCCCCAACAGGTCCAGGGCGCGGTCGTAGCGCTCGGCCATGGGCACCTCAAACACCACATCGGCCGAAGCAGGCACCGTGAGCCAGGTGTTTTCACTCAACTCCGACTCCAGCTGCCCCTCGCCCCAGGCCGCATAACCCAAAGTGACCAGCACGCGGCGTGGCCCCGCACCCGAAGAAAGGGCTTCGAGCACATCGCGTGACGTGGTCATCTCCAGCCCACCGGGGACCGTGAGGGTGGAGGCGTAAATGGAGCCGCCATCCAGTTCAGGCTTGTCCATGCGCATGGGGTCGTGCAGCACAAAACCGCGCTCGGTCTGAACCGGGCCGCCATGGCCCACCGGGTTTTCCACCAGGTCTTCACGTCGCAGAGGCAAATCCACCTTGTCAAACAGCAAACGCATGCTGATGTCGGCCGGTTTGTTGATGATCAGACCCATGGCCCCACGGGGGCTGTGCTCGCACATGTAAACGACACTGCGGGCAAATGTCTCGTCCTCCAACCCGGGCATGGCGATCAGGAAATGATGCTTGAGGTCAATCGAGGCAGAATCGGCGGTCATGCACCGATTTTAGCGGCCCTGTCTCTGCGGACGGGGTCAAGGGTGCATTGTTTGACCCAACCCGGCATACCCCGATGGAAACCCCTTTTTCTTGTGGCCTGGTCTGGCTGCGGCGCGACCTGCGCGTGAGTGACCATGCGGCCCTGCACCAGGCCCTGAAGCACTGCCAACGGGTGCATGTGGCCTTCGTCTTTGACACCGAGATTCTCGACGCCCTGCCCCGCGCTGACCGGCGGGTCGAATTCATCCGCGAGTCGCTGGTCGAGGTCGATGCCCGCTTGCGCGAACTGGCGGGCCACCCCAAAGCTGGCCTGATCGTGCGCCACGGCGTGGCCAAGGACAAAATCGTCAAACTGGCCCAGCACCTGCAGGCGCAGGCCGTCTTTGCCAACCACGACGACGAGCCCCAAGCGCTGGCCCGCGACATCCAGGTGCGTGGCCACCTGGCCGACCACGGCATCGTGCTGCACACCTTCAAGGACCATGTCATTTTCGAGCGCAACGAAGTGCTGACCCAGTCGGCCAAGCCTTTCAGCGTGTTCACGCCCTACAAAAACGCCTGGCTGAAGAAAGTCACCCCCGAAGACCTGCAGGCTTTTGAAGTGGCAGCGCTGGCCCAGCGCCTGGCACCACGCCCCGACGACCTGGCGCACCCCGTGCCCAGCCTGGCCGACATCGGCTTTGAGCCCACCAACCTGCAGGCCCTGAAAATCCCCACGGGTGAGTCGGGCGCGCAGGCCTTGCTGCAAGACTTTTTGACCCGCATCGACCATTACGAAGACACGCGCAACTTTCCGGCCGTCAAAGGCCCCAGTTATTTGAGTGTGCATTTGCGCTTTGGCACCGTGTCGATCCGCCAGCTGGCCCGCGAGGCGCATGCCCGCATGCAGGCGGGCAGCACGGGGGCGAGTGTGTGGCTGTCGGAGCTGATCTGGCGCGACTTTTATGTGCAGGTGCTGCACAACTTTGCGCATGTGGGCCAAGGCCAAAGCTTCAAACCCGACTACGACGCCATCCGCTGGGAGCACGGCCCGCACGCCCACAAGCTGTTTGACGCCTGGTGCGAAGCGCGCACCGGCTACCCGTTGGTAGACGCGGCCATGCGCCAGATCAACCAGACAGGCTATATGCACAACCGCCTGCGCATGGTGGTGGCGAGCTTTTTGGTGAAGGATTTGGGCATCGACTGGCGTTGGGGCGAAAAGTACTTCGCCACGCACCTGAACGACTTTGATCTGTCGGCCAACAACGGCGGCTGGCAATGGGCCAGCTCCAGCGGGTGTGACGCGCAGCCTTACTTTCGCATCTTCAACCCGATCAGCCAAAGCGAAAAGTTCGACCCCGAAGGCAAATTCATTCGCCGCTATGTACCCGAGCTGGCGGCCTTACCCACGGCCGCGTTGCACGCGCCCTGGCTGGCCAAACCCATGGAATTGCAAGCGGCGGGGGTGGTGATCGGCAAAACCTACCCGGCCCCCATCGTGGACCACGCCGAAGCGCGGGAGAAAACGCTGGCGCGGTATGCAGTGGTCAAGAAAAGCGCGGACTGATCAGATGGCGACCATCTCGAAATCTTCCTTGCGGGCTGCGCATTCGGGGCAGGTCCAGTTCATGGGCACATCCTCCCATTTGGTGCCGGGGGCAATGCCGTGCTCGGGGTCGCCTGCAGCTTCGTCATAGATCCAGCCGCAAATCAGGCACATCCAGGTTTTGTGTTCCATCACAGTGTCGCAATCAGAGAGTCGAATAGAATGATTTGATTGTATCGGGCGAGCCCGGTGCCCGGCTGAAGACCTTCTGAAGCACACTGCCATTCGCCTTTCATGACCGATCACAAGCCCGAATTCCCAACCGAGACCGACGTGCTGGATGCCGAGGACGCTGCGGGCTTGGCCTGCGTCCTGTCCTTCAATGCCAACGACCCCAGCGGCGCGGGAGGCCTGAGCTGTGACGCGACCGCCATGGCTTCGGTCGGCGCACATTGCATGCCCGTGTGCACGGGCGCTTATGTGCGCGACACCAGCAGCATCACCGACTTTTACCCCCTGGACGAAGAAGCTGTTCACGACCAGGCCCGCGCCGTGGCCGAAGACGTGCCCGTGCAAGTCATCAAAGTCGGCTTTGTGGGCACACCGGAGAGTCTGGCGGTGATTGCTGAACTCTCGGACGACTACGACGGTGTTCCGGTGGTGGCCTACATGCCCAATTTGTCCTGGTGGGAAGACGACAAGATCGACGCTTACCTGGACGCTTTTCGCGAATTGCTGCTGCCGCAAACCAGCGTGCTGGTGGGCCACCACAGCACCCTGCGCCGTTGGCTGCTGCCGGAATGGTCGGGTGAGCGCAACCCCGGGCCGCGCGACATCGCCAAAGCTGCCGCTGAGTTGGGCGTGCCCTACACCCTGGTGACCGGCCTGCCCTTGCCCGACCAGCACATTGACAACGCCTTGGCCTCGCCCGAAACCGTCTTGGCCCACGAAAAATTTGAACGCATCGAGGCCGTATTTGCGGGCGCGGGTGACACGCTCAGTGCGGCCCTCGCCGCTTTGCTGGCCACCGGCATGGACCTGCCAGAAGCCACCAGCGAAGCCCTGCATTACCTCGACCGCTGCCTGGACGAGGGCTTTCGGCCCGGTATGGGCCAGGTCATTCCAGACCGCCTGTTTTGGGCACTGCCTGAAGGCGAAGAAACCGACGGCGAAGAAGGCCCCGAAGTTCATCCCGGCGCCGATTACTTTGAAGTGCCATTCAACGAAACCAAACACTGAAGCCAGAGACAAGCCCCATGACCGACCGCAACCAAACCCTTTTTGACCGCGCCGCCCAAGTGATCCCCGGTGGGGTCAACTCGCCTGTGCGCGCCTTCCGCGCCGTGGGCGGCACACCCCGCTTTGTGCAACGCGCCCAAGGCGCTTATTTCTGGGACGCCAACGGCCAAAAATACATCGACTACATTGGCTCCTGGGGCCCGATGATCCTGGGCCACGGCCACCCGGCCGTGCTCGAAGCGGTGCAAAAAGCCGCGCTTGACGGCTTTTCGTTTGGCGCCCCCACCGAGCGCGAAATCGAACTGGCCGAAGAGATTTTGAAACACGTGCCGTCTATGGAGATGGTGCGCCTGGTCAGCTCGGGCACCGAAGCGGGCATGAGCGCGCTGCGCCTGGCGCGTGGCGCGACAGGCCGCAGCAAGTTCATCAAGTTCGAAGGCTGTTATCACGGCCACGCCGACGCCCTGCTGGTCAAGGCCGGCTCGGGCCTTGCCACCTTTGGCAACCCCACCAGCGCAGGCGTGCCGCCCGAAGTGGTGCGCGACACGCTGGTGCTCGAGTACAACAACATCCAGCAACTGGAAGAGGCTTTCCAGCTGCACGGCCAAGAATTGGCCTGCGTGATGATCGAGCCGATTGCGGGCAACATGAATTTTGTGCGGGCCAGCGTGCCCTTCATGAAACGCTGCCGCGAGCTGTGCAGCCAACACGGCGCACTGCTGGTGTTTGACGAAGTGATGTCGGGTTTCCGCGTGGCTCTGGGCAGTGCGCAAAGCGTCTACGCCCAAGCCATCCCCGGCTTCAAGCCCGACATGACGGTGCTGGGCAAAGTGATCGGCGGCGGCATGCCACTGGCAGCCTTTGGTGGCCCGCGCGAGATCATGTCCAAACTGGCCCCCACCGGCCCGGTCTACCAGGCCGGCACCCTGAGCGGCAACCCGGTGGCCACCGCCTGTGGCCTGGCCACGCTGCGCGAGATTGCCAAACCCGGCTTTTTTGATGCCCTGGGCGCTCGCACCAAAAGCCTCGTGGACGGGCTGACGGGCGCTGCCGCTGCGGCGGGTGTGCCCTTTGTGGGCGATTGCCAAGGTGGCATGTTCGGCTTTTTCCTGCTGCCCGAGTTGCCACAAAACTATGCCAAAGTGATGACCAGCGACAGCCCCAAGTTCAACAAGCTGTTCCACGGTTTGCTGGATGGTGGCGTCTACATCGCGCCTGCACTGTACGAAGCCGGTTTTGTGAGCGCGGCCCACACCGATGCCGACATCGCCGAGACCGTGCGGGTGGCGGCAGACGTGTTCAAGACACTCTGATTTGAGTCACTGACCGGGCAAAACCAAGCAGCGCTCCAGTCCAAATCGCTCAAAGTCGCGATCAAACGTGACCATGCGCAGGCCAGCGCTTTGGGCTGTGGCCGCCAGACACACATCGGTCCACAAGCGAATGGGTTGAGGCTCACCGCGACGCCCCAGCAGCTGCGCAATGGCGTCATCCAAACCGGGCGGATAGGCCAGCAAACCCACGGCAGGTGTGTCAACCCATTGGCGGTACATGGCCATGGCCTGCGTCAGATTCAACACATTGGGGCCCATCGCGCGGGGCTGAGACAGTACGCGCACCAAACCCATCATGGTCGTTCGACAAAACCACAAAGGCGTTGCGGCCACGCAGGCCGATTCCCAGTAGCGCATGGCCTGTGCGTGAAACGGATGCGCTGCGCTGCACAGCCCCACCCACACATTCACATCGGGCAAATCGCCCGGTGCCAAACGCCAGTTGGCCGAAGCCTCAGCCACGCCCCAAGGGCCGGATGGTTCGCTCATCGTCTTCCTCGTTGATCAATTCATACAAATCGGCGTTGGTCCATTTGCCCAGATCCAGCAGCAAAGGCCCCTGGTTTGGAATGACCGGGGGCCGGGCTTGGAACCGCTTTTGCGGGTCCACCACCTCGCGGGCGGACAAGCCACGTTCGACCAACTCAATGACCAGGTCACGCAGGGTTCGACCCTCTTGGGCAGCCCGGGTTTTGAGGTGCTTGAAGAGCGGATCGGGGATGTCAAGTGAAGTGCGCATATTTGCATTTTTGCATAAAAGCATCGATGCGCACAACACCAGCCACCTGCCGGGCGCCAAAGCGCCAGACAAACCGGCGATAATCCGCCCCTGCATTCACGTCCGGACCGGGCGCTTGCCTCTTCCCTTGGACTCCCGATGAAAAAGAACTTTCCCCTGCAAGCCGAAGGCAAGCACCCCGACCGCGTGCTCGAAGCCGTCAAGCACGACATCCGCAAATACTTCAAGCGTGAGCGCAACCGCAACCTGCCCAAGGGTGCAGATTTTTGGGACTTTGACTGCAAAGTGGGCCTGACCGCCGACACCGCCGAAGTGGTCCGCGTGAGCGGCGTGATCGAAGCGGTGGACGCTGCTGCGAAGTCAGGCGCAACGTCGGTCTATGTGGAGATTTTGAGCAAGCACGGCGTGCGGGTCCTCAAGCCGCAAGACCACAGCGGCGGTGAAGACCTGTTGAATGATCAGAGCCACGTCTGATTTTTAGACACCCACAGAAAGCCCGAAGAAATGGATGCCCGATCAAGTCAGGCATGACGAGAAACTGTCATACCCGCGCATGCGGGTATCCATGAGCATGCAAACCTAGATCTCCGTTCAAGTCGGGCATGACAAAACCGGGGGAGCCGTTTTTTCGCTCTAACCGGGCTTATTGGAACCGGCAGCTGCGGCGGCCCGCAACTTGTCCTTCTTGCTGGGGCGTGAACCTTTGACACCCCCATTGCCGGGTGACGGCGGTGGCGGGGTTTCGGTGGGCTCAAAGCCTGGAATTTCCTCCAAAGCGAGTTCCAGGCTTTCACGCTTCTGGATCAACTTCCAGTGCGCGAGCGCGGCAGCGGTGACAAAGCTCACAGCGTCGCCATGCGCCCCCGCCCGGCCCGTGCGGCCAATGCGGTGGGTGTAGTCGGTGGCCGAGCGCGGCAGGTCGTAATTCACCACCACCGGCAGCATGGCGATGTCGATGCCGCGTGAGGCCAGGTCGGTGGTCACCACCACATCCCAGCGGCCCGCCTTGAATTCGCTCAAGACGTCCTGGCGTGCGCCTTGGCTCATCTCGCCATGGAAAGGCGTGGCGTAGATGCCCGCTTTGTAGAGCTTGCCCGCCACATGCTCGCAGGCATAGCGCGTGGCCACAAACACCAGCACCTGCTTCCAGCCGTTTTCGGTGATCAGGTGGCGCAGCAAGGCGGTGCGGCTTTTTTCGTCCACGCGGATGGCACGTTGGGTGATGTCGGGTTGGTGGCCTTCAAACGCTTCTACCGTGATGCGCACAGGCTGGTGCAGCATGTTGGCCGCCAAGGCTTCCACCTCGGGGGCAAACGTCGCCGAGAACAACAAGGTTTGACGCTGGGCAGGCAGCAGCGCCAGCACGCGCTGCAGCTCATCGGCAAAGCCCAAATCCAGCAAGCGGTCGGCTTCGTCCAGCACCAGGTGCTGCACATCGGCCAGGCGCACAGCGTTCTGCTCGATCAAGTCGAGCAAGCGGCCAGGTGTGGCCACCACGATGTCGGCCCCACCGCGCAGCGCCATCATTTGCGGGTTGACCGAAACACCACCAAACACGGTGTTCACCTTGAGCGACTGCGGCAGCTTGTAGGCCAGGTTGGCCAGCACATCACCGACTTGCACCGCCAGTTCGCGCGTGGGCACCAGCACCAGCACGCGCACGGGGCGGCGGAAATTGGTCTGGCGCGGCGAAGCCAGCAAGTGCTGCAGCAGTGGCAACGCAAAAGCCAGCGTTTTACCCGAGCCGGTGGGCGCGGTGGCCCACACATCGGCCAACTTCAAGGCAGCAGGAATCGCTTCGGCCTGGATGGGCGTGGGGGCGTACAAGCCCATGTCACCCACAGCGCGCAAGAGCGCGGGGGTCAGGCCGAGAGTTTCAAATGTCAATGCAATCTTTCTGTCAGTGGCCACCAAGGTAGCTCAATTGCGCTTCCTTGTAGGAGGTCGCCCCTGCGACCGAATGGTGCGGGGGCTCGGTGCGGGTGTCAGTCGATGCCGTAAAAACGAACCCTTCGCGAGCGGGGGCTCGCTCCCACAGGGCAAGAAGCGTTTGTGCGCATCAATGCCGGAAGTGCCGCACACCCGTAAACACCATCGCCACGCCGCGCTCGTTGGCCGCGTCGATGACTTCCTGATCGCGCATGGAGCCGCCGGGCTGGGCCACACAGGTCGCGCCTGCATCCACCACCACATCGAGGCCGTCGCGGAAGGGGAAGAAGGCGTCGCTGGCGACCACGGTGTTTTGCAGGCTCAGCTTGGCGGCTTCGGCCTTGATGCTGGCAATGCGGGCGGAGTCGAGGCGGCTCATTTGGCCTGCGCCCACGCCCATGGTCATGCCATTTTTGCAGAACACGATGGCGTTGGACTTGACGAACTTGGCCACTTTCCAGGCGAACAGCAGGTCGTTCAGCTCTTCAGGCGTGGGTTGTTTGACGGTGACTATTTTGAGGTCGGCCAGCGCCAGCTCGTGGTTGTCGGCGCTTTGCAGCAAAAGGCCTGAGCCCACGCGCTTGGTTTCCAAAGCGTTGCGCACATGGCCGTAGTTGGCAGGCAATGCGATTTTCATCAGGCGCACGTTGACTTTGCTCTTGAACACGTCGAGCGCTTCGGCGCTGAAGTCGGGGGCCATGAGCACTTCGACAAACTGCTTGCTCACCGCCTCAGCGGCTGCCTTGTCCACCGGGCGGTTGAAGGCGATGATGCCGCCGAACGCGCTGGTCGGATCGGTCTGGAAGGCTTTGCTGTAGGCCTCGAAGGGGTTGGCGCCCACAGCCACGCCGCAGGGGTTGGCGTGTTTGACGATGACGCAAGCGGAGCTGTCGAAGCTCTTCACACATTCCCAAGCCGCATCGGCGTCGGCGATGTTGTTGTAGCTCAGCTCCTTGCCTTGCAGCTGCACGCCCGTGGCCAGCGAGCCTGCGGCAGGGGCCAGGTCGCGGTACCAGGCGGCTTGCTGGTGGCTGTTTTCGCCGTAGCGCAGGTCTTGCACCTTGACGTATTGCTCGTTGAATTGGCCTGAGAACTGAGCACGCTCGGGCACGTAGTCTTCGCTCAGTTTCTCGGCTTCAAAGTTCACGCTGGAGAGGTAGTTGCTGATCGCACCGTCGTATTGGCTGATGCGGTTGAACGCAGCCACGGACAAAGCAAAACGCAGTTTGTCGCTCAACTTGCCGTTGGACTTCAGCTCAGCGATCACATCCGCGTATTGGCTGGCATCGGTCACGATGCCCACGTCTTTCCAGTTCTTGGCGGCAGAGCGGACCATGGCGGGGCCGCCGATGTCGATGTTCTCGATGGCGTCGGCCAGTGTGCAGCCGGGCTTGGCCACCGTGGCTTCAAACGGGTAGAGGTTGACGATGAGCAAGTCAATCGTGTCGATGTTGTGCGCCTTGAGGGCCGCCATGTGCTCGGGGGTGTCGCGGCGCGCCAGCAAGCCGCCGTGCACCTTGGGGTGCAGCGTTTTCACACGGCCATCAAGCATTTCGGGAAAGCCGGTGACTTCGGCCACTTCGGTCACGGGCAAGCCTTGGTCGGCCAGCAGCTTGGCGGTGCCGCCGGTGGAGATCAGGCCCACGCCCAGAGCGTGCAGTTCTTTCGCCAGGTCGACGATGCCGGTTTTGTCAGAGACGGAGATGAGGGCTCTCATGGGGGCTTTCTTCAAAATTCAAAGGTGTTCACAGCGAGGCCGGGTAAAGGGTTCCGGCAGGTATTCAGCGGGGCTTGGCAACGCCAAGCCTCCATAGGCTCATTTCAACAAATCGTGCTCGAGCAATTTCTTGCGCAGGGTGTTGCGGTTCAGGCCCAGCCACTCGGCCGCGCGCGACTGGTTCTGGCCAGACTGGGTCATCACCACGTCCAGCAGCGGCTTCTCGACCAGCTTGACCAGCATGTCGTACAGACCGGTCGGGTCGGTACCGTCCAGATCGCGGAAATAGGTTTCCAGGTTGTCGCGGATGCAGTTTTCAATCGATTGGGGTTCGCTCATGGCGTGGTCTCTAAATCGGTGCAGGCCTCAGGGCGTGAGGGCTGGCGCGCAGGCAAACGCTCCATCTGATCGGCCAGGCCGTCCAGATAGGCGGCCACGGCGGTCAGTTGCCCGGCTGCAGTCTCAAGGGTGTTCATGTGTTCACGGAAGGCCTCGCCACCGGGCAAGGCACGCACATACCAGCCGATGTGTTTGCGCGCAGAACGCACACCGGTGTATTCGCCATACAGACCATAGTGGTCTTGCAGGTGCTCCAGCAAGGCGCGGCGCACCTCGGCGACCAAAGGCGGGGCCAGGTGTTCGCCCGTGGCCAGAAAGTGGCCGATCTCGCGAAAAATCCAGGGGCTGCCCTGCGCGGCGCGGCCAATCATCACGGCGTCAGCCCGAGTGAACCGGAGCACATCGCGGGCTTTTTCGGGCGAATCGATGTCTCCGTTGGCGACCACCGGAATCTTGAGCGCGGCTTTGACGGCGGCCACGGTGTCGTATTCGGCCAGGCCCTTGTAGCCTTGCTCGCGGGTGCGGCCATGCACGGTGACCATTTGCACCCCAGCGCTTTCAGCGGCACGGGCCAGGCTCAAAGCGTTCTTTTCGGCGTCGCACCAGCCGGTGCGCATCTTCAGGGTCACGGGCACGCCGTGGGGCAAGGCCGCTTCGACCACCGCGCTGATGATTTCCAGCGCCAGCGGCTCGTCCTGCATCAGGGCAGAACCCGCCCATTTGTTGCAGACTTTTTTGGCCGGGCAACCCATGTTGATGTCGATGATTTGCGCGCCCCGGTCAATGTTGTAGCGTGCGGCGTCGGCCATCATCTGCGCCTCGGTGCCCGCGATCTGCACTGCAATCGGGCCGGGCTCACCGTCGTGGTTGGCGCGGCGCGAGGTTTTGAGCGAAGCCCACAGATCTGGCCGCGAGGTCACCATTTCGCTCACGGCATAACCCGCGCCGAACTGCCTGCACAGCTGGCGAAACGGCCGGTCCGTTACCCCCGCCATGGGGGCCACGAACAAGTTGTTCGGCAATGGGTAAGGGCCAATCTGCATGACTGGTGGGTGCTGGAATTTGGGGGAGCCTGAATAGGATGCACGATTGTAGTTGCTCAATATTTCAGCAGCTGACATCGAAATGTGCTAGCGAAAGGGATGGGCATTTATACGCTCGGCACTGACAGGTGTGGCCAACTCACCACCCGCCTGCCGCTAAACTGCCCGCATGGAACTTTGGCTCAATCAATTGCTGCAATGGCTGGCCTTGCCGGAACATGGCCTGAGCACGGTGTTTGTGGTGGCCTTCATGTCTGCGACTTTGCTGCCCATGGGCTCGGAGCCCGCCGTCTTTGGCTTGGTGAAACTCAACCCCGAGTTGTTTTGGCAGGCGATTGTGGTGGCCACCGCAGGCAACACCTTGGGCGGTATGGTCAGCTGGTGGATGGGTTGGGGAGCGCACAACGCGGTCAACAAGTGGCGCGACTCCAGCACACACATCCGCGCCCTGGCCTGGCTGGAAAAACTGGGGCCCAAGGCCTGCTTGCTCAGCTGGTTGCCCGGCGTGGGCGATCCTTTGTGCGCGGTGGCCGGCTGGCTCAAGATGCCACTGTGGCCCTGCACGCTCTACATGGCGATTGGCAAGTTTTTCCGCTACCTGTTCATGACAGGCGCTTTGCTCTGGCTGTTTCCATCCTCATGAACATGACCAAAATCCTTTTGACGGGCCTCTTGCTGTTGCTCATGACCGTGGCGGTCGGGATCGGCCTGGCTTGGGCACCCGATCGGTCGGTGGACACCTTGAAAACACGTTGGGCCGCTGCGCCCTCACGGTTCATTGAACTGCAAGGGATGCAGGTGCACCTGCGCGACGAAGGCCCTCGGGATGACCCCGAGCCCATCGTGCTGATCCACGGCACCTCGGCCAGTCTGCACACCTGGGATGGCTGGACCGCCGCGCTCAAGCACCAGCGACGCGTCATCCGCATGGACCTGCCCGGATTCGGCCTGACCGGACCTGCCCCTGATGGCGACTACCGGATGGAACGGTATGCAGACTTCATCGTGGCCCTGATGGACCAACTGCGGGTTCGCCAAGCCATCTTGGCTGGCAACTCGCTGGGCGGCGGCATTGCCTGGCGCACCGCCGTGCAACACCCCGACCGTGTCAGCCGCCTGGTGCTGGTGGATGCCACGGGCTACCCCTTGCAATCCACCTCGGTGCCGCTGGGCTTTCGGCTCGCGCAGATTGAGGGGCTCAAACCGGTCATGCGCCAACTCCTGCCCCGCCGCATGATCGAGGCCAGCGTGCGCAATGTGTATGCCAACCCGGACCAGGTCACGCCCGAACTGGTGGACCGCTATTACGAATTGACGCTGCGTGCGGGCAACCGTGAGAGCCTGACCCAGCGCATGAAGCTGCGCGAGACCGATGCCTTGTCTGCCGGGCTGATCCCCGGCATCCGGCAACCCACCCTGATCCTTTGGGGTGCACAAGACAGGCTCATCCCTGAGCCATCTGGCCAACGCTTTCACCAGGACATCGCAGGCAGCCAATATGTGGTGTTCGAGGGTCTGGGGCATGTGCCCCAGGAAGAAGACCCGCTGCGCAGCGTGGCGCCGGTGCTGAAGTTTCTGGCGCTCCAGCCCTGACCCAGCAACATGTCCAAACAAAAAACCGCGCCATGGCGCGGTTTTTTCGTTGCAGCTGTGACAGGGTCAGGAGCTGAACAGGAAGTTCATCACATCGCCATCCTTGACGACGTACTCCTTGCCTTCGGCGCGCATCTTGCCCGCGTCCTTGGCGCCTTGCTCGCCCTTGAAGGTGATGAAGTCGTCAAACGCGATGGTCTGGGCGCGGATATAGCCTTTTTCAAAGTCGGTGTGGATCACGCCAGCGGCTTGCGGGCCGGTGTCGCCTTTGTGGATGGTCCAGGCGCGCACTTCCTTCACGCCAGCGGTGAAATAGGTTTGCAGGCCCAGCAAGTCATAGGCCGAGCGGATCAGGCGGTTCAGGCCGGGCTCGTCCTGACCCAGCTCCTTCAGGAATTCCAGGCGGTCGGCGTCGTCCATCTCGGACAACTCGGCTTCGATCTTGGCGCAAATGGCCACCACAGGCGCGTTTTGCTTGGCGGCAAAGGCTTTGAGGCGATCCAGGAAGGGGTTGTTCTCGAAGCCGTCTTCCGACACGTTGGCCACAAACATGGCGGGCTTGGCCGTGATGAAAAAGAACTGCTTGAGTTCGGCGCGTTCTTCCTTGCTGAAGTCGATGGTGCGCACCGGCTGGGTGTCGTTCAGGGCAGTCTGGCACTTTTCCAGAATCGCCATTTGCTTGACAGCGTCTTTGTCGCCGGAGCGGGCAATTTTGCTCACACGGTGGATGGCTTTTTCCACAGCCGCCAGGTCGGCCAGGCACAGCTCGGTCTGGATGACCTCGATGTCGGCGATCGGGTCCACCTTGTTGGCGACGTGGATCACGTTGGGGTCTTCAAAGCAGCGCACCACGTTGACGATGGCGTCGGTCTCGCGGATGTGGGCCAAAAACTTGTTACCCAAGCCTTCGCCCGTGCTGGCCCCGGCCACCAGGCCCGCGATGTCCACAAACTCGACGATGGCCGGCACGATGCGCTCGGGCGAGATGATGTCGGCCAACTGCTGCAGGCGCGGATCGGGCACCTCCACCACGCCGGTGTTGGGCTCGATGGTGCAAAAAGGGTAATTCTCAGCCGCGATGCCGGCTTTGGTCAGGGCGTTGAAAAGGGTGGATTTGCCGACGTTGGGCAAACCCACGATGCCGCATTTGAGGCTCATGAAAGGCTTTCGGTGATTCGGGAAGTAACCAGTGATTTTAACGAGTGCCCCGGCCCTGCTGACTTTGGCTGGATGCCATCGGGTATCCGTGGTGGCCGAAGGCAGCAGGCATGCCCCCGATCGCGTCGGGGGCGGCAAAAGCCTAGGTCTGGGGAGGCAAAGGCCCAAACAAGGGCCCCCACCTACAATACAGACCATGGCAAACCCTCCCGATATTTGCATCCGTGGCGCTGGCATCGTCGGCCGCACTTTGGCCTTGCTGCTGGCCCGCGAGCGACTGAACGTGGCCTTGGTCGAGTCGCCCATGGCCAGCACCACGCCCGACGTGCGTGCCTACTCGCTCAATGGCGCGGCCATGGCCTTGCTGCAAGACCTGCGCTGCTGGCCCGAGCCCCCTGCCGTGACCCCGGTGCACCAGATGCAGGTCTGGGGCGACCACGGCGGCCAACTGAACTTTGGTGCTCGGGAACAAGGCGTGGCTGAGCTCAACTGGATGGTCGATGTGCCCGTGCTGCAAGAGCGACTGGCCCAGGCCGTGCAGTTTCAGCCCCTGATTCAAGTGGTGAATGCCCCGGTGGCAGCCCCGCTCACCGTGGTGTGCGAAGGCCGCGCGAGCCAGACACGCGCCGAGCTGGGTGTGGGCTTTGACACCACGCACTACGAACAACATGCCGTGGCCACACGCCTGCAGTGCGAACGCCCGCACGAAGGCATCGCCCGGCAATGGTTTGGCTGGAGCCACGCCCCCGGCCTGTCGCAGCCGCAAGCCGAAGTGCTGGCTTTGTTGCCTTTGGGTGGCGAAGGCGCACGCGAAGTGGCGCTGGTCTGGTCGGTGCACCCACTGCGGGCGCAAGAGCTCATGGCCCTGAACGCCGAAGACTTTGCCGCCGCGCTGACCGAGGCCTGCAGCCACGCACTGGGCGGCATGCAACTGTCGGCCGAGCGCGCGGTGTGGCCGCTGCAGCTGGCCCGAGCCGAGCGCTGGATCGGCCCCATGCCGGGCGCTGCCAAGCAATCGTTCGCCTTGGCCGGCGATGCGGCCCACGCGATGCACCCCCTGGCAGGCCAGGGCCTGAACGTGGGCCTGGCCGATGTGGCCGAGCTGGTGCAGGTCATCCGTGTCAAGGAATTCTGGCGCCCCTTGCACGACCTGAAACTGCTGCGCCGCTACGAACGCGCCCGCCAAGCCGATGTGCAGGCCATGGGCTGGGTCACCGATGGCCTGCAGCGCCTCTTTGCCCAGCCTGGTCCGGTCTGGCAAAACCTGCGCAACTGGGGCATGCGCGGCTTTGACCGCAGCGGTCCGCTGAAACACTGGATGACGCAACGCGCCATGGGCCAAAGTGCGGACAAAGCCCACCTGGTCAGCTGACCCGAACCCTTCACTTTTCCCGAACCCGAAAGCCTCTGCGATGAAGTTTGTTTTTTCCAAGTGGGCCCTGATCGTGGCCACCACCGTCCTGTCGCTGGGCACCGCGGTGGCCCAGGAAGCGGCCATTCGCAAAAACCTGAGCGAGCGCCTGCCCAATTTGCCCAAGATCGACGAGGTGAGCAAAACCCCGATGAATGGCCTGTTCGAAATCCGCATGGGCAACGAGGTGATGTACAGCGATGCCGACGGCAGCTTCCTGATCCAGGGCGCCCTGATTGACGTCAAGCAAAAGCGCAACCTGACCGAAGAACGCATGGAGAAACTGTCGGCGATTGCCTTTGACCAGTTGCCGATGAAAAGTGCCTTCACCCAGGTGCGCGGCAACGGCAAACGCAAGCTCGCCGTGTTTGCCGACCCCAACTGCGGCTACTGCAAGCGCTTTGAAAAAGACCTGCAAAAACTGGACAACGTGACCATTCACCACTTCCTCTACCCCATCCTGGGCGAAGACTCGAAGACCAAGTCGCGCAACATCTGGTGCGCCAAAGACAAGGCCAAAGTCTGGAACGACTGGATGATCAACGGCACCACGCCTCCTACAGCCAACTGCGATGCATCCGCCGTGGACACCGTTGTCGAATTTGGCAAAAAGAACCGGATCACGGGCACGCCCATGCTGCTGTTCGCCGATGGCACCCGCGTGCCCGGCGCGGTGCCCATGGCCCAAGTCGAAAAAATGCTGGCTGACCTCAAATGACCCCACCACTGATCGAAGACCCGACCTGGCGGCTGATCCGTCGCCTGGGCTATGCCGGACTGATCCCCTTTGTGTTCCTGGCTCTGTGCCTGTGGCTGGTCGGCCCCGACCTGCACCCGTATGTGGCGCTGTCCATGCAAGGCTATGGCGCGGTGATCGTGTCGTTTTTGGGGGG
This sequence comes from Limnohabitans sp. TEGF003, assembly GCF_055395455.1. Lineage (NCBI taxonomy): Bacteria > Pseudomonadati > Pseudomonadota > Betaproteobacteria > Burkholderiales > Comamonadaceae > Limnohabitans > Limnohabitans sp. TEGF003. The sequence goes on along the minus strand of NZ_AP029225.1, from coordinate 360,076 downwards.
CATCCATTGGGGTGTGGGCTTTCGCAATGCCCTGATCACTCCTAACGCGCCGCGCATCCACTTCACCTGGGGGGTCGTGCCTTCGCTGCTCGCCTGGGTGGGCGTGATGATGCCCGCCTTTGCCGGTTTGCCCCTGCTGGGCTTTGTGCTGATCGGCTGCTACCTGATGGACCGCCGCACCTGGCCTGCCGCGGGACTGGCCCCCTGGCTGCCCATGCGCCTGCAGCTGACCACCGTGGCCAGCCTGAGCTGCTTTTTGGCGGCGGGCGCAACCTGACCATTCACACGCATGACCGCCATCCACTACACCGTTGAAGCCGCCGACCTGCATGCCCATCTGTTTCGGGTGACCTTGACGGTGCCTGAACCTGCGGCGCAGCAAACCGTGTCGCTGCCGGTCTGGATTCCGGGCAGCTATCTGGTCCGCGAGTTTTCCAAAAACCTGCAAAACCTGAGCGCCAAACAGGGCCGCCGCAGCGTGCCCATCACCCAGCAAGACAAGTGCAGCTGGGCCATGGCTTGCAAGAGCGGGCAGCCCCTGGTGCTGAGCTACGAGGTCTATGCCTTTGACCACTCGGTGCGCACTGCCTGGCTGGACAGCCAGCGCGGTTTTTTCAATGGCACCTGCTTGTGCCTGCGGGTGCATGGGCAAGAACATGCGCCGCACCAGCTGCAGTTACAAAGCGTCAAAACCCAGCCCGACTGGCAGGCCGCCACGGGCTTGGCGCCTGTCAAAACCGACAAAAAAGGCTTTGGCCTTTACCAGGCCGCCCACTACGACGAGCTGGTGGACTGCCCTGTAGAGCTGGGCACGTTCTGGAGCGGCAGCTTCACAGCCTGTGGCATCCCCCACCGCTTTGTGGTGGCCGGTGCCCTGCCCTCCTTTGACGGTGACCGCCTGCTGGCCGACACGCAAAAAATCTGCGAAGCGGCCATCCGGTTCTGGCATGGAGCGGGCAAGGCCGCAGGCCATAAAGCGCCACACAAGAACTACCTGTTCATGCTCAATGCCGTGCACGACGGTTATGGCGGGCTGGAGCACCGTAACAGCACCGCGCTGATCTGCAACCGCAGCGACCTCCCGCGCCAGACCCCACCCCGCACCCACGAGGGCTACACCACGCTGCTGGGCCTGATCAGCCACGAGTACTTCCACACCTGGAACGTGAAACAGCTGCGCCCCGATGCCTTGGCCCGCTACGACTACAGCCAGGAAAACTACACCCAGTTGCTGTGGTTTTTCGAGGGCTTCACCAGCTATTACGACGACATCCTGCTGCGCCGCGCAGGCCTCATCGACGACACCACCTACCTCAAGCTGCTGGGCAAAACCATCGCCCAGGTGCAACAAACCCCGGGCCGCCACGTGCAGACGGTGGCGCAGGCCAGCTTTGACGCCTGGGTCAAGTACTACCGCCAGGACGAGAACACGCCCAACGCCACCGTGAGCTACTACACCAAGGGCGCGCTCGTGGCCCTGTGCTTGGACCTGGCGCTGCGCAAAGAAGGCCAGACGCTGGATGCCGTGATGCGCGGCCTCTGGAAGCGCTGCAAGGCCGGGCCCATGCGCGAACAAGACCTGCTGGACGAGCTGCAGGCCTACACGGGCCGCAGCTGGCAGGCAGAAATTCAGGCCTGGGTGCACAGCACCACCGACTTGCCCCTGCGCGAGCTGCTGACCGCACAAGGCGTCGTCCTGGATGCCGAAACGTCGACCATGGCCCAACGCCTCGGTCTGCGTGTGAGCGAAGCCGGTGGCAGCGTGCAGATCAAGGGCGTGCTGCGCGGGAGTGCCGCCGAAACGGCGGGGCTGGCCGCTGGCGACGAATGGCTGGGGCTGGAGGTGGGGGCCAAAGGACAAGGCGGCAGCTGGCGCCTGCACAAACTCGACGACCTGCCCGCCCTGCTGGGGCGCGAACAGAAACTGATGGCGCTGGTCTCACGCGACAAACGCCTGCTGCGCCTGCTCCTGAAAGTGCCAGCACAGGCCAGCGGCTGGAAACTGTCGGCGCCAACCGACCGCACCCTAGGCTGGCCCTCGGTCTGATCACTTCTTTCGCAAATCCACCACGCGTTTGGCCTTGCCCTGGCTGCGCTCGACGCCGCCTTCGGCCTTGAGCTCGATCGCCACACTGGAGCCGATGAACACCTTGATCTCGTGCTGCAGCATCTTGGCGGCAGCGCGGGCTTCAATGCTGTCGGGTGACACGCCGGGTTTGGTCTCGATGACGACCTTCAAATCGTCCATCGGGCCTTCACGGGTCAACACGCACTGGTAATGCGGGGCCAGTTCGGGACGCTTCAAGATCAGCTCTTCGATCTGACTCGGGAACACGTTCACGCCCCGGATGATCATCATGTCGTCGCTGCGGCCGGTGATTTTTTCCATGCGACGCATGCTCGGGCGGGCCGTACCCGGCAACAGACGCGTGAGGTCACGCGTGCGGTAGCGGATGATGGGCAGCGCTTCCTTGGTCAGGCTGGTGAAGACCAGTTCGCCCATCTCGCCATCGGCCACAGGCTCACCTGTGTCGGGGTTGATGATCTCGGGGTAGAAATGGTCTTCCCAGATGGTCGGGCCGTCCTTGGTCTCGATGCACTCGCTGGCCACACCCGGACCCATCACTTCAGACAGGCCATAAATGTCTACCGCGTCGATGGCCATGCGCTTTTCGATCGCGGCACGCATGTCGTTGGTCCAGGGCTCGGCGCCAAAGATGCCGATGCGCAGCGAGCTGGTCTTGGGGTCGATGCCTTGGCGCTCGAATTCGTCGGCAATCGCCAGCATGTAGCTGGGCGTGACCATGATGATGCTGGACTTGAAATCCTGAATCAGCTGCACCTGGCGCTCGGTCTGGCCGCCGCCAAAGGGCACGACCGTGAGGCCGAGTTTTTCGGCACCGTAATGCGCGCCCATGCCACCGGTGAACAGGCCATAGCCGTAGCTCACGTGCACCATGTCGCCAGGCTTGGCGCCACCCGCACGGATGCTGCGGGCCACCACGTTAGACCAGGTGTCGATGTCTTTGAGGGTGTAACCCACCACCGTGGGCTTGCCGGTGGTGCCGCTGGAAGCGTGGATGCGGGCGCAGTTTTCGCGGGGCACGGCGAACATGCCAAACGGGTAGCTGTCGCGCAGGTCGGTCTTGGTGGTGAAGGGGAACTTGGCGATGTCGGCCAGCGTTTTGCAGTCGTCCGGATGCACACCTGCGGCATCGAACTTGGCGCGGTACACGGGCGAGTTGGCATAGGCGTGCTGCAGGGTCTGCTGCAGGCGCTTGAGCTGCAGGCTGCGCAGCTCGTCGATGCTGGCCTTTTCAATCGGCTCCAGGGGGAAAGCTTTTTCAGTCATGTGTGACTCCGGATTCAAAAACAAGGGATGGTCTGCATGTTCGAGGCGCTGGCAAGCATGGATTCCCGCCTGCGCGGGAATGACAAACCAACACGCGGGCGTGACAAGGACTCACTCTGGCACCACAGTGCCCGGAATTTGGGCGCTTTTGCCACGGAACATGGCGATCACTTCGCCATGCTGGTTGGTGACTTTCATGTCGTAGATGCCGTGACGGCCGCTCAGCGTTTGCTCCACGCCCTCGCAAGTCAGCACGTCGCCCAGCTTGCCGGGCTTCAGAAATTCAATGCTGCAACCCGCGGCGACCGCGTTCTTGTTGTAGCTGTTGCAGGCGAAGGCAAAGGTCGAATCGGCCAAGGTGAAGATGAAACCGCCATGGCAGATCTGGTGGCCGTTCAGGTGCAGTGGTTTCACCACCATGCGCATCACGGCGCGGCCGGGCTCGCAGGCCAGCAGCTCCATGCCCATGGTGTCTTTGGACGCCACATCCACCGCGAACATGGTCTCACCGACCAAACGGGCCAAGGCATTGGGGTCGTTCATCATTCGCCTTTGAATTGCGGTGCGCGTTTTTGCAAAAAGGCGTTCACGCCTTCCATGTAGTCGTGCGTCTTGCCCAAGGCCGATTGCGTGTCGCGCTCGACGTTCAGGTGGGCGTCCAGCGAGCGGGTACCCGCATCGCGCAGCAAATGGCGGGTGGCCACCAAAGCCTTGGTCGGCATCACGGCCAGCTTGTCGGCCAGCGCCAGTGCGGCAGCCACGCAGTCTTCGGCCACGTCCCAGATCAGGCCCCACTCCTTGGCCTTGTCGGCCGTCAGCTTGTCGCCGGTCATGGCCAGCGCCATGGCACGGGGCAGGCCCAGGCGCTCGACCAAGAGCCAGCTGCCACCGGCGTCCGGGATCAGGCCGATCTTGCTGAAAGCCTGCACAAAACTGGCCGAGGGTGCCGCAATCGCGATGTCGCAGGCCATGGCCACCGAAGCCCCTGCACCGGCAGCCACGCCGTTGACGGCACAGATCACCGGCATGCGCAACGACTGCAGGCGGCGCGTGGTGGGGTTGAAGGCATCGTTGATCACTGGACCGGGATCGGCGCGCTCCAGCAAGCCGGGACCTGGCGTGAAATCGAGCTCTGACAAATCCAGCCCGGCGCAAAAGCCACGGCCTGCACCGGTCAGCACCAGGGCACGCACGGCCGGATTGGCCTCGGCCTGGTCCAGGGCAGCCCACAGGGCCTGGTGCATTTCGCGGGTGAAACTGTTGAGGGCTTGCGGGCGGTTGAGGGTGACCAGCGCCACGGCGCCTCGCACTTCGTACAACACCGATGGGGTGGATTCGGTCATGTGATGTCTCCTGAACCCCTGAATGTACCATTAACCGACCGTGCGGTTGGTTAATGTTTTCCCGGATACCAGTGCCAGAGTTGACAGCCAGCGCTCAGCCCCCTTGGGTATAGTGAACCGGTCAATCCACATTTTTTGGAGAAGTTCTTGAGCTACGAAAACATCGAAGTCCGCACCGAAGGCGGCAAAGTCGGCATCATCACCCTCAACCGCCCCAAGGCGCTGAACGCCCTGAACGGCCCGCTCATGGACGAGCTGGGCGCGGCCCTGAAAGCTTTTGACGCCGATGAAGCCATTGGCTGCATGGTCATCACCGGCAGCGAAAAAGCCTTTGCCGCAGGCGCCGACATCTCTGCGATGGCCAAATACAACTTCCACGAGGTTTACAAAAACGACTTCATCACGCGCAACTGGGAAACCATCCGCAGCATCCGCAAACCCGTGATCGCGGCCGTGGCCGGTTTTGCACTCGGTGGCGGGTGCGAACTGGCCATGATGTGCGACTTCATCATCGCCGCCGACAACGCCAAGTTTGGTCAGCCCGAAATCAAGATCGGCATCATTCCTGGTGCAGGCGGAACGCAGCGCCTGCCCCGCGCCATGGGCAAATCCAAGGCCATGGACCTGGTGCTCACAGGCCGCATGATGGACGCCGCCGAGGCCGAGCGCGGTGGCCTGGTCAGCCGCGTGGTGCCGCTGGACAAATTGATGGACGAAACACTGGGCGCAGCCTTGATGATATGCGGCTACGGCCAGCTGGCCACCATGGCCGCCAAGGAAAGTGTCAACCGCGCCTTTGAAAGCGGTCTGAGCGACGGCGTGATGTTTGAGCGCCGCCTGTTCCATGGCCTGTTTGCCACCGCCGACCAAAAAGAAGGCATGGACGCCTTTTTGAACAAACGGGCACCCCACTTTGTGAACGGCTGAAACCCTCTGGCTTTCAACAACTTGGCCCGCCATGCCTGCATGGCGGGCTTTTTCATGGCCACGACACCAGCGGCCTCAGGCTCTTGCCAACTTGCACTTCACTTTCAGGTTTTCGTGCCGATGTATCCCTCAAGCATTCCTGAAAGTTCCCCATGCGAATCAGCCCTATCTCTATCGGTCAGACCCTGCGCCCCATGGCCCCTGTCATCAACCCGATCGACCGCGTGGAAAAACGCGCAGCGCCTGAAGCCGTGACTGGACGCAGCCGGGTGTCTTCGTCAGACAAAGGCGGGAAAGCCGGCAAAAACAGCCGTGTGGGCCGCCAACGCAAAACAATGAGTTGGGATGGTCTGGGAGAAGCGGTGGACGTTTTCGCTTGAACGCCCAAACCAAAAAGCCCACAGTCGCAAGACTGTGGGCTTTGAATTTGGTGGAGATAGGTGGACTTGAACCACCGACATCAGCATTATGAATGCTGCGCTCTAACCAACTGAGCTATATCTCCGGGTAACGGGTTGCTTTGAAACAAACTGCTTGAAAGCAGATGACTGACGCCATCAAGCCAAAAATTATACACAAAAATTCATCCCGCCCGCACAAGTCGGCGTAACAATCGACACATGATCATCCCCAAAAACTTCAACGCCCCAGCCATCACCCAAGCCGCGCAAACAGTTTGGTCGCACTGGCAGTCGGGTCAGGTTCTGAAAGCCCTGCCCGAAGAATGCAGGCCCTTGACCATGGCGCAAGGCTATGCAGTGCAGGCACAACTGCCCGCCGTATCCGGCCGCACCGTCGTGGGATGGAAGATCGCGGCCACCAGTGCCAACGGACAAAGCCATATCCATGTGAGCGGTCCGCTGGCCGGGCGCTTGCTCTCGGGCCAAGTGTTTGACAACGGTGCCACGGTGCCCTCCGCGGGCAACCGGATGCGGGTGGCGGAACCTGAATTTGCATTTTCAATGGCGCAAGACTTGCCACCGCAAAACACCCCCTACGGCATGAAGCAAGTCATGGCCGCCGTGGCCTCGCTGCACCCGGCCATTGAAATACCCGACTCCCGATTGGCCCCGTTCACCGAAGCGGGCGAAGCCCAATTGTTGGCCGACAACGCCTGCGCACGGCATTTTGTATTGGGCCCGGCAGCCCCCGATGCTTGGCGCGAACTCGATTTGAGCCATCACACCGTGCAAGCGCGCGTTGACCATGGCGAACGCCTTCGTTACACCCGTGAAGGCACCGGGGCCAATGTGCTGGGCGATCCTCGGATCGCCTTGACCTGGCTGGTCAACCAACTGTCGGCTTTGGGCCTCACCTTGCAAAAGGGCCAGGTGGTCACCACCGGAACCTGCATGGTGCCCCTGGCCTTGGAGCCGGGCGACAGGGTGAGCGCTGATTACGGCCTGCTCGGCCATGTGCAGATGACATTCGCCTCGGAAGCACCAACTGAAGTGCCAACATGAACCTGACAGGCGGATGGCACTGGCATTGGCGCGCATGGCGATCACAAAAGCGCTGGGCATCCACGTCAGCACAAATCGAAGCGTGGCTCTTGGCGCAAACCATGCCGCGCAAACAGTTGGTGCTGATCGGTGCCAGTGCAGGCTGGATGTTGCCGACGTCCTGGTTGGCGCAATTTGACGCGATATACGCTTGGGACATTGATCCTTTGGCCGCACCTTTGTTCCGCTGGCGGCATGAACGAGAACTGAAGCGCCAAGGCACGGCCTTGCACCTGCACACCGGCGATGGCTTGGCTCAGCTGCATGATGCCGTTCATGCCATGCCCGAAGCATTCTTCTGGTTTGACAACGTGCTGGGGCAATTGCGCTTCACCCACGAAACGCTGGATGCCGTGGATCGCCGCTTACGCAAACTGCGGCACACCCTGAAACCCGTGGCTTGGGGCAGCGTGCACGACCGCATGTCCGGGCCAGCTGTGCAGGGCATCGCTTTGCCCGTGGCACACCAGAGTACGGCCGGCTTGGCCATGGAGACGCCAGAAGGACAAGCTTGGTTGCAGCAAATCGGTGCCATCAGTCCTTGGCTGGACCACCTGACCGAGCAAGTATTACCGCAAGGCACACCGGTGCAGTACACCGCATGGCCATTCAAGCCAGGCTATGCACATTGGCTTGAAATGGGCTGGTGCCCGGCAACTCCACCCTGAAGGTCAAGAGACCAGTACTGCCCCACCAGATCGGCACCAAAAGAGTGGTGGCGCTCTTCAGACACCAACACAAAGCCCGCCTCCTGGTATATGCGGCACGCCGCATGCAGGATGTCGTTGGTCCACAAGGTGAGCTTGGAGTACCCCTTGGCTTTGGCAAACGCGATGCACTCATGGGTCAAGCGCCGCCCCAGCCCTGCGCCGCGTGCCACCGGCTCCACGTAGAGCAAACGCAGCTTGGCTTCCTGCTCGGACACCTTGACCAAAAACACCGAACCCACCACGCGGCCTTCGCATTCGGCGATCCAGGCGTTCTCCCATGCGGAGTCAAAGTTCTTGACGAACTGCGCCCCAATCTCGGCCACCAAGGCCTCGAACGTGCCATCCCAGCCGTATTCCTGCGCATACAAAATGCCCTGCCGATGCGCCAGCCAGCCGATGTCACCGACTTGCAAGTTGCGCAAGACAATGGGGGCATTCATATTGGTTTCGTGGCAAAGATGCTGTAGGCGCTGCATCACGCGTAGTGCACCCGCAAGTCGCGCTTGAGCAGTTTGCCGCTCGGATTTTTGGGCAAGGCGTCGGTAAAAACCACGCGCTTGGGACACTTGAAACCGGCCATGTGCTGGGCACAGTGCGCGATCACTGCGGCTTCGTCCAGCGCCTGCCCAGCCTTGACCACGATCACCGCCGTCACCGCTTCCACCCACTTGGGATCGGGCAGACCAATCACCGCGACTTCGCTCACTTGCGGCAGGCGGTAAATCATCTCCTCCACCTCGCGGCTGGCCACGTTTTCGCCACCGGACTTGATCATGTCCTTCTTGCGATCCACCACCGTGATGTAACCCTCCTCGTCGATGACGCCCAGATCGCCGCTGTGGAACCAGTCGCCCTCGAACGAAGCTTGGGTGCGCTCGTCGTCGTGAAAATAGCCGAGCATCAAATGCGGTGAGCGGTGCACGATCTCGCCCACTTCGCCCACGGCCACGTCCTGCATGTCGTCGTTGACTACACGCGTTTCGACGTTGCGCACGGCTTTGCCACACGAACCCGGTTTGCGCAGCTGGTCGTCTGGGCCGAGCATGGTCGCCAGGGGCGCGATTTCGGTCTGGCCGTACAGGTTCCACAGCCGGACATTGGGCAGGCGCGAGGCCAGCTCTTTCAGCACCTCGACCGGCATGATCGACGCGCCGTAGTAGCCCTTGGCCAATTTAACGAGCTTGCCCGCATCCATCAGCGGCGAGCGCAGCAGCGCGATCCACACCGTGGGCGGCGCAAAGAAGCTGGTGATGCCAAACTTTTCGAGCATCGGCAGCAGGTTGTCGGGCGTGGGTTTGGACGTGATGACGTTGGTGCTGCCCATGTAAATGGCCGGGCCAAAGAACACATCGAGTTGCGCGCAGTGGTACAGCGGCAGCGCATGCAGGGCCACGTCGGCCTCGGCGATTTCGGCGTCGATCACGCAGCTGACGTATTGCCACATCACCGCGTCGTGCGTGAGCTGCGCACCTTTGGGCGAAGACTCGGTGCCGCTGGTGTAGACGATCTGCGCCACGTCGTAGCTGCCCAGGCGCAAATCGGGCAAGGGGTCGGTGCAAGCGGCCAGCACATCAAAGCTGTGCATGCCCGCCACGGGCTGGCTCGGGTCTTCGGACGGCAGCCAGATGAACTGCTCCACCTGTGTGTCGAGCTTGGAAGCGGCCTGCGCGAGCTCGGCCAGGCCACTGTCGGTCGCCAGCGTCTTGGCACCTGCGTGACGCAAGATGTAAGCCACCTCTTCGGCCTTGAGCATGAAGTTGATCGGCACCATGACCGCGCCACGACGGGCCAACGCAAAGCGCAGCGCCGCAAAACCGTGCGAATTGCGCGCCAGCACCGCCACCTTGTCGCCCTCGGCCACGCCGATGCGGGCCAGGCCTGCGGCCAAGCGCGTGACCAGCGCGTCGAACTCGGCATAGGTCCAGGTGGTGGTGCCGCACACGATGCCGGTTTTGGCGGGCAAGCGGATCGCGGTGCGGCGCAAGGCATCGGCAATGGTCTGACGGCGAACGGCGGGGTGGATGGCGGTTTGGACTGCGTGCGACATGTTCAGGGCTCCTGCATCGATATGATCGGAAGATTGAACATCAGACTTGCGAGAATTCCATTGGCACTTCCACCACCCTCCCCCCGAAAACTGTCACATACGCGCACCGTGGTGTACCAAGGCTTTGACCGTGAAGATGGCCTGTGGGACATCGAAGCCCAACTGACCGACGTCAAGACCTTCGGCTTCCAGGTGCCCAACGAACGGCTTTTCCCCGGCGATGAGCCGATCCACAACCTGAAAATCCGCGTCACCCTCGACAACAAAATGGCGATCCAGGACATCGCCACCTCCATGGACGACATCCCGCACGCCGAATGCACCGGCGCGCCACACAACATGCACAAGCTCATCGGCTGCGCCATGGGCCCGGGCTGGCGCAAGGTCATCAACCAACATGTGGGCGGCACCGAAGGCTGCACCCACCTGCGCGAAATGCTGTTCAACATGGCCACGGCCGCCTATCAGACCTTGCCTTCAGGCCAATGGCAGCGCCGCGAACTGGCAGGCCAGCCCCACCCCGAAATGACCCAAGCGCCCTATTTCCTGGGCCAATGCCACAGCTGGGCCTATGACAGCCCGACGGTGCAAAGGGCGTATCCGATGTTTTTCAAGCCGAAGGGGGTTGAGGGTTATTGATTAAAAAGGATGACATCACTTGCTCGGTGTACCCGTAGATGTGCTGATGCCGAGCGCCCGGCCAAAGATGCTCCGATAAGGCGTGGTCGCAGAGGCCCATCCTTTATGAGCCGCGATCCGCTGCAACTACACGACCACCTGGATCACATTCTTTAGGTATTGAAATTCCAATAGCACGCTGAACTGGTTTTAATTTACAAAACTGTTATTTCCCTTCGCGCCTATTTGACGAAAAACACAAAGCGTTTCGATAAGATTTTCGACTTCAAACTCATTGGCATTGATGGCAATCAAACTGGTTCGTTGTGTGTCTGCCATGCCTTCTGAGATTAAAACGATAGCCTGATCTTTTTCCGACCTATAACAATCGAACAACGAGCGAATTGCATATAAAAAATGTTCTCTTTTCCCAGGGGGAAAATTTTCCAGTTCAGCTTTCAACGAGGCCCAAAATAATTCTTCAGCTGTAGCATCTTTTTTGGCATCAATCATCATCTCGATACTTTGAAATTTCTCGGGTCAGCATCCATGGGGCTCGCTCATCACCAAGCACCCAGACATACCCTTCTTTGACAGTGACATTGCCCCACGCACTGGTATGGTCACAAGAAAAATTCCACAACGCCGCTCCTGGCGGGCGTTGATGCAAAAACGCTTGCCACACACCGTGCAAGTGCCCGAATGGCAGGTTGGGTACAGCCCCCATAGGGTCAAGAATGTGAGCAACGGCTTCGACCTCAGGCACGCTGGTCTGTCTCAAAAGATCCTTGGATCTGACGCGGAACACAGCATCTTCCCTGCGCTTTTTCTCCAGCTTTTCATCGCGCCTGGCTTTGATGGCATAGACTAAAACAGCAGGCCAAGCTAGCACAACCAACATGATGGCCAAAGCGGGAGCAATCACCTTTTCCAGCAACAAGTCTTTGGTACTCAATGGTCCGCGCATACTTTCCAGTAACTGACTGGTCTTGTTTTCTTGGCTCTCACGAAAGTTGGTGCCGTACATCACAGCCAAAAACACCACTCCCGCGGCCAAATAAATCCACAGCCAAATCATTCTTTACCCCCAGCCTTGCGTGCTGGCCAGGTTGTCATAGCGCCTATGCTGTAACCCTCTGGAGCATCGTCTTCAGCTTTCCCATTGACCCGAACTTCTTTGGCTACAACCACGCCGTTTTGTAAGGTCAGCAACACATCACGCTCGTAGGTGCTTGCGTAACCCATGTGAACATATTCAAGGCGTTTTCCCTGCGGTATTCGCAGACGCCCCGAAAACCAATGTGCAAACACCCTATCGGTGAACCCCGGAAAAACACTCTCCATGCTGGCCTCATCTCCAGACTTCAAGGTGCCTCTCAACCCGACCAGGTACAGCCGGTCGTTCAGAATTTCCCACGTCCCTATGTACCCACGCCAAAGCGCGGTAGAAGTGGACTCAAACCCGGGATCACTGCCACCCAATGCAAAGTAGTCATTCAAAGGGTTGGACAACAAGGCTACCTGCTGCCCCTCAAAAATCAAACGCTCAGAGAATTGTGCTGTCATATTTGCTTTCGTATCAATAGCTGGCGTCAATCAACTTGCGGGCTTCCATCACGGGCGATGTCATGGCCTGCATATAGTCCCGAGCTTTTTGCTGACTGATGTTTTCGCGGATTCGATCAAGTTCGTCATCCACAGTTTCTCCAAAAACAAGTTTGGAAAAAACCACCATCAACTCAAAGAAAAGAACCAGAGCAAAGAACAGGATCCACGCCACAAATGCTGCGGTGTTGTTCTGCGTGTATTCATGTAAGGCCTCAACCCTGGCCAGCAAACCAGCCTTGTCAACGACCTGGGGGGCAGTTCGATACTGCTCGATAGCCACTTCTTTTTTCTCGTTCAAAAACCCTAGCTGCGTCTGCGCGGCCAGGTAATCTGCGCGTGATTGCCGAGCTTGACGTGCGAGTTCTCTGTAAACAGGGCCCACGCTTCTCAGCATGCTGCCGCATGTGCCGTTAGCCTCGCAATTGGCCGCATCCTGAGCCTTAGCCCAGTCTGCCTTTTTTTGTTCAAGTAATTGCCTCTGAACATTGATCAGACTGTCGTGCTCTGCTCGCAGACGATCCTCTCCGGTCTTCAAAAGTTGCTGCGTCACCTCTCTGTCAAAAATAACGAGGTCTACGGTAGAAGCACCCAGTACAGCAATCACAAATCCGATCAATACACGCGCCAAGTTAACAAACCAAACTTTGGGCGTCGCCAAGACCAGCCGCTCTACCAAATAGATGAGCCCAGCACAGAAGCAGGCTATAGCGCCGGATTTGAAATCATCCAGTTTAAAAATCTGCGATGCGATGACAAAACCGGTCACGGCCCACATCACCACAGGAATGTGGATGGCGATGGCAAAAGCCTTGGTTCGACGTAAAGTTGATGGATGGAAACGTGCTGCACGCGCCGGTTGTTCACCCACGACATGGCAAAGGTAGTTGGAAATGGTCATGTTGGTCTCTCGTTAACAGTTGTTCAGTTGCCAAGCAGTTCAAAGTCAATGGCTTCGCGCAGACCTTTGCCAAAACCGATCTGGTAACGGTTCAGCGCTTCCAGTACCCAACCCTTGCCAATTTCAGCTTGAGCGATCTGGTCACGCAGGACAGCCATATCTCGCTCAAGGCGGCTTCGGGCCAGATCCAGTTGTGCCGTGGTGGTTGCGCACACGCCCTCTGTCTGCAGCTGCATGTTCCGAAGTCGGTCAATCTTGGCTTGCCGCTGCTCGATCAAGGCGGTCACGGTGTTCTGAAAACGGGACACCATGCCCTGTTTGCCTTGTGCCAGCGCCTCTTGCGTGCGGTAAGTGGAACCGTTGTGACGCCCCAGTCCGAAAAAATTCTCAGCAAAGAAGGCTTTCAATTCAGGGGTATCCATCAGCCCCGCAGGTTGGGACGCATTGGAAACTGGTTCCGATGAAGCCGTCTTTGTTTCTGCAGGCTCCAGACCCACAGGCTGATCCAGTGGGCTGCGCGGCGGCAACTGAATCACATTACTCAAGGCATCAGCTACTTGGGCTGGAGCCAAAGCAGGCGTTGTCACCGGATCATCTGCTATGGCAGCGGGTGATGTGTTCCAAAAAAGCATTTTTCGCAAGTTCATGAAGCGTCCTGTGGGTTGAAAAGGTGTCTACACCCTATAGACGCACCGGCCTGGAAAAGGTCAGGATTACCATCGTCCTGACCTTTTGAAATCAGGTTCGTCTATGGCTCAGGTTGCACTTTTGCCGCTGTACGGAGCCCCCCATGAAGATTTACCGTCGGCTGCTTGCTGCAGCAATGACCTTGGTCATGACCATGCTGCTGGCATGCGTCACATCAGCAGCCCAAGTACCACCTAAAGAATTGCACGGCCGGATCGTAAGAGTGACGGATGGCGACACCGTCACCCTAGAGGGTACAGACAACACCCGCATCAAAATACGGCTGGCAGGGATAGACGCGCCCGAATCCCGCATGCCATACGGCCATACGGCACAGGCCTACCTCGCTGGCCTGGTGTTGAACAACGAAGTGGTCGCCGTAACGCAAAAGCAGGATCGCTATGGACGCACAGTTGCAACGCTATTGCTCGGCACTCAAGACATCAACCTGACCATGGTGCAAGTTGGGATGGCTTGGCACTACAAACGCTATGCGCACGAACAGCCCCGAAATCAGGCTGCGAACTATGCCCAGTCTGAACTGGTTGCCCGAACAGAAGGCCTTGGGCTGTGGCAACAGGAAAAACCCATACCACCTTGGCTTTGGAGAAAATATCGAATGTTTCCGGATAAGCACGAGAAAAACCATTCTTGGAATTGCACTTCTCAGCGAGGATGAATTTCAAAGGCTTGAACTTAGAAATTATTGATGCATTCTCATTTCAGTAAGGACAGGAGCCAGCTACATGGACCAGAAGTATCTTGAAAAACTCAGCCCAGACGTACGTGATTTCGTTTTATCCACTGAATGCACAACAAAGATCAAAATTGCCGTGATTGAGGACCCAAAACGAAACGAGCGTGGTCATGACCGCAAAGGAACGCTATGCTGCGACGTGACTCCAAACAGCATCACTATTTGCGCACCAACAACAGGCTATTTCCCCGATGGTGGAGTTGTTCACGAGGTGCTACATGCACGAAGACTGTTAATCAATAAGGTACCGCGATTGGCTGAACCAGAAAACCACCCTTGGGACTCGGTTACACGTGCAGCCATGACGAACTTGGACAATGCGCTAGAGCACCTTTTCATCATTCCGGAAGAACTCAATAAAAGACCCGAACGTCGGGAATACTGGCATGAACAGCTAAGACATCTATTGCTACAAGATCTCCAGCTCTGTCAGGATAAGGCGGCCCAAAGGCAAGCTGCTGCCATATATTGGATGTTGCTCAAACTGGTACTGGCGGAGCCAAGAACTTGTGCCGAGGTAAAACTGCATTTGGAAAATTTGGGGCTCCTAAATTTCGCAAATAATTACTTGAATGATGCCGTCATAGCAAGAGAATCAAAAGAACAGTTAACCAAAAAAACATTTGATTTTTTCAATATTCCCAGATATTTCGCAAATTTCGAATACTATGAATTCAGAACACGAACATCAATATCAATTGATGATCTTTGATCTCTATTTATTAAATAAAATAAAATATTATGATAAAAGTAAAAATAGCATTAAATAAAAATTATTTATTTTATGATTAATTCAAAAACCTTAAAGCACAGAACCTACGCATGGCTGGCGTTGATGATGCTTGCGCCTGTTTTGGTCCTTCTCTTTTACACACAAAGTATCTATGCTGCTGAAAATGAAGATCCAAAGATTTTGCGTGACGCTCTTAACAGGCATCCAAAATTCGAGAAAGCATTTCTTGCTGGACAATATTCATGGAAAAGTGGCAACTTAAATGAGTCCAAAAAAGCATGGAAAATTTTGTTTGAAAAAGCCCGTAGCCAATTTGGCAATGATCACATCATCACTGAAACCGCTGCCTTTTACTTGGGAGATACATACCGCCAGAACTCTGATTTAGAACAAGCACTTCCCTTACTGGAAAGAGCATCCAAGGGTTTCGTGCGACTTATTGGCTCACATCCAGATACAGCGCAAAGTTTGAATAATTTAGCAGAGGTTCACCGTGATCTAAATCAGCACGAAAAAGCCTTACCTTTGCAGCAGCATGCACTTGAGATTTTGGAAAAAATCCAAGACTCCGAGCGCTCTAACGCAATAGAACTTTACACAGCATTAAGTTTGATCAATCTCGCAGATACGCATGATAAAATCGATCAGCCTGAAAAAGCACTGCAGTTATATATACGTTCCTTGGTAATTCTCGAGAAGCAACTCGGCTCCGACCATCCAAGCACTGCAATGAACATGGGTAGACTGGCATCCATCTATAACAGTTTTGCAAAATATTCAGAGGCACTTTTTTTACAAGAAAAAGTTCTGACTATCTATGAGAAAAACTTTGGCCTTGAGCACCCAAGGATAGCAAACAGTCTGAGCCAACTCGCTTCAACATACGCCAACCTCTCTCAATATACCAAGGCACTGCAATTACAACAGCGTGCCGCAGATATTTATGAGAAAAATTTCGGGCCAGAGCATCCCTATACAATTACAGTTTTAGGGCATCTCGCTGGCACCTATAGCAGTCTTGCTCAATACGAGCACGCTCTAACACTACAACATCGCATACTGGCTACTGATGAAAAAAAATATGGTCGGGAGCATCCAAATACCGCTATTAGCTTAGGCAATCTAGCAGAAACATACTCTGCGCTAGGACAATATGACAAAGCAATAGCATTACAGCTCCGCGCTCACACTATTAACGAAAAAAATTTTGGCCAGCAACATCCCAGCACTGCCAGAAGTTTGAGTAATTTGGCTGCCACATACTCCAAGCTTGGTCAATTTGAAAAAGCATTGCCATTGGAGGAGCGTGCCTTGGCTGTCAACGAGAAATTGCTTGGAGAGATGCATCCTCAGACGGCGACTAGCTTACGAAACTTGGCTGGCACACTACTTGAACTTGATCGCAGTGACTTAGCGTTGACACTAGCGGAACGTGCTTTGGCTATTGATCAAAAATTGCTTGGACCAGAAAATCCGGACACATCGATAAGTCTTAGCTCGCTAGCTACGATCTATACATCATTAGGAGATTACGAAAAGGCACTTGAGCTCCATAAGCGTGTGTTAAATATTCGTAAGACGACATTGGGCACTGAGCATCCAAGCACAGCAACCGCACTTAACAATCTGGCTCAAACTTATATTCAATTATCTCAATATGAAAGTGCAATTGAATATCAAAATAATGCGCTCGAAATTTATGTAAAAGTTTATGGTCAGAACCATGAGATAACTGGAAAAACGTTGAGCAACCTAGCTTACATTCACTTAAAAAATTCAGAACCAGAGATTGGCGTCACATTTTTTAAAATTGCTGTAAATATTTTTCAAAACCAGCGCAAGCTCGTTTCAAAGATCGGGGCAACAGAGTTGGACAGCTACAGTCAATTGGTCTCCTCCGTATACAAGGAACTTGCATCTGTATTGACGGACCTAGGACGTCTGGCAGAAGCCCAATTGATTCTGGACATGCTCAAAGAGAGCGAACAGTTTGATTTCGTTGGTCGCAGCAGTAGTGCAGATCCACGCAACAGCCGAATTGGGTACAACACGACCGAACAGGCTTGGGTCAACCGATACCGGCAGATTGCAGACCAGCTTGCCGCACTCGGTGCGGAAGAACAGGCCCTGCAAAAACAATCCAAGCTTGGGCTGACGAGTGAGCAAAAACAACGGCAACAGAATCTGAAAAATGATTTGGTCGTGGCACGCAAGGCGTTTGAGTCCTTCTTGAGCGAGTTGCATGATTCATTTGCCAAACAAGGGCCTGCCCGCGCGGTAGAGGTGCTTGAGACCAGTCAGCAAGCATTGCGTGAGACACAAGCACTGCTCAAGGGTTTGGGCAACGACACCGTGCTGCTGCAATACTACGTGACCGAGGAGAAGGTTGGGATGCTGCTCACAACCTCTGGCGTCCAACTGGCGCGAACCACTCCGATCAAGGCCAAAGAGTTGAACCGCCAAATAAATGAATTTCGCCGCATGTTGCGCGACCCTAAGGTCAACACTCTGCCTGCTGCGCAAGCGCTCTACCAACTGCTGCTGGCTCCCGTAGAAAAAGATTTCGAGCAAGCGGGCGCGAAAAACATCATGCTGTCTTTGGATGGCCCCTTGCGCTACTTACCGTTTGCGGCTCTCCATGACGGCAAGCAACATCTGTTGCAACGCTGGAATATGCCCATGTACACCAGTGTGACTAAAAACAAGCTGCGCGACGCTGTCACACCCCAATGGCAAGCTGCTGGCTTAGGTTTGACCCGAGCAGTGGGCTCGTTTTCTGCACTGCCAGCGGTCAAGTCTGAAATGAGCAGCATTGTCAAAACAGGTGCTACAGGTGTGCTGCCGGGTGAAGTCTATCTGGATGAAGCCTTTAATGCAGCACGCTTCAAGGAAGTGAGTCAACGCAAATTCCAGCTACTGCATGTGGCCAGTCATTTTCAGTTCAGCCCTGGCACTGAAATCAATTCATTTCTACTGCTAGGTGATGGGCAGCAACTCACCTTGGGGGAAATCCGGACCCAGAACTATAGATTCGACAATGTAGACCTACTGACCTTGTCCGCATGTGACACGGGACTGGGTGGAGGGCGCGATGCACAAGGCCGTGAGATTGAGGGCTTTGGGGTCATTGCTCAACAACAAGGCGCAAAGGCAGTGTTGGCCACCCTTTGGCCAGTAGCCGATCAAAGTACGGCTACGCTGATGGCAGACATGTACAAACAGCGTCAGGATAAAAGCCTGACCAAAATTGAGGCTCTTCGGCAAGCGCAGATTTCACTGCTTTCTCAACCCAAATACGCTCACCCGTTTTATTGGGCGCCGTTCATCTTGATGGGCAACTGGAAATGAGGTCGAAATGCTGTTCACGACATTCCAACCTCAATTTACAACTCTGTTTTCAATGACGCCAGATGTGCTTTTTCTGGTGCCGCTTGCCAACCGTGATAACAGCGCCATCGCTGGAGCTTTGTACCAAGTAGCACCGCAAGAATTCAGACATTCTTTTGAGGGGAGCTCGGCCAATTTCTCGCTCCATCACTCGAATGCTATAAGGCGTGAAGCAGCGGACAATACCGCCATGACCGTCGTAGATTTCTTCACCGTAGTCCAGCAACCAAGTGCTGACAAGCGGGGGGATGCCTCTTTGCTGGGAACGAGTCGCCGCGTGCTGGGTATAAGAGATATGCATGATCTTTTCCTTCGCTGGCATAGGAAGGTGGCGAGTGCCAGCCGTTGTTCAGTTAATCACCTTCAATGGCATAGACGTACCAACCTGAAAAAAGTCAGGATCTCCTGACCTTTTCCTTAAACTCACGTCTATGAAGTGATGAAAGGGGCTGTGGTGAATAATTCAGGACGAAATAAGCTCTGGCATCAAAATGACTGAAGAAGAAATCATCACGTTGATTCGTGCAGGCGGAAAGGCCCTGGACGCTGGTGTTAAAGCCCTCTACCAAACCATGGCTCAACCCATGCTGCGTTTTTTTGTGCATCAAGGGGTGTCGGGTGAGGATGCAAAGGATGTGCTTCAGGAAACGCTTGTCAAAATTGTCCGTAATTCTGAATCCTTTGGTGGCAGTGGGACTGCCAAAGCCTGGATGTGGCAGGTTGCTCGAAATTGTCTGATTGACCACCAACGAAAAGGGGCAAATTTGCAGCCGTCAGCTTATGAAAATGAACTGGTCGAAAGCAAGGCATCCTCTGTCGCCGAGATACGTATGAATGGCAGCACAGAAGAGCGTAATGGTTTGCAGGTCACAACTTTCCAATATGCAGGCAAACCTGTCACCAATGAGCGACGCCGGCTGACGACTTCCGTGAGCGATGCCGAATGGCAGCATATCGAAAAAACTGAAGCATCTCCCGGCTTTGAGGCTTTTGTTGATGAGAGGTCAGCTGAACAGTGCGTCTCCGAAGGGCTTGATGCTTTCAGCAAACAAGAGCCAGAGCGCTCTTATGTCCTGATGATGCAGATGGACGGAAGCAGCATAGAAGAAATCGGGCAGCTGATAGGTCGGACTGTTGCAGCCACGAAAGAATATTTGTCGCAATGCAAAAAGAAGATCCAACCATTCATTGCTCATTGCAATGAACTTCTCCCTACTTAAAGGCCGTTATGACATCAGAAATCGATAGAGAAGATGCGCAATGGCTAGACTCATTGGCCGGCAGACCAGACGCGTCAGCCGATCCGATTACGAATACTCAAGCCAGTGCATTGCGGCATGCTTTGCAAAAGAGGAAAGCTAGGCTGGATGCAATGGTGCCTCATGTTGATGAGATTCAATATCAACAATTGCTATTTCGTTTGCGGCAAGAAGGTTTGACCGGAAAGCAGAGTTCCTGGAGCGGTGTCATGCAATGGGGGCGCGCCAAGGGGCAATTGGCCGCAAGAGTCATGAGCACTCACAACACCCTTGCATGGGGTGTAGCAGCTACAGCGGTCTTGGTGATCGGCGTTGCTCTGCAAATGAATACCCTGCAACAGGGACAAGATGCCTCTCGCATGCATGATGTGTTCCGTAGCGGAGGCACTGTCTTGATCGTTTCAAATCCAAAGGCTCGCGCTGAAGAGTTACAGGCCGGATTGAGGTCTGTAGGTGCAGAGACAAAGGTCATTAACGGTCCGGATGGTCAATTTCAGTTGAGGTTCAAATCAAGCGCTGTTGCCTTGGAATATCTCAACACTCAAAGAATTGAGCCCGCCGAGGTCGAAGGATTCGTGACTTTGACGATCACAGCGCCGCAGAAGAAGCCATAATCCTTCCTCCCCAGCGCGCCCAGCGCTTCCCCTCAACAGCCTCTGGATCTACACCATGAACCGCTGCACTCTGGCCCTTCGCGGGCATGCTTTGCTTTGCCTTGACTTCATCACCTCCGTTGATTCCCTGGAGGCCGCATGAGCAAGAAGGTCTTCATCAAAACATTTGGTTGCCAGATGAACGAGTACGACTCGGACAAGATGGCCGATGTGCTGGGCGCGGCCCAGGGCTATGAGCCCACGCAGGACGTGGACGAGGCCGATCTGATTTTGTTCAACACCTGCTCGGTGCGCGAGAAGGCACAAGAGAAAGTGTTCAGCGATCTGGGCCGGGTGCAGCACCTCAAAGCCAAGGGCGTGCTGATCGGCGTGGGTGGCTGCGTGGCCAGCCAGGAAGGTGCCGAGATCATCAAGCGTGCGCCTTATGTGGATGTGGTGTTTGGCCCGCAGACCCTGCACCGCCTGCCCGAGATGCTGGCCGAGCGCGAGCGCAAGCAGCGCCCGCAAGTCGACATCAGCTTCCCCGAGATTGAAAAGTTCGACCACCTGCCGCCCGCCAAGGTGGAAGGCGCCACCGCCTTTGTGTCGATCATGGAAGGTTGCAGCAAATACTGCAGCTACTGCGTGGTGCCCTACACCCGGGGGGAAGAGGTGTCACGGCCGTTTGACGATGTGTTGGTCGAGGTGGCGGGCTTGGCCGCGCAGGGCGTGAAAGAGATCACGCTGCTGGGCCAAAACGTGAACGCTTACCGGGGCAAGATGGGCGGCACCTCAGACATTGCTGACTTTGCGCTGCTGCTCGAATACGTGGCCGACATGCCAGGCATCGAGCGCATCCGCTACGTGACCAGCCACCCGAATGAGTTCACGCAGCGCCTGATCGACGCTTACGAGAAGATTCCCAAACTGGTGAGCCACCTGCACTTGCCGGTGCAGCACGGTTCGGACCGCATCTTGATGGCGATGAAGCGCGGTTACACCGCCATGGAATACAAGAGCACGATCCGCAAGCTGCGGGCGATCCGGCCCGACATGTCGCTCAGCAGCGATTTCATCGTGGGCTTCCCTGGTGAGACCGAGGACGACTTCAACAAGATGATGAAGCTGATCACCGATGTGGGTTTTGACACGAGTTTCAGCTTCATCTTCAGCCCCCGCCCCGGCACGCCTGCAGCCAACCTGCACGACGACACCCCGCACGAAGTCAAGCTGCGCCGACTGCACCACCTGCAAGCGACCATCGAGGAGAACGTGCAGCGCATTGGCGAAAGCCGCGTGGGCACGGTGCAGCGCATTCTGGTCGAGCGCCCTTCACGCAAGGACGCGACCGAGATGGCTGGCCGCACCGAGTGCAACCGGGTGGTCAACTTCCCCGGCGGCCCGAACATGGACCGCCTGATCGGTCAGATGGCGAATGTGCGCATCACCCAAGGCCTGTCGCACTCGCTGCGCGGCGAGTTGGTGATCAAGGACTGAAGTTGGTGGGAGGCTGCCCCTGCGGCCGAATGTGTGTTGAGCCTCTGCAGACATTCGCGAGCAGGGGCTCACTCCTACAAAAATCCCTGAGACTCAAGACTCGCGGCCGACCTGGCGGATGTAGCGTCGGTAGTCGCCGTGCGGGATGGGGGCGCAAGCATCCACCGGGCGGTTGTACACATAGGTCTGCACAGGCTGGCCTTGCAGCGGGCCGCTGAGCACGGTCACAGTTTCGCGCCAGTATTGAGATGCACTGCGGTCACCGCGGACCATGCCCTCCACCACATCCAGCCGGGCCAGGTGAGCGTCATCCACTTCATAAATTTCACCTGTGACCTGGCCATCACCCGTGGACAAGTCCAGCAGCAAGCCAGGAAAACGCCCCACATCGACCAAGCGGCCAGGCACTTGGGCAGGGCCCACAAAACGGGCCCCGTGCATTTCAGCTTCAAGCCGAAGACCGGGCATGAGCGTGCCGTAAATGAAAAGTCGGTGCATCGGTTGGCCATTCACGCGGGTCAACGCGGCATGCCGGGAAAGCCCCCGCCGCCGCCCATCATGCCTTTCATGGCGCCCATGCGTTTCATCATCTTCATCATGCCGCCGCCGGACATTTTTTTCATCATGTCCTGCATCTGCTCAAACTCCTTGAGCATGCGGTTGACGTCCTGCACCTGAACACCGGCACCGGCTGCAATGCGGCGCTTGCGGGTCGCCTTGATCAGCTCGGGCTTTTTCCGCTCCAGCGGCGTCATGCTGTGGATGATGCCCTGCTTGCGGCCGATGTCTTTCTCGACCTTGTCCATGTCCATGGACCCGGCCTTGGCCGTCAATTGGCTGGGCAACTTGTCCATCAGGCTCGACAAACCACCCATTTGTTTCATCTGCTGGATCTGGGCCAAAAAGTCGTTCAGGTCAAAACCACCGCCGCTCTTGACCTTGGCGGCCAGCTTTTGCGCGGCTTCCATGTCCACACCGGCAGTGACCTGCTCGACCAGCGCCACAATGTCGCCCATGCCCAGCACCCGGCCTGCATGGCGCTCAGCGTCAAACACTTCCAGGCCATCGATTTTCTCGCTCGTACCGGCAAACTTGATCGGCACACCCGTGATCTGGCGCACCGACAAAGCAGCACCGCCGCGTGAATCACCATCCAGTTTGGTGAGCACAATGCCCGTGAGCGGCAGGGCGTCACTGAACGCTTTGGCGGTGTTGGCCGCATCCTGACCCTGCATGGCGTCGACCACGAACAGAGTTTCCACAGGCTTGAGTTCAGCGTGCAGCGCCTTGATCTCGGCCATCAGGGCTTCGTCAATCGCCAGGCGACCGGCGGTGTCGACCAGCAGCACGTCAAAGAAGTGCTTGCGGGCGTAGTCGATGGCGGCGCGGGCGATGTCGATCGGCTTTTGGTCGGGCGTGCTGGGGAACCACTCGGCCCCGGCCTGCGCCGTCACGGTCTTGAGCTGTTCGATGGCCGCAGGCCGGTAAACGTCGCCCGAGACAGTCAGCACTTTCTTTTTGCGCTTTTCAATCAGGTGCTTGGCCAGCTTGGCGGTGGTGGTGGTTTTACCGGCACCTTGCAAACCGGCCATCAAAATCACCGCAGGGGGCTGCGCCGCCAGATTGATGTCCGACACACCCTCGCCCATGGTGGCGGCCAGCTCGCGGTTGACCACACCCACCAAGGCCTGGCCAGGCTTGAGTGAGCCCATGACCTCCTGGCCCAGGGCTTTTTCCTTCACACGGGCGATGAAGTCGCGCACCACCGGCAAAGCCACATCGGCTTCGAGCAGGGCCATGCGCACCTCGCGCAGCATGTCGGCCACGTTCGATTCGGTGATGCGGGCCTGCCCGCTGAGGGTCTTGACGAGGCGTGAGAGTTTGTCGGTCAGGGCGGAGGCCATGGGGATATCCAGAAATTTCCGGTCCAGCCTGTTGGCTCCACCCCAGTGGCAGCGCCTGAAAGGCTAAACTCGGTGTCATGATTTTAGCGAGTCCCCCATTTTGGATGCTGCCTGCCACCGTGCTGGCGGCGCTGGCCTATGGCCTGCCAGCCTTGGCGGGTGAGCGCCTGTCTCCCACGCATGCGCGTCGCTTGCTTTGGCTCGCCTGGGCCGCGCATGCCGTGGCGCTGTTGAGCTTGCTGGTCGGCCCTGTCCACTTCGGCTTTGCACCAGCGATTTCGGTGACCGCCTGGCTCGTGGTGAGCGCTTATATATTAGAGAGCCAGTTTTTCCCCAAATTCAAGGCCCGCTGGGCCATGGGCATTCTGGGGACCATCGCCGTCGTGCTGGCCTGGTTTTTCCCGGGCACTCCGCTGTCAGCGCAAGCTTCGGCCTGGCTGCCCTTGCATTGGGCTTTGGGTTTGTCTGCTTACGGCATGTTTGGCGCCGCCGTAGTGCATGCCTGGATGATGACCCGCGCCGAACGCGACATTCGGCAAGCCCACGACGCCAGCAGTGGTGTGCCACTGCTGACGCTCGAACGCCTCACCTTCCGATTTGTGCTGGCCGGCTTCGTTTTGTTGACCGCCACCTTGGTCGCTGGCGTGTTGTTTGGTGATGCGCTTTATGGCCAAGGACAAGGCCACTGGCGCTGGGACCACAAAACCATTTTCGCCTTGCTGTCCTGGCTGACCTTTGCCGTCTTGCTGACAGGCCGCAGCCAATGGGGCTGGCGAGGCCGCCGGGCTGTGCGGGTGCTTTACATCGGCGCGGGTTTGTTGCTCCTGTCGTATGCGGGCTCACGGTTTGTCATGGAAGTCCTGCTGGGGCGCATGGGATGAAATACCTCTTTTTGTTGCTGGTGGTTTTGTTGGTCATCTGGGCGATCAAGCGCACCAAGGCGGCAGGCCGAACCCAAGCACCCCCTGCGTCTGAAGCGAAAAGCCCCTCTGAAATGGTCAGCTGCGCCCATTGCGGCATCCACTTGCCCCAGGAAGAAGCAGTCTCCGGCCAAAAAGGGCTTTACTGCAGCACCGAGCACCGGACTGCAGCGCAAGACCGCAACCCCAGCTGAAGTCACGGCGTTGATGCGGGTGCCTGCTTCAGACCACACCTCGCCTGCCCATTGGCAACAAGGCTGGCACCCACAAGCGCAACGGCTGGTCTCGCCCAACTTCGGACCACGCCCTGCAGGGGCCTGCATTGACCTGATCGTGCTCCACTCCATCAGCCTGCCCCCCGGACAATATGGTGGCGATGCCGTGCAGCGCTTGTTCACCAACCAACTCGATTGGGACGCACACCCCTACTTTCAAAGCATCCGAGGGCTGGAAGTCTCATCGCACTTTTACATACGCCGTGATGGCTCACTGTGGCAGTTTGTGAGCTGCGATGAGCGCGCATGGCATGCCGGACAGTCCCAATACAGGGGGCGGCCCAACTGCAACGACGACTCCATCGGCATTGAGCTGGAAGGCCTGGAAGGCGACACCTTCGAAGACGCGCAGTACCAGCAACTGGCCGATCTGTGCCGGGAGATCCGGCATCACTACCCCATCGCGCATGTGGCTGGTCATGAACACATCGCACCAGGCCGAAAACTGGACCCGGGACCGGGTTTTGAATGGCCACGGTTGAAACAACTGTTGGATTTTCCGCCTCAGGTTTTTCCCTGATCTGACTCGATCCCTGACGGGCCAAAAATATTTTCACTGCCCTTGCTTGCGCAGCAAGGTGACCGATGTTTCGAGATCGCAGGGCCAACGCGATCATGCGTGCCTCACCAATCAAGGCCTTCAAAACAAAAAATGCTCGGCAGGCCGCATCGGGCCTGAATCGGCCATCCGAAAACCCCAAAAACCAAGCCTTCCCGGGCCTTTTTTCAGCAAGTGAAAGGCCACGATTCCAAGGCTGAAACCTGGATTTATTTGCCCCCTGTCGAGCAGACCGGCAAAACAGACCGGTACACTACCTGTAGTGGCTTGTGCAGATGCCAGACACCAGATATAGTGTCCCTTACAAATTCTCACAATTAAACAAGACGCCTGTTCAAACGCCTTGCCCAGTACCCCAAGACCCACAAAATTCAAAGAAATGACCATGCAAACAGACCTGAACATCGCCTCCCCATCGCCCACCCTGATGCGCCAGCCCGAAGCTGGGCAAAGCAGCGTCCCGAGCTTGCAGGCACTGGCCCATTACCAGATCATTCGCCGCAATGGTGCCGTGGTGCCCTTCGAGCCCAACAAGATCGCTGTGGCGCTGATGAAAGCGTTTTTGGCCGTTCACGGCACCCAGGGCGCAGCGTCCGCCAGCGTGCGCGAAGTGGTCGAAGAATTGACCCAGAACGTGGTTCGCGCTTTGGTCCGCTCACGCCCCGGCGGCGGCACCTTCCACATTGAAGATGTGCAAGACCAGGTGGAGTTGGGCCTGATGCGCAGCAGCAACCACGAAGTGGCACGCGCTTACGTGTTGTACCGCGAGCGTCGCACCCAAGAGCGTGCACAACAGCACCAGCAAGTGGCCCCCACGCCTGCCGAACCCCGTCTGCACGTGATCGATGGCGGCCAACGCGTCGCCCTGGATCTGGATTACCTCAAATCCCTGATGGTCAACGCCTGCGCAGGTTTGGGCAAGGACGTGAGCCCCGACCCCATCGTGGCCGAGACCATGCGCAACCTCTACGACGGCGTGCCCATGGAAGAGGTTTACAAGGCGTCCATCCTCGCATCGCGCACCCTGATTGAGAAAGACCCGGACTACACCTACGTCACGGCCCGCTTGCTCATGCACACCATCGCCAAGGAAATCCTGGGCAAGGAAGTGACCCAGGACCAAATGGCCGAGGAGTACATCAACTACTTCCCCCAATTCATCAAAAAAGGCGTGGACAACGACCTGTTGGATGAAAAACTGCTGCAGTTCGACCTGAAACAACTGGCCGCCGCCCTCAAACCCGAGCGCGACCTGCAGTTCGATTACCTGGGCTTGCAAACCCTGTACGACCGCTACTTCCTGCACGTGCGCAAGACCCGCATTGAAATGCCCCAGGCGTTCTTCATGCGGGTGGCGATGGGCCTGTCGCTCAACGAAATCAACCGCGAAGCACGCGCCATCGAGTTCTACGAAATCCTGTCGTCGTTCGACTTCATGTCGTCCACGCCCACCCTGTTCAACAGCGGTACTTTGCGCTCGCAGCTGTCGAGCTGCTACCTGACCACCGTGCCCGACGACCTGGACGGCATTTACGAATCGATCAAAGAGAACGCTTTGCTGTCCAAGTTTGCGGGCGGTCTGGGCAACGACTGGACCCGCGTGCGGGCCATGGGCTCGCACATCAAGGGCACCAACGGCGAATCGCAAGGCGTGGTGCCTTTCCTGAAAGTGGTCAACGACACGGCTGTGGCCGTGAACCAGGGCGGCAAGCGCAAGGGCGCGGTCTGCACCTACCTGGAAACCTGGCACCTGGACATTGAAGAGTTCCTGGAACTGCGCAAGAACACCGGCGACGACCGCCGCCGTACGCACGACATGAACACGGCCAACTGGATCCCCGACCTGTTCATGCGCCGCGTGATGGAAAAAGGCAACTGGACCCTGTTCTCGCCTTCCGATGTGCCTGATCTGCACGACCTCTTCGGTCTGGCCTTCGAAAAAGCCTACGTGGCCTACGAACAAAAAGCCGCTCGTGGCGAAATCAAGCCCAGCAAGACCGTCCCCGCGACCGACTTGTGGCGCAAGATGCTCTCCATGCTGTTCGAAACCGGCCACCCCTGGATCACTTTCAAGGACCCCTGCAACGTGCGCTCGCCCCAGCAACACGTTGGCGTGGTGCATTCGTCCAACCTGTGCACAGAGATCACCCTCAACACCAGCGACACCGAAACCGCTGTGTGCAACCTGGGCTCGGTCAATCTGTCGCGCCACCTCAAGGACAGCGCCAACGGCAAAGTCATTGACCACGAGAAACTGAAGAAAACCATCACGATCGCCATGCGCATGCTGGACAACGTGATCGACATCAACTACTACGCCGTCAAGAAAGCCCGTGATTCCAACATGCGCCACCGCCCTGTCGGCCTGGGTCTGATGGGTTTCCAGGACTCGCTGTATGAAATGCGCATTCCCTACGCATCTCAAGCCGCTGTCGAGTTCGCTGACCAGTCCATGGAGGCCATCTGCTATTACGCTTACTGGGCCTCGACCGAGCTGGCCAAAGAGCGTGGCCAGTACGCCACTTACAAGGGCTCCTTGTGGGACCAGGGCATCTTGCCTCTGGACACGCTGAAACTGCTGGAGCGCGAGCGTGGTGGTTATGTCGAAGTGGACCGCTCGTCCACGCTGGATTGGGACTCGCTGCGCCAGAAGATTGCACAAGACGGCATGCGCAACTCCAACTGCGTCGCCATCGCCCCCACCGCCACGATCTCCAACATCATTGGCGTGGATGCCTCGATCGAGCCTTGCTTTGGCAACCTGTCGGTCAAGTCCAACCTCTCGGGTGAATTCACCGTGATCAACGGCTATCTGGTGCGTGACCTCAAGCGCCTGGGCCTGTGGGATGACGTGATG
This sequence comes from Limnohabitans sp. TEGF003, assembly GCF_055395455.1. Lineage (NCBI taxonomy): Bacteria > Pseudomonadati > Pseudomonadota > Betaproteobacteria > Burkholderiales > Comamonadaceae > Limnohabitans > Limnohabitans sp. TEGF003. The sequence goes on along the minus strand of NZ_AP029225.1, from coordinate 331,643 downwards.
GTCATGGACCTGAAGCACTTCGACGGTTCACTGCGTCCGATCGACCGCGTGCCACAAGACATCAAGGCGCTGTACGCCACCGCCTTTGAAGTCGAAACCACCTGGCTGGTCGAGGCTGCTGCACGCCGCCAGAAATGGATCGACCAAGCCCAATCACTCAACATCTACATGGCGGGCGCATCGGGCAAGAAGCTGGACGACACCTACAAACTGGCTTGGTTGCGTGGCCTGAAGACCACTTACTACCTGCGCACATCGAGCGCCACACAGGTCGAGAAATCCACCGTGAAAGCCGGTTCGCACAACGCCGTGTCTTCGGGTGCGCCCAGCTCGGGCATGAGCGCCGTGGATGCCGCTGCAGCTGCCGCGCAAGTGCAAATGAACACGTCACCTGCCACCGATGTCAAATTTTGCGCCATCGACGATCCCGGTTGCGAAGCTTGCCAGTGATTTGAAAAGCATTGCACTTTGCTGTGACAAGCCAAGTGCGATGCAATTGAACAACACTTCACGGTGACGCACATCGAAAAAGTGAATCGCTTCTTTGAATTTCGTGCGCTTGCTTTCATAATTTGAGAACTGGAATTTTTTATGTTGTCCTGGGACGAACAAGTCAAACCTGCATCGCCAACTGCGATGCCCTCTTTTCCCGGCGCTGATGCAGGCACAGCGTCTGCCGCTGCATCCCCAGCCCCCAGCCTTCGCCGCATGACTGCGGCCGACAAACGCGTCATCAACGGTCAGACCGACGTCAACCAGCTGGTGCCTTTCAAATACAAATGGGCTTGGGAAAAATACCTGGCCACCTGCGCCAACCACTGGATGCCGCAGGAAGTGAACATGAACCGCGACATCGCCTTGTGGAAGGACCCCAACGGTCTGACCGAAGACGAGCGCCGCATCGTCAAGCGCAACCTCGGCTTCTTCGTGACCGCCGATTCGCTGGCCGCCAACAACATCACGCTGGGCACTTACCGCCACATCACAGCCCCCGAATGCCGCCAGTTCCTGCTGCGTCAGGCTTTTGAAGAGGCCATCCACACCCACGCTTACCAGTACATCGTGGAGTCGCTGGGCCTGGACGAATCGGAAATCTTCAACGCCTACAACGAAGTCAAATCCATCCGTGACAAGGACGAGTTCCTGATCCCGTTCATCAACGTGATCATGGATCCCCACTTCAAGACCGGCACCCTCGAAACCGACCAGACCCTGCTCAAGTCCTTGATCGTGTTCGCCTGCCTGATGGAAGGCCTGTTCTTCTACGTGGGCTTCACGCAAATCCTGGCCTTGGGTCGTCAAAACAAGATGACCGGTGCCGCCGAGCAGTACCAGTACATCCTGCGCGACGAGTCGATGCACTGCAACTTCGGCATTGACCTGATCAACACCGTTAAACTTGAAAACCCACAGCTGTGGACAGCCGAATTCAAGGCCGAGATCAAGGAACTCTTCCTCAAAGCGGTCGAGCTGGAATACCGTTACGCCGAAGACACCATGCCACGCGGCGTGCTGGGCATGAACGCGTCCATGTTCAAAGGCTATTTGCGTTACATCGCCAACCGCCGCGCCACCCAGATCGGTCTGGAGGCCCTCTTCCCCAACGAAGAGAACCCCTTCCCCTGGATGAGCGAGATGATCGACCTGAAAAAAGAACGCAACTTCTTTGAAACCCGGGTCATTGAATACCAATCCGGCGGGGCCTTGTCCTGGGACTGATCTTCTGAACACCCCCTCCATGTCCCCCCTCTTCAAGCCACAGTTCGCAACGCCTTCGGGTGTTGGGTGCTGTGGCTTTCCCGCGTTCATGGTGTTGGGGGTTTCCTCAGCGCCATGGATCGCTTTGTGCAATCCAACAAGCACCAAGCGTTCCCTTTCCGTTGAGTTCTCAACTTGATCAAGGAGAAAATCATGGCAACTGCAAAAAAAGCAGCAGCAAAAAAAGCTGCTCCCGCAAAGAAGGCCGTCGCGGCCAAGAAACCAGCAGCTAAAAAAGTAGCCGCTAAAAAGCCAGCAGCTAAAAAAGCCGCTCCAGCCAAAAAAGCTGTTGCAGCCAAAAAGCCAGCTGCTAAAAAAGTAGCCGCTAAAAAGCCAGCAGCCAAAAAAGCCGCTCCAGCTAAAAAAGCAGCGCCTAAGAAAGTAGCCGCCAAAAAGCCAGCAGCCAAAAAAGCCGCTCCAGCTAAAAAAGCCGCTCCTAAGAAAGCAGCCGCTAAAAAGCCAGCAGCCAAAAAAGCCGCTCCAGCTAAAAAAGCAGCCGCCAAGAAAACTGCTGCCAAAAAGCCAGCGGCCAAAAAGCCTGCTGTGAAGAAAGCTGCTAAAAAGCCTGCTGCAAAGAAGGCATCTAAAGCACCCGCTGCCCCCGCTGCACAGACAACGCTGAATCCTCAAGCTGCATGGCCGTTTCCTTCGGCCGCCAAGCCCTGATTCGAACGTTAGACGCTCGTAGCGCAAAGCCCAATACTGGCAACAGTGTTGGGCTTTTTTACGGCCGAGCCGCAGCAGCCATTCAAGCCAACGCGCTCAGACTGCCGGACTCAGGGGTAAAAACTGAACAACCTGTACCCCGCTGGCACGAGGTCGGCTTCGGGCACCAGATGCAACTGCCCATCCCAGGTTTGGCCAGGCGTCAGAAAACTGGGCGCCCCCTGTTGAGTGACCTGCAACACCCGTCGCACCAGGGCTTTGTCCTGCGCATCCAGCAAGGTCAGCTCCAGTGCGGGCATCTGCAAGGCCTGCGCCGTGACGTTGCGCACCGACCAACGGAGCTGAAAACCACCGTCATGTGGTGTCAGGCTGGAACTCTCGATGAGCACCCCATCGCGAATTTGCAAGGGCAAAATTTCGCACCCCACCCTTTGACACACCGCAGTCAGCCCCTGTCCAAGCGCAGGATCCATGCTGACCAGCACATGCCGCTCGATCCAGAGCCACTGCAGTCCCAGCGCGAGCAACAAAAGAACACCCGCCACACCCGTCAGCCAGGACCGTGGTGGGCGCTTACCAACTTGCGCATCGGACTGAACAAGCGCCTGCGCAGCGTCAGGTCGGGCCTTGTCCTGCGGAGGCGAGAGCGCTTGCGGCTTGAAGGTCGAGAGCGCCTCTTCAAAAGCGGCCACCGCGGTCACGACCGGCGTCGAAGGCGATCGGTCTTCCTGTTTGAGGAAGTCGTCAATGCGCACCCGCTGCCCGGCTGGCTGCAAAGCCAGATCCAGCGCATCAGGATGGGCATCAGGCCAGTTGACGACCAGGCCTGTGCTGTCAAACGCCTGCTGGCATTGGCCACAGCGCAGCCAACCTTGGGCGATTTTGAGTTGATCGGGCACCACCTTGTAGGTCGTGCTGCAGGCCGGGCAACGGGTGATCCAGCTCATGCAATGCCCGTCATCATGGCCCGCATCGGCACGGCTCAGATCAAGACGCCATGGCAGGCGATGTCGCCGTCATGAGGATCCAGCCATCTTCGCTGTCGGCCACCTCCAGCTGAATCCAGGGTGCGTAAGCGGCCTTCAACTCGTCGGCCTGACGCTCCAGAATGCCCGCCAGCACCAAAGCACCCGATGGCGCCACATAAGAGCACAACAGCGGCGCCAATACCTTGAGCGGTGTGGCCAGGATATTGGCCAAAACCGTCTGGTACCGGCCCTGGGCCTTGTCAGGCAAACCGGCCACCAGGCTCACGCCGTTGGCTTCGGCGTTCAGGACCGTGGACGTCACGGCCGCTTCGTCAATGTCCACCGCATCGATCTCGGATGCACCGTATTTGGCCGCACCGATCGCCAAAATGCCGGAGCCGCAGCCGTAATCGAGCACGCGCTGACCCTGCACGCCGTGCTGCGCGATCCAGCGCAAACACATGCGGGTGGTCGGGTGGGTGCCTGTGCCGAAAGCCAAACCGGGGTCGAGCCGAATGATCTGCCTGGCCTGTGCAGGCGGCTCGTGCCACGTCGGCACGATCCAGAAATCAGGGGTGACTTCCACCGGTGCAAACTGCGATTGGGTCAATCGGACCCAGTCCTGATCGGCCACCGCCTGCACGCCCAGAATGCGGCAGCCTTCAAAAAAGTCTTGCGCAGACAGCAGATGAACCGCCTCTTGCGCTTGGGCCTCTTGCGCAAACAAAGCCACCATGCGCGAACGCTGCCAGCCGTCTTTGGGTGGTGGCATGCCGGGTTCGCCAAACAGGGCCTGCTCTGCAGGCGTCTGGGCATCAGCATCCTCCACCGACACACTCAAGGCATCGAGCGCATCGAGTGCATCGCTCAGGACATCGACCCGGTCTTCCGGGCACAAGAGGCTCAGTTCAAACATACGGTTTCAGCGCTTGTGCTGGCTCAGCCAGTGTTCGAGGTAATGGATGTTGGTGCCGCCTTGCATGAACTTGGCGTCCACCATCAGCTCGCGGTGCAGCGGGATGTTGGTGCTGATGCCTTCGATCACCGTCTCATTCAAGGCGGTCTGCATGCGGGCCAAAGCCTGCTCGCGCGTGTCGCCGTGAACGATCAATTTGCCGATCATCGAATCGTAGTTCGGGGGCACAAAGTAGTTGTTGTAGACGTGCGAGTCCACCCGCACGCCCGGCCCACCGGGCATGTGCCAGGACGTCACACGACCCGGCGAAGGCGTGAACTTGAACGGGTCTTCGGCATTGATGCGGCACTCGATGGCATGGCCCCGAATCTCGATCTGACGCTGGGTAAACGGTAGCTTTTCGCCCGCAGCGACCATGATTTGGGTTTTGACGATGTCCACACCCGTGATCCACTCGGTCACCGGGTGCTCGACCTGCACCCGGGTGTTCATCTCGATGAAATAGAACTCGCCGTTTTCGTACAAAAATTCGAAAGTGCCCGCACCGCGGTAGTTGATCTTCTTGCAGGCCGCCACACAACGCTCGCCGATCTTCTCGATCAGCTTGCGCGGAATGCCTGGCGCTGGCGCTTCTTCGATCACCTTCTGGTGACGGCGCTGCATGGAGCAATCGCGCTCACCCAAATAAACCGCGTTCTTGTGTTTGTCGGCCAGGATCTGGATTTCGATGTGGCGCGGGTTCTGCAGGAACTTCTCCATATAGACCGCCGGATTGCCAAAAGCAGCCCCAGCCTCGGCCTTGGTCATCTGCACCGCGTTGATCAGCGCTGCTTCGGTGTGCACCACACGCATGCCGCGACCACCACCACCGCCTGCGGCCTTGATGATCACCGGGTAACCCACCGATTTGGCAATGCGGCGGATCTGGACCGGATCGTCGGGCAATTCACCTTCCGAGCCGGGCACGCAAGGCACACCGGCACGGATCATGGCTTGCTTGGCCGACACCTTGTCGCCCATGATGCGGATCGATTCGGGGGTGGGGCCAATGAACTGGAAACCGCTTTTCTCGACGCGCTCGGCGAAGTCGGCGTTCTCGCTCAAAAAGCCGTAACCGGGGTGGATCGCCTCGGCGTCCGTCACTTCGGCGGCCGAAATGATGGCGGGCATGTTGAGGTAACTCAGCGGCGAGGCCGCTGGGCCAATGCAGACCGCTTCTTCGGCCAACTTCACGTATTTGGCTTCTTTGTCGGCCTCGGAATAGACCATCACCGCCTTGACGCCCAATTCGCGACAAGCGCGCTGGATGCGCAAGGCGATTTCGCCTCGGTTGGCGACCAGGATTTTCTTGAACATGAAATCCCCGTGGCTTATTCGATGATGAACAAAGGCTGACCGTATTCCACGGCCTGGCCGTTTTCACACAGGATCTGCGTGACGGTGCCGGACTTGTCGGATTCGATCTCGTTGAGGATCTTCATGGCTTCGATGATGCACAGGGTGTCGCCCTCTTTGACCACCGAACCAATCTGGATGAAGGGCGCTGCGCCCGGGCTGGACGCGCGGTAGAACGTGCCCACCATGGGTGACTTGACTGCATGACCGGCAGGTGCCGCTGCAGGCGCGGGAGCCTCCACGGCTGCGACGGGTGCAGCCACAACGGGAGCGGCAGCGACCGGCGCAGCTTGCATCACGACCGGCGCGGCCACGCCCATGCTCTTGACGATGCGCACCTTGCCCTCGGCTTCGGTGATTTCCAGCTCCGACACGTTCGAGTCGGACACCAGGTCAATCAGTGTTTTCAGTTTGCGCAAATCCATAGATCCTCCATTGCTGTAAGCACACGTAATGGATCGAATTTACACCAAATTTCAGTAAAAACCCTCGAAATCGTCTTTTCTGGTCAGAATTGGAACGAATTAAAAGCCATGACCTGGCGAAACAGACGGCCAAACCTCAACCCGCCCAGGATCGGGGGATTTCAGGCGCCAACACCACGCCATTGCACAAGGTCATCTGCCGTCAATTGCCCCATTTTTTGCCGCCAAATGCTGCCATCTGCCTTGAAAAAAACCGTAAAAGGCAAGCCGCCCGCTGCATTGCCCAGCGACTTGGCCAGCTCCGTCCCCGCCAAACCGGCCAAACCGACCGGGAATCCCAAAGGCTGACGCGCCAGAAAACGCCGCACCGCACTCGGCTGGTCGATGGCCAAAGCCACCACTTGGTGATTTTTCGCCGCATTTTCACGCCAGAAGGCATCGATCATGGGCAGTTCATCGACACAAGGGGGGCACCAGGTGGCCCAGAAGTTCAGCAACAAGGGCTTGCCCTGGAAGGCGGCCATGGCCAAACCCTCTCCCGACGGGGTGTCGAACTGCTGCGTCCAGACCGGGTGACTGGCCGCGGCCGTGACGGCTTGCGGCTGAAAACGCCACAAAGCCACACCTACACCGGCCACGGCAGCCGCCGCCCCGGCACCCAGAATCAGATTTCGGCGCGAAGCGCCTGCGCTTTGTTGGTCCATGGCCAGATTGTCTTTCATGCCGCCAGCAAGCGCTCCAAAGCCGCCAAATCCCCCCGGGGCGAGCGGCCTTGCGCATCGGGCAACAAGGCCCCGCGCAAATCGTTCAGGTCGTAAATGCGCAGGTGCACGCCCACATCTTCGTTCAAGGCTTCACAAAAACTGTGCAAGCTCAGCACCTCCACATCGTCGCCGTGCAGACCGCGCACCGTTTGCGTCTCGTAGCGCTGGTTCTGGTTGATCAAGGCGATTTCGGCCGATTTCGGGTCGTCACAAAACAAGGCCAGATCCACATCGCACAGGCGTGTGGCCCAACCTTGCCAAACCGCACCGCCCAAATGCGGGCGAAATTCGGCCAGCCGCCGCATCCAGACCCGCGCCAATTCGCGCAAAGCCAGCAACTCGCCGGGCTGGGTGTCGGCGCAGAACAGGGCGATGTAGTCGCGCACCTCGGCCTCGACCACATCGTTGGTCGGCAAGGCGGTGCGGGCGGGCAGGCCCAGCTCTTTCAGGGCGCGGTGCTTGGCCGGACCAAAGGCCAGGCCCTCTTCCACCACCAAACGGGCGGCGGTGGCGGCAATTTCAAGGGCAACATCGTTCATGGGCACCGATTGTGACCGGCCCGAACGGCTCGCAGCCCGGACTGCGCCCGATGGCCCCCTAAAATCCGGGCATGCATATACATATATTGGGCATTTGTGGCACCTTCATGGGCGGCTTGGCCGCGCTGGCCCGCGAGGCAGGACACCGGGTCACCGGCTGCGATGCCGGTGTTTACCCCCCCATGAGCGACCAGCTGCGCGCCCTGGGCATCGAGCTGATCGAAGGCTTTGACGCCGACCAAATGGCCTTGCAGCCCGACATGTACGTGGTGGGCAACGTGGTCAGCCGCGCCCGCCTGGCCGACGGCAGCCCCAAATTCCCGTTGATGGAAGCGATTCTGGAAGCCGGGACGCCCTACACCAGCGGCCCCCAGTGGCTGTCCGAGCATGTGCTGCAGGGCAAGCATGTGCTGGCTGTCGCGGGCACCCACGGCAAGACCACCACCACATCGATGCTGGCCTGGGTGCTGGAGCAGGCTGGTCTGCAGCCTGGCTTTTTGGTGGGTGGCGTGCCGCTCAACTTCGGCGTCTCGGCCCGGCTCGGAGGAGGCAAGTACTTCGTGATCGAAGCGGACGAATACGACACCGCCTTCTTCGACAAGCGCAGCAAGTTCGTGCACTACCGCCCGCGCACCGCCATCCTGAACAACCTGGAATTCGACCACGCCGACATCTTTGACGATCTGGCCGCGATTGAGCGCCAGTTCCACCACCTGGTGCGCACCGTGCCCGGCACTGGACGCGTGGTGGTCAATGGCCTGGAAGAAAGTCTGACCCGGGTGCTGGGTCAAGGCTGCTGGAGCGAAGTGCGGACCTTCGGCTCGGCCGTCAGCGACTTTGTGGCCGAAGGCGAGCCTTCGCAGTTCAAGGTGCTGCAGGCCGGCCAGCCTGTGGCCGAGGTGCAGTGGGCCATTGGCGGTGTGCACAACCAGCTCAACGCGCTGGCATCCATAGCGGCTGCCGAGCATGTGGGCGTGAGCCCGGCGGTGGCGGCGCAAGCACTGGCCACTTTTGAGAATGTCAAACGCCGCATGGAAGTGCGCGGCACAGTGAACGGTGTCACCGTCTACGACGACTTCGCCCACCACCCCACCGCGATCCGCACCACCGTCAACGGCCTGCGCCGACAGGTGGGTGATGCCCGCATCCTCGCCATCTTCGAGCCCCGCAGCAACACCATGAAGCTCGGCACCATGAAAGCCCAGCTGCCCTGGAGCCTCGAAGAAGCCGATCTGGCCTTTTGCCACTCGGGCGGACTGGGCTGGGACGCCGCAGCCGCGCTGGAACCCATGGGCACCAAAGCACAAGTGGGCGCCAACATAGACGAGGTGATTGCGCAAGTGCTGGCGCAAGTGCAGCCCGGCGACCACCTGCTGTGCATGAGCAATGGCGGCTTTGGCGGGATTCATGCCAAATTGCTGGAAGCGCTGGCAAGGCGCTGACACTGTCTTTGTGTGAGAGCGAGCCCCTGCTCGCGAATATGGGCCAGAGCCAGATCACGCATTCGGCCGCAGGGGCGACCTCCCACAGAGATGCAGCTTCCGGAGTTTCGTGGGAGCGAGCCCCTGCTCGCGAATCCATGCGCCAAGGCGATGCCCGCATTCGGCCGCAGGGGCGGCCTCCCACAAGGTGTTCAAATGCCGCGCCTGAATATCAAACAGCCCGACGCGCCTTCACCGCGTCTGAGAGCACCTGCAACACGCCTTCGCTGTCGTCCCACCCGATGCAGGCGTCGGTGATGCTCTGGCCATAAGCCAGCTTCGTCACGTCGTCCTTACCGGGGGTGAACTTCTGGGCGCCGTCTTTCAGATGGCTCTCGACCATGACGCCAAAAACCTGGCGTGAACCACCGCTGATCTGGGCGGCGATGTCTTTGGCCACATCGATCTGACGTTCGTGCTTTTTGCTGCTGTTGGCGTGGCTGCAGTCCACCATCAAGGTGGCGGGCAACTTGGCGGCTTCCAGTTCCTTGCATGCGGCGGCCACGCTGTCGGCGTCATAGTTCGGCGCTTTACCGCCGCGCAAAATCACATGGCAGTCCTGGTTGCCCTGGGTCTGCACGATGGCGACCTGGCCGTTTTTGTGCACCGACAGGAAGTGGTGACCACGGGCTGCGGCCTGGATCGCGTCGGTCGCGATCTTGATGTTGCCGTCCGTCCCGTTCTTGAAGCCGATGGGCGCCGACAGGCCCGAAGCCAGCTCGCGGTGCACCTGGCTCTCGGTGGTGCGAGCACCGATGGCCCCCCAGCTGATCAGGTCGCCGATGTACTGTGGCGAGATCACATCCAAAAACTCGCTGCCTGCGGGCAGGCCCTGGCGGTTGATCTCGATCAGCAGCTGGCGTGCGATGCGCAGGCCTTCGTCGATGCGGTAGCTTTCGTCCAGGTAGGGATCGTTGATCAGGCCCTTCCAGCCCACAGTGGTGCGGGGCTTTTCGAAGTACACGCGCATCACGATTTCCAGTGTGTCGGCGTACTTCTCGCGCAGGGGCTTCAAGCGGCGGGCGTAGTCCAGGGCTGCGGCCGGATCGTGGATGGAGCAGGGGCCGATGATGACCAGCAGGCGGTCGTCCTGGCCGTGCACGATGTTCTGGATGGCTTTGCGGGTTTTGGCGATCAGGGCTTCGGTCGCCGTGCCGGCGATCGGGAAGAAGCGGATCAAATGTTCTGGAGGCGGGAGCACGGTGATGTCCTTGATGCGTTCGTCGTCGGTCTGGCCGGTGCGGTCTGCGGCATTGGGATACCAGCTCTCGGGGGCTGCGGTTTTGGCGTTCATCGTGGACTCCTGAATTGAAAAATGGTGAAAAAAAAACCGCCGGGCTTTGGGGCTCCGGCGGTGTGTGTCGAGATGTTCGGGTGCTTATGCGCTCGCCTCTCGTCCGCCGGGGACTGAGAACCAAAAGTAAAAAAAGTAAAAAGCGATGCGCGAAGACATGGGATTCAATGTAGCACAGTTGGATGACAGTTCCTGACAGGCCGGCCCGGGGACAAACCCGAAGGCCTGTTTTTTCAAGTTCAGGCCGTGCCCCCCACCGTCAGGCCGTCGATGCGCAAGGTCGGCTGCCCCACACCCACCGGCACGCTTTGGCCTTCCTTGCCGCAGGTGCCCACGCCCGAGTCGAGCTTCATGTCGTTGCCGATCATGCTGATCTTCTTGAGCGACTCGGGACCGCTGCCGATCAGGGTCGCGCCCTTGACAGGGTATTGGATCTTGCCGTTTTCCACCCAGTAAGCCTGGCTGGCCGAGAACACGAACTTGCCGCTGGTGATGTCCACCTGGCCGCCCGCGAAGTTGGTGGCGTACAAGCCCTTTTTGATGCTGGACACGATTTCTTCGGGGCTCTTGTCGCCGCCCAACATGTAGGTGTTGGTCATGCGCGGCATGGGCACATGGGCGTAGCTTTCGCGCCGACCATTGCCCGTGGGCTTGACACCCATCAGGCGGGCGTTCATCGAATCCTGGATATAGCCGCGCAGGATGCCGTCTTCGATCAGCACGTTCTTCTGGGTGGCGTGGCCTTCGTCGTCCACGTTCAAAGAGCCGCGGCGGTCAGAGATGGTGCCGTCGTCCAGCACCGTCACGCCTTTGGCCGCCACGCGCTGGCCGATTCGGCCGCTGAAGGCGCTCGAGCCCTTGCGGTTGAAGTCACCCTCCAGGCCATGGCCCACGGCCTCGTGCAGCAGCACACCAGGCCAGCCATTGCCCAGCACCACCGTCATCTCGCCCGCAGGCGCGGGGCGCGCTTCGAGGTTGATGAGCGCGGCCGACACCGCTTCCTGCACATAGCTTTCCACCATGCCATCGTCAAAATAAGCCAGTCCGAAGCGGCCACCGCCGCCACTGCTGCCCACTTCGCGGCGGCCGTTTTGCTCGGCGATCACCGTGACCGACAGGCGAATCAAAGGGCGCACATCGGCAGCCAGCGTGCCGTCGGCGCGGGCCACCATGACCACGTCGTATTCGGTGGCCAAACCGGCCATGACCTGCACCACGCGCGGGTCCTTGGCTCGGGCGATTTTTTCCACGCGGCCGAGCAGGTTCACCTTGGCGGTGCTGTCCAGCGTGGACATGGGGTCGAGCGAGGGGTAGAGCGAGCGGCTGGCCGAGACCTTGCGCGTCGGCACCTTGATGCGTTTGTTTTGCGTGGCCTGCGCGATGGTGCGCACCGTCATGGCCGCGTCCATCAAGGAGGCTTCGGAGATGTCGTCCGAGTAGGCAAAGGCGGTTTTCTCGCCCGACACGGCCCGCACGCCCACCCCCTGGTCGATGCTGAAGCTGCCGGTTTTGACAATGCCCTCTTCCAGGCTCCAGCCTTCGGAGCGGGTGTACTGGAAATACAAGTCGGCGTCGTCCACCTGGTGCGCCTGGATGGCGGCCAAAGCGCGGCTCAAATGGGTTTCGTCCAGGCCAAAAGGCTCCAGCAAGAGGGAGCGGGCGGTGGCCAGACGTTCGATGGTGGGTTCGCGTGAAATCATGGGAGCCATTGTAGGGACTGATCAAACCCCTTGCCGGCATGCTCCTTCGCCGGGCAACCCCTCCGCATCGGACAGCATCGGCTTTGAAATTGAGAAGCAGCACACAGACGAGTCCGGAGCGCACTTGCTAAGTTTGGCCTGCCTTTCACCACCCCAGGAGATCCTCATGACCCCCAGCCCCGTTTTCGCCCTCACGCTTGCACTGTGCGCCAGCGTCCCTGCTATGGCCAACGATGCATTGGTGCAGGAAAAGCAATGTCTGCAATGCCATGCGGTCGACAAAAACCTCATCGGCCCCTCATTCAAACGCATTGCTTACCGCTGGAATGGCAACCCGGTGGCCGAAAAAATGCTGATCGCTACCATCCGCAACGGCACCCGGGAAGGCGGAGGTCAGCATTGGAGCGACAGCACCCACATGCCCGACGCCTGGGAACGCCCCATGGTCAGCGAGGCAGAAGCCCAACAAATCTTCGTCTGGATCATGCGCCAATAGCCAGCGGGCTCCACAACCCAGCACAGGCGAGGCGGGGACTGCGTCAGGTTTGCACCAGCTGTTTGGCTTTGGCAATCGACATGAGGATGCCCAGCGCCAGGCCCAAGGTGACCATGGCGGTGCCGCCATAACTGATGAAGGGCAGCGGCACCCCCACCACCGGCAAGATGCCGCTGACCATGCCCATGTTCACAAAGGCATAAGTGAAGAAGATCATGGCCATGCTGCCGGCCAGCAAACGGCTGAACAGTGTGGGGGCCTCGGCCGCGATGACCAGCGCCCGGTAAACCAGAAAGAAGAACCAGAAAATCAGGAACAAGCCCCCCACAAAGCCGAACTCTTCGCCATAGGCGGCAAAAATGAAATCGGTGGTGCGCTCGGGGATGAATTCCAGGTGGGTTTGGGTGCCCTGCATGAAGCCTTTGCCCCAGAAGCCGCCGGAGCCGATGGCGATCATGCCCTGGATGATGTGAAAACCCTTGCCCAACGGGTCCCGTGCCGGATCGAGCAAGGTGCACACGCGCTGGCGCTGGTATTCGTGCAGCACTCGCCAGTCCACGCCGTCGGCACACAAGGTGGGCTCCATGATCACCAGGACCACCATGCCCACGAGGCCCAGCACCATCGGCGGCAAAATCCAGCGCCACTTGAGTCCGGCAAAGAAGATCACCGCCAGACCTGCAGCCAAAACCAGCAAAGAAGTGCCCAGATCAGGCTGCTTCATGATCAAGCCGACCGGGACGCCCAAAATCAGCAAAGCCACCGCAAAGTCAAAGGGCCGGAGTTGGCCTTCGCGCTTTTGAAACCAGGCCGCCAGCATCAAAGGCAAAGCAATCTTCAAAATCTCGCTGGGCTGGATCACCACGCCCAGATTGATCCAGCGCCGGGCACCTTTTTTGGTGATGCCAAAAATGGCCACCGCCACCAGCAAAATCACGCCCACGGTGTAGATGGGCACTGCCCAGGCCATGAGTTTTTGGGGAGGCATCTGGGCCACCACGAACATGATGAAGCCCGCCAGCAGCATGTTGCGGCCATGGTCCACAAAACGGGTGCCGTGGTCATAGCCCGATGAAAACATGATCAGCAATCCGGCGCAGGCAAGCATGAACACCGCAAAAGCCAAAGGGCCGTCAAAGCCCTTGAGCAAATACTTCAGGCGCTGCCACAGCGTCGGTTTTTGAATCACTGAACCCATGGGCGCGATTATCTCAGGCCAACGCGACCCAGAGAGGTCCGGGCGGGCCAAGCCCCCGGTCAATGGCTGCGTCCGCTGCGGAACATGCCGTGGGTTTTGCGGTTGAGCACCCCTTGGGCGGCCAGCTTGTTCATGGACGGGCTGGCGTGTGCATGCGTGATTGCCATGCCCAAAGCATCTGCCGCATCCTGGCGCGGCACCACGGGCAACTGCAGCAAGCGTTTGACCATTTCCTGAACCTGCGACTTGGCGGCCCGCCCATGGCCGGTGACCGATTGCTTCATCTGCAAGGCGGTGTATTCGGCCACCTGCAAATCGCACGACACCAAAGCCGTGACACAGCACCCCCGCGCCTGGCCCAGCAACAAGGTCGCCTGGGGGTTGACGTTCACAAAAACGATCTCGACCGAGGCCACATCCGGCTGGTAGCGGGCATGGATTTCACGCACGCCGTCGTAAATCACCTTCAGCCGGGCAGGCAAATTGCCCATGTCACCCCGCGTCGTCTCGATCACCCCGCTGGCCACGTACTGCAGGCGGGCACCGGTCATGTCCACCACCCCGAAGCCGGTGGTTTGCAAACCCGGGTCAATGCCCAGGATGCGCACGGTTTGCGGCGCGGCCGTGGTCAAAGTGCTCATGGCAGCTCCACGGCACCCATGCGGGCCATGATGGTTTCAGCCCGGCTGGCCAGGTAGGCCGATTGCGCCCTTTGCTCGAAATACCGGGGGCGGGGCAACATGACCGCCAGACGCGCCGCTTCCCAGTCGTTCAGACGGGCCGCACTCTTCCTGAAGTAATGCTGCGCCGCAGCCTCGGCACCAAAGACACCCTCGCCCCACTCCACGCTGTTGAGGTAAATCTCCAGAATGCGCTGTTTGGACAAGAAAGCCTCCAGCGTGAGGGTGATCAGCATTTCCTGGCCTTTGCGCAGCAAGGTGCGCTCGCCAGACAGAAAGAGGTTTTTCGCCAGCTGCTGGGTGATGGTCGAGCCGCCCACAATTTTGACCGGGGGCGTCTTGGCGTCGGGGCGACGCTGGGCCCGCAGCTCGGCCTGGGCTTTGGCCTTGGCGTTTTTCTCCCAGGCCTTCTCCAGAGACTCCCACCAGACCCCGCCATGCTGGGCAAATACCGTGTCTTCCGAAGCGATCACCGCACGTTGCAAGCTGGTGGCAATGCGTTGGCGATCCACCCATTCCTGCCGCCAGGGCAAGCGCCCCTGCCGCGTCACGATCTGCCAGATTTGCGAACGCTCAAAACTGGTGGATTCCGGCGCCAGCACACCCATGCTGGCGATGCGCAGCGCAAAAAAAAGCTGCAAACCCAGGCCCGCCAACAAGACCAGCCCACACCAACGACCAAAAGCACGCATCAATATCCTTTGTCTTCAGGGATCATGAGATCGCCAGGCCACTCAGCGCGGTGGGGTATCCGGCGTCAACATGCGCATGTCCAGCGTGCCCTCTTTGGAAAACTGAAAACGCGTGACCACCACGATCTGATCGGCCTGCCGCCGCATGTTAGCGCTGAACACGTCAAAAGGGGCGGCACTGCGCACAATCGCCACCGCCCGCTGGTCCAGCAAAGGCTGGCCTGAAGTCTTCGCCACCTCGGTCTGCACCAGACGGCCCCGGGCATCCACGGTGATCACCATGGTCAACTGGCCATAGAGCTTTTGCCCCCCCACCTGCGGGAAATTGAGCGTGCCGCGCGTCTCGATGGTGCGCCGCAGCTTGTCGTAATAGAGGGCGTACACCGCTTCACGGGTAGCGGGGCTGATGAAACGCTTGCGAGGGCCGCCTTGCGTTCTTTGCACCTGTTGCTCGATTTGGGCCAATTCTCGGGTCAGCTGGCGCTGTCGCTCTTGTTGGGCCTGCCGCTCGGGTGCCTGGGCCGTTTCACCGGAGGGGTCTGGCGCCTGGGCCAGCAACGCCTGCTGCAGCTGGGTGAGCAAGCGCGTTTGCTGACGCTGGAGGGCTTCAATCTGCCGCTGCATGGCCCCGATGTCGGTGCCCGATTCGTCCAGCAAAGAAGGCGGCAAAGGCGAGCTGGCGCGTGCTTCTACCGCACCTTGCCCACCTCCCGCCAAGTTCACCTGGGCCATGGCCTGGGCGCGCTCGGGCGCCTTGTCGCTGCGGGCATTCACGAGCACCACCTCCAAGGCGGTGTCTTCAAAAACCCGGTTGAAGCTGTGCGGATCGGCAAAGCGCCAGGCGATCAAGGCCGCATGCAACAACAGCGAAACACCCAAAGTCCACCACAGGGTGTGGCGGTGAAACGCCTGTTGGAGCCAGGTCACCGGCCCGGCCAAACTGAGCTGAGCGCTTTCAGGCCCCATCGCTTTGGGTGCTGTCGTTCAAATCGACGGCAATGGTGAGCGGGCCAGCCGCCATGGCCTCGTCCTCTTCTGCTTCGTCGACTTCCTGACCCTCTGCCGCCAAAGGCGCGTCCAGATGCGCCACCACCGTGCCGCCCACGTCCAGCGCCATCAAATCCACGGCGCCCAATTTGACGCGCACACGGGCGCCTCGCATCAAGCCTTGGGCACCCATGACGCTGAACATCAAGGGCAAGGTGTCGGCCCGCACCAGCCAGGCACCACCGCCCATTTCCTTGACCAGACTGGCTTCGAGTTCATCGATGCCTTGCTGCTGCACATGGCGCAGCGTCCAGTAGCGCTCCATGCTGGACTGCACGCTGTTGTAGGCGCTGTAGGCCGCATCGAAACCGCTGATGATGGAAAACAACTCGGCGTCTTTGGGCTTGAAGGGTGCGGCCAATGCAGCCGTGGCCCCGTGCTTGGCGCACGCAATGATCTGCCACTGGTTGACCAGATCGGTGTAGCGGCGCAGGGGCGAGGTGCTCCAGGCATAGCTGGGAACGCCGATGCCCGCATGGGGCAGCGCCTTGGTGCCCATGCGCACCTTGACGCCGGGGGCCATGCTGGCCTGGCTGCGGTAAATGCCAGGCACGCCCAGCTGGGCCAGCCACTGACCCCAGGTACTGTTGGCCAAAATCATGGCCTCGGCCACCATCAAATCCAGCGGCGCACCGCGCTTGCGGGTGCCGATCAACACCGTCTCTTCGCCTGTGGGCGGCGTGTCGTTGTGGGGGCGATCGAGCTTGAAGCTGTAATCGGGGCGGTTGAAGCTCTCGGGTTTGCCACGCACCACTTCGCGCCGCGCCTTGAGGGTCTGCGCCAACCGCCAGAAAAAGCCCAACGTCGCCCGGCTCACCGGCACATCGGTGTGGTCGCTCTGGTCTTCACCTTCCAGCCATTCACGGGTGATGCGGTCATCCAGCTGGTCATGCCGCAGGTTGACCAGGATCGGCACCCGCTCCAGACGGGTTTCGGTGCTTTGCACCTCCAGCGTGTCTTCGCTGAAGGTCACATACAGAGACACGGCCGGGCAGTCACGGCCTTCGGTCAGGGTGTAGGTCTGCACCACGCTGTCGGGCAGCATGGTGATTTTGTAGCCGGGCATGTAGACGGTGGACAGACGCTGACGGCCCAACTGGTCGATCGGGCTGCCGGGCGTCAAGGCCAGGCCCGGTGCCGCGATGTGGATGCCCACAGTGACCGTGCCCGTGCCCAAGCCTTGCAAGGACAGGGCGTCGTCGATCTCGGTGGTGTGCGAGTCGTCGATCGAAAAGGCCTGGACCGGCGCCAAGGGCAACTCGTCGGTGATGGCCGGCGCTTGCAACGCCGGGAAACCGGTGCCCTTGGGGAACAGGTCGAACAAAAAGCGCTGCCAATGAAAGTCCCAGGCCGACGCGATGGCCCCGGCCTTTTGCAACAAGTCCAGTGGCGCGGTCTGGCTGGCTTTGCTGGCTTCGACCACCGCTTTGTACTCGGGCGTGTTCTTGTCCGGGCGGAACAGGATCTTGTACAGCTGCTCGCGGATCGGTGCGGGGCACACGCCGGCCACCAGCTCGGCCGACCAGGCCTCGATCTGCGCCTGAACCTGCTTCTTTTTTTCAATGGCGAGCAAGGCTTGCTGCACGATCTCGGCCGGCGCTTTGCGGTAGCGGCCTTTGCCGCCCCGGCGGAAATAGTGCGGCGCTTCGTGCAGGCGCAGCAATGCCGCCACCTGCTGCACGGTGCTGGCCCCGTCGCTGAAATAGTCGCGGGCCAGGTCGGCAAAACCGAACTCCTCGTCGGAGGCGAATTCGTAAGCCAGCTCCAGCTCGATGGTTTGGCTCAGGGCCGCCGCTTCGCTCAGCAAGCTGGCGGGGCTTGGTTTTTCAAACTTGAGCAGCATTTGCGCCGCCTTGACTTTGACCCGCTTGCCGGAGTCGAGTTCCACCTGCGCAGAGGCCTCGGCCTCGGACAGGATGCGTCCGGCCATGAATTTGCCGGCTTCTTCAAATAATGCGTACATCGGGTGATTTTCCCACGTGGCACCACCCGCTTGGGGGCACGCCCTCAGGCCAGGCGAAGAAAATCGAGGATTTCGGGCAAGTACAGCTCGAAATCGCTCAGGGCGTGGTCGCTGCCCTCGATCAGGCGCACCTGGCCTGCCCCATGGCGGGCCAGCATTTCCCGCCAGTCCAGCACCTCGTCCCCCTTGGCGATCACCGCCAATGTGCGTGGGGTGGCCTGTGGGGGCTGCGCCTGCAAGGCCCGCAGCTCCTGCACATGGGCCATTTCGAAAAAAACCTTTTGCGCGGGGTCATGCCAGGCCGGATGCTCGCCGATGTAACCCTCCAGGTCCCGTGCCGGCTCCACCGCCGGGTTCAGCAGCACCGCAGGGCAGCCCAGCTGTTGCGACAGGCAGGCGGCATAAAAACCGCCCAAGGAAGAACCGACCACCGCCATGCTGTCCCGGGGCCAAGCCGACACCCCGGTCCCGATGTCGTCCATGGCCTGACGAGGCGAAGCAGGCAACTGTGGGCACCACCAGGTCACACCAGGGTGCTGGTTTTGCACCAGGGCCGCCAGGGTTCGGGCCTTGAAGGATTGCGGTGAAGACCGAAAACCGTGCAAGTACAGCAGGTGGCTGGTGCGCGGCATCACCAGGCAGGCTGCAGGGCCGCAAAGCCCCGGGGCGCTTCAAGCGCTTTGTCAAAGGTCACCACCTCGTAAGCGCTCGGGCGTGACAACAGTTCGCGCAGCAGGCGGTTGTTCATCGCATGCCCCGACCGAAACGCGCTGTAGGCGGCCAGCAGGGGCTTGCCCAGAATGTACAAATCGCCCATGGCGTCGAGGATCTTGTGCTTGACGAACTCGTCGTCATAGCGCAAGCCATCCGAGTTGAGCACCTTGTAGTCGTCCATCACGATGGCATTGTCCAAGCCGCCGCCCAGCGCCAAACCGTTGGCACGCAGCATTTCCACATCCTTGGTGAAGCCAAAGGTGCGGGCGCGGGCAATGTCACGGGCATAAACGCCGTCCGACATGTCAAACACCACCTGCTGCCCGGTCGAATCCACGGCAGGGTGCCTGAAATCGATCTCAAAGGTCAGTTTGTAGCCGTGGTAGGGCTCCAGACGCGCCCACTTGATGTTCTCGCCCTCGCCTTCCGACACTTCCACGGTTTCGAGCACACGCACAAACCGTTTCGGGTCAGGCTGCTCCACGACACCGGCGCTTTGCAACAAAAAGACAAACGAAGACGCCGAACCATCGAGGATCGGGACCTCTTCGGCCGTGATGTCCACATACAGGTTGTCAATGCCCAAGCCTGCGCACGCCGACATCAGGTGCTCGACAGTCAGGACCTTGGCTTGTCCAACCGAAATGGTGGAGGCCAGCCGGGTGTCGGTCACCGCCTCGGCGTTCACCGGGATGTCCACCGGCTCGGGCAAATCGATCCGGCGGAACACGATGCCGGTGTCCGGCGCTGCGGGGCGCAAGGTCAGCTCGACACGCTGACCGCTGTGCAAACCCACGCCGACGGCTTTGGTCAAGGTTTTGAGGGTGCGTTGAGAGAGCATGGCCCTATTTTAGTTGGCGAGAGATGCGGGGGTGCAGGCCGGGAATAGGCATTGAAGGCTTGATGAACCACTAGCCCTGTGGCACGGTCCGGGGCTGGCGGGCGAAATTGAGGCGCGAAGCGACGACGAGCCCGACAGCCCCGGGCTGTGCCACAGGGCGTTATCGCTGAACGTGCACGCAAAAAGGGGCCAGACAGGCAAGCGCCCGTCTGGCCCCAAAGCACCAAAAATGAAACTCAGATCAAGCGATCAGTCTGCTTGCTTGCGCAGGAACGCGGGGATTTCGATGTCGTCCATGCCCGCATTGGCCATGCCGTCCACACGGGCCGCTGCATGGGTACGGTTGCTGCGCCAGTAGGCGGGCACATTCAAACCACTGTTGGCCAAAGGCGCAGCGGCATTGCCCGAGGCGGCCACCGAGTCTTGCCCACCCACGGTGAAAGGCACGTTGTCGGTGCCGGTGCGCAGCACTTGCAGAGGTGGGGCTGTGCGGCGGGCACCGGCCTTGGACAAACCGGTGGCCACCACGGTCACGCGGATCTCGTCGCCCAGGCTTTCGTCATAGGCCGTGCCGTAGATCACATGGGCGTTTTCGGAGGCGTAAGCACGGATGGTGTTCATCGCCTGCTTGGACTCGGACAGCTTGAGCGAGCCCTTGGCGGCGCTGATCAGCACCAGCACACCCTTGGCACCCGACAGGTCCACACCTTCGAGCAGCGGGCAGGCCACGGCCTGCTCGGCCGCGATGCGGGCGCGGTCAGGGCCGCTGGCGGCGGCGGTGCCCATCATGGCCTTGCCGGGCTCACCCATCACGGTGCGCACGTCTTCAAAGTCGACGTTCACATGGCCGGGCACATTGATGATCTCGGCAATGCCGCCCACAGCGTTTTTCAACACATCGTTGGCGTGGGCAAAAGCCTCGTCTTGCGTCATGTCTTCACCGCCAGGCAATTCCAGCAGCTTTTCGTTCAGCACCACGATCAGCGAATCCACATTGGCTTCGAGTTCCTGCATGCCCACGTCGGCATTCGCCATGCGGCGACCGCCTTCAAATTCAAACGGCTTGGTCACCACACCCACCGTCAGGATGCCCATCTCTTTGGCGATGCGGGCAATCACAGGCGCAGCGCCTGTGCCTGTGCCACCGCCCATGCCGGCGGTGATGAACAACATGTGCGCGCCCTCGATGGCGGCGCGGATATCGGCTTCGGCGCTTTCAGCGGCTTCGCGGCCTTTTTCAGGCTTGCTGCCCGCGCCCAGACCAGTCTGACCGAGCTGAATGAAACGGTGGGCCGCGCTGCGGGCCAAGGCCTGCGCATCGGTGTTGGCGCACACGAATTCAACGCCCTGGACCTGGCGCTCGATCATGTGCTCCACAGCGTTGCCGCCGCCACCGCCAACCCCGATCACTTTGATCTGGGTGCCTTGGTTGAACTCTTCGGTTTGGATCATTTCAATGGTCATGGTGCTACTCCTAAATTTGTTTGCAGTTGCCGAAAATTTTTTTGTGAATGCTGGGGTGGGTCAAGGTGTCAACATCGACACGGTCGCGAAACCGGCGGGCTGCTTCTGGCCAGAAATCTCTTTTTCCAGTTCATCAGAAGTTCCCCACAATGAAGTCCTTGAAGCGGCCAAAAGCGTTGTTCACCGAACTCTTCTTTTGGGTGACCTTGTAGCCCCGCAGGCGAGCCAGGCGGGCTTCTTCCAAGAGGCCCATCACGG
The DNA here is from genome assembly GCF_055395455.1 of Limnohabitans sp. TEGF003. NCBI lineage: Bacteria > Pseudomonadati > Pseudomonadota > Betaproteobacteria > Burkholderiales > Comamonadaceae > Limnohabitans > Limnohabitans sp. TEGF003. Next base: position 310,384 of record NZ_AP029225.1, on the reverse strand, counting down.
TGGCGGCGCGGGGCTGGCTGACCATGTCGGCCAGGCCACCTGCATATTTGGGCAGGCCACGACGGACGGGCTTGAGGAAGATGTCCTCGCCCAGCTCGACCATGCCGGGCATGACGGCGCTGCCGCCCGTCAGCACAATGCCCGACGACAACACCTCTTCGTAGCCCGACTCGCGGATGACTTGGTGCACCAGCGAGAAAATTTCTTCGATGCGCGGCTCGATCACACCCGCCAAAGCCTGGCGGCTGAGCATGCGCGGCCCCCGGTCGCCCAGACCCGGCACCTCGACTTGTGCATCGGGGTCGGCCAGCAGTTGCTTGGCGTAACCACTTTCAACCTTGATGTCCTCGGCGTCCTTGGTTGGCGTGCGCAAAGCCATGGCAATGTCGCTGGTGATCAGGTCACCGGCAATCGGGATCACGGCGGTGTGGCGGATCGAGCCGTTCGCAAAAATCGCCACATCGGTGGTGCCTGCACCAATGTCCACGCACACCACACCCAGCTCACGCTCGTCTTCGGACAGCACAGCCAGGCTGGACGACTGGGGGTTGAGCAACAGCTGATCCACCTCCAGGCCGCAGCGGCGCACGCACTTGATGATGTTCTCGGCGGCACTTTGCGCCCCGGTCACGATGTGCACCTTGGCTTCCAGGCGCATGCCGCTCATGCCAATCGGCTCTTTGACTTCCTGGCCGTCGATCACAAACTCCTGTGGCGCCACCAGCAACAAGCGCTGGTCGGTCGAAATGTTGATCGCGCGGGCGGTTTCCATCACGCGGGCGACATCGGCTTGCGTGACTTCCTTGTCCTTGATCGCCACCATGCCGCTGGAGTTGATGCCACGGATGTGGCTGCCCGTGATGCCCACATTGACGCGGGTGATCTTGCAATCGGCCATCAACTCGGCCTCTTTGAGGGCCTGCTGGATGCTTTGCACCGTGGCGTCGATGTTGACCACCACGCCGCGCTTGAGGCCATTGCCCGGCGCAATGCCCAAACCCGCGATCTTGAGTTCGCCATCGGGCATCACCTCGGCCACCACCGCCATCACTTTGGAAGTGCCGATATCCAAGCCCACCACCAGATCTTTGTACTCTTTTGCCATTTGAATCACCGTTTCCGTTTCATTCTTGTGTCTTGACCCGTCAAAGCTTTTTCTTGCCGTCTGCTTCCAGCGTGGTCACACCCCGCAGGCGCAAGGCATAGCCATCCTTGTGACGCAAATCCGCCCCGGCCAATGCGGTCGGCGTGCGGCCATAGCGGGCCGTCACTTGCGACAGCGTCCTGAAAAACACTTTCAGCTGGGCGGTGATCTCCGCCTCTGTGCCCCGCCCCAGCTCCAGCAGCGCACCGCTGTCGGTCACCACACGCCAGCTGCCCCGGGGGGTCAACTCCAACTGCTCAATGCCCATGTCCATCGCCTCGAACATCGGCAACAAAAGGCGGTACATCTGCACCACGGTCTGCGACTGCGCATCCGGGCCTTTGAGGCGTGGCAGGTTTTCCACATCCACCTCTTCGATGTTGGCCTCGAACACGCGGCTTTGCTGGTTCACCATCTTGTTGGCGCTGTCATCGCCCCACAGCGCCATGGGTTCGTGCTCCTTCAACACCGCTTTCAGGCGATTGGGGAAATCACGGTGCACCACGGCCTCCCGAACCCAGGGCACGGCCTCGAAGGCGTCGCGTGTGCGCTTCAGATCCATGGTGAAAAAATTGCCACTGAGCTGCGGCACGACATTGGCCCGCAAGGTCACCGCGTTGTTGCGCGTGACCTCGCCTTGCACCGTGATCGCCTGGATCGCAAACGCCGGATGCCGCAGCAGCCACCAGGCCCCACCGCCCAGCACCAGCAGCACGAACACCGCTGTCAGCAAGGCTGCAGCCATGTTCATGAGGCGGATGTCCAGCGGCAAGGCCATCGTCGTTTTCACCCGCGCACCTCCTGCACGTGGTCCAGCGTGGCAGCGGCCAACAACTGGCAGCACAGCGCCTCGTAAGGAATGCCTGCGGCTTTGGCCGACATGGGCACCAGCGAGTGACCGGTCATGCCGGGCGAGGTGTTGATTTCCAGCAGGTAGGGCTGGCGCGTGGTCGCATCGATCATCACATCCAGGCGTCCCCAGCCCCGGCAACCCAGGACCTGGTAGGCCTTGACCACCAGGGCCTCGATGGCGGCCTCTTCTGCAGCAGGCAGGCCACTGGGCACCAGGTACTGGGTGTCGTCGGTGAAATACTTGTTCTGGTAGTCGTAATTGCCCTCGGGGGCCACGATGCGGATCACTGGCAGTGCCTTGGCGGCCTCGGCAGGGCCCAGCACCGGGCAAGTGACTTCGTCACCCACAATGCATTGTTCGCACAGGATGTCGGCGTCGCACTGCGCGGCCGCGGCCAGCGCAGCAGGCAGGTCCTGGGCCTGCGTGACCTTGGTCACCCCGATCGAAGAGCCTTCTCGGGCAGGCTTGACGATCATCGGCAAGCCCAAGGTCTGGATCAGCGTCTCCATTGACACACTGCCCAGCTGATCCCGCCGCACCAGCACATAGGCCGGGGTGGGCAGGCCTTCGGCCAACCAGACGCGTTTGGTCATGGTCTTGTCCATGGCGATGCTGGACGCAATCACCCCCGAGCCGGTGTAGGGGATGCCCAGCAACTCCAAAGCACCCTGCACCGTGCCGTCTTCGCCATAACGGCCATGCAGGGCAATGAAGCAACGCGAAAAACCTTCGCGCTTGAGTTCGCTCAATTCCCGCTCGGCCGGATCGAACGCGTGGGCATCCACGCCCGATGCGCGCAAGGCGTTCAGCACGCCCTGACCCGACATCAAGGACACTTCGCGTTCGGCCGATCGACCGCCCATGAGCACGGCCACCTTGCCCAAAGACATGGCCCCCACGCTCCCCAAGGGGGCCTTCGCACCTTCGACGTTGCGCCATGCAGTCATGCGGCACCTCCCAACTCGACCACTTGGGCAGGCACGGCCCCGATGGAGCCAGCGCCCATGCAAATCACCACATCGCCGTCACGGGCGTTGCTGAGCACGGCTTGTGGCATGTCGGCAATCGCATCGACAAAAACCGGCTCGACCTTGCCCGCCACACGCAAGGCGCGGGCCAGCGAACGGCCATCGGCGGCCACGATGGGGGCTTCGCCTGCGGCGTACACCTCGGACAGCAGCACGCTGTCGCAGCCTTGGCCAATGACTTTCACAAAGTCTTCAAAGCAATCACGCGTGCGGCTGTAGCGGTGGGGCTGGAACGCCAACACCAGCCGGCGACCCGGGAACGCCCCACGGGCGGCCGCCAGCGTGGCCGCCATCTCGACCGGGTGGTGCCCGTAATCGTCGATGACCGTGAAGCGCCCAGCGCCTCCGGGCACGCGCACCTCGCCATAGCGCTGAAAACGGCGTCCCACACCCTTGAAATTGGCCAACGCCCGCTGCACAGCCGCATCATCCACACCCAACTCCACCGCGACGGCCACAGCCGCCAAGGCGTTGAGCACGTTGTGCAAGCCCGGCAAATTCAGCACCAGGGGCAAATCGGGCAAGGTCACGCCATTGCGCCGCTGCACTGTGAAATGCATCTGCCCCTGCACCGCCCGCACATCCACGGCCCGCACTTGGGCACCTTCGCTCAGGCCATAGCTGGTGACAGGCCGGGCAATGTCCTGCACGATGGACTGCACACCCGGATCGTCCACACAAACAATCGCCGTGCCGTAAAAAGGCATGCGGTGCAAAAACTCCACGAACGCGGCTTTCAAACGGGCCAGGTCGTGACCGTAGGTCTCCATGTGGTCGGCGTCAATGTTGGTGACCACCGCCATCACAGGCAACAGGTTCAGGAAGGAGGCGTCGGACTCGTCGGCCTCGACCACGATGTAGTCGCCCGTGCCCAGCTTGGCGTTCGCCCCTGCGCTGTTGAGGCGTCCGCCAATCACAAAGGTCGGGTCCAGCCCGGCCTCGGCCAACACACTGGCCACCAGGCTGGTGGTGGTGGTTTTGCCGTGTGTGCCGGCAATGGCGACGCCCTGCTTCATGCGCATCAGCTCGGCCAGCATGACAGCGCGCGGCACGATGGGGATGTGGCGCTCGCGCGCGGCCAGCACCTCTGGGTTGTCGGCTTTGACGGCGGTGGAAGTGACCACCGCATCGGCGTCTTGGACGTTGTCGGCCGAATGCCCCACATGCGTGGCAATGCCCAAAGCCGCCAGGCGACGCAGCGTGGCGCTGTCGGACAAATCGGAGCCGGAAATCTGGTAGCCCAGATTGAGCAACACCTCGGCAATGCCGCTCATGCCCGAGCCGCCCACGCCGATGAAATGAATTTTTCGGATGGCGTGTTTCATGCCGCCAACTCCTCACAAGCCATCACAACCTCCCTGGTCGCATTTGTTTTTTTCTGTGCGTGGGCTTTTTGTGCCACGTCTTGCAATGTGTCGCGGCTCAAGGCCGTCAGGCGCTCGGCCAGGTTCTGCGCGGTCAGCTCGGCCTGGGGCACCAGCCAGCCGCCACCGTGCGCCACCAAGAACTGCGCATTGGTGGTCTGGTGGTCGTCGACCGCAAACGGGAAGGGCACAAACAAGGCGGCCACGCCCACCGCCGCCAATTCGGTCACGGTGCTCGCGCCTGCGCGGCAGATCACCAGATCGGCTTGCGCAAAGGCGGTGGCGGTGTCGTCGATGAAAGGCGTCAACTCGGCCTGCACGCCTGCGGCCGCGTAGTTGGCCCGCAAGGCTTCGATTTGTTTGGCACCGCTTTGGTGGATGACTTGCGGGCGTGAGGCCTCTGGCATCAAAGCCAAGGCCTGCGGCACGATGTCGTTCAGGGCCTTGGCCCCCAGGCTGCCACCCACCACCAGCACACGCAAAGGGCCTGTTCGCCCGGCAAAACGCTCGGCTGGCGAGGCTTGTTGGGTGAAGCCTTGGCGCAAGGGGTTGCCCACCCATTGCCCGGTTTTGAAAACGCCGGGGAAGGCGGTGAACACCCGGTCGGCCACTTGCGCCAGCACCTTGTTGGCCAGGCCCGCTACCGAATTTTGTTCGTGCAGCACCAAAGGCTTGCCCCACAAGCTGGCCATCATGCCGCCGGGGAACGTGATGTAACCGCCCAGGCCCAGCACCACATCGGGCTGGACCCGGCGCACCACCTGCAAGCTTTGCCAAAAAGCGCGCAGCAGCTTGAGTGGCAAGAAGGCCAATGTTGCGAGACCTTTGCCGCGCACACCGCCAAAGGCCACCGTTTCAAAGGCGAAGCCACGCGGCGGCACCAGCTGGCTTTCCATGCTGTCCGGTGCGCCCAACCAGTGCACGCGCCAACCCGCCTCGCGCAGGGCTTCTGCCACGGCCAGACCCGGGAAGATGTGCCCCCCCGTGCCACCCGCCATGACCAGTGCGCATTTTTGCGTCATGCCCGGCCTCCGCGCATCATCTGTTTGTTTTCGGCGTCGATGCGCAGCACCACCGCGATGGCGATCAGGTTCATCATGATGGCCGAACCGCCGTAGCTCATCAAAGGCAGTGTCAGGCCCTTGGTGGGCAAAGCGCCCAAATTCACACCCATGTTGATGAAGGCCTGAAAACCGATCCAGATCCCCACACCCTGGGCCACCAGACCGGAGAACACCTTGTCGAGGGCGATGGCCTGACGGCCAATCACCATGATGCGGCGGCTGAGCCACAGAAACATCACGATGACCAAAGACACGCCCACCAAACCAAACTCTTCACCGATCACGGCCAGCAAAAAGTCGGTGTGGGCTTCGGGCAACCAGTGCAGTTTTTCCACGCTGCCACCCAAACCCACGCCCCACACCTCACCCCGGCCGATGGCGATCAGGGAATGCGAGAGCTGGTAGCCCTTGCCCAAAGCGTGCTCAGCGCTGAAAGGGTCCAGATAAGCAAAGATGCGGTCACGGCGCCAAGGCGATGCGGCAATCATCACAACAAACGCGCCCACCAGCACCGCAAAAATCAGGAAGAACATGCGGGCATTGACACCGCCCAGGAACAGGATGCCCATGGCGATGATGGCGATCACCATGAAGGCGCCCATGTCAGGCTCGGCCAGCAAAAACACCCCGGCCAAGGCCACCGCTGCACCCATGGGCAAGACCGCACGGAAGAAGCGCTCTTTCACCTCCATCTTGCGCACCATGTAATCGGCCGCATAAATGATGGTCGCGAATTTGGCCAATTCGGAGGGCTGGAAATTCATGATGCCAAAGGAAATCCAGCGCCGCGCACCGTTGACGCCCTTGCCGATGAAAGGGATCAACACCAGCGCCAGCAACACCAGAGACACCACGAACAAAGGCCTGGCCACTTTTTCCCAGGTCTCGGTGGGCACCTGGAAGGCCAGCAAGGCCATGACACTGCCCACCACCATGGAGATCAGATGCCGCGTCAAAAAATGGGTTTGTGTGTAGCGCGAAAAACGGGGGTTGTCCGGCATGGCGATCGACGCCGAATACACCATGACCATGCCCCACATGAGCAAGGCGACCACCACCCAGACGAGCGCCTGGTCCACGCTCTGCAAGCGGTGGGCTGAACCTGCGCTGTTGCGGGCGAAATCGTAGCTGCCCAGATTGACAGGCAAACCCTGTGTGCCCGCAGCCTGTCCACGCGATGCACGGCCTGTGAGCACCTGCCCCCAATGGGCCAGGCCTGCCTGCAGGCGTTGCGGGAATGACAGCGCTTCGCTCACAGCCCGCCCTCCATGGCCACACCCGCCGCTTCGGCCAAACCGGCCACGGCCTGAACAAACACCTCGGCGCGGTGGCCGTAGTTGTCAAACATGTCAAAGCTGGCACAAGCGGGCGACATCAAAACCGCGTCGCCACTGCGGGCGATGGCTGCGGCCTGGGCCACGGCGGCATGCATGTCAGCGGCATCGTGCAGCGGCACGTCCGTGCCTTGCAGCGCTTCGCGGATGACAGGCGCATCGCGGCCGATCAAGACCACCCCTCGGGCAAAACGCGACACGGGATCGGCCAAGGGCGTGAAGTCCTGGCCTTTGCCATCGCCCCCCAAAATGACCACCACGCGGCGATCTGCGCCCAAGCCTTGCAAGGCGGCCACGGTGGCCCCCACATTGGTGCCCTTGCTGTCGTCAAAATACTCCACCTCGCCCACGATGGCGACCGGCTCCACCCGATGGGGCTCGCCCCGGTATTCGCGCAGGCCATACAACATGGGGCCCAAGGCGCAACCGGCGCTGCTGGCCAGCGCCAGGGCAGCGAGCGCATTGACCGCGTTGTGGCGGCCGCGAATGCGCAAGGCGTCGGCGGGCATCAGCCGCTGGATGTGCAACTCTTCGGCCGCGTCCTTGCGGCGGCGTCGTGTTTCATCGGCTTCCAAGGCGCGCACCAACCACGTCATGCCATGCGTGACTTCGATGCCAAAGTCGCCTGGGCGCTGAGGCATGTCGCCGCCAAACAGCACACAAGCGCGCTCGACAGGCTTTTGCAACTTCACGCGCACAGGCTCGGGCCGCATGGCCATGACCTGCGCGTCTTCGCGGTTGAGCACCATCAGACCTTGAGCGCCAAAAATCCGGGCTTTGGCGGCGGCATAGGCGGCCATGCTGCCGTGCCAGTCCAGGTGGTCTTGCGAAACGTTCAGCACCGTCGCAGCGGTCGGCTCAAAGCCCTCGCTGCTGTCGAGCTGGAAGCTCGACAGCTCCAGCACCCACACCTGAGGCAGCGCCTGGGCCATGGGGTCCTGCACGGCAGGAGGAACGGGCAGCGGCAATTCCGCTTCGCGCTCGCCCTCCAGGGGGTCCAGCGTTTCGTCTGTATCGGCCAGCTCGCTGGTCGACTCATCCTGCTGTGGTGCGGGGATGACCGCCTCCTGGGCTGCTGTCACCGTTGGCGGCTCACCGACCGCATCTGCCTTCTCAAGCTCGGCGGCGGCGCGCTCGGCTGCTTCTTGCTCAACCTGCGCTTGCGCTTGGGCCATGGCTTCGGTCAAGGTGTCCAGCAGCGTGGGGCCGATGTTGCCCGCCACTTTCACGGTTTTGCCCGCACGCGCCACCAACTGCCCGGTGAGCGATGTGACCGTGGTCTTGCCATTGGTGCCCGTGATGGCCAGCACCTGCGGGGCGTAGCCAAAGCGCGCTTTCAAATCCTGCAAGCCAGCGGCAAACAAGCTCAGCTCACCACCTTGCCACAAGCCCATGGCACGGGCCGCGTCCACCACCGGGGCCACCACTTCAGGCGCGAGACCCGGGCTGCGGAACACCGCACGCACCGAAGTGCCTTCGACCAGACTGGCCACAAATGGCCCGGACACAAAGCGCACCGCAGGCCACTCGGCCTGCAAAGCGGCCAACTGGGGCGGCGTGTCACGGGTGTCGGCCACGGTGACGTCCGCCCCGGCATGCGCGCACCAGCGGGCCATCGCCAGGCCCGAAGCACCCAAACCGAGAATCAGAACGTGTTGGCCTTGGAGCTGCATGGCTTACCTCAGCTTCAGGGTCGACAAGCCGACCAGACACAGCAGCATGGTGATGATCCAGAAACGCACCACGACTTGCGTTTCCTTCCAGCCGCTCTTTTCAAAATGGTGGTGCAAGGGCGCCATCTTCAGGATGCGCCGACCCTCGCCGTATTTTTTCTTGGTGTACTTGAAGTACGTGACCTGCGCCATGACCGACAAGGCCTCGACCACGAAGATGCCGCCCATGATGGCCAGCACGATCTCCTGGCGCACGATCACGGCAATGGTGCCCAGCGCCGCGCCCAGCGCCAGCGCCCCCACGTCACCCATGAACACCTGGGCTGGATGCGTGTTGAACCACAAAAAGGCCAAGCCAGCCCCCGCCATGGCTGCGCAGAAAATCAACAACTCGCCCGAACCCGGGATGTGCGGGAAGAACAGGTACTTGGAGTACACCGAGCTGCCCGTCACATAGGCGAACACGCCCAGTGCCGAGCCCACCATGACCACCGGCATGATGGCCAGACCGTCCAAACCGTCGGTCAGATTGACCGCATTGCTGGCCCCGACGATGACCAGATAGGTCAGGACCACAAAGCCCAGCACGCCCAGCGGGTAATTGATTTCCTTGAAAAACGGCACCTGCAAGCCGGCCTTGGGGGGGAGGTTCACGTCAAAACCCGACATCACCCATTTCCCGACCAGGTCCAGCACGCGCAGGTTGGAGACTTCGGAAATGCTGAACACCAGGTACAAGGCAGCCACCAAGCCGATGACCGATTGCCAGAAATACTTTTCGCGCGAACGCATGCCTTCGGGGTCTTTGTTGACCACCTTGCGCCAATCGTCGACCCAACCAATCGCGCCAAAGCCCAAGGTCACGATCAGCACGATCCACACGAAGCGGTTGGACAAGTCAAACCAGAGCACCGTCGACACGGCAATCGACAACAAAATCAGCACGCCGCCCATGGTGGGTGTGCCGCTTTTGGACAGGTGCGATTCCATGCCGTAGCCACGGATCGGCTGGCCGATCTTGAGCGAGGTCAGGCGGCGGATGACCCAGGGGCCTGCGGCCAGGCCGATCAAGAGCGCCGTCATGGCGGCCATCACCGCGCGGAAGGTGATGTACTGGAACACACGCAAAAAGCCCCACTCCGGGGACAAGGTTTGCAACCATTGGGCCAGGCTAAGCAGCATGGGGCTCCTCTTTTTTATCGTTGTTGTGGGTGTGCTGGTCTTCGCTGCGCGACAGCAGCGCCTGGACCACGCGCTCCATCTTCATGAAGCGCGAACCTTTGACCACCACGCTGTGGAATTCACCCAGCTGCCCTGTCACCACACCCAGCAAACTGTCGATGTCTGCGAAGTGCCGGGCCGCACCAAAAGCCTGCGCGCTGTGCACGCACAAGTCACCCAGGGTGTAGAGCGCCTCGATGCCGCGCTCGGCCGCATAGGCGCCCACCTCGGCATGGAACTCGGGGCCTTGGTTGCCCACTTCACCCATGTCGCCCAGCACCAGCAAACGCGGCGCAGGCAGCTCGGCCAACACGTCAATCGCAGCACGCACCGAATCGGGGTTGGCGTTGTAGCTGTCGTCGATCACGGTGATGTCCGCACCCCCGCTGTGCAGCAGCAGCGCACGCGAGCGCCCCTTGACCGGCTCAAAAGCCACCAGGCCCTGGACCACGGCGGCCAAAGGCACGCCTGCAGCCAAGGCGCAGGCGCTCGCCGCCAAAGCGTTTTTGACGTTGTGACGACCGGCAATGTGCAAACGCACGGGCGCGGTGCCCTCGGGGGTCTTGAGGGTGAACTGCCAGGCGCCCGACTGCCAGACCACCACAGCGGCCCGCACATCGGTGTCTGAGGTAGACGCCATGGCAAAACCGCGCTGCAAGCGCCCATCCGACAAGCCCTGCCAGATCGGGGTGTAGGCATCATCGGCTGGGAACACGGCCACGCCTTCGGGCGGCAGGGCCTGCAGCACCGCACCGTTTTCATGGGCCACGGCTTCGACCGTGCCCATGAACTCCTGGTGCTCGCGCTGCGCGTTGTTCACCAAAGCCACAGTGGGCCGGGCCAATTGAGACAGGTAGGCGATCTCGCCGGGGTGGTTCATGCCCAACTCGACCACGGCGATGCGGTGGTGGGCACGCAAATTGAACAGGGTCAAGGGCACGCCAATGTCGTTGTTCAGGTTGCCCTGGGTGGACAAAGCGTCGTCCCCGGCATGGGCACGCAAGATGGACGCGATCATTTGCGTCACGGTGGTTTTGCCGTTGCTGCCGGTCACGGCGATCAACGGCAAGCTGAACTGTGCTCGCCAGCCCGCCGCCAACTCGCCCAAAGCGATGCGCGCATCGGGCACCACCAGCGCTGGCAAGCCGTGCGCCAGCGCCTGGGCTTCGCCAGAGGCCTCGCACACCACCGCCACGGCACCCTGTGCCTTGGCCTGGGCGATGAACTGGTTGCCATCAAAACGCTCGCCGCGCAAGGCCACAAACAAATCGCCCGCTTGCAGGCTGCGGCTGTCGGTGTGCACCCGGTCGACCACCACGTCCTGCACACCCACGCCGCGTGCGTGGCTCAGCCAACCAAGGGCCTGCGTCAGCTTCAGATGCATGGCGCTGTTCACGGCGTTCATGCGGCCGCCCCTTGCGGCTGTGCAGCGCGTTGCTGCAAAGCCATGCGGGCCTGGGCCACATCCGAAAACGGGTGGCGCACGCCCATGATCTCTTGTTCGCTTTCGTGGCCTTTGCCTGCCACCAGCACCACGTCTTGCGCCTGCGCTTGCGCCACCGCCTGGGCAATGGCCAGAGCGCGGTCCAATTCAATCCGGGCCGACTGCGGGCGCTTCAACCCTTTGACCATGGCGGCCACAATCGCCTCGGGCGATTCACTGCGGGGGTTGTCGCTGGTCAGCACCACATGGTCGGCCGCCGCTTCGGCCGCCGCGGCCATCAAGGGGCGCTTGAGGGCATCGCGGTCACCGCCGCAGCCCAGCAAACACCACAGGCGCCCTCCACGGGCCTGGGCTTGCGAACGCAGTGCGCTCAGCGCCTGGGTGATGGCATCGGGCGTGTGGGCATAGTCCACCACCACCAGTGGCCACGACCGTTCATCCGCTGCGCCAGGCGCATCACCCCGCACGCGCTCCATGCGACCGGGCACTGCCGTCAGCTGCGCACAGGCTTGCACCGCTTGCGCCAAATCGAAACCCAGGGCCCGCAAACTGGCGATCACGCCCAGCAGGTTGTCCATGTTGTAGTCGCCGATCAAACCCGTGCGCAGGGTGTGCACGGCATGGCCCTCGATCACCTCAAAAGCCAAGCCTTGGCCGCTGGGCAAGGCCCGCGCTTGCAGACGTGCCGGGCCACGGCGCGAACAGGTCCAGACATCGAGCGGGCCACCTTGCAACTGCTGGGCCAGCACAGCGCCTTGCGCGTCATCGATGTTGACGACGGCCGACTGCAGGCCAGGCCAGTCAAACAAAGCGGCCTTGGCCGACCAATAGCGGGCCATGTCACCGTGGTAGTCCAGGTGGTCCTGTGTGAAATTGGTGAACACGGCCACGCGGATGCATGTGCCATCCAGGCGGTGCTCGGCCAGGCCAATGGAGGAGGCTTCGATGGCGCAATGCGTGACGCCCTCATCCACAAACTGCCTGAATTGCCGCTGCAGCAGCACCGGGTCGGGCGTGGTCATGCCCGTGGACACCAGGTGCGGCAAGCGGCCCACGCCCAGAGTGCCCACCAGCCCGCAGGCTTGCTGCAGCACAGGCGAAGACAGCGCCTGCGCCAGCCACCAGGCTGTGGATGTTTTGCCGTTGGTGCCCGTGACCGCCAGCACCTTCAAGGCCTGGCTGGGGTGTTCGTAATAGGCGTCCGCCACCAGCCCCGTTTGCGCCTTGAGCCCTGTCATGCTGGCCAGCTTGGGCACAGCCTCGGTCTGCAGGCCCTGTAGCCAAGGCGCATGGTCCTGCGCCTCCATCAGGCAGGCTGTGGCCCCTTGTGCCAGCGCTGCAGCGAGGTAACGCCGTCCATCGGTGGCGGCGCCCGGCCAAGCGATGAAGCCGTCGCCCGCCTGCACCAAGCGGCTGTCGGTGCGCAGCTCGCCCGTCACATGCGTGCGCAACCAGCGGGCCGCTTCGGGGGCGTTGTGCAGCATCTGCATCAGAACGACTCCTCGACCGACTTGGCCACAATTTGGGGTTTGACCGCCATGTCGGGCTGCACCCCCATCAGGCGCAGCGTTTGCTGCACCGTCTGGCTGAACACAGGCGCAGCCACATCGCCACCGTAGTAGCGGCCGTTGCTGGGCTCATCGATCATCACCGCCACCACGATGCGGGGCGCCTCAATGGGGGCCATGCCGACAAAGAAGCCGCGGTATTTTTTGCCCGCGTAACCCTTGCCCTCTTGTTTGTGCGCCGTACCGGTCTTGCCGCCAACGGAGTAACCCATGGTCTGGGCTTTTTGCGCCGTACCGCCGGGGCCTGCGGCCATCTGCAGCATCTTGCGCATCGCTTTGGCGTTGTCTGCGCTGATGACGCGCACGCCCGTGACCTGTTGCTCGGCCTTCATCAAGGTGGCAGGCACCACCTCACCGTCGCGGGCGAACACGGTGTAGGCCCTGGCCACCTGGAACAGGCTGCCTGAAATGCCGTAGCCGTAACTCATGGTGGCCTGCTCGATCGGCCGCCAGGTTTTGTAAGGGCGCAAACGCCCGCTGACCACCCCCGGAAACGGCAGCTGCGGTTTTTGTCCAAAACCGACCTGGGCAAACATCTCCCACATCTCGCGGGGCTGCATCTGCATGGCCAACTTCACGGTGCCCACGTTGCTCGACTTCTGGATCACCTCATTGACGCTGAGCACGCCATGCGGGTGGGCATCGGTGATGGTCGAGCCGGTGATGGTGATGCGACCGGGCGCGGTCTGGATCGGGGTCTCCGGCTTGACCAGCCCTTTTTCCAGCGCCAAGGCCACCGCAAACGGCTTCATGGTCGAGCCGGGCTCGAAGGTGTCGGTCAAGGCGCGGTTGCGCAACTGCTCACCGCTCAGGTTGACGCGCTTGTCGGGCGAATAACTGGGGTAATTGGCCAAGGCCAGGACCTCGCCCGACTGGGCGTCGAGCACCACCACACTGCCGGCTTTGGCTTTGTGCTCCAGCACCGCTTCGCGCAGCTTCTGGTAAGCGAAAAACTGGACTTTGCTGTCAATGCTCAGCTGCAGGTCCTCGCCATCGACAGGGGGCACCGTCTCGCCCACGTCTTCGACCACCCGGCCCAGACGGTCCTTGATGACACGGCGCGAACCGGGCTTGCCGGACAGCTGCTTCTGGAACACCAGCTCCACGCCTTCCTGGCCCTGGTCTTCCACATTGGTGAAGCCCACGATGTGGGCCGCCGCTTCACCCTCGGGGTACAAACGCTTGTACTCCTTGATGTCGTACACACCCTTGATGCCCAGCGCCAGGATCTGCTTGACAACCGGCTCGTCGAGCTGCCTGCGCAACCAGACAAAGGTCTTTTCGTCGTCCTTGAGTTTCTTGTCCAGCTCGGCGGGGCTCATGTCCAGCAAGCGTGCCAGCTCGCGCAACTTGGCTGGATCGCGCTCGATGTCTTCCGGGTTGGCCCAAATGCTGGGCGCGGGCACGCTCGACGCCAGCAGCATGCCGTTGCGGTCGAGCACGCGCCCCCGGTTGGCGGGCAAGGTCAGCGTCCGGGCAAAACGAACTTCGCCTTGGCGCAAGAAAAAGTCGTTGGCAAACACCTGCACATAGGCCGCACGCGCGATCAAGCCCGTGAAGCCCAGCGCAATGGCCGCCACAATCAATTTGCTGCGCCAGACCGGGGTCTTGCTGGCGAGCAAGGGGCTCGACGACAGCTGGACGCTGCGGCTCATGGGCGAGCCTCCTGTGCTGCGGCACCCTGGGTGGAGACGTATTGGGTGATGGCCGGTGAAGCCGCGCGCATTTGCAATTGCTGACGCGCAATTTGCTCTACCCGCAAAGGCGTGGCCTGTGCGCGGCGCTCCACCTGCAGGCGGTCGTGGTCCACTTCCAGACGCTTGGCCTCTTTTTTGGCCGACTCCAGCGCCATGAACAATCGGCGTGTCTCGTACTGGCTGTGCACCAACACCAGCGCGCTGGCCAGCACAGCCATCAGCAGCAAGATGCTCAGGCGGGTCATGCGGGCACCTCGGTGCGTTCGGCCATGCGCATGATGGCGCTGCGCGAGCGTGGGTTGCCGCGCACCTCGGCCTCGCTGGGCCGCACACGGCCACAGGCCTTCAGGCGCATTTTCACGGGGGCGGCAAATGGCACCCGGCGGTCCACCACTTCTTTGGAGTGCTTGGCGATGAATTGCTTGACGATGCGGTCTTCCAGCGAATGGAAACTGATGACCACCAAACGCCCACCGGGCGACAACACCTTCAAGCTGGCTTCTAGCGCCTGTTCGAGCTCTTCAAGCTCGGCGTTGATGAAAATCCGAAAAGCCTGAAATGTCCGCGTTGCAGGGTTCTGACCCGGCTCGCGGGTTTTGACCGTGTCAGCCACGAGCTGGGCCAGATCGGTGGTGGTTGAAATTGGGCCCCGCTCTTGTCGGCGAGCCACAAGCGCCTTTGCAATCTGAAAAGCAAACCGTTCTTCGCCATAGTCACGTATCACCTCCGTGATTTGATCCACCGTGGCCGTTGCCAGCCAATCGGCCACGCTCTCGCCGCGCGTGGTGTCCATGCGCATGTCGAGCGGGCCCTCAAAACGAAAAGAAAAACCCCTCTCGGGGCTGTCAATCTGGGGGGAGCTGATGCCCAGGTCCATCAGCACACCATCGACGCTGCCGGGCGGCAGCTCACCCAGGTGCGAAAAGCCTTCGTGCCGGATCGAAAACCGGCTGTCTGCCATGCGCCCAGCTTCGGCAATGGCCTCCGGGTCTTTGTCAAAGGCCTGCAAACGGCCTTGGGCCGAGAGACGGGAAAGAATCAAGCGCGAGTGCCCACCGCGGCCAAAGGTGGCGTCCACATAATTGCCGTCAGCACCTGCAGAGGCCTGGAGCAATTCGTCCACGGCCTCGTTCAGGAGCACGGTGGTGTGGGTCAGTGCAGCTTCGGTCATCGCGTTCAGAACGAAAAATCCTTGAACACATCGGGCATCTCGCCCTGCATGGCCTGCGCTTCCTGCGCGTCGTAAGTGGTTTTGTCCCACAGCTCGAAGTGGTTGCCCATGCCCAGCAGCATGGTGTCCTTGGAAATGCCCGCAGCTTGACGCAGCTCGGGCGAGATCAGCACGCGCCCGGTGCCGTCCATCTCCACATCCATGGCGTTGCCCAAAAAGATGCGTTTCCACCACTGGGCGGACATGGGGAGCTGGGCAATGCGCTCGCGGAACTTTTCCCACTCGGGACGGGGAAACACCATCAGGCAGCCGTGCGGGTGCTTGGTGATGGTCAGCTGGCCTTGGGCTGTCGCGCTCAGGACGTCACGGTGCCGGGTCGGTACAGACAACCGCCCTTTGGCATCCAGACTCAGCGATGAAGCCCCTTGAAACACGGCAACGACCTTTTCCAGTTGAAACGCGCCAGCGGAGACACTTTTCCCCACTTAATTGCACTTTTTTGCACTGTATCAGGAATTCGGTGCAACTCAACAGGTGTAGATCGATTTTTTTCAATGAAATCAATGGCTTAGCGCTGAATTTGAAGCCAGACGGAAGCAGAATTTCTTTGTAGATTAGGCACTTACAAGTGGCAATGAAAGTAACCTGTGAAGGATTTTAAAAAATCAAAAATAACAAATGCATGAAAACCCGATGAACGGTTTCCAGCACGGCCTGCGCCGCTGCAGACATGAAAAAGCCCCTGGTCAGGGGCTTTTTCGTGCCATGGACAGAGAACCTGTCGCTTCAGTCACCAAACATCTTTTGCTTCAATTCGCGCCGCTGCTGGGCTTCCAGCGACAGGGTGGCGGTCGGACGGGCCAACAGACGGCCCACACCGATGGGTTCACCCGTCTCATCGCAGTAGCCGTATTCGCCCGCATCGATCAAGCCAATCGACTGTTCGATTTTCTTGAGCAGCTTGCGCTCGCGGTCCCGGGTGCGCAGCTCCAAGGCGTGCTCTTCTTCGATCGTGGCACGGTCGGCCGGATCGGGCACCACCACGGTGTCTTCGCGCAAATGCTCGGTCGTGGCCCCGGCGCTGTTCAGGATGTCCTGCTTCAGGAGGGTCAGCTTGCGACGGAAATACGCCATCTGCACGCTGTTCATGTACTCGTCGTCGGGCATGGCCAGAATTTCGGCATCGCTCAAGGCTTCCACCGGTTTGCTCTGCCAGTTGTTGGCCAGCTTGGGGTCTTTCTTGATGGGGGCAAAAGGCGCAGCGACCGCTGCCACAGGGGCGCTGGGCATGAAACTGGCTTTGGCGGCCGTGGAGGCCACCGCCTGTGGCAAGGACGGCACCGTGATCTGCGCCAAACGGGCAGAAGGCCGGGTGGCACGCACCAATTGATCGGGGGCAGCAGCCGCTGCAGGCACAGCAGACGGTGCGGCAGCTTGGGCGACCTCAGGAGTCGGTGTCGCCACTTTTTTAACAGTCATAGGTTTCGCTTCAGGTACAGAAATCATCTTGGAGGGAGCCGGCTTCGCAGCCACTGGGGCCTTGGGGGCCGGACTTGGCTTGGAAGCTGCGGCGCGTGTGGGGGGAGCCGCTTTGGCAGGGGTCTTGGCTGCAGCCACTTTGGCCGTCGCAGCGGGTTTGGCCGCCTTCACAGTCTTGGCAGGTGCCGCCACCGTTTTGCCCTTCTGGGCCAGAGGCGCTGCAGCTTTGGGTTTGGATTTCACAGGGCTGGCCGATTTGGCGGGGGCCGATTTTTTCACCGGCACTGGTTTTTTGGCGGGTGCGGCCTTTTTGGTCGGTGCTGCTTTTTTGGCGGGCGTGGTCTTCTTGGCGGGCACTGATTTTTTGGCCGGTGCCGCCTTGGCGGCGCTGGCGGTCACTCGGGTGGCCACTTTTTTATTCGCGGTCTTCACGTCTTGTCTCCTAGCCGTGTGAAAGGGCAGGCCCAAACCTCTTGCCACACTGCAGCAACCGATTGAAAAACCTGTTCATTTGCATTCCAAACCCTTGTTATAGACCTTATGGGGTTCACCAA
Source organism: Limnohabitans sp. TEGF003 (assembly GCF_055395455.1). Classification (NCBI taxonomy): domain Bacteria; kingdom Pseudomonadati; phylum Pseudomonadota; class Betaproteobacteria; order Burkholderiales; family Comamonadaceae; genus Limnohabitans; species Limnohabitans sp. TEGF003. The sequence goes on along the minus strand of NZ_AP029225.1, from coordinate 292,790 downwards.
CCCGCCCGGAAAGGGGGGGCTTCAGGCGGGCGATTGTAGCGATAAGAACGATCAAAAAATGCAGCGCAGCCGATTAAAGACAAGTTCAAGTCTGTGGTCCATCAGACCGACCGGTGGCCACGAGCTGGCTCAGACCAAACACTGCTCCAGGCCCTGCAGCAAGATGTCCTTGGGCAAATCGATGCCAATGAATACCATCTTGCTCGTTTTGGCTTCGCCATCGGCCCACATCGGGCCCAAATCGCTGCCCATGAGCTGGTGCACGCCCTGGAAAATCACCTTGCGCTCGGTGCCGCGCATGTTCAACACGCCTTTGTAGCGCAGCATGCGCGGGCCATAAATGTTGACAATGGCCCCCAGAAAATCCTCCAGCTTGGCCGGATCAAAGGCTTTGTCCGAGCGGAACACAAAGCTTTTGACGTCATCGTCGTGGTGATGGTGGTGCCCGTGGCCGTGCGCATGGTCATGCTGGTGCGATGGGTGGTCGCAGTGTTCACCGTGTTCATGGTCATGTTCATGGTCGTGATCATGTTGGTGGGACGGGTGGTCGCAATGCTCACCATGCACATGGTCATGGGCATCGTCTTTCAGGAAATCCGGGTCGATGTCCAGTTTGGCGTTCAGGTTGAAGCCCTTGAGGTCGAACACCTCGGACAAAGCCACCTCACCAAAATGCACCACTTTTTGTGGGGCGCGGGGGTTCATGTGTTTCAGGCGGTGCTGCAGGGCGTCCAGCTCCTGGGGCGAGACCAGATCGGCCTTGCTGATGAAGATCTGGTCCGCAAAGCCCACCTGACGGCGAGCCTCCTGGCGGTCGTTGAGCTGCTGGGCCGCGTGTTTGGCGTCCACCAGGGTCAAGATGGAGTCGAGCAAAAACGTCTCGGCGATCTCGTCGTCCATGAAAAAAGTCTGCGCCACCGGGCCGGGGTCGGCCAGGCCCGTGGTCTCGATGACGATGCGGTCAAAGCTGAGCAAGCCTTTGCGGCGCTTGGCGGCCAGCAGCTGCAGGGTCACGCGCAGGTCTTCGCGGATGGTGCAGCAAATACAGCCGTTGCTCATCTGGATGATCTGCTCATCGGTGTTCGAGACCAGGATGTCGTTGTCGATGTTCTCTTCGCCAAACTCGTTCTCGATCACGGCAATCTTTTGGCCGTGGGCCTCGGTCAGCACGCGCTTGAGCAGGGTGGTTTTGCCCGAGCCCAAAAAGCCGGTCAGGATGGTGGTGGGGATCAGGGACATGGCGCGGTTCCACTTCAAGTCAAGAAAACAGGAGTTGGGGAGTGTAGCGACGAATTCAAGCGCCGCGCCTGCGCACCGGGCATGGCCTTACACCGCAGCTGAGCGGCCCGGGTGAGACTTCATTTGCGCTTGGCGCGGGGGTGGGCGGCGTCGTAGGTTTTGGCCAGGTGCTGAAAATCCAGCCGCGTGTAGACCTGGGTGGTGCTGATGTTGGCGTGGCCCAACAATTCTTGCACCGCCCGCAAGTCGCCGCTGGACTGCAGCACATGGCTGGCAAAAGAATGGCGCAGCATGTGCGGGTGCACCGGGGTGGCCAGGCCCGCCAGCAGGCTGCGGCGCTTGAGGCGCTGGGCCACGCCGCGTGGTGTCAGGCGCGTGCCGTGCCGTCCGGGAAACAGCGCCAGCGCCAAAGCGGACGCCCCTTTGGTGGCTTGTGTCAGCATGCCCGGCAACTGCGGCCGCACAGCCAGCCAGTGGGTCAGCGCCTCGATGGCCGCACGCCCCAAGGGCACGGTGCGGCGCTTGCTGCCTTTGCCCTGCACCTGCACCTCGGCATTGGGCAAGTCGATCCAGCCGCGCCCGGCACGGGCGGCTTCGGCGCTGGCCACCACGTCCAAGCCGGTCAGCTCGGCAATCCTCAGGCCGCAGCCGTACAGCAGCTCCACCATGGCCGCGTCTCGCGCTTCCAGCCAGGGGTCGTCGTTGTCCTCTTCGTGCTCGGCCAGCTGCACCGCTTCGTCCACCCCCAACGCTTTGGGCAAGGGCTTGGCCACACGCGGGGCCCGCACATCGGCCACCGGGTTGTGCGCCACCAGGCCCTCACGCCCCAACCAGGTGTAAAAGCCGCGCCAGCCCGACAAGATGAGCGCAATGCCGCGCCCGCTGCGCCCGGCGCTGTGCATCTGCGCCACCCAGCGGCGCACATGGCCGCTTTGCACCTGCAGCAAGGGCACCTGGGAGGCCGCCGCCATCTGGGCCAGGCGTGTCAAATCCAATTGGTACAGCGTACAGGTGCGCTCGGCCAGGCGCTTTTCAAAGCGCACATGGTCCAGGTAACGGGACACCAGCGGGTCGGTGGCCGCGTCCGACACAGCTCAATCCTGCTGGCGCAAGACCGACAAAGCCGCCCCTGCCAGCTCGGCCAGGCGCTCGAGCAGGTCGGTGCCCATCTGGCTGTTGAAGCGCTGGGCGTCGGGCGAGGCCAGCACCAGCAAGCCAAAAGCAGACTGCCCCGGTGCCGCACGCAAGGCGAGCAGCGCCAAAGAAGCGGCCTGGGTGGGCTCGTCCAGCCACTGCACGGCCTCGTAACCCGAGTTCGGCCCGACATAAGGCCGGTCGAGCGAGCTGGCCAGCGTCTGCACCGCCTCGGTCACGCCCTGGGCATAAGCCGCCTGCGCATGCGCGCCCTGCAGCGACCACAAGCGCAAAGCCACTTGCGGCACCTGAAACAGTTCACGGATGTTGTCCACCGCCGACGCGGCCAGCTGGTCCTGCGGCGTCACCAACAACTCACACGACCAGCGGTGCAGCTTGTCGGTGAGGATCATGTTTTCGTTGCCGTGCCGGATCATGTCCATGATGCGGTGCTCCAGGCCCTTGATCTTGTCGCGCAGCATTTGCGCCTGGCGCTCTTGCAGGCCCACCGTGCGGTGGCTTTGGGGGTGCGTCAGCTGCACCGTGGCCAGGAGCGAGGCGTGGCGCTCGAAAAAGTCCGGCGTGTTCACCAAATAATCGGCGATGTCGTCTTCGGTGATCGGGCTCATGGGTTCAGGCGTGGTCATGCGGGGCTCCAGAAATTCAAAAGGTCAAAGCGAGTCAGGCACATCGATGCTGCCCTCAAAAACAGAGGTGGCCGGGCCGGTCATCAGCACCGGGCTGTCGGCCTGACCAGCCCATTCAATGGTCAGCATGCCGCCATGGGTCTGCACATCCACACGCGCGTCCAGCCAACCCTGGCGAATACCCGCGACCACCGCCGCACAAGCGCCCGTGCCGCAGGCCAGGGTCTCGCCCGCGCCGCGCTCGTACACGCGCAGCTTGATCTGGCTGCGCGAGACGACCTGCATGAAACCCGCGTTCACGCGTTTAGGGAAAGCCGGGTGCTTTTCAATCAGCGGCCCCTGGGCCAGCACCGGAAAGGTGTCCACATCGTCCACACGCTGCACCGCGTGCGGGTTGCCCATGGACACCACGCCCACCCGGGCAATGCCCAGCTCGCCCAGCGCCAAATCGAACACCGGCCAACCATTGACCTGGTCACTGATGAGCCCGATGGGGTTGAAGGGCACACGTTCCCAATCAAAGATAGGCGCCCCCATGTCCACCGTGACACGGCCATCGGGGTTCATGCGCAGCTCGATCTCGCCCTGCTGCACCTTGACACGCACGGTGCTTTTGTCGGTCAGGCCCTTGTCGCGCACATAGCGCACAAAGCAGCGGGCCCCGTTGCCGCAATGCTCCACCTCACCGCCATCGGCGTTGTGGATCAGGTATTCAAAGTCCAGCCCGGGCGCGGGCGAGGGCCGCACCGTCAGGATCTGGTCGGCCCCCACGCCAAAGTGGCGGTCGGCCAAAAAACGGTACTGGGCCGCGCTCAGGCCCAGGCGGCCTTGCGTCTCGTCGAGCACGACAAAGTCGTTGCCGGCCCCTTGCATCTTGGTAAAGCGGATGTGCATGGCCGCGATTATCACCTTTGGCCCACACCGGAACAGGCCTCCAGTCCCCCGATAATGGGGCATGGCACGCACCTCCCAACTCCTCTACCCCCAACGTGAACCCGCCCCCCTGCGCCCCGCCGCCACCGTGCTGCTGCTGCGCGACGGGCCGCAAGGCATCGAAGTGCTGATGACCCGCCGCTCGATGACGGCCAGTTTTGCACCCGGCGCCTATGTGTTCCCGGGTGGCGGCATCGACGCCGCCGATGCCCAGGCGCACAGCCTGGCGCAACGCCGCCCCAAGCAAAGCGACCTGCACCTGACGCAAGCGATTGCGGCCATCCGCGAGAGCTTTGAAGAGCTGGGCGTCTTGTTCGCCCGCCATGCCGACGGGCGCTGGGCCAACCACGACGACATCGCCGCCATCGACCGACAAGGCCCTTTTGCCGCCCAATGCCAGGCCCGAGGCCTGACGCTGGCCGCTGAGCAGGTCTTTGTGCTGGCCCACTGGATCACCGACCGCGACCTGCCGCGGCGCTTTGACGTGCCTTTTTTGGTGGCCCGCATGCCCGAAGGCCAAACCCCGGTGGCCGACGAGTCCGAGCAGTTCGAGCCGGTCTGGGTGCGCCCGGCTGACGCGCTGAGCCGCCACGAAGCGGGCGATTTCTTCATGGTCTACCCGACCATCCGCACGCTGGAGCGCCTCAAAGCCTTTGCCAACGTGGACGAGGTGCTGCAAGCCTGCGCCGTCAATGACGAACCGCTGTGGACCAGCTGCCCCCGTGCCGGCTGGCTGGCGGGCAACGAAGCGCGTTACATGGAGCACGAAGCCCCCTTTGGCGAGCTGGCCCTGGTCACACCCGACGGGCAAATCCACCACCACCTGGACTGGCAAACCGACCAGCCTGTCCCGTTGCTGAAGAACGTGCAGCGCCTCACCGCCCCCAACCCCGGCGTGATGACTGGCCCCGGCACCAACAGTTATTTGGTAGGTGACCCGGACACCGGCTACATCGCGATTGACCCGGGCCCGGCCGACGACGAGCACCTGCAGCGCCTGTGGCGTGCCGCAGGCGGGCAAATCAAAGCCATTGTGTGCACCCACTCGCACCCGGACCATTCGCCCGGCGCAGCCCCGCTGCAAGCTCTGTGCACGAACAAACCGCCCATCCTGGGCCTGGCCTCCAAGCCCACCGCCCGCGCCAACAGCCGCTTCACCCCCGAGCGCGAACTGGTCGATGGCGAAAAACTGGTGCTGCAAAGCATCGGCGTCCAAGGCGAGATCACCCACACCCTGCGCGTGGTGCACACCCCCGGCCACGCGGCCAACCACCTGTGCCTGGTGCTCGAAGAAGACGGCCTGCTGTTCTCGGGCGACCATGTGCTCAACGGCAGCACCACCGTGATCGACCCGCCCGATGGCCACATGGGCGACTACCTCGACTCGCTGGACAAACTGGCCGCCGCTTGCGAGGCCGGGGGCATCGAATTCATCCTGCCCGCGCACGGCCATGTGCTGGGCTTTGCCCACCAGGCCATCACGCATCTGAAGGCGCATCGCTTGAAGCGCGAGGCCAAAATCGCCGCCGCCATGCAGGCCCTGCCCCAAGGCAGCCTGCAAGAGTGGGTGGAAAAAGCCTACGACGACGTGCCGCCCCGCCTCTGGCCCGTGGCCGCCCGCTCGCTGCAAGCGCATGTGGACCACATCCGCGAACAAACCCTGTCCTGAAAGATTTGATGATCCCCTCTGAAGAAGGCATCCGCCTGGCCAAACGCGTGGCCGCCGAGCAAAACTGCTCGCGCCGCGAAGCCGAAGCCCTGATCGTGGCCGGTGGTGTGCAGGTGGCGGGCAAAGTCGTGACCGACCCGGCCCGGCGTGTGCGCGAGGAGCAAATCGTTCAAGTCAACCGCCTGGTGTCCATGGCCGCACTGGCCCCGTTGACCCTGGTGCTGTTCAAGCCCGCGCACCGGGTGGCCAACCTGGCCTGGCTGCAGGACACCGTGGGCCTGAAAGCCCCCCAGCCCGGCCTGTGGGGGCCCGAGCGCCTGGCCAAAATGCAGATGCCCCTGCCCTTGGCCAAACCCGCCAGCGGGCTGTGCATTTTTTCGGACGATCTGGGCGTGCTGCGCCACCTGGAAGACCGCCGCAGCCCGATGGAGCAGGAATGGATGGCCACCGTGGGCGGCGAAGTGCCAGACGGCCTGATCAAAGCCCTGAACGGCCCGGGCATCCGCGCCAGCATCAACCGCCAGACCGAGCAACTCACGGTGCTGCGCATCGCGGGCAAAGACATCGACGCTCTGGCCTTGGGCCGCTGGCTGGACGAACAATGCCCGCTGCAAGACCTGCGCCGCCAGCGGGTGGGCCGTTTGAGCCTGGCCCCGCTGGAGCCCGGCCAATGGCGGCAACTGGCTGGCCACGAGCGCTTCTAGTTGATTTCCGACAAAAATACACAGGATTTACCCTTGAAATGGAACGGGTAATGCCCAACTGTGTCATGAGTCTGAGAAAATGACCGTTCAGTCACCACTGCAAACCATGCAGTCATGACCCGGGCAATGCCCATGAGGGTTTGTCCAACGCAGAAAGGAGCACACCATGCGTTTGAGCACCAAGAGCCGATTTGCCGTCACCGCCATGATCGATGTCGCCCTGCGCGAAGACCGCGGCCCTGTGTCGCTGGCCGCCATCAGCGTGCGCCACCAAATTTCGCTGTCCTATCTGGAACAGCTGTTCAGCAAGCTGCGCCAGCAAGGCCTGGTGGAGAGCACGCGTGGCCCGGGCGGCGGTTATTCGCTGTCGCGCAGCGCCGAAAAGATCACCATGGCCGACATCGTGGGTGCCGTGGACGCCCCTTCCGATGACGAAACCGCAGCCGACGGCAGCTGGATGAACAGCGAGCTGTGGGCCAGCCTGAACGAAAAAATGTTGACGCATCTGCAGTCGATCAGCCTGCGACAGCTGGTGGCCGAGCAGCGCACCAAAGGCGTCACCGTCGAGCCAGCGCCTGCGCCCGCCGTCAAGCGCGGTGTGTTTGCCAAGCCCAAAAGCACCTTGAAGATCACCGCCCCCAACTCGGTGTTTGCGCTGGCGGGCACCTTGATGCCTTCACGCGGCTAAACCTGAACATGCAACAACAAAAACCCGCTTCGGCGGGTTTTTTCATGGGTTGAAAAAGTGTGAAGCTCGCCGATAAGCCGGATTCTGTGCGCAACGGTTGCCCGCTGCGTGACCGCCATTACTCTGGGCCGAGGGTCGCCCACCCGGCTCGATGCTACCTACCCGCCAGCTCTGCGGAACCACATCAACGCTGGCCTACTTGGTATTGCTGCGCGTAGAGATTGCCCGTTTCACCCGAACTCAATCGGCTCGTCTCTGTTGCTCTGATCCTCACCTCACGGTGGAGAGGCGTTGCCTCCTACGCTGTCCTGTGCAGTCCGGACGTTCCTCCAGTGCCTCCTTTCGGAGATTGCACCAGCGACGGTCTGGCGAGCTTCACCGAGCGATTATCGCCTGTGGGCTTGCGCACATGGCGAAATGGGACACTGAATTTTTGTGGGCGCGACGCCCTCCTCGCGATAATGCCTTTTCAGTTTGCCCACATTCGCCGCGAGGGCGCGGCGCCCACACACCACCGAGACAGGAATCCCTCATGAAAGCCCACACCATCCTCGACACGATCGGCCACACGCCCCATGTGCGCATCCAGCGCCTGTTTGGCACGGGCGCAAATGTCTGGATCAAATCCGAACGCAGCAACCCGGGCGGCTCGGTCAAGGACCGCATCGCGCTGGCCATGGTCGAAGCCGCCGAAAAGTCGGGGGCCTTGAAGCCCGGCGGCACCATCGTCGAGCCCACCTCGGGCAACACCGGCATTGGCCTGGCCATGGTGGCCGCCGTCAAAGGCTACAAGCTGGTGCTGGTCATGCCCGACAGCATGAGCGTTGAGCGCCGTCGGCTGATGCTGGCCTATGGGGCCAGCTTTGACCTGACACCGCGCGAAAAAGGCATGAAGGGGGCGATTGCCCGCGCCCAGGAACTGGTGGCCAGCACGCCCGGTGCCTGGATGCCGCAGCAATTTGAAAACCCGGCCAACATCGACGTGCACGTGCGCACCACCGCGCAGGAAATTCTGGCCGACTTCCCCGATGGCATCGACGCCCTCATCACCGGCGTGGGCACAGGCGGGCACCTGACGGGCGTGGCCCGCGTGCTCAAGGCCAAGTTTCCCCATCTCAAGGTGTTCGCGGTCGAGCCTGCGGCTTCACCCGTCATCTCAGGTGGCACCCCATCGCCCCACCCGATTCAAGGCATTGGCGCGGGCTTCATCCCCCAAAACCTCGACACCTCATTGCTGGACGACGTGATCCAGGTCGATGCCGAAGTCGCCCGCGAATACGCCCGCCGCTCGGCCCGCGAGGAAGGCATGCTGGTCGGCATTTCCTCGGGTGCCACTTTGGCCGCCATTGCCCAAAAACTGCCCGAACTGCCCGCCGGGGCCACCGTATTGGGCTTCAACTACGACACGGGCGAGCGCTATTTGTCGGTCGAAGGGTTCTTGCCCACCTGATCGCACGGCGATAATCACCGCTTCTTGCTTGATAACCACAAGCCACAGAGGTTGCCATGATCCGGATTTCAGAACTCAAACTCCCCCTCTCGGCCCTGCCGGTCGAGACGCGCCGCGCGGCCGACGCGCCGTCCGAAACCGACGAAGACCGCCTGCCCACGCCGCACCCCATAGCCGCCCTGCGCCAAATGGCTGCGCAAGCGCTGGGCATCCGCACTGCCGACATCGCCACACTGAACGTTTTCAAACGCAGCTTCGATGCCCGCAAGGCCGATCTGCGCGCGGTCTACATCGTGGACCTGGCGCTCAACGATGCACAGACCGAGACAGCGCTGCTGCACCAGTTTGACAAGCATCCCCACATCCAGCCCACCCCCGACATGACCTGGCACCCGCCCTGCCAGGCCTCCGCCAATTTTGGTGCAACGCCCGGCGAGCGCCCGGTGGTGGTGGGCTTTGGGCCGTGCGGCATGTTCGCTGCCCTGGCGCTGGCGCAAATGGGTTTCAAGCCCATCGTGCTGGAACGTGGCAAGCCCGTGCGTGAACGCACCAAGGACACCTGGGGCCTGTGGCGCAAAAAGGTCCTCAACCCTGAGAGCAATGTGCAGTTTGGCGAAGGCGGTGCGGGCACCTTCTCTGACGGCAAGCTCTACAGCCAGATCAAGGACCCGCGCCACCTGGGCCGCAAGGTCATTGATGAATTCGTCCATGCAGGCGCACCTGCCGACATCCTGTACGCCGCACACCCGCACATCGGCACCTTCAAGCTGGTCAAGGTGGTGGAACACATCCGCGAGCAGATCATCGCGTTGGGCGGCGAGATCCGCTTTGAGCAGCGCGTGAGCGATGTGCTGCTTTCGCCCGTCGCCGGGGGCCAGCAGCTCACCGGGCTGCAGGTAGAAGACCTGCGTACGGGCCAGAGCCACACCCTGCACACGCGCCACGCCGTCATGGCGCTGGGCCACAGTTCGCGCGACACCTTTGTCATGCTGCACCGCCGTGGCGTGGCCATGCAGGCCAAGGCGTTTTCCATTGGTGTGCGCATCGAGCACCCGCAAAGCGTGATCGACCAGGCCCGCTGGGGCCGCCATGCAGGCCACCCCTTGCTGGGCGCGGCCGATTACAAACTGGTGCACCACGCGCAAAACGGGCGTGCCGTCTACAGCTTTTGCATGTGCCCCGGCGGCACCGTGGTGGCCGCCACCAGCGAGCCGGGCCGCGTGGTGACCAACGGCATGAGCCAGTACTCGCGCAACGAACGCAATGCCAATGCGGGCATGGTGGTGGCCATCGACCCGCCCGATTACCCGCTGGACACTGCCGCCTGGCAGGCCGCCTTTGGCGAGCAAGACGGCACCCAGCTCGCACAGGAAGCGCAAGCTTTGGCGGCGCAACAACCTCCCCAAGCGCACCCCCTGTCCGGCATCGTGTTGCAGCGCCAACTCGAAACCCGCGCCTTTGAAGTGGGCGGCAGCAACTACGAAGCCCCCGGCCAGCTGGTCGGCGACTTTCTGGCAAAGCGCCCCTCCAGCACCTGGGGCAGCGTGTTGCCGTCTTACAAACCCGGCGTGAAGCTGACCGACCTGGCCACCGTGCTGCCCGACTATGCGGTGGCCGCCATGCGCGAAGCGCTGCCGGTGTTCGGCCGAAAAATCAAGGGCTACGACATGGCGGACGCGGTGATGACCGGGGTGGAAACGCGCACCTCGTCGCCCCTGCGCATTCCGCGAGGTGACGACCACCAGAGCACCAACACCCGCGGCCTTTACCCGGCAGGCGAAGGCGCGAGTTATGCGGGCGGCATTTTGTCGGCAGGTGTAGACGGCATCAAGGTGGCCGAGTCATTGGCGCGGGACATCACCGCCGGATGGAGCCCCAGCGCACAAGCCTGAACTCAGGGCTGGGCAAGCTTCGAATGGGCCATGCGTGCGTGACACGAGCATGCCCCTGCCGCCAGCTGCTCTGGGTCGGTGATCCGCAAAACGTCGCCATCCAAAACATAAGCGGGTGAAGCCACGGCCTCTGGCACAGCCAGGACCGATTCGGCCAGCAGCTGCCGAATGCCCGGCGGCAAGCCCTGCAAACGGATGGTCAACTCGGCCTTGGGCGATTGGGCCAAGCCATACAGCAGCCAACTGGCCAGGTGCTGCGATGGGCTGTGGTGTTGCGCACAAAATGACCACTGGGCCATTTGGCCGATCAGGCTTTGTGCGGCGGCGGCGGCATGCCACAGCCAAGGCGCAAAACGGTCCGGGTCTTCGTTCACCACCACCCAGTCGAGGCGGTACGCCCGCCCCGGCGATACGACATGCGCCTGCACAGACGCCGCCGCCGCATCGGGCAAGACGATACAACCATGCCGCCCCACCAAGGCCACGGCAGCCGCTGCTGAATGCACCGGCACCAGGCCAATGAGCGCATCCACCGGGAAATAAGCCCAGACACCAGCATCTCCGGCCTCCCGAACCAGGGGGCCGGCCTGCAAATGCACGAGCGCACTGTTCACATTGCCGACCCTGGCGCCACTGGCCAGCATCAGGGCCAGGGTGGAGTTTTCAATGTTTTCTGTGGACAAATGGATGCGCTCCAAACGCCCTGTTGGGCACAACTTTGATTTTATGTTCTTTGTCGAACACACAAGCCATCTGCACTGTGATCCACTCGACGAAAGCGCCGCATATACTTTGCGATCCTTCAAAAATTCCCACCTTTCGCTGGCTTTTTTTCCAAACTGCAACGTCTTTTGACCACCGTGCAACCGGGTAATTTTCAGTGACGCTCTCGACCAACGGACTCATCTTTCAACTGGCCAGGGAAGATCAGAACCGGGTGCAAAGCATTTGCCAACCGGTGGCACTCAAAGCAGGTCAGTCACTGGGCCTGCCCTGTGCAGACGGCCATTCAAAAATCTATTTTTTAACCGGTGCCTCGGTCGCACTGCTGGTCGAAAGCCCTGCGCACCACACACTGGCTGTGGGCTTGGTCGGATCAGAGGGGGCCATTGGCCTGGGCTCGGTGCTGAGCCCGGCACCCGGCCATTTGCGCTGCCGGGTCCAAACCGGTGGCAGCGCCTGGGCGGCCAACAGCCATGATCTGGCCATGCTGCTGCACCAGCGGCCCGGCATGCTGTGGGTGATTTCTCAATACCTGTGGCAACTGGCCGAGCATGTGGCAACGATGTCGGCCTCTGTCCAGTTCGATGACATCGGCACCCGATTGGCCCATTGGCTGGTGTTGTCTGCCGAACGCGCACAAAACGACCGCTTGCCTCTGACCCACGAGCACCTGGCGCAGATGCTCGGTGTTCGACGCGTCAGCATCACTTTGGCTGCCGGTGATCTCAAAACCAAGGGTTTGATCGATTACCAAAGAGGCGTGGTCAACATCCTGGACATGGCCGGTTTGCGCGAATGTGCCCCCCCCCAACAGGCCATGCTTTCAACGCACGTCTGACGTGGATCAAGGTTACAGAAATTAAATCCCTGATTAGGGATAGTTGTGTTCGGTGCCGTACAGAAATTCTCCGGATATTTGCTAAATTTCATGGGCATCGATTGTAAAAAATGAAATTTATGCAAATTATTTACAAATTAAATAAAATTATCGATTTATTACCGTCGGATATTTTCAAGGAGTGGTCACCGCATTTGGAGTGGGTTGATTTGAAGCAGGGGCAGGTGCTCCACGAACCTGGCCGCATCGTGAGTCATTTGCACTTTCCGCTCACCGCCATCGTCTCCTGGATTCGCCTTCTGGAAAACGGCGATGCCACGCAAGTCGCCATGACGGGCAAGGAAGGGGTCATCGGCGTTTACCTGCTGATGGGCGCGGCGCACACACGCAACCGTGCGGTGGTCCAAAAAGCAGGCACCGCTCTGCGCCTGAGGCTCAGCGTGGTGCTGGGCAGCTTCAACCAAGGCAACCCGGTACAACAGCTTTTCTTGCGTTACACGCAAACCTTGATCGCGCAAATGTCGCAAGGCGCTGTGTGCCACCGGCACCATACCCTGGAGCGACAACTGTGCAGCATGCTGCTGCTCATGCTGGACCGGCAAGACGACGACAGCATCGGACTCACGCATGAATCGATGGCCAATCTGTTGGGGGTGCGGCGTGAAGGTGTGACCCAGGCGGCCAAGCGCCTGATGAACGACGGCATCCTCAGCTACAGCCGCGGCCGCATCATGGTGCTGAACCGGGCGGCACTGGCAGAACGGGCCTGCGAATGCCACAGCGTCATCCGCGACGAAGAGCGCCGATTGCTCACCCCCTAAAAGGCGGTGAGCCATCGGCCTGAAGGCTAGACCGACACCATCTGATTGCGGATGGCGTAGCGCGTGAGATCGGCCACCTTGTGCAAACCGATCTTGCGCATGATGTTGCGTCGGTGCACCTCGACCGTGCTGGGGGCAATTTGCAAATTGCGGGCGATTTCCTTGGAAGAAAAACCGTCGGCGATCAAACGCAGCACCTGTTCTTCACGCCCACCCAAATGGCCTTTGACGGTGATGTCGCCAGAACGGGCCTTGCGCACGCTCTCCATCATCTCTGAGGCTGCAGCCTGACACAGATAGACCCGCCCAACCGCTGCCGCACGGATCGCAGACATCAACTCGTCCATGCTGCTGGTGGTGGACACATAGGCTTTGGCACCCGCATCCAGAATTTCGATGATCGAATGGCGATCGGTATCGCTTGAAAACGCCACCATGTTCTTGGAAGGTTGGTGGTGAGCAATCTGGTGCATCAACTTCAGGTCCCGTGCGTCATTGGCTTGCATGCCAATCAACACCACATCGGGGTCCACCTCATCACACAGGGCGTGGGTGTGCTCTCCATTGTCCGACACCCCCACAACATCCATGTCATGGTGTGTGCGCAACACAGCGGCGATACCTTCAGACACCACCTTGTGCTTGGAAGAAAGCAGGACTCGAATTGACATATCAACAACTCCAGATGGGGGCGGCTAAGCCCGTCAATGACCAAAACATTTTTTTAATTTTTGGCTCCCCTCTGCTTCACAGCCGCATCGTTGGCGGCTGTTGAGACAGTCTAGGCATGGCGCAACGCCGTGACTGTGCGGTGCTGCACATATCAAGAATAAATTCAATAAATTTTGTGGACTGCATCATCACTGAAGCAAATCACCACGCAATGACGTTGGCAATGCCGACGCATCCGTGGCTCTCATTTTTTCGTGAATCACCAGCACCTCCTTGAGCTGCTCGTGGGCATTGAAGGCGTGGTGCTTGGACAGCTTGGCATGGTGCAGCGCGGCCTTGAAAGCCCCAGCCTCGTGGTGCCGACCCGCCTCCTTGTTGCGCTGGTAGGCGTGCAACAGCTCTTCCGAAGCGCGCTTGTAATGCTCCCCGATGTGCTCTGCATATGCTTTTTCGAGGATTTAATTTTCCTGGCCCATGTGATTTCCTTCTCCATCCATTTCAAAAAGTACAGACGCTCAAAGCAAGCCATGCTCTTGCATATGGCGCTGCAAAGACATGCGACCTGGACAGTTGAGCTTTTGGTAAATGTGGTGCAAGTGCAGCTTGGCCGTGCCTTCGCTGATGAACAGCTTGCTGGCGATTTTTTTATTGGGCCAGCCCTCGGTGACCATGCGCGCCACCGTCAATTCACGTGGCGTCAACAGCTGTGAGGCATTCGCTTTTTTCTTTTGCTGCTCCAGCAAAAGCGACATGGTCTTGACCGACAGGTCACGGTCCAGCCACTTGCCCCCCTCGTGCACCGACTTGATGCAACGGGTCAAAATGTGGCGTGATTTTTCTTTCGACACCAAGCCCGGCACGTCCAGATCCAGCGCCCGCATGACCTCGCCAATCGGTGCGCCCGTGAACACCACTGGGCGTGTGCGCAAGTTCTGCGCCTTGATTTCTTCGAGCAAAGCCAGGCCATTTCTTTGCGACAAGGACAAGTCCATCACCAGAATGTGGGGCTGAAACTGTTGCAAGGCCTGCAAGGCCTCATCCCCGTTGCGGACGCAGGACTTGACTGAAAAGTCGGAGGAATCCTGGAAGACATGGGTGAGCCCCTCCAGCATCACAGGATACGGATCGGCCAGCACAAGATCGATGCACATGAATGAGGTCCTTTTCAATTTTTCTCAGGCCCAAGGTCCGTGTCGACCTCCCAAAATCATGACCTGATCGCTGCCATCAGAATAGGCAACAGCGGCTTGCCGTGCGATCCTCAGAATTGGTGAGCCGCGCTACATCCAAACCAGTAAGCCCACGAAAACCGGTAACACCATCGGCATATTTCAAAGGCATACCCGCACATGCGCCCGCACCCCATCCCTGCAAGCTCAGCGCAAAACGCTGTGCTTGAGGTGTCGCAAGTGGTTCGGCTTGAGCGTCGGCTTGTTGCCCAGGTGTTCGCACGCATGGCGAAAGCGTTGCAATGTTTTTTGCGCACGCCCCAACACGCTGTCGGCCTCGTAGCCCCCCACCCCCAAGGTGCCAAACTTCACACCCGTCAAAAGCACCATGCCCTCGGCGGCCGTATCGGCCACATGGATGTGGAAACGCCCGGCAGCCACCGCCTCGACCACACGTGCGTCCAGCATCAAATGCCGGCAGTTCCGCCGGGGCATCAACACACCTTGATGACCATCCAGGCCCAGGTTTTCACAGCTGCGAAAGAAGCCTTCAATCTTTTCGTTGATGCCGCCCACGGGCAGCAGCTCACCGTGCTGATTGACTGCGCCCGTCACGGCGATGCCTTGCTTGAGCGGCATACCCGACAAGCTCGACAGCAAAGCGTAGAACTCGGCACACGAGGCCGAATCGCCTTCGACACCGCTGTATTCCTGCTCAAACACCACCGCCGCATTCATGGCCAAAGGCGCCAGGTGGGCAAACAGCGCTGACAAATAGCTGTGCAAAATCAGCACGCCTTTGTCGTGGATCGGGCCTGACAGCTCCACCTCACGTTCGATGTTGAGCAAGCCTTCTTCTCCGGCATAGGTGCAAGCCGTCACCCGCACCGGAAACCCGAAGCGGTAGTCCCCCAGGTCCACCACCGTGAGGCCATTGACCTGCGCCACCTGCTCACCGCTGACCCGCAGCAAGCGTTCGCCATCGAGCAGGGTTTCCTGCAAGCGTTGCTCGGGGTAGTTGTGTCGGTGAAGCCGGGCCTGTTTGGCGCCCTGCACATCGGCCAGCGCCACCGTGGCTTTGCCCTTCTGCCTGGCCCGCGCCGCACTCTCGATCACCAAGGCCTCCAGCCGCGCAAAGATGGCGCTTTGCCGATGCTGCGTATTCCACTCCTAATTGACCACCCGCGCCAATTCTTAGTGACCACCATTTCCAGTCGGAACTGACCACTCAGTCCAGCCACGTGACCAAAGTTTAAAAGTGTTGCGGTCTTGACCAGATAGACAGACTGACAAAGCCAGTCTGTCTATCCTTCAATTAACTAGATTGCATTTTTTTGCGAGCCATTGTTTTGCGCATGGACTCGCCCTTTGGAGACAGCCGATGGGATTGATGCACCACGCGGTCCAAGATGGCATCAGCCACAGTAGGGTCAGGGAAGAATCCGTGCCATTGGTCGGTTGGGTACTGCGTTGTGATGAGCAATGATCCAGTTCGCATTCGGCGATCAATCACATCTAACAAGAACTGCGACGCATGTTGGTTCATTTCTCCCAAACCCAGATCATCAAGTATCAGCAAACTTGGTTTGCTCAATGACAACTTCAGTGCAGGCAATGAACCATCTAACAGTGATTGGTTGATGGTTCCGTACAGATCGCTGGCTCGGTAAAACAGAACTGGCATTTTCAACCTGCATGCCTGTTGGCCAAAGGCACACGCAAGCCAAGTCTTGCCAACACCTGTTGCCCCTTGAATGATCAAGTTCTGTTGACGGCGTATCCAGTCACAGCTTGCTAGAGAAGCCAACTGTGCCTTGTCTAGGCCACGGTTGACTTTGTACTCAACATCCTCAAAAGACGCTGCTTCGGGCATACCTGCACCCCTAATTAGGCGTTTCAACTTTCGGGCCTCACGCTCGGACGCCTCATAGTCAACAAGCATGGCAAAGCGATCATCAAAACTGACATCATGCAATTTAGGTTGCTGAAGCTGCATGTCATAAGCATCGGCCATTGGAACGAGCTTGAGTTCACGAAGGCGGGTAATGGTTTGCTGTGTGCTGCTCATACTGATTCTCCAAAATAACTAGGACCGCGCAATTCACCGATGACTTTGACTTTTGGTGTTTGCGCGACATAAAAACGTTTGTCTGCATCCTCTTTGAGGATGGATGTGATGCTGCGGAGTGAGGTGATGTTCAAAGGCATGGCGTAGGCACAGACCTCTTCAAATCGAGCATCTCCGTAGTCCCTTGCAAGGTCGCGCATTCGCCGTGCGGCTTTGACGCCGTTCGTGATGTCGCTTCGGTTTTCAAGTTGATGCCGAATCATCAACTCCACGTTGTCGCCAACACTCATGGCCCACGCCAACAAAGCCCGAGGCTCGGCATCCAGTACGCGACTATGTATGACAGGGCGATGCTCGGGCATCGTGCTGGCGTCACCTTCAAGCGAAATCAATGGATGAAGCGCAATCCTTCGACCTCGATGGAATACCTCAATGACAGTAGCGGTGAACCTGAGGTCAACGCTTTCCCGTGCCAGCGTATGCGGGACTGAATAGAACCGCCGTTGGTGTTCGATGTGATAGTCGTCCTGCACTCTGACGCCATAGCGCCAATCACTCAATTCGAATGCCGTACCAGGCTGAATCGCCCCGGTTTTCGTGGAGGCCAGTTGGTTTAAGTTGAGACCTCGGTCTCGTTCTTGCCGGCTAGCTGCCGGTAGTAGTTCTCCTCAGCTTCAGCCGGTGGAATATACCCAATCGAGCTGAGCAGTCGGTGGTGGTTGAACCAAGCCACCCATTCCAGGGTCGCCAGTTCCAGTGCCTCCTTGGTTTTCCAGGGTGCACGGCGGTGGATCAATTCGGCCTTGTACAGCCCATTGATCGTCTCGGCCAGGGCGTTGTCGTAGCTGTCGCCACGGCTGCCCACCGAGGGCTCTATCCCAGCTTGGGCCAGGCGTTCGGTGTAGAGAATGGAAACGTATTGAGACCCCCTGTCCGAGTGATGTATCAAGGCATCCGAGCGCTCGGGTTGCCTGTCAAACAGCGCTTGCTCCAGCGCATCGAGCACAAAGTCCGTGCGCATGGAGCTGCTCACCCGCCAGCCCACGATGCGCCGGGCAAACACGTCAATCACAAAGGCCACATATTGCCAGCCCTGCCAGGTGCTGACGTAGGTGAAGTCTGACACCCACAGCTGGTTGGGCCGATCGGCTTTGAACTGGCGATTGACTCTGTCTAGGGGGCAAGGTGCTGCTTTGTCCGGGACCGTCGTGCGGATGACCTTGCCCCTGCGCACACCCTGCAATCCCATGCGTTTCATGAGCCGCTCGACCGTACAACGCGCCACCTCAGTTCCTTCACGATTCATCTGGTGCCAGACCTTGTCGGCCCCATAGACCTGCATATTGGCCTGCCAGACGGCTTGGATCTTTGGCATCAGGGCTTCATCGCGTTTGGCTCGGGCGCAAAGCAGTTCGGGTTTGCGTTGGCGGGCAGCATGGCATCTGTAACCAGAGGGGGCAATTTGCAGCACTTTGCAAATCGGCTCGACCCCGTAGGTGGCACGATGTTTATCTACAAAGGCTCTCAGGACTTGAGTCGGCGGTCGAGCTCCGCCTGGGCAAAAAAAGCGCTCGCCAGCTTGAGGATCTCGTTGGCTTTGCGCAGCTCTTTGACTTCACGCTCAAGGTCTTTGATGCGGGCTCGCTCGTCAGAGCTGAGGCCATCGCGCATGCCTGCATCAACTTCGTGCTGGCGAACCCAGTCGTTGAGGGTTTGCGGCACACACCCGATCTTGGGGGCAATTGATTCAATGGTGGCCCAAAGAGATGGGTACTCGCCGCGGTGTTCGAGCACCATGCGGACAGCGCGTTCGCGCATTTCGGGTGAAAAACGGTTTGATTTCTTGCTCATGGCTCCATCTTCTCAAAGTGTGGAGCCTCCTCAAAATCCGGGGCGATTCAGGAAACGATTCGGTATTACGAGCGAGAAGGGTTGCTACCTTCACCGCTGCGATCTGAAGGCAACTATCGAATTTATGGCCCCGAACATGCGGCTCGTCTGTCTTTTATCCGGAACTGCAGAAGTCTGGATATGACACTGAACGAAATTCGAACCTTACTGGCTTTCAAGGACGCACAGCAAGGTGACTGCGATGGTGTGAATGAACTGATCGATACACACATGGCGCACGTTGCGTCAAGGATAAAAGAGTTGCGAACACTTGAGCGCCAACTCAAAGAATTACGCGAAACTTGTATGGAAGCGCGGGCAACAAACCAATGCGGCATTCTTGCTGAGTTATCTGCACATCCACGCCAAGCAACTTTGAAATCAAAAAGCGTTTCAGGGCACATTGGTGGATTGCACTCAAAAAGCTTGTAATGTCTGAGATGGACATTAATTGGTCAATACAACTGGACGCGCTGGTCACGTTGCTGGACTGATTGGTCAACATCACTGGAATACGCACCGATGCTGGTCATCGGCTTCGCGGTGTGTCTCTTCGATCAAAGCCGCCACGGCTTGCGCTGAAAAATGCGGCAACTGCCGTTTGTGGCAGGTGTGCCCCACAAAAATGGCCGTGGCCTCGGCCGATGCGGCGGTCGCTGCAAAGCTTTCGGCAAAGTCCACCTTGCAGCGAAAACGCCTTGCAAACTCAGGGTCCGCTTCCTGCACCGCGTAGTACTCGTCCACCGAAGCCACCAGCACCAGCTTCACATCCACCGCCACCGCCTCGGGATCCAGGGACTCGGCAGCCATGGGCGCGTACATCATGCCGGGCTCCTCGATCTGCAGGCGGCCATTGCGCATGAACCGGCGCAGCTTTTCCCAGACGTGGGGGTCGGCCAGCAAATCCCGCAGGTGCAGCATCAAAAACCCGCCATGCGCCTTGAGCAAGCTGCCTGCGCGGATACGCGAAAAATCCGTGACCAGCTCGCCTTCGTCTGCGGCGTATTCGATGCTGCCAAACAACATCCTGAACAAGGGGTTGTCCTCCACCAAAACGGGCGCGCCCTGCAACCCATGGTTGTCCACCACCACATTCACACGAAACAGGCTCAAAACAGACGCCAGAGCCTCCAGCCGCACATCCTCCTCTTCACTGGGTTCGAACAATTCCACGTTGTCCAGCACACATTGCTGGACCTGTTCGAGAAACGCAGCCAGCTTGACCTTGTCGGTCACGGGCTGCCCCAACGCATGGGAGATCGACTGCATCTCGTGCACCAGCATGGGTTTGAGGGTCTGTCTGCGCAAAGCCGACAGGCCCTCGTTCATCACGCGCTCCAACGCCCGCGTTTTCTCCAGATAGCGGCTGATCTCTGCGCGCAGCGCCTCTTCGCTTTCATCGATCTGGGCACGTTGCTCCCGGCTCAAGGTCAGGGCCTTGCCCGCCGTCACGGGTTCTCCTTGCGCGTCTTTCAAAGTGAACACCATGTGCCCCTGATCGCGCATCAAGGCAAAGTGGTGGGCCTCGGCATAGGCGCTCAGGGCCAGGTAGCCTCGGTCTTCTTCGCTTTTGTAGGTGGCCTCGATCCGTTTGCTCTCGGCCTTGTAATCGTCTTGGGCCAAACGCTTGGGCACTTCGCTTTGCAGCCGCTTGGCCAGCTCCAGCATGCTCTGGCGCAACACACGCCCCTGCCCCGCCTTCAGGCGCAAGGCCCTGGGCCGGCCCGGCTCGTCAAAGTTGTGCAGGTAACACAGGTCCGGCGGGACGGGACGGTGCTCAGCCTGTGCATGCATCAACTGGCACAGCAGTGTGGTACGGCCACTGCCCACCTCACCCAAGACAAACAGGTTGTAATCGGCCTCGGTCATGGCCATGCCGAATTCGGCCGCTTGTTGGGCACGCTCCTGCCCTATCCATGGCAAGGGCTTGTGCAGCAACTCGGAAGTGTCCGCAAAACCGAGCGTGGCCGCATCGACCGTTTTGCGCAGCTGATCAGTGGTCAACTCGGCCCAGGGACCTGTCGGCCCCGACGTAGCAGGGTGCATGAAAAGTTCTCCGTGAGCGACCCGCAGCCAAAACGGCTGCGCTGAGCCTTGCCCAATCTAGGCGGCCGATGCACCGCCTTCTGTGCGCTGCAGCACCCTGCCCAAATCAGGAGACAATCGGGTCATGCCCAGCTCTGCCCACGACAACCCCCAACCACGTAACCCGCTGCATGGTCTGACCCTGGAGACCATCGTCACCCGATTGGCCGACCATTACGGCTGGGCCGATCTGGGGGTGCGCATCCCGATCCGCTGCTTCACCCATGAGCCCAGTGTGGGCTCCAGCCTGAAATTTCTGCGCAAGACGCCCTGGGCTCGGGACAAGGTTGAGAGCCTTTACCTCTTCATGCTGCGCGAGATCAAACGCCAGGAAATGTGAGCGCCCTGAGACGGGTGCGGCAGACCACAGACAAACGCGTTGGCCGCTTTTATGGTGAAGCCCTGTTCTTCACTCACCCAGAAAGCGAGCGCACATGACCGACCCTCAAAGCCCCATCGACAAAATGGCCACCGCCGCTGCAGGCGTTTCGGCCTCTGTGCAAGAGGCCGCACACGAAGCCAAACCTGCCTTCGAGCGTTTGGTCGAACGGCTCTCGGACAGCATCAGCGACATGGCACAGCACAGCCGTGACACGGCGATTCAAACCCGTCATTTGTTGGCGCAAAAAACGCAGCAAGCCACCTCCACGGCCGAACACTGCATCCAGCAGGCACCCTTCAAATCCGTGTTCATTGCCGTCGGGGTGGGCGCGTTGGCGGCCACGCTGGTGAGCTGGCTGATGCGCCCGCGCGACCATTGAGATCTGACCATCACGCGGGGCCTGAACACCCCGCCAAGCGACAAGCCGCCTGACGCCCGGCGTCTGTCAGCGCGAGGCCAGCATCGTGCCCCGGCACTTCTTGGCCCCACAGCGGCAGGCATAGCGGGCCTTCAGGGCTTCGCTCATGGGCTCGTCGCTGAACAGCCCATAGTCAAAGGTCAACTCTTCCCCCTTGAACACGGGCCTGCGCGTCTGGATGAAGATGCGCCCCTGTACCTCATCGGGCACACAGTTGGGTCGGCACGAATGGTTGATCCACTTGGACGCGTTGCCGTGCGCGAGTGCATCGATCACCCTGCCATCGTCCAGATGGAAATAAAACGTGTGGTCGGGGTTGGCCACGTCGTGCGGGTGGCGAGCGATCGCCTCGGCCATGGTGATGACCTCGCCCACGTACTCGATGACCGTCTCGCCTGCAGCGATATGGCGCGTGGCGAACACGCCTTGGCCGTGTACGGCAGAAGAATGCACCCAAATCGGGCTGTCGAGGCTGGAGGTCATGGGTAAAAATTGGCCATAGATATAGGAGTAAATTTTATCGACGGGCGTGAATTACATCAGTTATAAAAAGTTTGAACCAACTAACAACACTATGGTGAAACTTTTCGTAAAGGCGTCTGAACCGAACGAGTTGTTTAGCAGGCAACACAAAAGAACAACGTTTTATTGACACAAACACATGTATGTGGACTCAAGGTGAATCGCCCCGGATTTGAACTGACCCCCAGAAGTTGGACAAACTTAAAGGGGTTTCATGAGGAAGTACCAAACCGAGTTCAAGCTCAAGGTGGTCAAGAGCTTTTTGAACGGGGACGGCGGAGCGAAGCTGCTGGCGCGGCAGTGGTCGGTGCCTGAGGAGAAGATCCGCACCTGGGTGAGCCACTTCCGCCTGCACGGCATTGACGGGCTACGACCCAAGCGCAGCAAGTACAGTGCGCAGTTCAAGCTGCAAGTGCTGTCCCATCAGGACCGTGAGCAGCTTTCGAGCCGGCAGGTCGCGGCGATCTATGACATCCGTAATCCCAACCAAGTCGTGACCTGGCGACGCAAACTTGATGAAGGCGGCGTGCAGGCCTTCGGGATCTGGGAGCAAGAGCACTCCAGTATGAAGAATGAGCGACGCAGCCTAGTGCCGCCAAGCACGGTCATCACCGATTCGGCGCAGGTCTTGCGCGAAGAGAACGAACGACTACGCGCGGAGGTGGCGTACTTAAAAAAATTGCAAGCCTTGATCCGGTCCAAGAGATCAGCTGCGCCGACAAAGCGCGTCTGATTGCCGGATTGAGGCAACAATATAAATTGGCGGACCTACTGCGGATAGCAGGCTTGGCACGTAGTACGTTCTATTACCAGTGCCACGCTGCCAAGCTTGAATCGCCCCGGATTTTGAGGAGGCTCCACACTTTGAGAAGATGGAGCCATGAGCAAGAAATCAAACCGTTTTTCACCCGAAATGCGCGAACGCGCTGTCCGCATGGTGCTCGAACACCGCGGCGAGTACCCATCTCTTTGGGCCACCATTGAATCAATTGCCCCCAAGATCGGGTGTGTGCCGCAAACCCTCAACGACTGGGTTCGCCAGCACGAAGTTGATGCAGGCATGCGCGATGGCCTCAGCTCTGACGAGCGAGCCCGCATCAAAGACCTTGAGCGTGAAGTCAAAGAGCTGCGCAAAGCCAACGAGATCCTCAAGCTGGCGAGCGCTTTTTTTGCCCAGGCGGAGCTCGACCGCCGACTCAAGTCCTGAGAGCCTTTGTAGATAAACATCGTGCCACCTACGGGGTCGAGCCGATTTGCAAAGTGCTGCAAATTGCCCCGTCTGGCTACAGGTGCCATGCCGCCCTTAAACGCAAGCCCGAACTGCGCTGTGCCCGGGCCAAACGTGATGAAACGCTGATGCCCCAGATACAAGCAGTGTGGCAGGCCAATATGCAGGTCTACGGCGCAGACAAGGTCTGGCATCAAATGAACAGAGAAGGCACAGAAGTGGCCCTCTGCACGGTCGAGCGGCTCATGAAACGCATGGGGTTGCAGGGTGTGCGCAGGGGCAAGGTCATCCGCACGACGGTCCCGGACAAAGCAGCTCCCTGCCCGTTGGACCGGGTCAACCGTCAATTCAAGGCCGATCGGCCCAACCAGCTGTGGGTGTCGGACTTCACCTACGTCAGCACCTGGCAGGGCTGGCAATACGTGGCCTTTGTGATTGACGTGTTTGCCCGGCGCATCGTGGGCTGGCGAGTCAGCAGCTCCATGCGCACTGACTTTGTTTTGGATGCGCTGGAGCAAGCCTTGTTCGACAGGCAGCCTGAGCGCTCAGGTGCATTGATACATCACTCGGACAGAGGGTCTCAATACGTTTCCATTCTCTACACCGAACGCCTGGCCCAAGCTGGGATAGAGCCCTCGGTGGGCAGCCGTGGCGACAGCTACGACAACGCCTTGGCCGAGACGATCAATGGGCTGTACAAGGCCGAATTGATCCACCGCTGTGCGCCTTGGAAAACCAAGGAGGCACTGGAGCTGGCGACCCTGGAATGGGTGGCTTGGTTCAACCACCACCGACTGCTCAGCTCGATTGGATATATTCCACCGGCTGAAGCTGAGGAGAACTACTACCGGCAGCTAGCCGGCAAGAACGAGACAGAGGTCTCGACTTAAACCAACTGGCCTCCACGAAACCCGGGGCGATTCATTCAAATCAAAACAACGATTGGAAGCACGTATGCAAGTTCAATTACTGAGCGAAATCAACGCAAGCAATATCGAGCAACAACCTTTTCCGCTTAGCGAAATTCTCGAAGGCTCACTTTATTATCCAGGTTCAGGCATCGATGGCACACCCATTCGCAACTGGTCACTCGGCGTCAACTCATTTGTCTATGTTGACTTGTCATGGACACAAGAGAGCTACCTGAGGGCTTTGTCTGAGCAACCGGTGTATGGATACCATATCGTCGCTCAAAGACACGTGAAACAGCAAGAGTTAACGCCCAACGGGTACAACATTGAACTGCCCAAGAGCTTGTCTCAACAAGAATACGCAATGGCCATGAAAATCAACAAAGCGGGTCCTGAAAACGCTTTTGCGATTTGGTCTGTCTTTGAGCGTGATTCGGATCGAACTGATTCATTCGGCCCCGAGCGGTTCAGCTTGCTGCATGTGCGAGCCGAAGGCGTTGCTAGCTATGCAGCGCTGTACCTATCAAACGCCTGCCTTCCCCAAATCTTGGCTTTTGTTCGCCCTGGGCTCGCCTTTGGCGGAAACTATAGCGCATTTGAACTGGCACTCATGGAGGTCATGGAGCGATCACCGAGAGGCTTACCTCAGCAATTGCTGTGGGAGCATGCTGCCGATCAAGAACCATCCCTTCATGAGCCGTGGTCACGTCATTACAGCCTCAAGATCCAAGGTCCCTTGAAACGCGACGAAGAAAAGAGATTCGCAGTGACCTTGTTTGGGATTGGAAATGATGCAAAAGCACATAGGTCTGCGTGACTCCCAAATCAGCATAGTTAATTTACAAGGAAATATGCATGCATGAAATCATCTGCCCGCACTGCAATAAAGCTTTCAAAATTGACGAAGCGGGGTATGCAGACATCCTCAAGCAAGTCAGAGACGGTGATTTTGAAAAGCAATTGCATGAGCGATTGGAATTGGCCGAGAAAGAAAAACGATCAGCTTTGGCGCTTGCCGAAGCCAAGGCGGCCGCCGATCTCCAAAAAGCAGCCACTGCCAAAGACAATCAAATCCATGAATTGCAGTCAAAACTTGAAGCCATGGGGCTTGAACGACAATTGGCCGTGACACAAGCCCTGAGCACGTTGGAACGCGAGCGTGACGCCTTGGCCAATGAAATCCAGCAAATCAAGCACGATCAACAGGCCGCGATCAGCCTGGCTGAGGCCAAGATGGCTACCGAGTTGCAAAAGGTATCAGCGAACAAAGAGGCGGAAATCCAGGCACTCAAAGCTCAACTGTCCACCATAGGCATTGAGCAGCGCTTGGCCATCTCAGAAGCAGTCGGGCTTGTTGAAAAAGAGCGCGATGAACTCCGAAGCGGGTTGCAGCGAATCGAGCTTGAAAAGCATTTGGTCGAAAAATCGCTGACAGAAAAATACGAAACCCAGATCAAGGACCGGGAAGAAACTATAGAACGGTTGCGAGACATGAAAGCCCGACTATCGACCAAGATGGTCGGGGAATCACTTGAGCAGCACTGCGAGATTGAGTTCAATCGCATTCGAGCAACAGGGTTTCCGAACGCTTACTTCGAGAAAGACAACGATGCCCGCAACGGCAGCAAGGGCGATTTCATCTTTCGCGACTTTGATCCATCGGGCTTAGAAATTGTCTCCATCATGTTCGAGATGAAAAACGAAAGTGACGAGACAAGCAGCAAGAAGAAAAACGAGGACTTTCTGAAGGAACTGGACAAGGACCGCACCGAGAAAAATTGTGAATACGCTGTCCTGGTCTCATTGTTGGAGCCAGAAAACGATCTGTACAACGCGGGCATCGTGGATGTGTTCCATCGCTACCCCAAGATGTACGTGGTTCGACCTCAGTTTTTCATCCCCATCATCACCCTGCTGCGAAATGCCTCAATGAAGTCTCTAGCCTACAAATCCGAGTTGGCTTTGGTCAAGGCACAAAACGTTGACATCACCCGCTTTGAATCGCAACTCGATGAATTCAAAACTGCGTTTGGACGCAACTGGCGATTGGCATCAGAAGGTTTTGAAGAAGCCATTAAGCGCATCGACGATGCAATCAAGGATCTCGAAAAAACCAAAGATGCCCTCTACAAGTCAGCCAACAATCTTCGCTTGGCCAACGATAAAGCAGAGGATCTGACGATCAAGAAGCTGACCAGGGGCAATCCCACGATGGCAGCGAAATTCGCAAACCTAGATAAGCCAGATCAGAATTCTGGCGATTCCTGAATCGATTGACTTGCACGTGAAGTTGACCACGCAATCCAACGATCGGCGTGGTCTTTGTTGTAGTACCTATTGCCTGGGTTAGTTACGTAGGAAATTTTTGCAACGTAATGCTGCTGCAACAAGTTCATTTCATCATTTGCTAGCGCTATTGCAAGTTCAAGCGGTGGTAGCCGGTGTTTTACTCTGGGTTGAATCAATTTGGCTTTGGTTTCAGATACAGCCTGATCGAAATCATATTTTTCAACCAGCGCAAGTTCTTCGGAAAATTCCTCTAGATTGATCTCCCGGATTGCACTATGGGACAGGGAACTGACGTCCTTTCCACGATAAAAAATGGCTGATGAGTATTTGGCGAATGGCATCTCTGGCGAATATTTACCTGTCTGCTCAGCTTTTTCAATAAGACAAACAATCTGATTTTCAATGAACCAACGTCCAAGCGAATTGGGCGTGAATGCCTGCCCTTCAAGAATAAACCGACGCTCGAGATCATGATATTGCGCGCTAATTTCAAGAGTGTGTTCTATGCGGTGAACTTCTTTGCTGCGAACTGCGAGGTTCAGACAACTGGCACTGACGTAAGGGATCCGTTTGAAAGTGTTGAATCGGAGATCCAGCCCATCGGTGATGCCGCGAAGCGTCTCTTTCAGGCAATCGTTGCTACCGGTGTTGCCAACGCCAAAGAACCCCGTTCCCGGTCCATGCTCACTTCTGACAAAACTTGTCATGTAGGCTTGCTCGCCAATCGCTTTGCGCAGATCGTGTAAGTAACAAGTGAGGACAAACGCCTTGGCTACATTTCGCACCAAAACTTTGGAAGTCATTGAGTTGCTTTGTGTTGGTTCAGAAAATGGTATCTCTTGACTGTTTCCTGTATCAGGCCTGTCAAGACCGAAATGGTGTTGACATAGTTGGGTTTAAATTTGAAGGATGAAATTTGTTGTTGGTATTCAGGCTCAAGACTGATGTCAAAAAGGCCATCTTGAGCTGCAAGGTACTGCGTTTCGACAAAACAGCGGCAAAAGTAAGCCTCGTTACGAGACTGCCAGTACATGGTGAAAAGAACACGTCCATCATTGCCAACTCTCACGCGCAAATCACCTGCATTGGTATCCGTGTGATAGACCGAAATTTCCGGGATTTTGGACAACTCGTGAATCAGTTCTGATGAGAACTGCCTTTGGTTGTCGGGCAAAAGGGCAACAAATTCTTCATGTGTCACAGTCATCTCCTTTGTCAATTAGTCGGCACGCAGATACATCAATCCTTGAACCAGCATCACCATCGCCAGTGTGTCGAGTTCGCAGTAACGCAACAGCGCCTGTTCAATACTTAGACGCTCTGCCGCACTCAAGCAGTTGAATTGGGTGTAGTTGTAGGCGGTCATCGCCAAACCACCTTGATTGATTGAACCTTCATCTTCATCATCTCCAGCCAAGCGCAACAGCATCTCATTCAAGTCGTTGTGTTCTGGACCAAAAATGCCTGGAAGCGTCTTATAAGGATCGTTACTCTTTTCTGCTTGAAGCCAAACATGCCCTTGAGCACCCTGAAAATTCAAACTTTGTATAGGTAAGCCCACTCCATAGACACCAGGTTTACGGTAGAGGTCCGCAATACCTGGGGCATCATGCAAGATGGCTGGCAACATAAACTTGAGCGATATGCTGCCTCCAGCTTTTGCTGAATAGTAGCCTTCTTGAATCAGACGGTGCAAATCGACCATCGCCTTTTCACCTTCAAAAGAGCCGTAAATTTTCGTTTCCTCACGCGTTGATTTGGTGATGAGGTTTATGAATGCGACTAAGTCTTCCGCATCGGGGGCCATATCTTCATTCGCCTCCTTGATCGTTTTGATCAGACTACGCAGCACAGTATTTTCATGGTTGTGATACCTAAAAACAGTGCCTTGCAGTTGGCCCGAGGGCATCAAAGCCTTGCGCAGTTGACGGACAAACTCGATGCTTGGGAAGTATTCAGCCTGCGTCGAAATCCACTGGTTGGCATGGCGGATTCGGATTTTTCCGTCCTCCATCTTCTCCATGATGTGGTGACTGAATTGAAATGCCAAAGTTTGGTACGGACGCATGCCCTTGAAAAATGGCAATGCGGGCGCAGAAGTCTCGAAGTCAATCATGTGCAAAGGCCACTCCCAACGGTCCATCTCACTCAATCTGTCTTCATCAATCAAGTAATTTGGTCCTTGCCCGCCTGCTGCTCTTATTTGTGCCATGCGACGTTCAAGTGGAGACATCCCACGACCTTCATATGCCTTATTGGGGCGAATGTCATCTTCTTGAATATCAGCCAAGAATGCCCTACCTTTTTTGAGAACCTCATCCGCAAAGCTTTTGGAACCCGACGCACCACCCCATAGATCCATAGACAACGGTATGGTGCGATCCGTGAGATCGCGTCCGCCTTGAACCAAACCTTGGCCCAATGCGGATTTCCAGCATTCATGCACTCCGCTGCGCAAAGCATCGCCGGCAGGTGCACGAAATTGGCAACTCCGGCAGGTCTTGGAAATGCCATGAAAGGCTCGTATCCCCTGCATTTGAAGATCACCAGCCCATTTCATGAAAGTGCTCAGATTTTGTCGATGTACCTCGGGCACATGAGCCGCATTGTTGATGGGCGAACGGCGCAAGTCCGCCACGATGTCAGTGACATTCACCTCACGTAAAAAATCAAGGCTGCCAATGTCCTTTTCTGTCAGGTGCGGCGGTGTTCTGATCTGAACACGCGAGCGGCCAGTTTGTAGATCTCGCTCTTGAACAATCTGGAAAAGCTGGTGCAACCCGTCCTTGTCGCAAGGCTTTGCAGCATCGAGCAGCAAAAGTTTCGACCGGATTTGGTAGTCCGGGAAACACAAGCGCGCCACTTCAGCTTGAAAGGTCACGTCGTACAGGTAAGGCAACCAGCTGGATGCGTACTCGTTCGTGCTGTTCTTGAATCGTGCAGCCACAAGATTGTCCGAAACACTTTTGGACTTGACCTCGATGATGTCGATGGTTTTTGCTTCTTGGTCGCGAATCAAGATGTCCACGCGCACGAAATACGGAGCATGAAGCAGCGCTGCCTCAGCGATAACCACACGCCCAGGCAGACTCAACTTGGCATTCGTTTGCGTCACTGCTGCTTCGTACTCAAGAGTTTCCACCGTGATGGCATCCCCCACTGGGTTGGGGTGGTACTTGAACTTGGCTAATTCCCCCACCTGATTGCCACCATCGGCCAAGGCTTGCAGGAAATCGTTGTCCTTGTTTTTGTCAAAATAGCCGTTCGACTCTACGGAGTAGTACAGCTTGGTGGGGCACTCGAGCGCCATCTTGAAGCGGGATTTCGTCAGGTAGCGTTTTTTGGCTGTCGTATTCATGGAAACCTTTCTTCACTCATTCGTTCAATATTGATGCTGTTCAGGCTGCAGCGAGAAATCCCATGGCGCGAGTTACGCTGTTCTTTTTAAGTGCCAATACACTTTCCAGGTGCCGCAATACCTCACTGGCGCATTGAGGCCGCAACAATCGAGCTCGGCGGACCACTTGCTCAAAATCACCGGGTGTCAACTGGGCAAGACGCGCCAGACGGATTTTTAGTTGAGGCTCAACACCGTCAATCCCTAGAATACTGCAAGTTTTTATAAACATATGCCATGCAGCCTCGGTTTTCATGAAATCGAACTTGATGGCCATGTCGAATCGACGCAGGCTCGCCTCATCGAGGTTCTGAAACAAATTAGTCGATGCAATGAACACCCCTTGAAAGTTCTCCATCTGCGTGAGCATTTCATTGACCTGAGTGACTTCCCATTGCTTGGACGCTTTTTGGCGATCTTGCAAGAAGGAGTCCACCTCGTCGAACTGAAGCACCGCTTTTTGTTGGGTCGCCATGTCAAACGCTCGGGCCATGTTTTGTTCTGTCTCACCCAAATAGGCGCTCAGAATTTCAGACGCCTTCAAAACCAGATGGGGTACGTCCATTTCTTGCGCCAACCATTTTCCAAATGCGGTTTTTCCTGTTCCAGGAGGGCCGTACAGGCAAATGCGGCCAGTACGTGAGTCGACAAGCGATTCACGCAATGCCAGAAGATCGACTTCGCTATTGACCCATCCAGGCTCAAAGCCATCGCCAGCAAGACCCAGGTCACTGCGAGTTGTAATTTGCGATTTACTCTGAGCTTTTAACGTGTTGTTCATCAAATGGATCGCCAATTCATCACGTTCACCTGCCGTGCGGTCAGAAGCGATGGCCTGGATCACCTTGGCTGTCTGCATCAACATGGCTGGCGTGGCATCTTTGTGGCGCGCAATGGCGACTTGTGCCTTTGCACTCACTACCCCTGCGACTGCTTTGGCCAGCATTTTTTCCCGCTGCGATTGCGTGGGAATGGGCATTTCAAAGCACACGCTAAAGCGTCGCAGATAAGCCTCATCGAAACGCTGAATCGAATTGGCGATCCAGATGGTCGGAACCTCATTGGTCTCCAAAATCTTGTTGATGAACGATTTGCGCGGCACAGTAGCCTCATCATCTCCACGATCGACACTCTGAACGTGATTGAGAACCTCCTCGCACTCGTCAAAAAGCACGATGGCAGGGTTATTCTTGAAGAAAGCTTGAGCGATGCGGTAGTTACGCACACGACGGATAGGCACCACGGGAGCACCCGCCAAGTTGCTTGGGCTGATTTCCATCAATTGCAACTTCAATTCGCTGGCAATCAGGCGCGACAACTCCGTTTTGCCGGAGCCAGGCTTGCCGTAAATCAGGATGTTGACACCAACCATGCGCTGTTCGGCGGCCTTTTGCAGAAGCGTCTTACAAATGTCGAGGTTGGTTTGAACATGGCCATAGTCCTGCACCGACAAGTCAGATGGCGACATCGGGCGAACGAATCCCTCCACGATTTTGCGGATGTCGGTCTGTGGCACCAGCATGCGGGCTGCAAAGGTGACCGTCATCAGGTCCATCAACTGACGCAGTTGATAGCGCCCACCAAGGTCAATTGTGAGCAAGCCCGAGCTTGCCAGCTTTTCTGAACGCTGAAGGCATCGGGCCACAGCTTCTGGCTTTTGTGCCAGCATCGGAGCCAGAATTCGCTCGATACTGAACCCCGCAAGCTCTGAACCGAGAATTTCACAGCAGCCCTCGAATGTGCTTTCGGCATGGACGAGCACAGCCAAGCCCAAAATGTCTTTTTCCAAGTCATTGAGGTCGATGATGGCGGCCAGGGCCGTGAGGTTTTCCTGAAGTAGCGAAGGAAAACGACATGCTGTGCCAACTTGCTTTTCCCAGCGGTTCAATACCAGCGCCAATTCGTCGCGAATTTCGGCCAAACTGCGGTCTTCCGTAAATTTTTCAAAGTTTTTAAAACCGAGGAATTCACAGGTTCGGGTCAAGTTGTAGCTCACACGCCCCTTCAATCGTCCCAAGGCTGGTGTCCGGATGAGCACCCGCAGCATCAATACACGCAACCACATGGCGTATTCCGTACTCGATTCGGCCAGTTCAGCCATGACTTCGCTTTTAAGCTCTTCGCTGAGGGCTAGATCGATCTTGACCCCGCCTGATTTACTTTTGCGTGCACGTCGTGGTTTGGGTGAATCCATGAATGCTTCGTCAATCAAGTGGTCCAAATCTGACATAGGCTCCTTGGTGCTGACAGCGTCGTTTACATCATCCAAACTCATAGACACTCCTTCGTTGTGGGATACAACTTTACGTGTGTATCGCGAAAAAATTTGTCGCTTCAGCTTTTATGGTCAGACGCGGATGGGCTGTGTCAACCCCATGCCTTCGAATCGGAAGCTGACGTATGAAACACTGTTAACTTCGGGCTTCGATTGCTTGTGCGAGAGACCGCGTTTTGTGAGCTGAGTCCGATAGACCGAGACCTGCGAGTGCGCTGGCCCATAGCTCATAAACAAACTTGAGCTGAGTGAGATCCGATGACTTCTTCGCTCCTGCCAAGTATCGGGCACTCATACGCAGAAGACACTCTGCTTTGCCATATTGCGCCAAATCTAGATGTTTTTGTGCCTTCTTAAGCGCTACCTGCAGATCCGATTGCTTTTGGACACTGGGGATTGCCCGCAAGCCTTTTTCTGGCTCATGGGAGGTCGATATGATTTTTGCCATGCACTGGCTGAGGTTGACCACGTGCTGAGATTTTTCAATTTCAGTCACGCAATTTCCGTGCATCTTCTCCACTGACAGCAAAAATTCATGCTTACGGGGCAACACACTGGCGGCGATACGCCATGCTCTCCTAAAGAAGCTCTGGGCCTCTTCAAATTTTCGGTCCAAAAAATACAGATTACCGATGTCTCGCAAGCATTCCAGAGTTTGAATGTTCAGCACGCCAAGATGCTCTTCAAGAATTTTGAGAGCGTTCGTTTGTGCTTCTACTGCCCAAGGATATTGTTTTTGCTCGCAACACTCTTTGACCTTGCCCATCTCAACTTGCAGCGCATGACGCGCATCCTTCGAAAGAATCCGATTTGGTTGCGGCAAATCGTCATCGAGAAGACTGACTTCAATTTCAAATGAGTTCCACTCTAGGAGCGCCAACAGCTCTTGTGTGAAAGTCAATGCGCTTTGCTGTGCAGGCATATCAATCCTTTCAGTGTTGATCGGAGTTTTAAATGTCGCACAGGATCACGACGAAAAATGTCGCGAAGATGTGAAAAATTACCGTTCTACCGAGGAGATGACATGACGAACCATTATGTTTTTTTACCGTATGCCGGAGGGATGTGGTTATGCACTGCCAATGGGGAAGTGGTGACACCATTGGCGATTGCACCAGGCACTGCCGATGCAATCTGGCGGTTATCAGAGGACGGAACTGAATTTGGCAACATAGACCAAGGCCAGAAAAGGATTGGCCACTACAAGATACTTGACCAAGCGCCTTGGATACAAACACTCAAACCACCTTTGACTTTGCCTAAAAGGGCTCTTGCCAATGACATCTTGATCCAGCAAGGTGAATTGGTAGTAGGAGGACATTCCCAGGATGGTGAAGCACTGTGGATTCGAAGTCCTCGAGATGATAGGAGTTGGATTGCCATCCAACTTCCGCAGGAAGTGCGTGCAAGGGGGAAATCAGTCGATGCGCTGTTTGTTAACGGCAGCAAGCTTGTCGCGGTTGACAACATGAGAATTCCCAAATGGATTCTTGTTTATGACCTGACTCAGCCCTTTAATACGGCTCGGCCAATTGTCATACCTCTCAAATCGCACACGACCTATGAAAAGGTCCATGTCTGCGCCGGGGGTGATCACACTTACGCTTTGTATTCAACAGGCATTAACCACGGCAATGGTCACTATTGCGTAAGCTTGTTAAGTAAAAAAACACTCATGGAAATTGCCAACTGGTCATGGAGCAAGATCAATGGCGATTTGTCCATCACAGGAGACTCATTGCTCTTTGATGACGATTTGGATGCCTCCGAAACTTCAAGGGAACCATTTTTTAACACCATTAGCAGCATGAAGTACTGTGGGAGCTTCTTGTTGTTGGCATGCGGAAGCAAAGGTCTGCATATCGGTCAAGTTCCGGACGAACAAGCCATTCATAGGGAACAAGTCGAACTTGGTGAGTTCAAACAACTTCCTCTCAAACGTCTCAAATCAGCAGACAGGATCGAGCAGGCTTTTGACGCTCCCAGCAATGCTTACGTCATCGGGAAAAATGAAGCAGGCATTCTGGATTTTGAGTTCATCAGCTTTCAGGCATTGAAGGAACTCTTTGAATGACCCATGCTGAACATCACCCCGACTACCTAATGAGTCGTCCCTGCAAAACCCCTGCAACCCGCATGAATGCTTGTGATCTGGGGTGAATCCGGATGGTCAGAACTCTCAAATAGATATCCAATGGAGGCTGTTTTCTGGGAGTTTTTGAAATCAGCGCCATGACCGATGACTTTTTCCGCAACCGCCTGGACCAGATGATCGATTTGCGTCACCCGCTTGCGGTACTGGCCAACCGCATGCCTTGGCAAGAAATCGAAGCTTCCCTCGCCCATCGTTGGGCACGCCAGGTCAAGGCTGGCAAGAAGATCGAAGATTTGGATTTGTTTGGCCCGGTCTCGGCCGTTGCCGGTGGCGGCGTCTCCAATGCTGGCCGTCCTCGTTTGCCCACCCGTCTGATGGTGGCGCTGCTGTACCTCAAGCATGCGTTCAACGAGAGCGATGAAGACGTGATTCAGCGTTGGGGCGAGACCCCCACTTGGCAATACTTTTCTGGCAATGAGTATTTCGAGCACCAATGGCCGTGCGACCCGACACAACTGGGGCGCTTCCGTAAAGCCCTTGGCGAAGAAGGTGTGGAAGAGCTGCTGGCCCGCACCATGGAGGTGGCCGTCACGCTCAAGCTGATCGCCAAGAAAGAGTTGACGCGCGTGATCGTGGACTCCACGGTGCAAGAAAAAGCCGTGGCTCACCCCACAGACAGCAAGCTGCTGGAGACCGCCAGGTCCAAGGTGGTGGAGGCGGCCAAAGCCAATGGCATCGAGCTCAAGCAAACCTACGCCAAAGAAGGGCAACTGCTGGGCTACAAGGCTGGGCGCTACGCCCATGCGCGTCAATTCAAACGCATGCGCAAAGTCATCAAACGCCAACGCACCATCGTTGGCAGGCTGCAGCGCGAGGTGGCTCGCAAGATGACCACGCTCAGCCAAGCCATACAAGACACCTTGGGCCAGACCTTGGGCAAGGCCAAACGCTTGGTCACGCAGACCGGCAGCCGCAAGGCAGTGGACAACCGCGCCAAGCTCTACAGCTGGCATGCACCCGAGGTGGAGTGCATCAGCAAGGGAAAGAGCCGCAACCCGTACGAATTTGGTGTGAAGGTGGGCCTGGCCATGACGCTCAAGGGCAATCTGATCGTGGGTGCCAGGAGCTTTCCCGGTAACCCGTATGACGGGCACACCATGCATGAGCAGATCGAGCAAAGCGCCATCTTGATGCAGGGCTTGGGCGTCAAGCCCGAGGTGGTGTACGCAGACTTGGGCTACCGGGGGGTGGACAAGGACAACCCGGACATCGAGATCAAACACCGTGGCAAGGACAAGCGGCTCACAGATGAAGAGCGCAGGCTGCTCAAAAGACGCCAAGCCATCGAGCCGATCATCGGGCACCTCAAGGCCGACCACCGCATGGATCGCTGCCACCTCAAGGGCTCAGAGGGTGATGCGCTGCACGCGGTGCTGTGCGCGGCGGGCTACAACATCCGCTGGCTGCTGCGGATGATCGTCAAGAAAGGCCTGGGCCTTTTGTTGTGTCTGTTGCAGGTGAGCGGTTTAGCGGGTTTGTTTGAGAAATTGGCAGAAATCTTCGGCCTCAACCGACTGCAAAACTCAGATCAACGCTGGGCGCTGGCTTGAAATGAATTTTGCAGGGACGACTAATGAAATTAAATCATGGGCATCTGACGTGTATGAAGTTAACACCACGATGCCCTGTAAATGCATTCAAATTTAATCTGAGAAGATCGTGATAAAACATTTAATCGCTATCGCTGCAATGCTGTTCGCGCAGTATTCATACGCCTACAACAACTATTTGAAGGTGAGTGCTGGGGATACCGCGATCAAAAAAAAGGCTTCGCAAACACGATGGGTGTTGTACCAATCACCAGAGTTGGGTATCCAGTTCGAGCACCCTGCGCACTACAAAGTTTCGCAACAAGGCAGGGAATTATTTTTGACGGATATCGCTGCCTTACGAGATCATGTCCACAAGCGGCCATTGAATCTACAAGCCTACCGCGCACTCAATGGCCGAACTCTTTCACGAGATGACGGGTATCTGATTCACATCACTGTTGGTCAAGGAGACTTCACATCGGCAAACCAGAAACACGCCATATTTGAAAAAGACTCTCAGGGATACCGCGTCACCTTCGGTCGTTTCAACAACCCACCGGCTGAACGAATTGTTACAAACCAATGGACGGGTTTCGCCTCGAACATCTTGTGTAGCGTCGAAGATGAACAAACCGGGTTTCATGCAGCTGGTGGAGTCTGCTTCTGGGGGCTGATCAGCAACAGCCAAAGATACATCATGGTTGACACTGCCGCTCTGACACCAGATCAGGAAAAGGAACGACAAGCCATCGTCCGCTCCCTGAAATTTTTGAAAGTTGCCCCTTGATGCCAGCTCAGACAAATCCCGTCATGATGACTGAAGAGCATTTGACAACTCTTCTTCGGTTAAGCGTCGATTCAGAACTTGCAAATGAATTGCAAACTTCACCTCTTGGGGTCGATCAGCGAATAACCATAGTCAATGAGGAAATATGGTTAGATGTGTCCATAGTCGTCTCGCCCGATCTTTTGCACTGGATACAGAGCCTGGGCTCAAGGGTCGAAGTACTTCACCCTCCAAACCTTCGGGAAAAAGTTCGTCATGATTTACTCAAAGCTCTGAGTAAGTACAGACTTGTGTAAGATCGTTGCGTCGATCTGTAATCCTAGGGATTTCGAATGGGAATGAGTAAATTTCAGCTGGAGCTTCTGAAGAAGCTGCCTAGGGAGCCACAAAAACCCGTCACCATGTCTGATCTGGCCAATGCTTTACGTGGTCATTGGGGCAAAGCCAGCACCATCGAGAGCATGCGCAAAAAAATCAAAAACAATCTGGACTCGATTGCCAAGATTTATCCCAACAGCCTCGACATCCAAAAACAAAAAGAGAATCAGAACGGGAAACAAAAAGAGCATTACTACCGACTCAAAGCAGAAGCTCCCATGATGCTCATGCCCATGAGCCAAGAGCAAATGATGGCCTTTGGCTTGTTGAGCAAATTCGGAACTGATTTGCTCCCAAAGCAAGCGCATCGCGCTCTGTCACCATTTTTTGAGGCAGCTCAACAGACAGCGGTGGATGCCGTCATAGCCTCCAGAGGCGGAGTGCATGTGTCTGCAGATGAAGGTCATAAATGGTTGGCCAAAATTGAAGTGCTTCCGGCAGTACTCCCCTTTTGCCAGCCCGAGGTGGACGAGTCGATTAAACAAACGGTCCAAAGCGCCTTGTTGCATGAAGAGATGCTGCGCATACGCTACATCCATGCTGCCACACAAAGAGAAGAGGAATGCGTTGTCAGCCCCTTGGCACTGGTACAGCAAGGTGTTCGCACATATTTGGTAGCCAAGAAACAGGGCCAAAAAAATGCGGATCGCTTCTTGTTAGCGCGCATTCGTGCTGCAGTAGCAGTCACAGGTTACCTAGAAAAACCCGACGGCTGGGACTTGAAGATGTTCTTGGCCAAGGGGATAGGTCATCCGGTTTTCCCGGCTGACGCTTATGGGAGACTCGAAAAGGTTGTGCTCAAAATTGACGCTCAATCACAGTGGATCAAGGAAACCCCATTGGCCCCAGGACAGAAGCACGAGGACGCGGCCGACGGGAGTTACGTTCTAACAGTGGACATGCACATCACCGAAGAACTGGTGCGTTGGCTTCTCAGCATGGCTTTTCATGTTCAGGCCCTCAAACCCGAATTCCTGGTTGCTCGATTGAAATCAGATTTGGCAAAGTCTGCTGCCATGTACAAATAATCGTCTGTGAATCGCCCCGGATTTTGAGGAGGCTCCACACTTTGAGAAGATGGAGCCATGAGCAAGAAATCAAACCGTTTTTCACCCGAAATGCGCGAACGCGCTGTCCGCATGGTGCTCGAACACCGCGGCGAGTACCCATCTCTTTGGGCCACCATTGAATCAATTGCCCCCAAGATCGGGTGTGTGCCGCAAACCCTCAACGACTGGGTTCGCCAGCACGAAGTTGATGCAGGCATGCGCGATGGCCTCAGCTCTGACGAGCGAGCCCGCATCAAAGACCTTGAGCGTGAAGTCAAAGAGCTGCGCAAAGCCAACGAGATCCTCAAGCTGGCGAGCGCTTTTTTTGCCCAGGCGGAGCTCGACCGCCGACTCAAGTCCTGAGAGCCTTTGTAGATAAACATCGTGCCACCTACGGGGTCGAGCCGATTTGCAAAGTGCTGCAAATTGCCCCGTCTGGCTACAGGTGCCATGCCGCCCTTAAACGCAAGCCCGAACTGCGCTGTGCCCGGGCCAAACGTGATGAAACGCTGATGCCCCAGATACAAGCAGTGTGGCAGGCCAATATGCAGGTCTACGGCGCAGACAAGGTCTGGCATCAAATGAACAGAGAAGGCACAGAAGTGGCCCTCTGCACGGTCGAGCGGCTCATGAAACGCATGGGGTTGCAGGGTGTGCGCAGGGGCAAGGTCATCCGCACGACGGTCCCGGACAAAGCAGCTCCCTGCCCGTTGGACCGGGTCAACCGTCAATTCAAGGCCGATCGGCCCAACCAGCTGTGGGTGTCGGACTTCACCTACGTCAGCACCTGGCAGGGCTGGCAATACGTGGCCTTTGTGATTGACGTGTTTGCCCGGCGCATCGTGGGCTGGCGAGTCAGCAGCTCCATGCGCACTGACTTTGTTTTGGATGCGCTGGAGCAAGCCTTGTTCGACAGGCAGCCTGAGCGCTCAGGTGCATTGATACATCACTCGGACAGAGGGTCTCAATACGTTTCCATTCTCTACACCGAACGCCTGGCCCAAGCTGGGATAGAGCCCTCGGTGGGCAGCCGTGGCGACAGCTACGACAACGCCTTGGCCGAGACGATCAATGGGCTGTACAAGGCCGAATTGATCCACCGCTGTGCGCCTTGGAAAACCAAGGAGGCACTGGAGCTGGCGACCCTGGAATGGGTGGCTTGGTTCAACCACCACCGACTGCTCAGCTCGATTGGATATATTCCACCGGCTGAAGCTGAGGAGAACTACTACCGGCAGCTAGCCGGCAAGAACGAGACAGAGGTCTCGACTTAAACCAACTGGCCTCCACGAAACCCGGGGCGATTCAGCACCATCTGAAAGCGGACGAGAAAACCACCTTCAGAAATACCCCCGAACGGAATTACTCCACCGTGACCGACTTCGCCAGATTCCTCGGCTTGTCCACATCCGTCCCCCGCGCACACGCCGTGTGATAGCTGAGCAACTGCAGCGGCACCACATGCAAGATCGGTGACAACACGCCATAGTGCTCAGGCATGCGGATCACATTGACGCCTTCGCTGCTTTCGATCTTCGTGTCGCCGTCGGCCAGCACATACAGCACACCGCCGCGGGCGCGCACCTCTTGCATGTTGCTTTTCAGCTTTTCCAGCAGCTGGTCGTTGGGGGCCACGGTGACCACGGGCATGGCGCTGGTGACCAAGGCCAGCGGGCCGTGTTTGAGTTCACCCGCCGCATAGGCTTCGGCGTGGATGTAGGTGATCTCTTTGAGTTTGAGAGCACCTTCCAGCGCGATGGGGTAGTGCGTGCCTCGGCCCAAAAACAGCGCGTTTTCTTTGCTGGCGAACTCTTCGGCCCAGGCGATGATTTGGGGCTCCAGCGCCAGCACGGCTTGCAGCGCGGCGGGCAGGTGGCGCATGGCTTTGATGTGCTCGGCTTCCTCGGCCTCTGACAAGCGGCCTTTGGTCTGGGCCAAAGCCAGCGTGAGCAAAAACAAACCGGCCAACTGCGTGGTGAAGGCCTTGGTGGAGGCCACACCGATCTCCGCCCCGGCGCGGGTCACATAAGCGTGTTTGCACTCGCGCACCATG
Source organism: Limnohabitans sp. TEGF003 (assembly GCF_055395455.1). NCBI lineage: Bacteria > Pseudomonadati > Pseudomonadota > Betaproteobacteria > Burkholderiales > Comamonadaceae > Limnohabitans > Limnohabitans sp. TEGF003. The sequence continues at coordinate 252,792 of NZ_AP029225.1, read as the reverse complement.
GCGCTGGTGGACACGTTGCAGATGGTGAGCGTGTGCGTCATGCCCAAGCTTTGCGCGTGGCGCAGCGCGGCCAGGGTGTCGGCGGTCTCGCCGCTTTGGGTGATGGTGACGATCAACGTGTTGGGGTTAGGCACCGATTCGCGGTAGCGGTATTCGCTGGCGATCTCGACCTGGCAAGGCACTTTGGCGATGGCCTCGATCCAGTACTTGGCCACACAGCCGCTGTAGTAGCTGGTGCCGCAGGCCAAGATCAACACATTGTCGATGGCCTTGAAGGTGCTGTACGCGCCGTCGCCGAACAGCTCGGGCGTGATGCCTTCGACGCCTTCGAGGGTGTCGGCAATGGCGCGCGGCTGCTCGAAGATTTCCTTTTGCATGTAGTGGCGGTAGGGGCCCAGCTCGGCCGCGCCGCTGTGGGCGTGCACGGTTTTCACGGTGCGGGTCACGGCCTTGTGGTCGCGGTCCACCACCCAGTATTTGCCCAGCTGGATGTCGACCACATCGCCCTCTTCCAGGTAAACGATCTGGTCGGTCACGCCCGCCAGCGCCATCGCGTCGCTGGCGAGGAAAGTCTCGCCTTGGCCCACGCCCAAAATCAAAGGCGAACCGGCACGCGCACCGATCACGCGCTGCGGTTCGTCTTTGTGGAAGACCGCAATCGCATACGCACCGTGCAGTTGGCGAATGGCGGTTTTGACGGCTTCAAACAAGTCACCGTCGTACACGCTGTCGACCAAATGGGCGATGACCTCTGTGTCGGTCTGGCTGGCAAAGACATAGCCCTTGGCCTGCAGAGCGGCGCGCAGTTCTTCGTGGTTCTCGATGATGCCGTTGTGCACCAGCGCAACCTTGCCGGGTTTGGCGTCGGCCGCGCCTGTGCCATGGCTGAAATGCGGGTGTGCGTTGTGCACGGCGGGCGCGCCGTGCGTGGCCCAACGGGTGTGGGCGATGCCGGTGCCGCCTTCGATGTGGTCGGCGCTCACCTGGTCCATCAGCTCGGCCACACGCGAGGTGCTGCGGGCGCGCTGCAGCCCGCCCGTGCCGCCGCACAGGCTGGCCGCGTGCACGGCCACGCCGCAGGAGTCATAGCCCCGGTATTCGAGACGTTGCAGGCCCTGAACGAGTACAGGAACGATGTTGCGGGAAGAAACGGCGCCGACGATGCCACACATGAAAGACTCCTCAATTGGGGGAATGGCAGCGATGGTAGGCACGGCCAACAAAAATATCAGATCAATATTTCTTTATTTACGGTTTTTTATTTCACAAAACTATTGAAGTGGAATTTAATTTCATTAAAATTTAATAAATGGAATCTAACGAACTCGACGCCATCGACTTGCAACTGCTCGACAGCCTGCAGCGCGACGCCAGCCTGAGCAATGTGGCGCTGGCCGAAAAAGTCAATGTCTCGCCGCCCACCTGCCTGCGCCGCGTCAAACGCTTGGTCGAGGGCGGCTGGGTCGAGCGGCAAGTGGCCGTGCTCAGCACCGACCGGCTCGCCGCCACGCTCGGCCACGGGCTGACAGCCTTGGTCGAAGTGTCTTTGGACCAGCAGGGCAGCGAACACCTGGACGCCTTTGAAGTCCGGGCCGTGGCGCACGATGCGGTGCAGCAGTGCTGGCGCGTGTCCCCCGGGCCGGACTTCATGCTGGTGGTGCAGGCGCGCGACATGCCGCATTACCTCGCCATCAGCCAGGTGCTCTTCACGCAGGATGCGAATGTGCGCAATGTGAAGGCGTTTTTTGCGACCAAACGGGCCAAGTTCACGACGACCTGGCCGCTGACGAAACCGCCTGTTGTTTAAAAATCCGTTCACAGCCATCCACGAGTCGGGCTTCGTGGGAGCGAGCCCCTGCTCGCGAATGTTTGCGGGACGCTTCAGGCGTTCAAGCCAAACAACCCTTCGGCCGCAGGGGCAGCCTCCCACAAAAAACCGGTCAAGCTGCGACCCCACCCCCTTGAACAGCTTCAGGCTTTGGGCTTTTTGGTGGGGCGCGCCCAGTTGGCAATGCTGATCTGCTTGCCGCGCGCCACGCTCAGCGAACCGGGTTCGGTGCTCTTGGTGATGGTGGAGCCGCCGCCCACCGTGCCGCCTGCCCCAATCGTCACCGGGGCCACCAGCACGCAGTTGCTGCCAATGTGGACATCGGCCTCGATCACCGTGCGGTGCTTGTTGGCACCGTCGTAGTTGGCCGTGATGCTGCCCGCGCCGTAGTTCACCCGCTCGCCCACGGTGGCGTCACCCAAATAGGCCAGGTGGTTGGCTTTGGCACCCTGGGCCAGGGTGGAATTTTTCACCTCGACAAAGTTGCCGATGTGCACTTCAGCCCCCAGCTGCGCGCCGGGGCGCAAGCGGGCAAACGGGCCGATCAAGGCGCCCTCGCCCACGCTCACGCCCAATTTTTCGCCGTCGATGTGGGTGAAAGGGTGAATCACCGCGCCCGCTGCGATGGTGCAGTTGGCAATCACGCAGTTCGCGCCGATCTTCACGCCTTCGCCCAAGGACACACGGCCTTCAAAAACGCAATTCACATCGATCTCGACGTCTTGCGCGCAATCGAGCTGACCGCGCAGATCAAAGCGGGCGGGGTCTTTCAGGCGCACGCCTTGTTCCATCAGGCGATGCGCCTGGCGCAGCTGGTGGGCACGCTCCAGCTCGGCCAGTTGCACCGGGCTGTTGATGCCGGCCACCTGCAGCGGGTCGGCGATCTTGTGCGCCACCACAGGCACGCCATCGGCCACGGCCAGCTTGACCACGTCGGTCAGGTAGTACTCACCCTGGGCGTTCTGGTTGTCAATGCGGCCCAGCCAGCCTTTGAGCAGCTTGGCGGGCACGGCCATGATGCCGCTGTAGACCTCCTGGATCTGGCGCTGCGCATCGGTCGCGTCTTTGTGCTCGACGATGGCTTGCACGGCTTCACCCTTTCGGACAATGCGGCCGTAACCTGTGGGGTCAGCAAAATCGATGGTGAGCAGCGCCAGCTGGTCGCCACCACATTGGGCAATCAACGCCTGCAGGGTGCCCGCCTGGGTCAAAGGCACATCGCCCGACAAGATCACCACCACACCATCGTCGGCCAGCACGGGCACGGCCTGCTGCACAGCGTGGCCTGTGCCCAGCTGCGGCTCTTGGCGCACGCACTGCACCGCCAGGGCTTGGCCCGGGGCCAGCAACACGGGCTCCACCTGGTCAGCGCCGTGCCCGGTGATGACCACGGCCGAACGGGCATCCAAGAGCGCAGCCGTGTTCAGCACATGCTGCACCAGCGGCACACCCGCCAGCCGCTGGAGCACTTTGGGCAAGCGGCTTTTCATGCGGGTGCCTTTGCCAGCGGCCATCACGACGACATCGATGGGAAACGGGGTATTCAAACTCATGGAAATCTTTCAAAAGCGGGGCCGGGTTCGGGGCGCGGCGCACTCCAAGATTATCGCCAGACTGAAACCCACTCCCTGCCACTTGAGCCCGGTCAAGTCACGGGTTTGGCCTTGGGTGGACAATGTCTGAGGGTATTGGCCGCCAAAGCCGATACAAGCTCATACATTTCGGAGTCTTGCATGCGATCACCTTTCTGGCTGGCGCCCCTCTTCGCGACGACCTGTTTTCTGGCAGCTTGCGGGGGTGGAGGCAGCGGCGGTGGACCAGAAACGTCCCCCCCCACGTCGAAAACTGCCGTTTGCGAGCTGCCGCTCCAATACGCCAATGGCAGCGGTGGCGGGTACACCATCAACAACTCGCTGACCGAATCGGTGCCCCGGCAATTCAACACCTGCGCGGTACAAACCATCCAGTCTGCCAGCGTCAGTTTGTGCATTGACCACCCTCAAATTTCAGAACTCACCGCGCAGCTGCGCATGCCCAACAGCACCACCGTAGCGCTCGACTTGCAAAAAGCCCAGCCGGGTGAAACATGCCTCATTTCAGGCAAGACGTTCAGCATTCCTTTGCCCATCACGGACTTACCACTGCCCAACAGCGCGGACCGCAATTGGACTGTCGGCGTGACAGATACCAATTCAATATCCAACCAAGCAGGCTACTTGGTCGGCTGGTCCATGAAAGTTGAAGGCCTGGAATGACCCGCTACCTCCTTGCACTGCTGGCCTTTCTCGCCTTACAAGGCTGCAGCGCCATCAAGCTGGGCTACCAACAGCTTCCCACGCTGTCGTATTGGTGGCTGGACAGCGCGATCTCATTCAACAGCGAACAGTCCTTGCGCGCCAAAGAGGCGCTGGAGCAACTGCACCAATGGCACCGCCGCGAAGAGTTGACCAGTTATGCCGACTTCTTGAATCGATCGGCCCAGTGGAGCCAAGGGACCGTGGAGAGCACCCAGGTGTGCAGCGCCTTTGCCGAAGTGCAAACCCGGCTTGACCGTCTGATGCGCGAGGCGGTGCGTCAAGCTGCCCCGGTGGCCATGATGCTGGGTCCACGCCAACTCAGCCACCTGGCGCGACAGTGGGACAGCAAGAACGAAGAATGGGAAAAAGACTGGCTGCGCGGCGATGAACAGGCACGCATGGAGCGTCGGGTGGAACGGGTGGTGAACCGTTACAAGGATTTTTATGGCGGACTCCAGGCTGAGCAAACCGCCTTGATCAAGGCCCATCTGGCACAGTCACCGTGGACCGCCGAATGGGGTCGCCAGGACCGCCAGCGACGCCAAAAGGATCTGCTGGCCACGCTGCAGCGGGTGTCACAAGGCCAGATGCCCGTGGCCCAGGTCGAAGCCGAGTTGTGGAGCGTGTGGCAGCGCTGGCTCAAGCCTCCAGACGCTGCAGGTGCGGCCTTGATGCAGGCCATGTCTCAGCAGGCCTGCAACAACTTGACCCAGCTGCACAACACCACCAGTGCTGAACAGCGCCAGCGTGCGGTACGCCGCGTCCGTGCCTACGAACGCGACTTGCGCGACCTGATCCTGCCTTGAGGCGCTGCCCCAATTTGCCGCGACTGCCTGCGCTCCGTCAGCTTTGCAGCGCCTTCCACATCTCCATGTCGCGCTCAGCCGTCCAGATACGGGGATTCTTGATGCCGCTGGCTTCGTCATAAGCCCGGGTCACGTCGAACGGCAGGCAGTGCTCGTAAATGAACACATGACCGAAGACGGGGTCCATGGCCTTGCGGGTATGGGCCATGGCGGCTTTCAGGTCCATCTTGGCGGCCACGGCTTCCTTGCCCGCCTTGTAAAGCGTTTCGACCCAGCGCTTGGTGTAGTCCAGCGCCTTGTTGACGTTGGCGTTGCCCTTCATCGCTTCGCCGCGGCCGGGCACAATGAACTCGGCCTTCAGGGCGCGCAAGGCTTCCAGCGTGGCGGGCCACTCTTCGAGCTGGGCGTCGCCCGTGTAGACCCCGGCTTCGTACTCGACCAGGTCACCACTGAACAGCACTTTTTCTTCTTCCACCCAGGCGATCGTGTCGCCGCGGGTGTGGCCAGGACCTGGATGCCAGATCTGCACCACCACGCCGCCCAGGTTGATGCTGAGCTTGCCGGGGACTTCGCCTTTTGTGGGATTGCCACCGCCGACCACCATGGTGGGCCAGGTCAGGCCGGGCACGCTGTCGGCCCCACGGAACAGGCGCGGAAAGCGCTCCATCTCGCTCTTCATGTCCTGCGCACCGCGCTCCTTGATCAGGTCCAGCGTGCCTTCGCTGGCGATGATCTCGGTCGCGCCTTCGGCGGCGTAGGCGTAGGCGCCCAGCACGCGCACCGCGTGGTAATGGGTCAGCAGCACATATTTGATGGGCAGGTCGCTGACAGTACGGATTTTTTTGATCAGGTCTTGCGCCATGGCCGGGGTGGCGGTGGCGTCGCTGACCATGATGAAGCGGTCACCAATGATCACGCCCGAATTGGGGTCACCCTCGGCGGTATAGGCCCAGCAGTGCTGGCTGAGTTGCTCGAAAGTGATCTTCTTCTCCTCCAGATCGGCTTGGCTGGCGAAGGCTTTTGTAGGGGCGTTGGACATGGAAATTTCTCCGGTCAATGAATGGACTGATTTTACCTAAACGAAATGCGTTACGCATTGGTAAATTTCAATCATCAATGTCTTTGCAAAGAGCTGTCTTGTGGGAGGCCACCCCTGCGGCCGAATGCGTGAACGGGCTCCGGCCAATATTAGCGAGCAGGGGCTCGCTCCCACATGGAAGTCCCCCCAAAAGATGGCATGAAACTCAGCCCAGACCCTTTTCCAGCATGGCAATGACCTCTTCGGCAAAAGCCGCATAGCTGATCGGTCCGCCCGGGCGCAGCCAGGTGAAGGTCCAGTTGATCATGCCCAGCAGCATCATGGTCAACGCCGTCTGGTTGGTCGGGGTGAGCCGACCGGGGTAGGCCCGTTTCATGAAACGGGTCATGGCCGCGACGATGTCACGCTGGCGGTTCAGAATCAACTCGCGCGGCGAGACGGTGCCGGAGGGCAAGGCCGCGTCGGGGACATCGCTCAAAAACTGCGTGTCATTGAGCAAGGCCGCGTGCCGGGTTGCCGAGGTTTCGTATTCCTGCAAAAACGCCCGCACCAGCTCATGCAGCGTGGCGCGCTCGTCCAGATTTTTTCGCTGTGCAATCGCCTCGGTCTGCGCAATCAGCGCCAGCAAACGCTGGGTGTGCCGATCCAGCAAGTCAAACAGGATTGCTTCCTTGCTCTCGTAATAGTGGTACAGCCGCGCCTTGGAGGTGCCGCAGGCGGTGGCGATCTCGTTCATGCTGGCCGCAGGGTAGCTGCGCTGCGCAAAGCATTGCGCGGCGATGTCGAGGATCGCGTCGCGCTTGATGTCGTGGGTTGCTGATTTGGGTCGGGCCATGGTTTTACTGCTGCTCGCTCAAACCGGCCAGACCACGCCGTTGTCGTTCAGGATGGCATCCAGCGGCTGGTCGTGGTCTTCGGGTTCCAGGTCGTCCACAAAGCCGTGGGTGAAACCCAAACCGACGGTAAAGGGCTTGGGCTGCAGGGTGGCCAGGGTTCGGTCGTAAAAGCCGCCGCCGTAACCCAAGCGGTAACCGCCCGTGCCATAGCCCACGCACGGCACAAACAGCAAAGTAGGGACGATGACTTCGGTGTCTTTGGGTTTGGGGATGCCGTAGGCGTCTTCTTCCATCGCACAGCCGGGGTACCAGGTGTGGAAAGTCAGGGTTTTGTGCAACTTGTTGACCACAGGCAGGCCGATGCGGCGGCGCTGGGGCTCGCCGTTCAACTCACCGTCTTCCTTCCAGCGATGCAGCACCGGTAAAGGGTCGAACTCGCCCTTGATGGGCCAATAAGCGCCGATCACGGTGTCCGGGCGGTCAAACAGCCAGATGCGCATGACGCGCTGCAAGGCTTCGGCCCGGGCCAGGCGGTCCGGCAGATTCAACCTTTCTTCAATCAAGGCTTTTCTCAAGGCGCGTTTTGCTTCGGCTTTGTCCATAATCGACCCATGAAATTCACTCAGATTCTGACACTGGTTTGTGCACTGGCCGCGACAGGCCTTTGGAGCCCCCACGCCCAGGCCCAAGTCCAGGCCCCCAACAAGGGTGACGAAGTCATCCTGGAGATGCACCAGGCCTTCAGAAAAGGCGACAAAAACCGCTTGGCCGCGCTGCTGCCTCAGGCCCGTGGCCATGTGCTGGAGCCCCTGGCGGCGTATTGGGACATGCGCGTGCGCCTGGACACCGCGCCCGAGTCTGAAATCCGCAGTTTTTTGAACACCTACGCGGGCAGCTACTACGAAGACCGCCTGCGCAACGACTGGTTGCTGCAGCTGGGCAAACGCCGCGACTGGGCCACCTTCACCGCCGAATACCCGCGCTACCGCATGCGCGATGACCGTGAATTGCGCTGCTACGCTCTGGCCACCGAAGCCATGAACAGCAAAGCCGATGTGGCCGAGGAAGCCAAGCGCCTGTGGTACAGCCTGCGCGAGGCCGACGACGGCTGCACCTACGTGGCCGACCACTTGCACTCGGGCAAACAAATCAACGGTCTGGATCTGTGGCGCAAGGCGCGCATCGCCATGGACGCGAACCGCCCCCGCGCAGCACAAGCGGCCGTGGACATCGAAGCCCCCCGCCTGTCGGAACAAGTGGCCCTGATTCACGCCGATCCGGCAAAATACCTGGACAAACGCATCATCGCCATCACCCGCAATCGCAAAGAGCTGGCGGTGCTGGCCCTGATCCGGCTGGCTGCCAAAGACCCGGACGAAGCAGCCGATCTGCTGAACAGGCGCTGGGCTCTCCAGCTGAGCCAAGAGGAGCGCAACTGGACCTGGGGCGTGATCGGCAAACAAGCCGCCCAAAAACTGCAGGACAACGCCGCCAGCCACTTTGCCAAAGTGCAAAAAGACAGTGATCTGAACGACGATTTGCTGAGTTGGAAAGTGCGCGCCGCCTTGCGCCAGGGCCAGTGGCGTCAGGTGCTCTCGGCCACCCAGGCCATGAGCCCGGAATCGCAAAAAGACCCCGCCTGGGTTTACTGGCGAGCCCGCGCCCTGATGGCCACCGCGCAGGACACGGCCCAACGGCAAGAGGCGCAAGGCCTGCTGCGCAGCATCGCCAGTGTGAAGGGCTTTTACGAACAACTGGCACTGGAAGACCTGGGCCAGCCCATCACCGCGCCTGAACGCCCCATGGCGCTGACGCCCCAGGAAAAAGCCGCCGCCCTCACCAACCCCGGTCTGCAACGCGCCCTGTACGCCATCCAGATCGGTCTGCGCCCCGAAGGCAACCGCGAGTGGAACTACAGCACCAACTTGCACACGCCCGGCGGCATGAACGACCGCGAACTGCTGGCCGCTGCCGACCTGGCTTGCCAACGCCAGGTCTGGGACCGCTGCATCAACACCAGCGACCGGACCAAGGACGTGATCGACTTTGACCAACGCTTTCCCATGCCGCTGCGCGAGATCGTGGTGCGCCGCGCGGGCGAGATCCAACTCGACCCGGCCTATGTGTACGGCCTGATACGACAGGAAAGCCGTTTCATCATGGACGCCCGCTCGCATGTGGGCGCGTCTGGCCTGATGCAGGTCATGCCCGCCACCGCCAAATGGACCGCCAAGAAAATAGGCTTGAACAATTTCACCCCGGACCAGATCACCGACCGGGAGGTGAACGTGGCCATTGGCACGGGTTACCTGAAACTGGTGCTGGACGACTTTGAGGGCTCCATGCCCATGGCCACGGCCGCCTACAACGCAGGCCCCAGCCGCCCACGCAATTGGCGCAACGGCCCGGTGCTCGAAGCCGCCATCTGGGCCGAAAACATCCCGTTCCAGGAAACGCGCGATTACGTGAAGAAAGTGCTGTCCAACACCACCAACTACGCCGCCATCCTGACGCGCCAACCGCAGTCGCTCAAGGCGCGCCTGGGCCAAGTGGGACCGCGCAACTCCCCCATGGCCGAGGTGAACAAGGATTTGCCCTGAAAGAGCGCCGGCACTTGATGTGTCGCCCTCGAATCGATCGAGGGTCCATGCCTGCGATGGCGATGGATACCCGGTCAAGCCGGGCATGACAAATGGAGGCACAAGCTCCTGTCTCATCACTCCTCTCTCGTCACCCCCGACTTGATCGGGGGTCCATGCCTTCGGCTGACATGGACACCCGCCTGCACGGGTATGACAAGGGGAGTTTGTCGTCCTCGATCGAGAGTCCAGCCTCCGATCGCCATGAGAATCCAATCAAGCTGGGCACGACCCAAAAAGGTGGAATCCGAACTCAGGCCTCGGGCCCTAACAACTCATCCAGATTGGCCCGGATTTTTGCTTCGATCTTGCCGCTGTAGGCGCCCAACAAAAAACCCAGTTTCAGCTGCAGGTCAAAACGGGTGTCGCTCACCCTCAACTCGCCACTCACCCCACTGCGCTCAAAGCGCATGCGGTCTTGTGCCTCACCAGGCTCAGACACGCAGGCCATGCCCCAGTCTTGCTCGGCCTGCTCGCGCCAGCGGTCGGCCACGGCGCGTGCACCCGCCAGGCCCAGGGTGTGTTCGCGTTCGATCTTCAGTTCAGGCATGGTGCGTTTCCTGGGCTTGGGGGTTCGCGCCTTGGGCGGCGAATGCGGTGTCCAAAGCCACCTCCACCAAGCAGTCGTAAAACACGGGTGCTCGGCCCAGATCGGTCAGGTGCTGACTGGTCAGCTCGTTGACGTTGGTGCCGTTCAGGCCCAGCTTGCGCCACCAGATGCCCAAGCCGTTGACCACACCCGGCCGTGCACGCTGGTTCACCCGCGCCTTGCAGTGGTAAGTGCCCCGGTCATTGAAGACACGCACCACGACCCCGTCCACAATGCCTCGCGCCGCGGCGTCTTGCGGATGCATCTCCAGCACCGGCTCGGCTTCGATGTCGCGCAGGCTTTGTACGTTGACAAAGGTCGAGTTCAAAAAGTTGCGCGCAGGCGGTGAAATCATGGCCAGCGGGTAGCGGCCGCCCGGTGCGGCCAGCTCGTAGTTGGGCAGGTGATCGGGCAGGCCATCCAGGCCCTGGTCGGCCAGGCGTTGGCTGAAAAATTCGCAGCGGCCCGAGGGCGTGGGAAAACCACCCTGCGCAAACGGCGCATCGGGCACGGGCAAAGAGGCAAAGCCGTGTGCCAGCAGTTGCTCAAAATCCTGCGCATCACCGATGGCGCTGCGGCAGAGGCTTTCGTCGCTCTCGGCAAAACACGGGTCGTCAAAACCCATGCGCGCAGCCAGCGCCCGGAAGATGTCGGTGTTGGTGCGTGCACCGCCCACAGGGGCAATCGCCGGGCGGTTGAGCAGCACGTCGGTGTGGCCGTAGCTGGTGTGAATGTCCCAATGCTCCAGCTGCGTGGTGGCGGGCAAGATGAAGTCGGCGTAGTCGGCGGTGTCGGTCTGGAAATGCTCCAGCACCACGGTGAACAGGTCTTCGCGGCCAAAGCCCTGCACCACCTTGCCCGACTCGGGGGCCACAGCCACCGGGTTGCTGTTGTAGACGATCAAGGCTTCAATTTTCGGGCCAAATTCGGGCGATGCCGGGCGAAGCAAATCGTCGCCAATGGTGGCCATGTTGATGGTGCGCGGGCGTCTGTCGCCCAACAAATCGGGCCGCTGCAAAGCCGCCCGCCGCACCGGGAAATGCCCCGAGCTGCTGAGCAAGACCCCGCCCGCGCGGTGCCGCCAGGCCCCGGTGAGCGCAGGCAAACACGCAATCGCCCGCACCGCATTGCCGCCCCCGCGCACCCGCTGCATGCCGTAGTTCAAACGAATGGCCGCGGGTTGGGTCGTGCCCCAGTCGCGGGCCAGTTGGCGAATTTGCTCCACCGGCACACCACACACCTCGGCCGCCCGCTCGGGTGACCATTGCAGGGCCCGGGCCTTCAAAGCGTCCCAGCCCAGGGTGTAGCGGTCGATGTAGTCCTGATCGAGCCAGCCATGCACGATCAGCTCATGCATGAGGGATAACGCCAGCGCGGCGTCGGTGCCGGGGCGCAAGGCGATGTGTTCGTGGCATTTTTCGGCCGTTTCGCTGCGCCGGGGGTCGATGCACACCAGCTTGGCCCCATTGCGCTTGGCCGCCTGGGCGATGCGCCAAAAATGCAGGTTGCTGCCAATCGAGTTGCTGCCCCAAATGACGATGAGCTTGGATTCGGCAAAAAACTCGTTCTTCATGCCCACTTTGTTGCCCAGGGTCTGGGTCAGCGCTTCGGCCCCGGCCGAGGCGCAAATCGTGCGGTCCAGCAGCGATGCACCCAGCTGGTGGAAAAACCGCGCCGCGATCGACTCGCTTTGCACCAGGCCCATGGTGCCCGCGTAGCTGTAAGGCAAGATGGCCTGCGGGTCGCGAGCGGCGATGGTTTTCAGGCGGGCGGCGATCGCGTCCAAAGCCTCGTCCCAGCCCACGGGCTCAAACTGGCCCGAGCCCTTGGGGCCGACCCGGCGCAGGGGCTGCAGCAAACGCTCGGGGTGGTAAGTGCGCTCGGTGTACCTGGAAACCTTGGTGCACAGCACGCCGTCGGTGGGCGCGTGCGCCGGGTTGCCCTGCACCTTGACGGCACGGCCATTCTCCACGGTGGTCAGCAGGGCGCAGGTGTCGGGGCAGTCGTGCGGGCAAGCGCCGCGCACGGTCCGGGGGGCCAAAAGGGTGTCGGTCATGGGCTGGATCTGCGGTGGGGCTAGGGGCGAAGATTCGGTCTGATTGTGGCCCAAACCCGCAAGGTGCCGGGGGACAAGCTTGTCCCCCATGTGCACAGGGGTGTTGGCAATCCCCCTCAAGTGTGGCTAGACTGTACCTATGAAAATCATCGACTCCATCCTCACCGACGCGGCCAGCATCGCGGCCATTCGCAAAGACATCCACGCCCACCCCGAGCTGTGCTTTCAGGAAGTGCGCACCGCCGACGTGGTGGCCAAGCAGCTGACCGACTGGGGCATCCCCATTCATCGCGGCATGGGCACCACCGGCGTGGTCGGCATCGTGCACGGGCGTGACGGCGGCGCTTGCGGTCGCGGCATTGGTCTGCGCGCCGACATCGATGCCTTGCCGATGCAGGAGTTCAACACCTTCGCCCACGCCAGCAAACATCAGGGCAAGATGCACGCCTGCGGCCACGACGGACACACGGCCATGCTGTTGGCAGCCGCCAAGCATTTCTCCAAACACCGCGACTTTGACGGCACGGTGTATTTGATTTTCCAACCCGCCGAAGAAGGCGGCGGCGGTGCCCGCGAGATGATCAAGGACGGCCTGTTCGACAAGTTCCCCATGCAGGCCGTGTTCGGCATGCACAACTGGCCCGGCGCCCCGGTGGGCACCTTTGCTGTCAGCGCAGGCCCGGTGATGGCGTCGAGCAACGAGTTCAAGATCACCATCCGCGGCAAGGGCAGCCACGCCGCGCTGCCGCACAACGGCATCGACCCGGTGCCTGTGGCCTGCCAAATGGTGCAGGGTTTCCAGACCATCATCACCCGCAACAAAAAGCCCGTGGACGCGGGCGTGATTTCGGTCACCATGATCCACGCGGGCGAAGCCACCAACGTGGTGCCCGATTTTTGCGAACTGCAGGGCACCGTGCGCACCTTCAGCATCGAGGTGCTCGACCTGATCGAGTCCCGCATGAAGCAGGTGGCCGAGTCGATCTGCGCCGCTTTTGACGCGCAATGCGAGTTCGAGTTTGAGCGCAACTACCCGCCCACCATCAACAGCGCCGCCGAGGCCGACTTTGCCCGCCAGGTCATGACCGGCATCGTGGGGGCCGATCAAGTGCTGCACCAGGAGCCCACCATGGGCGCGGAAGACTTCTCGTACATGCTGCAGGCCAAGCCGGGCGCTTATGTGTTCATCAGCAACGGCGATGGCGCGCACCGCGAAATGGGCCACGGCGGCGGACCCTGCACGCTGCACAACCCGAGCTACGACTTCAACGACGACCTGATCCCGCTGGGCGGTACGTATTGGGTGGAATTGGCCACGCAGTGGCTGGCTCAACCCACACAAACTGCTTGAGCGAATCCCTCATGAACGACCTCCAAAGCGGCTTTTCCAAAAGCTACGCCCAAGCGCGTGAGAAGTTCCTGAGCGCCGCCCAAAGCGCTGGCCTGCAGGTGGATTCCAACATTCACCCTTTGCCTGGGCGCGATGGCGAAACCCTGGCCATGGACGTGGTGCTCGACGGTGCGCCCGATGCCAAAGCGCTGCTGGTCATCGGCAGTGCCTGCCACGGCGTGGAAGGCTACTGCGGCTCCGGCGTGCAGATCCATGCCCTGAAAAACCGCGCTTGGCGTGAAGCGGCCCGTGCACGGGGTGTTGCTGTGCTCTACATCCATGCGCTCAACCCCCATGGCTTCTCGCATGTGCGGCGCGTGACCCACGAAAACGTGGACATCAACCGCAACTTCCAGGACTTCTCCAAGCCTCTGCCCGACAACCCGGCCTACCGGGAAATCCAGCCCTTGCTCCTGCCCGAAGTCTGGCCACCCGACGCGGCCAACGCGGCAGCCACCGCCCAGTACATTGCCGAACGCGGCATGAAGGCCTATCAGGCTGCCATCTCCAAAGGGCAGCATGAGTTTCCTGAAGGTCTGTTCTTTGGCGGGAAAGCACCGACCTGGAGCAACCTCACTTTGCGCTCGGTGCTGCAAAAATACGGTCAGTCTTGCCAAAAACTGGCCTGGATCGATCTGCACACAGGCCTGGGCCCCAGTGGCGTTGGCGAGCGCATTTTTGCCTGCGCCGACGATGCAGCGGCCTACCAGCGTGCCAAAGCGTGGTGGGGCCAAGGCATCACCTCGATTTATGACGGCTCCTCCAGCTCACCCATGCTGACGGGACTGATGTGGATGGCGGCCTACCAGGAATGCAGGCAAGCCCAATACACCGGCATCGCCCTGGAATACGGCACACAGCCACCGGACAAGGTGCTGTACGCCTTGCGCGGTGACCACTGGTTGCAAGGGCACCCCGAAGCCCCCGAGGCCTTGAAAAAGCAGATCAAACAAGACCTGATGGACGCGTTTTACGTCGACACCGACGAATGGCGCACCCAGATCGTTGATCAAGCGATGGAAGCGATGCACCAGGCTGTCACGGGTTTGGACACGCCATGAGCACCCCGCGCGTTCTGGTGCTGGGTGGCAGCGGCTTTGTCGGTCGCCATGTGTGTGAGCAACTGAACCGCCTGGGCTGGCAGATCACGGTGCCGACCCGCCGCGCCGTGAATGCGGCCAGCGTGCAAAGCCTGCCCGGTCTTACGGTGATCGAAGCCTCTGTTCACCAGGACGCCGATCTGGCCCGGCTGATGCCCGGTCACGACGCGGTGGTGAACCTGGTGGCCGTGCTGCATGGCAACGAAAAGCGCTTCGAACAGGTGCATGTTCAGTTGCCCGGCAAAATCGCCAGCGCCATGAAAAAAGCGGGCGTGCAACGGCTGGTGCATGTCAGCGCCCTGGGCGCCGACCCGCAAGGCCCTTCGATGTACCAGCGCAGCAAGGCGCGGGGCGAGACGGTCTTGCACAACGCGGGGCTGCAGCTGACGATCTTGCGCCCCAGTGTGATTTTTGGTGCCGAAGACAAATTCCTCAACCTGTTTGCCGATCTGCAGGCCGTGGCCCCCTTCATGCCCTTGGCAGGCAGCGGCACACGTTTTCAGCCCGTGTGGGTGGCTGATGTGGCGCGGGCCGTGGCGGTCTGTCTGCAAAAACCGGACACCATTGGCCAGACTTACGAGCTGTGCGGCCCGGATGTGTTGACGCTGGGCGAGCTGGTCAAAAAGGCTGGCCAGTGGGCGGGCGTGAACCATGGCCGGGGTCGGCCGGTTGTCGGTTTGCCGATGTGGGTGGGCTGGCTGCAAGCTGCGGCCATGGAAATGGCACCCGGCGAGCCGCTGATGAGCCGGGACAACCTGGCTTCGATGAAGGTAGACAACGTGGCCACGGGCCAGCTGCCGGGTCTTTCCGACTTGGGTATCAGCGCAGCATCTGCAGCAGGTGTAGCGCCCAGCTATCTGGGCCACCGCGGGCCACGCAGTCGCTTGAATACTTGGCGGGAACGCGCCGGACGCTGAACCAGCATTCGCGAGCAGGGGCTCGCTCCCACGAAGAGGGCCGCTTGTGGTCCTTATAGGAGGCTCCCGCTTGTGGTCTCTGTGGGAGGTCGCCCCTGCGGCCGAATATCAAAACCGCTCGAAGGTTTGCAAAGCGTTTAAGTGCGGTGAGCCATGCCTTTGAGACCCCCAACCCAGTCCCGTTAACATCTCCTTTCTGCCACGGGAGATAAAACATGATCCAGCTCTACATCGCCAACAAGAACTACTCGTCCTGGTCCATGCGCCCCTGGGTGTTGCTGCGCCAAGCGGGCATTGACTTTGAAGAGGTCTATGTCCGCTTTGACAGCTTCGCGCCCGATTCCCAATTCAAGGCCATGCTCAAAGACGTGAACCCGGTGGGCAAGGTGCCCGTGCTGGTGCACGATGGCCTGGCCGTGTGGGACACCCTGGCGATTGCCGAATACGTGGCCGAGCAGTTCCCTGAAAAGCAGCTGTGGCCGACAGACCGTGCCGCCCGGGCACGCGCGCGCAGCATCTGCGCAGAGATGCACAGCGGCTTTGTCGGCCTGCGCAGCGCCTGTCCCATGAACATCGAAGCACACCTGCCCGAGATCGGCGCTTTGGCCCTGCGCGACAAACCCGCCGTGCGCGCCGACCTGAACCGCATCTGCAGCCTGTGGAGCGGCCTGCTGCAGGAACACGGTGGCCCCATGCTGTTTGGCCCCTTCACCGTGGCCGACGCCTACTTTGCCCCGGTGGTCATGCGCCTGAAAACCTATGCCCTGCCCGTGCCTGCCGATGTGCAGGCCTACATGGACCGCGTGTGCGCCCTGCCCGGCGTGAAGGCCTGGATCGACGAGGCACTGGCCGAGCAGGACTTCATCGACTTTGAAGAGCCTTTCCGGCTCCACCGCTGAAAGCCGCCATGGGTGTTTTTGTCGTCGGCGGTGCGGTGCGCGATGCCTTGATGGGCCAGCGCGTCAACGACCGCGACTGGGTGGTGGTGGGCAGCACGCCCGAAGCCATGACTGCACAAGGCTTTGTGCCTGTGGGCAAGGACTTCCCGGTGTTTTTGCACCCACAGACCCGCGAGGAATACGCCCTGGCCCGCACCGAGCGCAAGACAGCGCGGGGCTACAAAGGCTTTGCGGTGCAGGCCGCGCCCGACGTCACACTCGAAGAAGACCTGGCCCGGCGCGACCTCACGGTGAACGCCATGGCCGTGCCCGAGGCGATGGCCCACCAAGCCCCCTCCACCTGGACAGGTCAGATCGTCGACCCCTACGGCGGTCAGCGCGACCTGCAATCCAAGGTGCTGCGGCATGTCACCGAGGCCTTTGCCGAAGACCCGGTGCGCATCCTGCGGCTGGCACGTTTTGCGGCGCGCTTTGCTGACTTTTCTGTGGCGGGCGACACCCTGGCCTTGATGCGCCAGATGGTCGAAGACGGCGAAGTCGACCACCTGGTGCCCGAGCGTGTCTGGCAGGAACTGGCCAAAGGCCTGATGGCCCCCAAGCCCTCGCGCATGTTCGCGGTGTTGCGCGAATGTGGCGCACTGAAAGTCTTGCTGCCTGAACTGGACCGCCTGTGGGGTGTGCCCCAGCGCCCGGAATACCACCCCGAAATCGACACGGGCGTGCACATGATGTTGGTGATGGACATGAGCGCCCGCCTGAACATGCCGCTGCCCGTACGCGTGGCCTGCCTGATGCACGACCTGGGCAAAGGCACGACACCCGCCGACGTGCTGCCCCGCCACATTGGTCACGAAGGGCGCAGCGTCAAACTCTTGCAAAAGGTGTGCGAGCGCCTGCGCGTGCCCACCGATTGCAAAGAACTGGCCGAGGTGGTGGCACGTGAGCACGGCAACATCCACCGCAGCGCCGAGCTGGGGCCGGAGGCCCTGATGCGCTTGCTGGAGCGTTGTGACGCCATTCGCCAGCCCGAGCGCTTTGCGCGGGTGCTGCAGGCATGCGAATGCGATGCACGAGGACGGCTGGGGTTTGACGATGCGGCTTACCCCCAAGCCGACCGCTTGTTGAAAGCCCAACAGGCCGCGCTCTCCGTCGAAACCGCGCCCATTGCCCAGGCAGCGGCAGCCCAAGGCCTCAAAGGCCCCAAGATTGGTGAGCAAATTGCCAAAGCCCGAATCCAAGCCATCGCGCTGGCATCGCTGTAAGGCTGTCTTTGTAGGAGCGAGCCCCTGCTCGCGAATGCGTGTGATGGCTGTGCAGGCATTCGGCTGCAGGGGCAGCCTCCCACAAAGTCAACACCTCAGCTGGAGGAATCGCTGAACCACCCGTCTGCACTCAAAGGTGCGAACGCGTCCAGTCGGCAATGTCTTGCGCGGTGCGAAACGCACCCGCCTGACGGGCGACTTCTTTGCCGCCGACAAACAAGGCCAGTGTGGGGATGCTGCGGATGTTGAAGCGGGCGGCGATGGCCTGCGCTTCTTCGGTGTTGAGTTTGGCCACCCGCACCTGGGGCTCCAACAGGCCAGCGGCCTGTTCGTAAGCCGGGGCCATCATGCGGCACGGACCGCACCAGGGGGCCCAAAAATCGACCAGCACCGGCACATGGCTGCGGCCAATGTGCTTGTCAAAACTGGCACCTTCCAGCGCCAGTGGGTGACCGTCAAAAAGGGCTTGGTGGCATTGTCCGCAATCGGGGGCGTTGTGCAGATCGGCCACACGCACTCGGTTGGTGGTGTGGCAGTGCGGACAAACAATGTGCAAGGCGTCTGCAGAAGCGGTCATGGATTCCCCTGTGTTGCAATTCACGTGGGGATCATGCTCGGCGATTCAAGAGCCTTGCGCGTTGACTCAGGTCAACGCAAAGAACCAACGCGGGTCAGCGTGTTGGGGGGCGACGAGGTGCCATAGGGGCACGGCCAGCCAGGTGACGGAAGCTGATACGGCCTTTGCTCAGGTCATAAGGCGAGAGTTCGAGCGTCACACGGTCACCCGCCAAAATGCGGATGTGGTTTTTGCGCATCTTGCCGGCCGAATAAGCAATCAGTTGGTGGCCGTTGTCCAGGGTCACGCGAAAACGGGTGTCGGGCAACACCTCGTTGACCACGCCCATCAGTTCAATCAGTTCTTCTTTAGCCATTTAAAACGTCTTTCTCAAAGCAGGATCGGTTTCGTCGTCTGGCGCTCCACCCACAACTTGCCTTCATCGAGGGCGTATTGGCTGGCGGCGGCCGGTGTAGCGAATTCGGGCACAAACCGCATCACGCGGTCGGTGCTGGCGCTGCCGCGGCCACTGGCCACGGACACTTGTGCGCCAAATGCGCCATTGGGCAAAGCCCTGGCGCACGGCTGAATTCGGAATTTTCCCATGGAGATGGGTTGGTGTGAACAATATGAAATGGTCATGTATTTTAACGAAGGGGGTCGAACCGCTTTTTTCGGCCCTCTTGGGGGGCTGTGCGGCGGCACGGGTCTTGGCATGTCCTGCTGCCAAAAAAGCGCCCCCATGAACAGCCCGGAAGGCCTGCCCAACAACAGCACCGTGCAGAGGTGCGTCAAAAAGGAAGCAAAAAAATCGTCTGGGCCCAGCTTGGAAAAGCATGGCGGGCGATGTGCACAGTGGAGGACAAGACTGGCATCCCTCTGCCGGGATGCGCTATCGGCTCGGCTAGAGCGAGATGGGCATAAGTCGCCAATGGCGTGCTGGACTGTAACACGTCCGGGCCTGACCTGCTTGGGCAGGTCTTGCCGCTCACAACCAGCGCGCGATCCCGGCCGCCACCATGCTCAGCAGCAAGGTGCTGGTGATGGGGATGAAAAACTCGCGCCCGAACAGGCGAAAGCGGAAGTCTCCGGGCAGGCGGCCAAAGCCGAGTTTTTGCAGCCATTTTTGCAGGCCGCTGAAAATGATCAGGGCCAGAAACACCACAATGAGCCAGCGCAGCATCGTTTGCCTCGGTGCCGGTTACAGGCGGTGCGAGCGGTCGCCCCGGGCAAAGCCCTGGGCCGACCAGTCGGTGACGGTGGAAAACCCGATCACCTTGAACAACTCGCCCATTTCGTGCTCGTTGACCAGGCGCTGGGCCTGGCTGCGCTCGGCCAAGCTGGCGGCGGCCATGCGCTCAGCCAATCCCAGGTTCAGCAAAAACCAGGCTTGGCTGGTGTAACCCAGAACCTCCAACCCGGCGTTTTGCCCCGCCAGCGCCACCCCGGTGAAGTTGACATGGGCCGTGATGTCTTTTTGGCCCACCGCCACCAGGGGGTTGTCGTCGGCCTGGTGCAGCTGGTGGCACATGACGGTGCCCATGTGGCGCTGGGGATGGAAGTACTCGCCCTCGGGAAAGCCATAGTCGAGGAAAAACGCCGCCCCGCCCCGCCCGGCCAGCAGCCGCTCGGCCAGGCTGGCCACAAAGGCCTCGGCCTGAGGGTGGATTTCGGTCAGGTAATCGTGCTCGCCTTCGATCTCGATGGGCGGGCGCAAGTCGGTGATGCGGTCTTGCCAAGCGAAATCTTCGCCAGAACTGACCACCCCGCGCTCGTGCCACACGCCCTGCGTGCGCTGCAGCAGCTGCACCGGCATGGCGTCCAGCACCTCGTTACCCACCACCACGCCCTCGATGGCCTCGGGCCAGGCGTCTAACCAGCGCACTTTGCCCGCGTGTTGCAGCAAGGTGTCGGCCTGGCGGGCGCGCAACGTGCCTGACAAATCGATGATGGTGTAACGCTTCACGGCGTCACCCAGACTGTCCAGCAACTGCAAGGCCAGGGCTCCGGTGCCTGCGCCGAATTCCCAGACTTCATCCGTGCCCGTGGCGCTCAATGCCTGACCCACCTGCACCGCCAGAGTCTGCCCAAACAGGGGCGACATGCCCGGCGCGGTCACGAAATCGCTGCCCGAAGACGGCATGGCGCCAAACTTTTGCAGGGCGTTGGTGTAGTAGCCCAGGCCTGGCTCGTACAGGGCCATGGCCATGAAACGGTCAAAACCCAGCCAGCCGCCCGCTTGGGCGAGGGCGTGGTGGATGCGCTGGGTCAGCTCGGCGGGGGACTGGAGATTGGGCGAGGTCACGCGGCGATTGTCGCCGAAGGCGTGCAGGGGTTTGCCAGAGCACAGAGAGACGAATTCATGGCTTGGCCGATAATTGATGGTTTCCTTGTAAGGCTGTCATGCCGGACTTGATCCGGCATCCGTGGTTGGCCAGCATGGACCCCAGATCAAATCCGGGGTGACAAACTTCCATAACCACCCCTTCCTGACAGACCATCATCGCTCGAACCACAAGCAGCTCACATTCATGAAAGAAGTTCTGGTCACCGGAGGCGCTCACCGCCTGGGCGCCGAGATCGTCCGCCAATTTGCGGCGGCGGGTTGGCGCGTGTGGTGCCATTACCAACGCTCAGCAACGGCGGCGCAGGCCTTGCAGGCCGCGCTGCGCTCACAAGGGGCGCACGTTGAACTGGTGCAGGCCGACCTGGCACAAAGCACCGACGTCGAACGCATGGTGGCGCACATCACGCAAAGCCATGGGCCGCTGGATTGCCTGGTGAACAACGCCTCGCTCTTCGAGCCGGACGAAGGCACCCAAATGGACCTGCCCGGTGCGCGCCAGCAACTCGAAGTGAATTTGATCGCGCCCATGCTGCTGGCTTCGCTGATGGCCCGGCAAGCCGCGCCAAACGCCCTGCCCGGCCAGCGCAGCGTGGTCCACATCCTGGACCAGAAGGTGTTCAACCTGAACCCGGATTATTTTTCGTACACCGTCTCCAAACTGGCGCTGGAGCGTGCCGTGGCCTTGCAGGCCCAAGCGCTGGCCCCTTTGCGGGTGTGCGGCGTGGCCCCGGGCCTGATGTTTTTGAGCGGCCCGCAAACGCAAGAGAACTTTGACCGCGCCAGCCGGGTAAATCTGCTGCGCGAGCCCATCGACCCGGCGCAGGTGGCGGCGACCTGCCTTTTCTTGGCACAAAACCCCTGCATCACCGGCACCACGGTGTGCGTGGACAACGGGCAGCATCTGGTGCCGCTGGAGCGCGATGTGATGTTCCTCGCCGAGCCGAAAGGTGCTGCATGAGCGACCTGATGACCGATTTGGCGCTGAACTGCCGCCGCCTGTTTTTGCGCAACCACACGGTGGACGTGCGCATCGGCGCACACGACTTCGAAAAGCTCGGCCCCCAGCGCATTGTTTTTAATGTGGAGCTGTTCGTGCCTTACAGCGCGTCCACCCCCAAGCAAGACGATCTGGCCGAGGTGGTGGACTACGACTTCATCCGCGAGGTGATTGCCCGACGTGTGGCCCAGGGCCACATCGTGCTGCAAGAGACTTTGTGCGACGACCTGATGCGCGAGCTGATCGATCACCCTCAGGTGCAGGCGGTGCGCCTGTCGAGCTGCAAACCCGATGTGTACCCGGACTGCGAAGCGGTTGGGGTTGAAATTTTCCAGATCAAACCCGCGCCATGAAAACACCCGCAGGACACCAAACCCTGGAGCTGACCGGTTTGCGCTTTGACGCCAACCTGGGCATCCTCGAACATGAAAAAACCGACCCCCAGCCGATCCAGGTCGATGCCGAGCTCAACCTGGGCACGCAACCCCTGCTGCCCAGCGACGATGACATCAACGCCGTGCTGGACTACCGCAAGGTGCGCAAGATCATCATCGACGAATGCACCGCCGAGCACATCAACCTGCTCGAAACCCTGATCGGCAAGCTCTCGAACCGCCTGATGCAACTGCCGGGCGTGTTGGGTGTGCGCGTCAAGA
Source organism: Limnohabitans sp. TEGF003 (assembly GCF_055395455.1). NCBI lineage: Bacteria > Pseudomonadati > Pseudomonadota > Betaproteobacteria > Burkholderiales > Comamonadaceae > Limnohabitans > Limnohabitans sp. TEGF003. The sequence continues at coordinate 230,578 of NZ_AP029225.1, read as the reverse complement.
TTGCCAAACTTGAAATTTTTGAAGACTGCGAAGTGGCCATTCGCATGGAAACCGGACAGTGGTGAACCCCATGAACACAGCAACTGAAAACACCTGGGTCGATGCCGAAGCGGCCGACGCCGCCAAAGCCGCCAAGATCGAACGCGAAACCCACAAGCTTGAAAAACGCCTGTGCCGCCAGATGGGCCAGGCGATTTCCGACTTCAACCTGATCGAGGCGGGCGACCGCATCATGGTCTGCATGTCGGGCGGCAAAGACAGCTACGGCATGCTGGACATCCTGCTCAAGATGAAGGCCCGCGCCCCGGTCGATTTTGAGCTGGTGGCGGTCAACCTGGACCAAAAGCAGCCGGGTTTCCCGGACCACATCCTGCCCGCTTACCTGAAAGAACTGGGGGTGGAGTTCCACATCGAGACACAAGACACCTACTCGATCGTGAAGGACAAGATCCCCGAAGGCAAGACCATGTGCAGCCTGTGCTCGCGGCTGCGCCGGGGCATTTTGTACCGCGTGGCGCGTGAGCTCAAATGCAACAAGCTGGCGCTGGGTCACCACCGCGACGACATGCTGCAGACCTTCTTTTTGAACATGTTCTTTGGCGGCAAGCTCAAGGGCATGCCCCCGAAGCTGGTCAGCGACAACGGCGAGTTCATGGTGATCCGCCCACTGGCCTATGTGGCCGAGTCCGACTTGATCCGTTGGGCAGAGCACCGACAGTTCCCCATCATCCCGTGCACCCTGTGTGGCAGCCAGGAAAACCTGCAACGCCTGCAGGTGGGCAACATGCTGCGCGAGTGGCAAAAAAAGTACCCTGGCCGGATTGAAAACATGTTTGCAGCTTTGCAAAATGTGGTGCCTTCGCATTTGATGGACCCCAAACTGCACGGCTTCAAGGACCTGAAGATCACTGGCATCGAATCGGATGAAGGCGACAAGGCATTTGACGAGGAAGAGTTCAAAGAGCCGTCTTTGCCGGGCATTCAGGTCATCTCGATGTGAACCTCAAGGGGACAGCGCATGCGCACAGCAACTCGTCAGCTCACACGGTGGTTTTCGATGGCCTTGGCCGCCTTGGCTTTGACCGGGTTGACGGGCTGCGCCTCCATGCGCCTGATCGACAGCGATGTGGTGTCCGTGGCGGCGGTGCCGCCGGGCATGAGTTTGCAAGGCGCCAAATACCGTTTTGAACGCCTGCCCTCCCAAGTCAACAACCCCGAGGCCGGACTGGCTGAACAACAAGCTCAGGCCGCCATGACCGCCGTGGGCCTGGTGCGCGACGACGCTGCAGCCAGCCTGAGCGTGATGGTGGGCTTCAGCGGCACGCAGTACCTGGCCGACCCCTGGGGCCGCCCGATCGGGCCGGGCTGGTCGCCTTACGGCAGCGTGGCCATCGGATCGGGCTTTGGCTCGCACATCGGCCTGGGTGTGGGCATGCGCTTTCCGCCACCCACGCATTACCGCCGCGAGGTCAGCCTCATCATGCGTGACCTGAAATCAGGTCAGGTGGTCTATGAAACCCGCGCCAGCCACACCGGACCTTGGAGCGACAGCGTGCCGATTTTTGCCACCCTGTTCCAGGCCGCGCTGGCCAATTTCCCCCATCCACCGCTTGGCCCGCGTCGGGTCAACATCGAGCTGCCGCGCTGAGACCCAAGGACCGCATGGAACCGACCCGCATTCTGGCCATTCGCCATGGAGAGACCGCCTGGAACGTCGACACCCGCCTGCAAGGCCATCTGGACATCCCGCTGAATGACGAAGGCCTGCGCCAGGCCCAGCATTTGGCGCAGGCCCTGGTGCAAAGGGATGCCATCGATGCGATTTACGCGAGTGACCTCTCGCGCGCCCACACCACCGCCTTGGCGATTGCGCAGCGGCTTGGCCAAACCGTGAAAACGCACACCGGCCTGCGCGAACGCCATTTCGGCGCGTTTCAAGGCCGCACCTTTGCCGAGATCGAAGTCGAACTGCCCGAACACGCCTGGCACTGGCGCAAGCGCACGCCCGACTGGACGCCACCAGACGGCGGTGAGTCCTTGATCGCCTTGCGCGAACGGATTGTGACCACCGTGGATGAGCTGGCAGCCCAGCACCCCGGCCAGCAAATCGTGATGGTCGCGCACGGCGGCGTGCTGGACATCCTGTACCGCGCTGCTACCCGGCTGGACCTGCAAGCGCCGCGCACCTGGCAACTGACCAACACGGCTGTAAACCGGCTGCTGTGGACACCGCAAGGCCTGTCGCTGGTGGGCTGGGGGGACACCTCGCACCTGGAAGCGCTGGGCAAGGACGAGACGACCGCCTGAATTGGCGAGGGCTCACACCCACCAACATGCAAACCTCTTGACGCTGTGGGAGGCCGCCCCTGCGGCCGAATGAGGGCTCTCGCTCAACGGCGATTCGCGAGCCGGGGCTCGCTCCCACAAAGACACAACAGCTTCGGTCTTTAAATCCGTTCGCCAAACGACTTGGGCGGCGTCACACCCAAATGCCTGAAAGCCGCCAGCGTGGCCATGCGCCCGCGCGGGGTGCGCTGCAAATAGCCTTGCTGAATCAAATACGGCTCGATCACGTCTTCGATCGTGTCGCGCTCCTCGCCAATGCTGGCCGCAATGTTGTCCAGACCCACCGGACCGCCGTCGAAGCGGTGAATTACCGCTTCAAGCAACTTGCGGTCCATCAGGTCGAAGCCTTCCGGGTCCACGTCCAGCATGACCAGGGCTTTTTGCGCGATGCCTTTGTGGATGGTGCCGTCGCCCTTCACATCGGCATAGTCACGTACCCGGCGCAGCAGGCGGTTGGCAATGCGCGGCGTGCCGCGTGAGCGGCGGGCAATCTCGAACGAACCTTCCGGTTCAATCGGCGCCTTGAGCAAACCGGCACTCCGGGTCACGATGCGGGTCAGCTCTTCGGGCGTGTAGAACTCCAAGCGCGACACGATGCCAAAGCGGTCGCGCAAAGGGTTGGTGAGCATGCCCGCCCGGGTGGTCGCGCCCACCAGCGTGAAGGGCTGCAGGTCGAGCTTGATGCTGCGGGCCGCCGGGCCCTCGCCGATCATGATGTCGATCTGGTAGTCCTCCAGCGCGGGGTACAAAATTTCTTCGACCACAGGCGAGAGGCGGTGGATCTCGTCGATGAAGAGCACATCGTTGCGCTCCAGATTGGTCAGCAACGCCGCCAAATCTTTGGGTTTTTCGAGCACCGGGCCGCTGGTCTGGCGCAGGTTCACGCCCAGCTCGGCTGCGATGATGTGGCTCAGCGTGGTCTTGCCCAAGCCAGGCGGGCCAAACAGCAGCACATGGTCCAGCGGCTCTTCGCGCATCTTGGCCGCGCTGATGAAAATCTCCAGCTGCTCACGCACCTTGACCTGCCCGACATATTCGTCAAGCAGCTTGGGGCGCAAGGCCCGCTCGATCGCTTCTTCCTGGTGCGACACGGGGGCCGCCGAAATGACCCGAGGCTCGGGTTGGGGGGCGAAATCGTCGGTGCGGATGCTCATGGCTCAGTTCATTTTCATTTGTTCAGGGCTTTGAGCGCCAGCTTGATGCCTTCGCTCACACCCACGTCCACGGGCAAGCTCTTGAGGGCCGCGGCGGCCTCCTTGTCGCTGTAGCCCAGCGCCAGCAAGGCCTGCTGGATATCGCTTTGCGCGTCGGGGGTATTCACCGCAAACAGGCCCCCGATGTCGCCACCGAGTTTGCCTTTGAGCTCCAGCAAAAGACGCTCTGCGGTTTTCTTGCCGATGCCGGGCACCTTGACCAAGCGCCCGACCTCTTGCGTGGTGATGGCCTGCGCCAAGTCGGTCACGCTCATGCCCGACAGCACACTCAAAGCGGTGCGAGGGCCGACGCCGGAGATTTTGATGAGCTGGCGAAAGGCCTCGCGCTCGCTCAAGGTGGCAAAGCCGTACAGGATTTGCGCGTCTTCGCGGACCACAAAGTGCGTGACCAGACTGACTTTTTCGCCCGTGGCGGGCAAATTGTAGAAAGTGCTCATCGGCACATTGACCTCATAGCCCACGCCGTGGCAGTCCACCACCACCTCGGGGGGGTTCTTGTCGCTCAGGATGCCAGTGAGTTTGCCAATCATGGAGAGGGTGCCTTCAAATGCCTATCATGGGGGAAAATGCACGGTTTTTGACCACTCGTCACCGCGCCCATTCAGGATTATCAACTTGATCGTCAGACACACCTTCACGCCGCACAACAACACCCGCCTGTCGCACCTGTGCGGCCCCATGGACGCGCACCTGCGCACCATCGAAGCAGGCCTGCAGGTGAGCATCGCGCACCGCCATGAACAGTTCAAGGTGGACGGCCCCAAGGCCGTGGCCCTGCGGGCGATGGAGATTTTGCAAGCGATCTACGAACGCGCCGACCGCCCGATTGCGCCCGACATGGTGCAGCTCATGCTGGTGGGCGACAGCGGGGGCGAGGAAGCCGACCTGCCCGCCTTGCAAACCCGCCGCGCCGACCTGAAGGCCCGCACCCCGGTGCAGGCGGCGTATCTGGAAAGCATCGCCACACACGACATCACCTTCGGCATCGGCCCTGCAGGCACGGGCAAGACCTACCTGGCCGTGGCCTGCGCGGTGGACGCGCTGGAGCGCGCCAGCGTGCAGCGCATTGTGCTCACGCGCCCGGCGGTGGAAGCGGGCGAGCGACTGGGCTTTTTGCCGGGCGACCTGTCACAAAAAGTCGATCCGTATTTGCGCCCGCTTTACGACGCGCTGTACGACCTGATGGGCTACGACAAAGTGCAAAAAGCCTTTGAGCGCAACGCGATCGAAATCGCGCCGCTGGCCTTCATGCGCGGGCGCACGCTGAACAACGCCTTCGTGATCCTGGACGAAGCGCAGAACACCAGCACCGAGCAAATGAAGATGTTCCTGACCCGCATCGGCTTTGGCGCCAAAGCCGTGGTCACGGGCGATGTGAGCCAGATCGACTTGCCCAAGGGCCAGTTGAGCGGTCTGATCGACGCCGAGCGGGTTTTGAAGCGCGTCAAGGGCATCGCCTTCACGCGGTTTTCGAGTGCCGACGTGGTGCGCCACCCCCTGGTGGCCCGCATTGTGGACGCGTACGACGCACAAGGCAGCGCCGCCATGCGTGCCGGTGTCACCACCCGCCGCAAGCCTTTGCCCACCGACGATTGACACCACCAAATCTCATCCCATGGCCCTCCAACAACTCCAACTGTCCCTGCAATTTGGCGAGTTCCCTCACAAAGCCCGCCACCGCGCCGCCCTGCCCCGCCACGCGGTGGCCCGCGCCATTCGCCATGCTCTGACCGATGACGCCGAAATCACGGTGCGCATCGTGGGTGAAGAAGAAGGCCGCGAGCTGAACAAGAGTTACCGCAAGAAGGACTACGCCACCAATGTGCTGACGTTCGACTATGCGCAAGAACCGGTGGTGATGGCCGACTTGGTGCTGTGCGCCCCAGTGGTCGCGCGCGAGGCCAAGGAGCAAGGCAAGACGCTGGCGGCGCATTACGCGCATTTGCTGGTGCACGGCACTTTGCATGCCCAGGGCTGGGACCATGAGACCAGCGAGGCCGATGCCGAAGAGATGGAGGCCTACGAAATTGACATCCTGGCCGAGTTGGGGATCAAGAATCCTTATCGGTGACTGGGTGAGGTGTCGGTTTGGGCAGGGCCGGGTTCCTCATGACGGGGTACCGAAAATCGTCACCCGGCCCTACCCAAACCGACACCGTTGTGCGCGTGAACCACTCTTGATTTTTTGAATGCCCACCAAGGTGAATGGGACGATGCGGCGGGCACCGATTTTCGGTACCCCGTCATGAGGTGACCGCCGCATCGCCCCATTCACCGCTCTCAAAAAAACAATCAAAGCAAGCGAACCTTCACGCTCTTGCCCTTGATCTTGCCGCGTGACAACTGCGCCTCGACCTTTTTGGCCAAGTCGGCCTGCACCGCCACATAGGTCGAAAACTCGTTGACGTTGATCTTGCCGACCTGCTCGCGGGTCAAGCCGCACTCTCCCGCCAGCGCACCCATCACGTCACCCGCGCGGATTTTTTCCTTGCGGCCACCGACGATCTGCAGCGTGCGCATGGGGGGCTGCAGCGGTCCGCCTGCGGCAGGCGTCAGACCTGACAGCGGCTCCCATTTGGACTCGCGGCCTTGCATCACCTCGATCTTGCCGATAGCGCCCATCTCGTCCATGCTGGCGAGCGTGAGCGCCAGGCCTTCGGCGTCGCCACGGCCCGTGCGGCCAATGCGGTGGATGTGGATTTCCGGGTCGGGCGTCACGTCCACGTTGATCACGGCTTCCAGGCCCTCCACATCCAGCCCGCGTGAAGCCACGTCGGTGGCCACCAGCACCGAGCAGCTGCGGTTGGCAAACTGCACCAGCACCTGGTCGCGTTCGCGCTGCTCCAGTTCGCCAAACAGCGCCAACGCGCTGTAGCCCTGGGCCTGCAGCACCGCCACCAAATCGCGACACTGCTGCTTGGTGTTGCAAAACGCGAGCGTGCGCTCGGGGCGGAAATGTGCCAGCAAGCGGGACACGGCGTCCAGCCGCTGGGTCTCGCTCACTTCATAAAACACCTGGCGAATTTTGTGTGCGCTGTGTTGCGCCTCCACTTTCACGGTCTGCGGCGAACGCATGAATTGCGCCGCCAGCTTGGCAATGCCTTCGGGGTAAGTGGCCGAAAACAGCAGGGTCTGGCGGTCTTTGGCGCACTGGCGCACCACCTTGGCAATGTCGTCGAAAAAGCCCATGTCCAGCATGCGGTCGGCCTCGTCCAGCACCAGCGTGTTCACACCCGCCAAGCTCAAAGAACCGCGCTCCAGGTGGTCCAGGATGCGGCCGGGCGTGCCCACCACCACATCGGCGCCGTGCTCCAGACTCAGCGTCTGGCCTCTCAAAGCCACGCCGCCGCACAAAGTGACAACTTTCACGTTCTGGCGGGCGCGGGCCAGACGCCTGATTTCCTGCGTGACCTGGTCGGCCAACTCGCGGGTAGGGCACAGCACCACGGCCTGAATGGCCGCGCTGGGCGAGCCCGCCGTTTGCAAACGCTCGATCAAGGGCAGACCAAAGGCGGCGGTTTTGCCGCTGCCTGTGCTGGCCTGGGCGATCAGGTCTTGCCCGGCCAGGGTCAGCGGCAAGCTGGCCGCCTGGATGGGCGTCATCTGGGTGTAGCCCAGTTGTTCAAGGTTTTGAAGGGTGGCGGGTGCCAGCTGAAGCTGGTCGAAGCGCGCGGATGTCGCGTCTTGGGGTTTTGCAGTCATGCGCCGATTATCGGCGGCGATCCCTGTCGGCACTCAAGCGCTCATGCGCATCGGGATGGTGATGGGGCCGTCGTTCACCAAGGACACCTTCATGTCGGCCGCAAACTGGCCCGTTTGCACGACCGGGTGCGCAGCTCTGGCCTGCGCCACAAAGTGCTCATACAAACGTCGACCGTCTTCGGGCGCAGCCGCCTGGGTGAAGCTCGGGCGGTTGCCCCCTGCGACATCGGCGGCCAGGGTGAACTGGCTGACCACCAGCAAACCACCGCCCACGTCCTGCACGCTCCGATTCATCTTGCCCGCCTCGTCGCTGAAGATGCGCAGCTTCAAAATTTTCGCCAGCATCTTGTCGGCCAAGGCTTCGGTGTCGCCTTTTTCGGCGCACAGCAGCACCAGCAAGCCTGCATTGATCTGGCCGATCACCGCCCCATCGACCCGGACACTGGCCTCACTCACCCGTTGCAGCAGCGAGATCATTTCAAATCCCGGGCATCATCAAAGTGCGCTTCCACATCGCTGGGCAAGAGCTGGATGGTGGCCCTCAAACCGGGCACCTCGCTCATCAGCGCCTGCTCCACACTGGCGCGCAAGGCGGCAGCCCGGCCCAGCGTCCAGCTGGCGGGCATGTGCATGTGCACATCCACAAAACGGCGTTGCCCGGCCTTGCGGGTGTTCAGGTGGTCAAAACGGATGATCTCGGTCTCGCCGCGCTGGTGCGCGAACCCGGCCAGCACCTTCTGTACATCGGCCAACACTTCAGGCTCCAGCGCCTCGTCCATCAGCCCCTGCGAAGACCGCCAGACCAGGCTCCAGCCTTCTTTCAAAATGTTGAGCGCCACCCCGATGGCGACCACGGCATCCAGCCACAGCCAGCCCGTGGCGCTGACCAAGGCAATGCCCACCACCACCCCGGCCGATGTCCACACATCGGTCACCAGGTGCCGGGCATCGGCTTCCAGCGCCAGCGAGCGGTGCTGCCGGGCGGCGCGAAACATCAGCCAGGCCAGAAAACCGTTCAGGGCCGAGCTGCCCACCGACAAGGCCAGGCCCCAGCCAACCTGTTCGATGGGTTGAGGATCGAACAAGCGCCCAAGGGCCACCCAGATGATGCCCAAGGCCGCCACCAGAATCAGGATGCCTTCAAAGCCGGAGGAAAAATACTCGGCCTTGTGGTGGCCATAAGGGTGGTCATCGTCGGCGGGCCGTGCGGCAATGGTGACCATCATCAGGCCGAATACCGCGCTGGCCAGGTTGACCAGCGACTCCATGGCGTCCGACAGCAAGCCCACCGAATCGGTCAGCCACCAGGCCCCGGTTTTGAGCGCGATGGTGACCAGCGCCACCATCACCGAAGCCCACAGCATGCGCTGGGGTGTCATCCAGGCGTCGAATTTTTTCATCAGCTCAGCATACCCCCGGAGGATGACCTGTCCGTGCGCCAGCCCCCGATCAAGCCAGCGTCACCTTGGCAAACTTGCGCTTGCCCACTTGCACCACGTAAGTGCCCGCTTCGAGTTTCAGGCCCTTGTCGCTGACCACGCTGGAGTCCACGCGCACCCCGCCGCCATCGATCAGGCGTCCGGCCTCGGTGGTCGAAGGGGCCAAACCTGCCGATTTGAGCAAGGCGCCAATGCCCATGGGTGCGCCCGAAAGGCTGACCTCAGGGATGTCGTCGGGCACACCGCCCTTGCTGCGGTTGATGAAATCCTGTTCGGCCGCTTCGGCTGCCGCAGCGCTGTGAAAACGCGCCGTGATTTCCTTGGCCAGCATGACCTTGGCGTCCTTAGGATTGCGGCCGCCTTCGACTTCTTTTTTGAGCGCCTCGATCTCGGCCATCGACTTGAACGACAGCAGGGTGTACCAGCGCCACATCAGGGTGTCCGAAATGGAGAGCACCTTGGCGAACATGGTGTTGGGCTCTTCGGCAATGCCGATGTAGTTGTTCTTGGACTTGGACATCTTGTCCACCCCGTCCAGGCCTTCAAGCAGCGGCATGGTCAGGATGCACTGCGGCTCCTGGCCGTATTCGGCCTGCAGGTGGCGGCCCATCAGCAGGTTGAATTTCTGGTCGGTGCCGCCCAGCTCCAGATCGCTCTTGAGCGCCACCGAGTCGTAGCCCTGCATCAGGGGGTACAGGAACTCGTGCACCGAAATGGGCGTTCCGGCCTTGAAGCGGTCATGGAAGTCGTTGCGCTCCATCATGCGGGCCACGGTGTACTTGGCCGCCAGCTGGATCATGCCCATCGAACCCAAAGGTAGCGACCACTCACTGTTGTAGCGAATCTCTGTTCTCGCGGGGTCCAGCACCAGGCTGGCCTGCTTGTAGTAGGTCTCGGCATTGGCCTTGATCTGCTCGGGGGTGAGCGGCGGGCGGGTGCTGTTACGGCCGGACGGGTCGCCGATCAGGCTGGTGAAGTCCCCGATCAAAAAGATCACCTGGTGCCCCAGGTCCTGCAGCTGGCGCATCTTGTTGAGCACCACGGTGTGGCCAATGTGGATGTCCGGCGCGGTCGGGTCCAAGCCCAATTTGATGCGCAGCGGCACCCCGGTGGCCTCCGATTTGGCCAACTTTTGCAGCCAGTCTTCCTGCGGAATCAGCTCTTCGCAGCCCCGTAAAGTGACCGCCAGGGCCTCCCGGGTCTTGTCCGTGACCGGGTATTTTGTAACAAGCGCTTGATTCATAAGGGTTTTTTCTAAAGTCAAATGGGTATAGACCAGTACAATGGCCCGATTACCCCAAGTCGCCCATTTTAGAGGCGGCCTGACTGTGCAGATCGTGCCACCCCATCGCCTGAACGGCAGGTGGCGCGAAATACCCCCGAATTGATGCAATTTTTCGCTCTCATCCAGTCTCGGCTGGTGTCTTTGTTTGTTGGCTTCCTGTTCCTGTGCACTGCCGTGCTGGGCGCGGTGTTGATGGCTGTCCAGCGTACGCTGGCCTGGCTCGATGGCCAACACCCGCAACTGACCCAAGCGCTTCAGGCGACTGCGCGCTGGTTGGCCCGTCATCCCAAAACCATCAGCGCCACTTTGGCCTCTGTTCTGCTGGCTGGTGGCGGCGGTGCATTCGCCATCGCCAATCTGGGACCGGACATCGCCGAACAGCCCGTGGTCACGGTCACCGTGCCTGTTGAAATTGCCAAGCTGGAAGAACAAGCCCAATCGCTCGACCTGATCCAGATGAGTCTGATGCGCACAGACAGCACCCGCGCCTCCGACACTCCGGAGAGTTTGCTGCGTCGCTTGGGCCTGGTTGACCCGGAGGCGGCCGCTTACCTGCGCAAGAACCCTTTGGCCAAGCAAGCGCTCAAGCAAGGGGGCCGCTCCGTTGTGGCCGAAGCCGACAGCCAGCAGCGTCTGCTCAAACTCAATGTGCGCTGGCTCAACAACGAGACCGACACCTTTTTCCAGCGTCTGGCGATCCAACGCACAGCCGATGGTCTGCAGGCCGCCCTCGAAACGTCCCCCATGAACACCAGCCTGCGCATGACAGGCGGCACCGTGGCCAGCTCCTTGTATGACGCGGCAGACGAGGCCCGTTTGCCGGATGCCGTCATCAGCCAGCTGACGCAGATTTTCTCCAACCAGATCGACTTTCACCGCACCTTGCGCAAAGGCGCTCGTTTTTCAGTCGTCTACGAAGTGCTGGAAGCCGACGGTGAGCCCGTGCGCACTGGTCGCGTGTTGACCGCCGAATTCAACAACGGCAACAAAACCTACGAAGCTGTGTGGCACCAGGAGCCAGGGCAAAAAGGCAACTACTACAGCATGGACGGCAAAAGCCTGAGCCGCACTTACCTGGCATCGCCTGTGGCTTTCTCGCGCAAGACCAGCGGTTTTGCCATGCGCCTGCACCCGATCTTTCAAACCATGAAAGCGCACCTGGGCGTGGATTACGCGGCCCCGACCGGCACCCCGGCTCAGACCGTGGGTGACGGTGTGGTCGAATTCGCAGGCGTTCAAGGTGGTTATGGCAACACGGTCATTGTTCGCCACGGCAACAACCACTCCACCGTCTATGCCCACCTCAGCCGCATCCAGGTGCGCAAGGGCCAGACTGTTCAAAAAGGCCAAACCATTGGTGCGGTCGGCTCGACGGGCTGGTCCACAGGCCCTCACCTGCACTTTGAATTCCGCGTGAATGGCACCCACGTTGACCCCCAAAAAGTGATCCAGCAAGCCCAGAGCGTGCCGCTCAGCCCTGCCGCGATGTCGCGCTTCAAAGTGGTGGCCGAGCAGGCCAGAGCACAGCTGTTGGCTGCCGCGCAAATGCGAGAAGTCACCGCGCAATGATCTCAAGGGCCGCAAGGCCCTTTTTTCATGCCATCCCCACGGACGCTTTGACTGCCAGATGGCCACTGAAGACCACAACGCGCACATTTTTCATCCATGCAAACGATTGAGCATTTCATAGGCCTGATGTCGGGCACCTCCCTGGATGGTGTCGATGGCGTGCTGGCCCGCATCAACGCACAAGGTCGTGTGGAGGTTCAATCGCATGCCTTTGTGGCTTTCGAGGCGCCCTTCAAAGCCGAGCTCCTCGCCCTGAACCAGAGCGGCCCGGATGAATTGCACCGCAGCGCCTTGGCAGGTAACCAGATTGCCCGTCGCTATGCCGAGGTGGTGCACGCCTTGTTGCAGCAAAGTGGCTTACAAGCCCAGGACATCACAGCCATCGGCGCGCACGGGCAAACCGTGCGTCACAGGCCCCTCGAGTTCGATGGCGACCTTGCAGCTGGCCATGGGGCTGTGGGCTACACCTTGCAACTCATCAACCCGTCCTTGCTGGCCGAGCTGACCCGCATCGACGTGGTGGCCGATTTTCGCAGCCGAGATCTGGCAGCAGGCGGACAAGGTGCACCGCTGGTGCCCGCTTTTCACCAAGGCGTGTTCGGGCGCATGGATGCGACTGTGGCGGTGCTCAATGTTGGTGGCATCTCCAACCTCAGCGTGCTTCGGCCAGGGGGCGAGGTTCTGGGCTGGGACTGCGGCCCGGGTAACGCGCTCATGGACCATTGGTGCGCCACACACACGGGGGCCGCATTTGACCGCGATGGCGCCTGGGCGGCCACAGGCCGCGTCTTGCCCGATGTGCTGGCTGACTTGATGGCCGAAGACTTTTTGCACCGTTCGCACCCCAAAAGCACAGGGCGGGACCTCTTCAACCCCACCTGGCTGCATGCACGCTTGCCCAAGGCGGCTTTGCCTGCACAAGACGTGCAAGCCACTCTGACGGAATTCACAGCACGGGCTTGCGCCCAAGATGTTTTACGCCACGCGGCCGATGCGCAGACCTTGATTGTTTGTGGCGGTGGCGCCTTGAACAGCCATTTGATGGACCGCCTGGCCCACCATTTGCCAGCTTTGCAGGTGATCGGCAGCGATCAACGGGGTTTACCGCCCCTGCAAGTGGAAGCCGCCGCTTTTGCCTGGCTGGCGTTCAAAACCGTGAGACGCGAGACTTCGAGCTTGCCAAGCGTCACGGGCGCCCAAGGCGCCCGTGTCTTGGGGGCCATTTACCCCCGGTGATGCGACCAACCCAGAGCTAGCCCCCTCGCCAATCAGGTCGAGAAAGAAGAACCGCAGCCGCAAGTCGATGTGGCGTTCGGGTTCTTGATGACAAACTGAGCACCCTGCAGATCTTCTTTGTAATCGATCTCGGCACCGATCAGGTACTGGTAGCTCATGGCGTCGATCAACAAGGAGACGCCATTTTTGCTCATGGTCGTGTCGTCTTCGTTGGTGATTTCATCAAAGGTGAAACCGTACTGAAAGCCCGAGCAGCCGCCGCCTTGCACAAACACGCGCAGCTTCAAATCAGGATTGCCCTCTTCGGCGATCAGGTCGGCCACCTTGGCGGCCGCGCTGTCGGTGAAGACAATCGGTTCGGGCATCTCGGTCTGGATATTTTCAGCAACAGCACTCATGGTGTTTCTCCGGTTCAATGCCAAATAGTATAGCGCGCTGGTCGGGAATTACCGGCCATCCTCTGCAGTAACGCTACTGGCCTCATGGGCTTTTCAAAGCCCATGAGGCCAAACAAAAAGCCGCTGCGGCGAACCGGAGCGGCTTTTTGATGAAGCAGAAAAGCGGATTAACGCTTGGAGAACTGCTTGCGGCGGCGAGCGGAGTGCAAACCGACCTTTTTACGTTCGACTTCACGGGCGTCGCGGGTGACAAAACCGGCTTGGCTCAGCACGGGCTTGAGCGATGCGTCGTAGTCAATCAGGGCGCGGGTGATGCCGTGGCGTGATGCGCCGGCTTGACCGGATTCACCGCCACCGTGCACGTTGATCATGATGTCGAAAGTTTCGGCATGGTTGGTCAACATGAGGGGTTGCTTGGCGATCATGATCGAAGTCTCGCGGCCGAAGTAGGCTTGGATGTCCTTGCCATTGACCGTGATCTTGCCAGTGCCTTTTTTCAGAAACACGCGGGCGACGCTGGATTTGCGACGGCCTGTGCCATTGTTCCATTCACCAATCATCTCAAGGCTCCTTAGATGTCCAGCACTTTAGGCTGTTGGGCGGTGTGTGGGTGCTCTGCGCCGCCATACACCTTGAGTTTCTTGATCATGGCGTAACCGAGTGGGCCCTTGGGCAGCATGCCCTTGACAGCCTTCTCGAGTGCGCGGCCAGGGTGCTTGGCTTGCATGTCGCGGAAGTTGGTGGCAGTGATACCGCCGGGATAACCCGAATGACGGTAATACACTTTGTCCAGTGTCTTGGTGCCAGTCACTTTGAGCTTGGCAGCATTGATGATGACGATGAAGTCACCGGTGTCGACGTGAGGCGTGTAAATGGCCTTGTGTTTGCCGCGCAAACGGAGAGCAACTTCGCTGGCTACTCGTCCGAGGACCTTGTCGGTCGCGTCAATCACAAACCACTCGTGCACGACCTCAGCGGGTTTGGCGCTGAAAGTTGTTGTCATGAGTTTTCTCTTTGAAGAAAGGTTTGTTGAGCCCTTTTCCACGGTCGGTGTTCCTCTGTTGGGAACCTCTTAGGTGGGAGTTTGCTTGAACCTTTTCAGGTTTGGGCGTCTTCGCCGCGGGGCCACAAAATCGCTGCGAAGCCTGCCATTATACGAAAAATCAAGGACTTGCAGAAGTTATTGGTTACCATCGACGCATGTTCAGTTACCGACACGCTTTCCACGCGGGCAACCATGCCGATGTGCTCAAACACATCACCTTGCTCGCCACCCTGCGCCACCTCATGCAAAAAGAGGCCGGCATCACCCTGATTGACACCCACGCCGGGGCCGGTTTGTACCGTCTGGACGGCGATTATTCGCAAAAAGGGGCGGAAGCCGAGGACGGCCTGTTCAAGCTGCTGGCCGCCGCCGAAAAGCTCGACGCCCTGCCCGAGCCCGTGCAGGACTACCTGGAACAGATCGCCAGCTTCAACCCCAACGGGCAAGCCAAAATTTACCCGGGCTCACCTTTTTTGATGCAGCGCCTGATGCGACACGAATCGCGCGATCGCCTGCGCCTGTTCGAGCTGCACCCCACCGACAGCAAAGCCCTGATGTCCAACATCGCCCAGCTCGAAGCCGGGCGCACGGTCACCGTGAGCCGCGAAGACGGTTTTGAAGCCCTCAAAAAGCTGCTGCCCCCACCACCTTCGGCCACCGGCTCCAAGCGCGCGATGGTGCTGATCGACCCCAGTTATGAGATCAAGTCGGATTACAGCAAGGTCGCCAGCGTCATCCAGGAATACCTCAAGCGTTTCTCGACGGGCACTTATTTGGTCTGGTATCCGATCATCCCGCGCCCGGAAGCGCATGACCTGCCCAAACGCCTGCGCACCTTGGCCAACCAGTCACAAAAGCCCTGGCTCAACGCCACCCTGGCCATTGGCCGGGGCCCTGGCGACGAAGGCGGCCTGGTGGCCAGCGGCATGTTTGTCATCAACCCGCCCTTCACCCTGAAAGACCAGATCCGGCAGGCGCTGGATGTGGTCGGCCCCGCCTTGGCGCGCGGGTCCGGCAAAAATTGGGCGGTCGAATCGTCTTGAACGGGTGGAGCCCCCTCCAAAGGGCTCTCGAACGGGTATTTCAAGACGGAAAACACGGCATCAGGGAAATACCTGAGTGCAGGGCATTGAAATTAACCGACCGCACGGTCGGTTAATTGATATACTGGCACCCGCGCCGCGATCATCCCATCCTGTTTGGCGCAGGAGAAGCCCATGTACACGCAATCTTTCAGCGTCCCGGATTCCACCGAAGACGCCAAGTCGGCCGGTCTGAAGGCCGTCCCCAAAGCCCTGAGCGCACAAGACGCCGCCCTGCAAGCGGCCTTTGACGCCCGCATCGATGCCGATGGCCGCATCGAGCCCCGCGAGTGGATGCCCGAGGCCTACCGCAAAACCCTGGTGCGCCAGATCAGCCAGCACGCGCACAGCGAAATCGTGGGCATGCTGCCCGAAGGCAACTGGATCAGCCGCGCCCCGAGCCTCAAGCGCAAGGCCATCCTGATCGCCAAGGTGCAAGACGAAGGCGGTCACGGCCTGTACCTGTACAGCGCCGCCGAGACTTTGGGCACCAGCCGCGACCAGATGCTGGACGCATTGCATTCCGGCAAGGCCAAGTACAGCTCCATCTTCAACTACCCCACGCTCAACTGGGCCGATGTGGGCGTGATCGGTTGGCTGGTCGATGGCGCGGCCATCATGAATCAGGTACCCCTGTGCCGCTGCTCTTACGGCCCCTACGCCCGCGCCATGGTGCGCGTGTGCAAGGAAGAATCCTTCCACCAACGCCAAGGCTACGAAGCGCTGTTGGTGATGATGCAGGGCACGGCCGAGCAAAAAGCCATGGTGCAAGACGCCGTCAACCGCTGGTGGTGGAAGTGCCTGGCCATGTTCGGGCCGCCCGACGCCGACAGTCCCAACAGCGCACAAGGCATGCGCTGGGGCATCAAGCGCATCAGCAACGACGACCTGCGTCAAAAGTTTGTGGACGCCACCGTGCCGCAAGCCAAAGTGTTGGGCGTCACTTTGCCTGACCCGGATTTGAAGTGGAACGAAGCGCGTGGTCACTACGACTACGGCCAGATCGATTGGGACGAGTTCTGGGCCACCGTCAACGGCAACGGTCCTTGCAACAAGGAACGTTTGGGTGCCCGCGTCAAGGCCTGGAACGACGGCGCCTGGGTGCGCGAAGCGGCCCTGGCCCACGCCAAGAAACAACAGCAACGTCAGATGAAGGAAGCAGCATGAGCACCGCCGCATTGAAAGAATGGCCTCTGTGGGAGGTTTTTGTCCGCTCCAAGCAAGGCCTGGAGCACAAGCACTGCGGCAGCCTGCACGCCTCGGATTCCGAGCACGCTTTGCAAATGGCGCGCGACGTGTACACCCGCCGTCAGGAAGGCGTGAGCATCTGGGTCGTGCCCTCGGCCAGCATCTCGGCCAGTGAGCCCAACGACAAACCCGAATTCTTCGATCCCGCCAGCGACAAGGTCTACCGCCACCCGACCTTTTACGAAATCCCCGAAGAAGTGGGCCACATGTGAGCGCGACAATGAATGCCCCCATCGATTACCTGCTGCACCTGGCCGACAACGCGCTGATCCTCGGACAGCGCAATGCCGAATGGTGCGGACACGGCCCCATCCTTGAAGAAGACATCGCCCTGTCCAACAACAGCCTGGACCTGATCGGCCAGGCCCGCATGCTTTACCAGCACGCGGCCGAGCTGCAAGGCGGCGGTGCCACCGAGGACACACTGGCGTACTTCCGCGACGTGCCCGACTTCAAGAACTACACCCTGTGCGAATTGCCGCACATGCCTCTGATGTCGGCCACAGCCCAAGGTGACCGCGACTTTGCCATGACCATCGTGCGCAACTTCCTGTACAGCAGCCTGATGGTGCTGGCGTGGGACCAGTTGCAAAACTCCAAAGACGCGCAGCTGGCCGCGATTGCCGCCAAGTCGCTCAAGGAAGTGCGCTACCACCTGCGCCACTCGCGCGACTGGCTGGTGCGCATGGGCGACGGCACCGACGCGTCCCACGCCAAGGCGCAAGCGGCGCTGGACCAATTGCTGCCCTACACCCAGGAATTCTGGGCCAGCAGCCCGCATGAAGCCGCAGCGCTGGCCAACGGCACAGGCATCGAGATGGCCGCTTTGCAAAACGACTGGAACCAGATCGTGGATGAGGCCTTGCAAGAGGCCACCCTGCAGCGCCCGGCCGATGGTGGCTTTGTGCCCACAGGCAAACAAGGCATCCACTCCGAGCACCTGGGCTTCGTGCTGGCCGAAATGCAAAGCCTGGCCCGCGCCCACCCGCAAGCCACCTGGTAAATCCAAGACATGACCACCCTCACCTCGCAGCCCAGCGCCGCCGATGTGGCCCGCGCCTGGACCCTGCTCGACAGCTTGACCGACCCGGAAATTCCGGTGGTCACCTTGCGCGAGCTGGGCATCTTGCGCGACGTGCGCGCGGGTGAGGCGGGGCTGGAGGTGGTCATCACGCCCACCTACAGCGGCTGCCCCGCCATGGGCGTGATTGAGGACGATGTGAAAGCGCTGCTGCAAGCCCACGGCCTGCAAGGCCGCGTCGTCACGCAACTGGCCCCGGCCTGGACCACCGACTGGATGAGCGAAGCGGCCAAAGACAAACTGCGCGCCTATGGCATCGCCCCGCCACACGCGTGCAGCAGCGCGGGTTCGGGTGCGGCCAACGTGGTGCAGTTTGCTGCGCGTGGCGCCAAGCCCGAGGTGGTGAACTGCCCGCAATGCGGCTCGGCCAACACCACCGAAACCTCCCATTTCGGCTCGACCGCCTGCAAGGCCCTTTACCGGTGCCTGGCCTGCATGGAGCCTTTCGACTACTTCAAACCTTACTGAGCGGCCTTGCCGCCCTGAAGCACCATGTCCGCACCCCGATTTCATGACCTCCCGATCGCACGCATCAGCCCCGAAGCGGCAGGTGCTGTGGCGATTACCTTGAACGTGCCTGCCGATCTGCGCAGCAGCTTCGATTTCCAGCCGGGCCAGTTCCTGACCTTGCGCGCCGACATCGACGGCACCGATGTGCGCCGCAGCTACTCCATCAGTTCGGCCCGCAGCCAGCTGCAAAAGCAAGGTGTGCTCGAAGTGGGCATCCGCCCCGTCGAAGGGGGCGTGTTCTCCAACTGGGCGGCCACCCAACTGAAAGCGGGCGACACGCTGCGCGTGATGCCGCCCGATGGCCGCTTTGTGGTGCAGCGCCCCCGAGCGATTCACCGCGTGGGCTTTGCCGCAGGCTCCGGCATCACGCCCATCCTGTCCATCCTGGCCAGCACCCTGGAAGAGCAACCCGAGAGCAAATTCACCCTGGTCTACGGCAACCGCCGCATGGACAGTGTGATGTTCAACGAAGCCTTGCAAGACCTGAAGGACCGCTACCCGGACCGCCTCACGCTGATCCACATCCTCTCGCGACAGGCACAGGAAGTCCCCCTGCTCGAAGGCCGCATCGATGCGGCCAAAGTGCAAGCCATCATCGACGCCTTCTTGCCCGTGGGCAGCATGGACGAGGTGTTTGTGTGCGGGCCCGAGGCCATGATCGAAGCCACCGAGCAAGCGCTGCTCACGGCTGGCGTCAAACCCGAGCGCATCCGTACCGAACGCTTCAGCTCGCCCACACTCGATGCGCTGACCCCTGAAGCCCGCGCCCAAGCCGTGCTGGGCCACCCTGCCACCCGCGAACAAGGCGAAGTGCAGCTGACCGTGGTGCTGGACGGCAAGCCCTACAACATGCCCATGAACCGCAACGAGAAGATCCTCGACATCGCCTTGTCGCTGGGTCTGGACCTGCCGTATTCGTGCAAAGCCGGGGTGTGCTGCACCTGCCGCTGCAAGGTCATGGAAGGCACGACCGAGATGGAGAAGAACTTCACCCTCGAAAAGCCCGAAGTCGAACAAGGTTTCATCCTGTCCTGCCAGGCCCGCCCCACCAGCGAACGTGTGGTGATCAGTTTCGACGAACGCTGACCCGCTACGCAAAGCACCCGATCAAAAACGCCCTGCATTGCAGGGCGTTTTTCATGGCGGGTGCCCGCACATCAGAAGCGGTAACCCAGACCGACGCCCACCAACAGCGGATCGAGCTTCAAGGTCCCCTGGTTCGCGCCATCGATGAACACATTGGAGCGGATGTACACCTTTTTCACATCGAAATTCAGCGACCAGTTTTTGTCCAATGGGATGTCCATGCCCACCTGCAACGCGCCACCCCAGCTGTCGTCTTCCAGATCAGCACGCCCACCCAGCAGATTGACGCTGGTGATGCGGGTGTAATTCACGCCCGCGCCGACATAGGGCTTGTAAGCGCCCAAACCGGTGAAGTGGTATTGCAACAGCAAACTGGGCGGCAAATGCTTGAAAGTGCCAATCGATGCGCCGCCCAAATAGACAGTCTGTTTTTGGGGCACCGTCAAAACCAGCTCCGCAGCGATGTTCGGGGTGAAGAAATAGCTGACATCCACTTCCGGAATGGTCTTGTTGTTGACCGACAAGCCCAAACCCGTGCCATCTTTGTTGGCCATGTCGAGGTGCACAGCGCGCGCACGCACCATCCAGGGGCCTTCGCCCGAGGCTTGCGCCATGGCGGCAGTGACAGAGCAAGCAGCCAGTACAGCTGCAACGATGGTTTGTTTTTTCATGTTGACTTTCCTTATGAACGAAGAGCTTTCTGCTCAGTCCTATTGAAAGTCTCAACCACCTGCACGCGTTTGCGTTTTGTCAAATGCCCGCGCACCGCGGCCTGCAACGGCCCCCGCACTTGTGATGGATCAAATCCATCCAAGTGCCTTCATCGTTCGGTGCGTTTCACAACCGACGCCAGATCTCCGTTGTGGCAGCACTCTGGTTCATCGTGTAGAAATGGATGGCAGGCACACCACCGTTGATCAGCTGTTCGCAAAGGTCAGACACCACATCCAGACCGAAAGCCTTGATCGACTCGACATCATCGCCGTAGGCCTGCAGGCGCAACCTGATCCAGCGCGGGATCTCAGCGCCACACGCGTCCGAAAAACGCAGCAACTGCGACGAGCTGGTGATGGGCATGATGCCCGGCACGATGGGCACATCCACGCCCAGCTTGTAGGCGTCGTCCACAAAGCGGAAGTAAGCATCGCTGTTGTAGAAGTATTGGGTGATGGCCGAATTGGCGCCCGCCTTCACTTTGGTGGCAAAGGCCTGCAAGTCGGCTTCGGGCGATTTGGCTTGCGGGTGGATTTCAGGGTAGGCCGCCACTTCGATGTGGAAATCGTCACCGGTTTCAGCACGGATGAAAGCCACCAAATCGCTGGCGTAATGGAACTCGCCGCCTGCGCCATAGCCGCTGGGCAAATCACCGCGCAACGCGACCAAGCGCTTGACGCCCATGGCCTTGAGCGTGGCCAGTTCTTCACGCACCGAGGCCTTGGTGGCCCCAATGCAAGAAAAGTGCGAAGCCGCTGCCACGCCCTCGGCCTGAATCGCTGCCACCGTGGCAAAAGTGCCTTCCTGGGTGGAGCCGCCCGCCCCGTAGGTCACCGAGCAAAATTCAGGCTTCAAAGCGTACAGCTTCTCGCGCACGCCGCGCAGCTTCTCTGCGCCCTCAGGCGTTTTGGGTGGAAAAAACTCCAGGCTGATGGGCAATTTAAAACCAGACATCACAACACCTTCAAAAATTCAATACTCGTTGGCCTTGGCATAGGCCTTGGCGGCCAGATCGGCCTCGTGCGCCAGGCGCGCTTTATCGCGGGCGGGCAGCACCGCTGCCGGGTCAGGCCAGCAGGCCTGCACAAAAAATTCACGGTTGCCGTCGCCACCCTCAATCGGGCTGTCCAACCAGGCCGTCACCTGCATGCCCAACTCGGTCAGGGCTGTGCGCAGACGGTTTTCAATGAAGGGGTACAGGCTTTCGTCTTTCACAATGCCGCCCTTGCCCACCTGACCCGGCTGCAACTCAAACTGCGGCTTGACCAGCATCAAAAGCTGCCCCGTGGGCTTGAGCAAATGCACCACGCCCGGCAAGACCAGGGTGAGCGAGATGAAGGACACATCGCCCACCATCAGGTCAAAGCCTTCCAACGCTTCAGGGACGCGCTCATCGCCGAGCTCCAGCTCACGGGCGTTCACGCCTTCGACGCAAACCACGCGCTCGTCCTCGCGGATACGCGGGTGCACCTGGGCATGGCCCACGTCAATGCCCACCACCTGCGCTGCGCCGCGCTGCAGCAAGCAGTCGGTGAAGCCCCCTGTGCTTTGGCCCACATCCAAGCAGCGCAAACCGGCAACCTTCACACCCGTGGCCTTCAAAGCCCCTTCGAGCTTGAGGCCCCCACGTGACACGTAGCGCGACTCGGCGTCGTCGAGCAGCTGCAGGGCAGCGCTTTCGGGCACCTCATCGCGGTTTTTCACCACCGCACGCCAAGTCCCGTCGGGCAGCTGCCACTGCACGCCCCCGGCAATCAGTCGCTGAGCCTGGGAGCGAGAAGCGGCCAGGCCGCGCTCGACGAGAAGTTGGTCAATGCGCATGCGTGGTTTTCAGTAGCGGTAAGTGTCGGCTTTGTAAGGACCGTTTTTCGACACACCGATGTAAGCCGCCTGCTCGTCGGTGAGTTCGGTCAGCTGTGCGCCGACTTTCTTCAGGTGCAGGCGGGCCACTTTTTCGTCCAAGTGCTTGGGCAACACATAGACCTTACCGGCTTCGTACTGGTCTTGTTTGGTGAACAGCTCGATCTGGGCGATGGTCTGGTTGGCGAACGAAGAGGACATCACGAAGCTGGGGTGGCCGGTGGCGCAGCCCAGGTTCACCAAGCGGCCTTTGGCCAGCAGGGTGATCTTCTTACCATCGGGGAAGATGACGTGGTCGACTTGTGGCTTGATCTCGTCCCACTGCAGCTTTTCCAGCGAAGCGACGTCGATCTCGTTGTCGAAGTGACCGATGTTGCAGACGATGGCTTCGTCTTTCATGGCGGCCATGTGCTCGTAGCGGATCACGTTCTTGTTGCCGGTGGCCGAGACGAAGATGTCGCACTTGTCGGCGGCGTACTCCATGGTCACGACCTTGAAGCCTTCCATCGCGGCTTGCAGGGCGTTGATCGGGTCGATCTCGGTCACCCAGACTTGGGCAGACAAAGCGCGCAGGGCTTGGGCCGAGCCCTTACCCACATCACCGTAACCGGCGACCACAGCCACTTTGCCCGCGATCATCACGTCGGTCGCACGCTTGATGGAGTCCACCAAAGATTCGCGGCAGCCATACAGGTTGTCGAACTTGCTCTTGGTCACCGAGTCGTTCACGTTGATGGCGCGGAACATCAGGCTGCCCTTGGCGGCCATTTCGTTCAGGCGCAACACGCCGGTGGTGGTCTCTTCGGTCACGCCGATGATCTGCGCACCCTTGCGGCTGTACCAGGTGGGGTCCACGGCCAGCTTGGCCTTGATGGCGTTGAACAGGCAAGTCTCTTCTTCGCTGGTAGGGTTGGCGATCAGGCTGGCGTCTTTTTCGGCGCGCTTGCCCAGGTGCATGAGCAGGGTGGCATCGCCGCCGTCGTCCAGGATCATGTTCGGGCCTTCGCCATCGGTGCCAGCGGGGCCAAAGTCAAAAATGCGGTGGGTGTAATCCCAGTAATCGGCCAAGGTCTCGCCCTTGATGGCGAACACGGGCGTGCCCTTGGCGGCGATGGCTGCGGCAGCGTGGTCTTGGGTCGAAAAGATGTTGCAAGAAGCCCAGCGCACGCTGGCACCCAAGGCCTGCAGGGTCTCGATCAGCACGGCCGTCTGGATCGTCATGTGCAAGGAGCCGGTGATACGGGCACCTTTCAGAGGCTGCGCCTTGGCGAACTCTTCGCGGATGGCCATGAGGCCGGGCATTTCGGTCTCGGCGATTTTGATTTCTTTGCGGCCCCAGTCGGCCAGGCCGATGTCGGCGATCACGCAATCGGCGTTCACGGCGGTGTTCAAACGTGCATTCATTGTCAGCTCCAAAGCAAATGTGAAGAAGCCACACGTGTGGATGCCGGCACTGAATGGAAAAAACAGGCTCACCGCACGTCGTGTGGATGAGCGTCGTTGCTGTTGAAGTGTTCCGAGCCTCACGCCCCGCTGCCGACTTGCGGACAAGTCAGGGGGCGCTGCAACGCTCCTCGGAATGCCGCATTCTAGCGCAGTCCGCCCTTGGGCGCTTCGCCAGGCCTTTGACCACGCACTCCGCCCACTTCTAGATCCGGCATTTGCTAGACTGAACCCATGCACCCCGACCTTTGGACCCCATGCCCGAACTGATGCGCCACCTCGCCCACTATTGGCATGTATGGACGGTGTCCGCCGTGATCGTGCTCATTGCCCTGGATTACGTGCGCCAGTTCATTGGACCGGCCATGGAACTGAAGAAACACTTGGCCAGGGTCAATGCACAACTGGCTGTGTTGGCCCAGTCGGGCCCTCAGCCCCACATCGACCTGACTCGGCTCAAGACCGAGGTGATGGCCTCCGCCCCCTTGCAGCACGCCTGGCTGCAATACGCCAACACGCTCCAGCTGCAGTCACAAACAGCCCATCTGGGCCCTGTCGGTGCAGCCAGGCAGCGGGTCAGCCAGCTGTCCAAAGCTTTCTTCTCGCGTCTGGACCTGAACGCCCAAGGCAGCCGAATGGACCTGTCCAACCTGGAACAACTGGCGCAAAACGATCCCAGCCTGGCCAAACTCTGGGCCGAATACAACCAGGCCGTGGAAGAACTCCAGCGGCTTGAAATGTCCACGCCAAGCACCACAGCTCAGTGGCAAGCCCACACACATGCCGAGCACTACTTCACCGAACAGGCCTTGGTGGATTCACCGCTTCAATCCAATTTTTACAAACACACACCCGGCATCCTGACCGGCGTGGGCATCATCGGCACCTTTACCGGCTTGATCGCGGGCCTGGTCGGTTTTGACGTGTCCAACCCCGAACGGGTGCAGGCCGAATTGAGCCAATTGGTCCAAACCGTGGGGCACGCGTTTCTGGTGTCGGCCTTGGCGATCACTTTGGCCATGGTGTTCACCTGGATTGAAAAGTCCGTGCTGACTGGCCGCTACCGGCAAGTTGAAGAACTGCAGCAGTGGCTGGACACCCTGTTCGCCCCTCAGGCCGGGGCTCAATGGATGGAGCGTCTGACACTGGCCACTGAAATGCAGACGGCCCTCTCCTACAAAATCCTGAGCCAATTGCGCCCATCAGGCCCACGCACCCAGCCGCATTGAACGCGCATGTTCGGCTCTAGAATACCGCCCGCCAAAAGGTCCCGGGACGAAGCAGAAAAACCCTTCTGGATTTCGTTCTCAGACCTGATGACCGCCCTGATGGTGCTGTTTTTGGTGGCCATGGCAGTCGCCCTGCTCAGCGTCACGACAGGTTTGCGCAAAATGGACGAAGGCCGCGCCAACCGGGACCAGGCCATCTCGACCTGCCTGAACAACATCCGCCAGATCACCCAAAAAGCCGAATACGCCGGGATGACACTGCGTGGGCAAACCCTGGAGCTGGGCACCTTGGCCGAATTTCCGAAAGACAGCCATGCCCTGGCCCCTGACCGTGCGGTGTTACTGCGCAGCTTTGTACCCCGGATGTTGCACATTGCCCGCACGCCAGATTGTCAGAACTGGCTCAAACGCTGGGTGCTCGAAGGCTACGCCAGCCCGGAGGGCTCCTACCTTTACAACCTCAACCTCAGCCTAGAGCGCTCCCAACGGGTGCTGTGCGTGCTGCTGGACGCCAACGCCCCGAACGCTCTTGGCCAGGAAGACCGCAAAACGATCCGCGAACTCTTCTTTGTGGGGGGCTCGTCCTTCAACTCGGCCATCCTGAACCAACCCGAAAAAAGCCGCCGGGTCGAACTGCGTCTGGAGTTCAAGGAGCTGCGCAACCGCTGCGAAGCCAACGCCCCAGACTGTGAAATCGACGAGGTGCGTCCCATTCCCTGGGACGACGACTTCAAATGCCCCATGGACAAGCGCTGAGCGCTG
The DNA here is from genome assembly GCF_055395455.1 of Limnohabitans sp. TEGF003. Classification (NCBI taxonomy): domain Bacteria; kingdom Pseudomonadati; phylum Pseudomonadota; class Betaproteobacteria; order Burkholderiales; family Comamonadaceae; genus Limnohabitans; species Limnohabitans sp. TEGF003. Next base: position 205,329 of record NZ_AP029225.1, on the reverse strand, counting down.
CATCGTCCGCTGGCATCCCATCCAGAGGGCGGGCCCGGTAAAATCGCTGTCTTTCGCCAGCCCATGACGGGCTTGGCCACCACGGGTGCTGCTTGCCACCCGCACGAATCAGGACCCCTTGTGACCTACGCCAACGAGACCCGGCGCCGCCGGACTTTTGCCATCATTTCCCACCCCGACGCGGGTAAAACCACGCTGACCGAGAAACTGCTGCTGTTCTCCGGCGCGATCCAGATTGCCGGCTCGGTCAAGGCTCGCAAGGCCTCACGCCACGCCACATCGGACTGGATGGAAATCGAAAAGCAGCGTGGCATCTCGGTGGCGTCGTCCGTGATGCAGATGCTCTACCGCGACCACGTCATCAACCTGCTCGACACGCCCGGCCACAAAGACTTCAGCGAGGACACCTACCGCGTGCTCACGGCGGTGGACTCTGCCCTGATGGTGATCGATGCGGCCAACGGTGTGGAAGCGCAGACCCGCCGCCTGATCGAAGTGTGCCGTCAGCGCGACACGCCCATCATCACCTTTGTGAACAAGATGGACCGCGAAGTTCGCGACCCGCTCGACATCCTGGACGAAGTCGAGCGCGAGCTGGGCATGCCCTGCGTGCCCATGACCTGGCCCGTGGGTCAGGGCAAATCGTTTGGCGGCATCGTCAACCTGCGCACGCAGGCCATGACGGTGTTCGACTCCGGCTCTGAACGCCTGCCGCAAGATTTTGAGACCATCCCGCTCACCGAGCAGGCCCAGCTGGCCGAGCGCTTTGGCCTGGAATGGCAAACCGCCATGGACAGCATGGAGCTGGCCACCGGCGCATCCCCCGCTTTTGATGAAGAAGCCTTTTTGGCAGGCAAACAAACGCCCGTGTTCTTTGGCTCTGGCGTGAACAACTTCGGTGTGATGGAAGTGCTGGACGCCCTGGTCGACCTGGCCCCCGCACCCAAGCCCCGCACCAGCAACCTGATCGTCAACAAGCAGCCCGTGGTCAAGGACATCCAGCCCGAAGACAGCGCGTTTTCGGGCGTGGTGTTCAAGGTGCAGGCCAACATGGACGCCAACCACCGCGACCGCATCGCCTTTGTGCGCATGGCGTCCGGCAAATACACACCCGGCATGAAGCTCAAGGTACAGCGCACTGGCAAAGAGCTGCGCCCCACCAGCGTCGTCACATTCCTGAGCCAGCGCCGTGAAGCGGTGGACGAAGCCTATGCGGGCGACATCATCGGGTTCACCACCCACGGCGGTGTGCAACTGGGTGACACCATCACCGATGGCGCGAATCTGCAATTCACAGGTTTGCCGTTTTTTGCACCCGAACTCTTCATGACCGTGATCCTGAAAAACCCCCTGCGCACCAAGCAACTGCAAACGGGCCTCGACCAACTCGGCGAAGAAGGCGCGATCCAGGTCTTCAAACCAGAAATCGGTGGCCCCATGCTGCTGGGCGCGGTCGGACAGCTGCAGTTTGAAGTGGTACAACACCGCCTCAAAGCCGAATACGACTGCGATGTGCGTCTCGAAGGCTGCCAGTACACCGGCGCCCGCTGGATCACCGCCGACACCCCGGCCGAGCTGCGCGAATTCACCAACGCCTACCCACAGCGCATGGCGCTCGATGCGGCTGGCACCCTGGCGTATTTGTGCACCAGCCCCTACGACGTGCGCCTGGCGCAGGAGCGCTTCCCCAAAATCCATTTCCACCCGCTGCGCGAGCATGCGGGTCTGGCGTTGGGCAGCGCGGGCTGACCACAGACATGCAGCTGCTGCGCCACTGGTCACCCGGCCACATCGTCGGCGTCTTCACCGACATCGACGACACGCTGACCACCGAAGGGGCGATCACGTCTGACGCCTTGCAAGCGCTGGCTGATCTGAAATCGGCTGGCCTGCATGTGGTGCCGATCACCGGGCGACCTGTGGGCTGGAGCGAACCCTTCGCCCAAAGCTGGCCGGTCGACGCCATCGTGGCCGAAAACGGTGCAGTGGGGCTGCAACACTCGACCACACAAGGCCTGCGCAAGTTGTACCAACAAGACGCCCGGACACGCCAAGCCAACTTCACCCGCATGCAAGTGGTGCTCGACCAGATTGAAAAAGAGGTGACTGGTGCTCGCCGTTCACAAGACAGCGCAGGCCGGGAAACCGACATCGCCATTGACCACAGCGAGTTCACACATCTGCCACAACACGCCATCGACGAAGTGGTGCGCGTGATGCAAGGCGCAGGCATGACCGCCACGGTCAGCAGCATCCACATCAATGGCTGGTTTGGCACGCACAGCAAACTCACAGGCGCCCGCTGGATCGTGCGCAAGCTGTGGGGCCGCGATCTGGATGACGAAATCGACCGCTGGGTTTATGTGGGAGACTCCACCAACGACCAGGTGATGTTTGAACACTTCCCGCACAGTGTGGGGGTGGCCAATATTCGGCGCTTTGAGGCGCTACTCACGCACCCGCCGCGCTACATCACCCCCAGTGAACGCGGCGCAGGCTTTGCGGAAATGACCCGGCACTTGCTGGCAAAACCGAGCTGAAACCAGCACCCACCCAGTCACCTCTTCGCGGCAAGCTGCGCGATGCACCGCCCACACCGACAGGATTCGCGCATGAACACCACCCCCCTCTTGACCTGGTCTGAAAACGACGCCCCACGCTCTGCCCTGTGGCGATCCGACCAGGTACTGCCCAAGCAAGTGGTGCTGGCCGACGACACCATGACCGCCGACACCGCATTTCGCCTGGCCTGCGCCGGTACGGGCCTGCTCTGGCGCAGCGATTTTCAAAACGCACGACAGCTGCTGCAAGCGCTGGCCCGGCGCATCGACAAACCCAAAAAGGTCCGCACCAAAAAACAAGACCCGAACGCCCCCGTGATCCCCGGTGCGGCTTTCCACACCCACCGCCAGGCACAAGCCCAGCGCACCCGCATCCTGAGCCAGGTGCTGATTGAGCTGGATGGCGACTACGGCATTGCGCTGCGGCGCGCACCCGATGTCAAAGCCGCTTGCACGCAGGCCTTTGGTCCAGCCAATGGACAGACGTCGGTGATCTCGCTGCGCAGCCTGCAAGGGGTGATCGGCGCATTCGAGTGGCGCAAAAACGGTGTCGAGGTCCCGGCCATGGGCGAGGCCTTGCGCATCTACCCCCACTACGCTGTGTTCTCACCTGTTCGCGGTGAATATGTGGCACTGGTGGCCAACGCCCCATTGCCCGAAGCCTTCAAAACCCACCCCGTGGCTTTTGACATCGGCGTGGGCACCGGGGTGCTGTCGGCCGTGCTCGCGCGGCGCGGTGCCACGCAGGTGGTGGGGACCGACATGTCGGAACGTGCTTTGGCCTGCGCGCTGGACAACCTGCAACGCCTGGGTCTGCAAAACCAGGTGCAGCTGCTTCAAACCGACCTCTTCCCGCCCGGTCAAGCAGCGGTGGTGGTCTGCAACCCGCCATGGCTGCCTGCACGCCCGACCTCACTTTTGGAACAGGCGGTTTATGACGAAGGCAGCCAAATGCTCCAAGGGTTTTTGAAAAACCTTCCCACACACCTGTGCGAAGGCGGTGAAGGCTGGTTGATCCTGTCCGACCTGGCCGAGCACCTGGGCCTGCGCACCCGTGAAACCCTGCTGGGCTGGATCGCCAATGCAGGCCTCAAAGTGTTGGGCCGCACGGATGTGAAGCCCGAGCATGCCAAAGCCCAGGATGCCACCGACCCACTGCACGCCGCACGCTCAGCCGAAGTGACTTCACTGTGGCGGCTCGGTGTGGCTGACTGAGCATCAGCCCAGCAAAGGACTGCCCCTGTGGGAGCGCGCCCCTGCTCGCGAATGGCTGAACCACCGCAAGCACTCGAAGCCAGCCTCAGCGCCGAACCACCATTCGGCCACAGGGGCAGCCTCCCACAAAACTCGCCATCACACCCTCGCCAGCACCGGGCCCAAGGCCTTGCCGGTATGAGTACCCAAGCGCACCAGCGCCTCGGGCGTCATGGCAGCGACGATGCGTCCACCGGCGTTGCCGCCCTCCGGCCCCAGGTCGATCACCCAGTCGGCCTCGGCGATCACATCCAGGTCATGTTCGATCACGATCACACTGTGACCCGCATTCACCAGGCGGTGCAACACACTGATGAGTTTGTCCACGTCGGCCATGTGCAGGCCCACGGTGGGCTCATCCAGCACATACAAGGTGTGCGGCGCTTTGTTACCGCGCTTGCCCACGTCGTCCCGCACCTTGGTGAGTTCGGTCACCAGCTTGATGCGCTGCGCCTCGCCGCCGCTGAGCGTGGGTGAGGGCTGGCCCAGGGTCAGGTAGCCCAAGCCCACATCTTTGAGCAACTGCAGCGGGTGCGCGATGCTGGGCATGGTGGCGAAGAATTCCACCGCTTCGTCCACCTCCATCTGCAGCACATCGCCAATGCTCTTGCCACGCCAGGTGACCGCCAGCGTCTCGGGGTTGAAGCGGGCACCTCGGCAGGTTTCGCAAGGCACTTTCACATCGGGCAAAAAGCTCATCTCGATGGTGCGCATGCCCTGCCCTTCACAGCTGGGGCAACGGCCTTCGCCGGTGTTGAAGCTGAAACGCCCAGCCGCATAGCCACGCGCCTTGGCCTCCAGCGTTTCGGCAAACAATTTACGGATCGTGTCCCAGAAACCGATGTAAGTGGCGGGGCAGGAACGCGGCGTTTTGCCAATCGGGGTCTGGTCGACCTCGAGCACGCGGTCAATGGTCTCAAAACCTTGCACATCGCTGCAAGCGGTCAGGGCCACGCGCTGGCCGGCATCTTGTGCGGTGCGACCTGCCAAGGTCGAGCGCTGGCTGACCAGGGCCTGCACATTGGCCAGCAAGACATCGCGGGCCAGCGTGGATTTGCCGGAACCGCTGACGCCAGTCACAGCAACCAAACGCTTGAGCGGCACTTGCACATCGACCTGGCGCAAGTTGTGCAGGTTGGCGCCTGTCAAGGTGAGCCAATGCACGTCCGAACCACCCGCAGCTTCTTTGTGGGGCGCTGGCGTGGGCGCCGATTTTGGCGTACCCCCGCCGTATGAGGCGCCCGCGCCGGCGCCCCGCAAAGAAGCATCCACGAAACGACGCGACTGCATCGGATGCTTCATCGCATGCAACAAGTAGCGCCCGGTCTGCGAATCGGCAGACGCCGTGATGTCGGCCACCGAGCCTTCGGCCACAAGACGGCCGCCGCGTTTACCGGCACTCGGGCCGATGTCGATGATGTGGTCGGCGCGGCGGATCGTGTCTTCATCGTGCTCCACCACCACCAGCGTATTGCCCTTGTCGCCCAGCTTGTGCAGGGCATTGAGCAAAATCTGGTTGTCGCGGGCGTGAAGTCCAATGGTGGGTTCGTCCAGCACGTAGCACACGCCTTGCAGGTTGCTGCCCAACTGCGCGGCCAGGCGGATGCGCTGGGCTTCGCCGCCCGACAGGGTGGGTGCCCCTCGGTCGAGCGTGAGATAGCCCAAACCCACTTCCTCCAGAAACTCCAAACGACTCTGGATCTCGGGCACCAGATCGCGGGCGATGTCGGCATCGCGCCCCGTGAGGTGCAGCTTCTCGACCCACTGCCGCACATCGCTGACCGACAGGCTGGCGATGTCGGTGATGCGCCAGCCCTGGCCGGGCGCTGCGCCCAGGCGCACAGCACGCGCCGTGGCGTTCAACCGGGTGCCCTCGCAACTGGGACAAGCCACATCGGCCAGGTCTTCAATTTCCGGCTCGGCAAAGGTTTGCTCACGGCCTTTGTCCTTGTCATCCTGCACCGAGTCGTCGAACACCTTGCGCTCGTCCTTGCTGAGCTTGACGCCCGTGCCCACGCAATCGGGGCACCAACCGTGCTTGCTGTTGTAGGAGAACAAACGCGGGTCGAGCTCGGCGTAGGACGTGGCGCATTGCGGGCAGGCACGCAGTGTGGAGAACACGCGGTGCTGGCCAATGCGCGCAGTGGATTCGCCGTTGAACATGGCCTCGCGCAAACCGCCCAGGTCGCTCAGCACATGCACCACGCCTTTGCCGTGCTCCAGTGCCTGCGTCAACGCCTGGCGCAAGGCTGTTTCGTTCGACGGCAGCACGTCGAGACTGGCCACCGGCAGTTCGATGTTGTGTTCCTTGAATCGATCAATGCGCGGGAAACCCTGCGTGGGCAAAAACTCGCCATCGACGCGCAGGTGCGTGTAGCCGCGTGGACGCGCCCAGTCGGCCAGCTCGGTGTAAACGCCTTTACGGTTGGTGACCAGTGGTGCCAGCAGGCCGATGTGCTGCCCGCGGAACTGGGTCATCAGCTGCGCCACGATGCTGTCGGGCGTTTGCGGCTGCACCGGCGTGTTGTCGTGCACGCAGTGCTGGATGCCCAACTTCACATAGAGCAAGCGCAAAAAGTGCCAAACCTCGGTGGTCGTGCCCACGGTGGATTTGCGGCCACCGCGTGACAAACGCTGCTCGATCGCCACCGTGGGCGGGATGCCATAGACCGCATCGACCTCGGGGCGGCCTGCCGGTTGCACGATGGATCGGGCATAGGCGTTCAGGCTTTCCAGATAGCGGCGCTGGCCTTCGTTGAACAGGATGTCAAACGCCAGCGTGGACTTGCCGGAACCGCTCACACCGGTGACCACGTTGAAGCGGCCACGCGGGATGTTGACGCTCAGGTTTTTGAGGTTGTGCTCTTTGGCGTTGACGATCTGGATGTTGTTGTTGGGGACCGCTTTTTTCCTCTTGTCATCGGCGATCTTTTTGACTTTGTCATCCTCGGGCTTGACCCGAGGATCCATGCCTTCGGTTTTCAAGACCGCCAAATAGGCCGCAGCCCCCTCTTGTGCCCCATGCACCTCGCCCATGGACTCGGCGTACTCGCGCAGCGCCTGCCCGGTGTGCGAAGTGGCATGCTGCCGCACATCTTCGGGTGTACCCTCGGCCACGATCAGCCCGCCGGCATAACCACCTTCGGGTCCGAGATCGATCAACCAGTCACTGGCGCGGATCACGTCGAGGTTGTGCTCGATGACGATGAGCGAATGCCCCGCTTCGAGCAGCTTGCGCAAAGCCCTCATGAGCTTGGCGATGTCGTCAAAGTGCAGGCCGGTGGTCGGCTCGTCAAACAGGAACAGCGTGCCCTTGCGGGCCAGACTTTGGCGGCTCTTGGACGCGCTCTTGGCGGCCTCGGCCAGAAAACCCGCGAGCTTGAGCCGCTGGGCCTCACCACCCGACAAGGTGGGGACAGGCTGACCCAGGCGCACATACTCCAGGCCCACATCCACAATGGGTTGCAGGGCGCGGATGACTTCGCGGTCTTGCGCAAACAAAGCGGCCGCTTCGCTCACGGTGAGCTGCAGGATGTCAGCCACATTGAGGTGCCGCACCGCACCGCCGATGGCCTGACGCTCGATGGTGATCTCCAGAATCTCGGGGCGGTAGCGTTGGCCATCGCAGTCGGGGCAGCGCAGATACACATCGCTCAAGAACTGCATCTCGACGTGCTCAAAGCCCGAGCCGCCGCAGGTGGGGGCAGCGGCCGTCGCCACCGTTGAAGCTGAACTTGCTGGCGGTGTAACCGCGCTGGCGCGACAGCGGTGCGGTGGCAAAAATTTCGCGGATCGCGTCCCACGCGCCCCACATAGCTCACTGGGTTGGATCGGGCGGTTTTGCCAATGGGCGACTGGTCCACAAACACCACATCGCTCAGGTGGTCGGCCCCCAGCAGGCGGTCGTGTGCGCCCGGGGTTTCGGTGGCTTTGCCAAAGTGACGCATCAGCGCCGGGGCCAGCACATCCTGGATCAAACTCGATTTGCCCGAGCCGCTCACGCCGGTGATGGTCACCAGGCGTTGCAGCGGGAAGTCCACGCTGATGTTTTGCAGGTTGTGCTCGCGTGCGCCTTCCAAAATCAAACGCGGCGTGCTATCAGTCACCATGCGCTTGAAGCCCAGGCCCACTTGCTTGCGCCCGCCCAGATACGCGCCAGTGAGCGTGTCGGCCTGACGCAGGTCGGCGGTGCTGCCATCGAACACAATCTGCCCGCCACGCTCGCCGGGGCCTGGGCCCATGTCGATCATGCGGTCGGCGGCCAGCATCACCGCAGGGTCGTGCTCGACCACGACCAGTGTGTTGCCCGCATCACGCAGGCGGTGCATGGCCTGGGTGATGCGGTGCATGTCGCGCGGGTGCAGGCCGATGCTGGGTTCGTCCAGCACAAACAGGGTGTTGACCAGGCTGGTGCCCAGTGCGGTGGTCAGGTTGATGCGCTGGACTTCGCCGCCGCTGAGCGTGCGGCTTTGGCGGTCGAGGGTGAGGTAACCGATGCCGACATCGCACAGGTATTTGAGGCGGGTGGTGATTTCTTCCAGCAGCAGTTGCAGCGCTTTTTGTTCTGCGCTTGGGCCTTGTGTTGAGCCTTTTACGTTTGCCTCTGTGGTTTCTGCTGAGGTTCGGTCTGCATCAGAGCGGGGGGCGGGCTCCTCATGAGGCGGGGGTACGCCAAAATCGTCGCCCGCCCCCCGCTCTGACGCAGCCCTTGTGGCCGATTGATCGTCTCGCGACATCTCTGTCGCTGCCTGTGCTTCTGCTTGTGCACTCGCCCCCTCAGCTTCGGCCGGGGATGGGCTGGGCGACGATTTTGGCGTACCCCCGCCGTATGAGGAGCCCAGCCCATCCCCGGCCGGAGCCTCCCCAGCCCCCAAGGACGCATGCCCCGAAGCGGACAGACGGTCAAAAAACAAGCGCAAGCGGTCCAGCGGCATGATCATCATGTCGTGCAGGCTCAAACCCGGCAGCGCCTCCAACTGCGCGCGGGTCCACTTCACGCCTGCGGGCATGAAGCGTTTTTCAACTGGCAAGACCCCATCGGCATCGGCGTGGCTGCCAATGCGCCAGAGCAAACTCTCGGTCTTCAAGCGTGCGCCATGGCAGGTCGGGCATTCGGTGTAGCTGCGGTACTTGGACAAGAGCACACGGATGTGCATCTTGTAGGCCTTGCTCTCCAGGTACTCAAAAAAGCGCTTCACGCCGTACCACTGGTGGTTCCAGCGCCCCTTCCACTCGGGCGAACCGTGGATCACCCAGTCTTGCTGCGCTTGGGTCAGCCTGTCCCAGGGTGTGTCGCGCGGAAATGCCTGCGGCCTCGGCATGCCGCATCAGATCGTCCTGGTTTTCTTGCCAGGCGGGCGTTTGCAGCGTCTTGATGGCCCCGGCCCGCAGCGTGAGTTTGGGGTTAGGAATGACCAGGCCGTAATCTACGCCGATCACCCGGCCAAAACCCCGGCAGGTTTCGCACGCGCCCACCGCCGAGTTGAAGGAGAACATCGACGGGATCGGGTCGGTGTAGCGCTGGTCGCTGTCGGGGCAATGCAAGCCGGTGGAAAAACGCCAGATGTCGAAGCTAGGCTCGGAGGTGGCGGACAAATCAGGATCTGAACCCGATGTCTCCACATACACATTCAGACGGCCGCCGCGCTTCAGGGCGACTTCGATGGCTTCGACCACGCGGGCTTTTTCGGCCTTGGCCAAACGAAAACGGTCGGCGATCACGTCCAGCACTTTGCGCGGACCGGTGGGGGTGGCGACTTCGCGTTCGGCCTGCACCTTGGTGAAACCGCTGGCCGAGAGCCACTGCTCGACCTGTTCGGCGCTGGTGTTCGCGGGCAGCTCGACCGGAAAAGTCAGGTACAGGCGCGGGTCACCTGCTTGCGCCGCACGCTGGGCCAGCTCGGCGTAAATCGTGTCGGGGTTATCGTGGCGCACGGGCTGTGCGGTATCTTTGTCGAACAGCTGGCCCAATCGGGCGAACAACAACTTCAGGTGGTCGTTCAGCTCGGTCATGGTGCCCACGGTGGAGCGCGAGCTGCGCACCGGGTTGGTCTGGTCGATCGCAATCGCCGGGGGCACGCCTTCGACCTTGTCGACCGCCGGTTTGTCCATGCGGTCCAGGAACTGGCGGGCGTAGGCGCTGAAGGTCTCCACATAGCGGCGCTGGCCCTCGGCGTACAGCGTGTCGAACACCAGACTCGACTTACCCGAGCCGCTGGGGCCGGTGACCACGGTCAATTCACCCGTGCGGATGTCCAGATCGATGTTTTTGAGGTTGTGCTGACGGGCACCACGGATGCGGATGAGACCTTGTGACATGCTTGGCTTTTTCGGGTGAAGGCCAAACATTCTAGGGCGCAGACCGTGACATTTCTGGCCTCCAAAAGAAAAGCCACGCACAGGCGTGGCTTTGGAAGGCTCGCCCGGGTCAAGCCCGGGCGAGCGCGGCGCTGGCTTACTTGGCAGCGCTGGCGTCGGCAGCCGGTGCGGCAGCCGGTGCAGCTGGCGCATCGGTCTTGGCTGGTTCACTGTGCACCGCATCGGCACCGTGTTTTTCACCGCTCATGTCCAGGCTGTCGCCACCTTTGCCAATCACGAACAAAGCCAGGGCCGCAAAGACCGCGAATCCAACAGCAATTTTCCACATCGTTCATCTCCAAAATAAAGAAGGCCCTCCACAGAGGGAAGGCCTTGAATTTAGCACCCGAGTCACCCCGGGTAGCTTACAAAGATCAGTCGTCAGCGTAGATGTCCACGTCTTTGGTTTCCTTGATGAACAAGCCACCGATCACGACGGTTGCACCGGCGATGATGATCGGGTACCACAGACCGTTGTACATGTTACCGGTCTGGGCCACGATCGCGAAGGCGGTGGTGGGCAGCAGGCCGCCAAACCAGCCGTTACCGATATGGTAAGGCAAGGACATGGAGGTGTAACGGATACGGGTGGGGAACATCTCGACCAGCATGGCGGCGATCGGGCCGTACACCATGGTCACCAACAACACCAGGTAAGTCAAGATGATGATGACGGTGACCTTGTCGAACTTGGCCATGTCCGCCTTGGCGGGATAGCCGGCGGCTTTCAGGGCTGCGCCCAGGTTGCTGCCCAGCAGGGTAGCGCCAGCGGTCTTCTCGTTGCTCAGGTCCTTGACGGCCTTGTTGGCAGCTTCGAGGGCCTTGGCATCCTGAGGTTGAGCGGCAGTCAGTTCGGCCACTTTGGCTTCGGCCTTGGCCTTGGCTGCAGCGATGTCCTCGGCGCTGTACTTCACAGGCACCACGGTTTCACCGATCTTGATGATGGCGGGTGTGCCAGCAGGTGCCGCTTCGTTGGAGTAGCTCACCGAAGCGCCAGCCAGACGTTGCTTGGCGATGTCGCAAGAAGAAGTGAACTTCTTGGTGCCAGTGGGGTTGAACTGGAACGAGCACTCGGCAGGGTCGGCCACCACCACCACCTGCGACTTGGCTTGGGCTGCGGCCAGATCAGGGTTAGCAGCCTTGGTCAATGCCTTGAACACGGGGAAGTAAGTCAAAGCGGCCAACAGGCAACCAGCCAAGATGATCGGCTTGCGGCCAATCTTGTCAGACAGCGCACCGAACACGATGAAGAACGGTGTGCCGATGATCAGGGAGATCGCGACCATGATGTTGGCGGTAGCGCCGTCGACCTTCAAGGCCTGGGTCAGGAAGAACAAGGCGTAGAACTGACCGGAGTACCAAACCACGGCTTGACCGGCGGTCAAACCGACCAAGGCCAAGATCACGATCTTCAGGTTTTTCCACTGGCCGAAAGACTCGGACAGAGGAGCTTTGGAGGTCTTGCCTTCGGCTTTCATTTTCTGGAAAGCAGGCGATTCGTTCATGCTCAGACGGATGTAGACCGAGATGATCAACATGATGATCGAAACGATGAACGGCACACGCCAGCCCCAGTCGGCAAAGGCTTCTTCACCGATGGCGGTACGTGTGCCCAGAATCACCATCAGCGACAGGAACAGACCCAGCGTCGCTGTGGTCTGGATCCAGGCGGTGTAGGCACCGCGCTTGCCTTGAGGGGCATGCTCGGCTACATAAGTGGCGGCACCACCGTATTCACCACCCAAAGCCAAGCCTTGCAGCAAACGCAGGCAGATCAGGATGATGGGAGCGGCCACGCCAATGCTGGCGTAGTTGGGCAAGATGCCGACGATGAAGGTCGATGCCCCCATCAACAAGATGGTCACCAGGAAGGTGTACTTGCGACCGATCATGTCGCCCAGGCGGCCGAACACCAAGGCGCCGAAAGGACGCACGATGAAACCGGCAGCAAACGCCAGCAGCGCAAAAATGAAGGCAGAGCCTTCGTCCAGGCCGCTGAAGAATTGCTTGGCAATGATCGCTGCGAGCGATCCGTACAGGTAAAAGTCATACCACTCAAACACGGTGCCCAGAGAAGAGGCGAAAATCACCTTCTTCTCTTCCGCCGACATCGGGCGGGCTTCTGTTGTAGCCATAAAGCTGTCTCCAAAAAAGAGTCTCCGACACGGAAACTTGGCGCAATTCTTGGACCCGGCACTTGCCCGCGTCTGACAGCGAACCAACACATACTTACAGAACGAGTAGAAACCCTTGATTTTTTTGCCGCGATGTGAAATCAAGCGGAATCTCGCGGGTAATCCCTAGCCTCATCGGTGCCGATAATGCGAACAGGATCACGTGATTCGGTCACTTCCCCTTTGTGAAAAGAGGCTCCGCCATGTCCACCCGTCAAAAAATTCGTCTGTTTTCTGGCGTGCTGCTGCTGTCATGGTCTCTGGCCGCGTTCGGCTGGGCCTGGTTTGCCAGAGACCTGAACATCAAAATCGGCGAATGGCCGATCAACTTCTGGATGGCCGCGCAAGGCAGCTTGCTGATCTTTTTGGGGATCACCATCTTGAACGCCTGGTACTTCAACCGCCTTGAGAAAGAAACGACCGAAGCCGAGGACCCAGCGCCCAACACGGCGCCTTGAGTGTTTCAGGCGTCGAGGTCTGCCAAGCGTTCAAAGGGCAGGCTCTGTTTGACCAGAATCACGGTGCAAGGGGCCTGCATCGCCACCTTGATCGGGACGGTCGCCAGCACGCGCTGCATGGACAAGCCATGCGTCGCCGCCCCCATGATGACCATGTTGACCTGGTTGCCTTCGGCATAGCGCAGCAAGGCCTGCGCCACGTCACCCGACTCCAACACATGAAAGGAAGTCTGGTGCCCGTCCAGATCGAGGGGTTGCGCCCATTGCTGCAAGCGGCTCAGGTGCCACCGGTGCACTTGGGTTTCGCCTTTGTATGCCTCGGTGGTGCTGGTCTGGCTCGGTGAAATCACGGTCACACAGGCCAGACGGGCACCCGGGCGAATGCCCAGCGAACGCGCCACGGCTTCGCGCAATGAATACAAGGTGGCATCGCTGACGTCGTGGTGCGGAACCGCCACCATGATGATGGGCACTTGCTCAATCTGCCGGACTGGGACGGGACTCGGCGTGTAGGCCATGCCACTGGCCCGAACCCAGCGTTTGAAATGCGTCCAGAAACCCGTGCCCTGCGTGTTGCGGCCCCGCTCGGTGACCCTCACCTGCTCAGGATGGGTCAGATCAAAGGCCAGGTGCGAGGCCGAGGGGTAACGCTCTGCGGCCACCGGCGCCAGGCAGCGCAAGATCACTTCCTGCAGCCACTCGGGCAAGTCCGGGCGGTGCTTGCGCGGCGGGACCGGGTCCATCCACAGACGTTGACGCAGGCCCGCGGCGGTTGCAGGTTGACCAAATGGCAACTCGCCCGTGGCCAGTTCGTACAGCATCACCCCGATGGCGAACACATCGCTGCGCGGATCGCCCCGCACCCCCACCACCTGTTCAGGGGATATCCAGACGGGCGAACCCACGGCTTTGCGCAGCTCTTCGGCCAGCAAGTCCGGCAAATGCGCGTGGCAAGACAAACCAAAATCCAGCAACACCGCGACACCATCGGGGCGGATCAAAACGTTGGCAGGCTTGAGGTCCAGGTGGCAAACATTTTGCTGGTGCAGACTGTGCACCGCACGCGCCATGGCCGCACCCAAAGCGGCCATCCTGGACACGGTCAGGTCCTGGCGCTGATCGAGCCAGTGCTGCAGTGTCTGGCCCTCGACATACTCCATCACAAGATAGGGCAAACGGGACAGATCGCCTGCGGCCACAAAGCGCGGCACATGGGGCCCCTTCAACTCGGACAGGATTTGCGCCTCGACTTCAAAGCTGACGATGTTCTCAGCGCCATCGGCCGCTGTCATGCGCGGAATTTTCATGGCCATGGGGAACTCGGCCTGCCGGCGACTGCCATCGGCCAGAGGGGCATACACCACCTTGTAAATGTGCGCCATGCCGCCTGCATGCAAACAGGCTTGGATTTCAAAGCCGTCGATCAAGTGTCCAGGATTGAGAAGTTTCAACGTCCAAGCTCCAGCCGTTGTGCAAAATATTCAGGCAAATCAACCCGGCGAATCGCTGCAGACGCTTCGGCATGGTTGTAAGGCACCCGGTGAAACGTCATTTTCTGAAGCGTTCGGTCGTACACCGCATACATGGCACGCGGGTCGCCATCGCGTGGTTGACCACTTGAGCCCACGCAGGCCACCATGGGTCTGCGCAAAGGCGTGGGCACAGGGATGCCCGGCGTCGGCTCAAACCGCATCAAGTTGCGCCCGGCGCCTTGGTAGTACAAGGTCTGGTGGTGCACATGGCCCACCAGAACATGGGGACCTTGTTGTTGCGCCAAGGCCTGGTCCAGGCATCGCCCAGCAGCGCCCTCGCCGTCCACATAACGCCAGGACGCCGGCCGATCTGCACTGGCGTGCACCAGCAAAAACCCGTCACCGGACACCGTCAGCGGCAAATCGGCCAAGAATGCCCGGTGCGCCGCACCCAATTGCGCGTGGGTCCAGGCCGCGCCTTGCGCGCCCACGCTGGCATCTGCGGCCAAAGACGCGGGGGGGTTCAAGGCCATCTCGTCATGGTTGCCGCGCAACACCCAGGCCCCTTGCGCGACCTGTGTCATCACCTCATCGAGCACCGCCACCGGGTCCGCACCATAGCCCACCAAATCGCCCAAGAAAGCCAGCTGATCCACCCCTTGCTGACGCGCATGCGCCAGGCAAGCCTGCAAGGCCTGCCAATTGGCGTGGATGTCTGAAATCAGGGCCAGCTTCATCGGGTGTCTCCAAGCGCATGATGCCAGCACAGACCGGGGCCAAACTTGTCACACATCAAGTTGGTGGTTCGACCCTGGCTGAACGTGGCAGATCAGGGCGGCGAGCGCTTCACACTTTGCGTTGAATGCCCACTGGCAACTGCCCCGCTGCAGACCATTCGGCGGACAGGAACCAGGGGTCGCCCAGCAAATAGGCGCGCAGCATGGGCAGGGCGTCGTTGCCCCAGAAGACTTGCCCATCGACCACGAAACTGGGCACACCAAAGAGGTTCAAGGCCAGGGCCTCATCGGTGTTGCGCTTCAAGGCCTGCTTGACGTCTGCGCTGGTCGGATCGTTGGGGGGTGCCAAATCGGCCGTCAAGGCAGCCAGGCGCGGCGCATCGGCCGCCTCCAGACCACTGCACCAGACGTGCCGGAAAATTTTCTCGCAGACCCAGCGATTGGGCTCGCCTGCGGCATCACACGCGGTGGCCAGGCGCAACAAGCCCAGCGAAGAAAAGGGGTGGCTGGCAGGCAGCTGCAAAGGCGTGCCTTGTGCCCGCGCTTGCCATTGCACCTGGCGATACGTCCAATCGCGCTTGGCGGGAATCTCTGCAGGCCCCAGCTGCCCATGGTGCATGAGCATGGCCCCGAAGACCACCGGTTTGTGCACCACCCGGCAACTGATGCCCTGCAAAGTCTGAGGCAAGGCGTCGAACGCCAGCCAAGCGTAAGGCGAGATGAAGTCCAGGTAAAAGTGAATGGTTTTCATGGTCAGTTACGATGTGAACAACAGTGCGCACTCAGCGCGCCATCGCCTGCCGCTTACGCAGGCGCTCCGGAATTTGCACCCACACCGCCCGTTTTTCTTCCTCGCTGGCACGGCTCCAGCCCCCGATTTCGGACAAGGTACGCAAGCACCCATCACACCAGCCTGCGCTGGGGTGCATCAGGCAAAGGGACACGCAAGGTGAAGGCACCGAATGGGGTTCGGGTGGCACCGGCTGCGCCAACACCTGAGCAGCGCGTTCACCCAGCTTTTTCCAGTAATGTTCGCTCATGCACGGGCCTCTTGCAGGGTTTGGACCACATCCACCACGGGCGCGCCGGTCAGGCGCTTGAGGTCTTCGGGCTGCAACTGGAACACGCCATGCGGATGCCCGGCGGCGGCCCAGACCACGTCAAAACGCCACAGGTCCTGATCCAGCAGGGTCACGGGCGGATTCAGGTGCGCCACAGGCGAAACGCCGCCAATGCTGAAACCGGTTTGTGTTTTCACAAAGTCGGCGTCCGCACGGCCCACCTTGCCCACCAAAGCCGAGACTTTCTTCTCATCCACCCGGCGGTCACCCGAAGTGACCACCAGCACGGCCGCACCGTCCTCTTTGCGTTTGAAGATGACGCTCTTGGCGATCTGGCCCAGCAGCACACCCAAGCCGTCTGCGGCTTCTTGCGCGGTGCGGGCGGTCTCATTGAGCATGACCGGCGCATGGCGGTGCCCAGCATCCTGCAGCACGCGTGAGACGCGCTGCACACCTTCAGGCAAAGCATGGAGTTCAGCGCCGCACATGGTTCAGCCCGCCCGCTTGTTGAGGATGGCCTTGGCCACGTTGGAGTTGGGTTTGCGGCCCAGAAAATCGCTGATGACCCCCCCCGCATCCACCAGCTTGTTGAGGTCAATGCCGGTGGCAATGCCCATGCCGTGCAGCATGTACACCACATCTTCGGTGGCCACATTGCCGGTGGCGCCCTTGGCATAAGGGCAACCACCCAGACCCGCCACCGACGACTGGAAGTTCCACACGCCCATCTGCAAAGCGGCCAAGGTGTTGGCCAGCGCCTGACCGTAGGTGTCGTGAAAGTGGCCGCAGATGTGGTCGATGTCGAAGTGCTGCAGCGTGGCCTCGATGGCACGCTGCACCTTGAGGGGTGTGCCCGTGCCAATGGTGTCGGCCACGTCCACACGCTGCACACCGATCTGTTTCATCAAACCCGCCAGATGGGCCACGCTGGCCGGTGAAACTTCGCCTTCGTAAGGACAACCCACGGTGCAGCTCATGGCCCCGCGCACCGCGATGCCCGCCGCCAGCGCCGCTTGCACCACAGGCGCAAAGCGTTCCATGCTTTCTTCGATGGAGCAGTTGATGTTCTTCTGACTGAAGGCCTGGCTGGCCGCACCAAAGACCACGATCTCGTCGGGCTTCGAAGCCACCGCCGCCTCAAAGCCCACCATGTTGGGCGTCAGCACCGAGTAGCGCACACCCGCTTGGCGCGCGATGCCCGCCATCACGACCGCGTTGTCAGCCATCTGCGGCACCCACTTCGGGGACACAAAACTGGTGACCTCGATCTCGGTCAGGCCCGCCGCCTGCAGACGGTGCACCAAACCGATTTTGACCTCGGCCGGGACCGGCTGCTTTTCGTTTTGCAAACCGTCGCGGGGGCCGACGTCGATGAGTTGAACGCGTGAAGGAAGGGTCATGGGGTTCTCTGAATGTTCAATAACCGCGCTGGTGGTCCACCACGCCACGGATGGGCTCGCCGCGCTGCAGCGCCTGCATTTTGCCCACGATTTGCGCGATGCTTTCTTCGCGCAGGGTGCGGGCCGAGGTGTGCGGGGTCACGGTGATTTTCGGGTGACGCCAAAATGAGTGATCGGGAGGTAGGGGCTCGGTGCGGAACACGTCGAGCGTGGCGCCAGCCAGATGGCCGCTGTCAATCAGGGCGATCAGGTCTTCGTCCACCAAATGCTTGCCACGGGCCACGTTGATGACATAGCCGCCTTTTTGCAGCTGCGCGAGGGTGGCCCGGTTCAGGATGTTTTCGGTCTCGGGCGTGAGCGGCATCAGGTTCACCAGCACACGCGTGGCCTGCAGGAATTCGGGCAAGCTTTGCGCCCCGCTGAAGCAGCGGACGCCGGGCAGGTCTTTGGGGCTGCGGCTGTAGCCGTTGACCGGGAACTCAAAGACCTGCAAGGCCTTGGCCACGCGCTCGCCCAGCACACCCAGGCCCATGACGCCCACCGCAAAGTCGGCGCGGCTGCGTGGTTTGCGGTAAGACCATTTGCCCGCTTGCGTGTCGGCGTCGTAGCCATCGAACTCGCGAAAGTGCCGGATCACCGCATGGCACACGTATTCGGCCATTTGCACCGACATGCCCGCGTCGTCCAGGCGCACCACCTTCAGGCTGGACGGCAGTTTCAGCTTCAGCAAGGCGTCCACACCTGCACCGATGTTGAACAGGCTTTGCAGGCCCGGCTGCTCGTCGATGAACTGCTGGGGCGGTGCCCAGACAATGGCGTGATCGGCAGGTGGTGCACCGGGGGACCAAGCCGATACGGTGGCCTGCGGAAAGGCTTGTTGCAGGCCTTGGACCCATGGGTCAGGCGAGAGGCCAGAGAAACAGACGGTGAGTTTCATGAAGCTATTTTGTCAGCAAGCGTCTGACCGGGGTGTCACCAAGGGCAAGCCCCTCATGTCTTGGTCTGTCAGTTTTCCTATTGTGGGAGCGAGCCCTTGCTCGCGAATGTTCGCCGTGGCTGAGCAAGCATTCGGCCGCAGGGGCGGCCTCCCACTGGAGGCGATGAATGCCGCAACAACCCGCGCCTCACACCGCCAGCTTGAGCAGCTCTGCCCCATCGGCGACTTGGTCACCGGGCGCGTACAACAGCTCGGCGACCACGCCGTCTTTGGGCGCGCTGATGGTGTGCTCCATCTTCATGGCTTCCATGACCGCCAGCGGTTGACCAGCTTTGACCTTGTCGCCCGCCTTGACGGCAAAGGACACCACCTTGCCGGGCATGGGGGCTGTGAGCCGCCCGCCTTCCTGCGCGGCTTCGCCCGCGTGGGCCAACGGGTCGAGCACGGTGATGCGCGTCGCGCCCTGGGGCGTGAAGAGGTGCGCGGTTTCGCCTTGCCAGTCGAGCTGGCTGAAAACTCGCGGGGCGCTGCCCCACTGCACCCACAGGCCTGCACCATCGGGAGCATACGTCAGCACGCCAGATGCGGCTCCGTCACCTTCCAGCGACAGGCTCACAGCACCGTCGTGCAAATAATTCAAACGCGCCGAGCGCGGCTGGTCTTGCCAGACAAATTCAAAGCGGCGCTGCGCCAGGCCGTGCGACTGCCATCCATCGCGGCGGCTGAAGGGGTCTGCGGCCTGCAGGGCTTTTTCGGCGTGCAGGGTGTGCGCCACCACCGCAGCCACAGCGGCGGGCAAGCCCACGGTTTCCTGCTGGAACAGCACGGCGGCCTCACGCTGAATGAGTGCGGTGTCGAGCTTGGCGGTGGCAAATGCCTCGCTGCGCACCACATGGCGCAAGAACTGCACATTGGTGTTCAGGCCCACGATGTGGGTTTGCGCCAAAGCGGTATCCAGCCGCGCCAGCGCTTGCTCGCGCGTGTCGCCATGCACGATGAGCTTGGCCACCATGGAGTCGTAAAACGGGCTGATGGTGTCGCCTTCGCGCACGCCATCGTCCACGCGCACCGTGCTTCGCTCGAAGCTGGTGGCCTGCGGCTTGCGGTAGACCTGCAAAGTGCCGGTGGCGGGCAAGAAGTTGTTGTCGGGGTTTTCAGCGCAAATGCGCGCCTCGATGGCATGGCCCTGGATGCGCAGCTGGTCCTGACGCAAAGGCAGCGGCTCGCCACTGGCCACACGCAACTGCCACTCCACCAGATCGAGGCCGGTGATGGCTTCGGTCACCGGGTGCTCCACCTGCAAGCGGGTGTTCATTTCCATGAAATAGAACTTCATCGACTCGGGCTGGTCATACGCCGTCTGCTCGACGATGAATTCCACCGTGCCCGCGCCCACGTAGTTCACCGCTTTGGCGGCGGCCACGGCTGCGGCACCCATTTGCGCACGCAGGGCCTCGGTCATGCCGGGGGCCGGGGCCTCTTCCAGCACCTTCTGGTGGCGGCGCTGCACCGAACAGTCACGCTCGAACAAATACACGCAGTTGCCTTGGGTGTCGCCAAACACCTGAATCTCGATGTGGCGCGGGCGCTGCACATACTTTTCGATCAGCACCGCATCGCTGCCGAAGCTGTTGATGGCTTCGCGCTGGCAACTGGCCAAGGCCGCGGCGAAGTCTTCGGACTTTTCCACCACCCGCATGCCCTTGCCGCCGCCACCGGCGCTGGCTTTGATCAAGGCGGGATAGCCAATGCGGTCGGCCTCGCGCTGCAACAGCGCGGGGTCCTGGTCGGCCCCGTGGTAACCGGGCACCAGCGGCACACCGGCGGCTTCCATCAAACGCTTGGATTCGGCCTTGAGGCCCATCGCCAAAATGGCCGATGCGGGCGGGCCAATGAACACCAGACCGGCTGCGGCGCAGGCCTTGGCAAAGTCTTCGTTTTCGCTCAAAAAGCCGTAGCCGGGGTGCACGGCCCCAGCGCCCGTGTCTTTGGCCGCTTGCAAAATCCGCTCCCAGCGCAGGTAGCTGTCTTTGGGGGCCGAGCCGCCCACATGCACGGCTTCGTCGCAGGCTTGCACATGCTTGGCCCCGGCATCGGCGTCCGAATAAACGGCCACGGTCTGGATGCCCATCCGACGGGCGGTGGCCGCAACGCGGCAGGCGATTTCGCCACGGTTAGCGATCAATATCTTTTTGAACATGTCAGTTTCTCCAAACCACTTGGTTATCTACGGCGTACAACTTGCAGGTGATGCCACGGCGTGCCTGGCAAAAACCCAATGCGCGACCCACAGCCCAGTCGCCTGTGGCAAAGCCGGCACCACCGGGGCCGATGGCGAAAGCGCGAGGCAAAGGGCTGGCCAGAAAACGGGTGTACAGGTTTTGCCGGGTCTCGGCCCCGACGGGCACTTTGTCGATCTCATCGATCTTGGCAAAGTCACTGGGCCCCGGCACAGGGGGCAATGCCGCCTGGGTGTAACCGGCTTTGGCCAGAAAAGCGTCGACCAAGGGCACCCAGCGGTCCATGTCGATGCTGAACCCCGAGTGCCCGTCCTGGCCCACCGCTGGCATCTGATGAAACTCGGCCTGCCCGCCGCCCTCGACCCAAGCCCGGTGCCAATCTTTGGGGGCCTGTGCACCCCAAAACAGGTCGTTTTCCCAATACAGCCAGAGCATGGGTGCCTTGGCCTGAGCGGCACGGGACTTCCAGAGTTGTTCAATCTGCGTTGACGAACACGATCGGCCGGGTCGCGCCACAGGATCGCCTCCTGTACCCCCCGCAAAATTGACAGCCCCTTGCAAGCCGGGCGGATTGCGCCAGGCGGTGGCCACAGTGGTCAGGCCGCCGACCGACTGGCCCATGACCCACCACCGAGTGGCGTCGACAAATGGCAGACTGCGCGCGAATTCGGCCACCGCAATCACTTGGTCCGATGCGGCCAGGCTCATGGGTTCAATGCGTGGTTGGCTGCAACCACCGCTGGACTCAGGATCAAAGCCGTCGAAGGTTTCTCCATAACCAACCCGCGTAGGGACCATGACCACAAAGCCCTTGCCCACGAAATAACGGGCCTGCTGTTCATAGCGGTAACGCGAAGGCTGGGCCATTTTTTCGCGGCTGGTGGCACGACCGTGGTTCAACACCACCATGGGAAACGGCCCTTGCCCAGCAGGTTTGAACACGGTGACTGGGATTTGACGTTGCTCACGGCGACCGTAAAGATCCTGCACCGACACCGGAATGCGATGAACCTGTTCGTGCAAATCCATGGCCGTCGGAAGCGCCTCCGAAGAGGTCTGCGCACGCACAGGGACCAGCAACAGCCCCAGCAGCCAGACCAGCACGGTCCAAGGTTTCAAAGTCATGCGCATTTTTAAGGCTGCAACCAGCCGGGTTTGCGTTTTTGCAAGAAGGACTGCACGCCCTCCTTGCCTTCGCTGCTGGCGCGGATGTCAGCAATGCCCTCTACCGTCTGACGCACCAGCAGATCGTTGATCTCACGTTCGGCCACATCCTGCACCAGCTTCTTGCAGGCACGCACGGCGTGGGGGCTGGCGTTCACCAGCGCTTGCGTCAACTCGGCCACTTTCGCGTCCAGCGCATCGGCGCTGACCACCTCGTGCACCAGACCGATGCGGTGCGCCTCGGCCGCGCCAAAACGTTCGGCCGTCAAGAAGTAACGGTGCGCCGCACGCGCGCCCATGGCGCGGATCACATACGGGCTGATGGTGGCTGGGATCAAGCCCAGCTTGACTTCGCTCAGGCAGTAGTTCGCCGTGTCCACACTCACCGCCATGTCACACGCCGCCACCAGGCCCATGCCCCCCGCATACACATCGCCTTGCACGCGGGCGATGGTCGGCTGGGGGCATGCGTAAATCGCACGCAGCATGGCGGCCAACTCGCCCGCATCGGCCAGGTTCTCTTCGCGGGTGTAGTCGGCCATACGGCGCATCCAGTTCAGGTCTGCGCCTGCGCAAAAAGCAGGGCCTTCGGCGGCCAGCACCACGCAGCGCACCGTGCTGTCCTGGGCCACTGCCAGAAAGGCGTTTTTCAGCTCGGCAATGACTTCGTCGTTGAAGGCATTGCGCACATCGGGGCGCGACAGCGTGATGGTCTGCACGCCGCCTTGGGTTGAAATTTTCAGGGCGTTGCTCATGCTTTGGGGGGTTGTTCTGCCAAAAGGAAATAAACCATGTCCAGCTCCGGGCAAGGCTGGCTCATGGCCGTCAGTGCCGCCGTGATCTGGCCACGGTGGTGGGTGGCGTGGTTGAACACATGCGACAAGGTGGCCGCAAAGGGCAAGGACAGGGGGTCGCCCTTACTCGTGCGGTAGTCCAGTTGGCCATCAAAACGCTCGGCACTCCAGCTGGCGATCAGGGGTGTCCAGTTGGCCGATCCGCCCTTGAGCGCCTGCGCCAGGCGTTCGCGATCGGGTTCAACTTCACTGTTCAGCGCCAGCACCGGCGATGCGCCTTTGGCAAAACGCGGATACCAGAGCAAGTGCTCGGCCACCAGCATGTGGTTCAGCGTGCCGTGGATGCTTTGGAAGAACAGGCCCACGTCGCGCCGATAGTCTGCATCGGACACGCGCGAGACCGCTTCGAGCAGGCGGTGCGTGGCCCAGACGTGGTAGCGGGCCATGCCGCCGAAGTGGCGGTGCCAACTGGAGGCGTTGTTCGGTATGTCCATGAGTACAGCCCTCTCAAAGTGTGTGCATGAAAAAAGGCATCCCTATCACATGCGGAAAAGTCCAAATTTCGTCTCGGGGATCGGCGCATTGAGTGAGGCCGACAAACCCAAGGCCAGCACACGGCGGGTGTCGGCCGGGTCGATGATCCCGTCGTCCCAGATGCGGGCGGTGGCGTAATAAGGGTGGCCCTGGTCTTCGTATTGCTGCTTGATCGGGGCCTTGAAGGCCTCTTCTTCCTCCATGCTCCACTGGCCGCCCTTGGCCTCGATGCCGTCGCGCTTGACGGTGGCCAGCACACTCGCGGCCTGCTCGCCGCCCATGACGCTGATGCGCGCGTTCGGCCACATCCACAAGAATCGGGGGCTGTAAGCGCGGCCGCACATGCCGTAGTTGCCCGCGCCAAAACTGCCGCCAATGATGATGGTGAACTTGGGCACTGCGGCAGTGGCCACGGCCGTGACCATCTTCGCGCCGTTGCGGGCGATGCCTTCGTTTTCGTATTTGCGCCCGACCATGAAGCCGGTGATGTTCTGCAAGAAGACCAGCGGCGTCTTGCGCTGGCAGCACAGCTCGATGAAGTGCGCACCCTTCAAGGCTGATTCGCTGAACAAGATGCCGTTGTTGGCGATGATGCCCACCGGCATGCCTTCGATGCGGGCAAAGCCGCAGACCAGGGTGGTGCCAAAGCGCGACTTGAATTCGTCGAACTCGGAGCCGTCGACGATGCGGGCGATGATTTCGCGCACATCAAAGGGCTTGCGCGTGTCCGTGGGAATCACGCCATACAGCTCTTGCGCGTCGAACTTCGGGGGAACAGGCGCGTGCGTGGCGATGTTCGGGGCCTTTTGGGCATTGAGGTTTTTCACGGCTTGGCGCGCCAGCGCCAGCGCGTGCACATCGTTTTGCGCCAGGTGGTCGGCCACGCCACTCAAGCGCGTGTGCACATCGCCACCACCCAGGTCCTCAGCGCTCACCACCTCACCGGTAGCGGCCTTCACCAAGGGTGGGCCACCCAAAAAGATCGTGCCCTGGTTCTTGACGATGATGGTCTCGTCGCTCATCGCAGGCACATAGGCGCCACCGGCCGTGCACGAGCCCATGACCACGGCGATCTGTGCGATGCCCAGTGCGCTCATGTTGGCCTGGTTGAAGAAGATGCGGCCGAAGTGGTCGCGATCAGGAAAGACCTCGTCCTGGTTGGGCAGGTTGGCACCGCCCGAATCCACCAGATAGATGCAAGGCAGGCGGTTTTGCTGCGCGATCTCTTGCGCACGCAAATGCTTTTTCACCGTCATCGGGTAATAGGTGCCGCCCTTCACCGTGGCGTCGTTGCACACGATCATGCAATCGACCCCGCTCACGCGGCCAATGCCCACGATCACGCCGGAGCTGGGCGCGTCGTTGTTGTACATGTTGAGCGCGGCCAGCGGCGCGACTTCCAAGAAAGGCGTTCCGGGGTCGAGCAGCATCTGCACACGGTCACGCGGCAGCAGCTTGCCCCGGGCGGTGTGTTTGGCGCGGGCGGCTTCGCCACCACCTTGGGCTACGCGCTCGAGGTGGGCACGCAGGTCATCGACCAGGCCGCGCATGGCGGCGGCGTTGTGCTGGAAATCGGCAGAACGCGGGTTCAGTTGGGAGTGCAAAACGGTCATGGGGCTTCCTTGGCTTGCGCCGCAGGGCTTGGCCTGGGCGCATCGAACGTGCAATGCCCTCCAGCTTAAAGGCGGCTGGGCAGGAGTGGGGTGTCAAATGGGTTGCAAATCGTGCCACAATTTATGCCACCATGAATCCTGCTGCCGCCCCCCTTGCCAGCCTCGGCACGACCGGTCGCGCCGAGACGCCCATGGCTTTTGTCAAAGCCATTGTGGCGGCCTATGCCCAGCGGGGACTGGACCCTTTGCCCGCGCTGAAAGAAGCACAAATTGCGCCAAACTTACTGAACCAACCCGATGCGCGCATCACCGCCTTGCAAATGGAATGGCTCTCGGCCAGTGCCATGCGCGAGTTGGACGACGAGGCCCTGGGCTGGTTCAGCCGCCGCCTGCCCTGGGGCAGTTACGGCATGCTGGTGCGCGCCTCGCTGACCTCCCCCACCCTGGGCGTGGCGCTGGCGCGATGGTGCCGGCACCACGGCCTGCTGACCGACGACATCCAATTGCAAGTCAGCCAGAGCCAGGGCGTGGCCAGCATGCAATTGACCGAGCAACGCGAGCTGGGCGTTTTGCAGGAATTTGCCGTGGTGTCGGTGCTGCGCAACGCGCTGGGCGTGGCCTGCTGGCTGACCGACTCGCGCATCCCCTTGCTGCAAACCACTCTGCGCTTTGCACCGCCGCCGCACGCAGGCAGCTACCGGGTGCTGTTTGACGGACCGACCCAATTCAACGCGCCCGAGCACAGTCTGCAGTTTGACGCGGGCTACCTGAGCCTGCCGGTGCGCCGCGACGAGGCTGCCCTGCAGCGCATGCTGCAGCGCGCCTTGCTGCTCACGGTGCGGCCTTACCGGCGCGACCGCCTGTTGGTAGAGAAAGTGCGCCAGACCCTGGCCGAGCACCCCGAACACAGCCGCAATGCCGACGATCTGGCAGCCTGGCTCAACCTGTCGGCCCGCACGCTGCACCGGCAACTGAAAGAAGAAGGCGCGAGCCTGCAGCAGCTCAAAGACGCGGTGCGCCGCGACATGGCCACCGACCTGCTGCTGCGCACGCAGCGCCCGATCAAACAGATCGCGGCCGAGGTGGGCTTTCAGAACGAGAAGAGCTTCATGCGGGCGTTCAAGGGCTGGACGGAGCAGACGCCTGAGGAGTTCAGGCTGGCCCGGTTGCCTTGAAAATCCCCGTCCATCCGGGCTCAAGCCAGGCGCAGCGCGTGCATGCCGGTGAACACCCGGTGCGCCCCGGCCTGCAAGAGCGGCGCATGCTCGGCGGGCGGCGCGGCATAAGCCCACACCGTGGCCCCTGCGGCCACGCCCGCCGTGATGCCCACCGTGGTGTCTTCCACCACCAGGCAGTGAGCCGGGTCCACTTTCAAATGGGCTGCAGCGGCCAGGTACACATCGGGGTGCGGCTTGCTGCGCGGCATCTCATGCCCGCTGAAAATGCGACCTTCAAAAAAATCCATCAACCCCACTTGCTTGAGCATCATCTCGACCTTGAAGCGGTCGGCACCGGAGGCCACGGCGATGCGGCCCTGGCAATGGTCATGCAAATGCGCCACCGCCTCGTGCACGCCGTCGATGGCGGTGATGCTTTGCGTCAAGCGTTCATTGCGCCGGGCAAAAAACTGCTCCAGCCACGCATCGGTGAGCGGCCGCCCAGTGTGCGCTTCGATGATGCTGCGTTGGCTTTTGACGGTGTGGCCCACAAAGCGCTGCATGCACTCGGCCAACGTCATGCGCCAGCCTTGCTCTTCAAACATGTCACGCAGCACGCCGCAGGTGATGGCTTCGCTGTCCACCAGCACACCGTCGCAGTCAAACAAAATGGCTTCAAAGTTCATGGGACGATCATAAAGCCATCGTTTCAGGGCAAACTCGCATCCCGGATTGACCACGACAACACCACCATGCCCAATCTGCTACGCATCCACCACGCGGCCATCATCTGCTCGGATTACGAACGCTCCAAACGCTTTTACACCCAAGTGCTGGGCCTGAAAATTCTGGCTGAAAACTTCCGGGCCGCGCGTGACTCCTGGAAACTGGACCTGGCTTTGCCGGATGGCGGTCAGATTGAGTTGTTTTCCTTCAAAGGTTCGCCGCCGCGCCCCAGCTACCCGGAAGCACTCGGTTTGCGCCACCTGGCATTTGCCGTGGCAAGTGTCGCCGAGTGGGCACTGCACCTGAATGCACAAGGCATTGCGGTCGAAGACATCCGCACCGATGAATACACGGGGCAACGATTCGTGTTTTTTGCCGACCCGGATGGTTTGCCGTTGGAACTCTACGAAGTGGCCACTCAGAGCACGTCGCCGTCCACATAAAACCAGCGCCCATCTTCGCGCACAAAGCGGCTGCGTTCGTGCTGGCGCACCGCTTTGCCAGCCACCCGAAAGCGCGCCACAAATTCGACCTCGGCGGTGTCAGCGCCGGTCACCCGGTGCTGCTTGATCTCCAAACCCAACCACTTGCCTCCTGTTTCAAGCGTCAATTCGGCAGGCCGTTGGCTGCTGTGCCAGGTGGCGAGCAAATACGGCACGTTGCCCAGCACGAAGGCGCTGTAGCGCGAGCGCATCAGGCGCTCGGCATCGGGTGCGGCCTCGCCGCCATGCAATGGGCCGCAGCAGTCGGCCAGGCTCAGGGCTTGGCCTTTGGGAGTGGTACGACCACAGGGGCAAGGGGACAAATTCATGAAATCTTTTGAAGGTCGGTGGCTTCAGCCCCGACATGGTGAAGCATTCCAGTCTGTCGGGGCTGAAGCCGCCGACCTACAGGAAAACAGCATCAAGCGCCTTTGCGCGCTGCGCTTTCGGCTTTGTGTTGTTCCATGGTGACGATGGGCGCCGCTGCTTTTTTCCAGGCCGCGAAACCGCCGTCGATGTGGGCCACGTTGGTCATGCCCATGTCCTGCAGGGTTTTGGTGGCCAGGGCGCTGCGCCAGCCTGCGCCGCAAAACAGAATGAACTGTTTGCTCTCGTCGGCGAACACGGGCTTGAAGTAGGGCGAAGCCGGGTCCACCCAGAATTCGAGCATGCCCCGGGGCGCGAGCAGAGCGCCCGGTAAGGTGCCCTCGCGTTCGAGTTCGCGCGGGTCGCGGATGTCCACGATCTGGACTTGGGGGTCGCTCAAGCGGGCGCGGACGTCATCCACGCTGTGCGTGGTGACCTGGGCCATGGCCTCGTCCACGAGGGCTTGGAATCCTTTGGTGATGGGCATGTGTGTCTCCTTGTCAATCGGGGCTTTGGGTCCTCGTCATTTTCGCCAAAAGTGGGCGCTGAACAACACCAGCACCGACAACAGCTCCAGTCGGCCCAACAGCATGGCAAAAGTCAGAACAACCAGCTGAAACGGGCTCAGGCCGCCGAAGTTACCCGACGGCCCCACCTCGCCCAGCCCGGGGCCGATGTTGTTGACGGTGGCGATCACCGCCGAGAACGCGGTAACGATGTCCATGCCGCTGAGCAAGAGCAACATACTCAGGCCCATGGTGGCCGCGCCATAAATCAGCATGAAACCCAGCACCGCCGTCATGACCGACATGGGCAACACGCCGCCGCCCAAGGTGACCGGGTTGACCACACGCGGATGGATGATGCGCACCAGCTCGCGCCGGGCCTGCTTGATCAACAAAATCATGCGCACCATCTTGATGCCGCCGCCTGTGGAGCCCGCGCACGACACAAAGCAGCCCAAAAACATCAGCATGACCGGTGCAAAAACAGGCCACTGGGCGTAGTCGGTGGCGGCATAGCCGGTGGTGGTGGCCAACGACACCACATGGAAAGCGCTGGCACGCAAAGCCTGCGGCACATCGGTGTACACACCATGGGCCAGCAACAGGGCAGTGAGCATCAGGGTGGACAAGACCAGCACCGCGAAATAGGTGCGGATTTCATGGTCACCGGTCACGGGCTTGAGCGACAGGCTGCGCAGCACCACGAAGTAGCGCACAAAACTGATGCCCGCCAGCGTCATGAACACGATGGCCACCATTTCGATGAGGGGCGAATTGAAGTGCGCAAAGCTGGCGTCATGCGAAGAAAAACCACCCAGGCCCATGGTGGTGCACATGTGCATGAAGGCATCGGCCCAGCTCATGCCCGCCCAGCGGTAGGCCAGCCAACACGCGCCCGAAAACAAGAAGTAGACGCCCCAAAGGCCCCGCGCCGTCTCGGCGATGCGGGGGGTGAATTTGGTGTCCTTCATGGGACCGGGGGTCTCGGCCTTGTACAGCTGCACACCGCCGAGCCCCAGCAAAGGCAGCACCGCCACCACCAGCAGCATGATGCCCAGGCCACCGATCAGCTGCAGAAAACAGCGCCAGATGTTCACCGACACGGGCAAATGGTCCAACCCCGACAAGGCCGTGGCCCCGGTGGCGGTGAGCGCACTCATGGCTTCAAAGTAGGCCTTAAACCAGGTGATCTCGGGCACCAGAAACATGAGCGGCAAGGCCGAATAGGCGGGCAACACCAGCCACACCAGGTTGACCAGCAAGAAGCCGTCTTTGGCCAGCAGTTCGCGCCGATGGCGCTGGGTGATGGCCGCCAACAGCAAACCGCTGACGGCCGTCAGGCCGAAACCCGCCAGCCAGATCCACTGCAGGTCGCGGTGGTCTTCAAACCAGGCCCAGATGCCGGGCACCAGAAAGGTGACCGAAAACGCCAGCAGGATG
The DNA here is from genome assembly GCF_055395455.1 of Limnohabitans sp. TEGF003. Classification (NCBI taxonomy): domain Bacteria; kingdom Pseudomonadati; phylum Pseudomonadota; class Betaproteobacteria; order Burkholderiales; family Comamonadaceae; genus Limnohabitans; species Limnohabitans sp. TEGF003. Next base: position 175,896 of record NZ_AP029225.1, on the reverse strand, counting down.
CGCGCCATCAGCGACAGCACGGGGAAAAAGGTCTTGAGCATCAGCCAAAAAAGGTCGCGCTGACCTGGAACAGTTTTTCCACCGCACGCACATCGCGCTTGTTGGGGATGAACAGGATGATGTGGTCGTCGGCCTCGATCAGGGTGTCGTGGTGCGGCATGAGGACTTCGGACTTTTTGCCCTCGCCCCGCACAATGGCGCCCATGCTCACGCCCGGGGGCAGCTTGATTTCCTCAACGCGTCGCCCGACCAGCTTGGAGGTTTTGAGGTCGCCGCGCGCAATGCCCTCCAGCGCTTCGGCCGCGCCCCGGCGCAAGCTGTGTACCGCCGCCACATCACCCCGGCGCAAATGCGCCAGCAGCTCGCCGATCACGGTTTGCGCGGGCGAGATCGCGATGTCGATCGTGCTGCCCTGCATCATGTCAGCGTAAGCGCGGCGGTTGATCAGGGCCATGACGCGACGCGCGCCCATGCGCTTGGCCAGCATGGCGGACATGATGTTGTCTTCGTCGTCGCTGGTCAGCGCCAGAAACAGGTCCATCTCGCCCACGTTTTCTTCGTGCAGCAAGTCTTCGTCGGCACCGTCGCCGTTGAGGATGAGTGTGCTCGAGGGCAGCTGGCTGGCCAGGTATTCACAGCGCTTTTTGTCGCGCTCGATCAGCTTCACGTCGTACTGGCTGGCCAGAATGCGCGCCAGGCGCAAGCCCACTTTGCCACCCCCAGCCAGCATCAGACGTTGCACGGGTTTGTCGGTTTTGTGGATGCCGGCCAGCACGATGCGGATCTTGCGGGTGTCGGCCAGCACAAAGACCTCGTCGCCGGGCAGGATGCGCGTCTCGGGCGCAGCGTCGACCTGGGCGTCTTGGCGGTACAGGGCCACCACGCGCATCTGGGCATCGGGCAAACGGTCACGGAACTCGGCAATGGTGTGGTTCACCAGCAGGCTGTCGGCCGCGGCGCGCACCACGATCAGGCTGACCCGGCCCTCGGCAAATTCAAGCACCTGCAAAGCCTCGGGGTACTGAATGAGCTGCTCGATGTAGCGCATCACCGACTCTTCCGGGCAGATCACATGGTCCACCGCGAAACCCGATTTGCCCAGCAGTTCGTCGCCTTCGTTGAACTCGGGCGAACGCAGCCGGGCGATGGTGGTGGGCACGTTGAACAGGTCGTGGGCGATCTTGCAGACCACCAGATTCGATTCGTCGGCCGCCGCGCAGGCGATCAGCATGTCGGCGTCTTTGGCACCCGCCTCTTGCAGCACCGAAGGCTGGATGCCGTTGCCCACCACGCCGCGCAGGTCCAGGCGCTCTTCGAGCAGACGCAGGCGCGCCGGGTCCTGGTCAATGACGGTGATGTCGTTTTGCTCGGAAACCAGGCTTTCAGCGACGCTTTCGCCCACGCGGCCCGCGCCCAGGATGATGATGTTCATAAGCCGAAATCATACGTGAGCGGCTGGGGGCAGCCGCCCGGTCACCCCCTCAAAGTGCGCGCTGGATGATGATTTTCTGCACGTCGCTGGTGCCTTCGTAGATCTGGCACACGCGCACATCGCGGTAGATGCGCTCGACCGGGAAGTCGCTCACATAACCGTAGCCGCCCAGGGTCTGGATGGCGGCCGAGCAGACTTTTTCGGCCACTTCGCTGGCAAACAGCTTGGCCATGGCGGCCTCTTTGAGGCAAGGGCGTCCCGCGTCGCGCAGGCTGGCCGCGTGCCAGATCAGCTGACGCGCCGCTTCGAGCTGCGTGGCGCAATCGGCCAGGCGGAAACCCACCGCCTGATGGTTGAAGATGGCGGTGCCAAAGCTCTCGCGCTGCTTGGCGTAGTCGATGGCCACATCGAGTGCGCTGCGGGCCATGCCCAGGCTTTGCGCAGCGATGCCGATGCGACCGCCTTCGAGACCGCCCAGCGCAATGCCATAGCCCTCGCCCTCTTTGCCAATCAGGTTCTCGGCCGGGATGCGGCAGTTGTCAAAGTTGATCTGTGCGGTGTCGCTGGAATGTTGGCCCAGCTTGTCTTCGAGGCGCGCCACCACATAACCCGGAGCATTGGTCGGCACGAGGAAGGCGCTCATGCCCTTTTTGCCTGCGCCCTTGTCGGTCACGGCAATCACAATGGCCACGTCTCCGTTCTTGCCACTGGTGATGAACTGTTTGACGCCGTTGATGACGTAGCTGTCGCCGTCTTTCACCGCCATCGTGCGCAAAGACGACGCATCGCTGCCCACATGCGGCTCGGTCAGGCAAAACGCGCCCAGCATCTCGCCGCGTGCCAGCGGTTCGAGCCACTGCTTCTTTTGCTGCGCGTTGCCAAACTTCATCAAGATGGCGTTCACCGGGCAGTTGGTCACGCTGATGACGGTGCTGGTGCCGCCGTCACCGGCTGCGATCTCTTCGAGCACCAGCGCCAGCGTCACATAGTCCAGGCCCGCGCCGCCCAGCTCTTCGGGCACGCAGATGCCATACGCGCCCAGTTCGGCCAGGCCTTTGTGCACGTCTTTGGGAAAGTGGTGCTTTTTGTCCCACTCGGCGGCATGGGGCCACAGCTCGCGCTGGGCGAAGTCGCGCACGGCGTCGCGGATCATTTCCTGGTCGGGGGTCAGCAGCATGTCGGTCTTTCTTGGTCAGTTCACCACGGCAGCGGCTGGCCGTCGTGGTTCAAAAATGCGCCCCGGTGTTTCGGGTCGCGTTGTTCAAGCACTTGGCTCAGGGTCTGGCGCAGGCTGCTCGCGCTGTGCTCGGGCGTCAGCGGTGCGGCTGCGCCACCCATGTCGGTCTGTACCCAGCCGGGGTGGATGGCCAGCACGGTGATGCCCGGCTGCTCGGCCTGCGTGCTGCGCACCACCATGTTGAGCGCCGCCTTGCTCACTCGGTAGAGCGCGGCATTGCCGCTGGTGGTTTCCTGCAGGCTGCCCATGATGGAGCTGATGCAGGCGATGACGCCCTGCGCTTCCTGCACCATGGGCACGATTTGCGGGAGAACCTGCATCGCGCCCATCACGTTGGTGTGCATGACGGCATCAAAGCTGTCGCGGGTCGGCGGCGTGCTGGCACTGGCGCGGTCCATCGCGCCAGCCACGTAAATGGCCAGGTCGATTTTTTCACCATCGAGCTGCCAGGCCAGGCTGGTGTTGCTGGCGGGGTTGGCCACGTCCAGGCGCAGGGTTTCGGCACCCAGCGCCTTGAGTCGGGCCAGCCCTTCGTCCGAACGGGCAGTGGCGATCACGCGTGCACCTGCTTCGGTGTATTGGCGGGCCAATTCAAAGCCGATGCCGCGCGATGCGCCGATGAGGAGGACGGTGGTCATGGCAGTGGGGTGCTGCGTGGAAGCGAGCCCCTGCTCGCGAATGTGTGGCGTGGCACTTCAAGCATTCGGCCGCAGGGGCGGCCTCCCACGGGAGTCTTGTGGTTCACACCAACTCCAAAGCCACAGCCGTGCCCTCACCACCACCGATGCACAGCGTGGCCAGGCCCTTCTTGAGGCCACGGGCCTTGAGCGCGTGGATCAGTGTGACCATGATGCGCGCGCCGGATGCGCCAATCGGGTGGCCCAGGGCGCAAGCACCGCCGTTCACGTTCACCTTGTCGTGCGACACGTTCAGCTCTTTCATCAGCGCCATGGGCACCACGGCAAAGGCTTCATTGACTTCCCACAGGTCGACGTCTTCGACTTTCCAGCCCGCTTTGGCCAGGGCTTTTTGGGTTGCGCCCACAGGGGCGGTGGCAAACCACTCGGGCTCTTGGGCGTGGGTGGCGTGGCTCACGATGCGGGCCAGCGGTTTGCAACCCAATTTGGCGGCGGTGCTCTCGCGCATCAACACCATCGCGGCGGCGCCGTCGTTGATGGACGAGCTGCTGGCGGCGGTGATGGTGCCGTCTTTCTTGAAGGCGGGCTTCAAGCTGCTGATCTTGTCGAGCTTGACTTTGCCCGGGCCTTCGTCGATGGCCACCACGCGCTCGCCGCTGCGGTCTTTCACCGTCACGGGCGTGATCTCGGCGGCAAAAGCGCCCGACTCGGTGGCGGCCTTGGCGCGCTGCACGCTGGTGGTGGCAAAGTGGTCTTGCTCGGCGCGGGTGAAGCTGTACTTGGCGGCGCAGTCTTCGCCAAAGGTGCCCATGCTGCGGCCGGGTTCGTAAGCGTCTTCCAGGCCGTCGAGCATCATGTGGTCGAAGATGCGGTCATGGCCCATGCGGTAGCCACCTCGGCCCTTGAGCATCAGGTAAGGCGCGTTGGTCATGCTTTCCATGCCCCCGGCCACCAGCACATCGTGCGTGCCGGCCACCAGCATGTCGTGCGCGAACATGGCCGCGCGCATGCCCGAGCCGCACATTTTGGACAAGGTGACGGCACCTGCGCTCTTGGGCAAGCCGCCCTTGAAGCCCGCCTGCCGCGCCGGCGCCTGGCCCTGGCCTGCCATCAGGCAGTTGCCAAACAGCACTTCGGTGACCAGCTCGGGGCGGATGCCTGCACGCTCGACAGCGGCTTTGATGGCGGCACCGCCCAGGTCGTGGGCGGCCAGCGCAGAAAAGTCGCCCTGGAAGCTGCCCATGGGGGTGCGGGCAGCGCTGACGATGACGATGGGGTCGTGTGACATGGTGAGGCCTTTCAAGTGTTTTGGTGGATGTCGGCAATGATGAGGTGTTCGCCGGTTTCTTCTTCGGCAATGCGGCGGATATAAGCCACGAAGTCGGGGTCTTCGCCACGCAGCATGAGGGGCAAAGCCTGGCGGAAATCGTCGCGCCTGCACCACTCGCGCATATAGTCGTCCCAGGAGTTCCAGCGCCGCTGTTCGGTGGCGCTCATTTCCGCGCGGTAGGCGATCAGATAGGCCCGCTCGAACAAGGCGATCAGCATGTCGAAGATGGTCATCATGCGTTCGCGCTGCTCGGGCGTCGGGTTGGGCAAGGCATGCGTGGTGCGCAGTTGCAAATCGGCGTGGTCCAGCACCACTTTCAGGAAATCGTTGTAGGCGTCCGACAGGTGCTGGTAGGCCTCTTCTTCCTCGTTTTCGCGCTCCTTGCGCTGCTCAACCCAGAAGGCCCAGGCCGCGTAGGGCAGACCGAACACGGTCACCGCGTAGCTGCCCAACTCGAGGATCTCTGCCAAGCTCATGGGCAATGGGGGCTCAGGCGCCCCGCGGATAACGTTTGAAGGCGCTGCGGAACACGTCGACCACCTCGTGCGCCCCGCTCATGCTGACGCCCAGGTCTTTCACCAGACCATCGTCCAGACCGTAAATCCAGCCATGCACCGTCACCTTTTGGCCGCGGCTCCAGGCGTCCTGCATCACGTTGGACATGGCCACGTTGCCGACCTGCTCGATCACGTTCATCTCGCACATGACCGATTCGAGTTCGGCTTGCGGCAAATGGTTCAGGCGCTGGCGGTGACGCAGGCGCACGTCCTGCACGTGGCGCAACCAGTTGTCGGCCAGGCCCACGCGCATGCCACGCGTGGCGGCCAGCACGCCACCGCAGCCGTAATGGCCCACCACCATGATGTGCTCGACCTTGAGGGCATCGACCGCATACTGAATGACCGACAGGGCATTCAGGTCGGAGTGGACCACCACGTTGGCGACGTTGCGGTGCACAAACACCTCGCCAGGGTCCAGGCCCGTGATCTGGTTGGCGGGCACCCGGCTGTCCGAGCAACCGATCCACAAATACTTGGGATTTTGCTGGTTGGCCAGGCGGGAGAAATACGCGGGATTCTCGCGCACCATGCGCGAGGCCCATTCGCGGTTGTTGTCAAAAAGATGCTGAAGTGAAGTGCTCATGGGGCCATTGTCGCAGCGCAAGGCGTCTGTTGGATGACAGCGGACTTCAGCAAGTTTCGGCAAACAGTTCGCGACCGATCAGCATGCGGCGGATTTCGCTGGTGCCCGCACCGATCTCGTACAGCTTGGCATCGCGCCACAGGCGGCCCAAGGGGTATTCGTTGATGTAGCCGTTGCCACCAAAAATCTGCACACCCTCTCCGGCCATCCAGGTGGCTTTTTCGGCGGTCCAGAGGATGACGCTGGCGCAGTCCTTGCGCACCTGGCGCACATGCTCGGTGCCCAGCAGGTCCAGATTTTTGGCCACGGTGTAGGCAAACGAGCGCCCCGCTTGCAGCACGGTGTACATGTCGGCCACCTTGCCCTGGATCAGCTGGAACTCGCCGATGCTCTGGCCGAACTGCTTGCGGTCGTGGATGTAGGGGATCACGTTGTCCATGACGGCCTGCATGATGCCCAGCGGGCCGCCGGTGAGCACCGCGCGTTCGTAATCCAGGCCACTCATCAGCACCTTGGCGCCGTTGTTCAAACCGCCCAAAATGTTCTCGGCGGGCACTTCGACGTTGTTGAACACCAGCTCGCCCGTGTGGCTGCCGCGCATGCCCAGCTTGTCGAGTTTTTGCGCGATGGAAAAACCCTTCATGCCCTTTTCGATCAAAAAGGCCGTCACGCCGCGTGCACCCAGCTCGGGCTCGCTCTTGGCATAGACCACCAGGGTGTCGGCATCCGGCCCGTTGGTGATCCACATCTTAGAGCCGTTGAGCAGGTAGTAGCCGCCCTTGTCTTCGGCCTTGAGCTTCATGCTGATCACGTCCGAGCCCGCACCGGGTTCGCTCATGGCCAAGGCACCGACGTGTTCGCCGCTGATCAGCTTGGGCAGGTACTTGGCGCGCTGGGCTTCGTTGCCGTTGCGCTTGATCTGGTTGACGCACAGGTTGGAGTGCGCGCCATAGCTCAGGCCCACAGAGGCGCTGGCGCGGGAGATTTCTTCCATCGCGATCATGTGGGCCAGGTAGCCCATGCCCGCGCCGCCGTATTCCTCACCCACGGTGATGCCCAGCACGCCCAGCTCGCCCATCTTGCGCCACAGGTCCATCGGGAACTGGTCGTTGCGATCGATCTCGGCAGCGCGGGGCGCGATTTCGGCTTGGGCAAAGTCGCGCACCGCGTCGCGCAGGGCATCGATGTCTTCACCGAGTTGGAAATTCAGGCCGGGCAAATTGTTCATGGGGTCTCTCCAGAGTTTGAGGGGTATGCGGCTGCCCGCTGTTCAATAGGTTTGGGGGACGGTGGTGAGGGTTTGCTGCATCACGGCGCATGGGGTTCGCTGGCCATCGGCGTCGGTGTGCACCACCTCGGCCGAAGTCACGATGACGCGCTTGCCCGCCTTGACCACCTGCCCGATGGCGTGGATTTCGCCGCCGTGCAGGCTGTTCAAAAAATTGATCTTGTATTCGATGGTCACGACTTCCATGCCTTCGGGGGCCACGGTCAGGGCGGCATAACCGCCAGCGATGTCGGCCAGTGCGCCGATCGCACCGCCATGGAAGCCGCCTTGCTGCTGCGTGACCTTGTCGCTGTAGGGCAAGGCCAGCTCGACCCGGCCTTCGGTGGCCGACACCAGCCGCACACCCAGGTGGTTCATCATGCCTTGACGGGCCAGGCTGAGGGCGACACGTTCTTGGGCGGAAAGGACTGTGCTCACATCGGATCCCATGGTTTTGGACAATCCCTGACTTTAATTGACGTTTACGTTAACGTCAATTGGAAACCAGCGCGCTGTCGTCAGGCTTTCAGGCGGCGCTGCCCGCCTTGTTGGCCTTGGCCAAGAGGCTTCGGGTCTCTTTTTCATGCGTTTTGACCTCGTCCAATGTGGCCTCCAGGTCGGCCAGTTGCGACTCCAGTTGCTGGCGGTGTTCGGCCAGCACCACGAGGAATTTTTTGAGCTGCGGCACCGTGTCGCGCGGGCTGTCGTACATGTCGATCAGGTCCTTGGCCTCGTTCAACGACAGGCCCAGGCGCTTGGCACGCAGGGTGAGTTTCAGCCGGGTGCGGTCGCGCGACGAGTACACCCGGTTGCGCCCGCCCGGGCCAGAGCGCTCGGGTTCGAGCAGGCCCATGTCTTCGTAAAAGCGGATGGCGCGGGTGGTCAGGTCAAATTCCTGAGCCAAATCGCTGATCGTGAACGTGTTCGCCATGGCGTGGGGTCCTCACCGTCTTGCGCCAGGGGGACAGCCCGGTGAAGGGGCGCCCCCTAGAATGCCAATTCATGTTTGACGTTAACGTTAACGTCAATGGTCCGAATGCTAACCGAAACCACCTGACGCATGTCCCACTTGCCCACTGACCGCGTGACGACCACGCCGCATGCCAGCGTCAGCCCAGCCTCTTTGCGCTACCCCTTGGGCGAACAACTGCCGGCTTCAGGCGCCGCCATCGAAGTCGCGCCCGGCGTTTTCTGGCTGCGCATGGGGCTGCCCTTTGCGCTCAACCACATCAACCTGTGGCTGTTGCGCGACCGCCTGCCCGACCCGGCCCAGCCCGAGGTGCAGCGTGAGGGCTGGACGGTGGTGGACTGTGGCATCGACAACCCCGCGACCCGAGAAACCTGGCTGCAGGTGGAGCAACAAGCACTGCAGGGCCTGCCCGTCTTGCGCGTGTTGGTCACCCACATGCACCCGGACCACATGGGACTGGCGCATTGGTTGTGCGAGCGCTGGCAGGCGCCGCTGTGGATGAGCACCAGCGAATACCAGTCGGCCATGCTCGCTTGCACCGGCTTGTCGAACTTCGGCGGAGAGCCCACGGTGAATTTCTTCGCCGCCCACGGCTGGAACAAGGCCGAGGACTTGGCCGTGGTCAAGTCACGGGTTGGTTACTACCCCAGCATGGTGCCCCGGATTCCGGGAACCTATGTGCGCCTGATGTCAGGAACGCAGGTGCGCATCGGCGATCGCCTCTGGCAGTGCATCAGCGGCTACGGCCATTCGCCCGAACACATGGCCCTGCACGACGCGCAAAACCAAGTGCTGGTCAGCGGCGACATGCTGCTGCCCTCGATTTCGACCAACATCAGCGTGTACGCGATGGAGCCCGACAGCAACCCGCTGCAGTTGTTTCTGGATTCACTCAACAAAATGGCGCAGCTGAGCGATGAGACCTTGGTTCTGCCCTCGCACGGTCGGCCCTTCACGGGCGCTGCCACACGCATTGCGCAATTGCACGCCCACCATGACGAACGCTTGGCAGAACTGCTGCAAGCTTGCAGTCAACAGGCGCTCAGTGCGCACGATGTGCTGCCCCTGATTTTCAAACGTGCACTGGATGTCCATCAGACCACGTTTGCCCTCGGCGAAGCCGTGGCCCACCTGAATTTGCTCTGGCTGGCCGGGCAGCTGATCCGCCAGCACGATGCCGACGGCATTTACCGATTCAGGACGGCTCAGTCTTCGGCCAAACCCATGGGGACTTGACGCAGGGCTTTGCGGCGCTGGGCATAGTCCGGCATGACCTCGCCCACCGTCTCCCAAAAGCGGGGGCTGTGGTTCATTTCGCGCAGATGGGCCAACTCGTGCACCACCACATAGTCGATCTGACTGATCGGCAAGTGGATGAGCCGCCAGTTCAGGCGAATGTGCCCATCGGTGCGGGCGCTGCCCCAGCGCGTGCTGGCGCTCGACAAACTGAGCTTCTGCCAGCGCACCCCCAGCAGCGGTGCAAAGTGGTGCAGGCGTTGCTCAAACAAGAGCTTGGCCTGTTTTTTGAGCCACACCTGCGCGGCATCGCGCACCTGCGTCACCGAGGCGCCGGGCGGGACGGTCACGGGCAGCACCTGCTCGGGCGGCAAGTCCTGCCCCTGCACGCGCCCCAAGCCACGTTCGAGCACGCACAGCTGCACCGTGCGCCCCAGAAAGGGGACTTCAGCACCATGCCGCCACTCGATGGCTTTTTGAAATTGTTCGGTTTGCCGTTCTCTGAACTGCTGCAGCTTGGCCAGAATCCAGCCCGCTTTCTCCTGCACGGCCGCATCCACCTCACGCAAAGGCACCCAATTGGGTGCCCGCACCACCAGACCGTCCGGCCCCACCAGAAAGCCAATGCTTTTGCGGCGTGAACGCTCAAAACGAAAAGACACGGTCACACCCTGCAGCTGCGCATGTCGGTTGGCGGCGGGGTGGCCAAAACCAGCGACCGTCGGCTGCGGCGCGAGGCCGACTGGTGCTGCGCCGGGTGCCGCGTGACCCGCTGCAGGATCGGACGCAGCGGGCTCCGATGGCGTGGGCACCACCGGACCGCCCCCGGTGAAAAAGTCCAACACAAACTGCAAAGGCGCGCGCATGGTTCGCCCGGTGCCGTTCAGTGCCCGGAGGCTGCCGGATAAGCCTCGGGGTCAAGGCGGTGCATTTCGGATTCGATCCAGGTCTCGACTTCCAGCATCAACTCTTCAGCGCTGCGGCCTTCGCTCGGAATGGCGCGGCCGATCGAGATGTCCACCACACCCGGCTTTTTGATGAAAGCGCGTGTGGGCCAGCAGCGCGCAGACGTCACGGCGATCGGGATGACGGGTACGCCCGCGGCAATGGCCAGGCGGGCGCCACCGCTTTTGTACTCGCCCTTTTGACCGCGCGGAATGCGTGTACCTTCTGGGAACATGATGACCCAGACACCTTCCTGCATGAGGCGGCGGCCTTGTTGCACCACCTTGGCAAAAGCGCGCGAGCGCTGTTTGCGGTCGATGTGGATCATGTCCAGACGGCCCATGGCCCAGCCGAAAAACGGCACGCTCAACAGCTCTTTCTTGAACACATAGGCCAGTGGGTGGGGCATGATCGCGGGCATCACAAAGGTCTCCCAGGTCGACTGGTGTTTGACCAGCAAGACCGCCGGGTCCTTGGTGCCCAAAGGCAGGTTCTCCATGCCCTGGATGCGGTTTTCAATGCCCAAAATCCGGGTGCCACTGTTCACCGCCAGACGCAGCCAACCCACACAAATCCAGTACAGGCGGGTGCTGCTGACGAAATAGGAAATCGCCACCACAAACAAGGCCCATGGGATGACGGTGATGGCCATCCACAGCAGATGCACCAGAGAACGGATGAAATTCATAAAACAGGGTGGCTCAGGCCAGTGGCGTGTTCAAGGCTGCAGCGCCCAACAAATGGTCTGCACAAGCCGCCAGATCGGCGTGCACGCGGGTCGAGGCCGGAAAGCCTGCAGGCAGTGGCTGCCCCAGCAATTCCGGGTGCCGCCCTGTGCACACCAGGTGCGGGATGCAGCCAGACGCTTCGGCCGCCTGCATGTCGCGCAGGCTGTCGCCGATGCAGGGCACGCCTTCGAGCGATACACCATAACGCTCGGCGATCTGGCCAAACAGGCCAGGCCAGGGCTTGCGGCAGCCGCAACCCTCGTCGGGCGTGTGCGGGCAGTAAAAAATCGCATCGATGCGCCCACCCACGGCCGCCAGCGACTTGATCATGTGGGCATGCACGGCGTTGAGCGCGGCCATGTCAAACAGACCACGCCCCAGTCCCGACTGGTTGGTCGCCAGCACCACATGGAAGCCCGCATGGTTCAGGCGGCTGATCGCTTCCAGCGCAGCAGGCAGGGGGTGCCACTCTTCGGGCGATTTGACGAACTCGTCACTGGCCCGATTGATGGTGCCGTCGCGGTCCAGGATGACGAGTTTGAGGGGCATGGCCGTTCAGCGATCAGGCCGCCAGACGCGACAAATCGGCCACGCGGTTCATGGCCACATGCAAAGATTTGAGCAGGCCCTGGCGGTTCAGGCGCAGGTCCATTTCTTCGGCATTGACCATCACGTCGTCAAAGAAGGCATCGACCGGTGCGCGCAGCGCGGCCAGGGTTTGCAGGCTGGCGGTGTAATCACCCGCCTTGAACTGCGCTTCGGATTCGGGCAGCAGCCTTTGCATCACCGCGTACAAGCCCTTTTCGGCCTCTTCCTGCAGCAAGGCGGGGTTGACATGCGCATCCACCTCGCCTGCTTTTTTGAGGATGTTGCCGATGCGCTTGTTGGCAGCGGCGAGCGCGGGGCTTTCGGGCAAGGCGGCAAAAGCGCGCACGGCCGACAGGAACTGGCTGACCTGGCCCAGACGGGCCGGGCGCTGCGCCATGACGGCGTCGACTTCCTGCGCGCTGAAGCCCTGCTCGCGCAGGCTGCCGGCCAGGCGGTCGTAGATAAAGTCAGCGACAAGCTGAGGTGTTTCCAGATTAAACGCCGTCACCGAGCCGGCAACAACTGCACGCTCAGCAAGGTCCGAAGAATGCGCAGCTTCTTCAAAACTTTCGAAGGCGATGCGCAGCAGAACGTCAATGTCTTGCTCTGGCAAGCGCTCCAACAGCATACGGATCACACCCAGTGCGTGGCGGCGCAAGGCGAAGGGGTCCTTGTCGCCCGTGGGCACGTTGCCAATGCCGAACATGCCGACCAGGGTTTCGAGCTTGTCGGCCAAGGCCACCACCAGGCCCACTTGGTTGCGGGGCAACTCATCACCCGCAAAGCGCGGCTTGTAGTGGTCTTCAATGGCCTCGGCCACCGCGGTGGGCAGGCCATCGTGGCGGGCGTAGTAGCCACCCATGATGCCCTGCAGCTCAGGGAACTCGCCCACCATGTCGGTCAACAAATCCGTCTTGGCCAGGCGTGCAGCCTGCGCAGCTTGCTGTGCCAGCGCATCACCGCCGACTTGCTGACCAATGGCTTGGGCAATGGCGCAAACACGCGCCATGCGCTCGCCTTGGGTGCCCAGCTTGTTGTGGTAGACCACTTTGGACAGGCCTTCGACGCGCGATTCGAGCGTCTTTTTGCGGTCCTGGTCAAAGAAGAATTTGGCATCGGCCAGGCGCGGGCGCACCACGCGCTCATTGCCGCCGATCACAAACGAAGCGTCGTCGGGCGTGATGTTGCTCACCACCAGGAACCGATTCGTCAGCTTGCCCGAGGCATCGATCAAAGGAAAGTACTTCTGGTTGGCCTTCATCGTGAGGATCAGGCACTCCTGCGGCACATCGAGGAACTCGGTCTCGAACTGGCAGGTCAGCACATTGGGGCGCTCGACCAGGGCCGTCACTTCATCCAGCAAAGCCTCGTCCTCGATCGGGCGCGCACCACCACCCACCTTGGTCGCAGCCGCATTCAGCTGGCGCACAATCTCGGCGCGGCGCTCGGCAAAACTGGCAATCACCGAGCCATCGCGTTTGAGCACCTCGTCGTATTGGTCAGCGTGCGGCACCACCACCTTGGGCACCTTGGCTTCAAAGCGGTGGCCTTGGGTGCTGTTGCCGGCAGTCAGGCCCAGGGCCTTGACAGGCACCACGGCACTGCCGTGCAAAGCGATCAGGCTGTGCGCGGGGCGCACAAAGTTCACGCTGCTCCAGCCCGGCAGTTCGCAGTCGGTTTCCAGCTGGTACTGCATCACTTTCGGAATCGGCAGCTTGGCCAATGCTTCATCGAGCGCCTTTTGCAAGCCAGCTGCCAAGGTCGCACCCTTGACAACGCTGTCGTAAAACAAGGCTTCGGCCTTGCCGTCCGGGGCGCGCTTGAGCGCTGCGACGGCCGCAGCCGGGACGGTCACGTCAGCGCCCAGGGCTTGCAGTTTTTTAAGCAGCGCAGGTGTCGCGTTGCCCGCCGCGTCCAGGCCCACGGCCACGGGCATCAGCTTTTGCTGCACGGCCTTGTCGGCGGCTTGCGCGGCCACGCCCGACACATGGGCGGCCAGTCGGCGGGGCGAGGCGAAGGCCGTCACCAGCGCGTCGGCCTCAGCCAGGCCTTGGGCCTTGAGTTGTTCAGCCAGCACACCCGAAAAGGCGGCACCGAGTTTGTTCAGTGCCTTGGGCGGCAGCTCTTCCACAAACAGTTCAACGAGAAGGTTTTGTGTTGTCATTGTTCTTGTTCCTCTCAGGCGGCCTTCTTGGGCATCTGCGCGACCCACTCGCGCGGGGCCATCGGGAAGCCCAGACGTTCGCGGCTGTCGTAATAGCTCTGGGCCACGCTGCGGGCCAGGTTGCGGATGCGACCGATGTAGGCGGCGCGCTCGGTCACGCTGATCGCGCCGCGCGCGTCCAGCAAGTTGAAGGTGTGCGCGGCCTTGAGCACCTGCTCGTACGCAGGCAGTGCCAGCTGTGTGCCCATCAGGTGCTGCGCTTGCTTTTCGTGCGCACCAAAGGCGGTGAACAAGAACTCGGCATCGCTGTGCTCGAAGTTGTAGGTCGACTGCTCGACTTCGTTTTGCTTGTACACATCACCATAAGTCAGTCCATCGGTCCATTGCAGGTTGTAGACGTTGTCCACGCCCTGCAGGTACATGGCCAGGCGCTCCAGGCCGTAGGTGATCTCGCCCGTGATCGGCTTGCAGTCGATGCCGCCCACCTGCTGGAAGTAGGTGAACTGCGTGACTTCCATGCCGTTGAGCCAGACTTCCCAGCCCAGGCCCCAGGCGCCGAGCGTGGGGTTTTCCCAATCGTCTTCGACGAAGCGGATGTCGTTTTTCTTCAGGTCAAAGCCCAGCGCTTCGAGCGAGCCCAGATACAGCTCCAGGATGTTGCTGGGCGCGGGCTTGAGGACCACCTGGTACTGGTAATAGTGCTGCAGGCGGTTGGGGTTTTCGCCGTAGCGGCCGTCCTTGGGGCGGCGGCTGGGTTGCACATAGGCGGCTTTCCACGGCTCGGGGCCGATGGCGCGCAAAAACGTGGCGGTGTGGCTGGTGCCCGCGCCGACTTCCATGTCGTAGGGCTGGAGCAGTGCGCAGCCCTGGGCGTCCCAGTACTGCTGCAGTTTCAAAATGATTTGCTGGAAGGTCAACATGGCCGAAGCGGAGCCAGCTGCGAGCTGGCCTGGGTTGGATGGGCGCAAGCTTTGCGCGAACCCTTGATTTTACGGCCTTTGCCGCCGCCAAAATGCCCAAGCCACCACCGCACAGCACAGCGCCCACAAGGGGGCCAAACCCCAGGCACTGGCCCAGAGGGCAAAGGGAGTCAAGCCGTGACGCCCCTCAAACGAGCCGGTCAGGCTGCCCCGGGTGAAACGGGGCAACTGGTGCGTCACGCGCCCCTGGTGGTCAATGATGGCCGTGGCCCCGGTGTTGGTGGCCCGCAGCATGGGGCGGCCCAACTCCATGGCCCGCATGCGAGAGATGTTCAGATGCTGGTCCACCGCCAGCGTGTCGCCAAACCAGGCGATGTTGCTCACATTGACCAAGGCTGTCGGGGCTTGCTGGGGGTTCTTGAAACGAATGGCCAGCTCTTCGCCAAACAGGTCTTCGTAACAGACGTTGGGTGCCAGGCGCTGGCCTTGCCAGGCCAGGGAAGCCTGGTCCCAGCCGCCCGATTTAAAGTCGCCCAAGGGAATTTTCATCATGCGGATGAACCACGCAAAACCCGGCGGTATGAACTCACCAAAGGGCACCAGGTGAGACTTGTCGTAGCGGTAAGGCGCAGCGCCCTGCGGCCCCAGCGCCACCACCGAGTTGCTGTAGCCCTCGTCCAGACTGCCCAAGGGCACGCCCACCAAGGCCACTGGGCGACCCGGCTGCGCAAAATGGGCCTGCAAGCCAGACCAATACCCCTCTGGCAAATGGCGCGGCAGCAGGGGAATGGCGGTCTCGGGGGCCACCACCAGGGGCTGCTGGTTGGCGCGCAGCTGGGCGTCGTACCACTGCAGCGCGTCCCGAATACCGCTGGCCGCGTCAAATTTGGCGCTTTGCGAAATATTGGCCTGCAGCAAAGCCACCTGCCCCACCCCAGCCGAGGTGGTGAAACTGGGACCCCAGGCCTGCAGCCCCCAGGACACCAGGCCCAAACCGAGCAGGGGCTTGAGGGCCCGCAGCCGCCATCCAGACAAGGCCAGGCGCATCGCCAACCAGGCGGCCAAAGCGCCCATGCCGTACACCCCCACCCAAGGCGCCCAAACCGACAGCACACCATCGACGTGCGCATAACCCCCTGCGCCCCAGGGGAAACCGGTCAACCAGCGACCGCGCATGAGTTCGGCCAAGGTCCACAGGGCCGCAAACAAAACACTGACGGCACCCGGTTTTTGCACCAACGCACCACGCGCCAGAACCAGCCAAGCGGCAGATGCGGCGGCGTAATACAGGGCCAGCGCTCCGGCCAAAGCGCATACCGCCAGCGCCGCCAAAGGTGCAGGCAAGCCCCCGACATCGTGCATTGACACATACAGCCACCAGAAACTGCCCGCCAACCAAGTCGTGGCAAACACCCCGCCTGACCAAGCGGCTTGCCGGTAAGGGGCACGAACCGAAGGCGTGTGGCGGGCCAAGCTGACCAGCCCTGCAGCCAGCGCAGCCAAGCTCAGAACCTGGAGCCAACCCTGAGCCTGGCCACTGCCGGTCATGGCAATCGACGCCGCTTGTGCAGCACCACCCAAAGCGGGCCACACGGTCGACAGACCGCGTGCGCGCTCAGGGCCGACCTTCATGCCTGGGTCTCTGGGGCAGCCACCGTGGGCACCGGCGACACCTTGAACCAACGCACAGCGCCAGCACGGGTGTGCAAGACCACAAACTGCAGGCCCGCCAGAATGTGTTTTTCGCCGCGGCGCGGCACATGGCCCATTTCGTGGGCAATCAGACCGCCGATGGTGTCAAAGTCCGGGCCCTCGGCGTCCTCGCGAGCTTCTTGCAGGTCCACACCGAAAGCTTCACTCACGCGTTCCAAGGACGTGTCGCCACTGACGCGGAAGCTGCGGTCGGGCAAGCCAAAAATATCGCCCTCGTCATCGGCGATGTCGAATTCGTCCTCGATCTCGCCCACGATCTGCTCGAGCACATCTTCGATGGTGATCAAGCCTGCGGTGCGGCCAAATTCATCGATGACGATGGCCAGGTGGTTGCGGTTGTCACGGAACTGCCGCAGCAAATCGTTCAGGCCCTTGCTCTCCGGCACAAACACGGCTGGACGCAAAAGGGCGCGGATGTTCAATTCGGGCGCTCGCTGCAACTTCAGCAAGTCTTTGGCCAGCAAAATGCCGATGATGTTTTCGGTGTCCCCTTCGTAGACCGGGAAGCGCGAGTGCGCGGTTTCGATCACCTGGTGCAACAGGCGGTCAAACGGGTCTTCGATGTTCAGCAAATCCATCCGGGGTGCGGCCACCATCACATCGCCTGCGGTCATGTCGGCCATGCGGATGACGCCTTCGAGCATGAGGCGGCTCTCGGCGTTGATGATGTGGCTGTCCTCGGCCTCGGCCAGTGTTTCGATCAACTCGTCGGTCGAGTCGGGGCCGGGATGGATGAATTCAGCGAGCTTTTGCAGAAAACTGCGCTTGTCTTCGCGTTCAACCGAACGCGCAGGATAAGGGTCGGACACAGTCAGGAAATGCAGGACATGCGGTTGTTGGCAAGCCTCTAGGATAGCGGATTCGGATGACAAACCGCCAAACTAGGGCTTGTGTGAAGTGTGACGTGCATCGCGTACGCCTTGACGGATCTCTTGCACCGTGGCCAGCCACTCGCGGAATTGGTGGGCCTGCATTTTCAGCTGGTAATCCAGTTCGGCCATCTGCTCTTGCATCAGTCCACTGAGCTGGCTGTCCAGGTTGGCCTCGGGCAAGGACAGATAGGCCTCGCTTTCACTGCCGTCCCGCTGGACCGTGGCCCCGGCGTGGCGGGCAATTTTGAGCATGGCCACGTTTTCACTCAAAGCGTGGATGAAGATCATGCTCACGCCTTCGTTGCGGGCGTGCATCACGGCATGGTTGAAAAGGCGCGCACCCAGGCCTTTGCCGCGCTGGTGGGACGCGACCGACACCCCAAACTCGGCGCAGGTGGCCCACTGCGGATCCACCGAAAACGCCAAATGCGCCATGGCCACCAACTCCAAACGGCGGTTGAACACGCCAAAAATCTCGTCACGCTCAAAGTTCAAGCCGTCGACATAGCGCGCGATCTGCTCGTCTGTGGCCGGATAACCGAAACGCAAATAGCGGTCTTCCGGCTTCAAGGTCAACAAATGCTTCAGGATGCGCGGCCTGTGTCGCGGAGCCAGGGAACGGATCGGAATCCAGCCACGCCATGAAGAGTTTGCCCCTGCACCAGCCGATGCATCCGTGGCGACAGGCGAAACCCAGCGCCGCCAGAGTTGTTGCCAGAATCCAGGAGAGGGGTTGGGTTTTGAGTTCATTCGGATTAGGGGTTTCTCCTTATTCTGCACCCAATGCGCGGGCCTTACCAGCGGCGGGCATCCGCCACGCCATTTGTCGCGTGTGAGACCCGCGAGGGCCCCACTGAGGAATTGCCCGATCACACTTTCACGCACAGTTGGCCACAATCAAGACATCAAGGAGACCAAACGATGGAACGTATCTGGCTGAAGAATTACCCCCCCGGCGTCCCGCACGACATCGATCCCGATCAATACACCAGCTTGACGGATCTGCTGGAGCGGGCCTTTCGGGAGCACGGCAACAGCCCCTTTTCGGTCTGCATGGACCGCTGGATGAGCTACAAGGAACTGGATGAGCTCTCCACCGCCTTGGGCGCTTGGCTACAAGCCAAGGGCCTGCCCGCGGGCAGTCGCGTGGCCATCATGCTCCCCAATCTGCCCCAGTTTGCCGTGACCATGGCCGCTGTCTTGCGGGCTGGCTACGCCTGTGTCAACGTGAACCCCCTGTACACCGCGCGCGAACTGGAGCACCAGCTCAAGGACTCCGGCGCCTCCAGCATTGTCATTCTGGAAAACTTTGCAGCCACCTTGCAGGATGTGATCGAGCACACCCAGGTGCAGCACGTGGTCGTGGCCTCCATCGGTGACTTGCTGGGCCCTTGGTATGGGCGCTGGATGACTTTTGCCGTCCGCCACTTGGCCAAGATGGTGCCCGAATTCGAGTTGCCACTGACCGGTGGTCGAACCGTCACCCCCTTCAAGAAGGCCATCGCACAAGGCCGCCAGCTGAACCTCAAGCCCACGCCCCAAAGCCTGGATGACACGGCGTTTTTGCAATACACCGGTGGCACCACAGGTTTGTCCAAAGGTGCCGTGTTGACCCACCGCAACGTCGTCGCCGCCATCCTGCAAGCAGAAGGCTGGTTTGCTCCTGCCTTGGCCAGCATTGGCGACCTGCGCAAAGTCAACAGCATCGCGGCCTTGCCGCTGTACCACATCTTCGCGCTGACGCTGTGCCTGCTGGCCATCCGTCAGGGTTCACACATGACGCTCGTGCCCAATCCGCGCGACTTTGGCAAATTCATCGAAGTGCTCAAGCAGCGCCCCTTCCACATGTTGCCCGGGGTGAACACCCTGTTCAACGCGCTGATGCAACACCCGATGTTCAAGACCATCGACTTTTCATCCCTCAAGCTCACCCAGGCTGGCGGCATGGCCGCGTCCGAAGGCACGGCCAAACATTGGCAGGCCGCCACGGGCAGCGCCATGATCGAAGGCTGGGGCATGAGCGAGACCTGCGCCATTGGCACCAACAACCCGGTCACGCAGGCCCATTTCAGCGGCAACATCGGCCTGCCGCTGCCGAGCATCGACATCGCCATCAAGGACGATGCGGGCAACAACCTGCCCGTGGGCAGCTCTGGCGAAATCTGCATCCGTGGCCCCAACGTGATGACGGGCTATTTCAACCAGCCCGAAGAAAACGCCAAGACCTTCACCGCCGATGGCTTCATGCGCACAGGCGACGTCGGCATCATGGACCAGGAGGGCTTCACTCGGATCGTGGACCGCAAGAAAGACATGATCATTGTGAGCGGCTTCAATGTCTTTCCCAGCGAGCTGGAAAACGTCATCTCGACCTGTCCCGGGGTGGTGGAATGCGCCGTGGTGGGCATTGCAGACACGATGCAAGGTGAAACCATCAAGGTGTTTGTGGTGCGCAACGACCCGCTGCTGACCGAAGAGGCCGTCTCACGCTTTTGCCAGGAAAACCTGACCGGGTACAAACGGCCCAAGTACATCGAGTTCCGCGATGAACTGCCCAAATCCAACGTGGGCAAAATCTTGCGCCGTGAATTGCGCAGCCACAAATGAAGCGCCTGCACCCGATCGCATGAACTTCTCCGTCAATTTGCCTGCGGGCGTGACCGTTTTTGAGCGCGGCTGGTTGTCCGCCAACAATGTGCTGCTGTGCGATGAAAACAGTGCCACGCTGGTGGACAGTGGTTACGTCACCCACCAGGCGCAAACGCTGGCCTTGCTTGAACACGCCCTGCAGGGTCGCACACTGGACCAACTGGCCAACACCCACCTGCACAGCGACCACTGCGGTGGCAACCAGGCCCTGCAAGGGCGCTACCCCGCCTTGCAAACCTGGATACCGCCCGGCTCGGCACCGGACGTTCAAGCCTGGCGTGAAGACGCCCTCAGCTACAAACCCACGGGGCAAAATTGCCCGCCCTTCAAATTCTCCGGTTTGCTGCAACCGGGCAGCAGCCACCGCTGGGCCAACATGGAATGGGAAGTCCATGCGGCCCCCGGACACGACCCGCATTCGGTGATTTTGTTCGCACCAGAACACCGCCTGCTGATGTCGGCCGATGCCCTTTGGCAAAACGGCTTCGGCGTGGTGTTCCCCGAATTGGTTGGTGTTGATGCGTTTGACGAAGTCGGCCAGACCCTGGACCTGATCGAGCGGCTCCAACCGGCCATCGTCATCCCGGGGCATGGGGCGGTGTTCACCGAAGTGGCGCCCGCCCTCGCCCTGGCCCGCAGCAAGCTTGAAAGTTTTGCGCACAACCCCGAACGCCACGCCCGTTATGGCACCAAAGTGCTGCTCAAGTTCAAACTGCTCGAATGGGGGCGCATTTCCAAAACCGAGTTCAGCGACTGGGCCCTGCAGGTGCCCTACATGAACGATCTGCACAGCCGCTTCGGCCAAGGTCATGACCTGCACACCTGGCTGGACATGATGTTGGCCGAACTGGAGCGCAGCGGCGCACTGGAAGTGCATGACGGCATCCTGCATGACGCATGAGCCACCGCCTTTAAAACTGTCGGAAATAAAAATATTGACTTATATTTGAATTAGAAATAAAATTCAATGCACAGAAATTGATAAGTCTGCAAACTGCAGATTTTCTTCAAATTTCTGTGCCGGATCGATTGCCATCGAACCCCATGTCCTGTTGAGCTGCAGGACATTCATTTTTCCCACAGCTCTGCGCGGCCCCTGGATGGTTCGCGATTTGATTGACCTTGATTTTTCCCTCTCTGACACCCTCGGGCTCACACGTCACTTTGCCCACGACACGCGCCATCAAGCCGATGTGCAGCTTCACACGACAACAAGCCCATCGCGTGATTGACATGACGCGAACCTGGCTCCAAACCGTGCCAACACCCCAACAAATGTGCTGACGCCGTCAGGCCAAGCACTTTTCCCGGCGGAATCCCTCCAGAAACCGCCATGTCCTGCTTGCAGTGTTTGTTTCAAAAAAACTGCCAGCCACCTCTCTGAAAGGCTCAACCATGAGCAGCAAAATTTACGTGGGCAACCTGCCCTACACCATCGACGACGCCAGCTTGCGTCAAAACTTTTCTGAATTTGGCGGCGTGATTTCGGCCAAGGTCATGATGGACCGCGACACGGGCCGCTCCAAAGGTTTTGCCTTTGTTGAAATGTCCAGCGCTGAAGAAGCCCAAGCCGCCATCACCGGCCTGAACGGCATGTCGGTCAGCGGTCGCTCGATCGTGGTGAACATTTCCAAGCCCAAAGAGCCCAGCACCGGCTATGGCAGCGGTTACCGCGATACACGCAACTGATCTTTCAGCTGCATCTACAAAGCCGCTTTCGAGCGGCTTTTTTTTTGGCGCCAGCGCAATGCATCCAGCTGCCGAATCTTTTTTGCACCGTATTAAGACTGCGTTGGCCAACGACTGCGCCCGGTGTCTAAAAGAAAGGTTGGGCATGTGCAAAGCAGCACCCACAAAGTAAAACACCGCAAGCACTTGCGTACTTGCGGTGTAAAACTGGTGGCCTGGGACGGAATCGAACCATCGACACGCGGATTTTCAATCCGCTGCTCTACCAACTGAGCTACCGGGCCAGAGCAGAAATTATAGCAGAGCCAATGGGGTCTTTTTGAAGGAAGTTCAGACAAATCAAACGAGGCGCTTGCTGCGGGACAAATCAACGCCCAACTGCTTGAGTTTTCTGTAGAGGTGCGTACGCTCGAGACCCGTCTTTTCGGCCACCTTGGTCATGGAACCTGCTTCGTGGGCGAGATGGAACTCAAAATAGGCCTTCTCAAACGCATCGCGCGCTTCGCGAAGTGGGCGATCAAGGTCGAAGGTTTGCTGGACCGCCAGCGCCGCACCGATCGCTTCACCGTTTGCCAAAGCAGATGACAAGGTCACTGCTTGCGATGCCGAGGCGGAAGCCACCGCCTGCTTCACTTGATCACGGGCCAGACCCTGCTCTACAGCGGTCAGCAGTTTTTGCAAGGTGATGGGTTTTTCCAGAAAGGCGTGCGCGCCAATCTTGACCGCATCAACCGCCGTGTCGATGGTGGCGTGTCCGCTCATCATGATGACGGGCATATTGAGCAAGCCCGCCGTTGCCCACTCTTTCAAGAGGGTGACGCCATCGGTATCCGGCATCCAGATGTCCAACAGCACGAGATCGGGACGCATGCGCAGACGCACTTCACGTGCCATGGCTGCATTTTCGGCGAGTTCAACTTGATGCCCCTCGTCAAACAGGATTTCTGAGAGCAGGTCACGTATGCCCAGCTCATCGTCAACCACCAAAATATTTGCCATAGTGTCTGTCTTGTCTCTGTTCAATGGGCGGGCTGATGCGTGTTGCCCACCGTGGATTCCAGTGCGAATGATAACGAGACTTGCGCGCCTTTGATTTCGCCATCCTGCATCACGTTGCCAAGCTCTATTTTGGCGGCATGTTCGTCGGCAATTTTCTTCACCACCGCCAACCCTAAACCGGTACCTTTGGCCTTGGTCGTGACATACGGTTCAAACGCACGCTTGAGAATATTGGGCTCGAAGCCGGGGCCTGTATCGGTCACGATCAAGCGAACCCGGTTGCGCGAAGCATGCCATTCGGTACGCAAACCCACCCGAGCGTCTTGTGGCACCACGCCTTTGACCTCACACGCGTCTTGTGCGTTTTGAAGCAGGTTGTGAATCACCTGCCTGAGCTGCTGCTCGTCACCCAAGATCGGGGGGCATGCAGGGTCCAGCGCAGTGATCACAGGCGCACGTGGAATTTGATCGGCGGGTTCGTTGATGTACAAGACCATCAAATCTGAAATCAGCGCATTGAGCTGCACAGGCTTCAGATCGGCCGAGGGCAGTCGGGCGTAGTCACGGAACTCGTTGACCAAGCGCTTCATGGCGTCCACCTGGTCCACGATGGTTTTAACCGATTTGTGGAGCACCGCATCGTCCTGCGCATCAAGCTTGCCAATCAGTTTGCGCTGCAGTCTCTCTGCAGACAGCTGTATCGGGGTCAGCGGATTCTTGATTTCATGGGCCAGGCGTCTGGCCACCTCACCCCAGGCTTGCGCGCGTTCTGCAGAAACGATTTCAGAAATGTCATCGAACACCAACAGGCGCATGCCATCCGGCAGCACAGCACCACGGGCCAGCAAGGTCACCGCGGTTTCGGTCAAACCCTGACCTGTGGCGTGGATCTCGAAAGATTTTTGCCAATGGTCCAGCTCGTGTGCATCCTTGTCCAAGCGCAACATCGCAAACTGGTCCGCCACACCCTGGGCAAAACTTTCCAGCCCGGGCAATTGAGTCAAAGGCAAGCCTTGGTGTGCCGCCACGGGCACACGCAAGATGCGTGTTGCACCCGGGTTAGCCGACTGGATCACGCCCTGCGCGTCGAGCACCATGACGCCCGCCGTCAGGTTATCGAGGATGGTTTGCAAATTGCCCCGCGCCGTGTCCAACTGCACCAGACTGCGCTGCACATGGGTTCGGGCGTCCAGCAGCTGCTGCGTCATGTCTGCAAAAGAGCGGGTCAAACCACCGAGTTCATCCTTGCCTTGCAAGGCCAGCTTGGGTGTCAGATCGCCAGAAGCCACCTGACGCATGCCGTGCGCCAGCAAAAGCAGCGGCCGCGCCAACTGATTACCCAAGACCACGGCCAGCAAGATGGCTCCCAGCACCGCCAGAAACAAGCTGAGGGTCAAGGTGCCGATGTACATGCGGCGCAGGCCTTCGCGTGCAAGCGCCCGCTCTTGGTATTCACGATAGGCCGCCTGCACTTCCAGCGCGTTGTTGACCAACGTTGGCGGCAAGTCTTGCGTCACTTGAAGCAGGCGTCTGTCTTCGTCGAATGCGAGTCCTGTTTGAGGCAACAAGACCAGCACCTTGATGCGGCCCTTGTCACTGCCGGGCGTGGCTTCGTCAAAACCCTCGACCCATTCAACGCTGCCTTTTTGACGTGCATCCTTGAGTTGTTGAAGCGGGGGGCGTTCGGGGCGAATCTGGAATCGGGATTGACCGGCACTGGCCACCATGCGACCACTCGCCGTCCAGAGCACCGCATCACTGACACCGATCTGTTCCCGCATTTTTTCCAGCGCGATACCGGCACTCACATCGGGCACATCACTCAATTGCGTCGCAGCGACTCGGGCTTGCTTGGACAGGTCGGTGCTCAATGTGTCGAGTGTGGCCCTCCCTAGGTTCAAACCGGCCACCAACGCCGCCTCGACTTTGACGTCGAACCAGCTCTCGATCGAGCGCGAGACAAACTGGTAAGACACCACGTAGATCAGCACGCCTGGCACCACGCCCACCAGCGCAAAGATGCCTGCGAGCTTGACCAGCAATCGGGAGCCAAATTGACCACGCCTCAATCGCAACAGCAGCTTGACGGCGCCCCACAAGATGGTGATCAACAAACCACTGGCCACCACGGCATTGATCAGTGCCAACCATTCGTAATTCTGGTTGTACCTTTCTCGATTGCCTGTGGCTTGGGTCATCAGCACCAGCAGGCCCAATCCAATCACCACCATCGCCAGTGCGCCCAGGCCCAGCAACCAGCGGCTGGCGCGCGATGCCCGCAGCGCCTGCATTTCCGACCGGTTGATCGACAGCCCCATCTCAGCGCACCATGTCTGCGGTCAGGCGCAATTGCCGCGCCACGGACACATTCCATTCGGACTGGTTGCCGGCAGCGATCTGGAAAGGCCTCGGCAACTGCGAAATGTCCAGCCGGAAACGGTAAGTCAGGTATTGACGCGCCTCCGCGTCCAGTTCGGGCATGTCAGCCACTTTCCAGCCCGATTGCCGCCGAACCACATCCAAGGCTTCAGAGAGGGTCTCGAAATTTTGTGAGATGCTGCCCGCCAAACCTGTGCCTGAAATCGGTTCGTTCGAGACGTTCAAGCGCCAACGCCGTGTCAAAGGCTGAAAAGCAAGCCGGTAATAACGGGTCGCTGCGCCCACTTTGCGGTCATACCAATACCAGCGGTCCCGCAAGACCTCGGCCTCGGCCACAAAATGCACCGCCAGCCCTTTGACCAAGGCGTCTTCGACAGCAGGTCCCAGTTCAAGTTTCAGCTGTGCCGTCAGGTACAGCGCTGCTTCACGCCGCTCGGCGCGCAACTCGGTCAGCTCCGCCGTGGAGCTTTGCGCCCAGGCAGAAGACGTGACAAACAGCCAGGCGCCTAAAGCCCAGCCGCACCAGCGCCAAGGCTCAGCCCAGGCGCTTTTCCAGCAATGCGTAATAAAACCCGTCATGTTCACCCAGTGGATTGTGCTCGACTGGCAGGCTCCCCGGGGGCTGCCCGGGTATCAAATGCCCTGGAGAAGGCCGCATTAAGGCGTCGGTGTTGCGCTGAAGAAACGCTTGCACCATCTCGTCGCCCTCGGCTTTGAAGACCGAACAAGTGCAATACAGCAGGCGCCCACCCGGCTTGACCAAGGGCCAAAGCGCTTTGAGCAGCGCTGCCTGGGTGCGGGCCAATTGCGCGCTGTCCGTGGGACGGCGCAGCCAGCGCACATCCGGGTGCCTGCGCACAATGCCCGAAGCCGTGCAAGGCGCGTCCAGCAAAACCGCGTCAAACAGCACGCCATCCCACCAGGATGCAGGCTCTCCAGCATCGGCCGCCTTTACTTGGGCGGGCAGCCCCAAACGCTGCAAATTCTGATGGATGCGCTCACAGCGCGCCGCGTCCACGTCCAGCGCCAGCACTTGCGCCTGGGGACAAACCTCGAGCAGATGCCCGGTTTTTCCACCCGGCGCGGCACAAGCGTCCAGAATTCGCCATGGTTTGGCGACATCCAGACCTTGCATCAACAGCGGCGCGGCCACTTGGGCCGCAGCGTCCTGCACCGAAACATGCCCCGCTGAAAAACCAGGCAACTGGTGCACGGGCACCGCCTTGACCAATTGCAAGCCCTGTGCACCCACGGGCTTGGACTGCAGCCCTATGGCCTGAAGTTGCTCTTGATAAGCGGCGACGCTGTGATGGCGGGTGTTCACCCGCAGAGTCATGGGCGCAGCTTGTTGTGCCTGCGTCAAGAGCAGCTGCCAATGCAAGGGGTGGTCTGTTTGCAAACGCTCCACCCACCAGCGCGGATGGTTCCATTGGGCCTGAAGGTCTGGGTTGGTTTGCAGAACCAAGGCCTCTCGTTCGCGCATGAAGCGTCGCAAACAGGCGTTGATGAACCCGCTTTGAGCTTGGGTGCTCCTCTGCTTGCGCGCGGCTTCCACCGTCTGGTTGACCAATGTATGGATGGGGTAAGGCGCATCCTCATCGCGCCAGCACAAGGCCAATGCGGCGCACAACAAAGCGTCTACCGCTGGCGGTGGGGTTTTGGCCGCCAAGCGCTCACGCAAGGCCGTGGCACGCCCGAGTTGCCTGAGCACCTGAAAACTCAAAGCCTGCACACCAGGCCGCAACTCGTGTGGCACGCTGTCAAGCTGTGCGGTCAGCGACCGACCCTGACGTGTCGCCTGCACAGCCGCCGCCGTGGCTTGCAGCAGACGCCACAACGGTGCTGACTGAGCCATTGTGCGGGGGGCCTGGGACGGGTCGTTTGCTGTCATCGTTGCTTTCAGGCGGGGCTCAAGCGGCCCCCATGGACAAATCCATCCGCATCGCGGGTTGAAGTTTCAAGCGCCTGGCCAGCCAGGAAGCTGGGCGCATGGCCAAGGCCTCGTTGTAGGCGACTGCGGCCACGTGGTAGGGGATGAGCGCTGCAGGCAGCGTTTGCCGCATGCGATTCAAGGCGATTTCCAGGTCTGGCTTGACCGCATCGTTTTCCGTTTGCAACATGCGTCGGATTTCGGCCACCACTTTTTGGTGCTGCACCAAAACCTGCTTTTGACTTTCTGCATCGAGCGCTTGCAAACGTGCTTGAGACAAGGCTTCCAGCAACTCATCGCACGCTGACTGCAGGGCTTGTAGATCATCGGCCCCCTCTGCCCCAGCCATGGACTGTCGGGCGGCAATGCCGCCTTGCATGCGAACCACCAGGCGCAGCCAAACCGCATCGACACTGCTCCATTGCCGAACCACCTCGGCACGCAAACGCACCAGACGGTTGTGCGCGCCCACCGCCCAAAACACAGCGATGGCCAGCAGCAGACCCAAAATCAACGCCCCCATGCTTTCACCTCTTTCGATTCCTCGCCATAAAAACAGCCCCTGACCGCCAAACGGTGCAGGGGCTGTTCACGTTGTTCACCAGACGAAGGGTGAACGCGTCACTCAGGCAGCTTCGCCTGCATCGGTGACGGTGTCTTCGGTCGCAGGACCCGCCAGATCGGCGGCCTCAGCGTCTGCAATGGCGCGACGCTCGGCGTCGTCCATGGCATCCTTGACCTTGCGGGCCTGGTGGTAAGCCAAGCCGGTACCAGCAGGAATCAAGCGGCCCACGATCACGTTTTCCTTCAGACCACGCAGCTCGTCGCGCTTGCCCATGATGGCCGCCTCGGTCAACACACGGGTCGTTTCCTGGAAGGAAGCGGCCGAGATGAACGAGTCGGTCGACAAGGAAGCCTTCGTGATGCCCAGCAGCAAGTTGCTGAAAGTCGCGGGAATCTTGCCTTCACGCAGCAGCGCATCGTTGGTGTTGAGCATTTCGGAGCGCTCCACCTGCTCACCGGAGATGTAGTTGGAGTCACCGACGCTCTCGACCACCACACGACGCAACATCTGACGAACAATCACTTCAATGTGCTTGTCGTTGATCTTCACGCCTTGCAAACGGTACACGTCCTGCACTTCGTCCACGATGTAGCGGGCCAGCTCTTCGATACCCAACAGACGCAAGATGTCTTGTGGGTCGGCCGGGCCGTCCACAATGCTCTCGCCCTTGTTGACCACTTGGCCTTCGTGCACCAGGATGTTCTTCTCTTTGGGGATCAGTTCATCCCAGACCTTGCCTTCAGGGTCGGTGATCTGCAAGCGGACCTTGCCTTTGGTTTCCTTGCCGAACGACACGGTACCGGTGATCTCGGCCAGCATGCCCTTATCTTTGGGGGTGCGGGCTTCGAACAGTTCGGCCACACGGGGCAAACCGCCGGTGATGTCTCGTGTCTTCTGACCTTCGACCGGGATACGGGCCAGCACTTCGCCTGGGCCCACGTCCATGCCGTCGCGCACCTGGATCAGCGAGCCGATCTGGAAACCAATCGTCACCGAGTGGTCGGTGCCGGGGATCTTGACTTCTTTGCCTTGCGCGTCGATCAGTTTGACCTGAGGACGGACGACCTTGGCCGCGCCACGGCGCTTGGGGTCAATGACCACCAAGGTGGACAAACCCGTGACTTCGTCGAGCTGCTTGGCCACGGTCAAGCCTTCTTCGATGTTCTCGAACTTCACCTGACCGGCGAATTCCGTGATGATCGGGCGGGTCAATGGGTCCCAGTTGGCCAAAATGGTGCCGGCCTTGATGGTCTGGTCGGCCTTGACCGACAAGATGGCACCGTAAGGCACCTTGTGACGCTCACGCTCACGGCCATGCTCGTGGATCACGATTTCGCCAGAACGGGAAATCACCACCAGCTCGCCCTTGGAGTTGGTCACATAGCGCATCGTGGCATTGAAGCCGATGATGCCGTTGGACTTGGCTTCCACGCTAGAGGCCACCGCTGCACGCGAAGCCGCACCACCGATGTGGAAAGTCCGCATGGTCAGCTGCGTGCCGGGCTCGCCAATCGACTGAGCGGCAATCACACCCACGGCTTCGCCGTTGTTCACCAGACCACCACGGCCCAGATCGCGGCCATAGCACTTGGCGCACAAACCAAAGCGGGTCTCGCAAGTCAATGCGGTACGGACCTTGACTTCGTCGACGCCAGCGGCTTCGAGTTCGTCGATCAGGTCTTCCTCGAGCATCACGCCCGCAGCAGCCAGAACAGCACGTGTTTCGGGGTGCAACACATCTTCGGCCACGGTGCGGCCCAGGATACGGTCGCGCAGCGATTCGATCACCTCACCACCTTCAACGATCGCGCGCATCAGCGAGCCATCCGAAGTGCCGCAATCGAGCTCGGTCACCACCAAGTCTTGGGTCACATCCACCAGACGACGGGTCAGGTAACCCGAGTTGGCAGTCTTCAAAGCCGTGTCGGCCAGACCCTTACGGGCACCGTGTGTCGAGATGAAGTACTGCAACACGTTCAGACCTTCACGGAAGTTCGCCGTGATGGGGGTCTCGATGATGGAGCCGTCAGGTTTGGCCATCAGGCCACGCATACCGGCCAGCTGGCGAATCTGCGCTGCAGAACCGCGGGCACCGGAATCGGCCATCATGTAAATCGAGTTGAACGATTCCTGATCGACTTCCTTGCCGTGACGGTCAATGGTCTTTTCCTTGCGCAGCTGGTCCATCATCACCTTGGAGACGACGTCACCGGCTTTGCCCCAGATGTCCACCACCTTGTTGTAGCGCTCGCCAGCGGTCACGAGACCGGAGACGTATTGCTGCTCGATGTCGCGGACTTCTTTTTCGGCGGCTTCGATGATGGCGGGCTTCTCAGGCGGCACCAGCATGTCGTCGATGCCGATCGAGATGCCGGCGCGTGTGGCCAGACGGAAACCGTTTTGCAACAGTTTGTCGGCAAACACCACGGTCTCTTTCAGACCGCACTTGCGGAACGATGTGTTGATCAGCTTGGAGATTTCCTTTTTCTTCAGCGCCTTGTTCAGGTTGCTGAAGGGCAGGCCCTTGGGCAGGATCTCGGACAGCAAGGCGCGGCCCACGGTGGTTTCCACCATCGACACCGACGGGATGAATTCACCGGTGACTTTGTCCTTGGTCCATTCGGTCATGCGAACGTTGATCTTGGCGGTCAACTCCACGGCACCGGCGTCCAGAGCACGCTGCACTTCACCGATGTCGGAGAAGATCAGGCCTTCACCTTTGGCATTGATGCGGTCGCGGGTCGCGTAGTACAGACCCAGCACCACGTCCTGCGAAGGAACAATGGAAGGCTCGCCCGAAGCTGGGAACAGGATGTTGTTCGAAGCCAGCATCAGGGTGCGGGCTTCCATCTGGGCTTCCACCGACAGGGGCACGTGAACGGCCATCTGGTCACCGTCGAAGTCCGCGTTGAAGGCCGCGCAAACGAGGGGGTGCAACTGAATGGCTTTGCCTTCGATCAGCAAGGGCTCAAACGCCTGGATACCCAAACGGTGCAGCGTCGGCGCACGGTTGAGCATCACGGGGTGCTCTTTGATGACCTCTTCCAGGATGTCCCACACCACCGGGGTGCCGGCTTCGACTTCTTTCTTGGCGGCCTTGATGGTGGTCGCGATGCCCATGGCTTCGAGACGCGCAAAGATGAAGGGCTTGAACAACTCAATCGCCATCAACTTGGGCAGACCGCACTGGTGCAGCTTGAGGGTTGGGCCCACGGTGATCACGGAACGACCGGAGTAGTCCACGCGCTTGCCCAGCAAGTTCTGACGGAAACGACCGCTCTTGCCTTTGATCATGTCGGCCAAGGACTTCAAGGCGCGCTTGTTGGCACCGGTCATGGCCTTGCCACGGCGGCCGTTGTCCAGCAAGCTGTCCACGGCTTCTTGCAGCATCCGCTTTTCGTTGCGGGCAATGATTTCAGGGGCCTTCAATTCCAGCAGACGGCGCAGACGGCTGTTGCGGTTGATGACGCGGCGGTACAGGTCGTTCAGGTCGGAGGTCGCAAAGCGGCCACCGTCCAGCGGCACCAGCGGACGCAGGTCCGGTGGCAACACGGGCAGCACTTCGAGCACCATCCATCCGGGCTTGATGCCCGACTTCTTGAAGGCTTCCAGCACTTTGAGGCGCTTGGAGTTTTTCTTGACCTTCAATTCGGAGCCGGTCAGATCGCCACGCAGACGCTCGATTTCGCTTTCGATGTCGATGCCTTCGAGCAACTCGCGGATGCCTTCGGCGCCCATCTTGGCGGTGAATTCGTCACCGTATTCCTTGACCTTGGCGTCGTAGTCGTCCTCGGACATGATGCTGAATTTCTTCAGCGGGGTCATGCCGGGATCGGTCACCACGTAAGCTTCGAAGTACAGCACGCGCTCGATGTCGCGCAGCGTCATGTCGAGCACCAGGCCCAGACGCGACGGCAGTGACTTCAGGAACCAGATGTGGGCGCAAGGCGCGGCCAGGTCGATGTGGCCCATGCGCTCGCGACGCACTTTGGTCTGTGTGACTTCAACGCCGCACTTCTCGCAGATCACGCCGCGGTGCTTGAGGCGTTTGTACTTGCCGCACAGGCATTCGTAGTCTTTGATGGGGCCAAAAATCTTGGCGCAAAACAGACCATCGCGCTCGGGCTTGAAAGTACGGTAGTTGATGGTTTCCGGCTTTTTCACTTCGCCGAAAGACCACGAACGGATCTTCTCGGGCGATGCCAGACCGATGCGGATGGCATCGAAGTGGTCATCGGGCGTGAACTGCTTGAACAGGTCGAGTAGTGATTTCATGGTTTGAATCCTTTGCCTGTGAATTAAGAACGCTCGAGCTCGATGTCAAGGCCCAGCGAACGGATTTCCTTGACCAGCACGTTGAACGACTCGGGCATGCCCGCTTCGATGGAGTGTTCACCTTTGACAATGCTCTCGTACACCTTGGTACGGCCTTGCACGTCGTCCGACTTGACGGTGAGCATCTCTTGCAGAACATAAGAAGCGCCATAGGCTTCGAGCGCCCAAACTTCCATCTCACCAAAACGCTGACCACCGAACTGCGCTTTACCACCCAGCGGCTGCTGCGTGACCAAGCTGTAAGGACCGGTCGAGCGGGCGTGCATCTTGTCGTCCACCAGGTGGTGCAACTTCAGGAAGTGCATGTAGCCAATGGTGGTGGGACGGTCAAAGGCATCGCCCGTGCGACCGTCGAACAAGTTCGCTTGTGTGCGTGTGGCTGTCAGACCTTTGGCCTTGGCCAAGTCATCGGGGTAAGCCAGGTGCAACATCGCGCGGATTTCTTCTTCGGCTGCACCGTCGAACACGGGCGTGGCGAAGGGGAAACCTTCTTTGAGGTTGTCGGCCATGGCCAACACTTCATCGTCCGTCAGCTGCGACAAGTCTTCCTTGCGGCCCATGCTGTTGTACAACTGCTCGAACAGCTTGCGCAGCTCGGCAATCTTTTCCAGACGCTGGGTTTCGGCTTGCAGCATGTTGCCAATGCGCTGACCAATGCCCTTGCCCGCCCAGCCCAGGTGGACTTCCAGCACCTGACCCACGTTCATGCGCGAAGGCACGCCCAACGGGTTCAGCACGATGTCGGCAGGTGTGCCGTCGGCCATGTAAGGCATGTCTTCGACAGGCACGATCTTGGAGACCACACCCTTGTTGCCGTGACGGCCGGCCATCTTGTCGCCAGGCTGCAAGCGGCGTTTGACGGCCAGATACACCTTGACCATTTTGAGCACGCCAGCTGGCAACTCGTCGCCTTGTGTGAGCTTCTTGCGCTTTTCTTCGAACGACAAGTCGAAGCTGTGGCGGGTCTGCTCCAGCGAGTTCTTGATCGACTCGAGCTGCATGGCCACATCGTCTTCTGCAGGACGAATGTCGAACCAGTGGAACTTCTCGACCGAGGCCATGTAGGCCTTGTCGATCTTGGTGCCTTTGGCCAGTTTTTGAGGACCACCGTTGGCCACGCGGCCCACCAGCAGTTTCTCAATGCGGTCAAATGCGTCGGCTTCCACAATGCGCAGCTGGTCGTTCAAGTCCAGACGGAAACGCTTGAGTTCGTCGTCAATGATCTGCTGGGCACGCTTGTCGCGCTGAATGCCTTCGCGGGTGAACACCTGCACGTCGATCACAGTGCCTTGCGAGCCCTGGTCCACGCGCAGCGAGGTGTCTTTCACGTCGGAAGCCTTCTCGCCGAAGATGGCGCGCAGCAGCTTCTCTTCAGGGGTGAGGGTCGTTTCGCCCTTGGGGGTGACCTTGCCGACCAGCACATCACCAGGCTGCACTTCGGCACCCACATAGATGATGCCGGAGTCGTCGAGGCGACCCAGCTGCTGCTCGGACAGGTTGGGGATATCGCGTGAAATTTCTTCAGCGCCCAACTTGGTGTCGCGGGCCATGACCACGAGTTCTTCGATGTGGATCGAGGTGTAGCGGTCTTCGGCTACCACGCGCTCGCTGATCAAGATCGAGTCTTCGAAGTTGTAGCCGTTCCAGGGCATGAAGGCGATCAGCATGTTCTGACCGATGGCGATTTCGCCCAGGTCGGTCGATGCGCCGTCGGCGATCACGTCACCCTTGGCCAGCTTGTCGCCACGCTTGACGATGGGGCGCTGGTGGATGTTGGTGTTCTGGTTGGAACGCTGGTATTTGATCAGGTTGTAGATGTCCACACCGACTTCACCTGCCACCGCCTCTGCGTCGTTGACGCGGATCACGATGCGGGTTGCGTCCACATAGTCCACGATGCCGCCACGCGTGGCAGTCACCACAGTGCCGGAGTCGACCGCTGCGACGCGCTCGATGCCGGTACCGACCATGGGCTTTTCAGGGCGCAGCACAGGCACGGCCTGACGCGACATGTTGGCGCCCATCAAAGCGCGGTTGGCGTCATCGTGCTCGAGGAACGGCACCAACGATGCGGCCACGGACACGATCTGGGCGGGCGACACGTCCATGTACTGGATGCGCTCGGCACCACACAGGATGGATTCGCCTTTTTCACGGGCAGAAACCAGGTCACCGGTCAGCTTGCCATCCTTGTCCAAGGCCGCATTGGCCTGGGCAATGACGTATTTGCCTTCTTCGATGGCCGACAGGTAGTCGATGTCCATCGTGACTTTGCCATCGACCACGCGGCGGTAGGGGGTTTCGATGAAACCGTACTCGTTCAGTCGGGCGTACAACGCCAGCGAGTTGATCAGACCGATGTTCGGGCCTTCGGGTGTTTCAATCGGGCACACACGACCGTAGTGGGTCACGTGCACGTCGCGCACTTCAAAGCCTGCACGCTCGCGGGTCAAACCACCTGGGCCCAAGGCCGACACGCGGCGCTTGTGGGTGATCTCGGCCAGCGGGTTGGTCTGGTCCATGAACTGCGACAGTTGCGAAGCACCGAAGAACTCTTTCAGGGCTGCTGAAATCGGCTTGGAGTTGATCAGGTCGTGCGGCATGAGCGGCTCTTGCTCGGCCTGACCCAAACGCTCTTTGACGGCTTTTTCGATGCGCGCCAAACCGGTGCGGTACTGGTTTTCGGCCAATTCGCCGACGCAACGCACGCGGCGGTTGCCCAGGTGATCGATGTCATCGACTTCGCCGTTGCCGTTGCGCAAGTCCACCAGGATCTTGACCACGGCGAGGATGTCCTCGTTGGTCAGCACCATTGGGCCTGTGGAGTCGGGGCGACCCACGCGGGCGTTGAACTTCATGCGACCCACGCGCGACAGGTCGTAGGTGTCGGGGTTGTAGAACAAGCGCTGGAACAGGGCTTGCACAGCGTCTTCGGTCGGCGGCTCGCCAGGGCGCATCATGCGGTAGATGGCCACGCGGGCGGCGAATTCGTCTACGGTTTCGTCGATGCGCAGGGTTTGCGAGATGTACGCGCCCTGATCGAGTTCGTTCGTGTAAATGCAAGGCAGGTCCTGCACACCGGCGCTGCGCAGCTTTTTCAGCAAGGCTTCGGTCAACTCTTCGTTGGCCTTGGCAATGATTTCACCGGTGTCGGCATCGACGATGCTGCGAGCGACCACGCGGCCGATCAGGAAATCTTCGGGCACGCTGATGTGCGTGGTACCCGATTGCTCGAGTTCACGGGTATGGCGCACAGTGATGCGCTTGTCTTTGGCCACCACCACCTTGCCGGATTTGTCGGTGATGTCGAAACGGGCCACTTCACCGCGCAGACGCTCGGCCACAAATTCCATTTGTGCGCCACTGTCCATCAAGCGGAAGTTGTCGTTGACAAAGAAGTTCGCCAGGATGGATTCGGGCGTCAGACCGATGGCCTTGAGCAGAATTGATACCGGCATCTTGCGGCGACGGTCCACACGGAAGTACAGGATGTCTTTCGGGTCAAATTCGAAGTCGAGCCAAGAGCCGCGGTAAGGAATGATGCGTGCCGAAAACAGCAGCTTGCCCGAGCTGTGGGTCTTGCCCTTGTCGTGCTCGAAGAACACACCAGGCGAGCGGTGCAACTGGGACACGATCACACGCTCGGTGCCGTTGATGATGAAAGAGCCTTTGTCGGTCATCAAGGGCACTTCGCCCATGTAGACCTCTTGCTCCTTGACTTCCTTGACCACTTTGTTTTGCGAGGTCGAAGAGTCACGGTCGTAAATGATGAGTTGCACACGGGCACGCACAGCCGACGAGAAAGTCAGACCACGGGTCTGGCACTCGCGCACGTCAAACGCAGGTTTTGCCAGGTTGTACTCGACGAACTTCATCTCCACAAAACCATTGTGGGACACGATCGGGAAGGCCGACTCAAATGCGGCCTGCAGGCCTTCGTGTGTGCGTTTGGATGGAACCACCCCCGCCTGCAAGAAGGACGTGTAAGCGTCTTTTTGCATTTGCAGCAGGTAAGGAACTTCGAGCACGCTTTCGCGGCTGCCGAAACTTTTGCGGATTCGCTTGCGTTCGGTGTATGAATAGGCCATGAGATCTCCGGGCTTGATCTTTCAGAACTGTATGTTGAGCGAGCTGTTGCACTCTCTCAACGGGCTTGGCGGCTGGCCTCTACCAGCGTTGGCGGACGATTGCGCATTGCACGCAACCCGAACCAAGGGTCTTCTGCAGTCGGGTCAGAAAACACTGGAAAGTAGACTTATTCAAATCCACTTTCCGGTGTTTCGCTCAAACACTGAAAAACAGCTCAACAAGGGCTGCTTTTCGGTGTGCTCTTCAAGCACCAAAGGCTGGAGGCCCTTGCGGGCACTCCAGCCTTGGAACAAAACCGAATTACTTGAGTTCGGCCTTGGCGCCGGCTTCTTCCAGCTTTTTCTTGGCTGCTTCAGCGTCAGCTTTTGGCAGGCCTTCTTTGACAGCCTTGGGAGCGCCGTCCACCAGGTCTTTGGCTTCTTTCAAGCCCAGACCGGTGATTTCGCGCACAGCCTTGATCACGGACACTTTGTTGGCGCCAGCTTCGACCAGAACGACGTTGAAGTCGGTCTTCTCTTCAGCGGCAGCACCACCGGCGGCAGCACCACCAGCAGCAGGAGCGGCCATGGCGGCAGCGCTCACACCAAACTTCTCTTCGATGGCTTTCACCAGCTCGTTGAGTTCCATGACCGTCATGCTGTCCAGCGCGGTCAAAAATGCGTCTTTATCGAATGCCATTTTGATTTCCTAACAATTGGTTAAAACACGAACGCTGGCCTTAAGCGGCAACAGCTTCGCCTTCGCCTTTTTTGGCCGCCAGAGCGCCCAACACCACGGCGGTGCGGGACATTGGCGACATCAGCAAGCCACACAACTGAGCCAGCAACACTTCTTTCGAAGGAATGTTGGCCAATTGCTTAACGCCGTTCACGTCCAAGGCTTTGCCTGCAAATGCACCTGCGCGAATGACCAACTTGTCGTTGGTTTTCGCAAAGTCAGCCACCACTTTCGCGGCGGCCACTGCATCTTCAGAGAAGCCATAGATCAGCGGACCGGTCATCTGGTCGGCGACAACTTCAAACTGCGTACCTGTCACAGCACGGCGAGCCAAGGTGTTTTTCAACACGCTCAGCGAAACGCCGAGGCTGCGAGCTTTGACGCGCAGGTTGGTCATGTCAGCGACCGTGATACCACGGTATTCCGCCATCACAAGCGTTTGAGCTTTAGCGGCGAGGTCGGTCACTTCGGTGATGACCGCTTCTTTCTCACTGCGATTCAGACTCAAGGTCTACTCCTTTGTATGTGTTGTTCGGGTTGCCCCTTAAACACGCCTATTTGCAGCGACCAACTGTTTTGGATCTTCATCCATCTGCAGCGGGATCGCCATCTGCGTTGGCCCAAAACTTCAAGAACCCTTGAGGTTTTGTTGATTAAGCACACGGGGTGTGCACCAACGGTCTTGGATGGCCCGTTGATCTTTTCCAAGATCAACGGCCCACCACATTGAGGCGCTCGTTGAGCCCCTCAAATCTTTGCCATCACGCCGAGATGGATTGTGTGTCGACGCGAACGCCCACACCCATGGTCGAAGACACTGCCACTTTGCGCAGGTAAACACCTTTGCTGGTGGCAGGCTTGGCTTTGACCAAAGCTTCCACCAGCGCAGCCAAGTTGCCTTGCAACTTGTCGGTGTCGAACGAACGACGACCGATGGTGCCGTGCACGATACCGGCTTTGTCCACACGGAATTGCACTTGACCGGCTTTGGCGTTCTTCACAGCCGTGGCCACATCAGGGGTGACAGTGCCAACTTTGGGGTTGGGCATCAGGCCACGTGGGCCCAAAATTTGACCCAAAGTACCCACAACGCGCATCGCGTCAGGCGCAGCAATCACCACGTCGAAAGGCATGTCGCCAGCTTTCACACGGGCAGCCAGATCGTCCATGCCGACCACGTCGGCACCAGCGGCCTTGGCTTCTTCAGCCTTGGCGCCTTGGGCGAACACAGCCACACGGGCGGTTTTGCCGGTGCCGTTGGGCAACACGACAGCGCCACGCACCACTTGGTCGGATTTCTTGGCATCGATGCCCAGCTGCACAGCCACGTCGATGGATTCATCGAATTTGGCAGTTGCGCACTCTTTGACGATGGTCAAGGCGTCGGCCAATGGGTACAGCTTCAAGCTGTCCACTTTGCCAGCAAGGGCTTTTTGTTTTTTGGTGAGCTTGGACATTTACACGCCCTCCACATTCACGCCCATGGAACGGGCAGTACCAGCGATGGTGCGAACGGCTGCATCCAGGTCGGCTGCAGTCAGGTCCTTCATCTTGGTTTTGGCGATTTCCTCCAGCTGAGCGCGGGTGATCTTGCCAACCTTTTCCAGACCTGGCTTGGTCGAAGCCTTGTCGATCTTGATGGACTTCTTGATCAAGGTCGCGGCAGGAGGCGTCTTGATGATGAAGGTGAAGGATTTGTCTGCAAACGCTGTGATGACCACAGGCAATGGCAGGCCCGGCTCAACGCCTTGGGTCTGGGCGTTGAACGCCTTGCAGAATTCCATGATGTTCAAACCACGCTGGCCCAGTGCAGGACCAATGGGCGGTGATGGATTGGCTTTACCAGCTGGCACTTGCAGCTTGATGAAGCCGACGATTTTTTTCGCCATGCTTTTCTCCTTGCGGGTTGTAACGCTTTGGACCATCAGGCCCTCGGCTCCCCGGGGTTAACGACTCTGAAATATTGCCGGGCACCGAGTCGGTAAGTGCCTGGCAGAATTTTTTAAACCGATCAGGTCTTTTCGACTTGACCGAATTCCAACTCGACGGGGGTGGCGCGACCAAAAATGGTGACGGACACACGCATCTTGTTGCGCTCGTAATTGACTTCTTCGACCGTGCCGTTGAAGTCAGTGAAAGGGCCTTCCTTGACGCGGATGTATTCACCCACCTCGAACTCCACCTTGTGACGTGGCTTGTCCGTGCCTTCTTGCATCTGGCTCACGATTTTCTGAACATCTGCTTCAGAAATTGGCGCGGGGCGGTTTTTAGCGCCACCCACAAAACCCGTCACCTTGTTGGTGTGCTTGACCAAGTGCCAGGTCTCATCGTCCATCACCATTTCCACCAGCACATAGCCGGGGAAAAACTTGCGCTCTGTGGTGCGTTTTTGACCGTTTTTGACTTCGACCACTTCTTCGGTGGGCACCAAAATACGACCAAATTTGGACTCCATGCCCGAACGGGCGATGCGCTCAATGATGTTGCGCTCGACGGCTTTTTCCATGCCCGAATAAGCATGAACCACGTACCACTTCAGGTCTGGGTTGGTCGAGGAGCCCGCCATTGGGGCGTTGACTACAGCATCGTTCATTATTTTTTCCACCCAAGAATCAGATCGTAGAAAACCCATTCCAGAGTTTTGTCGGTGAGCCACAAGAACAAAGCCATCACCACCACAAAGGCAAAGACATAAGCCGTGATCTGCATGGCCTCTTTACGCTCGGGCCAGACCACCTTTTTGACTTCGCGAACAGCATCGCGGCCGAAAGCCACCAATTGACGTCCGGACTCGGAGGTGAAAAACACCGCCACACTGGCAGCCAAACCTGCGAGCAGCCCCGCCCATTGCGCCAAGCTGCCTTTGCCAGCCAACATGTAGAAGGCCACCAATGCAGCAATGACCAATGCGCCAGCCAATGCCAGACGCATCTTGTCACCAGCAGCATTCACAGTTTGAACTTCAGACGTTGCCATACGGCTTGAAACCTTTGTTGAGCCTTCGCTCACGAAGACTCTTATCAGACAAGGAAGCCCGCTAGGGTCTAGCGGGCTTGAAAATCCACCTTTTCAGGTGGCAGGGGCAGTAGGAATCGAACCTACAACCTTCGGTTTTGGAGACCGACGCTCTGCCAATTGAGCTATACCCCTACTTGAATCTCTTTAAGCGATGATCTTGGCAACCACGCCAGCGCCGACGGTACGGCCACCTTCGCGGATAGCGAAACGCAGACCTTCTTCCATCGCGATGGGGTTGATCAGCTTCACAGTGATCGACACGTTGTCACCTGGCATCACCATCTCTTTGCCTTCTGGCAACTCGATCGCACCGGTCACGTCCGTTGTACGGAAGTAGAACTGGGGACGGTAGTTGTTGAAGAAAGGCGTGTGACGGCCACCTTCGTCTTTGGACAAGACATAGATCTCGCCCGTGAAGTGGGTGTGCGGCTTGATCGAGCCGGGCTTGCACAACACTTGGCCGCGCTCGACGTCTTCGCGCTTGGTGCCGCGCAGCAAGATACCGACGTTGTCGCCAGCTTGACCTTGGTCCAGCAGCTTGCGGAACATCTCCACGCCTGTGCAAGTGGTCTTGACGGTGTCCTTGATACCGACGATTTCGATTTCCTCGCCGACCTTGATGATGCCGCGCTCGATACGGCCAGTCACCACGGTGCCGCGACCGGAGATGGAGAACACGTCTTCCACGGGCATCAGGAATGCGCCGTCTACGGCACGGTCAGGTGTCGGGATGTAAGTGTCCAGAGCCTCGGCCAGCTTCATGATGGCCTGCTCGCCCAGCGGGCCCTTGTCGCCTTCCAGCGCCAGCTTGGCGGAACCTTGAACGATCGGTGTGTCGTCGCCTGGGAAGTCGTACTTGGACAGGAGTTCGCGAACTTCCATCTCGACCAGCTCCAACAGCTCGGCATCATCCACCATGTCGCACTTGTTCAGGAACACGATGATGTAAGGCACGCCCACCTGGCGGGCCAACAGGATGTGCTCACGGGTCTGGGGCATGGGGCCGTCAGCAGCAGAGCAAACCAAAATAGCGCCGTCCATCTGGGCAGCACCGGTGATCATGTTCTTCACATAGTCAGCGTGGCCGGGGCAGTCCACGTGCGCGTAGTGACGGTTCTCGGTCTCGTACTCGACGTGAGCGGTGTTGATCGTGATACCACGGGCTTTTTCTTCGGGAGCCGCGTCGATCTGGTCGTACGCTTTGGCAGCACCGCCGAACTTGGCAGCCAGCACGGTGGTGATGGCGGCAGTCAGTGTGGTTTTGCCGTGGTCAACGTGACCGATGGTGCCCACGTTCACGTGGGGTTTGGTCCGTTCGAATTTCTCTTTTGCCATTTCTTCGACTCCGAAAAGTAGTGGTCAACAACCAAGACAGAGGGCGCACAACTCGCATTGCGCGCCCCAAAACTGGTGCCCTTGGCGGGAATCGGACCCGCGACCTCTCCCTTACCAAGGGAGTGCTCTACCACTGAGCCACAAGGGCGAAATCTTCTGACAAACTCAACCGGACGACTGGAGCGGGAAACGGGAATCGAACCCGTGTCATTAGCTTGGAAGGCTAAGGTTCTACCATTAAACTACTCCCGCACTGATTGCATTGCACGAGTGGATGCAACGCCAATGCTTGGAAACCATTTCCAATTGCTCAAATCATTCCGGCCTAAGCCAGTTTGCTGGTGGAGGAGACTGGATTCGAACCAGTGTAGGCGTAAGCCAACAGATTTACAGTCTGCCCCCTTTAGCCACTCGGGCACCCCTCCAGAAGCGAGTCTTAGATTATGCCATCCTTTTGTGACACGCCGCAAGTTTGCTCACAACTTTTTCACCATTCGATGGCTTTTTCGCCGTGCTGCCTCAAAAAATCGGCCGCCTGTGCGAAGTGACCGCACCCCATGAAGGGCATCGGCGGCCTCATGGCCGATAAGGGAGAGGGATGATTGGCCAATAAAACCAAATGCCGCGCCTGCGTATCAGCGGCTTCGATCAAGGCCCTTTTGGTCTGCGCATGCGCCCCCCAGAGCATGAACACCACAGGATGCGAACGCCTGGCCACAGCGGCAACCAGTGCATCGGTCAACACCTCCCAACCCCAACCGGCATGGCTGGCAGGTCGCCCGGCCTCCACCGTCAGGCAGGTGTTCAAGAGCAAAACGCCTTGCCGGGCCCAACGCACCAAGGAGCCCTGCTTTGGGATGGCGACACCCAGGCTGTGCTGCAGCTCCTTGAAAATATTGCGCAAGCTGGGCGGCAGGCGCACGCCAGGGGCAACAGAAAAGGCCAAACCTTCGGCTTGCCCCGGACCATGGTAAGGGTCTTGCCCCAGAATCACCACACGCACTTGACTCAAAGGGGTCAAGCTCAGCGCTCGAAAAGGCTCTGGCGGATAAATGGTTTGTCCTGCGGCCAGAGCATGGTCCAAGCGCAAAGACAAAGCACGCCCGGCTGAAGAAGTCAGAAAATCGGCAACCAAAGGCCCCCAACCATCGCCCAAGTCTGGCATGTCAGGCGGCCAAGACACCAATTGACCGGGTGCCAAGGGTTCTGCCTCGAACCCCAGACTTTGCTGACCCGTCGTGCGAGACATCAGGCAAAGAGCTTGGCCAGGGCCTCGCCGGGCTCGCGCGCGCGCATGAACGCTTCGCCCACCAGGAATGCGTTGACGTGGGCCTCGCGCATGCGCCGGACATCTTCCGGGGTTTGAATGCCACTTTCGGTGACCAGCAAGCGGTCAGCCGGCACATCGGGCAACATGTCCAGGGTGGTCTGCAGGGACACCTCGAAAGTTTTGAGGTTGCGGTTGTTGATGCCAACGAGGCGCGTTTTCAGTTTCAGCGCGCGTTCCAGCTCGGCCCTGTCATGCACCTCGACCAGCACAGCCATGTCCAGGCTACGGGCCACGGCCTCCATCTCGGCCATCTGGACATCGTCAAGGCAGGCGGCGATGAGCAAAATGGCATCGGCCCCCATGGCCCGGGCTTCGTAGACCTGGTAGGCGTCGATCATGAAGTCCTTGCGCAGCACCGGCAAGTCGCAACTGGCGCGAGCTTGCTTGAGGTAATCCACACTGCCCTGGAAGAACTGTTTGTCCGTCAACACCGACAGGCAAGCCGCGCCGAATTCGGCATAGCTTTGGGCGATGTCGGCCGGAATGAAATCGGCCCGCAACACACCTTTGGAC
This sequence comes from Limnohabitans sp. TEGF003, assembly GCF_055395455.1. NCBI lineage: Bacteria > Pseudomonadati > Pseudomonadota > Betaproteobacteria > Burkholderiales > Comamonadaceae > Limnohabitans > Limnohabitans sp. TEGF003. The sequence continues at coordinate 133,165 of NZ_AP029225.1, read as the reverse complement.
GGGCTGGCCTTCTTGATCTCGGCGATCACGGCCGCCTGGCCTGCAGCGATCTTGGCGCGCATCGCACCTTCGAAGTCGCGGGTCAGCACGCGGCTTTCGGCATCGGCCCGCACCACAGCCAAGGATTTCTGCTTCAAAGCAGCCGCCACTTCTTGGCGTTTGACCGCGACGATTTTGTCCAGGATGTCACTCATGATGTTCTTTCTGTTCGGGCGTGGTGGCACCGTATTTCAAAATGCAAACAAAGAGGCGGCACGTGGCCCAAGCCCCTTCGCCAAATCCGATCGCTCACGCGGCCTTCTGGCCAAAGGCGACAAACTGCGCCAGCTTGGCTTTGGCCGCACCCGACTCGATGGCCACACGCGCACGCGCCAGACCATCGGCAATGCTGCTGGCCACATTGGCCGCATACAAGGCCGCGCCCGCGTTGATCATGACGATGTCCCGCGCCGCACCGGGTTCATTGTCCAGCACGCCACGCAACATGGCCATAGACTGCTCGGGTGTGTCCACTTTCAGGGCCCGGTTGCTGGCCATGGTCAGGCCGAAGTCTTCCGGGTGGATTTCGTATTCGGTGATCTGCCCGTTTTTGAGCTCGCCCACCAAGGTGGCCGCGCCCAGGCTGATTTCGTCCATGCCGTCGCGCCCGTACACCACCACCGCATGCTCGGCCCCCAGGCGTTGCAAGGCACGCACCTGAATGCCCACCAGGTCAGAGTGGAACACGCCCATCAAAATGTTCGGGGCACTGGCGGGGTTGGTCAAGGGACCCAAAATGTTGAACATCGTGCGCACCCCCAGCTCCTTGCGCACCGGGGCCACGTTTTTCATGGCCGGGTGGTGGTTGGGTGCGAACATGAAGCCGATGCCCACCTCCTCGATCGAGCGCGCAATCTGCTCGGGCGACAGGTGGATGTTGCCACCCAGGGCTTCGACCACGTCGGCGCTGCCCGATTTGCTGCTGACGCTGCGCCCACCGTGCTTGGCGGTTTTGGCCCCGGCGGCAGCGGCCACAAACATGGCGCAGGTCGAGATGTTGAAGGTGTGGGCCCCATCGCCCCCCGTGCCCACAATGTCCACCAGGTGTGTGGCGTCGGCCACATGCACCTTGGTGGAGAACTCGCGCATCACTTGGGCGGCGGCGGTGATCTCGCCAATGGTTTCCTTTTTCACACGCAGGCCTGTGACAAGTGCTGCGGTCATGACGGGCGACAGCTCGCCATTCATGATCATGCGCATGAGGTGGAGCATCTCATCGTGAAAAATCTCGCGGTGCTCGATGGTGCGTTGCAGCGCTTCCTGAGGGGTGATGGGCATGGTGGTTTTCCTCTCGGAGGGTGGGATTCGTTGAAAATTCAGTGCGATGGCGCGTCGGTCAAGGCGAGCTTCAGACCAAAGCCGATGAACAGCAGGCCCGACAGCCGATCCAGGTGGCGCATGCCACGCTGCAGCCAGTGGGCCCGGCGACTCAACCAGGCAGCCGCCAAAGCCCAAGCCATGCACACCAGCAGACTGTTCAGATTGAACAAGCAGCCCAGAAGCACAAAGGACCAGGCCGGATCAGCCGCCTGCGCCGGGATGAATTGCGGCACAAAAGCCAGGAAAAACAGCGCCACTTTGGGGTTCAGCGCGTTGGTCGCGAAAGCGCCGAAAAACACCGCACGCATACGGGGCACCTCCTCAGGCGAAGATTCGCGCGGAAGGGCCGCCATGGCCTGAGGACTTACAGCGACCTCATCACCAGCCGCCCGGGAAGTGCGCCACAACAAACGCGAGCCCATCCACAGCAAGTAGGCCGCCCCCATCCACTTGATCAGGTTGAACGCGTCTGTTGAAGTCGCCAGCACGGCCCCCAGCCCCAGAGCGGCTGCAGCCACATGCACGAAACACCCGGCCGTGATGCCCCAGGCCGCCACAAGCCCCCGCCGCACGCCGCCGCGCAGCGACTGGTTGACGATGTAGAGCACATCCGGTCCGGGCGTGAGGTTAAGCAGCACACCGGCCAGCATGAACATCCATAGTTGGGACGCGTCGGGCATGGCTTCAGTAAACGCCTGTTCGGGTGGACGCCGGGCTGGTCTGTGCGGATGCGTTCGCCATGAAGCGCCGGATGCAGTCAATGGCGTGGTCAATACCCGCTGCATCCACGTTCAAATGCGTCACAAAGCGCAGGCCGATCAAGCCTGTGGCCAAAACACCCTGGGCCTTCAAATCATCGAGCAGCGCCGGGCCACGTCCATCGGCCACATCCACAAACACGATGTTGGTTTGCGCCGAGCGGACACTCAGGCCCGGCACGCCTTTCAGGCCTTGGGCCAGCCGTTGAGCCAAGGCATGGTCATCGGCCAAACGCTGAACATGGTGGTCCAGCGCATGCAAGGCCGCCGCAGCCAGAATGCCGGACTGACGCAAGCCGCCGCCCAACACCTTGCGCCAGCGCAACGCCTTGGCGATCAGTTCACGCGAACCACACAAAGCCGAACCCACAGGTGCGCCCAAACCCTTGCTGAAACACACCGACACGCTGTCAAAGTGGTCCACGATGCGCCGCACGCTGGCCATGACCGACCCGCCTTCGACTTGCGCCACGGCCGCATTGAACAAGCGGGCACCGTCCAGATGCACTGCCAGACCGTGCTGACGGGCCAGACCTGTGGCTTGCGCCAGATAGGCGGGTGACATGGGGTGGCCGTTCCAGGTGTTTTCCAGCGCCAGCAAGCGTGTGCGTGCAAAGTGGCAGTCGATGGGTTTGATGGCCGCCGCGATGTCGGTCAGCGCCATTTCACCTGAAGCATTTTGCGCCAGCGGTTGCGGCTGGATGCTGCCCAGCACGGCCGCGCCACCGCCTTCGTAGCGGTAGGTGTGCGCGTTTTGACCGACGATGTACTCGTCGCCCCGCTCGCAATGCGCCATCAGGGCGCACAGGTTGCTTTGTGTGCCCGAAGGCATGAACAGCGCGGCTTCTTTGCCGGTGATCTGCGCGATGCGTTCTTGCAAAGCGTTGACGGTGGGGTCATCGCCAAACACATCGTCGCCCAAAGGGGCGTTCATCATGGCTTCACGCATCGCTGCTGTGGGTTGCGTGACGGTGTCGCTGCGCAGGTCGATGGTCATGGCCGCTCCAGGAAATTCTTGAGCATGGCGTGGCCGTGCTCGGTGAGGATGGATTCGGGGTGGAACTGCACGCCCTCGATGTCCAGCTCGGTGTGGCGCACGCCCATGATTTCGCCGTCGTTTGTCCAGGCCGTGACTTTCAGGCACGGCGGGCAAGTGGCCCGCTCAATGGCCAGGGAGTGGTAACGGTTGACCGTGAACTGCTGGGGCAAGCCCGCGAAAACGCCCTCTTGCGTGGTGGTGATGACACTGGTCTTCCCGTGCATCAATTCCTGCGCCCGAACAATCTGGCCGCCAAAAGCGGCGCCAATGCTCTGGTGACCCAGGCAAACCCCCAAAATGGGCAGCTTTCCTGCGAAGTGCTGGATCGCCGCCACCGAAATACCCGCCTCGGCAGGCGAACACGGGCCGGGCGAGATCACCAAACGGTCAGGCTGGCGTGCCGCAATGCCTTCGAGCGTGATTTCGTCGTTGCGAAAGACCTCGACTTCCGCGCCCAGTTCACCAAAGTACTGCACGATGTTGAAGGTGAACGAGTCGTAGTTGTCGACCATCAGGAGTTTGATTTTTTTCGCCATGATCACTCCAAGCCCTCTTCGACCAATTCACTGGCCCGCAGCAAGGCACGCGCCTTGTGCTCGGTTTCTCGCCATTCCATTTCGGGCACCGAATCGGCCACCACGCCAGCAGCAGCCTGCACATACAGCGTCTGGTCCTTGATGACGGCGGTGCGGATCGCAATCGCCACATCCATGTCGCCCGCATAGCTGATGTAACCACACGCGCCGCCATAGATGCCGCGCTTGACGGGCTCGAACTGGTCGATCAATTCCATGGCGTGCACCTTGGGCGCGCCCGTCAAGGTACCCGCCGGGAAAGTGGCTTTGAGCACATCCATGTTGGTCATGCCTTCATTGAGAACACCCTCGACGTTGCTCACGATGTGCATGACATGGCTGTACCGCTCCACCACAAAGGCCTCGGTCACCTTGACCGAACCGATCTGGGCGATGCGACCAATGTCGTTGCGGGCCAGGTCGATCAGCATCACATGCTCGGCCCGCTCTTTGGGGTCGTTGATCAGCTCCTGCTCAGCAGCCTTGTCTTTCTCGGGTGTGGCACCCCGGGGGCGTGTGCCCGCCAAGGGGCGAATGATGACCTTGGCGCCTTCTTCGGTTTGTTCCTGGCGCACCAGAATCTCGGGGCTGGCCCCGACGACATGGAAGTCCCCGAAGTTGTAGAAATACATGTAGGGGCTGGGGTTGAGCGAGCGCAGCGCCCGGTACAACGAGAGCGGACTTTCGGTGTAGCGCTTTTTGATGCGCTGACCCACCTGAACCTGCATGAAGTCGCCGCCTGCGATCAGTTCCTTGGCCTTTTCCACGGCGGCGATGTAATCGGCCTTGGCGAAATCCCGCTCGGCCGGGTAAGACTGGGTGGGTTTGACGACCGGTGCACTGACCGAGTACTTGAGCTGCTCTTTCAGGTCACGCAGGCGCTTTTTCGCCCCCACATAGGCCTCGGGCGTGGCCGGGTCGGCGTACACGATCAGGTACAGCTTGCCCGACAGGTTGTCGATGACGGCCAGCTCTTCGCATTGCAGCAGCAAAATATCGGGCGTACCCAGGGTGTCGGGCGGGCAGGATTTTTCGAGCTTTTTCTCGATGTAACGCACCGCGTCATAGCCGAAATAACCTGCCAAACCGCCGCAGAACCGGGGCAGACCCGGGCGCAAGGCGACCTTGAACCGCTTTTGGTACTGCTCGATGAAGTCCAACGGATTGCCTGTCGCACTCTCGATCACCGCGCCATCGCGCACCACCTCGGTCTTGGCCTCGGCACCAAAACCGCTGGCACGCAGCAAGGTGCGTGCGGGCAGGCCAATGAAGCTGTAGCGACCAAAACGCTCACCGCCCACCACCGATTCGAGCAAGAAGCTGTATTTGCCGTTGTCTTTGGTGTGGGCCAGCTTCAAATAGAGCGAGAGAGGGGTTTCCAGGTCCGCAAAGGCCTCCAGCATGAGGGGAATGCGGTTGTAGCCTTGGCTGGCCAGGCTTTTGAATTCAAGTTCGGTGATCACGGGCAAGAGCCTCCAAAGCGCTCAGCGACCTCGGGCGAGGTGCTTTTCATTCATCCAGGTGCCCAGCCGATGCCGGGCGCGGGTGGCGGGCAAGGCCGCACGGTCAAGGGTGTCAGGCTGGCTGACGCCAGGGCCAGGCTCCCCGGCCTTCCGCAAGAGAATGGCTCGGCAGGCTGGCTGCGCTGATGAGGCTGTGGACGATGAACATGGTGTTGCAAGTGTAGCAAAGCCTGTGTGCCGGTTTTCACCGGATGTGCGGCCTGCCTTGACTCACATCATGGGTTCGTGGTGTGCAAGCACGCTGTCAAATCGGCCAGCGTATCCAACCAAGCGGCGGCAGGCGTGTCTTGCACACGCTGACCGTGGTTGTAGCCGTATGTGACCAGCACCACCGGGCAGCCCGCTGCGTGGGCGGCCTGCGCGTCGTTGCTGGAATCGCCCACCATCAAGGTGCGTGCGGTGTTTGTCCCCAGCGCTTCACAGGTTTTCAGCAAGGGCAAGGGGTCGGGCTTTTTGCGCTCGAAACTGTCACCGCCAAACACCGGGCCAAAAAAGTGCGCCAGTGACTTCTCTTTCAGCAAGGCCTGGGCAAAAGCCAAGGGTTTGTTGGTCAGGCAGGCCATGGGCATGCCCTGCGCAGCCAAAGCCTCGAGCGCCTCCAGCGCGCCAGGGTAGACATCGGCAAACTGGCCATTGATCGCCAAATAGTGGTGCTGGTAGCGCTGCCAGGCGCGGCCGAAAAGGGCCTCCACCGACAAGGCCGGGCATGCTGGGCCCACGCCTTTGACCTCGGGCCGGTTGATTTGATGCGCCAGCAAAGTGCGGATCAGGTGCTCTGAGCCTTTGCCAATGGTTTGCGCGATGAGCTCGTCGGACACCGGCGGCAAGTCCAGATCGGCCATGGTGCGGTGCAAGGCCACCTGAAAATCTCCCAAGGTGTGCACCAGGGTGCCGTCCAGGTCAAAAATGACCGCGTCAATCTGCGTCAGATCCTGCATGGGGCTTCCCCCCTTCAGGACAAAGCGACGCGCATCTGGTCGATCACGGCTTTGTAATCGGGTTTGCCAAAAATGGCACTGCCCGCCACAAAGGTGTCGGCTCCAGCATCGGCCACGCGGCGGATGTTGTCGGCCTTGATGCCACCGTCCACCTCCAATCGAATGTCCCTGCCGCTGCGTTCGATCCACTGGCGCGCCAGCTCCACCTTGCGCAAGGCCGAATCGATGAAGCTTTGGCCACCAAAGCCCGGGTTCACGCTCATGATCAGGATCAGGTCGATCTCGTCGATGGTCCACTCCAGCACATCCAGGGGTTCGGCCGGGTTGAACACCAGCCCGGCCTTGACGCCTTTGCTCTTGATGGCCTGGATGCTGCGGTGCACATGCGCGCTGGCATCGGGGTGAAAGCTGATGAGGTCGGCGCCAGCCTCGGCGAAAGAAGCGGCCAATGCATCGACGGGCGAGATCATCAAATGCACATCGATCGGCACCGCAACGCCCATGGCTGTTTTGGCATGCGGCTTGAGCGCCTGACAAATCATGGGGCCGAATGTGAGGTTGGGCACGTAATGGTTGTCCATCACATCGAAGTGGATCCAGTCGGCGCCAGCGTCGATGACACTTTTGACTTCGTCGCCCAAGCGTGCGAAATCGGCCGAGAGGATGGAAGGGGCAATGCGGTAGGTCGTCGTCATCCCCGAATTGTCGCAGTTAACATGTGCGCATGTCCGCCTACACTGTTCAAATTGACGTGCTGCCCCAGTACGTGGCCCAGCAAAGTGACCCCCTGCAGGATGTGTTCGCTTTCGCCTACACCGTCACGGTCACCAACACTGGCCGCATGCCGGTGCAACTCATCTCGCGCCACTGGGTCATTCAGGACGAGCGCGGGCACACCGAAGAAGTCAAAGGTCTGGGCGTGGTGGGTCAACAACCTTTGCTGCGCCCCGGCGAATCCTTCCAGTACACCAGCGGCTGCCGCCTGCGCGCACCCAGCGGCACCATGAACGGCAGCTATTTTTTCGTGGCCGAAGACGGCCATCGATTCGATGCATCCATCGACACTTTTGTGCTCGATTCATCGGACTCAGGCCTCTCCGGCCGAACACTCCACTGAATCTGTTCGCTTGGCTTGCGGTTAAGCTCTTGGCCATGGGCGAATTTGACCTGATTGAACGCTTTTTCAAACGACCACCGACCCGCGCGAATGTGGGCATTGGGGACGACTGTGCCATCTGGTCACCACGGCCTGGCCATCAACTCGCTGTTTCCGCCGACATGCTGGTGGAAGGCCGGCACTTCCTGTCCACGGTAGAGCCGCGACGTCTGGGACACAAAGCCTTGGCCGTGAACCTGAGTGATCTGGCCGCTTGCGGGGCCCAACCCCAAGCCTTTTTGCTGTCGCTGTCTTTGCCCCGTGCCGATGAGGCGTGGTTACAAGGTTTCTCCGAGGGTCTGTTCAAGTTGGCCGATGAACATGCCTGCGAATTGATCGGCGGCGACACCACGCAGGGTCCTTTGAACATCGCCATCACCGTGCTGGGTGATGTGCCCGTCGGCCAGTCGATTTTGCGCAGCGGCGCTCAGGTGGGTGACGACGTGTACGTCACCGGTCACGTGGGTGATGCCCGGCTGGCTCTGGAAGCCTTTCGCGGTCATGTCAGCCTGCCCCAGGCCGTTTTTGAGCAAGCCCGGCTGCGCATGGAAACCCCCACACCCCGTGTGGCCCTGGGACAAGCGCTTCGCGGCATTGCCCATGGCATGGCCGACATCAGTGACGGCTTGCTCGGCGATTTAAAGCACATTCTGAAGGCCAGCCATGTCGGCGCCGACATTGAATTGAGCGCCACCCGCACACTGATGGCCGCCTCCAGCGCATGGCCCTGCCCAGAATCGTTGGCCATGACTTGCGTTCTTTCTGGCGGCGATGATTACGAATTGGTGTTCACAGCCTCGCCTGCTGCTGCTGCACAGGTTCAATCGGTGGCACAAGCCACGCACACCCGGATCACACGGATTGGTTGCATCACCGCGTCGCTTGGCATTGTCTTGCGTGATGACAGGGGACAGGCTGTGGACCGCCACTTCCCATCGTTTGATCATTTCGCTTCCCCATGATTCGCCCTTTGGACGCCACGGCCGACAGCCGACCTGTTCGCCCTTCTGCGGCCTTCATGTTGTCACACCCTGCACACCTGATCGCCTTGGGTCTGGGGTCGGGCCTTGCGGCCAAAGCACCGGGCACTGTGGGCAGTCTGTGGGCTTGGGCCTCATGGCTGGTGATTCAGCATTACCTCTCCATTCCCGCACAGGCGGCTTTGATTGCACTGGCCCTTTTGCTGGGCTGGTGGGCCTGCACAGTCACGGCACACAACATGCGCATCAGCGATCCCGGCGCCATTGTCTGGGACGAGGTGATCGCTGTTTGGTTGATTTTTTTCCTCATCCTGCCCACGGGCTTTTGGGGTCAACTGACCGCTTTTGTTTTGTTCCGTTTTTTTGATGCCGTCAAACCCGGCCCCGTCGCCTGGGCTGATCAACTTTTCAAAGGCTTTGGTTGGCGCGGCGGCTGGGGGATCATCTGGGACGACCTGGTGGCCGCTTTTTGCACCTTGTTGTGCATCGCTCTTTGGAGGTGGTTTTGATGCTGGATGTGTGCACACAACTTGCCGAACGTCTGCTGCGTTTGAACTGGATGCTGGTCACGGCCGAAAGTTGCACAGGCGGCATGATCGCCAGCCGTTGTACCGACCTGGCGGGCTCCAGCGCCTGGTTTGACCGAGGATTTGTCACCTACTCCAACGCGGCCAAAATGCAGATGCTGGGCGTCCATGAGGCCTTGATTGACGTTCACGGGGCTGTCAGTGAACCCGTGGCCCGCGCCATGGCACTGGGCGCTGTGTACCAGGCACAGGCCTCGGTCTCTGTCGCCGTCACAGGCATCGCGGGTCCGAGCGGGGGGAGCCCTGACAAGCCCGTTGGCACAGTTTGGTTGGCTTGGTGCATCGAGGGCCGTGTGAGCGCGCAATGCCAACGCTTTGCTGGTGATCGGCGTGCAATCCGGGAAGCCACCACGCTGCACGCCTTGCACGGATTGCTGGAACGTCTGCCGCATTGACCCAACGGCCCCATGGCCCCATGGCCCCATGGCCCCATGGCCCCATGGCCCCATGGCCAAACAAGATCAGAAACGAAAAAACCCTCCGAAGAGGGTTTTTTTGATGTTCAACCGCAGTTGAAATTTGGTTGCGGGGGCCGGATTTGAACCAACGACCTTTGGGTTATGAGCCCAACGAGCTACCAGACTGCTCCACCCCGCGGTAAGACGTTAATTATACCTTATTCTGCTGCTTGCTCAGCAGAAGAATCAGCGCGATCGACCAATTCGACCAAAGCCATCGGTGCGTTGTCGCCCACACGGAAACCCATTTTCAGGATACGTGTGTAACCGCCTGGACGCTTGGCAAAACGAGGGCCCAGATCGGCGAACAATTTCACAACGCTGTCACGGTCACGCAGGCGGTTGAAAGCCAAACGCTTGTTCGACAAATTGTCTTCCTTGGCCAATGTGATCATGGGCTCAATGACACGACGCAGCTCTTTGGCTTTGGGGAGTGTGGTCTTGATGACTTCGTGCTCGATGAGCGAGTTCATCATGTTGCGCAGCATGGCGAGGCGGTGCTCGCTGGTGCGGTTCAATTTACGGAGGCCGTGTCCGTGACGCATGGTGCTTTCCTTTCTTTATTTAACAGGCAGCCGTATCAGGTACTGCCCGTGCACACCCCGGATTTATCCGGGAACTTCGTATTATCGCTTTTCCAGACCCGCTGGCGGCCAGGCTTCGAGCTTCATGCCCAAAGTCAAACCACGGGAAGCCAAAACTTCCTTGATCTCGTTGAGTGACTTGCGACCCAAGTTAGGGGTCTTGAGCAACTCGTTCTCGGTGCGCTGAATCAGATCACCGATGTAATAAATGTTTTCTGCTTTGAGGCAGTTGGCCGAACGAACGGTGAGTTCGAGTTCGTCCACAGGACGCAACAGGATCGGATCGAAACTGCCGGCACCACCACGCTGTGCTGGCTCGTTGAATGCAGACAGTTCGCTGCCTTCAAGTTGCGCAAACACCGCCAATTGCTCCACCAGAATCTTGGCCGAAGAGCGCACGGCATCTTCTGCCGTGATCGCGCCGTTGGTCTCGATTTCGATGACCAATTTATCCAGATCGGTACGCTGCTCAACACGCGCGCTTTCGACGGTGTAGCTCACACGCTTGACGGGCGAAAATGAAGCGTCGAGCACGATGCGGCCCAAAGCCTTGGTGGGCTCATCGGCAAAACGGCGCATGGTGCCAGGCACATAGCCACGCCCCTTTTCGACCTTGATCTGCATGTCCAACTTGCCGCCTTGCGACAAATTGGCAATGACGTGATCAGGGTTGATGATTTCCACGTCGTGGGGTGTCTGGATGTCGGCGGCCGTCACGGCGCCTTCGCCGTCTTTGCGCAAACTCAGCGTCACTTCGTCGCGGTTGTGCAGCTTGAACACCACACCTTTGAGGTTCAACAGAATGTTGACCACGTCTTCTTGCACGCCGTCGATGGACGAGTACTCATGCACCACGCCCGCGATGGTCACTTCGGTGGCGGAATAACCCACCATGGAAGACAACAAAACGCGACGAAGCGCGTTGCCGAGCGTATGGCCATAGCCACGCTCGAATGGCTCCAACGTGACTTTGGCACGGTTGGCAGCCAGTTGTTCGACTTGGATGGCTTTGGGTTTCAACAGATTGGTTTGCATTCAGACTTCCTCTCAATACCCCCGGTTCGTTACACCGGTAAGGCTGATGAAGCACCCGGCCCACAATGCCTTGTGCGCCGGGAACGATTGAAACGACGTATTAACGTGAATACAGTTCGACGATCAACGATTCGTTGATGTCTGCAGCGAATTCATCGCGATCAGGCACTTTCTTGAAGACACCTTCGGCCTTGTCGGCATTGACTTCGACCCAAGCGGGCATGCCCACCTGCAAAGCCAATTGCAAGGCTTCAACCACGCGGTTCTGCTTCTTGGACTTTTCGCGCACAGCGATCACGTCACCGGCCTTGACCAGGTAAGAAGGAATGTTCACCGATTGACCGTTCACAGTGATGGCCTTGTGAGACACCATCTGGCGTGCTTCAGCACGTGTGGAACCAAAGCCCATGCGGTACACGACGTTGTCAAGGCGGCACTCCAGCAGACCCAAGAGGTTGGAACCTGTGTTGCCCTTGCGGCGATCGGCTTCGGCAAAGTAGCGACGGAATTGCTTCTCCAGCACGCCGTACATGCGCTTGACTTTTTGCTTTTCGCGCAATTGCAGACCGTAGTCAGATGTGCGCTGACCCGAAGTGCGGCCATGTTGACCAGGCTTGGAGTCGAATTTGGACTTGTCCGCAATGGAGCGGCGTGCGCTCTTGAGGAACAGATCGGTGCCTTCGCGGCGAGAGAGTTTGGCCTTGGGGCCGAGGTAGCGTGCCACTTGATTTTCCTTTATGCAACTGCCGCATCAGAAATGCGGGAGCCAGGCGATGCAAGCATGGCCTGGCGGTGGGCTTGGTTTGAAATTAGATACGACGACGCTTCTGAGGGCGGCAGCCGTTGTGCGGAACCGGTGTCACGTCGGCAATCGAAGTGATGCGGATACCCAATGCACCCAGGGCACGAACCGAAGACTCGCGACCAGGACCTGGGCCCTTGATTTCGACGTCCAGGTTTTTGATGCCTTGTTCTTGTGCAGCACGACCTGCGACTTCAGATGCGACCTGGGCTGCAAAAGGTGTCGACTTGCGCGAACCCTTGAAGCCTTGGCCACCCGAAGAAGCCCACGACAAGGCATTGCCCTGGCGGTCGGTGATCGTGATGATGGTGTTGTTGAAAGACGCGTGTACGTGTGCGATGCCGTCGGCAATGTTCTTGCGGACTTTTTTGCGAACACGTTGTGATGCGCTGTTGGATTGTGCTTTAGCCATGGTGGTCTCTCAGTCCTGCTTATTTCTTCAGAGCCGCTGCGCCTTTGCGCGGACCCTTGCGAGTGCGTGCATTGGTGCGTGTACGCTGACCGCGCATGGGCAAGCCGCGACGATGACGGAAACCGCGGTAGCAACCAATGTCCATCAAACGCTTGATGTTCATGGTGGTTTCGCGGCGCAGATCACCTTCAATGGTGAAAGCTGCGATCTGGTCGCGGATTTTCTCGAGATCAGCGTCCGTCAGATCCTTGATCTTTTTGGAATAAGCGATGCCGGAAGCTTCGCAGATTTGTCGAGCGCGGGTGCGTCCAATACCGAAAATGGCGGTCAGGCCAATTTCAGCATGTTTGTGCGGCGGAATGTTGATGCCAGCGATACGTGCCATTTTCGTCCTCTAAAACTAATTCAATCAGCCTTGACGCTGCTTGTGACGTGGATCTGTGCAGATCACACGAACAACGCCTTTACGGCGAATGATTTTGCAGTTGCGGCAAATTTTTTTCACCGAAGCCGAAACTCTCATGGTTCTCTCCTAAAACTCGTCTAACCCTGGACTTTGCTGACCAGGTGAAAATTGTGGCCCTGCGCAAAACACAGGGATCTTTACCAAACCCGAACCAAGTCACTCAGGACTTGAAACTCGCCTTCTTCAAAAGCGAATCGTATTGTTGCGACATCAAGTAATTTTGTACTTGTGCCATGAAATCCATGGTCACGACCACAATGATCAGCAACGAGGTGCCGCCAAAGTAAAACGGAACATTGTATTTCAGAATCAGAAACTCGGGCAGCAAACACACGAAGGTGATGTAAGCCGCACCCACTGCTGTCAGTCGCAGCAAGATCTTGTCGATGTACTTGGCCGTCTGATCACCTGGGCGAATGCCTGGAATGAAGGCCCCGCTTTTCTTCAAGTTGTCTGCTGTTTCACGGCTGTTGAAAACCAACGCGGTGTAGAAAAAGCAGAAAAACACGATGGCTGCGGCATAGAACATCACATAGACAGGTTGTCCTGGTGCCAAAGCATTGGCCACATCCTTGAAGAATCGAACGACCACACTCTCAGACGAGCCCGAACTGAACCAGCCAATCAGGGTTGCAGGCAACAAAATGATCGACGAAGCAAAGATCGGGGGGATCACGCCTGCCATGTTCAGCTTGAGTGGCAAGTGCGATGACTGTCCGCCATACACCTTGTTACCCACCTGACGGCGTGCGTAATTGACCAGAATCTTGCGCTGTCCACGCTCCACGAAGACCACGAAGTAAGTGACCAACGCCACCACCACAATGATCATCATCGAGACCAAGGGGTTCATGGCTCCCGTGCGCACCAGTTCAAACAAACCGCCCAATGCACTGGGCAATCCAGCGGCAATGCCTGCAAAGATCAGGATCGAGATGCCATTGCCCAAGCCGCGCTCGGTGATTTGTTCACCCAGCCACATCAAGAAGATGGAGCCAGCAGTCAAACTCACCACAGCTGTCATGCGAAAACCCATGCCAGGATTGATGACCAAACCTGCAGAAGCCTCCAACGCTACGGCGATACCGAACGATTGAAAGATGGCCAGACCCAAAGCACCAAAACGTGTGTATTGGGTGATTTTCCTGCGGCCGGCTTCGCCTTCCTTCTTCATCTGCTCAAAGGCAGGCAAGACATAGGTCAGCAACTGCATCACGATGGACGCAGAAATGTACGGCATGATGCCCAAGGCAAAAATGGTAAACCGCGACAGCGCTCCACCCGAGAACATGTTGAACAGGTTCAGGATGCCGCCCTGCTGACCATTGAACAGCTGCTTGAGCTGCTCAGGGTCAATGCCGGGAACCGGAATGTGAGCGCCCGCACGGTAAACCACCAGCGCGAGCAGCAAGAACAGGAGTCGGCGACGGAGGTCTCCGAACTTGTCTGTCTTGGCTGTCTGATTAGCGCTGGTTGCCACGGTGTCTCTCGCCTCTCAACATTCAGGCCACGGAGCCACCAGCAGCTTCGATCGCTGCTTTGGCACCTGCAGTCGCACCAATGCCTGTCAGTTTGACGGCTTTGGCGAGTTCGCCTGACTTGATCACCTTGACCACTTTGGCCATTTGCGACACCAAACCGGCTTGTTTCAATGTCAACACATCCACTTCAGCCAAGTCCAGACGGGACAAGGTCGTCAAAGTGATTTCTGCGTTGTACTTGAGCAAATGCGACTTGAAGCCCCGCTTGGGCAGGCGACGCTGCAAAGGCATTTGGCCGCCTTCGAAACCCACCTTGTGGTAGCCACCCGAACGGGACTTTTGACCTTTGTGACCACGGCCGGCGGTTTTACCCAGACCCGAACCGATACCACGGCCCACGCGACGTGCGGCGTGCTTGGAGCCTTCTGCGGGCTTGATGCTATTGAGTTCCATCATCGGCCTCTTAGAGAACTTTGACCAGGTAGCTGATCTTGTTGATCATGCCGCGCACGGCGGGCGTGTCTTGCAACTCGCTCACAGAGTTCAGCTTGCGCAAGCCCAGGCCACGCACAGTGGCGCGATGGGACTCTTTGGTGCCAATCGGGCTACGAACCAGTTGGACTTTCACGGTAGATTGTGTCGTCATGTTCGATCTCCAGTTCAGCCGAACAACTCTTCAACCGACTTGCCGCGCTTGGCCGCCACGTTGGAAGCTGTTGTGCAATTGGACAAAGCGTCCAAAGTGGCACGAACCATGTTGTAAGGATTGGACGAACCATGGCTCTTGGCCACGATGTCGGTGATGCCCACCACTTCGAACACAGCGCGCATAGGACCACCAGCGATGATGCCGGTACCTTTGGGGGCTGGTGCCATCATGACGCGGGCAGCGCCGTGGTGACCGTTCACCGCGTGGTGGATCGTGCCGTTCTTGAGGTGAACTTTGGCCAGGTTGCGACGGGCTTCTTCCATCGCCTTTTGCACGGCAGCAGGCACTTCTTTCGACTTGCCCTTGCCCATGCCGACTTTACCGTCGCCATCGCCGACCACAGTCAAAGCGGCGAAACCGAGGATACGGCCACCCTTGACCACCTTGGTCACGCGGTTGACCGCGATCATCTTTTCGCGCAGACCGTCTTCAGGACCGTCGCTCTGCGGTTTTGCTGTAAATTTAGCCATTTGTAACTCCGATCCGTTTAGAACTGCAGACCTGCTTCACGGGCTGCTTCGGCCAAAGCCTTGACACGACCGTGGTAAGCGAAACCTGCGCGGTCGAAGGCGACCTTCTCAACGCCAGCAGCTTTTGCTTTTTCAGCAATGCGCTTGCCAATGACTGCGGCAGCAGCGGCATTGCCGCCTTTGCCTGTAGCGCCCAGAGCCGTGCGCACTTCGGCTTCGGCTGTAGAGGCACTGGCCAACACTTTGGTACCGCAGCCAGAAATAACGCTGGCGTAGATGTGCAGGTTGGTACGGTTCACGGTCAAACGGGCCACGCCTTGCTGTGCAATGCGGATGCGTGTTTGACGTGCACGACGGAGACGCTGCTCTTTCTTGGTCAACATGATGCAGCTCCTTATTTCTTCTTGGTCTCTTTGATCGTGATCTTCTCATCCGAATAACGGATGCCTTTGCCCTTGTAAGGCTCAGGAGGACGAACAGCACGAATCTCAGCAGCAATTTGGCCAACACGTTGACGGTCAGCACCCTTGATCACGATTTCAGTCGCGCTGGGGGTGGCCACCGTGATGCCCGCAGGCATGTCGATGTTGACGGGATGTGAATAACCAACAGCCAGGTTCAATTTGGCGCCAGAGGCGGCCGCCTTGTAACCCACGCCGACCAGGCTCAACTTCTTCTCGAAGCCCTTGGTCACGCCAGTCACCATGTTGTTCACCAGCTGACGCAAGGTGCCGCTCATGGCATTGGCTTCACGCGAGTCGTTGGCAGGGGCAAAGCTCAGCTTGCCGCCTTCGTTGCTCACTTTCACCAGGGTGTTGGCTGCAATGGCCAATTGACCACCGCTACCCTTCACACTGATTTGATCTTCTTTGATCGACACATCCACGCCAGCGGGGATGGTCACAGGCATTTTTCCTACGCGGGACATTCTTTTTCTCCCTTTAAGCGACGTAGCACAGCACTTCGCCGCCGACACCGGCTGCACGTGCTTTGCGATCGGTCATCACGCCCTGAGGGGTGGTGACGATGGCCACGCCCAAGCCGTTTTGGACTTGAGGAATAGCATCACGGCCTTTGTACACACGCAGGCCAGGGCGGCTCACGCGCTCAATACGCTCGATCACAGGGCGACCAGCGTAATACTTCAGGGCGATTTCGAGAACGGACTTGCCGTCTTCGGATTTGACTTGGAAGCCGTCAATGTAGCCTTCATCTTTCAGCACTTGGGCGATGGCCACCTTCACTTTGGAAGATGGAACCAACACGTTGGCTTTTGACACCATTTGTGCGTTGCGGATGCGGGTCAACAGATCGGCAATAGGATCACTCATGCTCATGTTGTTCTCTCCTGCCGATTACCAGCTGGCCTTGGTCACGCCCGGAATGTTGCCTGCGAAGGCAAGTTCACGGATCTTGGCGCGGCCCAGACCAAATTGACGGAACGTACCGCGTGGGCGACCGGTGATTTCACAGCGGTTGCGTTGACGGGTCGGGTTGGCGTTGCGCGGAAGCTTTTGCAGACCCAGACGGGCAGCTGCACGCTCTTCATCACTGCGCTTGGCATCGTTGGCGATGGCTTTCAATTCCGCGTATTTTTTCGCGAATTTGGCCGCCAGTTTTTCACGCTTGAGCTCACGCTCGATCAAAGCTACTTTAGCCACGTGACACCTCAGTTCTTGAAGGGGAAGCGGAAAGCCGCCAGAAGAGCTTTGCACTCTTCGTCCGACTTGGCCGTTGTGGTGATGCTGATGTTGAGACCACGCAAGGCATCGACCTTGTCGTACTCAATCTCAGGGAAAATGATCTGCTCTTTGACGCCGATGTTGTAGTTGCCACGGCCATCGAAGGCGCGGCCAGAAATACCACGGAAGTCACGAACGCGAGGCAGAGCCACGGTCACGAAACGGTCCAGGAATTCGTACATCTGAACACCGCGCAGAGTGACCATGCAGCCGATAGGCTGTTGCTCACGGATCTTGAAGCCGGCAATCGCTTTCTTGGCCTTGGTCACCACAGGCTTCTGGCCTGCGATTTTGGTCAAGTCGCTCACGGCGTGATCCATGACTTTCTTGTCAGCCACCGCCTCAGAAACACCCATGTTCAAGGTGATCTTGGTGATGCGAGGAACCTGCATAGGCGACTTGTAGCCAAACTTGGCTGTCAGGTCAGCAGCGATTTTCTCGCGGAAGAGTTTTTGCAAACGTGCCATGCTCATGCCACCTTGATTTCTTCGCCGCTGGACTTGTAAACGCGAACGCGTTTGCCGTCAGCTTGCAGCTTGATGCCCACACGATCAGCCTTGCCAGTTGCGGCGTTGAAAATCGCCACATTGGATTGGTGAATCGGCATGGCCTTTTCGATGATGCCGCCAGTGGTCCCCTTCATGGGGTTTGGCTTGGCGTGCTTTTTGACGATGTTGATGCCGTCGATCAAGAGGTGCGAATCGCTGGCGCGCGACGACACTTTGCCGCGCTTGCCTTTGTCACGACCTGTGATGACGATGACTTCGTCGCCTGTGCGAATCTTGTTCATGGCGCGTCCTTACAGTACTTCAGGAGCCAGGGACACGATCTTCATGAACTTCTCGGTACGCAGTTCACGCGTGACCGGGCCGAAGATGCGGGTGCCGATGGGCTCCAACTTGGCGTTCAGCAACACAGCGGCGTTGCCATCGAATTTGATGAGCGAGCCATCGCCACGGCGGATGCCCTTGGCAGTGCGAACCACCACAGCACTGTAGATCTCGCCTTTTTTGACGCGACCACGTGGGGCGGCTTCTTTAACGCTCACTTTGATGATGTCGCCAACACTTGCATAGCGACGCTTGGACCCGCCGAGCACCTTGATGCACAGCACGGACTTGGCGCCGGTGTTGTCGGCCACATCCAACCGAGATTCTGTCTGGATCATTTCTTTGTTCCCAACTTGTATTTCTCGCCCACAAGCCTTGCAGCCCGCACGCAGAAATCAGTCTTGGACCCGTCATTCACACCGCGAACCACTCGCAGCGCTTCAGATTGGGCAGATACTTACGCCTTTTGAAAAGCGAAGCTCTCTATTATGTCTGAAAAAATCCGACTGTGCAACACCTTGTTGAATAATTTCAACAAATTAACCCCCATCAAGGCCAGAACATGGCGCAGCAGGGCATTTCTTCAGGCCTGTCTGATCGATGAGCGCGTTCGACGCGCCTCTTCATAGTCCACTGTCAGGCCTGCGCGCACCACCAGCGAGGTGGGCAGATGATGTCGGCCATTTCCCATTGATCAGAGGTATTTCAGAGACAAGGCCATGAAATCGGCCAAATGGGGATCTTGCCCGGTTTCTTCACTCAAGATGCGCGCCACCTCTGGTGCCATGGCCATGGCTTGGTGTGCATCCAGAAACAAGGCCCGCCAGCGACGGGCCAGCACATCCTCGACGGTCCAGGCGTACTCATGACGGGCTGCATAACGGACCATAGCCTGCGTCAGGCCCAGGCCCAACGCCTGCTCAGCGCCCGGGCAGGCACGCACGGCGGCCTCTTCACTGCCGTACAAATGCCACCCCGGCGGATCACACACCGCCAGACCGCTGCCACTTCGAACCGCACCGAGCAAGGCATGGCTTTGACTGGACTGTCCCACCTGCCGGGGCAATACCCCAGCCTCAAAACACGCCTGCATGACATCTTCTGCCATGGAGCGGTAGGTGGTCCATTTGCCCCCGGTGACCGTGATCAGCCCATTGTCGTCCGTCACGATGGTGTGCTCACGCGACAAACTCTGGGTACCTGTTTGGGCCTGGTTCGAGCCCACCAAGGGCCGCAAACCCACCCACATGCTTTGCACATCAGCGCGCGTGACCGGGCGACTCAGCACCTTGCTCGCCTCGCTCAAGATGAAGTCCAGCTCGGCTTCAAAGGCTTGCGGTTCACGCGGCAAGTCCTGCCTGGGCGTATCGGTGGTCCCCAGGATCAGGGCCCCCATCCAGGGCACGGCAAACAGCACCCGGTTATCCTGAGTTTTGGGCACGAGCAAGGCATGACGGCCCGGCATGAAATCACGGCTGACCACCAGATGCACGCCCTGGCTCGCCGTCACAATCCGCTCGGGTACTGCCTGGCCCGCATCCAGCAAGGACTGCTGGCGCACAGCGTCTACCCAGACACCCGCCGCATTGACCACCGAGCGGGCCAACACGCGATAAGCACCCGACTGTCGCTGGTCGGTCAGTGACAGTTCAAAGCGTGCACCATCGGCCCGCACCGCTGGCAAGCCATGCACACGCGTCACATTCATGTAATTGAGCACCTGACCGCCCGCACGCTCAATCGTGCGCGCCAAGGCCAGCGCCAGCCGGGCATCGTCAAACTGGCCATCCCAGTACTTGACGCCACCCTTCAAACCTTCAGATTGCAGACCCGGCAAGGCCGCCAGGGTTTCCTGGACATTGAGCCATTCGGTTTGACCCAAGCCTGCTTTTCCTGCCAACAAGTCGTAAAGCTTCAGACCCAGGCCATAAAATGGCGTCTGCCACCACTTGTAAGACGGCATCACAAAGGGCAAAGGCTGGGCCAGATGCGGCGCCAGCTTCAAGACGGCGGCACGCTCAGCCAACGCTTCGCGCACCAAAGAGATATTGCCCTGCGCCAGATAGCGCACCCCACCATGCAGCAATTTAGTGGACCGGGACGATGTGCCACCGGCAAAGTCATGCGACTCCAGCAGCAGCACCGAAAATCCGCGCAGCACCGCATCCAGAGCCACCCCCAAACCCGTCGCCCCTCCACCGACCACCACCAGGTCATAAGTTGGATGTTTGTCCAATGTGGTCAGCAGTTCAGCGCGTTTCATAGTCAGGCGTTTGGGAGCCCTGCGACCACAGGGGCCGCAGGGCAGTTGGGGAGGACTCAAGCCCGAAGGCGATCAGCGAGCGCGGCCGCTCTTCCAGGCGCTGAGCAGCTGGTCATAGGCGATGGTTTCACCCTTTGGCTTCTCGTTGGCCAATTTCTTCCAGGGGGCCTGCTTGTCGCTGAGCCACTTGGCGGGGTCTTCCTTCTTGTTGAGCTTAGGCGCGCAGCGCTCCATGCCCGCACGCTCCAGACGGCCCATGACCTGGTCCATTTGCTCGGCCAGGTTGTCCATGGCCTGCTGGGGGGTCTTTTCAGCCGTCACAGCCTGCGCCACGTTTTGCCACCACAGCTGGGCCAGCTTGGGGTAATCGGGCACGTTGGTGCCTGTGGGCGACCAGGCCACACGGGCCGGGCTGCGGTAGAACTCGACCAGA
Organism: Limnohabitans sp. TEGF003; assembly: GCF_055395455.1. NCBI lineage: Bacteria > Pseudomonadati > Pseudomonadota > Betaproteobacteria > Burkholderiales > Comamonadaceae > Limnohabitans > Limnohabitans sp. TEGF003. The sequence goes on along the minus strand of NZ_AP029225.1, from coordinate 112,565 downwards.
CCACCGAGCTTGGGTGCCATGTCGGTCATGGCCTTGCTCTGGATGTCGGACTCACGGATGGGCGTCAAGCCCACCAGGGTCTTCTTCAGACTGGCTGTTTTGGCCGTCACAAACTGGGCATACAACCAGGCTGCAGCCGTGCGGTTGGCATCATGGTTCTTGAAGAAGGTCCAGCTGCCCACGTCCTGGTAGCCGTTTTGCATGCCTTGCTTCCAATACGGACCATTCGGGCCGGGGGCCATGCGCCACTTGGGTGTGCCGTCGGCGTTCACCACGGGCAGACCTGGCTTGGTCATGTCGGCCGTGAATGCGGTGTACCAGAAGATCTGCTGCGCAATCTGGCCTTGTGCGGGGACCGGACCGGCTTCACCGAAGGTCATGCCCGAGGCTTCCTTGGGTGCGTATTTCTTCATCCAGTCAACATACTTGGTCAGCGCATAGACCGCTGCAGGCGAGTTGGTGGCGCCGCCGCGAGACACCGATGCGCCCACCGGGGTGCACTTGTCGTCGGCCACGCGAATGCCCCACTCGTCAATCGGTAAACCGTTGGGCGCGCCGATGTCGGCCGTTCCCGCCATGGACAACCAGGCGTCGGTGAAGCGCCAGCCCAAAGAAGGGTCCTTCTTGCCGTAGTCCATGTGGCCATAAATCGCCTTGCCATCGATGTTTTTCACATCATTGGTGAAAAACTCGGCAATGTCTTCATAAGCGCTCCAGTTCAAGGGCACGCCCAGGTCATAGCCGTATTTGGCTTTGAACTTGTCCTTCAGATCCTTGCGATCAAACAAGTCGGCGCGGAACCAGTACAGGTTGGCGAATTGCTGGTCGGGCAACTGGTAGAGCTTGCCATCGGGGCCGGTGGTGAACTTGGTGCCGATGAAATCCTTCAGGTCCAGGCCAGGGTTAGTCCATTCTTTGCCCGCACCGGTCATGTAGTCAGACAGGTTGAGGATCTTGCCGTAACGGTAGTGCGTGCCGATCAGGTCGGAGTCCGAGATCCAGCCGTCATAAATCGACTTGCCGGACTGCATGGACGTTTGCAGTTTTTCAACCACATCACCCTCTTGGATCAGGTCATGCTTGACCTTGATGCCGGTGATTTCGCTGAAGGCTTTGGCCAGCGTTTTGGACTCGTATTCATGGGTGGTGATGGTCTCTGACACCACCGAGATTTCCTTCACGCCCTTGGCCTGAAGTTTCTTGGCCGCGTCGATGAACCACTTCATCTCGGCCAGCTGCTGGTCTTTGTTCAGCGTGGAAGGCTGGAACTCGGTATCGACCCAGCGCTTGGCCGCCGCCTCGTCGGACCAGGCCACATTCGAGCCCAGAGCCAGCGCCGCAGAAACGGCCAATATGGAATAGCGCAATTTCATGATGTCTCCTCAATGATGTGAATTTCCCCGAGTGCAGTCAAAAGGTACCGCGGCCCCCGGGGAAGCTCCGGGCCGCAATTCCGGGAAAATGAATCAGCCCTTGCGCATGACACCCAGCAGCCAGACGATGGACAACCCCAGGCTGATCCAGACACTGGGCTCACTGTCCAGCGACAAGCGTTCGGTAAGCCAACCGGCCACCCCCACAAACGCGAGGTTGATGTAGGCCGCCCCCAGCAAGCCAATGAACAAGCGGTCACCACGGGTGGTGGCCATGGGCAAAAAACCCTTGCGCATCACCGTGGGGGACTTGATTTCCCACACCGTCATGCCCACCAGCATCAGCCCGATGCACGAAAAGAAAACGGCCACAGGCGTGGTCCAGACCATCCAGTCAAACATGTCAAACCCTTCCCATGGCAAAGCCTTTGGCGATGTAATGCCGCACAAACCAGATCACGATGGCGCCCGGAACGATGGTCAGCACACCGGCTGCCGCCAGCGTGGCCCAGTCCATGCCCGAAGCGCTCACGGTCCGCGTCATGGTGGCCACAATCGGTTTGGCGTTCACACTGGTCAGGGTGCGCGCCAAAAGCAACTCCACCCACGAGAACATGAAACAAAAGAAAGCGGCCACACCGACGCCAGCCTTGATGAGGGGCAAGAAAATCATGACGAAAAAGCGCGGAAAGCTGTAGCCGTCGATGTAGGCCGTTTCGTCGATTTCGCGTGGAATGCCGCTCATGAAGCCTTCCAGAATCCACACCGCCAGAGGCACGTTGAACAACAGGTGCGCCATGGCCACGGCAATGTGCGTGTCCATCAGGCCCAGCGTGGTGTAGAGCTGGAAAAACGGCAGCAAAAACACGGCTGGCGGCGTCATGCGGTTGGTCAGCAACCAAAAGAAGATGTGCTTGTCACCCAAAAAGCGGTAGCGCGAAAACGCATAGGCTGCGGGCAAAGCCACCGACACCGAAATCACCGTGTTGATGGCCACATAGATCAGGCTGTTGATATAGCCCGAGTACCAAGACGGATCGGTGAAGATCGTCAGGTAGTTGCCCCAGGTGAAGTGCTGCGGCCACAAGGAAAAACTCGACAGGATTTCCTCATTCGTCTTGAAGCTCATGTTGACCATCCAGTAAATGGGCAACAAGGCAAAGACGATGTAGACGGCCAGAAAAATCGACCGCTTGTGAAAACGCTGGTCATGCATGTGCGTGCTCCTTGTGGGCGGTGCCCAGGCTTTGCATCCAGTTGTAGAGGACAAAGCACAACAGCAAAATGATGAGGAAGTAGATCAAGGAAAACGCCGCTGCGGGACCCAGGTCAAACTGCCCCACAGCCTTTTGCGTCAGGTACTGCGACAAGAAGGTGGTCGCAGTGCCGGGGCCGCCACCGGTCAGCACAAAAGGCTCGGTGTAAATCATGAAACTGTCCATGAAGCGCAGCAGCACTGCGATCATCAGCACCTCGCGCATCTTGGGCAGCTGGATGTAGCGAAACACCGCGAACTTGCTGGCGCCATCGATGCGCGCGGCTTGGTAATAGGCATCGGGAATGCTGCGCAAACCGGCAAAAGCCAGCAAAGCCACCAGCGGCGTCCAATGCCACACATCCATGATCAACACCGTGACCCAAGCGTGGGTGGGACTGCCGGTGTAGCTGTACTCAAAACCCATGACCTGCAAAGTGTGGCCCAGCAAACCGATGTCAGCACGGCCATAAATTTGCCAAATGGTGCCCACCACGTTCCAGGGAATCAGCAGCGACAAGGCCACCAGAACCAGCACGGCAGAAGACTTCCAGCCCTGTGCAGGCATGGACAGCGCCAACGCAATTCCCAAAGGAATTTCCACCGCCAAAACAGCCAATGAAAACTGCAACTGCCGCCACAAGGCGCCGTGCAGCTCCTCATCGCGCATCACAGCGGCAAACCACTCCGTGCCCACAAACACACGGCGCTCGGGCGAGATGATGTCTTGCACCGAATAATTGACCACCGTCATCAAGGGCAAGATGGCCGAAAACGCCACACACAACAAGACAGGCAGTACGAGCCACCAGGCTTTTTGATTGACGGGTTTTTCTATCGAGTTCATGCCACCAGCTCCTCATTCTTGTAAAAGCAGGTGTGCGCCCCCAGCACATGCAAAAACACCTGCGCACCCACCTGCGGCGCCTGCGCTTGCGGTGTCAATCGCAGCTTGAGCACCACGCCTGCTGCATCGCAGGTGACCATTTGGTAGGTACCAACGTCTTGCACCTGGCGCACCACAGCGGCCAAAGTACCCGGCTCAGCCCCCGCCGAGACCTGCAGGTATTCCGGTCGAATGCCCAGCTTGAGCACACCTTCGGGCACTGCCAGGCCTTGCGGCACCTGCACGGCCTGACCTTGCACGGTCAAAACGCCCCCGAGCGCTTGCGCTGGCAAAAAGTTCATCCCGGGCGAACCGATGAAATGCCCCACAAAGGTGTGTGCTGGGCGTTCGAACAACGCCTCGGCAGAGCCGACCTGCACCGCCTTGCCGCGCGTCATGACCACCACCTCGTCTGCAAAAGTCAGCGCCTCGACTTGGTCGTGCGTGACATAAATCAGCGTGAGCTTGAGTTCGTGGTGAATCTGCTTGAGCTTGCGCCGCAGCTGCCATTTCAGATGCGGGTCGATCACCGTCAGCGGTTCGTCGAACAGCACCGCCGACACGTCCGAGCGCACCAGCCCCCGACCCAAAGATATTTTTTGCTTCTGGTCGGCCGACAAGCCCGCTGCGCGCATGTCCAACTGATGGCTCATATCGAGCATTTCGGCAATTTGCCCCACGCGCTTGTGGATTTGATCGGCGGGCACCTGGCGATTTTTGAGCGGAAACGCCAGGTTCTGCGCCACCGTCATGGTGTCGTAGATCACCGGAAACTGGAACACCTGCGCAATGTTGCGCTCTTGCGGGCTGCTGCGCGTGACATCCAGCCCGTCAAACTTCACTGTGCCTTGCGAGGGCACCACCAGCCCCGACATGATGTTGAGCATGGTGGTTTTGCCGCAGCCTGACGGCCCCAGCAGGGCATAGGCCCCGCCATCGCGGAAGCTCATCTTCAGGGGCAGCAAGGCGTAATCCGTCTCCACCTGTGGATTCGGTTTGTAGGCATGCGCCAAGTCCAATTCAATTTGAGCCATCAGCCCATCCTCCCGCTGCGCACAGGTGCCATCACCAAGGGGCCTGCAGCATCAAACACATACACCTGCGAAGGCTGCAAAAACAAACTGATGGGCGCCCCCAGCTTGAACTCGTGCACACCTGTGAGTTGCGCCACCAGATTGCCCACCGGGGTCTTTGCATGCACAAAGGTGTCCGAACCAGAAATCTCCGCCAGTTCCACCACACCCGGCAATTGCAGGTCACCCGGCTGCCCCTGCACACGCAAGGCGCTGGCGCGTGCGCCCAAGACCACGTCTTGGGGCGCCGAAGTCGGCAAAACCAGAGGCAGCTCAAAACCACCCGGCAAGGCCACACCCGTGGCACTGGTCTGTGCAGGCAACAGGTTCATGGGCGGGTCACTGAATGCGCTGGCCACTTGGATGGATGCAGGCTGATGAAACACCTCGGCAGTCGGGCCGTATTGCAACAAACGCCCACGGTCCAGCACCGCCGTGTAGCCGCCCAGCAGCAAGGCCTCGGCCGGTTCGGTGGTGGCATACACCACGGTGGAATCACCACTGGCAAACAGCTGCGCCAATTCTTCGCGCAACTCTTCACGCAGCTTGTAGTCCAAATTCACCAGCGGCTCGTCCAGCAGCATCAGCGGCGCCTTCTTGGCCAAGGCACGCGCCAAGGCCACCCGCTGCTGCTGCCCACCCGACAGCTCGGCGGGCAGGCGGTTCAGAAACATCTCGATGTGCAGCTTGGCGGCCAACTCATGCACCCGCTTGGCCACATCGGCTTGCCCGCTCAATTTCAAAGGTGATGCGATGTTGTCAAACACCGTCATCGAGGGGTAATTGATGAACTGCTGATAGACCATGGCGACATTGCGATGGCGCACCGCCAGCCCGGTGACGTCTTGCCCATCCACCAGCACGCGGCCTTGCGTCGGCGTATCCAGCCCTGCCATGATGCGCATCAGACTGGTCTTGCCCGCCTGGGTGGCCCCCAGCAAGACCGTGACCTGGCCCGGATGCAGCGCCAGGGTCTGTGGATACAGATGGACCTGGCCCGAAACGGACTTGCCCACCCCTTCCAGAATCAGTTGCATGTCGGCTCTCCGTGCAGAGAATTCAAGTTCATCTAAGTTCCAATTTTTTCGTTTGACAAATTTTAAAGTTCGTTTCGGTGCTTTTTTAACCGGTATTTACCCTAGGTAGGGCTGAATTTATTTTCGTTTATGTTCGAATACAGCAAAGAGCCGTCATCACCATGGACCTGAATCCCCGACAAACCGCCCTCATTGACGCCGTCCGCACCCAAGGCCCCATCTCCATTGAGGCGCTGGCTGAACGGTTTGGCGTCACCTTGCAAACCGTGCGCCGCGACGTGCAACGTCTGGCAGAAACGGGACTGCTCACGCGCTTTCATGGCGGCGTGCGCCTACCCGGCTCCACCACCGAAAACATCGCCTACCGCCAACGCCAGGCCATGCAGTCCGAGGGCAAATTGCGCATTGCCCGTGCCATTGCCCAGCGCATTCCCAACGGCTGTTCGCTGATCATGAACATCGGCACCACCATCGAAGCCGTGGCCCATGAGCTGCACAACCACAGGGGCTTGCGCGTCATCACCAACAACTTGCACATCGCCGCGCTGATGAGCACGCACCGCGACTGCGAAGTGATCGTGGCCGGTGGCCAGGTGCGTGGCAGCGACCAAGGCATCGTGGGCGAAGCCACGGTGGACTTCATTCGCCAGTTCAAGGTCGACATTGGCCTGATTGGCATCAGCGGCATCGAATCCGACGGCACCTTGCGCGACTACGACTACCGGGAAGTCAAGGTCGCACGCACCATCATTGAACATGCCCGCGAGGTCTGGCTGGCCGCCGACCACAGCAAATTCAACCGCCCAGCCATGGTCGAGCTGGGCCACCTGCGCGACATCGACGTGCTGTTCACCGACGAAGCGCCCCCCGCCAGCTTTTCCGACCTCATGACGCAAGCCCATGTGGAATGTGTCACGGCCGCTCCCCAATGACATTCTGAGGATTTCTCATGCGCTACCTCCTCGCCCTGGACCAGGGCACCTCCAGCTCCCGCAGCATCGTGTTTGACCAGGCCGGCCAGGTGGTGGCCATGGCCCAGCGCGAGTTCCGGCAGATTTACCCCCAACCCGGCTGGGTCGAGCACGACCCGCTGGAAATCTGGACCTCACAGCTGGCCACCGTGCATGAAGTGCTGGCCAAAGCCCAGCTCCAGGCCAGCGACATGGCGGCCATCGGCATCACCAACCAGCGCGAGACGACCGTGGTCTGGAACCGCCGCACGGGCGAGCCGATTTACAACGCCATCGTCTGGCAAGACCGCCGTGCCGAACCCACCTGCGCCGCCTTGCGCGCGCAAGGCCACGAGGACACGGTGCTGGGCAAAACCGGGCTGCGCATCGACGCCTATTTTTCAGGCACCAAGCTGCAATGGGTTCTGGACCATGTGCCGGGTGCCCGGGCCTTGGCCGAACAAGGCGAGCTGGCCTTTGGCACGGTGGACAGCTGGCTGATCTGGAAGCTCACCGATGGCCGCTCGCATGTGACCGATGTGAGCAACGCAGCCCGCACCCTGCTGCTGAACATCCACACCAACACCTGGGACAGCGAGTTGCTGAGTTTGCTGAACATCCCGGACGCGCTCATGCCTCGGGTTTTGCCCTCCAGCGCCCACTTTGGCGACACCACAGCCGCGCTGCTGGGCACAAGCCTGCCCATTGGCGGCGTGGCCGGTGACCAGCAAAGCGCCTTGTTCGGCCAGGCCTGCTTCACCCCCGGCATGGCCAAAAACACCTACGGCACGGGCTGTTTCATGCTCATGCACACCGGCAACACCTTTCAGCGCAGCCAAAACGGCCTGATCACCACCTCGGCCGCCCAGGCCACCAGCACCCCGCAATACGCCCTGGAAGGCAGCGTCTTCATCGGCGGCGCCGTGGTGCAATGGCTGCGTGACGGCCTGCGGGCCATCTCCAGCAGCGGCGAGGTCGAAGGCCTGGCCCACAGCGTGCCCGACGCTGGGGGCGTCATGTTCGTGCCCGCCTTCACGGGTCTGGGCGCCCCCTATTGGGACGCCGAAGCCCGGGGGGCTATTGTCGGGCTGACGCGTGGCTCCACCGTGGCGCACATCGCACGCGCTGCGCTCGAAAGCATCGCCTTCCAAAGCGCTGCCCTGCTGCACAGCATGAACCGCGACGCCTTGGCTGGCGGCGGCGTGGCCGTGACCGAGTTGCGCGTGGACGGCGGCGCCTGCGTCAACGACCTCTTGATGCAAATCCAGGCCGACTTGCTGGGCATTCCGGTGGTGCGCCCCGCCGTGACCGAAACCACGGCCCTGGGCGCGGCCTATCTGGCCGGTCTGCACGCCGGGGTCTACAGCGGCCTGGAGGAATTGAGCCAGCAGTGGCGCGCCGACCGCACCTTCTACCCCACCTTGCCCAGAGACCAGGCCCAAGAGCGCATGGACCGCTGGGAGCGTGCGGTGCGCCAGGCCACTGCACGCTGAAACCCCGGTGTTCGGACGCCTGGCATAAACAGCGACAATTCCGGTTTCTCAGTCCCAGGCCGGGCGCAAAGCGCCTGGCCCGCCCTCACGCCAAACAACATGCCTCACCCCACACAACACATCGCCTTCATCGGCGGCGGCAACATGGCCAGCGCCATCATCGGCGGCCTGATCCGCCAGGGCATGAAGCCCGAACAAATCACCGTGGTCGAGCCCTTTGCCGACACCGCTGCCAAGCTGCTCAAAGACTTCGGCATCACCGCCCTGACCGCCGCTGGCCCCGCTTTGGCCCAGGCCGATCTGGTGGTCTGGGCGGTGAAGCCGCAAATCTTCAGCGAAGCCGCCGCCCCCGTCATGCCGCACACCCGAGGTGCGCTGCACCTGTCGGTGGCTGCTGGCATCCGCACCGACAGCATTGGCCGCTGGGTCGGCACCGAGCGCGTGGTGCGCTGCATGCCCAACACCCCGGCGCTGGTGGGCCAGGGCATCACCGGCTTGTTTGCCTGCCCATCGGTCACCGCTGGCGACAAAGCACTGGTGGAGCAAGTGATCGGCACCACCGGACAATACCTGTGGGTGCAACAAGAGTCGCATCTGGACGCGGTGACCGCCTTGTCGGGTTCCGGTCCGGCCTATGTGTTTTATTTCCTTGAAGCCATGACCGAAGCGGGCGTGGGCATGGGCCTGAGCGCCGAGCAGGCCTACCAACTGGCCGTGGCCACGTTTTCGGGCGCGTCTTCGCTGGCGGCGGCCTCGAGCGAATCACCCGAAGTGCTGCGCCAGCGCGTCACTTCCAAAGGCGGCACCACTTATGCAGCCCTCACCGCGATGGAAGCGGCCGGGATCAAACCCGCTTTTGTCAAAGCCATGCAAGCGGCCGAGCACAGGGCGCGTGAATTGGGCGACGAATTCGGCAAAGTCTGAGCAGTGCCCTGTGCAGGTCGGCAGCGTCAGCCGTAGGACAAGACCACGCCTACAAACACGCTGAACCCCAGCCAGTGGTTCAACCGGAACGCCTTGAAGCAGCCCTCGCGGCTGCGCTGGCGGATCAGGAAATAGTGCCAAACCACCTGGCCTGCCGAGACCGCCCAGGCCAGCCAGAACCACAGGCCTTGCTGGAGTGCGTCCAGCAGCCAGGCCCAAATGCACAAATAGGCCACATAAAAACCCATGATGGCGGGCACATCCTTGTCGCCCAGCGTGATGGCCGAGGTCTTCATGCCGATCTTCAGGTCATCGTCGCGGTCCACCATGGCGTATTCGGTGTCGTAAGCCAGCACCCAAAACAAGTTGCCCAGCAGCAAGCCCCAAGCCAAAAGCGGCACCTGCCCTTGCACCGCCGCAAACGCCATCGGGATGCCAAAACTGAAGGCCACGCCCAAAACCGCCTGCGGCATGGACACATAACGCTTGGCATAGGGGTAGACCAGGGTCACGGCCAGCGCCGCGAAAGACCAGGCGATGGTGGCCGAGTTGGTGGTGAGCACCAAGCCAAACGCGCACAGGGCCAGCACAGCGCCAAGCCCCAAAGCTTCACGCGTGCCGATGCGTCCACTGGTCACCGGGCGGTTGGCCGTGCGTTTGACGTGCTTGTCAAAGTCGCGGTCGGCCACGTCGTTGATGCAGCACCCGGCGCTGCGCATGAGGATGGTGCCCAGGGTGAACACCACGACCAGCTGCCAACCAGGAAAGCCCCCGGCGGCCACCCACAAGGCGGCCAATGAAGGCCAAAGCAACAGCAACCAGCCTGCAGGCCGGTTCCAGCGGATCAAATCCAGATACAGCTTGAGTTTGTCGGTCATGGGTGAATTATCCGTGTGCCGATGTCATGTGGGAGGCCGCCCCTGCGGCCGAATGCATGCCGTGGCTCAAGCCCACATTCGCGAGCAGGGGCTCGCTCCCACAGACAGCACTCAGGACAGGCGCGTCACGCCCGGCAGCGGGCAGGCATAAATGGCATTGCGCATGGCGGCAATCGCTTCGTAACGGGTGTAGCTGCGGCGCCAGGCCAGCACCACACGGCGTGTGGGCGGCTTGCCGCCCGCCGGATCGACAATGGGCAGGTAGCGCACAGGCGCATCGTGCCGCCCACCCGAGCGCTTGAGCACGGGCTTGAGTTCGGGCACCGACAGGCGGGGCACCAGCGTCACGCCCATGCCCGCGGCCACCATGTGTTTGATGGTCTCCAGCGACGAGCCTTCAAAGGTCTTGCGGATGCCTTCGGTCTGGCTGGCGTAGCGGGCAAACTCGGGGCAGACCTCCAGCACATGGTCGCGAAAGCAGTGGCCTGTGCCCAGCAGCAGCATGGTTTCGTTTTTCAGCTGATCGGGGGTGATGAACGCCTCTTTGGCCAGCGGGTGGTTCAGTGGCAAGGCCGCCATGAACGACTCGTCGTACAAAGGCGCCACCGCCAGCCCCGACTCGGGGAAAGGCTCGGCCAGGATGGCGCAGTCGATCTCGCCCGTGCGCAGCATCTCCAGCAGGCGCACGGTGAAGTTCTCTTGCAGCATCAGCGGCATTTGCGGGATGTCGGTGATGATCTGGCGCACCAGGTCGGGCAGCAAATACGGCCCGATGGTGTAGATGACCCCCAGCCGCATGGTGCCCGACAGCGGGTCTTTGCCGCGCTTGGCAATCTCCTTGATCTCGGCGGCCTGCTCCAGCACGCTTTGCGCCTGGCGCACGATCTCTTCGCCCAGCGCGGTGACCGACACCTCGCTGGCGCTGCGCTCGAACAGCTTGACCTCCAGCTCTTCTTCCAGCTTCTTGATGGCCAGCGACAGCGTGGGTTGCGACACGAAGCAGGCCTCGGCCGCCTTGCCAAAATGCTTTTCGCGGGCCACGGCCACGATGTATTTGAGTTCGGTCAGGGTCATGGGTGCTATTTGAACATCAAGCCTTGAGGTATTCGGATTTTCCGCCCAGCCAGCGGTGGATGTGCCGCTCGGCCAGTTGCGGGTGCTGGTCCAGCATCTGCGGCGCCAGGGCGCGGGCCCAGTCCAGCAAATGGCCGTCGGCCTCCAGATCGGCAAAACGCAGCAAAGGTGCACCCGACTGGCGCGCCCCCAAAAACTCGCCCGGCCCGCGAATCTCCAGATCGCGCCGGGCGATCTCGAAACCGTCGTTCGTCTCCACCATGGCGCGCAGGCGCTCGCGGGCGGTCTCGCTCAGGCGGCCACCCTCGGGGGTGCCGTACAGCAGCACGCAGGCCGAAGCCGCCGCGCCCCGGCCCACCCGGCCGCGCAGCTGGTGCAACTGGGACAGGCCAAAGCGCTCGGCATGCTCGATCACCATCAGCGAGGCATTGGGCACGTCCACCCCCACCTCGATCACCGTGGTGCTGACCAGCACACCCATCTGGCCGCTGGTGAACAGGTCCATCACCGCCTTCTTTTCGGCCACCGGCATGCGCGAATGCAGCAGGCCCACCATCACGCCCGGCAGAGCCTCGCTCAGCTCGGCATGGGTTTGCGTGGCGTTGGTCAGGTCCAGCGCCTCGCTCTCTTCGATCAGCGGGCACACCCAATACACCTGCCGCCCCTGCTGAATTTGCGCCCCGATGCGCTCGACCACTTCATGGCGGCGGTGGTCCGACACCACCCGCGTCACGATGGGCGTGCGCCCCGGCGGCAACTCGTCGATCACCGACACGTCCAGATCAGCGTAATAGCTCATGGCCAGCGTGCGCGGGATCGGGGTGGCCGTCATCATCAGCATGTGCGGCTCCATGCCATCGGCCTGCATCTTGCCGCGCAAGGCCAGGCGCTGCGCCACGCCAAAGCGGTGCTGCTCGTCGATGATGGCCAGCGCCAGGTTTTTGAACTTGACATGCTCCTGAATCACCGCGTGCGTGCCCACCACCAGCGCGGCCTCGCCCGACTCGATCAGCGCCAGCATGGCGGCGCGCTCTTTTTTCTTCTGGCTGCCAATCAGCCAGGCCACTTTCACGCCCAGCGGCTCCAGCCAGCCCACCAATTTGGCAAAGTGCTGGGTGGCCAGAATTTCGGTGGGCGCCATCAGCGCGCATTGCCAACCCGTATCCACAGCCACCATAGCCGCCAACGCCGCCACCACGGTTTTGCCTGCGCCCACATCGCCTTGCAGCAAGCGGTGCATGGGCACATGGCGGGCCAGGTCTTGGGCAATCTCCTGCCCCACGCGCTGCTGGGCATTCGTCAGCCCAAAAGGCAAGGCCGCCAAAAGCTGCCCATACAGCCCTTGGCCCTTGAGCTTCAGGGCCGGGGCCCGCAACAAATCGCGCTCGCGCTTGGCCGTGAGTTGTGACAACTGCTGCGCCAGCAACTCCTCGCATTTGAGACGCACCCAGGCCGGGTGGCTGCGGTCTTCAAGCGCCGCCAGCGACACATCGGGCGTGGGGTGGTGCAAAAACTGCAACGCATCGCGCAGCGACCAGGCTCCACGCGGGTCCGGCCAGGGCACGCCCGGTGGCAAAGTCTCGCTCAGGTCGGCATGGTTCAGGCCATTGATCACCGCCCGGCGCAAATAGGCTTGGGCCAGCCCGGCCACGGTGGAATACACCGGGGTCAGCGCCTCGGCCAGATGGCCGCCCGCCGCCTTGAAGGTGGGGTGCATCATGGTCAGCCCCATGAAACCGCCCTTGACCTCGCCCCGCGCCCGGATGCGGTTGCCCACCGCCAGCGCCTTCTGGTGCGAAGGATAGAAGCTGAAAAAACGCATCACGCAGGTGTCCGAGCCGTCATCCACCGTCACCAGCAGCTGGCGGCGCGGGCGCATCGTGATCTCACAGGCCGTCACCGTCGCCTCGATCTGCGCGGTATCGCCTTCGCGCACATCGCGCAACTTGACAATGCGCGTCTCGTCCTCGTAGCGCAGCGGCAGGTGCAGCGCGAGATCGATGTCGCGAACCAGCCCGAGCTTGATCAGCGCCTTTTGGGGCGCGGACAGCGTTTTGGCGGGCGTGGATGCGGGCTTGGGGGGCATGCCCCGATTGTGCCGTGAGCGCCTCAGCCCAAAACCTCCCCGGGGAAATGCACCGTTCAGGCAAAATCCGGGCTTCTTTTGATTTGTTCGGGCCTGTCCAGCCCTGCACCATGACTGCTTTCACCGCCCCCCGCGAATTCACCCTGAGTGATTTTGACTTCGAGCTCCCCCCCCAACTGATTGCCCAGCACCCCGCCGCCGAACGCAGCGGCTCGCGCCTGCTCGATGGCTCGTCCGCCAAGGTGGTGGACCGTATCTTTCATGAACTGCCCGGCTTGCTGAACGCAGGCGACCTGCTGGTGTTCAACGACACCAAGGTGGTGAAGGCGCGCATCTTTGGCGAGAAGGCATCGGGCGGCAAACTCGAATTGCTGATCGAGCGTGTGCTGCCCGGCCACCAGGTGGTGGCGCACATGAAGGTGAGCAAAAAGCCACTGGTGGGCGGCAAGATGTTCCTGGCAGGCGGTGCCCGCAACGGTGGGTTTGATGCCGTGCTGCTGGGCCGCTGGCCCGACGACAACGGCCAGCTGTTTCACCTGCAGCTGAGCGACGAGCCGCACGCCTTGATGGAAAAGCATGGACATGTGCCGCTGCCCCCCTACATTGAACACACCGACACCGAAGAAGACGCCCAGCGCTACCAGACCGTGTTTGCGCGGGCACCGGGTGCGGTGGCTGCGCCCACGGCCGCGCTGCACTTTGACGAAGGCGTACTGAACGCCCTGACAGCGCAAGGCGTGCAAACCGCCAGCGTGACTTTGCATGTGGGCGCGGGCACCTTCCAGCCCGTCAAAACCGAAAACATCGCTGAACACACCATGCACAGCGAATGGTACGAAGTGCCTGAGGCCACACAACAAGCCATTGCCGCGTGCAAGGCGCGTGGCGGTCGGGTGGTCGCAGTGGGCACGACGACGGTGCGCACGCTGGAATCGTGGGCTAAATTTGGCCAGGCCAGCGGCGACACGCAGATTTTCATCACGCCAGGTTTTGAATTCCAGGTGGTGGACCGCCTGATCACCAACTTCCACCTGCCCAAGAGCACGCTGATGATGTTGGTCAGCGCTTTTGCGGGCTACGAGCACATCATGGGCCTGTACCGCCACGCGATCGCGCAGCAGTACCGGTTTTTCAGCTACGGGGATGCGATGCTGTTGACGCGCACCCAGATCGATTGAACGGGTTGAAACGCTCGCGCATTACAATTGCATCGCAATTGAAAGGCCTCCTATGAAAACCGCCACACTCCCGGCCCTTCGTGTCAGCCCGGATCTCAGACAAGCCGCCGAAAAGGCACTGCGCCCCAACGAGACCATTTCCAAGCTGATGGAAACCTCACTGGAAAGATTCATCGCACACCGTGCAGCCGAGGACGAGTTCATCGCCCGTGGTTTGCGTTCTGCAGAAGAAGCACGTCAAAGTCAGGTCTACTTTTCAGCGGAAGACGTCCTGAAGGAATTGAAGCGCAAACTGGTGAAGGCCAAGTCCTCGGCCTCTTGAGTCGGGCCGGTCTCGATCATGGATGAGTTTCAGGTTCGCTTCACTGAAAAAGCCCAATCCGATCTGAATCGGCTTTATGAATTCCTTTTGGAATTTGACATTCATACCGCTGAACGGGCATTGCAAGCCATTGAAAACGGTCTGGATTTTTTGCGCAAATCACCTTTTTCGTGTCGCAAAGCAGCCGAGGGTGAGCATGGCCCTCTGCTCAGAGAGCTCATCATTTCGTTTGGTGCGACCGGGTATCTGGCACTTTTCGAAATTGAAGACGCTCACACGGTGACCGTCCTCGCATTGCGACATCAGCGAGAAGACGATTTCCACTGATGGCAATGGCCCTCAGCTGGCATCAGCCCAACTGAAGAAACACCCGCCCGCCCTCCACCTTGACAGGCCAGGTCTTGGCGGGTTCTGTGGCCGGGCCGCAGGCCACTGAGCCATCGCGCAGGCTGAACTGGGCCTGGTGGAAGGGGCACTCCACATGGTCGCCTTCCACAAAACCGTCGCACAATTTGGCGTTGCCGTGGGTGCAGAGGTTGTTGATGGCAAACACCTCGCCGTCCACGCTGAACAGGGCAATGTCTTGCCCCTCGGGGCTCACGGCGATGCCCGCACCTTCAAACAAATCGGCCTCGGCGGCCACGTCGGTCCAGTTTGTCATGGTCATATCGGGTAAATGATGGCGTTGGGGATCATTTCGCTGTCGTACACGCACAGGCGTTCAGCGAACTTGAGGCCTTCGGGGGTTTGCACGAGGGTGTCGATGTAGCGGCCCACATTGAACACGGTGCTTTCCTTGTCGAGCTTGGTGCGGAACACCGCGTAATTGGCTTCGGCGTGGATGCGACCGTCCTCCACCTTTCGCACCACGGGTGCACCCACCACATGCCGCTGGTAATACGGGTCGTGGTAGAGCGTTTCTTGGATGCCGTACACGCGGTCTTTCAGCATGCCTTTGCTGGTGAACGACAGCGTGCACAGCGGAAAGCCGCGCTCGTGGTTTTCACGCGGGATGAGTTTGTACACGCATTGCTCGGTGAAAAATTCGGGCCACAAATCCCACTGGCCGCTGTCCACGGCCAGGGCGTAATCGGCGTACAGGCGGCTCAAGGCCATGTGGGTTTCAAAGCTCACCATGGTCAAGCCTCCATCACTTTGCGCCAGTAGGCGTACATGCCCCGGATCAGGGTCTCGGTCACCATGTGGTCGGTCTCGCCCACATCGCGCCCGCCCAGTTCCACCAGCATGCGGTGTTCGGGCTTGGTCTCGAAGGCCTGCTGCGAGAACTCGATCACCTCACCGTCGTCGGCGCTCACAAAACCCGCCGGGCCAAACAGGTTGGACTGGCGCAAGCGGCGCTCGGTCATCTCGGGCGTGTCGTCTTCAAAGCCGAAGTGCGTCCACACAAAGTCAAACGCACCATGCCCGTCGGGCTGGATGTGCCGCGTAGACACGCTGTTGACCTGCTGCTGAAAAATCACGCTCGGGAACAGCGTCATCATCACCGCCGTGGGCATCTGCTCGCCCATCTGCCACCAGCCCTCGGGCACGATGTCCAGAAAACTGGCGTCGTGCAACTGCATGCTTTCCTTAAAGCTGCTCACCTGCGTGACCTGCGCCGCAGCGCCCGTGGCCTGGCCCGCGCTACCGCGGGTCGAGATCATGGCCGCGTGGCGGTGGTGCGCGTCCATGCGCAGCTCGCTCTTGTTGTCGGCACGCCAGAGGCCAAAGGTCACAAACCAGGTGTGCAGCAAGCCCGGGTGATAAGGGTCCTTGATGTTTTCCTGCATCAGCTTCCAGTTGCCCGGGATGCGCTGGCGGTTGTAGCCCAGCACCACCAGCTTGCGGCCGTTGAACAGGCGGTCAAAGTATTTCAGGATGGTCGGGCCCATGAAGTCTTCGAGCGACTCCACGTTGTGGTCAAACGACGCGAACACCACGCCGCCGCGCGTGGCCACTTTCAGGGCCGTGAGGCCATGGTCTTTGGGGTCAAAGTCGGCGGGCATGCCGCCATTGACCTTGCCGTCCTGGCGCACGCCGCGCCGGAACGGCACGCCCTGCAAGTCGCCCTTGAGGCTGTAGCTCCACTGGTGGTAGGGGCAGACAAACTCTTTCTTGTTGCCATGGCGCTCGCGGCAAAACTGCATGCCTCGGTGAGCGCAGACGTTCTCGACCACATGGATCTGGCCATCCTGGGCGCGCGTCATGATGACCGAGCGCTCACCCACCACCGTGCGCTTGAAATCGCCGGGGTTGGGGATCTCGGCCTCCAGGCCCACATAGCTCCAGTGGCTTTTGTAAAAAAAGCGCTCCAGCTCCTTCTTGTGCCGGTCTTCGTCGGTGTACACGGCAAACGGAACGCGGCTGGTGCCTTCCGTTTCCCAGTGGATGGGGTGTTCAGTCATGTGTCAGTCTCCTCAAATGCTTGTTGCGGGAGCGAGCCCCTGCTCGCGAATGAGCGCTTGGGCATTGCATGCTTTCGGCCGCAGGGGCGACCTCCCACAGGTCTTGATGCACATCATGTCGCCGCCTTCGAATTCCGTAAATCGAAACTCAAAGATAATCATTATTCGAATTTCAAATAACACTGCGCCATGGAACTCGCCCGACTCGACCTCAACCTGCTGCTGGTGTTTCACCACCTACTGCGCGAAAAGCGCGTCTCGGCCGTGGCCACGGTGCTGGGCATGAGCCAGCCCGCCGTCAGCAGCGCATTGGGTCGCCTGCGCACCAGCCTGGGCGACGAGCTGTTTTTGCGCACCCAGCACGGCATGGCCCCCACACCGTACGCCCTGCAACTGGCCGAGCCGGTGGCCACCGCGCTCGATGGGCTGCAACAAGCGCTGAACGTGCGCGCCGCGTTTGACCCAGCCACCAGCGAACGCCGCTTCACCCTGGCCATGACCGATGTGGGCGAGATGTATTTCCTGCCCGTGCTGATGGACGAGCTCGCCCAAACCGCCCCCGGTGTCACCCTCCAGGTGGTGGCCGTGACCAGCGCCAGCCTGGGGGCCGACATGGCGTCTGGCCGCACCGACCTGGCGCTGGGCCTGCTGCCGCAACTGCAAGCGGGGTTTTTCCAGCAGGCGTTGTTTCGCCAGCCTTATGTGTGCCTCATGCGCGAAGGGCACCCGCTGGCCGCTGCGCCCAGCTTGGCGCTGGCCGACTTTGCCGCCGCCAGCCACGTGCGGGTGATTGCAGCAGGCACGGGGCATGGCCGGGTGGATGAAGCGCTGGAACGCCAGGGCCTGCAACGGCGCATTCGCCTCACGGTGCCGCACTACGTGGCCCTGGGCGACGTGCTGGGGCATTCGGACCTGATCGCCACGGTGCCCGAACGTTTTGCGCAGCGCGTCACCACACCTTTTGGCCTGACCACACGGCCATTGCCGCTGGCGGTGGACGGCAGCGTGATCCACCAGTTCTGGCACGCCCGTCTGCACAAAGACCCCGGGCACCAATGGCTGCGGAGCATGGTGGCGCAGTGCTTTGGCGACGGCACCGACTGACCCCCTCCTACAATCCCTGCCATGCTCCAATTCGACCTGCTCAAAACCGACCCCTCCAGCCACGCCCGTCGCGGCACGCTGACCCTGAACCATGGCGTGGTGCAAACCCCCATCTTCATGCCCGTGGGGACCTACGGCACCGTCAAGGGCGTGATGCCGCGCAGCCTGCACGAGATGGGTGCGCAGATCATTTTGGGCAACACCTTCCACCTGTGGATGCGCCCGGGGCTGGACATCATGAAAGGCTTTGGCGGCCTGCACCAGTTTGAAAAATGGGACAAGCCCATCCTGACCGACTCGGGCGGGTTTCAGGTCTGGTCGCTGGGCGACATGCGCAAGATCACCGAAGAAGGCGTGACCTTTGCTTCTCCCGTGAACGGCGACAAGCTCTTCATGTCACCGGAAGTGAGCATGCAGATCCAGACCATCCTGAACTCGGACATCGTGATGCAGCTCGACGAGTGCACGCCTTACGAGACCAAGGGCCACCTGACGACCGAGGCCGAAGCCCGCAAGTCGATGGAGATGAGCCGCCGCTGGGCCGTGCGCAGCAAGGACGAGTTCGCGCGCCTGGAAAACCCCAACGCGCTGTTTGGCATCGTGCAAGGCGGCATGTTCGAGAACCTGCGCCAGGAGTCGCTGGAAGCGCTGGTGGAGATGGACTTCCCCGGTTATGCGATTGGCGGCGTCAGCGTGGGCGAGCCCAAAGACCTGATGCTGCAGATCATGGCGCACACCCCGCACCGCCTGCCCGCCCACAAGCCGCGCTACCTGATGGGCGTAGGCACACCCGAAGATCTGGTGCAAGGCGTGGCCGATGGCGTGGACATGTTCGACTGCGTGATGCCCACCCGCAATGCCCGCAACGGCACGGTGTTCACTCGATTTGGCGACCTGAAACTGCGCAACGCAAGGCACAAAAACGACCCGCAACCACTGGACAGCACCTGCACCTGCCACGCCTGCGCGGGTGCATCGGGGGTCTCATGGGACCAGGGAGGCCGTGACGGCTTTTCACGTGCCTACCTGCACCACCTGGACCGCTGCGGCGAAATGCTCGGCCCCATGCTGACCACCATCCACAACCTGCACTACTACCTGAACCTGATGCGCGAAGTGCGCGAATCGCTGGACGCGGGTCAGTTCGCGCAGTTCCGGGCGCAGTTCAAGACGGATCGGGCACGCGGGGTCTGAGGCATTTATCCTTGCAAATCATGGAATGAAACTCCATAATTACAAGGATGTTTAAACGCCATTTGCAATCATTACTGGGTGAAGAACTCCAGTTTTCACCGGCTGTGGCCTTGCTCGGCCCGCGGCAGGTGGGCAAAACCACGCTGGCACTGGAAGTGGCGCGCACCATCCCGCACGTCTATCTCGACCTGGAATCGGACCGGGATCGCGGCAAGTTGGCCCAGGCCGAGTTGTATCTGGAAAGCCACCTGGACAAGCTGGTCATCCTGGACGAGGTGCACCGGGCGCCGGGCCTGTTTCCGGTGCTGCGCGGCTTGATTGACCAAGCCCGGCGCTCAGGCCGAGCATACGGGCAGTATTTGTTGCTGGGCTCCGCCAGCCTGGATGTGCTGCAGCAGTCAGGCGAAACACTGGCCGGTCGCATCGCTTATCTGGAGCTGGGGCCTTTGAATGTCCTGGAAACAGGCCAAAGCGCCATGGATGAGCTGTGGTTGCGGGGTGGTTTTCCGCCAAGTCTGACGGCCCCCTCAGATGCCCGTAGCCTGCGCTGGCGAGATAACTTCATCCGCACCTATCTGGAACGCGACATTCCGCAATTCGGGCCGCGCATCGCTGCCGAAACATTGCGCCGCTTCTGGACCATGCTGGCCCACCACCAAGGCGGCCTGCTCAACGTGGCCCAACTGGCGCGCAACCTGGGTGTGGATGTCAAAACCGCACAAAGCTACATTGACCTCTTGTGTGACTTGCTGCTGGTGCGCAGGCTCGCCCCTTGGCACACCAACACCGGCAAGCGCTTGGTCAAGGCTCCCAAGGTGTATGTGCGCGACAGTGGTCTGGTGCATGCGCTGCTGAACATCGAATCCAAAGAAAGCCTGCTTTCGCACATGGTGGTGGGTGCCAGCTGGGAGGGGTTTTGCATTGAAACCCTGCTGGCCTGTGCGCCTGCGGGCGTGACGGGCCACTTTTACAGAACCAGCGGGGGCGCAGAAATTGATTTGCTGCTGGCCTGGCCAGGTGGTGAACTCTGGGCCATCGAGATCAAACGCAGCAGCGCCCCCAAAGTGGAGCGCGGTTTCAACAGCGCCTGCGATGACTTAAAACCCAGTCAAAAATGGGTGGTCTACCCGGGCCAGGAAACCTACCCACTCACCACAGACATTCAAGCCATTTCATTGCACGGCCTGTGCGAGAAGCTCGCCCTCAATCGGTCGTGAACACCGTCAACACCCCGGTGTAACCGTACAACTGCTTGCGGGCAATTTCGCCTGCCGCAAAAAACCCGACCAAAGGCACATCGCCCAAAGCATGCCGAATGATCTGCATCTCGGCACTCGGCCCGCCAAAGTGCGGACCGCCGCGCCCGGTGCAGCTCACATACACCGCGCCCGCGATGCGCTGGCCCGCTTGAGGCACCGTGGGCACCGGGTCGTCGCTCAGGGCATTGATCGCCTCAATGGACAGCATCTCGGGCTCCAGGGCTTCGCGGATTTCGGCGCACACGCGCACCAAATCAGCACGCGCGGCCTGCACATCGCGGCGGCAAAACGTCAAGCGCATGCCCGGTTCCAGGTGCTCGGCAATCGCCACGCCTTGGCGCAAAGGGTCCAGGCCAATGATGTGGCGCACCCGCACGTCGCTGCCCAAGTTGCCCGCACGGCCCACGCCCGACTGCCCGGCGGCACTCAAGCCCACCAGGGTGGAGCGCACCACCGCAATGGCTTTTTGTGGCTCGCTCAGGCTGATGTCCAGATCGGCCAGCATCACATCCAGCGCGGGCTCACCTGCCAGTTGGAGCACCACATGGCCATCGGCTTCGGTGATTTCGCGCTCCGGGGCCACGGGTTGGCAGCCTTGCGTCACGCGTGACAACAAGGCCACCTCGGGCGAGAACGCCACGCCACTCAAACCGCCTTCGAGCACACCACCGTGTGCATTGGCCCCCCCTGCGTCTTCAGCCCGCAGCGCAAACTGCACACTGCGTGTGCGGCTGGCGCTCAGGCCGCCAAACAAATAGCCCTGCCGGGTGCGGGCTGCCATCTCGCTGATCAAGTCGGCCAAATCGGGCGTGTGCGAGTCCGCGTGCACCAAGGCCGCATCGGCCCAGCCCGCAGGCAAGGACGACACGCCAGAGAACACCCGGTATTGCTCAGGCGTCAGGTCGCACAGCATGAGCGCCATGGCGGGCTCGTCAAAGTACTCGGCGTTGCTCACCGCCACGCCAATGCCCACCGTGCCCGCCCAGTCGGGCACCTCGGGCAAAGCCTGGCGCAAATGGTCCAGCAGCGCTTGCGCCTCGGGCGCGTAATGGTCGGTGATGTAGAGCAGCCCCAATTTCGGATGACGGGCGTACTCCGGCAGTTCCATCTGAGCACGCAGCTGCGCCAGCACCAGGCCTGCGGCCATGCGCCACTGCGGGTGGGTGGCGTGGCCACAAGGAAACAGCTTCATGGGCGCTTCACTTCTTGGTGGCTTTGCGGGCAGCAGTCTGGCTGGCCGTGCGAGCGGCCTTGGCAGGCGCCGCTTTGGCGCCCTGCCGCTTGACCGCTGCCCCACGGGCTGCTGGCTTGGCCCGGGTGGTTTTGGTCGCCGCCGATTTGCGGGCGGCCGGGGCTTTCGCCGAGGAGGCGGCTTGGGCCGCCATGCCGGCCTTCATGGCTTCGCCCGCCACGTCCTTCAAGGCCGCTGCGGCAATGCCCTGAAACTGCTGCGTCAATGCACCCCACCACTGCATCGGGTCCACCGCGGGCTTGGCCGCTTCGCTGGCAGACCCGCTTTCCGCCTTGTCGGCCGACGGGTCCGCTGCAGCCTGGGCCGTCGCATCGGCGCTCGATGCCGACGCCTGCGGTGTGGCCGGCTCGGTTTCAGCGTGGGGAGCGGGCTTGGGGGTGAACAAGGAGGTCCTGGGTTTGTCTGCAGCGCTGGCCGCAGCGGCTGCAGGCGCGGCTTCCGGCGTCGGGGGCTTGGCCGTGAACGCCTTGGCCAGATCGGCCATGTTCACATTCATGCTTTGCAAGGTGGTCAAGGTCATTTTTTGCACCTCCATCGCCTGGATGGTGGCCTTGAGCGCCGTGGTGTTTTGCTCCAGCCAGAACAGCACCGACTTCAGCTCCTGAATGCGCTTGTCGATCTCTTCGATGCTGAGCGTGGGCGCCACCCAGCTGGCCATCCCAGGCATGCCCGCAGCCGCCGCAGGCTGGGCCTGCGCAGCGGTTTTGGACAGGTTTTGCAAAAAGTCAAAGCCCGGCACAAATTGGCCAAAGCCGAAGGCGGAAGTGTCGCTCATGGCTGCTCCTTGAAAAGTGGTCTGCAAAGCTTACCTGAAGACGCTTTCAAAGCACATGCGTTCCTGCACGAGCACCCGCTCACTCAATGTTTGTGCTTGTGGGCATGCCCGTCGTCATGCTTCATGGCCGCAGCTGCAGCAGCGCGAGCAAAGGCTTGGATGTCGAGGGTCTGGCGCTTGCCGTCCTGGCCTTCGACCACCAGGGTCACGGGCACCGTATCACCGTCTTTGATCTGGCCCTTCAGGTCCATCAGCATGACGTGGTAGCTGCCCGGCTTGAGGTCTACCGCTTTGCCCGCGGGCAAGGCCAGCTTGGGCACCGCGCGCATTTTCATGACGCCGCCATCCATGCGCATTTCGTGCACTTCCACCACACCCGCCACGGGGGACTGGGCCGAAATCAACTGGGCGTCTTGCGCCGACAGCAACTGCATGAAAGCACCTGTGGCTTTTTGCTGGGCCACCGTGGCACGGACCCAGGCGTCTTTGACGGTCACCTGGGCCGATGCAGCAAAAGACAAAACAAGAACAGACAAAGACAAAACGAAACGGAACATGGATCACTCCTGAAAATGGGTCATCAATCGGTCAAGCCGAAGGGGCTGGCAGACACCGTGGTCTCACCAGCAAAGAACAGCGCAAGCTCAAACCTCAGGTCCGAGGTCAAGCCCTGAGGCACAAGGGCATCAGGCCCCAAAAGCGGGGGGTGCGCGGGCTTGCCAGGGCTGCTGCGGCCGACTGGCCAAGCGCGCCGTCGATGGCGAGGGCAACACATGCGGCGCGGCGCCCCAGGACCACTCGGTCACCGCCAATGCGGCGGCGGGTCCCATCAAGGGCAAACAAGCGGGGCAGTCAAGCCAAGCATGCGTCAAGGGCGCGGACGCGTCGTCTGCGCCGACCTGCACCATCTTGATGCTGCCGGTGGCGGTGCACACCAGCTGCGAAGCCTCGGGTTTGACCCAAGGCGATGCCACCGAGGCCCCCATGAACAACATCCACCAAACCAGCACACAGCGGGCGAGTGAATGGGCGTTGTGAAGGGATGACATGAGGCCAGATTATGGCGCAGCAGACCATGCCCGCACGCGACGCGCGCAGCTGGTCAACTTGGCGACGCGTCAATCGGCTGTGGCCCATTACGCTGGGACATTTCAACACCCTCACGAGGAGACCCCCATGCTCACACTCTGCGGCTTTTCGGCCAGCAACTACTACAACAAAGTCAAATTTGCCCTGCTCGAAAAAGGTGTGCCCTTCACCGAAGAGCTGGCCTGGGTGGGCCAGACCGATCCGGCGGCTAGCCCCTTGGGCAAGGTGCCCTACCTCAAGACCGCACAAGGCACGTTGTGCGAGTCGGGCGTGATCATGGAGTACATCGAAGACCAATACCCACAGCACCCCTTGCTGCCCGCCGACCCGTTTGCGGCGGCCAAGGTGCGTGAACTGGTGACCTTTCTGGAGCTGCACCTAGAACTGGTAGCGCGCAACCTCTACCCGCAAGCCTTTTTTGGCGGGCAGATCAGCGACAGCGCCAAAGAAAAAACGGGTGCCCAACTTGAAAAGAACGTGGCGGCGTTCGCGCAACTCGCCAAGTTCAACCCCTACATGCTCGGCGACAGCCTGAGCTTGGCCGACTGTGCGGCGGTGGTCCATCTGCCGCTGGTGTCGGCGGCCACCAAAATCGTTTACGGCCGCGACTTCTTGGCCGATCTGCCCGTGCGCGATTACCTCAAGCGCATGGGCGAACGCCCCACCCTGCAACAAGTCAACGCCGACCGCAAAGCCAACACCGAACTGATGATGGCCCGCGCCAAAGCCAAAGCCTGACCCAGCGGAAGGCACCTCCACGCGCCTTCCGATTGATGCAGGTCAAATGCGGCGAGCCCATGCCCAGCCAGCCCCCGCATGGTTGACCTGCATCAACAAGCGTCCTGCATCCGAGGCTCATGATGAATTTCATGAGCACATCCACATCTTCCCCTCACGACATTTACAAGGCCCAGCTGATCGAGGCCCGGTCGCAGCTGCTGGCACGCATCGCCTTCGAACGCGGCGGCGTGGTGTCGCGCGCCGACATGGCCGCTGAGCACTTTGACAACAGCTTTCAGTCGCGTGCCCAGATCCGCTCCGAGCGGGAAACCGAGTTCGCCATGAACGAACACGAAACCGCCGAGCTCGGCGACATCGACGCCGCGCTGGAGCGCATTCAGGTCGGCACTTACGGGCAATGCACCGACTGCGGCGTGACCATTGCGCCTGCACGCCTGAACGCTTACCCCACCGCTAAACGCTGCCTCGATTGCCAGACTGTGGCCGAACTGCGCCGCTGAAACAGCTGCACTGCGGGTTCTTCCCGCTGTTCCAGCCGCTGGCGGGCTGATATGCTTTGACGCATGCACAGCCTGTTCCATTTCGCTTTTCACGTCACCAACCTCGACGAAGCCCGCCGTTTTTATGGCGGCGTGCTCGGTTGCCAAGAGGGTCGCTCTACCGACACCTGGGTGGACTTTGACTTTTTCACGCACCAGATTTCCCTGCACCTGGGCGAGCCCTTCAAGACCAGCCTGACGGGCCATGTCGGCGACCATTTGGTGCCGATGCCGCATTTCGGTCTGGTCTTGCAAAAAGACGACTGGCAAGCGCTGGCCGACCGCCTGCAAGCGGCCCGCATGCCATTTGTGGTCGAACCCCATCTGCGTTTTGCAGGCCTTGCGGGCGAGCAATGGACCATGTTCTTCATGGACCCGTTTGGCAACCCGATCGAGGTCAAAGGCTTTGCCGACCTGAGCACGGTGTACGCGAGCTGATGGGCATGGAGCACACCTTTGCTTCGGCCACCATCTTGCTGCTGCTGATCACCGACCCGCTGGGCAACATCCCGATTTTTGTCAACAGCTTGCGGGCTGTCCCACCCGAGCGTCGTGCACGCGTCATCGTGCGCGAGGTCTTGATCGCTTTTGGTTTGCTGCTGGCCTTCATGTTTGTCGGCCAGTCGTTCTTGAAGGCCATGAGCCTGTCGGACGTGTCCTTGCAAATCGGCGGCGCGGTGGTGCTGTTCTTGATCGCCCTGCGCATGATCTTTCCGCCACCACCGCAGGACTCGCCCGTGCCGGTGGCCGAGCCCTTGATCGTGCCTTTGGCCATTCCCGCGCTGGCGGGTCCATCGGCCATGGCCACCGTGCTGCTGCTGGTCAGCCAAGCCCCCGAACGTCGGCTGGAGTGGGTCGCGGCGCTCACGGTGACCATGTTGGTGTGCGCCGTGGTGCTGCTGCTGGCCGAGCGTTTGCAGCGTGTGGTGGGTTTGCGCGTGGTCTCGGCCTTTGAGCGTTTGATGGGCCTGATTCTGGTGTCCATCTCGGTGGAGATGCTGATCCGGGGCCTGAAGTCACTGGCGCAAAGCTGGCCACACTGAGGCGCCTGCGGCCTGGCCTCAATTGGCCGAATTGAGCCTTCGGCTTTCCAGAGGCACGTCCTGTTTGGCGCGTGGCTTGCCGATCGGGGCGGCCGACTGGCCTTTTTGCGTGGCCGCCATGTCTTCTTCGCTGGGGTATTGCCCCAGCAGCCAATAGTCAAACACACGCCGGGCGATGGGGGCGGCTGAAGCCGCACCAAAACCCGCGTTTTCCACCACCACCGCCACCGCAATCTGCGGCTTTTCAACGGGCGCGTAGGCCATGTACAAAGCATGGTCACGCTGGTATTCGGACAAGTTGGCCGCGTTGTACTTTTCCTTTTGGCCAATGGTCACGGCCTGGGCCGTGCCCGTTTTGCCCGCGCTGGTGTAGGCCGCTCCGGCAAACACGCGGGCCGAAGTGCCTGAGGTCACCACCCCCGTGAGCCCGTTGCGGATGACCTCCATGTGCTCGGGCTTAAAGCCCAGGTTCACCGGCTCGGTCGTATTGACCCGCGTCTGGGCGTGCGTCAAGGCGTCTTGCGTGGCCGTGACCACCCGGGGCTTGAACTGCAGCCCGCCGCTGGCCAGCGTGGCCGTGGCCGAGGCCAGTTGCAACATGGTGAAGGTGTTGTAACCCTGCCCAATGCCCAGCGAAATGGTTTCGCCGCCGTACCACTTCTTTTGCTCGGGCTTTTTGTAATAGTTCCGCTTCCACTCGGTGCTGGGCAAGATGCCACGCACTTCGCCCGGCAAGTCGATGCCCGTAATTTGGCCAAAGCCCAGCGGCTTCATGAAGTCATGGATGGCGTCCACCCCCATCTCGTTGGCCAGCGAGTAGTAATAGACATTGCTGGACAGCGCGATCGAACGCACCATGTCCACAGGCCCAAGCCCCGTGTCGCCATGGCTGCGGAAAGTGTGGCCGCCATAGGTCCACGAGCCGGCATCGTGGATGATGGTCGTGGCACTGCGTTTGCCCGTGGCCAGAGCGGCCATGGCCATGAAAGGCTTGTAGGTGGAACCCGGTGGGTAGGTGCCACGCAAGGCACGGTTCAGCAAGGGCTTGTCGATCGACTCGTTGAGCATTTGCCAGTTCTCGACATCGATGCCGTCGACAAACAAATTGGGGTCGAACGTGGGCTTGCTGACAAACGCCAACACCTCCCCGGTGTTCGGGTCGAGCGCGACCAGCGCGCCACGGCGGGTGCCAAACAGGTCCTCCACCATTTTCTGCAACTGGATGTCGATCGACAAAACCACGTTCTGGCCGGGTGTGGCCAGACGGCTGGACAGGCTGCGGGTGGCCCGCCCGCCCGCCGAGGTCTCGACCCGGTTCACCCCCGTGATGCCATGCAGCTCGCGCTCGTAGCGTTGCTCCACGCCCAATTTGCCGATGTATTCGGTGCCCCGGTAATTGCCTGCATCGTCTTCTTCTTCGATGCGCTCTTTTTCTTTGGCGTTGATGCGGCCGATGTAGCCGATCACATGGCTGGCCAATTCGCCGTAAGGGTATTGCCGGAACAATCGGGCCTTGATGTCCACCCCCGGGAAACGGTAGCGCTGGGCGCTGAAACGCGCCACCTCTTCGTCACTCAAGCGGGTGCGGATCGGCAAGGAGTCAAAGCTGCGCGCGTCTTCGCGCAAACGCCTGAACCTGCGGCGGTCTTTGCCCTGAATCTCCACCACCTCGGCCAGAGCGTCGATCGTGGCCTCCAGGTCAGGCACCTGCGACGGTGTGATTTCGAGGGTGTAGGCCGAGTAATTGCTGGCCAGCACCACGCCGTTGCGGTCCAGGATGGTGCCGCGGGGCGGCACCGTCGGGATCACGGCCGTGCGGTTGCTTTCGGCTTGTTCGTGCAAGTCTTCATGGCGCACGATCTGCAAATAAGACAGACGGGCCACCAGCAACAAAAAACACACCAGTACAAACACCTGCGCCACCGCCACCCGGGCGCGGAATCTTTGCAATTCGGCCTGGCTGTCACGCAACTCGGCAAGGGAAGGCAGCCTGAGCGACATGGTCAAAGGGGGCGGATGTTGTCGGGGTCAAACGCACGCCGCTGTGGCGCCAGCAAGACCGCACCGACCAAGGGCCACAGGGCGGCCTGCAAGAACGGCGCCAGCAATTGGCTCCAGTGCGGCCAGGCATCGTGAACGATCAGTCGGGTGGCCCACTCCAGCAGGGCCGCCACCAAAAACAAGGGCACGATCTGCAGGGCTTGCTCGCGCAGGGGGAACCACAACAGGCGGCGCTGAACGGCCAGCGCCATGCTGCTGAGCACCACATAAGACAAGGCGTTCTGCCCCAGCAAAGCCGACTCGTGCACATCCAGCGCCAGGCCGAGCACAAACGCCAAAACCACGCCCACACGCCGTGGCTGGTACACATTCCAGAACACCACCACGATGGCCAGCACATCGGGCAGCCAGCGCCAGCCGACCAGGCCCAGCAACATGTTCAGCAGCAAGCCCACCACCACCGTCAAGGCGATGAAGCGGGGGTTGGCAGGCAAGAGCAGGGGACGCCCTGCGGGCATGATCATGGCTTGCCTCCTGATGCTGAAGGGGCCACCGCACGGCCTTTGCCGCTGCGCTTGGGCTCTGGTGCAGCCGCTGGCAATGTAGGCCAATCTTTCACAGGCATCAACACCAGCAAATGCCGCCCTCGTGGTTTGGCCGACGGGGTGGCATGCACCCGGGCAAACGAGGAATCCACACGGCGGTCAATCTGGCTGACTTGTCCCACGTGCAAGCCCGGGGGGTAGACGCCATCAATGCCACTGGTGGTGAGCAAATCACCTTGCTTGACGTCGGTCCCTGAAGGCACGAACTTCAACTCCAGTGCGCCACCCGCTATGCCGGGGTTGCCCACGGCCACATGGCGGCTGCCAGTGCGGGCGTTCATGACCGGGATGCTCTGGTCACGGTCGGTCAGCAGCGTTACTTCGCTGACCAAAGGGTAAACGCGCGTGACCTGGCCCACCACACCGCCCACATCGATGACGGCCGAGCCTTGCACAATGCCCGCCACTTGCCCGCGGTCGACCACGATGCGGTCGGTGTAGGGGTCTGCTGTGTCGTAGAGCACTTCAACGGCCTTGGATGGTCCGGCCATTTGCTCGCGCAAATCCAGCAGCTCGCGCAACTGGGCGTTTTCCTGGGTCAGCTGCTCCACTTGTTGCAGCCGCCGAGCCTGTGCGATGGTGCGGGTCTGGAAGCTTTGCGCCGCGTCCTGGGCCGCCTCGAGATCACTGAAGTATTGGCCCAAACCGCTGACCGCGCGCACGGGCTGGAGTGCGATCCATTGCAAAGGGGCCAACACCACGGCGATGCCCGAGCGCAAGGGTTGCGAGATCTGGAAACGGTGGTCCGAAGCCATCAACAAAATGGACAACAAGGACAGCAACACCAGTTTGGAGGTCGCAGACAGACCCTGCCGAAAGATCGGCGGGGCACTGCGTTCGAGGGTATCCAGAGCCATGAATGTGTTGCGCCGGATTCAGGTGAGGAAAAGCGAGTTCGTTGACCGATGGCCGACAGCCCGAAGCAAACCTTATTCGCTGGTGAAAATGCTGCCCAGCTGGTCCATGCGCTCGAGCGCCATGCCGCAACCACGGGCCACGCAGGTCAGCGGGTCTTCGGCCACCAGCACGGGCAGGCCGGTTTCTTCGGCCAGCAAGCGGTCCAGATCGCGCAGCAAAGCGCCGCCGCCCGTGAGCATCATGCCGCGCTCGGCGATGTCGGCACCCAGCTCGGGCGGGGTGTGTTCCAGCGCGGTCTTGACGGCCGAGACGATCTGGTTGAGCGGATCGGTCAGGGCTTCGAGGATTTCGTTGGAGCTGATGGTGAAGCTGCGTGGCACGCCTTCGGACAGGTTGCGGCCCTTGACTTCCATCTCCTTGACTTCGCTGCCGGGGAAAGCCGAACCGATGGTCTTTTTGATGGCTTCGGCGGTGGGCTCACCGATCAGCATGCCGTAGTTGCGGCGGATGTAGCTGATGATGGCTTCGTCAAATTTGTCGCCACCCACGCGCACGCTGCCTTTGTAGACCATGCCGCCCAGCGAGATCACGCCCACCTCGGTGGTGCCGCCGCCGATGTCGACCACCATGGAGCCGGAAGCGGCCGACACGGGCAAGCCCGCGCCAATGGCTGCGGCCATGGGTTCTTCGATCAGGTAGACCTCGGATGCACCTGCGCCCAGCGCCGATTCGCGGATGGCTCGGCGCTCGACCTGGGTCGAGCCGCAAGGCACGCAAATGATGATGCGGGGGCTGGGGCGAAAGGTGCTGCGGGGGTGCACCATGCGGATGAACTGCTTGAGCATCTGCTCGGTCACGGTGAAGTCGGCAATCACGCCGTCCTTCATGGGGCGAATCGCTTCGATGTTACCGGGCACTTTGCCCAGCATGGCCTTGGCTTCGTGACCGACGGCTTGCAGGGTTTTCTTGCCCTGAGGGCCGCCTTCGTGGCGAATGGCCACCACCGAAGGCTCGTCGAGCACGATGCCCTTGTCACGCACAAAAATCAGGGTGTTGGCGGTGCCCAGGTCAATGGCCAGATCGCTGGAAAAATAACGGCGGAAAGAGGAAAACATTCGGGGGTCCTTTGACGCGCCATACACCAAGCGCATGGGTGGCAGTGCTGGGGCAAGCGCGGCTGTCAAATCAGGGGTGTCGTCAGGGCGGGCTCAGAGACGGCGCAGTGAGCGGCACCAAACGCAGGATAATACCCGATCCCCCGGTAAAACAGCTGCGCAGCAGCCCCGTTTGGGCCGGAAAAACACGTCCTTTACAACTCTTTTCAAACCATGTCCCTGACCCCGCAGGATATTGCCCGGATCGCCAATCTGGCCCGGCTGGAGCTCAAGCCCGACGAAAGCGAGCGCATGCTCACTCAGATCAACGGCTTCTTTGGCATCGTCGAAGCCATGCAGGCGGTGGACACCACCGGCATCACCCCCATGGCCCACCCCGTGGCCGCCATCCAGGACATCACGCTGCGCCTGCGCCCCGACGTGGCCAGCGAGCCCAACCAACGCGATCTGAACCAGCAAAGCGCCCCGGCCGTCGAGCGCGGCCTGTTCCTGGTCCCCAAAGTCATCGAGTAAGCCATGAGTGACCTGCACAACCTCAGCGTGAAAGCGCTGGCCACCCTTTTACAGTCCAAAGAAGTCAGCGCCGTCGAGGTCGCGACGCGCTTTCTGGCCCGCATGGGCGGCAACCCTCACAACGCCTTTCTGGACATCGACAGCGAAGTGACGCTGGCCCAGGCTCGCGCCTCGGACGCCAAACTGGCCGACGGCACAGCTGGCCCGCTCGAAGGCGTGCCCGTGGCGCACAAAGACGTGTTCGTCACCCGAGATTTCGACACCACCGCGGGCTCCAAAATGCTCAGCGGCTACCGCTCACCCTTTGACGCCACCGTGGTGCAGCGCCTGCGCACGGCGGGCATGGTCACTTTGGGCAAGCTCAATTGCGACGAATTTGCCATGGGCTCGGCCAACGAAAACTCGGCATACGGCCCGGTACAAAATCCCTGGGACACAGCCCGCGTGCCCGGCGGTTCATCGGGCGGCAGCGCCGCCGCTGTGGCCGCTGGCCTGGCCCCCGCAGCGACGGGCACCGACACGGGCGGCTCGATCCGCCAGCCTGCCAGTTTTTGCGGCATCACCGGCATCAAACCCACCTATGGCCGCGCCAGCCGTTACGGCATGATCGCCTACGCCTCCAGCCTCGACCAGGCCGGGCCCATGGCCCGCAGCGCCGAAGACTGCGCCCTGCTCTTGAGCGCCATGTGCGGCGGCGACATCGACCGCGACTCGACCTCGCTGGACATGCCGACCGAAGACTTTTCGGCATCGCTCAACAATTCCCTAGAAGGTGTGCGCATTGGCATTCCCAAAGAGTTTTTTGGCGAAGGCCTGGCGGCCGATGTGCGCGCTGCAGTAGACGGCGCTTTGCGCGAGTATGAAAAGCTGGGCGCCAAGCTGGTGCCCATCAGCCTGCCACGCACCGAACTGTCCATTCCGGTCTACTACATCATTGCCCCGGCCGAAGCCAGTTCCAACCTCAGCCGCTTTGACGGCGTGAAGTTTGGCCACCGCGCCAAGGACTACACCGACCTGGTGGACATGTACAAAAAGACCCGCGCTGAAGGCTTTGGCAACGAGGTCAAACGCCGCATCATGACGGGCGCTTATGTGTTGAGCCACGGTTATTACGACGCCTACTACCTGCAGGCCCAAAAAATCCGCCGCATGATCGCCGACGACTTCCAGAATGCGTTCAAGCAGTGCGACGTGATCGCTGGCCCCGTGGCCCCTTCGGTGGCCTGGAAGTTTGGCGAGAACGCCAACGACCCGGTGGCCGACTATTTGGCCGACATCTTCACCCTGCCCGCCTCACTGGCCGGTCTGCCCGGCATGAGCGTGCCCGCAGGCTTTGGCGCGGGCGGCATGCCCGTCGGCCTGCAGCTGATCGGCAACTACTTCAAGGAAGCCCAGCTGCTGAACGCCGCACACCGCCTGCAACAAGCGACCGATTTCCACCTCCGCCAACCGGAGGGCCTTCAGTGAACCCAGGTTTTTGTGGGAGCGAGCCCCTGCTCGCGAATGCTTTGGCCGCAGAGGCGGCCTCCCACAACTTCTGATTCATCAGGTGAACCACACATGAGCAAACTCGTCCAAGGCTACGAAGTCGTCATCGGCTTTGAAACACACGCCCAACTCTCGACCACCAGCAAGATCTTCAGCCGCGCCCCCACTGCCTTTGGGGCCGAAGCCAACACGCAAGCCTGCGCGGTGGACATGGCCCTGCCCGGCACGCTGCCCGTGATGAACATCGGCGCGGTGGAACGCGCCATCGAATTCGGC
The DNA here is from genome assembly GCF_055395455.1 of Limnohabitans sp. TEGF003. Taxonomy (NCBI): domain Bacteria; kingdom Pseudomonadati; phylum Pseudomonadota; class Betaproteobacteria; order Burkholderiales; family Comamonadaceae; genus Limnohabitans; species Limnohabitans sp. TEGF003. The sequence goes on along the minus strand of NZ_AP029225.1, from coordinate 79,779 downwards.
CTGGCCATCAACGCCCACATTGCCGAGCGCAGCATTTTTGCGCGCAAAAACTACTTCTACCCCGACCTGCCCAAGGGCTACCAGATCAGCCAGTTCGAGATCCCGGTGGTGCAAGGCGGTGAAGTGTCCTTCTTTTTGGAAGAGGGCAAAGAAACGGTGCGCAAAACCGTGCGCCTGGAACGTGCCCACCTCGAAGAAGACGCGGGCAAATCGCTGCACGAAGACTTCATTGGTCAAAGCGGCATTGACCTGAACCGTGCGGGCACACCCCTGCTCGAAATCGTGACCCAGCCCGACATCCGCAGCAGCGAAGAAGCCGTGGCCTACGCCAAAGAGTTGCACAAAATCGTCACCTGGATCGGCATCTGCGACGGCAACATGCAAGAAGGCAGCTTCCGTTGCGATGCCAACGTGTCGGTGCGCAAGCCCGGCCAGCCGCTGGGCACCCGCCGCGAGATCAAGAACCTGAACTCGTTCAAGTTCATGCAGCAAGCCATCGACTACGAAGTGCGCTGGCAAATCGACCAGATCGAGGACGGCCACACCATCCAGCAAGCCACCGTGCTGTTCGACCCCGATACGGGCGAGACCCGCGCCATGCGCACCAAGGAAGACGCTGCCGACTACCGCTACTTCCCCGACCCGGATCTGCCCCCGCTGGTGATCGGCCGCGACTGGGTCGAACGCGTCAAAGGCGAGATGGCCGAGCTGCCCCGCGTGATGGCCGAGCGCTTTGTCAAAGACTACGCCTTGCCCGAATACGACGCCACCCAACTGACCCAAAGCAAGGCGGTCGCCGCCTACTTTGAAGCCACCGCCAAGGCCTGCGGCCAGCCCAAACTCGCCAGCAACTGGATCATGGGCGAAGTGTCGCGCCGCCTGAACGCGAGCGAATTGACCATTGAGCAAGCGCCCGTCAGCGCCGCCCAATTGGCCGCCCTGATCGGCCGCATCAGCGACAACACCATCAGCAACAACGCGGCGCGTCAGGTGTTTGAAGGCTTGTGGAACGGTGAGGGCGAAGTCGACGCCATCATCGAAGCCAAAGGCCTCAAGCAGATGAACGACACCGGCGAGCTGGAAAAGATCATCGACGAGGTGCTCGCCGCCAACCCCAAGAACGTGGAAGAGTTCAAGGCGGGTAACGCAAAAGCCCTGAACGGTTTGGTCGGCCCGATCATGAAGGCCAGCAAGGGCAAGGCCAACCCGGGGCAGGTGAATGCGCTCTTGATGAAGAAGCTGGGTTGACCGTCCTCTGCCACCATCGCCGTTTGCACTTCATTGATGAAGCATAAACGGCTTTTTTTACGCTTCAAGTCAAAGTGAGCGTGAAGGGTGCCAGCCCCATGACGGGGTGAAACAGTCGTGGTTGTCATACCCGCGAACGCGGGTATCCATGGTGAGTGAAGGCATGGACCCCCGATCAAGTCGGGGGTGACATGACGAAGGTCGGGTGAAAAAGCGCAGGGCTGGATGACCAATCGCCTCCGACTCAAGCCTGGTTCAACGGCACCACTTCCTGCTCGATCGCCCCAAACAAGCTCTCGCCGTGCAGGCCCTTCATCTCGATGCGGATGGTGTCGCCGTATTTCATGAACTCGGTCGAAGGCTTGCCGTCGAGGATGGTTTCGATGGCACGTTTTTCGGCAATGCAGCTGTAGCCCTTGGGCCACTCGGGTTTGCCATTCACTTCCACGCTCTTGTTGCTCACCGTGCCGCTGCCCACGATGGAGCCAGCCCGCACGTTGCGGGTTTTGCAGATGTGGGCGATCAGCTGGCCAAAGTGGAAGGTCATCTCGGGGCCGGCTTCGCACATGCCCACTTTGCGGCCGTTCCAGGTGGACTGCAGCGTCAGGTGCACCCGGCCGCCTTGCCAGGCGTCACCCAATTCGTCGGGTGTGATGGCCACAGGGCTGAAGGCGGTGGCGGGCTTGCTTTGGAAGAAGCCAAAGCCTTTGGCCAGCTCGTTCGGGATCAGGTTGCGCAGGCTCACGTCGTTGGCCAGCATGATCAGGCGCACGCCTTCGACCGCATCGTCAGCGCTGGTTTGCATGGGCACGTCGCCCGTGATGACGGCGATTTCGGCTTCAAAGTCGATGCCAAAGGCCTCGCTGGCGCACACCACCGGGTCGCAGGGGCCGATGAAGTCGTCGCTGCCCCCCTGGTACATCAGCGGGTCGGTGTAGAAGCTGCTGGGCACTTCGGAGTTGCGTGCCGCACGGACCAGCTCCACGTGGTTGATGTAGGCTGAGCCGTCAGCCCACTGGTAGGCGCGGGGCAGCGGGGCCATGCATTGGGCCGGGTCAAACGGAAAAGCGTGGCGGGCCTTGCCCTGGTTCAGGGTGGTGTAGAGGTCTTCCAGCTGGGGGGCCAGAAAGTTCCAGTCGTCCAGGACTTGCTGGAGTTTGCTGGCAATGCCGGTCGCATAATGGGCAGTGCTCAAATCGCGTGAGACCACCACCAGTTGTCCGTCGCGTGAGCCGTCTTTGTAGGTCGCCAGTTTCATGTTGAATGTGTCCGTTCGGGTCGCAATGGGCTACAGTGTGCACCACCGAGAAGTTACGCATTGTTAAACCCGTTTAACTAAACGGAACCGGATTTTAGGCGACATGAACCCAGACAGCACAGCCATCCAAGCCAAAGACAGCGACAAGGAACGCGCAGGCATTCAGTCGGTGGAGGTCGGTTTTGCCCTGCTGGATGTGCTGGCGCAAGCGCCCGCCCCCTTGATGCTGCGAGACCTTGCGGCCGCCGCCCACATGAGCGCGGCCAAAGCCCACCGTTATTTGGTCAGCTTCCAGCGTTTGGGCCTGGTGGTGCAAGACAGCACCAGCACCCGTTACGAGCTGGGGCCCGCCACCTTGCGCTTGGGGCTGGCCACCTTGTCGCGTCTGGACGCCGTGAAGATGGCCCGCGAGCGTTTGCCCGCCTTGATCGAGGCCACCGGCCACACCATGGCCCTGGCCGTCTGGGGCAACCGGGGGCCCACCTTGGTGCATTGGCAAGAAACTCCGCTGGCCATGCCGGTCAGCTTGCGCCTGGGCGATGTGATGCCGCTGTTGTCTTCGGCCACGGGGCGGTGCTTTGCCGCCTTCAACAGCCACGGCGGTGCGGCCGAAAAAGCGGGCCCCATGATCGAAGAAGAGTTGGCTTTGGCCCGCAAACTGGGCCGCACCGACTTGCCCAGCACGCCCGCTCAACTGCAGGCCATGGTGAAAGAAACCCGGGAACAGGGCCTGGGCCGCGTGGTCAATGTGTTGCTGCCCGGCATTTCGGGCTTTTGTGCCCCGGTTTTTGATGCCGACGGGCACTTGGTGCTGGGCGTGGTGGCGCTGGGTTCGTCCGCCACGCTCGACACCGCATGGGACGGGCCGATTGCGCAAAGCTTGCGCCAGTTTGCCCAGCAACTGTCGGCCGATCTGGGCTGGTCCGGCCGCTGAACTGGAGCGGTCGGGTGTCTGCACGTCCCAACGCCAACGCTGCCTTGACCGGGCCAGCGCAACCGCTGCGTCGTGCGCCGGTATGGCTGGTGGCGGCGGTGTTGGCCGTGCATGTGGCCCTGATCCTGGGCCTGACCGGCCCCTTGGAGTGGCGGTTGCAAACGGCAGAACCGGTCCGCGTTGCCCCCATGCAAACCCGCTGGGTGCCGCCCACCCCTGCGCCAAAGGCCACGCCCGTCCAAGCAGCCGCCCCCAAGCCCCGCACCCGGGTGGCCACCGAGCCCAAAGCCGCACCGCCACCGTCTATAGAACCCGCCACGGCCCCGCCTGTCGATGTGGCCAGCGCCAACGACAGCAGCGCGGCCGAGCCCCCACCTCAGCAGACGGGGCAAGCCCCTGCCGAGGTGCCCGCTTCAGCGGAGGCATCAGGGCACAGCGCCAGCCCGAACACCAGCGTGCCCGTACCTGACACCCCAACGCCTGCCGCCCCCCCCGAAACGGCCAGTGTGACCTTGCCGCCCATTCCGCTGGGCGCATTGCCGCCCCCGGTTTTGTTGAGCTACCGTTTGACGGGCCAGGACAAGGGATTGACCTACCACGCCAGCGGTGAATTGCGCTGGCAGCACAACGAATCAGCCTATGCGCTGGCCCTGTCGGTGAAGGCGTTCTTGGTGGGCTCACGCCATTGGCGCAGCCAGGGTGACATCACCAGCGCCGGCCTGACCCCCACCCGGTTTTCAGACAGCTGGCGCAACGAGCGAGCCGCCCACTTTGACCGCGTGCAAAACCGGGTGGTCTTCAGCAACAACGCTCCGGTAGCCGCACTGGAGGCAGGCGCGCAAGACCAGATCAGCCTGTATGTGCAACTGGCCGCGGCCATGGCCGGTGAGCCGCAGCGCTTTCAGCCCGGCACACGTTTGCAGCTGCAGACCGCCACCGTCCGGGACGCCCTGCCCTGGCTCTTGACCCTGGGTCCACCCGAAACCCTGCAGCTGAACGGTCAAGCGGTCTCCACCCTCAAATGGGTGTGTCAGCCGCGTAACCGTTTCGATGCCACCGTGGAGTTCTGGGTCTCGGCCCAGCACGCGTGGATGCCGGTGCGCATCCGCATCACCCAGGTCAGCGGCAGCTTCATTGACTTGATGCTGCGCGGCCAGGAAGCCCTGCCCCCACTGCCTGCCACGGCCCCTGCCGGAGAAAAAACCACACCATCTTGAAGTTGTTCTGCGAAGCCCCACTTGTGAAGCAGAACTTGAGGGAGAATGAACGCATGAACCTGCTTTACGAATCCGAGACTTTTGCCGTGATGCATGTGTTGGCCAACGCGCCTGCGGAACCGGCTCCCGTGACCAGCCAACCCCAGCTGGAGCGCCATGGTTTTGAAATCGTGGACAAGCGCTCGGGCAAGGAGGTGTACCTGGACGGCTCATGGGCCGAAATGTTCCAGCAGCAAATCCAGGCCTGGCAACAGCACACCCCCACGCAGGAAGAAGTCGAAGACACCCTGGAGGGCTACACAGGCCTGGCCCAACAACCGGTGGTGGTGCACTGACACCGCTTGTCGGTATCGGTGGATTGTTGTTTTGTCATGCCCGACTTGATCGGGCATTAACGGAATTCAAGCCATGGATACCCGCATGCGCGGGTATGACAGAGTTCTTTGATCTGTGACCCCTCAGGCGGCTTGATTGCGTCCACCGACCCACTTGTAAATCGGCCCCACCAAAATCAGCACCGCCACCAGACGGCAGACTTGAAAGGCCGTGACCACGGGCACCCCCAGCTGCAAAACCTTGGCGGTGATCGCCATCTCGGCAATGCCGCCGGGTGAGGTGCCCAAAATCAGGGTGGCCGGGTGCAGGCCCGTGGTGTGGGCCAGGAACAGGCCAAACCCCAATGACAACAGCATCATCACCACCGTGCCTGTGGCCACCGAGGCCAGCCAGCGCGGCGCGGTGTGCACAAACTCGCGCTGAAAGCGCACGCCCAAGCTCACCCCGATGACCAGCTGCGCGGCATTGGACAACGCCGTGGGCACCGCCGACCAGTTGACACCCGACAGCGTCAGCACCATCGACACCAGCAAAGCCCCCATGAACCAGGGGTTGGTGCGCTTGAACCAGATCATGAGCAAGGCACCGCCCGCCGTGGCCAGCGCCAACCAGAGCAAACCTGGCCACTGCGCCACAAGCGGGCCGGGCAGCAAGCGGACATCGACCTGCAAACCCCAGTGGTTTTGCGCCCATTGCATGGCAAAGGGCACCGACACCACCACGATCACCAACCGCACACTGTGCGCTGCCGCCACCAGATCGGTGCGTGCACCGTGCCGCTCGGCCAGCAAAGTCATCTCGGACGCGCCGCCAATGGCGCTGGCAAAGTAGCTGGTGGCCCGCCAAGCGCCGGGCGGCAGGTGCGCAAAATCGGCCACATGCTGGCGTTGCAACCACAGGCCAAACAAGGCCCCCAATGCCAGCGCCCACACCACGGCCAGTGCAATCGCCCACCACAGGCTGACCACCAGCTCGCCGACTTGCGGTGTGAAATACAGGCCGAGCGCCGCGCCAATCACCCACTGCCCGCCGTTGCGCAGCAGTGGCGCACTGCGTGTCGGCGCGCCCAGCACCGACGCCACCGCCGTGGCCAGCAAGGGCCCCAACATCCAGGGGATGGGCGTGTGCAGCCAGACGCACAATTGCGCGGCAGCCAGCGCCGCCAGCAGGGTCAGCGCCACCCGGGTCAATTCACGAAAATTCATGGGCTCAAAAAAAGACCGCCCACGCAGGCGGTCAGGGTCAGGTCAAAAGTGGTCGCTTCAGGCGTGGCGGCGGATGCTGTCGGCCACCGTCTGCACGATCTGGTCGATGTGCGCGTCTTCCACGATGTAGGGCGGGCAAATCACGAGGTTCTCGCCCGCCGGACGCACCCAAACGCCCTTGTGGAAGCAGTCCATGAAAATGTCATAAGCCCGCTTGCCTGGCGTGCCCGGGATGCTGGCCAGCTCCACAGCCCCGGCCAGGCCCAGGGTGCGGATGCCGATCACATTGGGCAAGCCCTTCAGGGCGCTGTGCATCGCGTCGCCCAGCACGCGGCCCTTTTGCCCTGCGCGGGCAAACAGGTTTTCCTCCTTCATCAGGTCCAGCGTGGCAATGGCGGCCGCGCAAGCCACGGGGTGACCCGAATAGGTGTAACCGTGGAAGAACTCGATGGCGTGGGCGGGCGAATTGGCGTTCATCATCGCGTCGTAGATGAAGTCGCGGCAAATCACGCCGCCCAGCGGGATCACGCCGTTGGTCACCGCCTTGGCGAAGTTCAGCATGTCGGGCACCACGCCGTAGTAGTCGGCACCAAAGTTCACGCCCAGGCGGCCAAAGCCGGTGATGACCTCGTCAAAAATCAGCAGAATGCCGTGCTTGTCGCAAATCTCGCGCAGGCGCTTCACATAGCCCTTGGGCGGGATGTACCAGCCCGCGCTGCCTGCAATCGGCTCGACGATCACGGCCGCCACGTTGCTCGGGTCGTGCAGCACCAGGATGCGGTTTTCCAGCTCCAGCAGCGGGTCTTCGGCCCACACGGGCTCTTCGTGGTGGATGTAGGCATGGTTCACCGGGTCGTGGATGAAGCGCATGTGGTCGACACGCGGCAGCAGCTGCGCGCCGTACACCTTGCGGTTGGCCGGCAGGCCGCCCACGCTCATGCCGCCAAAGTTCACGCCGTGGTAACCCTTTTCACGGCCGATGAACACGTTGCGGTGGCCTTCGCCCCGGGCGCGGTGGTAAGCCAGCGCCACTTTCAGGGCGGTGTCGGCCGCTTCCGAGCCCGAATTGCAAAACAGCACCTTGTTCAGGTCGCCGGGGGCCATGGCGGCGATCATTTGCGCCGCCTTGAAGGCCTTGTCGTTGCTGGCCTGGAAAGCGGTGGCGTAGTCCAGCGTGTCGAGCTGGTTCTTGATGGCTTCGTTGATCGGCTTGCGGTTGTGACCCGCGCCCACGCACCACAGGCTGGAGATGCCGTCGATGACTTTTTTGCCGTCGTGCGTGGTGAAGTGCATGCCCTCGGCACCCACAAACACCCGGGGGTCCTGGCGGAAAGTGCGGTTGGGGGTGAAGGGCAACCATTGGTTGTCCATGTTCAGGTCGGTATGGGCCACGGCAAAAACTCCTCTGAATCGATCAAGCCAGTCAGTTTAAAGCGCAAACGGGCAGGCGCTCGCTCCGGCGTGACACCCTGCGCGATCGGCCAACAGGGGTCTCCTACAATAGAAGGCGACGAAACGACCGTGCCCACCCTCTCCAAGGTCACGGCGAACCCCGCAGTTTTCAGCCATGACGACCACCTACATCCTCACCCTCTCCTGCCCCGACCGTACCGGCATCGTGCACGCCGTGTCGGGTTTTTTGCTGGAGCGGGGCGGCAACATCGAAGAAGCGGCGCAGTACAACGACCACGATACGGGCCTGTTTTTCATGCGGGTGCAGTTCGCCTGCGCCCAAGCCGATGGTCAGGCCCTGAACGCCGAGTGGGGCGCGTTTGCCCAGTCCTTCCAGATGAAATGGGACTTGCACACGGCCACTCAGCCCATGCGCACCGTGCTCATGGTCAGCAAGGAAGGGCATTGCCTCAACGACCTGCTGTTCCGCTGGAAAAGCGGCCTGCTGCCTTTGGACATCCGCGCCATCATCAGCAACCACCGCGAGTTTTACCAACTGGCCGCCAGCTACAACGTGCCGTTTCACCACATCCCGGTGACGGCGGCCACCAAAGAGCAGGCCGAAGCCCGCCAGTACGAGATCATCCAGGCTGAAGGCGCCGAACTGGTGGTCCTGGCCCGCTACATGCAAATCCTGAGCGACGATCTGTGCCGCAAGCTGGCTGGCCGCGCCATCAACATCCACCACAGCTTTTTGCCCAGCTTCAAGGGGGCCAAGCCTTACTACCAGGCCCACGACCGGGGCGTGAAGCTGATCGGTGCCACCGCCCACTATGTGACGGCCGACCTGGACGAAGGCCCGATCATCGAGCAGGACGTGGCCCGAGTGGACCACAGCAAGACGGTGGAAGACCTGACGACCACGGGCCGCGACACCGAAAGCCAGGTGCTGGCCCGCGCTGTCAAATGGCACAGCGAGCACCGCGTGCTGATCAACGGCCACAAGACGGTGATTTTCAAATAAATAACCTTACGGGACAGATCTTTAGCTCTTTCACCAACTGATTCAACATGTCCGCCAACTCACGCATCCCGCCCATCCAGTGTCTTTTGACCTTCGAGGCGCTGGCGCGATTGCGCAGCGTGACCCAAGCGGCAGAAGAGCTGTGCGTGACGCCCAGCGCCGTGAGCCACCGTGTCAAGCAGCTCGAACAGATCATCGGCACCAAGCTGTTTGGCCGGGCCGATTTTTCGCTCACCACCGAAGGCAACGAATACCTCGCCCATGTGCGCGAAGGCCTGGTGTCGCTGCAGCGCTTTCCCAGCGCCAGCAACACACCCGGGCGGCGCAAACTGCGGCTGGCGGTCACACCCACCTTTGCACGCTCGGTGCTGATGCCGCGCCTCAAGCATTTTTTAGATGCTTATCCTGAAATCGACATCACGCTGCAAGTGAGCATTCCCCTGCTCGACGTGGTGGCCGAAGACGCCGATTTGACGGTGCGTTTTGGCACGGGTCGCTATTCGGATGTGGAACACATTTGCCTGGCCAAGGACGACGTCACCCCCTTGGCATCGCCCGCCTGGTTGCGTGAAAACGGCCCCTTTGCCAGCGTGGAAGACCTGCAGCGCGTGCCCTTGTTGCGCAGCCCATTGGAGCCCTGGCGCACCTGGTTTGCCGCGCACGACCTCGACTGGCCCGAACCCATGGACGGGTCGTCCTTCAACGACATTGGCCTCATGTGCGACGCCGCTGCCCAAGGTCTGGGTGTCGGCCTGATCCGCACCAAGCTGGGTGCGCCCTGGCTGGAGAGCGGCCAGCTGGTGCGCCTGTTTGAGCGCAGCGTGCCCAGCCCGCACGCCCACTACCTGTGCTGGCGCACCGGCACCATGGAGCGCTGGGAATGCGCGACCTTTGCCGACTGGCTCAAAAGCGTGTTGGCCTGAAGTCCTTCGGGAAAGCATTCCCCCGTGGGAGCGAGCCCCTGCTCGCGAATGTGTGCATTGGCACAGCCCGCATTCGGCCGCAGGGGCTGCCTCCCACAACAACACCGGACTCCCGACAGACACAGCCATTTTCACAAGCCCATCAAAGATTATTCAGCCCTGACGGCCGGGCTTGGGCTTACAGTGGAGCCTTCATTTTGAGGTTTTGCATGCCATGAGCGCCAACACCCCCACCGAAATCCGCGAACTGACCGCCACCGAACGTGCCGAGCGCCAACGCGCCGTGGTGCAGGCTTTGGGCCGGGTCTTGCCCGCCGACGCCATCCTCTACACCCCCGAGGACACCACGCCTTACGAATGCGACGGCCTGACCGCCTACCGCGAGCGGCCGCTGGTGGTCTGCCTGCCGGAGACCGAGGAACAAGTGCAAGCCGTGCTCAAAACTTGCCACGCCTTGGCGGTGCCGGTGGTGGCCCGCGGCGCGGGCACGGGCTTGTCGGGCGGGGCCATGCCGCACCGCATGGGAGTGACGCTGTCGATGGCGCGTTTCAACCAGATCAAAACCGTGGACCCGGTCAGCCGCACCGCCGTGGTGCAGTGCGGCGTGCGCAACTTGGCCATCAGCGAAGCCGCTGCGCCCTACGGCCTGTATTACGCACCCGACCCATCCAGCCAGATCGCCTGCACGATTGGCGGCAACGTGGCCGAAAACTCAGGCGGTGTGCACTGCCTCAAATACGGCTTGACCGTTCACAACGTGCTCAAAGTGAAGGGCTTCACCATCGAAGGCGAGCCGATCGAGTTTGGCAGCGACGCGCTCGACACCCCCGGCTACGACCTGCTGGCGGTGCTGGTGGGCAGCGAAGGCATGCTGGCCGTGACCACCGAGGTCACCGTCAAGCTCGTGCCCAAGCCCCAACTGGCCCGCTGCATCATGGCCAGCTTTGACGACGTGCGCAAAGCGGGCGACGCGGTGGCGGCCGTCATCGCGGCAGGCATCATCCCGGCCGGGCTGGAGATGATGGACGGCCCCATGACGATTGCGGTGGAAGACTTTGTGCACGCGGGCTACGACCTGAGCGCAGCGGCGATTTTGCTGTGCGAGAGCGACGGCACACCCGAAGAAGTCGAAGAAGAAATCGGCCGCATGAGCGAAGTGCTGCGCAACTGCGGCGCAACCGCCATCACCGTGAGCCGAGACGAAGCCCAGCGCCTGAAGTTCTGGAGTGGCCGCAAGAACGCCTTCCCGGCGTCGGGCCGCATCAGCCCCGACTACATGTGCATGGACTCGACCATCCCGCGCAAGCGCCTGGCCGACATCCTGCAGGCCATCTCAGAGATGGAAGAAAAGTACGCGCTGCGTTGCCTGAACGTGTTCCACGCGGGGGACGGCAACCTGCACCCGCTGATCCTGTTTGATGCCAACGACCCGAACCAGCTGCGCCGCTGCGAGCTGTTTGGCGCCGACATCCTGGAAACCAGCGTGGCCATGGGTGGTACCGTCACGGGCGAGCACGGTGTGGGCATCGAGAAAGTGAACAGCATGTGCGTGCAGTTCAGTGCTGAAGAAAACGAACAGATGTTCGCCGTCAAACGCGCCTTCGACCCCCAAGGCCTTTTGAACCCCGGCAAGGTGATCCCGACCCTGAACCGCTGCGCCGAATACGGGAAGATGCTGGTGCGAGCGGGGGCGATCAAGCACCCCGATTTGCCCCGGTTCTGAACCATCCAGTGCCAGTAGGCTGTAGGTCGGCGGCTTCAGCCCCGACATAAGGCCTTTGCAAATTCCGCAGCGTCAGCGATGCTGAAGACATCGTCGGACCTGAAGCCACCGACCTACAAAAAACAGAAACACGTCACTCTCTGATACCAGGCAAGGGGCCTGGGGCGCTACCCCAGTCGGTTGGATAAACGCCATTTTTGACATACCGATGAAACGTGCTGTGCGGCCAATCGCGCACGTGTTGCACATGGCCGTGCTTGACTGGGTTGTAGTGGATGTCATGCATGTGCTGCTCGACATCGCGCTCATCACGCAAGGTGTGCTCCCAAAATCGCCCTTGCCATAAAGCCTGAACCCCCATGCGACCGCGCAGCTGGTGCACCACACCTTGCTTGATGAGCATCCAACGGGTCGAAAAATCAGCGTCATCCGTCGGCAAACGCCAGATGGCATGCAGGTGGTCGGGCATGAGCACCATGGCCAGGTTTTCAAAAGGCCGCTGCGCGCGCACATGCCGCATCACATCGCCCAAAGTCTTCACACACCAAGGCTCCACCAGCCAGGGCTGCCGCTCGTGGGTCACCACCGTACAAAAGAATGTGCCGCCCGGCGTGTCTGAACGACGGTATTGCATGGCTGCTTCTCCCTGATTTTTTGTAGTCATTGAGCCACGATTTGAACGAGTCAGCAAGTATGGATTCAGGAATGGGAACGGCAGTCTGGTAGATCGGCGGCTTCACCTCTGACACATGTCGATGGTTCACCCCGTCGGGGCTGAAGCCACCGACCTACAAGAGAAATCTGGTTGCAACCGCAACCATCCGTGTTTCTACTTAGTTGCGAGCGCAACCAAATAAGCCTAAGATCAAGGCTTCAACACACCATTCAGACTGAAACACGGCATGTCCACGCCCCTTGACCGCACGCTGACCTACCGTCTGCACCAGTTGCACAAGCTGACCGATGCGGACAGCCAGTCGGTTTATCCCGAGCAGACCGGCTTGTCGATGAGCGACGGGCGCTGCCTGACCACGATCGGCACCTTCGAGCCCTTGTCGGTCAAGGAGCTGGCCGAAAAATCCAACCTGAACAAGGCCCAGGCCAGCCGCGGGGCGCAAGCCCTGGTGGACCAGGGTCTGGTGCGCAAGGAGGACCGCCCCGACGATGGCCGCGGCGTGGTGCTGACCCTGACCCCCGCCGGACGCAAAGTCTTCAAACGCGCCATGGACATGGTCAACCAGCGCAACGAACAGATTTTTGGCTGCCTGTCTGACAAAGAACAAGCCAGCCTGAGCGCCATGTTCGACCGCCTGATTTCGCACGCCCGCCCCCGCTGAACCCCACACCACGGGAAAACACATGCACACCCCCAGCACCGAAGCACGGCCTTCGATTTACTACCACTACGAGGTTTTCAAGCCCTGGCTGGCCTCGGCGCACCCACAGCAAGACTGCCAAAAAGTCGTGGTTGTCGGCTCCGGCCCAGCAGGCATGGTCACCGCGCTCGAACTCGCCCGCCACGGCGTGCCCAGCGTGGTGCTGAGCGCCGAGCTGCAGTTCTCGCAAGGCAGTCGGGCGATTTGCTTCACCCGCCGCTCAATGGAGATCCTGCAGCAAGTCGGCGTGGCCGATCGCATGACCGCAGGCGGCTTGCCCTGGCGCTTTGGCAACTCGTTTTACCGGGGCCAGCGCGTGTTCCGCATGGAGGCGCCGCACGATGCCGATGACCGGTTTTTCCCAATCATCAACGTGCAGCAACAGTTCATGGAGGAGTACCTGCACGACGCGTGCAAAGCCAACCCGCTCATCGACTTCCGCTGGGGCAACAAGGTCACCCGGGTGGACCAGAAAGACGGCTACGCCGTGCTCGAAGTCGACACGCCCGAAGGTCCTTACGCGCTGGAAAGCGACTGGGTCGTGGCCGCCGACGGCGGGCGCTCGGCCATCCGCAGCGCGATGAACCTGCAGATGGAAGGCGCGTCCTACGAAGGCTTTTTCGTGATCGCCGACATCAAGATCGATTTGCCCTACCCCACCGAGCGCTTGGCCTTTTTTGACCCCGAGTGGAACCCCGGCAACACCATCCTGATGCACCGCGAACCGAACGGCATCTGGCGCGTGGACTACCAGCTGCCCCCCGGCGAGACGCCCGAAGAGGCACTGCGACCCGAATCGCTCAAGGCCCGCATCGACGCGCAACTGGCCATGATCGGCCACGCAGGCCTGCCCTGGGAGATGGACTGGTCTTCGGTCTACTCGGCCCGCACGCTCACCCTGCCCGACTTCGTTCACGGCAGCGTCATCTTCACGGGCGACGCGGCGCACCTGCTGCCGATTTTTGGCGTGCGCGGGGCCAACACCGCCTTTCAGGATGCGCAGTCTCTGGGCTGGCATCTGGCCTTTGTGGTCAAGGGCCTCGCGGGCAAGAAATTGCTGGCCAACCACAGCGCCGAGCGCGTGGGCGCCGCCCGAGAAATCATCACCGAAGCAGGCAAAAGCACCCGCTTCATGACACCGCCCAGCCCGGGCTTCAGGTTGCTGCGCGACGCGGTGCTGTCGCTCTCGCTCACGCAGGAATTCGTGCGCCCCCTGTACCACTGGCGCACCTCCAGACCGCACGAGTACACGCACTCCATGCTCAACAGCACGGGCGATGACAACGCCCTGTTCAAGAGCGGCCCGGCCCACGGCGCGCCGCCGCAAAACGTGCGCCTGGGCGCCAACGACTTCCTGCTCGACCACCTGGGCGGCGGCTTTGATTTGCTGTACTTCACCGACGCGCCCGCTGTCCCCGATGCACTGCAGCAAGTCATTCAACAGGCGCGAAAACAAGGCCTGCCGATCAAAGTGATCGCTGTCGGCGCGAGCCAGCCTGTCACAGGGGCTGACAAAACCCTGCCCGATGCCGACGGCCACCTGCGCCAGCGCTACGGCGTGCCCGCCAACGGCGGTGCGTATTTGCTGCGCCCCGACCAGCACATCTGTGCGCGCTGGCTCACCCTCGACGCCACGCGCCTGCAAGCCGCGCTGACCACCGCACTGCCCCAATAAGGACACCCCATGTCACAACCCACACTCACCATCGAAGGGCTGGAGTCCGTGTATGACGCCTTGGCTACTGCCATTGACCAGGCCGGCCCGGACAAGGCCCAATTGTTCCTCGTCAAACTCGCCTTGCTCAACGCCAACGCGCTGGCCGACGCACAACTCTTCCAGCAGCAGATCACCACCGCCCTGCAAGACCTCTGAACCCCCTCATTCACCAGGAGACCCCCATGCTCGTTCAATCCGTTCACCACGTCGCTTACCGCTGCAAAGACGCCAAAGAAACCGTCCAGTGGTACGAAAAGCACCTTGGCATGAAATTCGTGCTGGCCATTGCCGAAAACGAAGTGCCCTCCACCAAGGCCCCAGACCCCTACATGCACGTCTTTCTGGATGCGGGCCACGGCAACATCCTGGCTTTTTTTGAGCTGCCCAACCAGCCCGAAATGGGCCGCGACGAAAACACCCCCGCCTGGGTGCAGCACCTGGCGCTCAAGGTCGACTCACTCGACACCCTGATGGCAGCCAAAAAGAAACTGGTCGATGCGGGCATCGAGGTGCTCGGCCCCACCGACCACACCATCTTCAAGAGCATTTATTTCTTTGACCCCAACGGCCACCGCCTGGAGCTGGCCGCCGATTGCGGCACGCCCGAGATGATGAAAAAACTCGACGACGTGAAATGGGACATGCTCGAAGAATGGAGCCAGACCAAGCGCGCACCCAAGCACGCCGCCTGGATGCACGACGGCAGCATGACTTCTTGAGGAAGGGTGATGACCTTGCTCAACGAAACCCACAACCCGGCCCTCCAAAGCTGGCTCCACTCGGCCAACAACGCAGGCTGTGACTTCCCGATTCAAAACCTGCCGTTTGCGGTGTTCCGCCGCAAGGGCTCATCCGAAGCCTTCCGTGGCGGCGTGGCCATTGGTGACCAGATCGTGGACCTGGCTGCACTCGCCAAGTCAGGCCTACTGAAAGGCGAAGCCGCCACTGCGGCACAAGCGGGTGCGCAAGACAAACTCAACGCCTTGATGGCGCTGGGCAGCACCGCCTGGAGCGCGCTGCGCCTGGCCCTGTCACGCGCCCTGCGCGAAGGCTCGACAGTCCAGGCCGCCTTGCAAACCTGCCTGGTGCCGCAAGCCGAGGCCGAATACGACGTGCCCGCCCGCATCGGCGACTACACCGACTTCTACACCTCGGTCTACCACGCCACCAACATCGGCAAACAATTTCGCCCGGACAACCCGCTGCTGCCCAACTACAAATGGGTGCCGATTGGCTACCACGGCCGCGCGTCCAGCATTGGCGTGTCCGGCCAGCAGTTTCACCGCCCTGTGGGCCAAACCATGCCGCCCGGTGCCACCGAGCCATCGTTCGGCCCTTGCAAGCGGCTGGACATCGAGCTGGAGCTGGGCATTTTCATCGGCAGCGGCAATGCCTTGGGCGAACCGGTCGCCATCACCGAAGCCGAAGACCATGTGTTCGGCATTTGCCTGCTCAACGATTGGTCGGCGCGGGACATCCAGGGCTGGGAATACCAGCCCCTGGGCCCCTTCCTGTCGAAGAACTTTGCGTCCACCGTCTCGCCCTGGGTCGTCACGCTCGAAGCGCTGGCCCCCTACCGCGTGGCCTTCACCCGGCCCGAGGGCGACCCGCAGCCCATGGCCTATCTGGACTCCGAAGCCAACCGCACGCAAGGTGCTTTCGACATCCAGCTGCAGGTGGGCCTGCAAACGCCCAAAATGCGTGAGGCCGGACAGGCGGACGCCAGCATCTGCCGCACCAGCTACCGCCACGCCTACTGGACGGTGGCGCAAATGGTTGCACACCACACGGTGAACGGCTGCAACCTGCAACCGGGCAACCTGTTTGGCAGCGGCACGCTCTCAGGCCCGACGCTGGACCAGGCCGCAGCCCTGATCGAGCTGACCACGGGTGGCAAGAACCCGATTGCGCTGCCGAACGGCGAGCAACGCACCTGGCTGGAAGACGGTGACAGCGTGGTGCTGCGCGGCTGGTGCGAGCGCGATGGCGCAGCGCGGATCGGCTTTGGCGAATGCGTGGGCACGGTGCTGCCTGCACGGGTGCCTTGATCACGGTCGACCTGATCGGGCGTCTATGGCTTCGGTGGGAAATGGATACCCGCATTCGCGGGTATGACAGTTCCTCTTGTCACGCCCGACTTGATCGGGTGTCCGTGCCTCCGGTGGTGAATGGATACCCGCATTCGCGGGTATGACAGCTCCACTTGTCACACCCGACTTGATCGGGTGTCCATGCCTCCAGTGGTGAATGGATACCCGCCTGCGCGGGTATGACAGACCTTTGTCGCCCCCGACTTGATCGGGGGCCCATGACGGCCATCACCAAGTGTCGATGGCCAACGTGCCATCGACGGGCCTCACCCGCCCGGCCTGCAGTCCCGACACCAGCCAATCGCGCGTGGTGGCAGGGTCGATCACCGCATCGATTTCCAGCGTGGCGGCCATGTTGATCGCGCTGCCGTTGTCGTATTGCTGCGCCAGCAGCTGCTCAAACAGGGCTTGGCGCTCGGGGCCTTCGGGCACGGCCTCCAGCTCCTTGCGGTAACCCAGGCGCACCGCGCCTTCGAGGCCCATGCCGCCAAACTCGCCCGTGGGCCAGGCCACCGTGGCCAGGGTTTCGTGGAAGCCCCCACCGGTCATGGCCATCGCGCCCAGCCCGTAGCCCTTGCGCAGCACCACGCTGAGCAGCGGCACCCGCAGATGTGCCGCCGCCACGAACAGGCGCGAGACATGGCGCACCTGCGCGGTGGCTTCGGTGTCGGGCCCGACCATGAAGCCGGGCGTGTCCACCAGGCTCACAATCGGCAGCCCGTGCGCGTTGCACAGCTGCATGAAACGGGCCGCCTTGTCGGCCGCGTCGGCGTCGATCGCGCCGCCCAGATGCAAAGGGTTGTTGGCCATCAGCCCCACCGGGCGCCCGGCCACGCGGGCCAGTGCGGTATGGATGCCCACGCCAAAACCCGTGCGCAACATCAACAGGCTGCCTTCGTCGGCGATGCCCTGCATGGCCGCGCGGGTGTCGTACACGCGCAGGCGGTTTTCGGGGACCACATGGCGCAGGGCCTCGGCAGGCGGTGTCTGCCAGCTGGAGGTGACGCCCTGAAAAAACAACAGGTAATGCCGCGCCGCCGCCACGGCTTGCGCTTCGTTATCCACCAGCACATCGATCACGCCGTTGTTGTGCTGCACGTCGCTGGGGCCAATCTGCTCGGGCTTGAAGACACCCAGCCCGCCGCCTTCAACCATGGCCGGGCCGCCCATGCCGATGTTGCTGCCCTGGGTGGCGATGATCACGTCACAGCAGCCCAACAACGCCGCATTGCCTGCAAAGCAGCGCCCAGCCACCACACCCAACACCGGCACCCGGCCGTTGAGGCGCGCAAACGAGGCAAAGGTGGCCAGGTTCAGGCCCGCCACGATGGCCACGTCCACATCGCCCGGGCGGCCGCCGCCGCCCTCGGCGAACAGCACCACGGGCAAGTGGTTTTGCAGGGCCACACCCAGCATGCGGTCGGTCTTCTGGTGGTTGCGCATGCCCTGTGTGCCGGCCAGCACGGTGAAGTCGTAGGCCATGACCACCACGCGCTGGCCGTTGACTGTGCCAATGCCCGTGACCATGCCGTCGGCGGGCGTGTTGCGGATCAAATCGTCGGCGCTGCGGCGGCGGCTTTGTGCGGCCACGGCCAAGGCGCCGTATTCGACAAAGGAATCGGGATCGCACAGATCGGCGATGTTTTCGCGGGCCGTGCGCAGCCCCAAGGCATGGCGCTTGGCCACGGCTTCGGGGCGTGCAGCATCCTGGGTGAAGGCCAGGCGCTCTTGCAGTTTTTGCAGATCGGCGCGGTCCTTTGAAAAAGGAGCGCTTGGCGTGTGGGCGGCAAGCGCCTCAGGTCGGGGGGCATCCTCGGTCAAGGGCGCGAGCACACCCAGCACCTCGCCTTCGCCCACCGCTTCGCCTGCCTGAAAGTACAACTCGCCCACGCGCCCGGGCTGGTTGGCGCGGATTTCGTGCTCCATTTTCATGGCTTCCAGAATGACCAACACGTCGCCAGCGGCCACGGTCGCACCGGGGGCCACCAACCACTGAACCAGTTGCGCCTGAAGGGGGGAATGGATGTTGTGCATCCATTCATTGTGCGCGGCTGCCCCGGCGACAGCGGGTCAAGTCCGGGACAATTTAAACTGGGTTTTTCCATGCGTCCGAACAAGCCCATGAACTTTGAACCCCTGATCGAACTGACCCGCAACGGCATCCAGGAATGCGTGCACATGGGCGCGCTGGCCGTGACCGACACCGAAGGCCGGGTGCTGGCCCAGGTGGGCAACCCGCATTGGCTGTGCTTCACCCGCTCCACCCTCAAGGCCATGCAGGCGCTGCCCTTGGTGCAGTCAGGCGGGGTGGCGCATTTCGGCTTCACGCCCACCGAGCTGGCCCTGATGTGCGCCAGCCACAACGGCGAGGACATACACGTCGAGCAGGTCACATCCATCCTGCACAAAAGTGGCAGCAGCACGCGCCAGATGCGCTGCGGCTGCCATGTGCCCTACCGCTTCACTTTTTTTGACCGCCCCATGCCCGAAGGCTTTGCCTACGACGAGCGGCACCACAACTGCAGCGGCAAGCACAGCGGTTTTTTGGCGTATTGCGTCCAGCACGGCCTGCCCACCGACAGCTACACCGAGGTGGACCACCCGCTGCAACAAAAGATTCGCCAGGCCGTGGCGCACCTGGCGGGCCTGCGCGAAGAAGATCTGGCGCTGGGCATCGACGGCTGCTCGGCCCCCAACTACGCCATGCCCCTGTCGCGCCTGGCCCGCAGCTATGCCCGGCTGGCCCAGCCGGAGTCGGACGGGCTGTATGGCGAGAGCCTCAAGCAACTGGGCGAGGCCATGAGCGCCCACCCCGAACTGGTCTCGGGCACCGGCCGCAACGACGCCGACTTCATGCGGGTGGGTCGCGGCGACTGGGTGACCAAGGTGGGTGCGGACGGTGTACAGGTGGTGGGCAGTCGCTCCAGGGGCCAAGCCCTGGCCATCAAGATCATGGACGGCAACAAGGCGGCGCTGTTTGCCGCCACCGTAGAGGCGCTGGACCAGCTGGGCTGGCTCGACGATGCGCAGCGTCAGGCACTGGCCCCTTGGCGTGCGCAAGTGCTGCTCAATGTCGCCGGGGTGCCTGTGGGCGAGCGGCGCAGCCTGTTTCAGTTGCGCACAGGCGAGGGCGCCTGAAACTCAGGTCTTGAGCGTTCAGCGTTGGCCAAAAATCGCCGTGCCCACCCGCACCATCGTGCTGCCCTCGGCAATGGCGGCTGACATGTCGGCGCTCATGCCCATCGACAAGGTGTCCAGCGGCAGGCCTTGCTGGCGCAAAGCCTCGAAAAGCGCTTGGGCCTGAGCGTGCACCGCCCGCATCTGCGCTTCGGTCTCGGCGGGCTCGGGAATGGTCATGAGGCCGCGTAACTGCAAACGCGGCAAGGCGGCCACGGCCTGCGCCAGCGCGGGCAGCTCTTGCGGGCTCACGCCCGATTTGTTTTCGCCGCCGTCTATGTTCACCTGAATGCACACCTGCAAGGGTGGCAGCTCGGGCGGGCGCTGCTCGGACAGGCGCTGGGCGATTTTGAGGCGGTCCACACTGTGCACCCAGTCGAAATGCTCGGCCACCAAGCGCGTCTTGTTGCTCTGGATCGGGCCGATGCAGTGCCACTCGAGCGGCAAATCTCGCAAAGCGGTGATCTTGTCCACCGCTTCCTGGATGTAGTTTTCGCCAAAAGCGGTTTGCCCGGCAGCATGGGCCTGTCGCACCGCATCCGGCCCCCAGGTTTTGGACACGGCCAGCAACTGCACGCTGTCCGGCGCACGGCCTGCGGCCTGACAAGCGGCCTGAATTTGCGCCCGCACACGGGCGATGTTGTCGGCGATCGAGGAGTTCATGGTCTGAGCGTACCAAAAGCGGCGCTGTCACCCCTGATGTCTCGCAATGGTCAGCCCAAAGCACCCGGTGCGCGCCAGAACACCGACAGGCTGCCAAAATAGCCCTTTTATCCACTTCACAACGAGACACCCATGAGCCAAATCGCTGCCAAAACCTACGATGCCACCCCCGCCAAGAAAGTCGCCTTTTTGGGCCTGGGCGTGATGGGCTACCCCATGGCCGGCCACCTGGCCCGCGCTGGACACCACGTCACCGTGTACAACCGCAGCGCCGCCAAGGCCGCTGCCTGGGCCGGCGAATGCCCAGGCAACGCCACCGCACCCACGCCGCGTGAAGCGGCAGCGGGTGCCGACATCGTGTTTGCCTGCGTGGGCAACGATGCCGACTTGCGCAGCGTGGTCTTGGGGGCAGATGGCGCTTTTGCGGGCATGAAGCCCGGCGCGATTTTTGTGGACCACACCACCGCCTCGGCATCCGTCGCCCGTGAATTGTCGGCGCAAGCGCAAAAACAGGGCCTGCAGTTCATCGATGCCCCCGTCTCGGGCGGTCAGGCTGGCGCACAGAACGGCCTGCTCACCGTCATGTGCGGTGGCGACGCTGCCGCCTTTGACGCCGTCAAGCCCGTGGGCATGGCTTTCTCTCGCGCGTTCACCTTGCTGGGCGAATCCGGTGCGGGCCAGTTGGCCAAAATGGTCAACCAGATTTGCATTGCCGGTCTGGTGCAGGGCCTGTCTGAAGCCATTGCCTTCGGCCAGCAAGCCGGACTGGACATGCACCAGGTGCTGGACGTGATCGGCAAGGGTGCGGCGCAAAGCTGGCAGATGGACAACCGCGGCAAGACCATGGCCGACGACAAATTCGAATTCGGTTTTGCGGTGGACTGGATGCGCAAGGACCTGGGCCTGGTGCTGGACGAAGCCAAGCGCAACGGTGCCCGCCTGCCTGTGACCGCCCTGGTCGATCAGTTTTACGCCGATGTCCAAAAAATGGGCGGCGGCCGCTGGGACACCTCCAGCCTGATCCGTCGCCTGCGCTGAGCGGCTAACCACAGGTCATCGCCAGCCGCTCAACGCGGCTGAGATGGCCTTGGCAAAAAAAGAGCGGCCCACAAGCCGCTCTTTTTTTGGGCGCATGCCCGGTGTCACTTGGCCAAAGGTGGCTGGCTCAAGCGCTTGAGTTCTTCTTCAGAAATTTCGTCAAACACGCGCACAACTTTGGTCACGCCACCGATGCCGCGCACGATGTCGCTGGCACGTTTGGCTTCACGGGCGGTCACGCGGCCCATCAAATACACGATACCCCGCTCGGTGACCACCTTGATCGAGTTGACCTGCAGGTCTTTGGCGTCGATGAAGGCGGCCTTGACCTGGCTGGTGGTCACCGTGTCTTTGGAGCGCTGGGTCAGGCTGCTGGGGGGTGCCACCGCCAGGTCGTTCACCACAGACTGCACGTTTTCCTGGCTTTGCGCCAATTTCTCAGCACGGTCCTTGTCGGCCTGCGTGCGGGCCTCGCCAGTGAGCAGCACCTTGCGGTTGAAGCTGGTCACATTCAGGTGCACACGGTCACCCAGCTCCTGACGCACGGCGCTGGCCACTTTGAGCTCAATGCCCTCGTCTTCCACCTGCGCACCCGTGGTGCGTCGGTCGGTGGCCACAATGCCCGTGGCCACCACGCCGCCCACGATCAACGGTGCGCAGCCGGAGAGCGCCGTCAAGGTGCTGGCCAACACGGCACTGGTCAAAACCCAAGATTGAAGATTGCGTTTCATTTAAACAGGCTCCTGTTCACCCAACAACTGGGTGTCAATTCCATCACACAGACAGTGCAGCACCAGGTGCTGCACCTCACGAATTCTTGCCGCCCGCTCGTGCGGCACGCACACATGCACATCGGTTTCACGCAACTGGCGGGCCAGGCCGCCGCCATGGTGTCCGGTCAAGGCCAGCACCGTCATTTCACGGTCGTGGGCGGCCTGAACCGCATCGATCAGGGCCGGCTCACCGCCATCGGCACTGATGAGCACCAGCACATCACCGGTTTGGCCCAGCGCCAGCACCTGGCGGGCCAAGGCCTGACCATCGGCCCAGCGGGTGGCTGTCAAGGCGTCCGAGGCCAATGCCATGGCCGCCAAACCCGGGCGCTCACGCTCGAACCCGCCCACCAGCAAATTGGCCAGGTACTGGGCCAAAGCAGCAGATGGGCCCATGCCACCGACCAGAACTTTGCCACCCCCTGTGACGCAGGCCAGAACCGCCTGAACAGCCGCATCCACAGGCTTGGCCAAAGTCTCGGCCACCTGGTAGTGCAGATCTGCACTGTCGATGAAATGTTGTTGGATTCGAAGGTCTAGCATGCGCAGGGGATGATAACCCCGCCCACAGCGCTGCCGCCCTGAAATACAGTTTTTTACCCGGGATTTCAGGCGGCATCAAAAGCGGCCTGCAGCCATTGCGGCCCATTGGCCTCGATGGTCACCACGTCAAAGCGTGCTGGGGGAAGTTGACGCCAGCGCAAGAGGTAATGGTGGGCCGCAAAAATAATGCGCCTTTGCTTCGCATGGCCGATGCTCGCGGCCGCACCGCCATGGTCGGTGCGGCTGCGTTTTCTGACCTCGACAAACACCACGGTGCCATCGGCGGACTGCATGATCAGGTCGATTTCACCGCCGCCACGGCCGGGGGTCCGATAATTGCGCTGCAGCAAGCGCAAACCACGCGCCTGCAAATAGGCCAGCGCCTCGTCTTCGCCCGCATCACCCCGGGCTTTGGTGGTCTGGCCCACCTTGTCTTTTTTGAGGAATTGCATTGACGCCCTCTCCCTTGTCTGCCTCGTTCGCCAAAGCCCTAGAAGCCGCGCACGACGCCGCCGGATCGCAAAACCACCCGGCCAGCACACTGTATGTCGTGGCGACCCCGATTGGCAACCTCGCCGACATCAGCCTGCGTGCGTTGCATGTTTTGTCGCAGGTGGATGCCGTTGCCTGCGAGGACACCCGCCACACCCAGCAGCTGCTCAGGGCCTATGGTCTGGACCGTCCTGGCTCGCAGCTGTTGGCGGTTCACCAGCACAACGAAGCCGAAGCCGCCCACAACGTGATCACCCGCCTGGGCCAAGGCGAGCGGGTGGCGTACGTGAGCGATGCAGGCACCCCCGCCATCAGCGATCCCGGTGCCCGGCTGGTGAGCGCCGTGCGCCAAGCCGGTTACCGCGTGTTGCCCTTGCCGGGGGCCAGCAGCGTGACCACCGCGCTCAGCGCATCGGGCATGACGGGTGACGACGGCTTTGTGTTCGCGGGTTTTTTACCCAGCAAGTCGGCCGAACGCGCACGCGCCGTGCAAAGCCTGGCGATGGAAAGCCGAGCCGTGGTGCTGCTGGAAGCACCGCACCGCATCGAAGCCTTGGCACAAGCGCTGTCGGTGCTGGGCGAACGCGCCATCACTGTGGGGCGCGAGTTGAGCAAGCAATTTGAACAAATCGAAACCCTCAGCGCTCAGGCCCTGCCGGGCTGGTTGGCTGAAAAACCCGAGCGTCTGCGCGGTGAGTTTGTGCTGGTGCTGCACGACGCGCCAGTGGCGGCATCTGCAGGTGAGGGCTTGCGGGTGTTGCAAGTGCTGCTGCCCGAACTGCCCCTGAAAACCGCCGTCAAACTCGCTGCCGAGATCACGGGCGAGTCCAAAAACGAGCTTTACGACAAGGCCTTGGCGCTGAAGAACGGCTGAGCGCTGTGCAGGCGGCTGCTCGCATATGGGATCAGCCTCTTGGTGGGAGCGAGCCCCTGCTCGCGAATTTTGGCCGGAGCCACATCACGCATTCGGCCGAAGGGGCAGCCTCCCACAACAAAGGCTTCAAATTTTTTACAGCCATGGTGGGCCGCTAACGAAAGGTTTCAGCGCTTGCGCAGACCCAGCCACATGACGGTGGCGACCACCACCAAAGCGCCGACCAATTGCATGGGCGCGATCGTTTGCCCCAAGAGCGCCCAGGCCAGCACCAGCGCAAAGACCGGCTCCACATTCATGATGGCCGAGTTACCCACCACGCCCAACTTGGGCAGCACGGTGAACATGATGGTGAAGGCCGTGCCGTACAACAACGTCAAGGCCCCCAGGCCCCACCAGCCTGCACTGGCGTTGGGCAAATGGATGCCGCTTTGGGTCAGGGCCACCACAGCCGCCAAAATCGCCACCGTGCCCATGGTGGTGAAAGTGCGCAAGCGCCCGTCCACGTCGGCTGCTTCGTGCTGGGTGATGACCAGCGCCAAACCGAAGGTGGCGGACGCAGCCAGCGCAAATGCCACGCCTGCGCCAATCTGGCCCCAGTGCTCGGCAGCCCCGAGGCCTGAAGCCGCGCCCAGCACATCCAGCGCCAGCGCCAGACCCAGCAGCATCACCGGCATGGCCAGCAAGACCATGCGCTCAGGGCGGTGGCCGTACAGGACACGCGCCCAAAACGCGGTCAACAAAGGGTAGGTGTTGAAGGCCAGCAAGGCCAAGGCCACGGGCAAACGTGCCACGGCCGAGTAAAGGCAAACACTTTGAATGGCGATCAAAGCGCCGATCAGCAAGAGGCTTTTTCGGTGACGGCCCGTGAGTTGCAGCGAGACCTTTTGTTGCCACAGAATCAAGGCGACCACGAAGGCGGTGACGGTGCTGCGAAAGGTGACGGCGGTCACCACGTCCACCCCATGGTTGAAGGCCGTGCGGGCCGCGACATGGTTGGCGCCCATCATCAGGGCGATCAGCAAGAGCGTGAGGAATCCGGTCAGGGACAACCGGGACAAGGGAGCGGGGGGTGCTGAGGCAGAGGACATGGGGGCAATTTAACGCCCCGCAAGCCTGGGAGATGACATCCAAGCGACTGGATGAAGGGGGTCAGGCCCCGGCGTAGGTGTTGGCAGCGCGTTTGTTTTTCAGTCGCTCTGCGCGGGCCATGGCCTCGTGGATGTCGTCGCGTTCGATGTCCTGAACGGTCTTGAAATACAAAACACCCAGAAAAACCATCAAAACACCCAAGAGAAGCATTGAAATCAACATAAAAGCACCTTTTAATACCAAAGCATCTATAATTGTTTGCTAAGGTGATTATGAGTCAAAGATACTGCTTAAGTTGTTAAAGATTGTTAGATGGGTGCTGTTCAACGGTCAGCGCGGGTCTCGTACAGCCCCAGCCCTTGGGCATGCAAGCGGCTGAGGCCCAGCAAAACATCGGTCAGTGGCGTTGGGACCTGGGTGAGTTGACCCAACTCACGCACCGCCGACACCAGCGCATCGAGCTCCACAGGCTTTGACGCCTGCACGTCCTGCAGCATGGAGGTGCGAAACGCCCCCAGTTTGCGCGTCACCGCATGACGGTCTTCAGGCTCCTGCGCAATGGGGATGCCGATCTGAGCCCCGATGGCTTTGGCTTCGAGCATGACGCCCGAGATAAATTGGCGCACCAAGGGGTCGTCCAGGATCCGATCGGTGGTGGCCCCGGTGAAGGCGCTGATCGGGTTGATCGTCATGTTGCCCCAAAGTTTGTACCAGATGTCTTTCTGGATTTGCGGCGACAGCGTGGCATTGAAGCCCGCCAGACGCAGCAGCGCGTGCAGCGCTTGCACACGCGGGGTGGTCTCTCCAGAAGGCTCGCCCACGATCAGTCCGTCACCAAAGTGGTGGCGAATGACGCCAGGCGCATCCACCGAGCAGCTGGCATGGACCACGCAGCCGATGATGTGCCGAGCAGGCAAGGCACGGGCGATGGCACCGCCCGGGTCCACCGCGTCGAGCGAACGCCCAGCCACAGGGCCACCGAAACCCTGCAAAAACCACCACGGGACACCGTTCATGGCCGTCAACACCACGGTGTGCGGGCCGATCAACGGACCCACCTGCTGTGCCACTGTGGCCAAGGCCGGGGCCTTGACAGCGATCACCACCAGGTCCTGCTCGCCCAGCGCGGCAGCATCGCTGGAGGCCTTCACGGGCACGGTGTGCGACTCGCCGCCTTGGTGCAATTGCAAGCCGTGCTGCTGCAAAGCTTGCAGCGTGTCCCCGCGTGCCAGCACGCTCAGCTGCGCACCAGCACGCGCCAAATGCACGCCCATCCAGCCGCCGATGGCTCCTGCACCGACGATGGCGATTTTTTGGAATGGCATCTCGTTCATCTTGTCGCTCATGCACGCCACCCCGCATCGATGCGGTCCACCTGGCGCACCAGGGCATCAAACACATCCTGTCCTGCACCGTGGTTCGGGTTGAACTGCAGCGCGTCGCGCGTGCACTTGGCGGCAATCGCTTCGGGCACGGGAATCGGTGTGCCCATGCTTTGCGTGGCCAGCTGGATTTCGCAGGCGCGCTGCAGCGTCCACAAGATCGCAAAGGCCTGCGGCAAGGTATGACCCCAGGACAACAAGCCATGGTTGCGCAAAATCACGGCGGGCTTGTCGCCAATGCTCTGGAGCACACGCGGGCCCTCTTCGGCGTGGATGGTGATGCCCTCGAAGTCGTGGTAAGCCACCATGCCGTGCAACTGCGCCGAATAAAAATTGCTTTGCGACAGGCCCCCCTCCAGGCACGCCACCGCCACGCCCGCCGTGGTGTGGGTGTGCATCACGCAGTGCGCGCCTTCGATGCCGCCGTGCAGCGTAGCATGCACCACGAACCCGGCGGGGTTGACCTTGTAGGGCGAGCCATCGAGCACCTCGCCTTGCAGGTTGATCTTGACCAGGTTGCTGGCGGTGACTTCGCTGTAATGCAGCCCAAAAGGGTTGATCAAGAAATGCTTTTCACCCCCCGTGGCGCTGTCGGGCAGACGCAGCGTGATGTGGTTGTAGATCATCTCGGTCCAGCCGAGCATGGCAAACACGCGGTAGCAGCTGGCCAGCTGGCGTCGCGCCTGCCATTCATCAGGGTGCATGTGCGCTGGGGCAGGCACATCGGTGGGCACAGATTTCAAAATGGCATTCATGGCGCGAACTCCAGACCTATAAAAATCAAGCCTCGGCGGTGAAGCCAATGGTCTTGACGATGGGGGCCCACTTGGCCGTGTCCTTGCGGATCAGCTCGGTGAGCTCGGCGGGCGAGCTGGACATGGCCTCGAGGCCAAAAGTGGCCAGGCCGTCGATCACGTCCTTGGATGCCAGGGCGCTCTTGACGGCCGCATTCAGGCGCGCCACCACCTCGGGCGTGGCCTTGGCAGGCAGGAAGAAGGCGAACCACTCGCTGTGCACCATGTCCTTGAGGCCTTGCTCAGCGTAAGTGGGTACATCGGGCGCGAAACGGTTGCGCTTGGCACCCGATGTGGCCAGGATGCGCACCTTGCCCGTGGACAGGTGCTGGGTGATGTCACCGATGGGGCCGCTGACTGCTGCGATCTGGCCGCCCAGCAGGTCAAGCATGGCCGGTTGGGTGCCACGGTAAGCGACGTGCTTGATCTCGACCCCGGCATGGCGTCCGAGCAAAGCGCCCACAAAGTGCGGTGTAGAGCCTGCGGCGGGCGAGCCGAAGTTGGCCAAAGTGGGGTTGGCCTTGGCCCAGGCCATGAAGTCGTTGATGTTCTTGACGCTGTCGGGCACAGCCGGGCCCACGGCAAAGCCGAAGTCGAACACGCAAGCCAAAGACACCGGGCTCAGGTCGGTGGCTGGGTCGTAGCTGAGCTTTTTGTAGATGTGCGGGTAAATCGTCAGCATCGAGGTGGGCGTCTGCAGCATGGTGCTGCCATCGGCCGGCTGGCTCTTGACGAACTGAATGGCGATCTGACCGCCCGCACCCGTCTTGTTTTCGACCACAGCGGTCTTGGCATAGCTGCCCGTCAGGCGAGCGGCCACGCGGCGGCAAGTGGTGTCCGAGGTGCCCCCAGCGGCAAAGCCGGTGACGATCTTGAAGTTGTCAATCTGGGCCTGGGCCATGACCTGCCGGCCCAGTGTGGCCAGTACAGCGCCGGCACTGGCAGATTGGACGAATTGACGACGGGAAATGCGCATGGAAGTCTCCTGGTTGAATGTGAAAAACGCTCGCTGAAAAATGGAATGGGGCCACTGGCACCGTGTCAATAAGTCTGGCCTTTGTCGGCCGACACCGCCTTGACTGTGGTTTTGAAGTGCGCAGCCAGCTCGGCAGTCTGGCGCATCAGGATTTGTGTGTCCAGACCCACCGCGACAAACACTGCGCCCAGTTTCAAGTACTGCTCGGCCAACTGACGGTCGGGGGTCAGGATGCCCGGCGCCTTGCCGGCTTTCAGGATGCGGGCGATCGCGTCGGCAATCGCGGCCTGCACATCGGGGTGCGCGGCGTTGCCCACATGGCCCATGGAGGCCGAGAGGTCGGCTGGGCCAATGAACACGCCGTCCACGCCGGGCGTGGCGACGATGGCATCGAGGTTCTTCAGCGCTTCGCGTGATTCGACCTGCACCAGCAGGCAAACCTCTTCGTTGGCGCGCTTGAAGTAGTCGCTGTAGTGACCCCAGCGCGAAGCACGTGCCCCGGCCATGCCCCGCACGCCGCCCTGGCCGTCGTCTTGCGGGTAACGCATGGCACGCACCAACTGCGCGGCCTGCTCGGCGGTATCGACCATGGGCACCAGGATGTTTTGCGCCCCCAGGTCCAGGTATTGTTTGATGAGCGCCGTCTCCCCCACAGGCACACGGCACACCGGGTGGCTGACGGGGTAAGCAGCCAGGGTTTGCAACTGGGCCTGGATGCTGGACAGGTCGTTGGGCGCATGTTCACCGTCAATCACCAACCAATCGAATCCGGCCAAAGCACAGATTTCGGCGGTGTAGGCGCTGGCCAGTCCCATCCAGAGGCCGATTTGAGGGCGTTTGTCTTGGAGCGCTTGCTTGAAGAGGTTCACAGGGGTGTTCATGGGTCAGTTCCTTGGGTGATGGCTTAGAAGAGGGTGCTGATCGGGCCTGGCGGGCCTGGCCCGATCAGCGCGGGCATTCGTAGCGGCCAGGTGTTAAGTGAACTTGAACTCCAGCTTGCCCAAAGGCCCGTAGTCCGCGTCGAACACATCGCCTACTTTAGCCGGAGCTGGTTTGGTGAAGGAACCGGCCAGCACGATCTCGCCAGCTTGCAAATGTTCGCCCCAAGGCGCGAGCTTGTTGGCCAACCAGGCGATGCCCACGGCCGGGTGGCCCTGCACGCCCGCAGCCAGACCCGTTTCCTCGACCACGCCGTTTTGTCGCAGCACCGCACCGCACCAGGGCAAGTCGGTGGTGAGCGGGTCGACCCGCTTGGCGCCGAGCACGATGCCCGCGTTGGCCGCGTTGTCGCTGATGGTGTCGTAGACCTTGCGCATCACCTTGGTGTGGCGGTCGAACTGCTCGATGCGCGAGTCGATGATCTCGATGGCGGGTGTCACGTAATCGGTGGCCTCTAGGACCTGCTGCACCGTCACATGGGGGCCGCGCAGTTCTTTTTTGAGGATGAAGGCCAGCTCCACCTCGACACGCGGCGCGATGAAATTCGTGAACGGGATGTCCAGCACCTGACCGGGCGTGCAGGTGTAGAGCATGTCATCGAGCAGGGTGCCGTAGTCGGGCTCGTCGATCTGGCTGGAGACCTGCATGGCGCGGCTTGTCAGGCCAATCTTGTGGCCAATCAGGGTGCGCCCTTCGGCGAACTTGATCTGCATCCAGGCGCGGTTGATGCGGTAGCCATCGTCGATGGTCATGCCCGGGAAGCGCTTGGAAAAGTGCTCGATCTGGGTGCGCGATTTTTCGGACTGGTTGAGCTCTTGCGCGAGCTGCTGGATCAAGGCGTCGTCAAACATGTCGGCGTTCCCACAAAAATCAGATTCAATGTCATGTCAGACCTTGTTGAAGAGGGGGTGAAGGTTGCTGTGCTTGGCGTCGAA
This sequence comes from Limnohabitans sp. TEGF003, assembly GCF_055395455.1. Lineage (NCBI taxonomy): Bacteria > Pseudomonadati > Pseudomonadota > Betaproteobacteria > Burkholderiales > Comamonadaceae > Limnohabitans > Limnohabitans sp. TEGF003. The sequence continues at coordinate 49,658 of NZ_AP029225.1, read as the reverse complement.
CACTTCGGGGCCAACGTCGATCTGCAGCGTGATGCCGATGTGGCGTTGCGCCATGACCGGGGCAAAAAACGCCTTGGCCACTTCGACCAGGGTTTGGCCTGCGCCTTGCTGCACCGCCTCGCTGCGCCCTCGGCCCATGCGCAGGTTCAGGTACACAAAGGCGTAGTCGCCTGTGCCGCCCGCAGCTTGACCTGCTGCACCGCCATCGGCCACGGCGTAGTGCGGCGCGGGGTAGGCCAGCACACGCGTGCCGCCCGTAGGGAAAACTTGTTGGCCTTGCTCGTCCTGCACGGTGAGCATGGCGTCGGCCATTTGACGGCAGAGGGTGGTCATATTGACCTCAGCGTCCAGCTGACCGGTATAAAGGATCACGAGGTGAGGCATGGTGGACCTTCTGACTTTGTCATGCGAACTTCAGACTTTGTCATCCTCGGGCTTGACCCGAGGATCCATGCTGAACCACAGAGGGATCCCGGATCCAGTCCGGGATGACAGGGAGAGACATCCCGCTGGCTCATTTCACAGCCTGGTGCTCACCGCCGTGTAACCCTCGGCATGGCTGGCCACAGCAGCGGGCACTTTGGCGCCGTCCTGCGGTGTGACTTCAAAAATGGCATTGAGCTGGCCCGTGCCGCTCGCGCCAAAGTACGGGGTCACCATGTCCACTGTGCCGTCATAGCCCGTCCAGCCCAGGGCCCCCATCAGCATGGCGGTGTCGTGCATGAAGCCTTCGCCGTGGCCTTTGCTGGCGTACTCGGGCAGCATCTCGCAAAAGGCTTTCCACTCGCGGTTCGCCCACATCTGGAGCACTTGCTTATCGAGCTGCTCCAGAAACGGGCTCCAGATCTTGTGGGCGAACTCCGGCGCCAGACCGTTCTGCGCAAAGCGGTGCGAGAGCGAGCCGCTGGCGAGGAACGCCACCTTGCCGTCGTAATGCTTTTCCACCGCCTCGCGCATGGCCCAGCCCAGGCGGGCGCTGTCGTTGAGGTAATGCACCATGCACAGGGCCGAGACCGAGACAACCTTGAAGTGCTGGTCTTCGTTCATGTAGCGCAGCGGCACCAGCGTGCCGTACTCGGGGTCGAGCGTGGTGTTGTCGTGCGCCAGCGTTTCCACGCCATGTTCATTGGCAACCTTGGCCAGCAGGTGCCCCAGCTCGGGGTTGCCGGGCGACTCGAACGCCATGTGGTTGATGAAATGCGGCAGCTCGTTGCTGGTGTAGCTGCCCTTGAAGTGCGGCGCGCAGTTGATGTGGTAGTTCGCATTCACCAGCCAGTGCGTGTCAAACACCACCAAGGTGTCCACCCCCAGAGCACGGCAGCGGCGGCTGATTTCCTTGTGGCCGTCGATGGCGCTTTGGCGCGTGCCAAAACGCGGCCCGGGAATCTCACTCAGGTACATGCTGGGCACATGGGTGATTTTGGCGGCCAATGCGAGCTTACCCATGACGAGCACTCCTGGTGTTTTCGAGTTGTCCCATGGTCAAACTCCCCAATGTGGAATGTGATGCGAACCCATCGAGACCGCCACGTTTTTGGGCTCGCAGAACACTTCGTAGCTCCAGGTGCCGCCTTCGCGGCCGGTGCCGCTGGCTTTGGTGCCGCCGAAGGGCTGGCGCAGGTCGCGCACGTTCTGGCTGTTGACGAAGCACATGCCCGCCTCGACTGCGGCGGCCACGCGGTGGGCCTTGCCCAGGTTTTCGGTCCAGACGTAGCTGCTCAATCCATATTCGATGTCGTTGGCCTTTTCAATCGCGTCCGCCTCGTCCTTGAACGGGATCAGGCAAGCCACCGGGCCGAAGATTTCTTCTTGCGCGATGCGCATGGAATTCTGAACATCGGCAAACACCGTGGGCCAGACGAAGTTGCCTTTTTGCACATGGGCGGACAGGTCGGCGGCATAAGACGGCTGGTCCAGACCGCCGCAGAGCATGGTCGCGCCTTCTTTGGGGCCCAGCTCGATGTAGCTGCGCACCTTGGCCAGGTGGGCCTTGGAGATCATCGGGCCGACGATGGTTTTTTCATCCAGCGGGTCGCCCACGGTGATGCGCTTGGCGCGTTCGGCAAATTTCGCGGCAAAGTCGGCATAGCTGCTTTGCTGCACCAGAATGCGGCTGCCCGCAGTGCAACGCTCACCGTTGTTGCTGAAAATCATGAACACGGCAGCGTCCAAGGCGCGATCGAGATCGGCGTCTTCAAAAATCACAAAGGGGCTCTTACCGCCGAGTTCCATGCTGAACTTCTTGAGGCCCGCGCTTTGGACGATGCGGTTGCCCGTGACGGTGGAGCCAGTGAAGCTGATGGCGCGCACATCGCGGTGCGAGACCAGCGGCTCGCCCGCTTCTTTGCCGTAGCCATGCACCAGGTTGAGCACGCCTGCAGGCACGCCCGCTTCCAGCGCCAGCTCGCCCAAGCGGGCGGCCGTGAGGGGCGACAGCTCGCTCATCTTGAGCACAGCGGTGTTGCCAAAAGCCAGGCAGGGCGCGACCTTCCAGGTGGCGGTCATGAAGGGCACGTTCCACGGGCTGATGAGCGCGCACACACCCACCGGGTGGAACAGGGTGTAGTTCAGGTGCGTGGGCGTGGGGTAGGTGTGGCCGTCCACGCGGGTGCACATCTCGGCGAAATAGTGGAAGTTGTCGGCCGCACGCGGCACCAGCTGCTTGCCGGTCTGGCTGATGGTCTGGCCACAGTCTTTGGTTTCGGTTTCCGAAATCTCGGGCACGTGTTTCGTGATCAGGTCGCCCAGCTTGCGCATGATCTTGGCGCGCTCGGTCGCTGGCGTGTTGGCCCATTTGGGGAAGGCGGCTTTGGCGGCGGCCACGGCGGCGTTGACTTCCGCTTCGCCGCCCGAAGCGACTTCGGCCAGCACTTCTTGCGTGGCGGGGTTGATGGTTTCAAAGTAGTCGCTGCCCGCGACGGATTGGCCGTTGATGAGGTGGTCGATTTTCATGTCGTGTCTTTCTTTCAGGCTTGTCGGGGCTGAAGCCACCGACCTACTGGGCTGTCATTCCCGCGAACGCGGGTATGACACATCAGGTGCATGATGTCCGGCTGACCAGATGCCGTGACCTTGCTCATGCGGCCACGATGGTGTTGGTCAAAGCCCCGATGCCCTCGATCTCGGTGACGATCACGTCGCCGGGCTCCACGTTCACGATGCCGTCGGGCGTGCCGGTCAGGATCAGGTCGCCGGGATTGAGCGTCATGAAACTGCTGAAGTATTCGATCAGCGTGGGCACATCAAAAATCATGTCGGCCGTGCTGCCGCTTTGCGTGACCTGGCCGTTGACGGTGGTCTGTAACTTGAGCGCCATGGGGTTGGGGATGTCGGCGGCGTCCACCAGCCAAGGGCCAATCGGTGTGCAGGTGTCGCGGTTCTTCACACGCAGGTTGGGGCGGTACCAGTTTTCCAGGTAATCGCGGATGGCGTAGTCATTGGCCACGGTGTAGCCGGCAATGTGGTCGTAGGCATCGGCCTTCTTCACATGGCGCGCCGTGCGGCCGATCACCACGGCCAGTTCGCATTCATAGTGCATGTACTTCACGTCGGCCGGGCGCTTGGTGAAGGCTTTGTGGCCGATCAGCGAGGCTTCTCCCTTCATGAAGGCCAGGGGTTCTTCGGGCGCCTTGAAGGCCAATTCCTTGGCGTGGTCGGCGTAGTTCAGGCCCAGCGCGATCACGGTGCGTGCCTGAGCTGTGGATGCGAGCGGAGGCAGCCAGACGACCTCGTCAAAAGCCACGCGGCGGCCCTTGTGCGGCCCTTGGGTGATGAGCAACTGGCCGTCGGCTTCAACGGCTTGCTGGATGGCGCCGGACCAGGCGATGCGGGCGTGTTTCATGCGGCACCTCGAACCGTAGTGATGACCGAGGCAAAGCCTGGCGCGGAAATCTCCACCTGGTCACCGGCTTTGGCGCGTGGGCGCGTGCCGTCTGCCAGGCAGTCTGTTCCGACCATCAGCACATCACCGGGTTGCAGCGTCATGAACTCGCCCACATCGGCCAGCAGTGCGGACAGATTGCGCATCAGACCCCGCAGATTGACGGTTTGCACCCGCTCGCCGTTGCGGCGCACATCCATTTGCAATGTGGCCCAGTCCTGCACCTGGCCGCTCGTGACCTGCGCGGGCAAGCCTAGAAAACCGTCGCGGCAGCGGAACTTGACCGGTGGGCGGTAATAGCTGGTGTGCGGCACGCTCCAGTCATTGAGCAGTACGGCGCCCACGACCTGCGCCTGTTCACCGATCACCAGACCCAGCGTGGCGCCGATGTCCACTTCGCTCACGCCGTCCTGCAGCAGCAGGTCCTGCCCAGCGGGGCAGAAAGTGTTGGCCGTCTTGACGTAAAGCACGGGCGCTTGGGGTGCGGCCTTGTGCGGGTCCTGCGTCATGCGCGCAGACCACAGGTCCCACTCTCGGCGGAAATTCAGCAAGGTGCCGTACACCGTGCCTTTCGGGGTCCATCGGAGGGTCCACGGGTTCATCGTTCTTCTTCCTCGGCCAGTTCCTCGGCGGTTTCGGTGTCAGGGCTTTCCAGCGCGATCAGTTCATCCAGCAGGGCATACATCTGTCTGAGCTTGCCTTTGCCCAACTGCTGCTCCATCCAGCTGTAATGGGCCTCAATGGTTTGCGACAGCGCCTGCACCTTGTCCAAGCCCAGAGCCGTGGCACGCACCACACTGCGGCGGGCGTCCTGCGGGCAGCGCTCGCGCACGATCAGGCCATCGCGCTCCATGCGCGAGAGCACGCCCGTCAGACTGGGCCCCAGCAGGTAGGCCTCGCGGGCAACACGACCAGTTTCGATGCCGGCCGGCTCATGGGCATGCTCGCCCAGCACCCGCAGCACACGCCATTGCTGATCAGACAGACCATGCTCGCGCAGGCTGGGGCGCGTGTGGGCCATGACGGCCTCACGCGCCTGCAGCAGCAGGCGCGGCAGGTTGCGGTGGACAAAGGGGGTGGAACGGCTCATTTATTTAACATGTTAAATGAATTCCAACCTTTACCCATGCGGGTTTCTACCGAGAAACGCCATCACGCACTCCAAGCCGATGAAACTTTTCCAATAAGATGGCTTAGCACTTGGAGGTTTCGTGGTCCTTTTCCGTCATTTGAAACATTGGTTGCTGGCCGCATGCCTGAGTCTCGTGGGGCTGGGATGTGCAGCCCAGTCTGCGTCGGATTGCAAACCCGCCCCAGAAAACGTCGCCGAGTTGGTGCAAATCCGTCCACGTTTTCATACGGTCAAGGGGCCTTTGGCTGAGTTTGACCCTTGTCACAAAGCATCCAGGCTGTCCGTTCCCACCCGCTGGAATGTCAGTCCGCTGCCCAGCAAACCCCCTTTGGTCATCATTGCGCATGGCGGCGGCGGCCTGGGCATGCTTGAAAACAACCTGGCCACAGCGCTGCGCAAGCACGACATCGCCACACTGGTTTTTGACGCCTACCAACTCAACGGTTTTTACCAAGGCTACCCCTTTTGGGGGTCACAAGCGACGAACGAATCACGCCAACGCATGATCTACAAAGCCGCCAAAGGCGCTTACGAATGGGCCCTCACGCAGTCAGACAAAGTCGACACCCGGGCCATCTTCCTGCAAGGCGTGTCAAACGGTGCAGCGGTGGTGGCCAACCTGGCCAGCGTGGTCAGTCCCGAACATGTTCGAGGTGTCATCCCGGAAGGCCTGCCGGGCATGGGCATCGGTCTGCCCGACACCGTGGCTGTGCCCGTCCGGCTTGTCTTTGGCAAGTTGGACAACTACGGCGGCAAACACCAAGAGGACTGGATGTGGCAACGCCAGGAGAGCTGCCGTGTCAACCGTCTGCCCAGCCCCGAGATCCCGATGGGCAATGCACAACAATGCAACGCACGACAAAACCCGGCAGACATGACCGAGAAACCCATCGACTGGATGCAGCGGCTCAAAACCCAAGGCGCAGACATCGACGTTTGGTTTTACGACGACGCTGCCCACGGCATTTTTCAGGGTCCCATCGACCGAAAAATGCTGACCTATGGCACCGACAACACCACCTTCTCATGGACCGGCTCCAACCCTTCCGCCAAGGAAAAAATGTTGGCCGATCTGGTCAAACTGATCCAAAGCCCACGGCCCTGACACAAACACATGAAGCCCCATCACCGATTGCTGGACATCCTGCCTCCTATCGTGCAAGCCCCCATGGCTGGCGTGCAAAACCACCGACTGGCAGCCTCTGTGTGCGAAGCCGGTGGCCTGGGTTCACTGCCAGCGGCCATGCTCAGTCTCCCCGACCTGCAAAGCGAACTCCAAGCGCTGCACCAATCCACCCAAAATCCTTACAACGTCAACTTCTTTTGCCACGCCCCGCCCGCACCCGATGACGTCCGCCAGCAGGCCTGGCATCGGACCCTGGCACCTTATTACCGCGAACTGGGGCTCGACCCTGAAACCATTCCGACAGGGCCGGGACGCGTGCCCTTCAGCGCCGAAGCGGCCCATGTGCTGGAGGCCTTTCGTCCAGCGGTGGTGAGTTTTCACTTTGGACTGCCGTCTCCCGAACTGGTTGCCCGCGTCAAAAGCTGGGGCAGTCTGGTCCTGTCTTCGGCCACCACCGTGGCCGAAGCCTTGTGGCTGCAGGCCCACGGGGCGGACGCCATCATTGCGCAGGGCCTGGAGGCCGGGGGACACCGAGGCATGTTCCTCACCGACGAGCTCAGCACCCAGGTGGGCACCTTTGCCCTGCTGCCCCAGATCGTGCAGGCGGTCCAATTGCCGGTGATTGCGGCTGGCGGGATCAGCAGCGCGGCAGGCATCGCGGCCGCCAAGGCGCTGGGTGCCGCAGGCGTGCAGGTCGGCACCGCCTACCTCTGCAGCCACGAAGCCACCACCAGCGCTCTGCACCGCAGCGCTCTGCAGTCGCCCGCCGCGCAGCACACCGCTTTGACCACCCTGTTTTCTGGACGCCCGGCGCGCGGCATCTTCAATCGCTTGATGCGCGAACTCGGGCCCCTCAACGCTGCGGCACCCGCTTTTCCCTTGGCCACGGCCGCCATCGCGCCCCTGCGCGCAGCCGCAGAAGCGGCGGGCAGCAGCGATTTCACGCCGCTGTGGTCGGGCCAGAACGCCAGTGGCTGCCGCGATTTACCCGCCGCCGACATCACCCGCGAATTTCTGCAGGCATGGGCCAGCGCATGAGCCTTGCGCTCAGGCACACTTGCACCCCATGGCCAAAGACAAATCGATATTCACCTGCACCGAATGCGGCGGCACCAGCGCCCGCTGGATGGGCAAATGCCCCAGCTGCAACGCCTGGAACACCCTGATCGAAGCCTCGGCTGAGCCCGCTGGCGGCAAGAACCGCTTTGGCTCGGTCCATGCCTCGCTGGCCCCCACCTCGGAGGTGTTGCCGCTCGCCCAAATCGAAGCGGCCGACTTCGAGCGCCACCCCACCGGCATCGACGAACTCGACCGGGTGCTGGGCGGTGGCATGGTCGAAGGTGGCGTGGTGCTGATCGGCGGCGACCCGGGCATCGGCAAATCCACCTTGCTGCTGCAGGCGGTGGACGCGCTGCAGCGCAGCGGCATGAACACCCTGTATGTCACGGGCGAAGAAAGCGGCGCACAAGTGGCCATGCGCTCTCGCCGTTTGGGCCTGCCGGACTCTGAGGTGCCCGTGTTGCCCGAGATCCAGCTGGAAAAGATTTTGCACACCCTGCAATCGCGCCAGCCCGGCATCGCCATCATCGACTCGATCCAGACGGTGTATTCGGACCAACTGACCAGCGCCCCCGGCTCGGTGGCACAGGTGCGCGAATGCGCAGCGCACCTGACGCGCACCGCCAAATCCACCGGTACCACCATCGTGCTGGTCGGCCATGTGACCAAAGAAGGCGCACTGGCTGGCCCCCGTGTGCTGGAACACATGGTGGACACGGTGCTGTACTTTGAAGGCGACACGCATTCGAACTTCCGTTTGATCCGCGCCATCAAGAACCGCTTTGGCGCGGTGAACGAAATTGGCGTGTTTGCCATGACTGAAAAAGGCCTCAAGGGTGTGAGCAACCCCAGCGCCATCTTTTTGAGCCAGCACGCCGAGCCCGTGCCCGGCAGCTGCGTGATGGTCACGCTCGAAGGCACACGCCCTCTGCTGGTCGAAATTCAGGCCCTGGTCGACAGCGGCGGGCCATCGCCCCGCCGTTTGAGCGTGGGCCTGGACCGCGACCGCCTGGCCATGCTGCTGGCCGTGTTGCACCGCCATGCGGGTGTGGCCTGCATGGACCAGGATGTGTTCGTGAACGCGGTGGGCGGTGTGCGCATCAGCGAACCGGCCGCCGACCTGGCCGTCATGCTGGCCATCACCAGCAGCTTGCGTGGCAAGCCCCTGCCCAAAGGCTTCATCGCCTTTGGCGAGGTGGGTCTGGCCGGTGAAGTGCGCCCCGCACCGCGCGGGCAAGACCGCCTGAAAGAAGCCGCAAAACTCGGCTTCAAAGTGGCCGTGGTGCCCAAAGCCAACGCACCCAAAAAGAACGACAAAGCTTTTGAGGGCTTGACGATTTACCCCGTCGAACGCATCGAAGAAGCCATGCAGGTGGTGCGAGGGTTGGACTGAAGGCACAATCCACGCCCATGAATTTCACCAAAATACTGACCCCACTGGCCATCATCGTTTTCACCGTCGGGGCTTGGCAGGCCTTTCAATGGGCGGGCATTGCCCTGGCTGTGGGGGGCGTGGTCATGTGGATCCTGCTGCACTTCACCCGCATGGTCACCATCCTGAAAAAAGCTGCCAACCGACCCATCGGCCATGTGGCCAGCGCCGTGATGCTCAACGCCAAATTGAAAAAAGGCGTCACCTTGATGCATGTCATCGCCATGACACGCTCGCTGGGTGCACTGCAAACCGAAAAAGACGCCCAACCCGAGGTTTACCGCTGGACCGATGCTGGCCAGTCACGTGTGGACTGCACCTTTGTCGGCGGCAAATTGACCGAATGGTCTCTGGAGCGCCCGGCTTCTGAAGGCAGCGAAGCCACCACACCAAACAGCGCAAGCCCTGCCCTCGACTGAGCCCGGGTGGCGCCAGCGCCAGCCCCCCCCGGACGCGAGACCTTAAAATCTCCTTTTTGTATTGTTGACTGCCCCTTCTTTAAAGGACACTTTCATGAGCGTTGTCATTCCTTCGATGTCAGACCGTGACGGCAAAATCTGGATGGACGGCCAGATGGTCGATTGGCGTGATGCCAAGATCCATGTGCTGAGCCACACCCTGCACTACGGCTGCGGCGCTTTTGAAGGCGTTCGTGCTTACAAAACCGAGCAAGGCACCGCCATCTTCCGCCTGCAGGAGCACACCGACCGCCTGTTCAACAGCGCCAAGATCCTGCGCATGGCGATCCCCTTCACCAAAGAGCAGGTCAACGAAGCCCAGCGCGCCGTGGTGCGTGAAAACAAGCTCGAAAGCGGCTACATCCGCCCCTTGACCTGGATCGGCGACAAAAAGCTGGGCGTCAGCCCCAAGGGCAACACCATCCACCTGATGGTCGCCGCCTGGACCTGGGGCGCGTACCTGGGCGAAGAAGGCATGAAGCGCGGCATCCGCGTGAAAACCAGCAGCTACACCCGCCACCACGTCAACATCACCATGACGCAAGCCAAGGCGGTGAGCAACTACACCAACTCGATCCTCGCCAACATGGAAGTGACCGACGAAGGTTACGACGAAGCCCTGTTGCTGGACACCTCGGGCTTTGTGTCCGAAGGCGCGGGCGAAAACATCTTTGTGGTCAAGGACGGCGTGATCTACACCCCCGACTTGTCGGCTGGCGCCCTGAACGGCATCACACGCAATACGGTGTTCCACATCGCCAAGGACCTGGGCCTGGAGATCGTGCAAAAGCGCATCACCCGGGACGAAATCTACATCGCCGATGAAGCCTTCTTCACCGGCACCGCCGCCGAAGTCACCCCGATCCGCGAACTCGACCGCATCCAGCTGGGCGCGGGCAGCCGTGGTCCGGTGACCGAGAAAATCCAGACCGCGTTCTTTGACATCGTCAACGGCCGCAACCCCAAATACGCCCACTGGCTGACCCGGGTTTGAGGAGTTCAAGCATGAGTACCCAAGCCGTTGAACTGCTGGCCACCGACCTGAACCCCCAGGGCGGTGTGTTTTGTCCCAGCCCCAAAGCCGACATGAAACTCTGGAACAGCCACCCCAAGGTCTATCTGGATGTGGCCAAAACCGGTGAAGCCAAGTGCCCTTATTGCGGCACCGTTTACAAACTGAAAGCGGGCGAGGTGGTGGGCCACCACCACTGAGTACCCGGTGTCGCCATCCCTGCGATGGCCGGACACATCACGGCGAACACTCAGGTGTTCGCCGTTTTGCTTTGGGGCAAGCTCACCTCGAAGCAGGCACCACCACCGGGCCGGTCTGTGCACTGCACCCGACCGCCATGGCGCTTGGCAATCGATTGGACCAGTGACAGCCCCAAGCCCACGCCGCCCACGCGTTCGCTGGCACCGGGCAGGCGGAAAAAAGGCTCGAATATCCGCTCGCGGTATTCAGGGGGTACGCCCGGGCCGTGGTCACAAACGGTGACGCGAACCGTTGAACCCTGCTGAGTCAAGGTCAGGGCAATGCCCCCTTCCTCTGGCGCTGGCTGGCCGCTCGCCCCGTAACGCCGTGCGTTCTCCAGCAGGTTGCGCACCAAACGCCGCAGCAGCTTGGCCACCCCCGGCACCTCCAGCTGCGGCTGACCTGGCAGCACTTCCAGCGTCGCCCCCACCCGCGCACACTCCTCGGCACACAGCCCCACCAGATCCACGGCCTCCACGGTGCCAATATCGGCTTCCTGGGCATCCAGGCGACTGGCCAGCAAGATTTCGTCGATCAGCTGGTCCAGCTCGGCCATGTTGCGCAAAATTTCAGTCCGGTTGCGGGCCTGCGCAGATGCATCGGCTGTGGCGCTGCCCATCAACTCCAGCCCCATGCGGATGCGGGCCAGCGGCGAGCGCAACTCGTGCGAAGCATTGGCCAGCAATGACTTTTGCGAAGCCATGAGGCCTTCGATGCGTTCGGCCGCCGCATTGAAGCGCTCGGACAGGTCGGCCACCTCGTCGTCGCCCTGCACTGGCACGCGCACCGACAAATCACCCTCACCCCAACGCTGCACACCACGCTGCAGACCTTCCAGCCGCTGCGTGAGCCTGCGCACCACCGGGTACAGCCCCATCGCCACCGCCAGGCCAATCAGGCCCAGCATCCAGAAAAACCCCGAAGGCTTGGCCCACCAGGGCATGTCCTTGCGCAAGTGAGGGGGTAAATGGGATGAAAAAGGCCCCGCACCTGCGGGCCCAAAACCTGGCATGCCCGGCATGGCATGCGGGCGGTCCCGCTCCCCATTGCGCTCCCCATTGCGCTCCCCGTTCCGCTGCACTTGCAGCTGGAGTTGCTGCCCATCGGGCAAGGTCAGATCAAACGCCAACGGTGCACCCGGCCCGGCCCGGGTGGTGCTGGCCAGCACCTCACCTTGGGCGTTCAGCACCACCCACTCGCGCGGCGCGGGCGGGGCCGCATGGTGCTCGACCGTGGCGCGCCAGGCCCAGCCCACCACCAGCATCAACAGCGTCACCACCAGCACCACGGCCAACCAAATGCGCAGGTACAGATGGCGTGACCAGTGGCGCGAGAAGCTGCGAATGGGCATGGGCCGCTCAGTCTTGTTGGCGGGCAAACACATAGCCCACACCGCGCACCGTCAGGATGCGTTGCGGCGCTTTGGGGTCCGCCTCGATGGCGGCCCGAATGCGGCCCATGTGCACATCGATCGAGCGGTCAAAGGCCTCCAACTCCCTGCCCCGCACGGCCTCCATGATCTGATCCCGCGTGAGCACGCGCCCCGCACGTTCGGCCAAGGCCACCAGCAGGTCGTATTGGTAAGAAGTCAGATCACACGCCTGGCCCTTGACACTGACGCGCCGTGCATCGCGGTCGATCTCGAGCGAACCGAATTGCATCAGCTGCTGGGCACTGTCAGGGGCGCTGTTTTGGCGGCGCAAGATGGCCTTGATGCGGGCCAGCAACTCGCGCGGCTCAAAGGGCTTGGGCAGGTAATCGTCAGCGCCCATTTCCAGGCCAATGATGCGGTCCATCGGATCGCCTTTGGCCGTGAGCATGAGCACCGGGACCTGACCCTGGCTCCCAGGCAAGGCGCGGATGCGTTGACACACCTGCAAACCATCCATGTCAGGCAGCATCAGGTCCAGGATCACCAGATCGACGCCCGCGCTTTGCAAGCGGGCCAGACCACTCTGCGCATCGGGCGCATGGGCCACAGCAAACCCGTTTTGCCCCAGATAGTCCACCACCATGCCCGCCAGACGGGCATCGTCTTCGATCATCAAGAGTTGTTGCATGGGGGAATCATCGCCTTTTTGCAAGGCTTGAACGTGTCGGTTGTGTAAATCTGGGTAAATCCGAAGGGTGCCAATTCTTTGCCCCCCTGACCTCCTCCTTGTCATCCCGGCCTCCGAGCCGGGATCCACGAAGACATGGACCCCGGATCAAGTCCGGGGTGACAGTCTTGGGGACTTGGGGCCAGATCAAGCGCGAGGTGACGCTCTTGAGGGTTTGGGGTCAGATGGAGTACGGGGTGACAACTGGCGGGCGTGCACACGTGAAGCCAGCATCACCAGCAACAACACCGGCACACCCAACCAGGCCGTGGCCGTGAAGAAGCTGGCGTAGCCGTGGACATCCACAAACTCCCCCGAAAACCCGGCAATGAACTTGGGCAGCAGCAGCATCATGGAGCTGAGCAGCGCGTATTGCGTGGCCGAATAACTGATGTTGGTGAGCGAGGACAAATAGGCGATGAAGGCCGCAGACGCAATGCCGCTGGCCAGGTTGTCGGCCGAAATCACCCACACCAGCGCCTGCACATCGTGGCCCACGCCGCTGAGCCAGACAAACAGCAAATTGGTGAGCGCACTCAAGAGCGCCCCCAACATGAGCACACGCATGACGCCCAGCCGTGCCGCCAACAAGCCGCCCACAAACGCCCCCACCAAAGTCATGATGACGCCGTAGACCTTGGTCACGCTGGCCACCTCGCTTTTGGTGAAGCCCATGTCCACATAAAACGGGTTGGCCATGATGCCCATGACCACGTCGCTGATGCGGTAAACCGCGATCAACGCCAACACCAGCACCGCCTGCCAGCGGTAGCGCAGCCAGAAATCGGCAAAGGGCTCAAGCACAGCACCCTGGAGCCATTCGGCCACGTTGCGCGCTGGCGCAAAGGGTGCGGGCACCGGCTCGGGCGAGGCCAGCACCACCCACATGCCCGGCAGCATGCTCAGCGCCATCACCAAATAAGCCGCTTGCCAGGCCGATTGCGAGTAACCCGTGGCTTGATCGCCTTGCGCCCAGGCCGCCACCCACAAAACCCCCGCTCCGGCCCAGATCATGGCCAGGCGGTATCCCGTCTGGTAGCTGGCCGCCAAGGCGGCTTGGGCATTCACCTCGGCCGACTCGATGCGGTAGGCGTCCAGCGCAATGTCTTGTGTGGCCGAAGCGATGGCCACCGCCAAAGCACAGGCCACCAAAGGGCCGAGCAGCTGCGAGGGATCATTGAGCGCCATGCCCACCAGCCCCAGCGCAATGACCAGCTGCGACAGCAGCAACCAGCTGCGCCTGCGCCCCAGTTGGCGTGTGAGCCAGGGAATAGGCATGCGGTCCACCAGCGGGGCCCACATCCATTTCACGCCATAGGCCAAGCCTACCCAGCTGAGGTAACCGATGGTGCTGCGGTCAATGCCCGCCTCGCGCAGGCGAAAGCTGAGCGTGCCCAGCACCAGCAACAAGGGCAAGCCCGCGGCAAAACCCAGCGCCAGCATGCGCAAGCTGGCGGGCTGCAAATACAGGCGCAGCGCCTCGCGCCAGGTTCGCACGGTGCTCGGTGGGGCGGTTTCGGGGGAGGGTGCGGTTTCGGCCATATGCCCATTATCGACCGACCCCGCAACGCTTCGTGCACCTTGAAGTTGGCCAAGTCGCTATCATTTACACACCATGTGTTTGCTCTGTGACCTCAAAACCCCTGCAGCCGATGCCGCGCCCAGCGCATCGGCCTCCGCCGCGCCGCGCTGGCAAGCCCGGCGCGCCTTTTTGCTGGCGGCCGGGGCCTCGGCTGCCGGATCGGCTTTGGCACAGGTGGACGTGGGCTCGTCCTCGGGTTTGCGCAAACTGGTGCCGGCCGAAACGCTGGAAACCTCAGCCCGGCAGCAATACGCGCAGGTACTGGCCGATGCCCGCGCCAAAGGCGCCCTGGCCCCCGACGGCCACCCGCAACTGCAGCGCCTGCACACCATCGCGCAAAAGCTCATTCCGCACACGGCGTCTTGGAACCCACGTTCTCGCGAGTGGAAGTGGCAAGTGAATCTGATTGGCAGCAAGCAAATCAACGCCTGGTGCATGCCTGGCGGCAAGATCGCTTTTTATACCGGCATCCTGGACCAGCTGAAACTCAACGACGACGAAGTGGCCATGATCATGGGGCATGAAATGGCACACGCCCTGCGCGAACACGCACGCGAACGTCTGGCCAAAAGCCAGGCCACCAGCATCGGCCTGTCCATTGCTTCTCAACTGCTGGGTTTGGGCTCTTTGGGCGATGTGGCGGCCAACCTGGGCACGCAATTGCTCACCCTGAAATACAGCCGCGACGACGAAACCGAATCGGACCTGGTGGGCCTGGAGATCGCCGCACGCGGCGGCTATCGACCCGAAGCCAGCGTGAGCCTGTGGCAAAAAATGCAAGCCGCCAACAGCAACGGCAGCCCCTCATTCCTGTCAACGCACCCCAGCGGCGCCAACCGCATCCAGGAACTCGAAGCCAACCTGCCGAAAGTTCAGCACCTGTACGAACAAGCCCGCAGGGGCTGAAACGGCCCAAGGCGCCAAGCGTGCGGTCATCACTTCAACGATGACCTATCCCGCACGGAAAGTGACCTGTCACGCCCGGAAAGCGACCATTCATGCCTGGAAAGCCACCATTCATGCCCGACAAGCGAGCTGTCATGCCCGACTTGATCGGGCATCCATGGTTTCAAAGGCATGGATACCCGCGTTCGCGGGTATGACAGAGGGTGATATGACAGCATGGTTGTCGTACCCGACTGAATCGGGCATCCATCCCTGAATCGATCAACTGTCATGCCCGACTTGATCGGGCATCCATCCCCTCAACGGTCGTGCACATAAGGGTTGGTTTGCCGCTCGCGCCCAAATGTGCTTTCGGGGCCGTGCCCCGGAATGAACACCGTGTCATTGCCCATGGGCCACAAACGCTCGGTGATGCTGGCAATCAAATCGTCGTGGTTGCCTTGCGGGAAATCGGTGCGGCCAATGCTGCCCGCAAACAGCACATCGCCCACAAACGCACGCTTGATCTCAGGCGAATAAAACACCACATGGCCAGGTGTATGGCCCGGGCAATGGCGCACCTGCAAGGTGTGCGCACCCAAAGTGACGGTGTCGCCATCGGCCAGCCAACGCGTGGGCTTGAACACACGCGCAGGTGGGAAACCATAGGCCGCCGCCGCAGCAGGCAAGCCATCAATCCAGAACTGGTCTGCAGGATGCGGTCCGATGATGGGCAAACCACCCAATCGCTCGGCCAACTCGGCCGTACCTGAGGCGTGGTCCACATGGCCGTGGGTGATCCAGATCTGCTCCAGCTTCAAGCCCAAACGCTGGACAGCCCCCAACAACAAATCCAGATCACCACCCGGGTCCACCACCGCCGCCTGCAGGGTCTGGTCGTCCCAGATCAAGGAGCAGTTTTGCTGGAAGGGCGTGACAGGGATAGTTTGGTATTTCAACATGCAGAAATTATAGGGAGGCATGTTCCCCAAGTTCAGAACTGGCCCTGTCCAGCTTCGGTTGCATGTGTCATGCGTCGGCTAAACAAGCGGAACGTCATCCCAAGCCGTCGTGTAGTTGGGCGACCTGAGCTCCTGGCGCATTTGCCAGCCCTTGAACGCGCCCTGCGTTGACACCTTCACCGTGCCGCGCCCATAGCGTTGGTTCAGCTTGTCGAGCGCCTGCATCAGCTTGGCGTTGCTGGTGGTCTCGGGCTCCAGCAAGTCGCCTTGCCTTTGCGTGACAGGGCTGATCTCGCTGAGCATGATCCCGGCCTTCTTGTACTGGTACTCCGGTTTGAACATGCGCTCGCACAGGTAGCCGGCCCAGCGGTTGACCTCCAGGCTGTCGTTGGTCGGGTACGGCAATGGCACCGCCAGACTGGGCATGTACTGCGGCAGGTCTTTCCTGAAACGGTTGGTCTGCAGGAAAACCTGGATCACCGACGCATGGCTGCCCTGTGCCCGCAGCTTGGCGCAGGCATTGGCCACAAAGTTGGACAGTGCATCCTGCAGCACAGGCAACTCCGTCACCATCTTTCCGAATGATCGGCTGGAGATGATTTGTTGTCGGTCGGGCTGGATCTCCTGCAACTCAATGCAAGGCATCTCTTGCAGCTCGCGCTGGATCTTCTCCATCACCACGCCAAACTCAGCCCGCAGTGTCGGCACATGGGCTTGTCGCAGGTCGTGAACGCTGTGCACGCCGTGCCTTGCCAGTTTCTGCGTCAGCTTGTGCCCCACGCCCCAGACTTCTTCGGCCGGTATGCGCTGCAGCAGTCGTGTTTTCTGGTCATCGGTCAGGGCGTTGTAGTTGAAGACACCCCGTGATCGCGGATGCTTCTTGGCCACATGGTTGGCCAGCTTGGCCAGTGTCTTGGTCGGGCCAATGCCCACACACACCGGAATGCCCGTCCACATCATCACCCTTTGGCGCATGGCATAGCTCACTTCACGCAGCTTGGGGATGCCGGTCAGGTCCACAAAGCATTCGTCGATCGAATACACCTCATGCTGCGGGCCATAGTCGCTCAGGATGTTCATGACCCGGTTGGACAGGTCGGCATACAGCGCGTAATTGCTGCTCATGGCCAGAATGCCACGCTCTTCGGCCAAAGCTTTGCATTCAAACCACGGCTGGCCCATCCTGATCCCCATGGCCTTGGCCTCGTTCGAGCGGGAGACCACGCAGCCATCGTTATTTCTGAATGACCCTAACAGTTAGTCGGGATAAAGTGACAGGTTTTGCTTATTGAAGCGTAACTAACGGTTTTCAGACGATTCGGAGACTGCACAAGAGAGGGGTGCCATGCCTTGCGCAGCCCCACCTCCCTCATCACGGTGCTACAGCAAAGCAGCGAATGCTGCAAGTCGAGGACAACGCTTTGTCTGACTGCTTTCGGCCAACGCGGTTGCTGGAACGAATCCTTATCCCCGCTCCGACTTCATCGTATGCCCATAGAGGTGAGCCTACCTACCTCTGCAAGCGTTGCATCTTTGATTTGGCTGCTTGCCGTGCTGTCAGCGAGGTAAGCAGTCACAAGGACCGGTGCGCCTTGCGGTGGCAGCAATATTCCGATGTCGTTCGCATCTGTCTTGTTGGTTCCGGTCTTGTCGCCAACGGTCCAATCAGCAGGGGCTCCGGCCTTGAGGCGCTTTCCTCCAGTCGTATTTTCGAGCAGCCACTGGCGAAGCAAATTCCGCGATGAGGGTGAGAGTGCATCGCCCAAGAGGAGCTTGTTCATGGTCATGGCCATGGCTCGCGGTGAGGTCGTATCCAAGGTTCCTCCCTCGACTCGGGTGTTGAGGTCGGGTTCGTTGCGATCGAGCCTCGTGACCTTGTCACCGAGTTGACGGGCATACTGGGTGAGAGCTTGAGGGCCACCGTAGCTGGCTAGTATGAGATTGCCCGCTGTGTTGTCGCTGGTGGTTATCGTCGCGTGACAGAGTTGGGCCAAAGTCAGCCCCTCTCCATCCGCATTTGCCTCGGTCACTGGCGACCAAGGCACCAAGTCCTGCTTACGGTAACGAATACGTCGAGTGAGCGACTCTTCACCACGATCCACGCGCGCCAGCACCAAGGCACTCGCCAGCAGCTTGAACGAACTGAGCATCATGAAAAGTTCGTCAGAGCGGTAGCCAAATTCGTGACCGGTCGCTGTGTCTATGACATGTACGCCCAACCGGCCTTGGGCTTTTGCCTCGAGTTGCTGAAACACAGCAGTCATCTGTCTTTGCTCACCGATGGCAAAGCTTTTCTTGGGCAAAATCGCACTGAAGCCAAAGGCAGAAAATGCCATCCCGACGGAGAAGTTGCGTCTTTTCATAGTTCCCACTGTTTGAAAATGAGGGATCATATGGTTCGTCGGTAGCCTCTTCAAACGGGAAATCTGCAGCCCAGACCCAAGAAAAACTGAGATCATCATGGACCTACCGCTTAACGCGCTGCGCGCATTTGAGGTGTCTGCACGCCATTTGAGCTTCACCCGTGCGGGCCTTGAACTGCACCTGACGCAGACCGCCGTCAGTCAGCACGTCAAGAACTTAGAAGACCGCCTCGGCAAGAAACTATTCCGGCGTATCCCGCGAGGGCTTGCTTTGACAGATGAAGGGGCCGCCCTGTTACCAGTGTTGACCGATGCTTTTGAACGGATCGGTTCAACGCTTGAGAACTTCAAGACGCCTCATAAGAAAGAAGTTTTGTCTGTCGGCGTCGTGGGCACGTTTGCAGTGGGCTGGTTGCTGCCACGCCTACGCGACTTTCAAGTCAAGCACCCCTTCATAGATCTTCGACTGTTCTCCAACAACAACCGAGTCGACTTGGCAGGGGATGGTCTGGACTTCGCAATTCGCTTTGGGGATGGCCACTGGCACGGCACAGAAGCGTCGAAGCTTTTTTCTGCGCCACTCACGCCTGTCTGCGCCCCTTTCATCGCAAGTCGCATCCACACCCCCAGTGATTTGGTACGGGCAACGCTATTGCGCTCGTATCGGGCAGACGAATGGACTGCATGGTTTCAGGCGGTTGGGTTAAGCCCTCCACATTTGACAGGCCCTGTATTTGACTCGTCCCTTGTACTTGCTGATGCAGCCGCACAAGGAGCTGGTGTGGCGTTGTTGCCGATTCGCCTCTTTGGGCGGGACCTACTCGGCGGTCGGCTGGTGACCTTATTTGACACTCGAATTGAGACGGGAAGCTACTGGTTGACCAAGCTCAAGCCTCGCAAAGAGACCGATGGGATGAAAGCTTTTCGTGGCTGGCTGGAGCAAGAGTGCCGAGACGATTAGCTTTCGGCATTTGGAGGTTGTAGCCTGCAGCCACTTTGACCGTTGAGCAGTTACATCATCGCGATGGATTGGAGGCTGCCGCTCAAGTGAACATGGCTGCATCAAGAGACTGCCAACGGGCCAATTCAGAGTTATCAACAGGCATCGTCCTCCCCCAGATCCCCACCCGCTACTCGTCTCAAAGAGACGATGAACCCGAAGTCAGGAAGGCAGGAATACAAGGCTGAATATTACTAACAACTTCATACAGTCAGATCAACTGACGTAAAAGTTATTGCCATCAACCAGAGCGAACATGAACAGCGCCTCTGAACAGGACTAAACTCCTGTGCCTTTTGGTTGAAGAATCGAAACAACTTTGCCAGTAGCCATGCCTTTGAGTAAGGCTAATTCGTTCAGAAGGACTTGGTTGACAGATGCAAGTTTGGCCAAGTCCACGCGCGACTCTGCCAGTTCCTGCCTCAGAGCACGGTTGACCTCGCGCTCACGAACCAGCGCATCATGCTTGGCATCGCGTTGGGTTCGCGTCGCCTTGCCCACTAGCCCTCTGATTTTTTCGGCAAGGTCGGGATAGGTGTTGTGAATCAGTGCGGGGGTCACACCTGCCAACTTGGCTACCGCAGAAATGGAAACCTTGCCCTGGTCAGCCTGCACCTGCGCAATCGCCAGCTGGATCTCATCAACGGTCTTTTTTCGGCTACGAGCCTTCGAGTCACTCATTTGAAGCTCCATTAAGATTTGACGTGTCCGGTGTCAGCAGAACACCAAGGTCTACCATCACTTGGCGCGCCCATTGAACGTCGCGCTCAGCACGTTGCTTAACCGCCGGTCCAGCATCGTCAATGCTCAACAATTCAATTTGTTGCTCATAGATGCCTTTCCAGATGTCGGTGAACGACTCATCAATGACGCCGTTCTTGCAGCCAACACACCGGGTCGCTTCATACAGACCCGCGCCGCCACACCCCTTTTCTTGCGCCAGGCACCATCCGTGGCCCGTTGCTCGGATGTGAACCTGGGCTGCTGTTTCAGCCAACAATGCGGTTCGACTTTTCAGGGTAATCGCACGCGCTTTTTTGATTTCTCGTCCAGCACCGCCGCTCAAGGACTGTTCACCAAGCCAAGACTCGATCAAGTCCACCTTGAAGTCGGTCATTTCTTCCAGAACCTCATCGAACAGCGATGCGTCTTGCATCGGGTTGGATGCATACAACTGGGTCATGCTCATACTGGAATGCTTGAACTGCCATTTGAGGAAGACAAGCGAGGAGCGACCCATGCGCGACTCCACAATGTTGCGCGCGTAAGTTCTGCGGCACTGGTGGGGTGCCAACTGCCAGTCCGTGCCAGCAGCCTTTGCCAATCGCCGGAATGAGACCTTCGATCCAGCATTGGACAGCGCGTCAACGTGATAGCCAGTCGATGCGCTCTGCCCAGACATGCTTGTGCAAAGAAATAACTTTTGGGCGTCTCTCTTCGCTTTTGCCAACCGCACCATCCGGTCCGTCATGTCCTGATGTGTGGGGTTGCACTCCAGCTCCGCAATTTCAAGAGTTAGCTTTTCTTGAAGTGGCTTTGCATAGCGCCACATCAGATCCAAGACTTTAACCGTGAGCTCGGGTATCAAGAACTCCACCTTGCCTTTTCCCGTCTTGTGCTCGGTGGTGGCGACCCAGTGGAATTCAACGCCGTCTCTCACTTCGCTGCGCCATGATCCGGCCTCGACCCCGATCGCCTCCTCATTGCGCATGCCACTGGTTATCGACAGGACATAAAGCGCAGCATCTCGAATGCGGACCAGCGCAGGATTTCTAAACCCCAACCTCCCGGTATCGCGTTCGTTCAGAATTCCCGGTGCCGCTGCAAGAATCTCTTCACAATAGTTGAATACCTTGGCTTGCACATCAGGAGGGATGATGGGCGTTTTCCCGGTTTCAGTTCGCCCAATTTGTTTTGCCAAACCACTGACCCGCCACAGCGAGCTGTCGCCCCAAGGGCATGCAGCAAGCGGGGATGACGTATCGTTGCGAAACACCCATAAGAAGTCCAGGATGCGCAAGCTGTCGTAGACGCTACTTGCATTGCGTGTAAGTCGAGATTTCGTGTAATGAACATAGTTGGCGACGTGAATGGGTTTCACTTGGTCGAATCCCTTGATGTTCAGTGCAGTCAGCCAACGCATCATCGGAATTGCTGCTGCAATGGCAGCCTGGCAGATACCCATTGCCACCGGAGGCTTCGAGCCTGGCAGTCCTCGCTTGAACCATGCATACAGGACAGCCTTGCAGTCATCGACCAACTCCTGTGAGCAATCCCCTGGCCAAGGAATGTATTTCTGACCATCGGCCACGTTGGATTGCTCAAAGTAGGGCCTGAAGTCCCAAATGGGATCACCAAATCTGGAGAGAACGTGATTGCTGCCATCCGTGTCAGCCACCGCGCTGACCACGATATTGGATTTCTCGGATTCCGATAGCCCTTTGGATGAAACGGGCTGGTCAGCCAATAGGTCGTATGCCTTAGGCGGTAGCAATGCAAGGGCGTTACCGGCCATAGCGGGCCTCTCGATTCAATTGAGACTGGTGCATGCGTATCGCCCAGAAGGGATGTGGGTCTTTTTCGGCCAGCGCCCTAGCTTGCTCCACCATTTCTGGGAAGAAGTTGTCGACTGTAATTCGGTCGATTTGCGCGATGAGGTCTCGATGGTGACCTTGCCACTCATGCCACTCTTCTTTGGCGTAGTAGCGCATCTCCGACATCAGGAAGCGTTGGAAGCTGAAGAGCCGGTGCAGGTCTTTGACCGTCCCCACAATGGCGTAGCTTGGACACCCCAGGCAATGCGTGAATTCCGCGCAATGTGTGGAGCCGTCTTTCGGAGCGTGCGCGCCTTGCAAGCTGTCTTTGCAACTACCTGTGGGGGTTGGCACGAGGTCTTGCCCCCTGAGTTTGGCTGGCAGCGCTTCGCCAATGAATTTCGCACCTTCCGCCTTGGTGCGCTCGTCAAGGCGCAAGTAGTGGTTGTCTGCTACCTGAGGGGAATGTCCCATCACAGCGGACACGGCAAGCAGATCGCCATCACTGAGCTGCCAGAGCCGGTTTTCCATGGTTTTTCGCAGGCGTCCAAGTGTCACCCGCAACGGTGAGTCGTCATCTGCCACTAACCTGTGTCGTTGAACGATTGCCCGCGTAAGTTCGGACACGTTTCCCACATTCAGACAAAGCACTTTCCCTTTGCCTTTTCCACGCTGCGCCGATCGGTAGAGCCAAACACGATCCTTGATCGCCTCAGGTGCATCGGGCACCAGTAACTCCGTTAAAGCCAATACCTTCTTGAGCACCGCAACTCCATCCATAGGAATGATCGCGGCGCGATCGTGGACCTGGGTCTGCCGCAACGACGTAGATTGCGCGCCCTTGCCCCTGCGTTTGAAGGTTTTAACTAGCATGAGATTGGGCATGAAAGGATGTGGGTCTAAACAATCCCGCTTCATTTCCAGAAGTGGGGTTGTGTTGATGCCCGAGCGCATGCCAATGATGAGCATGAGGGCCGCAATGGCTTCCGACTCCAATCCCACAAATCGTCCATGATGGATGGCAATAAGGTCGGCTTTGAGGGCCGTGGCCAACTTCTGCATTTCCGCCTGACTTAAAGATGTTTCGCCTCGCGTCACCTTAGCGTTCATGGGGAATGGATTGGCGGGCAGTAAAGCCTCAGGAGTTTGGTCGATAAAGCCATAGTCCATCAGGCCAACCACCACCGACTTGAAGGCGCTGTAGTAGTTCTTGGCAGTGGAGCCCTTGGGGTATTTGAGCCTGAGCCACGCGATGTATCGTGCGACATCTCCATGCCGCATATCAGCCGGCCTAGAGGGCATGGTGTCCACATGGCTTCCCGTAAGGTATGGGAGAAACACTTTGATCCCGTTGGATGCAAAACTCGCGATGGTTGCCACCGAATAGTTCCCACTGTGGAGCCGGGCCTTCAATACCGTGGTCACTGCCGAAATCCAGTCGTCAATGCCACGCCCCAACCATGGGCGCAGGTCAATCAGGTTCTGATGTCGCGGATTGGGAGGCAGCTCGACCAGCGCATCAGTTGCTCCCAAGCCAGCGGCCAGGTCGGTGGCGGTTCCAGATGCCTTAGCCTTGTAGTTCTTTGTGCGGGCCATCAACGATTCCCCATCGCGATCTGTGCCTCGCCACCGTTGGCGAACAGCATGTCCATTTCGTCTTCATGGGCCAAAACGATCTGGGCGTCCAACTGATTGATCAGATGCAGGTAGATCGCAGTGGTTTGCACATCCGAGTGCCCCATGCGGTCGCGGACATAAAGCAACGGCTCACCCTGGAAGACCGTGCTTTTGCGCAGAGCCGACAGCGTGTAGGTTCCATAGGTGTGCCGAAGCATGTGCGCCCTCACCGGGAAGCCAACTTTTTTCTCAATGGCTTTCATGGCGTCGACGACCGCGCCTTTCGAGAATTCTGTTCCAAGCTCTGTCAGCACAAGCGCCGTCGGGACCTGCCCAGCCCTTTGCCGCCGGACCTCTCGCTGGTGCAGCGAATAGGTCCACATGTCTTCCATCAGCGACCACGGCACATCCACGCTTCTGGGCTTGCCATACTTGAGGTGCATGTCAGCAGGCTCCAGATTGACGCGGATCATCTGCCCAGGAGTAAGCCCCGTTCGGGTTCTCGGGTTGAAGACATACGTCAATGGAAAGGAGCGCGCCTCACAGGAGCGCATCCCGGTGCGCACCATCAGGTTGAACAAAAGAGCATGGCTTGGGTCAAGCCTTGCGCCAAGGCACTGCCTGACCTGCTCTTTAATCAAGAATTTGATCGTTGCCTTACGCTCGCGGGCCATTACCACCGGCTTTGAGACCATGCCACCCGTGCAATCCACATGGGCAAGAAACCCCTGATGGGATGGAGTCCGAACGTCGCGCATGCCGAATGGCAGATGGGAGACGTAGCCCTGGCGTTTGCACCAATCGTAAAACCGCACGACCAGGTTCAACCGCTTATTCACGGTATTCGGATTCAGACCTAGCTCGCCAAGCGACCAATCACGATACTTGGCCACAACGCTCAGCCCATGCGGCTTTTGGTCCTCATCCCAGGTCAAGTCGTTGGCAGACAAGAATGCAAAGTAGTCGTATAGCCTGCGGCCATACGCTTCCCAAGTGAGCTTGCTCTCAATGCTTCCATGGGTGACCAAGGTGTGCCACAGGAACGATTGCGCAGGTTCCAGGGGCCATCCGTCATCGTCGATAAGCAACGGGAAACCCGCAAACGAACGACCTTCAACCGTGAGGTCCGTTGTAGCCAGCACAAGCCTCACACCCCCCTCTCTTTCAGTAGCTTGGCGGCCGCCTTGAAGTTGATGCCGTGAATGTGCATGACCAAATCAATGGCGCCGCCACCCCCACGGTCCATGCGCACATCCCAAAACTTCGGTCCGGTGCACAAGAGCTCCCAATCATGGCCGGCAGCATGGGCGTGCCAACGGGTGGTCAGATGACTCGATCGTGGATGAAACGAGGGATCTTCTTTGATGTGTTCAGCCAGCAGGCGCAGGACATAGAGGGAATCCATCTCCCGCCACCGCGCCAGGTCAAAGTTATCCACAGATCTCATTACGCTCCGTTTCCTCCCCCAGACCCCCACCTGCTACTCGTCTCAAAGAGACGATGAATCCAAATATCCAAAGTCCGAAAGACATGAAGCATCCTACTAACAAACTTGATCAATAAGATCGTTGTTGCTGAGCACGACCACGGGCCGGTTACGCAGCTTGGGCTCCCACAGCTGCTCGCATGACGCGTAAAAATTGTTGACGTCTACCAGTGCAAAGACTGGCGCGGTGCCGGTCTCCATCTCACAGCCCTATCTTGCCGAACTTGCCGACGACCACACCCCAGATTTCGAACGACATGCCTTCCTTGATTTCCAGGGGCTTGTAGTCTGGGTGCCCAGGCACCAAGAACACCCGGCCATCGGGGGTCTGTTGGTACTTCTTGACCAGGCGCTCACCGTTGACGAAAGCCACGACGATTTGACCGGACTGAGGGGGCTTGCTGCGGTCGCAGACAACGAAGTCACCGTCGTACACTCCGAACTCCTGCACAGACGGCCCATCGACCTGAAAAAACACCGTGCTCTTGGGCCTGGAGATGAGGAACTCGTTGATGTCGAGCTCGCGGTCTTGGAAGTCCTCTGCAGGGGATGGGAAACCGGCAGAGACCTTTGACAGACCCACTGGCAGCTCAAGCCTGGGGGCGTCGACCGCAGGAAACCAAGCGTCCTTGGGTAGAGGTGCGCTGCCATTGGCCGCTTGGGCCTTGATGGCACTGAGCAAGGTAGTGATGACTGGCTTGGCACCCACAGGCACCCGCATGGTGGTCGTTGCCTCACCGTACTGGGCCTTTCGACCAGCACCTTGCCGAGCACCACCACGAGCATCTTTTGAATTCGTCACAAATTCAATTATGCCAGCAACGCATGGTAAGCACCACAGACCTGCCAGCATGCCTCTGAGCTTGGGTCTCCACCTTCCATGTCTTCCTGGTTGGCCTGGTGACAGTCACACCACAGGATTATCTTGTTCAAATATCAAATCGAAAATCACCCAATCATGTTCTCCATCCAATTGATGAAGAAACAGAGGTGATGTATAGAATATAACTCTATATGTTATTTATGAATATTTGGATAAACCTCTTAACCTTCGGTTTATCCATGTTTAGAGGCTCTGTATTCTATTGAATATTATTGTAGTGAGAGCACGCCCAGCCATCCTGCGGCAAGAGACCGCAAGATGCCTTCAGGCCTGTCTCCCCGCTGAGTCGTAGAGAAAAGGTGCCGCCCGTCAGCCGTTCGTCTGAAGGCGCTAACTTCGCCACCTTCCCCGGGTTCTCAAGACTTTCCCACAGTCCCGGGCTCTCCCCCAACCGCTGTCGTTAGTAAAAGCCCCGACCAGTTGAGCGGCAAACAGAAAATCGGTTTGCCAATATGTATAGCTGTATTTTCTGAAAATAATCAAGCATTAGGATGATTATTCAAAAATACCTCGAAAAGACTTCGATATTTCGAATGGATGCAAGCGCATGAGCTCCCAAATCCGGAAAATAATTTCTGTAACAATAGACTGGCGCAGTGCAGTATGTTGCGTTAAGCTAGCGTTTTGCTAGCGTTGTGCTTGCAGGAGCGAACCCATGTCCGTCGTTAAGTCTCAAGTCGTCAGTGTCAGAGTGGAGCCGCATATCAAGGCGGCGCTTCAGCTGGCGGCTGAGCGTGAAATGCGCAGTCTGGCCAACATGGTGGAGGTCATGGTGGTGGCTTATTGCCGCGCCCAAGGCTACCCCTTGGAAGGTGTGCCGAAAGAAACGCTGCCCAACACCAACCTGCTGGGGAAATCTGCGTGACTGAACTTCAGCAAGAATTGCTGGCGAAGCTGGGTTTCCGGTTTGGTATCGGGGGGCCTCATGCATCAAGAACCATGATGCTCGATGACCTGCGTTTGCTTCTCGCGCACACCCCACCAGGCGCATCGCGTGAGGATTACGCCAGAGCTGTCGTTGATGACAACGTGCTTGGCAAGGCCACCCGCAAAACGCGAGAGCTCACCCTCAAATACTTGGTCGCCCTCTACGGCTTGAATCCAGACAACCCGATTTTTCGGGCCCTGTTACGGTTGTGGCCTGTCAATGAAGCGGCGCAGCCGGTCTTGGCGCTCGCAGTTGCTTTTGCGCGAGACCCTTTGCTCAGGGGCACGCAGAACATCTTTCTGTCTTTGCCAGTAGGAGCCAAGGTTCAGCGAGAGCACGTCGAGACCAATCTCGGTACTGCACATGCTGAACGTTTCAGTGCTGCTTCATTGAAGTCTTTGGCGCAAAACATCGCGGGCACATGGACCGCTGCAGGTTTGTTGCAAGGTCGCGCCATTAAAGTGCGTCAGTACCTGCAGCCCTATCCAGAGTCTGTGGCAATGCTGCTGTTTCTAGGCTACCTGGAAGGCCGAACCGGCCAGCGTTTGTTCACTTCGGACTGGATGAATTTGTTCAGTGGCTCATCTGGTGAGCTAGAGGCCATGGCAAGCTCGGCATCTCACCGCGGCTTGCTGGTTTTCATGAATGCAGGTGGGGTCAAAGAGGTCCGTTTTCCGGGATACCTGACGCCCGAAGAAGAAAAAGTACGAGAGGAGCTCTTGCATGTCATCTAAGGTGGCCAAGCTGGTTGCCGCTTACAGGCAACACCTGACCGTGCCATGGCAAGGCGGACTCGCTGCGATTCAGCGTGTCATTTTTGCGGTTTATGACAAAACTGATGAATTGCGTCTGCGAGCGAATGTCGATGAGTTCGCGTTGGTCACTCAGCAGGCAGGCAAGAAATGGCTGCTGCTGGATGTCACGAATGCCTTCCCGCAATGGATGGCAGCGCAGGAGTATCGGGATGCCTATTTCGAATCGCCCGAAGACTTGGCTGGCTACCAAAGCGGTGAACTGACCGAATTCGTTGCAGACCTCACCGCCAAGCTGAAGGCTGAAATCGAGGGCGTTGCTGGTCCGGACACCGTGGTCGCTTTGCTCGGCGTGGGTGCTCTGTTCGGACTGGGCCGTGTCTCATCCCTGGTGGAGGGCATCAAAGACGCCGTAGAGGGTCGTCTGCTGGTGTTCTTCCCGGGCGAGCATCACCCCGAGAACCACACCTACCGTCTGTTGGATGCCAGGGACGGATGGAATTATTTGGCCGTGCCTCTCATGGCGCAGGATTGATAAAAAACATCGAAGCAAAGGCAATGACCACCATGCTCAACAGGGACATCTACAACAAGCCCCCGAAAGAAAACCGCCTCGTGAATAACGGCGTGGCCGAAGTTTCCGAGGACCACTCCGAGGCCGCGCAGGCCATCCTGCGTTACGAGCTCGAGACCTTCGTCTGCGACGGTCAGTACGAAAAGGGCTTGGAGACCATCCTTGAGAAGTTCCTTCTCAACCTGGATTCACAAACCGAACAGCCGGGTGTCTGGATTTCGGGCTTCTACGGTAGCGGCAAGTCACACTTGGCCAAAATGCTGCGCACCCTCTGGACGGACTACCAGTTTGCCGATGGCGCAACTGCACGCAGCATCGCCAAAGTGCCAACGGGTGTTTTTGAGTCCCTCAAAGAGCTGACCAACAAGTCCAAGCGCCATGGAGGTCTGCACGCCGCAGCCGGCAAGCTGGGTTCTGGCGCTGGTGACAAGGTGCGGCTGGCGCTGCTGGGCATCGTGTTCAAGTCCAAAGGGCTGCCAGAGCAATACAACCAGGCCCAGCTGGTGCTCTGGCTAAAGCGTGAGGAGATTCTGGACAAGGTCGAGTCTGAGCTCAAGGCCAACGGCCGCACGCTCGCGCAAGAGTTGCCGCACATGTACGTTTCCGGGTACCTGGCCAAGGCGATTCTTAAAGCCCGCCCAGACCTGGCGCATACCGAAGCCGATGCCCGCAAGCTTCTCAAAGAGCAGTTTCCTCAGGTGACCGATGTCACCAGCGACCAAATGACAACAGCTATCGAGGCCGCCTTGGCGGAGGATGGCAAATTCCCGCTGACCCTGGTGGTGCTGGACGAGGTGCAGCAGTTCATTGGCGCTGATGCCGAAAAGGCCTTCCAGGTTCAGGAAGTGACAGAGACACTGAGCAAACACTTCAATGGCCGGCTCCTGTTTGTGGGCACCGGACAGTCTGCGCTCTCGGGCATGCCTAATCTGCAGCGCCTGATGGGACGTTTTCCGGTTCAGGTCATGCTGGGTGACTGGGACGTCGAAAACGTCACCCGTCAAATCATCTTGGCCAAGAAGCCTTCGGTCCAACCTGACATTGAAAAAGTCTGGCGTGGCAACCTGGGTGAAATCTCTCGCCATCTGCGGGGCACCAAGCTTGAGCATGTGACGGAAGACGAAAGCGTCATGACGTCCGACTACCCGCTACTGCCGGTCCGTCGTCGCTTCTGGGAACGTGTTTTGCGCACGATTGACACTACCGGTACGGTGTCTCAGTTGCGAAGCCAGCTTCGGGTGGTTCACGAGGCAGTTTTGGCTACGGCAGACGTGCCGCTGGGTCATGTGGTCTCTGGCGACTTCCTGTATGACCAAATTGCCGCCAACCTCGTCTCTACTGCGCAACTGCCCAAAGAGGTTTTTGAGAACGTGCAACGCTTTGCGGCTGGAGACGAGAAAGCCCAGCTCAAGGCAAAGCTGCTCAAGCTCATTTATCTCATCAACAAATTGCCAGCCGATGCCGCGCTGGACATTGGTCTGAAGGCCACTGAAGAGTCACTGGCTGACCTGTTGGTCACCGACCTGTCGGCAGGTTCATCTGAACTGCGCAAGTCTTTGCCTGCACTGCTCGATGAGCTGCAGAACAACGACCGCCTGGTCATGGCCATGGCAGGTGGCTCGGGTACCGAATACCGTCTCCAGACCCGCGAGTCCAGTGCCTGGTACGACGAATTCCGTGCTCAGGAGGCTGAACTCAAGGCCGCGCCCCAGCGGGTTGAGCAAAAGCGTTCTGAGTTACTCAAGGCCCGTTTTGGCGAAGTCTTGAAGAAAGTCAGAGTGACGCAGGGCAAGAGCCCAGAAGTGCGCACGCTCACGCCCAGCTACGACGACAGCCTTCCGAAAGACAACGACAAAAACCTGTTCATCTGGATTCAGGATGGATGGCAAAACGATGAGAAGTCTGTCATTGCCGAATCCAAAGGCAAGAGCGCGGACAACCCGACACTGTTTGCCTACCTGCCTGCGCAAAACAAGACAGAGCTCACCAATGCCATCGTGGCGCTCGAAGCTGCTCGAACCACCTTGCAGAAAAAGGGAACGCCAGCCACAGAAGAAGGTCGGGATGCCCAGCGCTCCATGGAGAGTCGACAGCGCAACGCAGAAAAAGAGCTGGCCGATTTAATCGACAAGCTGATGTCGGGTGTGCGCGTTTTCCAGGCGGGTGGGCAAGAAGCCAGCGATGGAAATGACTTGGCCGACCGCATCAACCGTGCGGCCAAATCTTCAGCCATCCGTCTCTACAGCCAGTTTGACGCGGCTGACCATGAGCAATGGGGCAAAGTGCTTGAAGAGGCACGCAAGGGCAACCTGGAGGCTCTAAAAGCTGTTGGCCACACCCAGGAAGCTGACAAACATCCGGTCTGTCAGAAGCTGCTGGGCTACATCGGCCCGGGCAAAAAAGGCTCGGAGATTCGTGAAAACTTTGATGCCCCGCCTTATGGCTGGCCGCGTGACGCCATTGATGGCGCACTCTACGCACTGCTGGCGGCAGGGCACATTAACGCGACCGACGCAGCATCCAAGCCGGTCGATGCCAAAAGCCTGGACCGCGCCAAGCTCACGCAAACGAGTTTCCGGCGTGAAAGCATCAACATCACGCCGATTCAGCTCATCAAGATTCGCAAGCTCTTCGACGCGGTGGGTGTACCTTGCCAGCCTAAGGAAGAGTTAAACAAGATGCCAGCGCTGCTGTCCAGGCTGCGCGAGCAGGCCTCCAAGGCTGGAGGAATTGCCCCTGCGCCAGAGGCTCCAAAGCTGACCGTCGTCGAAGCCATCGAGGCACAAAGTGGTAATGCTCAGCTGCTGGAGCTGTTCAATAGAAACGATGAAGTGTTGGCGCTGTCACAGGCGTGGAGCAAGACCGCCGAAGAAATCGCCAAGCGCTTGCCCACGTGGAACAAGTTGGGCGACCTGCTGCGCCATGCCAAAGCTTTAGGTCCCTACGCCAAGCTCAAGGCCGAGACGGATGCTGTTCTGAACCAGCGCAGTCTGCTGGCTGAACCAGACCCGGTTCGACCCCTGCTGGATGAAGCAGTTGACCTGCTGCGCCAAGCCTTGAAGGCCAAGCTGGATGGTTTTGAGCAAGTTTTCGTGCAGCAATGGTCGCAGCTGCAGGAAGATGCTGACTGGAAGAAGCTCAGCGACGCCCAGCGCGAGGATTTGACGGTTAAGCACCACCTGACGAAACCTGCTCAAGTGGTCATTGGTACGCCAGAGCAACTGCAGGATGCACTGGACGACTGCGACTTGGACCACTGGGTCTCCAAAACTCAGGCCTTGCCAAGCCGCTTCGAGGCTGCACGGCATGCGGCGGTGCAACTGCTCAAGCCCAATGTCGTACGCGTGTCGCTGCCCAAGCGCACTCTCAACGACGAAGCCGAACTCAAAGTCTGGTTGACCGAGGTAGAGACACTGTTGAGCGACAAGCTCAAACAAGGCCCTATCTCCCTGTGATGGGCTGGTATTTGTTGACCGAATAACGTTTTATGGCAAAATTCCCTGCAACAACACCCGCCACACTTCAGGCCTGCGTTTCGACGCTTGTACAGTGCTCCCAGGGCGGGTTTCTCTTTTTCGGAGCGGGTTTGCTGTGAAGTACCACAAACCCGCCCTAAGCAACGCTGACCTGCTGGCCAGATGGCACGCCAAAGGTTTGGTCATCGCTAGCGCTGTAGATGCTGAGCGAGCGCTGAATTTCATCGGGTACTTCCGATTGAGGGGCTATGCCCTGCCACTGATGACGCAAACCCCTGCAGGGCGTCAGTTCAATCCCGGTGCGACCTTTAACGATATCTTGGTTCGCTACGAGCTGGACCGTGACT
Source organism: Limnohabitans sp. TEGF003 (assembly GCF_055395455.1). Classification (NCBI taxonomy): domain Bacteria; kingdom Pseudomonadati; phylum Pseudomonadota; class Betaproteobacteria; order Burkholderiales; family Comamonadaceae; genus Limnohabitans; species Limnohabitans sp. TEGF003. Next base: position 17,831 of record NZ_AP029225.1, on the reverse strand, counting down.
TGCGTCGCATAACGCTGGGCCAGCTCGAACGCATTGAAGTGGCCGTGCGCACTGTCATCAGCAATGTCATGTCGATGCAGTACGGGCCTTTTTGGTACCTTAACCATCCCGCACAGGTTCTGGGTCATGCGACTGGCCCTAAGGGAAAACTCGAGCCCTTCAAATTGGGGGGCTTTCTGGGAGAGGTGGAGCGCGAAACCCAACGGTCCAAAGACACGTTTGCGCAGCATTACTTCAGCACATATACAGAGCCGCTGCTGCCCCCTAGCTGGCTCATGGCCGAATGCCTCTCGTTCGGTAAGTGGTCGGTGCTTTACCAGCACCTCCAGAAGGCAGACCCAGCGCATCCCAACCCGAAAAAGACGGTCGCCAAGGCTTTTGGCCTATCGGTCAGCCTATTGGAGTCGTGGCTGCACGCTTTGACCATTTTGCGTAATACCTGTGCCCACCACGGGCGCATCTGGAACCGCCGCTTCGGCTACCGCCCCGAGGTGTACGCCCAAGCACCTCAGCATTTCGCTGACCCCCAAAGCTATTACTGCCTGGCTGTGGTGATGCGACTGTTTTCTCGGGCGGTTGACACTCACGATGAATGGCCTGTGCGCCTGATGGACCTTTTCAAGGCCCACCCCACCATTGCAGCCGCCGAGCTGGGCTTTCCTACGGGTTGGGAAGCGGACCCGATTTGGAATTGACACGTATGACAACCCAAAACAACCAGCCGCTGGCCAAGCCCCTCCGCAGCCAGCTCGAGAACACCGTCAAGTCCGCCCGCGACGTGGCCGAGAAGGCCGCGCTGGCCGCGCTTCGGCAGCTAGCCGTGAGCGAGGCGAAGGCCCCGGACTACCTGAGCGACGACCTCAAGGCCCTGCGCCGCCGCCTGCGCGCCCATGGCCGTGCGCTGGGCGACGTGAAGGCCAAGGACGACACCCAGGGCCTGCAGCATCTGGTGTGGGAGGTGGCCTACGAGCACTGGCACCGCATGCTGTTCGCCCGCTTTCTGGCCGAGAACGGGCTGCTGATGTGGGAGCTGGGCGCACCGGTGTCGCTGGAGGACTGCCAGAACCTGGTCGACCACGAACAGGCCATGTTGGAGGGCGAGAAGCTCGGCTCCAAGACCCACTGGGAACTGGCCGGGAAGCTGGCTGCCCGCATGCTGCCCCAGGTGTTCAAGCCGCAGAGCCCTGTGTTTGAGCTGGCCTTCGCGCCCGAGCACCAGCGCGAGCTAGAGCGTCTGCTGGCTGCGTTGCCGCCCGAGGTGTTCAAGGCTTCCGACAGCCTGGGCTGGGTCTATCAGTTCTGGCAGGCCAAGCGCAAGGACGAGGTCAACGCCTCGGAAGTGAAGATTGGCGCCGACGAGCTGCCCGCCGTGACCCAGCTCTTCACCGAGCCGTACATGGTGGACTTCCTGCTCCACAACTCGCTGGGGGCTTGGTGGGTGACGCGGCACCCGGGCAAGGCCTGCCCCGTGCCGCTGACCTACCTGCGCACGCTGGAAGACGGCACGCCGGCGGCCGGCAAGTTCGAAGGCTGGCCGAACGAACTGAGCGAATTCAAGCTGCTGGACCCCTGCTGCGGTTCCGGCCACTTCCTGGTGGCGGCCTTCCTGCTGCTGGTTCCGATGCGCATGGCGGCCGAGGGACTGAGCGCGATGGACGCGGTGGACGCCGTGCTGGCCGACAACCTGCACGGCCTGGAACTGGACGCCCGCTGCGTGGAAATCGCCGTGTTCGCACTGGCCCTGGCGGCCTGGCGCTTCCCGGACGAAAACGGCGACCCGCTGGGCGTGCGCGCCGACATGCCCGCGCCGCAGGTGGCCTGCTGCGGCCTGAAGGTGGCCGCTAAGCCCGAGGACTGGATGGCCCTCGTGCCGGATGACGCACCGAACGCGGCTTACCTGCGGCAGGAACTGCGACTGCTGCATGCCAGCTTCGCCCAGGCGCCGCTGCTGGGCAGCCTGCTGGACCCGGCGCGCAGTCTGAAGAACGACCTGGCCACGTCGAGCTTTGACACCCTGCGTGACCTGCTGGGACGTGCACTAGCCACCGAGCGTCCAGCGACGCTTTGGGGGCAGGCGAGCGAGCTACAAGACGACAGCTGGGACTTGGCCCTTACCGCGAAGGGCTTGCTGGATGCTGCCCGGCTACTGGATGGGCGCTATCAATTGGTTGTGACCAACGTGCCTTACTTGGCGCGGGGCAAACAGCACGACACACTGAAAGACTACTGCGAGACCCACTACCCTGAGGCCAAGAACGACTTGGCCAACGTCTTCCTGGAGCGCTGCCTGGAACTCGCGGGGGACGCTGGTGTTGCAGCGCCGGTCATGCCACAGAACTGGCTCTATCAGCCGCGATACGAAGCCCAACGGCGTCAGCAGCTTGAAGACGTGTCATTCAACCTGCTGGCGAAGCTTGGGCCGGGCGCATTTGAAGGCATCTCTGGCGAAGTCGTCACTGTCATGCTCTTTGTAGTGACGCGCCAGCCGCCAAGTCTTGCGCATCGATTCGCGGGTCTTGATGTGACGAGCTTCAATACCGTAGCCCGAAAGGCTGCGGAGCTCACGCAACAAGAGGTGGTTGTGCTCCGCCAGAGGGACCAACTCGATAGCCCAAGTAGTGTGATTCGCGTCGATGAGCGCGAAATGTCAACTCTGCTCGGTGACTTCGCCTCCTTCACCAACGGCTTCCAGACCGGTGACTACCAGCGCTTTGGTCGCTGCCATTGGGAATTGCCTAAGTTCGGCATTGACTGGATTCCTCAGCAAACTACGGTGGATGGCACCACTTTGTATGGGGGCTGCACCCAGGCACTCCTTTGGCAGCAGGGGCGCGGAGACCTGGTTAGCTACGTCAAGGAGAAGTTGGAAGGAGCGACAGGAGCCTGGCTGCGAGGACAGGAAGCTTGGGGTAGCGAAGGTATTCAAGTTAGTGCGATGGGCGCGCTCCCCGTGTCCCTATATGCCGGGCATTGCTTCGATGACAACAGCGTTGTCTTGCTTCCCTCAAAGCCCAAGTACCTCGGACCAATCTGGGCGTTCTGTAGCTCCGACAGGTATACAAGCGAGGTAAGAAAGGTTAGCCAAGCACTGAAGGTGCGGGGCGCCTTGCTTGAAGTGCCGTTTGACGTTGACGAATGGACTAATGTCTATGAGCAGCAGTTCCCTGCTGGCCTTCCGGGAAAATCTTCAAACGACGCCACCCAATGGCTGTTCCACGGCCACCCGCAGCCCGCCACTGACCCGCTGCAAGTCGCCGTCGCCCGCCTGGCCGGCTACCGTTGGCCGGCCGAGACCGACACCGCCATGGAACTGGCCGACGAGGCACGCACCTGGATTGTCCGCTGCGAACAACTGGCCGAGCACACCGACGACGACGGCATCGTCTGCCTGCCCTCTGTGCGCGGCGAGGCGCCCGCGCATGACCGTCTGCTCAAGCTGCTGATTGCCGCCTGGGAGACTGTGCAGCTTGGCAGCTGGAAGCCCGCCGTGCTCGACAAGCTGCTGGCCGACGCCGAGTGCGCCGGCAAGGGTCTGGACGTCTGGCTGCGCGAGAAGTTCTTCGAGCAGCACGCCAAGCGCTTCCATCACCGCCCGTTCATCTGGCACGTGTGGGACGGCCTGAAGGATGGCTTTGCCGCGCTGGTGAACTACCACCAGCTCGACCACAAGAAGCTGGAGCGCCTCATCCACACCTACCTGGGCGACTGGATTCGCCAGCAGGAGGCCGGCGTTCGCTCTGGCGTAGATGGAGCATCCACCCGCCTGGCCGCTGCGCAGGACCTGAAGCGCCGGCTGGAACTCATCCTGGAGGGCGAGCCGCCCTACGACATTTTCGTCCGCTGGAAGAAGCTCGCCGAACAGCCCATCGGCTGGAACCCCGACCTCAACGATGGCGTGCGGCTCAACATCCGCCCCTTCATGACCGCCGAGGTCCTGCGCCACAACAAGAAGCCCAAGCTCAACATCACCTGGGACAAGGACCGGGGCAAGGACGTCGAGAGCGCACCGTGGTTCAAGGTCTTCAAGGGCGACCGCATCAACGACCACCATCTGACAGTGGCGGAGAAGCAACGGGCCAGAGGGGCTGCCTGATGCTGTTGACCAGTCTCAAGATTGAACACTACCGAGGCATCAAGGCACTCGAGCTCGTGCTCGGCCCTACGACCGTCTTGGTTGGGGAGAACAACTGCGGCAAGACGACGGTGCTCCATGCGCTGCGGTCTTGCCTGTACACCTTGCGCTCCGCTGGGCGAGCATCGCCGTTTGAAGAGTTCGACCTGCATTTCGACAGCAAGGCGGCGGACCCCACTACCGCGCCGCCCATCGTCATCACACTGACCTTTGAAGAGGCGACTGCGGGTGAGTGGTCGGATGAGGTCGAGCAGCGGCTTGGCGGCGACGGTGGCGTGATTGCCTTGATGCCCCCCGACGACCGAAGCCGGGTTCAGATGCGTGTCACGGCTCAGTATTCGCCAGTGACTCAAGAAATTGAGACCGTTTTTGAGTTTCTCGATGCTGCTGGGAATCCTCTGCCCACCAAGAACCGCAGCAGACTGACAAGCCTGCAGCAGCTGCGCCCGCTGTTCTACCTGTCGGCCTTGCGCGACGCGGGTAAAGAGTTCTCGCGGACTTCACAGTTCTGGTCGCCCTTCGTCAAGAACTCCCAAATCGACGACGCGACCAAAGCTGCCATCGAAACACAGCTAGAGGACATCAACGCCCAAATCATCGAGGCTCATGGCACCTTCAAAGGGGTGCGTGAGCATCTGGCCAAGGTTCAAGAGTTGGTCGCGCTGGGCGGGCAGGATGTTGTCAGTGTGGACGCCGTGCCGGCAAGGGTGTTCGACATGCTGAGCCGCACGCAGGTTAGCATCGCTTCGTCCACCGGTGCCCGACTGCCTATTGGGCGACATGGCGAGGGCACGCAGAGTTTGACCGTGCTGATGCTTTTCGACGCATTCCTGAAGTCCGAACTGGCCAGGAAGCAAGGCGTCAAGGAGTCGAAGCCCATCGTTGCGCTGGAAGAGCCCGAGGCTCACTTGCATCCGAACGCAGTCAGGGCGCTGTGGAAGACCATTGACGATATTGATGGCCAAAAGTTGGTCGCAACACATTCGGGCGACCTGCTTTCCGAGGTCGACGTCCATTCAATTCGCCGGCTGTACAAGAAGGATGGAAAAGTACAAGTCGGCGCGCTACCTCGTGGACTCCTGGACGAGCGGCAGTCGCAGAAATTCGACTATTTCGTACGCAGGACTCGTGGAGAACTCTTTTTTGCCAGGACGTGGCTTCTGGTGGAGGGGGAAACGGACGTAATCATCCTAAGTGGCGCTGCTCGAGTGCTCGGCATTGAATTGGAGCAAGCGGCAGTGCGTATCGTTGACTACGCGCAAAGCGACCTCTCTATTTTTGTCGCCGCTGCCGATGCGCTTGGCATCCAGTGGCATGTGTTCTCAGACGGCGACCCGGCGGGCCTCAAGAACATTAAGAAGGCACAGGATGCACTTGCTGGCCGAGACGAGGGTGCACACGTATCGCTTCTTCCGAACAACGAGCCAATTGAGCCGTTCTTGTGTCGGCGTGGCTTCATGGAAATCTTCGAAGAGCATGCCAGCGCGCAGAACAGGCCACGTTACATCACGGTAGACAAGACGGACGATGCCTATCCCGGCCAGCTCTACCAATGTCTCCCCAACAACGGCAAGCCGTCGGCAGCCCACGCTGTAGTGGCGGCGATGGTCGTCGCAGGAAGCGAGTCTGTCCCAACAGAAATCGCTGAATGCCTGAAAGCCGCTGTTCAACTTTCAAAGGGCGACCAGTGAAATACCTTGAGAAGCTCAACCCCAATCAGCTAGCAGCGGCGCAGTGGAACGAGGGCCCCTTACTGGTGCTGGCGGGCCCAGGGTCTGGTAAGACGGCCACCCTAACTGCCCGTGTCGGGCGACTCGTCGAGCAGAGTCGTGATGAAGCCTTCCGAATTCTGTGCTTGACCTTCACGAGAAAGGCGGCAGCTCAAATGCGCGAGCGGCTGCTGAAGCTGGTGCCAGACGCGAAAGAGCGAGTGCTGCTGACAACGTTTCACTCGTTCGCCACCGATATCCTTCGGCAGCACGGGAGTCACTTTGGCTTGAGCCCAGACTTCGAAATTCTTGAGGAGTCGGAGAGAGTTGGCCTTATCAAGTCGCTGCTGGCGGAGAAGGCAGACGAACTTACAAAGTTCGTCTCTGCCGAGCGGGCATTGACTGCCGTCGACTTCCTACTTCGGAACGCGACGCCCAATGAAAAGGTTCCGACTCTGCTTAAGGACCCAGAAGCAGGACAGCAGCTCCAAGTACTGTTCGCACGCTACAAGGAACTCTTGAAGCTGCAGAACTGCTTGGACTATGGAGCCATCCTGTACTTTTGCGAGGAGTTGCTCCGAGAGCGTCCTCGCATCAGCAAGCAACTGCGCACGGTCTATCGCTTCATTTGCGTTGACGAGTTTCAGGACACCAACGTCGCGCAGTACCGCCTGCTGCGTGCCCTGGCGCCTGAAAAGGCCGCCAACGTTTTTATCGTGGGGGATGATGACCAAGTCATCTACCAGTGGAACGGGGCCAGTCCAACCAGGGTGCGAGAGCTTGTGCAGCACTACGACCTGACGACCATCCAACTGCCGGAAAACTACAGATGTCCGCCTAAGGTGGTGGCCTTGGCTAACGCGCTTATCGTTCACAACGGTGAACGTTCTGCAGACAAGAAGCCCCTGCTCTCCATGAAGGCTGACTCGGGGGCGGACCCCATCGAGCTTTTGGCCTTCGAAGATGACCAGCAGGAGGCTCGAGGTATCGCCGAACGCATCAAGGAAAGGCTTGCAGCCGGGGCTCGCCCTGAAGATGTGGTGGTTTTGGCCCGTGCGACCAAGCTGCTGGAGCGTGTTCATAAGGCCCTGGGCGAGGTCTCGGTTCCAAGCCACGTGCAGCGGCGGAAGTCTCAGTTCGAAAGCGCGCCTCTCCGATTCATAGCGTCGGCTCTGAAGCTGGCGTTGGTGCGGTCAGATGATGAATTGGCTGCAACAGTCACGAAGGCGCTGTCGGACTGCGTCGAGCAAGACTCGAGCGAGGAAGATTTGGCGGGCTTCTCCGCACAGCTCAATGGTGACCAACTGGAAGCACTTGGAGCGCTAGTCACAGACAGTGCAGCAGTCCCTCGACCGCTGCAGCAATCGGTCTTTGCCTTGGTCCGTGGCGACTACGCGAGATTCATTCAAGAAGCGTTGGCCTATTTCGATTCCGTCGAGAGAGAAAGCCGAGACAGCGGTGACGAGCAGTACGCCGAGTACCCGTCGGAACGCGCTGTGTGGCAAAGCATCATTCGGGAGATTGGAGGCGAGGAAGACGCCTATTCGCTTTCGCTGGGCCAGTTTCTGCAAGAGCTTGCGCTTGCCAACAAGACACCTGAATCACCGGCCAACTCAGTGCGTTGCTTGACCGTTCACAGTTCCAAGGGGCTTGAATTCCAGCATGTTTATCTCGTTGGCATGTCCGAGGACCAGTTGCCATCGTTCCAGAGCAAGAAGTCTGGCGATGACAGTCGCGAGATGCAGGAAGAGCGTCGCAACTGCTTCGTTGCCATCACAAGAACCTTGGAAACGCTGACCATGAGCTACGGAGAAAAGTACAACGGATGGCCCAAGGCGCCATCGCGGTTTCTTTTCGAAATGGGTCTGCTAGGAGCTAAGCAGTGAAGGCTTTTACGAACCGGACTACGTCAATGTCTTTGCTTAGCAACGCGCTTGCTGAGGCCCTCTTGTCCGCAGCGAAAGGTAACTCGCACACGGCCGCCCCGACAGCCGCAGTGCTCTGGCCCGACAAGGACCGTCAGTGGGAGCCGGCTATTGGCTTATTGCGGCAGGCGATGCCCAACCTGCTGATACTGGGCAGCTACGACGTTGAGCGACGCTCTGGTCCTTCCATATGGCTGAAGTGTGCGTTGGCTGGGCTCGTGTCCGAAGTGCCGCTGAACGGAGTACCAGTCGTATACCTGCCTGGTGTGAGCCGTGCCGAGTTACGGGCCATCGAGAGCTGCCCACGTGACCTGCAGCCGCTGGCTGAGCTGCAGTACCGGGGTGCTTTCTGGTGTCAAGTTAATGCCAAGGACTGGACGGTCAGTGCTTTCCTGTCCTCGAACAACGGCGGACTCGGGTTGGATGTGGCACAAGACAAGGCTACCCAGGAGGCACTGGCCCAGGCGGTAGCTGCTGGTGTACTGCTCAACAGACCTCTTGATGAGTTGAAGGGCCGACAAATAAACGCTGAATGGCTCCTTAGCTTATTGGCACCCAACCCGACCCGCGACTTGCTCGTGTGGCTGAATGCGCCTCAGACTTCGCAACATCAATGGGCTGGTGTTCGCTGGGACGTCTTCTGCAAGCTGGCCAAGACTGATTTCAACTTTGACCCGGTCAGCGACGGACCATTGGTAGCAGCTGAAAAGTTGGCTCGTCGGGATGGTAAGTGGGCAGCCGTGGCTGAGCTTTACATGGACTCCTACACCAGCTTCCCAGAGGTGTTGACGCTGCTTCGCACAGTACAACCACCTGAAATGGGGCTCTTCCCTGACATGGACCAACTGGCCGGCTACCCGCAGGCTAACGAACAAGGCGAAGCGAGCCTGCGGTACGCTATGTCTGCTTGTGCCGCGATGGATGCCGCGCAGGCGCGTGCTGCCGTCGTTGCTGCTGAAAAAGAGCACGGTGCACGACGTAGCTGGTTGTGGTCACGCATGGGGCAATCCTCCCTCGCATTAGCCTTGGAGCATTTGGCTCGTTTGGCAGAGCTGAGCGCCGCATTGCCCATTGGCAATACACCCAATGAGTTGGCTGCGAGCTATGAGCAGGGTGGCTGGAGAGTCGACGATGCTGCAACCAAAGCCATGGGAGCAGTTCACACCAAGTTGGATACCGATGCCGTCGGTGCTGCGGTCCGTGCTCTTTACTTACCATGGCTGGAAGAAGCGGCCAAGCGTTTTCAGGATGCAGTGAAGAAAGTGGGCGGCCTACCTCCGTTGGAGTCTGCTCTGGACCTGTTGGTGAAAGACAAGGGCACTTGCACAGTATTTGTCGATGGGTTGAGATACGACGTCGCCCAGCGACTGCAGTCCACACTGCAAGGATTAGGCACGGCTACATTGACAGCACGCTGGACCAGCATGCCTTCGGTCACAGCCTCAGGCAAAGCATGGTGTTCTCCGGTGGCCGGTTTGGTTGCCGGTACAGCTGATGACATGGAGTTCGAGCCTCGCGTTGCCGCAGAAGGCAAGCCTCTTTCTGGCCATCACTTTCGCAAATTGCTCAGTGAGAACGGCGTGCAAGCGCTGGACAAGCAAGAGACGGGCGACCCGAGCGGATGCGGCTGGACCGAATCCGGGGACTTAGACCACTATGGCCATGAACACGGCGTTCGTTTGGCGCGTGACGTGGATGCCCAGCTGGCTACGGTGGTTGAACGCGTGCAAGAACTCCGCGACGCCGGTTGGAGTCGGATTCGCATCGTTACCGACCACGGTTGGCTGCTGGTACCCGGTGGTTTGCCCAAGACCGAATTGCCCAAGCACCAGGCGGAAACGCGCTGGGGCCGCTGTGCAGTTCTCAAGGACTCTGCCCACGGGACGCCATTGACCTTTGGTTGGGATTGGTGCAAGGACGTTCAGGTGGCCTATGCCCCGGGCGTGTCATCCTTCATTGCCGGTTCGGATTACGCACATGGCGGATTGAGCTTGCAGGAGTGCTTGGTGCCTGTCTTGGATATTGACTTCTCTGGTGCTCAATCAACTCAGCTGCAAGTCACCATCAAGGCTGTAACCTGGAAAGGTCTGCGCTGTTCCGTAGAGGTCGAAAGTGCCGCTTCTGGTTTGTCGGTTGACTTGCGCACCAAACCGGCTTTGGCCGCTTCCAGTTTGGCAGCGAGTGTGAAAGCTGTCGAGAACGGTAAGGCAAGCCTGGCTGTGGCTGATGATGACAACATGGGCGTCGCAGCCGTTGTTGTTGTCCTGTCTGCGGAGGGTCAAGTCCTGCAGAAACAGTCGACGACGGTTGGAGGAAACTGAATATGCAACTCGATGAATTAGACGTTAAAGCAACCTCTGCCTTCGAAGGCTATGTGGTTCGCAAGGACCTGGTGCGCACTTTCAGTCGCCAGTTTCCTGTGCCGACCTATGTGGTTGAGTTTTTGCTAGGCCGGTATTGCGCCACCACGGATGAAGCTGAAATCCAGGAGGGTCTGGACATTGTTCAGCGCCAGTTGGCCTCCAGGACTGTGAAAGCTGGAGAAGAGGAGCTTTTCAAAGCCAGGGCTCGTGAGTCCGGCTCCGTCAAAATCATCGACATCATCACGGCGCGTTTAGATTCCAAAACCGATTCATACGTGGCCACCTTGCCCAGCCTCAGGCTGACCGATGTACGGCTCACCCCAGAAATGGTCAAAGACCATGAGCGCATGCTCACGGGTGGCTTCTACGCCGAAATCACTCTCGGGTACGACGCATCCATCGCTCAGGAGAAGGGTGGTCGTCCATTTGGCGTGGATGCTTTGCGCGCCATCCAGCTGTCCAAACGTGAAGTGCTGGATGTCTTGGCCAAAGGCCGGGAACAGTTTTCGACTGCCGAGTGGCGTGATTTGTTGCTGCGCAGTGTCGGGTTTGAACCGGAAACCTTGCCAGAGCGCGCCAAGGATGCGTTGCTGTTGCGCATGGTTCCATTTGTTGAACGCAATTACAACCTGGTTGAACTGGGTCCTCGCGGCACCGGCAAATCGCATCTTTTCCAGCAGGTGTCCCCCTACGCCCACCTTATCTCTGGTGGCAAGGCAACCGTAGCGCGCATGTTCGTCAACAACGCCAGCGGTCAGCGTGGCTTGGTTTGCCAGTACGACGTGGTTTGCTTTGATGAGGTGTCTGGCGTTTCTTTCGACCAGAAAGACGGCGTCAACATCATGAAGGGCTACATGGAGAGCGGTGAGTTCTCTCGTGGCAAGGAAAGCATTCGCGCAGATGGCTCCATTGTTCTCGTGGGTAACTTCGATGTGGACGTTGAGCATCAGCAGCGGATTGGACATCTTTTTGGACCCCTGCCACCAGAGATGCGTGATGACACCGCGTTCATGGACCGGATTCATTGCTTCTTGCCTGGTTGGGACGTACCCAAGCTCAATCCGGGTCTTTTCACATCCCACTTTGGCTTGGTGAGTGATTTCCTTTCTGAGTGCTTCACTCAGCTCCGCGGTCAGAGCCGTGTCTCTACATTGCAGGGCCGTGTCCGTTGGGGTGGGGCGCTCTCGGGTCGAGACCTCAACGGGGTCAACAAGACGGTCAGTGGCTTGCTCAAGCTGCTCTACCCCGGCTCTGACATGACCGTGAGCGAGGAAGACCTGGAGTGGGCCGTGCGGCTGGCCCTTGAAGTGCGTCGTCGAGTCAAGGAGCAGCAAAAGCGCATTGGCGCAGCTGAGTTCCGCAACACCCACTTCAGCTATACCATTGGTACGGAGGGCGTAGAGAAGTTTGTCAGCACCCCAGAACTTCAGAGTCAAGGAGGCATTGGAGACGAGCCACTCGAGTGTGGACAGGTATGGGTGCTGAGCCCGGGTGGAGATGACGAACATCCGGGTTTGTTCAGGCTCGAAATCAATGAAGGTCCCGGCAATGGAGTCAGAGTTTTGAACAACCCAGTCCCCGCGCCGTTCAAAGAGTCCATCCGCTGCGCAGAGCAAAACCTCTACGCTCGTGCACAGCAACTGGTGGGCGACCGAGACCCAAGGTCACATGAGTTTTCTGTGCAACTGCGTGGCTTTGACGCGGCAAAGGCTGGAGCCAAGACCGGGGTCGGTGCACTCATCGCTTTGTCGAGTGCCTTGCTCAAGAAGTCAGTCCGGGGGGGCCTGGTTATTGTTGGTGAAGTGACCCTGGGAGGCACCATTGAGGCTGTCCACAACGCCGTCACTCTGGCAGAGATTGCCGTCGAGAAGGGTGCTAAGGCCTTGCTGCTCCCAGTCTCATGCCGTCGCCAGTTGTTCGACCTGTCTGACGAAATGGCCACCAAGCTCGATATCGAGTTCTACCAGGATGGACGAGATGCTTTGCTCAAGGCGCTGGATGACTGAAGCGGGTTAGCAGCAAAACACTCAGCCGTTCAAAGACTGACATCTAGCTTCTTGGTTTTTTATGCCTTGAAGTAATGAGAGACCACAAGTTCGATGGCTTGTGGTTTTGAGTTCGATGGCTTGTGTCTTTGCCTACAACACCCACTCAAATATCAATGTTCCCCGCCCGCAGCGCGTTGCTCTCAATGAAATTGCGGCGTGGCTCCACCTCGTCGCCCATGAGCATGGTGAACACGCGGTCGGCTTCGATGGCGTCGTCGATCTGCACGCGCAGCAGGCGGCGCACGGTGGGGTCCATGGTGGTTTCCCACAGCTGGGCGGGGTTCATCTCGCCCAGGCCTTTGTAGCGCTGGCGGCTGGTGGTGCGTTCGGCTTCGCTGATGAGCCAGTGCATGGCCTGGCGGAAGTCGCTGACTTTTTCTTCTTTCTGGCGCTCACCTTCACCGCGAATGGCCTTGGCGCCTTCGCTGAGCAAACCACGGAAGGTGTCGGCGGCTTCGGCCAGAGCGCCGTAGTCCGCGCCGTGCACAAAGTCTTGCGTGATGATGCTGCTCTTGATGTTGCCGTGGTGGCGACGGCTGATGCGCAGAATGGGTTTGTCGGTGCGCACGTCAAACTCGGCGCTCACTTCGGCCGGGATGCCTGTGGTGTTGAGTTCGCGCAGTTTGGCTTGCAGTGCGGGGGCGCATGCAGCGGCTTGCTCCATGGTGTCCAGGTTCAGCGACACGCCGTCAGCCATGGCCCGCAGGGCTTCGGCGTCCATGAAGTTGGACAGGCGTGCAATGACGTGCTCGGCCACTTGGTGTTTGCGGGCCAGTGCTTCCAGCGTTTCGCCACTCAGCACTTGCGGTGCAGCGCCGCCCGTGCTGATGCTGGCGTCTTTGAGCGCGATGCGCAGCAAGAAGCCGTCCAGCGCCGGGCCGTCCTTGAGGTACAGCTCTTCTTTACCGGCTTTGACTTTGTAGAGCGGCGGCTGGGCAATGTAGATGTGGCCACGCTCGACCAGCTCGGGCATCTGGCGGTAGAAGAAGGTCAGCAGCAGGGTGCGGATGTGCGCGCCGTCCACGTCGGCGTCGGTCATGATGATGATGCGGTGGTAGCGCAGTTTGTCGACGTTGAAGTCGTCGGTGCCGCTCTTGCCGGATTCGGCGCTGGCCTTGCCAATGCCGGTGCCCAAGGCGGTGATGAGCGTGACGATTTCGTTGCTGGTCAGCAGTTTTTCGTAGCGGGCTTTTTCGACGTTCAGGATCTTGCCGCGCAGAGGCAGGATGGCCTGGAATTTGCGGTCGCGGCCTTGCTTGGCCGAGCCTCCGGCGGAGTCACCCTCGACGATGTAGATTTCGCACAGGGCCGGGTCTTTTTCCTGGCAGTCGGCCAGTTTACCGGGCAGGCCCATGCCGTCGAGCACGCCTTTGCGGCGCGTCATTTCGCGGGCTTTGCGTGCAGCTTCGCGGGCGCGGGCCGCTTCCACAATCTTGCCGCAGATGATCTTGGCGTCGTTCGGGCGCTCTTCCAGATAATCGGTCAGGGCCTTGGCCACGATGTCTTCCACCGGGGCGCGCACTTCGCTGGACACGAGCTTGTCTTTGGTCTGGCTGCTGAATTTTGGCTCGGGCACTTTCACGCTCAGCACGCAGCACAGGCCTTCGCGCATGTCGTCGCCGCTGACTTCGACCTTTTGCTTTTTGGCGATCTCGTTTTTCTCGATGTACTTGCTGATGACGCGGGTCATCGCCGCACGCAGGCCCGTGAGGTGGGTGCCGCCGTCACGCTGCGGGATGTTGTTGGTGAAGCAGAGCACGCTCTCGTTGTAGCCGTCGTTCCATTGCATGGCGACTTCCACACCAATGCTGGTGCCGGGGATGCCGCCATAGCTGTCGGCCGGGCGCTCGCCGTTGGCGTGGAAGGCCGTAGGGTGCAGCACCTTTTTGTTGGCGTTGATGAACTGCACGAAGCCTTGCACACCGCCTGCACCGGAGAAGTCGTCTTCCTTGCCGCTGCGCTCGTCTTTGAGGCGAATGCGCACGCCGTTGTTCAGGAAGGACAACTCGCGCAGACGCTTGGCCAGGATCTCGTAATGGAAGTCGTGGTTCTGCGTGAAGATGTCGGTGTCGGGCAGGAAGTGCACTTCGGTGCCGCGCTTGTCGGTGGCACCCGTGACGCGCATGGGCGAGACTTCGACGCCGTCGACGGTGTCGAGCAAACGGTTTTGCACAAAGCCCTTGGCAAAGTCGATCTGGTGCACTTTGCCTTCGCGGCGCACCGTCAGGCGCAGCCACTTGCTCAAAGCGTTCACGCACGACACGCCCACGCCGTGCAAACCGCCCGAGACCTTGTAACTGTTCTGGTTGAACTTGCCGCCTGCGTGCAGCTCGGTCAAGGCGATTTCGGCGGCAGAGCGCTTGGGCTCGTGCTTGTCGTCCATCTTCACGCCCGTGGGGATGCCGCGGCCGTTGTCGGTGACGCTGATGGAGTTGTCGCTGTGGATGGTGACGACGATGTCGTCGCAATGGCCCGCCAGCGCTTCGTCGATCGAGTTGTCGACGACCTCGAACACGAGGTGGTGCAGGCCCGTACCGTCAGAGGTGTCGCCGATGTACATGCCGGGGCGTTTGCGCACCGCTTCCAGGCCTTCCAGAATCTGGATGGAGCCTTCGCCGTAGCCTTCGGATGCGCCCGCCTGGTTGGCGTCGATCTTGGGTTGTGCGGTGGTGAAAGCGTCTTCGCTGGGGTTGATTTCGTCGGTCATGTTCAATTTTCTCTGTCGCTTGAATGGCCGAAACCCGCGAGAGGTCGCGGGTTTCGATAAGGTGGGCCAGAAAGGGGCCGTGGGGGCTTTCGCCTTAAATGCGCATGGGCATCACCACATATTTGAAGTTGTCGTTCTCGGGGATCGTGATGAGCGCCGAGCTGTTGGCGTCGGCCAGATCGATGCGGACCATGTCCTGGCCCATGTTGCTGAGCACGTCGATGATGTAGGTGACGTTGAAGCCGATCTCGATGCTGTCGCCACCGTAGTCGATGTCGAGTTCGTCCACGGCTTCTTCCTGTTCGGCGTTGGTCGAGGCCACGCGCAGGCTGCCGGGGTCGAGATTCAGGCGCACGCCCTTGAACTTGTCGCTGGTCAGGATGGCGGTGCGCTGCAAGCAAGACAACAGGGCTTGGCGGCCCAGGGTCAGGTTGTTGCTGTGGCCTTTGGGGATCACGCGGTTGTAGTCGGGGAACTTGCCTTCGACCAGCTTGGTCACGAACTCCATGCCGTCAAAACTGAACTTGGCCTGGTTGTTGGCGAACTGCATCTCGATCGCGCCGTCGGCGTCCGACAGCAGGCGCTGCAGCTCGAGCACGGTTTTGCGCGGCAAGATGACTTCTTGTTTGGTGGGCACTTCCACATCAAGCGTGGCGGCAGTGAAGGCCAGGCGGTGGCCGTCGGTCGCGACAAGGCTCAGGCGGTTGCCTTCGGCCACAAACAAAATGCCGTTGAGGTAGTAACGGATGTCGTGCACGGCCATGGCAAACGAGACTTGCCCCAGCAATTGCTTGAGGGTTTTTTGCGGCACGCTGAACACGGGGCCGAAGCTGGCCGCTTCTTGCACCAGCGGAAAGTCTTCAGCGGGCAAGGTCTGCAAGGTGAACTTGGACTTGCCGCCCTTTAGGATCAGCTTGGCTTGCGACGATTCGAGGCTGACGGTTTGGTCAGCGGGCATGGTGCGCAGGATGTCGATGAGTTTGCGTGCGCCCACGGTGGTGGTGAAGTCGCCTGGGTCGCCGTCCATCTCGGCGGTGGTGCGGATCTGGATTTCCAAGTCGCTGGTGGTCAGCTGAACGGCGTGGCCGGTTTTGCGGATCAGCACGTTGGCCAGCACGGGCAGGGTGTGGCGGCGCTCGACAATGCCGGACACGGATTGCAGGACCGACAGCAATTTGTCTTGGGTGGCCTTCAGGACGATCATTTGTCTACCTTTGGTGGTTCTTTTCAGGCGTCAGCCCAGAATGGGCGAGTGGATGCAAACAGGGTACATTTTCGCCGTTTTTCGGCTGTTTTTTTGCCCAAAACGCCTGTTTGGGCATTCTTTTGCCGGGGATCGGCTGGGGCCTTCGTGGGAGCGAGCACCCGCTCGCGAATGCCCGCACGACCGGGGCGCCAGCATTCGGCCGCAGGGGCGGCCTCCTACAGGGGAAAAATGGTCTGTCATCAGCCCTTGAGGGTTTGCTCCAGCACGTGCAGCTGCTGGTTCAACTCGGTCATTTGCTGGCGCTCGGCGCTGATTTTTCGCACGGCGTGCAGCACGGTGGTGTGGTCACGACCGCCAAACAGCTCGCCAATTTCAGGCAGGCTCTTTTGGGTCATTTCCTTGGCCAGGTACATGGCAATCTGGCGCGGGCGGGCAATGCTGGCCGGGCGCTTCTTGCTGTACATGTCGGCGACCTTGATCTTGTAGTAATCGGCCACCGTTTTCTGGATGTTTTCGACACTGATCTGGCGGTTCTGGATCGACAGCAGGTCACGCAGGGCGTCGCGGGCCAGCTGGATGGAAATTTCCTTCTGGTTGAAGCGCGAATAGGCCAGGATTTTGCGCAGCGCGCCTTCGAGCTCGCGCACGTTGGAGCGCACGTTTTTGGCCACGAAAAACGCCACTTCCTCGGGCATTTCGCTGCCTTCACTGATGGCTTTGTTGATCAGGATCGCCACCCGCATCTCCAGCTCGGGCGGCTCCATGGCCACCGTCAAACCCGAGTCAAAACGCGACACCAGACGCTCATGGATGTCGGCCAGGCCCTTGGGGTAGGTGTCGCTGGTCATCACGATGTGCGACTTTTTGGCCAGCAGGGCCTCGAAGGCATTGAAGAATTCTTCTTGCGTGCGGTCTTTGTTGGCAAAGAACTGGACATCGTCGATCAGCAGCAGATCGAGCGAGTGGTAATGCTGCTTGAATTCGTCAAAAGTCTTGCGCTGGTAAGCCTTAACCACATCCGACACAAATTGTTCGGCGTGGATGTAGAGAACCTTGGATTCCGGGCGGTCGGCCAGCAGCTTGTTGCCGATGGCGTGCATCAGGTGGGTCTTGCCCAAACCCACACCGCCGTAAATGAACAAGGGGTTGTACAGATGCCCCGGCGAGCCCGACACGTGCATGGCCGCTGCACGCGCCATGCGGTTGGCCGTGCCCTCGACCAGGTTGTCAAAAGTCAGGGCAGTGTTGAGCCGGCTGCGGAAGGTGTTGGTCGCGGGTTCTTCGGGCAGCTCGATCGGCTCGGGGCCGTTTTCCATCGACGATGGCGTGGACTGACGAACAGGTTTGACGGTGCCGTCACGCGGAGTGATCGCTAACTCTATTTGAACCGGATGGCCTTGCAAGTTCTCCAGCAAGGCAGCCAGACGGCCGGCATATTGGGCCCGGATCCAGTCGAGTTTGAAGCGGTTGGCCACAAACAGGGTGAGGCGCTGCTGGTCTTCCGAGAGCTGTGCGGTCAGGGGTTTGATCCAGGTGTTGAACTGCTGTTCGGGCAGCTCGCGGGACAGTTCGTCCACGCAAGCCTGCCACAAAGCCTGGCCGGCATCCATCTGAAATTCTGGGGTGAGTCCCTCGGACATGTTGTATTTATTTTTTGTGGACAGTTGAGAGAAAAATGGCAGGGAATTGAGGCTTATCAAGAGCTTATCCACATGCCCAAACGCATTCGCATGGGCATCA